>NZ_WTYK01000009.1 GCF_009828065.1 Croceibacterium soli | reverse complement strand
CCGTTCGTCCTGAGCCTGTCGAAGGACGCGAGGACGCGCTCCTCGTGGTTCGACAAGCTCACCACGAACGGGATTTGTCACGAACGGAACTTATTTGGCTTTCCCACCAGAACCCGTTCGTCCTGAGCCTGTCGAAGGACGCGAGGACGCGCTCCTCGTGGTTCGACAAGCTCACCACGAACGGGATTTGTCACGAACGGGGCTTGTTTAGCTTTCCCACCAGAACGCGTTCGTCCTGAGCTTATCGAAGGACGCGAGGTAAAGCGCTACGCGGTGACGCTAGGGTGACAGCTGCTCCGCGATCGCGACGAATTCAGCGACCGATAGCGTCTCGGCCCTGCGGGCGGAATCGATGCCGAGCCGGTCCAGCGCGTCGAGTGCGCCGGGCAGCCCTTTGAGGCTCTGGCGCAGCATCTTGCGGCGCTGGCCGAAGGCGGCTTCGGACGCGCGTTCGAGCATCCGCGCCGATACGCCCGCCGGCATGGCCGTGGGCTCGACGTGAACCACCGCGCTCATCACCTTGGGCGGCGGAGTGAAGGCGCTGCGATGGACTTTCATCGCCAGCTTCGCGGCCGTGCGCCACTGGGCCAGCACGGCGAGCCGGCCGAACGGATCGGTGCCGGGCTGGGCGACGATGCGCTGGGCCACTTCCAGCTGGAACATCAGCGTCAGGGAGGTCCACCGGGGCGGCCATGTCTCGCCGGAGAGCCAGCGGACGAACAGGGCCGTGCCGACGTTGTATGGCAGGTTGGCGACGACCGCGTAAGGCTCGCCCATCAGCGCGTCGTGATCCATGGCCAACGCGTCGCCTTCGATCACGCGCAGCTTGCCGGGGAAGGCTTCCTCGAGCTCGGCCAGGGCCGGAAGGCAGCGGCGGTCCATCTCGATGGCCGTGACGCAGGCTCCGGCGCGGAGCAGCGCGCGGGTGAGGCCGCCGGGGCCGGGGCCGATCTCCAGCACTGCGCGTCCGGACAAGTCGCCGGGGATCGCCGCGATGCGGTCCAGCAACTGCTCGTCGAACAGGAAGTTCTGGCCCAGGGCCTTCGACGCGCTGAGCCCATGGCGCGCGATGACCTCGCGCAAAGGAGGGAGGCTGACGGTCAACGGACTTGCGGTGATGAGGCTGCCAGCCGTCGAGCAGCGGCGTCCCCGGCCATGCGGATTGCCGCGATGGTTGCGCCGGCGTCGGCCAGGCGCTTGCCGGCGATGGCGAACGCCGTTCCGTGATCGGGCGAGGTGCGCACCACCGGCAGGCCGAGCGTCATGTTCACGCCCTCGTCGAAGTCGAGCGCCTTGAGCGGGACCAGCGCCTGGTCGTGATACATGGCGATGGCGACGTCGTAAGTCGCGCGGGCGCGGGGGGCGAACAGCGAATCCGCCGGGTGCGGGCCGCTGGCGTCGATGCCTTCGCCGCGGAGGACTTCGATCGCCGGTGCGATGATCCTCTGCTCCTCGTCCCCCATGCGGCCGTTCTCCCCGGCATGGGGGTTGAGCGCGGCGATGGCGAGGCGCGGGGCGGCGATGCCGAAGTCGCGGCGCATGCCTGCGGCCACGATCCGCGCCCGGCGGCAGATCAGTTCGACCGAGAGACGGGCCGGTACCTCGGACAGCGCGCAATGCACGGTCATCGGGACGGTCCGCAAGCTTGGTCCCGCCAGCAGCATGACCGCGTCTTCCGCCGCCGCGCCGCAGGCATCGGCAACGAACTCGGTCTGCCCCGGAAATGCGAAGCCGACCTCTGCCAGGAGGGCCTTGGCGATCGGGCCGGTAACGATACCGCTCGCGCGCCGGGAAACGGCCAGCGCCGCCGCCTGTTCGAGCGAGGCAAGCGCCAGCCGCGCCCCGTCGGCATTAGGTTCGCCGGGCCGGTAAGGAGCGTCGAGATCCCCCAGCACGGGCAGTGCCTTGCCGTAGAGCGAACCTGCGGCGGCGGGATGGTCGATCCTGGCGATAGGGACGTCCAGCCCGCGCGCCCTGGCGGCCGCTTGCAACAGCCCTGCGCCGCCGGCCACGAAGAACGGCGGCAGGCGCGCATCGCCGCGTCGCTCCCAGGCCTCACAGATAAGCTCCGGGCCGACCCCCGCCGGATCGCCGAGCGAAACCGCGAGCGGGGGAGGGCCGGCGTCAGTTATATTCGATCACCGCGTCGCGGCGGAGGTCGCGCAGATAGCGCTGGGCGCGCTTGCCGACGCGGTCTTCTTCGAGCTGGCTCATGAGCTGGTCGAAGTTCGGCCCGCTTTCGACTTGCGGATCGTCGCGCCCGCACAGCATGAGCACGCGGACACCCTCGCTCAGCGAACCGAACGGCGGCGTCGTCTGCCCGACGTTGAGTTGAAGCAGGGCCTGCTGCAGCGCTTCGGGCAGCGCGCGGACCGGGATCTCGTCGTTGTTCACGACATTGGCGCCGATCGCGGCGGCCCCGGCGTCCGCATCGCCGCAGCCGCGCATCGCGGTTACGGCCTTGGTAAACTCCGCCGTGCGCTGGCGGGCCTGGGCCTCGCTGGTGCCCTTCGGGAAATCGAGTGAGATCTGCTTCAGGCTGAGCACGGCGTCGCGCGGATCGGCCATGCCGATCTGGCGCTGGTCGATCACGTAAAGGATTGAAAAGCCGCCGGGGATCTCGATCGGGCCGGCCAGCTGCCCGGGCTGCATCTCGCGCGCTGCGGCCTCGAGGGCGGGGTTCTGCAATTGCTCGAGGCGGATCCAGCCGAGCTCGCCGCCGACCGCAGCGGTGGAGGCTTCGGAGAACTGACGCGCATAAGCCGGGAAGCTGCCACCTTCGCGCAGCTGGTCGACGATGCGGCGGGCGTTCTGGGCCACCGCTTCGCGCGTGGTCGGGGTGGCGGAGAGATAGATCTCGCCGATGCGGTACTCGGTCGTGCCGCGTGCCGCCTTCAGCCGATCGTGCAACTCGGTGACTTCCTCGCTCGAAACGTTGACGAACGGCTCGACATTGCGCTGCACCAGCCGGCTCCAGGCCAGTTCGCCTTCGATCTGGCGCTTCAGGGAAGCGGGCGAGGAGCCGATCGTGCGCAAATGGGCGTTCAGTTCCTCGGGCGTGCGATTGAAGCGCTGCACGGCCAGGCGATTGTAGGTCTGGTCGACCTCGTCCTGCGTGACCTCCATCTCCTGCGCGCGGGCTTCCTGGATCTGCAGCGTCTCGTCGATCAGGTTGCGGAGCACCTGCAGGCGGAGGTTCTGCATCTCCTGCGCGGAGATTTCAGCGCCTTCGTTGGCCGCGATGATCAGGGCGGCCCGCTGGTCCACGTCGGTGCCGGTGATGATCTGCCCGTTGACCTTGGCCGTGGCGCGCCGGTTGTTCGGGTCCATCGTGCCGAGCATCGTCACGTTGTCGGGGATGTTGAACACACCGGCCGCGCCCGCGCCCTGCTCGGCAGGGGCGGCGGGTGCGGCGGTGTCCTGGGCGCCGGCCATGCCGGCCAGCAGCGCACAGGCGGCGGTCGCCGTGACACACCCGAAAGTCCAGATTCCCTTGGCGGATCGGATCACTTAGAATTCCTCCAGCGGCGCGTGGTGCGCCGGTCATATCGGGGCTGCTCTATGCCGGAAACGGCTGAACCGTTGCTGAGCGCCCCGCCCGTCTCGGCGCGGATAGCGCGTTTGCGCGGGTCTGCCAATCGCCTGCCCGCCGTCAACGCAGGCCCAGGTTCTTGAGCGAGAAGAACACCCGGAAGGAGTCGCCCCGCCGCGCGTCGGCAACCGCGATGTAGTCGCGTCGCCAGGTCAGGCCGAACTCGAGGCAATCGTCCTCGTAAGCGACGCCGAGGCGGGTCCGCAGCGGCTCGAACCCGTCGGAGGTGAAGCTCGGGTCTTCCTCCCGGTCGGTCAGGTTCACGACCGCCGAACCGAACACCGACCAGTAGTCGGCGAATGCGACGCGCGCGGCGGCGCGCATCTCCTCGCGGTCCTGCAGGTCTTCGAAAGTCAGGTCGATGTCGCGGTTGAGCCGCAGGTAGCCAAGCTCGATATAGGTCCGGTCCGTCCCCACCGTCGCGTCGATCTCGTTGCGGCGGACCGCGAAGTTGTCCTTGTCGAGCCGGAAGCGGTGGGTGAACTTCACGAAGTCGCGGAAGCGCACCTCGGTGCGGCCGACGAAATCGGAGAACTGGTCGTTGAGCCCGGTCCCATCGGGGAACAGGGTCGGCTTGTCGTTCAGGCGATAGGACTGGCCGATGGTCGAGCGCACGCGCCAGCCCGGGCGGGTCAGCTCCCAGTCGGCGCCATAAGTCACGCGAGCGCCGTCTTCGATCCGATCGTACCCGGGGAAGCGGTTCAGCGCGAAGAGGTTGCTGTCCTCCAGGTCGATCGAGCGGGCGTCTTCGTTGGGGATCTCGAGATTGCGGATCGGCGGGCTGGCGACGATCTGCACCCGCGGGGTCAGCACTTGGGTGCCGCCCAGGAACTCGCCCATCAGAGGCCACTGCAGGTCCACGGCCGCGATGGCAATCCCGCGCCCCTGCCAGCCGGCATCGCCGCGGTAGACGGCCGTCGCGGTCGTCGCATTCTCGTCCGAATGGTAGACGTCGCCGCGCACGAGCGCCGTCAGGGTCAGTTCCTGGCCCCAGGCGGTCACGCGGCGCATGTCCCATTGCGCGCGGGCGAAGGCGCGCTGGGTGTCCTGCCCCTGGGTCCGGGTGATCGCCAGGCTGTTGAGCTGCAGCTCGATCCGGCCGCCGAGCAGCGGGTCGGCGAGACGGCGGCGATAGTCGATCACGGGAAGGGCGATGGGAACAAGCCCTTGGTCCTGGTCGGTGAGCAGGACTTGCGTGGCCCAGCCGGCCACCGAGAGATAGGAATTGTCGTCGATCCGCTCGACTTCCGCCATCGATCGCAGGCGGTCGTCGCGGCTGATGTCGTAGCGGCGCAGGAAGGTGCGGTCGCTGGCGACGCGGATCGATCCGGTCACGCTCCAGTGCGGGTCCAGCTGGAACCGGCCGTTGGCGAACAGATAGCCGCGGAAGTCCTTCTCCGCGGTCGGCTCGGTCGCGCCGAGCGGGATGCGCGTGCTGTGGGTCAGGTAGGCGGTCGCCTGGTAGGCGCCGTTGTCGGTCAGCGCCCGGTACTGCGCCGAGACCATCGGCGCGACCCTGCTGTAGAGATAGCCGGAGAACAGCAGGTCGCGGTTTTCCGCCAGCCGCCAGTAATAGCTCTCGCTCAGTTCGAACCCGTTGGAGGCGCTGTAGCCGATGTCCGGCACGAGCACACCGGATGAGGCGCTTCCGCCGGTGCCGATGGTCAGGCCCATCAGCGGCAGCACGCGGGCGCCGAAAATCTCCAGGAAGGCGCCACGGAAGCGAATCTTCTTGGCCACGGGATCGTAGACCACGCGCTCCGCCGTGATCCGCCAGCTCGGATCCTTCGGGCAGCCTTCCGGCGTCTCCACGGAGCAACCCGAATAGGCGGCGCGCGTGAGGATCACGTTGCCGGCATCGTCGCGCACGCCCTGTTCGGCAGCGAGACGGCCGCCTTCGCGCAGCGCGAGCAGGAGATTGCTCATCGCCCCGGCGCGCAGTTCGTCGGTCAGCTCGACCCGGTCGGTGAACAGCTGGTTGCCGTCCTCGTCGACCAGCCGAACGTCCCCTTCGGCGACGATCTGGCCGCTCGTGCGGTTCCATGTGACGCTGTCGGCACGGACCGACTGGTCGCCGGAGCGCAGCACCACGTCGCCGCTGGCGCTGACGCTGTCGCTGTTGTCGTCATAGCTGACGGTGCTCGCCTCGAACGCGATTTGACGTTCGCCGGCGGCGTTGAACTCGGGGGCCGGGGGTGGAACGGGCGCATCTTCGGCCGGGCGCGTGGCGAGCGGCTCGTCGGCCTGCTCCTCGGCGGTGTCGACGCCCGGTGCGGCGCCGTCCTGCGCGGCGGCCATTGCGGGGAGGGTCAGCAGCAGGGCCGCGCCAAGCGCGGCACCCGAGCGGAGGGCGCGCAAGCGGACAACGTGGGCTTGCAGCACGAGCTGCTCGGAAGGGGGCATGCCTTGCCTATCGCACCGGCCGCGATTAACTGCAACGCCAGCAATGTACGAGCGCGCCTCCCTGCCGCTCCGCGCCCTCGTTTCACCGGAGAGACAATGCAGATCACCTTCCGCGCCGCCGCCGATTCCTCCAGCCCCCGCCTCGTCGCCCGTGTCGTCGAGCGGGATAAGCTTCCCGCCGACCTCTCGCGGGCCGATAGCGAAGGCGCCGCGGCGGTCCGCTTCACCGGCAAGACCGGTCAGGTTTTCGAGACGTTCGCGGAGCAGGATGGCCGCGTGGTGCGCCAGGTCCTGCTCGGCATCGGCGGCAACGACGGTGAAGGCCGCCTGGGCGCGCTGGAGCGGGCCGGGGCGGCGCTGACCGCAAAGTACCTTACCGCGGGCGAGAGCGCGATCGCGCTCGACATGTCGGACGGGAGGTTGCGGGCCGACGAAGTCGCCGCGCTGCTGCTCGGCATGCGCCTGCGCGCCTGGCGCCACGACGCCTACCGCACGCGCCTGAAGGACGAGCAGAAGCGCACGCTGCACGAGATCGCGGTGATCGGCGCGCCGGATGGCGCCGAGGCTGCCTGGCAGGTCGAGCAGGCGCTCGCGGAAGGTGTCGAGCTGACCCGCGAACTGGTCGCCGAGCCGGCCAATGTGATCTACCCGGAAAGCTTCGTCGAACGCGTCACCCAGCGCCTCGAGGGCACCGGGGCGGAAGTGTCGTTCCTGGACGAGGACGAGATGCGCGCGCTCGGCATGGGCGCTCTGCTGGGCGTCTCGCTGGGTTCGGAGCGCGAGGCGCGGCTGCTGGTCATCAAGTGGCTCGGCGGCGAAAGCGGCGTGAAGCCGACGGTGTTCGTCGGCAAGGGCGTCACGTTCGATACCGGCGGCATCTCGATCAAGCCGGCTGCCGGCATGGAAGACATGAAGTGGGACATGGGCGGCGCCGGCGCCGTCGCCGGGGCGATGCTCGCGCTGGCCAGGCGCAAGGCCCCCGCGAACGTGATCGGCGTCTGCGGCCTGGTCGAGAACATGCCCGACGGCAAGGCCCAGCGCCCGGGCGACGTGGTCACCACGATGTCCGGCCAGACGGTTGAGGTGATCAACACCGACGCCGAGGGCCGGCTGGTGCTGTGCGATGCGATGACCTGGGCACAGCGGGAGTTCAAGCCGGCGGCATTGATCGATCTCGCCACCCTGACCGGGGCGATGATCATCTCGCTCGGCCACGAGCACGGCGGCCTGTTCTCCAATAACGACAAGCTCGCCGACAACCTGCTCGCCGCCGGTCGCGCGAGCGGGGACAAGATGTGGCGGTTCCCGCTGGCGCCCGAATACGACAAGCTGATCGACAGCCCGATCGCCGACATGAAGAACGTCGGGCCGCGCTGGGCCGGGTCGATCACCGCCGCGCAGTACCTTCAGCGCTTCGTCGAGAACGACACGCCGTGGGCGCACCTCGACATCGCCGGGATGGTCTGGGCCGACAAGCCCGGCGCCACCTGGGACAAAGGCGCCACCGGCTTCGGCGTGCGCCTGATCGACCGCTACGTGCGCGACGTGCTCGAAAGCTGAGGTGGAGCGGGTCGGCTTCTATCTCACCGGCGCGCAGCCGGTCGAGCGGGTCCTGCCGCTGATCGCCCGTGCGGCGAAGAAGCAGGACCAGCGGATGCTCGTCGTGGCCGGGGACGAGGACCTGCTCGGCCGGCTCGACAAGGCGCTGTGGGAGCAGTGCCCGGAGGACTTCCTCGCCCACGGCCGCGCCGACGCGCCACATGCGGAGCGCCAGCCGGTGCTGCTGTCGCAGGAGTGCTCCGCAGCAAACGGCGCCGCGCTGGTCGCACTGGCGGACGGGCGGTGGCGGGATGAAGCGGAGCAGTTCGCCCGCGCGCTGCTGTTCTTCGACGAGAGTGGGCGCGACTCGGCCCGCACTGTGTGGCGCCGCTTCGACGAGCGCACGGAGGTGACGCGCGAGTTCTACGAACTCGACGCCGGCAAGTGGGTCAAGCGGGCCTAAATTCTCCCCCTCTGGGGGAGGTGGCAGCGCGGAGCGCTGACGGAGGGGGAGTGGCTTGGCTCAGCCGTCCGTCCAGGCCAGCCCCCACCGTCAGCCGCCTTCGGCGTCTGCCACCTCCCCCAAGGGGGAGGATTGAGTGAGAGGCTGGATGGGCTCGCACACCACTAACCAGCGCTCCCCTTGCGCCGGTGGGGCTGCGGCGCTAGTGGCGCGCGCCAATCCCAATAACAATCGTTCGCAAGGAAAAACCCATGGCGGTCACCCGCACCTTCTCGATCATCAAGCCCGACGCCACGCGCCGCAACCTGACCGGTGCGGTCACCAAGATGCTGGAAGAAGCCGGCCTGCGCGTCGTCGCCTCCAAGCGCATCCAGATGACCCGTGAGCAGGCCGAAGGCTTCTACGCGGTCCACAAGGAACGCCCGTTCTTCGGCGAACTGGTCGCATTCATGATCAGCGGCCCGGTCGTGGTGCAGGTGCTCGAGGGCGAGGACGCCGTGAAGCGCAACCGCGACGTGATGGGCGCCACCAACCCGGCCGACGCCGCCGAAGGCACGATCCGCAAGGCGCTGGCCGAGTCCATCGAGGCCAACTCGGTGCACGGCTCCGACAGCGACGAGAACGCCGCGATCGAGATCGCCTACTTCTTCAAGCCGGAAGAAATCGTCGGCTAATACGAAGTCAGCTCCGTCGGATGTCTGCTCGTATGGGCGGAGATCCGACGGACACCGGCTGCCGGGCCGCGCCCGCTCGCCCCAGCAGCGGAACCCCGCATCCTTTGGTCCGTTGTCGGGCCGATGTTCTTCCTCTTCTCCAACAAGCTAGGCTGCCTGGGATCGCTCGCGATCTCGGCGGGGATCACCTTGCTGTTGCTGGTGCTGCTCGGCTGGGTCCAGTTCTAGCCCCGCTCTCCACGCAGCGATGACTCGCGACGCGTGACAAACTTGCGACCGTGTCGTCGCTTGCAACAAACCCGTAACATCCCCGTGTGAACGGCCGCATCCGATGCACCGGCGTGGAAGCGCTGCGGTGCCGAGCCGACGGTCCGGGGGGTTCTCGCCGCAATGAACGAGCTTTCGACACTGCCGGAAGGCGCAGGGTCTTCGCGGCTGCGCGAGCTGGTGATGATCCCGCCCCCGCCGGCGGCGGCCAAGTCCTGGGGCGGCCGGCTCGTCGCGCCCCTCCGCCGTGCGCGCCACTCCATCGCAGCGCGGATAAACCTTGCCGCGGCGGGGATGACCCTCCTCCTGGTGATGCTCGGTATCGTCATCGCCTCGGCCACGATGCATCTCGGCGCGCGCACCGAGCAGTCGCGTATTCTGCGCGAGGCCGCCCTCGCTTCGGCCGAGCTTACCGGCAGCATCGGGGAAACCCGCTACCACGCCTCGCGCTATGCCGCGACGGGTGAAGCGCGGGAGATCGAGGCGGCTGGGGATACCCTCGCGGGAGCGAAAGATAAGCTCGCGGAGGCGCGGGACAGTTCCGCCAACGTCGACCGGCAGGCCCGCGAAGCCATGGAATGGCTCCAGGTCCAAGTCGAAGGCTTCGACCAGGAACTGACCGCCCTACAGGGCTCCATCGGCGCCTATGGACCGTCGGAGAGCGGGAACGCGCTGGCCGGTGCGATCGACATCAGCGGGGAACAGCTCGCCCGGCAGGCGCGCGGAGTGCAGGGCGATCTGATGGCCGCCTCAGCCAGGGCCGACGCGGAGTTCGCCGGCGAGACCCGGCGGATGGTCATGACCGTCGCCGGGCTGCTGCTCGGCTGCGTGCTGCTGACGATTGCAGGCGCGCGCTTCGTCTCGCGCACGACCGCCGGGCCGGTCCGCGAGATCACCGCGGCCATGAGCGGCCTGGCTCGCGGCGACCGCGGCGTAACGATCCCCGGCACCGACCGGCAGGACGAGATCGGCGAGATGGCGCAGGCGCTGGCGGTGTTCCGCAAGGCCGCCGACGATCTCGCCCACCTGCAGCGCATGGCTGCGGAAGCCGCGCGGGACGAGCTCGCCCGGCAGGAAGCGGAGCAGGCGCGCCATGCGGAGCTCATGCGCCAGCTCGCCCAGCGCTTCGAACGCACGGTGGGCGAGGTCGTCGGCAGCGTCGCCGCGGCCTCGGAGCAACTTCAGACGACGGCGGGCGCGATGGCAGCGGCTGCGGCACAGTCCGCCACCGTCAGCGCCGACGTGTCGCGGGTTATGGCCGATACGACTTCGGGAACGACCGCCGCCGCCACGGCCGGGGATCAGTTCGCCCTGGCGATCGGCGAGATCAGCCGCGAAGTCGCCAACTCCGCCACGCGGGCGCAGCAGGCGCGCCGCTCCAGCCAGGTCGCCGACGAACGCATGGCCTCGCTGGTCAGCACCGCGCGCCAGGCGGAACAGATCGTCACGATGATCGACGACATTGCCGAGCAGACCAACGTGCTCGCACTGAACGCCTCCATCGAAGCCGCACGGGGCGGGGATGCCGGGCGCGGGTTCGGCGTCGTCGCCGGCGAAGTGAAGAACCTCGCGCGCCAGACCAGCGCCGCGACCCGCACCGTCGTGGAGCAGATCCAGGCCATGCAGGGTTCGACCGAAGAGAGCGTCGCGGCCTTGCGCCAGGTCGGCGAATGGGTGCGGGAGATGGAAACCAGCGCCATCGCCATCGCCCAGTCGGTCGACCAGCAGACCACGGCCGGGCAGGAGCTGGCGCGCAACCTCGCCCTCGCGGCGGGCGGGGCGGACGAGATCGACCGCAACGTGGGCCAGCTCAGCGACATGGCCCAGGTGATCGGCACGGCAGCGGCCCAGGTGCTGCAATCGGCCAACGAGCTGCACCGGCAAGCCGGCATCTTGCAGCGTCAGGCGCAGGCGTTCCTCGGCTCCGTCCGCACTGCCTGATCCCGGATTACCTCAGTCGAGCTTTTCTGGGCGGCTGACATAATCCGCGAGCATGCGCGGGTAGAGCTGGTACTCGGCCATCAGCACGCGCGCGGAGAGTGTGTCGGGCGTGTCGTCCGGCAGGATGTGCACGGCGATCTGGCCGAGCAGCGGCCCGGCATCGAGCTCCGGCACGACGACGTGCACCGAGCAGCCGCCGTGGCTCTCGCCCGCCTCGATCGCACGCTTGTGCGTGTCGAGGCCCTTGTACTTGGGCAGCAGGGAAGGGTGTGTGTTGACCATCCGCCCGGCCCACTTGTCGACAAAGGTTTCGGTCAGCACGCGCATGTAGCCGGCGAGGGCGATGTACTCGGCGCCCGCGTCGCGCAGGGCCTGGTCCATGATCGCCTCGTGCTCCTGGCGGGAGAGGCCGGCGTGGCTATGGGCGAACGTGGCGATGCCCTCAGCCGCGGCGATGCTCAGCCCGCGCGCTTCGGGCACGTTGCTGGCGACCAGAACGATCTCGTACGGACAGCCGGGCAGGCGCGAGTGGAACAGCAGGGAGGACATAGTCGTCCCATTGCCCGACAACATCACCGCCACACGCGCCTTATCGGCCATCGAAACTCCGCCTCCTCTGCGAGTGCAAACCGAACGCGCTATTTAAGCGGTGTGCGAAGCTTCCCAGGCTTCGGCGGAGCCCCAGGTGCCGGCGGGACCGCGGACGGTGCAGCCGCGCGGGCCGTCGGCGACCTGGCCGATGTGGACTACGTCCTCGCCCGCGGCTTCGAGTTCGGCGACGACTTCGCCGGCCAGCTCCGGCAGCACGGCCAGGACCATGCCGATCCCGCAGTTGAAGGTGCGCGCCATCTCGCCTGGGGCAATGCTGCCCTGGCGCTGCAGGAACGCCATGAGGCCCGGCTGCTCCCAGGCACCGGCGTCGATCACGGCATGGGCGCCTTGCGGCAGCACGCGCGGGATGTTCTCCAGCAGCCCGCCGCCGGTGATGTGGGCGAGGGCATCGACTTTGCCGCCGCGCACCGTCGGCAGCAGCGAGCGGACGTAGATCCGCGTCGGCTCCATCAGAGTGTCGATCAGCGGGCGGGCGGCATCGAAGGGCGCGGGGGCGTCCATCTGCCATTCCATGTCTTCCGCCAGGCGGCGGACGAGCGAGAAGCCGTTCGAATGGACGCCGGAGCTGGCGAGGCCGAGCAGCACGTGACCCGGAGCGACGCGTTCCCCGGTCAGTTGCTCGCCGCGCTCGACCGCGCCGACGCAGAAGCCCGCGAGGTCGTAGTCGCCTGCGGCATACATGCCCGGCATCTCGGCGGTCTCGCCGCCGATCAGAGCGCAGCCGGCCATTTTGCAGCCTTCGGCGATGCCGCCGATGACTCGCTCGGCTATGCCCGACTCCAGCTTGCCGGTGGCGAAATAGTCGAGGAAGAACAGCGGCTCCGCGCCTTGCACGATCAGGTCGTTGACGCACATCGCCACCAGGTCGATGCCGACCGTGTCGTGCCCGTCATGATCGATGGCGAGCTTGAGTTTGGTGCCCACGCCGTCGTTACCGGCGACCAGCAGTGGGTCCGAATAGCCGGCGGCCTTCGGATCGAAGAAGCCGCCGAATCCGCCAATCTCGCCGTCGGCGCCGGGGCGGCGCGTGGCCTTCACCAGCGGCCCGATCGCCTTCACCAGCGCGTTGCCGGCGTCGATCGAGACACCTGCCTGTTCGTAGGTGTAGCCCTTGGGCGGCGGGGAATTGTTGGAGGCCATGGGCACCCTTTAGTCATTCGCGCTTGGTTTTCCACTCGCCTTTCGGCAAAAGGCCCGCGGTTTTCCCCGATGACAGGTCTCACCCTTCCTTTCCCTCCGCAGGTTCGCCGCTCCATCGCCGTGGTCGCCGGCGGAGCCATGCTGGCGCTCGCCGGCGTGACGCTGGTGGCGCAAGTATCCGGCGACCGCGGCATCGCGCCCGTCGCGAGCACGACCGACATCAGCATCGGCGGGATCTCGGTCAACGTCGTCGGCGAGAATGCCGAGGAAGCCCGCCTGCTCGGCTGGCGGGAAGCGCAGCGCCAGGCGTGGAAGAAGCTCGGCGGGCCCGACATGCCGGACGAGCGGATCCAGTCGATGGTCTCGGCGATCGTGATCGAGCGGGAGCGGCTCGGGCCGCGGCGCTACGTCGCCACCCTGGGCGTCGTGTTCGACCGCGCGCGGGCCGGCGCCCTGCTCGGTGCGGACGGCGAGCGCCAGCGTTCTGCGCCGCTGCTGACCCTGCCGGTGCTCGTCGCCGGGGGGACGCAGACGATGTTCGAGGTGCGCAATCCCTGGCAGCGCGCCTGGGCCGAGTACCAGACCGGCGGCAGCGCGATCGACTACGTGCGGCCCTCCGGCGCGGGCTTCGAATCGCTGCTGCTGACCTACGGACAGGTGGGTCGCCGCAGCCGGGCCTGGTGGAACAACATTCTCGATACTTTCGGCGCGGCGGACATCATCGTGCCAGTCGCCCACTTGCGCCGGCAGTGGCCCGGCGGGCCGGTGCAGGGCACCTTCACCGCCCGGTACGGCCCTGACGACACTTATCTGGCCGCGTTCACGCTCACCGCGCCGAACGAGGAAGCTCTGCCGCGCATGCTCGAGCAGGCGGTCAGGCGATTCGACGCGATCTACACCCGCGCTTTGAACGACGGCATCTTGCAGCCCGACCCGACCCTCGCGCGCGAGAATATCGAGATCAGCCCGGAAGTTCAGGCGCTGATCGAAGCCGCCCGCCGGGCCGAGGAAGCGGCGGTCTCGCCCGTGCCGCCGACGCCCTCGCAAACGGCTGCGCCGCCCGCGACTTTGCCGGCAGCCCCGGACCAGCAGGCAGTCGCCGCCTATACCGTGCAGTTCGCCACGCCAGATGCGGCGGCGGTCGACGCCGTGCTTGCGGCGGTGCGCAGCGTCGCCGGCGTGCGCGGCGCGGCGACCACCAGCATCGCCATCGGCGGCACCTCCGTGATGCGCGTGAGCTTCGCCGGCGCGCCGGAGGCTCTCGCCGCGGCGCTGAGTGCGCGCGGGTTCCAGGTCAACCAGTCCGGCGCCGTACTCAGCATCCGCCGATAAGGCTCCTGGCCTATGTCGCAGATAGCCCTTCCGCTCCGCCCGGCAGTCGGCGCCGGTCCGGCGCGGATCGTGCTGGGGCACGGGAACGCCCATGTTGCCGATGCCATCGCGCGGCCGGAGAGCTGGCCCTTCCGTACTGCAGTGCTCACCGGGCCGCCGCGCTCGGGCAAGTCGCTGTTCGCGCGCTGGTTCGCGCAGAGCGGGAAAGGCGATGTGGTGGACCAGGCACAGATGCTCGACGAAGCCGAACTGTTCCACCGCTGGAACCGCGCGCAGGAGCAGGGCCGTCCGCTGCTGATCGTCGGCGGACAGCCGCCGTGGGACATCGCGCTTCCCGACTTGCGCTCCCGCCTCGGGGCGGCCCTGCAGCTCGAAATCGGCCAGCCGGACGATGCCCTTGCCGCGGAGCTGCTGCTTTCGTTGGCCGAGGAACGCGGCCTGCCCCTGGGTGAAGACGCGGCGCAGTATCTTGTCCCGCGGGCGGAGCGTTCCTACCTGCAGCTCGAAAGGCTGGTCGCGGAGATCGACCGGCTGAGCCTGGAACGCAAGGCGCCGCCCACGCTGGTCATCTGGCGCGCGGCGCTGGAAGCGGTTCAGGGTCCGGAGGAGCCCCGCCTGCTTTAGGGGGGCGAGGAAAGCCGCCTTGCTTTGGTGCGGCGTTTGATGGAGAATCGGGTGCCATGTTCGACCGGCTGATCTCCTACCTGGATTCCATCAAGGCCCGCGACCCGGCGCCACGCAGCCGCTGGGAAGTGCTGCTCTATCCGGGTGTCTGGGCGCTCGGCCTGCATCGCCTGGCCCACTGGCTGTTCGAAGCCGAGCTCTATTTCCTGGCCCGCGCGGTCAACCACTTCTCCCGCTTCCTCACCGCCATCGACATTCATCCGGGCGCGAAGATCGGGCGCAACTTCTTCATCGATCACGGCTTCACGGTGATCGGCGAAACCGCGCATATCGGCGACAACGTCACCATCTACCAGTGCGTCACCCTCGGTGGGACCAACCCGACCAACGGGAAAGGCGGCAAGCGCCACCCGACGCTGATGGACAACGTGATCATCGGCTCCGGCGCCCAGATCATCGGCCCGATCACCGTGGGGGAACGCGCCCGCGTCGGCGCCAACGCCGTGGTCACGGACGACGTGCCGGAAGGCGCGACGATGGTCGGCCTCAAGGCTCGCTCGACGCTCGTCCCGGCGGAAACCTGGCTGCGAGAGTTCATCCCTTACGGCACGCCCTGTGATGAGCCCTGCGAGCCGAGCAGCCAGCGGATCGACGAACTCGAGTCGCGCCTTGCGCAGCTTCAGGCCGAGATCGAGCGGATGCGCGGCGGCGACGAAAATGCCGCAGGGCCGCGCAAGCGCAGCGGCTCGAGCACCTGATGAGCTTCGGACCCGGCGCAGGCAGCACGATACTCGCCTTCCCCGGCCGCCCGCCCAGCCAAGTCGGGTTCGAGCGGGCGGAGCTGCAGCGCATCCTCGATCTCTACGGCCGCATGGTCGCCGCCGGGGAATGGCGCGATTATGCGATGGACTTCGACAAGGACCACGCCACTTTCGCCGCCTTCCGCCGCACCGCCGACGTGCCGCAGATGCGCCTTGAGAAACGGCCCGCGCTGCGCAACAAGCAGGGCATGTGGACCCTGTTCGGCGAACACGGCCAGGTCCTCAAGCGCGGGCATGAACTGGCCGGCGTGCTCGCGCCGGTCGAGCGGCGGCTGGTGAAGGTCGTGGCTGAATAGGGTTGCGCCTCATGCCGACCGAATTTCCTCACGGCACCGTGCACGAGGCAGGCGAAGACCTCCAAGCGGCCCTGCGATCGCAACCCGACGTTCTGAAGCGGTGGGAAAGCCTTACTCCGTTGGGTCGCAACGAATTCATCTGCTGGGTTGAGGACGCCAAGCAGGCAGCGACACGCCAGCGTCGGATCCAGCGAACGTGCGAGGAACTGCTGGAAGGGAAGAAGCGGCCCTGCTGCTGGGCCGGTTGCATCCATCGCACCGACAAGGCGCCGAGCCGGTGGCAACAGGCTGTCCTGATCGACAAGAAGGGGAAGAGCCGCCGTTAGAACGGCGCCTCCGTGGCTCACAGCCGCTCGAGCACGCCCACCAGTTCGTCGTAGTGGTCGATCAGCGCGTCGGCGCCGAGGGTCTCCGGCGGGGCGTCGTGGTAGCCGACGCTCAGGACCACGCAAGGAGCGCCGGCGGCTTTGGCGGCGCGCACGTCGAAGCTTGAATCGCCAACCATCGCGAAGCGCGTGCCGCCGCTGCGTTCGAGCGCGGCCTCGATCATGTCCGGAGCCGGCTTTGCCCGCCCGGGGCCAAGCGTGTCGCCGCCGAGGATGCAGGCGAAGCGATCGGTCATCTGCAATTCGTCCAGCAGCTTGCGGGCGAGGTATTCCATCTTGTTGGTGACCACCGCCAGCTTGCAGCCGCGCGCGGTCAGCGCGTCCAGCGCGGCAAGGCAGCCGGGGTAGGGCTCGCTGCCTTCGGAGGTGTGCCGTTCGTAGCAGCCGATCAATTCCTCGTAGAGGCCGGCGAACTCTTCCTCGCCTACCATGCCGCCGGTGCGCTCCAGCGCGCGCGTGAGCATGGCCCGGGTGCCGCCGCCGATCAGTTCGCGGGTTACGTCGGCGCTGACCGGTGCCCGTCCGATCCGGGCCAGCGCGTGGTTGACCGCCCGGCCAAGGTCCGGCGCGGTGTCCACCAGGGTTCCGTCGAGGTCGAAGCCGATCGTATCGAAGGGGAAGCCGTTCATTGCGGCGCGCCGTGCCAGAGCGATATGGAAACCGCAACGGATTGGTGGCATTGCCGCGCGCGATGACCCAGACCAGCCGACCTGCCGCCCCCATCGCCGCCGTAGTTCTTGCCGCGGGCAAGGGAACCCGGATGAAGAGCCAGCGCCACAAAGTGCTGCACCCGATCGCCGGGCGGCCGATGATCGAGCACCTGCTCGCCGCGCTCGCCGAGCTCCAGCCGGAGCGGACCGTGGTGATCGTCGGCGACGGGCGGGAGCAGCTCGAGAAGCAGCTGGCGGGACGCGCCGTGTTCGCAGTGCAGGAGCCGCAGCTTGGCACGGCCCATGCCGTGCAGCAGGCGGAAGCTGCGCTGGCCGGCTTCCAGGGGGATGTGCTGGTGCTCTACGGCGACGTGCCGTTCGTCAGCGCCACGACGATGCGCTCCATGATCGAGCGGCTGCACGAGGAGGACGAGCCGGCGGCGGTCGTGCTCGGGTTCGAGCCGGAGGATACGCTGCAATACGGCCGGGTGATCGCCCAGGGCGGGCGTATCGCCTGGATGGTGGAGCACAAGGACGCCGACGACGGCCAGCGCCAGTGCCGGCTGTGCAACTCCGGCCTGCTGGCTGCGCCCGCCGACGTGCTGTTCGACCTGCTCCGCAAAGTCGGCAACGACAACGCCCAGGGCGAATACT
Source organism: Croceibacterium soli (assembly GCF_009828065.1). Lineage (GTDB taxonomy): Bacteria > Pseudomonadota > Alphaproteobacteria > Sphingomonadales > Sphingomonadaceae > Croceibacterium_B > Croceibacterium_B soli. The sequence goes on along the minus strand of NZ_WTYK01000009.1, from coordinate 79,044 downwards.
ACCTGCCCGACGCAGTCAACGTGGCGATTTCCGAAGGGCGCACTTGCGCGGTGGTCACGACTGAGGACCCGGACGAAGTCGCCGGAATCAACTCGCGGGCCGAACTCGCCGAAGCCGAAGCCCGCTGGCAGCGCGTCCGCCGGTCCAAAGCAATGGCCGAAGGCGCCACGCTGGTCGCGCCGGAGACGGTGTTCTTCGCCTGGGACACGCAGCTCGGCCGCGACGTGACGATCGAGCCGAGCGTGGTCTTCGGGCCTGGCGTGACAGTCGCCGACGGTGTGACCATCCATGCTTTCTGCCACATCGAAGGCGCCGAACTGGGCGAGGGCGCTTCGGTCGGCCCGTTCGCGCGGCTGCGTCCGGGCACTCGATTGGCCAAGGGCGTCAAAGTCGGCAACTTCGTGGAGGTCAAGAACGCTGAACTCGGCGAAGGCGCGAAGGCCAACCACCTGAGCTACGTCGGCGATGCTACCGTGGGCGCTGCGGCCAACATCGGGGCCGGGACGATCACCTGCAATTACGATGGATACTTCAAGCACCGGACCGTCATCGGGGAGCGCGCCTTCATCGGCTCCAACAGCGCCCTGATCGCTCCGGTGAGCATCGGCGCCGACGCGATCGTCGCGGCCGGCAGCGCGGTCAGCCGCGACGTTGCGGCCGGCGAACTGCGCATGGTCCGGGCGGAGCAGCTGGTGAAGCCGGGCTGGGCCGACCGATTCCACGATGCCATGAAAAAGAAGAAGGCCGACCCGAAGAAATAGCTTGCGGTGACATCATGCTGTGATATCGCCGCGCCGCAATGCCGCGCATCCTTGCCGACCTTCCCGAAGACGACATCAAGTGGCTCGACCGCCTTGCGGAAGAGCAGGGCCGGTCGCGCGCCGCCGTGCTGCGCCAGGCGGTGAGCGCCTTTCGCGCCGATACGGCAAGGGACGGCATCGAGCGGTACTTCGGCATCTGGAAGGACCGGGAGGACATCGGCGACGCCGTCGACTGGCAGCGCCGGGAGCGTGCTTCGGCCACGAGGCCGTGGGATGCGGGCTACGAAGACGTGAAGGCCGAGTTTCCCGATCTGTTCGAGGACGGCGATGGTCGCCCGCGCGAAGGTGGGGAATCGTGACCGAAGCGGTCTTCGACACCAACATTCTGATCGACGCGCTGCGCGGCGTTCCCGCGGCGCATGGCGAGCTGAAGCGCTATACGGAACGCTTCATCAGCCGCATGTCGTGGATCGAGATCATGGTCCTGGGCCTGCCGGGCGACGCCGACCGGGCCGAAGGGTACCTCAGCCAGTTCCGGATCATCGAGGTCGGCGAGGACATCGCCCGTCACGCGGCGACGCTCCGCGGCCAGCGACGGCGTCTCGGCGCGCTGGACGCCATCGTCCTTGCCTCGGCGCAAAAGACCGGGCGCATCCTCGTCACCCGCAACACGACGGATTTTCCGGCCACGATGCCGGGCATCCGCATCCCCTATTTCCTCTGATCGAAAGACAAATCCATGTGCGGAATCATCGGCATCGTCGGCAACCGGCCCGTCGCGGAACGGCTGGTCGATGGCCTCAGGCGGATGGAGTACCGCGGATACGATAGCGCCGGGATCTGCACGCTCGACGACGGCGCGCTTGTTCGCCGCCGGGCCGAAGGCAAGCTGCTGAATCTCGTGGCGGAGCTGGAGCGCAGCCCCGCGGCGGGAATGGTCGGCATCGCCCACACCCGCTGGGCGACCCATGGCGCGCCGACCACGAACAACGCGCACCCCCATGTCACCGCCGAACTGGCCCTGGTGCACAACGGCATCATCGAGAACTTCCGCTCCCTGCGCGGCGAGCTCCAGGCGCGCGGCCGGACGTTCGAGAGCGAAACCGACACCGAAGTCGTCGCCCACCTCATTTCGGAGCAGGTCGAGGCCGGCAGGTCGCCCGAGGACGCGGTGCGCGACATCCTGCCGCAGCTGCGCGGCGCTTTCGCCCTGGCGATCGCCTTCCGCGCACATCCCGACATGCTGATCGGCGCGCGGCTCGGCTCTCCGCTGGTCGTCGGGTATGGGGACGGTGAGACCTACCTCGGCTCGGATGCCCTGGCGCTCGCCCCACTCACCCAGAAGATCGCTTATCTCGAGGAAGGCGACTGGGTCGTCGTCACACGGGACGGTGCGACCATCTACGACGCGAACGGCGAGCAAGTGACGCGCGAGATCACCACGTCCGGCGCATCGGCGGCCGCGATCGAGAAGGGCAACTACCGCCACTTCATGCTCAAGGAGATCTTCGAGCAGCCGACGGTCGTGGCCCAGACGCTCCGTTCCTACCTCCGCCCGCTCGAGCAGCAGGTCGCCCTGCCGCAGATCGATTTCGACATCTCGGGAGTCGACCGCGTCACCATCGTCGCCTGCGGCACCAGCTACTACGCCGGGATGGTCGCCAAGTACTGGTTCGAACAGTTCGCCCGCGTGCCCGTCGACATCGATTTCGCCAGCGAGTTCCGTTACCGCCAGCCGGTCCTGCCCGAGGGCGGCCTGGCCCTGTTCATCTCGCAGAGCGGGGAGACCGCCGACACCTTGGCGGCGCTGCGGCACTGCAAGGCGGAAGGGCAGACGATCGCCGTGGTCGTCAACGTGCCGACCAGTTCGATGGCGCGGGAGGCCGATCTGCTCCTGCCGACGCATGCGGGTCCGGAGATCGGTGTCGCCAGCACCAAGGCGTTCACTTGCCAGCTCGCCGTGCTGGCCGCTCTCGCGGCGCACTTCGCGGTCAAGAAGGGCCGCCTGTCCCCCGCAGAGGAAGCGGAGATCGTCGCTCACCTGCTCGAGGCGCCGGCCTGCCTCAACGCTGCCCTCGCGCACGACGAGGAGATCGCGGCGATGGCGCACCTGATCGCTCCGGCCCGGGACGTGCTCTATCTCGGGCGGGGCCCGGACTTCCCGCTGGCGCTGGAAGGGGCGCTCAAGCTGAAGGAGATCAGCTACATTCACGCCGAAGGCTATGCCGCGGGGGAGATGAAGCACGGACCGATCGCGCTGATCGACGAGGCCGTGCCGGTGATCGTGCTGGCGCCTTCCGGCCCGCTGTTCGAGAAGACGGTTTCCAACATGCAGGAAGTTCGCGCGCGGGGCGGAAAGATCGTGCTGATCTCCGATGCCGAAGGCCTGGAAGAAGCGGGCGAGGGCTGCCTGGCGACCATCGAGATGCCGTCGGTGCATCCGTTGATCGCCCCGCTCGTCTACGCCGTTCCCGTGCAACTGCTCGCCTATCACGTGGCGGTCGCCAAGGGCACCGACGTCGATCAGCCGCGCAATCTGGCGAAGTCGGTAACAGTCGAATAACACTGCGCAATCCGCAGTCGATCCTTTACCCTGTCTCAACCATTGCCGGGTACTCGCGGCGGTGTGAGGGCCAGTCAATCCGATCTGCCGCAGCTTCCGCTCGATCTGGCGCTGCCGGAGCTCGTCGGGCTCAGGGACCCCGAGAAGGGTGACTGGGCGCGGCTGCGCGCCTTCCAGTACGCTCACCTTCATAAGCTGTCCCGTTGCAGGGCCATCGCCCATGCGCTGAGCGCCGTGATCGCCGTCAGCCTGTTCCTTGGCGACGTACCGCTGATCGGCCTGCTGCTGTGGCTCGCGGCCGTTGTCGCCGCGCAGTGGAACTTGTGCCGGATCGACAGCAGCCTGGCGAATGTCGATCGCCGGTCGATGACTCGCGGCGAGTTCAGGAGCCACGCGATCGGTGTCGGCGGCACTTCCGCGATCTGGGCCGTGCCCTTGCTGCTGTTCGTCCCGTTCGGCACGGCGGCGGACCAGTTCGCCCTTTGGACGCTGGTCTCCATGCTGATCGCCGGCTCGGCCCTGGTCATGTCGGCCGCACCGATGGCGATGATCGTCTTCTCGGCGGTCGTGGGGGCCGCCGCTGTCGCCTCTTTCCTCTTGCGCGGCGAGTTCACATTCGCCGTTGCTACCGGAGCTTTCGTGGCGATCACGATCGGCGGCGGCCTTAACGTCGCGCGGACTTTCCTGTCTTCGCGCGTGGCCGAAGCCAGCGTGGCCGAAAAGGCGGAGACCGTTTCGGTGCTGCTGCGCGAGTTCGAGGAGAACGAGGCCGACTGGCTGTGGCAGATGGACGGCAACCGGCGCATCCGCGGGGTAAGCCCGCGCTTCGCACATGCCCTGGGGCGCGATGCGGCGGAGGCCGAAGGCAAGTCCTTCGTCGAACTGCTCGCCGGCTCCGCCTGGGAAAGCGGGCACTTCCCCGCCAGCCTGCATGACCTCGCCGAGCGCATCAAACGGCGGGAGAGCTTCTCGGACCTCCTGGTGCAGGTCGAGATCGGTTCGGAACGCCGCTGGTGGGAAATCTCCGGCACGCCGATACAGGACGAGAACGGCCGTTTCGCCGGCTTCCGCGGCGTCGGCTCGGACGTGACCGAACAGCGCGAATCGTCCGAGAAGATCGCATTCCTCGCGCGGTACGACACGCTGACCGGGCTGCCGAACCGGCTGATGATCACCGAGGCGCTGAAAGAGGCGCTGGCTTACGCGGAGCAGTGGCGTTCGCGCTGCGGCTTCCTGATGATCGACCTCGATCGCTTCAAGGCGGTGAACGATTCGCTCGGCCACCGCATCGGCGACAACCTGCTGGTCCAGGTTTCGCAGCGGCTGCAGCAGGCTGTCGGCGAAGGCGCGATGTGCGGCCGGCTGGGCGGTGACGAATTCGCGGTGGTGATCCGCGACGCCTCGGATCGCGACAAGTTGGTCCAGCTGGCGAACCGGTCGATCGAGGCGATCTCGAAGCCGTTCGACGTGGAGGGACACAAGCTCTACATCGGCGCCAGCGTCGGCTCGGCCACCGGCCCGGGCGACGGCGACACGGTCGAAGCGCTGATGCGCAACGCGGATCTCGCGCTGAATCGGGCCAAGGACGACGGCGCAGGCCAGCACCGCGCCTACGAGCAATCCCTGCACGCTGAGGCGGAGGAGCGCCGGCAGCTCGAAGCCGCGCTGCGCTTCGCCATCGACAGGAACGAGCTGTCGCTGAATTTCCAGCCGGTGGTCGACTCCGTTGGCGAGCACGTGGTCGCATTCGAAGCCCTGCTGCGCTGGAACAGCACGGAGCACGGCTTCGTCAGCCCGGCGAAATTCATCCCGCTGGCCGAGGACACGCGCCTGATCGTACCCATCGGGGAGTGGGTCATGCGCGAGGCATGCCGGCAGGCGGTCGCCTGGCCGGACAGGCTGAAAGTCTCGGTCAACGTCTCGGGCGAGCAACTGCTCGAGCCCGGCTTCGCAACCACGGTCGTCAAGGCTCTCGCCGACAGCGGCTTGCCAGCCCGCCGGCTGGAGGTCGAAGTGACCGAGAGCATCTTCGTGCGCGACGCACAGGTCGCGCGCCAGGCGCTGGAGGAGATCATCGCGCTCGGGTGCTCGGTCGCGCTCGACGATTTCGGCACCGGCTATTCCTCGCTCGGCTATCTCCGCGCGATCCGCTTTTCGACGATCAAGGTCGACCGCAGCTTCGTCCAGGGCGCGGCGCAGGGCAGCCGCGAAAGCCTGGCGATCATCCGCGCCGTCGTGGCCATGTCCGACAGCCTGGAGATGACGACCACCGCGGAAGGCGTCGAAACGGCGTCAGAGGCTGCGATGATCCGCGACATGGGCTGCACCAAGATCCAGGGCTACTACTTCGGCCGGCCAATGCCCGCCGCCGAAGCGCTTGCGCTCGCCCAGCGCTGCCTGCCGGGCCGCGCCGCGGCCTGACTGGCCGAGAGCGCTCGCCTCCGTCCTTCGACAGGCTCAGGACGAACGGTGAGGGTGGAGGCAGGCTGAGCTCAATCTCTGGCTAAGCCGAGTTACCGTTCGTGGTGAGCTTGTCGAACCACGAGAAGCGCGGCGCTCCCGTCCTTCGACAGGCTCAGGACGAACGGCGAAAACGGGAGCCGGTTCGAAACCACTCCCGTTCGTGGTGAGCCTGTCGAACCACGGAAGCGCCGCGCTCCCGTCGTTCGACGGCTCAGGACGAACGGTGAAAATGGGAGCCGGTCCGAAACCACTCCCGTTCGTGGTGAGCTTGTCGAACCACGAGAAGCGCGGCGCTCCCGTCCTTCGACAGGCTCAGGACGAACGGACCTCAGGGTCAGGCGTCGACGAGGCCCTTCACGGCGCTTTCGAACAGGGCCCGTCCATCGGTTTCGCCCAGTTCCGGCTCGATCGCGCGTTCCGGGTGCGGCATCATGCCGAGCACGTTGCCGGCTTCGTTGAGGATGCCGGCGATGTCGCGCCGCGAGCCGTTGCAGGCGTCGAGATAGCGGAACGCCACGCGGCCTTCGCCTTCGAGGCGGTCGAGCGTCGCTTCGTCGGCGAAGTAGTTGCCATCGTGGTGCGCGACCGGGAGGTGGATCGTCTCGCCCTGCTGATATCCGCCGGTGAACAGCGACTGGCTGTTGACGACTTCGAGCGGTGCCGTGCGGCAAGTGAAGGTGATCTGCGCGTTGCGCATCAGCGCGCCGGGCAGAAGGCCGCTTTCGGTGAGGATCTGGAACCCGTTGCAGATGCCCAGCACCGGCACACCCTTGTTTGCGGCATCGATCACCGCGCGCATGATCGGGCTGCGCGCGGCCATCGATCCGCAGCGCAAGTAGTCGCCGTAGGAGAAGCCGCCGGGCAGGGCGATGAAGTCCAGCCGCTCGGGCAGTTCGGCGTCGCCGTGCCACACGCGGATGGCGGGCGTGCCGGAGACCTTCTCGAGCGCGACCGCCAGGTCGCGGTCGCAGTTGGAGCCGGGGAAGGTCACCACGGCCGAACGGAACGCCATCACGCCGTCTCCAGCTTCTCGATACGGTAGTTTTCGATGACCATGTTCGCCAGCAGCTTGCGGCACATCTCGTCGAGCGCCTCGTCGCTGGTGCTGTCGGCCACTTCCATTTCGATCAGGCGGCCGACGCGAACGTCGGCGACGCCTTCGAAGCCGAGCCCCTCGAGGGCATGGTGCACCGCACGGCCCTGCGGATCGAGCACGCCTGGCTTCAGGCTGACATGGACGCTGACCTTCATTTGCGGGCCTTTCGAGAGGGGCTGGGGACTCGCCCGGAGCCTATGGCGATTGCCGCCGCGCGGGACAAGAGGGCGAGGCCGGTTTGCGGCCGGATCGTTACGCTATTCGCCTGCTTTCGGCAGCACGACGATCTCCAGCCGCGCTTCGGGCTGCAGGTAGCGAGCGGCAACGGCCTGGACATCCTGCGGCGTCAGCGCCAGCAGCCGGTCCTTGGCGGAAACGAAGCGGGCGATGCGATCCGGCTCCCGCTGAGCATCGTCCGCCAGCTGCATCCACCCGGCGTTGGTTTTCAGCGCGTTGTCGTAGCTCTCCAGCAGCGGCCGCCGCGCGCGCAGCAGGGTGTCGGCCTCGACCGGCTCGGAAATCAGGCGGCGGACCGTCTCAAGCATCGCTTCGCGCGCCGCATCCACTTGCGCGGCATCGACCGGAGCGGCGATGTTGAACGTGCCATACCCCGGGTAAGTGCGCGACTGGCTCCCGCTCACGCCAGGGGAGTAAGTCTGCCCCAGCTCTTCCCGCAGGCTGTCGGTCAGTTCGAGCCGCATGACCCGGGCCAGGAGCTCGAGTTTGAGCACCTCGTCGAAGTCGCGGTCGTCACGCGTCGGCCAGGTCATCCGGACGATCGCCTGGTCGGCCGGTCCGGAGTGGTGGATCACCCGCGGCGAACGGTTGCCGGTGAAACCGCGAAGGCGGTTCTCCTCGTAGGCCCGGAACTGCTCCTCGCGCGGCGGCAGCGCGCCGAGCGTGCGGGCGACGAGGGCGATCGCCTGGTCAGGATCGAAATCGCCGACCAGCGCCAGTTCGAGAGCGCCCTTCTGAAGCCGGTCGCCGATCGCTTCGCGCAGCCTGGCGAAGCTGAGCGCCAGATAGGCCTCCTTCGGCTGCAGCGTGAAGCGAGGGTCGCCGTCCGAGATAATCCCGCCGAGGGCATTGGCCAGGGCGCTGTTCGGAGTGGCATCGCGGCTGGCGAAGAAGTTCTCGATATTGCGGCGGTACTGCGCCTCGCCCTGCGGCCGGTACCCAGGGTCGGAAATCGCCGCGGCGAGCAGCTGGAGCTGCAGTTCCAGGTCGCGCGGCGTCGTCGTGGCGCCCATGCGGAAGCTGCGCTCTTCCGCCCCGATCGAGAAATCCACGGTGCGCCCAGCCAGGATCGACTGCAGTTCGTCGGTCGAATGCTTGCCGAGCCCGCCGACCGGCAGCACGCTGGTCATCGCCGTTGCGAGCGGATTTTCGCGCGTGTCGAGCATCTGCCCGCCATCCACGTGCAGCTCGACCGAGATCCGGTCACGCTGCAGCTCGGTCGGCTTGAGGTTGAGCATGAGCCCGTTGGCGAAGCGGAGCGTGCGGATGCCCAGGAGCGGTTCGGTCGTGTCGGACACGACGGTGCCCGGAGGGCCGAACTGGGTATAGGCGAATTCCGCCAGCGTCGCCGCGTCCTCCTGTACCAGCTCTTCGGCCATGCCCGCATTCCATGCCGCGCGGATGGCCTCGGCGCCGCCTTCGGGCGCGGTGCGGCCTTCGAAGCGCAGCAGCGGGTTTTCGAGCGGGACCAGCTCTGCCCTGAGCGCGCCGTACACGGCTTCGGGGGTGATCGACGGCGCAAACGCCTCGAAGCGCTCCAGGCCGCTTTGCGGCGTGGTCGGAACCTGCCCTTCCTGCAGCACCAGCAACGCCGCGCCGACGTAGCTGGAGTTGGGGCGAGTGTCGGCACCGGCGGCGGCATTCTCCTGCAGAGTGCGCACGTTGGCGACCTGTTCGGCCACTTCGGCGCGAGTGAAACCGAACTTCAGCGCGCGGCGGAACTCGCGCTGCGCGGCCGCGAGCCCGCGGCGCCATTCGCCCTCCGCGGCATCGACGATCAGGTTCGTCGTCCGGCCCGCCTCGAACACGTTCGCGGTGCCGACGCCGGCACCGCGGAACGGCGGGTCTTCGGACCGCGCCAGGCGCTGCAGGCGGCGATTGATGATGCCATAGCCGATCTGGCGCAGGACTCTCATCTGCCGCGTGACGATGGAATCCTTTTCATCCAGCCACGGCCCGGTGCTGGCGGCGGTGATACGTTCGGACAGGGCCGGATCGATGAAGATGTCGGTCTCGCCGGCACGGGAGAAGTCGATGGGGCCAGGATCGATCGGGGGAACGGGGGTGCGCGGCTGCCAGTCGGTGAAGTGGCGGCGTATCGCTGCCTCGACCGCATCGGGATCGAACTCGCCGACCACGATCACGGCGGCGTTGTCCGGCCGGTAGAGCCGCTGCCACATGGCCTTGAGCCTGGCCGCGTCGGCCTTCTGCAGCGACTCGACGGTGCCGATCGGCAGGCGGTCCGGGAAGCGGGCGCCGCGGTACAAGAACTCGAGTTGGTCGATCGTGTTGCGCAAGGCATACGTGTCGCGCACGCGCCGCTCGGACAGGATCACGCCCTTTTCGCGCTCCACCGCCTCGGGCGCGAACGTCAGCTCGCTGGCCGTTTCCCGCATCAGCATCAATGCCGTGTCGAGCAGGGCCGGATCGTTGCGCGGTAGGTCGAGCTTGTAAAGCGTGGTGTCGAAGCTCGTCGAGGCGTTGGTGTCGGCGCCGAAGGCCAGGCCCTCGCGTTCCAGCAACTTGACCATCTCGCCTTCGGGCACGCGCGTGGAGCCGTTGAAGGCCATGTGCTCGATGAAATGGGCGTAGCCGCGCTCGTCTTCGCCTTCCGAGACCGACCCGGCGTCGATCCACAGCTGCACCATGCCTTGGCCGGCAGGCGTGCCGTTCGGGCGGATGATGTAGCGCAGACCGTTGTCGAGCGTGCCGAAGCGATAGGCGGGATCCAGCGGGAGGTCGCTCTCCTGGAAAGGCCAGACCGGCTCTGCCGTAGCGCTCGCGGCAGGCGCTGCCGCCTGCTGGGCAAGGGCGGGGCTGAAGGCTGAGAGCGCGAGGAGGAGGGCCGGAGCCAGCGAGCGGATGAACATCGCCACCGGTTGTGGCGGAGCAATGCTGAACCCGCAATGGCTTCATCCTCCCCGGGACGTGGAGGGGGACCATGCGAAGCATGGTGGAGGGGGCCCGCCGCAGGCGACGCGCTGGTAGCGGGTGGCCCCCTCCGTCAGCGCTACGCGCTGCCACCTCCCCGTGCCGGGGAGGATTGGCCGCTTACTTCTTCTTGACCGGCGTTCCGCGCAGCTTTGTGCGGTGGGCCGAGAGGTCGAACACTTCGCCGGGGTTGCCGTCGTCCTGCAGCAGGCCGAGGCGGCGGGCGACTTCCTGGTAGGCCTCTTCCTCGCCGCCGAGGTCGCGGCGGAAGCGGTCCTTGTCGAGCTTTTCGCCGCTGACCATGTCCCACAGGCGGCAGCCGTCGGGGCTGATCTCGTCGGCCAGGATCACGCGGCTGTAGTCGCCGTCCCAGATCCGGCCGAACTCCAGCTTGAAGTCGATCAGGCGGATATTGATCGCCGAGAACATGCCGCAGAGGAAATCGTTGATGCGGATCGCCATTGAGGAGATGTCCTGCATCTCCTCGTTGCTGGCCCAGCCGAAGCAGGCGATGTGCTCTTCCGCGACCATCGGGTCGTTCAGCGCATCGTCCTTGAAGTAGTATTCGATCAGCGTGTGCGGCAGCTGCTCGCCTTCCTCGATGCCAAGGCGCTGGCTGATCGAGCCTGCGGCGACGTTGCGCACGACCACTTCCAGCGGAATGATTTCGCATTGGCGAACGAGCTGCTCGCGCATGTTCAGGCGGCGGATGAAGTGCGTCGGGATGCCGATATGCGCCAAGCGCGTGAAGACGTGCTCGGAAATGCGGTTGTTGATCACGCCCTTGCCGTTGATCGTGCCCTTCTTCTGCGCGTTGAAGGCGGTCGCGTCGTCTTTGAAGTACTGGATGATCGTGCCAGGCTCGGGACCTTCGTAAAGGATCTTGGCCTTGCCTTCGTAGATCTGGCGGCGGCGGGACATGGCGTGCACCTTCAATGGCGGAAAAAGCGAGCGCCCCGGCTTAACGAAGCAACGGGCTTCGCGGGGCCGGGGCGCGAGGATGCGCCATACAGGGAAACGCTCGGCAAGGCAATTGGCAGCACGCGGATCGGCGCTCCCCGCAAGGCAAGGCGGATCATCGGCGCCGGTGCGGGTCCGGGAACCCCCAAAGTTGACCTTCATGGCGTCATCGGCGATAGGGCCTCGCAATAGCAAAAACGGGGGTCGAGACATGAGGGCGATTTCGGGCTACAGGTCCGCCTCGCGGGCAGTGGTTGCAACGGCCATTCTTGCGGGCGCACCGGCGCTGGCGCAGGAAGGGGCCGCAGCCGATACCGAAATCGTCGTAACCGGCTCGCTGATCCGCGGTTCGGCCGAAGCATCGCCGGCGCCGGTCGAGGTGATCACGGCCGACGATCTCGCCAACCAGGGCGGGCCGACGATGATGGGCCTGGCCAAAAGCTTGGCGGCTTCCAGCGGCGTGCTCGGCGACGCCAGCCAGTTCGACATCCGCAGTCAGTTCAACCAGGGCGCGGCCTCGGTCAACTTGCGCGGGCTCGGCCCGCAGCGCACCCTCGTGCTGCTCAACGGCAGGCGCGTGGTGCCCACGGGCGCGGGCAACATGCCGCTGGTGGACATTAACCTGTTCCCCTCGGGCGCGATCGAGCGGATCGAGATCCTCAAGGACGGCGCAGCCGCCACTTACGGCTCGGACGCGATTGCCGGCGTGGTCAACTTCATCACCCGGACCGACCAGGACGGGTTTCTCGCGGAAGGGGACTACCGCTACATCGACGGCTCCAACGGAGACTGGAACGCGGCCCTGAGCTGGGGCGGCGATCTGGGGCCGGCGCGGGTGTTCCTCTCCGGCGGCTACCAGCATCGCAGCGAGCTGCGCGTGACCGACCGCGATTTCGGCCTGCTGCCCTATGACGTGAACCCGCAGGGCGGCTGGTCCGGCGGCGGCAGTCCCGGCAACTTCGACTTCGATGCCACGCTGAACGGCGTTCGCTTCGATGCCGACGAGGGCTGCGAGGCGGTCGGCGGCTTCCGCTCGCTGCCGGGCTCCACGGCCGACTTGTGCATGACGCCCTACCTCGGCTTCACCAACTTCGTGGAGCCGGAGGATCGGTTCCAGCTCTTTGCCGATGTCGAAGTGCCGCTGGGCACCGCCGACTTGCGGCTGACGGGGCTCTACGGCCGCACCGACACGGTGCTGACCACATCGCCCAGCTACCTGCCGACGATCGCGCCTTCGGCCAACGCGGCGTTCGGCGGCGGCGGGCTGTTCGTGATCCCGCAGTATGCTCCGGCGATGGCCGACTACTGCGCGCGCTACGGCGCAGCGTCGGGCTGTGCGGTCGACGCGCAGGGCGTGCCCCAGGCGCCGGCGCTGGCCTATCCGGTCCGCTTCCGCCCGCTGCTGCTCGGCGGCAACCCGCTGTTCGACAACGAACGCGGCGCGGCGACCCCGGACTACGAGGGCGAACAGTCCCAACTTACCGCCTCGCTCACCCAGCCGGTCGCCGCGGCGATCGACTTGCAGACCTCGCTCACCTGGTCGCGCAACGACCGGCGCTTCCAGGGCATCGACAACTTCGTCGACCTTCTGCAGAACGCCCTGGCCGGCTTCGGCGGCGAAACCTGCGCCTATGCCACGCCGCAATCGCGCGCCGGCATGACGAACGCGCAGCTCGCCGCCGTGGCGGGCCGGAACGGCTGCCACTTCTTCAACCCGTTCTCGACCGGCATCCCCGGCAACGCGATCACCGGTGCACCCAACCCGGGTTACGCCGGCACGAGCAATCCCCTCGGGCTCGACCTCACGCCGGGCGCCGGCCTGATCAACGACGCTTCGATCGTGGACGACTTCTTCACCGTGATCGAACGCGGAGCCACGACGGAGCAGTGGGTCGGCGACGTGCTGCTGTCGGGCCTCAGCGGCGTCTCGCTGCCGGGCGGCGAGATCGGCTTCGCGGTCGGCGCGCAGTACCGCAGCGACAGCTATCGCCGGACGTACAGCGCCAACAACAACCTGGACGTTTATCCTTGCCCGGGATCGGTTCTCAACTCGGCGGCGTCCTGCACTCCGGAAGTCGGCCCGGTCGGCTTCCTCGGCTCCAACCGCAATGCCGACGTGAACAGCGACGTGTGGGCCCTGTTCACCGAGCTGCAGCTGCCGGTGACCGAACGGCTCCAGGCGCAGCTTTCGGCGCGGTACGAGGACTACGGTTCGAGCGGCTCCACGTTCGATCCCCAGGTTCGCCTGAAGTACGATCTGGCCAACTGGGTGTCCCTGCGCGGCGGCGTGGGCACGACCTTCCGCGGCCCGCCGCCGCAGAACACCGCGGCGGACCTGGTGATCCTGACATTCATCGGCGGCGCCTTCCGCGCGGTGGACATCCTCGCCAACCCCGATCTGGCGCCGGAGACCGCCACGACCTGGAACGGCGGCATGCTGGTCGACCGCGGCGGCTTTCGCGCGAGCGTCGACTACTGGCGCTACCAGTTCGAAGGCGCGATCGAGGCGGAGCCGGTCAGCGGCATCGTCTCGGCCCTGTTCGGCGGCACCGGCACGGCGAACTGCGGCAACCCTGCCTATGCCGCGCTGCAGGCGCGCTTCACCTTCTCCGGCGGGATGTGTTCGGCGGCCAACGTCCAGCGGCTCGCCACCTATGCGTTCAACTCGGCCGACGTGACCACCAGCGGGCTGGATTTTCAGGCGAGCTACGACTTCGCCGCCGGTTCCGCCCAGCTTCAGGCCGGCGTCTCCGGCGCGCACGTCTTCGAGTACGAAGTTGGCGACGTGGTGGTCGAAGGGATCACCGTGCAGCCGGCGTTCGACGCTGCCGGCAAGCTCAACTATCAGACCACCGCCTATCCCATCCCGCGCTGGAAGGGGCGGGCGTGGCTGCAGGGCCTGTTCGGAGAGCACATGCTGCGGCTGCAGGCGAACCATGTCGGCGGCTACGACGACCAGCGCGGAGCCGACGTGTTCGGCCCCAACTTCGGCGTCCTGGCCGGCGCCTCGGTCACCGAAGGCAAGCGCGTCGGCAGCTTCACGACGCTCGATGCGGTCTGGCGCTGGGACGTGCGGAACGGCACCACCCTGTCGGTGGCGCTGGAGAACCTGCTCGACGAGGATCCGCCGTTCGCCCGGCTCGACCAGAACTACGATCCCTTCACGGCGAGCCCGCTGGGCTTTACGGCGCGGGTCGGGCTGCGGCAGCGGTTCTGAAGGCCGGCAGCATGGCCGCCAAAGTCTTCCCGCTTTAACGATCTGTTAACTATCGGCCGATAGCTATCGCTAAGAAGGCGTTAACGCTGCACTGCGGGTACTACGCCAAGCATGGGGGAAGACGATGGCGGCACCGGTCGAGGCGAGTCCGAGCGACGCTACGCCCAGTGGTGAGCGGCGGACGAACGTACGCCACAGGATGCTGCTGCGCACCGCCAAGCTGCGCTGTCGCAGCGGCGAGTATCCCTGCGTGATGCACGATGTCTCCGAAACCGGCGCCAAGCTCCGGCTGTTTCATGCCCATCCGCCCGAGGCTCACAAGTTCCTCGAACTGGCCAACGGCGATCTCTACGCCGTCGAGCGCCGCTGGATCGACGGCGCCTTTGCCGGCTACAGCTTCTCTTGCGAGGTCGAAGTGGAAGACTTCATGCACGAGAAGAGCCCGTGGCAACGGCGCCCGATGCGCCTGCGGATCACGCACCCGGTGTCGATCGACGAAGCGGGCCAGCCTGCCGACGCTGAACTGGCCAACCTGTCGCAGCAAGGCGCTTGCGTGGAAGCTGCCCGGCGGCTCCCCGTCCGTGCACCCGTTCATGTGGCGATCCCCGGCAGCAAGCCGCGCCTCGCCCATGTCTGCTGGCGGCGGAACTTCCGCCACGGCCTGGTCTTCCAGAAGGCGCTGACGCTGGACCACCTCGCCGAGATCGCGCTGCAGCTTCAGCCCTACGGCGCCGAACCGGCCGAAGTAGAGAGCCACGTCGAACAGATGCGGATGCTGGGCGCCTAAGTCCGCCTGCCGAAGTCCGGTTTGCTGCGTGCAGGGCGCGATGCGTGCGTATCGAGCATAGTCGAGACACGCTCGCGCCGCGCTGGTCCCGCGTCTCCCCGGGTTTGGGGGTGCCGGTCCGTGACAGCAGGGACCTGCGCCCGGCCGCTGCATGGACCCTGAAACAAGTTCAGGGTGACGGTGAGGATGGGGAAGGCGAGAGGCCCTCGTCATCCTGGAAGAACCTCCTCGATCTGAAAGAACCTCGTCGATCTGAAAGAACCTCGTCATCCTGAACTCGTTTCAGGATCCATCTCGCCTCCCGCGAAGGTCTGGCGGGAGCGGGGGACGCACCAGTCAGGCCCGCAGCGGGGAGGGTTCCATCGCATCCGACTTGACGGGGCTTAACCCTCGAGCTTCATCCAGGCGGGCAGCAGCGCCGGATCGATATCCGCGACGCGCACGTGATCGACGGCCAGGCCGAGCTCCGGATAAGCGGCCTTGCGCCGTGCTTCGTCAGAGCGGTCGAGCGGCAGCACCAGCAGCCGGCGGTTGACCTTCTGCCGCCAGTTCATCCGCGCGGTGTTCTCCTGGCCGATGTAGCAGCCCTTGGAGAAGCTGACGCCGCCCAGCTCGGCGGCATTGGTTTCGAGCCACAGGATATCGCCGAGCTCCGCGCGCCCTTCCGGCACGCCCAGGGAGAGGCGATGCTGGCGCCAGGCATCGTCGGCGCTCTCATCGTCCTCGGCGGTCTTGGCGATCCAGCGCTGGCCGAGTTCCGGCAGCCGCGGATCGGGTGCGCCGCCGTCGCCCAGTTGGGGCTGCCAGTACACACCGACCGAGTCGTCGCGGGCGATGCCGATTTTGCGCCTTAGTCGGTACATCGAAAGCCGTTTCACCAGTTCGTCGGCAGCATCGGCTTCGCAGTCGAGCAGCAGTTCACCGTCGCCGGCGGGCCAGACGATGAAATCGAACAGTGCCTTGCCTTGCGGCGAAAGCAGTCCGGCCCAGGCCGGAAGCTGGCCGGTAATGTCCTGGGTCACGAGACCCTGCAGGAAAGCGGCGACGTCCTCGTCCTCGGCTTCGGGGGTGAGGCGGACGAGGGTGCGGGAAAACAGGCGTTCTGCGGGCATAGGTGACAGATAGGCTCTCGGGTGCTTAAGGGAACCCCATGAACGCCCCTGCAATGGTTACGATCCGCCGCCCCGACGACTGGCATGTGCACCTGCGTGACGGCGAGATGCTGCGCACCGTCGTGCCCTATACCGCGCGGCAGTTCGCCCGCGCGATCGTGATGCCCAATCTCACGCCGCCGGTCACGAATGTCGCCGCGGCAGCGGCCTATCGCGAGCGCATCCTCGCCGCGCTGCCGAAGGGGACGGCGTTCACGCCGCTGATGACTGCCTACCTGACCGACGGCACCGATCCCGCGGAGCTGGCGCGCGGGTTTGGCGAAGGTGTGTTCACCGCGGCCAAGCTCTACCCGGCCAATGCGACGACCAATTCCGCCCACGGCGTGACTGACATCGCGCACATTCGCCCGGCTCTCGAACGGATGGCCGAGATCGGCATGGTCCTTTGCGTACACGGCGAAGTGACCGATCCGGAGATCGACGTGTTCGACCGCGAGGCGGTGTTCATCGACCGGATCCTCGATCCGCTGCTGCGCGACCTGCCGGAGCTGCGGGTGGTGTTCGAGCATGTCACCACCGAACAGGCGGTACAGTTCGTGGAAGGCGCGGGCGAGAACGTCGCCGCTACAATTACGCCCCAGCACCTGCACATCAACCGCAACGCCATGCTGGTCGGCGGCATCCGCCCGCACGCCTACTGCCTGCCCGTCGCCAAGCGGGAACATCACCGGCTGGCGCTGCGCAAGGCGGCGACGTCCGGCTCGCCGAAGTTCTTCCTCGGCACCGACAGCGCGCCGCATGGGCGCGAAGCCAAGGAAAGCGCCTGCGGCTGCGCGGGCATCTTCAATGCGCCGTTCGCACTCGAAAGCTATCTCGCGGTGTTCGAGGCGGAAGGCGCGCTCGACAGGTTCGAAGGCTTCGCCTCCGAGCACGGCCCGCGCTTCTACCGCCTGCCGCTGAATGAAGGCACCGTTACGCTGGAGAAAGCGCCC
Organism: Croceibacterium soli; assembly: GCF_009828065.1. Taxonomy (GTDB): domain Bacteria; phylum Pseudomonadota; class Alphaproteobacteria; order Sphingomonadales; family Sphingomonadaceae; genus Croceibacterium_B; species Croceibacterium_B soli. Next base: position 61,925 of record NZ_WTYK01000009.1, on the reverse strand, counting down.
GTCGAGGTTCCGGGCGAACTGTCGGCGGCCGGCACATCCCTGGTGCCGTTCCACGCCGGCGAGACGCTCGGCTGGCGCCTGCGCTAGCCGACCGGCGTAACGGGTGCCTCGATCGCGCGGGCGCCGCGGATCATGTCCCAGATGAACAGCAGCGCGGCCATCCAGATCGCCACGAAGCAGGCAAGCTGTGCGGTGCTGAGTTCCTCGCCGAACACCAGGAGCCCGATCAGGAAGACGATCGTCGGCGAGCTGAACTGCAGGAACCCCACGACGCTGTAGGGCAGGCGCCTCGCGGCGAACGCGAACATGAGCAGCGGAACCGCGGTCATCGGTCCGCCCCAGGCGACCGCCGCGGTGAGCAGCGGATCCTGCCCCAGGGCCGACCCTTCGGGCGAGGCGGCGAACCACCAGGCGATCGCTGCCGCGACCGGCGCCAGCATCAGCGTTTCCAGGGTCAGGCCGGCGAGCGGGCCGGCGTTCACGGTCTTCCGCAGCAATCCGTACATGCCGAAGGACAGCGCCATCGCCAGGCTGAGCCAGAGCGTCGTCAGCGCGCCGGCGGCCAGCGCCGCGACTCCGGCGCCGGCCAACGCCACGGCCGCCCATTGCAACCGGCCTAGTCTCTCGCCCAGCACGACCAGCCCCAGCAGCATCATCGTCAGCGGGAGGATGTAGTAGCCCAGGCTGGCGGCGTAGACGTGGTCCGTCTGAATTGCCCAGACGTAGAGGAACCAGTTGAAGCCGATCAGCGCCGAGCTGGCCAGCAGGGTCAGCAGCGCGCGCCTGTCCCGCAGCACTTCGCGTACCTCCGGCCCGGCCTTGCGCCAGAGGACGAATACCAGGCACACCGGCAGCGTGAACAGGATGCGCCAGGCGACGTATTCGAGCGCCGGCACGCTCTTCACCAGCAGCAGGTAAAGCGGCATCGAGCCCCACACCACGTGGGCGCCGAGGGCATTGGCGAGCGCGGCTCGGTCGTATCGCTGCATTGCCCCCGTCATCCGCACTGCGTTACGCCCCCCGCCGCGCAGCGACAAGAACCCGCCGAGAAGAAAATTCCACGCAAAAACAACGTGATCGCTTTTCTTGCAGTTGGGTTGTGAGCCGTTCAGGATTCGAGGCCTAAACCTGAATTCATCGAAATCACAGCCGAACAGGAGTTGAGCTGATGAACACCATTATCAAGAGGTCCGCCCTGGCCGTCGCCGCTGCTGGCATGGCCGTTACCGCTCTCCCCGCCTCCGCGGTCGAGTTCACGCCTTCGGGCTATGGCGCCGCGCCGACCGAGGAAACCTGGCAGCAGAACCGCCGCTACGATCGTTACGACCGCTATGATCGCTACGACCGCGACGGCCGTTACGACCGGGACGGCCGCTACGACCGCGATGGCCGCTATGACCGCGACGGCTATTATGGCCGCAGCTCTTATGCCGAGCCGATCCGCCGCAACACACGCACCTGGCGCGGTAACGACGGCCGCTACTACTGCCAGAAGAAGGACGGCACCACCGGCCTCATCATCGGCGCCGCCGCCGGTGCGATCATCGGCCGCGAAGTCGACAGCCGCGGCGACCGGACCCTCGGCACCGTGATCGGCGCCGCTGCCGGCGCGCTTCTGGGCAAGAAGGTCGCTCAGGGCACCAGCTGCCGCTGAGCCCGACAGCTTCGGCCGCGCTTTTCCCCCTTTGGGCGCGGCCGAAGTAGCGGCTCGTTAGCCATAACAGGCCGCACGAGGCGCCCGGCGGAGTTCCGCCGGGCGCCTTTTCCTTTGCGATCGGGATCACGCGATCTGACCCGTTTCGGCACGGCCCCGTGATTTAACCCTGTTCGGCAACCCAATTCCCCTGCGAGGCGCTATGCAGCGGCAACGAAGCCGGAAAACGGGGAAGCCTGACATGGTGCGCAAGTCGATACTCCTGCTGTCGCCGCTCCTGCTGCTGGCCGGGTGCGGCCGCGACGAGCAAGAACCCGCCGCAGTGGCCGAAGACGATCCGGCGATGGGCGACGCGCTGGGCGAGCAGATCATGATCGATCCGGATCTCGTCGGCCAGAACCGCGCCGGCAACGCGGCTTCGGTAGGCTCCGAGAACGGCTCGCTTCCGACCATGGACCGTTCGCCCCAGGCGCTCGCCGCCGCCCGTGCCGATGCGCTGAAGTTCGTCGGCGGGCCCGGCGCCATGCGCAAGGCACCGCGCGCCCGGGAGGTTTCGGGCGCCCTGCCGGCCCATTCTGCGCTGACCGTCGCCGCGCGCGCGGCCGCCTCGCCCGGCAACAAGGGCGATTGCGCGGCGCGGGCGCGCTACACCGCCGAATGGGCGGCGAAGCTGCCCGCGGCCTTCCCGGTCTACCCGCGCGGCGCGGTGCAGGAAGCCGCCGGCACGGACGAGGGCGATTGCGCCTTGCGGGTGGTCAACTTCACCACCCCGGTCCCGCTGCCGGAAATCATCGACTTCTACTACACGCGGGCCAGCACCGCCGGCTTCTCCGCCCAGCACGTGCTCGACGGCGAGGACAATGTGCTCGGCGGCACCAAAGGATCGCAAAGCTTCATCGTCTACGCCCGCCGCCTGCCCGGCGGCGGCACCTCGGTCGACCTCGTCACCCACGGGGGGTGATCCGAGCCAGACGCCGTTCGTGGTAAGGACGAACGGGAAGGCAGTCTGAGACGGTGCGTTTCCATTCGGCATCCATGGCTCCGCCTGGCTCGGCACCGGCAGAGGGCACGACCGCGCCGCCGCATGCCACTGCATGCTCCACGCAGGAGGCGAAATGGACCCTGAAACAAGTTCAGGGTGACGAGTAGGGGCCGGAGCTGAAGACTCACGAACGCCAGTAGACTCACGACCGCCAGTCACAACTTCGTCATGCTGAACTCGGTTCAGCATCCATGGCTCCGCCTGGCTCGGCGGAGGGCATGACCGCGCCGCCGCATGCGACTGCATGCTCCACGCACGAGGCGAAATGGACCCTGAAACAAGTTCAGGGTGACGAGTAGGGGCCGGAGCTGAAGACTCACCAACGCCAGTAGACTCACGACCGCCAGTCACAACATCGTCATGCTGACTTGGTTCAGCATCCATGGCTCCGCCTGGCTCGGCGTTCTCGCAGGCGCACAACTGCGCCGCCGCACCCCAATGCGATACCCGTTCTAGCGCCCCGATGGATCCTGAAACAAGTTCAGGGTGACGAGTACAGGGGGCAGCCAGCCGAGGCTCAGACCTTGAAGCCGACGCCGACGCTGGCGCGCGGTTGCTCCATCTCGGTGCTGGCGACGGGATAGGCGCAGTAGTCGGCGGCGTAGAAGGCGGCCGGGCGGTGGTTGCCGGAAAGTCCGACGCCGCCGAACGGCGCGGCCGAGCTGGCGCCGTTGGTCGGGCGGTTCCAGTTGACGATCCCGGCGCGGATGTTGGCCCAGAAGCGGTTGTATTCCTGCGAGTTGCCGCCGATCAGCGATGCGGCGAGGCCGAAGCGGGTGTTGTTGGCCTCGGCGATCGCCTCGTCGAACTCCTCCACCCTGATCACCTGCAGCAGCGGTCCGAACAGCTCCACGTCAGGCCGTTCGGCCATCGCCGTGGTGTCGATCAGGCCGGGGGTGACGAACGGCAGGTCGCCAAGGGGCCGGCGCATGTGGCTGATCGCCTTGCCGCCGTTGGACAGCAGGTAGAGGAAGCTTTCGGTCAGCTGGTCGGCGGCGCGGCCGTCGATCACCGGACCCATGAACGGGGCGGGATCGTCGAACGGCGCGCCGACGATGATCCGGTCGGTTAGCCGCTTCACCTCCTCGACCACCTGGTCGTAGAAGCCGGCCTTGACGATCAGCCGCCGCGCCGCCGTGCAGCGCTGGCCGGCCGTGGTGAAGGCCGATTGCACGATCAGCACCGCCGCGTCGTGGATCTTCGGGGTGTCCCAAACCACGATCGGGTTGTTGCCGCCCATCTCCAGCGCCACGATCTTGCCCGGCTCTGCCGCCAGCTTGCGGTTGATGGCGATGCCGGCTTGGGCGGAGCCGGTGAACAGCACCCCGTCGACGCCGGGATGGGCAACCAGCGCCTTGCCTTCGTCCGGTCCGCCGATCAGCACCTGGACCACGTCTTCGCCAATCCCCGCGCGGCCGAACAGCGACACCAGGAACGCGCCGACCGCCGGAGTCTTCTCGCTGGGCTTGAGGATCACCGCATTGCCCGCGATCAGCGCGGGGACGATGTGGCCGTTGGGCAGGTGGGCGGGGAAGTTGTAGGGCCCCAGCACCGCCATCACGCCATGCGGCTTGTGGCGCAGCGCCGCAGTGCCCTGCAGCGCGCTGTCGAGCTTCCGCTGCCCTGTCCGCTCGGCGTAGGCGCGGACCGAGATCTCGACTTTGGCGATCACGGCTTCGACTTCGGTGCGCGATTCCCACAGCGGCTTGCCGGTCTCGCGCGCGATCAGCTCGGCGAAAGCATCCTGCTCCTTGCGCACTTCGTTGGCGAAGCGGCGGACGAGTTCGATGCGGGTGGCCAGGGGCAGGGCGGCCCAGGCCGGCCAGGCACGGCGCGCGCGCTCCACCGCGGCGTCCACGTCGCCGACTTCGCCGCGCCAGAGCTCGGCGCCCGTGGCCGGCTCGAACGAGATGATGGTGTTTTCGCTCAAGGTTCGGGGAATTCCGATGGTTTCAAGGGAGACTTCCTTGCCTGATAGCGGCTGGCGGTCAACCAAGCCACCCCGTCAGGCAACTGCATCCGCAGCCAGGTGCCCGGCCGGCACGGGCGGTTCGCCGAGCGCCTCGCCCATGCGGCGGAGCGCCGCGACCTTGTCCTCCAGCGGCTGCCAGTCGTCGCGCTCGGCGATGGCCGACCAGATCGCTTCGACTTCGTCGATCAGCATGGCCTGGGGTGCGGGATCGAACCAGTAAGGGTGATCGTCCGCCACCGGTTTGTACCCGCCGAACGCTTCGGCCAGCGCGCCCTGCACATCCCGCCCGCCGCGGTGGCGGAAGAAGAACTCGTCCGGCCCGATCTCGCCTTCGCGCATGGTCTTCTCGGCGGCGGCGATCAGGGCGCTGTCCGCTTCGCTGCCCTGGCTGCCCACGCCGAGGCGCCAGCAGAAGCGGCGCCGCATCGCCTCCGTGTAGCATTCGCCGAAGCGGTTGAATGCCGCCACCAGCGGTTCGGCCTCGCAGATCCGCCGCAAGGCCATCGCCAGTTGCCCGAGGTTCCAGTGGATCGCCTCCGGCTGTCGGCCGAAGGCATAAAGGCCCGAATGATCGAAATAGGCCGCCGTGAACCCCGGCTCCCACCGCGGAAGCCAGCGCCAGGGGCCGTAGTCGAAGCTTTCCCCGGTCACGTTCATGTTGTCGGTGTTGAGCACGCCGTGGACGAAGCCCGCCGCCATGTAGCTCGCGGCCAGGTCGGCGAGGCGCTCGACCGCCTGGTGCATCAGGATCGCCGCCGGCTGCTCCCGGCCGGGAGCGTCCTCGGGCGGCAGGGGACCTGGGAACTGCGCCAGGCAGTAATCGACCAGCGCGTGCAGGTGATCGTCCTCTTCGTAGGCTGCGAGCCGCTGAAAGGTGCCTATGCGGATGTGCGAGTGGCTGAGCCGGACGAGCACGGCCGAGCGGGTCGGGGAAGGCTCGTCCCCCCGCTGAAGCTCCTCTCCGGTTTCGATGACCGAGAAGGTCTTGGAGGTATAGACGCCGAGCGCCTCGAGCATCTCCGTAGCCAGGATCTCCCGCACCGCGCCTTTCAGCGTTAGGCGCCCGTCGGCCGTTCGGCTGTACGGCGTCAGGCCGCTGCCCTTCGTGCCGAGGTCGAGCAGGCGGCCGGGGCCGTCACGCAGCTGTGCGAAGGTGAACCCGCGCCCGTCGCCGATCTCCGGGTTGTACACCCGGAACTGGTGCCCGTGATAGCGCAGCGCCAGGGGCCGGGGCAGGTTGTCCGGCAGGGGCGCGAACTTGCCGAAGTGGGCGATCCACTGCTCGTCGGACAGGCTGCCGAGCCCGACGGCCTTGTCCCAGCGGCTGTTGCGGAAGCGCAGCCGATGGTCGGGAAAGTCGGCCGGATCGACGGCATCTCCGAGCCAATCGGCGAGAGCTCCGATCTGCGGATCGGGGCGATAGGGGGCAGCTTGCGGTTCGGCGCGCATCTGGCATTAGTGGGCATCGGACCGGCCCGGCGCAAGGCGCGGGCCAAACTGAGGGGCGCATACCAGCATGGCCGCACCGGCCTTTTCCGAAGGCGAGTGGGAGAGCGAGGACGGTCTCACGCTCCACTACCGCGACTATCCCGCCGCTGCCGGAAGGCAGGATAGGCCGCCATTGCTGTGCCTGCATGGGCTGACCCGCAACGCGCGTGACTTCGAGGCGCTGGCCGAGGCGTTCGCCGGCGAATGGCGGATGATCGTGCCGGAGATGCGCGGCCGCGGGCAGAGCGAATATGCGCGCGATGCGGCCAGCTACCGGCTCGATACATACGTGGCCGACGTGCTGGGGCTGCTGCGCCAGCTCGATTGCGGCCCGGTCGTGGCCATCGGCACTTCGATGGGCGGGCTGATCGCGGTGACCCTGGCCGCCACACAGGCCTGGCCGCTCGCCGGAGTGGTGCTCAACGACATCGGCCCGCAGATCGAGCCGGCGGGCGTGGCCCGGATCCGCGAATACGTGGGGCAGGGCGGCAGCTTCGAAACTTGGATGCACGCCGCGCGTGCCCTGCGGGAGATGGCGGGCGCCGCGCACCCCGACTACCAGATTTCCGAATGGCTGGACTTCGCCAAACGCGCGATGGTCGTCGGCGGCAACGGCCGCATCGTGTTCGACTATGACATGAAGATCGCAGAGCCGCTCAATGCCGTGCCGGAGGTCCCGCCGGCCGACTTGTGGCCCGCCTTCCGCGCGCTCGGCGGGATGCCGTCGCTGGTCCTGCGGGGCGAACTGTCGGACTTGCTGTCCGCCGACACCGTGCGCCGGATGCAGGCCGAAGTGCCCGGGCTTAGCGCGGCCACCGTCGCCCGCGTCGGACACGCGCCGACGCTCGGCGAACCCGAAGCACGGCGCGCGATCGCGCAACTCCTGGCGGAGGTCGCATGAGCCGCAAACCGAACCAGGTGCCGCGTATCCTGCACCTTCATTCCACGTTCGATCCGGGCGGGAAGGAAGTTCGCTGCGTCCGCCTGATCAACGCCTTCGGGGCGGGGACCGAGCACGCGATCGTCTCGGGCGATCCGGACCGCCGCGGGGCGGCCGCTCTGCTCGATCCGAAGCGCAAGGTCGCCTGGCCGAAGTTCCCCTCGCTCAAGGGCAAGCCGCTGCCGGGCAGGCTCAAGAGCATCGCCGCCGCGATGGCCGGTTATGACCTGATCTGCACCTACAACTGGGGCGCCATGGACGCGGTGATGGCGCATACCCTGTTCGCCGACGTCTACCGCCTGCCGCCGCTGGTCCATCACGAAGACGGCTTCAACGAAGACGAAGCCTTGCGCCTGAAGGCGGGGCGCAACTTCTACCGCCGCATCGCGCTCGGCCGCACGTCCGCGCTGGTCGTGCCCTCGCGCCTGCTCCAGCGCATCGCGCTGGAGGCGTGGCAGCAGCCCCACACCCGCGTGCGGCGGATCCCCAACGGCGTGGATACGCGCGCCTATGCGAAGAAGCCGCGGGCCGACGCCTTGCCGAGCCTGGTCAAGCGTAAGGGCGAGAAGTGGGTCGGCACGCTGGCCGGGCTGCGCAAGGTCAAGGACCTGCCCCGGCTGGTCCGGGCATTCTCCCGCCTGCCGGAGGATTGGCATCTGGTGATCGCCGGCGAAGGGCCGGAGCGGGCGGCGATCGTCGCGGAGGCCGAGCGGCTGCGCATCGAGCACCGCGTGCACCTGCCGGGCTTCGTGGCCCGGCCGCAGGATCTGGTGGGCCTGTTCGACATCTTCGCCTTGTCCTCCACCAGCGAGCAGTTCCCGATCTCGGTGATCGAGGCCATGGCGGCTGGGGTGCCGATCGTCTCACCGGCGGTCGGCGACGTGGCGGCCATGGTCGCCGAGGAGAACCGCGAGTTCGTCGCGCCCGGCAGCGACGAACGGGACCTCGGCGCCGCGCTGGAGCGGCTCGCCGGCGACGCCGCGCTGCGCGAGCGCGTGGGCGCCGCGAACCGCACACTGGCGCGCAAGGAGTATGACGAGACGACGATGATCGAGCGCTACAAGGCGCTCTATTGGGGCCTGATGGGGCGCAAGGCGCCTTAAGTAGCCGTTCACCTCGCGGGGGACACAGGCCAATCGGTAATTGCCAGCACAGAGTACGGACCCTAAACAGCCGCCGCACTTCCAACAACAGCCTTTCGAGAAAGCCGCAGTGGCCCTTCCAACGACAACCGATCAGAACCGCGCCGACAAGCTCGCCTCCCGCAAGGTGGCCGAGCAGGACATGCTGCTGCGCGAGGTGGACGAAGCCGTCCGCCAGGATCGGGCGGCGCATATCGCCCAGACTTACGGGAAGCTGATCATCGGCGGGCTCATCCTGCTGCTGGCGGCGTTCGGTGCCTGGCTGTGGTGGGACGCGAGCCAGGAAGGAAAGCTGGAGACGGGATCGGAAGAGCTCGTCACCGCGCTCGACCAGCTCGAGGCCGGCAACCGCGACACCGCCGACAAGGAACTCGCGGCGATCGCCGAGGACGGCGCCCCCGCAGCGGCGGCCGGCGCAGCCATGCTGCGCGCCGGGATCCTGATCGAGCAGGGCAAAGCAGCCGACGGGGCGAAGATGCTGTTCGCCGTGGCCGACGACGACGATGCTCCTGCCGCCTACCGCGAACTGGCTGCGATCCGCGCCGTGGCCGCCACGTTCGACAGCATGGAGCCGCAGCAGGTGATCGACCGGCTGAAGCCGCTCGCCACGCCGGGCACGCCCTGGTTCGGCAGCGCCGGCGAGCTGCTGGCGATGGCCTATCTCAAGCAGGGCAAGAACGACCTCGCCGGCCCGCTGTTCGCCTCGATCGCCAAGGACGAGGACGTGCCGCAGACCTTGCGTTCGCGCACGCGGCAGATGGCCGGCATGCTCGGCTACGACGCGGTGGTCGATATCGACCAGGCAATCGCGGAAACCGCTGGCGGCGAAGCCGCCGCGCAATGATGGATGAACAGATGAGCGGTACTGCCTTTCCGAACCTCCTGCGCCGCGCCGCGCTCGTCTGCGCCTCATCGGCGCTGCTCGCCGGTTGCGGCATTCTCGGCGGGAGCGACAAGCCCAAGACGCCGACCGTCGGCAACCGCACGCCGATCCTGTCGAACATCGCCACCGAAGTCTCGGCCGATCCGTCGCTCGCCGGCGTCGCCGTCGTGCTGCCGCCTCCGCAGGTGAACGCCGAATGGGCCCAGGCCGGCGGCAATGCGTCCAAGAGCGCCGGGCACGCAGCGCTGAGCGCCGCCCCCGTGCGCGCCTGGACCGCTTCGATCCAGGGCACCAGCAAGCGGGAACGCCTCGCGGCGGCGCCGGTGATCGGCAACGGCATGCTCTACGCGGTCGACACCAATGGCAGCGTGAACGCATTCGACGCCGCTACCGGCGCGAAGCGGTGGGCTTATCAGCTCGCGCTCGAGAAGGATCTGCGCGCTTCCAGCTTCGGCGGCGGGGCAAGCTACTTCGAAGGGAAAGTCTACGCCACCAGCGGCTCCGGCGACGTCGTCGCGCTGGATGCCAACACCGGTGCGGAGCTGTGGCGCGTGAAGCCCTCCGGCCCGCTGCGCGGCGCGCCGACGGTCGCTTTCAACGCGGTCTACGCGATGACGATGGACAACCAGATTTTCGCGCTCGACCTCACGGACGGGCGGATCATCTGGCAGGACGCCGCCGGGTCCGGCGAGGCCGGGGTGTTCGGCGTCGCCACGCCGGCCGCCGGGCAGGGCACGGTGATCGCGGGATACTCGTCGGGCGAACTGGTCGCCTATCGCTACGAGAACGGCCGCGTGCTGTGGTCGGACGCCTTGGCGCGGACTTCGATCTCCACTTCGGTGAGCACGCTGACCGACGTCGACGCCGATCCGATCATCGACGGCGGCCGGGTCTACGCGCTCGGTCAGGGCGGCCGCATGGCGGCCTACGAACTCGTCACCGGGCAGCGCATCTGGGAACTGACGCTAGCCGGCATCTCCACCCCTGCGGTGGCCGGCGAGTGGATCTTCACCCTGACCGACGACGCCCGCATCCTGGCGATCGCCCGCTCGACCGGGCGCGTCCGCTGGGTCACCCAGCTCGAACGCTACCGCAACGAAGAGAAGCGCTCCGACCCGGTGTTTTGGACGGGCCCGGTGCTCGCCGGCAACAAGCTGTGGATCGCTAACTCGCGCGGCAGGGTCCTTTCGGTGGACGTGACCAGCGGCGCGGCGAGCGAGCTGACCCAGCTCTCCTCCGGCGTTTCGCTCCCGCCGATCGCCGCCAACCAGACGCTCTACATCCTGTCCGACGACGGCAAGATCACGGCGTTCCGGTAAGGTTCGGACCTGAACGGGTGGAGCGTGCCAGTCGTGGTTCGACAGGCTCACCACGAACGGAGGTGGGCGCTAGGGATCAGGCGACACGAATTTGGTAGAGCCACCCCCGATCCGTTCGTCCTGAGCTTGTCGAAGGATGAACGGGCACGGCGGTTTGCGGGCTACGCCTCCCGTTACCCGCCCTTTAACCCTTTTCGCCTAACGCGGGCCCGATGAGCGCGCCTTTCTCCCGCCCGGGCAGCCCGCCCGCCAGCGACGTTTCGCCGTGGGTCGGCCTGGTCGGCCTCGCCGCGCTGCTCGGCTGGATCGCGGTTTGCCGCAGCTGGCCGGAGCTTTCCGAGGGGCTCGACCTGGCGGGCCCGCGTGCGCGGCTGTCCGGGCCGCATTCGGCGCTCATGGCGATGATCCTCACCGGCCTGGCGATGGCGTCGTGGTCGGTGTTGGTGGAGAAAGTGCACCGCAGTCCCAGCACCGGGATCGACTGGAGCCGCAAGCGCCCGCTCGCCGCGGCGCTGCCGGAATCGCTGACGAAGCTGGCCGGTCTGTGGGCGACCTGGGCGATCATCGGTTTCCTCTACTGCCTCGGCCGCTGGTACTGGGACGGGCAGTACCTCTTCGCGATGAACGTAATCGGCTGGGCCGCCGTGCCGCTGTTCGTGCTGTCGGTGCCCTATGTCCTGTGGCTGGACCGCGTGCTGGTGGAGCCGCGCGACCACGCCTGGCACTTCGGTGCGATGCTGCTCGGCCGCGAGGGCTGGGACGGTGAGGAGGTGAAGAAGCATTGGCGCGCGTGGCTGATCAAGGGCTTCTTCGGCGCGTTCATGATCTCCGCGCTCCCGGCGGGCTTTGCAGCCGTCGTGGAAGCGGACTGGAGCGCGATCGCGCAGGATCCGGTGCGGGTCGGCGTGGGCTTGTTCGAACTTCTGTTCGTGATCGACGTGCAGATCGGCACCGTCGGCTACCTTCTCACGCTGCGCCCGCTCGACGCTCATATCCGCAGCGGCAATCCGTTCCTAGGCGGCTGGGTGGCGGCGCTGATCTGCTACCCGCCGTTCGTCTACGCCTTCATGGGGCAGGGCGGGGTGATCCAATACGAGTACGCCACGGCCGGCTGGGGCCACTGGTTCGCGGGGCATGAGGTGCTGCTGTGGATCTGGGCCGCCTGGCTGGTGTTCCTCACCGCCGTCTACGCCTGGGCCACGGTCGCGTTCGGCATCCGCTTCTCCAACCTCACCTACCGCGGCGTCCTGACGAACGGGCCGTACCGCTTCACGCGGCACCCGGCGTACTTGTCCAAGAACCTGTTCTGGTGGTGCTCCGTCCTGCCCTTCATGGTCACCAGCGGCTCGATGGTGGACATGGTACGCAATACGACGTTCCTCGCCTGCGTCAGCGCGATCTACTACTGGCGCGCCAGGACGGAGGAAACGCACCTGCTGGGCGAGGACGCGAAGTACCGCGAATACCACGCCTGGATGCAGCGGCACGGCGCGATCACGGCGCCGCTCGCCCGCCTGCTCTCCCGCGCCCGCCCGCGCTGCGTGGCGGTGCAGCCGGCGGAGTAGCTCAGAAGCTTTCTTCGTAGACCCGGGTGATGTCGCCGCCCCACTGGCCGTGGAACTTGTCCAGCAGGCGCTGGGCGGGGACTTTGCCGCTTTCGACGATCTCCTCGAGCGGTTCGAGGAAGCCGGTCTCGTTGTCGCCGGCCTCGTTCAGCCGCGCCCGCGCCGAAAGGCCGCCGCGCGCGATCGGCAGCGCCACGCGGGCGAGGTCGCGCAGGGTCCCTCCGCCGGGGATCGGCGCGTCGAGCGCCAGCTTCGGCACGGCGTCGCGCAGCGCCTCGCGCTCTTCCATCGACCAGTCCTTGACCAGGTCCCATGCGGCATCGAGCGCGGTCTGGTCGTAAAGCAGCCCGACCCAGAGCGCCGGGAGGGCGCAGATGCGGTTCCAGGGGCCGCCGTCGGCCCCACGCATCTCCAGGAAACTCTTCAGCCGGACTTCGGGGAAGGCGGTCGAGAGGTGGTCGATCCAGTCGCTCTCGGTCGGCAGCTCGCCGGGGAGGGCAGGGAGTTCGCCGCGCATGAAATCGCGGAAGCTCTGCCCGGCGGCATCGATGTACCGCCCTTCGCGGAAGACGAAATACATCGGCACGTCGAGCATGTAGTCGACATAGCGCTCGTACCCGAACCCGTCCTCGAACACGAACGGCAGCATGCCGGTACGATGCGGATCGGTATCGGACCAGATGTGGCTGCGGTAGGAAAGGAAGCCGTTCGGCTTGCCTTCGGTGAACGGCGAGTTGGCGAACAGCGCCGTCGCCAGCGGCTGGAGAGCCAAGCCGACGCGGAACTTCTTCGCCATGTTCGCTTCGGAACAGTAATCGAGGTTCACCTGGATCGTGCAGGTGCGCAGCATCATGTCGAGCCCGAGCGAGCCCACCCGCGGCATGTGCCGCAGCATGATCTCGTAGCGGCCCTTCGGCATGATCGGCAGCACGTCGCGGGTCTTGTCCGGCCACATGCCCAGGCCGAGGAAGCCGACGCCGCACTTCTCGCCGACGGCTTTGACCTGCTGCAGGTGCCGGCCGGTTTCCGCGCAGGTGCCGTGCAGGTCCAAGAGAGGCGCGCCGGAGAGTTCGAGTTGTCCGGCAGGCTCCAGGCTTACCGTTCCGTCGGCGCCCGCCATCGCGATGACTTTGCCGTTCTCCTCGACCGGCTGCCAGCCGAACTCCTGCATTTGCAACAGGATATCGCGGATACCGCCGTCTTCGTCGTAAGACGGGGCGCGGTGGTCTTCGGTCTTGAAGACGAGCTTTTCGTGCTCGGTGCCGATGCGCCAGTCGGCCGGCGGCTTCGCGCCCCCTTCCAATGGGGCGATGAGCTGCGCACGGCTTTCGATCCGCGGCTCTTCCCCCGTCGACGCCTTGCGCGTGCTCATGATTGCGCCGTTAGTGCGGGATGCGGCGACGCGCCAGCCTTAATTGCGCCAGTCCCCGGAACTGGACATCCACAACGCGCAGCCGGCGATCGCGGCGGTTTCGCCGCGCAGGATCCGTGGTCCGAGGGTGATTGCGCGGGCGACCGGGTGGGCGCGGATCGCCGCGCGTTCGGCATCGTCGAATCCGCCTTCGGGGCCGACCAGCAGCGCCGCCGGCCCGGCATGCGCGGCGAACGCCTCGGCCGCCGGAGCGCCGCCGAGCTCGTCCGCGAAGAACAGCACGCGGCCTTCGGGCCAGTCTGCCAGCAGCGTGTCGAGCTTCACCGGTGCAGCCAGTTCCGGCAGCGCGGTGCGCGCGCATTGCTCGGCCGCCTCGGTCACCACCGCGCGCGCCCGCTCCAGATTGAGCTTGTCGGCCACGCAGCGCCGGGTGACCAGCGGGCGAATGCTACGCACCCCCAGTTCGGTGGCCTTCTCCAGCACCAGATCGAAGCGGTCCTTCTTCAGCAGCGCCGGGCAAAGCCAGAAGTCCGGCACCTCCTCTCGCTCCCGCAGCTTCTCGGCTGGCTCGAGCACGACCTCGCGCTTGCCGGCGGAAACGACCCGCGCCGCCCATTCCCCGGTCATGTCGTCGCAGAGCACCACCGCGTCGCCTTCCGCGACGCGCATGACTTTCGCCAGATAGTGCGCCTGGTTGCCCTCGACGCTCACAGCGGCGCCCTGGGTCAACGATCCGGGCACGAACAGCCGCGGGGCGCTGCGTGGCGGCCAAGCGGGAGTGGCGGGCATCTGTTCTCCAATCGTCGTCGTCACCCCCGCGCACGCGGGGATCGCTGGCCTCATCGATCCGACCTAGCGGCCAGCGATCCCGGATCAAGTCCGGGATGACGAAATGGCGCCGGGCCGCTAGGCATGCGCCATGATCGCAACCGACATCACCCCCGACAGCGAGCACCGCGGGCTCGTCGGCCGCTTGCCGCAGCCGTTGCGGGATTACGCGCTGCTCGCCCGGTTCGACCGCCCGATCGGCTGGTGGCTGCTGTTCTGGCCTTGCGCCTGGGGCCTCTGGCTCGCCGGTGCGGGGCCGCAGTGGGAGCTGTTCGCCTGGCTGCTGCTCGGCGCCATCGCCATGCGCGGGGCGGGCTGCGTGTACAACGATATCGTCGACGCCGATCTCGACAGGCGCGTGGCGCGCACCGCGGCCCGTCCGGTCGCCAGCGGCCGGGTCAGCGCAAAGGCCTCCTGGATCTGGCTGCTGGTGCTGTGCGCCGTGGGCCTTGTCGTGCTGCTGCAACTGCGCTGGCAAGCGCAGCTCGTGTCTATCGCCAGCCTCGTGCTGGTGGCGATCTATCCCTTCATGAAGCGGGTCACCTGGTGGCCGCAGCTCTGGCTGGGCCTGGTCTTCACCTGGGGCGCGCTGGTCGGCTGGACGGCGCTGCGGCTCGATCACCTGGAGGTCATGCTTGCGCTCTACGGCGGCGCGATCTTCTGGTGCATCGGCTACGACACGATCTACGCGCTGCAGGACCGGGAGGACGATGCACTGGTCGGCATCCGCTCCAGCGCGCTCCGCCTCGGGGACAGCGTCAAGGCGGGGGTGACTGCCTTCTACGCCCTTGCACTCGCGCTGTGGGGCCTGGCGTTCTGGCTGCTGCGGGAGGACTGGCTGGCGCTTATCGCTCTTCTCCCGGCCGCCGCGCATCTCGCGTGGCAGGCGCTCACGCTCGATCCCGGCGATCCCGACAACCCGCTGCAGCGCTTCCGCTCGAACCGCTACCTCGGGCTGCTGGTGGCGGCGGGCTGCTTCGTCGTGGGCAACGCCTGACTTGCGTCAGGCATAGCTCACGATCTCGAACTCGAGCCCGTCCCAGTCGAAGAAATAGAACCGCCGCCCCGGCGAGTAGTCCGCGTGGTTGAAGGTCTCCAGCCCGGCCTCGAGAACGATCTTCTCGGCTGCATCGAGATCGTCGACCAGCAGGCCCAGATGGTTGAGCGGCACGCTCCTGCCGAAGGGCTCGTACGGCTGGCGATCGGTATAGAGCGCGAGATAGGTTCTTTCGTCGCCGACATGGATCGTCTCCCCGCCGTTCTTCGCTTCGCCGCGCCATCGTTCGTGCCAGCCGAGCAGCTTCTGGAACAGGGCGGAGGAGCGTTCGATGTCGCTCACCGTAAGGTTGGCATGTTCTAGCGTACCTCGGGTCATGATGTCCCTTTCGTTCATTCTCGGTTCCACGACGGCACGCGACCTGTCCCGTTCGGGAGCGGGGCGAATCATCGTGCTTGCTCATCATGCGACCTCAAGGTAACTTGAGATCAAGGACGATCTGGCGCGGGTGGGGACGATGGCGACGATCACCAAGGACGACGTGATATCGATCGGGACGCTTGCAGCCCGAACCGGCGTGGCCGTTTCGGCGGTCCGCTTCTACGAGGAAAAGGGGCTGATCCACTCGGTCCGCACCAGCGGCAACCAGCGCCGCTTCCTGCGATCGGACATTCGCCGGGTCAGCTTCATCCTCATTGCCCAGCGGCTCGGCCTGGCGCTCTCGGAGATCGAGCGGGAGCTTGCCACTTTGCCCGAAGGGCGCACCCCCACGGTGCGGGACTGGCAGCGGATCAGCCATTCGATGCGTGAGCAGATCGACCAGAAGATCAACCTGATGACCCGCACTCGCGCCAAGCTGGACGAGTGCATCGGCTGCGGCTGCCTGAGCCTGCACAAGTGCCAGCTCTACAACCGCGACGATCGGATGGGCGCGGCCGGGGCGACCGGCCCGCGTCTGGTGCTGGATTAGCTGGACCGCAAGAAGCCGCGTGCCCTAACGGCCGGCGCACCAATCGGGAGCAGACCTCGCAATGAAACCCATGGAGTTGCTCGGCGTAGCGCGTGCGCCGGATGGCGAGGAGCTGAAGCTGTTCCGGCGCGGGGACGATTTCATGATCGTGCTCGACCGCAACGAGCTGATGAACAGCCGCATGAGCGGATCGGAAGAGGCGCTCGCGGCGATGACTTGCGAGCGGCTGCAGGGCCGCGCGGCGCCGCATCTGCTAATCGGCGGATACGGGATGGGCTTTACCTTGCGGGCCGCTCTCGGGGCGCTCGGCGCGGATGGGCGGGTGACGGTCGCCGAGCTCGTGCCGGAGATTCTCGCCTGGGCCAGGGAGCCGATGGAGCGGCTGACCGCGGGTTGCCTCGATGATCCCCGTGTCGAAGTGGTCGAAAGCGACGTCGTGGCGGTGATCGCCAAGACGCGCGGCAAGTACGATGCCATCCTGCTCGACGTCGACAACGGCCCGGACGGGCTGGTGCGCCAGGCCAATGACCGGCTGTACTCGATGGCCGGCCTCGCCGCCGCCAAGGTGGCGCTGCGGCCCGGCGGCGTTCTGGCAGTCTGGTCCGCCGGACCGGACCCGGTGTTCGCCAAGCGGCTGCACAAGGCCGGGTTCACGGTCGACGAGGTGAGGGTGCGGGCCCGCAGCAACGGCAAGGGCGCGAAGCACGTGATCTGGTTCGCCGTTCCAGCATGATCATACGACCAGCCGGACCCGGCGACGCGGAGGCGATCCTCCGCATCGTCATGCCGGTGATCCGGGAAGGGCGCACTTATGCGCTGGACGGCGACATGAGCGAAGCCGATGCGCTGGCCTACTGGACGTCCGCCGAGAAGGAGACCTTCGTCGCCGAGCACGACGGCGCGGTGGTGGGCACTTACTACATGCGGGCGAACCAGGCCGGGGGCGGAGCGCACGTCTGCAACTGCGGCTACATGACCGGCGAAGCCGCCCGCGGGCGGGGCGTGGCGCGCCGGATGGCCGAGCATTCGCTGGTCCATGCGCGGGAGCGGGGATTTCGGGCGATGCAGTTCAACTTCGTGGTCGGCACGAACGAGCGGGCCGTGAGGTTGTGGTCCTCGCTCGGCTTCGGCATCGTCGGCCGCCTGCCCGGCGCGTTCCGGCTTCCCGAAGGCGAGTATGTCGATGCACTGGTGATGTACCTGGAGCTCTGACTGAACAACGGTTCAGGAACCCGATCCTGCTTGCGTCGTTCGCCTGGGGATAGCTCACGGTCGAGGCTCCTGTCCGGAGGGGGCTGCCGTCTGGCATCGAGGAGAGTGGCATGACTGTCCAAAGATTTGCGATGATCTGGGGTATCCTGTTCCTCCTGATCGGTATTGGCGGCTTCCTGTTTGTTGAGCCGCACACCCATCCCGACGTGACGATGGAGGCCGGCCTCGGCCTCGAACTCGGCCTGTTCCCGGTGAACCTGCTGCACAACCTCGTGCACATTGCTTTCGGCCTCTGGGGCCTGCTCGCCGCCCGCAGCCTCGGTGCCGCCCGCGGCTATGCCAAGGCGACCGCGATCATCTACTCGCTGTTCGTGATCATGGGCCTGATCCCGGCCGCGCGCCTGTGGACCACCTTCGGGCTGGTCCCGCTCTACGGCCACGACATCTGGCTCCACGTGATCCTCGCCGCCGGCGCCGCCTACTTCGGCTTCATCAAGCGCGAAGGCGACGTCCGCCGCTGAGGCTGATGCGAACCAGTCCCCCCCTGTAAGGGGAGGGGGACCGCCCGCGAAGCGGGTGGTGGAGGGGTGTCGCCGCTAGCGGGTACACCCCTCCGTCAGCCCTGCGGGCTGCCACCTCCCCTTGCAGGGGAGGATCTTTTCAACCCTGCATCACTCGGCGGCCAGCAGTTCCTCCGCGCCGCCGAGATCGACGCTGACCAGGCGGCTGACGCCTTTCTCGACCATCGTCACGCCGAACAGGCGGTGCATCCGGCTCATCGTCACGGCGTTGTGGGTGACGATCAGGTAGCGGGTCTGGGTTTCCTTCACCATCGCGTCGAGCAGGTCGCAGAAGCGGTCGATATTGGCGTCGTCGAGCGGCGCGTCGACTTCGTCGAGCACGCAGATCGGTGCGGGGTTGGTGAGGAACAAGGCGAAGATCAGCGCGATCGCCGTCAGCGCCTGCTCCCCGCCCGATAGCAAGGTGAGCGACTGGAGCCGCTTGCCGGGCGGCTGGGCGAAAATCTCCAGACCCGCGTCGAGCGGATCGTCGCTGTCGACCAGCGCGAGGTGCGCCTGCCCGCCTTCGAACAGGCGGGTGAACAGACGGCGGAAGTGGCCGTCGACTGCCTCGAACGCGGCGCGCAGGCGCTCGCGCCCTTCGCGGTTGAGGCTGCCGATGGAGCCGCGCAGGCGGTGCACGGCCTCGGCCAGTTCGGCCTGTTCGGCGGCGCTGGAGCCGTGCTCTTCCTCCAGCTTGGCGAGCTCGTCGGCTGCGACGAGGTTGACCGGGCCGATCCGCTCGCGGCTGGCGACCAGGCGGTCCATTTCCTCGCTCTCGGCGGCCGAGTCCTTCACCGCCTCGCCGTCGAACTCGAAACGGCCGGTGAGCAGCGGGGGCGGGCACTGGAAGCGCTCGCCCGATAGGCGGGCCATCTCCTCGCGCCGCTGCTCCTCGTTCTCCGCGCGCGCGGCGGCGCCGGCGCGGTTCTCGCGGGCGGAGGACAGCGCCTCGTTGGCATCGGCGAGCGCCTTGTCGGCGGCTTTGGCCTCTTCGGTGATGGAAGCGACCGCCGCTTCGGCTTTCGCCAGCTCTTCGGTCAGCCGGGCGCGCACGGCATCGCCTTGCTCGATCTCGCGCATCAGCCCCTCGGGCTTGGCGGCGGTGATCGCGCGCTCGGTGGCGATCTCTTCGAAGCGGCGCTCCATGTCGGCCAGGCGGCGGGCGGCATCGCCGGCGCGCATTTCCCAGCCCTTGATGTCTGCGCGCTGCGTTCCGGTTCGCTCCCGCGCTACCGCGAGCGCCTGGTCGTGCGCGGCGAGGGCGCCGAGCGCGGCCTGCAGCGCCGTGCGCGCCGCCTCGTGCCGGGCCTGGGCCGCGCTGAGCGAAGCGCGCCCGCTTTCCGGGTCGGGCAGGGCGGTGCGCTTCTTCTCCGCGGCCTTGAGCTCGGTTTCCGCCTGCGCCCGCTGCTCGGAGAGGTCCTTCGTGGCCGCGTCGATCTGCTCGATCCGCGCCGCCATCCGCTCCCGCGCGGCTTCGGCCTGGTCGAGCGAGCGCAGCGCCTGGCGCTCTGCTTCCGATGCTTGCGTGACGTCCCGCTCGGCGGCGACCAGCCCGCGCTGCAGTTCGCCGAGCGCCGACTGGATCTCGTCGTGCGCCTTCTGGGCCTGCTCGGCGGCAGCCCTCAGAGCGGGAAGCTCCTGCTCAAGATCCGCAAGGCGGTTCTCCGCCTCCAGCCGCGCCGCTTCCGCCGCGCCTTCGCCGCGCGCGATGAACCCGTCCCACCGGCGCAGCGCCCCGGCCTTGGTGACCAGCCACTCGCCCGGCTTGAGCGCGCGCCCGTCCTCGCTGTCCACAACGTGCACCAGCGCCAGCCGCGCAGCCAGCTCGGGCGGGCAGGAAGGCACGTGATTGGCAAGGCTGTCCGGGACCCTGGTCGGGGCTTCGGAACCTGTCCAGAACCGCCCCTCGGAGGGCGCCTCGGGCGAGCCCAGCGGGGCCTTGGCATCACGCCCCAGCACCGCCGCCAGCGCCCGCTCGTAGCCACGCTCCGCCTTTACCCGGTCGAGCGCCGCCGGCAGGCCATGCCGGTTGCTCGCCTGCTTGGCCCGGGCCTCGCGGTCCCGGACGAGCGCGTTGTACTCCCGCTCTACGCCCGCCAGTTCGGCCCGCGCGCCGGACAGCGCGCTCGAGATCTCGTCCCGCTTCTCGGCCAGCGTCTCCTTGCGCGCCTGCATCGCCTCGAGATCGGCGCGCAAGTGCGTCACTCTGGCCGCCGCCGCCTCCGCCGCATGCTTGGCTTCGAGAACCGCCGCAGCGGGATCGCCTTGCTGCGTCAGCGCCGCGCGCGCTTCCTCCTGCCGCCGCACTTCGCCGGCCAGCCGGTCGAGCCGCGACTGCACCTGCGCGACTGCCGCCTCGGCCACACGCCACTCGGCCTCGACGCCCGCGTGGTCGGCGGTCGCCTTCGCCAGCGCCAGCTCGGCCGCCCGCGCGGCTCGCTCCGCATCCTCGGCCTTCGCGGCGAACTCGGGCCGCCGCGCTTCGTCGGCGGCTAGCGCCTTCTCCCCCGCCTCCAGCTCGGCCTGGAGCCGCTTGAGCGCCCCGGCGGCGTCGGTGGTCATCCGGTCGGCCTCGCCGCGGTCGGCCTCGAGCTGCGCCGTCTGCCGGTCGAGATCGGCGAGCCTCTGCTCGGCCGCCTCGAGCTGGCTGGTAAGCGCCGCCATGCGGTGGCCGTGTGCGCTGGCGTCGTCGCGCCGGTCGGCCAGGACGTCGCGTGCTTCGGTAAGCTTCGCCGCGAGAGCATGCTGCGCCTTCTGCGCCGAGTCCGCCGCCTGCTTGGCGGCGTCGACCTTCGCGTTGGCGCCCTTGGCCTGTTCCCGCGCCACGTCGGCCGCGGCGGCGGCATCGCGCCAGCGGGCGAACAGCAGCCGCGCTTCGGCGACGCGGATCTGGGCGCTGAGCGCCTTGTACCGCTCCGCCTGCTTGGCCTGGCGGCGAAGGGAGGAAATCTGGCTGTCGAGCCCGGCCATCAGGTCCTCGAGCCGGGCGAGGTTGGCCTCGGTCTGGCGCAGCTTGCCTTCGGCGTCGCGCCGGCGGACGTGGAGGCCGGCAATGCCCGCCGCCTCTTCCAGCATCATCCGCCGCTCGGCCGGCTTGGCGGCGATCACCGCGGCGATCTTGCCCTGGCTGACGAGGGCCGGCGAGTGCGCCCCCGTGGCCGCATCGGCGAACACCAGCGCCACGTCCTTGGCGCGCACGTCCCGTCCGTTGACCCGGTATGCGCTGCCGGCCCCGCGCTCGATCCGGCGGGTCACCTGCAGCTCCTCGCCATCGGCACCGACCGCATCGAGCACGACTTCGGCGAAAGACCGCGGCGGGCGCTGCGCGGTCCCGGCGAAGATCACGTCCTCCATCCCGCCGGACCGCAGGGACTTGGGCGAGTTTTCGCCCATCACCCAGCGGATCGCTTCCAGCAGGTTGGACTTGCCGCAGCCGTTCGGCCCGACGACGCCGGTCAGCCCCGGCTCGATGCGCAGTTCGGCGGGCTCGACGAAGCTCTTGAAGCCCGCAAGCTTGAGCTTCCTGAAGAGCATCGCGCCGGGTTCCCCTCCGCCCGGCGCCCTAGCGAGCGCCGGCGTTCTGCAGGATCGGCTCGATTTCCGCCCAGTTGCTTCCTTCGAGCTTGCTGCCATTGAGGAAGAAGGTTGGCGTGCCGGTCACTTCCAGTTCCTCCGACTGGGCCTGCGAACGCTGCAGGATCGCCTCGCCCTTGGCCGGATCGGCCAGGCACTGCATCGCCTGGTCGCGGCTGATCCCGCGCGCTGCGAAGAAGTCCAGCAAGCCGGCGGCATCGGCGATCTTCTGGAAGCGGGTGGCGTCCTGCGCCTGCATGGCCTGGTTCAGCGCCGCTTCGTTCTGCTGGGCGGTGTTCATCACCTGGTCGAGGTTGGCCCAGACCTGGTTGGCCAGCGGGTGGAACGTCTCGGGCGCGCCGCAACGCATCAGCATCGCCAGCGTCAGGTCGAGCGCGTTGTGGACCTGGTTGCGGATCTCGTAGCTGACCACGCCCTTCGCGACGTACTCGTCCAGCTCGGCGACCGCCGAGGTCGAGAACGCGGCGCAGGCCGGGCAGGTGTGGCTGGCGTATTCGACCAGCTTGAGCGGCGCGTCCGGGTTGCCGATCCGGTATCCGTCTTCCGGGGTGACGGCGGCGGTCTCGACCCAGCTCGTGCCGGCGGGGGCGGGGACGGCGGCGATCGGCTCGCCCTTCGGCGCGCCTTCGGTGGCCTGCTCGTCGGAGCCGCAGGCGGCGAGGGCGAGCGCCAGCGGGGCGGCGACGGCGGTGAGAGCGATACGGCGAAGCGCGGTCATGGCAAAATCCTATCCGGCAAGAATTCCAGCGTGCAGGCTAGCCCAGCCCGGGCCCCCGTCAAACCACGGTAACCACCGCGGCCCTCCTTTTGCACAGGGTTATCCCATGTCGGCGCCCTACTTGTCCGCGGAGGCGAGCGCCTTCTGCAGGTCCGACCACTGGTGCACGCCTTCGAGCAGCTTGCCGTTGACGACGAAGCTGGGTGTCCCATTCACCTTGTACTGCGTCCTGTCGGCCTGGGCCTGGCCGACCAGAGCGTCGATCTTCGCCTGGTCGCCCAGGCAGCGATCGACTTGCGCACGGGTGTAGCCGCGGCGCTCCATCATCTCGTAAAAGCCGAGGTCGCTCGAGATCGCCCGCAGCCGTTCCGGCACGGTGCCGCTGGTCCAGCGCTGCTGCTGCGAACGGGCGGCGCCTTGGGCCTTGCTCAGCCACTGTTCCTGGCGGCTGAAGAACATCTCGTGATTGCCGAAGAACTTGGCCTTGTCGCCGCAGTTCGCCAGGACCACCGCGGTCAGGTCGATCGGATCGCGGATGAAGTGGCGGATCTCGACCGAGACTTTCCCCGGCTGCACCAGCGCCACTTTGATCGGCCCGTCGGCTTCCTTGAAGAACTTGCCGCAATGCGGGCAGGTGTAGCTGACGAACTCGATCAGCTTGGTCTTCGCCTGGGGATTGCCCAGCCGGTGCCCGCCGCTGGTGGCGGCTGTCGTGCCGAGCCAGTTCTGCGCCGTTACGGCGGTCAAGGGGATGGCCGCGAGCAGTGCGGCCAGGATCGCGAGCTTCTTCATCCCTGTTCGTCCTTCTTTCCGTTGCCCTGGGCTCCGAGGCTTCGGGCGAGCGATTCCAGCACGGTGCGCAGCTCCGGATCGCCGATGTCGCGGAGGCTTTCGCCGAGCTCGATCGGGATCGGCTTGAGCGACACCGGCGCCTTGGGGCGATCCTCGGTGCCGTCGGTGGCCCGGCGCGGCTTAACCGCGCCTTGCCGCAGCTTGACCCTGACCACGGCCTTGTAGCCAAAGAAGCGGTTCACCCGCTCGATGATCTCCGGGATCACGTGCTGGATCAGCGGCGCATGAGCCGGCAGCACGACCAGCTGCATGATCCCTTCGCTTTTCTCCCCCGGCGGGAAGCGGATCGATTCGGGCATGCAGACGCGCGCATGGCGCTCGCCGACGATCTCCGGCCAGCGGGTGACGACCGAGCTTTGCACGAAGCCGAACCGGCGGAACGCGGCGCGGCCGATCTGCGGCATAAGGTCGGCGATCGGCTTCGCCTGGCCGCCGCGCGGGCGCTCCCAGACTTTAGCCTTCGGCTGCTTTGCCTGGGCCTTCGCCTTCTTGCCTTCCGGCTTGTCTTCGTCCCGTTCCATGATCGCCCCCGCCATGCCATAGCCGCCGCATGACCGCCAGCCCGACGCCTCGCGAGACGATCCCCGGCAAGCTGCTGGAATGGTACGACGGGCATGCCCGCAAGCTGCCCTGGCGGGTGCCCCACGGGGGCGCGGTGGATCCGTACCGGATCTGGCTGTCGGAGGTGATGCTGCAGCAGACCACCACTGCTGCCGTCGCGCCATATTTCGCCGCCTTCACCGAACGCTGGCCGACCGTGGAGGCGCTCGCCGCCGCGCCGGAGGAGGAGGTCATGGCCGCCTGGGCCGGGCTCGGCTACTACTCGCGGGCGCGCAATCTCGTCGCCTGCGCGCGGGAAGTGGCTGCGTACGGCGGTTTTCCCGATACCGAGGAGGAACTGCGCAAGCTGCCCGGCCTCGGCGCCTACACCGCCGCAGCGGTCGCGGCGATCGCCTTCGGCCGGCGCGCGGTCGTGGTCGACGCCAATGTCGAGCGGGTCGTCGCCCGCCTCTTCGCCATCGAGGAGCCGTTGCCCGCCGCGCGCAAGGCGATCCGCGCGGCGGCGGAGCGGATCACGCCCGAACGTCGCGCCGGCGATTTCGCCCAGGCGATGATGGACCTCGGCTCAGGCATCTGCACTCCGCGGGGTCCCAAGTGCCTGCTGTGCCCCGTTTCGGCCGACTGCCGAGCCAGGGCGCAGGGCGATCCCGCGCGGCTCCCAGTGAAGGCGCCGAAGAAGGCTCGCCCCCAGCGCATCGGCACCGCCTTCTGGATCGAGCGCGAAGGCCAGGTCTGGCTGGTCACGCGGCCCGGCAAGGGCATGCTCGGCGGAATGCGCGCCTTGCCCGACGACGGCTGGAGCGTCCGCGCCGATGGATCGGGAGACGCGCCGCTGCCCGGCTCGTGGCGCTCCGGCGGCGTCGTGCGCCACGGCTTCACCCACTTCGACCTGGAGCTTGGCGTGGTCACATACGCCGGCAGCGCCTGGACCGAACTCGAAGGCGAGGGCGAGTGGTGGCCGGTCGATAACCTCGAAGGCGCCGGGCTCCCGACGCTGTTCGCGAAGGCGGCGCGAGTGGTGAGGGCCTAAAAATCCTCCCCGGGACGGGGAGGGGGACCGCGCGCAGCGCGGTGGAGGGGGCCCGCCACAGGCACCACGCACCAGGAGGCGGGCCCCCTCCGTCACCGGCCTGTGGCCGGCGCCACCTCCCCGTCCCGGGGAGGATTTGGAGACCTGGCAAGACATCTTCGTGTCTTCGTGTCTTCGTGTGAGTCCTTTTTGATCACACGAAGCCACGAAGCCATGAAGGGATCAGCACAATCCTTCGCGCCTTCGCGTGAGTAATAATCCTCCCCGGAACGGGGAGGGGGACCATGCGAAGCATGGTGGAGGGGGCCCGCCGCAGGCACCACGCACCAGGAGGTGGGCCCCCTCCGTCACCGGCCTACGGCCGGCGCCACCTCCCCGTGCCGGGGAGGAGTTGGATCAGATGATCCCGCCGCCGATCATCAGGCGGATTGCCGCGACGGCGAACACGATCAGGCAGAAGTTGCGGCCGGTGTTCTTCGACGACAGCGCGCCGAGCACGACCCCGACGGCGATCAGCGGCAGTGCCAGCCAGTTGCCCCAGCCGAGCAGGGGGATCTGCGAAGGGATCACGATCACCAGGGACAGCAATCCGGTCAGGATCGAAAGCAGGTTGAGCATGTGTCTTGTATGCATAACACAGCCGGTGGATGCAAGGACGGCTTTATCGCCGGCGCGGGGCCGCTAAGCTGCTATTCACGCCGTTCGCCCGATGGAGCGGCGGATTCGACTGGAGGGACACGCCGATGAAGCCGCTCGACTGGAACGCTATGGTCACCCGCCGCCAGTGGATCGGCGGCGCCGCAGCCCTGGGTGCGGGGGCCGCACTGGGGGGCGTGCCGGTGCTCGCGCAATCCGGCGGGCAATGGGCCAATGTCGAGCGGCTGATTGCCGGCTATGTCGACAGCCGCAAGGTCGCCAACATGGTCGCCACGCTCGGCTTCGGCGGGGAGGAGCCGGCGGTCGTCGCCCGCGGTCTCGACACGTTCGCGCAGCCGCGCCGGTCCGACGCAGACAGCATCTACCGCATCTATTCGATGACCAAGCCGGTGACGGGCATGGCGGCCATGATGCTGATCGACGAAGGCAAGCTCGGCCTCGACCAGCCGCTGCACGAGATCTTGCCGAAGTACCGCAACATGCAGGTGCAGAAAGTCTACGACGGGCCGATCACCCCCGACAATCTCGAACCGGCGGTGCGGCCGATCACCATCCGGCACCTGCTGACGCATACCGCCGGCCTCGGCTACGGGATCATCCAGACCGGCCCGATCGCCCAGGCTTACCGCCAGCGCGGCATTGTCCCCGGCGTGGTCAGCCGGCTGCAGAGCGTGCCGGTGTTCCAGGGCACTTCGGTCGGCAGCCTGGAGCTGTTCGCCGACCGGCTGGCGGAGCTTCCGCTGGTGCACCAGCCGGGCACGCGCTGGAGCTATGGCATGGGGCTCGACTTGCTGGGCCGGGCGATCGAGGTCGTTTCCGGCCAGAGCTTCGACGCTTTCCTGAAGGAGCGGTTCTTCGATCCGCTGGGCATGCGGGACACTGGGTTCCAGGTCGCGCGGGCGGATGCCGGGCGCCTCACGACCGGCTACTTCCTGCTCGGCGGGATGCTCCTGCCGATCGACCTCGGGCAGAACTCGGTCTATCTCGACAAGCCGCCGTTTCCCTTCGGCGGTGCGGGTCTCGCCAGCACGCCGCGCGATTACGACCGCTTCCTCGAGATGCTGCTCGGCAACGGGTCCTTCGACGGCGCCAGGGTGATGAGCGAGCGGGCGGTGCGGCTGGGCACTTCGAACCTCTTCCCCGACACGCTTTCGCCGGACGACGAGTACGCGAAGACCTGGGGCTTCGGAGCCGGCGGACGCGTCGGGCGCGGCGCGGAGGAGGGCGTGTTCGGCTGGGCCGGCGCCGCCGGGACGATCGGCTTCATCGACCGCAAGCACGGCCTCCGCGCCGGGCTCTACACGCAGTTCATGCCGTTCGACGCCTATCCCCTGCTCGAGGAATTTCCCGCAGCGATCCGCGCAGATCTGGCGGCGCAGGGCCGGGCGTGAGAGGACGGACGCTTCCTTTTGCCGGACACAAGCTCGACCGCGCCGACACCTTGCGCGCGGATCCCGCGCGGCTCGCCGCGCTCGCCGGGCCCGACGCCCGCCTCCTGCGGCTGGAGGGCCTCATCCCTCGGCTGAGCGACGAATCCTGCCTGCAGTGGGGCCGCTGCGGGGAACTGGAAAAGGGTGCCGAGCTGGTGTTCCTCGGCCTGCTCGATGGGGAGGCGCTGTTCGCCGCAGTGCCGGCCGATGGCGATGTCGATCCGGCCTATGCCCGGCAGGAGACCTGGGCGGCGCTTGGGCAGCTCGGACCGGAGGACCTGGCGCTCTACGGGGGTGCTCGCAGCGTGCTCGACTGGCATGCGCGCCATCGCTTCTGCTCCCGCTGCGGCGGGCCGACCAGGATCGCCAAAGGCGGCTGGCAGCGCGATTGCGTCAGCGAGACCTGCGCCGCGCAGCACTTCCCCCGGGTCGATCCGGTGACGATCATGCTGGTCGAGCACGGCGGCCGCCTCCTTCTCGGGCGCAGCCATCGCTTCCCCGCCGGCAACTACTCGGCGCTCGCCGGCTTCGTCGAGCCCGGCGAGTCGATCGAGGAGGCCGTCGCCCGCGAGGTGTTCGAGGAAGCGGGCGTGCGGGTGCGCGACGTCGCCTACGTCGGCAGCCAGCCCTGGCCGTTCCCCTCGCAGCTGATGATCGCCTGCCACGCCCATGCGGAGCACGACGCTCTGGCGATCGATGAAACCGAGCTGGAAGACGCCCGTTGGTTCACCGCGGGCGAAATCCGTGAGGCGCTGGAGAGCGGCGCCGAGAGCCGCAGCTTCCGGGCGCCGCCCCGGCAGGCCATCGCCCACCACATGTTGCATTGGTGGCTGGAGGAACAACGATGAGCAGACCCACTGTCGACGTGCAGATCTGGTCCGACGTGATGTGCCCGTGGTGCGCGATCGGCTATGCGCAGTACGCGAAGGCTTTGGCCGAGCTCGATGGCGAGATCGACGTCGAGACTCGCTGGATGCCGTTCGAGCTCAACCCGGATATGCCGCCCGAAGGCAAGAGCCAGGCGCAGCACCTGGCTGAGACTTACAACCGCTCAGAAGACGAACTAAGCGCCATGCGGCGGCGGCTGTCCGAGAAGGCCGCCGAAGCCGGCTTTCCGATCCCGGCAGACGAGCCGGCGGGGCAGCCGGGGATGATGTGGAACACCTTCGATGCGCACAAGCTGCTGCGCTGGGCCCTCGCGGTCGAAGGACCCGAGGCGCAGACCCGGCTCAGTCAGGCGCTATTCCGCGCCCATTTCCAGGAGCGGCGGAGCATCGGCGACCGCGAGGTCCTGCTCGACATCGCCGAAGCGGAAAACTTCGACCGTGGCGCCGCCGCGGAGGCGCTGGACGAGGAAGCGCTCGGCATCGCCGTGCGGCTGGAAGAGAAGCGCGGCCTCGAAGCTGGGATCAACTCGGTCCCGAGCTTCGTAGTCAACGGCAAGTACCTGATCCCCGGCGCGCAGGAGCCGGCGGTGTTCTCCGCGACCTTGCGCCGCGTTGCCGCGATGGCCGCAGGCGAGGTGCGGAACGCCTGACGGCACCGTCGCTCCGATCGTCCTTCGACAAGCTCAGGACGAACGGGGTGGGGTGCCTTAGGAAACAACTACAGCTGGGACCTACCCCCGCCGTTCGTGGTGAGCTTGTCGAACCACGACTGGCGCAACGTCTCGTCCTTCGACGAGCTCAGGACGAACGGGTAAGTCGTGCTACCCGTTCTGCTGGCCGGAGCGAATTTTGTCGAAGGTCTTGTTACCCTTCTGCGCATCCTGGTCGGGATTGTCGCGGCCGGTGGCGCGTTCCACCTCGTCGCCTTCCAGCGTACCTTCGGCGCGGTGCAATTCGGCGCGGGAGCCGACTTGCCGGCTCACCTGCCCGCCGGCCGCGCTTTGCTGGGCGGTGGGGACGGATTCTTCCTGCGCGGCATCGATCATGTCGTTGTCGGGATGGCGTGACTGGCGGTCTGGCATTGCATCTCTCCTTCCCCGATCAACGGGGCGGAAAGGGGATGCGTTCCGGGCTCAGACGAAGCCCAGCTTGCTCAGGTCACGGACCATCCGAACCGGCAGCGCGTCGCCCGCCACTTCGCCTTCCGCAAGATCGGGCGGAGCGTCCTTCTCGGCGAGGTAGCGCCAGCCCTGGTGGGCGCGCTTGGCTTTGGGGTGAACGAGGATCAGCTTGGGCGCGAGGCGGATGGTCCAGCGGCCGTCGCTGTTCTGTTCGAAGCCGATGATCTCGCTGCGGGCGACCAGCGCGTGTTCGAGGATCCAGTAGAGCGAGCCGCCGATCATCTCTTCGTGCCGCTTGGGCAGGTAGCGCGTCGTCATGTGCGCCTCCGGCCCGGCTTCGACCCACTTGCGCAGGTTCTCCACGCTCCCGGAGCGGTAGGCGATCTTAGTCATGTGGAGGGGCATGGTGAGGGAGATAGGGGTTCTGGAGGCTGGCTCAACCGGCTCGGCGCCGAAACCGCTCAGCCGACCAGCCCGCTCGCCACGGCCAGGCCGAGGAACGCGAAGAAGCCCATCGAGTCTGTGATCATCGTCACGAACACGCTGCTGGCCACCGCCGGGTCCTGGCCCATGCGGTCGAACAGCACCGGCACGGCCACCCCGGCGAGGCCGGCGGTGATGATGTTGATCACCACGGCGAGGGCGATCACGCCCCCCAGCAGCGGGGAGAAGATGAGCGCGGTCGCCACCCCGATCAGTGCGGCGATCGTTGCGCCGTTCAGCAGGGCGACGCGCAGCTCGCGCCAGATGATGCGCCGGGTGTTGGACCGAGTGAGCTGGTTCATCGCCAGCGCGCGGACCGAAACCGCCATCGTCTGTGTGCCCGCGTTGCCGCCGATGCTGGCCACGATCGGCATCAGGATCGCCAGCGCGACCAGCTTCTCGATCGCCGCGCCGAACATCGCGATGATCAGGCTGGCGATCAGCGCCGTGCCGAGGTTCGCCACCAGCCAGCGCACGCGGGCGGAATAGGCGTCGCGGATCGGTTCGTTGATGTCGCCTTCGCCGGCGCCGCTCATCAGCAGGGCGTCCTCGCCCGCTTCCTCGGAGATGATGTGGACGATGTCGTCGACGGTCAGCTGGCCGACCAGTCGCCCGCTCTCGTCAACCACTGCGGCGCTGATGAGGCCGTACTTCTGGAAGCGCAGCGCGACTTCTTCCTGGTCCATCCCGACCGGGATGAGCGTCTGGTCGCGCTTCATCACGTCGGACAGCGCGATGTGCCGCGGCGCGCGCAGGATCCACGACAGGGCGCAAGAGCCGAGCGGGTGGTGCTTGTGGTCGACGACGAAGATTTCCCAGAACTCGGTCGGCAGCTCTTCGTGCTCGCGCATGTAGTCGATCAGATCGCCGACGGTCATGTGCTCGGGCACGGCGACCAGCTCGCGCTGCATCAGGCGGCCGGCGGTCTCTTCCGGATAGGCCAGCGCGCTTTCGATGGCCGCGCGGTCTTCCGGCTCCATCTGCGCGAGGATCGCCCGCTGGTCTTCCGGCTCGAGATCCTCGATCAGCTGCACCGCGTCGTCGGTGTCGAGCTGCTCGGCGATGCCGGCCACGGCGGCGTGCGGCAGCGCCTCGATCATGCCGTCGCGGACGTAGTCGTTGAGTTCGGCGATCACCTCGCCGGTCATCAGGTCGGTGATCGCGCGGGCGAGGGCGCGGCGCTGGTCCGGCTGGAGCAGCTCGAACAGGTCGGCCAGATCGGCCGGGTGGAGCGGTTCGACCAAGTCGTAGGCGCGGCCTTCGTCGCCTACGGCCAGGGCGCCGATTACGGCATCGACGAACTCCGGTTTCAGCCGGTTCTCCTCGTCGAGCTGCTCGCCCTCCTCGGGCGGCGCGGTCTCTTCGACCAGCTCGGCGATCTCGTTTTCGGCCATGGCGGCTTCCCTATTCCGGTGGCCCGCAAAAGCAAGCGAAGGGTGACATCGCCGCGCCGCCGCCTATATCGGCGCGGAATCGACAGGAGAATGACACGATGGCCGACGAAAAACTCACCTTCACCCTCGAGAGCGGCGACGTTGTCATCAAGCTGCGCCCCGATCTCGCGCCCGGCCATGTCGAGCGGATCAAGGAACTCGCGGGCGAAGGCTTCTACGACGGGGTGGTGTTCCACCGCGTGATCCCCGGCTTCATGGCCCAGGGCGGCGACCCGACCGGCACCGGCATGGGCGGCAGCGACAAGCCCGACCTGAAGGCCGAGTTCAACTCGGAACCGCACGTGCGCGGGACCTGCTCGATGGCCCGCACCCAGGCGCCGAACAGCGCCAACAGCCAGTTCTTCATCTGCTTCGACGACGCCCACTTCCTCGACGGCCAGTACACCGTCTGGGGCCAGGTCGAGAGCGGCATGGAACACATCGACGCGCTGCCCAAGGGCGAACCGCCGGCCAGCCCCGGCAAGATCGTCAAGGCGACCGTAAGCTGAACTGAACAGAGGGCGCCGCGAGGCGCCCTCTTACAATCCGGCGGCGATCAGCCAGTCGTGGAAGATCCGCACCGGGCGGTTCTCCAGCGTGGTCGGTCGGCAGACGAACCAGTAGCTGTAAGGGCTCTCCACCTCGATATCGAACAGATGCGCCAGGCGCGGGTCCTTGGCGCGCTTGAGGTGATCGTCGTGCATCATGGCGATGCCGAGGCCCTGGGCGGCCGCTTCCAGGATGAGCTGGCCTGAATCGTAGTGGTCGATGGCCGAAGGGTGGAGATGCGGCATGCCGATCGCCGCTTTCCAGGCGTTGAAGCTGTGCGGCAGATCGCTGTGGATCAGGAAAGTCTGCTTCTCCAGCGCCTCGATGCCTGGATTGGGCCCGAGCTCGTCGGCCAGTTCCCGGCTGCAGATGGCATAGACGGTGTTCTGGTCGAGCTGGACGGCGTGGTAGCCGGCTTCGGGCTTGGTGGTCAGCAGGATCGCCGCGTCGAGCGTGTCGCCGACCCGGTCGATCAGGTGCGGCCCGGTGTCGATGTCGATGTGCAGGCGCGGGTGCAGCTTGCGCAGTTCCGGCAGGCGCGGGAACAGGCGCTGCGTGCCGAACAGCGGCAGCACGCCCAGGCGCAGGCGCAGGAGCTGCAGGTTTTCGGACTGGTTTTCGACCGCAGTGGCCAGCGCATCGAAGGCAGGGGCGATGGCGTCGTAGAACTGGCGACCCTCGTCGGTCAGCTTCATCGTCTGGCCGGTGCGGGAGAACAGCTTCTTGCCGGTGAACTCCTCCAGGTTCGCGAGCCGACGGGACAGGGCCGAAGGGCTCAGCCCGATCTCCGCCGCGGCGGCTCGCGCCGATCCGAGGCGAACGGTGCGCATGAAGGCTTCGAGCGCCCTGAGGGGCGGGAGTCGGCGGATCGGCATAGGGTGGACTGTTGCGAAACACGCAATCGCTGTCGAGAGCGGATTCACCCTGGCTGCGATTTATTGCGGCTCGAAGGCAGGTGGCGCTATTCTTCCGACTCTTCGCGGCGCTCCGGCGGGTGCAGGCGCAGGCGGGTGACGTGAGTTTCGTCGCCCGCGGTCACTTCGATCCGCCAGCCGCTCGGGTGGAGCAGGATCGCGCCGGGTTGCGGCACTTGCTCCGCCAGCACGAAAGCTAGCCCACCCAGCGTGTCGACCGCCTCTTCGACTTCGGCCAGCCGCGGATCGCCAACGATTTTGGCCACGTCGTCCAACTCGGCGCGCGCGTCGGCGTCCCACATTCCGTCGCCGATCGGGGAAATCAGTTCGACCGGTGCCTCGTCATGCTCGTCCTCGATGTCGCCGACGATCTCCTCGACCAGGTCCTCGATGGTGATGATGCCGTCGGTGCCGGAGAATTCGTCGAGCACGATGGCGAGATGGGTGCGGCTGGAGCGCATGTCGGCGAGCACGTCGAGCGCGCCGCGCGCCTGGGGCACGTAGAGCGGCTGGCGCATCAGCGTGGTCCAGTCCTCAGGAGGCGGCGCGCGGGTCGCCAGGAAGGGGAACACGTCTTTGATGTGCATCATGCCGATCACTTCATCGAGCGTGCCGCGATAGACCGGCAGCCGCGAATGTCCGTGCTCGGCGAACTGGGCGACCAGTTCCTCCCACGTCGCATCGGCCGACACGGCGAGGATCTCGCCGCGCGGAATGGCAACGTCGTCGGCGTCGTGCTCGCTGAAGTGCAGCAGGTTGCGCAGCATCGTCAGCTCGAAGGCCGAAAGGTCCCCGGCAACCGGGCGCTCGGCACCGGAGGTCTGCTCGTCCTCGTGCTCGTCGATCGCTTCCTCGAGCTGGGCGCGGAGCGAAGTGTCGGCCTCGCCGCTGTCGAAGAGCTTGCGGATGGCCCTCAAAAGGCCACCGCTACTGTCCGCGTCTCCCGTGGAGGAGTCGCCGTTTCTGGTATTGTCGGGCATCGCCCTGCTCGCATCCCCTGTTAGTCGCGGTCCCCATATGGGTCCGCAACCCCCATCACCGCAAGCGCCTTCACTTCGAGCGCTTCCATTGTCTCGGCATCTTCGGCCGATGTCTCGTGATCGTGGCCGGCCAGGTGGAGCAGGCCGTGGACCAGCAGGTGCGCCGCATGTTGCTCCAGCGGGATGCCCTTGTCGCCGGCTTCGCGGGCGCAAGTCTCGTGGGCCAGGGCGATGTCGCCCAGCAGCACCGGCGGGCCTTCGGGGGAGAGAGTGAGCAATTCCTCGCGCTCGAGCATCGGGAAAGACAGCACGTTGGTTGGCTTGTCGCGCTGTCGCCACTCGCGGTTGAGAGCATGGATTTCCTCGTCGGAGGTGAACACCACGCTGGCCGAAAGCCGCGCATTGTCCAGCTCCGGCGCAATCTGCGCCGCCGCCTCGCCGACGCGCTCGGCAAGCGCCTCCCACTCGCCGGCAGGCCAGGGATCTTCAATGTCGACTTCCAGTTCCAAAATCGGTCCGATCGATGGGGTTGAGAGCTGATGAGCAGCCTCAGTCCCCTTTGCCCTCATAGGCTTCGACGATGCGGCCGACGATCGGGTGGCGGACCACGTCGGCGACGGTGAAGCGGGTCACCGCGAGGCCTTCGACACCTTCGAGCCGCGCCACTGCATCGTGCAGGCCGCTGTGCGCACTTCCGCCGGGGATATCGACCTGGTTGGGATCGCCGCAGACCACCATCCGGCTGTTCTGGCCGAAGCGGGTGAGGAACATCTTCATCTGCTCGCGCGTGGTGTTCTGCGCTTCGTCGAGGATCACGAACGCGTCGGCCAGCGTGCGGCCGCGCATGAAGGCAATCGGGGCGATCTCGATCTCGCCCGAGGCGATCCGCCGGTCGACCTGCTCCGGCGGCATGCAGTCGTAGAGCGCGTCGTAGAGCGGGCGCAGGTAGGGATCGACTTTGTCCTTCATGTCGCCGGGCAGGAAGCCGAGCCGTTCGCCCGCCTCCACCGCCGGGCGGGAGAGGATCAGCCGCTGCACGCTGCCGACGATAAGCTGGCTGACCGCCTGGGCGACCGCGACATAGGTCTTCCCCGTACCTGCCGGCCCGAGCGCGAAGATGATGTCCTTGCTGGCGAGCTGGCGCATGTATTCGGCCTGCATGTTGCTACGCGGCACGATGGTCTTGCGGCGGGTGCGGATCATGATCGGCGGCGCCTTCGAGTCGCCGGTGATGATGCCTTCCAGAGTCGGCTCGCCCGACATGGCGATCAGCGCCTCGATGGCCCCCGAGTCGAGGTCCTGCCCGGTGAGCAAGCGCTGGTGCATGGCCTTGAGCACGTCGCGGGCGCGGGCGACGTCGTCCTCCGGCCCTTCGATGGCGATCTTGTTGCCGCGTGCTCCGATGAAGACGCCGAGTCGGTTCTCGAGCTGGACGAGATGGGCGTCGAACTCCCCGAATAGCGCACCGAGCACTGCCTGCTCGTTGAATTCAACCTCGGTCCTGGCGCGGCGTGCGGCGTCGCGGCGGTCCTCGGGATGGCTCAGCGCCGCCTGGTTGTCGGCGCGATCGGGTTTACGGGCCATGCGCTCCTTTCGGTGTTGTAAGCCGAAGATAGGCGCGCTGGAGGCGGAGGCAAGCGGCCTGCGCCATGGTGGCGGTGGAAAACGCTCAGGCGTGCGCCGGTTGCAACAGGCGGCCCGCCAGCGAGTTTGGCCCCGCCTCTGCCAGTTCCACCTCGACAAGGTCGCCGATGGCAGCTTCGCCTTTGAAGAACACCGATTGCAGCCAGGGCGACTTGCCGAGCCACTGGCCCGGCAGTTTGCCTCTGCGATCGACCAGCACCGTGCAGCGCTTTCCGACGGATGCCTGGTTGAACGCGAGTTGCCCGCGCGCAATCGCGGCCTGGAGGCGCTGCAGGCGCTCGTCCATCACTTCGCGCGGCACCTGCCCGTCCATTCCTGCTGCCGGCGTGCCGGGGCGGGGCGAGTACTTGAAGCTGAACGCGTGGGCATAACCGACTGCATCGACCAGACGCAGCGTATCCTCGAACTCCGCTTCGGTTTCGCCAGGGAAGCCGACGATGAAGTCGCCGGAGATGGCGATATCCGGCCGCGCCGCACGGAAACGATCGAGCAGCTTGAGATAGCTCTCCGCCGTGTGGCTGCGGTTCATCGCCTTGAGCACGCGGTCGCTGCCGCTCTGCACCGGAAGGTGCAGGTAGGGCATTAGCTTGTCGACTTCGCCATGGGCGGCGATGAGCCCGTCGGTCACATCGTTCGGGTGGCTGGTGGTGTAGCGGATGCGCTGCAGATCCGGGATCCTGGCGAGCGTTCTTATCAGTCCGTCGAGCCCAGCCGAGCACCCGGCATCGTCCTCACCCTGCCAAGCGTTGACGTTCTGCCCCAGCAGCGTGATCTCGCGCGCACCGGCTTCGACCAGCTTCTCCGCTTCGGAGACGAGGTCCCCGAACGGCCGCGAAATCTCCGCGCCGCGCGTGTACGGGACGACGCAATAAGTGCAGAACTTGTCGCATCCTTCCTGCACCGTCAGGAATGCGCTCGGCGCGCTGCGGCGGCGGGCGGGGAGGGCGGCGAACTTGGCGTCGGCCGGCATGTCCGTGTCGGTAGCGCGCTCTCCGCGGGCAGCCCGGGCGATCATCTC
Source organism: Croceibacterium soli (assembly GCF_009828065.1). Lineage (GTDB taxonomy): Bacteria > Pseudomonadota > Alphaproteobacteria > Sphingomonadales > Sphingomonadaceae > Croceibacterium_B > Croceibacterium_B soli. The sequence continues at coordinate 26,107 of NZ_WTYK01000009.1, read as the reverse complement.
CGGCAGGCGGTGGTAGGCTTGCGGGCCGACGACCATGCCGACGGCGGGAGCGCGGGTCATGATCTCCTCGCCCTCGGCCTGGGCGACGCAGCCAGCGACGGCGATCATCGGCGGCTTGTCGCCGCCGGCTTTCACCAGTCGGCCAATGTCCGAATAGACCTTCTCCGCCGCCTTCTCGCGGATATGGCAGGTGTTGAGCACGACCAGGTCGGCGTCTTCCCCCTCAGGGGCCGGCGCGATGCCTTGATCAGCCAGCAACTCGGCCATGCGCTCGCCGTCATAGACGTTCATCTGGCAGCCGAAGCTCTTGACCCGGAAGGTCTTGGGGAAAGCAGTCTGTCGCATGAGGCGCGCCAGATACGGCAATCGCCGGGTGCTTTCAAATACTGACTGCGCGCCGGCCTATCGGGCAAGCTCTCCGGCGATCGCCTCCCGCGCGGCAGCGGCCATGGCCTTGCGGTCCGCCAGCGCCCGACCCGCCAGCGGCTCGAGGAAACGCACCGTCAAGCGGATGGGCCGGGTCCGTGCGAGGATCCTGGCTGCGTTGTCCAGTCCCGGCTCGACGCCCGTCCAGGCGATGTCCGGCGCTTCGTCATAGATCAGCGCGACCGGCTGCACCGGTATGCCCGGCGGCAGCGGGTCGACAGCCGAAAGCAGCGCGCTCTTGAACGGCAGCAGTTCGCGCCCGTCGCCGCAGGTTCCTTCCAGGAACACGGTCAGCGGCCGTTCGCACGAAAGCGCCTGGCGCAATTGCTCGGCCTGTCCCGCGACCGAGCCGCGCCGCTCGCGGGCGATGAACACGGTGCCGTTCTGTTCGCAGAGCCACTTAAGGATGGGCTGCCCGGCAAGACCGCTGTGCGCGACGAATGCGGAGCGTGATGCAGCGGCCAGGGCCGGGATGTCGAGCCAGCTTAGGTGATTGCTCAGCAGCAGCGCATTGCGACTCGGCTCACCCTCGATCCTCAGGCGCAGCCCGGCAATGCGGCCGAGGCCAGCAAGGTAGACAGGCGGGACGGCCCATGACTTGCCCGTCAACAACACGACGAGATGGATCGGCACTGCGACGGCGGTCCACGCCAGCATCGCCGCCGCCCGCGCGGCGACGAGCAGCCAGCGCCAGCCCAGCCGCGGCAACCTCAGTCCTCGCGGTCGAGGCGGACGCCGTAAAGCTCCATCCGGTGATCGACGAGTCGGTAGCCGAGCTTCTCGGCGATCTGGCGCTGCAGCGCCTCCAGCTCGGGATCGACGAATTCGAGGACCCGGCCGGTCTCCACGTCGATCAGATGGTCGTGGTGCGCCTCTGGCGTCGCTTCGTAGCGCGCGCGGCCATCGCCGAAGTCGTGGCGGTCGAGAATACCCGCGTCCTCGAACAGGCGAACGGTGCGGTAGACGGTGGCGATCGAAATCTTCGGGTCGATCGCGGAAGCGCGCTTGTGCAGCAGTTCGACGTCGGGGTGATCCTCGCTCTCCGACAGGACGCGGGCGATGACCCGCCGCTGTTCGGTGATACGCAGGCCGCGCTCGGCACAGAGCGCTTCGAGGTCGATCGTCTGGTGCAAAATGTCCCTCGCAAAAAGATAGCGCCCCGACCCTAGAGGGCCGAGGCGCCTATCTCAAGCCATCGCTGTACGTGACGTTCAGGCGGCTGCCGCGCTTTTGCCGCGGCCGCGCTTCTGGCCCGGCTTACGGCCGAGGCCGATCTTCTTGGCCAGGTCGCGGCGCTTCTCGGCGTAATCGGGCGCAACCATCGGGTAATCCGAAGGCAGTTCCCAGCGTGCGCGGTATTCTTCCGGCGACAAGCCATGATCGGTCATCAAGTGACGCTTGAGCATCTTCATCTTCTTGCCGTCTTCCAGGCAGACGATGTGGTCCTTCTTGACCGACGAACGCACCGAAACGGCCGGATCCGGCCGCACTTCGGCAACGACCGCTTCTTTGCCCAGGCCGGACAGCGTGCCGTAAACGTTGCGGATCAGCGCCGAAACATCGTCGGCGCCGAGCGAATTGTTGGACACGTAGGAGACCACGATATCCGTTGTGTGCGTGATCAGCATTTCCTGCGTATCGGCTGCAGTTTCATCCATAGCGAACCCCGTTTGTTGAAGGCTTCTTGCCCATCGTTCCCGGTGACTACCGGGAAACGGCAGTCGGCGATGGCCCCTAATACGAACGAGATGAGGATTTACAAGAGTAGTCTATCGCTAGGCAAACATGAATATTAGTACCGTATTATTACGGTACTTGTTGGCGCCTGGCATAGGTAATAGCGTCCAGTGGCCCTTGTTGTGCGCTGCGGTAATAGTTGCGGCGACGGCCGACCGGCTCGAATCCGAACCGCTTGTATAGCACTGCGGCAGGATTTCCCTCGCGCATTTCCAGAAACAGGCTGGTGCGGCCCCGCTCCGTCGCCGTTTCGATGAAGCGCTGCATCAGCGCCGCGCCTACGCCACGCTGACGATGGTCCGGGTGAACCGCGATCAGCAGCAGTTCTTCTTCGTCCATGATGCCGCGCGAGAGGACGAACCCGGCGGCGGGCTCGGCGGCGGACGGTTCGAAACCGCCGGCGCTGGCCAGCAGGTAGTAAGTGTTCGGCATCAGCAGGGCGTCGCTCACCTGCCGGCGGTTCCACGCTTCGCCATATGCGGGATCGAAGGCGGCGCTCATGACCGCCATGATCCTGTCGATATCGTCGTTCAAATGTCGCTCACCCAGGGGTCCCCGGCAGTTTCGCATCGGGCGCACGACCGTAAAGCGGCGCCAGCGTGGTGTCGAGCGGCCCTGGTGGCAGGGAGAGGAAACGGCGGGCGTCGGGCAGCAGTGCCCGGGGGGCGCCGTAGCCCCGCAGGGCGACCAGAGCATCCGCCTGGCTGCCGGCCACGTACTCGTGCGCGGCAGCACGGGCGGCGTCTTGCGGCGTGAGCGACAGCAGCGGCGCCTGGGCGTGCCCGTCTTCCGCGAATTCCTGCACGAACCATTCGCCGTGGCCGCCGGTCATCGCCACGGTGACCGGGCCTGGCCGTTCCGCTCTCGCCATTGCGGCGACGAGCGCAAGGGTGGGGTAGCCGAGCACTTCGGCCTGCCAGGCGAGCCCGAGAGCACGTGCCGCCGCGAGGCCGATCCGCACGCCGGTGAAGCTGCCGGGGCCGAGGGAGACGACGATCCGGTCCGCGCGCCCTTTGCCGGGCAGTTCGGCGATTATCGGCACCAGACGTTCCGCGTGACCGCGCCCGATCTCCTCGAACGTCCCGCCGACCAGCACGTCATCCTCGAATAGCGCGGCCGAGCAAGCGGCAGTGGCGCAATCGATGACGAGGGTTCGCATGCCCGGGGTCAGGCGGCGCGGACTTCGACCACCTCGGGCACGTAGTGCTTCAGCAGACCTTCGATCCCGTGCTTGAGCGTGGCAGTCGAGCTAGGGCAGCCGGAGCAGGCGCCCTGCATCTGCAGGTAGACCACGCCGTCGCGGAAGCCGCGGTACTGGATATCGCCGCCGTCGCCGGCCACTGCAGGGCGGACCCGCGTCTCGATCAGCTCCCTGATCTGCGCGACGATTTCGGCGTCGGCGGGATCATCGTCCACGTCCTGTTCGGCGGGAACAGCGATTCCGGCGGCGTCGCCCCCGGTGAACAGCGGCGCCTGGCTGACGAAGTGATCGAGCAGGATACCCACGACTTGCGGCTTGAGCGCCGACCAGTCGGCCCCCGGCGCGGCGGTGACGGACACGAAATCGGCGCCGAAGAACACGCCGGTGACCTCGCCGGTGTCGAAGATCGCCTGGGCCAGCGGCGAGGCTTCGGCCTCTTCGGGCGAGACGAACTCGCGCGTGCCTGCAGGCATGACCTGCTGGCCGGGGAGGAACTTGAGCGTGGCCGGGTTCGGCGTCGTTTCGGTTTCGATGAACATGGGCCGCGATGTAGTGAGCGGGAGGCCCTCGGGCAAGGAGCAGCGCCTATTCACTGTCCCTTCATCGCTTCGCCCTCTATTGCCGCCCCATGGTATCTCCGCTGTACGCGCTTCGCGTTCTCGCTCCCCTGGTCCTGCTCGTTCCGCTGCCGCTGGCGGCGCAGCAGGCTGCGGCGCCATCTGCGCCCGCGGCGACGGCGGGTCCGCGCTACGCCCAGCCGGACGATCCCTGGCTCTTCCGCGGCACGGACATCCCCCCCGACCGCGAGTGGCTGTTCGGCGAGATGCCAAACGGCCTGCGCTATGCGGTGCGCCGGAACAGCGTGCCGCCGGGGCAGGTCTCGATCCGCATCCGAATCGACGCCGGATCGCTGCATGAGCGGGACAACGAGCGCGGCTTCGCCCACCTGATCGAGCACTTGAGCTTCCGGGAATCGAAGTACCTGTCCAACGGGCAGGCGATCCCCACCTGGCAGCGGCTCGGCGCCAGCTTCGGCAGCGATACCAACGCCGAGACGAGCCCGACGCACACCGTTTACAAGCTCGACCTGCCGAATGCGCAGCGCGCTTCGCTCGAAGAAACTATGAAGCTGCTTTCGGGCATGATCCGTGAGCCGGCGCTGTCGGAGGCCAACCTCAAGGCGGAAGTGCCGATCGTGTTGGCCGAGCGGCGCGAGCGGACCGGCGCCGACATGCGCGTGGCGACGGCCACTCGCGAGACGCTGTTTGCCGGGCAATTGCTGGCCGATCGTGCGCCGATCGGAACGGTCGAGACGCTGCAGGGCGCCACGCCCAAGGCGGTCCGCGCCTTCCACGACCGTTGGTATCGCCCGGAGAACACCGTGATCGTCGCCGCCGGCGATGCCGATCCGGCTTATCTCGCGGCGCTGATCGAGCAGCACTTCGCCGACTGGAAGGTCGCCGGCGAGCCCACTCAGGCGCCCGACTTCGGTAAGCCGGTAGCCCCTCCCGGGGCCGATCCGGAGATGCCGGTCGGTGAAACGAGGGTCGTCGTCGAGCCCGGGCAGCCGCGCGGGTTCAACTACGCCTACCTGCGGCCTTACGTGCAGGTGGTCGACAATCTCGAATACAACCGCGGCAAGCTGATCGACGCGGTCGGCGAGGCGATCATCAACCGCCGGCTCGAGGCCAAAGCGCGAAGCGGCGGATCCTATCTTTATGCCGCGGTGCAGACCGACGACATCAGCCGGTCCACCAGCGGCACTTTTGTGGCCTTCGCTCCGCTCTCCGCGGACTGGCGTGCCGCCCTGGCCGACGTGCGCTCGGTCATTGCGGATGCTCTGGCCGAGCCGCCGACGCAGGAGGAAATCGACCGCGAACTGGCCGAATTCGACGTGATCTTCGCCAACCAGGTCGAGCAGACGGTTGTCCAGGCCGGATCGAAGCTGGCTGACGATCTGGTGCAGGCAGTCGATATTCGGGAGGCGGTCGCATCCCCGGCTCTGTTCCTCGATGTGTTCCGCGGGATGAAGGACCGGTTCACGCCCGAGGCCGTGTTCCAGCATACGCAGCGCCTGTTCAAGGGCACCGTCGTGCGGGCGCTCTACCTGACGCCCGTGACAGGCGAGGCGAGCGCCGCGGACGTCGCAGCCGCGCTCCGTGAGCCGCCGAAGGCCGACGGAAGCTCGCGCATCGCCGCGCAGGATATCTCGTTCGCCGAGCTCCCGCCGGTCGGCACGCCGACGGCGCCTGTTTCGCGGCGCCCGATCGGGATCTTCGATATCGAGCAGCTCGACTATGCCAACGGCGTTCGCGCGCTGGTATGGAACAGCGGCAACGAGCCCGGCCGGGTGACGGTGCGGGTGCGCTTCGGCAGCGGCTGGCGCGCGTTCTCGGGAGACGAGGGCGTTTACGCCAAGCTGGGCCAGATGGCGCTCGTCGGGTCCGGCGTGGGACCGCTCGGCCAGGAAGAGCTCGACCGGATCACCACCGGGCGCAAGGTCGGCTTCAACTTCGAGATCAAGGACGGCGCGTTCGTCTTCCAGGGGCTGACACGCCAGGCCGATTTGGCCGACCAACTCTATCTCTTCGCCGCCAAACTCGCGACGCCGCGCTGGGACGCGAACCCGCTGGAACGGGCCCGGGCTTCGGCGCGGCTGGCCTACGACAGCTATGGCCGGAACCCCAACGGCGTGCTCGGGCGCGATCTCGAGTGGCTGCTGAACAATCGCGATCCGCGTTTCGCCACGCCGGGTCCGGAGCAGCTTGCCGCGGTGACGCCGGAACGCTTCAGGGCCATTTGGGAGCCGCTGCTCAAGCAGGGCCCGGTCGAAGTCGAAGTGTTCGGCGACATCGATACGGAAGCCGCTGTGCAGGCGCTCAACCGCACGTTCGGCGCTCTTCCCCAGCGGCAGGCGATCCCTGCGGAGGCGCTCGCCCGCACTCCGTCGTTCCCTTCGGTGAACGGGCAGCCCGTCGTGTTGCGGCATTCCGGCGAGCCCGAGCAGGCGGCGGCGGCCATTGCCTGGCCGACCGGCGGCGGATCCGCCCAGCTGCCCGAGAGCCGCAAGCTCGAGGTCCTGGCGGAGATTTTCTCGAACCGCCTGCTCGACGCGGTGCGCGAGAACGCCGGCGCAAGCTATGCGCCGCAGGTCGTGTCCGAATGGCCGCTGGACGTGAACAGCGGCGGGCGCTTCCTGGCCCTGGCGCAGATCCCGCCGGCGCAGGTGCCGCAGTTCTTCGTCGAGGCCGACCGGATCGCCGCCGAGCTGGCAGCAACCGGGCCAACGCCGGACGAGCTGGAGCGGGCGACGGAACCGCTGCGCCAGCTGCTGGTGCGGCTGCAGACCGGGCACACCTTCTGGCTCAACCAGCTCGAAGGCGCCACGACCGACCCGAACCGGCTGGCGCAGCTGCCTTCGCTGATGTCGGATTACACCCGGCCGACCACGGAAGAGATGGGCGCGCTGGCGGCGAAATACCTGCAGCCCGGCAAGGCCTTCCGGCTGCAGGTTCTTCCCGAAAAGGCGGCCCGGTAGCACCGTTTACCGATACCAGATGTAACCTTTGCAATACGGAGGGCGAGGGGGTAAACGCCCGCCTTCCCCCCCAAAGAATATTGGACGAGTGCGACGTGGTACAGAATTGGACTCCTGACGGCTGGAAGAAGTGCGAAGCAAGGCACTTGCCGCTGTATGAGGATGGCGAGGCTCTCGCCCGTACCGAGGACGTGCTCGCCAACTTCCCGCCGCTGGTCTTCGCCGGGGAAGCGCGGGTGCTCAAGACGCAGCTGGCCGACGTCGCCGCCGGGCATGGGTTCCTGCTGCAGGGCGGCGACTGCGCCGAAAGCTTCGCCGAGTTCCACGCGAACAACATCCGCGACACTTTCCGTGTGCTGCTGCAGATGGCGGTCGTCCTGACGTTCGCCAGCAAGCGCCCGGTGGTGAAGGTCGGCCGCATGGCCGGGCAGTTCGCCAAGCCGCGCAGCGCGCCGACCGAGACCCAGGGCGACGTCACGCTGCCGAGCTACCTCGGCGACATCGTCAATGGTATCGAGTTCGACGGCGCCGATCGGGTCAACGATCCGCAACGGATGATTCGCGCCTATTCGCAGAGCGCGGCGACGCTCAACCTGCTGCGCGCCTTCGCGACTGGCGGCTATGCCAACTTGCGCCAGGTGCACCAGTGGACGCTGGACTTCATGGGCCGGTCCCCCTGGGCCGAGCGTTTCACCGATATCGCCAACCGCATTGGCGAAGCGCTCGACTTCATGGAAGCTTGCGGGATCGATCCCGCGACCGTGCCGCAGCTCCAGAGCACCGACTTCTACACCAGCCACGAAGCGCTCCTGCTGCCTTACGAGCAGGCGCTGACCCGGCAGGACTCGCTCACCGGCAAATGGTACGACACCAGCGCACACTTCCTGTGGATCGGTGACCGTACGCGGTTCGAGGGCAGTGCGCATGTCGAGTACCTCCGCGGCGTCGACAACCCGATCGGGATGAAGTGCGGGCCGAGCCTCGAGCCGGACGCGCTGCTGCGCCTGCTCGACACGCTCGATCCGGCGCGCGAGCCGGGCCGGATCACGCTGATCAGCCGCTTCGGCCACGATAAGGTCGAAGCCGGCCTGCCCAAGCTGGTCCGCGCCGTGAAGGCGGAAGGCCACCCGGTCGTATGGAGCTGCGATCCGATGCACGGCAACGTGATCAAGTCGGACAGCGGCTACAAGACGCGGCCGTTCGACCGCATCCTGTCCGAAGTGAAGGGCTTCTTCGCCGTTCACAGGGCAGAGGGCACCCATGCCGGCGGCATCCACGTCGAGATGACCGGGCAGGACGTGACCGAGTGCACCGGCGGCGCGGTGGCGATCACCGATGCCGGGCTGGCCGATCGCTATCACACGCATTGCGATCCGCGGCTCAATGCGGCGCAGTCGCTCGAGCTGTCGTTCCTCCTGGCCGAGATGCTCAATCTCGAAGCAGGCGTGCGCCAGCGCGACGCGGCCTGACGGGCGGAACGGCCGGGCTTCACGGCGGGCGACGGGAAACAATCCGCGGGCGAGACTTTCCATCGTAAAGGAATCCGGCCACATTGGCCTGGACTGCCGGGAATTGGAGAGACGCCTTGCCCGAAGCCGGTATCCTCGCGCCTGCCGTGCGGGCGTTCGGTCTCGCCGAGAGCTACCGCCGGACGCGCCGGCTGACGGAGGCACTGTGTGCGCCGCTCTCCGAGGCGGACGCCACCATCCAGTCGATGGACGATGCATCGCCGGCCATGTGGCACCTGGCGCACACGACCTGGTTCTTCGAGACCTTCCTCCTGCGCGACAGGCTGCCGGGTTACCGCCTGCATGACGAGCGCTGGCCGTTCCTGTTCAATTCCTACTACGAAAGCGAAGGCGAGCGCATCGCGCGTCCGCGCCGAGGTATGCTCTCACGTCCGACCGTTGCCGAGATCCGCTGCTGGCGGGACCACGTCGACACGGCCATGGAGCAAGTGCTGGCCGATCCGGCCTGTGCGGATCTGGTCGAACTGGGCATCGCGCATGAGCAGCAGCACCAGGAACTGCTGCTGACCGACATCAAGCACGCGCTGTTCCAGAACCCACTGGGTCCGGCGATGTGGGCCCTTCGAGACGGTCGAAGTGCGTCTTCGAAGCTGAAAGCTGAGGACCCGTCTCGAAGGACCGCTGCGCCCGAGGGCTGGCATTCCCATCCGGGCGGCATCGCGCTGGTCGGGCACGACGGGCACGGCTTCGCCTTCGACAACGAAGGGCCGCGCCACCGCGTGCTGTTGGAACCATTCGCGCTGTCCTCGCGGCTGGTCACCAACGGCGAGTGGGACGCGTTCATCGCCGATGGCGGTTATTCCACCCCCTCCCTGTGGCTCTCCGACGGCTGGAGCTGGGTGAAGGCGGAGGGCGTGTCTGCGCCGCTCTATTGGCGCGGCGGCGAGCATTTTACGCACCAGGGGTGGTTGCCGCGCGATCCCGAAGCGCCCGTCACGCATATCTCCTACTACGAGGCCGACGCGTTCGCCACCTGGGCGGGTGCCCGGCTGCCGACCGAATTCGAGTGGGAAGCCGTTGCCCGCGGGCAGACGGAGCCCGGCTTCGATGCCACGGCCGGGAACCAGCTCGACGATGCGGGGCCGCCGTTGCCGCGCGGCGGGAGCGAACTGTTCGGCGATTGCTGGCAGTTCACCCGCTCGGCCTACCTGCCTTATCCCCGCTTCGCCCCTGCGGCGGGCGCCGTAGGCGAGTACAACGGCAAGTTCATGTCGGGCCAGTTCGTGCTCAAGGGCGCCAGCTGCGCGACCCCGCGCGGCCATTCGCGGCCGAGCTACCGCAACTTCTTCTACCCTCATCAGCGCTGGCAGTTCACCGGCCTGAGGCTGGCGAGGGATATATAAGGTGGCGGCGGGGGAGGGGATCGCGCTGGTCGAGCTGGACGACGACGGCGTCGACAAAGCCTTCCGCGCCGACGTGCTCGCCGGGTTGGCGCAGCCGCAGAAGGCGGTGCCCGCGCGCTGGCTTTACGACGATGCCGGCTCGGAGCTGTTCGAGGCGATCACCCGCCTTCCGGAATACTACCCGACACGCGCCGAGACCGAAATCCTCACCGCGCAGGGCGAGGCGTTCCGCGAGCTGATCGGACCGGGCCGGGCGGTGGTCGAGTTCGGATCGGGTTCCTCGGTCAAGACGCCCCTGCTGCTCGGTGCGATCGAGCCAGCCGCCTATGTCCCGCTGGACATTTCCGGCGACTTCCTGCGAGCGGCGGCGGCCGATCTCGCGGCCAAGTTCCCCGGCCTTCCGGTCTACCCGGTCGAGGCCGATTTCATGCGCTGCGTGGAATTGCCGGAAGCGGTGGAGGACCTGCCGAAGCTCGGCTTCTTCCCCGGCTCCACCATCGGCAACATGGTCGCCCGTACGGCGGTGGACCTGCTGCGCTCGATGCGCGAGACGCTGGGGCAGGGTTCGAAGCTGCTGATCGGGATGGACCTGATCAAGGATCGCGCCGTCTTGGAGGCGGCTTACGACGATGCACAGGGCGTCACGGCCGAGTTCAACCTCAACCTCGCGCGGCGGATCAACCGCGAGCTAGGCGGCACGATCCCAATTCACCAGCTGCGTCATGTCGCCCGCTGGAGCGATACTTTCGCCAGGGTGGAGATGCATCTGGAGGCGCGGGAGGACATCGTGTTCGCCGTCTCCGGCCGGCGCTACTCCATGGCCAAGGGCGAGACGATCCACTCCGAGAACAGCCACAAGTTCGACCGGCGCAGCCAGGATACCCTGCTGCTCGCCGGCGGTTGGACCCCGGTGTCCCGCTGGCTCGACACCCAGGAGCGATTCTCCCTCATCCTCGCCGACTGGACCGTTCCGAGAGGGGCGCCTTAAGTGACCGTCCGCTCATCGCAAATCCATTTGCGGGCTCCTATATAGCCGGAATGGACCTCGCACCGATCTGGGAGCAATTGGCGCATTCTATCAACCAGCTGCCTCGTTCGGGGCTGCTGCTGGCGGCGCTGATCGCCATGGCCGTCGGCGTTCTGGGCACGATCACGGTCCGCCGCATACCCCTCCTGGGCAAGCTGTTGCGGGCCGGCAGCACCCTCGCGCTGATGGGCGTGCTGCTGCTCGTCGTGCTGCAATTGTCGCGCATCGATCCGCGGTTCGAGCTGGCGGTGCCGGAACTAGGCCTGCCGCAGCAGGTCGTCGAAGGCGGGGAGACACGGGTGGAACTCGCGCCGGACGGGCACTTCTGGCTGCGCGCGCAGATCAACGGTTCGCCGGCGGACTTCCTGGTCGATACCGGCGCCACGCTGACCGCTGTCTCGACCGAAACGGCCGCCAGGGTGGGGCTGGAGCCGCGCGAAGGCGGGCTGCCGGTGCGGATGCAGACCGCCAATGGCGCAGTCGCCGCGCAGATCACCACGATCGAGGAACTGCGCTTCGGCAATGTCGCCGCGCGCGGGCTCGACGCGGTCATCGCGCCCGGGCTCGGGCCGACCAACGTGCTCGGGATGAACCTGCTCTCGCGGCTCGCCTCGTGGCGGGTCGAAGGGAACACGATGATCCTGGTGCCGCACAATCCGCAAACGCCGGTCGCGACCGATTGACGCCGGCCCGCCGGGCCGCCACTCTCCCTTTTGATAAAGTCCACTGGGGAGAGGACACACATGACATCCGCCGCCGCGAACCGGCGCTTCGACGTAGCAGCCTTCATCGACGAGCGGCCCATCGGCCCGCGTGAGATCATGGTGCTGGTCGTGGTCTCGACCGTCCTGTTCATCGACGGGTTCGACATGTACTTCCTCGGCAAGATCCTGCCTGCGATCGCCGAAGGGCTGGGCGGAACCCCGGTGGACATGGGGCCGGTCGTCACGTTCCAGCAGGTCGGCATGGCCATCGGCGCCTTCCTGATGCCGCCGCTCGCGGACCGCATCGGGCGTAAGCCGGTGCTGGGGCTGTGCCTCTTGGTGTTCGGCGTTCTTTCGCTCTGGGCGGTGTTCTCGACCGGTTTCACGATGCTCGCCTGGCTGCGCGGGATTTCCGGCGTGTTCTTTTCCGCGATGTTGCCGATCGGTTTGGCGCTTCTTTCGGAGATGACGCCCAAGCGCCGGCGCGCTCTGTTCATGTCCATCGCCCTGGTGTGTTTCTCTGGCGGCAATCTCGCCAGCGGGGCGATGACCGCGTGGCTGCTGGAGATCTACGGCTGGCAGATCGGCTTCATCCTCGGGGGCATCCTGCCGCTCGCGGCCCTGCCGCTGCTGCTGCTCATCCCTGAGAGCCTTGCCTTCCGCGTCACCCGCAACCCGGCAGATCCACGCATCGCTCCGGCGATCCTGAAGATCGATTCCGGCGCCCCGATCCAGGGCGGCGAAGTGTTCCACATGGGCAACCGGGACCAGCCCGAGCAGCTCGGCCCGCTGGCGATGTTCGGCTCGAAGTACCGGACGCAGACGATCCTGCTGTGGTGCCTGTGCTTCTTCTCGCTTGGCAACATCGCCCTGCTCGCCAACTGGCTCCCGACCTACATGCAGGAGATGGGCGGCGTTCCGATCGCGACCTTCGCGGTCTACATGATGATCGGCTATTTCGGGGGCGCGGCCGGCACCCTGACGATGGGCTGGCTGATGGACCGGGTGAATCCCTATTGGCTGATCACCGGCTATTTCGTGGTCGATGCCATTGCCATCGCCTCGCTGGGCTTCCTGCCGACCGGGCCGGCGATCGCCTTCGTCACTGCGCTCGTGGTGTGGAACTTCTGCCAGGTGGGCGGGCAGACCGGGATCAACAATCTGGCCACACTCGGCTACCCGCCGGAGATGCGCTCCACCGGAATCGGCTGGGCCGGGGGCGTGGGGCGCATCGGCGGGATCGTTTTCCCGGCGCTCGGCGTCCTCGCCTTGTCGATGACGCTGCCCCTGCAGACCATCATGCTGATCACCGCGGTTCCGGCCCTGATCATCGGCTCGCTGGTCTTCACCCTAGGGGTGTTCAACCGGGGACTGATCGGCGGCCGGGCGATGCAGCCACAGGCGGCGTAAACAGCCGGGCAACGGCGCCAGCCCAGTGTCCTGACCTCCTGAGCTCCTGAGCCTCGCCACCGGCCGGGGGCGCAGGAGCACGATCCCGATCGGCGGCGGCCTCATCAGGGGCCGCCGCCGATCGCACGCGCCTGCTCCTACGCTGAGGCTTGCCAACATAACGACATCTTTATATCTCCATGCGCTAGAGCGACTCGCCCTGTGGTGCGCAGCCGCCTGAAGATCCGATGCGGTGGGCGGGCGGACGGTCACGGCTAGCCAGATGGAGTATTCTGATGAACGCCTACGGGTCGTTGCACTTCGAAGAAGCCGGCGAACCCCTGTTCGCGGATCTTCCCGGCGACATCGCGGTGTCGTTCGAGTTCTTCCCGCCGAAATCGCCGGGTGCGGAAAGCCAGCTATGGGCGGCGGTCGAAAAGCTCGCGCCCTGCGGGCCGGCGTTCGTCTCGATGACTTATGGCGCGGGAGGAACGACGCGGGAGGGATCGCTTGCGGCGGTGCGGCGGCTGGCTTCCGAGACGCCCCTTGATGTTGCCGCGCACCTTACGTGCGCCGGCGCAAGCAAGGCGGATGTCGCTGGCTTGGCCGAGGAGTTCTGGGCCGCCGGAGTGCGGCACATCGTCGCCTTACGGGGAGACGGCGGCCCGCCCGGCAGCCGCTTCACGCCGCACCCGCAGGGCTATCGCAGCGCCGCCGAACTCGTCCGGGGACTGCGCGAGATCGCGCCTTTCGAGATCTCGGTTGCGGCATACCCCGAAACGCACCCCGATGCTGCGAGCGCGGAGGCCGATCTCGACAACCTCAAGCGCAAGCTGGACGCAGGCGCGGTTCGCGCGCTCAGCCAGTTCTTCTTCAGCGCCGACACGTTCCTCCGCTTCCGCGACCGGGCGGCCTCGGCGGGGATCGACGCACCGATCGTGCCCGGGATACTCCCGGTCACCAATTTCGGGCAGACGCGCAAGTTCGCCGCCGCCTGCGGAGCCGAGGTGCCGGGGTGGATGGCGCAGCTCTTCCTCGGGCTCGACGACCATCCCGAACCGCGCCAGCTCGTCGCCGCGACCGTGGCCGCCGAGCTGTGCCGCCGGCTCTATGCCGAAGGCGTGCGCGACTTTCACTTCTACACGCTCAACCGGGCGGAGCTGACCCAGGCGATCTGCCATCTCCTCGGCCGCCGGCTGCCGGCCCAGCTGGAGCCAGTCTCATGACCCCGCGCGAAGCCCTGACGGCGGAGGCGGCGAAGCGCATCCTGCTGTTCGACGGCGCCTATGGCACCGAGATCCAGGCGCGGCGCCTGGGCGAGGCGGACTTTGCCGGCGAGCTGGGCCTGTCTGCCGACCAGAAAGGCAACAACGACATCCTGGCGCTAACCCGTCCCGACGTGGTGAGCGCGATAACCCGCGCCTACCTGGAGGCGGGGTCGGACATCGTTTCGACCAACACCTTCTCCGCCAACCGGATCAGCCAGGCCGACTACGCGGCGCAGGACCTCGTCGCCGACATCAATCTCGCCGCCGCCAGGATCGCCCGCGAGGCTACCGATGAGCTCGTTCAGTGTGACGGACGGCCCCGGTTCGTGGCCGGGGCGATCGGCCCGACCAACAAAACCCTGTCGCTTTCGCCCCAGGTGGAGGACCCCGGCTTTCGCGAGATCGATTTCGACGAGCTGGCCGAGGTCTATCGTGAGCAGGCGGCGGCGCTCGTGGAGGGCGGGGCGGACTTCATCCTGGTCGAAACGGTGTTCGACACCCTTAACGCGAAGTCCGCCATCTATGCCGTGCGCCAGCTCGAGCGGGAGCTCGGCCGCGATATCCCGCTGATGATCTCGATGACGCTGACGGACCTGTCCGGGCGCAACCTGTCGGGCCATACGGTCGAGGCGTTCTGGTACGCGGTGAGGCACGCGAACCCGCTGACCATCGGGCTCAACTGCTCCTTCGGCGCCGAGCAGCTGCGCCCGCACATCCAGCTTCTGTCGGGCATCGCCGATGCCCTGCTGATGGCCTATCCCAACGCCGGCCTGCCGAACGAACTCGGCGAATACGACGAACAGCCCGAGACCACCGCCGGGCACCTGCTCGAATGGGCCAGGGCAGGGCGCGTGAACATCCTCGGAGGATGCTGCGGATCGACCCCGGCGCACATCGCCGCGATCGCCCGCGCGGTCGAAGCCGTGGCCCCGCGCAGGTTCGACGCGGCCGAGCGGGTGACCCGGCTCGCCGGTCTCGAACCTTTCACGCTGGCGGCCTGAGATGGCGAGCGCGTTCAAGCTGGAGGAACTGGAGCAGCCCGCGACCGCCCGGTTCGTCAACGTGGGGGAGCGGACGAACGTCACCGGCTCGGCCGCGTTCAAGAAGCTGATCCTCGCGGGCGACTACGCGGCAGCGGTCGAGGTCGCTCGCCAGCAGGTCGAGAACGGCGCGCAGATCGTCGACGTCAACATGGACGAAGGCCTGCTCGACGCGGTCGAGGCAATGACCACGTTCCTCAAGCTGATCGCCGCCGAGCCCGACATCGCCCGCGTCCCGGTGATGATCGACAGCTCCAAGTGGCCGGTCATCGAAGCCGGGCTCAAGTGCGTCTCGGGCAAGCCGATCGTCAACTCCATCAGCATGAAGGAGGGCGAAGCCGCCTTCCTCGAGCATGCCCGCCTCTGCCGGGACTATGGCGCGGCGGTCGTCGTCATGGCGTTCGACGAGCAGGGGCAGGCGGACACGCGGGAGCGCAAGGTCGAAATCTGCGAGCGGGCTTACAACTTGCTGACCGGCATCGGCTTCCCGGCGGAGGACATCGTGTTCGACGCGAACATCTTCGCCATTGCCACGGGCATGGAAGAGCACGACCGCTACGCGCTCGATTTCATCGAAGCGGTCGGCGAGATCAAGGCGCGCTGCCCGCACGTCCATTGCAGCGGGGGCCTGTCCAACCTGTCGTTCAGCTTCCGCGGCAACGAGACCGTGCGCCGGCGATGCATTCGGTGTTCCTGTTCCACGCGATCCCGGCCGGGCTGGACATGGCCATCGTCAACGCCGGCCAGCTCGACGTCTACGACACGATCGAGCCGCGCTTGCGTGACGCCTGCGAAGACGTGATCCTGTGCCGCCGGCCGGACGCGACCGAGCGGCTGATCGCCCTGGCGGAAAGCTACAAGGGCAAGTCGCCGGACCAGGAGCAGGCGGCGCAGGAATGGCGCGGCTGGGCGGTCGAGAAGCGGCTCGAATATGCGCTCGTCAAAGGCATGGACGCGTACATCGTCGCCGACACCGAAGAGATGCGCGCGTCCACGGCCGAACGCGGCGGCCGGCCGATCGGGGTGATCGAAGGGCCGCTGATGGACGGGATGAACGTCGTCGGCGACCTGTTCGGCAGCGGCAAGATGTTCCTGCCGCAAGTGGTCAAGTCTGCGCGGGTGATGAAGAAGGCGGTCGCCCACCTTGTGCCGTTCATCGAGGCGGAGAAGAAAGCCGGCGCCAGGCCCAAGGGCCGCATCGTCATGGCGACGGTGAAGGGCGATGTGCACGATATCGGCAAGAACATCGTCGGCGTGGTCCTGCAGTGCAACGGCTACGAAGTGATCGATCTCGGCGTGATGGTGCCGTGGTCGAAGATCCTCGACACCGCGCGCGAGCAGCATGCCGACATGATCGGGCTTTCGGGCCTGATTACCCCGTCGCTGGACGAGATGGTCACCGTGGCGGAGGAGATGCAGCGCGCCGACATGTGCCTGCCGCTGCTGATCGGCGGCGCGACCACCAGCAAAGTCCACACCGCGCTGCGGATCGATCCGGCTTATTCCGGCCCGGTGATCCATGTCCTCGACGCAAGCCGTGCCGTAGGCGTGGCGAGCAAGCTTCTGTCGGACACGCTGCGCGACGAGTTCGTCGAGCAGACCGCCTGCGAATACGACACCGTGCGGGAGGCGCGGGCGGGCAAGACCAAGTCGGAGCTGCTGCCGCTGGCGGAAGCGCGGGAGAAGGGCTTCGCAGCCGACATGGCGGACAAGGCGCCTCCGCCCCGCGAGCCGGGCGTACGCGTGTTCCATGAGTGGCCCCTGGCCGATCTGCGCGAGTGCTTCGACTGGACCCCGTTCTTCCGCGCCTGGGAGCTGGCGGGCACTTTCCCCTCGATCCTGGAGGACGAGGTGGTCGGCGAAAGCGCCCGCTCGCTCTACGCCGATGCGCAAGCCATGCTCGACCGGATCGTAACCGAGGAGTGGCTGGTAGCGAAGGGTACTTGCGGTTTGTGGCCGTGCCGCCGGGAGGGCGACGACGTCGTTCTGGAGAATGGTACGCGTCTGCCCTTCCTGCGCCAGCAGGTGAAGAAGTCGCGCGACCGGGCGAACTTCTGCCTCGCAGACTTCATCGATCCCGCAGGGGACTGGATCGGGGGCTTCGCGGTTGGGATACACGGGATAGAGCCTCACTCCGAGCGCTTCAAGGCGGCGAGCGACGACTACTCGGACATACTGTTCAAGGCGCTGGCCGACAGGTTTGCGGAAGCGTTCGCCGAGCGTCTCCATCAGCACGTACGAACGACCGTGTGGGGTTATGCCGAGGGCGAACAGCTCACCAACGAGGCCCTGATCCGCGAGCAGTACCGCGGCATCCGCCCGGCGCCTGGATATCCCGCGTGCCCCGATCACAGCCTCAAGCCGCTGCTGTTCGATCTGCTCGGCGGGGAGGCCGGCACGGGAATCTCGCTGACCGAAAGCTTCGCGATGTTGCCGGCTTCGGCCGTCAGCGGCTTCTACTTCGCGCATCCGGATAGCCAGTATTTCGGCGTCGCGCGGATCGGCCGCGACCAGCTTGAAGACTACGCCGCGCGGCGAGGGGTGACCGTGGAAGCCGCGGAACGCTGGCTCCGCCCCAACCTCGATTGAGTGCACATGGAGGGCACAAGAACATGACTATCTCGACGGCAGAATCCCAGGTTCCGCGGGGCGTGGACCGCTTCTGGCACGACAGCCTGTCCGAAGCCGATCCCGAGATCTTCGCTGCCATCCGTAATGAACTCGGCCGCCAGCGCGACCGGATCGAACTGATCGCCAGCGAGAACATCGCCAGCACGGCGGTGCTGGAGGCGACCGGATCGGTGTTCACCAACAAGTATGCCGAAGGCTATCCCGGCCGGCGCTACTACGGCGGCTGCGAATATGCCGACGTGGTCGAGACCCTGGCGATCGAACGGGCCAAGCAGTTGTTCGGCTGTGAGTTCGCCAACGTTCAGCCCAACTCCGGCAGCCAGATGAACCAGGCGGTGTTCCTGGCCCTGCTGCAGCCGGGCGACACCTTCATGGGCCTCGACCTCTCCTCCGGCGGGCACCTGACCCACGGATCGCCCGTGAACATGAGCGGCAAGTGGTTCAACGCTGTTCCCTACGGCGTGCGCAAGGACGACCAGCGGCTCGACATGGAGGCGGTCCGCCGCCTCGCCCACGAGCACAAGCCCAAGTTGATCATCACCGGCGCCACCGCCTATCCGCGCCAGTGGGACTTTGCCGCCTTTCGCGAGATTGCCGACGAGGTTGGGGCCTACCTGCTGGTCGACATGTCGCACTTCTCCGGCCTCGTCGCCGGCGGCGCGCATCCTTCGCCCTTCCCGCACGCTCATGTCGTCACCACGACCACGCACAAGAGCCTGCGCGGGCCGCGCTCGGGCGTGATCCTGTGGGATGACGAGGCGCTGTCCAAGCCGCTCAACATGGCGGTGTTCCCGGGCATGCAGGGCGGCCCGCTGGTCCATGTCATCGCCGCCAAGGCGGTCGCCTTCGGCGAAGCGCTGCGGCCCGAGTTCAAGGCCTATGCCGCGAGCGTGGTGGAGAACGCCAAGGCGCTCGCCGCCAGCCTGGCGGAGGCCGGGCTGACGATCGTCTCCGGCGGAACCGACAACCACCTGATGCTGGTCGATCTCACCCCCAAGGACGTCACCGGCAAGGCCGCCGAGAAGGGCCTCGATCGGGCCTACCTCACCTGCAACAAGAACGCGGTGCCCTTCGATCCGCTGCCGCACACCCTGACCTCCGGCCTCAGGCTCGGCACTCCGGCGGGCACGACGCGCGGCTTCGGACCGGCCGAGTTCCGTAAGATAGGCGGCCTGATCGCCGAAGTGGTGGACGGCATCCGCCGCAACGGTGCCGAGGGCGACGGTCAGGCCGAAGCGAGCGTTCGCCGCCGGGTGGGCGATCTTTGCGCGGCCTTCCCGCTCTATCCTGGACAATGAGAGAAGGGCCGCCTGCTGCCGATCGATGGTGGCAGGCATAACGATGTCTTGATATGACCGCGCCCATGCTGATCGAAACCGTAACCCGTGCGCTGGCCGACCCCACGCGCCTTCGAATGATGCGGCTGCTCGCGCATATGGAACTCGCCGTGGGGGAACTCGCCCAGGTGCTCGGCCAGAGCCAGCCGCGGGTTTCGCGCCACGTTGGGATCCTGTGCGACAGCGGCCTGGCCGAACGGCGCCGCGAAGGCAGCTGGACGTTCCTGCGCCAGGCGGCGTCAGGCTCTCGCGGGCGCGGGCTCGGTGCCACCGTGGTGCGCATGCTCGAGGCTGCGGAGGAAGAAGACGCATCGTTCGGCGCCCGCTGTGCCGAGGACCGCAGGCACCTAGCCGCGATCCGTACGGCGCGGGAGAAGGGGGCGGCGGACTACTTCGCTCGCCATGCTGGCGAATGGGATCAGCTGCGTTCCTGGTTGAGCCCTGCGAAGACGGTCGAAGCCGCGCTGCTGGAGAGCCTCGGGGACGCTCCGCTCGGAAGGCTGCTCGATATCGGCACCGGCACCGGCAGGATGGCCGAACTGCTCGCCGACCGCTCGGATCATGTGGTCGCATTCGACAAGAGCACGGAGATGCTGCGCCTTGCCCGCGCGCGGCTGCAGAGCTTCCCGCCGCAGCAGATCGAGCTGGTGCAGGGCGATTTCGGCGCGCTGCCGTTCGGTGAAGGCGAGTTCGACACCGTCGTGCTGCACCAGGTGCTCCACTATGCGCAGGAACCCGCGCAGCCCCTGGCGGAGGCGGCCCGGGTGTGCCGGCCGGGCGGCCGGGTCGTAGTCGTGGACCTTGCCACTCATGAGCGGGAGGAACTGCGCGAACGCCATGCTCATGCCAGGCTGGGCTTCAGCGACGAGCAGATGCTCGAATGGTTGACCGGCAGCGGCTTCGCGCCGGCATTGCCGGTCGCGCTGCCGGGAAAGGGGCTCACGACGAAAATCTGGCTGGGCACGCGCCCGCCAGCTCTGAAGAATACCATCCAAACAGTGCCGACACGGGCGCGCGATTGATCATGTATCCCCAGTCATCCCTCCTATGATCTTGGATCAGGTAGGGGGGACCAAGATGGACCATGCGGACAGCACCCGTCCGGCGTCGAGAACGCTGACGCGTCTTACGGCGCAGCCGCCGGACGCGATCCTCGAACTCATTTCGCTTCATGCCCAGGACGAGCGCGAGCGAAAGATCGATCTCGGGGTCGGCGTCTACCGCGACGAGGCCGGCGTCACTCCGGTGTTCGCTGCCGTGAAGGCGGCCGAAGACCGGCTGCTGCGCTCGCAGACCACCAAGTCCTACCTTGGGCCGGAAGGGGACATCGAGTTCTTCCGGCGCCTCCTGCCTCTCGCGCTGGGCAGCGACGTTGCGGCGGAGCGCGTTGCCGGGATGCAAACCCCCGGCGGCACAGGCGCCTTGCGTATCGGTGCGGAACTGATCGCAGCGGCGAACCCGAACGCGCGCGTGCACGTCGGCGCCCCCACCTGGCCCAACCATGCGCCGATCTTCGCCGCCGCCCGCTTAGAACTGGTGGAGCATCCCTATCTCGATCCGGCGAACCAGACCGTGCGCTTCGGCGACATGATGGCCGCGCTGGAGAAAGCTGCGGCGAGGGATGTCGTGCTGCTGCACGGCTGCTGCCACAACCCGACCGGCGCCGATCTGGACGCCGTGCAGTGGCAAGCCGTCGCGCGCCTCTGCGCCGAGCGCGGCCTGCTGCCGTTCATCGACTTTGCCTACCACGGGCTGGGGGATGGGCTGGAGGCCGACAGGCAGGGCCTGGCGTGCGTGGCGCGGCACTGTCCCGAAGCGATCGTCGCCTATAGCTGCGATAAGAACTTCGGCCTCTATCGGGAGCGGGTCGGCGCATTGTTCGTGCTGGCGGCCGATCGCAGCGATGCAGCGCTGGCCCAGAGCAATCTGCTGAGCCTCGCACGCGCCAACTGGTCGATGCCGCCGGACCACGGCGCGGCGATCGTGCGGCTGATCCTGGAACGCGAAGAGCTGTCCGCCTTGTGGCGGGAGGAGCTCGAAAACATGCGCCGGCGCATCGCTGCCATGCGCGAGGGGCTCGCACGGCTCGATCCGGCCCTGGCCTTCCTGACGCGGCAGAAGGGCATGTTCTCCACTCTCGACCTCACGCCCCGGCAGGTCGCGGCGCTGCGCGAAGAGCATGCAGTTTACGTGGCTGGGACGGGCCGCATCAATATCGCCGGGCTCGCGCCTCACGACCTGCAGGCGTTCGCCGCCGCATTGGCCGCTGTTCGGTGACGCGATCGACGGTTGCTTCAGACTTTGAGAGCAGTCGTCTGCTTGATGCAGCGCAGAACGAACAGCGATGACGATGCCGACACATCGGGGTTGTTGAGGAAGCGCTGCATCAGCAGGTTCTCGAACTCTTCCATGTCCTCGACGACGAACTGCAGCTGGTAGTCCCATTCCCCGGACACGGAGAAGCACTGCGTCACTTCCTCTTGCGACATCACGAACTGCTGGAAGCGCTCCCGCGCGCCGCTGTCCTGGGACTTGAGCCGGATCTGCGACAGGACCGTCATCGTCCGGCCGATCGCCTTCGGGTCGACCAGCCGCACCACGGGCCCGAGAACTCCCCGCTGCTCGAGCGATTTGAGCCGCCGCCAGCAAGACGCGGTCGAAGTGCCGACTTTCTCCGCCAGTTCGGCCTGGCTGATGTCGCCCCGCTTCTGCAGGATGCGGACAATCTTGCGGTCAAGTTCGTCGAGCCGGGCCATTTTCATCCAATACCCTACTTTTCCCGAACGTTCTTCATCAAAAATGCGCCGACGCGCGTCCAAAAGACGAAAACCGATCATCGCGCGTTTGGTAGAATGACGCTCTCGCAGGAGAGGTACGATGAGCACCAATGCCGCGGCAACAAGCGCGCAGAGATCGGGAGCGGCTCCCCGCAACGCGCCCGATCCCGCGTTCGATTGGGAGCGCATCGCCTATCTCGTGAACCTGTCCCGCGCCCTCGATCACATGGAGGAAACCCGCCTCGTCCCCGAGAAGAAGGTCATGTACCAGTTCTCGGCGCGGGGTCACGACATGGCGCAGGTCATGCTCGGCTGCCGTCTCGGCAATCCGCGCGATGCGACTTGCGGCTACTACCGCTCGCGCCCCCTGCTGCTGGCGCTCGGCGTCGATGTGGCGGATGCGCTCGGCTCGGCAATGGGCCGCGCCGGGGGCTATTCGGACGGGCGCGATATCGGGGTGGTGTTCAACTTCCCCAATCCGCACGGTGCCTCCGCCCTGCCGATGTGCGGGGGAGTGGGCTCGCAGTACACGCCCACCGCCGGCTGGGCGCAGGCGATCGAGTACTACCGCGATGTTCTAAAGGACCCGGCTTACGAGAGCGCCATCGCGGTCGTTCTGGGCGGGGACGCATCGGTGGCGACCAACGGTTTCTGGGCAGCGCTGACGATCGCGACGACGCAGCGCCTGCCGATGCTGTTCTACATCGAAGACAACGGCTTCGGAATCTCGGTCCCGTCCACGTTCCAGACGCCGGGTGGCGATATCGCCGCAAACCTGTCGGGCTGGCAGGGGCTGGAGATATTCTCCGGCGACGGCACGGACCCGGCGGAAGCGGCGCGCCTGGTCGCCGATGCAGAAGCCCACGTGCGCCGCCAGCGCGCCCCGGCCTTGCTGCGGCTGACCATGCCGCGTCTCGAGGGGCACAGCTTCCAGGACACCCAGACCTACAAGTCCGCGCAAACAATCGAGGCCGAGTGGCAACGCGACCCGCTGCCCCGGCTGAAGGACTACCTGGTTCCGGCAGTGTTCGATCAGGCCGGCTGGGACGGCATCGTATCGCGGGCCCAGGCCGCGGCCGAAGAGGGGCTCGAACGGGCGGAATCCCGGCCCGCGTCCGAACCGGCGGACGTGATGCGCAACGTGTTCTTCGAAGGGGAGATGCAGACCGAAGGCGGGATGCACAACCACGGCTATGTCGCGCCGCCTTCGACCAGCGAGCCGAAGCCGGAAGGGCAGCGCATCAATATGGTCACGGCGATCCGCAGGACGCTGGAGCACGAGATGACGATCAACGATCGCGTGCTGCTGTTCGGGGAAGATATCGGTCCGAAGGGCGGCGTCCATGCGGTCACGCTCGGCCTGCAGGAGAAGTTCGGGCCAAAGCGGGTGTTCGACACGTCCTTGTCGGAAGAGGGCATCATCGGCCGGGCGGGCGGGATGGCGCTGGCGGGCCTTATGCCGGTGCCGGAAATCCAGTTCCGCAAATATGCCGAGCCCGCGACCGAGCAGATCAACGATTGCGGCACGATGCGCTGGCGCACGGCCAACCGCTTCGCCGCGCCGATGGTCGTGCGCATGGCCGGCGGCTTCTTCAAGTGCGGCGATCCCTGGCACAGCCAGACCAACGAGGTCGCCTTCATCCACAATCCGGGCTGGCAGGTCGTGGTGCCATCGAATGCCGAGGACGCGGTCGGGCTCCTGCGCACGGCGCTGCGGGGCAACGATCCGGTGATCTTCTTCGAGCACCGCAACCTGCTCGACCTCGCCTGGGCCCGTCGCCCCTACCCGGGCGACGATTTCGCCCTGCCGTTCGGGCAGGCGAAGTTCACCCGGCGGGGCGATGCCATCACGATCGTGACCTGGGGAGCGATGGTGCCGCGCTGCGAGGAGGCCGCCGAAGGCTACGCCGCCGATGTGATCGACTTGCGCACGCTGATGCCGTGGGACCGGGAGGCGGTGCTCCAGTCCGTCCGCCGCACCCGCCGGTGCCTGATCGTGCATGAAGACTTGCGGACCGCGGGTTTCGGCGCCGAGATTGCGGCCGTTGTGGCGGACGAGGCGTTCATGGACCTCGATGCTCCGGTCGCTCGGGTGACGATGCCCGACATTCCCAGCCCGCACAGCCCCAGGCTGCTCGAATGGGCGGTGCCTTCGGTCGAACGCATCCGTGCCAGAATCGCCGATCTGGTAGAGTTCTGAGCGAGAAAGGGCCCGGCATGAGCGATACGATCGACATCAAGGTTCCCGCCGAGCAGGAGGGCACGAAGGCGATCGTGCGGAGCTGGCTCGTGAAGGTCGGCGACCGGGTTGAGCTGGACGGGCCGCTGGTGGAGCTCGAGACCGACAAGGTCACGCAGGAGGTTCCCTCGCCCGCGGCGGGCGTGCTCACCGAGATCCTCCTCGACACCGATGACGAAGCGGAACCGGGAGCGATCCTAGGGCGTATGACGCTCGGAGCCGCTCGGGAGGAGAACGCGAACGGACCTGACAATGGCCATGCGCCGGTCCCGGTGACCGGGCTCTCCCCCGCCGTGCGGCGCGCGATCAAGGAACACGGCATCGACCCGGCGACGATCACAGGCACCGGCCGGGGAGGGCGGATCACCCGCGCCGATGTCGACAAGGCCGTGGCCGAACGCGCGACGGCCCCGGCCTCGGCGCCGGCACCCAGCGCCCCGGCATCCACATCCGCCGGCGGCGTGACCACCATTCCTCACGACAGGATGCGCCTCGCCATTGCGCAGAACATGCTGCACTCGGTAACCGTGGCGCCGCACGTGACCGCGGTGTTCGAGTGCGATTTCTCAGCCGTGATGGCGCACCGCGACAGGCACAAGGCCGCGTTCGAGAAAGACGGCGCGAAGCTGACTTTCACGGCCTATATCCTCGCCGCCTGCGCGGAGGCGATGAAGGCCGCGCCGGCCGTCAACAGCCGCTGGTCCGATGATCGGCTGGAGATCTTCGACGACGTCAACATCGGCGTCGGGACTGCGCTCGGTGACAAGGGATTGATCGTGCCCGTGGTCCGCCGGGTGCAGGACCTCTCGCTGCAGGGCATCGCCAAGCGCCTCAGCGAGCTCACGGCGCGGGCGCGGGAGGGCAAGCTGAGCGGCGGCGATGTTGCCGGCGGCACCTTCACCGTGTCCAACCACGGGGTCTCCGGATCGCTCGTGGCCGCGCCGATCATCATCAACCAGCCGCAGTCCGCCATCCTCGGCGTCGGCAAGCTGGAGAAGCGCGTGGTCGCGAGGGAGGCGGGCGGTAGCGACACCATCCAGATCCGCCCGATGTGCTACGTATCGCTGACGATCGATCACCGCGCGATCGACGGCCACCAGACCAACGCCTGGCTGACCAGGTTCGTCGAAACGATCGAGAACTGGGGGGAGGCGTAGCTCAGGCGAAGGCTCCGCGGCACACACGGCCGATCAGCCTTTGGTTGACCCTGTCCGAAGGGCTGCTAGTTGGAGGGAACAGACCGGGGCGGCGATTATGGCACGGACGAGGGCAGCCGACTATGACGAGCGGCTCCAGGCTATCGTAGAAGAAGCGGCTCGTCTTTTCGCCAGGGACGGGTTCAACGGCACTGCTGTTTCAGACATTGCCAAGGCGTGTTCGATGTCGAAATCGCTGCTTTATCACTACTACCCGTCGAAAGAGGATCTTCTCTACGCGGTCATGTCCGCGCACGTCGAGACGTTGGTGGAGGATGTCGAAACCATCGGTCCGGATGGAGGCACGCCGGCCGACGAGTTGAGGCGGGTGCTCGGTCTGTTCATGCAGCACTACATGGGCGCGTCGGACCAGCAGAAGGTCCTGCTCAACGAGCTCGAGAACCTGCCGCCCGAGCGGAGGAGCGAAATCGTCGCCAAGCAGCGCCGCATCGTGGATGCGGTCCAGAAAGTCCTCGTCGCCGCGCGGCCCGAACTTGGCGGCGACAGCGGAATGGCTCGCGCGCGGACGATGCTGCTGTTCGGCATGCTGAACTGGACGATGACCTGGTACGACCCTGAGGGGCCGGTCGATCCGGCGCGAATGGTCGACGCGATGGCGGAGATGGCGCTGGGCGGCGGAGGCGCGTAAATCCTCCCCCTCTGGGGGAGGGGGACCGCCGAAGGCGGTGGAGGGGGCTGGCCTGGACGATCGGTTGAGCCAGGCC
>NZ_WTYK01000008.1 GCF_009828065.1 Croceibacterium soli | reverse complement strand
GTCCTAGCTCCACTCTCGTCGTCACCCTGAACTTGTTTCAGGGTCCATCGGGCGGCGAGGCGCGGAGGTTGCTTGGGGGCGAGGGCGCGCAGTTCTTGCCTCTGCTCACGACCTGCGCGGGTGGCGGGATGGACGCTGAAACGAGTTCAGCATGACGAAGATGGCGAGTGTTGCCGTAATCAGCGGACGGGTTGTCGGGGCGGGACTCTAGTGCCCGACGATGAACAGGACGCCGCAGGCCATCAGGGCCGCCAGGAGGAGTGAGTTGACGGCGATGGCCAGGAGCGGTCGCGGTCCGCGGGCGAGCAAGCCGGCGAACGAGGTGCGCATCCCGAGCGCGGCGATGGCGACGAGCAGGCACCATTGGGAGATCGTTACCGCGGCTTCCCTGGCGAGCGGAGGGATGAGGCCGGTGCTGGACAGCGCGGCCAGGGCCGCGAATCCCAGCAGGAACGCGGGAACGAGCGGTGGCCTGGCTCCGGGGCGCGCGGGTTCGCGGCAGGCGAAAGCGCCGAGCACGAGGACGATCGGGCCGAGGCAGGCGACGCGCACCATCTTGACGACGGCCGCCGTCTTGCCTGCCTCTTCCGAGACCGCGAAGCCCGACGCGGCGGCTTGCGCGACTTCATGGATGCTTCCGCCCAGGAACACGCCCATCGCGGCGTCCGACAGGCCCAGCAGGCTGCCGACGGCGGGGAAGGCCAGCAAGGCGACCGTCCCGGCGATGGTTATGCCGGCGACCGTGCGGGCCGTATCTTCCTGCCGGGCGCCGCCCCTGCCGAGGATCGCTGCTACCGCCAGCGCGGCGGAAGCGCCGCAGATGGCGACGGCGGCGGCGGAAACGATCGCCGCGTCGCGCGCCTCGCCCAGCCGGCGGCAGAGGGCCGTGCCTGCCACCAGAGTGACGACCAGTGCGGCGAGCGTGACGGCCACGCTCATCCAGCCGAGCGCGCCGATCTCGGCGAAAGTGATCGCGGCGCCGAGCAGGGCAACGCCGAACCGCAGGACGGGCTGCGATGCGACCGCGATCCCCTGTGCAAGGCGCGCTGGCGGAACGAGGCGGGCGGCGACCATGCCGAGCACCAGCGCAGAGAAGACGGGCGGCAAGGGGGACAATGCGCCGCAAAGGCGCGCGACCGCCGCTATCGCGACGGCGAGGGCCAGGCCGGGCAGAGCGGGGCTGATCCGCGCGACCGGAGCCCGCGCGGCGGCGATGGTCGCGGCGAGCACTAGATGACGAAATCGAACGGGGCGTCGCCGCGAAGCCCCTTGTGGCGCCGCTTCGTCACCATTCGCTGGTAAAGCGCTTCGATCGTCTGGCTTCCGGTCCTGACGAACAGCGCCGGCAGCAGCGCGTGGACGATGCAGGCGAGCCCGCCGAGCAGCATCGCCGCTCCAAAGCCCAGCGCCACGCGCATATGCTGCAGATAGCTTTCGCCGACGCTTGCCGGGTGATCGGTGAACGGGTTCATTGCCAGCGCTCCTCCCGCCGCTGGGTATAGGCGAAGGGGCGGGGCGATTTTTCCCAAAGTTCGTGCTAGCTGCTCGTACCTGGGAGAACATTTTAGCCGGGGGACCTTCATGGCCGCACTCGATCGCCTGGACGTAAAGCTTCTTCGAAAAGTGCAGGCGGACTCGTCGCTGTCGCTGGCGGAGCTTGCGGCCGAAGTCGGCCTTTCGAGCAATGCCTGCTGGAAGCGGCTCAAGCGGCTCGGTGCCGACGGTTACATCCAGCGCCGCGTGGCGATCCTCGACCGCAGGAAGCTCGGGCTCGGCACGACGGCGTTCGTTCTGGTGCGGACGGATCAGCACGACGACGCCTGGGCGCGGACTTTCGCCGATGCGATCGCCGGCATCTCCGAGGTCGTGGAATTCTACCGCATGAGCGGCGAAGTCGATTACCTGCTGAAGATCCTCTGTTCCGGGATCGAGGACTACGACCGTATCTACAAGAAGATCATCCGCGCGGTGAAGCTGCGCGACGTCAGCGCGTTTTTTGCGATGGAGCAGATCAAGTTCACCACCGAGGTGCCGCTCGATTGCGTGGAGGTGTGAGCGGGCCGCTGATATCGTTGTTATCTTCGTGCACGTCGAGGCAGTATGATCTGCGCGAGTACATGCAAGATCCGTGACATTCGGGGTGCGGAACCCGTCGCGCGATTTTGTGCAAAATTTATCGCTTTCGGCATGCGGATTCACCATCGCCGCGCGTCTTAATGACGTAAGCAGATTTTCGTGATTGCTCCCAAGGCTCGGCAGGGCACGCGCAAATAAACTGGAGGGGTGGGGTGCGCAGCCTACCGAGCCGGCCGACCACAAGTCTGCTCGACCCGCGTCGGCGCAAAGGAGACGGGCTCGAGCGCTAAACCGGTGTAGTTGCAGCCAGCCGGCTGTTGGTACGCTTTGTTGTGCGATTGCGGCGGTTCCGCATGCGGAATTGGCTCGCTCGCGCGTCTTCCATAACGGGAGGTCGCGCGCATGTCTGGTTATCACCTGAGCGTGATCGCTCAACCGAACGGCGGCGATGAAGTGCGCGGGGTCAATCGCGCCGGTCCGCCATCCCTGCGAAAGCGTCTCGCCCTGGCTCTTCGGGTCGCCAGGGACAGGGCCGCTGCGGGGGCGCAACAACGGCATCGGCAGGCGAACGGCGGCGATCGTTGTACCGCCGCCGGCCACACCGGCTGACGCGCTGCGTGGGCGGCGATACTGCGGGGCGCGCGGGAGACCGGCCCGAGCGATGTGTCCATTGCCACGGATCGGCGATCGTCCGCCGCGGATTTCGCAGGAAGAAGTTCGAGCTGGTGCAGCTGTGGCGTTGCAGGAGCTGCGGCCGGACTTTCCCGGCGCAGCGGGCATCCGGCAAAACATACCCTCTCAAGCTGATCCTCCAGGCGCTGACGCTGTTCTACCAAGGGGAGACGCGCGAGCGGACGGTCGAGCTGATCCGTCAACGGTTCGGCATCGCCGTTCCGGTGCGGACGCTGGCGAGCTGGCTGGCGGAATATCGGGAGCTGACCACCTATGCGCCGATGCGGAAGAAGATCCGGGCGGCTTTCCCGCCCGATCGGCTGGTGCGCACGGTCCGGCTGCACCACCAGCAGGTTCGCCAATTTCGCGTGCACCAGGGAAAGCTCGCCGCCCTGCTCGGCGAACCCGGGCAGCGCGCGCTTGCGCCGATCGCCGATTACCTGGACGCGGTGCCGGCCGATGTCCCGCAGGCGCCGATCTTCGGTAACGTTGCCAGGTTTTCGACCGCGGCACCGTTCGATGGGAATGCGTTCGCGATCCGGAGAAGGGACGGTCAACATGCCTGCCGCGTGGCCGATCTCGTTCTTCCGTCTACGGGCGGGCGTCGGCAGCATGACGAGGTGCTGCAGTTCATGCTCTGGACCGACTCCGCGACAGTGGTCGTCGAAGTCCCGATCTATCTTGCGGTCGAAGATGGCGAGCACTTGCGGGCGAGCGGTTTCGACCGTCCCGCGGAGCCGCCGCCCGCGCCGGCAGCATACATCGACGTGCTGCAGATCCGCGATGGCCGCATCCACATCCTCGCCTACAAGCCCGGAGCCTGCAAGGAGCAGCCGATCGCGCAGCTCATGCTTTGCGCTCTCGCGCTTTCCGTGCTGACCGGCCTGAGCCTGTCCCGCTTCGTCTGCGCCTGGTTCGACGAGCACGATTACGGGGAGTTCGATCCTGTGCAGGCTGGCCGATAGCGCTGCAGGCGCTCCGAAAGGGGGTGTTAGAGCGAGCCGGTGTTTCGAGCGCAAAAAAATCACTTCAGGCCCGTAGAATTACGCTTATCCGCCGCGTGCAGAATGCTAATCAGGCGCTGCGGACGCGCCTGCGGCCCCCCAATAACCCGGGCGCGTCCGTTCCAATCCTCCATCGCAGTCCAACAGCTTGTCCGCCCATCGGCGCGGCGACCCCACGTGCGGTGTGTGGCTGGGGATAAGGGCTTGTACCCAAAGCAAAATCTTTAACGATTTTGCGGTATGCGGGCGGTTGCCCCAGCGCGATTCCGCGCGATCGTGGCGTGCGAGGAAAGCCGTGCTGCAGCTTCAGAACATCATCCTCGAAATGATCGCCCGGGGCGATACGCTCGCGAGCACCGTCGATCGCCTGTGCGTCGAGGTGGAAAAGCTGGCGCCGGACGTGATCTGTTCGGTGCTGATGGTGGACGGCGGCAATGTCCTTCGCCCGCTGGCGGGGCCGAGTCTGCCGGCCGAGTACTCGGCAGCGCTGGACGGGCTCCAGGTCGGGCCGCTCGTGGGATCGTGCGGCACGGCGGCCTACCTGCGCTGCGAGGTCGCGGTCACAGATATCGCGACGGACCCGAAGTGGGCGGAATTCAAGCACATGGCGCTGCCACTCGGCGTGCGGGCTTGCTGGTCGAGCCCTATCCTCGATTCCCAGGGCGAGCCGGTCGGGACGTTCGCGTTTTATTTCCGCACCTGCAGGGCGCCGACGGAGCTCGAGAGGGAGATCGTGCGGCACAGCGTGCACCTCTGCGCGATTGCCCTTGATCGCTATCACCGCATGAATGAACAGGAATGGCGGGCCTCCAAGGATGCGCTGACCGGCCTTTCCAACAGAGCAGCCTTCAGCACCGCCCTGGCGGAGCTGGACAGGGACATGCCCGGGGATTGGGCGCTGCTGGCCATCGACCTCGACAATCTGAAGATCGTCAACGACACCTTCGGTCACCAGGCGGGCGACTGTCTCCTGAAAGTGGCGGGCGAGCGGATCGCGGCCGCGGCGGCCCCCGATCGCGCGTTCCGGATCGGCGGCGACGAATTCGCGGTGATCCTGCGGTCGGAGGCGAAGCTGAGCGATCTCGAAGGCGCGGCCGATCGGATCCTGGCTGCTTTGGCCGAAGCCGCCGACTGTGCCGGCCATATCATCGTTCCGCGGGCGACGATCGGCGGTGCGGCGTTCTCCCACGGCGACAGGGTCGCGGAACGCGTACGGCAGAACGCCGACTTCGCGCTGTACCACGCCAAGGAAACCGGCCGCGGCGGGTTCGTGCGCTATTGGCCGGGCCTGGGCACCAACATCACGCGCCGCCTTACCGCCATACGCGAAGTCGATGCCGCCCTGCTGGAGGACCGCATCGAGCCGTTCTACCAGCCGATCGTCCGGCTGGACACGCGCGAGATCGTCGGGCTGGAAGCGCTCTGCAGGATGCGGCTGGGCGAGCAGATCCTCTGTGCCGAGCAGTTCCAGGAGGCGACCAAGGACGTCCACGTCGCCACCGCGATGACGGCCCGGATGATGAAGCTGATCGCGGCCGATGTCCGCACCTGGCTGGATATGGGCATTCCGTTCCAGCATGTCGGCATCAACGTTTCCTCGGCCGACATGCACGGCGGTTTGCTGGAGCGAGTCCTGGTGGAAGCGTTCGAGCAGGAGAACGTGCCCCTGAAGCACGTCATCCTCGAGGTGACCGAGACAGTCTATATGGGAGACCCGGGCCGCCACGTGCGGAAGACCGTCCAGGCTTTGCGGCGAAAAGGGCTGCGGGTGGCGCTGGACGATTTCGGAACGGGCTATGCCTCGCTGACGCACCTGCTCAGCGTGCCGGTGGACATCATCAAAATCGACAAGGAGTTCGTCGACGGCATCGCGCCCGGCGTTCCGAAGATGGCGATCGTCGAGGGTCTGATCCAGATCGCCAAGAAGCTCGACATGCACGTCGTTGCCGAGGGGATCGAGAACGAGGACCAGGCCGAGCAGTTGTGGGCAGCCGGCTGCGTCCTCGGCCAGGGATACCTGTTTTCCCATGGCGTCGACCGCGAAGCGACCACGGCGCTGCTGCTCGACCGTGCGCAGTATGTGGCGGAGCAAGGCGATCCGGAGCCGCTCAGGCCGGCAGCGCGCCGGCGATAGAAGGCCGGCGCAGGGTCGCCATCAGTCGGGTGTCCCTGCGCCCAGAGCGACGACATCCTCCAGCAGCGCGGGTTCGCGCTGCAACTGCTTCAACAGGCGCCACTGTTCTTCCCGCGGCTTGTCGCGCAACGCCCTGTCCACCGCGAACCAGCCGAAATCCGAGGCGATCAGGTAGCTGCCGAACGCGCCGATCATCTTCGCGGTCTGGCGGGCTGCCTCCCGCGATTGCAAGCGATAGCGCATCAGCAGCGTGACGGCGGTTTCCTCGTCGATCGCTCCCGACAGGAAGTCCCGCGCCACAGTGGCGGTTGCGCCGAGCACTTCGGGACGCGCGGAAAGATAGGCTCGCCATTGCTCTTCGTTTCGCATGGTCAGGCCGGCGAGCGGATAGAGAACGTCCCTCTGGAAGGCGATGCGTTCGTCGACGGGGAAGGCGAGCCCGACGCCGTACTCGGCAATGGCTTCGGCGGCGGGGATCACCGGATCGGCCGCCATTGCGGCGCCGTATTCCGGCCAGCCCCTCAGCCGGTAGAGTTCCCGATCCAGGGCCAGCATGTGCGCGTGATGGCCTGGATAGACCTCGTGGCAGGCGTGCTGCAGCAGGCGGTCCACGTCGGTCGGGATGACGGTGCTGATGCTGACAATGCTCTTGCCGCCGCCGACATATTCGGCCTGGGCGGGCGTCAGGTCGTCCGGGACGAACCGGATATCGACGCTCTCCTCCGCAAGATCGAGATGAGGCGCGGTCCGCCTGCGGCACTCGGCCACGGCCGCGCGGAACACAGGCTCGATCCGTTCGGGAGTCACGGCCGCCGTCGCCCTTAGAGCGGCGATCCGTTCCGGCAGGGTTCCGGGGCCCGGCATCGCGGCGTCGAGCCGGGCCAGAGCCGCGTCGTAGTCGCTCAGTGCCGGAAAATCCGCGGTAAAGCCGAAGCGGAGGCGCACGTCGTCCGCCACGTCCGATGTGTTCGCGTCGGCGGGGCGCTGCCCGTGCTCCAGCGAGACGAGCCGAGCGCGCAGCGACCGGTGCCGCATCTGCGTGAGCCGGTCCGGCGGCGCGGGGAGCGCGTCGAGCGCTTCGACGAGTGCCGCGGCCTCCTGGGCGATCTGTGCCGCGCTGCGCTTTGCCGCCTTGGCTCTCGCGAGTTCTTCCTGGCGCGGCGTGGCGACATCGCCGTCCCCGCCGTTCAGGAGGTACGCGCCGAGTGCGAGTTCGATGTAGGCACGCGCGACGGAGTCGACGTCGGACGGTTTCGATGGACTGGCGTGGAGCGGAAGCGACAGCAGCGCGAGCAGAAGGGGTGCCATGAGGAACCTCGGCCGCATGCGACTCTCCTGTCCAGGCTACAGCGGAACGCCGGACGGGCAGCCTAGCAAAGCGCGGTTCCGGCGCAATAGGCGCCTCTAGGTAGGCCAGAAGAGTGCGATCAGCGGTACGCCGAGCACCACCACGATGATCGAAAGCGGCAGGCCGAGACGCCAGTAGTCGCCGAACCGGTACCCGCCGGGGCCCATCACCAGCGTGTTGCACTGGTGGCCGATGGGCGTGAGGAAGTCGCACGCCGCGCCGATCGCCACGGCCATCAGGAAGGCTTCCGGCCGGTAGTCCAGGGCGCTGGCGAAGCCGGCGGCGATCGGGGCCATGACCAGCACGGTCGCCGCGTTGTTGAGGAACGGCGTGACTGCCATCGCAGCAACCATGATCAGCGCGAGCGCGCCCAAGGTCGGGAGGCCGCGCGCCAGGTCCGACAGGCCGGCCGACAGAAGATCGGTGGCCCCGGTTTCCTGGAGGGATGCGCTGACGGGAATGAGCGCCGCCAGCATCACGAGGATCGGCCAGTCGACCGCGGCATAGGCCTCCCGCAACGGCAGGGCGCCGACCAGAACGGTCACCGCGGCAGCGCCGAAGAACGCGATCTCCACCGGGATCGCGCCTGCCGCGGTGAGCACCATCGCGACCGCGAGGATGAGGATCGGCAGGATGCTGCGGCTGAGCTTCCCGAGCCGAACCTCGCGTTCGGCCAGCGGCAGGCAGCCCAGTTCCTGCAGGCGCAGGGGAAACTGGGCAAGCATGCCCTGCAGCACGATCACGTCGCCGGCGCGCAGCCTGATGTCGCGCAGGCGTTCGGTGAAGTGGATCCCGCTCCTGCTGACCGCCAGCAGATTGATGCCGTAGTACTTGTGCAGTTCAAGCCGCCCGGCCGCCCGGCCGACGAGGGTGGAGCCGGTCGCCACCACCGCCTCGATCACTCCGACTTCGTCGTCGGCCGAAGGAACCTCGAAGTCCCGGTGCTGGCCTTCCAGTTCGAGCTCGTGGGTGGCGATCGTTCGTTCCAGCGCCTCGGGCGCGCCTTCGAGCAGGACGATGTCGCCTTCCTGCAGCACGGTCTCGTGAGCCGCCGCGCGTTCCGCACGGCCCTGCCGCAGCACGGAGGTGACGCTCACGTTCTCCTCTTCGCCCGCGGCCAGCTCGATGGCGGTCTTTCCTTCGGCCGAGGATCCCGGGGGGACCCGCGCTTCGGTGGTGTAGGCGTGGACATCGAGGGCATCGCCCATCGATACGGCGGGGGTCTGCCCACCCGGCAGCAGGCGATATCCGAAGGAGAGGAACACGATCCCCGCAGCGGCAAGCGCCAGGCCCACGGGCGTGAAGTCGAACATGGAGAACGGCTCGCCGGTGAGCCGCTCGCGCATCGAGGCGACGATGATGTTGGGCGACGTTCCGACCATCGTCACCAAACCCCCGAGCAGCGAGGCGAAGGCCATCGGCATCAGGTAGCAGGAGATCGACGAGCCGGAGCGCTTGGCCATCTGGAACGCGATCGGCATCATGATGGCGAGCGCGCCGATGTTCTTCACGAACGCGGACATCACCGCCACCGTGGCGATCAGCAGGATCAGCTGGGCATGGAAGTTGCGGAGGTTCGGCGCCAGCGTCTTCAGCGTGCGCTCGATGACGCCGGAACGGGCGACGGCCGCGCTCACCACCAGCGCGCTTCCGACGATGATGACGATGTCGTCGCTGAAGCCGCTGAACGCGTCCTCGAGAGGCACGACGCCTGTGAGGATACCCGCGAGCAGGCCCACGACCGCGACCATGTCGTAGCGCAGGCGACCCCAGATGAAGAGCGCCATGGTGAGCCCGAGCACGGCGAAACTCAGCCCTTGTTCCAGCGTCAAGCGATCGTCCTCCTCGGGCGCACGGCACGCGGCCCCGCCCGGTAACTCCCTCGATGGCACATCGCTCCGGAGGCCCGAAAAAATTGGAGCAGGGGGAGCGGCCGTTGCCGGCCCCGCGCGGGCGGGTTCGATCGCGATGCCCGCTTTGCGATCGCGGCCCATGACACTTTGCCGGCTCTGCGTTACGAGGTGGCCATGTCGGATCGCCTGAAAGTCCTGATGCAGTACCTGCTGCCCAAGCAGTTCCTGACCACCTTCGCCGGCCGCGTCGCCGGAGCGGAGGGAGGCGCGATGACGACGCGGCTGATCCGCTGGTTCGTGCACAAGTACGGCGTCGACATGGGCGAAGCGGAGCATCCGGAGATCGCTGGCTACCGCAGCTTCAACGACTTCTTCACCCGCCGGCTGAAAGCCGGCTCGCGCCCCTTGGCAGACGCCGATTTCGTCAGCCCGGTGGACGGCATGATCAGCCAGTTCGGGCAGATCGACGATCACCACATCCTGCAGGCGAAGGGGCATCGCTTCACCACGACCGAGCTGGTCGGCGGCGACGCGGTGCTGGCGGGCCAGTTCCGCCACGGCAGTTTCGCCAACCTCTACCTGTCGCCGAAGGACTACCACCGCTTGCACATGCCCTGCGACGGCAGGCTGCTGCGGATGATCTACGTACCCGGCGCGCTGTTCTCGGTGAATCCGGTCACCGCCCGCGGAGTGCCGAACCTGTTCGCGCGCAACGAGCGCGTGGTGTGCGTGTTCGAATCGCCGGACCACGGCCCGTTCGTGATGGTGCTGGTCGGCGCCACGATCGTGGGGAGCATGGCGACGGTGTGGCACGGCGTGGTCAACCCAACGCGCACGGGCAGGATTTCCGAGTGGAGCTATGTCGACCAGGATATCAGGCTGGCGAAGGGCGAGGAGATGGGCCGCTTCCTGCTCGGCTCCACGATCGTCATGCTGTTCGGGCAAGGGGTCATCGCGTTCAACGAAAGCTGGGCTCCGGAACGGCCGGTTCGCCTCGGCGAACGGATGGGCGACCGCCCGGCGTAGCCGCCGTCCGCGACCTCCGCCGATCTGGCGCGCCAACGGTTTTGAGCCTATGCGCCCGCAGCCATCGCCACGGGAGTGCATATGCTGAGGGCGTTTTCACCGCGATCCGAACAAGTCCATGTCGACGTCACCGCGGCCGGTTACGACCTGGGGCAAGTGGTCTGGTTCGACCTTCTCACCCCATCGCGGCAGGAAGAGGAGTTCGTCGAGAAGAACCTGGCGGTCTCCGTCCCCACCCGGGAAGACCTGATCGAGATCGAGCCGTCGAGCCGGCTGTACCGCGAGAACGGCGCCCTGCACCTGACGGCCAACGTCATGGCCGGGGTCAGCGCGCGCAAACCGCAGGCGAGCCCGATCAGCTTCGTGCTTACGAAGGAGCGCCTGATCACGGTTCGCTACGACGATCCGCTGCCGTTCCGCGCTTTCATCGCCCACCTGGAGCGGCAACCCGACTTGTGCGGCACGCCCGCCTCCGCGCTGGTGTTCCTGCTCGACGCGGTGGTGGAGCGTACGGCGGATATACTGGAGGAGGTCGCGCGGAGCATGGATTCCGTGTCCGGCAAAGTCTTCGACCGGCCCGCAGGCGGCAAACGCAAGCGGATGACCAACGAGGGGCTGGAGGACATCCTGCTGGAGATCGGCAGTTCGCAGCAGATGCTCTCGAAAGTGAGGGAAAGCCTCTCCAGCCTGGCGCGCCTGGCGAGCTTCCTGGCCTTTTCCCTGCCCGAGTACGAGCCGGCCGAAGTGCCCCATCTGAAGACCGTTTCGCGGGACATCGCCTCGCTGTCGGACCAGGCGGCCTTCATGAGCGGGAATGTCACGTTCCTGCTCGATGCGGCGCTCGGCCTGATCAACATCCAGCAGAACGCGATCATCAAGATCTTCTCGGTCGCCGCCGTGATCTTCCTGCCGCCGACCCTGGTCGGCACGGTCTACGGCATGAACTTCGAGCACATGCCGGAACTCGATTGGGCATTCGGCTACCCGATGTCGATCGGCCTGATGATCGTTTCCGCGACGCTCCCGTACTTGTGGTTCAAGAAGAAGGGCTGGTTGTAACCCACCAGGGGCCGCGTCAGGTGCCGACGCCGTAGCGATCGGCGGTGAACCTGCCCGAGGCTCCGGCGGAATTGCTGTCTGCCGGATAGGCGAGCATCGTGGCGTTCCAGCGTTGCCATGCCTCGCTGAGCTGGGCGAATATCTGCGGCTCGCGATCCTTCAGGTTGCCGCGTTCGAGGGGATCGGCGACGACATCGAACAGGAAGCTGTTGCCGGCGATCTGCAGGTACTTCCACTTCCCCAGCCGCATCGCCTGCTGGCCCTGGTTCTTGTATTTCCAGAATAGCGGCCGCTCCGCCACGCTGCGCCCCGCCACGGCGGCCCTGATGTCGACCCCGTCGCTGGGGAACTTCGGGTGCGGCGCGCCGCCGGCCGCGGCGAGGAAAGTCGGCATCCAGTCCATCGACATCACCGGCGTCTCGCTGACCGTGCCGGGCATCGACAGCCCGGGCCAGCGCACGATCGTCGGCACGCGGATTCCGCCTTCGAGCAGCTCGGTCTTCTTGCCCGTGAACGGCCAGGTGTCGGAGAAGCGTTCGCCGCCATTGTCGCTGGTGAAGACGACCACCGTGTCCTGGTCCATGCCGAGCTCGGTCAGCTTCTCCAGGATGCGGCCGATCTGCGCATCCATGTAGGTGACCATCTCCGCATAAGTGGCCAGGGTGCCGCCGTCGTAGTCGAGGATGGCGAGGCCGTCGCCCTTTGCCTCCAGCCGCTGCGCGGTGTCGCGGTCGTTCGGGCCTTCCCACGGCCAGTGCGGCGCGGTGAGGTGGAAGCTCATCAGCCACGGCCGCTTGTCGCGGCTTCGCTCCTCCAGCGTCTCCACGGCTTTGTTGGCCAGGAGCTCGGTGAGGTAGCCGGTTTCTTCGATCAGCGTGTCGCCGTCCCACAAGTCCTCCTCGCCGTAGATCTTGTGGGTGAAGTAATCGACGCCGCCTTGCCGGATGCCCCAGAACTCGTCGTAGCCGCTCTTGAGCGGCCCGTGGTTCGGCAACTCGCCGAGGTGCCACTTGCCGATCAGCGTGGTGTGATAGCCGAGCGAGCGGAGCAGCGAGGGCATCGTCGGGTGATCGGCCGGCATCCCGACCCCGGGGTTGTTGGACAGCGGCTCCACCAGGCCGACCGGCAGGCGATATTGGTAGCGCCCGGTGATCAGGCCGACCCGCGTCGGGCTGCAGACCGGGCTGTTGGCGTAAGCGTGCGTGAACCGGGTGCCTTGCGCCGCCAGCCGGTCGAGCACCGGGGTTTCGTAATCGCGCCGCCCGAAGCACGAAAGGTCCGCGTAGCCCAGGTCGTCCGCCATGATGAACAGGAAGTTGGGCTTGCGGCCGGGCGTATGGGCGAACCCCGGGGCTGCCGCCGCCAGCGCGGCCGTGCCGAGCGCGCCGCCGATCGCCTGGCGGCGGGAAAGGAGAAGC
Organism: Croceibacterium soli; assembly: GCF_009828065.1. GTDB lineage: Bacteria > Pseudomonadota > Alphaproteobacteria > Sphingomonadales > Sphingomonadaceae > Croceibacterium_B > Croceibacterium_B soli. The sequence continues at coordinate 150,981 of NZ_WTYK01000008.1, read as the reverse complement.
TTCTGTTCCAAGTCTAACGTCACATCGTATCTCCAGCTGCCCAGTGCGGCAGGTCCTTTTTCGCGCCGGCCGCACTGCCGGAGCGGGTTCGCATCGGCCTTGCGGACGAGCTTACATCTTCAGCTTTACACCGACGGTGAAGCGCCGGCCCAGGGAATCAAACAGCACGCTGTTGGTCTGGATCGATCGCGCGCCGAACACGCTGTAGTATGGCGTCACCGGCGGATCCTGATCGGTCAGGTTGGTCACCGCCGCGAAGGTTTCGATCTCTGCGCCGGAGCCGAGTTCGAACCCGTAGGTAAGCCGCAAGTCGAGATAGAAGGCGCTGTCCACTTCGTTGAGCGGGACATCGCCGAGCGCGTTCTCCTGCGTCCCGGCAGCGATGTAGCGGCCCTGGAGGAAGGTGGAGAATCCGCCGTTGGAATACGTCAGGATGCCCGTGCCGCGGAAGTCCGGCAGGCCGTAAGGGATGCCGTTGGACTGCTGGATACCGGTCTGGCCAGCCCGGTCGACATACGTCCCGTTGCTCAGCGTTTCGGAGTTCTCGAACAGCCAGCTGCCGAACAGCCGGGCAGAGATGTCCTCGTCGCCCCCGAAGAGGGTCAGCGGCGCCGAGTAGTTGGCTTCGAGGTCGAGCCCGCGCACGCGGTTCTCGTTCACGTTGATGAAGATGTCGCCGATCAGCACGGGCGTGTCGTTGACCAGGGTGACCAGCTCGCACAGCTCGGGCACCGCATCGATCAGGCAGCCGTTGAGCACTGCCTGGGAGCCGAGCTGGCCGATCGCGCCCTTCACCTTGATGTCGTAGTAATCCAGCGACAGCGAGAAGCCTGGGAGCAGGGCGGGGCGCATGACGGCGCCGACGGTCCAGGTATCGGCCTTCTCCGGATCGACCTCAGGGTTGCCGCCCGAGAAGATGGTGACGTTGATCGCCTCCTGCTGCGGTGTGCGCGGATCGTCCACCACCGCGGCGCCGCCCGTCTTGTCGAAACGTTCAGAGAGGTTCGCGGCACGAACGTCGCGCGAATAGGTACCGCGCAGCTTGAGGAAGTCGAACATGTCGACGTCGAGGCCGGCCTTGTAGGCCCAGACCGTTCCCGAACCGGTGTAGTTCGCCCAGCGGCCCGCGAGGTGCAGGTTGGCCGAGTCGATCGGTCCCGCATCGTTGACGAGCGGGACGAGCGTTTCCGCGAACGCCTCGTAGACATCGATCGCGCCGATGATGTTCGAGACCTTGGAGTACTGCAGGCCCACAGTGTTGAGACAGTCGGCCCGGCTGACGCCGCGCAGGCCGGGGATCTCGCCGTTGCAGGCGACCGGATGGCCGTTGAGATGGTCGGACGATGGATTGGTTTCGTCCTCAACCAGCTGCAGGATGCTCTCGCGGCGGAACGAACCGCCGAAAGCCGCGACGATCGGGCCGGCCCAGCCTTCCAGCAGGTCGCCGTTGAGATCGAATTCGGCGACGTGCTGGCTGATCTTCGTGCGGTTCACTTTCTCCGTGCCGGTGGTGAAGGTGAAAGTGTCGCCGCGCTCGAAGCCGGTATCGGCATAGAAGATCGGGGTCGTGATGGTGGTGCCGGGCTCGTAGCCGGTGACGTAGTCGATCGCCTCCGCGCTGGCGTTGCCGCGGCCGAACAGGTTGATCGGCTCGCAACCGGCGAAGGCGTTGCTGAACAGCGTGGCCCGGCAAACGATGTTGCCGTTCGGCGTGCCGGTGGTCGCCTGTCCCTCATCGACGGCATCGAGCGCGGCGAAGATCCGGTCGACCCTCAGGCCGTTCTGGTAGCCCTTCCGCGTGTTCTCGCCGTACTGGTAGTAGAGATCCGCCTGCCAGCCTTCCATGAAGCCGCTGGACTGGATGTCCCAGGTCAGGCCCCCGGCGAAGCTGTTCATCACGCTGTCGTCGCGCAAGTATGCGTAAGGAGCGAGATCTTCCATGCTGCCCATGCGGCGGAGCACGAACGACTCGATGTTGTTCGCCTGCATCGTGTTGCGCACGCTCTGCGGCAGGAAGGCGTTGTCGGCGAAGATGGTGGCCGCGGTCGGAGTGCCGTTGAGCGAGCCGGTCGGGTCGTTGTAGCGGAACGTCTTGTTCTGCCCGCGCATGTATTGCGCATAGACGAGCAAGCTGGGCGTCAGCTCGTAGTCGCCGTAGACGTAGACGCTGTTGCGCTCCGCATCGGGGAAGAGCGTGAAGGGATCGGTGCCGAGAGGGTCTCCGCTGCCGCCGTCGGTCACCGAGTGGCGAGCCGGCGGCGTGCCGGTCAGGCCCATGGAAACGCCGCTGCGCACGAAAGGCGCCACGCCGCTGCCGTCGGGAAGGAATTCCATGCCCTGCAGCGGTGTGCCGGGGGCGAAGATCACGCCGTCCCACGAGGAGTTGGCGGAGATGACATCGGGATAGGCTTGCCCGTTCACGGTGCCCCAGGCGCGGTGCCAGTCGCGATCGGCGTAGTCGTGCACGCCGTCCTGCTTGGCGAACTCGCCGGACACGATGATGTGACCCCGGTCGCCGATCTTGGTGCCGTAGACCGCGGAGAACTGGTAGGTTTCGTTGTCGCCGCGCTCGGTGATGCCCGCCTGTGCGGAGGCGCGCAGGCCGGTGAAGTTGCGGTCGAGCATGAAGTTGACCACCCCTGCCACCGCGTCGGAGCCGTAGGCCGCCGATGCGCCGCCGGTGACCGTCTCGACGCTGCTGATCGCTTCCTCGGGAAATGTGTTGATGTCGACCCCGCCGAAGGGGCTGGACGAGACGACCCGGTGCCCGTTGAGCAAAGTCAGCGTGCGGTTGATCCCCAGGCCGCGCAAGTTGAGATTGCCGTAGCCTCCGCGGGCGAACCAGCCGGTCCCTCCGACGCCGGAGACCTGCACTGCCGAAACGGACTGGTTGCCGAGGAACTGCGGCAGCGTGCTCACCGCTTCGACCAGGCCGCTGGTGCCCATCGCGTCCAGCGCCTCGGCCCCCACCACGGTCACCGGAATCGGCGCTTGCGTACCGTCCGTCCGCAACCGCGATCCGGTGACCACGATGGCCGGCGCCTCGCTCGACGCGGGCTCGCTCGCCGCTGTGGCGTCCGGAGCCGGATCGGGTTGAGTCGCTTCTTCTTGCGCCACGGCCGGTGCTGCCAGCGCCAGTATGCTGGCGCTGCACGAAAGACCGAATGCGCGGAACGCGCTGCGGGTACTCGCCTTGCTCACGTCGTCTCTCCCTGGATCGTCTGCGTTTTCGCAATGGCGGGAGAAGTCGGCCTTGCCGCGCGGACAAGCAACGCACCGCAAAGTGATGACGAAAGGTTTACCCTGGGTTATGGGTTGCCGCTGGAGGTATTCGATGCAGCCACTTCCCTTCACCTTGCGGCAGCTGGAGGTTTTCTCCGCGCTCTGCGCGACCCACAGCTTCCGGCTGACGGCCGACAGGCTGCGGATTTCGCAGGCGTCGGTCAGCAATCAGGTGAAGACGCTGGAGGAACAGCTCGGCGTCCGGCTGTTCCACCGGGTGTCGGGCAAGCGGCCGATGCTGACGGCCGAAGGCCTGGCGTTCCTGCAGGATCTCGACGCGTTCGACGCCGCGGCTCGAGCGCTGGCGGCGCACCGCAAGCTCGGCGACCGGGCCGACGAGAGGGCCTATTTCCGCATCCGCATCGGCGAAACGATCATGGACCGGTTCGTGCGGCCCAAGCTCGACCGCTTCCTCATCGAAAACCCCGGCATCGTCCTGGAGTTCGACACACAGCCGCCGAGCAACAAGACCGGCGCCGATGTCGAGAAGGCAGGCTTCGATTTCGCCCTGGTGCACTTGCGCGACGATTATCCGCTGAACCCGATCTTTCGGAAGATCGCGCTGCTCAGCGGCGGGATCTACGGGCATCGCAAGTTCGCCGAGGCCCGCAAGCTTCCGCTGCAGACCGACTATGTAAGCGATCTTCCCTTCATCCTGCCGCGTGAAGGAAGCGAGCAGGAGCGTGAAGTATACCTGGCCCTGCGAAGGGTGGGGATCACGCCGCGCAAGATCATCAGCCACACGCCGTACTTCGACGTGATCGCCAGCATGCTGGGGCAGGGGCTCGGCGTCGCGAGCTTTGCCGAAGTCGTTCTCCCACCGAGCTTACGTGAAGCGGTGATCCTCTTGTACCCGCTCAACAACTGGCGCCTGAGCTTCTACCGCCGCCACAGCGGGAAGGACGATAAGGTGGACCGGGTGGAGGAGTTCCTCCTGACCTCGCTGCTCGCCGACCCGGATTATCCGACGCTGGCCATCTTCGACAGCACCTACGCTTGACGATTACTCCCTGCGCGCGGCGCTCGTCAGCATGTCTTCGCTCGCCTCAGGCCGCCTTTTGCTGCGCTATCCAGTCTCGCACCCGGCGCTCCAGCAGCGACAGCGGGAGCGAGCCGCCGCCGAGCACCACATCGTGGAAGGCACGAATGTCGAACCTGTCGCCGAGCGCGGATTCGGCTTCCGCGCGGAGCTGCTGGATGCGGATCATCCCGACTTTGTAGCTCGTCGCCTGGCCGGGCCAGACGATGTAGCGCCGCACCTCGCTGCGGATCGTCTCCAGCGGCATCGGTGAGTTTTCGCTGAAGTACTGGATTGCCTGGTCCTCGTTCCAACCCTTCGCATGGACGCCGGTGTCCACCACGAGCCGGATCGCGCGCCACAGTTCGGAGCTGAGGCGGCCGAAGTCCGAATAAGGATCGGTGTAGGTGTTCGGCATCTCCTTCGCGAGCTTTTCCGCGTAGAGGCCCCAGCCTTCGGCATAGGCGCCGTAGCCGTATTGCGTGCGGAAGGTGGGCACGCCGGTCAGTTCCTGCGCGATCGAGATCTGCATGTGATGGCCGGGCAGGCCTTCGTGGTAGGCGATCACCTCCAGCATGTTCTTCGGGTTCGCGCTCATGTCCGACAAGTGGGCGTAGTAGATGCCGGGGCGGGAGCCGTCGGGGGTGCCGGAGCGGTAATGCTGCGCGCCGCCGTCCTGCTCGCGGAAAGGCTCCACCCGCCGGACCTCGAGGTCGGCCTTGGGCAGCAGGCCGAAGTAGTTGGGCAGTTCGCGCTCGATGTTGTCGATCGCGGCCTTCGCGGCGGCGATGTAGGCCGCTGCGCCCTCGTCGCCTTCGGGGAAGTAGTTCCACTCGGCCGTGCGCACGTGTTCGAAGAAGGCGTCTAGGTCGCCTTCGAACCCGACGCGCTGCTTGATCGCGTTCATTTCGGTGTGGATCCGGCTCACCTCGTCGAGGCCGAGCTGGTGGATCTGGTCCGCCGTCAGGTCGGTGGTCGTGCTCTCGCGCAGGCAATCGGCGTAGTAGGCTGCGCCATCGGGCAGGGTGTGGACCCCGGTGGCCACCTTGGGCGCGTTCGGCTTGTCGGCTTCCATGAACGCGATCAGGCGTTCGTATCCGGGACGATAGCTATCCCGCAGCGCCTTCTCCAGCCGGCGGCGCATGTCCTCGGCCGCGGCGGCGTCGATCTTGCCGGCTTCCAGCAGCGCGGCGATCTTCGCCTTGCCGTCGCCCCACAGGGCCGTGTCCGATCCGCCGGTGAACGGAGCGCCGTCGATCAGCTTCTTCGCTTCGGCGATCACGAAATCGTACGCGAAGTAGGGCGGGCGCACGCCGCGCGCGGCATTGTCCTGCGCCCGTTCGGTCAACTGGCCGAGCGCCCGCTCGAACTGGCTGATCCGCGAGATGTAGGCTTCCAAGTCCGCCGGCGTCTCGACCCGGTGCATGGAGATCAGCTGCGAGGGGAGCGACGAGTGCACGCCCTGCATCTGGGTGAAGATGTAGGCGTTGCCGCGCCACTTGGCCGTACGGGCCGCGCTCTCGTACTCGTACTTCCAGAGGTCGTAGGACATGCGGTCCTGCGGGCCGAGCTTGTCGTAATCGAACTCGCGCTCCATCTCCTCAACCGTGGCTTTGTGCCAGGCGAGTTGCCAGTCGGCCGCCTCGATCGAGTACTCGCCGAGATCGCCGTAGCGGTCGCGGCGCCCGAGCGACGTGAGCCAGAGCGGGTCGAACTGCAGCTGTTCCTCGAATTTCTTCTCGAACCACTGGTGCAGGCGCTCGCTTTCGGTGGCTGCGGGCTGTTCCTGCGCTGCCGCGGGAAGCGGGGCCAGGAGGACCGCCGGAGGTGCAGCCGCGAGGGCGAGGGCGAGTGAGAGGCGCATGAACAATCCCTTCGAAGCAGCGGCCGGGCGGCGGCCCACGTGTCGCGGAACCTAGCCCGCCGCGAGCAAAGAACAAGGGTCGCGTCCTTCCGCCCCGCGCATGGCGCGCAGCCGAATGATGCTTCCCAAGCAAGCACTTGCGCCGGCCGCGCTTTGCGGAGACAGTGCGGCCATGCGAAAAATCCTGCTGATCGCGGCTCTTGCCGCCGCCGCTCCTGCCGCCGCCCAGGGCGATCCCGCCGCAGACGTATCGCAGCAGCGCTTGCGCAGCGATGTCGATGCCATGGTATCGTTCGGGACGCGCCACACGCTGTCGGAACAGGACAACCCGAAGAGGGGCATCGGCGCCGCCTTGCAATGGGGTGAGCGGCAGTTCCGCGAGACCGGCAAAGCCTGCGGCGACTGCCTGGAAGTCGTGCTGCCGGAGACGACAATTTCGGGTGAACGCATCCCGCAGCCTGTGCGCCTGCGCAACGTCGTGGCGATCCAGCGGGGTTCGGAGCGGCCGAACGAAGTGGTCATCGTCCAGGGTCACATCGACAGCCGGGTGACCGATGTGATGGATGCCCGAAGCGACGCGCCCGGCGCCAACGACAATGCCTCCGGCAGCGCGCTGGTGCTCGAAGCGGCCCGGGTCCTGAGCCGCAAGACCTACCCCACGACGATCGTCTACGCGCTCCTCTCCGGCGAGGAGCAGGGGCTGTACGGCGGCCGCCTGCTGGCGGACTATGCCAAGCAGCAAGGCTGGACGGTGAAGGCGGTGTTCAACAACGACATTGTCGGCGGATCCTGCGGCTCCGACGGGCATTGCGACGCCGCGCACGTGCGGGTGTTCTCCGAAGGGCCGCGGGCCGATGCCGACGATACCGCGCGCGCCGCCATGCGCCGCAACGGCGGCGAGAACGACAGCCCCAGCCGCAACCTGTCGCGCTGGATCGACCGCCTGGCCGAAGGCGGTGCGGAGCTCGACGTGCGGCAGATCTGGCGGACCGATCGCATGGGCCGAGGGGGCGACCAGATCCCGTTCCTGGACACTGGCTATCCCGCGGTGCGCTTCAGCGTCGCCGTGGAGGATTACGATCACCAGCACCAGGACCTGCGGGTCGAGGACGGCGTTCGCTTCGGCGACACGGCGGACGAGATGGATTTCGCCTACCTGGCCAACGTAACCCGGCTGAACGTGCGCGGGCTGCACGCGCTTGCCGCCGCGCCGATGCCGCCGGCGCCGACCGCGCAAGCCGCGGTGCAGACCCACACCGATCTTGCGTGGGAGCCCGTCGCCGGGGCCGAACACTACCGGGTGTGGATGCGACGCACCGACCAGCCGCAGTGGCCGTCCGAGCCGCTCACGCAGACCGAGAAGACCAGCCTGAAGCTGGCCGGCGTGCGCGGCGACGACTGGCTGTTCGGCGTCAGCGCAGTCGGCGCAGGCGGCGCGGAAAGCCCGATCGCGAGCGCGGTGCCGGGCGGAGCCTATCGCCCGCTGCAAGCGCGCTGATCGGCGCCGCCGGCCTGCCGGTCAGGTCGTGGACGCCCTGTAGATCTTTTCCAGTATTGCCTGAGCGGTCTTCAGTTCGGCGTCGCTCAGTGCCCCGAATACTGCCGATCGTTCGTTATCCAGCACGGGTTGAACGCGAGCGATTACATCCTCTCCGGCGGCGGTGAGATAGATGTAGCGCGAGCGTTTGTCGTCCGGGTGGTCTTCGCGCCTGATCAGGCCGTCCCGTTCCATTGCCTCGATCAGGCGGACCATCGTTGGCCACTGGACATGAACGCGCTTGCAGAGTTCGCTCATGATCACGGGTTGTTCGGCAAAGCCTATCGCGAAGAGAACCTGCCAACGCGCCCTGGTCTGCCCCGTTTCGTTGAGGATCCTGCTTTCCACCCGTTGCGTCCAGCTCTTTCCCGACCTGACGAGCATAAGCGAAGTTCTGAATTCGTTATCTAAACGGGAGCCCGCAGGGTAGAATTCGTTGTACCGGGTACTCCAGTCATCGTGATCGTAGTTCTCGCCTGAATTCATCGTCTCTCCCCCCTCGCGGCATTATTTTGGCTGATATTATCGATTTGCCATGCGCGGGTCATCAGTGCGGCACCCCTTACGAGCGTCCGCGAAGCCACTCATACCCCGAAATTTCCCGTTGAAAAGCATACCAAGGTAGGTAGTTTGTGAGTCGAAGCGCGCCCGGGCCTGAACAGGTCGAGTGCGCTTCCGTGCGACGGTTCCATGAAGAAGCCGCGTGCCAGGGGAGAGGATGTCCATCATGTCGAGAATCGAAATCATTCGCGCGGCCCTCGTATGTTCGAGCGCGGCTTGGGCCGCCTCGTTCGCCGGGACTGCTTATGCCCAGGATGCCGAGGTGGCTGCGGAAGCTGCGGTCGAACCGGGTGAATCGATCGTGGTCACGGGCTCGCGCATTCAGCGCCGCGACTACGAAGCCAACAGCCCGATCGTCACGGCGAACGAAGAACTGCTCGAAAACCAGTCGACGGCGGCTATCGAAACGGCGCTGAACAAGCTGCCGGCCTTCACGCCCGTTCAGACGCCTTCGCTGGGCGGGGACATCCAGGCCACCGCCACCAGCACGCCGGGCGCGGCAACGCTTTCGCTGCGCAACCTGGGCACCAACCGCAACCTCGTCCTGATCGACGGGCGCCGGGCCACGCCCGCCAACGCGCTGGGCGTCGTCGACATCAACACGATCCCGGTCGCCGCGGTAGAGCGGGTCGAGATCATCACCGGCGGCGCCTCCGCCACTTACGGCGCCGACGCCGTCGGCGGCGTGGTCAACTTCATCCTCAAGCGCGACTTCGAGGGCCTGCAGCTGGACGGCCGTGCCGGCATCTCCCAGCGGGGGGACGGTTTCGAATACAACGTCAACGGGCTGCTCGGCACGAACTTCGCCGACGACCGCGGCAACGTGACCATCGGCGTCGGCCTGAACAAGCGCGAGAGCGCGAAGCGCATCGACCGGCCGTGGTTCCGCGAAGCGCTGCGGGACCCGCGGTTCGCCGGCACCGAGTTCTTCCCGGACTTCTCGGCCTTCCAGCCCTACGGCGGGGTCAACCCGACCCAGGACGCCGTCAACGCGATCTTCACGCCTGGCGCCGTGCCCGCCGGCAGCCGCATCTACTTCAACGAGGACGGAACGGCCTTCACCGGCTTCTTCCAGAGCGTGCCAGGCGGCGCATACCGCTTCAAGGGCGACCTGAGCGGCGAGAAGTGGGCCAAGACCGCGGACGGAGCGCTGAAGCAGAACTTCCTCGATGACTTCGTGGTTCTGCCGCTGAAGCGCTACAACATCTATCTGCGCGGCAATTACGAGATCAACGATTCCATCGGCGTCTTTACCCGGGCCGACTTCACGCGGGTCCGGACCACCACGGTCCAGCAGCCGTCTCCATCGGTCAATGGCTGGTCCGCACTGGTTCCCGCGGCCAGCCCAGTGCCGGCAGAGCTGCGCAGCCTGCTGAACAGCCGCGTGATCCCCGCGGGAATGGATCAAGCGACATACCGGAACTCGTTCTTCGTAAACACGCTGAACTGCGATCCCAATGCCGTCCCCGGAGCGCCCGGTTCCGGTGCCAGCTGTGACTGGCAGCTCACCTACTACCTCAACCAGAACAACCGCCAGGCGCGGACCGATGTTTCGACCTACAACATCGTCGCCGGTCTCGAGGGCGAGATCCCCGGAACCGACTGGAGCTGGGAGGTCTACGCCTCCCAGGGCGAGTCACAGACGGACTCGCTCATCACCGGCACCGCCTCCCTCGAGCGGTTCCGCGCGGTGGTTTCGGCGCCCAACTGGGGCGCCGGGTTCCGGGCCCAGGGCAACCCGCTGTTCGGCGGCTTCGGCGCGGCGACCGCAACCTGCACCAGCGGCTTCGACCCGTTCAACAAGGGCAACGTTTCGCAAGACTGCCTGGAAGCGATATCGGCTGATCTGAAGAACCGTTCGATCATGCAGCAGACCGTCTATGAGGCGAACCTGCAAGGCGGGCTGTTCGATCTGCCGGCGGGCGACCTGCGGTTCGCCGCCGGTGCGAGCTACCGGAAGAACGACTACGAGTACTTGAACGACACCCTTACTTCTCAGGGCCGCTCGTTCCTTGATCAGACCATCGGCATCTATCCCAGCGGCAACTCGCGCGGCGTGATCACGGTCAAGGAAGCTTACGGCGAATTGCTGATCCCGGTCCTGCGCGACCTGCCCTTCGTCGAAAGCCTGGAGCTGAACGTCGGCGCGCGCACCTCGGACTACAACACCACCGGGAGCAGCTTCACCTGGAAGGCCATGGCCGACTGGGAAGTGACCGACTGGCTGCGCATCAGAGGCGGCTACAACAAGGCGGTTCGCGCTCCCAACATCGCCGAGCTGTTCCTTGCTCCGCAGCAGAACTTCACCGCGGCGGGCGGCGGCGACGTTTGCCGCACCTCCAACACTCTGCCCTATTCGGCCAATCCGGCGACGAACCCGAACGCGGCCAACGTGCGCGCGGTATGCGAGATCCTGATGAACCGGCAAATCGCCGGCACTTCGAACGTGTTCTATTCGGATCCGCAGTTCTTCGCCGCCCAGGGCCCTGCCTTCGCCTTCCCCACGCTCGTCGGCAACCCGAACGTGAAGCCGGAACAGGCCAAGACCTGGACGATCGGCGCGGTGGCGAATTCGCCGTTCGACAGCCCCTGGCTGAACCGGCTGCGGCTGTCGGTCGACTACTACAACATCAAGGTCGACGATGCGATCGGCCCGCAGACGCTCGATACTGCGCAGCTGCAGTGCTTCGATCCGTTCTACAATCCGGCGATCACGACCAGCCCCGCTACGGCGGCCGCATCGCCCTTCTGCCAGGCGATCGGGCGCGTGGCCGGCGACGGCGCGCTCGGCAACGTCCAGGTCACCTACCTGAACAGCGGCCGGTTCAGGACCCAGGGCGTCGACTTCCAGCTCGACTGGGCGGCGGATATCGGACCGGGCACGTTCAGCCTGAATTCGGTGGTGAACTACCTCATCACGCTGAAATCGTCGGGCCTGCCGACTCGTCCGCTGGTCGAGTACGCCGGCACCCTCGGCCCGGTCGGCAGCGCCGGTGTGGCGGAGAACGGGCTCAACCCGGGCGCCTTCCGCTGGAAGATGCTGAACACGTTCGGCTACTCGGTCGGCCCGGCTGAGGTCTCTCTCCAGTGGCAGCACCTGCCTTCGGCGAAGTCCATTTCCTATCCGCTCAACCCGAACACACCGTTCGTCGGCTCGCCGGCATACGACCTGTTCAACCTGAACGGTTCCTTCGCCGTTGCCGAGAACTTCACCGTCACTGCCGGCGTTGACAACCTGTTCGACAAGGCTCCGCCGCTGGTGGAGTACAACGCGACTGCCACCGGCCTGGCCAACGGCATCGGTGCCAACCCGTTCAACGCCTACTTCTTCGACCTGAACGGGCGCAGGTTCTACATCGGCGCCAAAGTCGATTTCTGATACTCCCACTGGGGCTCCCTTTTTCGAGCGGGGAGCCCCCTTTATTTCGATGATCTCACGGGAGAGTTGAGCGGTGACCGCCAAATCGTTTTGCCTCAAGGTGCCCGGCGCCTTCGTTCTGGCACTGCTTGTCGCGGGCTGTGCCAATGCACCGCCGCAGGCCGGCAACGTCACCGAGGAGCGGCTGCTTGCCGCGGAGGAGGACCCGGACAACTGGCTGAGCCACGGCCGGACTTATGCCGAGCAGCGTTTCAGCCCGCTCACCGATATCAACGACGGCAACGTCGGCCAGCTCAGCCTTGCCTGGGCGGTCGAGTTCGACACTTCGCGCGGGCAGGAAGCGACGCCGATCGTGGTCGACGGCGTGATGTATCTGTCGACCGCCTGGTCGAAGATCATGGCGGTCGAGGCCGCGACCGGTAAAGTGCTGTGGCAGTACGATCCCGAGCCCGACGCGGAACAAGCGGCTGCCGCCTGCTGCGACGTGGTCAACCGCGGCGTCGCCGTATGGGAAGGCAAAGTCTTCGCCGGCGTGATCGACGGCCGTCTCGTCGCGCTCGACGCCAGGACGGGCGAAGAGCTGTGGGACGTCGTGACCGTCGATCAGAGCAAGCCTTACACCATCACCGGTGCGCCGCGCGTGGTGCGCGGCAAAGTCATCATCGGCAACAGCGGCGCCGAAATGGGCGTGCGCGGCTATGTCAGCGCCTACGACGCGGACACCGGCAAGCTCGCCTGGCGGTTCTACACCGTGCCCGGCAACCCGGCCGACGGCCCCGACGGCGCGGCTTCGGACGAGGCGTTCGCGAAGTTCGCGCAGCGGACCTGGAACGGCAAGTATTGGGAGATGGGCGGTGGCGGCACCGTGTGGGACTCGATCGTCTACGATCCCGAGTTCGACCAGCTGCTGATCGGCGTCGGCAACGGCAGCCCGTGGAACCACCGCGCCCGCTCCGCCGGCAAGGGCGACAACCTGTTCCTCAGCTCCATCCTGGCGCTCGACCCCGATACCGGCGCCTACAAGTGGCACTACCAGGTGAACCCGGGCGAGACCTGGGACTTCACCGCCACGCAGCAAATCACTCTCGCCGACCTGACGATCGATGGGAAGGTCCGCAAGGTGGCGATGCAGGCGCCGAAGAACGGCTTCTTCTACGTGATCGACCGCAGCAACGGGAAGCTGATCAGCGCCGAAGCCTATGCGCCGCAGAACTGGGCGGAGCGGATCGACATCGCCACCGGGCGGCCGGTCGAGAAGCCAGAAGCGCGCTTCGCCGACGCGCCTTACCTGGTCTACCCCGCCGGGATCGGGGCGCACGCCTGGCATCCGATGAGCTATTCGCCAAAGACGGGCCTGGTCTACATCCCCGCGATGCACGTGCCGCTCTCCTACGGGGACGACGTGAACTACAAGCGCAACATCGGCCGCTGGAACACCGGCGTGACCTTCCTGGCCCCGCCCGAAGGCACTGTGCCCGGCGCCACCCCGCTGGAGCGGCGCGCCGCGCTGGCGGCGATGAACAAGGGCATGCTGATCGCCTGGGATCCGGTGAAGCAGAAGGCGCGCTGGAGCATCGACATGCCCTGGCCGTGGAACGGCGGAACGCTGGCGACTGCCGGGAACCTGCTCTTTCAGGGCGACCCTTACGGCATCTTCCGCGCCCGCGCCGCCGATACCGGCAAGGAACTGTGGAGCTTCGACGCACAGCGCGGGATCATGGCCGGCCCGGTCACGTTCCGCGCCAACGGCGAGCAGTACGTCGCCGTCCTGGCGGGATATGGCGGCTCCATGGGCATGGCCACGCAGACCGATTGGATGCGCCGCCCGCCCCCAAACGGCCTGCTGCTGGCCTTCAAGATTGGCGGCACGGGCAAGCTGGCGAAGCTGCCCCCGATCAAGCCGCGCCCTTACGTGAGCAGCAAGGAGAGCTTCACCGCCGCGCAACTGGCCGAGGGCGAGGCGCAGTTCTTCGCCTTCTGCTCGATCTGCCACACGGGGCCGGTCAACCCGGACCTCATGCGCTCACCGATGGCCACCAGCGCCGATGCCTGGAAGGCCGTGGTCATCGACGGTGCCCTGGCCGACAGGGGCATGATCAGCTTCAAGCCCTGGATCAACGCGGAACAGGCCGAGGCCGTGCGGGGCTACGTGCTCACCGAAGCAGCCCGCCGCAACGCGCGCGAGCAGGCCAAGGCCGGGTCATGAGGGGTGGGGCTGCCATGGCATCGGGAGAAAGGCCCCGCGCCCGGCATGGACGCATAGGTGTGGTCGCGGCGCTCGGGCTGAACGCCGCGGCGCTTGTCGTGCCGCAGCAGGCGAGCGCCCAGCCAGACCAGCTTTCTTCCTGCCTCGCCATAGCGGACATGGCAGCACGAGTGGCCTGTTACGACGCCATCGCCAGACGCCAGGTCGAAACACCCGTGGCGGTTCCGACGCCCGCTCCGACGCCCGCTCCTGCACCCGCTCCGGCGCCGAGGGTCGAGGCGCCAGCCGCGGCGCCGGCAGCCACGGAACGACCGGTGGAGGCCGGCACCTCGGCCAAGGCGGAGTTCGGGTTCAGCCCGGCCGAGCGGGAGCGGCTGCTTCCGGCCGAGCAGCAGCAGCTCGTCGATCTCACGTTCACGGTCGGAACGGCGCGGCTGACCGGTCCAGGATACTGGCAGTTCGAGATGAAAGAGGGATCGACCTGGCGCCTTGCCGAGAGCCGCCGGGCCTTCCGCGCTCCCGGGCCCGGCGATGCGGTCGTCATCCGGCGCGGCTCGCTCGGCAGCTACTTCCTCGATTTCGATGACCAGCCGGGGATGCGCATCAAGCGCCTGCGCTGACCGGCGCCGCCAGGCTCTTTCGAGAACCCGGCCTCATCCCCGCCGGGTTAGGCTGCGGCCTTTTCGCCGATAGGCAGCGTGGCCCTGACGGTCGCTTTCGACAGATCGAGCCCGTAGAGCTTGGCCGCGTTTCCGCCCACGAGCTGTTGCACCGTGGCGGAGGGAAGGTGGCCCATCGTCTCGCCGATGGCCTGCCGGCTGTTCGGCCAGACCGAATCCGGGTGCGGATAGTCGCTGGCCCACAAGAGGTTTTCGGGCCCCCAGAACTCGAGCAGGCGCATGGCCGTCGGGCTCTGCTGGAAGGTGCCGTAGACCTGCTCCCGGAACAGCTCCGACGGCTTCTTCTTGAGCGGGATGCCGCCCTTGTCCGCCCAGAAGTCGGCACATTCCCAAAGCCGCCAATGGCGGTAATCCAGTTCCTCGATCACCCAGGGAACCCAGCCGACGCCGCATTCGGCGATCACGATCTTCAGCTTCGGGTGCCGTTCCAGGATGCCCCAGGCGAACAGGTCCACGAACGGATCGAGGAACTGGTCGATGAACATCTTGGCATGCAGGAAGGTCGCGCCCGGCGAGCCCTTGTACTTGTCGAATGCCTTGGTCACGCCCGGGAACACGGTGACGTGGAACGACAGGATGATGCCCGACTGTTCGAGCAGATCGAACAGCGGTTCCCAGCGCTTGTCTTCGAGCCGCGGTTCCGCGACCGCAATCTGCAAGTTGGCCTGGCGTACGCCGCCCTTCAAGGCGAGCCGCTTCAGCTCGTCGTAGGCAGCTTCGGGGTAGGGCGGCAGCATCGCCACCCCGACCAGCCGGTCGGGCGCAGCAGAGCAGAAATCCTCGTAGAGCCAGTCGTTGTACGCTGCGTAGCAGGCGCGCATGAAGGCTTCGTCACGCGTCTTGATGGAGGTCACAGGCCCGAACACGACGTGCGCCCACACCCCGTCGCGGTCCATATCCGCCAGCCGCAGCTGCGGACGTCCGGCGCGCAGTTCCGTCAGGTCTTCCACGCCACCGCGATCGTAAGCCGTATGAATCGGCTTGGGCCCGGCGAAGCTCGAGCGTTTGCCCGCCCACGAGCCCCAGCTCTCGCCGTCCGCCATCCACACGGCAGGCCCGTCTTCCTTCTGCTCAACGCGCGGTGTCCGGTCCCCCCAGCGGGCCGCCATGCGGCTGCTCCAGACGTCTTCCGGCAGCATGTTGAGGTCGAGGTGGTCGTCGCAAGAGACCAGGGCGGTATCGATCATGGGGCACTCCAGTCCTTGAGCCGGTTTGAGGGTGCTTCCGACTCAAGATCTGTTATGCCTACAATCTTACGTACCTTCTGGCAATTGGATCACTCGCGATGCCTCGCCCAACAGCCGTTCTGACCGACGCACCGGGCTACGAGAAGTTGTACCCGCCCGGTTCGCGCCTGGACCTGGAGTTCCGCACGATCCTGACGATCCTGCGGACAGGGCGCCTGTGGGCCAAGGCCGTGGAAAGGATGGTCGCCGGCGAGACCGGCCACACGCGGGTGCGGCTGGAGACGCTTTTCTCGATCGCCTTTGCCGGAGGCCCGACGACCGCGACCGCCCTGGCGCAGCGCATGGACGTGAAATGGCCCGCATTGGCGCGCGTTCTCGACTCGCTCGAAGAGGAGGGCCTGATCGATCGCACCGACAATCCCGTCGACGGACGATCCCGCCTGATCGAACTGACTGCCGGCGGGTGGCTCGCCATCGAAGCGCTGCAAAGCTGCGTCGATCCCGCGCGCAGCGATTTGCTGTCCGACTTTTCCGATGCCGAACTGGCCGAGACCACTGCGCTGGTCGGGCGGATCTTCGGGCGTCTGGCGGAAGAGGGGCCGCCGGGCTGACTTCCCGACGTTCGCACCTGCCCGACGCTTTTTCCGCACGGGCAGATGGGCGGACCGGGTCAGCGAACGCGGTAGAAGCTGATCCTGATCGAACTCGGCGCACTTTGCGCGTCGGGTTCGAGCACGCCTACGAACGCCGACTGCCCGAGCCACTGGTACTTCCCGAGCGGCGGCTCGAATACGGCTTGCGTACGGACGGGGGCAAACTGCCCGCCTTCACCGGGACAGAGCACGGCCTTGTTGACCACGTTGATGATCGCGCCGTCGTCGGTCTTCAGGAAGTAATCGGCCTCCAGCTCGCGGCATCCGTCCGGGCGGGCCAGTTGCCAGTCCCAGCCCCCCGGCATGATCGTCCCGCGCAGGCCGGGGCCCTCGAACGTGCCACCGGTGATCGGGATGATCGTCCGCTCGCCCCGGGTGGTGGGGCCCACGGCGATGCCTTCGCCCAGTTCGACCGTCTCGGAGAACGCGAACTCCAGCGACGGAGCCTGCTGGGCCGCGGCCGGCGCCGCAAGCAGGAGGGCCGCCAGCGCGGTCGGGCCCATTCGGGTGAGGTGGGGCGGAACGGTCATTGTACGGATCTCCTGCATTCGAAGCTCGTCGCCTCGGTCCTCTTTCCGCCGATGTAGTGCGGGTAGCTCGGGTAAGCGCAAAGCGGCCGCTGGTCCTGCGGATCGGAAGCGCGCCGGGACACCGGCGGGCCCGGCGCCTCCGCCTTCTCCACCCAGTCGACCAGAGGGGTCAGCAGGTCGAACTGGTCGTGCGCGTTGCCGCCGCTGCAATGCGGCATTCCCGGGTTCATGTAGAAGCGGCTGGCATTGTCCCAGGCCGCGCCGTTGGTTTCCGCAGCGCGTTGCCAGTAATCCCATGTGTCGAAGGCTGAAAACCACGGGTCGCTGACCCCGTGGAAGAACAGGATCTTGCCCCCGCGGCCGAGGAACGTGTTCAGGTTGGTCCAGTAGTTCGTGTCGGTGAGCCGCTGCCAGGCCGTGTTGCGCAAGGCGTTCGCTCGGCTGTCGAGATCGATCTCCAGTGCGCGGCTGGCGGGGCCGAACACACCGGGCCTGCCGGTCGGCAGGTAGCCGGGGATGGGACCTTCCGTTTCCACGATCCCGGTGTCGTAAGGGACCGGCGCGTAGAGCGGGTAGCCGGCGCTGTCCTTCGGCCCTGCGAACGCCCGCTCCAAGGCGCCGACTTGCGCGGGGCTGAGGCAGTTCTCGGCCTTGCCCGCCGTGCACTGCAGCCGCCGCGGCTCGAAACGGCAGCCGGCAACGTTGGCGATCATGCCGTCCGCCAGGCCGTCGAGCGCGTCGCACTGCTCGAGCATCCCGCCGAGGAGTGTCTTGCGGTCGGCGGGGGAGAATATCCGCTCGACGAGCGGCAGCCCTTCGGCATCGCGGGGCGCGGCCTGGTTGAACTGCACACTGGCGTATTCGATCGCGAGGTTGGAGTTGCCGGTCCGCATGGCCGGGGCACCGACGATGATCCCGTCGAACAACTCGGGGTAGCGCTGGGCGGCGAGCATCCCTTCGCGGCCACCTGTCGAGCAGCCCGTCATATAGCTGCGGGCGATCGGCGCGTCGAAATAGGCCCGGGTCATCTCTTTCGCGAGAAGAGTGACCGTCCGGACCGAGGCCTCTGCAAAGTCGAGAGCAGCGCGCTGGTCCACCAGGAAGCTGTCGTCGAACACGGCGCCGGTGTGGCCGCTGTCGTGGCTGACGACAGCGAACCCGCGGGCCAGCGCCGGGCGGTCACCCGCCGCGACAGGGCCAGTCGGCGGCCGCACGCTGCCGTTCAGGCCTCCGCCGCCCTGCAGCAGGAAGCGGCCGCTCCAGCGGTCGGGCAGGGCCAGCTCGAAGCCGATCCCGTACTTCTTCCCACCGGCTCCCTCGCGCTCACCGATCACGCCGCTGACGAGGCAGTGAGATGGCAGGGTCACGGCGGCGGCATTCGGGCCTTGCCGGCTCGCGGCGGCAGGTACGTGCCGGGTTGCGGTCAGCCGGACCTGCTCGCCGAATGTCGCCGAGGCGAAGGCGGCACAGCGGGCCGCTGCAGCTTCCTGTTCGAGCACCGCACCGGTCGTGAGTGGTGCGGCGGCGGTCAGCAGTAAGCCGGCAGCGGTAGCACCGGGCAACCTCATCCTCATTGTTTCACCTCGTATATTTTGCGGCACTGTGCGTGGGCGGAAGCTCCCGCGCAAGGGGCGCATCGGGCCGCTGCCGGAGTCCTGTTGCGGCCATCGGCCTCTTGCCTTCCGGCTTGGGCTCTGCCTATGGCGCGGCATTCGTATGGACCCGGTGAGACCCCGGGTGGCTATTCCGGCCGCCGACCCGCCGGACAACATCACACATGTGCCTTTCTGCACCCACTTCGGTGCCCTTGTGCTTGTTGGACTCTTCGATGACGGACACACTCTCCCGCTACCGCAAGGAATGGTTCAGCGGCGCCGCAGGCGCACGCCGTGACATTCTCGCCGGCATAGTCGTTGCGCTGGCGCTCATCCCCGAAGCGATCGGCTTCTCGATCATCGCAGGCGTCGATCCGCGCGTGGGCCTTTACGCCTCGGTTGCCATTGCCATCGTCATCGCGTTCACCGGCGGCCGGCCGGGCATGATCTCGGCGGCGACCGCAGCCGTGGCCGTGCTCGTGGTTCCGCTCGTGCGCGATTACGGCGTCGAGTATCTCTTCGTGGCCACGATCCTGATGGGCGCGATCCAGATCATCGCCGGTATCCTTCGGCTGGATCTGCTTATGCAGTTCGTCTCCCGTTCGGTCATCACCGGCTTCGTCAATGCGCTGGCCATCCTGATCTTCATGGCGCAGTTGCCCCAGCTGACCGGCGTGTCGTGGCACACTTACGCGATGGTCGCCGCGGGGCTGGCGATTATTTATCTTTTCCCGCGCCTCACTAAGGCGATCCCGTCGCCGCTCGTCGCGATCCTCCTCCTGAGTGCGATCAGCATCGGCATGGGCGTGCCGGTCAACACTGTCGGCGACATGGGCCGCCTGCCGGAAGGTTTGCCGACCTTCGCGCTGCCGGACGTACCGCTCACCTGGGAAACGTTCCGCATCGTCCTGCCCTATTCGCTGACGATGGCGGCCGTGGGCCTGCTGGAGTCCCTGCTGACGGCCCAGATCGTCGACGACATGACCGACACCGACAGCGACAAGCAGCGCGAATGCGCCGGACAGGGCTCGGCCAACATAGTCTCCGCCCTCTTCGGCGGCATGGGCGGCTGCGCGATGATCGGACAGTCGGTGATCAACGTCACCTCGGGCGGGCGCGGCCGGCTTTCCACATTCGTGGCCGGCGCCTTCCTGCTGTTCCTTCTGGCGGTGCTCGGGCCGTTCGTCGGCCGCATCCCGATGCCGGCACTAGTCGCAGTGATGATCATGGTGTCGATCGGCACTTTCAGCTGGAATTCGATACCCAACTTGCGCCGCCACCCTTGGACTTCGTCCGTGGTGATGGTCACGACGGTGGTCGTAGTCGTCGCAACCAGCGATCTTTCGCTGGGCGTGCTGGCGGGCGTCCTACTTTCGGGCATCTTCTTTGCCGGGAAGGTACGGCGGATGTTCGAGGTGGAGCGGATCGTCTCGCCGGATGGGACCCAGGCGACCTACCGGGTCACCGGACAGATATTCTTCGCGTCGGTGGACCGCTTCACGCGGGCCTTCCAGGTGGAGGACCGGGTCCCCAACATCCTCATCGATGTTTCGGCGGCGCACTTCTGGGATATCTCGGGCGTGGGTGCGCTCGACAAGATCGTCGCGCGTTTGCGCCGGGAAGGCCGCCACGTGGAAGTGACCGGCTACAACCGCGCCAGCGCCGACATTGTCGACAAGTTCGCGCTGCACGACAAGACCGGGGTCGAGATGGGCGCGGTACCGCATTGACCTTCCGGCCTCATGGCTATTGCGAATGAGTATCATTGACCGACCGCCTCGCTGCCTATAGCGGCGGCGCGATGTCGCGCAGGTCGATCCGAATCTGGTATCTGATCCACAAGTGGTCGAGCCTCGTGCCGATGGCTTTCCTGCTGATGTTGTGCGTCACCGGGCTGCCGTTGATCTTCCACGACGAGCTCGAAGCTCTCGAGGGCGTCGATTACGAGACCGCGCTGCCGGGGCCGCCCTCGGCGGAGCAGGGCGTGCCGCTCGACGCCATGCTTACACAGGCTCTGGCCGAGCGTCCCGGCGAAGTGCCGCTGTTCATGGCCTTCAGCCAGGAAAGCCCGCTGCTGACCGTCACCACCGGCCCGGCACCCGGCGCAGAAGCGAGCGAGATGACGCTGCTGTTCTTCGACCGTGCGACCGGCGCGTCACTGGGGCCCGCGCCCGGCGGCGGCGTGATGGACTTCCTGCTCCAGCTGCACACCGACATGTTCCTCGGGCAGCCCGGAATGTGGCTGCTCGGGACCATGGGCCTGCTGCTGATCGTTTCGCTGGTCTCGGGCGCGGTGATCTATGCGCCCTTCATGCGCCGGCTCGCGTTCGGAACGGTGCGGACCGATCGCGGCGTGCGGGTGCGCTCGCTCGACCGGCACAACCTCGTCGGGATGGCCACGCTCGCCTGGGTGCTGGTGGTCGGCGCCACGGGTGCGATCAACGCCTTTGCCGATCCGCTGATCGACGGCTGGCGTGAAGGCGAAGTGGCCGCGATGACCGCCGCTTACCGGGGCAAGGCACCGCTCCCGCCCGAACGCTACGGCTCGCTCGACACTGCGATGGCGCAAGCGCGCGAAGCGCTGCCCGGCCGCAGCCCGCAGTTCATCGGCTTTCCGGGCGGCGCCTGGAGCTCGGGCCACCACTACGCGATCTTCTTCCAGGGCGACCGCCCGCTGACCCAGCACCTGCTGACACCCGCGCTGGTCGACGCGGCGAGCGGGGAACTCACCGACGCTCGCGAGATGCCGGCGCTCAACCAGGCGCTGATGATGTCGAAGCCGCTCCACTTCGGCGACTACGGCGGGCTGCCGCTAAAGGTGCTGTGGGCGCTGCTGACTCTCGCAACGATCTGGGTGCTGTGGACCGGGATCGTGCTGTGGCTGCGCCGCCGCCCGGGCGAAATCGCGCGGCGGGTCGAGGAGATCCGCAGCGGCGCGCAAGAGGGGCTGGCAGCGTGAAGACCTTGCAGCGCCGCAAGCGCTCCGTCGCGCGCGTCTTCGCCTGGCCGCTGGCGCTGTTCGCCGCCACCATCGCCGGCCTCGTTCTCGGCCTCACGGGCGAGGGCTGGCGCGACGCCGCGGCCTGGCTCCTGCTCGGCAGCGTGCCCGCAGTCATGATTTTCGCGCTTATGCGCCCGCGCTGACAACCACGAAAGACCTCAACCGATGATGCCGATTAGCCTGCGCCTGCCTGTCTTTGCCATCGCCGCCGTTCTCGCCGCTCAGGCGTATGCGCAGGACACCGATGCGAACGAGATCGTCGTCACTGCGCAGGCAGAAAACGCCTCGGTGATCGAGAACGGCGGCTCGGCCGGCGTGCTCGGCGACAAGCCGGCCGAGGACCTGCCGTTCGCGGTTCGCTCGTACGGCGAATCGCTGATCCTCAACCAGCAGCCGCAGACGCTCGGCGAAGTGCTGGAGAACGATCCGACGGTGCGCACGACCTATGGCTTCGGCAACGCTTCCGAGCAGTTCGTCATTCGCGGCTTCACCCTCTTCGGCGAAGATATCGGCCTCAACGGCCTTTACGGCATCACTCCGCGGCAACTGGTCGCACCCGAGCTGTTCGAGAGCGTGCAGGTGCTGAACGGCGCGAGCGCTTTCCTCAACGGGGCGGCGCCCGGCGGCTCCGGGCTCGGCGGAAGCGTCAACCTGATGCTCAAGCGTGCTGGCCGCGACCCGCTGACGCGGGCGACGCTCGGCTTCACCGAGAGCGCGCACTACGGCGCCAGCTTCGATGTCGCCCGCCGCTTCGGCGCCGGCGGCGAATGGGGCGTCAGGATCAACGGCGCCTGGCGCGACGGCGAAGTGGCGATCGAGGACGAGGATCGCCGCACCCGGGTGCTCGGAGCCGCTTTCGACTACGACGGCGGCCCTCTCCGCGCCGCGCTCGACCTGGCTTGGCAGGATGTGCGGGTCGATAACCTCAGGCCGAAGGTGACGATCGCCAGCGCCGCGGTCCCCGCTGTGCCCGAAGCAGACGCCAACTACGCGCAGGACTTCACCTATACCGAGCTGCGCGATTATTTCGGCACGCTGGCCCTGGAGTACGACCTTGCGCCCGGCACGATGGTCTATGCCCGGGCGGGTGCCCGCGACGGGCACGAGGATGGGACCTACAGCGGCATTACGGTCACCGATGCGGTCACCGGCGCCGCGACCGGCAATGCCCTGGTCGTCCCGCGCACCGACAACAACGAGGCGATGGAGGCCGGCCTCAGGGCGCGCTTCGGCACGGCGGTGACCCACGAGATCAACCTCGGCGGCAACATGAGCTGGCAGGTCAACCGCAACGCCTTCGACTTCCGCTACGGACCCGATTTCGCGGGTTTCGCCACCAACCTCTATGATCCGGTGCAAGTGCCCTTGCCGAGCTCAACGCTCGTCGGCGGCGATCTCGCCGATCCTTTCCCGATCGCGCGCAGCCGGCTGCAGAGCCTGTTCGCCTCCGACACGCTGGGCCTGTTGGACGAGCGCGTGCTGCTGACGCTCGGCGCGCGCTTCCAGGCGATGCGGGTGAAGAGCTACAACTACTATAACGGCGGTGCGCTCGACGCGACTTACGACGAGGACGCACTCACGCCGGTCGTCGGACTGGTGGTCAAGCCGATGCCGCGCCTGTCGCTCTACGCCAATCGCATCGAGGCGCTGCAGCAGGGTCCGACCGCCCCGATCGACCCCGCGATCGGCAACCCCGGCGAGACTCTCGCCCCGCGCAAGTCGGTCCAATACGAGATCGGCGGCAAGCTCGGCTTCGGGCGGATGTTCGCTGGACTCGCGCTCTACCGCATCGAGCGCCCGGGCGAGGGGCTGCTGCCGAGCGGCGACTTCGGCTATCTCGGCGATCAGCGGCACCAGGGTGTCGAATTGACGCTCAACGGCGAGCTCGTGCCCGGCCTGCGGCTGATCTCGGGACTGGCGGTGAGCGACGCGGAGCTGCCCAGCGGCAACGAAGTGCCCGGCGTGCCCCGCCTTGCCGCCAACGCCGACGTCGAATGGGACCTGCCGTTCGCGCCGGGCGTGACGCTGACCGGGCGCGCGGTGCACACGGGCGAGCAGTGGGTAGACAGCGCCAACACGCTGCAGATCAGCGATTGGACGCGGTTCGATCTGGGTGCTCGCTACGTCTTTGCAGCGGGCTCCACACCCGTCACTCTGCGCCTGACGGTCGATAACGTGGCGAATGAGCGGTACTGGGCTTCGGCATTCGATGTGTTTTCGGCCGCCCTGCTGCAGGGACAGCCGCGCACCGTGAAGGCCTCCGTCTCGGCCGACTTCTAGCGATCACGCGTTGCGCAAGCGGCCGCAGGCTGTCGCAAGTCCCGGCGGAAACGGCAGGCGCGGTCTGCGGCCCTCGGCGCGTCTGCAACTCCAGGCGCTCAACCGCGTTGGTCTGACACTCTGTAGTAGGGAGGAGAGATCCATTGTCCGATTCTGTCCTGAAGGAGGCCGCTCCGATGACGGACAGTGGGCGGATGAAGGTGAACCCGCCGGTCTTTTTCGTCTCGGCCGGGCTGATCCTCGCTTTCGCGATCCTGGGGGCTGCGTTCGCCCGGGAAGCCGGAGTGGTCTTCGCCCGTGTCCAGTCGCTGATAATTCGCGATTTCGGGTGGTTCTATGTCGCCTCGGTCGCGGGTTTCCTCGTGTTCGTGGTGTTCCTGATGCTCAGCAAGCATGGGGACGTCAAACTGGGCCCTGACGAGAGCGAGCCCGAGTACAGCTACCTCTCCTGGTTCGCGATGCTGTTCAGCGCCGGGATGGGCATCGGGCTGGTCTTCTTCGGCGTGGCCGAGCCGATCCAGCACTATGCCTCGCCGCCCGTTGGAGAGGGCGGAACGATCGCAGCCGCCCGCCAGGCGATGGTGCTCACATTTCTTCATTGGGGCCTGCACCCTTGGGCGATCTACGCCCTTGTCGGCCTGTCGCTGGCGTATTTCTCGTTCCGGCGCGGGCTGCCGCTGGCGCTTCGCTCGCCGCTCTACCCGCTGATCGGGAAGCGCATCTACGGACCGATCGGGCACGCGATCGATATCTTCGCGGTGATCGGCACGATGTTCGGCGTCGCCACTTCGCTCGGGATCGGCGCCTTGCAGGTCAACGCCGGCTTCGCTCACCTGTTCGGAGTGCCGGTATCGACCGGGGTGCAGTTGATCCTGATCGCTTCGATCACGGCGATCGCCACCATTTCGGTGATGTTGGGCCTCGACCGGGGGGTGAAGCGCCTGTCGGAGCTCAACATCATTCTGGCTGTCCTCCTGCTCGGCTTCGTCCTGTTCGTGGGATCGACGATCTTCCTGCTCGATGCTTACCTGCAGAACATCGGCAGCTACCTCAACTCGCTCATCGACCGCACCTTCCGGCTCTACGCCTACGAACCGAACCCGTGGCTGGGCGACTGGACGCTGTTCTACTGGGGCTGGTGGATTGCTTGGTCGCCGTTTGTGGGAATGTTCATCGCGCGGATCTCGCGCGGCCGGACCATCCGCGAATTCGTCAGCGGCGTCCTGTTGGTGCCGGTGCTGTTTAGCTTCCTGTGGATGACGGTGTTCGGCAACACGGCGATCTCGCTCGACATGAGAGGCGTGGCTCCGATCGCAGAAACCGCCGTCAACGATCTGCCAGGCGCATTGTTCGCCACTTTGGCGGCCCTGCCGCTGGGTACGATTACCTCATTCGTGGCGACGCTGCTCGTCATCACCTTCTTTGTGACCTCCGCCGACTCGGGCGCGCTGGTGATCGACATGATTACATCGAGCGGAGCGGAGAACCCGCCGGTCTGGCAGCGCGTCTTCTGGGCCGTTTGCGCCGGAGGCGTGGCGGCGGTCCTCCTGTTGGCAGGTGGCCTGGAATCACTGCAGACCGCGGTCATCGCGAGTGCGCTGCCGTTTGCCGTAGCGCTGATCTTCATCGCTTTCGGTCTTTTCCGGGCGCTGCAGATGGAAGCCACAGGCTCGACGATCGACCTGGCCGCAGTGGGGATCGCTGCGCCCGATCCGGAGCTCAGCTGGCAGCAGCGCCTTACGTCGATCCTGCATTATTTCGGACAAGAGGAAATGACTCGTTACCTCCTCGGCACGGCGCGGCCTGCGCTTGAGGCCGTGGCGACGCAAATCCGGGAGAGCGGGTTCGAGTCGGAACTGACCGAGAAGGGCGATTGCCTCTCGCTCAGGATACCGCACGGAGAGCGGGGGGAATTCTGCTACGTGATCCGCTCGCGCGGCTTTCTTCTGCCGAGCTTCGTCTGGTCGGAACCGCACAAGGCGAAGGACAGTGCCCCGCGGCATTTCCGCGCGATGGCGCACAGCTCCGAAGGGGAGCAGCCCCACGACGTCACCGGCTTCACACGCGATCAACTGATCAACGATCTGCTAAACGGTTACGCCCGTTTCCGTCACAAGCGCCGGCTCGCGTGAGTCATGGCAGGGCGGTTCCCCCAGCTTGCGCGCTGGGCGAGCGCTGCACGTCGCGATATCACGGCGTTTCGGTGCCGCGCAGCGACTTGCCGGCGGTTTCGGCAGTGAAGCGCAGTGCCACCATCCCGACCGCGCAGGCGGCCATCATGACGTATGCCGGCATCAACTCGTCGCCCGTCTTTCCGATCAGCCAGCTGTTGAACGCCGGCGCCGTGCCGCCGAACAGCGAGGTGGACACGTTGTAGGATATCGCGAAGCCGGCGAAACGAACGTGGGTCGGGAACATGGCCGGAAAGGTCGCGGAGATCGTCGCCAACTGCGGGACGTAGAGCAGGCCGAGCAGGGCAAAACCGGCGACAGCGCCGGCGAAGCTCCCGGCCATAAGCAGGTAAAGCGGCACTGCGCCGACGAAGAGCCCGACCAGCGAGAACCACCAGAGGGGCTTCCTGCCCACCTTGTCGGACAGCCGCCCGGCGAGGGGCACGAACAGCATCATGAACAGCATGCCGATGATCGGCACGATCAGCGCATCGTCGGCGGAAAGGCTCAGCCTTCTCTGCAGGTAGGTCGGCATATAGCTGAGCAGCGTGTAGTTGACGACGTTCAGCGCGATCACGAGACCGCCCATGGTCACGAGCGGACGCCAGTAGCGGGTGAGAAGGTGGCGCAGCTCGGTCGAGGCGGCGGGCTCCGTCTCGTGATGGGCCTCGATCTCGCGGAAGATCGGCGTGTCTTCCATCCGCGACCGCAGATACATTCCGACAAGCCCCATCGGCCCGGCGACGAAGAAGGGAATGCGCCAGGCCCAGTCGTACATCGCCTGCTCGCCCAGCAGCAGCGAGAAACCGAGCATCAGCAGGGCGCCGAAAGAGAAGCCGGCCAGCGTGCCGAACTCCAGGAAACTGCCGTAGAAGCCGCGCCGGTCGTCGGGCGAATATTCGGCCATGAAGGTCGCCGCGCCGCCATACTCGCCGCCGGTCGAGAAGCCCTGGATCATGCGCAGCAGGACCAGCAGGGCCGGTGCCCAGAAGCCGATGTCGTCGTACGATGGGATCAGCCCCACGCAGACGGTCGCCGCCGACATCAGGATGATCGTGTAGGCCAGGATCGTCTTGCGCCCGTAGCGGTCGCCCAGCGGGCCCCAGAACAGGCCGCCGAGCGGGCGGACCAGGAAGGAGATCGCGAACGTCGCTAGCGCGAACAGGGTCGCCTCCGCCGTGTCGCCGGGAAACAGGGCGGCCGACAGATAGACGACGCCGTAGGCATAGATGCCGTAATCGAACCACTCGGTCGCATTGCCGAGCGCGGAGGCGGCGATGGCCCGCCGGATGACCGATTTGGGGACGGCTTCCGGATGGCCCATCGGCACATCGCCGCCGACGAGGTCGTGATGGGTATGGTCGGTCATGGGACCTCCTCCGGATCGTTGGGCGCCAATGGGTCGAGCGCCGCGGAAACAGGCGTCGTCCGCGGCAGGATCTGATAAGTTTGCTGCTGCTCGGCCGGCACGGGAGGCGTAAGAGCCTGCCGCCAGATCCCGAAGAGCAGGGCAGCGCCGGCGCATGTGGAGATGAACAGGAACAGGCCCGCCGTGCCCGCCGCGGTCATGAACACTGCCGCCACGAGCGGGCCGGCTGCAGCTCCCGCCGAGTATGTAAGGACGAGCCCGCCGCTCGCCGCCACCCTCTGGTCAGGCAGAAGGTGGTCGTTGGCGTGCGCCACGCAGAGGGGGTAGAGCGCGAAGCTCAACCCGCCGAACAGCGCGCCGAAAGCCAGCAGTGGAAGGCCCGGCTCCCGCGTCAGCGCCGTGGCCAGCCCGGCCAGCAGGGTTCCGGCGAAGGCGATCACGATCACGCGCCGCCGGTCGAAGCGGTCGGACAAGATGCCGAGCGGCCATTGCAAGGCCACGCCGCCGAAGATCACTGTGCTCATGAACACGGCGATCAAGGACAACTCCATCCCAAGGCGGCGGGCGTAGACGGCCCCGAGCGAGTAGAAGGCGCCGAGCATGGCGCCGGTCAACGCCGCGCCGACCACTCCGAGCGGAGAGATCGCGTAGAGCGCCCGCATCGACAATGTTTCGCTGCTCGGCAGCGACGGCGCGTCAATCCGCGTGAGGGCGATCGGAATGGCGGAGACCGAGATCAGGATCGACGCGGCGATGAACGGCAGCGACGGCTTCACATCACTGATGTTGAGGAGGAACTGGCCCGCGGCCTGACCGAGGTAGAGGGCGATCATGTAGGCGGCCAGGACAGATCCTCGGGAGCCCTCCTGCGCCCGTTCGTTGAGCCAGCTTTCCAGGCATACGTAAACCCCGGCCACGCACAGCCCGTCGATCAGCCGCAGGCTCGCCCAGAAGATCGGGTCGCGGAAGAGAGCGTAGCTGAGCGTGCTGGCGGAAAAGAGCGAGACGAATGCCGCGAATGCCCGGATGTGGCCGACCCGCGCCACCAGCAGCCCGGCCTTGGTCGAACCCAGCACCAGGCCCAGGAAATAGGCGGTGCCGACGATCCCGACCGTCAGGGCGCTGCTCCCCGCTCGCTCCAGCCGCACGCCCAGAAGCGTGGCCATGAACCCGGCGCCCGACATCAGCATGAAGATGGCGAGCAGCAGGCTGCGTACGGAGGAAACGGCGCTCAGCACGTTGGGAAAGCAAGCCTGCCCCCGGAAGGTTCCGGGCCCTCAGGCGGCCGCACGTCGGCGCAGACCAGCCGTGCTGTCCTCTACCAGTGCGGCATGAAGCGTGCGGACGGCGCGCTCGAAGTCCTCTCGCTCGATCACGAACTGGACGTCGACGTTACGAATCTGATGCTGGAGCGCGAGGACCGCGATGTCCGCTTGCTCCAGAGCGTCCAGAGCGCGCGAGACCAGGCCAGGCGCCGAGATGTCGCTGCCGATCACGGCCGCCATCGCGCAGGGACGGGTCGTCACGATCGCACCCGGAAACGCTTCCTCGAGATCGGAGACCGCCTTCGCGACTGTTTCCGAACTGCCGGAGAGGTAGTGCGTGATGGTGTTGGCGTTGGAGGCCTTGCTGACGATCCACGCGCCCCGCCGGTCGAGCACCTCGAGGATGCGGCTGTCGTAGCCCTTCTCCCCCACCATGTCCTGCTCGAAGAACTGCAACGCGTGCAGTTCCTGCACACCGGTGACGATCTCGACCCTCGGCTCGTCCGACCGGTAATCGCCGCAGATCAGCGTTCCCTCGTCGTCGCGGTCGAAGGTGTTTCTGACGCACAGAGGGATCTCGGATTGGCGGAGCCCCCGGCCGGCGCGCGGGTGGATCGCTTCCATGCCGAGGTTGGCGAGCTGGTCCGCCACATCGTAGTTGGTCCGCCCGATCTTCCGCGCCCGCTCACCGCCAACCAGCTTCGGATCGGCGCTGGAGAGATGGAATTCCTTGTGGATGATCGCGCGGCTGGCGCCGGTCACGACTGCCAGTCTGGAGAAGGTCATCTCCGAGTAGCCGCGCGCATAGCGCCGCACCATGCCGCCCTCGCAACCGGCGTAGCCGGTGACGATCGGCATCTGCGTGGCGAGGTCGATCGGCTCGAGCGCGTCACGGATGCGTTGATCCAGGCTCACGCGATCGTCTTCGCTCCACACCGTAAGATCGACGAACACGGCATTGACGCCCCGGTCACGCAGCAGGACCGCGGTGGAGTGAGCGCTGTGTGCCTCACCGAACCCGGCGAGCATCTCGCGCACGGTGATCAGCTGATCCTTCAGCGAAAACCGGCCGTGCGCGCGCAGTCGGTCGAGATCGTCGAGACATCTCCGGAGAGATTCGGCACGTTCGTGCACGAAGCGGTCCGCTTCCTCGCGGCTTTCGGGACGAACGAACATTTGCGCGTTGCGCTCGCGCATCGCCCCGCTCACTCGATCAAGAGCATCGCGCCAGGCGGCATCGCCGCGAGCGAAGTGGGCATAGAGGCCGGGTTCGCCGCTCTTCTTGTGCTCCAGCAGCAGGTCCGTCATCCCGGCGTAGGCGGAAACGACGAAGATGCGGCCGTACAGTTCCGCTCCGGAGCGTCCGGCGATCAGGACGTTGTCGAACAGGGTGGAGGTCGCCGCCATCGACGTGCCGCCGATTTTCTCGACGCTGTGCTGGGTCATCATGCCGCCTCCTCGAGCAGCGCGGGGGACCGGATCGCCACCGGCTGGAAGGTCCGGTCGGCAATGAACTGCGGCCGGGGCTTGTCCGCCGCGAAAGGCTTCTGCAGGCGGTTCGACATGGCGTTGTAGACCAGGAAGGCGTTCGCCCGCGGGAAGGGCGTGATGTTTCCGTTGGAGCCGTGCATCAGGTTGCAGTCGAACAGGATCACCGTTCCCGGCGGCCCGGTCGGCGCGTCGATGCCGTGCTGCTGAGCCAGCGTGGCGAGGCTGAGCTCGTCGGGAACGCCGTATTCCTGCTTCTTCAGCGACATGCGGTAGTGGTCTTCCGGCGTCTCGCCTACGCAGGTCACATAAGTCCGGTGCGACCCCGGCATGACCATCAGCGGCCCGTTATGCGGGGTGTTCGCGGCGAGCAGGACGGACATCGACAACGCGCGCATCCGGGGCATGCCGTCTTCCGTGTGCCAGGTTTCGAAGTCGGAGTGCCAGAAGAACTCCTTCCCCTTGAAGCCCGGCTTGTAGTTGAGCCGCGACTGGTGAACGTAGACATCGTCGCCGAGCAGGAACGAGGCCACTCCGGCCAGCCGTTCGTCGGCTGCCAGCCGGGCCATGACGCGGCTCTGCTCATGAATGGCGAAAATGGAGCGGATCTCGTCGCTGCCGCGCTCGGTGATGATCGTCTCCCTGTCCAGCGACGACGGGTCGGCCAGCAGCCGGCCCGTGGCGTTCTGCAGCGCTTCCAGTTCGGCTGGATCGAACGCATTCTCGATCACCAGGTAGCCGTTGCGCTCGAACTGCTCGGTCTGGGCGCGCGTGAGCGGGGCATCCGGCCGCCATTCGCCATGAACCACCGGGTCCTGGCGCGGCAGCAGTTCAGGCTCGGCGGCACAGCGGGATGGATAGACGTCCTGCATGGAATTCCTCTCGGTCGGGTTATTCGGCGGGCACGGCTTGGCGCAGCTGCTCTTCGGCCGGATAGGCGCCGCTTTCGTCGTGAACCTCGTTTCCGGTCACCGGCGGATTGAACACGCACGCGGTGAGCATCTCGGTCTCGGGCCGGACGATGTGCCGGTCGTTCTCGTTGAGCGCGTAGAGCATGCCGGCCTTCAGCCGGTGGACTTCCCCGGTCGCGAGATCTTCGATCGTACCGGTGCCCTTCAGCACCAGCACCGCTTCGAGATGGTTCTTGTAGTGCATCTTGAGCTCGCTGCCGGCGTACAGGGTGGTGACGTGGAACGAGAAGCCCATCCCGTCCCCCGCCAGGAGCATGCGGGCGCTTTCCCAACCTTCCGATTTGACGTTGCGATCGGTGGCGCGAATGTCCTTGAGCTTGCGTATGATCATGTCTTTTCTCCTGGTCAGGCGGCGGCCGACAGGCTTGCTGCCGGCGCCAGTTCGGTGCTGATCGACTGTTCGAGGATGTCGAGACCGGCGCCGAGCAGCGCCTCGTCGATCACCAGCGGGGCCAGCACCTTGACGATTTCGTCGTGCGAGCCGCTCGTTTCGATGATCAGGCCCTTCTCGAAGCAGGCCTGGGTGATGGCGGACGCGGTTTCGCCGGAGCCCACGTCGATGCCGCGCATCATACCGCGGCCGCGGGTCGAGAGGCCGTGCTCTTCGGCCATCTGCTCGAGCCGCTGCTCCAGCAAGTTCCCGAGGCGGGCGATGCGATCCTGGAATCCATCATCGGCCCAGAAATGCCGGAGGCTGGCCGCTGCGGTCACGAATGCGTGGTTGTTGCCCCGGAAGGTCCCGTTGTGCTCACCCGGAGACCAGATGTCGAGCTCCGGGCGGAAGAGCGTGAGCGCGAATGGCAGGCCCATCCCCGAAAGCGACTTGGCCAGGGTGACGATGTCCGGCGTGAAGCCCAATCCTTCGAAGCTGAAGAAACCGCCGGTGCGGCCGCAACCGGCCTGGATGTCGTCCACGATCAGCAGGGCGCCGTGCTTCCGGGCAATCGCTGCGATCGCCCGCAGCCACTCCGGGGAGGCGGCGTTGAGGCCGCCTTCGCCTTGGACGGTTTCGACCAGGATGGCGGCAGGCGCATCGAGGCCGCTCGAAGGGTCGGACAGCCGCTGGTCCAGCAGCGCCGCCGTGTCCACGTCCGGACCGTAGTAGCCGTCGAACGGCTCGTGGGCCACGTGCGACAGGGGCACGCCGGCCCCGCTGCGCTTGCCGGCGTTGCCGGTGCAGGCCAGCGCACCCAGCGTCATGCCATGGAACCCGTTGGTGAAAGCCACGACGAGCTCGCGCCCGGTGACCTTGCGCGCCAGCTTGATCGCCGCCTCGACCGCGTTGGTTCCGGTCGGGCCGGTGAACATCGCCCGGTAATCCAGTCCGCGCGGCGCCAGGATCACCTCTTCGAGCGCTTCGAGGAACGACTGCTTGGCACTGGTATGGAGATCCAGGCCGTGGGCGATTCCATCCGCACCGATATAGTCGAGCAGCGCCTGCTTCAGGACGGGATGATTGTGCCCGTAATTGAGCGAGGAGCAGCCGGAGAGGAAATCGAGATAGCGGCCGCCGTTGACGTCGTGCAGCCAGACGCCCTCGGCTTTGTCGAACTGCCGGGGCAGCGAGCGCGAATACGTGCGCACGCCGGATTCGCGGCGGTCGTAGATTGCGGTGTCGGGCGCTGTCTTGCTGGGTCGCGGCGTGAAACTCATGAGTGGGTCTCCGTTTCGGTTCGAAAGGTGGGGAGGGGGAAGATGCGAGCTTCCCATTCGGTGGCGTGCGCGCCGGCGAAGTGCGCGTCCTGCTCGAAGCGCGGCGCCCTGGTCAGGGTCGCGCCGTTGCGGCGCGCGAACGCCTCGAACAGGCCCCAGGAGGCTTGGTTGTCCTCCGTGATGGTCGTGGTGAGCATGGTGGCGTCAGCGGCGGCAGGCCGGGCGATCAGCGCTTCCAGCATCTTGAGCGCCAGTCCTTCTCCGCGCGCCGCGGAATGGACGGCCACTTGCCAGACGAACAGCCGATCCGGCGTCGCCGGCGGGCGATATGCGGATATCCAGCCGAGAGCCTCGCCATCGCGCTCTGCGACGACGCAAGTCTCGCGGAAGTCCGTGCACTGCAGCAGATTGCAGTAGGCCGAGTTGGTATCGAGGGGCGGGGAGGATGCGATCAGCCGAGAGATTGCGGGGCCATCCTCCGCGCTGGGCATCCGGAGCGTAAGACTCTCCGTGCCTGCGCATTCCATTGAATCGGGCTTGAGCGTCGATTGGTTCAAAATCACTATACAACATAGTTCGTTAACCGAACTACTGAGGCTCCCTTATCGTTGCGCCTTTCGGCTTGGGATGGCGTATGTAAGGGAACTCTGCCGAATGGCAACCCTGCAGACCGCGATCCAGCCATCGATATGGTTTATTGACCGAAGGAAAATACTTCGATCTTCAATGCTTTTATATGCTTGGCCGGAGTGTTCCACGGAGGTAGCCCAGGGAAGTGGACCGCGAACTCACCTTTTCCGCTCTCAAGGCCCTGCGGCGGATCCTGCGCGCGTCGGAACTGTCGAATCGGCAGCTTGCGACGGAGACCGGCCTCACCCCCTCGCAACTGCTCGTGCTGCAGGAGATCGGCGAGCGGGGGGAGGTGACGCCGACGGAGCTCTCGGCCGCGCTCCAGTTCGGTCAGGCCACCATCACGAACATTGTGGACCGGCTGGAAGCGCTGGAGCTGGTGACCCGCCAGCGCGGCGAGCGGGACAAGCGGCGGATCCACGTTGCGCCGACCGCGGACGGAATGCGAAGGATCGAAACCGCGCCAAACCTGCTTCAGGCGCGGCTGAGCGAGCGGTTCGCAGCCCTGCCGGAATGGGAGCAGGCGATGATCCTCGCCGGGCTCAGCCGCCTGGCGGACCTTCTCGGTACAACGGCGGACGCCGCACCCCTGCTGGACTCGGGCGCCATCGATCGGTCAGCGGACGATTGAGAGGGGCTCGGGATCCCGCCGAGCATGCTCGATCGAAGGAGTGTTCAGCCGGCAGTTTCGTAGCCGTTCGGGCGAAGCCCGGCTCCCATCCCTTACCCTGCGGATATCGGCAGCAGCCAGATGATGACGGCGAAAGTGGCGGCGCCGAGGCTTATGGTCCCGGCGAACAGGCGCAAGTTCATCCGGCGCGCGGTGTGAACCACATGGGCGTTCAAGCGGTCTATCACGGCCGCCGCTCTCCGCTCGGCCAGAACGATGACGAGCACCGCCAGCAAAAGAAAGCCCGTAGCGATCAGGCGTGGAATCCACGGCGGATCGATCTTGTTGAACAAGGCGTGGAAACCGACGCCGATGGCGATGCAGCCGAGGCTCGTGCGCATCCACCCTGCAAATGTGCGCTCGTTCGCGAGGATGGTTCGATCCTCGGCGAATTCCGTGCGCTCCCTGGCTTCTTCGCGGCGATCAGTGGTCATGCGGGACAAACGACCGCGGGCGTCAGGCGTGCCCGGCGTTCGTCGCCTCGCGAGGTGCCGAACCACTGCGGCGGGAAACTCCCGGCCCCTCCGCGCATTCCGTTTCGGGTGGGAACCTGAAAGGGGGGCATGGAAAAGGCCACCATCATCATCGCACTCGTCGGCGTCCTCGGGATCGGGGCGCAATGGATCGCCTGGCGCACGGGCTGGCCGGCGATCGTGCTCATGCTCGCGGCAGGCTTCGTCGCCGGCCCGCTGACGGGGCTGATCGACCCCGAAGAAACCTTCGGATCGCTGCTCGAGCCGATGGTCAGCATCGGAGTGGCGCTGATCCTGTTCGAGGGCGGGCTCAGCCTCGACCTGCGCGAACTGCGCCATGCCGGCGACGGGGTGAAGCGGCTGGTCTTCATCGGCGTGCCGGTCGGTTGGTTCCTGGGGGCCCTGTCCTGCTATTACATCGCCGGGCTCGTCTGGCCGATCGCCATTCTGTTCGCCGGCATCTTGGTGGTGACCGGCCCCACGGTGGTTCTGCCGCTTCTCCGCCAGGCGAACATCGCGCAGCGCCCCGCGGCGATCCTCAAATGGGAAGCGATCGTCAACGATCCCTTCGGGGCCCTTTGTGCGGTGATCGCCTACGAGTACTTCCGCCGTGCGTCCGAAGGCGCGACCATGCTGGAGGTCGTCCCGCCGATGCTGATGGCGGCGACGCTCGCGAGCGCAATGGGGTTTGCCGTGGCATGGGCGATCGCGTGGTGCTTCCCCCGGGGCTTCGTGCCCGAGTTCCTGAAGGTACCCGTTCTCCTGGTGGCGGTGATCGGGGCTTTCGTGCTTGCCAACCAGATCGAGCACGAAGCAGGGCTGCTCACCGTGACGGTCATGGGTATCGCTCTCGCCAACATGAAGGTGGCCTCGCTGCGGAGCATCCACCCATTCAAGCAGCACATCGCTCTGTTGCTGGTCTCCGGCATATTCATTCTGCTTTCGGCATCGCTCGACCTCGCCGCGTTCCGTCAGTTCGAATGGCGCTTCGGCATGTTCCTGCTGGCGCTGATATTCCTGGTCCGCCCGGCGACCGTCCTGATCAGCCTCCTGCGCAGTTCGGTGCCCTGGAACGAGCGCCTGTTCCTGGCCTGGATCGCTCCGCGCGGGATCGTGCTGGTGGCGGTCGCGGGTCTGTTCGCCCTACGCCTGCAGGAACTCGGCTATGAGAATGCAACGCTTCTTATCAGCCTGTCCTTCGCAGTCGTGGTCGTGACGATCGTCGCCCACGGGTTTACGGTCGACCTGGTGGCTCGGCTGCTCGGCATACGCCAGGACGCTCCGCCGGGCCTGCTGATCGTCGGATCGAGCGAATGGAGCGTGGCGCTGGGCAAGCTGCTGCAGGAATTGGGCAGGCCGGTCCTGGTGGCCGACACGAGCTGGCAGCGCCTGGCAGTCGCTCGGCGCGACGGGCTGCCCGTCTATCACGGTGAAATCCTCAACGAGGCCACGGAGCATACCCTGGATCTGACACCTTACCACGTGCTCGTGGCCGTCACGGACAACGAAGCGTACAACACCCTGGTGTGCAGCGAGTTCGCTCCGGAGATCGGAACGGACTCCGTCTACCAGCTGGGTGAGGTCCCGGACGGAGATTGGCGAGCGCTCCCGGCTTCGTTGCGTGGCCGCGCGTTGTTCGCGAACGGTCTCGGCGTCGAGGATCTGCGCCGGCGCCAGAAGGAAGGATGGGTCTTCCGCAAGACGCGCCTCTCCGAACAGTTCGACTTCGAGGACGCGCAGGATACGTTGCCGCCTGCAGCCGAGATGCTTCTCATCCTTCGTCCCGGCGGGCAGCTGCGGTTCTTCACCCACGCTGCCACTCCCAAGCCCACGGCCGGAGACATCGTGATCTCCTATTCGCCGCCGAGGATCGGTGCCGTGGAGCCGGGCACGCCGCAAGGGCAAGCGATCGAGGAAGGAACCCGATGACGAAGCTCGTATCTCTGGTCGCCGTGTCAGGACTTGTGGCGATCGCGGCCCTCGCGAGCTGCCGAGAGGAACCGCCCCCTGCGCCGGCTCCCGCCGAGGAGACGCCGACGGTTCAGGAGGTGCCTTCCATCATGCGCCCGGATGTCGAAATCGAAGCACCGGTGGAAGAGGAACTGCAGCCTCTTCGTGTGACGATCCCGTTCGCCGAAGGCGGTTATGAGCTCAGCGAAGCGGCACGCGAGCAACTCGGGCTCATACTCGGTTCGCCACTGCTGGAGGAAGGAGCGACCATAACGGTGCGCGGTCACAGCGATTCCGTCGGCAGCGACGAGGCCAACTTGCGCGCTTCACGCCGGCGCGCCGAGGCCGTGCGCGATTTCCTGGTTGAGAACGGCGTCGCCGCCGAGCGGATCGTCGTCGTGGCCCTGGGCGAGATGCGCCCGGTGGCGCCCAATGCCCATCTGGACGGCTCACCGGATGAACAAGGGCGCGCCGCCAACAGGCGGGTGGAGGTCGCCGTCGATCCGCGGCAGCCTGAAGCTCCAAGCACGCGGGAACCTGAGACGTCACAGACCTAGGCGATGCGCCTCAAGCTTTCCCGGACCTGGGGCAGCGCGCGCTGCCCATCCGCCAGCATGCGATCCCGCAGCTCTTGCGGGAGATAGTCGAACAGAGCCGGGGCGAAGCTCGGCCGATCCTTCACGGCAGCGAACCACCGCGCAAAGTGCGGCCGATCACGCCACAACTCGGACAAACCGAGCATCTCCAGCCTGTTTGCGTATGGCGTTAGAGCCCCGTCGGCGAGCGTGTAGCTGTCGCCGACAAGCCACTCGCTTCCTTCCAGGGCGCGATCCATATCCTGCAGCAGACGCACGAACGTGCCGAGCGCAAGGGCGACGTCCGGCGCGCCGAAGCCATCGTAAATCCACCTGCGCTTGCGTTCCCGCCAGGCCGGATGGGGATCGCTGGCGATATGCTCCTCAACCGCTGCCTCGCCGCGGGCGAGGATCGCATGACGGTGCGTGACGACGTAAGTCAAAGGCCGGGTCGCCGGATGAATTTCCTCATCCACCTGCTTCGTCCAGAGGCGCATCCGCGCCTGCGCCAGCGGCGCCGCAGGCTTGAGCCGAGCGCCGGGGAAGGCGTCGTCCAGATACTCGCAGATGAGCGTCGATTCCGTCAGCACTGCGCCGTCGTGGATGATCGCCGGCACCGCGGCACGCGGATTGATCTTGAGATACTCGGGATCGAACTGCTCGCCGGCGAGGAGATCGACATATCGGCTGGTCCACTCGATCTGCTTCTCCATCAGGACCAGACGCACCTTGGCGGCGCAGACAGACGATCCGTGGTGATATACCTCAAGCATGCGACCTCGCTTCGCAATAACGTGCTGAAGCCCCTTAGCAGAGCCGTGACCCGACTGCTCCCGTAAGAACATGATGGATCGGGCTGTTCAGGCAGCGCGAGCGCCGCGACGCGTCTATGGTACGTTTCACTGCCCTTGGCGGCGAGATGAAGCTGCTCCGCGCATCCAAATGGGAAGGGATACCCTGAGGCGCCGCCACGTTGCCTCAGAGATGCTAGATATTCCGGAACCGTTCGGTCCAGTGGTGCGGGGCCTCGTATTGACCGCGGCGGCCGTGCTCTGGACGATCCTGCTCGTACGAATCGTTGGCCTGCGCGCCTTTTCGAAGATGACCGCGTTCGACTTCGTGACGACGATTGCCACGGGGTCGCTCATCGCGCAGGCGGGCACCCGCTCCGAGTGGCCGGCATTCGCCCAGTCGCTCGCGGCGATCGCCGGCGTGTTCCTCGTCCAGTGGCTGCTCGCAAAGGCGCGGCTCTCGTCGGAGCGTTTCCAGAGCGTCATCACGAACAAGCCGGTCCTCCTGATGGAAGATGGCGTATTCATCGAAAGGGCGATGAGCGAGACCCGCGTATCCCGCTCCAGCATCATGGAGAAGCTTCGCGCGGCAGATGTCAGCAGCCCGTCCCGCGTCAAGGCAGTCGTCCTGGAGACGACGGGCGATATTTCGGTGATGAAGTCGGAAGAGTTCGACGAGTGCCTGCTGGAGGGCGTGGAGCGCATGGACTAGCGCACTGTTTGGCCGCACCTCTATCGGCAAAGGTTGTAGCGCAGCCCGAGCGCCCGCCGGTGACCGCCGTTCGGGGTCCGTACATCCCGCCGCTGCAAAGTGAACAGCGTAGAAGGAGAGCGTGAACTTGGTGCTACGCAGAAGTGTCCTGGCGATCGCAGTGGCCGCCACCATTCTAGGCCAACCGTCCGCGGCAATCGAGCAAATCGCTGTCCCGCCCAGCCGGCAGCAAGGACTGGACATGATCCTCATCGACGAGGACGCGATGCCGCCGGAGCCGGAGCTGGCAAGAGCTTCCGCTGCGGAGGAGGACGTGAGCTGGAGCGGGGCGGCGATCGATCTACGCTCCCCCGTTCACCACCTCTATGGCGACATGCGGCGACATCTGGAGCGCTATCGCGATCGTTGGGGCCAGTTGCCGCAAGTTCTCGTGAGCTCGCAAGGGCCGGCGATCGGTACGGGTTCGGCGGACCCGCGTATCCCGGCCTTGCGCCATCGGCTGGGGCTGCCTCGCCAAGGCGGGTTCGATGCGGCTCTCCGCAGCCGCCTCAGCGAATACCAGCAGGCTCATGGCCTTCGTGCGGACGGCAAGGCGGGCCCCGAGACCATCGCCTCGCTCAACAAGGGCGCCGCTCACTTCGAGCGGGTTATCCTGGTCAACATGGAGCGCGCCCGCCGCCTCCCTGCGCCCGGGTTCGCCGGCAGGTACCTGCTGGTGGACGCCGGATCCGCGCGGCTGTGGATGTACGAAAACGGTCAGCCGGTCGGAAGCATGAAGGTGGTTGTGGGCGCACCGGACTCGGAGACCCCGATGATGGCCGCGCTGATGCGCTTTTCGAGCGTGAACCCGTATTGGAACGTCCCGACGGACCTCACGGCGAGATTGATCGCCCCGCGCGTTCTCGCGGACGGCCCCACGTATCTCGCTGATCGGGGCTACCAGGTGCTGGATGGATGGACCGAGGACGCGGGCCTTGTCGACCCGGCAACCGTCGACTGGCGTGCCGTTGCCGCAGGCGACGTGGAGCTCCGCGTCCGCCAGCTTCCCGGCGGCGGCAACTCGATGGGCGAGATCAAGTTCATGATGCCCAACGAATACGGCATCTATCTGCATGACACGCCAGGCAAGGCGCTGTTCGACAAAGACGAGCGCTGGGTCAGCAATGGGTGCGTACGGGTCGAGGACGCGCGTCGGCTGGCCAAGTGGCTCTATGGGTATATGCCGACGGGCCGTTCAGCCGACCGCGAGGAGCGCGTGGACCTCGAAGATCCGGTGCCGGTCTATATCACCTACTTCACCATCGCCGCCGACGGTGACTCCCTGTCTTTCAGGAACGATCGCTACGGCCGCGATGCTTCTCTGCTGGCGAGGTTCAGGGCTGAAGATAGCCGCATGGTCGATCCGGATGAGCAGTTTCGGCGCGCCATGACCCTCTAGAACTTGGCCGGCAGGCCTCATCGCCGCCGGCAGTTCTTATCGCTGGGCCTCGACAGGCTCCGCGTCCTGAGGAAGCTCCTCGTCCGGTGTCGGGATAGCGGGGGCAGGGCGGGGCTCGATCCTCGGGGCGGCCGGCCCGGGCAGGTCGACGACCGGAGGAACCGCGACGATCGGAACCTGCGCCGTCGGACCGTCGAGCGGCCGCGCGATGGGCGCATCCTCGCCCGCGAGGCCCTGCTCGACATCGTACTCGCGGCTGACCACCGGCGCGCGAGCGGCGGATGGCGGTGGCGGCATCTCGCGCGGCGCGCGGGCGGGAGCCGGCGCTTCATCCGCCGGGGTCAGCGCCCGCGTCATGAAATTGCGCCAGATCGCCGCCGGAACTCCGCCGCCTTGCGCTCCGGGCATCGGCCGATTGTCGTCGTGGCCGATCCACACGCCGGTAATCAGGTCACCCGAGAATCCGATGAAGTAAGCGTCCCGGCTGTCCTGCGAAGTGCCGGTCTTGCCGAAGGCTTGCGTGCTCAGGCGGGCGCCGCGGGCGCTGCCCTCGTTCACCGCCGCCCGCAGCAGTTCAAGCATCTGCGCGCGCACCCTGGGTTCCATGGCGGTGGTGCCGTCTGCGACATTCTCGCGCGGGAGCCCGTGGGGACGCACCGGATGGCGGCCGGCGGAAACGGCCGCGTAGGCGGCAACCAGGTCGATCAGCGACACGCCCGAAGTGCCGAGGGCCATGGTCGGCCCCCGCTCCAGCTCGCCGCGCATGCCAAGATCACGGGCCGCCGCGATGACCTTGTCGCGCCCGACCTCTTCGGCCAGCCGCACCGCGGCGACGTTGCTGGAGACCGCGAATGCCTCCCGCAGCGTGATCTCGCCCCGGTACTCGTCGTTGTAGTTGGCAGGCGTCCAGTTCCCTATCCGCAGCGGTCTGTCCTCCACGCGCGTACCGGGCGTGTAGCCTTCGCGCAGGGCGGCGAGGTAGACGAACAGCTTGAAGGTCGAACCCGGCTGGCGCAGCGCCTGCGTGGCGCGGTTGAACGGGCTGCGTTCATAGCTATTGCCGCCGACCATCGCCACGACCCGCCCATCCCGGCGCATCGCCACCAGCGCAACTTGCGCCCCGCCGGTGCCGACGTTGCGGATCGCCGCGACCGCCTCGCGCTGAAGGCGATCCTCGAGCGTGGTTGTGAGCGTGTGGGCGGGGTACTTGTCATCGAGCGCCGCTTCGGCTTGCGCGAAGGCCCAGTCGGCGAAGTAGCTGCCGCTCGGCACTTCCGGCAGGCCTCCGACGTCGAGCGTCACCTCTGGTAGTTCTTCGGCCTCCGCCTTGCTCAGCATCCCTGCGTCGACCATCGCTGCGATCACCACCGCCGCGCGCTCGCGCGCCCCGTCGAGGTTGTCGGTCGGCGCCAGAGTGGAGGGGGCCTTCAGCAGCCCGGCCAGCATCGCCGCCTGCTCGACGCTGAGCTCCTCGGGCTCGCGGCTGAAGTAGTGCCGCGCCGCCGCCCGCAGGCCGAACACGTTGTCGCCGAAGTAGACGCTGGAGAGATAGCGCGAGAGGATCTCGTTCTTGCCCAGCCGGGCTTCCAGCCAGAACGCCAGCACCGCTTCCTGCAGCTTGCGCCAGATGGTCTGCTCGGGCGACAGGAACGACAGCTTGGCGAGCTGCTGGGTGATCGTGCTTCCGCCTTCCACGACCTCGCCTTCGCGCAGGTTGGCGAGGAATGCCCGGGCGAGGCCCTGCGGATCGACGCCGAAGTGACCGAAGAAGCGCCGGTCCTCGATCGCCAGGAACGGCTGGACGACATGGTCCGGCAGCTCTGCAGCGTCGACCGGCCCTTCGACCACGGCTCCGCGGCGCGCGATGGGCGCGCCCTCGGCCGAAAGCAGCGTCAGGCTGGGGGCCGTGATCGGTTGCAGCGACTTCGACAACGGCGCCGTGATCACGAGCACGAGGATCAGTGCGAGGAACGCCCCGACGATGCCGAGGCCTGTCCACTTCAGCCGCTCGCGCGTAATCCATCGTCCAGGGGGAGGCGGACCTGGTGCATACGCGAGGGACGGTTCTGCCGCCGTGTCCTCGAGACCGAGCGCTTCGTCGCTATCGGGGCGAAGATGCGGATCCCTCAGCACGGAGCGGAGGGGCGCTGCTGGAACGAACGGATCGGAGGCATTGGGAAGTTGTCGAGCAGGTCCATGTCGCCCCACAACGACCCTGCGCGCCGCTGGTTTCCCAGCACCTGCACGGCTGAGCGTCAGCCGCGATCAGATGACTCCATCCTTCTTCGCAGCGGTCGCGGGGGCGCTAACGCACCCCATTAAGGTTCACCGCCGCGCTCCGGGCAGGAGCCGCCGTTGCCAACTGGGTGCTGAAGGTGTCGTAGATCGCGCGTGCGGCGGTGGCGATCACTGCCGGGCGGTTTTCTCCTCCGCGGGCGAAGAACGCGACTGCGACGCGGCGTCCATCGGGGAGGGTCAGGAAGCCGACATCGCTGGTGTACTGGTTGAGAGTGCCGGTCTTGTTCTCGACCTTGGCTCCGTAAGGCATCAGACCTCTGATCCGGTTCGAGCCGGTGGCGCAGCGGCGCATCATGTCCAGCAGCAGGGCGCGGCTTTGCGGCGCGAGCGCGCGATCGCTATCGATCAGGCGGAGCAGTTCGAGCATCGCAAGGGGCGTGCTCGAGTCCCGGATGTCCCATAAGTCACGGCGGTCGCCGAGAAGCTGGGCGATATTGCGGTCGACGCGAATGCCGCTCAGCCCCTGGGCGCGCAGCCAATAGTCCACCGCGCCCGGGCCGCCGAGCGCGCCGATGAGCAGATCGGTGGCGCGATTGTCGCTGCGCACCATCATCCGGTCCATGAGGCTCAGGGCCGATGCGCCGGCGATATGATCGTAAAGCGAGCGGCGGCCGGCATCGACATCCGCCAGGTAAGCCGCTGCGACCGCGATCTTCATCGTGCTGGCCATCGGAAACGGCCGCTGGCCGTTGACCGAGATCGCGCGGCCGGTCGTAAGATCGAGTGCGGCGATGCCGTACTCGCCCGGGTTTTCAAGCGCGGTGGCCGTGAGCCGCTGTTCGAGATGCTGGAGTTCCGGGAATCCCGATGCCGCAGCAGGCTGGACGGCGAGCAGGCTGGCCAGCCAAACGGCGACCACGGTTTTCCACATAGCATCTCTCCACCATTCGGTCCCGCGAAGGATCCGCAGATCGGTAGCTTACTCCAGTTTGCATCGTGAACGAAGGCTGATCGAGCGGCTTTTGCGGCTTTCCCGACTGCGCGTTTCTGTCCTTCTGACATATCGCTCGCGACGCATCTCGCGAACTTGCTCGAGATGTGGAACCGGCCCAGTAATCGAGCGTTCAGATTTCAGCTGGTCTTATACTAGCAACGGTTCACCGCAGAGAACGGAGATTGCAATGTCGCCTGGATGCTTCCGCAGTAGTCGCCCTGACGCCTGGTCCGTTCCGCGGCCGTACAGCGATGCGAACCTTCGCCTGATGAAGCATGGGCCGATTAGACCCATGGAAGACGAAAGTGGCATTTTTTGGCGTCTCTGGAGGAAGTGAGAAGCCTGGCTTCGCTGCGTACGATCGGGCCGAGTAATAGCGTTGCCAGGAAAGGGCACAGCCATAGCCAGTGAAAACATCGCTTCGCACGAGCGGAACGCGGGCCTCCTCCTGATCGCGGCGGCCGGCCTCGCGCTGGTTCTGGCGAACACGCCGGTCGGAGAAACGTACCACGCCATTCTCCACGCGAAGCTGGGCCCACTGACCGTCCACTACTGGATAGCGGACGCTCTGATGGCGGTGTTTTTCCTGCTGGTCGGCCTGGAGGTGAAGCGGGAGTGGTTCGACGGGCAACTCGCGACGGCGTCGGCGCGCCGCTTGCCGATGGTTGCCGCTGTCGGCGGCATGGCGGTCCCGGCCTTGGTCTATCTCCTGATCGCCGGCTCCGACGCGGCTTTGACCAACGGCTGGGCTATCCCGGCAGCCACGGATATCGCTTTCGCGCTGGGTGTACTGGCCCTGATCGGAAGCAGGGCTCCC
Source organism: Croceibacterium soli (assembly GCF_009828065.1). GTDB lineage: Bacteria > Pseudomonadota > Alphaproteobacteria > Sphingomonadales > Sphingomonadaceae > Croceibacterium_B > Croceibacterium_B soli. The sequence goes on along the minus strand of NZ_WTYK01000008.1, from coordinate 107,003 downwards.
GCATCGATCAAGCTGCTCCTCGTCACGATAGCGATCATCGATGACATCGGTGCGGTTGCGATCATCGCAGTGTTCTACACAGCCGAGCTGGACCTCGTTGCCCTTCTCGCGAGCGCGCTCATCCTCGGGGCGATGTTCGGCCTGAACAGGGCTGGGGTGTGCAAACTGTGGCCATATCTCGTCGGCTTCGTTTTGCTCTGGCTGGCGGTCTACCAGTCCGGAGTTCACGCAACGATAGCGGGCGTCCTGGCGGCCCTCACTGTTCCGCTTGGCCAGGGCCAAGCCCACAGCCCCCTCAAGAAGCTGGAGCACAAGATCCACCCGCTCGTGATGTTCGGTGTGGTGCCGCTGTTCGGCTTCGCAAGTGCCGGTGTTACGATAGGCAGCGGAAACTCGCTGTTCTCCACCCTGCCGCTTGCCATCGCTTCGGGGCTTTTCCTCGGGAAGCAGCTCGGTGTGCTGGGAGCAGTGTGGCTCGCGCACCGGACTGGCTTTGCCCGCAAGCCGGCGGAGCTGGGCTGGTGGCACATGTATGCCGCAGCGCTGCTATGCGGCATCGGCTTCACGATGAGCCTGTTCATCGGCGATCTGGCCTTCGATGACAGTGCCCTCGTCGATGCCGCGAAGATAGGTACGCTGGCAGGATCAGTGCTCGCCATTGCGGCGGCGATCATCGTCTTGCGCCTGGCGCCTGCACGCGTCTCGGCTGTCTCCGACCAGGACGAGGCGGACGAGATCTTCGGAGAGAATTTCCCGGAGGAGCCGCAACTCGATCAGACGTGACTTCGAGCGTCTGCAGCCGCGGTCTGCCGGCAGGAGAGTCAGAGCCTCAGCGAATTCATCACTGCGTGATAGCGCCGGCTCATCAGCGTGCCCAGTTGACGCAGCCTGCTGCCCTCGTGCGGGTCGCCGTAATGGAAAATCACAGTGAAGCGGCGCTGTTCGCCGATGCATCGCGCGTTCGAATGGAGCGAGGTGTGGCCGATGAAGAGGTAGCCTTGGCCGGTTCTCATCGGCAGATGGGCGGTTCGGCCATCGTGGACTGCGGAGGCCAGCCTCTTCTGCATGAAGCGCGTGTCGCAGAGCGCCTTCTGAACGGCGCTGACGATGTAGGGCTGATGCAGTGGGCGGGCATTGGGCAACAGGACGAACTCGCCTCCCAGGCCGTCGGCCGGCATCAGGATCGGGACGATCAGGCTGATCACGTAACTGTCGAAGTGATAGTATCCCGCAAGCTTGTTGTGGGATGCGCCGGCCAGGAACCGTGACGACTGCCGGATGCGGGTTGGCGCCCCGGGCCGGCCCAGGATCGCCTCGAACAGTTCCCGCAGGAAGGGGTCCAGATCGCTGTGAAGCTCCGATAGCAGGTATCCCGAAAGGCCGTTCTGTCCTCCCTTGAGGACCGATTCGTTGCCGTTTTCGACGACCAGCCGTTCCGCGAGTTCGGAGGCATGGCGAACATCCTCGTCCGTCACGAGCTTGTCCAGCACGGCACACCCGTGCGTCTTCATGGCGCTGGCGATAAGCGCGATCTCGGAGGCGTGGAGGCGCTGCCAGTCGAACACTGTTTGTGGCTGCTCTGCCTTGCCGAGGGGCCGCTCTTCCATCTGAACCTCCTGCGCATCGCATTCAGCCTGGAGAGGAGCGATGAGCGATCCTGTATCCTCAAGAGTTCGGCGGTCAGTGCCGCTGCTGGCGGTTGCCCGTCAGCGTCTTCGTTCAGGCCGCCTCAGCCGTGCCCGCTTGCGCTCGATAGCTCCGGGACAGGTGCCTTCTTATCCTGGATAACAACTCACCTTGGCCGTGCGGGAAGCGAGGCGCGCCGATACTGTGATCCAGCCTCGGCCTTGCAGTATGCGCGCCTGGTCCTTCGCCCGGCCTGGCACCCGAACATCCGCTCTCCCTCCGATGATCGCAACGGCGCAACGGGGGTAGCGCCTGTCAGCTTCGGCTAGCTCTCGACCGGCCTTCGATGATTCCGAGGGAAGGGGTTGGGATTACCTCGCAAGAGGAAGCTGCGATGGCTTTGGTCGCCTCTGCAACAGCTTGCGGAGGCTGGCGCCAGTTCCCGCGACAGATTCGGTTGACGCCTCGTCCGAGAGTGCTGCGGAACGGACCTAAAAGCACCGGCATGCCCGCCAGCGGAGAAGTCCTCCATCCGCGGCCGCTTCCCGCCCGACGTAGCCAGGTTCGCTGAACAGCGGGAACGAGGCTGCCCGGGGAACGGTGCCGCTGCAAATGTCCGGCAGTTGGGGTTTCACAATGTTTGCGGAGCCGAACCGCAATGAGGCCTCCCGGACCGGCCAAATCTCGCGAAGAAAGATTGCATGACCGAGCGTGCCATGTTCAGAAGGAGCATCCATCCAGCTTAAGCCCGGAGATTCAAGCGCATGCGCGACGCCACAATCATCCCTGCGAGCGAGTCAGAGCGCATCGCCGCCGTGCGCCGCTATGACATCCTGGACACGCCGCCAGACGGCGCTTTCGACCGTATCACAGCCCTTGCGGCGAGACGCTTCGGCGTTCCCATTTCCATCATCAGCATCGTCGACGAGGATCGCATCTGGTTCAAGTCGCGCCACGGAGTGCCGGTTGAACAGATTGGGCGAGATCCGGGGCTCTGCGCCTCGGCCATTCTGGCTGACGACCCTTATGTCCTGACCGACGCGAGCGTCGATCCTCGATCGCTGGCCAACCCGCTTGTTGCAGGGGAGTTCGGTCTGCGCTTCTACGCAGGCGTGCCCCTCACGACGGCCGATGGTCACAACCTCGGGACCTTGTGCGTCATCGACAAGGAGCCCAGGCCGATCGATGACGCGCAGATCGAGGATCTGAAGGACCTTGCCTCGGTGGTGCTGGACCAGATGGAGATGAGACTTGCCGCTCGGCGGGCAGTTTCCAAGGCCGAGCTCTTGGCGAAGGAGATCGATCATCGTGTGATGAACAGCCTTCAGTTCGTCTCTTCCTTGCTTTCCATGCAGAGCCGATCGGCCGACGTGGGAGAAGCAGCCCATCACTTGCGGTTGGCGGCCAATCGAGTTGCTGCCGTTGCGCAGGTGCATAGGCACTATACGTTCGAAGGCGCCGACGTGACCTCCTGCATCGCCTTCCTGCGGAAGCTCTGTTCAGATCTCGAGCAAGTGCTGGGGCAGCCAATCTCCGTCCAGGGGGACGAGGGCGACGTGCCGACCACCGCGATCCAGCCGATCGGTCTGCTCGTAAACGAACTGGTGACCAATGCCGCGAAGCACGGCGGTGGGACCATCGAAGTCGGCTATTCGGTGAACGGCGGTGTTCACCGGCTGAGCGTTTGCGATGGCGGGAAAGGCCTGCCGGCCGATTTCAGCCTGGCCGAGGCAAGGGCCAGCCTCGGCATGCGCGTGGTCAGCGTGCTGGTCAGCGAGCTTGGGGGCGATCTCCGGGCCGGCCCCAGGCCGGACGGCTCGGGAGCCTGCTTCACGATCTCCTTCGTCCCCGGCGCTCCGCGGCCCAGCACGTTGCAGTAGGTACGCGGGGGGCGCAGCCAATCGGCCGCCCGAAGGGCTCGGACGACGATCCTCTTTCCGGCGGTTCCCAGGAGGCTGCTTCCGCGGCCCGCTCGGTAGCCGGGGCGCAGGATCGTCGCCGCCATGCTATGTTCGGTGTGAGGAAGACGGGGGCTCCCGCGTCTTACCTGTGAATTCGCCGAATGAGAGCACGCGCGATCATGAGGAAGGCAGAGGCAGACCCGCTTGCACAGTTCCACAGGGAGTTTCGCCCTGCGCTCATGGCGTTCTTCCCCCGGCGCAGCCAGAGCCACAGCGAGGCCGAGGATCTCACCCAGGAGGTCTTCATCCGCATCGCCGGCAAGTCCGACGTCAGCTTGCGATCGGCCGAGGCCTACGTCTTCCAGGTCGCCGCGAACCTGCTGCGGGACCGCGGGCGGCGGGCGAAAGTGGCCGCACCCCCTCTGATCCCCCATTGGTGCCCCGCCAGAAGGCGGTTCTCAAATATGCCGTCTAAGTCATTGAAAAATGGTGCCGGCTGCAGGATTCGAACCCGCGGCCCCCTGATTACAAATCAGGTGCTCTACCAACTGAGCTAAGCCGGCATCGTTGCGCCTTTGCGCTATGCGGCGCCGAAGGTCCAGCCCTCGGTGCGGGCGATTTGGGGGGTGAGGGCGTTCGGGCGCCACAATTCCTCGCGCGGGGCGGCGGTGCGGAGCCAGGCGGCGGCGAGGAGGGCGTCGGCGCTGTGGTCGTCCAGCGGGCCTGTTTCGCGCACGGGGGGCGAGCCGAGGACGGCGAGGGCTTCGTTCAAGTCGGCGTAGGAGTTCATCTTGCTGCGGGCCGCGGTGCGGCCACCGGCCATGGCGGCGATCGCGGTGTAGATCTCGACCACCACGGGACCGCGCGGCGGCACGGGATCGAACGGCCAGATCGCCACCTGCCCGGCCAGCCGGTGGAGCACGCGCATGCCGGTGAGGCTCGACTTGCCGACTTGCGCCGCGCCGACGAGGTTGAAGTTGGAGTAAGGCTTGCAGCCCATCGCCGCCTGCGCCTGTTCGGTCACGCGGAAGCGGCCCTGCCGGTGGGCGGCGTCCCGGTGGTGGAACAAGGCCCCTTCGCGCCCCCCGTGGCGGCGGAAGTAGCGGCTCGCCTGCTCGTGATCGACGAAGCTCGACGCGGCCAGGTGCGGGTCGTCGCGGCAGATCTCCTCGACCAAGGCCCAGAGGGAACGCGCATCGGGCGGGCTGTCGGCCCAGCCCGGGAAGAACGCGCCGCAGTCGGCGAACGGCAGCGAGGCGCCGAGGTCGAGGCCGGCGAGCGTGCCCGCGGGCATCTCCTGGAGCAGCCACTCGAGCACCTCCGGGCGCGACCAGCGGTGGCCCGGCCGCACCAGCCGCGGCGCGTCGCCGCCGGCCTCGCAGATCGCTACCGCGATGCCCTTGTGCCGCTCCCCCACGGCGCCCGACCAGTCGATCGCCGCGAAGTGCGCGAAGCGGTCAGCCACGTTGCTCGCGCAGCTTGTTCCAGTAGGCGATGCGCTCCTTCACCTGCCGCTCGAAACCGCGCTCGACCGGCTCGTAATAGGTCTGCGGCTCCATCTCCTCGGGCCAGTAATTGGCGCCCGAGAAGCCTTCCTCCGCATCGTGGTCGTAGGCATAGCCTTTGCCGTAGCCGATGTCCTTCATCAGCTTGGTCGGGGCGTTGAGGATGTTCTGCGGCGGCATCAGGCTGCCGGTTTCCCGGGCGCTTTTCCACGCGGCCTTCTGCGCCTTGTAGGCGGCATTCGATTTGGGCGCGGTGGCGCAGTAGAGGCAGGCCTGGACGATCGCCAGCTCGCCTTCGGGGCTGCCGAGGAACTGATAGGCTTCCTTGGCCGCAATGCACTGGGCGAGCGCCTGAGGGTCGGCCAGGCCGATGTCCTCGACCGCCGCGCGCGTCAGCCGGCGCAGGACGAACAGCGGCTCCTCCCCGGCGACCAGCATCCGCGCGACGTAGTACAGCGTCGCCTGCGGATCGGAGCCGCGCAGCGCTTTGTGGAAGGCGCTGATGATGTTGTAATGGCCCTCGCGGTCCTTGTCGTAGACGGCGACGCGGCGCTGCAGGAACGCGCCGAGCTCGGCCGGGCCGAGCGGCTCAGGAATCTGCGCGGAGTAGAGCGTTTCGGCCTGGTTCAGGAGGAAGCGCCCGTCGCCGTCGGCGCTGGCGATCAGCGCCTCGCGCGCCTCGGGCGTGAGGGGGAGGGGTCCTTCCAGGGCCTCGGCCCGCGCCAGCAGCTGCCCGAGCGCTTCGGCGTCGAGCCGGTGGAGGATCAGCACTTGCGCGCGGCTCAGCAGCGCGGCGTTGAGCTCGAAGCTCGGGTTCTCGGTCGTGGCGCCGACCAGGGTGACCGTCCCGCGCTCGACATAAGGCAGGAAGCCGTCCTGCTGGGCGCGGTTGAAGCGGTGGATCTCGTCCACGAACAGCAGCGTGCGCTGCCCTGCGGCGCGCATCCTCTCCGCCTCAGCGAAGGCCTTCTTGAGGTCGGCGACGCCGGAGAACACCGCGCTGATCGCCACGAAGCGCATTCCCACGGCATCCGCGAGCAGGCGGGCCATGCTGGTCTTGCCGGTGCCGGGCGGGCCCCACAGGATCATGCTGGAAAGCTTACCGGCCGCCACCATTCGCCCGATCGCCCCTTGCGGTCCGGTCAGGTGGTCCTGCCCGATCACCTCGTCGAGCGAGCGCGGGCGCAGGCGGTCGGCCAGCGGTGCGTCCTCCCGCGCCACGTCTTCCGGCGCTGCGGGAGGGAGGTCGTCTGCGAACAAGTCAGCCATCGCCGCAGGAGATAGGCGCTGGCGCCGCGCCGCGCGAGCCTCTTGTGATCCGGGCATTCCGTCGGTGAGGGGCAGAATTGAGGTCCCCGCCAAGACCGTCATGCTGAACTCGTTTCAGCATCCATCTCTCCCCCCGCGCCGACGGTGCCTGAGGAGAGATGGACCCTGAAACAAGTTCAGGGTGACGAGCAAGAGGTAGGCGAGTTCCCTTTGCCGCGATCGCGTGGTATTCTCGCCCCCGGGTCGCGCATGAGGGGAGAAACTCATGAACGCCACTGTTGCGCCCGAACGGGCAAGCGTTCCCTGGCATCTCTGGGTCATCGGTCTCGTGTCGCTCTGCTGGCACGGCTTCGGCGGATACGACTATATCCAGAGCCAGCTCGGCAATCGGGAATACATCGCCTCCATGACCGAACCCTTCGGCTATGACGCCGATACGGCGGTCGCATATTTCCAGAGCTTCCCGCTATGGGCCGACACCGCCTGGGCCCTGGGCGTGTGGGGAGCGGTTGCCGGTTCCGTCCTGCTGCTGCTGCGCAGCCGCTTCGCCTTCCATGCCTTCGTGGTGTCGCTGGTGGGGATGCTGGCGGGGATGGGCTACCAGTTCATGAACCCGCTGCCGGGGGCGACCACTTCGGCGGTCGCGGTCAGCTTCACCCTGCTGATCCTCGCGGTCATACTTCTGCTGATCTGGTACGCGAAGCGGATGACCGCCCTCGGCGTGCTACGCTGAGGCGCGGGCTTTCCGCGCCTCGATCAACCGCCGGTAAGTGTCGGCCACGGCCTGGTTGATCGCGTCCCAGGAATAGGCGCGGCTCTTCTCCTCGCCGGCCCGGCCGTGCGCGGCGCGTTGCGCCGGGTCCGCGACGTAGCGCGCCAAAGCGTCGGCGAATCCGGCGATATCGCCTGGTGATACCAGCGTGCCGTTCACGCCGTCGGCGACCAGGCTCGTGCTGCCGGTCGCCCGCGCGGCGACCACCGGAACGCCGCAGGCCATGGCCTCCAGGGTCACGTTGCCGAACGTCTCCGTGATGGAGGGATTGAACAGAACGTCCATCGCCGCCACCGCGCGGCCCAGGTCGGCGCCTTGTTGAAAGCCGACGAAAGCGGCGCCCGGCAGCTGTTCCTCGAACGCGCTGCGTGCCGGACCGTTGCCGATCACCAGCACTTTGTGGGGCACGCCGCGGCACCGCAGCTCGGCCATCGCCGCAGCGAAGGCGTCGAGTCCCTTCTCCATCACCAGGCGGCCGAGAAATCCGATCGCCACGTCGCCATCGGCAATGCCGTGCTCCCGCCGCCAGGCATTGTCGCGCCGTCCGGAGTTGAACAGCTCGCGGTCGACGCCGCGCTCCCACAGCGTGATATCGTCGTTCATGCCCTGCTGGCGCAGGATCTCGACCATTCCGGCCGAAGGCGTGACCAGGGCGTCGCAGCGCCGGTAGAGGCCGCGGATCCAGCTCTCCAGCACGCCTTCGAGGAAGCCCAGCTTATAGTAGCGCGGGTAGGTTTCGAAGCGGGTGTGGACGGAGGCGAGCACCGGCGTGCCGCGTTGCCGCGCCCAGCGGACCGCGGCGCGCGCGGCAAAGTCGGGCGAGGCGATGTGCAGCACATCGGGGGCGAACCGCTCCAGGTCCTGGCGAACTTCGCCGGAAAGGCCCAGCGCCAGGCGGTATTCCGCCCGGGTGGGAATGGCGATCGACGGGACGGAAACGAGCGTACCTTGCGGCTCGAACGCGGGTTCGTCGCTCGTCGGCGAATAGACCCGCACGACGGCGCCCTGGCGCTGCAGGAACTCGACCAGCCGGTTGAGCGCCTTGTTCGCGCCGTCCACGGTCATGTTGTAGTTGCCGCTGAACAGGGCGATGCGCAGGCCGTCGATCGTCATCGCAGGGGGCAATAGGGCGGTTGCAGGCGCTTGGCGAGGGGGTGAAACGACGCTTCTCCCCCCTGGCCCCCGCGGTCGGTGCCGATCCGGTGTGTGTGACACGTACGCAACACAGTTCCCTGCACGGAAGCGGTTCCGCTCAGGCCGATTGAGTCGGCCTCGATAGGCCACTATTCCGCGGCGGCGATAACGGGGCGCCGGGCGACGGACGGGCTGCAATTCCGTCCGCGTCATAGAACAGACGGGAGAACACGAAGTGATCAGCTTCAACACCGGCGTGGCCGGCCGATTCCACACATTCCTGATGAGCAGCGCCGCCACGGCGGCGCTTCTGGTGCCCGGCGCAGCATTCGCGCAGGACGAAGCGCAGCCGGTCGAACAAGCCGCAGCGTCCGCCGACGACTATGCCGCCGGCGAGGATTCCAGCACCGGCAACCAGATCGTCGTCACCGCCACCAAGCGTGAGCAGACCCTGCAGGACGTGCCCGTCGCCGTAACCGTCACCACGGCCGAAACGATCGAGCGTGGCCAGATCCGCGATCTGCGCGACCTGCAGACCGTCGTCCCCTCGCTGATCGTCGGGCAGCGGCAGAGCGTCGCCAATACCAACTTCTTCATCCGCGGCTTCGGCAACGGCGCCAACAACGCCGGGATCGAGCCGTCGGTCGGCGTGTTCGTGGACGGCGTCTACCGCTCGCGCACCGCGGCGCAGATCACCGACCTGCCGGACGTGCAGCGCATCGAAGTACTGCGCGGGCCGCAATCGACCCTGTTCGGCAAGAACGCCTCGGCCGGCGTGATCTCGATCACCACCCAGCGGCCCGCGTTCGACTTCGGCGGTTCGGCCGAACTGACGTACGGCAACTATGACGCGGTCATCGGAAAGGCATATGTCACCGGCCCGATCAGCCAGGACACCGCCTTCAGCCTCGCCGCGGGCTTCAACAAGCGCGACGGGTTCTACCGCGATCTCGGCACCGGCGACCGGACCAACGAGCGCGACCGCTGGTTCACCCGGGGGCAGCTCTACTTCGATCCGGGCACCGATATCACCGTCCGCCTGATCGGCGACTATGACCGGATCGACGAGAACTGCTGCGCCGTGGTCAACATCCAGAGCGGCCCGGCTACTCTGGCGCTGCAGGCGCTCGGCGGACGGGTGAACGCCCCGGCCGACCGTTTCGGCAATGTCGTCTACAACAACTTCAACTCGACTAACGATATCGAGAACTATGGCGGTTCCGCACAGGTCGACTGGCAGCTCGGCGGGGCGACGGTCACGTCGATCACCGCTTATCGCGGCACCGACGCCGTCAGCGACCAGGATCCGGATTTCACCAGCGCCGATCTGGTCTATCCGAACTTCGGCGACCTGAAGATCGGCACGTTCACGCAGGAACTGCGCCTGACCAGCGAGCTGTCGCAGGGTGTCGACCTGCTGCTGGGCGCGTTCTACATCAACGAGCGCGTCGATCAGCAGAACCTGCTGCGCTACGGCACGCAGTTCCGGCCATACGCCAACATCCTGATCAACCAGGCTTCGGGCGGGGCGCTCAACGTCAACACGCTGGAGCAGACTTTCGGCGCGCTCGACGGACGGAGCTATGCCGGGCAGTTCTTCGCCGCAGGGCAGGGCTTCACCGAAGAGTACACCCTCAAGAGCAATGCCCTGTCGCTGTTCGGCCAGGTCGATTTCGAAGTGGCGGACGGGCTGGTGCTGACCCTCGGCGGCAATTGGACGAAGGACCGCAAGCGGTTCCGCGCCGATGTCGAAGCGACGGACGTGTTCTCCGCGCTCAACTTCAACGCGCCGCAGTATGCGCCCTTCCGGCGGCAGCTCCTGCTCGCCGGTGCGCTGCAGCAGGCTGGGGTCAATCCCGCGGATCCCGCGGCAGTGTTCGCGTTCGCGACCAATCCTGCCACCGCCGCTACGTTCGCCGCTTTCCAGGCTTTCGCTGCCGGCAATGCGAACAATCCCGCGGCCAACCCGCTCAACCCGCTGCGGGCGCTGCAATTCCTGCCGCCGTTCCAGAACATTCCCAACGCGGTGGAAGATGGCGCGACCAGCGACAGCGACTTCAGCTACACCGCCCGGCTCGCCTACGATCTGAACGACCAGTTCAACATCTACGCAAGCTACGCCACCGGCTTCAAGGCCAGCTCGATCAATCTCTCGCGCGACAGCCGGCCGACCGCCGCCGATCGCCTGGAGCTGATCTCGCGCGGTCTCGCCGTGCCGAACCTCACCTCCGGCAGCCGCTTCGCCTCGCCCGAAGAATCGCGCGTGATCGAAGCCGGCGTGAAGGCCAACCTCGGTTGGCTCTCCGCCAACCTCGCGGTGTTCGACCAGGTCATCAAGGGCTTCCAGTCGAACATCTTCACCGGCGCGGGCTTCGCCCTGATCAACGCCGGCAAGCAGAGCACCTTCGGCGTGGAATTCGAGAGTCTCGCCACGATCGGCGAGGCGCTGACCCTGAACTTCGGCGCCACTTACCTCGATCCGACGTACGACAGCTTCGTCGCTTCGGCGGTCGGCGACATCAGCGGGCGGCGCCCGGCCGGCATCCCGAAGTGGAGCGTGATCGTCGGCGCGCAGTACCAAGCGCAAGTCGGGCCGGGCACGCTGGTGCCGCGCGTGTCCTACTTGTTCCAGTCGGACGTCCAGGTGGAAGACGGGCTGCCGCGCTTCGCCGTGCGCGGGCCGGACGGTTCGATCGTCAACCCCGCGCCGGCGCTCGCTGCCGCGGAGCCGTTCCGGCGGGAGGTCAACAACCTCACCGCTTCGCTCGGGTACGAGCTGGATTACGGGCTGACGCTGGAAGTCTGGGGCCGCAACCTGCTCGACGACCGCAACCTGGAATCGATCTTCGATTCCGTGGCTCAGCCCGGCGGGGTCTCTGCCTATCCCAGCGAACCGCGCACTTATGGCCTGACCGGCCGCTTCAAATGGTGAACTGACGGAAGGGGGCTTTGCGGCCCCCTTCCTCTTACAGCGTCCGCAGGGCCTGCGCCGGCCGCGCCTGCAGCAGCGGCAGCGAGGCGCCAAGCGCGAACGCGAGCACCAGCGCCACGCCGGCGCCGAGCACGCCCAGGATGCGTGGCCAGTCCGGCAGCCAGTCGAACTCGAACATCTGCACCACCACCAGCCAGGCCAGCAGCGAACCGAGACCCAGCGCCACCAAGGCAAGCACGAGGCTCAGCGCACCGAACTCGGCGAGCTGCAGCAGGAGCAGTTGCCTCCTGCTCGCGCCGAGCACGCGCAGTATGACGCTGTCGTAGAGCCGGGCCGCGCGCGCCGCGGCGATCGCGCCCAGCAGCACGGCGATGCCGGCCAGCACCGCGACCGACGCAGCCGCGAGGATCGCCAGCGAGACCTGGTCGAGGATGTCCCGCGCCTGGGTCAGCAGCGGCCCGACTTCGATCACGGAGCTGGCCGGGAAGGCCCCGACGAGATCGCGCAGCAGCGATCCGGCGGTCTGCCCCTCCGGCAGGTCGATCGTCGCCGCGAGGTTGTGCGGCGCGTCCTGCAGGGCGTTGGGAGAGAACACGAGCACGTAGTTGAAGCCGAGGCTCTCCCAGTCGATCCGCCGCAAGCTGGCGATCCGCGCGGTGCGCTCGACACCGAGTAGGCCGATGGTCAGGTAGTCGCCGACTGCCAGTCCGGTTGCTTCGGCCAGTTCCTCGTCGATCGAGACCAGCGGCTCGCCCGAATAGTCCCGGGGCCACCACTCGCCGGCGGTGACCGTGTTCCCCGGGGGGATCGCTTCCGCGTAAGTCAGCCCGCGCTCCCCGCGCAGCGCCCAGGCGCCCTCGGGCAGCTCCTCCAGCGTGCTCACTCGGATCATCGAGTCCCTCGGGCCGTACGCCAGGATCGCGCCGCGCAAGGTCGGGACGGCCTGGATTTCAGCCTCGGGCGCGTGCCGGCGCACCATTGCCTCGAATTCGCCTGCTCCGGTGCGCGGCACGTCGAGCACGAAGTAATCGGGCGCACGCTCCGGCACGGAGCGGGAGATGTTGCCCTCGAGGCTGGTTTGCACGCCTGCCAGCAGCACGAAAGCGCTCAGCCCGAAGCCGAGCGCCGTGACGAGCGCGGCGGTCGAGGCGCCGGGGCGGTGCAAGTTGGCTAGCGCGGAGCGCAGCAGCGGGTCCGCCGGGCGAGGGATCTGCGCTGCGCCCTTGCGGATCAGAAAGCCGAGCAGGGTGAGCAGGCCGAGCAGGGCCACCGCGCCGCCGAGGAAGGTTGCTGTCAGCAAGGGCTGCGGCGCGCCGAGGAAAGCGAGGGCGGCTATTCCTGCAAGGCCCAGCGCCACCGGAACCGTCCCCCCGCGCCCGAGCTGCTTCAGCGGCGAGACCCGCGCCCGCATCAGCGCCATGGCCGGGTAGCGGCGGGCGCGCGCCAGCGGCGGCGCGGCGAAGACCAGCGCCACGAGCAGGCCGAACAGCGCCGCGCGCAGCAGGGCCCAGCCGTCCACCACCAGCCCGCTGCGCACCGGCAGGAGCTCGCCCAGAGCTTGCGCGAACAGCGGCGTCACAAGCACCCCGGCGGCGAGGCCGGCGAGTGCGCCTACCAAGGCCGCGGCGCCGAGCTGCAGGGCGTAGATGCGCGCGATATCGCCGCCCGTCGCGCCGAGGATTTTGAGCGTGGCGATGCTCGTCCGCCGCGCTTCGAGGTACGACGAAACGCCGCCGCCGATGCCGATCCCGGCGATCGCCAGAGCGGCGAGGCCGACCAGCGTCAGGAACTCGCCCATGCGGCTGACGAAGCGCTCGGCTCCCGGTGAGGCCCGCTCCCGCGTGCGCGTGTCGAAGCCGGCCTCCGGGAACTCGGCTTCCAGCGCTTCCTCGACCGCCTCCGGATCGGCGGCGCCGGCGAACCGCACGCGCGTCTTGGATTCGTACATCGATCCCGGCGCGGTCAGCCCCGCGCGCCCGGGCACGTCCAGCGGCACGATGACAGTCTGGCCGAGCTGGAAGCCTTCGCTGAGGCGGTCGGGCTCTTCGCCGATGATCCCGCCGACAGTGAGCGTGGCGGTGCCAAGGGTGAAGCGGTCACCCGGCTCCAGGTCGAGCCGCTCCGCCGCGCCCGATGCGAGCCAGGCCTGTCCTGCGGGCGGAGCCGCCGACTCGGTCCCGTCGGCCAGGGTGAAAGTGCCGTAGAGCGGCCAGCGCGCGTCGACGGCCTTCAGTTCGACCGGCGCGGCAGCCTCTTCGCTGCGCGCCATCGCCTGCAGGCGCAACCCCTCCGACAACTCGCCGTAGCGCTCCAGAAAGGCGCGCTCCTCCTCGTTCAGAGTGCGCTGCCAGACCTCGACCTCGAGATCGCCGCCGAGGATCGTGCGCCCCTGCGCATCGAGCTCCCCGCGGATCGCGGAAGTCAGCGTGCCGATCGCGGCCAGCGCGCCGACGCCCAGGAACAGGCACACCAGCAGCAGCCGCAGCCCGCGGAACTGCCGATGAAGATCCCGCCGGGCGATCGTCCAGGCGGTGGACCAGGGGAGGGCGGTCATCAGATCCTCCCCGGGACGGGGAGGACTTTGGAAGCCTCACTCACCACTATCGCTCGCGATCCGTCCATCGGCCAGCGTCACGATCCGCTCGCAGCGCTGCGCAAGCGCCGGATCATGGGTGATAACGATCAGCGTGGCGCCGGTTTCTGCACGGCGGGCGAAAAGCAGGTCGGCGATCTGCTCGCCGGTCACGGTGTCGAGATTGCCGGTCGGCTCGTCGGCGAAGATCAGCGGCGGGCGCGGAGCCATCGCGCGGGCGACGGCGACGCGTTGCTGCTCCCCGCCCGAGAGCTGCGCAGGATAGTGCGACAGCCGGTGGCCCAGGCCGACCGCTTCCAACTCGGCAGCAGCGCGTGGCCAGGCATCGCGCTCTCCGGCCAGCTCAAGCGGCGTGGCGACGTTCTCCTGCGCGGTCATCGTCGGCAGCAGGTGGAAGGCCTGCAGCACGATGCCGATGCGGCCGCGCCTGGCGCGGGCGAGGGCATCCTCGCCGAGCCGCTCGAAGTCCTCCCCCGCCACGTTCAGCGATCCGCTGCTCGCCCGCTCCAGGCCGGAGAGCACCGCCATCAGCGAGCTTTTGCCGGAGCCTGAAGGGCCGAGCAGCGCCAAAGTCTGGCCTTGCGGCACGTCGAGATCGATGCCGCGGAGGATTTCCACGGCGGCCGCGCCTTCGCCGAGCGTGAGCCGGACGTCGCGAGCTTGGATTACGGGGGGGCTTGTCACACGTCAGCGATGGCATAGCTAAGCCGGCCCAACAAGGAGCCCTCGCCGATGCGCAACACACTTTGGTCGATCTTGCCGCTGCCCGCGCTGGCCGCTTGCGGCGGCGATGCGCCGGCCCCGGCGCCGACGGAAACCGCCGTGGCGACGGTCCCGGCGGCGGCGGCCGAGGTCACCGGACCGGAGCGGCGCATCCTGGCGTTCGGCGACAGCCTGTTCGCCGGCTACGGCCTGGCCGAGGACGAGGGATACCCCGAAAAGCTCGAAGCGGCGCTGCGGGCGCGCGGCATCGACGCGCAGGTGACCGACGCCGGCGTATCAGGCGATACCACGGCGGCGGGCCGCCAGCGGATCGGCTTCGTGCTGGACTCGCTGGCGGAGAAGCCCGACCTTGCCCTCGTCGAGTTGGGCGGCAACGATCTGCTCCGCGGGCTGAGCCCCACCGAGGCGCGGGCCAATCTCGCCGCCATCCTCGACGAGCTGCGCAAGCGCGAGATACCCGCGGTCCTGTTCGGCATGCGCGCCCCGCCGAATGCCGGCCCGGAATACCAGGCGGAGTTCGACGCGATGTACCCCGCGCTGGCGAACGAATACGGCGCGGCACTGGTGCCGTTCTTCCTTGAGTCGGTCTACGGCCGCCCCGAGATGATCCAGCAGGACCGTGTCCACCCGACCGCCAAGGGCATCGACGCGATGGTTGCGGCGACCGTCGACGAGGTGATGGCGGCGCTGCCCGAGGTGGAGGTGGAGTAAAGGCGCTCGCAGAGGCGCAGAGGCGCGGAGTACTCTCCCGCGAAAGCGGGACCCCATGACCGAACAGTGCCTGAGTCTCCGCGTTCGCGGGGATGACGAAGGGTAGGGTGAGACCCTCTGCGCCTCCGCGCCTCTGCGTGTGAAAACCCTCAGCCCACCGGCTCAGCCACACCGCCGCTGACCCGCCAGACCGCTGCCTCGCCTTTGATGCCGGCGAAAGGAGCCAGTTCCGTGCCGGTCAGCCAGACCTGAGCCTTGCCCGCGCGCAGGCGGTCGAACAGGGCTTCGCGGCGGATCGGATCGAGGTGGGCGGCGACTTCGTCGAGCAGCAGGAGCCCGGGACGGCCGCCGGCGGCGAGGCCGGCGTGGGCCAGGGTGATGGCGATCAGCATCGCCTTCTGCTCGCCGGTCGAGCAGCTTGCGGCAGGCATGGCCTTGCCTGAGAGGGTGACTTCCAGATCGTCGCGGTGCGGGCCGGTGAGCGTGCGCTGCGCCGCCCGATCGCGCGCTCGCTGCCGCGCGAATTCGCTCAGCAGGGCGTCGCGCTCGGCAGGGCCGCCGGGGGCGAGGGACAAGGCCGGGCGGGCGAACGGATGGTCCGGCAGAGTGACGAGCTCGGTCGAAAGCCGCTCGACCAGCATCGCGCGCCCTGCCGCCAGCGCCGCGCCGGCTTCCGCGAGCTGCGCTTCGATCGAATCGAGCCACTGCGGGTCAGGCTCCATCTCGTCGGACAGCAGCCGGTTCCGCTCGCGAAGCGCCACGTCGTAGCGCGTGGCCTGGCGCGCGTGGGCGGGATCGAGCGCCAGCGCGAGGCGGTCCATGTAGCGCCGCCGGGCGCCCGCGCTGTCGGTGAAGAGCCCGTCCATCGCCGGGGTGAGCCAGCCCACCGCGAGCCATTCGCCCAGGCCGACCGCGCTCGTCTCGGCGCCGTTGACCTGCACGATCCGCCGGTTCGGGCGATCGGGGCGGGTGCCGGTGCCGAGCATCACGGGCTCGTTCCCATCGCCGCTGTCGAGCGCGGCGCTGACCGAGAAGCCTCCCGGGCCGCCGCTGCCGGCCATCTCCGCCAGGGCCGCCCGGCGCAGCCCACGGCCGGGGGCGAACAGCGACAGCGCCTCCAACACGTTGGTCTTGCCGGCGCCGTTTTCGCCCACGAGCAGGTTGATCTGCGCGGCACCGTCGAGCCGGCTGGCCGTGTGATTGCGAAAGTGGCCGAGAGTGATGCGGTCGAGCGTCATGGAATGCCGCAGGGTTAGGGCAGCAGGGCCCGGCGTTCTATCGGAAATGTCCGATCCTGAAAGTTGGTGGGGAATCCCAAAGTTGCGCGGAGATGTTCGGAGCGTTGCGGGAAGAAATTTACGAAGACCGCGGATTTCCGCGGTTTTCCGCATTTGGCACGCCTCATGCAAAACATCGTTCATCGGGCAGACAGGCTGCTCGGAGATTCCAAAGGGGATTAGACATGAATGCTTCCACCACTTTCGGCCAGCGCGTTCTCGCCGCCGTCGCCGCTTTTGGCATGACCACCTTCCTGGTCGTCGTCAGCTTCTCCACCCCCTCGGCGTTCATCGTCCAGGGCATCGTTGCATGAGCGCGCTGCAGCACGGCAACTCGGGCGGGGCACCTGCCGGTTTCCAGCTCGACAAGCAGAACGGCAAGCTGATGGGCGTTTGCGCCGGGCTGGCCGACTACATCGGGATGAGCCCGCTCGCCTGGCGGCTGATCTTCGTCGCCGGCACGCTGATCGGCTTCGGCAGCTTCATCCTGATCTACCTTGCGATCGGCCTGCTGGCGGACTGACCGTCAGCGGGCCATCGCCCCGCCGCTGCGGGCGAACGGCGAGAAGTCGGTATCGGTGTCGAATACTTCGACCCCCTCGCGCCGCTTGAGGAAGCCGACGACCGCGTAAGTCACGGGGGTCAGCAGCGCTTCCCACGCGGTCTTGATCAGCCACTGCGACAGCACGACCTGCCAGAGCTGCTCGATCGGCCAGCCGGCCAGGCCGTAGAACGCCAGCGGGTAGAAGATCAGGCTGTCGAGCCCCTGGCCGACCACGGTCGATCCGATCGTCCGCATCCACAGGAAGCGCCCGCCGGTCATCACCTTCATTCGGGCGAGCACGAAGCTGTTGGCGAACTCGCCGGCCCAGAACGCCACCATCGATGCGAGCACGATGCGCCAGCTGTTGCCGAACACGAACTCGTAGGCGCTCTGCCCGGGCCAGCCTTCAGCCGGCGGCAGGGCTACCACGACCGCGGCCATGAAGGCCATGAACAGCAGCGCCGCGAAGCCGGTCCAGATCACCCGCCGCGCGCGGGCATAACCGTAGACCTCGGTCAGAACGTCGCCGATGATGTAGCTGACCGGGAAGAACAGCACTCCGGCGCCGAACGACCACTGTCCGCCGCCCGGCAACAGGATGTAGCTCGGCTTGGCTGCCCCGATGATGTTGGACAGCAGCAGGATGGCGACGAAAGCCGCCATGACCAGGTCGAAATAGCGGAAAGGCCGCGCCGCCCCCTCCTGGCTGTCGATCCTGGCCGGTTCCCCCGTCATGCCTGTGGACTATCGCGATTTGCGGCGCGCGCAAAGCGCGCTATGCACGCCCCGCGCGCGCCCGTAGCTCAGCCGGATAGAGCACGAGCCTTCTAAGCTTGGGGCCGCAGGTTCGAGTCCTGCCGGGCGCGCCATAAGCCTCTGACTTTGTGATAAAGTTTTTGATTTCGACTCTTGGCTGTCCCGGCTGGTATCCTTCCGGGACAAGGCAGGGACAAGATCACGACTAATGAGCATCATTCACGGGCTTACTGACCAACAGGTGCGGGCACTGAAACCGAGGAACAAGCGGTACGAAATCAAAGATGGGTATTACCCGCTCTATATCATCGTGCAGCCATCTGGAGCGATATCGTTCCAATCGAGATACGGCGGAAAAAGGCGGAAGCTTGGAGACTTCGGAGCCCTCCAACATCAGGTATCGCTCCGTCAAGCTCGCGAGGCCGCGCTCTCCATCAAAGCGGCAAGAGGTGAGGTCCCGAACACGGTAGCGGCAGCTTTGCCAATTAGCCCATCGTCGTGGCGGGCGGCTCAGACGCTCGAAGATTGCTATCGGCTTTATATGGCGGATGTGAGCCCGAACCTAACGGAAGCCGTGGTGAAAGAACGGTGGCGGCTAATGGAGAAGGACCTGCCTCCCGGCTTGCGATCTCAGCCCATCAGCGATGTAACGGCGGACGAACTGGCTGTTGCTGTGCGGGCCAAGTTCGACGCCCTCAGGAAGCGGCCTAATGGCAAGGGGGTTGGGGCTAACCGACTCCATACTAATCTCATGACCTTCTTCCAGTGGTGCAGACGAGAGGGTAGACCGTTGCTCGAAACGAAACTCACGGCCAATCCAATGACTGAGGTACCGAAGCCCCTCAGGCACGAGAAGCCGCGGGACCGTTGGCTAGAGCCGCACGAGATAGTGTGGCTTTTTCGAGCGCTATCCGAGATGGGAACAACGCGCTGGAACGATCAGAGCGATCTACACGCGCGAGCAATCGAGGGCCTGCTACGGCTCGTCGCTCGCCGGGGCGAGGTGTATTGGGCTCGTTGGGACTGGGTCAAAGGAGATCGCTTGATCGTCCCTGAGACCAAGAACAGCACTCCGAACCTCCTGTGGCTTCATCCGTCAGTTCTCGCGCTCTTCGGCGAGCGGCCCGACGTCCCGGAGGCCCGCATCCTGCCGGTGTTCCCAACCAGCAAGCCCATTGCTCGTTTACGGCAGGCGATGAACCGGATCGCGAGCGAGGCAGGCTACGCCTATGACTACAATGACCCCTCGCGACCGGAGTATTGGACCCTACATGACCTTCGGACAACGGCGACCACGCTCCTGGCTGGCGAGGTCAAATTCTTCCGCAATAAGGATGAGAGCCCGAAAGTTTCAGCGGACACGCGCGACCGCCTACTTAACCACAAGGATGTGACGGTGCGGGGCAGGCACTACGACTTCCACGACAGCTATCCGCAGAAGCGAGCGGCGCTTCTTCTCTGGAACGACTGGCTCGACGAGTTGAAAGCGAAGGCGACCGGCAGTTCCAAAGATTCGTCTCTGGCAGCGAACGACAATTTCGACTTCGGCACTCCGAATCAGGTATAAGATAGGGATGCTAATCACAGAGCCCCAGCTTCGTAAGAAGCTCCAAGTCAGCCGACAGACGCTATTTCGATGGCGCACTGACCCCACACGGAAATTCCCGAAGCCGGTGGAGGCTTATAGGCGCAGCCTTCGCTGGGTTGAAGCAGAGATTGACGAATTCATCGCGAGTCTACCTCGGCGCGCATACTGACAATCGTACCGACCGAAAAGGTCAGGTGCGCAGAGGAATGTTGGTGAGGATCACTCTGTCCACTGCGTCGAATACACCGACAGATTTCAGTTCGGCGATCAAAGCTTGAGCAATGGCGTGGGCGTCAGGAGAGGGGCCAACCAGGACCCGGTCCAGTATTTCGGGTATCGTCGCGCCTACGAACCCCTCATCAGGATAGTTTTTGAACGGAATCGCGTGAACGCGCTGTGGCACTCCGCCTATAGTCCTGATGTCCTCCGGAACTCGTTCAAGCTGCTGTTGCCAAACCGGCGGGTCGGACCGGAGCATAGTAGGGTTATAAATGATCCGCCATTCTCGTTCCTCACGAAAAGCAGGGTGCTTCGTTGATTGAGTTGCGAACCTGAACGCGCCGATGAGAAGCTCTAGAAGAAAGGCACCGCCTAGTGGTGCGACAATGTCCATGCACGATTCCAGCCCATCTACCACTTCCGCGAAATGTGGCTCGAAAGATTCTGGGGTTGCGTACACTACCGGGCTTGTGAATGCATTCAGCGCATTGCTCTCCGTCACAAACGGTGAGTTATTGAACACGAAGGCGACACCGTTACGGTTTGCGTAAGCTCGCCACATGGAGAGTCGCCCGAACTCGTCTTCGAATTCGTCGCCGTGTTCCCGATCACCATGCTCCGACACTGACAGGAGATAAGTGTCACTTTTCATCGCAGAGAATATTTGGCTGTAGGTCTGCGCGAAGAGGTCGGGCAGGTCGGCTTGCACACCGCACATGAGGGAGTTCAGCTTCTCGCCAGCGGAGGAGTTAAGCTGGGCGTGAGCCAAACAGGCCCTGCCATGCTCAACCTCGGAGAAATCGTTCAAGAGCGATGAATTTCGAAGTAGCATGCGCCCGGACCGAAGGATTGCGACCGCGCTCTCCGCACTGGTGTAGTGCACAAATCGAGTGCCATCCTGGCGGATACGCGTGACCTGCCTGTCTGTCTCCGGATGCAGCGCCTTCCAGATGCGGTCATAGTTGTCTTCGCTCATGGGCTCGCTGTCAGTCGCCCAGCAAGAAAGGTCAACTGGAACAGCGGCGAAAAGCGTGAATTCCGACGCGGCAATTGAGCACGAGACCTCATTTCAATTTCGACTTTTTGCGCCGCGATCCCGCATAAGCTTGAAATGAAGCGATTCCTTACCTTGCGCAGCATGCCGATTGCTGGACGGCCCTTAGCACTTCAAAGCCCGATAAACACTTGTCCTTCCGATCTGAAGCAGAGCAGCGATCTCGCTCGGCGACACACCCTTGTCATGCAGCTTTCGAACTTGCGCGTAGTTGATGCTTGGCGAGCGACCGCGATATTTGCCGGGCACCTCACGAGCCTTCGCGATGCCTTCACGCTGACGTTCGGCACGAAGATCAGTTTCGAAGGCTGCGACAGCGCCGAGGATCGCCAGCACCAGCTTGCCGGTGCTGTTTGTTGTGTCCACCCCGCTCTGGGCGAGACAAGTGAAGCCGACACCTTTCTCGTCCAGCCGAGCGAGCAGATTGTGCAGGTCTTGGGTGGACCTCGCCCACCGGTCGAGCCGAGTGACCAGAATGGTGTCCCCGGACCTCGCGAACTCGATAGCCTCTTGCAAGGCAGGCCGATCCGAGGCGCTTCTCCCAGAGCGTTTCTCGCTGAAAATCCGATCACATCCAGCCGAACGCAGCGCTTCTTCTTGGACGGCAAGGTCCTGACCAGTGCTGCTGACCCTAGCGTATCCAACGAGCATCTATTGTTCCATTTTCTTCTAAGACCCAATAGGCATGTTCCGCTAGGGTCGTACTGTCAACACAATTCGGAACAAAAACCGAACACTCGTGTTGCCGCCAGAACAGTATACTCAATCGGCGCACCACTGAGAGCACGCCTAAATACCCGCGGGAACAGCGGAGTGGGCGCGTGATGGAGTGGGACGGCATTCTAAAGGCTACGGGGCGTGAGCGCTTCGCTCGCCTGCGGCAGGCACTACGCGACCGGCGGTCAGCCGCTGCTGACGCCTTGTCTGCGGAGTATTCCAGTTGCGGCTCCAAGTGGAAGGGTCGTTACGAGTGTGGCTCCCCTGGCTGTCCCGACTGTCGTCGGCGCATGGGGAGCCGAGAGGGCGCGCGCGCTGTGCGTGCGTTCACGGGAGCCGATAATGAAGACCTCGGACTCCTCACGCTGGTTCATGCCGCTACTCTAGATGTCGAGGAGATCGGTGATCTCCAGCGCAAGAGCCACGACGTTATGCGAAAGCGCATAGGCACGCTGCGAAGCCCTTGCAGTCCGTTCAACGGGTTTGCTGCGAACGGGTGGTTCGAAGTCGATGCGGTCTCCGCTGAGCACATGGCCTACCTCTTCCCTCAGCGCAGGCAACTCCTAGAGGAGCTTGCCATTCCACTGCGCTACAGCGACCCAACATGGATCGTGACTTCTCACAGCATCGTCTACCTCAACGGCATGCCGCTCGCGGAGGTGAAGAAGAGCCTCTCTACGATGTGGGAGTTGCCCTCCCAAATGGACCTGCGCGGGCTGCGCGATTGGAATCGCGTCGAGGACAACCTTGAGGGCATCGCTGGCTACGCCACGAAATTCTGTTGCACAGTAGAGCTAAAGGCCGACGTGGAGGGTGGTAAGGTGTTCATGCCTTGGCCGATGAACTGGGAAGCTGACCTGTGCGCATGGATGAACAGTTACCAGCGCGACACACGTGAGCTTTTGAGGTTTAGCATTGGGCAGGCTAGAGTTCCTGTTGAACCTGCTTCTGTGCCGTTGATAGAGCCTATGCCATTCACATGGTCTATTTCCTGACTTCCCACGCATATATTACTGGTATGGCGATGAATCCGTTCGACTGGTCCTTCGTTGACAAGATCTTCATGCGGAGGGCAAAAAACATCGTCGTCTGCGTGGTCCTAAGGGACTGGGAGCAGCTAGATGAAGCGACTGGCTGGTGTGATAACATGTGGCAGGAGAGAGGACTCAAATGGAGTCGGTGCACGGACCGCGAGCGTGAACAGGCTACTTTCATGTTTGATGATGATACGCATGCGGTAGAATTTAGGCTCCGATTTGGATGATTTTAGTCAACCGAAAATAAAAGGTGAGGTGTTTAGTCAACTAAATTAGTAAAAAGCCGTTGACGTCATGCAATTCGTCTAATTAATAGGCTGCGTTTCTCAAGCGAAAGGAGATTCGCATGGCTGGTTACAATTACGCTATCACAGATATCGAGTGGGACGCTCCCGAGGGGCACGGCCTTCCGGGCGAAACGAACGTGATACTCCCGTCGTGGCTCGTCTGCGCGGATGGCGATGTCGATGACAGTGAGTGGGAAGAAGTGATAAACGAGCGTCTGCTCGCGAAGCACGGCCACAAGGCAAAGGACTTTGGCTTTACGCTCGACGAATAATCACCTTCACTGGCGAGCGTCGGCGAGGCTACTCGGCGGGTTCGGCGCTCGCTTTCACCAGAGCAGATTTAGCCCGCGCCTCAGAACGATGCGCCTCTCCTGAAGCTGCATTGAAGGACCGCCTGGCGGCGCTCCCTTCTTCCGGGTTCCCCGACCGGACCGCCCTTTGTTGGCGGTCTTGGCACTTGCGGAAGGCATCGGTCTGTTTCTGCCGTGAGTGCTGTAGGCGCTCTCTGGTCAGCCTCTCCTTCTGCTGGACCTTGGCGGCAGCATCTGGTGAGACCGAGCTTGTCGCCTTTACCGGACCCTCGATCTCGAACATTCGCACATTGTATTTAGCTGCCGAGGCCCCATGCGGGACAACTGGTAGACCGCTATTCTGAGCGGAAAGCGGCAGGGCAGCGGATCGATGTCCCAGCCGAACTCCGGGTTCAGCGAAATCGGCTTAGCTGGTGCCTACAGCGCCTTTACCATTGCGGAAGTTCGTCGCAGCCTTAGGATAGTGACCGAAGAGGGGAGCCCATGCGCGAACGATTTGAACTTTTTCGGTTGTCCTTGTTACAGAGGCAACAAATCGACGCCTTCGAGGCAAGGAGAACGCGAGAAGAGTATCTCCGCGCAGTCTTCTTGGACCGTTGGGTTTTCGAGTATTACGGCAACGAGTTCCACTACGTCCCTGATGAGCAACAACCACGCTCTGACGTGATCCTCGCGCGGATTGGCCGCAAGCTCACCACTACAGAGAACTTGCCGCCGGACGAGGGGTTCGCCGACACGCTACATCAGGGCTGGAAGGCCCTTGCAGTTCTTATAGACCCGCGAGAGCACCGAGACGGCCAGAAGGCCGCCGTCGCTCTGAACGAGCGCGTGGGTAGCCCTCAGCGGCTCATCGCTGAGGTGGTTCGGACCATCAACTCGAAACTGCCCAACACGGACTGGCACATAGAGGTGGAGCCGATCCCGGATACGGAGTCCTTCTGGCAATATGCGCGCAAGCACGAAGGGGAGATAACTAACCTCGCCTTCGAATTCGTCCCGCCGAACATGTTCGGCGGATCAGACGACCTCTCCGAAGAACTGCGGCAATTCCGGAAAGCGGAGCACGCTGAGAAGGTGACACTCATCCTGAAGGCGCAGGAGGGCCTTGATGCGGTCACGAAGCGGACGAAGGAGGCGGTTGACTACATCTCGAAAGCTGGAGGCACAATACGTGCACGGTCAAAGCGTGGGCGCGCGTTCTCCTCAACCCGCAAAACGGCTACAACCAGAATAGACGAGCCTGATGTTCCGGAGGAGACTAAAGCCAGCGCGCTGGCAAGGCTAGCTAGCAGGATCCTTGGCCATGAGTAGGCTCCTGGCCCGCTCCACGATGCTCTTGGCGATCTTCGCTTGGCTGCTGGTCTCACTCAGGCACCCTGATCTTCTGAGCGACCGCAACACTTTCCTAAAGAGTCTCGTCGGCCCCGATTTGTTGGCGGTGCTCGGAATCATGGTCACGATTGCCCTTGGATCGGCGGCGAACATCCACTTCGAACTTAACAAGCTTGAGGAGCGAGCGAAGAGCAAAGGCAGCTTCCCCAAAGCTCGGCGCGCGCTTCACCGAAGTGCCTATTCGCTGATCCTCCTGTTCGTCGCGGCAGTCGTTTTGCTCGTGGTAAA
Organism: Croceibacterium soli; assembly: GCF_009828065.1. Classification (GTDB taxonomy): domain Bacteria; phylum Pseudomonadota; class Alphaproteobacteria; order Sphingomonadales; family Sphingomonadaceae; genus Croceibacterium_B; species Croceibacterium_B soli. The sequence continues at coordinate 82,427 of NZ_WTYK01000008.1, read as the reverse complement.
AGGGGACCTCTCCGCAAGTCAGTCGGCTCAGCAGTCGTTAGTGAACGGCGGCGCTCTGCTGATCGTGTTGTTCAATGCGCTCGTGCTCTTCGACATAACCCGGATGGCTTTCGTGATGGGTCCTCAACTCGGGACGAGGGCGGACGACTCTACTGGGACAACGGGGACAAGTCCGAGCGATACTCACTGAGACACGGTGGGACCTAGAGGGATCCACATGCAGGGAGACGGCGCGACTCACCGTCTCAGGTTGTCTCACTTGGCACCCGATCTTTCCCTTCTAAGCTTGGGGCCGCAGGTTCGAGTCCTGCCGGGCGCGCCAGCCTTCCCATGCGTAGTTTCATGGGACGCGCTGGTCGGGAACCGGTGCAAGTTCAACCGCCTACCGTCCGGCCAGTGGGTCAGATCGCGTTTGCACTGTTGGTCATCTCACCTTACGCTCCCGCTGCGAGTGCATCGTTCGTCTCCAGGAACAGGGGAGGTGACATTGGATAACCAGGGAGCGCTTGTCGGCTGGCATCATCAGGATCTCGGCGACCGGGTCCTGCTTGCACTGCAGACCCGGCAAAGAGCGGGCGATCCGGACGATTTCGATGTGCTGCGGGTGCTCATGACCAAGAACCAGGCGGCCGTGCTCGGCAACTACCTATTCCAGGTGTCCGGACAAACTCCGCCGTCGGCTGACGAGCGCAGCTGGTTTCGTCGGATGTTCGGCTGAACATCTGCCGCCGTGGAGGCCGCGCCGGCACGATTGCAATCGAGGTTACACGCCGGCCTTGCGGTGCGCGCCTCGGCTTGAGGCCGGCCTCAGGCCAGGGCGGCGATTACGATGATCTCGACCTTGTACTCGGGCGCTGCAAGCTTCGCTTCGCCGGTAGCGCGGGCGGGCGGATTGGCCATGTCGACCCAGGTGTCCCAAACGCTGTTCATCTCCGCGAAGTCCGCCATGTCCGCCAGCCAGATCGTGGCGGAGAGGATCGTGGACTTGTCGGTGCCGGCTTCGGCGAGCAGCGCGTCGATCTGCCCGAGGACGGCCTTGGTCTGAGCCGCCACGCTTTCGCCGGGGGCGCCGACCTGGCCCGCCAGGTAGACGGTGTTCCCGTGGACTACGGCCTGGCTCATGCGGGCGCCCGGCTCGATTCTGCGGATGGTCATGCAATTTCCTCCCATGGGCCGGGCCTGCTGGCCGCTGGACGTCGGCCTGCTGCGCAGCTCAGTTGCAAGCCGCCCCCATACTGCAGCGCGCGCGCCGGTCCAGTGCAACAATGCGAAAGGCCCGGCCTGCAGTCAGAAAAGATGATGGCAGTGCAGGGGCCTTTTGCTTTCGCTTAACCATCGCCCGGTAGCACGGACGCCATGACAGCGATCGGGGCCTGCAATGAAGCATCGGATTGATCCCACGGACGTGGTGCTGGGGATGTATGTCTGCGGCTTTGGCGGCTCGTGGTTCGATCACCCGTTCTGGCGCGTCAAGTTCGTGCTCAAGACGCCGGAGCAGCTCGCGCGGGTGCGGCAGTCCGACGTTCCGTTCGTCGAGATCGACGACGAACTGGGCGCCGGGCCGGCAGCGCAGGCGGCAGCGGATGAGCCTGAGCGCACCTCCGCCGCACAGGCGCTGGACAGCGATCGCCGCAAAAGCGGCGATTGCTGCGCGCAAAGCCCCGCGAAGGCGCCTGCCCCCGCTGCGCCCAACGCTTCGGAGCGCCAGCGCGCCCGGGCGCTCGTCTCCCGATCGCTGAAGGTGGTCAAGACCGCGTGCCAGGATGTTCGGCTCGGCCGGGCCGTGCGGCTGGGCGACGTGAACGCGGTCGTCCACGACGTCATCGAAACGGTCGAGCGCAGTCCGCGCGCCTTGCTCGACGTCCTGCGCCTGAAGCGAAAGGACGAATACACCTACCTCCATTCGGTGGCGGTGTGCACTTTGATGATCAACGCCGCCGTTCATCTGGGCAAGAGCGCGGCCGAGACGCGGGAGTATGGCCTCGGCGGCCTGCTGCACGACCTGGGCAAGATGGGCACCCCCGACGAGATACTGAACAAGCAGGGTCGCCTTACAGACGGCGAGTTCGCCGCGGTGCAGGCGCATCCGGAATTCGGCTACCAGGTGCTTGCGCAGTCCGAAGGCATGCCGGAGGTGGCCCTGGACGTGTGCCGCCACCATCACGAGAAGATCGACGGAACCGGTTACCCGTTCGGCCTTGCGGCGGACTCCATCTCCGAAGTCGCCCGGCTGGGCGCGATCTGCGACGTCTACGACGCGCTGACCTCCGAACGGGTGTACAAGAGCGCCGTGCCGCCGCTCGAAGCACTCGCCGAGATGTGGGGCTGGAAAGGCCACTTCGATCAGCACCTTCTGTTCAAGTTCATGCAGAGCGTCGGGTTCTTCCCCCCCGGTCTGCTGGTCCGCCTGCGGAGCAACCGCATGGCTTTCGTACGCACACCCAAGGCCCGCAAGCCAGCCACCCGGCTCCTGGCATTCTACGCCACGCGGGAGAACCGCCCGATCCCGCCGCAGGAGATCCTCATCCAGGAAGACCTCGCGAACGACAGCGTCGTCGCGTTCTCGGAGCTCGCGGCCTGGCACCCGGCCGACCTCCAGCCCGCGCTGGACCTTCTGACACCCGAAGAACTCGACGCGGTCGCGAGGCTCAACGGCTAAGCCCGATCCGCGCCTTGCGGCCAAACCGCTGGACTCGCTTTCAAATCTATTACATACCGCTCGATATGGAAAAGGTTGCCGTGAGAGGACGCCCGCGCGAGTTCGACGTGGAGGAGGCGCTTGCCGCGGCGCTGCGCGTGTTCTGGACCAAAGGCTATGAAGGCGCTTCGCTGAGCGACCTGACCGAAGCGATGGGCATAACCCGGCCCAGCCTTTACGCCGCTTTCGGCAACAAGGAAGCGCTCTTCAAGCAGGCGCTCGATCTCTACGAGCGCGAGAAGCTCGCCTATGCCCGCAGCGCGCTGGAAGCGCCGACCGCGCGGGGCGTGGCCCGGCGCATGCTGGACGGGACCATCGAGAACATCACCAGCGAATGCCGCGGCTGCCTGGGCGTGATCGCCTCCGTAAGTTGCAGCAACCCGGATTCGCCGATCGGCCAGGAAATGCGCGACCGCACGCAGCACGTGCGCACAGCGCTAGTGGAACGCCTGCAGAAGGCGATCGACGATGGCGATTTTACAATCCCCGTCGAAGCCGAAGCGATGACTCGGTACTTGCTGGCGGTGATGCAGGGCATTGCCGTGCAGGCCGGGGCCGGCGCGAGTCGCGATGAGCTGCAGGAGGTTGCGGAGGCCACTTTGGCGATTTGGCCGGGCCGCTGAACCCGTTGATTTTGCTGCACTGCAGAAAAAAGTATCGAGCGGTATAGAAGTATCGCTTGTACCTGAACCTCAGATAACATACTTAGCGGTACAGAACGCTGCAGGCGGCGTGGCGCACGGGCATATTCTCACCCGGTGACCCGCTGCTCGGCGCTCGCCGAAAACCACAAGCCCGGGTGTCCGGGCCATCAATGCCGGATCATATCGCTTTTCCCGAAGCCCTCGCTTCCGGGTGCGGCGATCTGCGCCCGGCGAAACGACGCCGAAGCAAGGACCGTCCGATGAACGACCTCTCTCCCATTGAGATGCACGAGCTGCGCAGGCTCGAAGAAGCAGAACGGCCGCAGAAGGGACGGCGGAGCCGGATCCTGTGGATCGTGGTGCTCGCCGCAGCGGTAGCGCTCGCCTGGTACATGCTGCGCGGCGGAAGCGCCCCGGCCGCTGCCCCGCCGCCCCCGGTCGTCACCGTCGCCGTGCCGCTGCAGCGAGAGATCACCGAATGGGACGAATACATCGGCCGCTTCGAGGCGAGCCGCAGCGTCGAGCTGCGTCCGCGCGTCTCGGGCCAGCTCACTGCGGTGCACTTCCGCGACGGCGACTTCGTCCGCCAGGGGCAGCCGCTCTTCACGATCGATCCGCGCCCCTACCGCGCCGCCCTGGCCGAAGCGCAAGCCGGCGTTGCCAGTGCCCGCAGCGATCTCGCGCTCGCCCAGGCAGACCTCGCCCGGGCACTGCGCCTGGTCGAGGATGACGCCGTCGCCAGGAGCGAGGTCGATGCGCTCCGGGCGCGGGTCACCGCGGCCCAGGCCGGTCTCGCTGCCGCCCAGGCGCGGGTCCGCTCGCGCAGCCTCGATGTGGAGTTCACCACAGTGTGCGCCCCGATCAGCGGGCGGATTTCCGACCGCCGGGTCGACCCGGGCAACCTCGTCGCCGCCGGCGACGGGCCCGCGGCCACCCTGCTGACCACGATCAACGCCACCGACACGCTCTACTTCACCTTCGACGGTTCGGAAGGGCTGTTCCTGAAGGCCCGGCGCGAGGGGCTCAGCCGCGGCGCGCAAGTCGACATCCGCCTGCAGGACGAGACCGAGTATCGCTGGCACGGCACGCTCGATTTCACCGACAACGGGCTGGACCCCAACTCCGGCACGATCCGCGCCCGGGCCGTGGTTCGCAATCCGAGCAACTTCCTCACCCCCGGCATGTTCGGCAACATGCGCCTGGCGACCGGCGGGACGGAGAAGGCCCTGCTCGTGCCCGATACCGCCGTCCAGGCCGACCAGACGCGCAAGCTGCTGCTCGTCGTGGGGCAGGACGGCACCGTCGCCGCCAAGGAAGTCGTGCTCGGCCCCGTGATCGCCGGCGGCCTGCGCGTGGTCCGCAGCGGTCTCGCGCCTGCCGACCGCGTGGTGATCGAAGGCACCCAGATGGCGTTCCCCGGCAGCAAGGTGACCGCGCGGCGCGGCCGGATCGACCGGCCCGAAAGCGCGGCCGAGCCCAAGGCAGCCAAGGCCGCCGCACCTCCCGGCAAGGCGACGCTCGCGGGCTGACGCCGTCCCAATCCGACCTGAGCCGCCCAAGCCGACCCTCGATTCCAATCGGAGCCCGAAATGCGCCTGTCCCGCTTCTTCATCGACCGGCCGATCTTCGCCGCGGTGATCGCCATCATCATCACGCTCGTCGGCGCGATCTCGTACTTCTTCCTGCCGGTGTCGCAGTACCCCGAGGTCGTGCCGCCGACGGTGACGGTCACCGCCACTTACCCGGGCGCCTCGGCCGAGACGGTGGCGGACACCGTCGCCAACCCGATCGAGCAGGAGATCAACGGCGTCGACGGGATGCTCTACCTCTCCAGCCAGTCGACGGGCGACGGGCGGGTGACGATCACCGTCACTTTCGAGCAGGGCACCGACCTCGATGAGGCGCAGGTCCTGGTGCAGAACCGAGTCGCCATCGCCGAGCCGCGCCTGCCCGAAGAGGTCCGCCGCCTCGGCATCGTCACTCTCAAGACGACGCCCGACTTCCTGCTGATCGTCAACCTCATATCGCCCGACGGCTCGCTGAGCCGCGAGTACATCTCGAACTACGCGCAGACCCAGATCCGCGATCGCCTCGCCCGCATCGAAGGGGTCGGCGACGTACGGCTGTTCGGCCAGCGCGAGCTTGCCATGCGCGTGTGGATCGATCCCGGCCGCGCCGCCGGGCTGAACCTTACCGCGGGCGACATCGTCTCGGCATTGCGGGCGCAGAACGTGCAGGTCGCCGCGGGCACGCTGGGTCAGCCGCCGAGCGCGGGCAGCGCCTTCCAGCTCAACGTCGAGACGCAGGGCCGCTTCACCGATCCGCAGCAGTTCGAGGACGTGGTGATCCGCACCGACGCCAGCGGGCGCCAGGTCCGCGTCGGCGACGTGGCGCGGGTGGAGATCGGCGCCGCGGACTACAGCACCTCGGCCTATCTCGACGACCGCGACTCCGTCATCGTCCCCGTGCTGCAGGAGCCCGGCTCCAACGCGCTCGCCTCCGCCGAAGCGGTCCAGGCAGCAATGGAGGAACTGTCCGCCGAATTCCCCGCGGGCCTTGAATACCGCATCGTCTACAACCCGACCGAGTTCATCCAGCAGTCGGTCGACGCGGTGGTCGAGACCCTGCTCGAAGCGATCGTCCTGGTCGTGCTGGTGATCGTGGTGTTCCTGCAGAAGTGGCGCGCCTCGCTGATCCCGGTGCTGGCGATCCCGGTCTCGCTGATCGGCACGTTCGCGGTGCTGGCGATGCTCGGCTACTCGCTCAACAACCTCTCGCTGTTCGGGCTGGTGCTGGCGATCGGCATCGTCGTCGACGACGCGATCGTGGTGGTCGAGAACGTCGAGCGGAACCTCGAAAGCGGAATGAGCCCGCTCCAGGCGGCGCGCACGTCGATGGACGAAGTCGGCGCCGCGCTGATCGCCATCGTCCTCGTGCTCTGCGCGGTGTTCGTGCCGACGCTCTTCATCGGCGGCATGTCGGGCGCGTTCTACCAGCAGTTCGCCGTGACCATCTCGGCGGCGACGGTGATCTCGCTGATCGTCTCGCTGACGCTCTCCCCGGCGCTGTCCGCGATCCTACTCCGTCCGCACGAGCGTGCGCCGGACGGTGCTTACTGGCGCCAATTGGCCGAGCGAGCAGGCGACAAGTTCAACCGCGCGTTCGACCGCTTCAGCGAAGCCTATGGCCGGCGGACCGCCAAAGTCGTGGCGATGCCCCGGCGCATGATGGCCGCTTATGCCGGCCTGATCGCGCTGACCGGTGCGGCGCTATGGATGACGCCGACGGGCTTCATCCCCCAGCAGGACCAGGGCTACTTCCTGACCGTGATCCAGCTTCCGCCGGGCTCCGCCACTTCGCGCACCGACACGGTGATGAAGAAAGTCGCCGAACGCATGCTGCCGATCGACGGCGTGAAGGGCACCGTCATGCTCTCCGGCTTCGACGGCACGTCCGAGACGCAGTCTGCCAGCGCCGCCGCAGCGTACTGGATCCTCGACGATTTCGAGGAACGGGGCGCCAAGGGCCAGACCGTCGATGCGCTGATCGCCGAAGCGCAGAAGGCCACCGCCGATATCAACGAAGCGCGCCTGATGATCGTCAAGCCGCCGGTGATCCGCGGCATCGGCTCCGCCGGCGGCTTCCGCATGATGATCGAGGACAAGAATGGCCAGGGTTACCGCGAGCTGCAGGACATGGTGAACGCGGTGATCGCCGAGGCCAACCAGCAGGAAGGCCTGGCCGGGGTCTACACGTTCTTCGACACCGGGACCCCGCGCGTCCGCGCCGACATCGATCGCGACAAGGCGCAGATCCTCGGCGTGTCGCCTTCGCGCGTGTTCGAGACTCTGCAGGTCTACCTCGGCTCGGCTTTCATCAACGACTTCAACCTGCTCGGCCGCACCTACCGGGTGACCGCACAGGCCGATGCACCATACCGTGAGAGCGCTTCGGACATCGCCAACCTGCAGACCCGTTCCGACAACGGCTCGATGGTGCCGATCGGCTCGGTCGCCACGCTGAGCGACACCACCGGGCCGTACCGCGTGACCCGCTACAACCTCTCGCCCGCGGTGGCCGTCGACGGCGACACGGCTCCGGGCTTCTCCACGGGCCAGTCGCTGGAGACGATGGAAAGAGTGGCGGACGAGGTGATGGCGCGCGGGTACGACCACGAATGGACCGGCATCGCCTACCAGCAGAAGTATGCCGGCAACACCGCCGTGCTGGTCTTCGCGCTCGCCGTGCTGCTCGTCTTCCTCGTGCTCGCCGCGCAGTACGAAAGCCTGGTCATGCCGCTGGCGATCATCCTGATCGTGCCGATGTGCATCCTGGCGGCGATGGTCGGGGTGAACCTGAGAGGCATGGACAACAACGTGCTGACCCAGATCGGCCTCGTTGTGCTGATCGCGCTGGCGGCCAAGAACGCGATCCTGATCGTGGAGTTCGCCCGTCAGGGAGAACTGCAGGACGGGCTCACCCCGGCTGAGGCCGCGGTCCAGGCGGCCAAGACCCGGCTGCGGCCGATCCTGATGACCAGCTTCGCCTTCATCCTCGGCTCCGTGCCGCTGGTAATCGCGACCGGCGCTGGCGCGGAGCTGCGCCAGGCGCTCGGCACGGCGGTCTGTTTCGGCATGCTCGGGGTCACCGGCTTCGGCCTGATCTTCACGCCGACTTTCTACGTCGTCAGCCGCGCCCTGGGCGACCGTATCGACCGCCTGCGCGGCGGCAGCGGCCGCCACCAGGCCGTCCTCCAGCCTGCCGAATAGGTGCCATGATGAGATACCGCCACTTCGCTCTCGCGTCCCTTTCCGCGCTCGCCCTTTCGGGGTGCGCGGTGGGGCCGGACTATGCTGCGTCTTCCCCCCGCCCAGCGTCTTCCGGCCCCTTCATTTCCGCCGGCGATCCCGCCTTCGCCGCCGCGCCGCTGCCCGCCGACTGGTGGCGGCTCTACAACGATCCCGTGCTCGACACGCTGGTGGCCGAAGCGCTGGCGGCGAACACCGATGTCCGCCAGGCGGTCGCCCGCATCGAGCGAGCGAGGGCCGGCCTGCGCGGCGCGCGCGGTGACCGCCTGCCGCAGGGCTCGGTCGGGGCGGGCGCAAGCTACGGCCGCGTTCCCGAAAGCCAGGTTCCGGCCGGCGCCGATCGCCAGGACTGGTCTTACGACGCCGGGATCGACGTCGCTTACGAGGTCGACCTGTTCGCCCGCGTCAGCCGGGGCGTCGAAGCGGCACGCGCCGATCTCGCGGCCAGCGAAGCCGAGGCCGATGCCGTGCGCGTCATGGTCGTCGCCGATACGACCCGCGCTTATGCCGACGCCGCATCCGGGGCGGCCCGGCTGCGCGTGGCGCGGGAGATCGTCGAGCTGCTGAGCCAGTCGCTCGAGCTTACGCGCAAGCGCCATGCCGCCGGGCTCGAAAGCGGCCTGGCCGTGGCCCGCATCGCCACTTTGCGGGACCAGCGCGCCGCCGACATTCCCGCGCTGGAAGCGGCCCGCGCCGCCGCGCTGTTCCGCCTCGCCACGCTGACCGGCCGCGCGCCGGCGGAACTGCCGCCGATCGCCGGCGAGCGCAGCATCGTGCTGGAGATCGAGCAGGCGATCCCGATCGGCGACGGCGCCACGCTTCTCGCGCGCCGGCCAGACATCCGCTCCGCCGAACGGCGCCTCGCGGCCGATACGGCGCGGATCGGGGTCGCCACGGCGGACCTCTACCCGCGCATCACCCTCGGCGGCTCGCTCGGTTCGACCGGGCCTGACATCGGGGACATCTTCACCGGCGGCCCACTGCGCTGGCTGGTCGGCTCGCTGCTGAACTGGTCCTTCCCCAACCAGGAGGCGATCCGCGCCCGCATCGATGCGGCGGAGGCGGACACGCAGGGCTCGCTCGCCGCGTTCGACGGCGCCGTGCTGACCGCGCTGGAGGAAACCGAAACCGCCCTGTCCAACTATGTCCACGCCATCGAGCGCCGCGCGGCGCTCCAGTCCGCCAGCCAGGAAGCCGAACGCGCCGCGCGCATCGTCCGCGCCCAGCAGCGGGAGGGCACCACCAACTCCCTCGACCGTCTCGACGCCGAGCGGACCCTGGCGGAAGCAAGGGCCCAACTCGCCGCGCAAGATGCCGAAGTCTCCCGCGCGCAAGTCGACGTGTTCCGGGCGCTGGGCGGAGGGTGGTCGTAGCGGGGCGATCCGTCGCCGCTGGGGCGGAGTTTTGCTGATGGGCAAGGCGGCCCGCTCGTGCCCGTCCGGGCGCACCGGCCCCGGCTGAGGGATGGATGCTGAAACAAGTTCAGCATGACGGGTTGGGGAGGGAGGTGAGGAGGGGCGGCACCCTGCTCGCCTATCGTCACCTAGTTCCCTCCTCGTCACCCTGAACTTGTTTCAGGGCCCATTTCACCGCTGGGGCGGAGCTTGCTCATGGGCAAAGCGGGACCCGCTCGAGTTCGTCCGGCACACCGCTAGCTGAAGGCCGTGTCGGAAAACCTTACAACCATTCCGCCGGCCCCCATCGCGTTAACCATCGTCATCCGCGGAAAGGCTGGGGAGCTGCAGCCTGGCACGCACCGTGCTACTATAGAACCGTCTTCGACAAGAGGCGGGGCTGCTCCCTGGTTACGCGGCTCCGCCTCCCCGAAGCCACCGGACACAAAAAAAGCCCCGCGGAAGCGGGGCTTTTTGTTTGCGGAGGCGAAGCGGTCAGTTGGCCTTGGTGACCTGCTTTTCCTCGAGCAGTTGCTTCAGCTCCCCGGCCTCGTACATCTCCATCATGATGTCGCTGCCGCCGACGAACTCGCCCTTCACGTAAAGCTGGGGGATCGTCGGCCAGTCGGAGAACGCCTTGATGCCCTGGCGGATCTCGCTGTCCTGCAGCACGTCGACGCTGTCGAAGTCGACGCCGCAATGCTCGAGGATCGCCACGGCGCGGCTGGAGAAGCCGCACTGCGGAAACAGCGGGGTGCCCTTCATGAACAGGACGACGTCGTGCTCGTTGACGATCTTGGCAATGCGTTCGTTGGTATCGGACATTTTGTTTACGGCCCCGGTGGGTTAGTGACTGGTTGTCTGTCAGTTGGGGACGGCGGTTGTCAGTTGCAAGGCGTGGAGTTCGCCGCCCATCCGCCCGCCGAGCGCTTCGTAGACCAGCTTGTGCTGCTGGACGCGGCTCTTGCCCGCGAAGGCGCTGCTGACGACGTGCGCGCGGTAGTGGTCGCCGTCGCCGGCGAGGTCCTCGATCTCCACTTTCGCATCAGGCAGGGCCGCCTCGATCAGGGCCTGGATCTGCGCGGCGGGCATCGCCATCAGGCTTCGCCCATGAGCTGCCGGCGGGCCTCGACGGATTTCTCTTCCAGCACCGCGCGGACTGTCGCTTCGTCGACATCGCAGCCGGCGCTGGTAAGGTCGCCCAGCACTTTGCGGATCACGTCCTCGTCACCGACTTCCTCGAAATCGGCCTGGACGACTTCCTTGGCATAGGCGTCGGTCTCTTCGGGCGTCAGGCTCATCTTCTCGGCTGCCCAGTGGCCGAGCAGGCGGTTGCGGCGGGCGGCGACGCGAAAGGCGGTTTCCTCGTCCATCGCGAACTTGCGTTCCTCGCCGCGCTCACGATCCTTGAAGTCGGTCATTTTGGCCTCGCTTTGAATGGACGGAATAGGGTGGCTGGACTCACGCGGCCAGTGACGTTCCGCGGGCGATCCAGGGCATCTCTGCCTGCTGGCGCGCCTCGTATGCTTCGATCTGTGCCGCGCGGCCGAGCGTCAGGCCGACTTCGTCCAGCCCTTCCAGCAGGCAGTGCTTGCGGAACGGGTCGATTTCGAACGTGAAGCGGTCCTGGAACGGGGTGGTCACCGTCTGGCTGTCGAGGTCGATCGCGATCGGATCGGTCTCCGCCACTGCCAGCAGGCGGTCGACGGCCTCCTGCGGCAGCGCGACGGTCAGGATCCCGTTCTTGAAGGCGTTACCGGCGAAGATGTCGGAGAAGCTCGGCGCGATCACCGCCGTCACGCCCATGTCCAGCAGCGCCCAGGCGGCATGCTCGCGGCTCGATCCGCAGCCGAAGTTGTCGCCGGCGATGATGATCGGCGCACCGGCGAAGCGCGGATCGTCGAACACGTTGCCTTCCTCGCCGCGCAGCGCTTCGAAAGCCCCGCGGCCGAGGCCCTCGCGCGTGACGGTCTTCAGCCAGCGCGCCGGGATGATCAGGTCGGTGTCGACGTTGTTGCGGCCGAACGGGTAGGCGCGGCCTTCGACTTGGCGGAGCGGTTCCATCAGTCGGTCTCCGGCGGTTCGCCCGAGGGGATCGGCGGAAGCTGGTCCGGCGTCTTCTTCTTGCGCCGGTTCGCATAAAGCAGCGCCGCGGCGATCGCCGCCGAGCCGATGGCGCCGGCGATGGCCGCTTTGCCTGAAGTCGGGATGCGTTTGGTCATGGGAGGATTTGTGGCGCTGCGCGGCTCCGGAGACAAGGGGTCATGGGAGGAATTCGCCTATCGCGCGCCACAGCCTGCGTTTCTCGGCCAGCGGCATGGCCGCGTAGGCCGGGCTGGAGGAGGGCAGGGGAAGCAGCGCCAGCCCGCTGTTCGCTAGCAACACGCCGGCGATCCTGGCCGACGTCGCGCCGTTGAAGGCGACGGCGCGAAGTTGGGGCAGCGAAGCGGCGAGATCGGCAAGCGGATTGTGCTCCGCCTCCCGGATCGCGGCATCCAGGCTGCCGCTGCGCTGCGCGGAGGCGACGGTGTCCCACAGCCCGATGCGGGCGGCGAGCAGCGCGGCCAGCCGTGCGTCGTAGTCGAGCACCTCCAGGTCGCGCCCGATTACCTCGCCGATCAAGCGCCAGAACAGGTTGCGCGGATGGGCATAGTATCGCTGCTCCGCCAGCGAGCGCTCCCCCGGCAGGCTGCCGAGGATGAGCACCCGCGTGTCCGGCGCCACGACCGGCGGGAAAGAGGACTTGCGGATCATTGCTCGCGAAACGCCCCGGGCACCCTTGCCGGCGCCCGGCTCAGGTGTCGGAGGTGAAGCGCTTCACCTTAACCGGCAGCTTCTTCCCCTTGGTCCGCCGCGAGGGGATCTGCACCGGGTTCTTCTTCTTCCACTCCGCCCAGGTCATCGGCCCGTCCGGCGTTTCGACAATCTCGTCATCCAGCGCCATGTCTGCTCCTCAAGATCGTGCCGGCCGGGCCCTGTGCCAGCTTACTGGTGCATGTAGATGGCCCGCTCGTGCGAGAAGGCCTTGAAGCCGAAATAGCCGTGATAGCTGCCCGTGCCGCTCTGGTTCACGCCGCCGAACGGAAGCTGGTTCTCCAGGTAGTGCGAGAACACGCCGTTCACAGTCACCCCGCCGGAGGAGGTGCGGCTGAGGATCTTCTGAACGTTGCCCTCGTCGTTGCTGAAGATGTACAGCGCCAGCGGCTTGTCGCGCGCTGCGATGTAGCTGATCACCTGGTCGATGTCGTCGTAGGTCATCACCGGCAGGACCGGGGCGAAGATCTCTTCCTGCAGGATCTTCATCTGCGGCGTGACGTCGGTCAGCATCGTGGGGTGGATCGTCAGGTCGTCCTCCTCCAGCTCGCCGCCGGCGGCCACCGTCGCGCCCTGGGCCACCGCATCGTCAAAAAGTGCCTTCACACGGGCAAAGTTGCCTGCGTTGACGATCTGCGCGATGCTTTCCTTCTTGATCTTGCCGTCCTCGTAGAGGTTCTTCACGACGTTGGCTTTGAAGGCTTCCACCAGGCGGTCCTTCTGGTCTTCCCGAACGAAGACATAGTCCGGGCTGATGCAGGCCTGGCCGCCATTGAACTGCTTGGCGGCGGCGAGGTGAGCGGCGATCTCCTCGACGTTCGCGCCCTCGTCGACGATGACCGGGGACTTGCCGCCCAGCTCCAGCGTCACCGAGGCGAGGTGCTTGGCCGCCGCGGCCATGACGATCTTGCCGACGCGTGTGCTGCCGGTGAAGAAGATGTGGTTGAACGGCAGCTCGAGCAGCTCCTGCGCCACTTCCACGCCGCCTTCGAACAGGGCCACTTCGTTCTCGTCGAACACTTCGCGGACGATCACCCCGGCGATGCGGGCGGTGTTGGGGCAGAGGTCGGTGAGCTTGACCATACAGCAGTTGCCGGCGGAGACGGCCGCCGCGAGCGGGCCGAAGGTCAGGCCAAGCGGGAAGTTCCACGGGCCGAGGATCAGGCACACGCCGCGCGCCTCGTAGGCGATCATCGCCTTGTCGTTCGGGTTCTTCGAGGGGGTTACCTCGGTCGGCTTCATCCAGTCGTCGAGGCTGTCGATGTTGAGCTGGATGTTGGCCACGACGTTCATCACTTCGGTGACGCGGATCTCGCCTTCGGGCTTGCGGGTGTCCTCCCGCACGGCCGCGACGATGTCGTCGGCGTGGGCTTCCACGGCGGCCTTCAGCTTCTGGAGCTTCGCCCTGCGCTCTTCGGCGGTCGAGGCTTTCACATCCCACTGATGCTGCTGCTGCAACGCGAACACGCGCGCCAGTTCCTGGGAGCTTGCCGGGGCGGTCTGGGTGATAGTGGACATGGGTCTTCTGCCTATGATTCTGGGGGTTGGGCGCCTTGTAGGTGGTCCCTCCACAACAAGACAAGAGACGGTTTCTTTTCGGCCCCGGCCCCTCCGACACCTCATCCTCGCGCGAATAGGTAGGAGGGTGAGAGCCTGCGCGCCACCCCGCTTCCGTTCGTGGTGAGCTTGTCGAACCACGACCTGGCGCGTGCCTCGCGTCCTTCGACAGGCTCAGGACGAACGGGACCGAGGCATGACGCTCGAATGGCAGCGCCGCTCCGCATGAAAAAGGGCCGCGGGGATTGCTCCCCACGGCCCTGATTTTCGCTCCTAAGGCTTAGCCTTAGTCGTCCTTGAGGAACGCGGGCATGTGATCGGGATCGCTGCCGCCTTCCTTGTCCTCACGCGGGCCGCGGTCGTTGCGGGGACCACGGCCACCGCCGCCACCGCCGCTGCGACCACCACGGTCGCCGTCACGGCGCGGACGGCGATCGCCGTCGCCGCGGGGACCGCGATCGCTACGCTCGCCGCGCGGTTCGCGCGGTTCGCGTGCCGGACGCGTGTCTTCCAGCTCTTCGCCGGTTTCCTGGTCCACCACACGCATCGACAGACGGACTTTGCCGCGGCTGTCTACCTCGAGGACCTTGACCTTCACTTCCTGGCCTTCGGAGACGACATCGGTCGGCTTCTCGACCCGCTCATTGCGCATCTCGGACACGTGCACGAGACCGTCCTTGCCGCCCATGAAGTTCACGAACGCGCCGAAGTCGACGATGTTCACGACCTTGCCGGTGTAGACCTTGCCCACTTCGGCTTCCTCGACGATGCCGAGGATCCACTTCTTCGCGGCTTCGATCTGGTCGAGGTCGGAAGAGGAGATCTTGATCACGCCTTCGTCGTCGATGTCGACCTTGGCGCCGGTCTCCGCGACGATCTCGCGGATCACCTTGCCGCCGGTGCCGATGACGTCACGGATCTTCGACTTGTCGATCTGGATCGTCTCGATGCGCGGGGCATGGGCCGAAAGCTCGCTGCGAGCCGAGCCCAGGGCCTTGGTCATCTCGCCAAGGATGTGCGCGCGGCCGGCCTTCGCCTGCTCGAGCGCCTTGGTCATGATCTCCTGCGTGATGCCGGCGATCTTGATGTCCATCTGCAGGCTGGTGATGCCCGCTTCGGTACCGGCAACCTTGAAGTCCATGTCGCCGAGGTGATCCTCGTCGCCGAGGATGTCGGAGAGGACTGCGAACTCGTCGCCTTCCAGGATCAGGCCCATCGCGATGCCCGAAACCGGGCGTTCGATCGGCACGCCGGCGTCCATCATCGACAGACAGCCGCCGCAGACCGTCGCCATCGAACTCGAGCCGTTGGACTCGGTGATGTCGGACAGGATGCGGATCGTGTAGGGGAAGTCCTCATGCTTCGGCAGGAGCGGGTGCAGGGCGCGCCACGCCAGCTTGCCGTGGCCGATCTCGCGGCGCCCGGGAGCACCGAAGCGGCCCACTTCACCAACCGAGTAGGGCGGGAAGTTGTAGTGCAGCATGAAGCGCTGGTAGCTCAGCCCTTCCAGCCCGTCGATCATCTGCTCGGACTCCTTGGTGCCGAGCGTGGTCGTGCAGATCGCCTGCGTCTCGCCGCGGGTGAACAGCGCCGAACCGTGGGTGCGCGGCAGGAAGCCGACCATCGCTTCGATCGGGCGGACCTGGTCGAGCGCGCGGCCGTCGATGCGGCTGCCGTCCTTGAGGATCGCGGTGCGGACGACGTCCGCTTCGACCTTCTTGACCAGCTTGTTGGCGGTCATGCTCGTCTGTCCGTCGGCGTCGGCGTAGTGCGCCTTCACTTTGGCACGGGCTTCGTTGAGCGCGTTGGAGCGGGCCGACTTGTCGGTCAGCTTGTAGGCGGCGGCAATGTCGTCGCCGATCAGCTTCTTGATCTCGGCCTTCATCGCCGAGTTGTCGGTGGTGTCGAGTTCCCACGGATCCTTGGCGGCCTGCTCGGCCAGATCGATGATCGCGCCGATGACCTTGCGCGATTCCTCGTGCGCGAACATGATCGCACCGAGCATCTCTTCTTCGCTCAGTTCGCGAGCTTCGGATTCCACCATCATCACCGCGTCTTGCGTGGCGGCAACGATGAGGTCGAGACGGCCTTCGGAAAGCGCGGCGTCCTGCTTCGGGTTGAGCACGTACTCGCCGTCGACGAAGCCGACGCGGCAGGCGCCGATCGGGCCCATGAAGGGCACGCCGGAAATGGTCAGGGCAGCGGAAGCGGCGACCATTGCCACGATGTCCGCCTCGGTCTCGCCGTCATAGGACAGCACCTGGCAGATCACGTTGATCTCGTTGTAGAACCCTTCGGGGAACAGCGGACGGATCGGACGGTCGATAAGGCGGCTGGTCAGCGTTTCCTTCTCAGTCGCCCCGCGCTCGCGCTTGAAGAAGCCGCCCGGGATGCGCCCGGCCGACGAGAATTTTTCCTGGTAGTGAACGGTCAGCGGGAAGAAGTCCTGGCCTTCCTTGACGCTCTTCGCGGCGGTGACGGCGCACAGCACCACGGTTTCGCCGTAAGTGGCGAGGACCGCGCCGTCTGCCTGACGGGCAATGCGGCCGGTTTCCAGAGTGAGGGTCTTGCCGCCCCACTCCAGCGATACGGTTTTCGTGTCGAACATTGGATTTCCTTCGTGAACCCGCCGTGCCCTATTGCAGGGCGGGGCCTCTGTGCCGGGGTTTCCGTCCCGGTCCGGTGCGGGGCCTTTTCATGCCCCAAAGGCCCCTCCGCCGAAATGCGAAGGACGACCCTGTCACGTGGTCGCAGCGCGGAAGCGGAAATCCTGTTCCCGGCTTTGCGCTGGTTCCATATGCGAAAAGGGCGGCCCGATTGAGCCGCCCTTCGCTAAACTCTTACTTACGCAGACCCAGCTTCTGGATCAGCGCGTTGTAGCGCTCGACATCTATCTTCTTGAGATAGGCGAGCAGGCTGCGGCGCTT
The DNA here is from genome assembly GCF_009828065.1 of Croceibacterium soli. Classification (GTDB taxonomy): domain Bacteria; phylum Pseudomonadota; class Alphaproteobacteria; order Sphingomonadales; family Sphingomonadaceae; genus Croceibacterium_B; species Croceibacterium_B soli. The sequence goes on along the minus strand of NZ_WTYK01000008.1, from coordinate 65,585 downwards.
GTTGACCATCATCAGCAGGCCGCGGCGCGAATGGTTGTCCTTGTGGTGGCCCTTGAAGTGCTCGGTCAGGTTGCGGATGCGCTCGGTGAGGATCGCGACCTGGACTTCGGGGCTGCCCGTGTCGTTCGGATCGCGTGCGTGATCCTTGATGACTTCCTGCTTCTTTTCAGCTGTAACCGACATTCTCTTACTCCGCGGTATCGGGAAGGTTGAATCCCCTGACGACTTTCGCCGTCCCCTCGGAAAGCTCCATCAGCGCCACCGGAACAGTGCCGGCCTTGGCAAGATAGAGCCCGTCGGGTTGGGGCAATCCGGATAGGACCCGGCCCTGGCGGGCCGCCTGCGCACTATCCGGATCGAGGGGGAGGGCCGGGATACCGTCCAGCCCCGCCTCGAGCGGCAGGAGGTGGTCTTCAAGGCGCGCGCCCTGACCGATCGTGTTCAATTTGTCCAGCGAAATCGCCTGGGTTTCACCGAACGGCCCGGCCCTGGTGCGGCGCAGGAACGTGACGTAGCCGACCGTCCCGAGCGCATGCGCGATGTCGCGCGCCAGGCTGCGGATATAGGTGCCCTTGCTGACATTCGCCACCAGGGTGACGCTGTCGGCGAGTTCCAGCGGCATGCGCGGGTCGAACGGATCGGGCCGCCCGGCGGTGGTGGCGAAAGTGGACCAAACATCCTCCCCGGCACGGGGAGGGGGACCAGCTGCAGGCTGGTGGAGGGGGCCCGCCGCCAGGTGCTGCGCTTGCGGCAAGCCCCCTCCACCACCGAGTTCTGCCTCCGGCAGAGCTTCGCTTCCGTCGGCGGTCCCCCTTCCCGTGCCGGGGAGGATCTCCAGCGAATGGATCGTCACCCGCCTCGCCACCATCTCGACCTGCTCGCCGGCCCGGGCGCGGTCGTAAGCGCGCTCGCCGTCGATCTTGAGCGCGGAATAGGCCGGCGGGACCTGCTCGATCTCGCCAGTGAAGTGCTCCAGCACCGCGGCGACGGCGGCCAGCGGCGGCCGGCGGTCGCTGGTGAGCACGACCTCCCCTTCGGCATCCAGCGTGCTGGTCTCCGTGCCGAACTCGATCGTGAACTCGTAGACCTTGCTGGCATCGAGCATGCGCCCGGCCAGCTTGGTCGCTTCGCCCAGCGCAATCGGCAGCACGCCTTCGGCCAGAGGGTCGAGCGTGCCGCCGTGGCCGATCTTCACCTTCGGGTAGCCGCCCTGGCGCAGATTGCGCTTCACCGCGGCGACCGCTTGGGTCGAGCCGAGGCCGCGCGGCTTGTCGAGGATGAGCCAGCCGTGCGGCGCCGGCTTCGCGGCGTCAGGCACCGGCGAACATGTCCGCCAGCGACAGATACTGCCCCAGCGCCCAGTTGACCGGCGGGCCGATCGTGTTCTCCAGCACGCCAAGCCCGGGTGCGAACCAGGTCAGCGCAATCAGCGCGACGAGGAGCAGCATTCCGAACGGGCGCAGCCGCTCGTAATGATGGACCCACCGGCGAGGCAGCGCGCCCTCGACGATGTGCGATCCGTCGAACGGCGGGATCGGCAGCAGGTTGAACATGCCGAGGAACACGTTGGTTAGGATGAAGTAGAACAGGCCGGTGGCGAAGAGATCGGCGGTGCCGTCGGCTCCCCCCAGCATCGACAGGCCGGTCTCCGTGCCCAGGAACTGCGCGCCGAGGGGCAGCGTCAGGCCCAGTGCCACAGCGGCGATGGCGGCGAGTACAAAGTTTGTGCCAGGCCCGGCCGCGGCGACCGCCATCATCCCGAAGCGAGGATTGTCGAGGCGCCCTTTCACCACCGGCACGGGCTTGGCCCAGCCGAAGATCGGACCGCCAACCAGCGCGAGGAATCCGGGCACGAGCAGCGTTCCGATCGGATCGACATGGCGGATCGGATTGAGGGTGAGGCGGCGCCGCTCCTTCGCGGTCGGATCCCCGAGCGCGAGCGCAGCCCAGCCGTGGGCGACTTCGTGGAAGACGATGGCGATGACCAGCGCCGGGATCAGCACCATGGCGGCGACGAGAGTTTCGTTCATCGGCAGGCAGATAGGCAGATGCGCCGGCGGGTGCCAGCTTTCTCGGCCCTGCGGACGCCGGCTACTTCTCGCCCAGGTCCCGCGCCACGCGCGGGTTCGACAGCAGCCGATCGATCTTATCGGCCACGTCGAAGCTCTCGTCGTTACGGAACTGGAGCTTCGGCGCGAACTTGAGGCCGAGCCGCTGGGCCACTTCGCGCTGGAAGAACGCGGTGTTCCGCTGCAGCGCCTTGAGCACTACCGCCTCGTCCTCACCCAGCAGGGGCTTCACGTAAGCGGCGGCCTGGCGCAAGTCGGGCGTCATCCGCACTTCGGTGACGCTGACCGAATGGGCGCTGAGCGTGTCGTCGTGCACTTCACCGCGGGCGAGCAGCTCGGACAGGATGTGCCGCACGCGCTCACCCACCTTGAGGACGCGAACCGACTGCTGTTCGGGTTGTCCGGCCATGTTCAATCTCCCATCTTCTGGAGCATTCGCCGCAGCGAACGCAAGTTGCGCGCGGTGGAGCGGAAATCGAAGAGCTTGGTCCTGGCCATGGCCTGGGTCAGCTTCGAGTTGCCGACCCCTTCGCGGAAATCGACGAAGAACTCGCGCTCGCCGGGGGCGATCCGCTCCGGCCCGGTATAGCCGGCGGCGAAACGTTCGAACGCCTCCCGGTCGAGCGGCCGATCGAGAAACACCGTGTGCACCTGGTTCTCCTCGCCGTCCGCTACGAAAGGATTGCCCTCGATCGCGGCCTCCAGCTCGTCTTTGCTCCGCACGGCCGCGAAGGTGTCGATGTCGAACCGGTCCTTGACGATCCAGGCGAGCATCTCGGCCAGGCCGTCGGACGGCCGTTCGTCATACGAGAACAAGATGTTCCCGCTGGCGACGACCGTCTCCACGTCCTCGAAATCCTCGCGCTCGAGCGCCTCGCGCAATTCGCCCATCGTGACGCGGTTGCCGCCGACATTGATGCTGCCGAGCAGGGCCAGATAGCGGGCCATTGGTTGCAGTTTCCGGCGTTACAGCGTCCGTTCGCGCTCCTCGACCTCGAACACCTCGAGCATGTCGCCCGGCTTGATGTCGTTGGTGTCGGCCAGGACCACGCCGCATTCGAGACCGGAGCGGACTTCGTCCACATCGTCCTTGAAGCGCCGCAGCGAAGCGATCGTCGTCGCCGAGACGATGACGTCCTGGCGGGTGAGACGGGCGTAAAGACCCTTGCGGATCGTCCCTTCGGTGACCAGCAGACCGGCAGCCTTGTCCTTCTTGCCGGCCGGGAAGACCTGCTTGACCTCGGCACGGCCGAGCACGTTCTCGATCTTGAGCGGGCCGAGCACGCCGGCCATCTCTTTCGCGATCTCGTCGGTCAGGTGATAGATGACGTCGAAGTACTTCATCTCCACCTTGTCGCGGGCGACGAGCTGGCGCGCCTTGGGGTTGGGGCGCACGTTGAAGCCGATGATCGGCGCGCCCGTGGCGGCCGCCAGCGTAACGTCGCTCTCGGTGATCGCACCGACGCCGGCGTGCAGCACGCGGACCTTGATGTCGTCGTTCGAGAGGTTGTGCAGCGCGGTGTTGATCGCTTCGACCGAACCCTGGACGTCGGCCTTCACCACGACGGGGAACTCGACCACGTCGCTCTGCAGGCTGGTGAACATCGTATCGAAGTTCGTCGGCGCCAGAGCGGTGCGCTTCTCGGTCGCCTTCTCCTGGCGGTACTGCGCGGCTTCGCGGGCCCGCTGCTCGTTCTCGACCACGGACAGCTGGTCGCCGGCCATCGGCACGCCGCCGAGGCCGAGGACCTCGACCGCCATGGACGGGCCGGCTTCCTTCACCTGCTTGCCCTTGTCGTCGATCAGCGCGCGCACGCGGCCGCTCTCGGTGCCGACGACGAACACGTCGCCGCGCTTGAGCGTGCCGCGGGTGACGAGTACGGTCGCGACCGGGCCGCGGCCCTTGTCGAGCTGCGCTTCGATCACGGTCGCTTCTGCGTCGCGATCCGGGTTGGCCTTGAGCTCGAGCAGTTCGGCCTGGAGCAGGATCTTCTCGATCAAGTCGTCGAGGCCCTGGCCGGTCTTGGCCGAGACTTCCACGTCCTGCACGTCACCGCTCATCGCCTCGACCACGACTTCGTGCTCGAGCAGGCGCTCGCGGATGCGCTTGGGATTGGCTTCCGGCTTGTCGATCTTGTTGATCGCCACGATCATCGGCACGCCCGCCGCTCTCGTGTGATTGATGGCCTCGATCGTCTGCGGCATGATCCCGTCGTCGGCCGCGACGACCAGCACGACGATGTCCGTCACATTGGCGCCGCGGGCACGCATTTCGGTGAATGCCGCGTGGCCCGGAGTGTCGAGGACGGTGATCTTGTCCTTGCTCTTGGTCGTGATCTGGTAGGCGCCGATGTGCTGGGTGATGCCGCCGGCTTCTCCCTTGACCACGTCGGTGCCGCGCAGCGCGTCGAGCAGCGAAGTCTTGCCGTGATCGACGTGGCCCATGATCGTGACGACCGGCGGGCGCGGCTGCAGCGTCTCTTCCGGATCGACATCCGTCGTCGTGTCGACGTCGGCGTCGCTTTCGGACACGCGCTTGATGTTGTGGCCGAACTCTTCGACCAGTAGCTCCGCGGTGTCCTGGTCGATCGTCTGGTTGACGGTCACCATCATGCCGAGGTTGAACAGCGCCTTCACCAGGTCGGCGCCCTTTTCGGCCATGCGGTTGGCCAGTTCCTGCACCGTGATCGCCTCGGGAACGACGACGTCGCGGACCTGCTTGTCACGTGCCTTGGCCTGGCCGCCGAAGTGGGCCCGGCGTTCCTTCTCACGGGCGCGCTTGAGCGCTGCGAGCGAACGGGCGCGGGCGCCTTCGTCCTCATTGAACGCGGTCTTGACCGAAAGCTTGCCGCCGCGGCGCTTGTCCGCGCGGTCGGGAACGCGGGCTTCGACACGGCCCGGCTTCTTTTCTTCGCGCTTCTTCTCCGGGCGCTTGACCTCCGGCCGGGCGACCGGGGTGAAGCGGCGCGGGGCGGGGGCGGAAGTGGCTTCCTCGCCACCTTCCGCCGGCGTGGCCGCCGGTGCGGCAGCCTCAGGCTCCGCGGCCTGCGGTTCGGGCTGCGCTTCGGCTTCCTTCGCAGCGGGCTCTATGGCCGCGGGTGCTGCGGGAGCTTCTTCGGCCATGCGCTTTTCCTGCGCACGGCGCTTCTCTTCCTCGATCGCGCGGGCTTTTTCCTCTTCCTCGCGGCGGCGCATTTCCTCGGCCTGGCGCAGGCGATCCTCTTCGGCCTCGCGCTGCAGGCGGGCGACGCGCTCCTGCGGCGTTTCGGCGGCCGAGCTGGCCGGCACGCGCCGGGGCGGGGGGGCCGGAGCGGGAGCCGGGGCTGCGACCGGAGCGGGCGCAGGCGCGGGCGTGGGTTCAGGCGCCGGAGCGGCGGCTTCGCCGGGCTTGCTCAGCTTGCGGCGACGCTTCACCTCCACCGCCACCTTGTTGGTGCGGCCGTGGCTGAAGGTCTGCTTGACCTCGCCCGCATCGACCGCGCGCTTCAGGCCGAGCGGCTTGCGGGGGGCGGGGGTCTCGTTGTTGTCGCTCATACGCGTTTGTCAGTCCTTCAAAATCAGTTCGTCGTCACGGCCATGCGCGCCGGCTTCGCCAGCCGCTTGCTTGCCGCATCCATCGGCCGCATCGGCAGCCCCCAGAAAGTTCAACAGGCGCTGGAGCGGGGCCGCAACCCGCTCGGCCGACTTGGCGTCGGCCAGCGCCAGATGGACGACATTGTCGCGGCCCAATGCCACAGACAGTGCCGTGCGGTCCAGTGGCAGTCGGATGCCGCAAAGGCCAGAGCCTTCGGCGTCCTCGCCCACGCGCCACGCCTGGTCGAGCTTGCGGCTGCCGTCGTCGCTCGCGTCGGCCGCATGATAGAGAGCGGCGATAGCGCCGCTGCGCGCCTCGCCGGCGATCCGGTCCGATCCCAAGATAAGGCTTCCGGTGCGCATTTCGAGCCCCAGCCGGTCCAGGAAGGCGCGGCGCAGGGCGTTCTCGATCATGTCCGGCAAGGCTTCGGGAATCGCCAGGCGGCCGCTCTTGAAGGCGCGCTGCAAGGCGCCCTTCAGCTTGCCGTTGTCCAGCGCAGCCTGCAGCTCCGGCTTGGTGACGCCGATCCACGCGCCGCGCCCAGGGGCGCGGGCAAGGGCGTCGGGCAGCACGTCGCCATCGGGCGAGATCGCCAGACGCACGAGTTCATCGCGCGCAGCGGTTCGCCCAGTCAGGACACAGCGCCGCTCGGGCGTGTCGCCACGCCCTGCGGTGCCGTCGATGTCAGGGTCGGCTAGCGGCTCATTGCGAGGATTCCGCATCGGCGGCCTCCTCTGTTACGGGCGCTTCGGAAGCGGCCGGAGCCTCTTCCTTGCCGTCGGACACGCCGTCTTCGTCGTCGAACCAGTGGGCGCGGGCGGCCATGATGATCTCGTTGCCCTGCTCTTCCGAGAGGCCGAATTCACCGAGCACGCCGCCCTTGTCTTCCGTGCGCTGCGAATTGCGGCGCAGCGGCGGGCCGTCGGCGGCGGGCTGGCGCCGGCGCGGCGCTTCGCGCTTCTTGGCGATCAGTTCGTCCGTGGCGAGATCCGCCAGGTCGTCGAGCGTCTTGATGCCGGCCTTGCCCAGCGCCACGAGCATCTGCTCGTTCAGGTGCGGGATTTCGGCCAGCGCGTCCTCGACACCAAGTTCGCGGCGCTGCGCGCGGTGCGCTTCTTCCTGCCGCTCGAGCGCATCCTTGGCGCGGTTCTGCAGTTCTTCGGCCAGTTCGTCGTCGAAGCCTTCGATGCTGGCGAGCTCGTCGAGCTCGACATAGGCGACTTCCTCGAGTTCGGCGAAGCCTTCGGCCACGAGGAGCTGCGAGAGCGTCTCGTCGACGTCGAGCTCTTCCTCGAACATCTTAGAACGCTCGGAGAACTCGCGCTGGCGCTTCTCCGAGGCTTCTTCCTCGGTCATGATGTCGATCTGGCTGTCGGTGAGCTGGCTGGCCAGGCGCACGTTCTGGCCGCGGCGGCCGATCGCCAGCGAAAGCTGGTCGTCGGGCACCACCACCTCGATGCGGCCTTCTTCCTCGTCGAGCACGACGCGGCTGACGGTGGCCGGCTGAAGCGCGTTGACCACGAACGTCGCGGTGTCCTCGCTCCACGGGATGATGTCGATCTTCTCGCCCTGCAGTTCCTGCACGACCGCCTGGACGCGGCTGCCCTTCATGCCGACGCAGGCGCCGACAGGGTCGATCGAGCTGTCGTGGCTGATCACGCCGATCTTGGCGCGGCTGCCCGGATCGCGGGCGGCGGCCTTGATCTCGATGATGCCGTCGTAGATCTCGGGCACTTCCTGCGCGAACAGCTTCTTCATGAAGTCCGGGTGCGCGCGGCTGAGGAAGATCTGCGGGCCGCGGTTGTTGCGCTCCACCTTCATGATCAGCGCGCGGACGCGCTCGCCGACGCGGGCGGCTTCGCGGGGGATCTGCTGGTCGCGGCGGATGACGCCCTCGGCGCGGCCGAGGTTGACGATCACGTGGCCGAATTCGACCGACTTGATCACGCCGGTGATCACTTCGCCGGCGCGGTCCTTGAACTCTTCGTACTGGCGCTCGCGCTCGGCATCGCGGACCTTCTGGAAGATCACCTGCTTGGCGCTCTGCGCGTCGATGCGGCCGAGATCGACCGGCGGCAGCGGGTCGACGATGAAGTCGCCCACGGCGGCGCCGGGCTGGAGCTTCTCGGCCTGCTTCAGGTCGACCTGCTTGAAGTAGTCCTCGACTTCCTCGACCACTTCCACGACCCGCCACAGGCGCAAGTCGCCGGTCACCGGATCGAGCTTCGCGCGGATGTCGTTCTCGGCGCCATAGCGGCTGCGCGCGCTCTTCTGGATGGCTTCTTCCATCGCCTCGATGACGATCGACTTGTCGATCATCTTCTCGGAAGCGACCGCAGTTGCGATCGCGAGCAGTTCAGCCTTGTTGGCGGAAATCGGACTGGCCATCAGTCGTCAACCTTCTCTTCGTCTGTGAATTCTTCGATTTGCTCGGCGCCGCTCGTATCGAGCGGCTTCGTCGCGGCGATCAGCCTGTCGGTCAGAACCAGCTTGGCCGAGTTTATCTGGGTGAATGCTACCGCAAAACGCCCGTGCTTGCGATCTTCGATCTGCACTTCGCCGTCTTCGACGCCGAGCAGGTCCCCGCGCAGCTTGCGGTGGCCGCCCACCGGCTCGGTGAGCGAGATGTTGACCTCGTGCCCGGCCCAGTTCTCGAAATCCTTGGGGCGGGTCAGCGGGCGGTCGATCCCGGGGGAGCTGACTTCGAGGTGGTAGGCGCCTTCGATCAGTTCCTCGCCGCTTTCCTCGATCGCGTCGATCGCGTCGGAGATGCGGCGCGACAGCGCCATGCACTGTTCGACGATCATCTGCCCGGTCGCCGGATCTTCGGCCATGACCTGCAGCGTCCGCTCTTCGTCCGTGCCCATCAGCTTTACCCGCACGAGTTCGAAGCCGAGCGCTTTCGCTTCGGGTTCGATCACTTGTGTCAGGCGCTCGATGTCGGCCATTCGGACTCCAGATTAGCACATCATGTCGGTCAAAGCGCTTGTGGGCCGGCCCCCGAGGGCGCCAGCACCAGACCTTGTAACGACAATGTCGGGATGAACGGCCAAATAGGCGCGAGTCCGCCGATTTGCAACCGATATTCGTTCAGTTTTGCCCGGCGGCGAAGCGGGCCGCGGTTTCGCGTACGAGGGCGATCATGTTGGGCACGCCCTGGGTGCGGTTGGAGCTGAGCTGGTTCCTAAGATCGAACGGCGCGAGCGCGGCCATGATATCGGTCTCGGCCACTTCGGTGGCGGGCTTGTCCTGCACGGCGGACAGCACCAGCGCGACGATTCCCTTGGTGATCGCGGCGTTGCTGTCGGCGAGGAAGTGGAGCTTATCGCCGTCCTGCACGGGGTAGACCCACACGCTGGCGGAACAGCCGCGGACCAGCGTGGCATCGGTCTTGAGCGCGTCCGGCATCGCGTCGAGCTCGCGCCCGAGTTCGATCAGCAGCCGATAACGTTCGTCCCCGTCGAGGAACTCGTATTCTTCGCGAATGTCTTCGAGGCTGCGCATGGGACGCGGCCCTTACCGATTTCGTCACCCCAGCGAAAGCCAGGATCGCGTCATCCCGGCGAACGCCGGGATCGCTGGCCTCCCAGGTCGGACCCAGCGGCCAGCGGTCCCGGATCAAGTCCGGGACGACGCAAGTCGAAGTGGCGGCCGGCGGTCCCGTCATCCCGGCGAACGCCGGGATCGCTGGCCTCGCAGGTCGGACCCAGCGGCCAGCGGTTCCGGATCAAGTCCGGGACGACGTAAGCTAAAGATCCACTCCGCTGGCGATCGCCTCCAGCTTGCGGATACGCTCCTTGAGGTCCGCGAGCTCGATCCGCGCCGCGCCTTCGCCGGCGCCGCCTTCGATCTCGCGCGGGGGGCGGGCGACCTGCAGCTCGCGATCCTTGAGCGCCAGCCAGCCCTGCCAGCCCTTCAGCACGGTCGCGGCGATCACGGCCAGGCCGAGGAGGGCGCAGGCGGCGATCAGAAGGTCCTGGGTCAATATCATCCGGTTCCTCCCTTCGAAGTCACTTGTCCCGAAGCTTCTCGATCTCGTCCGACAGCAGGCGCGTGTCGCGCCCGTCGGTGGCGATGCGCTCGAGCACTTTCACCCGCTCGCGCAGTTCCTCGACCTCGCGCTTGAGGGCCGGGTCTTCACGCTGCGCCAGGGGTTGGTGCTCGGAACCGTCCGCCACGCTCCCGTGCCGGGCGCGGTGCTTCGCCTTGAGCACTTCCGCCACGGCCAGGATCGCCACGATAACGACGATGGCGGTCCAGAAGCTCATTGCACTTTCTCCCCTTGGTCGCGCAGGCGCTCGATCTCGTGTCCGATGTGATAGCCGCTGTCGGTGACGATCCGCTCGACGTTGGCCATGCGGTCCTGCAGCGATCCGATCTCGGCCCGTAGCTGCGCGTTCTCCTGGGTCAGCAGCTTGATCCGCTCCTTCGCCTCGGCATCGGTGCTCGGCCGCAAGGCCTGGCCCCACATACCTTCCAGCGGATAGCCGTGCTTGATCTTGAGCTTGGTCGTGTGGACCCAGCCCCAGGTGCCGGCCATCGCCACAACGAAACCGCCGCCGATCAGCCAGGGCAGGTACTCGAGCAGAACTTGCGGCTCCATCAGTTCAACTCCTCGCTGGTCGCCTTGGCCGGCTCGAGCCGGGCTTCGACCTGGCGCTGGTCGCGCAGCGCCTCGATCTGCAGGGCGACGTCGTAGCCGCGGTCGGTCACGATGCGTTCGAGGACCTGGATGCGGTCCTCCAGTTCGGTGATGCGGCTGGCATATTGCGCCGCCTTCTCCGCGCTGTTCTCCGCTGTCACGGCGATGCGTTTTTCCTCGAGCTTGGCCTGGCTTTTTACCCAAACGATACCGATCACCATCAGGAACGGCGCAAGCGGTATCAGAATCCCAAGGTCCATCATCTCAGTCCTCCAGTCCGGCGCCGCTCAGCGCAGCCGTTCGATCTCTGCCGAAAGGCGCGGGTTGCTGCTGACATAGTGGCTTTCGACTTCCGCCAGGCGGCGGTCGATGTCGCGAAACCGGGCGCGGATCTCCCGGGCCGTGCGCTGTGGCGACTGGCGGACGCGCTGCCAATACCTCTGCTCCTGCGCGTCGACGTAGAGGTGCTCCGGCTTCTTGTTCAGCAGGATCCCGGCGATGAAGTAGAGCGGAATGCCGAAGCCCGTGCTGAGCGTCAGGACCACGGCGCCAAGCCGGATCCAGATCGCGTCGATCCCCGTGTAGTCGGCGATCCCGGCGCAGACGCCCATCAGCTTGGCGTTCTGCTTGTCGCGGTAGAGCCTGGTGCGTTCGCTGGTCACTTGCGGCCTCCCTTCTCGGCGAGCATGCGGTCGAGCTCGCGCAGCGGCTGGTTGTCGATTTCGCGGTCGGCCTGGAGCCGGGCCGGGCGGAACTCGGGATTGTCGCTGGCGACGAGCCGCTCGACCGTGTCCATCCGCTCGTCGAGCCGCTTGGCGAGCTGGTAGAGCTCTTCCAGCAAGACCTCGTCGTCGCTGGTGATGGTCGCAGCCGTCTTCCACTTGGTGATGTAGTGCATGATGACCCATGGGAGGCCGATGAAAAGCACCGCCACGATGATGATTGCTTCGAAGTCCACGGATCAGTCCTCCTGCCTGTCGGCCGTCGCACCCTTGCCGAGCGCGCGCTTCATTTCCTCGAGTTCGGCGTCGATCTTGTCCGCTCCTTCGAGAGCGGCAATCTCGTCGGCCAGGCTCGCCTTCTCGTTCCCTTCGGCGATCGACAGCGCGTCGGCGCGGCCTTCCGCATAGTCGACCCGGCGTTCGAGCTGGTCGAAGCGGGCCAGCGCATCGTCCACCCGGTCGCTGGTCATCAGGCTGCGCAGCTTGACCCGGTTCTCGGCGCTTTCCAGCCGCGCGGCGATCTGGCTCTGCCGGCTGCGCGCTTCCCGCAGGCGGTTCTGCAGCTTGGCGATGTCCTGCTCGTAGGCGCGCAGGGCATCGTCGAGCACGGCGATTTCCTGCTTGAGCTGATCGGCCATATCGGCGGCCTTCTTCTTCTCCATCAGCGCCGCGCGGGCGAGATCCTCGCGGTCCTTGGACAGCGCCAGCTGCGCCTTCTCGCCCCAGTCCGCCTGGAGCTTGTCCAGCTTCACCGTGTGGCGATGCATCTCCTTCTGGTCGGCGATGGTGCGCGCCGCGCTGGCGCGGACTTCCACCAGGGTTTCCTCCATCTCCATGATGATCATGCGGATCATCTTGGACGGATCGTCCGCCTGCTCGAGAAGCTCGTTGAAGTTGGCCGCGATGATATCGCGGGTACGCGAGAAGATACCCATCCAGACGCCTCCGGCAGAAAGGGAATTACGAGTAGGGGTCGGGCTCGTCCGCAGCCGTTCGATCTCGAGATCGATCCGGCTTGCGGCCGACCGCCCGCGCCGGCGGGAACCGAGGGGATCGTCCGCCTCGCCGCTCATGCCAGCACGACCAGCGCAATGCCGACGGACGAAGCGCCAGCGGTGCTCGCTCCGGCGGCCCCGCCGAGCTGAGTGCTCAGCGCGTAGGCGTTGAAAGCGAGCATCATGGCCACGCTTACCAGCGCGGATGCTCCGAGCTTGCTGGCGAAGAAGTGGCGATCGAACATCGGGTTTCCTCCTGATCCAAACCTTATGTTCACCTATCAGCAAGGGGCATGCCAGTTCGCAAAACCGGCGGATTTCCAGCAGTTATACGGGTCTCGGACCGACAGGCACATGGCAAATGTTGCCAGTTGTTGGGAATTTGCGCTAAACATCGGGCGTGGAACGGGGCAATCAGTTCATTGGCCAGTCCGGGGCCTTCCTCGACGCGGTAGAGCGGGCGAGCCGCGCCGCCCCGATGCGCCGGCCGGTGCTGGTGATCGGCGAGCGCGGGACGGGCAAGGAACTGATCGCCGAACGCCTTCACCGCCTGTCTCCCCGCTGGGACGAGCCGCTCGTCACCCTCAACTGCGCGGCGCTTCCCGAAACGCTGATCGAAGCCGAGCTGTTCGGGCACGAGGCCGGCGCGTTCACCGGAGCTACCAAAGCGCGCGCCGGGAGGTTCGAGGAAGCCGACCGGGGTACGCTGTTCCTCGACGAACTGGCTACTTTGTCGATGGGTGCGCAGGAGCGCCTGCTGCGCGCCGTCGAATATGGCGAAGTCACCCGCATTGGATCCTCGCGCCCGGTCCAGGTGGACGTGCGGATCGTCGGCGCGACCAACGAGGATCTGCCGCGCCTGGCGGAGGAGGGCCGCTTTCGCCCCGACCTGCTCGACCGGCTGAGCTTCGAGGTGATCACCCTGCCGCCACTGCGCGTGCGCGAGGGCGACATCCCGGTGCTGGCGGACTACTTCGGGCGTCGCATGGCGGCGGAGATCGGCTGGGAGCACTGGCCGGGTTTCGCGGAACATGTTGCGCGGCAGATCGAAGAGCATCACTGGCCGGGCAATGTCAGGGAGCTGCGCAACGTCATCGAGCGCGCGGTCTATCGCTGGGATAGCTGGGAGGAGCCGATCGGACACGTCCAGTTCGATCCGTTCGACAGTCCCTGGAAGCCGGTCGGGGAGCGGCGCCCGAAAAGCGACGAGGGCGATCGCCCGGATACCCCGCCACCGCAGCGCGCTCCGGATTACGACAGCATCGCCGACTTGCGCGCGGCGGTGGAAGCGCACGAGCGGGCCATCGTCGAGCACCACCTCGGGCGCAACCGATGGAACCAGCGGCAGACCGCCAAGGCGCTCGGCCTGACCTACGACCAGTTGCGGCACTGCATCCGCAAGCACGGGCTGGCGGATCAGGAGTAGCATGCGGCGGCAGCTGTTCCTCGCCGCCGGCATCGCCAGCGTGGCGCTGGGGGCGGTGGGGGCGGTCCTGCCGGTCCTGCCGACAGTGCCGTTCCTGATCCTGGCGGCGTTCTGCTTCGCCCGCAGCAACCCCCAGTGGGAGGCGCGCCTGCTTCAGCATCCCCGTTGGGGCCCGCCGATCCGCAACTGGCGCGAACGGGGCGCGATCTCGCGCAAGGCCAAGTGGGCGGCCACCGTTGCAATGACCGGCAGCGCCGCGCTCGCCCTGCTGACTCTCCCATGGCCCTGGGCCGCACTGCCGCTCGTCCCGCTCACCATCGCCGCCGCCTGGATCTGGTCCCGGCCCGATTGAGCATCGCACCGGCAACCCAGGCTTTGGTCGGCCCAAGATAGGCCTGCCTTGCCTTGGCCGCGCGCTCGCGCCATCTCCTCGCCATGACCGGAAAACCCCGCACCCTCTACGAAAAGATCTGGGACGCGCACGTGATCGAACGGCGCGACGACGGCACTTGCCTGCTGTTCATCGACCGCCACCTGGTTCACGAAGTGACCAGCCCGCAAGCGTTCGAGGCGCTGCGGCTGAACGGGCGCAAGGTCCGAAGGCCGGAACTGACTCTGGCGGTTCCCGACCACAACGTTCCGACGACCGCCCGCATAGATGCCGACGGAAACCGCATTCCCATCGCCGATGCCGAAAGCCGCCAGCAGCTCGAAGCGCTCGAGCGGAATGCCCCTGCGTTCGGCGTGCGATACTTCGGCGCCACCGCCCGGGAACAGGGCATCGTCCACGTCGTCGGGCCGGAGCAGGGGTTCTCCCTGCCGGGCACGACGATCGTCTGCGGGGACAGCCATACGGCGGCCCACGGCGGCATCGGCGCGCTGGCCTTCGGCATCGGCACCAGCGAAGTCGAGCACGTGCTCGCCACCCAGACGCTGCAACTGCGCAAGTCCAAGACGATGGAGATCGTCGTCGATGGCGAGCTCGGCCCCGGGATCACCTCCAAGGACCTGATCCTGCACATCATCGGGACGATCGGCACGGCCGGCGGCACCGCTCACGTGATCGAGTACCGCGGCGAAGTGTTCGAGCGGATGAGCGTCGAGAGCCGCCTGACGGTGTGCAACATGAGCATCGAAGGCGGCGCCCGCGCGGGCATCATCGCCCCCGACGAGACGACGTTCGCCTACCTCAAGGGCCGTCCGCTCGCGCCCAAGGGCGAGGAATGGGACAAGGCGGTCGCCTACTGGCGCACGCTGAAGACCGACGAGGGCGCCACGTTCGACAAGTCGGTGCGGATCGACGCGGCCGACGTCGAGCCGACCGTGACTTGGGGCACCAGCCCGGAAGACACGGTCGCCATCGGCGGCACCGTGCCCGCGCCCGAAAGCTTCGCCGATCCGTCCAAGCAGAAAGCCGCCCGGGCCAGCCTGGACTACATGGGCCTCGAACCCGGCCAGCGCATGGACCAGGTCGAAGTGCAGAACGTCTTCATCGGCTCGTGCACCAACAGCCGGATCGAGGATCTGCGGGCCGCGGCCGCGGTGCTGAAGGGCCGCAAGAAGGCGGACAACGTGAAGTGGGCGATCGTCGTCCCCGGCTCGGGCCTGGTGAAGGCCCAGGCCGAGGAAGAAGGGCTCGACCGGATCTTCACAGAAGCCGGCCTCGAGTGGCGCGAGCCCGGCTGTTCGGCGTGCCTCGGCATGAACCCGGACAAAGTGCCGGCGGGGGAGCGCTGCGCTTCCACCTCGAACCGCAACTTCGTCGGCCGCCAGGGCCCCGGCGCGCGCACGCACCTCGTCAGCCCGGCGATGGCCGCCGCGGCGGCGGTCACCGGCAAGCTCACGGACGTCCGCGAGCTCACCGGCTGATCGGCCTCAGGCAGTCGGCGCCTTGATGCGCAGGGCGCCGAGGTAATCCAGCTTGCCGACCTGCACGCCCTTGGCGCGCAGCACGCCGTAGGCGGTCGTCGCGTGGAAGTAGAAGTTCGGCTGGCTGAAGGTCAGCAGGAAGTCTTCCGCGGTGAACGGCAGCTTCTTCTCACCGATCTCGAAGCGCATGTCGCGGCCGACGAACGATTCCAGCTCGTCCTCGGTCACGCCCTCAAGGAATGCGATGGCACCGTCGATCTTCGAGCGCAGCTCGGCGATCGAAGTGGGCAGGGGCTCGCCGAACTTGGGCGTGAACACGCCGGCGCGAAGGCCCTCGATCGCGCCCTGGCTGTGGTTGGCCATTGCCTTCATCTGGTAAGCGAACGGCAGCATGTCGTCGATCAGCCGCGCCTCCAGCAGCTCCGTTTCGGCGATGCCGCAGGTCTCGGCCTTGTCGAGCCAACCGCGGCCGGCGCCGAGGATCTGGAGGAAGCTGGGGATGGTGGCGGAGTGAAGCGAAATCGGCATGTCGTGGTCTCCCTTGGATGACGTGTCACCGGGCCCATAGACGGGCGCGGGTACCTCTGCCAAACCTCTTCGAAACAGCATTGGGAGAACACATGCCGATCAGCAGCTTCGAAGGGAAAATCGCGTTCGTCACCGGCGGGGCCAGCGGCATAGGGCTGGGTATCGCCAAGGTGCTGGTGGAGCGCGGCGCCCAAGTGGTCCTGGCCGATCTTCGGCAGGACCACATCGAGGATGCCCTGGCCGAATTCGCCGGGAACGGCAGGTCGAACGCGGTCAGCGCGCTGCAGCTCGATGTCACGAATCGTGAGAAATACCGCGAGGCTGCGCGGCGGATGCAGGACGAGTTCGGCGGCATCGACATCTTGGTGAACAATGCCGGCGTCGGGCTTGAAGGGCCGCTGCTCGAAGCGACGTATGCCGACTACGACTTCGGGTTCGGGGTGAACCTTGGCGGCGTGATCAACGGCTTCACCGAGTTCCTGCCACAGATGGTCGCGCACGGCCGCGGAGGGCACATCGTTTCGACTGCGAGCCTGGCCTCGGAAGTGGTCATGCCGCCGCACCTGGCGATCTACGCGGCGAGCAAGGCGGCGGTGTGTCATTTCTGCGAAGCGGCCAAGGCGGAACTGGCGGAGCACGGCATCGGCGTGTCGATCCTGCTGCCCGGCCCGGTAAAGAGCCGTATCCACGAAACGCACCAGAACCGCCCCGATCACCTGCGCGAGGCGAGCGGCTTCAAGGCGACCGAGCAGAAGCTCGCCCGGCGGATCGTCGGCGAAAACTGGATGGAAGCGGAGCAGGTTGGGCGCCTGGTGGCCGACGGCATCCTCGCGGACACGACCTACATCGTGACCCACGGCTACTACAAAGACGGGATGCGCGCCCGGGCGGAAGCGGTGCTCGCCGCGACGCCGGATACGCAGGAAGAAGCGCCCGACTTCGGGCAGTTTCGCGAGGACTAAACCCTCCCCGGGACGGGGAGGGGGACCACCCGAAGGGTGGTGGAGGGGGCGGCCCCCCTCCGTCAGTCGCTCCGCGGCTGCCACCCTCCCCCAAAGGGGGAGGATTGTTTGAGAATGGGAGAAACAACATGCAGGACCTTACCGGAAGAGTCGCTTTCATCACCGGGGGTGCCAGCGGCATCGGCCTGGGCATGGCGCGCGCATTCCTGGCGGAAGGGATGAAGGTCGCGCTGGCCGACTGGAACGATGCGCACATCGCCGGCGCCAGGGAGCAGCTCGCGGGGAACAACGCCGCGCACTTCATCAAGACCAACGTCGCCGACCGGGACTCGCTGCGCGCAGCCGCCGCCGAGACCCTGGAGGTCTTCGGCAAGATCCACGTGCTGTGCAACAACGCCGGGGTGAACGGCGGCGGCACCGCGGCGAGCGAGGACTTCGACGACTGGGACCGGGCGCTGTCGGTCAACCTCGGCGGCGTGGTCAACGGAACCAAGATCATCGTGCCGATCATCCGCGCGCAGGGGGAGGGCGGCCACGTGGTCAACACCAGCTCGATGGCCGGCGTCGTCCCGCTGCCGGGCCTGGCGGCCTATTCGACGGCCAAGTACGCGGTGCGCGGGTTCTCGGAGAGCCTGCGGATGCAGCTCGCGCCCAAGGGCATCGGCGTCTCCTGCCTGTTCCCCGGCGCCACGCGCACGGCGCTCGTGCCGCTGCCGGAGGACGATCCGGAGAACATCCGGGAAGAGGGCGCTCCGCAGTTCCTGAAGGACCTGTGGGATGCGATGCGCGGTGCGATAGACCCGCTCGATACCGGCAAGGCGGTCGTCGCGGCGATCAAGGAAAACCGCTTCTACATCTTCACCAACCGGGAGTTCCTGGAAGAGGTGAAGCAGCGCCACCGCGAGATCGAGGAGGCGTTCCCCTCCGACGAGCCGACGCCCGGCCGCGTCAAGTTCGAGAGCATGCGGGCCGAGATGGTCCGCAATCTCATGGCTCCCGGCAACCGCCCGGTGCCGCAGGAAACCGCCGAGGACATGAAGCTGGACCTCGGCTCGCGCAGCCCCGCCGGCGGGCAGTGAGGTAGCAAGGCCCGGCGATTGCCGGGCATGAGCGGGGCCGCCCCTTGCGGAGCGGCCCCGCTGCCGTAGCGTCTTAGAAGCGAACGCCTACGCCGGCTACGACCTGGTCGGTCGTCGCATTGCCGTAAGTGCCGTCATTGACGTCCTTGTAGCGCGAGCGGCGGTATTCGACCCGGCCCTCGAGCGGTCCGGGCAGCTGGACCTGCAGGCCGCCGCCGAAGCGCAGGCCGCCGGCGTTGTCCTCCAGTTCGTCGAGCGAACCGGAAGAGGTGAAGGCCTTGGTGTCGAGCGCCGTGTAGCCGACCTTGCCGTAAGCAGCGATGCCCGGCGTCAGCGCCACGCCGGCGCGGGCGCCGACGTAGTACTGGCCGCCGGATTCGAGGCCGTCGCGGGCGCCGGAGAAGCTGTCGGGAAACTGGGTGGAACCGTCGCTGGTCGACAGTTCGCCCTCGACGCCGACAAAGGCGCTGCCAAGGCTGAGATCGTATCCGCCGTTGATCCCGTAGACTGCGGAATCGGCGTCGGCGGTGACAGAACCATCGGCGGATTCGACATCCAGACCCTCATAGCCGCCCAGGACGCCCACATAGAGCCCGCCCGGTGCGCTGCTCTGCGCCAGGGCCGGGCTGGAAGCCAAGCCGGCGGCGAGTGCGGTCAGTGCGATGATTTTCTTCATTGCCATTCCTTCTGTCCTATCATTTGTAACCCCCGTGCGGCGCGTTCGGCCCTGACGGCTTGCGCTGGGATGAACCGCGCGACGGTGCGTGCCCGGAACGGGAGAGAAGGCGCTGGCCTTTTTCGGCCGGAACAGGAAGGATCGGCGGCGGAGAGGGGATTCGACCCATGACAATGAGTTTCAACGAGGCGATTTCGCGCGAACCGCTCAAGGCGTTCTCGGTGGCGACGTTCGCGATCTGCCTGCTGGTGCTGATCTGCGACGGAATGGACGCGCAGCTGCTGGGCATCGTCGCGCCCAAGGTGATCGAGGACTTCGGCGTCGACCGCGGCACGTTCGGCATCGCGATGAGCGCCGCTTTGGTAGGCTTCGGCTTCGGCTCGTGGGGCGGGGGATGGCTCGGCGACACGATCGGCCGCCGCTGGTCCCTGGCGCTGGCGACGGTCGTGTTCTCCCTCGCCACGATCGGCGCGAGCTGGTCCGAAGGCGTGTGGGACATGGCCGCCTGGCGGCTTGTCGGCGGGCTGGGCTTCGGATCGGCTTATGCCAATGCGATAACCCTGGCCGGCGAATGGCTGCCCGAGAGGTGGCGTTCGGTCGGGGTGACCACGCTTTCGGTCGGCACGCCGGCCGGCGGGCTCGTGGTGGCCTCGCTCGCCCCCACGCTGGTGGACGCATTCGGCTGGCGCGGGTCGTTCGTGGCGATCGGGGCCGGCACCTTCCTGGTGGTGTTCCTCATCCTGGCGCTGCTGCGTGACAGCCCTTCGTACCTGATGGCCCGCGGCAAGCCGGACGAGGCCCGCCGCGCTGCCGGCAAGGTGCTGAGCGGCGATGTGGAGCTGGCGCCGGACCGGCACCACAGCGACCGCGGCGGGGCCGCCGTCGGCGTGTTCGACGCCAGCAACCGGCGGCTCAATCTGGGGATCGGCATTGCCTTCGCGGCCGGCACCCTGGTGGCCTACGGGATCCTCAACTGGTCGACCACGTTCCTCACCGCCCAGGGCTTCACGTTCGAGCAGGCGTCCTACGCCGTGTCGGTCGCGGGGCTGACCTCGATCGCGTCCTCCATCGCCGCCGGCCTGCTGGTCCAGCGCTTCGGTTCGCGCGTCGTGGTCGGCGGCGTCAGCGCGAGCTTGTTCTTGACGCTGCTGGTGCTGGCCTACGCACTGGAGGCAATGCCTGCGGTTCCCGGCGAGAGCTACCGCTACATGGTCGTGGCGCTGATCGGGCTCTCGGCTGCGATCTTCAGCGCCGGGATCGCGAGTTTCTATGCGATCATGACGTATGGCTACCCGTCGTCGTGCCGCTCCGCCGGGATCGGCTTCGGCATTTTCGTCGGCCGGGTCGGCGCGATCGCCGCGAGCGGGCTGGGCGGGGCGCTGATCGACCTCGGCGAGGGGAGCTTGGTGCCGTTCTTCGCCGTGCTCTGCCTCAGCGCTCTGCTGATCTCCGCGGCGGCTTTCGTCGTCGACCGGCACGTTCCGCCGGCGCGGGTCACGAAAAAGCCCGCTGCCCTTGCAGGCAGCGGGCTTTCCTAAGCCTCGGGTTTCTCTGCCTTAGCGGACCCGCGGGCCGCCGAACGGCAGCGGCGGCGGGGGACGGCGGGCGCCGCGCGGAAGCTGCGCCTGATAGGCCCGCCCGCAGTGCTCGACGCAGTACGGGAAGCCGGGGTTCACCTTCTCGCCGCAGAAATGGAAGTCGGGCTCCCCCGGGTGGCCCATCGGCCAGCGGCACACGCGATCGTTGAGATCGAGCAGGCTTGTCTTGTCGGCGATCTCCGGGCTCGGCCGGGCCGGGACCAGGCGGCGCGGCGGAGCCGGCGGGATCGGCGCCTGCTGGTCGCCGGGGCCCTGGCGAAGGAATCCGCCGGGACCGACGGACACGATCTTGGGCATTCCCGCGCGCGGCTCGGGCAGCGGCTGGCTCGGCGTTTCGCCGGCGGGCCGCGCCACGGGCGCGGATGCCGGAGCCGGAGCGGCGGCTGCAGGGCTTTCTTGCGCCTCAGTGCTGGAGGGAGCGGGGGTGGGCGTGGGAGCCTTGGGCCGGGGCTTGGCCTTGATCGGCGGCGCCGCCGCCTCCTTCTTGGCGGTGTCCTTGACTTCGTTGGCCTTCACCGGCGAAGGGCGCGACTTCAGCCCCAGGCGATGGGCCTTGCCGATCACCGCATTGCGCGAGACGCCGCCGAGCTCGTCGGCGATCTGGCTCGCGGTCGCTCCGCCCTCCCACATCTTGGTCAGTGTGGCGATGCGTTCTTCGGTCCAGCTCATCGAGTATCCGTTACCTTACAATAATCGCAAAACGTAGCCCAACAGCCGCGCGCGATGCCTGGCAGCGCTTGCCAGCATGCGGCGCAGCCGATAGTCGGCGCCCCATGGCCGATCAAGCCCAACCCACGCTGCCTGCCGGGCCCGGGAACACGCCGGGACCTGGCGAAACAAGCAGGAACACGCGACGCCGGTTTGCGCCCAAGGGGCAGCCGCTCATCACCGGGATCAACCGGATAGGGCTGTGGAGTCTCTATATTAAGGAGGTCCGCCGTTTTCTCAAGGTCCAGACGCAAACGATCTGGGCTCCGGCGGTCACCACCCTGCTGTTTCTGGTGATTTTCTCCGTGGCGATGGGCCGCGGCGGGCGCGAGGTGCTGGGCGTCAACTTCGCCACGTTCGTGGCGCCCGGGCTGATCATGATGGGCATGATGCAGAACGCCTTCGCCAATTCCAGCTTCTCGCTGCTGGCCGGAAAGATCCAGGGCACGATCATCGACCTGCTGATGCCGCCGCTGAGCGAGGCCGAGCTGATGATCGGCATCATCGCCGCGGCGATCACCCGCGCAGTCATGGTCGGCGGTGCGCTGGCCCTGGCAATGGCGCTCTGGCCTGGCGTCGACATGCAGGCCGCGCACCCTTGGGCGATCGTCTGGTTCGGCCTGATGGGATCCACGTTCCTGTCGCTGATCGGCCTGCTGACCAGCCTGTGGGGCGAGAAGTTCGATCACAACGCGGCCGTGACCAACTTCGTCGTGACCCCGCTGGCTCTGCTTTCGGGCACGTTCTACGTGATCAGCAACCTTTCGCCGCTGTTTCAGACGATCAGCCGGGCGAACCCGTTCTTCTACATGATCAGCGGCTTCCGCTTCGGCTTCCTCGGGCAGAGCGACATCGGCAACACCAACGAAGCGGTGATCGGCGCCGCCGTAGGCGTCGGCATGCTCAACCTGGTGCTCGGCGTGCTGACTTACCGCATTCTCAAGAGCGGCTGGAAGCTGAAGAGCTGATTCCCCGTTCGCGGTGGACGCGAACCTCAGTGAGTCAGGCTGCGGCGCAGGCGGTAGCGGCCGTCCGCGAAATCGTCGAACAGCTCGTCCACGCTCGGATGGCCGATCGGCCCCCCTTCGCTGTCTTCGAGCAGGTTCTGCTGGCTGACATAGGCAACGTAGGACGAATCCTCGTTCTCGGCGAGCAGGTGGTAGAACGGCTGATCGCGCCGCGGCCGCAGTTCCTTGGGGATGGCTTCGTACCAGTCTTCGCTGTTGGCGAAGACCGGATCGACGTCGAACACCACCCCGCGGAAGTCGAACAGCTTGTGGCGGACGACGTCGCCGATGCCGAAGCGCGCCTCGGCATGGCGCGGAGCTTCGATCCGGCGGCCGGCTTGCGGCGAGTAGAAGTGGGAGCGGTCCATAGGCACAGGATATAGATTACCGAAGAGGCGAAACAAGGTTCCCCCCGGCGCAATGCACAGCGATCTTCGCCATTGCCGCCCGGGACGCCACAAAAAGGCCGACGATGGGCTTGGCAAGCCGCGGCGCTTCCGCTAACCGCCGCGCCCAGCCGACCGGACGCCGATGCGCGTCCAACGCGCGCCGCGGAGAGGTGCCGGAGTGGTCGAACGGGACGGTCTCGAAAACCGTTGTGCCCTCACGGGTACCGTGGGTTCGAATCCCACCCTCTCCGCCATTACTTTCCCTAAGGCACTGTATTTCCGGGGATTATTCCCTGGCCTGTCAGCGAGCCCCACACTCACCCCCACATCTCCAGACCGGCGGCGATGCTCGGCTGAGTACGACTCGATTGTCGCTGGCGGTTTGGCCTGTGCGTGCTCTCGCCGCTGAAGGCTCCTCATCTCGGCCCGCCAGACGACCGGCGACACCGTGGTGGGCGAATTCCGAGAGACGGGAGTACAGTTGATCGAGGTCAGCAGCTAGCCGCGATGGCTTTTGGACCGATGCGTCCGCCAACCGGGCGCCCGGCGGACATGGGGCTGCCAGAGGGGCTTCTCGAGCCGCCTTCATCGCTAGCCTTTACTTCGGCGAAACAGAAGGACTACGCCAGCGGACACACCGGCGAACACGGCCGCTTTCGTCAGAAAGCCTTGGCGGTTGTGCTCCCATTCAGCGCGGGCGCCCATTTCCGCGGGGACGTTGGGCACTTTGCCCCGGGCGAGATCCTCCACCAGGCCTTCCACGACGTTCACCCGGTCCGCGCCCATCAGCATCAGCCAATGCAGCCAGTGGGATTCGCTCCACCTGAAAGCGGCTCGGCGGATCGCGCCGCTGACGCCGCGAGGCGGCACGGTGGTGCCGTAAACGGCCGGGAAGTGCTTGTATTCGATCGACTGCAGCACCTCGACATCGGAGCGCTGCTGGGTCGGCCGCTGCCAGTCGGTCGACAGCCCGTGGTCGCGGCTGCGGTCGCGGTATGGATAGGTCGGATCGTTCTCCGGATCGGCATCGACTCCCCACCCGGCGATCTTCGACGTGTCGACGGGGGTGCGGGCGGTCCTCGCTTCGGACATGGCGTTCCTCTTCGGCATCAGGCGCCCCCCGGCACGAGAACGGGCTTGATGCATCCATCGAGCTTCGCCGCAAAGATGTGATAGGCATCCGCGACGTCCTCCAGCGGCACCCTGTGCGTAATCAGCGCCTTCGGGTCGATGTGACCCGCGCGGACGTGCTCGATCAACCTGGGCAGCAGGCGGGCAACCGACGCCTGGTTGGCGCGGATGGTAAGCCCTTTGTTCAAGACATTGCCGATGGGCACCATATTCCCGGTCGGCCCATAGACCCCGACGATGGAGACGATGCCGCCCTTCTTGGCCGAGTTGATCGCCCAGTGCAGCGCGATCGCACTGCCGGCTTCGAGCTTGAGCTTGTTCCCGAACAGGGTGTGCAGCGCGTTGCCCTTGGCGTCCCCGCCGACGGCGTCGATCACCACGTCGGCGCCCAGGCCGTCGGTGGTGTGCTTCAGGAACGTCACGACATCGTCGAGCTCCTTGAAATTGTACACTTCGGCCGGCGCGTAAGCCTTCACAAACTCGAGCCGGTAGTCGAAGTGATCGATGACGATGACCCGGCCCGCGCCAAACAGCCAGGCGCAGCGCGCGGCCATGATGCCGACCGGGCCGGCCCCGAACACGACGACGGTATCGCCCTTCTGGATCCCTCCCATCTCGGCCGCCTGGTAGCCGGTGGGAACCACGTCGGTCAGCAGCACCGCGTCGTCCGGATCCATCCAGTCCGGAAACACCATCGGGCCGACGTCCGCGTAAGGCACGCGCACATATTCGGCCTGTCCGCCCTGGTAGCCGCCGGCGGTGTGCGAATAGCCGTAGATCCCGCCCACCGCAGTGGCGTGCGGATTGACCTCGTGGCAGTTGCCGAACAGGCTCTGCTTGCAGAAGTGGCACTGCCCGCAGGCGATGTTGAACGGCACGAGGACGTGGTCACCGACCTGCAGGTTCGACACTTCGGGGCCGAGTTCCTCCACGACCCCGGTGAACTCGTGCCCGAACGTGCTTCCGACGCGCGTGTCCGGAACCATCCCGTGATAGAGGTGAAGGTCGGATCCGCAGATGCACGAGCGCGTGACCCGTACGATCGCGTCTTGCGGATGCTCGATCCGCGGCATCGGTTTTTCCTCCAGCCGCACTCTGTAGGGTCCGCGGTAATCCATCGCCAGCATGGAGCTTCCTCTCCTCGGATCCAAAGTGAACCGGAGGAAGCACGCTTCGTTCCCACGGCCGGAACGCACTGCTCGGCCGCGACAGTTCGGCAGCTCGATATCGAAGAGCGCACCGCCGGCTGGAGCGGCCGTTTTTTCAACACCCCTAGAACTTGAGCTCATTCCTGACTGGCCGGTTACGCCAGAAGCGGTGCGGCAGCCCCTCGGCTTGAGCGGGCGTTCAAGGCGCTGTTTCTCGTTTTCTCGTTCCGGATCGGTGCTCGCTGTGTGGGGGATCGATCTCGGAGCGCTTCTCACCAGCGCCAGCCCCCTGGATATCGTGCGAGCTCAAGTCCGCCGCGAAATGGGGCGTCATGATCGGCTGCGGCTCGAAGTTGACAAGCAATTGCAGAACGTCTGGCCTGGCGTAGTGACCAGCCGCGTCCGAGACGTACTTGAAGTGCGCTATCAGCGAGAGATCTAGCTCCGCGTGAAGGATGGCTTCATCATCACGGTTGGGGCCGGCAAGGATCTGCCCCGTGGGGGCAATGATGGCGGTCCAACCGCCTCCTTCGCGGACCATTTCCGGCCGCCCTTCGAAGCCGAGATCCTTGACGGTTGCGGCATCGAGGCACGATTGAACGTTGATGACGAAGCACTGGCCCGCTGCCGCGTGATGCCGTGCAGCGGCCTCGGTCAAATCGTCGAACACTCCGGAACTTGGGTCGTGGGTCACTGCGGAACCGGCTGGCCAGGCGGCGATATGGATCTGCTCGCCTTGGCTGGTCAGAGCGTAGCGGGCGAGATCCATGGAGTGCTCCCAGCAGATCAGCCCACCCAGTTTGCCAAAGGGTGTCTCGATCAGTTTGAGGCCTGAACCGTCCCCACGGCCCCACACCGTCCGCTCAACGCATGTAGGTACCAGCTTTCGGTGCTTGCCTACGATGCGGCCGGAATCGTCGAAGTAAAGCAACGTATTGTAGAGCGTTCCGCCGTCCCGCTCTGAGATGCCGACCGCCACCCACGCGCTGGCCTTTCGGGCCGCGGCCCCGATCCGATCAGTTGCTTCGCTCGGCACCACGATACTGTTGGCATACAATCGGATGAAAAACGCAGAGCCCTGGGCAGGGGTGTGGGTCCATATCCACACAGGATAACCCGGAATGAACGTCTCCGGGAAAACGATCAGTTCGGCTCCACCAGCTGCGGCTTCGGCGATGAGGGCACAGGTCTTTTCCACACCGGCTTCGCGATCCAAAAAGGGCGATGCTGCATGGACAGCTGCTACTTTCACCTTCGGAAACTGATCGCCCATCTTCGACTCTCCCAGTCAGCAATGTTGTTGGTAGCCGCGTTGATCGCGGCACGCGTCAATTCTGGGCCGAAGTAGCGCGACGCGCAACGCAGGAGACCACGATCTTCCGAGGCTCGTCAGGACGAAAGATGAGCGAGCGGCCATCGGTGCTGACGCGGTGGTGGATGTCCGGCAGGCCAACTCGGCTGGGCTCTACTCCACCGTAGCGAAAGCATGACTGTCGGATGCGCAATTCCTGCGCTGCCATGAGAGCATGGCTCTGCGGCCCCAGGCAGTTCGACCTTCGCACAAAGCTGACAAAGCGGAAGCCGGCGGCTTGGCTGCCGGAGTTTTGCCCGCGACAGGCGCTAACAGCTTACTCAACTTCTCTGATCCCGCAGCTGCAGTAGTCTCAAGGGAGCCGCTCGGGGCTTGAGGTTTGCCGCAACTGCGTTGTGAATGGTGACACACTCTGGCTCGCCGGCGAGAAGATCGGGTTCACCGCCATCGACACACCGGAGATCAACGGGAAGTACGCCAGCGAGGACGAACTAGCGAAATAGCCTTCTCGAGCTCCGATTGTTAGCGGGACCAGATCTCCGGACCACTACAGTGTTCGGTGTTGAAGTTTCTGCTCCCACATTCCTGACACTTGAGGCGCTCATTAAGCCGATCGAGCCGGGTGCTTGCTCTCGCACGCGCTAGCCGTTCAAGCAGCTTCAACGGATCCACCCGAGCTGTGTGGCCGCACTCGCAGATCAGCTTTACCCAGTAGCCATGCCGAGCAACGTCAGAGAGTGACTCGAGGCGATATCTGACCATGAGGCGGGCTAGAACATACACGGAACATTCCGCAAGGGTTGCTCCGTTAACCAGCGCGAGTCTGGGCGCCTTTCCACGGCCACGGCTCGGCAATTTCGCTGACCATCAGCTCTGGATGCGAACGGCACACCACAGTGGAACCGCCTGGAGACCCGCTCAACCAGCCCGACCAGTCATGCCCCCAGAGGGTCAGTGGCACGTGATCATTCACTTCGCCACATGGATGCAGGCTCAGTCCACGAGTGATAGGCAGGCTCCGCCCAGTGTTGGAGCGGAGTTCCCGCGCCCACAACGGTTCCGGGGCGATGTGGCTGTTGGCGTCTCGTTCGCGATGTCGACAGCTCCATCTCAGATGATGACGAGGCAGTCCTTAGGTGTCATCATCCCTCCAGACCCAAACAGGGCGCGGAGAGGATGTATGAGATTTTCTACGGGTTGGGCAGCTGCTTGCGTTCTAGCGCTTCTCGCGCCGGCGGCGCAGGCACATCACAGCATGGCGATGTTCGACAACACCAGGGAGGTTAAGGTCTCCGGGAAGGTTCGCGAGTTCCAGTGGACAAACCCGCACGCGTACATCCAAGTGGTTTCGCAAGACGGATCGGGCAAGAGCGTCGAGTGGAGCCTCGAGATGGGCGCTCCGATGTACCTCTATGCGCGAGGCTGGCGACCCAAGACGCTCAAAGCCGGCAACGATGTCGTGGTGACGATCTACCCGCTGCGCAACGGCCACCCTGGCGGGGTGGTGCTCGACGTCACGACACCGGATGGCAAGAAGATCGGAGGGAAGGTCTAGGATGAGCCGCGCAAACGTGCTGGCCGGCGCGCTGCTCCTCGTCTGCGGCAGCGCCGCAGCCGGGCAGAGCTCGCCGCCAAGCCGCGTCGAGACCTTCGCCGATCTGCCCTATTGGCCGGGCTACTGGGTCAGCGAGTACACCTTGGGCACTGAGATCAGCGGTATCGCTCCGTCAATCCGCCAGGCGCGCGAAAAAGGCGAACCATTGCGCAACTTCATGAACCTCGCCGGTGCGAGTGCCCCGTGGAACGAGGAGGGCCGCAGACGCTGGGCGGAAGTGCGCGAGATCGCCCGCGGCCGCAAAGCGCAAGGATGGGGATTTCCGATGATGATGAACGCCGCGACGCCGGTGCAATTTCTCATCACACCGGAAGAGGTGCAGATCTCCAACTCCTACAACGAAGTCCGCCACATCTACACCGACGGCCGCGCCATGCCGCCCGAGGCGGATATGTGGCCCACGGTCTACGGAACTTCGATCGGGCGCTGGGAAGGCTCCACTCTGGTGATCGAGACCGCAATGGTCAGCAACCCGTCCGATTACTTCCACGGTGCGCCGCCGTTCTCCGAACAGGCGCGTTATCTCGAGCGGATCCGGCTCGAAGATGACCGGCTCGTTGCGGACGTGACGGTGACCGATCCCCTGACTTTGCGCGAGCCGTGGACCGTCACCGTCTCCTGGCTGCGAGACGCGGGCTTCGACCGGATGATCCAGATCGACTGGAACAACGACCGGACTAGTTTCGACGGCGACTACAACACGATCGAGGCAGAGGTGGTGGAATGATCTTGCAACGTATCAGCATAATGGCCGCAGCTCTGTCTCTCGCGGCTCCGGCAGCCGCGCAGACGCTGCCGGGTGAAAAGGCTGCCGAGATTTCAGCCATCCCCGGTGTGGTGGCCGACGGAGCCGAGTGGCGGATCGCCTGGTCCGGGCCGATGACCGCCGACGGGATGGCAGTCGCCGCCGACGGCCACCTGCTGTTCGCGCAGGAGCAAAGCAACGCGATCTGGAAGCTGTGGGCCGACGGACGCGCATTTGTCGAAGTGCCCTATGTGCTCGGCGCCGGAGCGGCGTCGGTCGATGGCCGAGGCAACATCTACGCGGTGGAGCGCGCTTGCACCGATCCTGGGTTGAACAAGCTGGAGTGCAACCGCCCCCCGGCCGTCATGCAGCTCACGCCGGAGCGCACGGTGTTAGCGGACAAGTTTGCCGACGGCAGCGGGCTTGGCCGCCTAAACGACCTGATCGTAGACGGCCGCGGCGGGGCCTATTTCACGCAGGGCGCGCTCTACCACACGACGGCCAATGGCAACGTAACTAAGGTCATGGATGCCGAGGCGTTCACCAATGGGGTTGTGCTCAGTCCGGACGGCGACACGCTCTACGTCACCGACATGCGCGATGTGATCGCGTTCGATCTCGCGGAGGACGGTACGCCGTCGAACAAGCGGACCTTCGCGACCCTTTCGCAGGATACCCAGGGCTTCGGCGGCGACGGCATGGCGGTGGATTCTCAGGGTCGTCTTTACGTCACCGGCGATGCGGGCATCTACGTCTTCGCCGAAGACGGCGCGGAGCTCGGCCTCGTGCCCGTGCCCCGCCGCGCTATCACACTTGCTTTTGCGGGGCCCGAGAGGAAGATCCTCTATGTCGGCGCGATGGGTGCAGTCACGCCGGATGCGGCAGCATGGCAAACCCCTGAAGGTGTGCGCAACGTAGCGATGACGATCTACCGGGTGCCGGTGCTGACGGCAGGGCCGCGGTAGAGGCGCCCACAGGACTGGCGGAACTGCCGGAGGGCAGCGACGCGCCGCCCATATGGGCTGGTGATGTCGCCGGGCGGGGCATTGCCAGAAGGGCGACGGATTACCCGATCCTCCGGTGCCGCTGCTTGCAGCGTGCGCATCATCCAGTTTCCGGCCATAATCCGACCGGGCACCATAGTGGCGGCTCTCGGTTCTATCGCTAATGTCTGGGAACAAACTTCTCGGCGAAGCCGCCGAACCGCTGCTGCAAGTGGACCGGACAGTCCGCAGCGTCTTCCTGCCTTATCGGGGCACTCTCCCGGTGAGAATCCTCTCCTGGTTCAGCGGGCTGGGAGATCAGCCGCAACTGCGTCTGCTCGCAGGGGGAATGCTCGCCGCCGGGCTACTTCGTTCAGATCCGCGCATGGCGCGCGCAGGTGCACGCATGCTCCTCGCGCACGAGGCGGCGACCAGTGCAAAGGACATGATCAAGGAAAGGATCATCCGTTCGCGGCCCCGCCATGCAAGAACGGAAGCCGAGCAGGAACCGCGCCCCGGCCGTGACGAACGCAAGGAGCAGTCCAGCTTTCCCTCGGGTCATACGGCAGGCGCTGTCGCGGTAGCGCGTGCGTTTTCCGCAGAGTACCCGGAGCATCGGCAAGCCGTGATCCGAGGTGCGGGCCTGGTCGCTCTCGCGCGCGTTCCTGGCTGCGCTCACTACCCGACCGACATTGCCGCTGGCGCTTTCATTGGGGCGGTGGCCGAAGCTGCCTTGGGGATACTCTGGCAATCTGCGATCCGCTTGTTCTCGCGCCAAGAGGGCGCTTCCAACAACCATGAATGTTGAAGTGGCCGCCCGGCGTTGCAGCCCTCGCTCTGCACTCTCACGATGGTGCTGTGCGAGTTCCAAACCCGGTTTAGGGGGCATTCCGTCGGCGACCGCCGGTCGCGGAGCTGCGAAAAGAAAGCAGAGCGACTGACGGCCGGAGAGCGGGGTTGTACGTCCGCCCATTTTCTATTCAGCGAGATCGCCCGACACAGTGTCACGCAATGTATGGCGCGACCTGCCTTAGTGGGTTCTCTGCGCTAGCACTGCCGTAGATCGACAAATTCCATACCTGAGCAACCAACAAGCACTTTGGATTTGCGTCGGCTGTCCGTGACGGACACCCTTCGTTTCCGGGATCTCTGAACGGGGGTTCCGATGAGGCACCAGAGGCACACCCGCTGCAGAGCGAAGCGAACCGCGCGGAGAAGGATCGGTTAGTTGAACTGCCGGATGCACATGTCCCGGGCGCTCAATCCTCCCCGACCCCGCCGTTCCTCCCGCTTCATGCAGCCGAGCACTTGTTGCCAAGCCTGCCGGTACGACAATGAGTTTGCTCGTGCGTAGTCGGCGACCCACTCGGGCGAGGGAAGGCTGAAGAGACGCTCACTTTGCGGCTCGGCAACATTCGTGATCGGATCGCCGCCGCAATGCTGACGGAGTTCTCGCACGTCTGGGTCGGAGTCGTCGATAGAGTTTGGCCCTGGCCAGGAGCCGATCTCCCCGATCCTGTAGCGCCGGCTCTCGTCCTCGCTCGACACGACCAAATACCCTTGATCGTCGAGGCCGAGCTGCGTTTGCCGGCCGAACAAGACGAGAGGGCCACGCTCGTCCGACCGACGAGGCTGTAGCCGAAAACAACCGTCCTCGAGAACGATGCGCCCGCTGTATCCACCGGTCAGCTGAATGCCCTTGGCTTTGCTCTCGCGTGGAAAAACTCGAACGTGCCGGGCCAGTGAAGGCTCCGCGAACGCTGGCGGCCGCGGCTGCGGGAATATCAGCTTCAAACTCGGGCCGAGCTCCCAGCCACGTTCCGCGGCAATCCTCCGGAACTCGGCCTCCTCAACCGCTGACCCGATCTCAAGCATGCCGGTGATCGGATCGATCGCCAGCATGTTGATGACATCGCCTCCGTCCATCCGGCCGGCCCACAGCGATCGAAGATGCTCCTGTTCGGCGCGGCTGACGCCGCCTTCGTGAGGGCGGAACAATGGATTGGAAGTGTAGCGCGCAAGCGTCGCTACTGCGTCGTGCTTGAACCAAACCTCGGCTGCCACTTCGGGCTCGCGCACTATGCGCAGCTCTACGAAGTTTTCCGCCTCTCGAGCCGCGAGGACCTGCATCAGCCGCTGAAGTTCCTGCTGGAATGCGGGAGAGCCATTCGCACTTTCCCAAGCTCTCGCCCTCACCTCCGGATCGGCGGAGCTCGTATCGCGCGCTAGGCCGTCTACCGCCCGGGGTTCTGGAGGCGGATCATCGGGCCAAGGCGAGGGTGGTACTTCGTCGATCGTAAGAAAACCGGCGGCGGACAGGCGAGAGGCGGTGGGCAGGTGCCTCTCTTGCACCAAAGATGGGTCGCCTGGAGCCGTAGAGGCTACACATGCGGGCGCAAGAAGTGCAGCGAGCAGTGCAGAGGCGCGGCCGATCACGGCCGATCAACGGTATAAGCTGGAGTCAGGTTCCTCAGCAGCGGACGCGGCTTGCGGCGCCTGATCCTGCAGTCTGCCCGCGACGACAAGGTCGTCGGAGCCGTTCGGTGCCTCGGCCGTTTTTCCGCAAGGCGCTCCGCCGTTCTCATGCTTGTCTTGCTGCCTCTCGCCGCCTGCACAGCCCCTGCAGACACCACCGCGCCGCCGGAGACCGCGGCCCCGACGCCGCGCATCACCGCCGAGATCGCCGACGACGGCACCTTTTTGCGACGGATCGATCCACTGGGCGGTCAGTGGAAGGTCGGACAGCTGGGAGAAGCAGACTATCGTCGCTTCGATGCCTGGATCGGGTTCAGCGGCGGCGGCTTCCTGAACCTTGGCGCCGGCTGCGGCGGCGGGTACCCGGCGCTCTACCGCCTCGAGGGCGCAGATATCTCCGTCACCCGGCTCGAGTCGATCCGCACGGGTAAGTGCGCTGGATCCGCCGAACTGGCCAGCGGTTCGGCTGCAGCGCGCGAAGCCGCGGCCGAGAGCGAGCGCCAGCTGGGCGCCTTCATCGATCAGCTGAGCCGTTGGGAGCGACACGGCAACACGCTGCTCCTGGTTGCGCGCGACGGCACCCGTGCCGTGCTCACCAGGCCTCACGAACCACACCCGGAGCTTGCCGGCCGTTGGCGCATCGAGAGCATCGGCGGTGAGCCGCTGGTGACGGAGCGGCGCCCGGCGACCCTGTCGATCGGCTTCAATTCAATCAGCGCACATGCGGATTGCAACAGCATGGGCAGTTCATTCACGACGCCTGCGCCCGGGCGCATCTCGGCCTCCGCCGTTCGGCGGCTGAGCGGCGAAACCACGTGAACGGCGAGTGGCCGCTTTACCAGGGGATGCGGTCTTCAGTAACCGGCTTCACGTCGCTCATCTTCTCGTGGGCGATCAGCCACAGGCCGCCATGGTTGCGCCACATGGTGCTGAATGTCTGCCGCACCGGTATGCCATCTTCCTCCCAACGCAGCTCATGAGTCGTGTAAAAGACGTGCTTCGCCTGTTGGTTCGTGCTTACGATCCGCTCCACCCTCAGACGTCTGTCCGCTTCGGAATAGGGTGCATCCCAGTCCTGTAGGTGCCGCGCCCAGTCCACAACCATCTTGCGCCCCCGGTGGGTGCCAAATGGGCCTTCCAGGACAACGTCCGGAGCGTAAGGGTCGACGAATCCCGCCAAGGTCTTGCGCTCCCAGGCGGCGGCCATATCGAACAGCTGCCCCGAGACCGCATTTGAGGCCTGGAAATAGTCGGGAGACGCCCCCGATGGACGCCGACGCTCTTGCTGCCGGGGAGCGGTGGTTTGCGGTTCCCCTGAGAGTACTCGACCCTTTTCGGCGGTTCGCGCCAGTCGCGCAGCGAGGCCATCTACCCCGCAGCCGAGGCGGCCGAACTTGTCCTGCCCGGCGTGCATGATCACGAACAATCGCGACGTCCCCTCACACTTCGCAGCATGATCGTAGGTGTCCTCCGCCCAAAGCTCTTGCCTGTGGAGGAGCCGGTTGATCTCCAGGCCGAGCTCAACCGAGAGCCGCTTGGTCTCCCCTGAGCGCATCTCGTACCAGCCGTATTCGTCTTTGATC
The DNA here is from genome assembly GCF_009828065.1 of Croceibacterium soli. Taxonomy (GTDB): domain Bacteria; phylum Pseudomonadota; class Alphaproteobacteria; order Sphingomonadales; family Sphingomonadaceae; genus Croceibacterium_B; species Croceibacterium_B soli. Next base: position 32,349 of record NZ_WTYK01000008.1, on the reverse strand, counting down.
AGCAACCTTGGCGGCCTTTGAGATCCTTCTTCTCCGACGAGGATGAACCCCCAGGTCCTCCGCCAATCCCGCAGCTTTTCGATCAGGGCGATGTCGCCGAACGCAGCGCGGGCGCGGTTCTCGAGACCTTCCCGCTTGTCCATCATGATGATCTGTTCGAGTGTGGGCGGCGCTACCGTCGCCTGAACCGGTAAGGTGAGGCCCAGCGCTGCTAGTGCAGCGACCAGTGAGGGATGTTTAGGCAATCATTCGGTCCCGTGCAGCCGGCCTTGAGACATACTTTGCGTGTCGCGTACTGAACCGGGCCTGAGCTGGAGTTCACCCTCAAGGCTCAGCCAAAGTGCCTCGAACGCTTCAGCTACCTTATCAAGCTTGCGCTACATGCCGCGCCGCCAGGCGAAGTACTCGTCGAGTGCCGCTAGCCGCTGAGCTCCGGGAAGCGGGATCGGCTTGGCCTCAGCGCCGAGCTGCATTACCGTCTCGCGTCCTGCGGCGAATTGTGGCCACAGCGGCAGGCCAGCGCCGTTGGGATTGCCGGTCTTGGCAAAGTTGATCCAATAGCTCTGCAACTGGCGGCTGAGCGCGCGGTCCTCTGCGGTCCAGGCGGTGCGCCGCGCGTCCTCGTTGCCAAACACCAGCGCCACTTCAGCGCCGTGAGCTGAACCGTCCGGGCTCTGTGCGGTCGGCCGATGAAACCAGTAGGTGAAGACCGGCGCCTTGCCGTTCCCGCTCTGCAGCCGCGCCCACGTGTAAGCGGGCCACAGGAAGGTGCTGTCGCTGTTCAGCATTCCGGTCGAGCGCTGGGCCTCGGCATCGGTTGCGTGCGGGTAGGCTCGCAAGACCGCCTCGGCGCGGTCGCCGTAGTTGGTGCGCACCATCTGCTCGAACGCGGCGGGAGTGATGTGCGTACGAGAGGGGGCTTCAAACGAGTTGGCGCCGAGCAGCACCGGCACGTCGTTGAACTTCTTGGATTTCCAGAGTTCGTAATGATCCCCCGGGATAAGGTTTCCGTCAGCCACCGGAGCGAAGCGCGGAGATCCTTGTGCTCGTTGCGCTTCGTCGAGCGCGGCCGCCGGAAATGCGCGGGCCTCGGCAAGCGTGCGCACGCCGAGCCGCTCGAGCCAAGCTTTGCCGCCCGCTTCAGCGAACGGAAGCGCGGCGATAATTGCTCCGCCCCAGGGCGCGGAAGTCTGCACCGGCTGGAAGCTTGAGCCGCTTTCGGCGATGACTTTGTGGAACAGACCTCGGGCGAGCGGCGACGCTGCGAGATTGCTCACCGCCTGCCCCCCGGCCGAGTGCCCCATCATCGTGACGTTGGTAGGATCGCCGCCGAAGTTCGCGACGTTGTCCCGCACCCACTCGAGACCCCTGATCTGATCGAGCAGACCGTAGTTGCCCGAACCTTGACCGCCTTCCGCGCTGAGCTCGGGCGTGGCTAGGAAGCCGAACGGCCCGAGGCGGTAGTTGATCGAGACGAACACAATGCCCTGCCGAGCAAGGTTCGCCCCGTCATAAAGCGGCACGCTGCTCATGCCCGAGTTGAAGCCGCCGCCGTGAATCCAGGCGATGACGGGCAGCTTGTCCGTGGCTGCGCCGGCCGGCGTCCACACGTCGATGTAGAGGCAGTCCTCGCTGAGCGGGGCTGTTGAACCCATCTGCCGGGCCAGCGTCTCGCCCTGCATGCAGGCGGGGCCGAACTCGACCGTGCGGCGCACGCCGACCCAAGGGATCACCGGCTGCGGCGCGCGCCAGCGGTTGGCACCCGCGGGCGGCGCGGCGAACGGGATGCCCTTGAACATGGACAGGCCGTTTGCAGATTCGCCTTCGACAGTGCCGCCGGTCGTTGCCGCTTGCTTGATCTCGGCCGCAGCCGGGGCCGCTAAAACCGTCAAAGCCAACCCTGCCCAGAAGCCCCTCATCCACGCTCTCCCCTTCTTCTTGAGAGATGATCTGCCTGCGTGCGAAGGCTGACGCCAGCCTGAAATGACGCTCCCCAATGTAGAGGCACGAACCGCCACCAAAACCATGAGTGTCAATCTGCGTCGGCCGCCGCAAGTTACGAGTCCCCGCCGAATATTCGTTCGCTGACCAGCACGCTGACCACGCGCATGCCGAGGCTGGCCCTTGCCTCGGCCAGGCTGAGCTCGGCCGGCAGGCCTTTCCCCCCATCGCGAACGCTCAGCCGGTGACCACCGTCCTTCACCGAATAGCCGACTTCGATGGTCCCTCGACCCGAGGCAAGGTCCTTAAGATCCTCGATCTGGGCCTCGTCGATCGGCCTGGGCTCCTTGTCGATGACTCGCAAAGTCCCGAGGTTGTGACCATCGGCCGTCGTGAGGGGCACGCCTGCGTAGAAGCGCAGACCGAACTCCCCTGCAACGAGGGACTTGCGCGGACCGGAGCGGGAGGTGAGAAGCGCGGCGCTGACTTGCGGGGCCCGAGGAAGTCACCCCGATCGCCTTGGACGTCTTTGGGCTGCACGATCTGGCGACCATCTGCTTGGGCAGCTCGACGCGCCCCGCTCAGCTTTTTCGCAGCGTATGCGCGGTCTGCGTGGACGAACATCAACCGCTGCAACTTGTTTCCAGGACGATATCGAAACACGCGCTGGGCATAACCTTCGTGAAGTAGAACTCCTCCGCTTCATGCCACTGCCGCTCCCAGCGTCCGATCTGTCCCTCCCTAGTGGCCAGTCGGGCCTCGCGAACTGCGTCGGGCACGAGGAGCAGCACTCGCACATTCAGCAAATCACTTAGCTCCGGGCGTGCTGCGTAGACACCTTCCAAGATCACGATAGACTTTGCTTCGACAGTCGTTAGCTCGTTGCGCAGCCGTCCGTCAAAGGCGTCCCAATCAAAGGCCCGCCAAGCGGCGTCACGCCCCGCCGCCAACGCCTCCAGTATGGAGCGCTGGCGCGTCCAATCGATACAGGCGGCGGCGCGCGACTCTGGACCATCGCTTCGGAGCGCAGCGCCGCCAGCATAGAAGTCGTCTCCCTCGATCAAGGCAGCACCGAGCCTGTCCGCAAGCATCAGCGCCAGTGTCGACTTGCCCGCGCCACTCCGGCCATCGAGAGCAACTAGCAGGGGGCGGGGCGAGCGAAGTGCGCGCGCGGTGATCAAGGTCGAGACTTCATCCGGGTTGCTTGTCCACACGCTCATTTCAGGCGCGCTCATTCAGAGGTGCGATGTGATCAGTGAAACCAGTTCCACTTGGCCGCGCGCGCCTGTCTTATCGAATATACGCTTCAGGTGGGTGCGTACAGTTCCAGTGGAGATGCCACACAAGTCGGCAATGCGCTGCGGCGACTTCCCCTGTGCTAAGTAGCTTGCGATGAGCGCCTCAGTCGGGGTTAGAGCGAAAAGTTCCCTCCCGAGTGACATCACTAGCGCGTCGCGTTGGCGCGGCGGTCGGGCAATGAGAAGCACGTTTGCTCGGAACGGCAGCGCGTGTCTGGCGGGAAGCCGCAGCACCTCCAAGTAGAGAGGAATACCAAGGTCGTCGCGCACCACCACCGCATCCTGATCGTTTGCGCCACTCACGGACGATAGAGCCGAAAATAGGCTCTCCTGCGAGGACAACTGAGCTGCGGCAAGTTGGCCGTTTCGGGCTGTTAACCACCGACCCTCGCTCACCAACTGTTCGGCCGGTGCCGACATGCCAAGGATCTTGCCCTCACTGGTGCATATGAACGCATGCGCATCCATGGCGTCGAAGGTGCCGGCGAGTATACTTGCTTGCTGACCTTCGAGGGCGATCTGCAGCCTGATGGATCGGCGTAGAGCGCCTGCGAGATGCGCGAAGGCACGCTTCTCCTGCGCCGTCATCGGGTCCTGCGAAGCGTCGCGGAAGATTGCGGCGCCGACTACAAGATCGTCGTGCTTGAGCAGGTTCGTGATGCAGGTGTAGCCGATCGCGTACCTGTCGATCCACTCGCCAAACTCAGGCGATCGTTGCCGATCCTGCTCAAGGGTGAAATCGCGATCGTCTAAGATCGCCAGTTCGGGGGCAGCGACACCCAAGCGCACTCGCGAGTTTATCCACGGGTCTGCGCCGCCCGCTTCTTGAAATTCAACCGCAGCTTCCGGCGGCATATTGGTCATGAGATTGTACGGTAGCGTAGATCGGCTACCAATGCCGATCAGCTGGCCATTACGTGAGTTCAAGGTGGTCGCGAAGGACTCGATCGCACGGTCCCACCCCGCCAGTCCCAGCGCCGCATCATCGAAAAGTTCAACGGTATGGCAAAGGTTTCCCTCAGCAGCTCTCAAGGCGCGCCCCCCAGCAGTTCGCGTTGTTAAAACAATCTGCTGCGCCCGAAGTCCAGAGCGAAAATCGTCTTGGGTATACCATTTGAGAGACGACGCGAGCTTCGCGCCGCGGCAGGAGCGGCGCCTCGACTTAACGCGACGGGGGGCTGATCTCCCTCGTCATGGGGGACCATCAAAATGTCGCTTTCTGCAAAATCTCGCCTGCTCGCAACCAGCGCCGTCGCCGGACTGTGCGTCTGGCAAACTCATCTGCCCGCCGCCGCTCAGGATGCATTTGGGATACACGTCGACACGCCGGAAGGGCAGGTCATCGTGATCGAGAACGGAGAGATCGTCGAGGGCGATAGGATTGGGGTCTATGCCGAACAAGGCGCACTGGATCTGACGGTTGAAACAGGCGCCCGCGTGCGTGGCAACGGCTTCTACGACGGCTTCGGCGCGCCGCCGGAGGCGGGTGTCACGATCGCCACGGCAGGATCGAGCGTCGATAATTCGGGCAGCATTTCTGGTGCGGGTGCGGGTATCACCACTGCATACGTATACGACAGCGCGGCCGACATGCTGGTCGGGCAAGCGATCGGCACGGTGGTCGTCAATAACGGTACGATCGCGGGCGACAGCAACGACGGCGTCCGCCTGATCGGCGGCGGCAGCGTAACCAACAGCGGCACGATCCTGGGTGCGAACTGGGATTTCGCCGACGGCATCTCGATGTACGCCTACGCCGACCAGGCGAAGGAGGACTACAGCGCGCTCGTGACCAACGAGGCAGGGGGCGAGATCGCCGGTCAGCGTTTCGGTGTGATCCTCTCGGGCGGCGGCGACGTCGTCAACGACGGCGATATCACCGGCGTCGCCGGCGGCGTCCTGGTCCAGGGAACTGCTCTCGACAGCGAGGAGCGCAGCGGATTGACCGCCAGTGTGGTCAACAGCGGCACCATCAGTGGAACCGGCAGCTTTGGAGGCACCTACACAGGTGGGCAGGGTGTCGCCTTCGGCAGCGACATGGCGGCCGCGACCCTAGTCAACAGCGGCACGATCACCAGCGCGTTCGCCGAAGCGGTCAGCCAGGGTTCGCTCGCTGACCTCACGATCACCAACGAGCAGTCGGGCGTGATCGAAGGCGGCACCTCCGGCATCTACGGCGGATCGAGCGGCACGATGAGCATCATCAACGCCGGGACTATCCGTGGCAACGGCTCTTACGACGGCTTCGGCGCGCCGCCGGACGCGGGGATCACCATCGCCACGGCAGGATCGAGCGTCGATAACTCGGGCACCATTTCCGGTGCGGGTGCGGGTATCACCACTGCATACGTATACGACAGCGCGACCGACACGCTGGTTGGGCAAGCGATCGGCACGGTGGTCGTCAATAGCGGTACGATCGCCGGCGACAGCAACGACGGCGTCCGCCTGATCGGCGGCGGCAGCGTAACCAACAGCGGCACGATCCTGGGTGCGAACTGGGATTTCGCCGACGGCATCTCGATGTACGCCTACGCCGACCAGGCGAAGGAGGACTACAGCGCGCTCGTGACCAACGAGGCAGGGGGCGAGATCGCCGGTCAGCGTTTCGGTGTGATCCTCTCGGGCGGCGGCGACGTCGTCAACGACGGCGATATCACCGGCGTCGCCGGCGGCGTCCTGGTCCAGGGAACTGCTCTCGACAGCGAGGAGCGCAGCGGATTGACCGCCAGTGTGGTCAACAGCGGCACCATCAGTGGAACCGGCAGCTTGGCCAGCGGCGTCGCGTTCGGCAGCGATATGGCAGCCGCAACGCTGGTCAACAGCGGCACCATCAATGGCGCCGCGGCAGGTATCGAAGCCTATTTCAGCGGCGCGTTCTCGCTCGCTAACACCGGAACCGTCACCGGGGAAAGCATCGGCGTCGACAGCGGTGCGCTTGGTGCAGTGACGTTGAACAACAGCGGCTCGATCACTGGCGAATCCGGCCCTGCAGTTGTCTCCGCCTCGCAGACGACGCTGATCAATTCGGGCTCGTTGCACGGTGCTGGAGGAGTGGCTGTCCAGCTCGCTGAGTACGATGACAGCGTGACCTTGCGCACCGGCAGCTCGGTTGTGGGTACCATCGACGCCGGAGATGGTACCGACATCCTGATCCTGGAGGGCGACGTTCTTGGGCTCACCTCCACGCAGGTCATCGGAAGTGCTGAGAACTTCGAGACCTTGCGCGTAGCCACGGGCTACTGGACGACCGCCAGCTACGTTGGGGACTTCGAACAGGTCGCAATCCTTGAGGGAGCGTCGCTGCAGGTCAATGAAGTCACGGTGGACGCGCAGGTCACCTCCCCGATCCTGACCTCCGATGTTCTCAACGACGGCACGCTTGTCCTGAATTTCGATCACGTAGAAATCGACGAACTGGCGATCTCCGGGTCCGGAGGGGTCACGCTCATCGGGGAAGCGGTGTACGAGGTGACCGGCAACTCGCTGACGTACACCGGTGACACGGTGATCGCGAACGGCGGCGTGATCCTGTCTGGATCCCTCGATAGCGACGTCGTAACCCAGGGCGACGGGTTCTTCACCCTTGGCCTCGGCGGAACCGCAGGGACTTATGTCGGCAGCATCGTCAACAACGGCGTGTTCAATTTCGACCGGTCCGACAACTACGAGTTCCTCGGCGACTTCTCGGGTTCGGGTACGCTGAACAAGTTCGGCGCCGGCACGCTGACCTTCAGCGGCCTCTATGATTTCGGGGGCACCACGACGATCAACGCTGGCGCGATCGCTTTTGCCGGTCAGCTCGCGGAAGACACGCAGCTCGACCTTTCCGAGGGCGGCACATTCGACCTGTCCCAGATTGAGAGCGGGGAACAGACGATCGCCGAGCTATCGGGGACGGGCGGCACCCTGCTCCTTGGTGATACAGACCTCACCGTCCAGCAGACCGCCGACAGCGTGTTCGCTGGTGCGGTTACCGGCACCGGGACCCTCTTGAAGGACGGCTCGGGCGACCTCAAGCTCAACGGCGATGGCACCGGGTTCACCGGCACCGGGCAGGTCGATGGCGGCACGCTTTCGGTCAACGGCGACTTCTCCAACGCGAACTTCCTCGTCAACGACGGCGGAACTCTCGGCGGCGCGGGTACGCTCGGCAGCACGACGGTGAGCGGCGGTACACTCGCGCCGGGTAACTCGATCGACACCATCACGTTTGTCGGCGACCTGACGCTCACCGCTGCCTCGGTTTACGAAGTCGAGGTCGATCCGGCCGGCAACTCCGACCGTACCAACGTCACTGGCACGGCAACGCTCGGCAATGCCACGGTGAACGTGCTGGCGGAGAGCGGACTCTACGGGCCGGCCACCGATTACACGATCCTTACGGCCGAGAACGGCATCTCCGGCCAATTCGGCGAAGTGCAGACCAACCTCGCCTATCTCGTGCCGCTGCTCAGCTACACGGTCGATACCGTCTCGCTGCGGCTAAGCCGCAACGACATCGACTTCTCGACTTATGCTGCCACGCCGAACCAGGCTACCGTTGGCGCCCTCATAGAGGGCCTCGAGTTCGGTACGCCCCTGTACGACGCCACGCTCGTCCTCGCTCGTGATCAGGTGGCTACCAACTTCGAGACGCTCACCGGCGGCGTGTATCCGACCTACGGTGCATCGCTGGTCGAGACCGCCTACATGTTGCGCCGCCAGGCCGCACCGCAGCCGCAAGCGGCTGTCGGAGCCTTCGTCTGGGGTACAGGCCTTGCAGGTGAGCTTAGCGCTTCAGGCAGCGACGGTGTCACGGGCTTCAAAACCGACAACGCCGGCGCGGCTGGCGGTCTGGGCTACGCCGCCGATGGGTTCGACTTCACGGTTGGGCTGGGCAAGCTCTGGCAGGACCCGGACCGGAGCCAGATCAGCGACAGCGACGTGAAGTTCGCGCTGGCACAGGCATCTTATGCGAGCACGATGGGCCTGTCGGCCCGCGCCGGCGTGCAGTTCGGCTGGATCGATGGGGCTGCCAGCCGCAACACGAGGCTGGGCACGATCTCGGCGACCGTCAGCAGCGCGTTCGAAGGAGAGTACACCTCGTACTACGGCGAAATCGGCTATGCGCTTCCGATGGGTGTCGCTTCGATCGAGCCTTTCGCTGGGCTCAATCACGTCTCGCTGGACATGGACCGGTTCACCGAGGTCGGCGGCGCGACGGCGCTGACTGTCGACGGCCTGGACCGTGACGTGACGTTCGCCGATCTTGGTCTTCGTCTCGCAGCCAACCCGGTCGGCGGCGTCGCGCCGTATCTCTCGGGCGCATATCGGCGCGCCTGGGGCGACCGCATGTCCGAGGCGACGATCGCCTTCACCGGCAACTCGGCCGGGGGAACGATCACCGGCCTGCCGATTGCCAGGAGCGCTGCAGAACTCGAGGCGGGCGTTCGTTATTCGGGAGGCGTGGTTGATCTCGAGCTGGGATACACCGGCAGCTTCTCGAAAACCTTCGACAGCAACAGCGTGAAGGTCTCGGCGTCGATCCACTTCTGAGTTTCAGAAGCCAGGTGCCCCGCCGTGCTGCCTTGCACGGCGGGGCACTTTCGTCATGTGCGTTGCTGACATCGAACCGAGCCGAAGTCGGCGTACCCTTCGGCGTGTCCGGCGGATCTCCCGACGGACTTCTGGCTAACTTGGCCTCGCCAGCACCGGTGTCCGCTTCTTAGCGGTCCTCACTGCTAGCGAATCCGCCGGAGTTGGGCGCTTAGCTGCCCGGCGGCTCAGCCATGAGCAGCCTGGCGGCTCCTGGGCCGTAAGCGGACGGCAGCTTTCGGACTTATGGCGCGGAAAAGCGGACTGGCGGGAGCCGACCAACAGCGGACATTTCCCTGGTTGGATGCTATGCGAACTGCTCAATCGGAAGGAAGCGGATGATCAGATTCGCATTTGCAGCCTGTCTCTTGCTTGTGACCGGAACGACCGCAGCGGCCGAGCGCCTGCCAATTATCGACATGCATCTTCACGCGCGGCACGTAAGCCAATACGGCGACAATCCTATGGCGCTGTGTGCGCCTTTCCTTGTCATGCCCCGGTCTGATCCGCAGAACGGGGTCGAGGCGGGAATGGCCATGAACATCGACCCGCCTTGCGCGAACCCCATTCCGGCGCTGGACAGCGACGAGCAGGTGATGCGGGAAACGGTTGCGATCATGGAGCGGCATAACATCATTGGCATGGTCAGCGGTGAGCCCGGACTAATGCGGGTATGGCGAGCCGCTGCGCCGCGTCGCATCATTCCCGGCATCGACTTTCGGCTGCCGGGAACTCCTTGCTGCCGATACGTGGAACCGAAATCAGTTGCGCAGCTCCGGAGCCTCCACGCCAGTGGAGAGCTTCGCGTGCTCGGTGAAATCAACGCGCAGTACGAAGGGGTGGTCGTAACTGATCCGCGTCTCGAACCATATTGGGCACTTGCTGAAGAACTGGACATCCCGGTCGCGATTCACATGGGGTCAGCTGCTCCGGGCACACCCTATGGCGACAACGGCTATCGGGCAGCGCTTGGCAATCCGCTCTTGCTTGAGGAGGTGCTCGTCCGGCACCCGCGGCTTCGCCTTTACATCATGCACGCGGGCTATCCGATGGCCGACCAACTGCGCGCGCTGATGTTCAGTCACCCGCAAGTCTATGTCGATCTTGGAGGGATTATCTACACAGAGCCGCGGGCGGCATTTTACCGCTTCCTGCAAGAGATCGTTGACGCCGGATATGCGGACCGGATCATGTTCGGTTCGGATCAAATGATCTGGCCCGGTGTCATTGAGCCTGCCATCAGCGTGATCGAGGAGGCGCCTTTCCTCACCAGCACAGAAAAGCGCGACATTCTCTACAACAACGCGGCACGGTTCCTCCGCCTCAGCCCAGAAGAGATTGCTCGGCACCACGCGATGTGACAGCCAAACGCTCGGGAACGTCCGCTTCCACCCACTATAGGTCGTGTACTGGATGATGCTGTCGTCCGCGAAGCGGTCCTTCAGACGAGCTGAAGGACCGCCTCAAGATCAGATCTCTGTTCGCTCGGCGAGCAACAGGGCGTCTTCGCTGTAATCCCCAGGGAGCGCGCTCCTGCACGCTAGGATCATACTGTGATTAGCCCGTGCTCTTACTCCTCGGCCTGAATGGCTAAGCGAGAGAATGGGCTCGGCTGGAGCGGCATGTCTTGGGCCGATAGCGGACGGGCAGCTTGCGAGCGGGCTTAATCTGAAGCTGCGATTTGCTCAGGCCGTTCGGAGGCTTGTCGCCAGCACGGAGCAGATCCCTCATGCTTGATGGCTCAAGCGAAGGCCTCCTTCGCGTTAGCCTGAAGCTGCTCCATCAGCGTTCTGAAAGGGAATGGGCCGTGGCTGATCCGGGCGACGCCAGCGGCCGCCCATTCCTGCTTTGAGGGGGCTCCGGGAAAGGCAATGAGGTTCAAAGGCAGCGGAACCTCGCGGACCACTCGCTCAACGTGCCTCGGGTCTGAAAGGCGCGGCACAAATAACCCGCTTGCACCGGCATCGGCGAAGGCTTGCCCGCGCTCGATGATCTGGTCTACCAAAGCCTCGTCGTGCACCTTCGCCTTGAGCATCAGGTCGGTCCTGGCGTTGATGAAGAAGTCCTCGCCGACCTTACTCCGGATGGAAGTGATCCTGTCGACCTGGTCTCCTATAGGGTGGAGACCTTCACCTCCGATGACCTGATCTTTCAGGTTGCAGCCAACCACCCCCGTCTCTTTCAGGCGGGCGACGTTGGCGGCGCCTTCTTCCGGGTCAGTCGAGTATGCTCCTTCGAAGTCTACGGTGAGGGGAAGGTCCGTAGCTGCAATGATCCGGCGCGCATTGTCGAACACGTAACTCAGCGGCACTCTCTGACCGTCGCCAAACCCGCTCGCGTCCCCAACTGGATGGCTACCCGTCGCCAGAGCTTTGGCTCCGGCCCCTGCGACAGCTTTGGCGCTGCCAGGGTCCCAAATGTTGTAAAGAACGAGAGGATCGCCAGCGACGTGAAGAGCAGCAAACGTTGCGAAGTCGGAAGACATACGGCGGTCCTGAAACTGGATGTGCGGATCCCCTAGCTATCGAATGAGCGAGAGCCGCGAAAGGGTGACATTGACGAGCAGCTGAGCTCGGCTTCGGGGCGGAACGGGTCCTTAGCGGACGACCACCCCTCACTTCGCTTCTTGGGTCTTATCCCTCCCGTCCTTCGGCCAGCATCGCATGGACGTGCCGCAGCTTGTCTGGGTTGCGCACGATATAGAGAGCGGTGATCTTTCCGTCGCGGACTTCGATCGCCGTAGTCTGCAGAGCCGCCCCGCGATCGATGCTGACGAAGCCGGGAAGGCCGTCGATCATCACGGTCGCAAGCAATTTCGGCCGGTACGCCGCCTTGCGCGCCAGCCCTCGGAACAGGCGGAGCACCCGATCCATTCCTCGGACGACATTGCGGAAAGCGAGGATCTTGCCGCCGCCGTCGGAAAAGACCGTAACCTGGTCGGAAAGAATTCCACTCAAGGCTTCGATATCGCCCTTCGTGCTGGCCTCATGAAAAGCGCGCACGAGATCCGCCGCTCCTTGCGGCGATAGCGTATAGCGCGGTCGTGCCTCACGCAGGTGGCGGCGTGCGCGCGACGCAAGCTGGCGAACCGCTGCGGGCTCGCGCTCAAGTATTGCCGCTACCTCGTCTAACGGCGTGTCGAAGATGTCATGCAACAGGAAGGCAGCGCGCTCGAGAGGGGAAAGCCGCTCCATCGCCATCATGAGCGTCAGAGTGACGTCGTCGGCGACTGCCTCCTCGCCAGCATGCTGCATAAGCGGGTCGGGCAACCAGGGGCCGACATACTCCTCGCGCCGTGCCCGTGCCGATTTGAGCTGGTCGAGGCACAGACGAGTCACGATCCGGGTGAGGTATGCCGCCGGCACGTCGACCTCGCCGGTTACAGAGCTCCAGCGCGGCCAAGCGTCTTGGATCACATCCTCCGCTTCACTGTGTGAACCCAGCATGCGGTATGCGAGGCGCAACAATCGCGGCCGCTGCGCCTCGAAATCGGCCAGGCGCTCGTTAGGCGGCATCGGCATGCATTGCTGCACCGCGCGGCGGGTGGGCGACGTGGAAGCCGACTTGAAGCCGGTTCCAGACGTTAATCGCGCCGATGGCGAAGGTCAGTTGCACCCGCTCTTTCTCGCTGAATTGCTCGGCCAGGGCGATGTACTCGTCATCCGGTGCGCCGTCGTCCGCGACCCGTGTCAGGGCTTCGGTCCAAGCAAGAGCCGCTCGCTCGCGTTTGGAAAAGAGATAAGAGTCCCGCCAAGCGTTGAGCAGGTACAACTTCATCTCGTCCACTCCGCGCTTACGTAAGTCAGTGGTGTGCATGTAAATGCAAAAGGCGCAGCCATTGATTTGCGATGCGCGCAGTTTGACCAGCTCCAACAACTCTGGATCGATAGCCTGTGCGAGCGCCTGCTCGAGTGCGACCATTGCCTCAAAGCCGGCGGGGAACAGTGCGGACGGGTTGTCGAGGCGAGGGGTCATCATAGGTCTCCTGTCATGAGCATCGAAGCGCTCGGAACTATGACGAGGCAGACTCCGACGGATGTGACATCGGCTCGAAAACTAATGAAATAGAACGAAGGTCAAGCCGTGGAAGCCAGCAAGGGCCACGAATGGGCGGATAGCGGCCAGGCAGCTCTGAAACGTCATTCTGGTAAAAGCGGACTTAAACAACTCCGGTCCTCGTGGCCGAAGATAGAGCCTGCCCGCGATCAAGCTGAGCGTCGAGATAGGACCAGATCGCGCTCACCACCACCGACCCTTCGCCGACGGCCGACGCCACGCGCTTGACGGATCCGGAGCGCACGTCGCCGACGGCGAATATGCCGGGATGCGTGGTTTCGTAAGAACTAGCAACTCCGGCTTCCGGACCGGTCCTGACAAAGCCTTTCTCGTCCAGCTCGACGAGACCCGACAGCCAATCGGTGTTCGGCGCCGCGCCGATCATGATGAACAACGCTTTTGCGCCGAGCCGCACCTGTCCGGTAGGCTCGGCGCAGATTACGGCTTCGAGCTGCTCGTCGCCCTCGAGGGCGCAGAGCTGCGAGCCGTAGCGGATGGTGATCGCCGGATCTGCCTCGAGCCGGCGGCGCAAGTAGTCGCTCATCGTCGCGGACAAGTCGTGCCCCCGCACCAGCAAGTGGACGTGCAGGGCGTGACGTGAAAGGAACATCGCCGCCTGCCCGGCTGAGTTGCCGCCGCCGATCACCACCGCCTCGGTATTGCGGCAGAAGCGCGCCTCCATCTCGGTAGCGGCGTAATAAACCCCTGCACCCTCAAGGGCCTCGAGCCGGTCGATTGGCAGCCGCCGGTACTGCACGCCTGTCGCCACAAGCACGGCGCGAGCGCATAGTGTACTGCCGTCTTCGAGCGTGGCGCAGAACCCGTCCTCGATGCGCGACAGGCTCTGCACGCGGCGCGGCATGGCAAAGCGCGTGCCGAACTTCATCGCCTGGATCTGCCCGCGGAACACGAGGTCCGCACCCGAGATGCCGCTCGGGAAGCCCATATAGTTCTCGATCCGGCTGCTAGTGCCGGCTTGGCCGCCGATCGCGGTGTCCTCGATCACCAGCGCCTTGAGGCCCTCAGACCCGGCGTAGACCGCCGCCGCCACGCCCGCCGGCCCGCCGCCCACGATGAGTAGGTCGAGCTGCTCGACTTCGGTTGTCTCCAGGTCGAGGCCGAGCAATGCCGCGACCTTGCGGGGTGTCGGGTTCTCGATGCGGGTGCCCATGTCGGTCACCACCGACGGCCGGTGCCGGACCAGCTCGCACAGCGCGATCGCCGTCTCGGACTTCTCGTCGAGGTCGTAGTTCTGGAACGGGATACGATTCCGAGACAGAAACACCGCGACGCGCTGCACCGCTGGATCGCGGTCCGCCCCGATCACGGTAACCGCGCTGCGCTTGTCCTCCAGCAGCCTCCGCCGACGCGCCGCGAAGACGGTGATGATGTGATCGCCGAGTTCCGGGATACGAGCCATCAGCTCCAGCATTTCGGTTCGCGGCACCTCGAGCATCAGCGTGTCGGCCCCGGCGCGGATCGGGGTGGTGTTGGTACCGGCGTTGAGGAAGTTGAGCTCGCCAAGGAACTGGCCTGAGCTCATCGCGCCGGCGATCAGCGTTTCCCCGGTGAACGGGTGGACGATGTCGACCCGGCCGTCGAGCACCAGCAGAAAGCGATCCATGCGCTGGCCGACGGGGGTGATGATCTCGCCCGCCTGATAAAGCCGTTCCTGCCCCACCTGGCGCATCGCCTCGAGATACTCGGGCACGAATGGCTGAGGGCTCATCGCCCGGAGATCGTCGCCGATCGTTTCCATAAAGAAGCCTGAATGCCGTGCGGTGGGCTTGTGTCAAGCGTGGCTGGGTGTAGCCGTCCGAGCTTCAGGGCCGATGTAGCCGCCGCGCGAGGATGATCCGTTTCCAGGGATCCAATTTCGGCCGGTAGCAGACCGTTTCCTCTGATGCGGCAATTGGGCCGGGAGCGGACTGTCGGTTTCCGGTGGACCAACCGTGTAAGCAGACATCTTTTTTCGAGCAGAGCGGCCGCGCCCAAAACCTTTGATGCTGATCTAGGGCGCGCTGCGCGAACCCGCGAAGCGCTGGACAACCCAATCAATGAAGAGCCTCACGCGCGGGGATAACTGCCGACTGCGCGGATAGAGCACCGACACAGGAGCCGAGGGGACCTTGTAGTCGGCGAGCACGCGTACGAGCTTCCCTTCAGCGAGGTCGCGCTCGACGTGGAAGACCGGCATCTGTGCAAGCCCAAGTTCCAACAGGACGGCGCTGCGGAAGGTTTCCGTACCGGTAGCCGAGAAGGGCGTGCTCAGTTCCACCTGCTTCACGCTCCCGGCGTGCACGAATTCGAACGGGGTGAGCGCTCCGGTCGTGACGAGGCGGATTCCAACCGCGCGATGATGGACGAGATCGTCGGGCGTTTGCGGTCGACCATATCGCCTTAGATAGGCGGGCGCGGCGCAGGTGATACGCTCGAGGGTGGCGACCTTCCTGGCGACCAGGTCGCTATCCGGCAGCGACCCGTAGCGAAGCACGCAGTCGACACCTTCGCGGATCACGTCCACCCAGCGGTCGCTTTCGCTCATGGCGATCTCAATGCCCGGATAGGCTTCGAGGAAGTCGGGAAGGTCCGGCAGCAGGAAGTGCCGCGCGATCGTCCCCTGCACCTCGACCCGCAGCATCCCCTTCGGCGCCGCTCCGCGAAACGCGCCTTCCGCATCCTCGATATCGTCGAGAATGGCCAGGCAGCGCCGATAATAGGCTTCCCCATCCAGCGTCGGCCGGACCGTTCGCGTGGTGCGCTGGAGCAGGCTGACGCCGAGACGGGACTCCAGCTGCTGGATCACCTGGGTGGCGGTCGATCGAGGAATTCCGAGGTCATGGGCAGCCTCGGTGAAGCTGCGTCGGTCGGCCACCCGCGTGAACAGCCGCATTGCATCGATACGATCCATAGTCGCTCTATTGTTTGCGTTTCTAGAACAGAGTTGGCCATTTTAGCCTGATTATCTCCAGGCCTCCAGAGAGTACCTGTCCTGCACCCGCTCGACAGGGCGGCTCTAGCAGGAGGAGAACGAAGGTGGATGGAGACACAAGCAAGGTTGCGATCGTCACCGGCGCGTCCCGAGGGATCGGCGCTGCGATCGCGAAGCGGCTTGCGGCGGACGGCTTCACCGTCGTCATCAATTATGCCGGACGTGCGGCGGAAGCCGAGGCGCTGGTGTCCAAGATTGATGCGGCCGGCGGCAAGGTCATCGCCGCCCAGGCCGACATCAGTGACCCAGCCGCTGTGGCCCGCATGTTCGATGCGGCGCAGACTGCGTTCGGCGGCGTCGACGTGCTGGTCAACAATGCCGGCATCATGAAGCTGGCGAGCATCGCCGACAGCGACGATGCCTTGTTCAACTCCCAGGTGGCGACTAATCTCAAGGGCAGCTTCAACACGCTACGGGAAGCGGCGAAGCGGCTGCGCTGGGGAGGACGGATCGTCAATCTCTCCTCCAGCGTCGTCGGCCTCTATCAGCCGACCTATGCGGTCTATGCCGCCACCAAGGCAGGCGTCGAGGCGATGACCCACGTCCTCGCCAAGGAGCTGCGGGGCCGGAACATCGCCGTCAACGCCGTCGCCCCCGGGCCGACCGCCACCGCATTGTTCCTCGACGGCAAACCGCAACAGGTGATCGAATCTCTCGCCAAGCTCGCGCCGCTGGAACGGCTCGGCCAGCCCGAGGACATCGCCAATGCCGTGGCCTTCCTCGCCGGACCCGACGGCGCTTGGATCAACGGCCAGGTGCTGCGGGTCAACGGCGGGATCATCTGAAACGCCAAACTCTCGGAGACTGAAGATGAAGCATGACCAGCTGGCGCTGAGCCGTCGTGAACTTTGGCTTGGTGGCCTCGGCGCAGTCACGGCGGCAGGCGCCATTCTTCCGCTTACCGGATCATCAGCCGCTGATCTGCCCGCGCCAGGTCCCGGTTGCGCTGGCGACAACCGCAGGAGCGTGGAGATCGTTGAAGCCTTCTGGCACGAGGTCTGGCAGGGCCTCAACCCGGATGCCATCGACCGACTCGTCCACAGCGATTTCGTCATCACGTCGGGCGGCAACGACATCGTCGGCCGAGAGAAGTTCAAGGCGTGGGTGCGGCGCTTCCAGTCGGAGGTGAACGACTTTCGGTTCTACATCGTCGAGACCTTCCAGAATCAAGATGGGAGCAGGGTTACTTCGCGCTGGCGAGTGACCGGCCGCAACAACGGCCTGATGAACACCAGGCCGAACGATGCGCCCTTCGAGATGTTCGGTACCGCCGTCCTTGAAGTGGGGCCGGACGGCCTGCTGAACGTAGTGTCCACGCGGACCCGTGCCGACACGAAACCCTGTCACCCCGGCTGAGACGCCAATGCCGCTCTCGACAGGTTGAAGCGGAATGGCCCAGCCTTGATGGATTTACGAATGTAGAACGGCACAAGGGTCCTCCCGTTAGCTCACTCGCAGCCGATGCCATCCCCGTCCCGGTCCAGGTGACGCCCATATCCCGGATCGCCGCTGTAGACTGACGCAGCACCCGCTGCTCGAGCTGCACTACAGTTGGCATAAGAAGCTGAGGCCCGTCGGCCGCTGTTGCTGCTGATTGACGCCTTCGCCTTCGCAGTCCCGGCGCTCGGCCCACTGTGGCAGTGCCTTCCGCCGTGTTACGGTCATTATGGCAGCCGTCCGCCGCCAGCCCTCCGCCATGTGCGACAGCAGGCGAAGCTACAGAGAATTGCGCGATGGCACACTGACAGTGCCGGCGAGGCCGAATTTGAGCGCATGCGTTGCCCGCTTTGAGTGCGCAGCTCTATGGCAAGCAACCCTAAGCAATCTCGCGTTCTGGACAGCTGACAGCGATGTCATTATGTCCGGGGCGCAAGCGGCTCGCGCAGTTCAAGCCGCGGCGGGGAGAGGAAGCAGGTATGTGGAAGCTGGCGTTGATGGCCGGGATTGCGCTCGCGGGCGTGGGCGGGGGAACTGCTTCGGCACAAGTCGTGGCGATCGACAGCGGCCGAGTCGAGGGCGCGACCGAGGGCGGCATCTCCTCGTGGAAAGGCATCCCTTTCGCGCAGCCGCCGGTTGGCGACTTGCGCTGGCGTGCCCCGCAGCCGGTGAAGCCGTGGCAGGGGGTGCGGCAGGCGACGGCGTTCAGCAACGATTGCATGCAGATCCCGTTCGCGCGGGACGCTGCCCCGCTCGGCACTCCGCCGGCGGAAGACTGCCTCTACGTGAACGTCTGGCGGCCGGCCGGCGCCCAGCCCGGCGACAAGCTGCCGGTGATGTTCTGGATCTACGGCGGCGGATTGGTGAACGGCGGCGCTTCTCCGGCAGTCTACGACGGGTCCGAGCTGGCGCGGCAGGGCGTTGTGCTGGTCAGCTTCAACTACCGCCTCGGACGGTTCGGGTTCTTCGCTCACCCGGCGCTGACCGAGGCGAACGAGGACAACGGCCTGCTCGGCAACTACGGCTATCTCGACCAGATCGCCGCACTGGACTGGGTCCAGCGCAATATCGCCGCTTTCGGCGGGGATCCGAACAATGTCACGGTGTTCGGCGAGAGTGCGGGCGGCGGCTCCGTGAGCATGATGATGGCTTCGCCGATGGCGCGGGGCAAGTTCCACAAGGCGATCGTGATGTCGGGTGGCGGGCGGCGGCTGCGCGCCGAGCTGCCGGTCCGATCGGAAGCCGGGCCTGACGGGGAGGACGCCGGGCTCGGCTTCGCTCAGTGGGCCGGCGTCGAAGGGACGGGGCCGGAGGCGCTGGCAAAGCTCCGCGCATTGCCGGCCGAAAAGGTGGTCGCGGGGATCGGCATCGCCCAGAAGCCTGTCGCTCCGAGCTCCGGGCCGCTGGTCGACGGGTTCCTGCTGCAAGCTCCGCCGCCGGACGTGTACCGGGCCGGCAACGCTGCTCCGGTGCCGTTCATGGCCGGCGCGAACACCGCCGACATCGGCTTCGCACCGCCGGCGGAAGGCGATCTGTTCGAAGCGCGTTTCGGCCAGTTCGCGCAGCAGGCGCGCGAAGCTTACGCCGGGTTTGACGGGAAAGAGCTGGAGGCGGCGATCAATGCCGATGCCGGGATGGTCGAGCCGGCGCGACACATGGTCCAGCAGATGACCAAGGCGGGGCAGCCCGCCTGGCATTACCGCGCGGGGTATGTGCCGCAAGCGATGCGCGCGGAGTGGCCCGGGCTGCCTCACGCGACGGAGATCCCGTTCTTCTTCAAGACGATCGAGGCACGCTATCCCGGCGAGACGACGCCGGAGGACCATGCGATGGCGGCGACCATGAGCGCCTACTTCGTCAACTTCGCCCAGACCGGCAATCCGAATGCCGCAACTTTGCCGCAGTGGCCGGTCTATGACGACGAGAGCCGGCCGGTCATGCTGTTCGGGATGAGCGAAGCGCAGGGTGGCCCCGACCCGTGGCGCGCGCGTCTGGACGTGACCGAGGCCGCCAGCGAGCAGCGGGCTGCCGCGGGCGAGTAGGCCCCAGTTCGGCGGCATAGGAGAATGAAGTTGGTGCGTTCTTTCGTGAAGCCCCTCGCGGCGGGTGCCGCGCTGCTGGTGTCGGCAGCCTGCGTGCAGAGCGGGGTGCCGGAGTCCGCGCTCGGCGCGTCGCCGCCTCTGGACGCGCGGGTGAAGCCGCTGCTGAGGGTCGGAGGGCTTCAGTTCCGCGATCTCAACCGGGACGGGACGCTGAACGCCTACGAGGACTGGCGCCTGCCGGCGGAGCAGCGGGCGGAGGACCTGGTCGGCCGCATGACGGTGGCCGAGAAAGTCGGCGCGCTGATGCATTCGACCTTGCCGGGGAAGGGCGGGGTGCTCGGGCGCGCCGACGGCTACGACCTCGAAGCTCTGTCCAGGCTCGTGGGGGAGAAGCATGTCACCAGCTTCATCACGCGCCTGACGCTCGCGCCCGCGGAGCTCGCCGCGCAGAACAACGCGGTGCAGGAGCTGGCGGAGGGCAGCCGGCTCGGCATCCCGCTGACGATCAGCACCGACCCGCGCAGCCACTTCCAATATGTTCTTGGCGCGGCGGAAAGCGGCACGGGTACGACCCAGTGGCCCGAGCTGCTCGGCTTCGCCGCCCTGCGCGATCCCGAACTCGTCAGGCGCTTCGGCGATATCGCCCGCAAGGAATACCGCGCTGTCGGCATCCACATGGCGCTGTCCCCGCAGCTCGATCTCGCGACCGAGCCGCGCTGGGGCCGCACCAGCGGCACGTTCGGCAGCGATGCGGAGCTGACCAGCGTGCTCGGCGGCGCTTACGTTGCCGGACTGCAGGGCGGAAGCGAGGGACTGCAGGCGAATGGCGTGGCGACCGTGGTCAAGCACTGGGTCGGCTACGGGGCGCAGCCCGAGGGCTTCGACGCGCACAACTACTATGGCCGCTTCGCCCGGCCCGGCGCTGCGCTGGCGTTGCATGTCGCGGCCTTCCGCGGTGCCTTCCAGGCCAAGGCCGCCGGGCTGATGCCGGCTTACCCGATCCTGGTCGGCGCTACGCTAGATGGCGAGCCGATCGAGGAGGTCAGCCCCGGGTTCAGCCGGCAGATCCTGACCGATGTCCTGCGCGGCCGGCTCGCATACGACGGGCTCGTGCTGTCCGATTGGGCGATCACGCGCAATTGTAACGAGCGCTGCCGCGCCCCCACGGCGGAAGCTCCGCAGCGGCCGGAGGATATCTCCACCGCGTGGGGTGTCGAAGATCTCACCGTACGGCAGCGCTATGTGAAGGGGCTCCAGGCCGGCCTGGACCAGTTCGGCGGGACCGATGAGGTCGCGCCGCTGGTCGAAGCGGTTCAGGCTGGCGAGATCTCCGCGAGCCGGCTCAATGAGTCGGTCCGGCGCGTGCTGATCCCGAAGTTCCGCCTGGGTCTGTTCGAGAACCCTTACGTCGATCCGGCCCAGGCCGACGCCCTGATCGCCACGCCCGACGATCTCGCCCTCGCCGCCAAAGTCCAGCGCGAGGCGCAAGTGCTGCTGCAGGATCGCGGAACCTGGCCAGCCGCAGGCAAGAAGGTCTGGCTGTTCGGAATGGACCGGGCGGCGGCGGAAAGCGCCGGTCTGACCGTGGTGAGCGACCCCGCCGATGCCGATTTCGCCATCGTGCGTTCGGAAGCGCCTTCGGAGATGCTGCACCCGAACCACTTCTTCGGCAGCCGCTACAAGGAAGGGCGGCTCGACTTCCGCGACGGCGATACGGCGTACGAGGCGCTCAGGCAGGCGAGCCGGCATGTGCCCACGGCGCTGGCGATCTTCCTCGACCGGCCGGCTATCCTCACCAACGTGCAGGACAAGGCGGCGGTGATCCTCGCGAACTTCGGGGCGAGCGACGCAGCGGTGCTCGACGTGCTGCTCGGGAAAGCAGTGGCGCGCGGCACATTGCCGTTCGAGCTGCCGCGTTCCATGGCTGCGGTCGAGGCTCAGGACCCGGGTATTCCGGACGACAGCGTGGAACCGCTCTATTCCCGCGGTGCGGGCATCGTGAGAAAGTAAGGCGACAGACATGGCCATTGCTCCCCAGATCTCCTCCTCGACCGACCCGCTGCCGCTGGAGGACGAGGGGACCCACGTGAACGCGCCGGGGCTGCCGCCCTTCGTGTTCGCGCTGTTCTTCATCTTCGGCGGAATCACTTCGCTCAACGACGTGCTGATCCCGAAGCTCAAGGAGCTGTTCACGCTTAGCTACTTCGAAGCGATGCTGATCCAGTCAGCGTTCTTCGGGGCGTACCTGCTGGTCTCGCTGCCGGGTGCGGCGCTGGTGAAGCGGATCGGCTACATGCGCGGGGCAGTGGTCGGGCTGCTGACGATGATGGCCGGCTGCCTGCTGTTCATCCCCGCCTCGCAAACCGCCGTCTACGGGCTGTTCCTGCTGGCCCTGTTCGTGCTGGCGAGCGGCGTCACCATCGTCCAGGTCGTCGCCAATCCGCTGATCTCGCTGCTCGGGCCGGCGCGCACCGCGCACAGCCGGCTGACGTTCGCCCAGGCGTTCAACTCGCTGGGCACGACGGTCTTTCCGTACTTCGGCTCGATCCTGATCCTGGGCAGCCTCGCGACCGTGAGCGCGGCGGAACTCTCCGGCCCAGCCCTGCGGGCGTATCAGACCGCCGAGAGCCAGGCGATCGTCAACGGCTACCTCGGCCTCGCCCTGGCGCTGGCTGTGGTGGCAGGCGCCGTGTGGCTGTTCCGCCATCGCCTGCAGGGAGAGCGGCACGAGCCCGGGAACCTTCTCGGCGGGTTCCAGCTCCTGAAGCGGCCGCGGTTCGGCTACGGCGCAGCGTCGATCTTTCTTTACGTCGGGGCCGAAGTCGCGATCGGCTCCCTGATCGTCAACTACCTGATGCAAGCCGACGTGCTCGACCTCGGCGAAGAAGCGGCGGGCAAGCTGATCGCGCTCTACTGGGGCGGGGCGCTGGTCGGGCGCTTCATCGGATCGGGCATCTTGCGGGTCGTGAGCCCAGGGAAGGTGCTGGCTTTCAACGCCCTTGCCGCCATCGCGCTGATTGCCATCTCGGCCAATACGACCGGGGTCGTATCGGGATACTCGCTGCTCGCCGTCGGCCTGATGAACTCGATCATGTTCCCGACGATCTTCACCCTGGCGAGCGAGGGTCTCGGCCCCCGCGCGGCCGACGGATCGGGGGTGATCTGCGTCGCCATCGTGGGCGGCGCGGTGATCCCACCGCTCACCGGCTGGCTGGCCGACATCTCCGGCAGCCTCGCCTTCGCGCTGATCCTGCCGGCGCTCTGCTACGCGCTCATTGCCGGTTTCGGGATGTTCGCCAGGAGGCCGCTGGGGAAGGCCGCATGAGCGATGCCGTTCGTACCCGCATCACCATGGAAGACGTCGCCGAGCGGGCCGGCGTCTCGCTCAAGAGCGTCTCGCGCGTGGTCAACGGCGAAGCCCACGTCTCGGAGAAGCTGCGCGCGAAAGTGACCGCGGCGGTCGAGGCGCTCGGCTACGTGCCGGACGTCGCGGCGCGCTCACTGGCAGGGTCCCGGTCGTTCGTGGTCGGCGTGCTGTTCGACAACCCCTCGCCGAACTACAACATGAAGGTCCAGGCGGGCGCCTACGAAGCCTGCCGGGACGCGGGCTATCACCTGCGGATCGACGAGATCGATTCCAGCTGTTCGGACGAAGAGCTGGCCGCCCAGATCGGCGCGGTCCTGCAGAAGGGGCGCTGCGACGGCTTCGTGCTGACGCCCCCGCTCGCGGACGACCCGCGCGTGCTCGGCATGCTGGAGCGGGAGCGGAAGCGTTACGTGCGCATCGCTCCGGTGCTCGATCCGGAGCGGTCCAGCGCGGTCGAGACGGACGACTTCCAGGCAGCGGGCGAGGTAGCCAGCCTGTTCCGCCGCCTGGGTCACAAGCGCATCGGCCTGGTGAACGGGCCGGAGAGCCACGGGCGCGCCGCGCACCGGCGCGAGGGCTTCCTTCAGGAATTGCGCCTGCTCGATCCCGAGGCGATCGTGTGCGAAGAATTCGGCGACTTCACGTTCTACAGCGGCATACAGGCCGGCAAGCGCCTGCTCAGGGCCTGCGAGCCGCCGTTGGCGGTGTTCGCGACCAACGACGACATGGCGGCGGGGGTGATGAACGCAGCGCAGCAGATGGGCTATCGCGTGCCGCAGGACGTTTCCGTGTGCGGCTTCGACGACGGCATCATCGCGACGACCGTCTGGCCCTACCTCACCACGATACACCAGCCAATCGCGCGGATGGCCTTCGCCGCCGTCAGGATGCTGATCGACGGCGTGGAGGAGACGCCGGTGACGCAGCGGATCGGCTCGCATCTCGTGGAGCGGGACTCGGTGGCCCCTCCCGGCGCGCGCTGACCGGACGCGCCGCCGGGCAGGCTCACTCCACGCTGGTGAGCCGGCTGCGGAGGAAATCGAGCAGCGCGATCACGCTCGGCTTCGCGGCTTTCTGGGTGGACACTTGCGCCTTGATCCACATCGGCGGCGGACGGTACCGCGGCAGGACCGCGTGGAGCGTACCGGCCGCGAGATCGTCCTCGACCAGGAACGACGGGAGGACGGCGATGCCGAGGCCCCGGCGAACGGATTCGCGCAGGACGATCGTGTCGTTCACCGCCAAGCGCGGCTTCACGGTGATCCCGAAGTCCCCTTCGTCGCTGTAGAAGTGCCAGGTCTTGCCGTGGAGCAGCGAAACCAGACAGCGATGCTGGACCACCTCGCGCGGATGGTCCGGGCATCCGTGCTGCTCCACATAGGCGCGGCTGGCATAGGCGGCGCACGGATAGGGCATCAGCGGGTAGTCGCGAATATTCTCATGCGTCGAGGGCCGAGCCCCGACCGTGAGATCGCAGCTCCGCGCGAGCGGATTGTCGAGCCGGTCGGTCAGGCGAAGATCGAGATCGACCGCCGGGTACTGCGTCAGGAAGTCGCAGAAGATCGGCCCCAGGATCATCGCCGTGACCGAACCCGGCGCCTCCACCCGTAAAAGGCCGCTGATCTCATCCCGGGAGGCGTCGCGCATGTCGTCGTATTCGGCCACCAGCTTCATGCAGCGGGGCAGGAGGCGGGTGCCTTCGTCGGTCAGCCGCAGGTCCCGGGTGGAGCGGTGGAACAGCGGAACCCGGAACTCGTGCTCCAGCTGACCGATGCGCTTCGACACGACGGACGGTGAGATCGAGAACGAGCGCGCGGCGGCTGCGAAGCTACCCAGGCGGGCGGCGGCCACGAACGTGCGGACGTTGAGCAGGTTATCCATTGTTCTCGAATCGTGAATGCTGAAGTCGCACCAAGCACTATTCCGGTTATATCGCGATTGGCCTACGCAAAAGGGTGAGATCGACCAGAAATATGGCGATCCGATGGGAGAGAGAGCAGGTCATGATCGAAACCGTCACAGGTACGCGTGTATCCGCCTGGGCCCTGGCTATCGCAACATGCGCGATGAGCTTCGCCCCCGCCAGCGCACAAGACGAAGCCGCTGAAGCAAGCGCCGCTGCCGCCGCTGACGCCGATGCTAACGCCGATGCATCCGCGGGAAGCACGGGCCAGGCGATCGTGGTCACCGGGTCGCGCATCCGGTCCAGCTTCGACCAGCCGACCCCGGTCACCATGCTCGACGCGGAGCGGCTCGATCAGCGGGGCATCACCAACGTCGGTGACGCGCTGAACGAGCTTCCTTCGTTCAGCCCCACCCAGTCGCCGGCCACCGCGGGCCTCACGCCCGGCCCCGGGCTGAACGTGGGCGGCCGTATCCTCGATCTCCGCGGGCTCGGCGCCGTCCGGACGCTGACCCTGGTCGACGGGAAGAGGTTCGTTCCATCGACGACCCAGGCCACCGTCGATACGAACATGATCCCTTCGATCCTTCTGTCGCGAGCCGAAGTGGTCACCGGGGGCGCCTCCGCAGTCTATGGCTCCGACGCCGTTACCGGCGTGGCCAACCTTATCCTCAATCGCGACCTCACCGGCTACCGGGTGAACGGCCAGCTCGGCATCACCGACAAGGACGACAACTTCACGCGGCAGATCGGCGCGGCCGGTGGCTGGGACATCGCCTCCAACCTGCACCTCGTCGTCGGCGGCGAGTGGGAGAAGGCGGACGGCATCGATGCGTGCCGTGAGCGCGACTGGTGCGTCGACGGCTTCACCATCGTCGGCCGCAATCCGCTGAGGGCCGGGCAGCAGCCAACGATCCCCGCCACCCTGATCGTACCCAACGCTTCAGTCTGGTCCGCCGATTTCCAGGGCGTCACCACGCCCCCGGCAAGTGCGTTCGTGGGGAGGGACCTGCCTGCCCTGCGGCCGATCGACGGCATCACATTCAACAACGACGGAACGCCGCGCCGCTATCAGTTCGGTTCCTATGCGAACCGCATCTGGATGATCGGCGGCGAGACCGGCACGCCTGCCGAAGAAAACGTCTACTTCGACTTCCCGATCGTGTCGCCGACCGAACGCTACAGCACGATGGGACTTCTGACGTACGATCCGACCCCGGATCTCTCGCTCGAGCTTGGGGTCACGCTGGGTGGCAGCGAGGGGCGGCACCGCAGCACCGCCTACCGAAACATCGCGCTGGAAATCCAGAGCGACAACCCCTTCATCCCGCGCTCGTCCGACCCGACGCTCGACATCCCCACGATCCTTGCGCAGAGCGGGGCGACCAGCTTCACCCTGGGCAAAGGGTTCGACGATGTCGGACCTGTGCAGATCGAGGCGAAGAACCGGGTGTTCCGCATCGTCGGCGGTGCCGAGTATCAGATCGGCGGAGGCTGGGTCGTCGACGGGTACTACCAGTTCGGGCGCAACAAATTCCGCAGCGACCTGCGGAACAACACGATCACCGCGAACATCCTTCGGGCGCTCGACGCCACGACCTTGAACGGGCAGCCGGTCTGCCGGGTGAACGCAGATGCCAATCCGAACAACAACGATCCGAACTGCGTTCCGCTGAACCCGTTCGGCTATGCCAACGGCCCGCTTTTCGCGGCGGCTGCGGACTACGTCACCGCCGACGGGTTCCAGACCAGCGTCACCAAGCAGCACGTGCTGGCCGCGAACATCGCCGGCACGCTGTTCGAAATGCCCGGCGGACCGGTCGGCGTCGCTTTCGGCGCTGAGTTCCGGAACGACAGCCTCACCGGCGATACCGATCCGATCTCCAAGACCGGCGGGTTCTTCAATGCCGGCAACGGCTCGGCCATCTCCGGCGAGATCCAGGTTCTCGAAGGCTACGGCGAAATCGACGTTCCGCTGCTGCGCGACGTGGCCTTCGCCAGCGAACTGGGTGTCAGCGCGGCCGTCCGCCAGACCCACTACAAGCGGTCGAGCGACTTCGCGGATTCGTCGGAAGTCGACGCGACGACCTGGAAGCTCGGCGCCGTCTGGGCCCCGATCGAAGCCGTGCGCTTCCGGGTGACCCGCTCGCGCGATATCCGCGCTCCCAACATCCCGGAGCTCTTCGGGCCGCAAACCATAAGGACCGGTATCCTGACCGACGTCGGCAACGGCGGCGTCCAGGTAATCGTGCCGATCACGAGCGGCTCCAACCCCGAACTGAGGCCGGAGAAAGCCGATACGTTCACCGCCGGCGTGGTCATTCAGCCGACGGGCGGATTCCTGAGCCGGTTCCGCGCTTCGATGGACTATTACGACATCGACATCGCCGACGCGATCGGCGTGCTGGGCCAGCAGAACATCGTGCAGCGCTGCGCCGACGGCGACGCCCTGAGCTGTTCGCTGGTGACTCGCGATGCCAACAACAACGTCACCAACATCCAAGACACCGTCCAGAACGTGAACCGCCTGATCGCGCGGGGCATCGATTTCCAGCTGAACTACAGGCAGCCGCTGGGAGCCGACAATGCGCTCAACCTGGTGGTGCTGGCGAACTATGCCGACGACCTGATCACGGTGGACGCGGTCGGCGCCACCGAGCGTGCCGGCCAGACCGGCCTGCGTGGCGGTACGCCCCCGGGCGTGCCGGACTGGACCGTCGACGCGACTGCCAGCCTCGACATCGGGGAGAGCTTCACGTTCAACACGCACGTGCGCTGGATCAACAGCGGGTTCTTCTTCCCCACGTTCGTCGAGCCGGGCGATCCCGACTTCGCGTTCACGAACCCGAACAGCGCCAACACCAACTCGGTCCCGTCGCGCACTTACGTCGATCTCATGGCCACTTACCGGATGGACCTGGGCTTCGCCGAACGGACGGAGATCTACTTCGGCGTGGACAACGTCTTCGACCAGGATCCGCCCAAGTTCCCGGGTGCGAACGGCGCCGGCAACAACGTGCTGTTCAACCCGATCGGGCGCTTCTTCAAGGGCGGCGTCCGCGCCAAGTTCTGACGATGGCGCGCCGGCCGGGTCCACGGATCCGGCCAGCGCTTTCGGTTGGCCGGGGCGGCGACTGGCTTGGGAATCCCAGCCTGCCCGTCCGGCTACATTCCGCACCTAACGAAAGGTCTCGCACTTGAAACTCCGCAGCATCGCCGCAAACTCGCCGGTCCGCCGCGCACACTGGCAGGCGCTGGGCCTGAGCGAGGAAGACTTGCTCAAGCCGAAGATCGCCGTGGTCAATTCGTCGTCCGAGCTGGCGGTGTGCTTCGCCCATCTCGATGGCGTGGCCAAAGTGGTGAAGGAAGCGATCCGCGAAGCCGGCGGCGTTCCCTTCGAAGTCCGCACGACCGCTCCTTCGGACTTCATCACCGGCGCGGCCAAGACCGGGAGCTACATCCTCGGGGCGCGCGATCTCGTGACCAACGACATCGAGGCGCAAGTCGAGGCGGCCCTGCTCGACGGGATGGTGTGCCTGACGAGCTGCGACAAGACCCCTCCGGGCCACCTGATGGCGGCGATGCGGCTGAATATCCCCACGCTCCTGGTCATCGGCGGATACCAGGCGTCCGGCATGATCGACGGCGATCACGTGGATATCGAGGACCTGTTCTCCGGCGGCGTGCGCGAGGCGCTGGGCGGAGAGATGAAGCACTCGGTCGCGGACATGACCAAGCAGGCGGTGCGCGGCCCGGGCGTCTGCGCCGGCATGGCCACGGCGAACACGATGCACTGCGTGGTCGAGGCGCTCGGCATGTGCATGCCGGGATCGGCGCCGGTCCGGGCGAACAGCGAGAAGATGTTCGATTTCGCGCGCGCTGCCGGGCGCCGCATCGTCGGCATGGTCGAAGAGGACCTGACGCCGCGCAAGATCATGACCGAAGGCGCGTTCCGCAATGCCGCGGCGATGGTCCTGGCGGTGTCCGGTTCCATCAACGCGATCAAGCATCTGCAGGCGACCGCCACCGAGGGCGGGCTGCCGGTCGATCTCTATGCGATCTGGGACGAGATGGGCCGCAAGGTGCCGACCCTGTCGGCGGTGCGCCCGAACGGCGCGGTCCGCATCGAACAGTTCGAAGATGCCGGCGGCGCGCGGGCGATGCTCAAGCAGCTCGAGCCCGTGCTCGACCTGGATGTGCTGGTCGCTTCGGGCAAGCCGATGTCCGAGGACCTGGCAGATGCTGCAGTGGGTGACGCCGATATCATTCGCCCGCTCGAGAGGCCGATCTCCGATGGCCCATCGATCGCCATCCTGAAGGGCTCGCTCGCGCCGGAAAGCGCCGTGGTGAAGCTCGGCATCAGGGACGGATCGCGGCCGGAGAGCTTTGCCGGCACCGCCCGGGTGTTCGAAAGCACGCAGGCTGCGATGGCGGCGATCTCCGAAGGCAAGATCCAGAAGGGCGATGTCATGGTCCTGCGCGGGCAAGGGCTGAAGGGCGGACCCGCCATGGGAGGCGGCGCGTCCTTCGTCCTGTTCGGGATCGACGCTGCCGGGCTGGCCAAGGACGTGGCGATGGTCACCGACGGGCAGCTGTCCGGCCTGTGCCTCAAGGGCCTAACGGTCGCCGAAGTCGCGCCCGAGGCGGCGGCGGGCGGCCCGATCGGCAAAGTGCGCGACGGCGACCGGATCGAGATCGATCTCGACACCAGGCGCATCGACCTGATGGTTCCGGCCGAGGAACTGGCCGGCAGGGACGCGGTCGGCACGGATTTCCCTGTCCATGCAGATGGTTGGCTTGGGATATACCGCGAGATCGTTCAGCCGATGTCCACCGGTGCCGTTCTAGTCGATGTGAAGAGGTAGGCCATGGTCATGCGGCTGAGCGATGAAGAAAAGGCAATGCGCGACGGCGCGCAGGGCCAGGCTGTCGCCAAGGCGATGGACCTGCTGATCCGCTACGGAGAGGCGCTGGGCGCCGAGGACTTCGTCTACACCGACAACATCGCCGGGGTTCCCGGTTCCTCCCCAAAATGGGTGAAGGAGTACTACGCGGCGGACGGCGGCGACTACCGCGCCGTGTTCTCCCGCTTCGACCTCGATTCCGACGAAGTGGTCGACGTGCCGCGGATCCAGGGCTTCAGCTGCCACCTCCAGGGTGGAATGGACCCCGAGCTCTGGCGCGAGCAGGGCATGACCGAGGAGGCGTTCGCCAACTTCCAGGCGGACGAGCAGGAAGTCGCCGGCCACGGCATTCAGGTGCTGAAGACTTGCACGCCCTATCTGGCCGGCAACGTGCCGGTGATGGGCGAACACTGCGCCTGGATGGAATCCAGCGCGGTGGTGTTCTGCAACTCGGTCATCGGCGGGCGCACCAACTGCGAAGGGCGCGAATCCACCAGCGCGGCGATGCTGGCCAAGCGGGTCCCAAACTGGGGCTTCCATCGGGACGAATTCCGCAAAGGGCAGCACCTGATCCAGGTGGAAACGCCGGTGGACTCGGTCTTCGAGTGGGGCATGCTCGGCTATTTCACCGGCGCCGCCGTGGAGGATGCGATCCCCGTGCTCGACGGCGCGATCTCCGACCCTGCGCTGATCAAGCACAAGCACTTCGGCGCGGCCGCCGCGTCCTCGGGCGGGGTCGAGATGTACCACATGGCCGGCATCACGCCGGAAGCGCCGAGCGTGGAGGCGGCGTTCGGCGGCGCGCCCAAAGGCGAGCGTTTCACTTATGGTCCGAATGAGCGGCGCGCGATCTACGAGCGGCTCAACGCCATCGGCGAGAGCCGCGACGTGGATTACGTCATGCTCGGCTGCCCGCACTACTCGGCCGAGCAACTCGCCGAAGCCGCGCGCCTGCTCGAAGGCCGCCGCGTGCACGAGAACAGCAGCCTGTGGATCTTCACCAGCCGCGCGGTGAAGGCGACCGCCGAAGCCAGCGGCTATGCCGACGTCATCCGCAAGGCCGGGGCGCACCTGATGACCGACACCTGCTCGGCGATCAGCCAGGCCGTGCCGCCAGGCACCAGGGTGGCGGCGTTCGACAGCGCCAAGCAGACCCACTACCTCCCCGCGATCATGGGCATCGAAGGATGGTTCGGCACGACGCAGGACTGCATCGATGCCGCTTGCACCGGGCGTTGGGAAGGGAGGCTGAATTGATGGCGACTTTGGCGACGAGGGCGCCCGACGTGCTGATCCGCGGCCGCACGGTGGTCGGTGGCGTGACTGAGGGAGAAGCTCTCGTGACGCACCAGACGATCTCCGGCTGGGGCGGCGTCAACCCGATGAAGGGCGAGGTGATCGAGAACCGCCACGAGCTGCAGGGCCGCAGCTTCGCCGGCAAGATCCTGGTCTTTCCTGGGGCCAAGGGCTCCTCCGGGTGGTCGGCCGTGTTCCACACTACGCGGCTGACCGGAAAGGCCCCGCTCGGCCTGCTGTTCAACATCATGACCACCAAGGCCGCCCTCGGCGCCGTGGTGCTGCGCGTGCCCAGCATGACTGATTTCGACAGCGACCCGCTGGAGCACATCGAGACCGGCGACTGGGTGCGGATCGATGCCGACAGCGGCACTGTCGCGGTGTGGAAGGGCGGACGGCCCTGACGGCCGGTAGGAGATACGAAGTGAGCGACAACGACCGCAAGGACGATCTTCCCCGCATGAAGCGGATCGAAGGGCACAGCGAGGACCGCTTCCTCGGCTCCGACGTGTTCGAGAGCACGCGCCACACGCTGCCGCCGCCGCGGCGCGGGGGCACGGTGCGCGAGGATGCGCGCGAGATCGACGTCTACCACAAGTGCGACGTGGTGGTGATCGGCGGCGGCCCGGCGGGCTGCGCGGCGGCCTGGGCCGCGGCGAAGGCCGGGGCCGACGTGACCCTGGTCGAGCGCTACAACTGCCTCGGCGGGCTTTCCACCGGCGGGCTGGTCATGTGGATCGACCGCATGACCGACTGGCAGGGCAACCACGTGATCCAGGGCTTCGCACGGCATTTCATCGACCGCATGCCGCCCGAAGCCGTCGCCGGTCCGCCGCGCGAGGACTGGGGCAGCCAGGACCAGACGAAAGTCGGCTACTGGGGCCAGCGGACCACCGCCTTCCACGGCATCGTCCAGTGGGCCCCAACGCTCGATCCCGAGCGGATGAAATTGAACAACCAGGAGATGCTGCTCGAAGCCGGGGTGCGGATCGTGTTCCACGCCTGGGCCGCGCGCCCGATCGTCGAGGACGGGATCGCCAAAGGCGTGGTGTTCGAGAGCAAGGCCGGGCGCCAGGCGCTCATGGCCAAAGTCGTGGTCGACACCACCGGCGACGGCGACATGTTCGCCCGTGCCGGGGCGGCGTTCGACACCGACATCGAGGAAGGCGACGTCCACCATTCGATGAACACCGGCTGGGTGCTCGGCGGGGTCGACATGAACCGCTGGATCAACTGGAAGGTGCTCTACCCCGAGCAGCTGCGCGAGTTCATGGCCAGGGGCCGGGAGGAGCTCGGCTTCTTCCAAACGCCGTACGTCAGCTGGCGGCCGGACATCGCGCTGTTCCTCGGGCCCCGCCAGTCGGGCCTATCGGCGCTCGATCCTGACGACATGACCGAAGTCGAGATCCGCAGCCACCGCCTGATGGAAGGGCACTGCCAGTTCTTCCGCAAGCATGCGCCCGGCTTCGAGAGCGTCTACAGCCTGCAGAGCGCCAGCCAGCTCGGCGTGCGGCACACGCGGCGGCTGGCGGGCCT
>NZ_WTYK01000007.1 GCF_009828065.1 Croceibacterium soli | reverse complement strand
CGGGCTGGGGCCCCGCACATACCCCCCCCCCCTCCCTGGTTCTACCCCCGTGTCTTCGGCCACCCAACAAACCCCCCCCCGGGGGGGGGGGGGGGGCCCCCGCCGGGGGGGGGGGGGGGGGGCCTGGCCTGGGCGTACTGTAGAGCCAGGCCGCGCCCCCTCCGTCATCGCTGCGCGATGCCACCTCCCCCGGAGGGGGAGGATTTTAGGCTCAGAGCTGGCCGAGCATGTGCTCCGCGCTGGAGACCTTGAAGTCGCCCGGCTGCTCGACGTTGATCTCTTCGACCACGCCGTCGTTGACGATCATCGAGAAGCGCTGGCCGCGCTTGCCCAGGCCGAAGCCGCTGCCGTCCATCGTCAGCCCAACCGCTTCGGCGAATTCGCCGTTGCCGTCCGCCAGCATGGTGACGTCTTCCGATCCGGCAGACTGGTTCCAGGCGCCCAGCACGAACGCGTCGTTCACTGCGGTGCAGGCGATCTCGTCGACGCCCTTGGCCTTCAGATCAGCCGCCTTCTCGACATAACCCGGCAGGTGCTTGGCCGAGCAGGTCGGCGTAAAAGCGCCGGGCACGGAGAACAGCGCCACCTTCTTGCCGGCAAAATACTCGCTCGACTGGACCTTCTGCGGCCCTTCCGGCGTGGCCTTCACCAGCGTCACGTCGGGTATGCGGTCGCCCTTGGAAATCGTCATGTCGGTAGTTCCCTGTGTGGTCGTTTCCCGGCGAAGATAGGCGATTGCCGGGCCGGTGCAAGCGCCGCCCACGGCTTTACGCGGGCGGACAATTGCCTATATGTGCGCCCGACACGGCGAAGCATGGAGCCCCGGCTCGCCTCCACCCGCACTTCGCAGGAGAAAAGCACGTGGCCACTGCCGTTGCCGAGAAAGACCACATCGTCCAGGACATCACGCTCGCCGAGTACGGGCGCGCCGAGATCGAGATCGCCGAGATCGAAATGCCGGGCCTGATGGCCTTGCGTGAGGAATACGGCGCTTCGCAGCCGCTCAAGGGCGCGCGGATCACCGGCTCGCTGCACATGACGATCCAGACCGCGGTCCTTATGGAAACGCTGGTCGCGCTGGGCGCAGAGCTGCGCTGGGCGACCTGCAACATCTTCTCGACCCAGGACCACGCCGCGGCCGCGATGGCCGCGCAGGGCATTCCCACGTTCGCGATCAAGGGCGAGAGCCTGGCCGACTACTGGGATTATGTCGGCCGGATCTTCGACTGGGGCGACGACGAGACCTGCAACATGATCCTCGACGATGGCGGCGACGCCACGATGTTCGCGCTGTGGGGCGCGCGCGTCGAAGCGGGCGAAGCACTGTTCGAGCCGTCGAACGCCGAGGAGATCGAGTTCGCCCGCGCGCTGAAGGACTTCCTGCGCCGCAAGCCGGGTTATCTCACCAAGACGGTGCAGGCGATCAAGGGCGTCTCCGAAGAGACCACCACCGGCGTTCACCGCCTCTACAGCCTGGCCAAGCAGGGCAAGCTGCCGTTCCCGGCGATCAACGTGAACGACAGCGTGACCAAGTCGAAGTTCGACAACCTCTACGGCTGCAAGGAATCGCTGGTCGACGCGATCCGACGCGCCACCGACGTCATGCTGGCCGGCAAGGTCGCCTGCGTCGCCGGCTTCGGCGACGTCGGCAAGGGCTCGGCCGACTCGCTGCGCAACGGCGGCGCGCGCGTCATGGTCACCGAGATCGACCCGATCTGCGCTCTGCAGGCGGCGATGGAAGGCTATGAAGTCGTGACGATGGAAGAAGCGGTTGAACGCTGCGACATCTTCGTCACGGCCACCGGCAACGAGGACGTGATTACCGCCGAGCACATGAAGGCGATGAAGAACATGGCCATCGTCTGCAACATCGGCCACTTCGATTCCGAGATCCAGATCGGCCAGCTGGACAACTACGATTGGCAGGAAGTGAAGCCCGGCACCGACGTGGTCACCTTCCCGGACGGCAAGAAGATCATCGTGCTGGCCAAGGGCCGCCTGGTGAACCTCGGCTGCGCCACCGGCCACCCGAGCTTCGTGATGAGTTGCAGCTTCACCAACCAGGTGCTGGCGCAGATCGAGCTCTACACGAAGGGCGATCAGTACAAGAACGACGTCTACATCCTGCCCAAGCATCTCGACGAGAAGGTTGCGGCACTCCACCTCGACAAGCTCGGCGTGAAGCTCACCAAGCTCAGCCAGAAGCAGGCCGACTACATCGGCGTGCCGGCCCAGGGCCCGTTCAAGCCCGACCACTATCGCTATTGATCGACACGGCCCCTCCCGTTCGCGGGAGGGGTTCGCCGTGCCGCCCATTGCATCCGTTCCCGCCACCGAATAGCTGACGAGAATGGACCTCTCCCCCACAGCGCTGGTGCTGCTCGGGCTCCTGCTGGCCGGTTGGACCTTCGGGGCGGCCTGGCTGGCGCTGGAAGCCCGCAACCGCGCGCGCCAGGCCAAGGCTGCCCGCTCGACCGCGCGGCGTCTGACGCGGATGATCGACGATTCCCCGGCCGTGCCGCTGCTGGTCAAGGCCGACGGCAAGATCGAAGGGCCGGAGCGGCTCGCCGCCTGGCTCGGACTCGACCATCTTCCCGGCTACCTCAGCGAACTCGCGGCCGACGGCGCCGGTCTCTCGTCGCACGATTTGAGCGATCTCAGCGAAGCGGTGCGGCGGACGCAGAAAACCGCCGCGCCCTTCGGCATGGTGGTCTCGCCCGTCGGATCGAAGCGCAGCCTGGCCTTGCGCGGGCAGCTCGCAGATCCGGTGATCTCGGCGACCGGCGCGGCGCTCGTCTGGTGGTTCGACTTCTCGGAAAGCCAGGCCGAGCTGACCCGCATGCGCGCGGAGACCAAGCGCGCCCAACGGGATTTTGCCGCCCTTGTCGGCCTGATCGAAGCCGCGCCGATGCCGATGTGGTTCCGCGGGCCGGACATGAAGCTGCGCCTGGTCAACACCGCCTATGTCCAGGCCGTGGGCGCGGGCGACGCGGACACCGTGGTGCAGAAGCAGATCGAGCTGGTCGAGCAGGTCGACGGCCTCAGCGCGGCGCAGATCGCCAGCCAGGCGCGCGACCAGGACCTGCCGGTCGAGCGGATCGTCCAGGCGACCGTCGGCAGCCAGCGCCGGACCCTGCGGGTCAGCGACTTGCCGCTCGGGCAGGATGGGGTTGCCGGCTATGCCGTCGATATCGAGGAGATGGAGGAGCAGAGCCGCGCCTTTCGCGCGTTTCGCGAGGCGCAGCGCTCTATGCTCGACCAGCTCTCGATCGGCGTGGCGCAGTTCGATGCGGATCGGAGCCTGGCTTTCGCCAACCTGCCGTTCCAGCGCCTGTTCGCCATGTCCCCGTTGTACCACGTCGACCCGCCGAGCTTCGACCGCTTCCTCGACATGGCGCGAGACGCCGGGCGCCTGCCGGAGGCGCGCGACTT
Source organism: Croceibacterium soli (assembly GCF_009828065.1). Classification (GTDB taxonomy): domain Bacteria; phylum Pseudomonadota; class Alphaproteobacteria; order Sphingomonadales; family Sphingomonadaceae; genus Croceibacterium_B; species Croceibacterium_B soli. The sequence goes on along the minus strand of NZ_WTYK01000007.1, from coordinate 179,730 downwards.
CCCGGCCTGGCGCCGCGAACTGGGCGAATGGTTCGCCGCCGGCGCCGCGCGGGAGGAAGCCTGGACGCTGAGCGACGGCACGCATCTCAGGATCGTGGCCCAGCCGATGCCCGACGGCGGCCTCGTGCTGCTGGCCGAGGATCGGACCGAGCAGCTGGCCCTCTCCGCCACCCGCGACACGCTGCTGCGCACTCGCACCGCCACCTTCGACAGCCTGTTCGAATCGCTCGCGGTGTTCGCGCCGGATGGGCGGCTGCAGCTTTGGAACCGGCTGTTCAGCACGATCTGGAAGCTGCCCGAGGAGTTCCTCGACGAGCATCCCCGGATCGAGGCGGTTCTGGAGCGGATCGCGCCGCGGCTCGCGCGTCCGGCGCAGCGCAAGGCGATCGGCGAGGTCGTCCGCGCGGCCACGCTCGACCGCCAGCAGCGGGGCGGACAGGTGCAGATGTCGGACGGCCGCACGCTCGAATTCGCCGGGGTCCCGCTGCCCGACGGCAACGGCCTGCTGACCGTGCTCGACATCACGGATTCGAAGAAGGCGGAAGATGCCTTGCGCGAACGAACCACGGCGCTGGAAGAGGCGGATGCGGTGAAGACCCGCTTCCTCGCCAACATGTCCTACGAATTCCGCACGCCGCTGACCTCGATCGGCGGCTTCGCCGAACTGCTGCAAAGTGGCGTCGCCGGCGAGCTTTCCGAACAGGCGCAGGAATATGTCGGCGCGATCCTCACGTCCGTCGAGCGGCTCGGGGCGCAGATCGAAAGCGTGCTCGACCTGACGCAAAGCGAGGCGGGCCTGCTGCCGATCGCGACCTCGGAAGTCGACTTGCTGCCGTTCGTAACGGACGTGGTGCGGGAGCGTGAGGAGGCTATCGAGGGCAAGAACCTCGCGTGCGACGTGCGCGGAGACAAGAGCGCGGGCGTCGTGCAGGCCGATCCGCGCCAGCTGGGCCGCGCGATCGGCAACCTGCTCGACAACGCCATCACAGCGACGCCGGAAGGCGGGCGCATTCTCGTGGCGCTTTCGCGGCCGAAGAAGGGCGTGCGAATCGTGATCTCCGACAACGGGCCGGGCATGAAGCCGAGCGAACTGGCCCGCGCGCTCGACGGGACCCGCACGGGCTCCGACGGCACACGCCGCACCGGGCTCGGCCTGCCGCTTGCCCGGCAGCTGATCGAAGGCCACGGCGGGCGCCTCGATCTCCAGAGCGAGCCCGGCGAGGGCACGACCGCGACGATCTGGCTGCCGTGAGGTCCGCAAACACCTCCGTTCGTGCTGAGCTTGTCGAAGCACGTGTGAGCAAGGTTTCGCCAGATCGCCCTTCGACAGGCTCAGGGCGAACGGGAGTGTGGGTTTGATCGTAGACTTGCCTGACCTCCTCTCAATGGAGGCGCTCGGGGCGCGTATTGCCAGGCTGTTGCAGCCGGGGGACGTGGTCGCGCTGTCGGGGCCGCTCGGCACCGGCAAGACCACGCTCGCCCGATCGGTGATCGCCGCCCTCGGTTACGCCGGGGACGTGCCGTCGCCGACTTTCACCATCGTCGAGACTTACGATCTCGATCCGCCGCTGGTCCATGCCGACTTCTACCGTCTGGAAAGCCCGCGCGAGGCGGAAGAACTGGGCCTGGACGACTATCGTGAAGGCGCGGCCCTGCTGGCTGAGTGGCCTGAGCGGGCAGGGGGCTTCGCGCACGAGCCGGGCTGCCTTTCGATCGAGCTCAAATTTGCGGACAGCGGGCGGCAGGCGATTGTCGAGCCGGGCGCCGATTGGCTAGGGCGCTGGGCATGACATCAGAGCTGCCCGCGGGCCTGCATTCGTTTCTCGAGACCGCCGGCTGGGGCCGGGCCGAGGTCGCGCCGCTGGCGGGGGACGCCAGCTTTCGCCGATACTTCCGCGTCCGCAGCGGCGGGCGCACCGCCATGTTGATGGACGCGCCGCCCCCGCACGAGGATCCGGGCCCGTTCCTGGACGTCGGCCAGTGGCTCGCCGGCCACGGCCACCGTGCCCCGGCGATCCATGCCGAGGACCGTTCGCGCGGGCTGGTGCTGATCGAAGACTTCGGCGACGACCGCATGCGCGACTGGCTCGACGAAAACCCGCAGGCCGAGGAAGAGACGTACGCCCGCGCGATTGACGCGCTGGTTCGTCTGCACGCTTCGCCGCCGGGCCCGTTCGCTCCTTACGACCTAGCTGTCTACCAGCGCGAAGCCGGCCTGTTCACCGAATGGTACTGCCAACTCCTAGAGTTGAGCGTCGACGAGGCCGGGTACAAGGCCGCCTGGGACGAGGTGCTCTCCCCGATGCTCCCGCGCCAGGATCCCGGCGTCACCGTGCTGCGCGATTATCACGCCGAGAACATCATGCTGCTGCCGGATGGCGAGCAGGGCCTGATCGATTTTCAGGACGCGCTCGTCGGCCATCCGGCTTACGACCTCGTGTCGCTGCTGCAGGACGCGCGGAGGGACGTCTCGCCGGAGCTCGAGCGGGCGATGCTCGACCGCTACCTCGGGCAGGTTGACGCGGACGAGCACTTCGAAGCCGATTATGCCCGGCTCGGCGCGCAGCGGAATGCGAAGATCGTCGGCATCTTCGCGCGGCTGTGGAAGCGCGACGGCAAGCCGCGCTACCTCGCCATGATCCCGCGCGTTTGGGACGCGCTCGAGCGGGACCTGAAGCATCCTGCCCTGGCGCCGGTCGCCGAATGGTTCGCTGTCAACATTCCGCAGGAAATCCGCGATACCAGCGGCGGGGAACTGTTTTGACCGACCTCGCCTGCACTTCGATCCTCCCCTGCAAGGGGACGGGGACCGCGCGCGAAGCGCGTGGTGGAGGGGTGTCACGGCATCGGAATGGTTACACCCCTCCGTCGAGCGCCTACGGCGCTTGCCACCTCCCCCTCCGGGGGAGGATCTCGGGACTAATGCCGACATGACCGACCTCGCCTCCGATACCGCCATGGTGCTGGCCGCCGGCCTCGGCAAGCGCATGCGGCCGCTGACCGCGCGCCAGCCGAAGCCGCTGGTGCGCGTGGCCGGGAAGGCGCTGATCGACCATGCGCTCGATCGACTGGCCGAAGCCGGCGTCGGTAAGGCGGTGGTCAACGTCCACTACCTCGGCGATGCGCTGGAAGCCCATGTGCGGGAGCGGGCGGCGCCTAAGGTGACGATATCGGACGAGCGCGAGCAGTTGCTCGAAACCGGCGGCGGCATGATCAGGGCGCGCGATCTGCTGCCGGACCCGTTCTTCTGCCTCAACAGCGACAACATCTGGCTCGACGGCCCGAAGAACGCGTTCCACGATCTCTCCGACGCCTGGGATGCCGCGCGGATGGATGCGCTGCTGATGCTGGTGCCGCACCGAGGGGCGCACAACTTCCGCGGCAAGGGCGATTTTCACATGGACGCGCAAGGCCGGGTCAGCCGCCGCCGCTCCGGCCGGATCGCGCCCTTCATCTTCACCGGTATCCAGTTGGTCGGCCAGCGCCTGCTGCGCGATGCGCCGGAGGGGCCGTTCTCGACCAACATTCTCTGGGACCGCGCGATCGAGGAAGGGCGCCTGTTCGGCGTGGCCTTCACCGGCCAGTGGTTCGAAGTCGGCACCCCCGACTCGATCGCCCCGACCGAAGCCTTCCTCAAGGAGGGTTGAGGGCCGGCTGATGGAACGCAGCGGGCCGCAAGTCTATTCGATCGCCGCCCACCGCGGGTTCGCCGATGCGCTCGTCGCCGGGCTGTTGCCGCGCTATTCGGAGCCGGAGCTGGGCCTTGCGCGGCTGACGCTGCTGCTGCCGAGCAGCCGCGCCGCGCGCACTGTGACCGAGGCGTTCATCCGGCAGAGCGGCCCTTCGACAGGCTCAGGAGGCCTGCTGATGCCGCGAATGGCGGTGGTCGGCGATCTCGACCTCGACGAGTCGCTCGGTGCGCTGCTCGACCCGCTCGGCGCAGGGGCCGCGATCCCGCCGGCCGCCGATCCGACCCGCCGCCTGTTCCGCCTCGCCCAGTTCGTCGCAGAGGAGATGGCAGGCGAGGAGGGCGGGGCCCCGCGCGGTGCCGCGCTTCTGCGGCTCGCCCAGCAGATCGCCACCGCCATCGACCGCCTGCTGGTCGAGGACATCGATCCCGAGGCGCTGTGGCAGGAACGCGTGCTCCAGGTCTTCGCCGAACTGTCGGAGCACTGGGTCGCCAACACCCGGCTCTTCGCCCGCGTGCATGCCCGCTGGCGCAGCGAGCTCGGCGCTCGCGGCGAGCTCGACGCCGCCGCGCGCCGCAACCGCCTGTTCGCCCGCGCGGCGGAGAAGTGGCGGGCCGAGCCGCCCGCGACGCCGATCGTCGCCGCCGGCGTAACTAGCGCTGCGCCGGCGCTGGCGCAGCTGCTGCGGGTCGTCTCCGAACTGCCGCAGGGCGCCGTGGTCCTGCCCGATCTCGACCTGTCGCTGCCGGCTGACGTGTGGGACGAACTCGGCCACGCCGGCGCGCCCGATGTCGATCCGCCACTGGCGCGGGGCGACGCGGTCACCCATCCGCAGTATCACCTCAAGCTTCTGCTCAACCGCATGGGCGTTGCTCGCGACGAAGTTCAGCCCTGGCACCGGGCAGGCGCCGGCGCGGGCCCGCCGGAGCGCAGCCACGCGATCTCCAGCCTGTTCCTGCCGCCCCAGGCCAGCAAGCGCTGGGTCGACCTGCCGGCGGACCGGCGCCGGCTCACGGGCGTTCGCCTGATCGAGACGGCCAATCCGGAGGAGGAGGCCCAGGCCATCGCCCTGCTGATGCGCCAGGCGCTGGCCGAGCCGGAGAAGCGCGTCGCGCTGGTCACGCCGGACCGGGGGCTCGCCCGCCGCGTGGTCCATCACTTGCGCCGCTGGAACATCGAGGCGGACGATTCCGCCGGCCGCCCGCTGTCGCAGACCGCCGCCGGGCGCCTGTTCCTGCTGCTCGCCGAAACCGCCGCCGAACATGCCGCACCCGTGCCGCTGCTGGCGCTGCTCGGACACCCGCTGGTCCGCCCCGGCGAGGCGCGCGCGGCCTGGCTCCGCAAGGCCCGCGCCTTCGAGCTGAAGCTGCGCGGGCCGCGCCCGGCGCCGGGTCTCGCGCCGCTGCGGACGATAGCGGCGACGGCGGGTGCCGAGGAGTGGTGGGCCGAGGTGGAGACGGTCCTCGCCCCGCTGATGGCGGCCCCGGGAAAGCAGGGCCTCGCGGACCTGCTCGAGCGGCTGGCCGCCGCCGGCGAGGCGCTGTGCGGCGAGAACCTCTGGGCCCGCGAGGACGGGCGGGCGCTCTCGGCGCTCGTGGAAGACCTCCGGCTCCACGCCGGCGAGAGCGGCTTCGCGGTCGAGCTGGAAGAGCTGCCGGCCGTTCTGCGCGACGCGATGGAGCAAGTGGCGGTGCGCCCTCCATATGGCGGCCATCCGCGCGTGGCGATCTACGGCCTGCTCGAAGCGCGGATGGCTCGTGCCGAGCTGGTGATCTGCGCCGGCCTGAACGAGGGCACCTGGCCCGCGACCCCGTCGCTCGATCCGCTGCTCGCCCCCGCGGTCCTGCGCGCGCTCGGCGTGCCGGGCGCGGACTTCCGCATCGGCCTTTCGGCGCACGATCTCGCCGGCGTGCTCGGCGCTCCCGAAGTCGTGCTGAGCCGCTCGCAGCGCGACAGCCAGGGGCCGGCGATCCCCTCGCGGTTCCTGCTGCGGGTGCGGGCCCTGCTTGGACGCGATCTGGTCTCGCGGCACGAGGACAAGGCCGTCGTCGCGCTTGCTCGCGCGCTCGACGATGGCGAGCCCGCGCCGCTCTACCCGCGCCCGGAGCCCCGGCCGAGCGCGGAGCAGCGCCGGGTACGCGTCAGCGTGACCGCGCTCGACCGGCTGCGCTCCGATCCGTATCAATTCTACGCGTCGGCCATCCTGCGACTGAAGGATCTCGACCCGCTCGACGCGGAGCCCTCGGCCGCCTGGCGCGGTACGGCAGCGCACGAGGTGCTAGAGGCGTGGCATCGGTCCGGGCGGCCGATGGCCGAAGTCGCCGGCGAAGTGCTCGAACAGATGAACGCCCATCCGCTGATGCGCGCGCTCTGGCGCCCGCGGCTGATGAAGGCGCTCCAGTGGATCGAGCAGACGATCGCGTCCGATCCCGCACGCCGCCCCGCCTTGTTCGAGGAATGGGGCGAATGGACGTATCGCGGCGTCGAACTCGTCGGCAAGGCGGACCGGATCGACCGGCTGCCGGGCGGCAAGCTGGCCATCGTGGACTACAAGACCGGTGTGCCCCCGTCCGGCAAGCAGGTCGAACAGGGCTTCGCGCTGCAGCTCGGGACGATCGGACTGATGGCCCAGCGGGGCGCGTTCGGCGGTCTCGAAGGCGAGCCGGAGCTGTTCGAGTACTGGTCGCTCGGCAAGAGCGCCAAGAGCGAAACCGGCTTCGGCTATGTCGCCACGCCGGTGAAGGTGGAAGGCAAGCGCAGCGGCATCCCGCCGGAGGAGTTCCTGCCGATGGCCATGGACTTCCTCGACGATGCACTCGACCGCTGGATCCTCGGCGACCAGCCGTTCACGGCGCGGCTCAATCCCAACGCGCCAGGCTACGACACGTACGACCAGCTCATGCGCCTGCAGGAATGGCAGGGGCGCGACGCGTGAGCGGCACCGTCCATCCGCTCAAGGGGGACCAGGCGCAGGCGGTCGATCCGCAGGACAGCGTCTGGCTCTCGGCTTCGGCCGGGACCGGCAAGACGCAAGTGCTCTCCGCCCGGGTGCTGCGGCTGCTGCTGCGGGACGGCGTCGAGCCGGGGCAGATCCTGTGCCTGACTTTCACCAAGGCCGGCGCCGCCGAGATGGCGACGCGGGTCAACGAAGTGCTCGCCAACTGGGTGCGGTTGCCTGATACAGAGCTGGCCGGTGACCTCATCGCGATCGGCGCGCCGCACGGGCCCGAGGACATCGCCCGCGCGCGTTCGCTGTTCGCGCAAGTGCTCGACTGTCCCGGCGGCGGCCTGCGCATCGATACGATTCATGCCTTCTCGCAGTGGCTGCTCGCCGCCTTCCCGCAGGAAGCAGGGCTGATCCCCGGCACCAAGCCGATGGAGGACCGGGACCGAGACCTGCTCGCCCACCGCCTTCTGGCCGACCTGCTGGTCGAGTGGGAGGAGCGCGGCGACCCCGCCATGCTGGCCGCGCTGGAGGACCTCAGCATCCGCATGGGCGCGGACGGCGCGCGCAAATGGCTGATGCGCTGTGCCGAAGCGCGCGAGGCATGGTTCGGCCCCGGCGCATGGCAGGAGCCGATGGGCGACCGCGTGCGGCAACTGATCGGGCTCGATCTCGATGCCGGCCCGGAAAGCCTCACCGCGCTCTGCAGCGACGACGTGTTCGACTGCGGCGCGCTCCGGCGCTGCCTTCAGGCGAACGGCGCCTGGGGCACGGCCACGGCCCGCAAGTGCATCGAAGCGGTCGAGGAATGGCTGGCCGGCGATCCGGCGGCCCGCGCGGAAGGATGCGGCGCCCTGGCCAAGGCGCTGTTCACCAACGACGGCAATGTCCGCTCGCTACGCTACCTGGAGAAGCACGACCCTGAATACGCCGCCACGGCCGAGCAGGTGCGGCAATGTGTCGAAGCCGTGCGCGAGCATGCCGCGCTCATCGCGCTGGCCGACCTGCTGGTGCCGGCGCTGACCATCGGCCGCCGCTTCGCGCTCGCTTGGGACGAGGCGAAAACGCGCGAGGGGCTGATCGATTTCGACGACCAGATCCGCCAGGCTGCCGCGCTGCTCTCGCGGTCGGAAATCTCCGACTGGATCCGCTACAAGCTCGACCGCCAGTTCGATCACATCCTGATCGACGAGGCGCAGGACACCAATGCGGCGCAGTGGGACATCATCCGCGCGTTGACGGAGGAGTTCTACGCCGGCGAAGGCCAGCGCGACGGCAAGCTGCGCACCATCTTCGTCGTCGGCGACTACAAGCAGGCGATCTTCCGCTTCCAGGGCACGAGCCCCGAAAACTTCGAGATCGCCCGCAAGCACTTCGCCAGCGTCATGGCCGCAGCCGCGGCGGGTACGACCCTGCAGCGGACCGAGGCGCGCGAGCTGCAACGGCTCGGGCTCGGCCGGTCCTACCGCACCGCGCAGCCGGTGCTCGATTTCGTGGACGCCGCGATAGAGGCGATTGGGCCCACTTCCTTCGGGTTGGCCGATCACCCGGGGTACCACGTCGGCGACGATCGGCCCGGGGTGGTCGGGCTCTGGGCGCCGGTGGGCGCGCAGCCGGAGGACGAAGACGAAGCGGAAGGCGAGCCCACGGACAACTGGCTCCCCGGCCCGGAGCGGCGCATGGCCGACAAGATCGCCGCGCAAGTCAGGCAATGGCTCGACGAAGGCTATCCGCTGGTGAAAGGCGGTGCGCGCAACGCCGGACCGGGCGACATCATGGTCCTGGTCCGCAAGCGCCGGGAGCTAGCCGGGCTGATCGTCGCGCGGCTCCATGCGGCGGGCGTTCCGGTGGCGGGCGTCGACCGGCTACGGCTCGGTGCGCCGCTGGCGGTGAAGGACCTGATGGCCGCGCTGCGCTTCGCCGCGCAGCCGCTCGACGATCTCAGCCTCGCCTGCTTGCTCGTCTCCCCGCTGATCGGCTGGAGCCAGGAGCAACTGCTCGAGCATGGCTACCGGGAGAAGGGTGCGGCGCTCTGGCACCATCTGCGGCGGAGCACAGCGCCCGAGGCGGTGCTGGCCGCCGGAGAGCTGCGGCAACTGCTCGCCCGCGCCGATTTCGAGCCGCCACAGGCCCTGCTCCATTGGCTGCTGCTCGGCCCGTGGCAGGGGCGGCGCAAGCTCGTCTCCCGCCTCGGCCGCGAAGCCAACGATCCGATCGACGAGCTTCTCAACGCCGCCCATTCCTATGCCGCCGGCAACGTGCCGAGCCTGCAGGGCTTCATCCAGTGGTTCGACGCGGGCGAGGGCGAATTGAAGCGCGAGCCCGGGGCCAGCGGCGGCCTCGTGCGGGTGATGACCGTGCACGGCTCCAAGGGGCTGCAGGCGCCGATCGTGATCCTTGCCGACGCCACGGGGGACCCGGACCGCTCGCCGACCCGGGGGCTGGCGCTGAAGGAAGAGGTTCCGGGCGGCGAAGGACGCAGCATCCCGCTGCCCCCGCTCGCGAAGGAAGAGAAAGTCGGCCGTGTCGCCGCCGCCGAGGCCGAAGCCGCGCGGGCCGAGCGGGAGGAGCACTGGCGCCTGCTCTATGTCGCAATGACGCGCGCGGAAGAGGCGCTGTTCGTCGGCGGCGCGTTGCTGGCCACCGAGGACGAGCCGGCGGAGGATTCCTGGTACGCGCGCCTCGCGCCGCTGGTCGATGCGACGCCGGTCGAGGACGGGATCTGGGGCTGGCGACTGGAGCACGGTGCACGGCCGGCGGCGATTCCGCGGGAAGATGCCGTGCAGGAGCCGGCGCGGCTTCCGCTGCCGGCCTGGGCGACCACGCCCATCGGCCCCGAGCCGCGCCCGCCGCGCCCGCTCGCTCCGTCCGCCGTCGGGCACGATCAGGGCGCCGATCCGCCGTTCCCGCCGGGCGCCGATGCGCTCGCCGCCCGGCGTGGGGTGCTGATCCACAAGTTGCTTGAACGTCTGCCCGAACTCCCGCCTGAGGAGCGCGAGGGCAGGGCGCGGGAGTGGCTCTCGCGTCAGGCCGCCGATGTGCCCGATCCCGACCGCGAGGCAATGCTGTCCTCGGCGCTGGCCGTTCTTTCCGAACCGGGCTGGGCGGAGATCTTCTCGCCCCATGCCCTCGCCGAAGTGCCGCTGGCCGCGACGGTCGGCGGGCAAGTGATCGCCGGCACCGCCGACCGCCTGCTGGTGGAGCCGGACCGCGTGCTGGTGGTCGATTTCAAGACCGCCCGGCGCCCGCCGACCGGCCTCGCCGACATGCCGAACTCAACGCTCAGGCAGATGGCGGCCTATGCCGCGGCCCTGGGGGTGATCTATCCGGGCCGTCGGATCGAGGCCGCCGTGCTCTACACGCAGACGCCGCTGCTCGTGCCGATCCCCGCCGAAACGCTCGCGGAACACAAGGCCGGGTTGGCGGCCGGCGAGGAAAGCTTTGCCGGGTGAGCCGTTGCATGGCCTGGGCCGGACCCTAGATTGACGAAAACGAAGGAGTCACACCATGGCCACCAAGAATGTCACCGACGCCAGCTTCCAGACCGACGTGCTCGATAGCGAGACCCCGGTGCTGGTCGATTTCTGGGCGGACTGGTGCGGCCCCTGTAAGATGATCGCCCCGGCGCTCGAAGAGATCAGCGACGAACTGGCCGGCAAAGTCACCATCGCCAAGATGGACATCATGGAGAACCCGGAAGTGCCCGGGAAGATCGGCGTGCAGTCGATCCCGCTGATGGTGCTGTTCAAGGACGGCAAGCCCGTCGCCCAGAAGCTCGGCGCCGCGCCCAAGAGCCAGCTCAAGGGCTGGCTCGAAAGCGAGCTGTAAGTACCTCTCCCCCTCCTCTTTAGAGGAGGGGCAGCGAGACTTGGCGAGCCGAAGGCGAGCCTAGTCGCAGCGGGGTGGTGCCGAGGCAGGCGCGACGTTTCACGGCGCCTCCACCACCCCCAACCCCCTCCTCTTAAGAGGAGGGGGCTTTAGTCAGGCAACTCCGCCAGCCGCTGCGCCATCTGCTCCCACAGCGCGGGATTGGCTGCGCCGAGCAGGCCGGTGCGATCCCCTTCATCCACCCGATACGGCGAACCGTCGAGCCGCGCCGCTTTGCCGCCGGCTTCGTTGAGCCATAGCGCGCCGGCGGCGTGGTCCCAGGCGAGCGTGCGTTCGAACAGCGACAGGTCGTTCACGCCCAGCGCAAGGCGCGGATACTGCTCGGCGGCGCACCAGGGCACGTCGACCAGGCGGTAGTGATCGCCGATTCCCGCCAGCACGCCATCGCGCTTGGCCATGTCCATGAACAGCAGCGAGACGGCCGCGACCGGCTTCTCCTCGCCGGTCGTGCGCGCGGTGACGCGCTCGCCGTTGACGAAGGCTCCCTTGCCGGCGTGCGCGACGCAGAAGCGTTCCGTCAGCACGTCGTAGATCCACCCGCTGTGCGCAACGCCGCCTTGCGCCATGGCGATGAGGATGCCGAACGGCGGCTGACCCCTGGCGAAATTGCGCGTCCCGTCGAGCGGATCGACGATCCAGCAGTCACCGGTCAGGCGGCCGAACACGGTGGCATCGGCGAAAGCCGCTTCTTCGCCGACAATCGGAACGTCGGCGATCTTCGCGAGACCTTCGGCGAGCATCGCTTCGGATTCATGGTCGGCTATCGTGACCACGTCGTCGGCGGCCTTGGCCTCGACTTCGTGCGTCGCCAGCTTCTGGTAGCGGGGCAGGATGACTGTCCGCGAAACCTCCCGCACGAGGTCGAGGATCGCCTGATGGAGAGCGTCCGGCGTCACGAGCGGTAGTCCGCGTTGATGGCGATGTAGCCGTGGGTCAGGTCGCAGGTCCATACGGTCGCGTGTCCGTCGCCGAGACCGAGATCGACTTCGATGTCGATCTCGCGGCCTTTGAGGTGCGCGGCGACCGGCGCCTCGTCGTAGTCGGCGAGCGGCTGCCCGTCGCGGGCGGCCCAGGTGCCGCCGAAACCGATCGAGAGCTTGTCGCGGTCGGCCGGTTCGCCCGCTTTGCCGACGGCCATGACCACGCGGCCCCAGTTGGCGTCCTCCCCGGCGATGGCTGTCTTGACCAGGGGCGAATTGGCGATGGCGAGCCCGACCCGGCGAGCGCTCTCGTCGCTGACCGCTCCGGTGACCCGCACTTCGATGAACTTCTGCGCGCCTTCGCCGTCGCGCACGACGAGGTGAGCGAGTTGGCGGCAGACGTCCTGTAGCGCGGCGGCGAAAGCGTCGGCGCCCGGGTCGTCGATCGAGGCGAGCGAAGCGTTGCCCGCCTGCCCGGTGGCGAAGGCGAGCACGGTGTCGCTGGTGGAGGTGTCGCTGTCGACCGTGATGCAGTTGAAGGTATCGTCCGACGCGCTGGACAGCAGGCGCTGCAGGAACGCGGCATCGACGGCCGCATCGGTGACGATGTAGCCGAGCATCGTCGCCATGTCGGGCGCGATCATGCCGCTGCCCTTTACGATCCCCGCCAGGGTGATCGTCCTGCCACCGATCACGGCAGTCGCCAGCGCGCCCTTCGCGAACGTATCGGTCGTGGCGATCGTCTCCGCCGCCTGCTCCCAGGTGCAGGGCTCGGCCTCGAGCGCGGCGGCGATGCCGGCCTGGGCCTTGTCCTTCGGCAGCGGCACGCCGATCACGCCGGTCGAGGAGACGAACACGTCGCTCGGCTCGCAGCCGAGGTGCTGGGCGACCTGGGCCATGATCTGCTCGACCGCCTCGCGCCCGCGGTATCCGGTGAAGGCGTTGGAGTTGCCGGCGTTGACCACCAGCGCCCGCGCGCGGCCAAGCCGGACCTGCTCGCGCCCGAGTTCCACTTCCGAGGAACAGCAGACGTTGCGCGTGAACACCCCGGCCACGCTCGTCCCCTCGGCGAACTCGACGTAAGTCAGGTCGCAGCGGTCCCATTCCTTGTACCGGGCGCGCGAGATGCGCGGAACGGCGCCGGCGATCGGCGGAATTGCTGGGAAGGGCAGGGCGAGCGGGGAGCGTTCGAGGTCCATGCGCCGCGCATAAGCAATCCGGCGGGGGGCGACAATCAGCGGCGGGCTGAGCCGGGACGAATTCTTCCCCTCCTTGGCAGCTGAACCGCTCCTCGTCACCCGAACCCTCCTGGTCACCCGGACCCTCCTCGTCACCCGACTCCCTCCTCGTCACCCTGAACTTGTTTCAGGGTCCATTCTGCCCCTCGGGCGGAGTCTTTGGGTGTTCGGGGCGAAGCCGTCCGCCCCCCCACGGCCCTGCTCGGGCGGCGAGATGGATGCTGAGACAAGTTCAGCATGACGAGGGTGGAGAGCGGAGGAGGAGCGGGACGGTGAGTGAACGGCGAGCGAATGGCCGCCGCGCATGGACAAATCGCGCCGGCGCGCTATCTAGCGGGCACATGCTGCGACAACTGCTCACGCTCCTTGCGCTTATCAGCGGACTCGCCGCCACCGGCGCCCCGGCGCAGACGCATGTGGCGGACGTGCAGAACGTGCGGCTCGTCGCCGCGGCGGAACTGGCTGCCAAGTGCACGACCACTGTCGGCACCCTGGCGCTGAGGCCGGCTCCCGAGATGGACGGCCGGGCGAAGTCGCCCTGTCCCAAGCCGCGTCCGCCGATCGTGCTGCCGCCGGTCATGCTGGGTGTCGACCGCGCGCACGAATAGCGCCGGCGCTTCCATTTCTTCGCACTTACCCGCGCCGCGCCATGCCGTGTGGCCGCACACCCATTGAAAAGTCAGGATAACGCCCATGTTCGGCGCGCTCGCAAAGGCCATTTTCGGCTCCGCTAACGATCGTTACGTAAAGTCCCTCGACCGCATCGTCGCCACCATCAACGCCCTCGAACCGCAGATCGAAGCGCTCAGCGACGAGGAGCTGCAAGCCCAGACGCAGAAGTTCCGCGAGCAGCTCGAAGGCGGCAAGACGCTCGACGACATCCTGCCCGAAGCCTTCGCCACCGTGCGCGAAGCGTCGAAGCGCGTGCTCGGCATGCGCCATTTCGACGTGCAGATGGTCGGCGGCATCGTGCTCCACCGCGGCGAGATCGCCGAGATGAAGACCGGCGAGGGCAAGACCCTCGTCGCCACGCTCGCGACCTACCTCAACGCCATCGAGGGCAAGGGCGTGCACGTCGTCACCGTGAACGACTACCTCGCCCGCCGCGACGCCGACTGGATGGGCCAGTTGCACACGTTCCTCGGCCTCACCGTCGGCGTGATCGTGCCGAACCTCCCGGAACGCGCCCGGCGCGAGGCATATGCCTGCGACATCACTTACGGCACGAACAACGAGTTCGGCTTCGACTACCTGCGTGACAACATGAAGCACGAGCGCAGCCAGCAAGTGCAGCGGCCGTTCAACTTCGCCATCGTGGACGAGGTCGACTCGATCCTGATCGACGAAGCCCGCACCCCGCTGATCATCTCCGGCCCGACCGAGGACAAGAGCGACCTCTACGTCTCGCTCGACGCGCTCGTGAAGGCGCTCGAGCCCGAGTATTACGAGGCCGACGAGAAAACCAAGAACATCACCCTGACCGAGGACGGCAACGTCGAGATCGAGCGCCGCCTGGCCGAGAGCGGCCTGCTCGAAACCGACAACCTCTACGACGTCGAGAACACGCTGGTGGTCCACCACCTGGACCAGGCCCTCAAGGCCAACATCATGTTCAAGCGCGACATCGACTACATCGTGAAGGACGGCAAAGTCGTCATCATCGACGAGTTCACCGGCCGCATGATGGAAGGGCGCCGCTGGTCCAACGGCCTGCACCAGGCGGTCGAGGCCAAGGAAGGCGTGAAGATCGAGCCCGAGAACCAGACGATGGCCTCGATCACCTTCCAGAACTACTTCCGCATGTATCCCAAGCTCTCCGGCATGACCGGCACGGCCGCCACCGAGGCGTCGGAATTCTGGGACATCTACAAGCTCAACGTCGTCGAAATCCCGACCAACGTTCCGGTCCAGCGGATCGACGAGGAGGACGAGTTCTACAAGAACACGGTCGACAAGTTCCAGGCCATCGCCAAGTCGATCAGGGAGAAGAACCAGATCGGCCAGCCGGTCCTGGTCGGCACGGTCTCGATCGAGAAATCCGAACTGCTTTCGCAGTTCCTCGACAGGGAAGGCGTCAAGCACGCGGTGCTCAACGCCCGCTTCCACGAACAGGAAGCGCACATCGTCGCCCAGGCGGGCCGCCTCGGGGCGGTAACCATCGCCACTAACATGGCCGGCCGCGGCACCGACATCCAACTCGGCGGCAATGCCGAGTTCCGCATCGACGACGAGCTCAAGGACCTCGAGGAAGGCCCCGAGCGCGACAAGGAGATCGCGCGGATCAAGGCCGAAGTCGCCGCCGAGCGCCAGAAGGTGCTCGAAGCCGGCGGCCTGTTCGTGCTGGGCACGGAACGGCACGAAAGCCGCCGCATCGACAACCAGCTCCGCGGCCGCTCGGGCCGCCAGGGCGACCCTGGCCTGAGCCGGTTCTACCTCTGCCTGGAGGACGACCTGCTGCGCATCTTCGGCCCGGATACGCTGTTCTCCAAGATGATGAACTCGAACCTGGAGGATGGCGAGGCGATCGGATCGAAGTGGCTGTCCAAGGCCATCGAGACGGCGCAGAAGAAGGTCGAGGCGCGCAACTACGAAGTCCGCAAGCAGGTCGTCGAATACGACAACGTGATGAACGACCAGCGCAAGGTCGTGTACGAACAGCGGGCCGAGATCATGGACAGCGAGCGGGTCGACGACGTGGTCGTGGCCATGCGCCACGACGCGATCAACGCGATGGTCGGCGCCGCCTGTCCTCCGGGTTCCTACCCCGAGCAGTGGGACATCGAAGGCCTGCGGGCGAAGGTGAAGGACATCCTCGGCCTCGAGCCGCCGTTCGAGGCGTGGCTGCAGGAAGACTCAGTCGAACCGGACATGATCGAGCAGCGCCTGCTGGAGCAGACCGACCAGATCATGGCCGAGAAGTTCGGCGAGGCCGACGAGAGCATCTGGCGGCAAGTGGAGAAGCAGGTCCTGCTCGACCGGCTCGATCACCACTGGAAGGAACACCTCGCCACGCTCGACGCGCTGCGCCAGGTCGTGTTCCTGCGCGCCTATGCCCAGAAGCAGCCGATCAACGAATACAAGCAGGAAGCCTTCGGGCTGTTCGAGAACATGCTCGAGACGATCCGCGAGGACGTGACCAAGATCCTGCTGACCAGCCAGCTCCGCATCGCGCCCCCGCCGATGATGGACCTGCCGGACCTGCCGGACTTCCTGACCGGTCACATCGATCCGTTCACCGGCCTCGACAACTCGGACGACAACGACGGCTCGGCCCGCAACCCGGCGCTGTTCGGCTCGCTCGCCGGCTCGGCGCTCGCCGCTGCCGGTCCGGGCGGGGCCGAGAGCGAGAACCCCTTCGCCGGCCAGGAAATCAGCCGCAACGCGCCGTGCCCCTGCGGTTCGGGCAACAAGTACAAGCACTGCCACGGGGTGGCGGCTTAACGGTACGCTCGCACATCGCCGCCGCGCCTGATCGCAGGAGCGGCGGCCGATGTGACTTGCGATGATCCTAACGCCCGTTACAGTTGCAGCGTGAGAGGGGACGCTGCGATGGAGATAACGAGGCTCGACCTGCCCAGATGCCAGGTGGGTGAAGGACCGGTTTGGGACGAGGCCGAGCAGGCGCTCTACTACATCGACATCCTCGCCCGGAAGGTGTTCCGCTGGCATCCGGAGAGCGGCGCCCTGCGAAGCTGGGACGTGCCGGATATCGTCGGGTCGATGGCGCTGCGCGAGAACGGCGGCGCGATCGTTGCTCTCGGCAGCGGCATTCATGCGCTCGACTTCGAGAGCGGAGCGGTCGAGCCGCTCGCCCTGCTCGATCCTGCCGATCCGGAAGTGCAGCTGGCCGACGGCAAAGTCGACCGGGCTGGGCGCTTCGTCTTCGGCACCAGCCACCGGGCCATGAAGGAGCCGCGCGGCGGGCTCTGGTCGCTCGGCGCCGATGGCAAGCTCGCGCAGATCGACGGCGATGTCTTCCTGGGCAACGGGCCCTGCTGGTCGCCCGACGACAGGACCTTCTACCACGCCGACAGTCTGCGACACACGATCTACGCCTACGATTACGACATCGCGACAGGTGCAGCCTCGAACCGGCGGGCGTTCTTCGACAGCTCATCCTGGGGACCGATCCCCGACGGGGCGACCGTGGACGCGGAAGGCAATCTCTGGACCGCGATCTGCGAGGGCGGGGTGGTGCTGTGCCTCAGCCCGCGAGGCGAGGTGCTGCGGGAGATCGCATTCCCGACCCGCATCCCGGCCAGCGTGATGTTCTTCGGTGCAGGCCTCGACCGGCTGTTCGTGCCGACGATCGATCCTACCTTCCTCGGCCGCGAGGCCGCGCCTGACGACGGTTGCTGCTTCGTGATCGATGGGCTGGGCGTGAAGGGCCTGCCGGAGCCGCGTTATGCAGGGTGATCCGCTGATGTACCGGCGGATGCTGCCGCTGATGTTCGCAGTGTTCATCAACATCGCCGGCTTCAGCCTGATCCTTCCGCTGCTGCCGTTCTACGGCCCGCTGTTCGGCGCCGGGGCGTTCGAGGTCGGGCTGCTGTTCGCGGCCTACAGCCTGGGCAACGTGTTCGGGGAGATCTTCTGGGGCCGCCAGTCGGACCGGCTGGGCCGGCGCAACGTGCTGGTCGTGACCACGGCCTGCGCCGCTTTGACATACGTCGCTTTCGCCTTCGCACCCGTGCTGTGGCTGGCGATCGCGATCCGCATCGTCAGCGGCTTCTTCGGCGGTACTCTCAGCGTCGCGCAAGGCTTCCTCGCCGACGCATCGCCGCCGGAAAAGCGGGCCAAGGCCATGGGGCTGTTCGGGGCGAGCTTCTCGCTGGGCTTCGTGTTCGGCCCCGTGCTCGGCGGCTTGCTGGCCGGAGCGGGCACGAGCCTGGCCGACTTTCGCCCGCCGATCCTCGCCGCGGCCGCGCTTTGCGCCGTCACCGCGCTGTGGTCGCTGCTGGTGCTGCGGGATGTGAAGCCCCCGGCCGGCAGGTCGGCGCCACTGCCGCGTTACGGCGAAGCGGTAAGCTATGTCGGCACGCATCCTCTGCTGCTGCGCCTGTTCGTCGTGTCCTTCGCCGGCATCGCCGCTTTCGCTTCGATGGAGGCGGTCTACGGCCTGTGGAGCGAAGCCAACTTCGGGTGGAACGCGCGCGATCTCGGCTTCGCCTTCATCGCCATAGGGGTCGGCGGGCTGGTGGTGCAGTTGTTCTTCCTGCACCCGCTCGTCTCGCGCTTCGGGGAGGGGAGGGTGATCACCGGCGGCTTGCTGGTCCTCGCTGCCTCGATGCTGCTGCAGCCGATCTTGCGAGAGCCCTACGTCGCGGTGGCGTTAATGGGACTGCTGATGGTGGGCCACAGCCTCGCTTTCCCGACTGCCGGTGCGCTCATGTCGCGCACGGCGCCGGTTGAGCGCCAAGGCAGCGTGATGGGCCTGATGATGGCCTCGAACGCCTTGTCGCGGATCGTGGCGCCGCCGGCGTTCGGGCTCATCTACGAAGCGGGGCACGACCTGCCGTGGTACACCGGAGCAGCGATGATCGCCCTGTTCGTGCCTCTGGCGCTGCAGCTCATTGCGCTGACCCGCAAGCCGCGGGAGCCTGCGTTGACTTGATCCGCCGCTTTGTCGGGAAACGAAACTGCGTTACTATCCCGGTAAAAGGGAGAGAATGATGCGCAAGTCCGTCCTCACTGCCAGCTTCGTCGCGCTAGCGGTTGCCACCTGCAATCCCGTGAACGCCCAGACCGCGGCGACGGAAACGATCGCCGCGGCCGTCGCCGATGGCCAGCGCCCCGCTCAGGACAAGGCCCGCGACGGCGAGCGCAAGCCGGCGGAGATCGTCGCCTTCGCGGGGGTCGAGCCCGGCGACGTGATCGCCGAGATCGCGCCGGGCGGCGGATACTATACGCGCATCCTGGCGAAGGCCGTGGGCCCGACCGGCAAAGTCTATGCCCTGGTGCCGCCGTTCTTCGCCAATCGGCCGGGCGGGCTGGACGGTATCAATGCGCTCGCCGCGCAATATCCCAACGTGAAGGTCGTCGTGGCCGATTACGCGGCGCTCGACCTGCCGGAGCCCGCCGACCTGGTCTGGACCACGGAAAACTACCACGACATCGCCAACGGCGACATCGCCGCGATCAACCGCGAGGTCTTCGAGGCGCTCAAGCCCGGCGGCATCTATTTCGTCGAGGACCACTCCGCCCCGGGTACGGGCATGGCCGCGACGTCGACCCTGCACCGGATCGATCCCGCGGCGGTGAAGCAGCAAGTCGCCGCGGCCGGCTTCACGCTGGAAGCGGAATCGGACCTGCTCCACAACCCCGCGGACCCGCACGACGTGTCCCCGCGCGAGGTGGAGCCCACGAGCGACAAGTTCGCCTTGCGCTTCCGCAAGCCGGGCTGAAAACGAAAGTCGCTGCTTGTTCGCGCCTATCGGGCTTGCAAAACGAAATCGGCCCACATATAGGCGCAACCCTGCCCGCAAGGGCTGCTCCCCGATAGCTCAGCGGTAGAGCATTCGACTGTTAATCGAATGGCCGTAGGTTCGAATCCTACTCGGGGAGCCACTTACTACAGCGGACCGCCCGCTCCGCGGTCACCCTCAGCCATCTGCTTGTTTTTCACGGCGTTCACGGTTCATCGCACCCCAGGCGCCATTCGTCTGCTGTCGAGGAACGGTTCGCCTGGGCGGCGGCTTAGGGTGCTGCGTTCCACGCACAGTATGGAGAATTGTATGAAGCCGATCAGAACTGCCCTTGCCAGCCTGGCTGCCGCCGGACTCGTGATCGCTCAGCCGGCTCTCGCGGCCGCGGACGTTCGCGCAGGATCGGCTGTCGAGGAAAGCGAAGGCCTCGCAGGGGGCATCGCCAGCGCCGCATGGCCGGCGGTCATCGCCATTCTCCTGGTCGGCATCGTGGCCCTCGTTTCGGCCGAGAGCGACGACGACGATTTCGAACCCGTCAGCCCGTAACGGCCCTCTGGCCTAGGCGGCGAATTGTTCGCTGACGATTCGCTCGTCCAGGCTGTGACCCGGATCGAACAGCAGTGTCAGCTCGCGGTCGTGATCGATCTCGAGCTGCACTTGCGCAATATCCCGCACTTCCTTCTGATCGGCCACCGCCGCCACCGGGCGCTTGGCCGGTTCCAGCACGCGGAAGCTGACCTTGCTCCGGTCCGGCAGGATTGCCCCACGCCAGCGGCGCGGGCGGAAGGGGCTGATCGGCGTCAGCGCCAGCATCGACGAATCGAGCGGCAGGATCGGCCCGTTGGCCGAAAGGTTGTAGGCGGTTGAGCCGGCCGGCGTGGCCAGCAGCACCCCGTCGCAGGCCAGTTCGTCGATCCGCACTTTGCCGTTTACCGACACTTCGATCTTCGCCGTCTGGCGCGTCTCGCGCAGCAGCGAGATCTCGTTGATCGCGTTGTGCACATGCTCCGCGCCATCCTGAGTGGTGGCGGTCATCCGCAGCGGCGCGACCGCGATCCGCCGCGCTTTGGCGATCCGGTCCGCCAGCTTGCCACGTTCGCGATAGCGGTTCATCAGGAAGCCGACCGTACCGAGGTTGAGGCCGTAGGCGGGGATCACGCGCTCGTCGTCGAGCATCTGGTGCAGCGTGTGCAGCATGAAGCCGTCGCCGCCGAGCACCACGACCGCTTCCGCCTCTTCCAGCGGCACCCAGGCGGCGGCATCGGCCAGTTGCCGGGCGGCGTCCTGCGCGCGCGCCGCTTCCGACGCGACGAGGGCGAGCCGTTCGAAACTGTTCTTCTCGCCCATTACGCAGCCCCTCCTCGGACCGGGGTAATACCTATGGACCGCCGTCCCGATTTGCAACGCGGCCGCGCAAAGCGCAGACGAAGTCCACGCAATCCGCCACTTCGCAAGGATGACAGCTCTGGCACCCGTACCCGACCGCCGCCGCATGACCGCCGACCGCCGCAAGGGCGGGGGCCGGCGCGAGGGTGAGCTGCGCGCCGCCCTGGGCGGGGACCAGGTCGAGATCCTGTTCCAGCCGCAGTTCGCCTGCGACGACGGGCGGCTGCTCGGCGCCGAAGCCCTGTCGCGGTGGAATCATCCGCGGCTCGGGCGGATCGGCGTGGAATCGCTGTTCGACATCGCCGAACGCTCGGGCGAGGCGGCCCGGCTGACCCGCCACATCGCCGGCCGTGCGCTGGCGACCGCCGCCGCCTGGCCGGAGCGGCTGCATCTCTCGCTCAACGTCACCGCGACGGACGTCACTGCCGAGGACTTCGCGGAGAATATCGCCGCCGCCGTGGCCGAGGCCGGCTTCGCGCCCGGGCGGCTGACGCTGGAGATCACCGAACGCGCGCTCGTCGCTGAAGTTGATCGCAGCGCAGCGCAGCTCGAAAGGCTGGCAGGGCAGGGCGTCCGCATCGCGCTGGACGATTTCGGCGCGGGGTTCTGTAACTTCCGCTACCTCAAGCGCCTGCCGCTCCACTCGCTGAAGCTCGACAAGAGCATGATCGAAGGCATCGCGGAGAACGAGCGCGACCTCGCCGTGCTGCGCGCGATCGTCGCCATGGCCAGGGCCCTGGACCTCGCCGTGGTGGCGGAGGGCGTCGAAACGGAAGCCCAACGCGCCGCAGCAGCCCGCGAAGGCTGCGCCGCCTGGCAGGGCTTCCTCGGCGCCGAACCGATGACCGCGGAAGCTTTCGCGGAACTCGCCGCCCGCTCCTAGGCGGCGACCTTCTCCCGCTTCTTGGCCTTGTTGACCACGCCGCTGAGCCCCTTGGTCAGCTGGATGAGCCCGTTCAGCCTGCTCTGCGGGTCGGCCCAGGCGCGGTTGATCACCAGCTTCATGTCGGGCCGCAGCTTGGCCGTGCCCTTCAGCCGCTCGACATAGGCCACCAGGCCCGCCGGGTCGGGGAACTCGTCGTTCCGGAACGTCACCAGCGTACCGCGCGCGCCGACATCGATCTTGGCGATATTGGCGGCGATCGCCTGATGCTTGATCTCGATCAGCTTGATCAGGTTGCCGGTTGCCTCCGGCAGCGGGCCGAAGCGGTCGATCATCTCGGCGGCGAGCGATTCGATCTCGGCCTGGCCGACGGCATCGTTGAGCCGGCGATAGAGCGCCATGCGCACGGCGAGATCGGGGACATAGTCCTCCGGGATCATGATCGGCGCATCGACGGTGATCTGCGGGCTCAGGTTCTCCTGGTCGCGCTCGAGCCCGGCTTCGCCGGCCTTGGCGGCCAGGATCGCGTCCTCCAGCATCGACTGGTAGAGTTCGAAGCCGACCTCGCGGATGTGCCCCGACTGCTCGTCGCCCAGCAGGTTGCCGGCCCCGCGAATGTCGAGGTCGTGGCTGGCGAGCTGGAAGCCCGCGCCGAGGCTGTCGAGATCGCCGAGCACCTTGAGGCGCTTCTCCGCCACTTCCGACAAGGCGGTGTCCTTCGCCGTCGTCAGGTAGGCATAGGCCCGCAGCTTCGCGCGCCCGACGCGGCCGCGGAGCTGGTAGAGCTGGGCCAGCCCGAAGCGGTCGGCCCGGTGGATGATGATCGTGTTGGCGCTCGGGATATCGAGCCCGCTTTCGACGATCGTGGTCGAAAGCAGCACGTCATACTTCCCGTCGTAGAACGCACTCATCCGCTCCTCGACCTCGGTCGGGCTCATCTGCCCGTGGGCGGTGACGACCTTGGCCTCCGGCACGAACTGGCGCAGCCACTTCTCGACCTCTTCCATGTCGGCGATGCGCGGCACGACGATGAAGCTGCGCCCGCCGCGGTGATGCTCGCGCAGCACCGCCTCGCGCATGACCATGTCGTCCCACTCCATCACGTAAGTGCGTACGGCCAGCCGGTCGATCGGCGGCGTCTGGATCGTGGAAAGCTCGCGCATCCCGCTCATCGCCATCTGCAGCGTGCGCGGGATCGGCGTAGCGGTCAGCGTGAGCACGTGGACGTCGGCGCGGAGCTGCTTGAGCATCTCCTTGTGGTTGACGCCGAAGCGCTGCTCCTCGTCCACGATCACCAGCCCCAGGCGGTTGAACTTGGTCGTCTTGGACAGGATCGCGTGCGTGCCGATGACGATGTCGACCTTGCCCTCGGCCAGTCCGTCGCGCGTCTCCTTCGCCTCCTTCGGCGGAACCAGCCGGCTGAGCCGGCCGATCTCGATCGGAAACCCGGCGAAGCGCGCGGTGAAGTTCTGGTGGTGCTGGCGCGCGAGCAGCGTCGTCGGCGCGACCACCGCCACCTGCTGCCCGTTCATCGCTGCGACGAAGGCCGCGCGCAGCGCCACCTCGGTCTTGCCGAAGCCGACGTCGCCGCAGACCAGCCGGTCCATCGGC
Organism: Croceibacterium soli; assembly: GCF_009828065.1. Lineage (GTDB taxonomy): Bacteria > Pseudomonadota > Alphaproteobacteria > Sphingomonadales > Sphingomonadaceae > Croceibacterium_B > Croceibacterium_B soli. The sequence continues at coordinate 156,746 of NZ_WTYK01000007.1, read as the reverse complement.
CGGCCTTCGGAAAGGTCCTTCAGCACGTCCTCGATCGCCCGCTCCTGGTCGTCGGTCTCCTCCCATGGGAAGCGGTCGACGAACTGGAGATAGCTGCTTTCCTCCACCGGCAGCACCGGCGCCTTGCGCAAGGCGCGGGCGGCGGCGGTGCGCAGCAGCTCGCTGGCGATCTCGCGGATCCGCTCCTTCAGGCGGGCGCGGCGCTTCTGCCATGCTTCGCCGCCGAGCCGGTCGAGCGCGACCGCTTCCTCGGACGATCCGTAGCGGCTCAGCACGTCGATGTTCTCGACCGGGATGTAGAGCTTGTCCCCGCCGTGGTACTCCAGCATCACGCAGTCGTGCTGGCTCTTGCCGACGGTGATCGGCTCCAGCCCCAGGTACTTGCCGATGCCGTGGTCCATGTGGACCACCAGGTCGCCGCGGTTGAGCGCCGACAGCTCCGCCAGGAAGGCGTCCGAATCCTTGCGCTTCTTGCGCCGGCGGACGAGCCGGTCGCCGAGCAGGTCCTGTTCGGTGAACAGGTCCAGCTCCTCGCTGCCGAAGCCGGTGTCCAGCGGCAGCACCATCGCCACCGGGCCTTTCGTGGCCAGTCCGAGCGCTTCCTGCCAGCTGTCCGCGAGCTTGAGCTTGACCCCCGCTTCCTCGAGGATCGAGACGATGCGGCTGCGCGATCCCGCCGAGTAGGCGGCGAACAAGGGCTTGCGCCCTTCCTTGGCCACGATCTTGAGGTGCGCCGCCGCCGCTTCGTAGACGTTGTCGCCGCGTGACCGCTCCGGCGCGAAATCGCGGGCGGAGCGGAAGCCGAAGTCCATGACCGTCGCGCTCTCCGGTTGCGCGAAGATATCCGCCCGGTGGACCGGCCAGGTCGCAAGCTTCTCCGCGAACTCGTCCGGCGCAAGGTAAAGCGCATCGGTGTCGAGCGGCCGGTAGCTGCCCACCGCCTGCCCGGTGATCTCGCCGCGCTGGCGGTGGTAGTCCTCGATGTCGTTCAGCCGCTCCTCGGCGGCGGACATCGCGGCGGAATCGATCACGATCAGGTCGTCTGCCGCAAGATGGTCGAACAGGGTCGCCATCTTGTCCTCGAACAGCGGCAGCCAGTGCTCCATGCCCGCCAGGCGCCGGCCTTCGCTGACCGCCTGATAGAGCGGGTCTTGCGTCGCATTGGCGCCGAACCGCTCGCGATAACGGCTGCGGAAGCGCTTGATGCTGTCCTCGTCGAGCAGCGCCTCGCTGGCCGGCAGCAGCAGGTGCCCGTCGATCACTTCGGTCGTGCGCTGGGTGCTCGGGTCGAACAGCCGCAGGCTCTCCAGCTCGTCGCCGAAGAAGTCGAGCCGCAGCCCCTGGTCGAGGCCGGAGGGGAAAATGTCGAAGATCGATCCGCGCACGGCGAACTCGCCATGGTCGATCGCCGTGTCGGTGCGCGAATAGCCCTGGCGCTGGAGCAGGGCGGAGAGGCTCTCATGGCCAATCTCGACGCCGGGCTTGAGCTCGCGAACCGACTCGCGGATGCGGAACGGCGTGAGGACGCGCTGCAGCAGCGCGTTGACCGTGGTGACCAACAGCTGCGAACCGATCTTGCCCGCCTGGATCTGGTGCAGCGCCGAAAGCCGCCGCGCGCTGACTGCGAGCGCCGGGCTGGCGCGGTCATAAGGCAGGCAGTCCCATGCCGGGAACTCGATGACCTGCAGCTCCGGCGCGAACCAGCGCGCGGCATCGGTGACCGCGCGCATCGTCTGCTCATCCGGGGCCACGAACACCGCGCGGCCTTTGGCGGCGCGTGCCAAATCGCCCAGCACCAGCGGCTGCGCCCCGCGCGCGAGCGAGGCGAGGGTGAGCGGCGTGCGGGCGGCGAGGATGCGGGAGATATCAGGCATTTGGGAGGTCAAGCTTCCAGTCGGTCAGGCGTTCCGGGCACACGAAAATACCCGCTTGCGCTTGCCGGAAGGCAGCGCTCGCGAGCCATTTACGAAGGCCGTGGCTTAGACCCGGCCCCGCCGCGCGCAAGCTATATGGTGACGTAATCCAGCTTTTTGAGCGCCTCGATCAGCGGTCCGGCATATTTCTCCGGCGCCTCCGCCGTGCCCAGCGCCCAGGCCATGATGTCGACGTCGTCTTCGTCGATCAGCTCCTCGAACAAGGCCAGCTCGGCCTCCGACCAGGATTGATGCCGGGCATCGAAGAACCCGCCGATCATATAATCCGCCTCGCGCGTGCCGCGGTGCCAGGCACGGTATTTCGCACGGGCAAGGCGTTGCTGGAGATCGGGGAGTGTCATGGGACCGGGCACATACCTAGCAAACTGGCGTCCGTCATCCCCGTTGATTTTTGCACGCGGAGACGCGGAGACGCGGAGACGCGGAGTTTTGGCACGCAAAGGCGCAAAGGTGTGGAGGCGCGAAGAGGGGGGTGCGCCCGGAGGGCGCTGTACTTCAAAGATCGTCGATGGCGGCTTCGCCGCGGGGGTCTTTGCGCCTTTGCAGTCTTCGCGCCTTTGCGTGAGAATCTTCTTCTTCTCCGCGTCTCCGCGTGAACAACACTGTGCCTCCACCACCCCCAACCCCCTCCTCTAAAGAGGAGGGGGCTTTGCCGCGCCTCGCCCCTCCTCTTCAGAGGAGGGGCAGCGAGACTTGGTGAGCCGCAGGCGAACCTAGTCGCAGCGGGGTGGTGCTGCGGCAGGGGAAACAGGTCCTGCCCTCAAGCAGGCATCGGCGAAAGCGCCCGCATCTCGGCCGGCGGCAGGCCGCCGTTCTCGAGCTGCTGCATGAGCTCTTCCTTCCGGGCCAGCATCTCGTCGCGCAGGGCCTTGAGGTCGACGTCGGTATCGCGGGCCTGGGCGAAGAAGCCGTCCTTGGACTTCTCCTCCTCCTTCACGTGGTGATCGACTTCCTCGCACAGCACGGTGACCTTGGCCTCGAAGAACTCGCCTTCGCCGCCGCTCGCCAGGATGTCGTTGACCAGCACTTTGGCGCCGTCATGCTCGACATAGGCTTCGTGGTAGAGGTCGTCGTCCACTTTGCCTTCGAATGCCGGGTAGAAGATCTCTTCCTCGATCATCGTGTGGATCTTCAGTTCGTTGCAGATCTGCTGCGCGAGCTGCCACTTCTTGTCCTGGCTGCTCGCCTTCTGGAATTTGCTGAACAGGTCCTCCACTTCGCGGTGGTCATGCTTCAGCAGCATAATAGCGTCGGTGAACTCTTCTTTCTTGGCCATGTAAATCGCTCCTGGTGTGTCCCTGTCCGTCCGTTGAATCCGCAAAGCGCCATGAGCCCGGATGGTTCCTCGGCTTTCGTCGTCCCGGACCTGATCCGGGACCGCTGGCCTCCAGGTCCGACCGAGCGGCCAGCGATCCCGGGTCAAGCCTGGGATGACGGTCGGCCGGCGATCGCCGCTTCCGCCGGGATGGCGATAATGCTTTAGAGCTTTGATGCGCCCCGAGACGCTCAACCCGCTGTTCACCGACACCGAAAGCCTGGAGGGCGTCGGCCCGAAGCTGCGCAAGCCGCTGGAAAAGCTCGGCCTGACCCGGGTGCGCGATCTCGCCTATCATCTGCCGGATCGTTTCGTGCAGCGCCGCGCGGTGACCGATCTCGACGACGTGAGCGAAGGCGAGCAGATCGTCGTCGCGCTCACGCCGATCGAGCACAAGGCCAGCCGCAACGGCCGCGGCCCTTACCGGGTGCTGGCGCAGGACGCGAAGGGCAACGTCCTGGCGGTGACCTATTTCGGCCGCGCCTCCTACACCGCGAAGAAGCTGCTGCCGGTCGGCGAACAGCGCTGGGTCGCCGGCCGGCTCGACCGCTACGGCGACATGCTGCAGATCGTCCATCCCGATCACGTGGCGGAAGACAGCGCGGGGCTGATGGGCCACCTGGTGGAGCCGGTCTATGCTCTGGCCGAAGGGCTGACCCAGCCGAAAGTCGCGAGGCTCGTGGCGCAGGCAATGGAGCGGGCGCCGGAACTGCCGGAATGGATCGAACCCGGCGTGCTGGAAAAGCACAAGTGGCCTGTCTGGCGCGATGCGCTGGTGCTGGCGCACAAGGGCGAGCACCCCGCCGCGCGCGACCGGCTCGCCTATGACGAGCTGCTGGCCAACAGCCTGGCGCTGCTCCTGGTCAAGCAGGCCAACCGCGCCCGCCGAGGCCAGCCACTGAAGGGTGATGGCAGCTTGCGCGGCAAGCTGGCCTTGCCGTTCCCGCTCACCGGTGCGCAGCAGCGCTCGATCGCCGAGATCGAGGGCGATCTAGCGCAGACTTCGCCGATGCTGCGGCTGCTGCAGGGCGACGTCGGCTCGGGCAAGACGGTGGTGGCGCTCGAATCGATGCTGCTGGCGGTCGAGGGCGGGGCCCAGGCGGCGCTGCTCGCCCCGACCGAGATCCTTGCCCGCCAGCACTTCGAGACGCTGCGGCGAATGGCCGCGCCGACCGGCGTGCAGATCGCGCTGCTCACCGGGCGCGACAAGGGCCGGGCGCGCGAAAGCATCCTCATGGGCCTGCTCGACGGCAGTATCGACATTATCATCGGCACCCATGCGATCTTCCAGGAAGCCGTCGCCTACCGGAACCTCGGCCTGGTGGTGATCGACGAGCAGCACCGCTTCGGCGTCTCCCAGCGGCTGATGCTGACGCAGAAGGGCAAAGTCACGCCGCACTGCCTGTCGATGACCGCCACCCCGATCCCGCGCACGCTGACGCTGGCGCAATACGGCGAGATGGATGTCAGCCGGCTGGACGAGATGCCGCCCGGCCGGCAGCCGATCGACACGCGGGTGATCTCGGCCGAGCGGATTGCGGAAATCGCCGATGGTCTCGCGCGGCACCTCGAAAGCGGCCAGCAGGCCTACTGGGTCTGCCCAATGGTGCGCGACAGCGAGACCGAGGACATCGCCGCCGCCGAGGCGCGATACGCGGCGCTGCAGGCGCGCTTCGGGGACGATGCCGTGCTGGTCCACGGCCAGCTCCGCCCTGAGCTCAAGGACGCCGCGATGGAGCGGTTCGCTTCCGGGGAAGCGAAGCTGCTCGTTGCCACCACGGTCATCGAGGTCGGCGTCGACGTGCCCAACGCCACGCTGATGGTGATCGAGCAGGCGGAGCGTTTCGGCTTGGCCCAGCTTCACCAGCTCCGTGGCCGCGTGGGGCGGGGCAGCGCCAAGTCGGTCTGCCTGCTCCTGCGCGGATCGGAGCTGAGCGAGACCGGCAAGCAGCGCCTCGCCCTGATGCGCGAGACGCAGGACGGTTTCCGCCTGGCGGAGGAGGACCTCAAGCTTCGCGGCGGCGGCGAGCTGCTCGGCACCCGGCAATCGGGCGACACGCCGTTCCGCGTCGCCGATCTCGAACAGATCCAGCGCCTGCTCCCGCTCGCGCACGACGACGCCCGCCTGCTGATCGACCGCGACGGCGGCCTGACCGGCCCGCGCGGGGAAGCGGCGCGGCTGCTGCTCTACTTGTTCGAACGCGACTGGGGCGTGCAACTGCTGCGCGGCGGGTGAGCGCGTGGCGGGCCTTTTTCATTGCAGCGCAAGGTGGCGCTGCTAAACGCTCACCCACCATGAGCCACGCAAGGCCTGCCGCTTGATCCTCTCCCCGTTCGAATGGACCATCGCCAAGCGCTACATGCTGCCTGGGCGCGGCGAGGCGTTCATTGCGCTGGTCGCCGGGATCAGCCTCGCAGCGGTCATGCTCGGCGTCGCCGCTCTCCTGATCGTCATGAGCGTGATGAACGGCTTCCGCGCCGAACTGCTGGACAAGATCGTCGGGCTCAACGGCCACGCGATCATCCAGGCTTACGGCGGCCGCCTCGACAACTGGGAAGAAGTGCTCGAGGAAGTCCGCGAGACGCCCGGCGTCGTTCGCGCCAGCCCGCTGATCGAGCAGCCCCTGTTTGCCACCCTCGGCGGCCGCGCCGACTTCGTGCTGGTGCGCGGCAACACGCCCGAGGATATCGCCCGCATCCAATCCAACGTGGTGCAAGGCGACATCTCCAGCCTCAGGCCGGGCGAGAACAACGTCGCCATCGGCTCGCGCCTCGCCATGAACCTCGGCGCGCGGCTCGGCGACACCATCACGATCGTCAATCCTCAGGGCCGCGCGACCCCGTTCGGCACGGTGCCGCGCCAGGTCGGCTACACGATCACCGCGATCTTCGAGATCGGCATCTACGATTACGACAAGGCGTTCGTCGTCATGCCGATCCCCAACGCGCAGACCCTGCTGCTCACCGGCGACACGATCGGGATGATCGAAGTCACTACGGAGGACCCGGACACCGTCCGCGAGACCCTCGCTCCGCTCGAACAGAAGCTCGGCGGGCAGGCTGTCGTGTCGGACTGGAAGACCATCAACGCCAGCCTGTTCGAAGCGCTGGAGATCGAGCGGGTGGCGATGTTCTTCGTCCTCTCGATCATCGTGCTCGTGGCGGTCTTCAATATCCTTTCTTCACTAATAATGTTGGTCCGCTCCAAGACCCGCGACATCGCTATCTTACGTACAATGGGCGCAACACGCCGAAGTTTGCTAAAGATATTCGTCACCGTCGGCTTCACCATCGGCGCCATCGGCACCGGAGCGGGGCTGGTGCTCGGCGCGCTGGTGCTGTTCTTCCGCCAGTCGATCGTGCGGACGATCGAGTTCTTCACCGGCCAGAGCCTATGGGACCCGGAGATCCGCTTCCTGACGGAGCTGCCCTCGAAGACCGATCCCGGCGAAGTGATCGCGATTACCGGCCTGGCGCTGGTGCTCAGCTTCCTGGCCACGCTCTATCCTGCCCGCAAGGCCGCGAGCACCGATCCGGTACAGGTCCTGCGCTATGAGTGAAGCCGTCGTCCGCCTGATCGACCTGACCCGCAGCTTCGAGCAGGGCGGGGTGCGCATCGACGTGCTGCGCGGCGTGAACCTCACCGTCGCGCCGGGAGAGATCGTCGCGCTGCTCGGCCCGTCCGGCTCGGGCAAGTCGACGATGCTCCAGGCCGTCGGCCTGCTCGAAGGGGGCTTCGGCGGCACGATCGAGATCTGCGGCGTGGACGCCAGCAAAGTCCCGAGCGACCGGCGGACGGCCCTGCGCCGCAGCCACCTCGGCTTCGTCTACCAGTTCCACCACCTCCTGCAGGACTTCAATGCCGAGGAGAACGTGATCCTCCCGCAACTCGTCGCCGGCGTGGACCGTGAAGCCGCGAGCGTTCGCGCCCGGGAGCTGCTCGGTGCGCTCGGCCTGGGCCAGCGGACAACGCACCGGCCGAGCCAGCTTTCGGGCGGCGAGCAGCAGCGCGTCGCCGTGGCCCGCGCGCTGGCGAACAAGCCGCAACTCGTCCTCGCCGACGAGCCGACCGGCAATCTCGACGAGATCACCGCCGACCGCGTGCTCGACCAGTTCCTCCAGCTCGTCCGCGGCCAGGGCAGCTCCGCGCTGATCGCCACGCACAACGAGCGCCTGGCCCTGCGGATGGACCGCGTCGTCCGCCTGCACGAAGGCGTTCTGGAGTAGAAACCTTCCGGCCCGCTCGGGTGTTTGGTCTGCGAAGGAGATTTGCATGACAGACCATCCGAGCACCTTTCGCGGCGGCACCACCGATACCGGCGGTGTTCACTGGGACGACCGCGCCGCGATCCACCGGCGCGGCGACGGCCAGGGCCTGCTCGACGGGATGAAGGCACTCAATCGCGGCACTCTGGCCGAGATGGTGCAGATGATCGCCGATATGCCGGAGAGCGACCGCGGCGATTACGTGATCCAGAAGGCGGGCGACCACAAGCTCGAGACCGCCGAGATTATGGCCCTGGCGGAGCGCGAAGATTTCCCCGGCCGAGGCACTTGAGAGACGGGATAACCCGCCCTCGGGCTCTTTCGTAATCCGCTGCAATCCCTAATCTGGGGCGATGGCTTTCGCTCCGTTCGTCCCCCTTCGCGTGTTCTCGAGCTATTCGATGCTCGAGGGGGCAATCGATCCGAAGACGATCGCCAAGACCGCGAAGCAGCGCGGCTTTCCGGCGATCGCGATCTGCGACCGCAACGGGCTTTACGGCACGGTGGCCTTCGCCGGCGCCTGCAAGGGCGAAGGCGTGCAGCCGATCGTCGGCGCGCTGCTGGGGGTCGCGCGTGGGGACGGGGAGCCGATCGATTTCCTGCCGCTCTTCGCCCAGGATGAGGACGGCTGGAACAACCTCTGCCACCTGGTCAGCCGCGCGCATCTCGATCGCCCGCTGGATCTCGATCCGCATGTCCGGTTGAGTGACCTCGAGGGCCGCACCCAGGGGCTGATCGCCCTGACCGGCGCTGCCGAAGGCGCGGTCACCCGGCTGTTCGCCGACGGCAAGCCAGGGCGCGCGCGGGAAATGGCCGACCGGCTCTCGGCGCTGTTCCCCGACAGGCTCTACGTCGAACTCGTCCGGCGCGGCGACCCGATCGAGGAGGCGGCCGAGGAAGGCCTGCTCGATCTCGCCTACGACACCGGCCTGCCGCTGGTCGCCAGCAACCCGGCGAACTTCGCCGAGCCGCACATGCATTCGGCGCACGACGCAATGCTGTGCATCGCCCATTCGACCCACATCGACAATGGGGAGCGGCCCCGCTCCAATCCGGAGGCCTTCGTCAAGTCGGCGCCGATGATGGAAGAGCTGTTCGCGGACCTCCCGGAAGCGACTCAAAACACCGTCGTGATCGCCCAGCGCTGCGCCTTCGCGCCGCCGAAGCGCAAGCCGATCCTGCCGAGCCTTGCCGGCGATCTGACAGGCGAAGTGCGTCTGCTGGCGGAAGACGCCCGCAGGGGACTGGCGGCGCGGCTGCAGCCTTACGAGGGGCTCACCGCGGAAGAGCGCAAGGTCTACGAGGACCGGCTCGAGTTCGAGATCGACGTCATCACGGGGATGGGCTTTCCCGGCTACTTCCTGATCGTCGCCGACTTCATCAAGTGGGCCAAGTCCCAGGGGATCCCCGTCGGCCCGGGCCGCGGTTCAGGCGCGGGCTCGCTGGTCGCCTGGGCGCTGACGATCACCGATCTCGACCCGATCCGCCTTGGCCTGCTGTTCGAGCGCTTCCTCAATCCCGAGCGCGTCTCGATGCCGGACTTCGATATCGACTTCTGCGAAACGCGGCGCGGCGAAGTGATCCGTTACGTCCAGGAGCGCTACGGTCAGGACAAAGTCGCGCAGATCATCACCTTCGGCAAGATGAAGGCCCGCGCCGTGCTGCGCGACACCGGCCGCATCCTGCAGATGAGCTACGGCCACGTCGATCGCCTGTGCAAGATGGTGCCCAACCATCCGACCGATCCGTGGACCCTGCCCCGCGCGCTCAACGGCGTAAGCGAGTTCAAGCGCGAGTACGACAACGACAACGAAGTGAAACGCCTGATCGACCTGGCGATGCAGCTCGAAGGCTTCCCGCGCAACAGCTCGACCCACGCCGCCGGCGTCGTGATCGGCGATCGGCCGCTCAGCCAGCTCGTGCCGCTCTACCGCGATCCGCGTTCGGACATGCCGGTCACCCAGTTCGACATGAAGCATGTCGAGGATTCCGGCCTGGTGAAGTTCGACTTCCTCGGGCTCAAGACCCTGTCCGTCCTGCGCAAGGCGGTCGACCTGCTGGCCCGGCGCGACATATCGATCGAGCTGGACCGGCTCGAGTGGGACGATCCGCAAGTCTACAAGCTGCTCCAGCGCGGCGACACGGTCGGCGTGTTCCAGCTCGAATCCGAAGGCATGCGGCGGACGCTCAGCGCGGTAAAGCCGACCAACTTCGGCGACATCATCGCGCTCGTCTCGCTCTATCGGCCGGGTCCGATGGACAACATCCCGCTGTTCGGGAAGCGCAAGAACGGCGAAGCGCCGATCGAATACCCGCACCCGAAGCTCGAAGGCATCCTGGCCGAGACCTACGGCATCTTCGTCTACCAGGAACAGGTCATGCAGGCGGCGCAGATCCTCGCCGGCTATTCGCTCGGCGACGCCGACCTGCTGCGCCGCGCGATGGGCAAGAAAGTACAGGCGGAGATGGACGCCCAGCGCCAGCGCTTCGTCGACGGGTGCAAGGCCGTTTCGGGCATCGACAAGGCCAAGGCCAACGAGCTGTTCGACTTGATCGACAAGTTCGCCGGCTACGGCTTCAACAAGTCGCACGCCGCCGCTTATGCGCTGCTGTCCTACCAGACCGCCTGGCTCAAGACGCACTATCCCGAGGAATTCTACGCCGCATCGATGTGCTTCGACATGCACCAGTCGGAAAAGCTGGCGGTGTTCGTCGACGACCTCCGCCGCAACGGACGGGTGCTGCTGGGGCCGGACATCAACCACAGCGAAGCCGAGTTCGCCGTCGAGCAGACCGACGAAGGCTATGCGGTGCGCTACGCGCTCGCCGGGATTCGCAACGTCGGCGAGAAGGCGATGGAGCAGGTTGTCGAGGAGCGGCAAAAGGGCGGGGCGTTCGAGACGCTGGAGGACGTGTTCCGCCGGATGCCGCCGGGCGCCATGAACCGCCGGCAGCTCGAAAGCCTCGCCGCGGCGGGTGCCTTCGACGGGCTCGAATCCAATCGGGCCAAAGTGCTAGCCAACGCCGACATGCTCCTGGCCGTGGCCGAGGCGGCAACCCGTGAGCGGCAGAGCGGCCAGCACGGCCTGTTCGGCGGGGAAGATCATGACGAGCCTTCGCTGCGCCTCGTCGATGCGCCGGCCTGGACCCGCGCCGAACAGATGGCTGCCGAGCGGGAGAACTTCGGCTTCTACTTCGCCGCCCATCCGGTCGAGCAGTACCGCGCCATCGCCAGCGCAAACGGCGCGCGCTCCTACGCTTCGCTGATGGAATCGGGCGTGGCCGGCGGGCGGCAGCCGGCGGTGATGGCGGCGATGATCGAAAGCGTCAGCAAAGGCCGCACCCGCCGCGGCGGCGAATTCGTGCGCGCCGACTTCTCCGACAACTCCGGCCAGTTCAGCGCCGCCTGCTTCGAGGAATCGCTGGTCGAAAGCTTCCAGCGCTGGGCGGCCGACGGAACGTGCGTGCTGCTCAATGTCGAACTCGATGCGCCGAGCCCTGACGAGCCGCCGCGCATCACCGTGCGCGGCGCGCGCCCGCTTTCGGAAGTGCGCAATAGCGCGCGTATGGTCCTGACGCTCGACGTGGCAACGCCGGAAGCGCTGCAGGAACTGCGCCTGGCGCTCAGCGAAGGCGCGGAAGGGCGCGGCGAAGTCCTTGCCCGCCTGCGCATTGGCGAGGGCAACGACCCGCTGGTCCGCCTCGGCCGCGACTTCGACCTCGACGGCGAACTGGCGGAGCGGCTGGCGCTGATCGACGGCCTGGCCAACGTGTCGCTCACCACCCGCCGCGGCCCGACCCACCTGAAGCTGGTCGCGTGATGCTGGCGGCGCCGTGGGTTCCCCGCAAAGAAGGGTAAGCGAATGTTCGCCTTCCTGAAGTCGATCGTCCTGGGGGCCGCGCTGGCCTTCATCCTCAGCCTGTTCATCGGCTCGGGCGGCGGCACGGGCGGGCCGCTGAACGTGCGCAGCTACACGATCGAGGAGGTCCAGTTCTTCTGGTCCTGGCCGTTGTTCGTCATCGGCACCGGCCTGTCGTTCGGCATTCTCCTGCTGATGGACTAGGATCGCGGAAGCGGCCGGGTTAGCCTAGCGCCAGGCTGAAAAGAAGAACGACCCCGCCTGCGTAGCAGAGCAGCACAAGTATTGAATCGTAGCCCATCCTGAACAATGTCAGATCACGCCGCTCGATGATCCCGATCAGGTAGATGGTCGACAGGACGATGCCGAGCAGGGCTGCAAAGCTGGCGAAGCGGCTCACCTCACCCAGCACCGCGGGCCCGGCGTAGAGGGCGTCCACGAAGAAGATCAGCACCAGATCGAACAGGTTGCCCCCGAAGACGTCACCGATCGCAAGGTCGTTCCGGCCCAGCTTCACTGCCGCAATCGCCGTGCTCAACTCCGGAAGCGAAGTGGCTATGGCGAGCAGCGTCAAGCCGGCGAGTTCGGTGCTCAGGCCTGTGTGGCCCGCAATCGCTTCCGCCGAGCGCGTGAGCAGGAAACCGGCGACGAGGATAACGGCGCCGACCGCCGCGGTCCGCAGGATGAGCGCGGCGCCCACGCCCTTGCGTTCCGCTGCCGCACCTTGAGGGGAGTTGCCTTGCTGCTCCTGCGGGTCGAGCGGGGCGCCATCGTCTTGTGGTAGCCAGCCGGCCTCGCGTTCCTGGTCGCGAACGAACAGGATGCACACCACGTATGCAACGACCATCCCGGTGGACCATGCGCCGACGCCCAGGATGCTGAAGTCGCCGACGATCGTCGCGGCCGCCGCCAGCCCAAGCAAAAGCACGCAGGCCACGATCTGGAGCAGGATGCTCGGGTTCATTATTTTCGTGGTCACCGCATCTCGGCCGATGAGAACATCCACGATCGCCAGCACAACGACCTGAAAGGCGACTCCCCCGAGAAGGTTGCTCACGGCCATGTCCGCGTTGCCGGCCAGCGCCGCGCTCGCCGAGGTACCGATTTCGGGCAGCGAGGTCATCGCTCCGAGCAGGACCATGCCCACGATGGCGCCGCCGATGCCGGTGCGCCGCGAGATCGAATCTGCGTACAGCGAAGCCTTCTTGCCGGCCATCCAAACGGCGGCGGCCGCGAGGGTGTATACCGCCACCCCCACCCACAGTGGCTGGGCCGTCAGATCGAGAAGGTCCATGGCCCCTAAGCGTGCTCACGGATCAAAGTTTCCGCGGCCGCCTTACAGCAGGCGCAGTTGTCCGCCGGTTTCGGGCGGACGGAACTGGCTGCAATCGAGCTCGAACCGCTCCTTGGTCATGCCCGCCCGCCGGCAGGCAAGGCGGAAGCGGGCGCGGAAAAGCTCGGCCCAGACGCCGCTCGGCTTCATCCGGGTGAAGAAGTTCGGATCGTTGTCCTTGCCGCCGCGGATCGAGCGAACGATCGACATGACCTTGTCGCCGCGTTCCGGGAAGTGGACCGAAAGCCATTCGCGGAACAGCGGCGCCACTTCGTACGGCAGGCGCAGGGGGATCCACCCGGCCGAGCGGACACCGAGCGCGGCAGCACGGGCGACGATCGCTTCCATGAACTCGTCGGTGATCGCCGGGATGACCGGGGAGACCGAGCAATGCGCCGGCACCCCGGCTTCCACCAGCTTGCCCAGCGCCGCCAGCCGCTTGGCCGGCGCCGAAGCGCGCGGTTCGAGCTTGCCCGAGAGCTTGGGATCGAGCGACGTCACGGAAATCGCCACCGCCGCCAGCCCGAGGCCGGCCAGTTCCGACAGCAAGTCCAGATCGCGCAGCACCCGGTCGGACTTCGTCGTGATCGTCACCGGATGGCGCGTCTCCAGGCAGACCTCGAGAACCTGCCGCGTGATCCCGTAGCGCCCCTCGATCGGCTGGTAGGGATCGGTGTTGGTGCCCATCGCGATCGGACGGGGCTTGTACTTCGGCCGCGCCAGCGTTGCCCTCAGCAGCTCGGCGGCGTTGGGCTTCGCGAACAGCTTCGTCTCGAAATCGAGCCCAGGCGAGAGGTCGTGGAACGCATGGGTCGGCCGGGCGAAGCAGTAGATGCAGCCGTGCTCGCAACCGCGATAAGCGTTGATCGAACGGTCGAAGCCGATGTCCGGCGACTGGTTGAATGCGAGAATCGTCCTGGGATGTTCTTCGATCACCGTCGTGCGCAGCTTGGGCGGATCGCCATCGAGCGCCGCGACATGGTCGCGCCAGTCTCCGTCCGCTTCGCGCCCGGCCAGCCCGAAGCGCGCCGGCACCAGGCCAGACTGCGCCCCCCGCCCATGCACCGAAGGTTCCTTGCGTTGCTCCATGCCTGGAACATAGCAGGAACATGAGGGACCCTCAATTCAGGCCTACTACCTATATCGTTGGATCTCGCTGGAGATCCGAGCCGCATTCTCGCGCGCCTGCTGCTCCAGGACTTCGTGGTTCGTCAGATAGACGCGGGCGAAGTCGGCGAGGCCCAGCTTCTCGTACTGCAGCGCATGCGTCAGCTCGTGCGCCCAGAGGGTGCGGTTCTGCGCCATCTCCGGACGCGAATAGACGACGACGTCCTGCAGCGTCACGGCGCCGCCCTCGCGCCGGTACCACGCCGCCACCAGCGACCCGAGATCCAGCTCGGGCCCGACCTGCGTCCACCTCACGCGCTCCAGCAGGTCCTTGGAGAAGTAGTACTGCAGGTCCGCCTTGACCTCCGGCGGGATCGGCTGGAGGCCAGAGCGCTTGGCGTTGGCCCGCGAGTGCCGGATCGCCCGCTGCAAGGTGTTCGCCGCCATTTGCGAAGCCCGCTCACCGATCGCCGTGGCTGCGGGCCGGGCGGCATCATCGGCCAGTTCCAGCGTCCGCTCGATCGCGTCGTAGTTCCCGCGCTCGGGGTCTTGCTCGAGCAGACCGAGGGCCATCGCCCCTACGACCCCGGTGATTCCCGCTAGCAGGACGTAAGGCACGGCTCTGCGGGTGCGGGACTTGAAACGATCGGCTGGCATTGTGCCGCCAAACTCCGTGCTGTCCGGCTTCGTTCCCTTCGCCTGGCGGCTACTTCTCGCGCAGGCGCGGCATCAGCTCGACGAAGTTGCAGGGCCGGTTTCGGCTATCGAGCTGCTCGGCCAGGATCCGGTCCCAGCCGTCCTTCACCGCGCCGTTGGAGCCGGGCAGGGCGAAGATGTAAGTCCCGCGCGCCAGCACCGCCAGGGCGCGGCTTTGCACGGTGCTGGTGCCGATCGTCTGGTAGCTGACCCAGCGAAACAGCTCGCCGAAACCGGGGATGTCCTTGTCCTTGATCCGGTCGAGCGCCTCGGGCGTGACGTCTCGTCCGGTCAGCCCGGTGCCGCCGGTCGAGACGATCGCATCGATGCCGTCGTCGTCGATCCAGGTGTGCAGGAGGTGGACGATCGCATCGGCATCGTCCCGCTCGAGCGCTCGCGCTGCCAGGGTGTGCCCGGCGCTCGTGATCCGCTCCGCCAGGATGTCGCCCGAGGTGTCCTCGTCCGGGCCGCGGGTGTCGGACACGGTGAGCAGGGCGATGTTGATCGGCTTGAACTCGCGCTCCAGGTCGATCGCCATGTCAGTTGCTTTCCGCCGATAGGTACACGCGCCCGCTGCTTTCCTGCCCGGTGGGGAAGCCCGGCCAGGCGTTCTGGGCCAGGGCGATGCGGCTCATCGAAGGGGCCTTCGCCTGCCGCTCGTACATCCAGTAGTTGCGCGTCACGATGGCGACGTAGCTGCGCGTTTCCCAATAGGGAATGGATTCCATGTACAGCAGCGGATCGCCCATATCGCGGACTTCGTAGTTCCAGCGCGTCACCGGCGTGAGCCCGGCGTTGTAGGCGGCCATGATCTTCGGGAGATGGCCCTGCGTCGCGCCATGGTCGCGCAGCATCTGCAGGTTGCGCTGGCCGAACGCCAGGTTGGTGCCGGGATCGAAGATGTTCACCTGGCTGGCGTTCATCCCCAGCCGCGGGGCGTGCTCGCGAACGGTGATCGGGGTGATCTGCATCACGCCCTTGGCGTCGGCCGGGCTGACCGCCTCGGCGCGGAAGTTCGATTCCTGCAGCGCGTGGGCATAGGCGAGCGCCGGATCGACCTGCCAGCCGGTCACCGGAACCCATTTCGGCGTGGGATAGGCCGAGGCCGGATCGGGCGCGGCGCCGCTCGGCGCATTGTGGGCCATGTACAGCTGGGTCTGCGGCAGACCGATTTCGCGGGCGAGGCGGGTGAGCGCGGCATAGTTGCCAGGATCGCCGATCCGCGCCTCGTGCAGCAGGACCTGGCTCGACAGCACGTCGCGGCCAATCTCGGCCAGGGCGATGGCGATGCGCACGTTCTCGCTGCCCTGCAGGCGGCGCCAGTCGGCGTCGCTAAGGTCGGCGGTCGCAAGGCGCTCCGGCAGCTTGCGGCCGAGCTGCTCGGCGGCGAGCATGCCGTAGAGCGTCTCGTCGCTGACCGCCGCCGCACGCAGCAACTGCGCGCTCCGCTCCGGCTGGCGGCAACGCAGCGCGGCCCGGCTTGCCCAGTAGTACGAGGCGCCGCGCAGTTCCGCATTGCCTGCGCCGGCGCCCGCGCGTTCGAAATGGAAGCTGGCGCTCGCGCAGTCGTTCAGCCGCCATGCGGCAAGCCCGGCCGCCCACTCGCCCTCGGCGACCCAAGGACCGCGCCCATCGGCGACCGTGCGGGCCATCGCCAGCGCCTGCGGGTCCATGTTCTCGATGTAGTAGCTCCAGGCCACCCGCTGGCGCCATTCGGCGCGCGCCTCGGGGCTGAGCAGGGCGTCCACCCCATCGAGCAGCTGCCGCGCGCCGTGAGGATCGTCGTTGCTGATCCGGTCGAGGATCTGCTGGCGCACTTCCGCGGGCATCGTGCCGTCTTCGACGGAGCGCGGGCGCACCCGTTTGGGCGCGGAGCTCTGCGGGTAGAAGGTTCGTTCCTGCGGCAGCATCGGCATGCTCAGCGCGCCGCGGGTCATCGCCAGGCGGGCCATCTGCGCCGCCATCGGCAGGCGGTGGCCCCTGGCCAGCCATGCTTCGATCTGCGGCAGCTCGACGCGCGGGGAATTGGCCGCGAGGTAGTACTGCGCCCGCGCCACGGTGTGGAGCAGCCCGTCCGGCCGCTGCGCCAGCAGGGTCTCGACCGCCAGCCAGTCGCCGCGATCGATTGCCGCGAAAACCTCGTGGTAATAGGTTCGGTCCGCCTGACCGAGCTGCTGCGGCGGGCCCGCCTGCAGCCGGGCGGTGAAATACTCGCGTGTCGATGCCGCCTCCGCCGGGGCGGTGCTGACCAGTAACATTGCGGCCGCCAGGGCCGATCCGAAAATCCTCACACGCTACCTTCCGTCCATTCGAGCCAGCCCCGCCAGAGCGCCGCCCTGAAGCGCGGCGTCGCCAGCAGGGGCTCCGGGCCATAGCTCGCCAGAGCCGGTACGTCGCAGCCTTCAAGCGCGATCCCGCGCACCGCGGCAGCCCCTTGCGCCGGGTCGTGCCCGAAAAGCGGCAACATCGCCCTGCCAAGTACCAGCAGCCGTTTGGGCCGGGCAAGCCGGACATGATGCGCGACGATCTCGCCGAGTTGGCGTGCGGCGAGCGCCTGCCAGTCCGGATGCTTGGCGTGGCGGGGCAGGGCGGCGGCGAGGTACGCCGCGTCCTCCGCGATACCCATTGCCGACAGCATGTTGCCGATCAGCCTGCCCTGGGGCCCGGCCAGCAGAGCCTCGCTGTCGCTCTCCTCCGGCATCGGCACCAGCACCATCAGCGCCGCCCCTTCGCTGCCGCGCGGCGCGACACGCGGCGCGGTGCCACCGGTCTCAAGCCCCTCTTCGGCAAGCCACCAGGGAGCGAAATCCGTCAATGCCTGCGGCCAGCCGGAACTGTCGCCACCGAGCGGCGGGATCTCGGGCTCGAGCGGTTTGATGGGCCGGGTCGGCGTCGCGAACTGTGCTTCATCAGGAGCCTGGACAATCTCCGGCTTCGCGAGCCAGTCGTGCGGTTCGTCCGCGAACTCGCAATCGACGCCGGCTTCCCGCCACCAGGCGTGCGCCGCGGCGAGTTGTTCGGCGAGAGTGGGCTGGGGCCTTGCGTCGATCATGCTGTCCTGCTGCAGGTCTTGACCTGCTGCCGTGCAGGTATCAAGCCCCGGCCATGCAATCATGCCGCTTGAGGGGTAACCGGTGAGCACACGGGAATCGATGCCGGTCGACGTTGTCATCGTCGGCGCGGGGCCTGCGGGCCTCGCGGCGGCGATCCGGCTCAAGCAGCTCAACGACGCGCTCGAAGTCGTCGTGCTTGAGAAAGGCTCCGAAGTCGGCGCGCATATCCTGTCCGGTGCGGTGATCGATCCGCGGGCGCTGGACGAGCTGCTGCCGGACTGGCGCGAGACATGCCCGCTCGCCGAAGTGCCCGTGACCTCAAACCACCACTGGGTGCTGACGCGCAGCGGCAAGTGGGCGATGCCGCATGTGCTGATGCCGCCGCTGATGTCCAACAAGGGCAACTACACCGGGTCGCTCGGCAACTTGTGCCGCTGGCTGGCCGAGCGGGCCGAGGAGCTCGGCGTCCAGATCTTCCCCGGTTTCCCGGCATCGGAAGTGCTGTTCGACGAAAGCGGCGCAGTCATGGGCGTGGCGACGCAGGACATGGGCATCGCGGCCGACGGATCGCACAAGCCCGATTACCAGCCGGGCATGGAACTGCATGCGAAGTATACGCTGTTCGCCGAAGGCGCGCGTGGCCACCTGACGAAGCGGATGAAGAAGCATTTCGCCCTCGATGCCGAAAGCGAACCGCAAATTTATGGCCTCGGCATCAAAGAGTTGTGGGACATTCCTGCCGACCGGCACGAGCCTGGCAAAGTGGTTCACACCCAGGGCTGGCCCCTGTCTGAGAGCGATACGTGGGGCGGCGGTTTCCTCTACCACCAGGCCAATGGCCAGGTGGCGCTCGGCTTCGTGACCTCGCTCGATTACGCGAACCCTTACGTCTACCCGTTCGAGGAATTCCAGCGCTGGAAGCAGCACCCGGCGATCCGCGCGGTGATCGAGGGCGGTAAGCGCGTCGCTTATGGCGCACGGGTGATCAACGAGGGCGGATGGCAGAGCGTACCCAAGCTCGCCTTTCCGGGCGGGGCGCTGATCGGCTGCTCGGCCGGCTTCGTCAACGTGCCGCGGATCAAAGGCACGCACACGGCGATGAAGAGCGGCATGCTCACCGCCGAGGCGGTGGCTGCTGCGATCGCTGCGGGGCAGGAGAAAACAGAGCTGAACCAATACGATAGCGCGGTTCGTTCAAGCTGGATCGCAGACGAGCTGCAACTGGTGAAGAACGCCCAGCCGCTCGTGGCGAAGTTCGGTGGCGCCATCGGCACCGTCCTCGCCGGGGCCGACATGTGGCTGCGGACGTTGCGCCTGCGCCTGCCGTTCACGATGAAGCACCACACCGATGCCGAGGCGACCCGGCGGGCCGATCTCTACCGTCCGATCGCATATCCCAAGCCCGACGGGAGGATCAGCTTCGACCGGCTCTCCTCGGTGTTCCTCTCCGGCACCAACCACGAGGAGGACCAGCCCTGCCATCTCGTGCTCAAGGATCCTACGCTGCCGCAGCGGGTCAACTGGCCGGTCTACGCCGGGCCGGAGACGCGCTACTGCCCGGCGGGCGTTTACGAATACGTCGGCGTCGAGGAAGGCGAGCCCAGGCTGGTGATCAACGCGCAGAACTGCGTCCACTGCAAGACCTGCGACATCAAGGACCCGCCGCAGAACATCGAATGGGTCACGCCCGAAGGCGGCGGCGGCCCCAACTATCCGAACATGTGATGGGAGGCCTGCGCAAATCCTCCCCGGTACGGGGAGGGGGACCATGCGAAGCATGGTGGAGGGGGCCCGCCGCAGGCGAAGCGCTGGTGGCGGGCCCCCTCCACCACGCCGCTGCGCGTCGCGGACCTCCTCCCCGTGCTGGGGAGGATTGAGTGCGCGAAACGGCCTACGCCAAGATCAACCTCGCGCTGCATGTGCGCTCGCGACGCGAGGATGGGTATCACGAACTTGAGACGCTGTTCGCTTTCGTGGACGCGGGTGACGAACTGACGGCAAGATCGGCAAGCATCGACACGCTGACAGTCACTGGCGAGTTCGCCTCGCAACTTTCTGATCCTTTTGGAAATCTCGTCGCGCAGGCGCTGTCCAGGCTGCCCCGGCCGAACGGCCTCGCGATTACACTCGAGAAGAAACTGCCCGTCGCCGCTGGCCTCGGTGGAGGATCGGCCGATGCCGGCGCGGTCTTCCGCCTGGTGCGCGAGGCGCATGGCTTGCCCGACGACTGGCGGGAGCGCGCCGCTCGGCTAGGCGCCGACGTTCCGGCCTGCGTCGAGAGCGTGGCCTGCATTGGGCGCGGGACCGGCACTGACCTCGAGCCGGTGGAGAACGACCTCGCGGGTACCGCGGTGCTGCTGGTCAACCCGCGGGTTCCTCTCGCCACGGGCCCGGTCTTCGCGGCGTGGGACGGTCAGGATCGCGGGCCGCTGCCGGAGGGGGCCGCTTCGGGCGTCGCCGGCGAGGGGCGCAACGATCTCGAAGCAGCAGCCATCTCCTTGTGCCCGCCCGTCGCCGAAGTTCTCTCTACGCTCGCCGGAACCGGCGCCGATCTCGTCAGAATGAGCGGCTCGGGCGCGACCTGTTTCGCGACGTATCGGCGGCATGGCGTCATGCACGAAGCTGCGGAAAAGCTGGCTTCCGATCATCCGAGATGGTGGCAGATGCAAGGAAAGCTCAGGTGACGGGCAACGTAATCGAAGAGGCATTCGCCATCATCGGCGAACCCCGCGCCGGCGACATCTTGGTCGTGGTCGACCATGCCTCCAACCGCGTGCCGCACGACGTCGACCTCGGCATCGCGCCCGAGCTGCTGAACGAGCATGTCGCGGTCGACATCGGCGTGGCCGAAGTGGCGCGGCTAATGGCGCAGGAGTCCGGTACCGCGGCGTTCCTGGGCAACGTCAGCCGCCTGGTCTGCGACTTCAACCGGGATGAGGATGCGGCCGCACTGGTGCCGCATTCCAGCGACGGCCACACGATCCCGGGCAATATGTTCGACATGGCTGGGCGGGAGGAGCGGCTCGAACGCTTCCACCGGCCCTATCACGACGCACTGGCCAGCTTGCTGGAGCAGGCGCCGCCGCGGCTGATCGTCTCGCTCCACAGCTTCACCCCTTCGCTGGCTAGCCGGCCGGAGGAGGAGCGGCCGTGGCATTGCGGCGTGCTCTACAACGATGACGAGCGCGCCTCCCGCCTCGCCATTCCGCTGCTCGCATCCGATGGCCTCATCGTCGGCGACCAGAAGCCCTATTCGGGCAAGCTGCTCAACGCGACGATGAACCGCCACGCGGAGGATCATGGCCGGCCCTATTTCGGCATCGAGGTCCGCCAGGACCTGATCGCCGCTGCCGCCGGGCAGGCCGAATGGGCCGAAAGGCTCTTGCGCGTCGCCAACAGGGTTGCGCTGGCCTTTGAGTGAGGGCAGGGCGCATTGCGTGGATCGTCCCAATCAGGAAAGAAAATGACAGCCCGTTTCGACAAGTCGCGCCTGCCCAGCCGCCACGTCTCGGTCGGCCCCGAGCGCGCGCCGCACCGCAGCTATTACTACGCGATGGGCCTGACCGAGGAAGAAATCGCGCGGCCTTTCGTCGGGATCGCCTCCGCCGGTAACGACAGTGCCCCCTGCAACACCACGCTCAACGCCCAGGCCGACATCTGCCGCGCCGGTGTGGAGCAGGGCGGCGGCATGCCGCGCCGCTTCAACACCATCACGGTAACCGACGGCATCGCCATGGGCCACCAAGGTATGAAGAGCTCGCTCGTCAGCCGTGAGGTGATCGCGGATTCGGTCGAGCTTTCGGTCCGCGGCCATTGCTACGACGCGCTGGTGACCTTTGCCGGCTGCGACAAGAGCCTGCCCGGCATGATGATGGCGATGCTGAGGCTCAATGTGCCGTCGATCTTCGTCTACGGTGGCTCTATTCTCCCCGGACGTTTCCACGATCGTGACGTCACGGTGGTCGACGTGTTCGAGGCCGTCGGGCGCTATGCCGCCAAGGACGACTCCTGCCCGCTTTCGGAGCTGATCGCGCTCGAGAAAGTGGCCTGCCCGGGCCATGGCGCCTGCGGTGGCCAGTTCACCGCCAACACCATGGCATGCGTCGGCGAGGCAATCGGATTGTCTTTGCCGAACAGCAATATGGCTCCGGCTCCTTACAAGAGCCGCGAAGATATCGCCGTGGCTGCCGGGCGCCAGGTCATGAACCTGCTCGAACTCAACTTGCGCCCGCGCGACATCTGCACCCGCGCCGCGTTCGAGAACGCCGCGCGCGTCGTGGCCGCGACTGGCGGCTCCACCAACGCGGCGCTGCACCTGCCGGCGATGGCCAGCGAATGCGGCATCGAATTCGACCTGTTCGACGTCGCCGAGATATTCAAATCAACGCCTTACATCGCCGATCTCAAGCCGGGCGGCAGGTACGTCGCGAAGGACATGCACGAGGCCGGCGGCGTCTACATGCTGATGAAGACCCTGCTCGACGGCGGCTTCCTCGATCCCGAACCGCTGACCGTCACCGGCAAGTCGCTGGGCGAGAACATCGAGCAGATCACCTGGAACCCCGACCAGAAGGTGATCTACGACGTCAAGACCCCGATCACCCCCACCGGCGGCGTGGTCGGCCTGAAAGGCTCGCTCGCGCCCGAGGGTGCGATCGTCAAGGTCGCAGGCATGAAGCGCCTGCAGTTCAGCGGCCCGGCGCGGGTGTTCGACTGCGAGGAGGACGCCTTCCAGGCGGTCGAGAACCGCCAGATCGAGGAAGGCTGCGTCATCGTGATCCGCTACGAGGGTCCCAAGGGCGGCCCCGGCATGCGCGAGATGCTCTCCACGACCGCCGCGCTCTACGGCCTCGGCATGGGCGAGAAGGTTGCGCTGATCACCGACGGCCGCTTCTCCGGCGGCACCCGCGGCTTCTGCATCGGCCATGTCGGACCCGAGGCAGCGGACGGTGGGCCGATCGCCCTGGTCGAGGACGGCGACATCATCTCGATCGACGCCGAAGCCGGCACGATCGACCTGGAAGTCACTGCCGAAGTGCTCGACGAGCGCCGCGCGCGCTGGCAGCCGCGCCGCAACGACTACCAGTCCGGCGCCCTGTGGCGGTTCGCCCAGAATGTCGGTCCCGCGGCGAAGGGGGCTGTGACCCACCCCGGCGCGGCCGCCGAGACGCATGTCTTCGCGGACATCTAGCGCGGCTGCGTTCCTGCTGGCGCTGGCCGCCTGTTCCGCCGACGCCGACGCCGGCGCGGGGGAACAGGGCGGCACGCTCGTCGATTGCGCCCTCGATGGCGAAACGACATTCACGCGCGCCTGCGCGGTCGAGCGGAGCGAGCACGAGGGAACGCTGTTCCTGGTCGTCCGGCACCCCGACGGCGCGTTCCGCCGCTTCGAGGTCCTGCGCGATGGCCGCGGCCTCGCGGCGGCCGACGGGGCGCAGGCGGCCGTCACGAATATGAGCGACGGCGATCTCGTGGTCGGCGTCGGCGCCGACCGCTACCGCTTCCCGGCAACGATCCGCGGCGATGGCGCAGGCGAGTGAGCAGGTCCTCACGGTCGCGCAGATGCGCGCGGCCGAAGAGGCGCTGATCGCCGCCGGGGAGACGATCGACAGCCTGATGCAACGCGCCGGCGAGCGCGCGGCCGAGTGGATCTGGCGGATCGCCGCAGGGCGTCCGGTGACGGTGCTGTGCGGGCCGGGCAACAACGGCGGCGACGGCTACGTCATCGCCGAGACTCTGCGCCGGCGCGGCCTCCTCGTGACCATCGTCGCGCCTCTGGAGCCCAGAACCGGTGCGGCGCGGCGCGCGCGCGCTGCCTACGGCGGCGAGATTGCGGCGCGCGGAAAAGGCGGCGTGTTCGTGGATTGCCTGTTCGGCAGCGGCCTTGCACGTCCGCTCGGTGCCGAGCTGGCGAGTATGGTCGGCGAACTCGCCCGGACCCATTCCTACCGCATCGCCATCGACCTGCCGAGCGGGGTCGCAAGCGACGACGGCGCCCTCCTGAACGAGGATATCCCTCGCTACGACGTCACCCTCGCACTCGGAGCCTGGAAGTTCGCGCACTGGTCGATGCCCGCCATGGCGATCATGGGGCAGCGCCGTCTCGTGCCGATCGGCCTCGGCGAGGCGGGCGCCGATGCGCGCCTGCTCGCCCGTCCGCGCTTCGCTGCGCCGGCCATCGATGCTCACAAGTACACGCGCGGCCTGGTGACTGTGGTCGGCGGGCCGATCTCCGGCGCGTCGCAGCTCGCCTGCGAAGGTGCGATCCGGGCAGGGGCGGGCACCGTCAGGCTGGCCGCGGACAAGCTTCATCCGGCGGCGAGCGCCGACATCGTGCTCAAGGACATGGCGCTGCCCGAAGTGCTGGCCGACGAGCGAACGGGTGCGGTCCTGGTCGGCCCCGGCCTCGGCCTCGACGAACGGGCGCGCGCCCGCCTTCGCGACGTACTGCACGCGGGGCGCCCGACGGTGGTCGACGCCGATGCGTTGCGCCTCATCGACCCCGCGGGGCTGGAAGCTTTCTCCGCGCCGCTGGTGCTCACCCCGCACGAAGGGGAACTGGCGCAGCTCGCGAAGTGCTTCGCGATAGAGCCTGAGGGCAAGTTCGATCGCGCGCGTACCCTGGCCCGCGCGACCGGTGCCGTCATCATCGCCAAGGGGCCCGACACGGTAATCGCCGCGCCGGACGGGCACGCGGTCCTCGCTCCTTCGGCGTCCAGCTGGCTGGCGGTCGCCGGCAGCGGCGACGTGCTGGCGGGCATCGTTGCCAGCCGGCTCGCTGCTACTGGCGATCCGCTCCGCGCCGCTTGCGAGGGGCACTGGCTGCACGGCGAGGCCGCTCGCCGCTGCGGCGCGATGTTCACCGCCAGCGAGCTTGCCCGCGCCGTCGGAGACGCCTACGCGGCTGCCCTGTGAACGAGGGCGAAGAGATCATCAGGGTCGCGGCCAAGGGCGACGGCATCACCGCGTCGGGCCGCCATGCGCCGCTTGCCGCCCCGGGCGACCTGCTGCGCGACGACGGCAGCCTGGTGCCGGGACCGCATCATGCGCGGCCGCCCTGCCGGCATTTCCCGGAATGCGGTGGCTGCCAACTCCAGCACCTCGATGAGGAAACCCTGGCAGGGTTCGTCCGCGATCGCGTGGTCCATGCGGCTGAGGGACAAGGCCTGGCTCCGGAAATCCTGGCCCCGGTGCACCTTTCCCCGCCGCGCACCCGCCGGCGGGCGACCCTGCGCGCCATCAACGGCGGAGGACGTCCGCTGATCGGCTTCCACGCCGAAAAGTCCCACCGCGTGATCGACATGCGCGAATGCCACGTGCTGGCGCCGGAGCTGTTCGCGTTGGTCGAACCGCTCCGCCGCATGCTCGGCCACCGGCGCGGCAAGTACGCCATGTCGATCGAATTGGCGCTGACCGACCAGGGCGTCGACTGCGCGATCTCCGGGCTGGAGCTCGACGGCCTGCAGCAGACCGAAGCGATGCTCGAGTTCTGCCGCGAGCAGAAGCTCGCGCGGCTCATGCTCGACCAGGGCTTCGGCCCGGAAGCGTTTTGGGAGCCGGAACCGGTGACGGTGACGCTCTCCGGCGTGGCGGTGGGTTTCCCGTCCGGAGCCTTCCTCCAGGCGACCCGCGACGGCGAGGCCGCACTGGCCCATGCCGCGCGCGAATGGCTCGCCGGGGCGGAGAAGGTCGCCGACTTGTTCTCCGGACTCGGGACGTTCGCCTTCGCCTTGTCGGACGCCACTTCGGTGCTCGCTGCGGAAGCTGCCCGCGACGCCCACCTTGCCTGCAAGATGGCGGCGGTCCGCACCGGCAAGCCGGTAGAAGCGGCGCATCGGGACTTGTTCCGCAATCCGGTGCGAACCGAGGAACTGCGCGGCTTCGATGGCGTCGTGCTCGATCCGCCGCGTGCCGGCGCCCGCGACCAGATCGAGCAGATCGCCGGGAGCGGAGTAAGCCGCGTCGTCTACATCAGCTGCAACCCTTCGAGCTGGGCGCGCGATGCGGTGGTGCTGAAGGACGCCGGGTACCGCCTCGCGGAACTGCGCCCGGTCGGTCAGTTCCGCTGGTCAACCCACGTCGAGCTGGCGAGCCTGTTCGTCCGCTAACGCAGCCATGAGCTGCCTGAAAAGCCACTCGCTTGCGTGGGTCTCGACATATGCATGGCTGGCCGCTGGGCAGAGCTGCACTCGCGGATCGCCGGCATTCCAGCCGGCGAGGAACGCCTGGCCCGTCCTGTCGCGCTCGGCGATGAGGATGCGGGTGGGGCCGGTAAACCGGTCGACTCCGCCCGCCATGGCTCCGGCGAGCCCGCTGGGTGCGGCGGGAGGCGCGACGGCGCCAGCGAGGCCGCGGAGCAGCTTGGCGTAGTCCACTTGTCCCCTGAGCAGCCGCAGCAGCTCGCGCGGGTTCTTCAGCTTCTCGGCATAGCGCGCGCGGATCGCGGCCGGCGGCGGCGGTGCGTCGGACTGGTCGTCCTCGAAAGTCCAGGGGTTGGACAGCACGAGCCCGTCGCAGCCCGCGCCGCCGGCCAGCATCAACGCGCTGGCGGCGTCGCAATTGCCGAACGCGACAATCCGCGAGAGCGCCGGGCACTCACCGCGAAAAGCCGCAAGCGCGGCGCCGATGTCCTCGGCAGAGCGGCGAAACCCGCCGTTATCGCCCTCGCTGTCGCCCACGCCGCGCCGGTCGAAGCGAAACACCGGATAGCCCGCCGAGGCGATCCGCGCCGCGAGATGAGCGTTGCCGGAGAAGGCGCCGGCGCGGGTCTCATTGCCGCCGCTGACGATGAGCAGGCCGACGCCGCCCGATGCCCGGTCGAGCGTGCCGACCAGAGCGCTGCCCTCGCAAGCGAAAGTCACATGTCGGCGGCTCATGCGAGCAGTTCCGCGGCAACGATTGCCGCAAGCCGATCGGCCTGCGCGGGATCGTGATCGGGCTCCGCCCGTAGCCACAGCGCCGGGCCGCCGAGTTCGCCCTGAGCGATGTCGCGCAGGCTCGCCGCCTCGGGCAGATCGGCCCCGGCCAGATCGCTCACCATCCTCGCGCCGAGGCGATACCCGGCCAGGTCCAGCCCGCTCTGCCGGCCTCGCGCGAGCAGTTCCTCCCGGTCTTCCGAACGGCCCGCCTCACGCGAGGACAGCACGCGCGCCCTCACCAGCGAGCGGAGCTGCGCGCTGCCAGCCACGGCGGCAGAGCGCCATCCGGGCAGGCCTTGCGGGGCGATAAGCGCCGCCGCACGAATGGCCAGGACGTGAGTGGCGGCGAAGTGCCGCGCCGCTGTTTCGGTCGCGGCGCGCCAGCCCGCCAGCGTCTGCTGCTCCAGCGGAGCGAGGCTCTCGTTGCAGCCCGGCAGGTCGGGCAGGAAGCTGTCGATGCCCGCGGCGTCGAGGCGGCGCATCGTCTCGGCGGTGAACCGGCGCAGCTTGTTGCTCTCGTCGAACCAGGCCGGCAGGACCAGGACGCGGTGCCGGCGCCCGCGATCCAGCGCCAGGGCATATTCCTCGCCGCCGGCAGGGCAGGGCCAGGCGGCGATCACGCGGGCCGGTCAGGCTCCGGCGCGCTTGGCCTGGACGAAAGCCAGCAGCGCGCCGTAGGTTTCGAGCATCTCGCCGTCGACCTCGTCATCCTCGATAACGATGCCGAGTTGGTCCTCGATCTCCGTCAGGAGGCCGGCGACGGCCATCGAATCGAGTTCCGGCATATGGCCGAACAGGCCGGTCGCGGGCGTGAGTGCCTCGGCCCGCTCACTGCTCAGGCCGAGCACGTCCTGCAGCACCCGGCGCAGGACCAAGTCGACCTCGCCGGAAGTCGGACGGCTGACGCCCGGTTGACTGCTCATTCGCGGGTTCCCTCTCGAAAGCGCCGCCGGGTTAGCCGCGCTCGCCGCGCGAGACAAGCGCGCGCAGGCGGGACCTGGCTATGGCCGGCCAATTGCGCGGATCGCCCTTGCGCCAGCACTGCAACCGGTAGCGCGGCCGCGCCTGCTCCATCCAGTCGCGCTTGTAGGGGTCGTCCCCCGTGCCGAAGTCGACGAGCGTCACGCCGTCGCCATCGATGACGCGTTCCAGCAGGGCTGCGGTGAGTGTCGTGCCCGCGGAGAGCGCCTTGGCGCTTTCGCGGTAAGCCAGCTTGTGGATGTAGGCCGTGCCGCCTTCGACGGTCCAGAACTGCGCCGCGACGGGTTCGCCTTCGTGCCGTGCGATCGCCAGCCGGATGCGGCCGGCAGTGCCTTCGGCTTCGGCGAATGCCCGCAGCATGTCCGGATCGCCTTCCTCGGGCTTCCAGCTTTCGGCGTAGATGGCTTCGTAAGCACCCCAGGCGTCGCTGTCGAATGCGGTCAGGATCGCGACGTCGACTTTCTTTGCCTTGCGCTTCAGCGTGGTGCGCAAGGACCCCGGCCGGTCGGCCAGGTACTCGGAATAGCTGCGTCCCTCGACGGCAAGGAAGCTGTTGGTGTCGCACGTCTCGCGGGCGACCACCCAGCCGGCGCGGCGGAAGGCCCGCTCGAGCTGGCGGGCGCTGCCGTCCTCGTCGGGCACGCGGTCGAGCACGATATGGGAGGCCTTGCGCCGCAGGTCGCGGGCGAGGGCGATCGTCAGGCTGTCCAGCGAGGCGTAAGCCGTCGCCAGGGGCCGCCAGGTGAAGGCGTACCAGTTGAGCAGCGACTCGAGCCGCCGGCCCTTGCGGCGAAGCGGCAGGATCACCGCGCCCGAAGCGTCTTGGGCAACGGCGTGGATCGGCTCGGCCTCACGCCCCTCGAGCAGGGCGAACCACTCGAGCCGCGCGAAAGGCCCCAGCGCCGGCGAAGGCCGTGCTTGGACATCCTTAACACTGGCGTGATAGCTGGTCGCCGTCACAGAACCTTGTTCCCTCCTCTGGAGCCCCGATGCCGATCTCGCCCGACCCCGTTCCCCGGCCGCTCGATCATCTCGCCGAATGCGGCCGCGATGCCGACCCGGCCCTGGTCTTGCGCGAGGCGGTGCTTAGCTACCGAGACTTAAGAAGCCGTATCGCCAAGCTCGCTTCGTGGCTTGCCGCCAAAGCGCCTGTGAAGGGCGCGCGGGTGGCCAGCTGGGCGGCAAAAGGGGAGCTGACCTGTCTGCTGCCGCTGGCGGCGGCGCGGGCAGGGCTGGTCCACGTGCCGATCAACCCCCTGCTCAAGCGAGCGCAAGTGGCGCATATCCTGGCCGATAGCAGCGCGAGCCTTCTGCTGGGGACCGAGGCAAGGCTCGCCACGCTTAAGGACGGCGACGTTCCGGGGGACTGCTCCGTCATCCCTGAGGACGCGGCCGTTGCGGACGCGCACGCGCATGGCGGGGAGTTGGCTCCGTCCGCGGCCGATGTCGATGGCCTGGCAGCGCTGCTCTACACCAGCGGCTCCACCGGCAGGCCCAAAGGGGTCATGCTCAGCCATGCCAACATGTGGCTCGGCGCGGTGAGCGTGGCGCACTACCTCGGGCTGGCAAGCGATGACGTGACCCTGGCCGTTCTGCCGCTGAGCTTCGATTACGGGCAGAACCAGTTGTTCTCCACCTGGTATGCCGGGGGTTCGGTGGTGCCACTCGACTATCTCACCCCACGTGACGTCACGAAGGCATGCAGCCGGCACCGGGTCACGACGCTGGCGGCGGTTCCCCCGCTCTGGGTGCAACTTGTGGAGCAGGAATGGCCGCGGGACGCTTTGACGGCAATGCGGCGGCTGACCAACAGCGGCGGAGCCCTGAGCGCAGAACTGGTGCGAAACCTGCGAGGTAAGTTCCCGGACGCTAGGCTTTTTCCGATGTACGGACTGACCGAGGCATTCCGTTCGACTTATCTCGATCCGGCGCTCGTCGACAGCCATCCCACCTCCATGGGCACGGCGATCCCGTTCGCCGAGATCCTCGTGGTGCGGGACGATG
The DNA here is from genome assembly GCF_009828065.1 of Croceibacterium soli. Taxonomy (GTDB): domain Bacteria; phylum Pseudomonadota; class Alphaproteobacteria; order Sphingomonadales; family Sphingomonadaceae; genus Croceibacterium_B; species Croceibacterium_B soli. The sequence continues at coordinate 127,279 of NZ_WTYK01000007.1, read as the reverse complement.
GCCTTATCGCCGAACCCGGGGAGGAAGGCGAACTGGTCCATTGCGGTCCGCTCGTGGCGCAAGGGTACTGGCGCGATCCGGTCCGCACGGCGGAGCGGTTCCGCCCGGCGCCGGAGCAGTCGGAATATGGCGGTACCGCCGTTTGGTCGGGCGACCGTGTAGTGCGCGATGAAGCCGGATTGCTCTATTTCGTCGGACGCCGAGACGCCATGATCAAGAGCGCCGGCAACCGCATCAGCCCGCAAGAGATCGAGGAGGCGGCGCTTGCTACCGGCCTCGTGGTCGAAGCCGCGGCGGTGGGCGTGGCGGACGAACGGCTCGGGCAAGCCGTGCTGCTGGTCGTGCGAGGGAGCGGGGACGAGCAAGCGCTGCGCCTCGCCTTGCGCCGCGACCTGCCCAACTTCATGCAGCCGCGCGAGATCCGCTGGGTGGAAACGATGCCGCTCAACCCCAACGGCAAGATCGACCGCGCGGCGCTGCAGGCGGAAATGGCAGGATGAAGCCGCTAGGTCCGATCCCGCCCGGTTTCGAGGCGATCGACGGAGAACTGGCCGTCGGCGGGCGCAAGGCGAGCGCGCTGGTGGCAGAGGCGGGGGGTACGCCGCTGTTCGTCTATTCCGGCGAACTGATCCGCCGCCGCGTCGCCGCGCTTCGCAGAGCGATGCCGGAGCGGTTGCGGATACATTATGCGGTTAAAGCAAACCCTTACCTTTCTCTGCTCGAATTGATGGGAGAACTGGTCGACGGGTTCGACATCGCGTCCGGCGGCGAACTGGGGTTTGCCCTGGCCGCGGGGCTCCCGGCCGGCAGGATCAGCTTCGCGGGCCCGGGCAAGCGCGACGAGGAACTGACCCGAGCGATCCTGGAAGGGGTCACGCTGAACCTCGAGTCGGAGGCCGAGGCTCGGCGCGCGCTGGCGATCGGAGAGCGCGAGGGCGTGACGCCGCGCCTGGCGATCCGGGTCAATCCCGACTTCGAGCTGCGCGGATCGGGAATGAAGATGGGCGGCGGCGCGAAGCCTTTCGGCATCGATGCCGAGCGCGTGCCGGCGCTGGCCCGCGAGATCGTGGCCGCCGGGGCCGAATGGCGCGGGCTGCACATCTTCACCGGCAGCCAGGCGCTCGATGCCGCGGCCATCGCGGAAACACAGTCCAACGTGCTCGATCTGGCGGCGGAGCTGAGCCGCGCGATCGGCCATCCGCTGCCGCACCTCAACATGGGCGGTGGTTTCGGCATTCCATACTTCAGCGGCGACCGGCCGGTCGACATAGCGACCGTCGGCGCGGCGCTGGCGGAACGGTTCGAGGCGCTGCCGGACGTGCTGGCCGGCACCGAGTTCGCCGTCGAACTCGGCCGCTACCTCGTCGGCGAGGCGGGGGTCTACCTGACCCGGATCGTCGACCGGAAGGTCAGCCATGGCACAACCTACCTGATCACTGACGGCGGCCTACATCACCAGCTTGCCGCCTCGGGCAATTTCGGCACCGTCGTGCGCCGCAACTATCCGGCGGCGATCGCCAGCAGGTTCGATGCCGAACCGACCGAGGAAGCGAACATCGTCGGCTGCCTGTGCACCCCGCTCGACCGGCTCGCCGATCAGGCGATGCTGCCGCGCGCCGATGCAGGCGACCTCGTCGCGGTGTTCTGTGCCGGGGCTTACGGCGCATCGGCCAGCCCGGCCGCGTTCCTCGGCCAGGGCCCGGCACGCGAAATCCTCGTTTAGCTTTCCCGCACCACCCGTCCCGTCGCGGGACAGGGTCCGAGAAGCCCGCAGAAATCGGGCCGGTTGTGCGTTCAAGGCTAACGCAATGTTCACCCTTCGCCGCGAGAAGGTCAGCCGCAGACTGCGGAAAGTGGCGCGTCCATCGCGCGCCGCACGGCTTCCCGCGGGCTCGGCAACTTCGAGGATGCATGAGATGCAGAATGTCCCCGCGCCCCGCTTCCTGGCTGCCCTCGCGCTGGCGGTCCTGGCCCTTGCCGGCTGTGCTGCGCCGACCGACGGCCAGTTACCCCCGGCCAGCTTCGTTTCGATGCAGGAAGGTCCAGGCGAGGAATACATCATCGGCCCGCTCGACGAACTGACCGTCCACGTCTGGCGCAACGACGAGCTCGGCGCCCAGGTGCAGGTCCGCCCCGACGGCCGCATCACCACGCCGCTGATCACCGACATGCCGGCCGTGGGCAAGACGCCGACGATGCTGGCGGAGGATATCCGCCTGCAGCTTTCGCAGTACATCGCCGAGCCGCTGGTGACGGTGATCGTCAACAAGTTTGCCGGTACGTTCGGCCAGCAAATTCGGGTCGTCGGCGCCACGGAGAAGCCTGCGTCGATACCTTATCGCGCCAACATGACCGTGCTCGACGCGATGATCGCGGTCGGCGGCCTCAGCGAGTTCGCAAGCGGCAACCGCGCCAAGCTGATCCGCTTCGACAAGCAGGCCGGCCGCCAGCGCGAGTACGGGCTGCGGCTCGCGGACCTGCTGCGAAAGGGCGACAGCCAGGCGAACGTCATGCTGCAGCCGGGCGACGTCATCATCATCCCCGAGAGTATGTTCTAGGCCATGAACGAGCTGTTCGAGGAAGCGCGCGCCGCGCTCTGGACGGTTTGGAACCGTCGCTGGCTGGCGCTTGGGGTCGCCTGGGGCGTGTGCCTGCTCGGCTGGCTGGCGGTCGCGCTGATCCCGAACACGTATGAATCCAAGGCGCGGATCTTCGTGCAGCTCGACGATGCGCTCGCCCAGCAGATCGGCATCGGGTCGGGCGCGCGCGAGAAGGATATCGAGCGGGTGCGCCAGACGCTGACCGGCGCCGTCAACCTGGAGAAGGTCATTCGCTCCACCCGCCTCGGCGAAACGATCACGACGCCGACCGAAATGGAGCGCGAGATCGATCGCCTGGCCAAGGACGTCCTCGTGCTCGGGCAAGGCGACAACCTGTTCGAGATCACCGCCTCCAGCGGCCGGGGCGACCTGTCGGACGCCGAGAACGCTCAGCTCGCGCAGGACATCGCCCAGCGCATGATCGACATCTTCCGCGAGCAGAACCTCGGCGGCTCGCGCGGCGAAATGCGCGAGACGATCGAATTCCTCGACCAGCAGCTCGCCCAGCGCAGCCGCGAGCTCGAAGAAGCCGAACAGCGCCGCCTGGCGTTCGAAGCACAGTATCCTGAGCTGGCCGGCGGATCGGCGAGTATCCTGTCGCAGCTCAACAACAGCCGCTCCGAACTGCGCGGGGTGGAGGCGGACCTCGCTGCGGCGCAGAGCGCGCTGGCGGCCATCAACGGGCAGATCGCCAGCACTCCGCGCACCCTGGTGACGGCGAACTCCGGCGGTCCCCGCGCGGCGCTCGCCCAAGCGGAAGCCAACCTGGCCGCCCTGCAGGGAAGGGGGCTGACCGCCAGCCACCCCGACGTCATCGCCACCAACAAGCAGATCGCCGCCTTGCGCGCCCAAGCACAGGGCGCCGGCGGCGACTACGGCACGCCCAACCCGGCATACAGCTCGCTGCTGTCGATCCGCGGAGAGCGCGAGGCGAACGCCCAGGCCCTGGCTTCGCGCGCCGCCGCGCTTCGTTCGGAAATCGCCTCGGTCACCGCCAGCCAGGCGCAGGAGCCGGGGGTCGCGGCGGAAGCGCAGCGGATCAGCCGCGATTACGAGGTGCTGCGCCAGCAATACGACAAGCTGCTGCAGGACCGCGAGGAACTGCGCCTGCGAGGGCAGGTCGAAACCGAGCGCAGCGGGATCAAGTTCGAAGTGGTCGATCCGCCGAGCACGCCGCGCGTGCCTTCGGCGCCGCCCCGGCCGCTGCTGCTGCTCGCGGTGCTGTGTCTCGGCATCGGCGCAGGCTGCGGCGCGGCCTGGCTGCAAGGCCGGCTGCGCTCGACGTTCGCGACGGCGGGCAAGCTGGAGGCGGCTCTGGACCTGCCTGTGATCGGGGCGATCTCGCTGGCGATGACCGACAAGGCGCGCGCAATGCAAGCCAAGCGGCGCAAGCTGTTCCTGGCGGCGGCGGGCGGGCTCGGCGGCCTGTTCGCCGTTCTGCTGGCGGCCGAGTTCGTCCAGCGCGGCATGGTCGCTTGAGGAGGCGCGCGTGACCGAACAAGGCAAGATCCCACTGCCCGCCGCTACCCGTCCCAACGGCCGTTCGCTGTTCGAACGCGCCGAAGCCCTGTTCGGCTCGGACGGCCTGGCGCCCCCGCCGGTGCCGCAAGGCCTGGTGGAGCCCGCCGCCAAGCGAGCATCGCGCAAGGGTCCGTCGGCGGTGGCCGCGAAACCGCAGGCGCCGCTGCCGACGATCGAACCGGCTGCACCGGTCGCTGTCGCACCGGTGCAGGCGAAGCCTCCGGTCGTCGAAGCTCGGCCGGCCGTCACGCCCGAACCGGGGCCGGTCGTATTCCGCGGCCCGCGCCACGCCATCGATCGCGCGCACTTGCGCAAGCAGGGCATGATCCAGCCGGAAGGCAAGACCACCGCTCTGCTCGAGGAGTTCCGCATCGTGAAGCGGCAGCTCCTGCTGGCGGCCCGCGAGGCGCTGCGCAGCGGCGGCGGGCCGCGCGCACAGCGCGTGCTCGTCTGTTCCCCGCTGCCGGGCGAGGGCAAGACTTTCTGCGCCACCAACCTGGCGCTCGCCATGGCGGCGGAGAAGGACAGCGAGGTGCTGCTGGTCGATGCCGACTTCGCCAAGCCTTCGATCCTCGCTGCCCTGGGCCTGCCGCCGGGCCCTGGGCTGATGGATGCGCTGGCCGATCCGGGGATTCGCATCGAGGACTGCGTCCTCGCAACCGACATCGGCGGGCTCTACGTGCTGCCGGCGGGCACCCAGACCAGTTCGGACAGCGAGTACCTTGGCAGCAGCCGAACCGCAGAACTGCTCGACCGCCTGACGCAAGGCGCGCCGAACCGGATGGTGATCTTCGATTCGCCGCCGGCGCTGGCGGCCTCGCCCGCGGCGGACCTCGCCAAGCATGTCGGCCAGGCGCTCGTCGTCGCCCGGGCGGACAGCACCGGGCAATCGGCGCTGGAGGACGCGCTGACGCTGCTCGCGACCTGCCCCGACATCAAGCTGCTGCTCAACGGCGCGCAGTTCAGCCCGAGCGGCCGCCGCTTCGGCTCTTACTACGGTTACGGAGGGTGACGGTCGTGCGCTCCCTGATCGCGATGTTGGCGATGCTTGCGCTGCCGGCCGTCGCCGCCGCCCAGGACTCCCCACAAAGCCGCGGCTCCGGCTCGCGGACCCAGGTGACGCCGTACATCGAGGCGGCGCAGGTGCTCACGGCCGAGATCGAGCCCGAGAGCGACCTCGTCACTTACACCACCGTCGCCGCGGGCGTGGATGCGACGGTTGTCGGGCGCAACTCCGCCGGATCCGCCTCCCTGCGCTACGAGCGGCACATCGGTTATGGCGACGAGGTTGCCGACAGCGACACCGTCAGCGGCATCGCCCGCGCTTCGGTCGCGCTGGTGCCGCGGGCGGTGACGATCGAAGCCGGTGCGCTCGCTTCGCGCACCCGTGTCGACGAGAGCGGCGGCACTTTCGCAGGCGCTTTCGCACAGGATGACGGCAGCACGAGCCAGGTCTACTCCGGCTATGTCGGCCCTTCGGTACAGACCCGTTCCGGCGACGTGCAGGCCGAAGGGCATTACCGCTTCGGCTACACGCGCGTGGAATCGCCCGACGCGGTGACCGTCGGCGCCGGCGGCGCGCGGCCGATCGACCTGGCGGACGAGAGCACGACCCACGCGGCGCAGGCGCGCGTCGGCCTCGCGCCGTATGGCGTGCTGCCGATCGGCGTCGGCATCGGCGGGGGATGGAACGAGCAGAACGTCTCCAACCTCGACCAGCGGATCCGCGACCGCCATGTTCGCGGCGACGTGATCGTGCCGGTCAGCCCAGTGCTCGCCGTGGTTGGCGGCGTGGGTTACGAGGACGTGCAGGTATCTAGCCGCGATGCCGTGCGCGACGCGAGCGGCAACCCGGTGATCGGCGACGACGGCCGCTTCGTCACGGACAAGAGCGCCCCCCGCGTCATCGCCTACGAGACGGACGGGCTGATCTGGGACGTGGGCGTCATGTGGCGCCCGAGCCGGCGCACCTCGCTCGAGGCGTTCGTCGGCCGGCGCTACGACTCCACGACCTACTACGGCAGCTTCGCCTATGCGCCGACCTCGCGGCAGAGCATCAATGTCTCGGTCTATGACGGGATCACCAGCTTCGGCGGAGTGATCGCCGATCGCCTGGCTGGCCTGCCGACCCAGTTCCAGGCAGTGCGCAACGCGTTCAGCGGGGAGATCGGCGGCTGCGTCGCCAGCGTCGAAGGCGCGAACTGCCTCTCCGGCGCGCTGGGATCGCTCAACTCCGCGGTCTTCAGGGGCAGGGGCGCTTCGCTCAGCTATGCGATCGACCTCGGCCGCACTCAGGCTGGTATCGGCGCCGGATATGACCGCCGCCGGTTCATCGCCGCGCCGGGCACCGTGCTCGCCGCCGCGAACAGCGTGGTCGACGAGAGCTACTGGGCCATGGCCTATGCCAGCACGCAACTGGACCAGCGATCGAGCCTGTCCGGCAACGCGACCGTCAACTGGTTCGAAAGCGGTTTCGACGGCGGCCAGGCAGCGATCGGTTACAGCGCGTCGCTGGCCTACTACCGGCAGATCATCGCCGGGCTGAGCGGCACGGCCGCCATCGGGCTCGACGGGATTACCCAGGACAGCCTGCCCGATCTCATGTCCGCATCGGCCCTGCTGGGCCTGCGATACTCATTCTGATGCCCGACGGAGGCACTTGACCATGTTCGACGATTTCTATGGATTGACGGGCAAGCCCTTCCAGATCACGCCGGATCCGGCGTTCTACTTCCGCAGCGTCACGCATCGGAAGGCGCTGTCCTACCTCGGCTACGGACTGGCTCAGGGTGAGGGCTTCATCGTCATCACCGGCGAAGTCGGCGCCGGCAAGTCGACGCTGGTGGCGCACCTGATGAGCACGATCGACCCGGAGCGGCTCACGGTCGGCCAGATCGTCACCAGCAAGCTCGACGAGGAGGAGATCATCCACGTCGTCGCGCAAAGCTTCGGGCTCGACATCGACGGGCACGACAAGGCGAGCGCGCTCGGTGCCATCGAGGGCTTCCTGCACGAGGAAGCGCGCGCCGGTCGCCGCTGTCTGCTGGTGGTCGACGAGTCGCAGAACCTGACCGTTCCGGCGCTCGAGGAACTGCGGATGCTGTCGAACTTCCAGCTCGGCAGCCACCCCCTGCTGCAGACCCTGCTGCTCGGCCAGCCGGAGTTCCGCGCTACGCTGCAGGCGAGCCAGAGCCTGGAGCAACTGCGCCAGCGGGTGATCGCCGCGCACCACCTCGATCCCATGGAGCGGGGCGAGGTCGAAGCTTATGTCGTTCACCGCCTGCGCAAGGTCGGCTGGAGCGGCAATCCGGCGTTCGACCAGGAGGTCTTCGGCGAGCTCTACGAGGCGAGCGGGGGCATCCCCCGCCGCGTCAACCAGATCGCCAGCCGCCTGTTACTGCTCGGCGCAGTGGAACAGCGCACGCGGATCGATTCGGCGATGCTGGGGGCAGTGCTGGAGGAGATGGCGGGCGAGAAGGCGCTTCCCGAAGCGGCGCTCCAGTTCCCACCGATGGCCGAAGTGAGGCAGGAGCGGGCGAACTCTCACGAGCAGAGCACCGGGCTCGCCCTTGAAACGGTGGAGCTGATGCTCGCCGAGCGCGATGCGAAGATCGCCGAACTGCAGCAGGCCGTTGTCGAGATGGCCAGCCGCCAGGACGAGGTCGCCGCTACCGCGCTGATGCCGGAGATTGCCACTTTGCAGGAACAGCTCGCGCGCCTGGAGGCGAAGACCGCCGAGCAGGAGCGCGCCGTCCGCCACACCCTGACGATGCTGATCGAGTGGATCGAAGGCGAGATGGGCGCAACGAAGGCCGCTTGAGGAGCCGCCGGTGAACGCCGCCACCCCCATTTCCCAGGCCGAGGCCGGTGGCGCGATCGTCAACGGGCTGTCGGTCGACGTCGAGGACTGGTTCCAGGTCGGCGCCTTCGAAGGCGTGATCGAGCGCGACGACTGGGGCTCGCTGACCGACCGGGTCGACCGCAACGTCCGCCAGATCCTGGACATGTTCGACGCCGCCGAAGCCAAGGCGACCTTCTTCGCACTCGGGTGGGTGGCCCAGCGCCACGGCGGGCTGATGCGCGAGATCGTGCTCCGCGGCCATGAACTCGCCAGCCACGGGTGGGATCACGGCCGCGTGTTCCGGATGGACCGCGAGACGTTCGCTGCCGACATCTCCCGCGCCCGCCAGGTGCTGGAGGACGCCGCCGGCGTGCGGGTGACCGGCTACCGCGCGCCGAGCTTCTCGATCGACCAGCGTACGCCCTGGGCGTTCGAGGTTCTGGCGGAGCAGGGTTATGCCTATTCGTCCAGCGTGGCCCCGGTCGCCCACGATCACTACGGCTGGGCCGAGGCGCCGCGCTTCGCCTTCAGGCCCCTCGCGGGATCGCCGCTGCTGGAGATCCCGGTGACGACCGCAATGTTCGCCGGCAAGCGCCTCGCAGCAGGCGGCGGCGGGTTCTTCCGCGTGATTCCCTACGGCTTTTCCCGCTGGGCGATCCGCCAGGTCAACTGCCGCGAGGGGCGGCCGGCGATATTCTACTTCCACCCCTGGGAGATCGACCCCGGTCAGCCGCGCGTGGCGGGCGCGCCGCTGCGGTCGCGGCTGCGGCACTACACCAATCTCGACAGGATGGCCGGCAAGCTGCGCCAACTGGTCCGCGAGTTCGCCTGGGGGCGGATGGACCTGCTCGCGGCCAGCGAGGCTGCGCGGATCGACGGCGAAGCGGCGGCATGAACGCCCCGTTCGTCATCGGCGAGCAGGTGCGCGCGGTGGACTTGCGCCAGCCCGGCGAGGCCGCGCGGATCGAAGGCTTCGTGGCGGAGATCGGCGGCAGCCTGTTCCACCGGCCCAGGTGGCTGCAGGCGGTCGAGCGGGGCACCGGGCAGCGCGCCCGCGGGCTCCTGGCGGAGAAAGGCGGCACGATCGTGGGCTGGCTGCCCCTGAGCGAAGTTCATTCGCCGATCTTCGGGCGCGTGCTGGCATCGAGCGGCTTTGCCGTCGAGGGCGGGGCGCTGGCGGAGCGAGACACCATCGCTGAGGCATTGTGCCGGGCGGCGGAGGAATATGCCCGCCGCCTGGCGTGTCCTACGATCGAACTGCGCGGCGGGGTCGCTCCGCCGGACTGGCGCGTCCGGACCGACAGCCATTGCGGCTTCGTGCGGGAGCTGGCGGAGAATGGCGAAGCGCAACTGCTCGCCATCCCCCGCAAGCAGCGGGCGGAAGTGCGCAAGGGGCTCGATGCGGACCTGACCGTCCACGTCGGGACCGGCGCGGCGGATCGGGCCGCCCACTATGCGGTCTACGCCGAAAGCGTGCGCAATCTCGGCACGCCGGTGTTCCCGCGCAGCCTGTTCGATGCCGCGATGGACGCGCTGGAAGGCGATATCCTGACGGTCCGCCATCATGGGGAGCCGGTCGCCAGCGTACTGTCGCTCTACCACGCCGGCGCTGTGCTGCCCTATTGGGGCGGCGGCACCTGGGCGGCGCGGCGCCTGCGGGCGAACGAGCGGATGTATTACGACCTCATGCTCCACGCCCGCCGGCGGGGCTGCACGCGCTTCGACTTCGGGCGGTCTAAGACGGGCAGCGGTGCCTGGGCGTTCAAGAAGAACTGGGGCTTCGAGCCCGAGCCGCTGTGCTATGCCAGCTGGACCGCTCCGGGAGCGGAAGCGCGCGATGCCGATCCGACCAGCGCCAGGCACGCAGCGCGGATCGCGCTGTGGCGGCGGCTGCCGCTGCGGCTCGCCAACCTGCTCGGGCCGCCGATCGCCAGGGGGCTGGGGTGAGCGGCGAGATCCTCTTCCTCGCCCACCGCATGCCGTTTCCGCCGGACCGGGGCGACAAGATCCGCTCGCACCACATCCTGAAGGCGCTGGCGGACCTGGCCCCGGTCCACGTGGCCTGCTTCGCCGAGAGCGGGGCCGACCGGGCGCATGAGGCCGAGCTCGCCGCCGTCGCGGCGAGCCACTGCCTGGCCGACCGCACGAAGCCGCTGATGCTGGCGGGGATCGAGAGCCTGCTGCGGCGTGAACCGGTCAGCTTGTCGGCCTTCCGCCATGCGGGGCTTGCGGGCTACGTCGAACGGCTCCTGCGCGAACGTCCGATCGATACGATCTACGTCTTTTCGGGGCAAATGGGCCAGTACGTGCCGCAGGGGTGGAGCGGGCGGCTCGTGGTCGACCTGGTCGATGTCGATTCCGCCAAGTTCGAAGCCTACGCGGCCGAGAAGGCCTGGCCGACGCGCTGGGTCGACGCGCGCGAAGGGCGACTGCTGCGAGCGGAGGAATCGCGCCTGGCTGGCATCGCCGACCGCACGCTGCTGGTCAGCGAAGCCGAGGCCGCGCTGTTCCGCTCCAGAGTGGATGCCTCCCATGCCGCGAAAGTCGTCGCGCTAGGCAACGGCGTGGACTTCTCCGCCTTCGATCCGGCGCAAACCGCGCCGCATCCGCAACTTGCCGCTGCGCCGGGCCCGCATCTCGTGTTCACTGGACAGATGGACTATCCTCCGAACGTCGCCGCCGCGCGGCGAGTGGCGCGATCGATCTTGCCCGCAGTGCGCCGGCACCACCCTCAGGCCCAGTTCCACATCGTTGGCCGCGCACCCGCTGCGGAGCTGCGCGCGCTCGACGGCCAGGGCGGCGTGCGCGTCTGGGGGGAAGTGCCTGCGGTGCAGCCATTCCTGCGCGCCGCCGACCTCGTCGTGGCTCCGCTCGCCATCGCACGCGGGGTGCAGAACAAAGTGCTCGAGGCAATGGCCATGGCCCGGCCGGTGCTGCTCAGCCCGGACGCGGCTGCGGGTATCGGCGCCACCGACGGCGAGCACCTGGCGGTCGAGGACGACGACGCAGCTTTCGCCCGGCGCGCGCTGGAGCTCCTGTCCCGGCCCGAGCAAGGCTCCGCCATGGGCGCGGCCGCGCGGCGGTTCGTGGTCGAACGGATGAGCTGGCCGGCGATGCTGGCGCCGCTCCCCGCCCTGGTGGGACGTGGCGCCGAGCGGCCTGGGCATCGCGATGCCGCTTGAGATCGCTTCGACAGCCCGCCTGGCAGGCGCACTCGATCGCCTGCCCGCTGCCTGGCGCATGCCGTTGCTGCACCTGGCGCTCGGCTGGGCGGTGCTGTTCCTGCTCACCGCCGGCGACTGGGCCGATATGGCGGACCAGTGGTGGAACAGCTCGACCTACAACCACATCGTGCTGGTCCCCGCCATCCTCGCCTGGCTGCTGGCGCTGCGAGTGCCGGCTCTGGCGGGCCTGACGCCGCAAGCCTGGTGGCCGGGGCTCCTGGGCGTCGCCGGCTCGCTGTTCCTGTGGCTGCTGGGTGACATCTCGGGGGTCAACGTAGCGGCCCAGCTGGGCGCAGTGCTCGCGCTGCAATTCGCGGTCGTGGCGCTTCTCGGCCTGCGCGTGGCGGCTGCGCTGCTGTTCCCGCTGGCCTACATGCTTTTCCTCGTCCCCATCGGCGACGAGCTCGTGCCGGCGCTGCAACTGGTCACCGCCAAGTTGACCATCGCGCTCACCATCTGGAGCGGCGTCCCCGCCGCCATCGACGGCGTGTTCATCGACACCCCCGCCGGCCTGTTCGAAGTGGCCGAGGCCTGTTCCGGAGTGAAGTTCCTCATCGCGATGATCGCCCTCGGCACGCTGGTGGCGCACCTTTGCTATCGCTCATGGACCCGCCGTGCCGCCTTCATGGCGGCGGCCATCGCCCTGCCGATCCTGGCCAACGGCGTGCGCGCCTGGGGAACGATCTACATCGCCCAGTCGCAAGGCGTCGAATTCGCCGCCGGTTTCGATCACATCTTCTATGGCTGGGTGTTCTTCGCGCTGGTCATGGCGGCGCTGCTCGGGCTCGGCTGGCGGTTCTTCGACCGCGCGCCGGACGATCCGATCGTCGATGCCGGGTGGATCGCTTCCTCGGCCGTTCTCGCCAGCCTGTCGCGCTACCGCATCTCGGGGACGGCGGCGCTGGCCGCTCTTACAGCGCTTGCCCTGGCGTTTGCTCTCTGGGGCGTAGCGGCGCGCGCTGTCGACGCGCCATTGCCGCAGCAGATCGCTTTGCCCGAGGTTCCCGGTTGGCAGCTGGCCGGCACGGCTTCCGCGGTCCCGTGGGAGCCGCGCGCCGCCGGCGCGGATCGCCGCCTGCTCGGCCGCTACCACGACGGCGCGGGCCGCGAGGTCGACGTGTTCATCGCCGTCTACGCCGCGCAAGCGGAAGGGCGCGAGGCAGGCGCCTCGGGCGAGGGGGCCCTGAGGCCAGGCACGCCCTGGCGCTGGCTTGCGCCGGAAGTTGCGAGTGCCGGTGCGCGCGGCGAATGGCTGCAGGCCGGGGGCCGCGTCCGCCGCCTGACGCTGACCTGGTACCGCAGCGGGGCGCTTCTCACCGGCAGCAACTCGCGCCTCAAGCTCGCCACGATGGCGAGCCGCCTGGCGATGCGGGAAGAGCCCACGACCATGCTGATCCTCTCTGCCGAGGAACGCCCGGCCGTCTCCGCACGGGAGAGCCTCACAACCTTCCTCGATGCCGCCGGCCCGCTCGGTGCGTGGATGGACGGCATGGTCCGAGTGCCCTAACGGGCAAGCCGATGTGCGGGATCGCGGGAATATTCCATTGCGGCACGATCAAGCCGGTCGATCCGGCGCGGGTCGAGCGGATGAGCAACGCGCTCGCCCATCGCGGGCCTGACGGCTCGGGCGTGTGGACCGCCCCCGGTGTCGGACTGGGGCACCGTCGGCTGTCGATCATCGATCTCGAAGGTTCGCCGCAGCCGATGCACTCGGCCGACCAGCGCGCGGTGATCGTGTTCAACGGCGAGATCTACAACTACCGCGAACTGCGCCGGGAGCTGGCCGGGCTCGGCGCGCAGTTCCGCACCGACGGGGACACCGAAGTGATCCTCGCGGCCTGGCAGCAATGGGGCGTGGAGTGCCTCGGCCGCCTGCACGGTATGTTCGCCTTCGCGCTTTACGATCGCCACAAGCGCGAGCTGTTCCTGGCGCGCGATCGGCTTGGGGTGAAGCCGCTGTTCATGGCTCCGCTCAGCGACGGGAGCATGGCTTTCGCCTCCGAGCTGAAGGGCCTGCTGGCCCATCCGCTGCTGCGGCGGGAGGCCGATCCGCTAGCTGTCGAGGATTACCTCGCCTGGGGCTACGTGCCCGACCACCGATCGATCCTCAAAGGTGTAGAGAAGCTGCCGGCGGGGACTTACCGCCTGCTCCGCCACGACACGCCGCCTGCGGCGCCTGTGCGCTGGTGGGACGTCTCCTTTGCCGATCGGCGCAAGGGGCGCACCGCCGATCTCGAAGCCGAGCTGTTGCACCATCTTCGCGAGGCGGTGACCAGCCGAATAGTCGCCGACGTGCCGCTGGGCGCGTTCTTGTCCGGCGGCGTCGATTCCTCCAGCGTCGTCGCCCTCATGTCCGAAGCGAGCCGCGATCCGGTGAGGACTTGCTCGATCGGCTTCGATGTCGCGGCGCTCGACGAGACGTCGTACGCCGACCAAGTCGCGCAACTGTTCGCGACAGATCACCGGGCGCGCACCGTCAGTTCCGATCAGTTCGGCGAGATCGGCACCCTGGCCGCGATGTTCGACGAGCCTTTCGCCGATGCCTCGGCCCTGCCGACCTGGCGCGTGTGCCAGCTGGCACGCGAGACGGTGACCGTCGCGCTGTCGGGCGACGGGGCGGACGAGGCGCTCGCCGGTTATCGGCGGCATGTGTTCCATGCGCATGAGGAGCAGGCACGGCTGCTGCTGCCGCGGACATTCCGCGAAGGCGTGCTGGGCCGCATCGGATCGGTCTACCCGAAGGCGGACTGGGCGCCGCGTCCGCTGCGCCTGAAGACGACGCTGCTCTCGCTTGCGGGGAGTGGGGAGGAGGGTTACGCGAATGCGCTGTCCGTTACGCCGACGGACCTGCGCCGCTCGCTCTATGCACCCGGCTTCCGCCGCGAGATCGGCGACTACCGCGCGGAGGACCGGCTCGTCGCCCTTATGGCGGGCGCCCCTGCACGCAGCAGTCTCGACCGGGCGCAATACGCCGATCTCAAGTTCTGGCTGCCCGGCGACATCCTTACCAAAGTCGACCGCACGAGCATGGCAGTCGGCCTGGAGGCGCGCGAGCCGCTGCTCGACCATCGGCTTGTGGAGTTCGCCGCCGGCCTGCCCGAAGGGCTGCGCGTGCGTGGGCTGCAGGGCAAGCACCTGCTGAAGAAGGCGATGCGCCGCTATCTTCCCGCGCACATCCTCTACCGGCCGAAGCAAGGCTTCGTCACGCCCATCGCCCAGTGGCTGCGCGGTCCCCTCGCGGCAGAGGCGCGGGCGATCTCGACCAGCGCGGCGCTGGCTCGCACGGGCTGGTTCGACGCCGCGCGCATGTCGGCCGTCGCCGAAGCGCACATCTCCGGCCGTTCGGATCACTCGCGCCTGCTCTGGCAGATGCTGATGCTCGATCGTTCGCTGCGTCATCTGGGTGTCGCATCCTGAGGGCAAAGCGTCTGTAATCAGCGGGATGGTCTGTCCCAATCCGGCACCTGTGAAGTTCAGCGACAGACCAGGGTAAATAAACCGTTGCCAGATCGGATGTAGCCAGCGTAGATTCCTGAAAGGGCGCGAAAACACGCAAACGGTGGGCGCAGGGTTGCAAGCGGGGAAACCATGGACCGGTTGGCGGGGCACATCGACAATACTGACTCCAGAGCAAGCGGAGCAAATGATTCCGCTTTTGCTTTCGGAGAAGGAGAAGAGCACCTTCTTCAAGAGAGTGCTCTGCATAGTGCCATCGATCCCGGCCTGTTCGAACTCGATGAACTCGAAGTACTCTACGAAGCCCACACCGCGGCGCTGTGGACCTACATGACGCCGGTCGGCCGTCCGAGCTTCACCCCGCCGATGCTGCGCGACTTCGAAAGCTGGCAGCGGCTGATCGCAGGCAGCTTCGGCCCGGACAAAGTGCCGCTGCGGTACCTCGTGCTCGGCAGCCGCGCACCGGGCGTGTTCTGCTTCGGCGGTGACCTGCAGCTGTTCCACAAGCTGATCGAGACCGGCAATCGGCAGGGCCTGGCGCAATACGGCTTCCGCTGCGTCGAGATTCTCTACCGCAACATGCATTCGCTCGACCTGCCGATGCTGACCATCGGCCTCGTCGAAGGCGCGGCGCTGGGCGGCGGGTTCGAGGCGCTGCTGTCGTTCGATTTCCTGATTGCGGAACGCGGAGCGACTTTCGGCCTGCCGGAAGTTCTCTTCGGCCTGTTCCCCGGCATGGGCGCGCATGCGCTGCTCTCGCGCAAGCTCGGCAGTGCGATGGCCAACCGGCTGATCCTTTCGAACGAGACCTACACCGCCGAGCAGATGTACGAGCTCGGCATCGTCCACCAGCTTGTCGAACCGGGCGAAGGGCTCAAGGCCTGCCGCGAGTTCATCAAGCGGTCCGAGCGGCGCCACCTCGGCCTCGTCAACTCGCGCAAGGCGATGAAGCGGACGCGGGCCGTCGAGCTGAGCGAACTGAAGGACATCGTCGAGCTTTGGGCCGACGCGGCGCTCCAGCTTTCCGCGCAAGACCTCAAGGTCATGAGCCGCCTCACCCGCGCGCAGGAACGCCTCGCAGCCAGCGCCTGAGGCGCGTTCCAACCGTCCGTTCGTCGCCTGTCCAACCACGAGCGTTGCGCCCGCGTCCTTCGACAAGCTCAGGACGAACGGATCGGGTGTGCTGTGTTCCTCTCGCCCTTGATCCCACCTCCGTTCGTGGTGAGCCTGTCGAACCATGTGAGCGCGACCTATGCCGTCGACGAACTTGCTAGCACCCTCTGAATACCAGTCCGTTCGTGGTGAGCTTGTCGAACCACGTGAGCGCGAGCTCGCCACGGCGTAACAGATCAGTTCTCGCCGTGGCCTTCCGCCAGGTAATCGGCGCTTTGCATTTCCTTCAGGCGGCTCACGGTGCGGGAGAACTCGAAGCTGCCGTCCCCCGCGGTGTAGAGGTCTTCCGGCTCGGCGGCCGCCGTCGCGAACAGCTTCACGCGGTTCTCGTACAGCGCGTCGATCAGGGTGACGAAGCGGGCCGCTTCGTTGCGCATGTCGGCATCCATCGCCGGGATGCCGACGATGATGACGGTATGATAGGCCTGGGCGATGGCGAGGTAGTCCGCCGCGCCGCGCGGTTCGCCGCACAGCCGCTTGAAGCTGAACACGGCGACACCCTTGAGGCTCTTGGGCACGTGCAGCGTGCGTCCGCCGCCTAGGTCCAGGTCGGCCGAGGGCACGTGCGCCGCATCTTCGGGCTTGTAGTCGGTCAGCCGGAAGAATGCCTCGCGCACTTGCGCGGTGGCTTCGGCGCCGATCGGCGCGTGCCAGGTGTCGAGTCCGCCGAGCCGGTCCAGCCGGTAATCGACCGGACCGTTGAGCTCCAGCACGTCGAGCTCCTGCTCGATCAGATCGATGAAGGGCAGGAACAGCCCGCGGTTGATGCCGTCCTTGTAGAGATCGCGCGGCGGGCGGTTGGAGGTGGTGACGACGGTCACGCCGTGGTCGCGGATCAGGGCGGTGAACAGGCGACTCATGATCATCGCGTCGGCGGTGTTCTTGACCACCATCTCGTCGAACGCGAGGCAGCGCACGTCCTCGGCGATACGCGCGGCGGCCGGGGCGATCGGGTCGCCGGCCTCCTTCTTGCGCTCGTCGCGCAGCAGCCGGTCGACTTCGAGCATGAAGGCGTGGAAGTGCACGCGGCGTTTGCGCCGGACCGGGAGCGTTTCGACGAACAGGTCCATCAGCATGGACTTGCCGCGCCCGACACCACCCCAGATGTAAGCGCCACGCACCCGCTGCGGGGCTTTGCCGAACAGGCGGGCGAGGGGCCCCGGCTCGCGCGCGGCGACCAGTTCGTCCTGGAGGCGCTGGAGGCGCTCCGCCGCGGCGCGCTGTTCGGCATCCGGCCGCAGCTCTCCGGCCGCGACCAGCGCCTCGTAGCGCGCGAGGATGCCGCTCATGTCAGAGCTGGCGCTCGACCAGCAACTTCTTGGTCTCGGCGATCGCCTTGGCCGGGTTGAGGCCCTTGGGGCACACGTTGGCGCAGTTCATGATCGTGTGACAGCGGTAGAGCCGGAACGGATCCTCGAGATCGTCGAGCCGTTCGCCCGTCATCTCGTCGCGGCTGTCGGCCAGCCAGCGATAGGCCTGGAGCAAGATCGCCGGGCCGAGGAACTGGTCGGAGTTCCACCAGTAGCTCGGGCAAGCGGTCGAGCAGCAGGCGCACAGGATGCATTCGTAAAGCCCGTCGAGCTTCTCGCGCTGCTCGGGGCTTTGCAGCCGTTCCTTGCCGCTCGGCGTGGTGGTGACCGTCTGCAGCCAGGGCCGGATGCTGGCGTACTGGGCGTAGAAGTGGCTGAAGTCGGGGACCAGGTCCTTGACGACTTCCATGTGGGGCAGGGGGGTGATGCGGATCTCCCCCTTCAGGTCTTCCATCGCCGTCGTGCAGGCGAGGCCGTTCCGGCCGTTCATGTTCATCGAGCATGAGCCGCAAATGCCTTCGCGGCAGGAGCGGCGGAAGGTCAGCGTGGGGTCGATCTCGTTCTTGATCTTGATCAGCGCGTCGAGAACCATGGGGCCGCAATCGTCGAGGTCGAGCTCGAACGTGTCGTAGCGCGGGTTCTCTCCGCTTTCCGGATCCCAGCGATAGATCTTGAACCTTTGCACCCGCTTCGCGCCTTCCGCGCGGTGGGTCTGGCCCTTGCCGGTGATCTTGCTGTTCTTCGGGAGTGTGAACGTGGCCATCGGAGTTCCTTGCTGACGCGGCCTATCTAACGATCCTCGCGCACGGAGCAAGGGCAGTCGCCACGGCGCGCAAGGGGAACAGATGGAGCGGGAAGGGCAACCGGATCGCCGCCCCGGCTTTCACCGGGACGACGATCCTGATCGGCTGCTTATTCGCCGAAAGTCCGCTGCCACCAGCCGCGGCGCTGCTTGCCGCCGGAGGTGTTCTCCTCCGCAGCGGGCGCTTCCTCGCCGGTCTCGGAGTCGTTCGCTGCGCTGGGCGCCGGTTCGGCTTCCGGTGCTGCGACTTCCGCCGGTGCCGCTTCGGCTTCGACCGCCGCCGGTTCCGCTTCAGCCGCTTCGGCATCGGCCTTCTTTCGGCGGGTGCGCTTGGGCTTGGCCGGAACCGGATCTTCCGCGGTCACCGGATCGGCGCTGCCTTCCTGGGCAGGCGCTTCCTCGACTGGCGCTTCCTCGGTCGCCTTCTTCGAGCGCGAGCGCCGCTTGGGCTTGGCTTCGGCTTCGACCACCGGAGCTTCCTCGCCTGCCGGGGCCATCTGCGAAGGCGCATCCTCGGCCACCGGAGCGGCCTCGGTCGCGTCCTCGACCGCAACCTTGCGGCGCGAGCGGCGCTTCGGCTTTTCCTCAACCGGAGGAGCTTCCTCGGCCTCAGGCGCTTCGAAGGCGGGCGCCTCCTCGGCAGCTACCGGCAGATCGTCGGAAGCCTGGTCGTCGTAGTCGGAGCCGGTCTCCTCGCCACCTTCGCCGGCAGCGTTCTCGTCACCGCCCTCGCGCCGCTTCCGCCGGCGGCCGCCGCGACGGCGACGCTTCCTGGGCCGTTCCTCGCCGTCTTCCGCGGCTTCCTCGCGCTCCGGACGTTCTGCGCGCTCGAGCTGCTCGGCAGGCTCTTCGCCTTCCTCCAGGGGACGGTCTTCGCCCACTTCGCGCATCTTGTTGCGGCCACGTCCCCCGCGGCGGCGACGGCGCTTGCCCCCGCGACCGTCATCGGAATCCTCGGACCGTTCGGACCTGTCGCCGGACCGCTTGTCGGAGCGATCTTCCTCTTCCTCCTCGTCCTCTTCGATCTCGTCCTCTTCCACGAGGTCGAGATCGTCGTCGTCTTCCACGACAATCGGTTCGAACTTCGGAGTCATGGTCGGGCGCGGGCCGGAGCTGGCGACGCGCATCTTGGCGCCTTCGTTCTCGCCCTCCGGCACGACTTCGACCGACACGCCGTAGCGCGCTTCGATCTCCGCGAGATCGGCGCGCTTGGCGTTGAGCAGGTAGATCGCCGCTTCGGTCGAGGCATAGAGCGTGATCGTCGTGCCCTTGCCCTTGGCCGCTTCGTCCTCGATCAGGCGCAGGGCGGAAAGCCCGGCGCTGCTGGCGGTGCGGACAAGGCCGGTGCCGTCGCAGTGCGGGCACTGGCGGGTGGTCGCCTCGAGCACGCCGGTGCGCAGGCGCTGGCGGCTCATCTCCATCAGGCCGAAGCCCGAGATGCGGCCGACCTGGATGCGCGCGCGGTCGTTCTTGAGCGCGTCCTTCATCGCCTTCTCGACCTTACGGACGTTCGATCCGTATTCCATGTCGATGAAGTCGATCACGACCAGCCCGGCCATGTCGCGCAGGCGCAGCTGGCGGGCGATCTCGCGCGCCGCTTCGAGGTTGGTGGCGACCGCCGTCTGCTCGATGCCGTGCTCCTTGGTGGAGCGGCCCGAGTTGATGTCGATCGAGACGAGCGCCTCGGTCGGGTTGATCACCAGGTAGCCGCCGCTCTTCAGCTGCACGACCGGATCGTACATTGCCGAAAGCTGGTCTTCCGCGCCGTAGCGCTGGAACAGCGGCACGGGATCGGAATAGGCCTTCACCCGCCGCGCATGGCTGGGCATCAGCAGCTTCATGAATTCCTTGGCCGAACGGAACCCGTCGGCGCCCTCGACCACGACTTCCTCGATCTCGCGGTTGTAGATGTCGCGGATCGCGCGCTTGATCAGGTCGCTGTCCGAATGGATCAGCGCGGGCGCGCTCGACTTCAGCGTGGTTTCGCGGATCTCGTCCCACAGGCGGGCGAGATAGTCGAAGTCGCGCTTGATCTCGGTCTTGGTGCGCTGGAGGCCGGCGGTGCGCACGATCAGGCCCATCGCGCGGGGGAGCTTGAGCTCGCCGACGATCGACTTGAGGCGCTTGCGGTCGCTGGCGCTGGAGATCTTGCGCGAGATGCCGCCGCCATGGCTCGAGTTCGGCATCAGGACGCAGTAGCGGCCGGCGAGGCTGAGATACGTGGTCAGCGCGGCGCCCTTGTTGCCGCGTTCTTCCTTGACGACCTGGACCAGCAGGACCTGGCGGCGCTGGATGACGTCCTGGATCTTGTAGCGGCGGCGCAGCGCCATGCGCTTGTCGCGCAGTTCGTCCATCGCCTTCGCGCGGTTGCGCCCGCCGCCCTGGCGGCGGCCTTTGCCGCGGCGGCCGCGGCGCTGGTCGGGCTCGCCGTCCTCGTCGACGACGGTTTCCTCGTCTTCGCTTTCGGAGTCGCCGGCCCCGGCCTCACCGTCGTGATCGTCTTCGTCTTCCCCGTTGGCGAACTGCCCGTCTTCGATGGTGGCGACGTCGTCCTTCTCGGACGTGTCGATTTCCTCGATGCCGGCATCGTCGTCGTCGTCGTGATCGTGGTCGCCGTCTTCCTCGTCCTCGTCGGCGCGCAACGCGGCTTCTTCTTCCGCATGCGCCTCTTCCTCGGCGAGCAGGGCCTCGCGGTCCTCCTTGGGGATTTGGTAGTAGTCGGGATGAATTTCGCTGAAGGCCAGGAAGCCATGGCGATTGCCGCCGAAATCGACGAACGCCGCCTGCAGCGACGGTTCGACCCGCGTGACTTTGGCTAGGTAGATATTGCCTTTGATCTGCTTGTGATCTGCAGATTCAAAATCGAATTCCTCAATCCGGTTGCCTTTGAGCACCGCCACCCGGGTTTCTTCCGAGTGGCGCGCATCGATCAACATGCGCGTTGCCATTGAATAGTCTCCATGCGCGGCGTGCCCCTGCATACGTCGGGGCATGTGCCCTTCCGAGGGGAGCGGCGGAGCGCATCTCTGTGTGAAATCCGGCGCGTGGGCCTCTGCCCGAAACGCGAACGGAAGATGAAACGGCACCGTCGCGCATGATGGCGGCGGCGCTGCGGAATGTGTCTGCCATGGCGAAAAGGCGCAGGGGTTCGGTCTGCGCGCGCGCACCAACCGCCGCGTCGCAACCCAATGGCTGCGGCGAAACGGACGGGCTCACTCTTTTCATTATGGCATCAACCTGTGTGCATTTTCCGAACGACCGCTAAGGTCATCGGCATTGGCCGGGCAGACTTCCGCCCGGTCCTCCAATTGCTAGCACCGCGGTTCCGGTCCGGCAACCTTGTTGCGCGGACACGCAAAAATCCCCTGTTCCGCAGGCGAGCACGCCGATAGGCGTAACGCGGGATGTGGCACCGCTTGCAAATCGCGCTGGTTTTCCTGGCGCCCGTGGCCTTGATCGGCGGGCTGTACCTGCTCGGCCTGGCCCTGCCGGTACCGCATCTGGGCCGCGACTACGTAATCCGCATGCCGCTGCCGGCCGCGGGCGCGGCAATCGGCCTGCCGCCGATCGAAGGGCCGACCGATCCTACGCGCCCGCTCGTCGTGATCGACGCCGGCCACGGCGGGCACGATCCAGGCGCCGTGGGGGAAGGATTCCGCGAGAAGACCCTCGCGCTCGGTCTCGTCCGCGCCTTGCGCGACCGGCTGCTGCGCGACGGTGGCGTACGCGTGGCGCTGACGCGCGACGACGACAGGTTCCTGGTGCTGGAGGAGCGGGTGGCCATCGCCCGCGCGCTCGGCGCCGACCTGTTCCTGTCGGTCCACGCAGATTCGGCCGGGGAAAAGAACGAAGTCTCCGGCGCCAGCGTCTACACCCTGTCGGAACGGGCTTCGAGCGAGGCCGCCGCCCGTTTCGCCGCGCGGGAGAACAGCGCCGACCAGGTGAACGGCGTCCCGCTGGCCGGGCGCAGCGCGAACGTGAACTCGATCCTCGTCGAACTGTCGCAACGGCGCTCCTCGGAAGGCTCCGCCGGCTTCGCCAGCCTGATCCTGCGCGAAGGGGAGGGCGTGCTGCGCTTCCACCCGCAGGCGCGGCGCGCGGCCTCGCTGGCGGTGCTGCGGGCGCCGGACGTGCCGTCGGTGCTCTACGAAGCGGGGTTCGTCACCAACCCCGAAGACGCCGACCGGCTCGCATCCCCCGAAGGACGCGAACGCTTCGCCACCGTCATGGCCCGGGCGATCCGCATCCATTTCGCTCGGCAGACCGGCGCCTGACGCCTCCCGACCCGCCGGCCACTGTTCCCAACTCGCGAAAACCGTCACCCTGAACTCGTTTCAGGGTCCATTTCCCCGCCCGCGCGGAGCTTGCCGGAAAGCGCCGCGAGGCCGTGCGCCACAGTGGGGGCCGTGCGGGTTGACAAATGGATGCTGAAACCAGTTCAGCATGACGATCTTGGACGGGCGAGGCGGACCGGCGAGGCAACCAGCACCCCCATCCCCCGTGCGACGACATGATGCCATTCATTCTGGCGCGAGACGGAATCACCGTGCTAAGGCGCCGCGGCAATGGATGATACCGAGCAATCGCGTGCCGAATACTTCCGCTACCGCATCCGCCGGGATGCGAGCGGGGCGTTGAACTGGTTCCGCCAGAACTGGAGCAGCAAGCGCTGGTTCCGGTGGGGCTCGATCGGTCTCGCCGCCGCGCTGGTGGTGTGGATCGTGGGCTGGGCGCTGCTCGCCCGCGGCCTGCCCGACGCAGAGACGCTGCTCGACTACGAGCCGCCGCTGCCCAGCATGGTGCGCGGGATCGATGGCGAGATCGTCCACTCCTACGCGCGCGAGCGGCGCGTTCAGCTGCAGTTCCAGGATTTCCCGCGCCAGCTGATCAATTCCTACACCTCGGCCGAGGACAAGACTTTCTGGACCCACGGGGGCATCGACATCGGCGGCTTCACCGGTGCGGTGATCGATTATGTCAGCAAGATCGGGTCGGGGCAGCGCGCCGTCGGCGGTTCGACCATCACCCAGCAGGTGGCCAAGAACATTCTTGTGGGCGACGAGTACTCGGTCACCCGCAAGCTGAAGGAGATGATCCTCGCCCGCCGCATCGAAGGCGTGCTGAACAAGCAGGAGATCATCACCCTCTACCTCAACGAGATCCCGCTCGGCCGCCGCAGCTTCGGCGTGCAGGCGGCGAGCCGGGCCTACTTCAACAAGGACGTGGGCGATCTCGAGCTGCACGAGATGGCCTTCCTGGCGATCCTGCCCAAGGCGCCGGAACGCTACAGCCGCGCCCGCAACGCCGAGCTGGCGATCGAGCGGCGTAACCACGTGCTCCGGCAGATGCAGGACAACGGCCACATCACCGCGGCCGAGGCGGCGGCGGCCCAGGCCAAGCCGCTCGGGCTCATCACCCAGCGCGAGGACACTTATTCCGCCGACGCCGGGTACTTCCTGGAGGAAGTGCGGCGCGAGCTGATGGGCAAGTACGGCGAGCAGGCGGAAGACGGGCCGCACAGCGTCTATGCCGGCGGCCTGTGGGTGCGCACCTCGCTCGATCCCGAGTTTCAGGATGCCGCCCGCGATGCGCTCCGCCAGGGCATGCTGCGCTATTCGGCGGGGAAGGGCTGGCACGGGCCGGTCGCCACGCTCGATCCCGACAGCGGGGACCTTACCGAACAACTGGCCTCAGCCAATCTCGGGATCAACTACCAGAACTGGCGGATCGGCGTCGTTACCGAGCGGAACGGTTCGGACGCCCGCATCGGCTTCGCCAATGGCGAGGAAGCGCCGCTGGGCGGTCTCCCCGATGCGCTGAGGGTCGGTCATGTCATCGCCGCCTCGCCGCAAGGCAATGGCTGGCGCGTGCGGACAGTGCCGGAAGTCTCCGGCGGCTTCGTCGCCATGGACCCGCACAGCGGCCGCGTGCTGGCCATGCAGGGCGGCTTCGACAGCCGTCTGGGCGATTTCAACCGCGCCACGCAGGCGCTGCGCCAGCCGGGTTCGACCATCAAGCCATTCGTCTATGCCACGGGGCTCGACCAGGGGATGACCCCGGCCACGATGATCCCCGACCAGACTTACTGCGTCTACCAGGGCGCCAATCTGGGCGAGAAGTGCTTCCGGAACTTCGGCGGCGGCGGCGGCGGCGTGCACACGATGCGCTGGGGGCTGGAGCAGTCGCGCAACCTGATGACTGTCCACATCGCGTCGGACGCGGGGATGGAGAACGTCACCCGCACGTTCAGCCGGTTCGGCATCGGCGATTATGAGAACTACCTGTCGTTCGCGCTCGGCGCCGGCGACACGACCGTGCTCAAGATGGTCGATGCCTATGCCGCGCTGTTCAACCACGGCGTTCAGCATGCGCCGACCCTGATCGACTATGTGCAGGACCGCCGCGGCAAGGTGATCTGGCGCGCCGACAAGCGCGAATGCACCCGCTGCAACTTGGACGAATGGGACGGCAAGGGAATGCCGCGCCTGCGCCAGGCCGGTAAGCAGGTGATCGACGGGCGCACGGCCTATCAGGTGGTCCACATGCTCGAAGGCGTTGTCCAGCGTGGCACCGCAGTGCGGCTGCGCGCGCTCGAACTCCCGCTGGCGGGCAAGACCGGCACGACCAGCGGCCCGACCAACGCCTGGTTCGTGGGCGGCTCGCCGGATCTCGTGGTCGGCACGTATCTCGGCTTCGACCAGCCGCGCAACATGGGTGGCTGGGTCCAGGGCGGGAACACCGCCGCGCCGATCTTCAAGGACTTCGTCGAAGCGACCCGCGACCGGTGGAACGGGCGTCCGTTCCTGGCCCCCAACGGGGTGCGCATGGTGCGGATCGACCGCCGTTCCGGCACCCGCGTGTTCGACGCATGGCCTACCAACGATCCGCTCAGCGGCGTGATCTGGGAAGCGTTCAAGCCGGATACCGAGCCGCGCCGGACCCAGCGGCAGGACGAGATCGACGTCATGCGCGAGATGATCCTGGCGCAGCTGCGCCGGCGCGAACGGGCGGTGACCAGCAACGCCACCCGCGCCGTGCAGGGCCCGCCGCCGGAGGACTTCGTGGAGGAGCAGGGCGGGATCTACTGATCCCGTCCGGCAGATTGGATTCGACAGCACAGGCGCGAGGCGGCAGAGTAACCACCATGAAACGCACCCTTTCGATCCTCGCTCTGGCATCCTTTGCACTGGCCGCCGTTCCCGCGACCGCGGCGTTGCAGAAGGGCGCCAAGGCTCCGGCAGTCGTCACGCAAGGCGCGCTGGCGGGCAAGGCCTACACGTTCGACCTGCACAAGGCGCTGAAGAAGGGCCCGGTCGTGCTCTACTTCTTCCCCGCCGCCTTCACGCCCGGCTGCACGCTGGAGGCGAACGCTTTCGCCGAAGCCATTCCCGCGTTCAACAAGGCCGGGGCGCAGGTCGTCGGCATGTCGGCCGATCCGATCGACAAGCTGAAGGACTTCTCGCGCAAGGAATGCCGCGACAAGTTCCCCGTGGCCTCGGCCAGCCAGGAGACCGTCAAGGCGTTCGACGTGGCGCTCAAGCGCGGCGACAAGGACACCGGGCTGACCGACCGCACGTCCTACGTCATCGCCCCCGACGGTCGAATCGCGATGGTCCATTCCGATCTCGACTGGCGCGAGCACGTGAAGCTCACCCTCGATGCCGTGCAGGCAATGAAAGCGAAGTCGTAGTCGCCGTCGTCCCGGGCCTGACCCGGGACCGCTGGCCTCCTGGTCCGTTCTGGCGGCCAGCGGTCCCGGATCAAGTCCGGGACGACGAGGCCGACCCATCCCCTTTCCCTATCCAATGGCCTGCGCTAGGCGGGCGGCGAATTTCTTGGAGAGCTTCCCATGCGTGCCGAAGGGCAGGCCCATATTGATCGGATCGAAGCGGCTCTGGCGCTGGTGCGCCGGTCGCTGGACTGGGACCGCGCCTTGCGCCGGCTCGACGAGCTCAACGCCCGGGTCGAGGACCCGACCTTGTGGAACGATCCCAAGCGGGCCGAGGAAGTCATGCGCGAGCGCCGCCGGCTCGAAAGCGCGATCGGCACCGTGAACGAGATCTCCGCCGAGATGGCCGACGCCGTCGAATTCGTCGAACTGGGCGAAGCCGAAGGTGACGACGCGGTCATCGCCGACGGGCTCGAATCTCTCCAACGTCTCGCCGAACGTGCCGACGCCGACAAAGTCCAGGCGCTGATGGGCGGCGAGGCCGACGCCAACGACACCTACATCGAAATCCACGCCGGCGCGGGCGGCACCGAAAGCCAGGACTGGGCGGAAATGCTCTTCCGCATGTACGCCCGCTGGGCCGAGCGCCGCGGCTTCAAGGTCGAGACCGTCGAGTACCAGGCCGGCGAGCAGGCCGGCATCAAGTCGGCCACGCTGCAAGTCAAAGGCGAGAACGCCTACGGCTATGCCAAGACCGAAAGCGGCGTCCACCGCCTGGTCCGCATCAGTCCCTACGACAGCGCCGCGCGCCGCCACACCAGCTTTTCGAGCGTGTGGGTCTACCCGGTGATCGACGACAACATCGAGATCGAGGTCAACGAAGGCGACCTCAAGATCGACACCTACCGCGCCAGCGGCGCCGGCGGGCAGCACATCAACACCACCGACAGCGCGGTGCGCATCACGCACATGCCGACCGGGATCGTCGTCGCCAGCCAGCACGACCGCAGCCAGCACAAGAACCGCGCCACGGCGATGAACATGCTCAAGGCGCGGCTCTACGAAGCCGAACTCGCCAAGCGCGAAGCCGTCGCCGCGGGTGAGTACCAGGAAAAGACCGAGATCGGTTGGGGCCACCAGATCCGCAGCTACGTCCTGCAGCCCTACCAGATGGTCAAGGACCTCCGGACCGGCGTCGTCTCGACCAGCCCCGACGACGTGCTCGACGGCAAGATCGACGACTTCATCGCTGCCGCGCTAGCCCAGCGGGTGACCGGCGAAGCGGTCGAGGTGGAGGACG
The DNA here is from genome assembly GCF_009828065.1 of Croceibacterium soli. GTDB lineage: Bacteria > Pseudomonadota > Alphaproteobacteria > Sphingomonadales > Sphingomonadaceae > Croceibacterium_B > Croceibacterium_B soli. The sequence continues at coordinate 100,383 of NZ_WTYK01000007.1, read as the reverse complement.
TCGATTGAAGCTTGCCGCCGCTCTCTGCCTGGCATTGCTGGCGCTCGGCGGCTGCGAGGAAGTCGCCGACGAGGAACGGCCGCCCACGGCGCGCGAGTTCCCGCGGCCCTACCGCCCCGTATCGGCGGCGGTCAGCAACACGTTCTCCAACGAGCAGGCGCGTGACGACCGGCGCGAAGCCGTCACCGTGATGGACCTGGCCGACATCCGCCGCGGCATGACCGTGGCCGACATCGGCGCGGGCGAGGGCTACTACACCGTGCGCCTTGCCGAGCGCGTCGGCCGCAACGGCCGCGTTTTGGCCGAGGACATCGACCGCGACGCCCTGGCCCGGCTCGGCAGCCGCGTCGAAGCAGAGCGCCTCGACAACGTTTCGATAAAGCTCGGCACGCCCGACGATCCCAGGCTGCCCAGGGGCAGCTTCGACCGCATCTTCATGGTCCACATGTACCACGAAGTGTCGGAGCCTTACGCCTTCCTCTGGCGGCTGCGCCCGGCACTGAAGAAGAACGGATCGGTGATCGTGGTCGACGTCGACCGGCCGACCAGCGAGCACGGCACGCCGCCCAAGCTGCTTTTTTGCGAATTCGGCAGTGTGGGCTTTCGCCTCGCCGAATTTGTCCGTAAACCCGAGATCGCCGGCTATTATGCCCGGTTCGAGCCGGCCGGGGAACGTCCCGAGCCGCACGAAATTGAACCCTGCAGTCAGCCGGGCGACGAAAACATTCCAACCGCCGCTGGCTGAAGACAGGGACTAGAGGTTCTACGATGGCATTCAAAGGTCTGAGACCGATCAGCTATGGCGGCCGCGAGGTTTGGCCGTTGATCGAAGGCGGCAAGGGCGTTTCCGCGACCAATCACATGAGTTCGGGCGCCTGGGCGGCTGCCGGCGGGATCGGCACGATCAGCGCCGTCAACGCCGATAGCTACGATGCCGAAGGCAAGATCATCCCGCAGATCTATAACCAGCTGACCCGGCTCGAACGCCACGACCAGCTGGTCCGCTATGCCATCGACGGTGCCGTGGAGCAGGTCCGCCGGGCCTACGACGTCGCCAACGGGCAGGGCGCGATCAACATCAACGTGCTGTGGGAAATGGGCGGCGCGCAGCAGGTCCTCGAAGGTGTGCTGGAGAAGACCCGCGGCCTCGTCACCGGCGTCACTTGCGGTGCCGGCATGCCCTACAAGCTGGCGGAGATCGCCGCGCGCTTCAACGTCAGCTACTTGCCGATCATCAGCTCGGCTCGCGCCTTTCGGGCGCTGTGGAAGCGTTCCTACCACAAAGTCTCCGAACTGCTCGGCGCGGTGGTTTATGAGGACCCCTGGCTTGCCGGCGGGCACAACGGCCTGTCGAATGCCGAAGATCCCGAGAAGCCGGAGGATCCCTATCCCCGCGTGAAGGCGGTCCGCGACACCATGCGCGCCGAAGGCATCTCCGACGACGTGCCGATCGTGATGGCCGGCGGCGTCTGGTACTTGCGCGAGTGGGACCACTGGATCGACAACCCCGAACTGGGCACGATCGCCTTCCAGTACGGCACCCGGCCGCTGCTGACCGAGGAAAGCCCGATCCCGCAGGGCTGGAAGGACGCGTTGCGCGATCTCGAGGAAGGCGACATCCTCCTCCACCGCTTCAGCCCGACCGGCTTCTACAGCTCGGCCGTGCGCAACCCCTTCCTGCGCAATCTCGAAGAGCGCAGCGAGCGGCAGATCCCCTACTCGCGGGTCGAGGCGGGCGAGCACACCGTCCAGCTCGACGTCGGCGTGAAGGGCAAGAACTTCTGGGTCGCGCCCAAGGACCGCGACCGGGCCCGCAGCTGGGTTCTGGAAGGCCACACCGAAGCGCTCAAGACTCCCGACGACACCGTCGTGTTCGTCACCCCGGAAGAACGCGCGATCATTCGCGAGGACCAGGCCGCCTGCATGGGCTGTCTCTCGCACTGCGGGTTCTCGTCGTGGAAGGACCATGACGATTACACGACCGGCCGCCTGGCCGATCCGCGCAGCTTCTGCATCCAGAAGACCCTGCAGGACATCGCCCACGGCGGACCCGTGGAGGAAAACCTGATGTTCGCCGGCCACAGCGCGTTCCGCTTCAAGCAGGATCCGTTTTACTCGAACAACTTCACCCCCACGGTGAAGCAGTTGGTGGACAGGATCCTGACCGGCGACTGAGGACGCGGGCCGGTCCTTCGAGACGGGCCCTCGGCTTCCGGCTTCGGTCCATCCTCAAGACAAGGGGGGTGGGGTCCGAGCACCCGTGCCAACAACTCGTCATCCCCGCGAAAGGCTCTGCTGAGCCTGTCGAAGTACGGGGATCCCGCTTGCGACGGCTGTGGCTCCGCAAGCGGGGTTCCCGCTTTCGCGGGAATGACGGGGGCGGTGGGGGAGGTGATCGTCCCGGGCGGATTGGCGTGCTCCCAGGCCCTATCCCCACCCGTTCGTCCTGAGGAGCGAGGACGCAGTCCGAGTGTCTAGAAGGACCGAGGCCCGGAGAACGAGATCAGGCGCTTGATGCGGCTTCGGCCGGGCTGCTAGACGGTAGCCATGCTTCGCTTCCTGTTGCTTTTCCTCGCCCTTGTCCTGACCGCTCCCGCATCCGCACAGGAACGCGAGGTGCCTTATTGGGCGTCGCTCCGCTCGGACGAGGTCAACATGCGCGTCGGCCCGAGCGAGAACTACCCGGTCGACTGGGTCTACAAGCGCCGCAACCTGCCGGTGAAAGTCGTGCGGCTGATGCAAGGCTGGCGCCTCGTGCGCGATCCGGAAGGGACGCAGGGCTGGGTCGTCGCCCGCCTGCTCAGCCCGGAGCGGAGCGCAATCGTGATCGGCGAGGGCGTGGCCGCGATGCGCGAGGAGCCTTCGGAGTCTTCCGACTTGCGCTGGAAAGTCGAGCCTGGCGTCGTCGGCATGCTCGGCGAGTGCGAGGCAGGTTGGTGCGAGCTCGACGTCGAAGGCCGCAAAGGCTGGGTCGAGCAGGACCGCCTCTGGGGCGCCGGCGAACCCTGAGCACGCGGCCGTTCGTCCTGAGGAGCGAGACCAGTCTGAGCGTCTCGAAGGACCCGGCGGGGTGCGACGGTGGCGGTCCTTCGAGACGGTCCCTCAGCCTTCGGCTTCGATCCCTCCTCAGGACGAACGGAAGGGGGTGGCGGGACGGCTTGACTCCTCTGACCCAATCGGAGCCCTCCACCCACCCGTTCGTCCTGAGGAGCGAGGACGCAGTCCGAGCGTCTCGAAGGACCGGCCGCCGGGCTGTCAGTACATCTCCACCGCGATGGCGGTGGCTTCACCGCCGCCGATGCACAGCGATGCGATGCCGCGCTTCTTGCCCTGTTGTTTGAGGGCGCCCAGCAGGGTGACGATGATCCGCGTGCCGCTGGCGCCGATCGGGTGTCCGAGCGCGGTTCCGCCGCCGTTGACGTTGATCCGGTCGTGCGGGATGCCGATGTCGCGCATCGCGAACATGGTGACGCAGGCGAACGCCTCGTTCACTTCCCACAAGTCCACGTCGTCGGCGCTCCAGCCCGTCTGGGCCAGCAGCTTCTGGATTGCCCCAACAGGGGCCGTGGTGAAGGCCCGCGGCTCCTGCGCATGAGCGGTCATGCCGACGATCTTGGCCACCGGCGCAAGGCCGCGCTCCTTGGCGGCACTCTCGCGGGCGATGACCACGGCAGCCGCGCCGTCGGAGATCGAGGAAGAGGTCGCGGCGGTGATCGTGCCGTCCTTGGCGAAGGCGGGCTTCAGTTGCGGGATCTTCTCCGGCCGGCCCTTGCTGGGGGCTTCGTCCGTATCGACGACCACTTCGCCCTTGCGGGTCTTGATGGTAACGGGGGCGATCTCGTCGGCGAAGGCGCCGCTGGCGATCGCCTTGTTGGCCCGGGCCAGCGACTCGACCGAATAGGCGTCCATCTCCTCTCGGGTGAGTTGGTATTCGTCCGCCGTGCACTGCGCGAAGGCGCCCATCGCCGCGCCTTCCTCATAGGCATCTTCGAGCCCGTCGAGGAACATGTGATCGTAAGCGGTGTCGTGCCCGAGCCGCGCGCCGGAGCGGTGCTTCTTGAGCAGGTAGGGCGCATTGGTCATGCTCTCCATCCCGCCGGCAATGACGAGATCCACCGTGCCGGCAGCGAGCGCCTCCGCGCCCATGATCACCGTCTGCATGCCGCTGCCGCAGACTTTGTTCACCGTGCTCGCCTGGACGGTCTTCGGCAGGCCAGCCTTGAGCGCCGCCTGGCGGGCAGGGGCCTGGCCCAGGCCCGCCGGAAGCACGCAGCCCATGTAGATCCGGTCGACGTCCTCGCCCGACACGCCGGCACGCTCGACCGCGGCTTTGACCGCAGTTGCCCCCAGGTCGGTCGCCGAGGCGTCGGCGAGTGCACCTTGCATGCCGCCCATCGGCGTGCGCGCGTAGGAAAGAATGACGACCGGATCGGACTCGGAGAACTGGGGCATAGGAGAACCTCGAAACCTGGGGATTGAAGGCGTATCCCCCGTCTAATGTTGCGCCGCAGCGAAAGCAATCGGCGCGCCCGCGCGACTTGCGCCGCCTGGCTCCACGACAATTCCCGACATCGTCGCCCCGAACTTCCTAAAACCGTCACCCTGAACTTGTTTCAGGGCCCATTCCTCCACCCGTTCGGACCTGCGACTGAAGGCACCATGGATGCTGAACCGAGTTCAGCATGACGGGCATCCACGGCCGCGAGCCGTTCGTCAAACTCCACCTCAAAGGCATCGGCCAGCTCACCTCCCTTGCCGCGGACCGGGGCTGGCCGGTAATTCAGGTGTGGCGGGCCTTGAACCGCCGGGCGGGGCGGACTAGGGCGCGCAGCGAAACCGTTGTAATCGAGTCAGGCGCTTGGTGGACTTAATCCAGTATCTGCCCATTCTGATCTTCCTCGGCATCGCCCTGGGGCTCTCGGGGCTGTTCGTGTTCCTGCCGATGGGCGTGGCCCGTCTGACCGGCGCGCACAATCCGCATGCCGACAAGCTGAGCGAGTACGAATGCGGCTTCCCCGCGTTCGAGGACCCGCGCAGCCAGTTCGACGTGCGCTTCTATCTGATTGCGATCCTGTTCATCGTATTCGACCTCGAAGCGGCGTTCCTGTTTCCCTGGGCCGTCAGCCTCGACCTGACGGGCTGGCCGGGCTGGATCACCATGATGGTGTTCCTGTTCGAACTTACCGTCGGGCTGGCCTACGCGTGGAAGAAGGGAGCGCTGGAATGGGAATGAAGGACGAAGGGCCGCTCGACCACGCGCTCGCCAATCCGGGCGCGACGAACGTCACAGGGCCGGCCTATAACCCGACGATCCACCCCGAGATCCGCATGCCGGGGGAGGATTACTTCAACTCGATCAGCACCGAGGTGAACGACAAGGGCTTCCTCGTCACCAGCACCGAGGATCTGTTCCAGTGGGCCCGCACCGGCAGCCTGTGGTGGATGACGTTCGGCCTGGCGTGCTGCGCGGTCGAGATGATCCACGTCAACATGCCGCGCTACGACATGGAGCGGTTCGGCGTCGCCCCGCGCGCCAGCCCGCGCCAGTCGGACGTGATCATCGTCGCCGGCACGCTGTGCAACAAGATGGCTCCGGCTTTCCGGCGGGTTTACGACCAGATGTCGGAACCGAAGTACGTCATCTCGATGGGCAGCTGCGCCAACGGTGGCGGCTACTATCACTACAGCTACAGCGTCGTGCGCGGATGCGACCGGATCGTGCCGGTGGACATCTACGTGCCGGGCTGCCCGCCGACGGCGGAAGCGCTGCTCTACGGCGTGATGCAGCTCCAGCGGAAGATCCGCCGCGAAGGGACGATTGAGCGCTGACATGGCAACAGTTCTGCACTCCGCCCCGCGCTTCTCGTCCAGCGAGGGCGTAAAGGACCGGCTCTCCGCCGCGCTCGGCGACATGCTCGTCGCCGCGGCCGAGGAGAACGGCGAGGTCATTCTCACGGTGCGGCGCGAAAGCATCGAGGATGCCCTGCGCCTGCTGCGTGACGAGCATGCCTATCAGCAGCTTATGGACATCGCCGGTGTCGACTACCCGCAGCGCCCCGAGCGCTTCGAAGTGGTCTACATGCTGCTGTCGCTGACCCGGAACCACCGTGTCATCGTCAAGCTGAGCACCGACGAGCACAAGCCGGTGCCGACCGTGACCACGCTGTGGCCGAACGCGGGCTGGCTGGAGCGCGAGGCGTTCGACCTGTTCGGCGTGCTGTTCGAAGGCAACACGGATCTGCGGCGGATCCTCACCGACTACGGATTCGAAGGTCATCCCTTCCGCAAGGACTTCCCGCTCACCGGCTATCAGGAACTGCGCTACTCCGAAGAGGAGAAGCGCGTGGTCTATGAGCCGGTCGAGTTGCCGCAGGACTTCCGCAACTTCGATTTCATGAGCCCGTGGGAAGGCGCGAACTACGTTCTTCCGGGCGACGAGAAGTCGGAAGTGCCGCCGCCCGCACCGAACCCGCAGGGCGTGCCGGAGCCCGGCGGCAAGAGCGACACGAAGGAGCCGGAGACGCGCGGTGCGCCGCGCACCGACACTCCCAAGACGACCGACACCCCCGAGGAAACCGGCGCAGGCCGGGCGACCGACAAGAAGGCGGCCGAACACGTCGCCCCGGCGGAGATTTCGAGCGGCTCGGTATCGGGGCAGGGCGATGCCAACCCCGATCCTGTGGAGACGGGGACCGACGAACCCGGCGCGCCTAAGCCGACCGAGGATCGTCCCACGCGCAAGTCGTCCGCACGCGGCAGCAAAGCCGCCGCGAAGCAGGATAAGGACGGAGAGAACTGATGGCCGGCCTAGTCCAGGAAGCGTCGCCGACCACCGAAGGCGGCACTGTCAGCAACTACACGATCAACTTCGGCCCGCAGCATCCGGCCGCGCACGGCGTGCTGCGCCTGGTGATGGAGCTCGACGGCGAGGTGATCGAGCGGATCGATCCGCACGTCGGCCTGCTGCATCGCGGCACCGAGAAGCTGATCGAGTACAAGACCTACCTGCAGGCTCTGCCCTATTTCGACCGGCTCGACTACTGCAGCCCGATGTGCATGGAGCACACCTGGGTTCTGGCGATCGAGAAGCTGCTCAACCTCGAGGTGCCGATCCGGGCGCAGTACCTGCGGGTGCTGTTCGCCGAGCTGACGCGCATCAAGAACCACATGCTCAACATCGGCAGCCACGTCATGGACGTCGGCGCGATGACGCCGAACCTGTGGCTGTTCGAGCTGCGCGAAGACTGCATGAACTTCTACGAGCGGGTCTCCGGCGCGCGCATGCACGCGGCCTACTTCCGCCCGGGCGGTGTGCACCAGGACGCGCCGCTGAAGCTGCTCGCCGACATCGGCGACTGGGTCGACAAGCGCCTCCCGGAGCTATTCGAGGACGCCATGAGCCTCGTCGTCGACAACCGCATCTTCAAACAGCGCAACGTCGACATAGCTAAAGTTAGTAAAGAAGACGCGATCGCCTGGGGCTTCTCCGGCCCGATGATCCGCGCCGCCGGCATTCCCTGGGACCTGCGCAAGAGCCAGCCTTACGACGTCTACGACCGCATGGACTTCGACGTGCCCGTCGGCACCAACGGCGACTGCTATGACCGGATGATGGTCCGGGTCGAGGAAGTCCGCCAGTCGGCCCGCATCATAAAGCAGTGCCTGGCCGAGATGCCCGAAGGGCCGATCGCCAGCACCGACCGCAAGATCGTGCCGCCCAAGCGCGGCGAGATGAAGCAGTCGATGGAAGCGCTGATCCACCACTTCAAGCTCTACACCGAAGGCTTCCACGTTCCGGCCGGCGAAGTCTATGTCGCCACCGAGAGCCCCAAGGGCGAGTTTGGCGTCTATCTGGTGTCGGACGGGTCGAACAAGCCGTACCGCTGCAAGATCCGCCCGACCGCCTTCAGTCACCTCCAGGCGATGGATTTCATGGCAAAGGGCCACATGCTGCCAGACGCGACCGCCATTCTCGGCGCGATCGACGTCGTGTTCGGGGAGTGCGACCGCTAATGGCCGTGCGCGCACCCCATCCCGACACTCCCGAACTGCGCGAGCGGTGGGGTTCGTTCACCTGGACCGACGAGAACGCCGCCAAGGCGAAGGAAATCGTCAAGCGCTATCCCGAAGGGCGGCAGCGTTCGGCGGTCATGCCGCTGCTCGATCTCGCCCAGCGGCAGGTCGGCGCGGAGACGAACACGCAAGGCTGGCTGCCGATCCCGGTGATCGAATTCGTCGCCGACTATCTCGGCATGCCGGCGATCCGCGTGCTCGAAGTCGCCAGCTTCTACACGATGTACAACCTCGCGCCGGTCGGCCGTTTCCACGTGCAGGTCTGCGGCACCACGCCGTGCATGCTGCGTGGATCGGACGACATTCTCGAAGCCTGCTACAAGCGCGGCATGAAGAAGGGCCACACGACCGAGGACGGTCTGTGGACGCTGACCGAAGTCGAATGCATGGGCAACTGCGCCACCGCGCCAATGGTCCAGATCAACGATGGCAACTACGAGGACCTGACACCCGAGCGGCTCGACCGCGTGCTCGACGAGCTCGCCGCTGGGCGCCAGCCGAAAGAAGGTACGCAGGAGCCGGGCCGTCACACCTCCGAGCCGGTCGGTGGGCCGACCACGCTCAAGGAAATGGTCGGCGAGAACCACGATTACCGAGGCGAGTGGTGAGGAAGAAGTGATGGAGCCTATTGTTCTCCTTATCGTCGCCCTGCTCGGCGTGGTGCTGGCCTGGAAAATGCTGAAGGGTCTGGTGAAGACGGTCGTGCTGGTCGCCATCCTGGCGGTCGCCGCGATCTATGTGTTCGGAGGGATGGGTTGATGCCTCTCCAATCGCTTAACCGTCACCCTGAACTTGTTTCAGGGTCCATCTCTCAACCCGCTCCGCCCGCCCGTGTGGCGCGATGGATGCTGAACCAAGTTCAGCATGACGAAGGGAGCGGTGCATGACCCTTCAGGACAAGGACCGGATTTTCACCAACCTCTACGGGTTCCAGGACTGGGGCCTGAAGGCGGCGCAGAAGCGCGGCGACTGGGACGCTACCAAGGCGCTCATCGCGCGCGGTCAGGATTCGATCATCGACGAGGTCAAGGCCTCCGGCCTGCGCGGCCGCGGCGGCGCCGGCTTCCCGACCGGACTCAAATGGTCGTTCATGCCGAAGGAGAGCAAGGACGGTCGGCCCAGCTTCCTGGTGATCAACGCCGACGAGTCCGAGCCCGGCTCGTGCAAGGACCGCGAGATTCTGCGCCACGACCCGCACAAGCTGATCGAAGGCGCGCTCGTTGCGGGTTTCGCGATGCGGGCCCGTGCGGCCTACATCTACATCCGCGGCGAGTTCATCCGCGAGGCGGAGAACCTCTTCGCCGCCGTGCAGCAGGCCTACGACGCCGGCCTGCTGGGCAAGAACGCCGCCGGCTCCGGCTATGACTTCGACGTCTTCGTCCACCGCGGCGCGGGCGCCTACATCTGCGGCGAAGAAACCGCGATGATCGAAAGCCTCGAAGGCAAAAAGGGCCAGCCGCGGCTCAAGCCGCCGTTCCCGGCGGGCGCGGGGCTCTACGGCTGCCCGACCACGGTCAACAACGTCGAAAGCATCGCCGTCGTGCCGACGATCCTGCGGCGTGGGGCCTCCTGGTTCAGCTCCTTCGGGCGTGAGAACAACAAGGGCACCAAGCTCTTCCAGATCAGCGGCCATGTCGATAAGCCGTGCGTCGTCGAAGAAACGATGGGGATTTCCTTCCGCGAGCTGATCGAGAAGCACTGCGGCGGCATTCGCGGCGGCTGGGACAACCTCCTGGCGGTGATCCCCGGCGGATCTTCGGTACCGCTGGTCCCGGCCGAACAGATCATCGACGCACCGATGGATTTCGACGGGCTCAAGGAGCTCGGCTCCGGCCTCGGCACAGCCGGCGTGATCGTGATGGACAAATCCACCGACATCGTCCGCGCGATCAGCCGCCTGAGCTACTTCTACAAGCACGAGTCCTGCGGCCAGTGCACGCCCTGCCGCGAAGGCACGGGATGGATGTGGCGCATGATGGAACGTTTGCGCACCGGCGCGGCCGAACCGCGCGAGATCGACATGCTCTACGAAGTCACCAAGCAGGTCGAAGGCCACACCATCTGCGCCCTGGGCGACGCGGCCGCATGGCCGATCCAGGGCCTGATCAAGCACTTCCGCCCCGAACTCGAGCGCCGCATCGCAGAGCATGCGGGCGCGATGCAGGAGGCGGCGGAGTGAACGGGCGGAGCACCTCGGTTGTCGGCCTGGCTACCGCAGCAGCAGTTCTGCTTGCTGCGCCGGCGATTGCGCAGCAGCCTGAGCCTTACAAGCGCACCGGATCGCGCATCGCCAAGCCTGTGGAGCAGCTTGATGCCGGGGGTGCCCGGCAGATGTTGAAGGGAGTTGCGCGCTGCGTTTATCACGATCAACCCGACACGGTTGAGCGCTACTTGCGCAGCAGCGATCCGCTGGCCGTGGATTATGCGAGCTTCGGCATCGCTCAAGCCGACGTGATCAAGGAATTCGATCTGCCCGCTTGCATGAACGAGACGAAGGCGGCGTTCCAACTGCGAACGTCGATGCGGATGAGCGGGCCGGCGTTCCGTGTTGCTCTGGCAGAGGAAGCCTACCTCGGCCGCCATACGGACGCTCTCAAACTTCCAGCGGACGGGCCGGAAATGCTTACCAACAGGTTCTTCGTGCAGGCGGCGTCGATGCCGCAGGCGCAGGCGCTGGGAGCCTTCGCGGATTGCGTGGTGTTTCATGCTCCCGCCGAAGCCGATGACATGCTTCGCACCGCACCGGGCACCAAAGCCGAATCCGATGCTGCGCGCGCCTTGGTGCCGGCACTCTCCGAATGCCTGGTTGCGGGGCGGGAAGTGCGCCTCGACGAGAAGGGCATCCGCGATATCGTAGCAGACGGTTTGTGGTCCCGGAGCCACTATGGTCAGACCGCCGCGGAGGCTGCTGAGTAATGCCTAAAGTTACCGTAGACGGACAGGAAATCGAGGTCCCTAACGGCGCCACCGTGCTGCAGGCGTGCGAGCTTGCCGGCAAGGAGATCCCGCGCTTCTGTTACCACGAGCGGCTGAGCATCGCCGGCAACTGCCGGATGTGCCTGGTCGAAGTGAAGCCCGGTCCGCCCAAGCCGCAGGCAAGCTGCGCGCTGCCGGCGACCGAGGGCCAGGAGATTCGCACCGACAGCGAGATGGTCAAGAAGGCGCGCGAAGGGGTGATGGAGTTCCTCCTGATCAACCACCCGCTGGATTGCCCGATCTGCGACCAGGGCGGCGAATGCGACCTGCAGGACCAGGCGATGGCCTATGGCCGCGGCGCCTCGCGCTATCACGAGAACAAGCGCGCGGTGACCGAGAAGTACATGGGGCCGCTAATCAAGACGTGGATGACCCGCTGCATCCACTGCACCCGCTGTGTGCGCTTCTCGGAAGAGATCGCCGGCGTGGACGAAATCGGCGCGCTCTACCGCGGCGAGGACATGCAGATCACCACGTACCTCGAGCACGCGGCGAAGCACGAACTTTCCGCCAACGTGATCGATCTCTGCCCGGTGGGCGCGCTGACCAGCAGGCCTTATGCGTTCGAAGCGCGGCCGTGGGAGCTGAGCAAGACCTGGGGAATCGACGTCTCCGATGCGATGGGGACCAACATCCGCATCGATGCCCGCATGCGCGAGGTCCTGCGCGTCCTGCCGCGGAACAACGACGACGTGAACGAGGAGTGGATCAGCGACAAGGCGCGCTGGCAAGTCGACGGTCTTACCCGCCGCCGGCTCGACAAAGTCTGGATTCGCCGCGGGGGCAAGCTCGAGGCGGCAAGCTGGGACGAGGCTTTCGCGGTAATTGCGGGCGCGAACGCCGGCAGCAGCGTGGCGGCGATCGCTGGCGACCTGCTCGACTGCGAGACGATGTTCGCGGCGAAGAAGCTGCTCGGCGCACTCGGTTCGACGCTGATCGAGAGCCGCCAGACCGGCATGGACTATCCGGTCGACAATCTCGCCGCGGTCAACTTCAACTCGACTTTCGCCGGGATCGAGGAGGCCGATGCGATCCTGATCGTCGGCAGCCACATTCGCTGGGAAGCGCCGCTGGTCAACGTGCGCCTGCGCAAGGCTATCAAGCGCGGGGCCAAAGTGTTCGTGGTCGGCCCGCACTGGGAGACCACCTATCCGGCCGAGTTCCTTGGCGACGATGCCGCGGTGCTGGGCGACCTGCCAAGCCACGTCGCAGACGCGATGTCGCAGGCGGAGCGACCGGCGATCATCGTCGGCGGCGCAGGCCTCGCTGCCGGTGCGCTCGACACGGCGCTGTCGCTGGCGGGCAAGTGGAACCTGGTCCGCGATGGCTGGAACGGCTTCAACGTCCTGCACATGGCGGCGGCGCGCATGGGCGCTCTGATGCTCGGCTTCGCGCAAAAGGGCGGCCTCAGGGACCTGGCGGACGCCAAGCCGAAAGTCCTGCTGTCGCTCGGCGCGGACGAAGTGAACTACCAACAGTTCGCGGGTTCGCTGAAGGTCTACATCGGCCACCACGGCGACAAGGGCGCGCACGCGGCGGACGTGATCCTGCCCGCCAGCGCCTACACCGAGAAGGCCGGCACTTACGTCAACACCGAAGGCCGCGTGCAGATGTCCGACAAGGCCGTGTTCGCCCCCGGCGACGCGCGCGAGGACTGGACGATCCTGCGGGCGCTGGCCGACGTGTTCGGCGTCAGCGTCGGGTTCGACAGCTTCGACGAGCTGCGCGCCGCCATGATCGCCGAAGTTCCGGCCCTGGGCCAGGAAGGCCTCGCCAGCTACGGCGCGCTGCCGCAGCCGGGAACGGGCACTCCCAAGGGCAAGATCGCTTACCCGATCAAGGACTTCTACCTGACCAACCCGATCGCCCGCGCCAGCCTGGTGATGCAGCGTTGCTCCGCCGAGCTGCTCCACGGCGATGCCGACTTCGCGGAGGCTGCGGAATGACCTGGGCCTCGTCCATCATCCCCGTCATCCTGAACTTGTTTCAGGACCCATTTCTCCGGACGCGCCGAAGCGTTGTTGGGGCGCGGAACGGAGCCGTTACGCTTTCAAGCTCGACAACAGAGGATGCGGCCCGATGGGTCCTGAACCAAGTTCAGGATGACGAAGAAGAGAGGGTAGCGGCATGACCCAGACATTCATGAACTGGGGCATGACCCACGAGTGGGCGTGGTTCACCGCGACCATCGCCGGCATCCTGCTGATCGCCCTGCCGCTGATGCTGGCCGTGGCGATGATCATCTATGCCGACCGCAAGATCTGGGCGGCGATGGCGCTGCGGCGCGGGCCCAACGTGGTCGGGCCGTTCGGCCTGCTGCAGAGCTTCGCCGACGGCCTCAAGGTGTTCCTGCAGGAAACCATCGTCCCGAGCGCCTCGAACAAGGGGCTGTTCCTGATCGCGCCGATCATCACCTTCACCGTGGCTCTCGCCGCCTGGGCGGTGATCCCGTTCAACTCGGGCGCGGTGCTGTCGGACATCAACGTTGGCCTGCTCTACATCCTCGCGATCAGCTCGCTGGGCGTTTACGGGGTCGTGGTCTCAGGCTGGGCTTCGAACTCGAAGTACCCGTTCTTCAGCGCCATGCGCGCCGCTGCGCAGATGATTTCCTATGAAGTCTCGATCGGCTTCATCCTGATCTGCGTGGTTCTTTGGGCCGGCACGTTCAACATGAACGGCATCATCGAAGCGCAGCGCGGGCACGGCTTCGGGATCGTCAACGGGTTCTTCTTCAACCTGCTGCTGTTCCCAATGTGGGTCATGTTCCTGATCTCCTCCCTGGCCGAGACGGCGCGCGCGCCGTTCGACCTGACCGAAGCGGAGAGCGAGCTCGTCGCCGGCTACCAGACCGAATACTCCTCGATGAGCTTCGCGCTGTTCTGGCTCGGCGAGTACGCCAACGTGCTGCTGATGTGCGCGCTCAACGCCATCCTGTTCTTCGGGGGATGGCTGCCGCCGCTGAACATCGATCTGATCCCCTGGTTCGATGTTCCGGGCTGGATCTGGCTGTTCGCCAAGATCCTGTTCTTCTTCTTCGTGTTCAGCTGGATCAAGGCGACCGTGCCGCGGTTCCGCTACGACCAGCTGATGCGCCTGGGCTGGAAGGTCTTCCTCCCCCTGAGCCTCGCCTTCGTGGTGATCGTCTCGGGCTATCTGATGTTCACGAGGTACGGATGACCGTCGCCCAACTGATCAAGTCGTTCACCCTGTGGGAGTTTCTCAAGGCCCACGCGCTGACGCTGAAGTACTTCTTCAAGCCCAAGGCGACGATCAACTATCCGTTCGAGAAGAACCCGATCTCCCCGCGCTTCCGCGGCGAGCATGCCTTGCGCCGCTATCCCAACGGTGAAGAGCGCTGCATCGCCTGCAAACTGTGCGAAGCGGTCTGCCCGGCGCTGGCGATCACGATCGAGGCCGAACCGCGCGAGGACGGCAGCCGCCGGACCACGCGCTACGACATCGACATGACCAAGTGCATCTACTGCGGCTTCTGCCAGGAAGCCTGCCCGGTCGACGCGATCGTGGAGGGGCCGAACCTCGAGTTCACCACTGAAACGCGCGAAGAGCTGATGTACGACAAGGCCAAACTGCTGGCGAACGGGGACAAGTGGGAGCGGGCTCTGGCCGCGAACCTTGAAGCCGATGCGCCCTACCGCTAGGCGGCGCGCGTGACTCGCGGGGCAATCATCTTCTGTTCGTGTCGGACATCGACGGGACACATCGGCGCGGCCGCTCTTGAGCGTCGCTCAAGGCGCACGGGAGTGGGTTCTCAATCATGATCCAGGCCATCGCCTTTTACCTTTTCGCCACTTTGGTGCTCGCTTCCGGCGTGCTCACCATCGTCGCGCGCAACCCGGTGCATTCCGTGCTGTGGCTGATCCTGGCGTTCTTCAACGGCGCGGGGCTGATGCTGCTGGTCGGGGCCGAGTTCCTCGCGTTCCTGCTGATCATCGTCTACGTCGGCGCGGTCGCGGTGCTGTTCCTGTTCGTCGTGATGATGCTCAACATCGATTTCGCCGAACTGCGGGCCGGGTTCGTGAAGAACTTCCCGCTCGGCATCGCCATCGCGCTGGTGCTGCTGGCGGAACTGGTGCTGGGCGTGGGCGCCTACCGCGCCGGAGCGCTCGATCTCGGCACGGCGGACGGCATGGCCGCTCCGCTGGCCGGTGAAAGCAATATCGAGAACATCGGCGCGCTGCTCTACGGCCGTTACCTGTTCCTGTTCGAAAGCGCCGGCATCATCCTGCTGGTGGCCATGGTCGGCGCGATCGTGCTGACGCACCGCGGCACGCGCTCGCCGCGCGGACAGCAGAACATCGCCAGGCAGATTGCGCGCAAGCCGTCGGAAGCGACGGTCAACACCAAGCCCGAAATTGGCCAGGGGGTCGAGCTGTGATCGGCGTCGAACACTATGTCGTGGTGAGCTCGATCCTGTTCGTGCTCGGGGTCCTCGGGATCTTCCTCAACCGCAAGAACATCATCGTCATTCTGATGGCGATCGAGCTGATCCTGCTGGCGGTGAACCTCAATCTCGTCGCCTTCAGCGCGTTCCTGAACGACCTCACCGGCCAGGTCTTCGCGATGTTCGTGCTGACGGTGGCGGCCGGCGAGGCGGCGATCGGCCTTGCCATCCTGGTGATCTACTATCGCAGCCGCGGCACGATCGCCGTGGATGACGTAAACCGGATGAAGGGATAAAGCCTTGTCCTCCATCCTGATCATCGTTTTCGCGCCGCTGCTTGCGGCCATCGTCGCCGGCCTGGGCAACCGCGCCCTGGGCAGCTTCGCGGCCAAGCTGGTCACGACCGGTGCGCTGTTCCTGTCGTGCGCGCTCTCCTGGCCGATCTTCCTGGGCTACCTGGGCGGCGACGTTCCGGCGGCGGTCGTGCCGGTGCTGAACTGGGTTCAGTCGGGCGACATGACGTTCGACTGGGCGCTGCGTGTCGACGCGCTGACCGCGGTCATGCTGGTGGTGATCACCACCGTATCCGCGCTCGTCCACCTCTACAGTTGGGGCTACATGGACGAAGACCCGGACCAGCCGCGGTTCTTCGCCTATCTCAGCCTGTTCACCTTCGCCATGCTGATGCTGGTGACGGCGGACAACCTGGTGCAGATGTTCTTCGGGTGGGAAGGGGTCGGCCTGGCGTCGTACCTGCTCATCGGCTTCTGGTTCAAGAAGCCCTCGGCCAACGCTGCCGCCATCAAGGCTTTCGTGGTCAACCGCGTCGGCGACTTCGGCTTCATGCTCGGCATCTTCGGCACCTTCCTGGTGTTCGGCACCGTCTCGATCCCGGAGATCCTCGCAGCCGCCCCCGCGATGGAAGGAGCCAGCACGATCGGCTTCCTTGGCATGCGGCTCGATACGATGACGATCCTGTGCCTGCTGCTGTTCATCGGTGCGATGGGCAAGTCGGCGCAGCTCGGCCTGCACATCTGGCTGCCCGACGCGATGGAGGGCCCGACCCCGGTTTCGGCGCTGATCCATGCCGCGACGATGGTGACGGCCGGCGTGTTCATGGTCTGCCGCCTTTCGCCGATGTTCGAAGCCGCGCCCGACGCGCTGACGTTCGTCACCTTCATCGGCGCTGCCACCTGCCTGTTCGCCGCGACGATCGGCACCACGCAGTGGGACATCAAGCGGGTGATCGCCTATTCGACCTGCTCGCAGCTCGGCTACATGTTCTTCGCGGCCGGGGTGGGCGCATACGGCGCGGCGATGTTCCACCTGTTCACGCACGCTTTCTTCAAAGCGCTGCTGTTCCTCGGCGCGGGCAGCGTGATCCACGCGATGCACCACGAGCAGGACATGCGTTATTACGGTGCGCTGCGTAAGCAGATCCCGCTCACCTTCTGGGCGATGATGGCCGGCACCCTCGCGATCACCGGCGTGGGCGTGCTCGGGGTGTTCGGCTTCGCCGGCTTCTATTCCAAGGACGCGATCCTCGAGGCGGCGTTTGCCTCGGGCACGGAGATGGGCCGCACGGCATTCTGGGTGGGCGCCTTCGCCGCGCTGCTGACGAGCTTCTACTCCTGGCGCCTGATGTTCCTCACGTTCTGGGGCAAGCCGCGCTGGGCCGACAGCGAGCATATCCAGCACGCGGTCCACGGCGAGCACGAAACGCCCGACGAGGAGCATGGCGACAGCACCCATGCCAACGTTCATCCTCACGAAGGCACCGCCGGCTACCACCCGCACGAGAGCCCGTGGACGATGCTCGTGCCGCTGGGGCTGCTTTCGATCGGCGCGGTGTTCGCGGGCTTCGTGTTCCACCATGCGTTCATCGACGAGGCGGCGTTCTGGAACGGTTCGATCGCCTACAACGAAGGCCTGATCCACGCGATGCACGAAGTGCCGCTGTGGGTGAAGTTGACCGCCACGATCGTCATGCTGATCGGCCTTGCCATCGCGTGGCTGGCGTACATCCGCGACACCTCGATCCCGGAGAAGACGGCGACCCAGCTCGGCCCGGTCTACCGCTTCCTCTACAACAAGTGGTACTTCGACGAGCTCTACCGCCTGGTCTTCATCGTTCCGGCCCTGTGGCTCGGGCGCGTGTTCTGGAAGGGCGGCGATGAAGGGATCATCGACCGCTTCGGCCCGAACGGCGCGGCATGGGTCGTCGAGAAGGGTGCCGTGGCCGCCAAGCGCGTCCAGTCGGGCCTCCTGACCAGCTACGCGCTGATCATGCTGCTCGGCCTCGTCGCGGCCGTCACCTGGGTGCTGTTCTGATGGGGGGCTTTCCGATTCTCTCGCTGATGCTGCTCGTGCCGATGCTCGGCGCGCTGGCTTGCCTGTTCTCCGGGGCGAAGGCTGCGCGGACGATCGCGCTCGCCGCCACCCTGATAGATCTCGCGCTCGGCCTGCTGCTGTGGGCGAACTACGACGTCGGCGGCGCACAGTGGCAGTTCGTCGAACGGGCGCCACTGTTCTCGCAGTTCCAGTGGGCGCTCGGCATCGACGGCATTGCCCTGATGCTGATCGTGCTCAGCGTGTTCCTGATGCCGATCTGCATCCTGGCGAGCTGGGATGCGATCGAGACCCGCGTCGGCGAATACATGGCCGCGTTCCTGTTCATGGAGACGCTCATCATCGGCGTGTTCTCCGCGCAGGACCTGTTCCTGTTCTACATCTTCTTCGAAGCCGGCCTGATCCCGATGTACCTGATCATCGGCATCTGGGGCGGGGCGAACCGGATTTACGCCAGCTACAAGTTCTTCCTCTACACTCTGCTTGGCTCGGTGCTGATGCTGATCGCGATGCTGTGGATGGCCAACCACGCCGGCACCACCGACATCCCGACGCTGATGGCCTACGACTTCCCGGCCGGGGCGCAGACCTGGCTGTGGCTGGCCTTCTTCGCCAGCTTCGCGGTGAAGATGCCGATGTGGCCGGTGCACACCTGGCTGCCCGACGCGCACGTTCAGGCGCCGACCGCGGGCTCGGTGATCCTGGCCGGCGTTCTGCTGAAGATGGGCGGCTACGGCTTCATCCGCTTCAGCCTGCCGATGTTCCCGGAAGCCAGCGCCCAGCTCGTGTGGCTGATCTGGGGCCTGTCGATCGCCGCCGTCGTGATCACCAGCCTGATCGCGCTGGTGCAGCACGACATGAAGAAGCTGATCGCCTATTCCTCGGTCGCCCACATGGCGATCGTGACGATGGGCCTGTTCGCGTTCAACGTGCAGGGCCTGGAAGGCGCGATGATCGTCATGCTGAGCCACGGCCTGGTTTCGGGCGCGCTGTTCCTATGCGTGGGCGTGATCTACGACCGGCTGCACACGCGCGAGATCGCGCGGTACGGCGGGCTCGCCATCAACATGCCGAAGTATGCGCTGTTCTTCCTGCTGTTCACGATGGCCAGCATCGGCCTGCCGGGGACCAGCGGCTTCGTCGGCGAGTTCCTCAGCCTCGCGGGGATCTACCAGGCCAACACCTGGGTCGCCGCGGCCGGTACGCTCGGCATCATCCTCGGCGCGGCCTACATGCTCTACCTCTATTGGCGCGTGGCTTTCGGCGTGCAGAGGAATGCCGACGCTGCCGCGATGCCGGACCTGAACACCCGCGAATGGCTGATGCTCGGCTCGATCGCCGCTGCAGTGCTGTGGATGGGCGTCTATCCCGAAAGCTTCCTCGCGCCGATACGCAAGGACATCGCCGCCCTCGACGCGCGCGTCTCCAGCGCAGCACCTGAGAGCGACTCCAGACTGGTTATCGGGCAGGCCCAGGCCGCACCCGCCGAAGATGCCGCGCACGGGGGAGCGCACTGATGGACTTTTCGCATTCCCTCTCGCTGATCCTGCCGGAGATCGTGCTGTCGGTGGCCGGGCTCGTGCTGCTGCTCGTGGCGGCCTGGGGCGGCGACAAGACCAGCCGGGCGATCACGATCGCCTCCTGCGTCGTCCTCGCGGCCTGCTTCGCCATCGTGGCGCCGTCGGTCTGCGCCGCCGCGATGGGTCCGGACACCGTCGCTTTCGGCGGTCAGTTCACGGCCGATGCTTTCGCCGGCATCGCCAAGCTGATGATCTTCGCCGCCGCCGGCGCGGCGCTCGTCATCGCCCCGGCGTTCTTCGGGCGCTACGGCATCATGCGCGCCGAATATCCGGTGCTGATCCTGTTCTCCACGCTCGGCATGGCGATCATGGTTTCGGCGACCGACCTGATGACGCTGTACATCGGGCTCGAGCTTCAATCGCTGGCCGCTTACGTGCTCGCCTCGTTCCTGCGAACGGACGACCGCTCGGCCGAAGCGGGCCTCAAGTACTTCGTGCTCGGCGCGCTCGCCTCCGGCATCCTGCTGTTCGGCATGAGCCTGGTCTACGGCTTCACCGGCACGACCGACTTCGGCGGCATCCGCGCGGCGCTTTCCGGCGGCATGGCAACCGGCGCGCTGTTCGGCATCGTCTTCGTGCTCGCGGGCCTCGCGTTCAAGATCAGCGCCGTGCCGTTCCACATGTGGACGCCGGACGTCTACGAAGGCGCACCGACGCCGGTCACCGCTTTCTTCGCCAGCGCCCCCAAGGTCGCCGCCATCGCGCTCACCGCGCGTGTCGCGCTCGATGCATTCGGCGCACAGGCGGGGGCCTGGCAGCAAGTGGTGATCTTCGCCGCGCTGGCCTCGATCGTCGTCGGCGCACTCGGCGCGATCGGGCAGGCCAACGTCAAGCGACTGCTTGCCTATTCCTCGATCAACAACGTCGGCTTCATCCTGATCGGCCTCGCCACGGGCACGGCCGAAGGCGTCAGCGCCATGCTGGTGTACCTGGCGATCTACGTGGCCATGACGGTCGGCAGCTTCGTCGCCGTGCTGATGCTGCGGAATGCCGAGGGCGAGGCGCTCGAGGCGATTTCCGACATGGCCGGTCTCTCCCGCACCAAGCCGCTGCTGGCGCTGTGCCTTGCCATGCTGATGTTCAGCCTGGCCGGCATTCCGCCGCTGTTCGGCTTCTGGGGCAAGTTCGTGGTGTTCCAGGCCGCGGTGCAGGCGGACATGGTCGCGCTCGCCGCGATCGGCATCGCCGCCAGCGTGATCGGCGCGTTCTACTACATCAAGATCGTCAAGATCATGTACTTCGACGAGCCTGCCAACGTGGTGCAGGGCCGCAGCGACTGGGCGCATTGGGCGCTCCTGGCGATCAGCACGGCGGCGATGTCGCCGCTCGGTTACCTGCTGACACCCTGGCTCGGCGAACTGGCGGACGGCGCCGCCGCGGCGCTGTTCCTGGCCGCGTAGGCCGTTGATCCAGACGGTACCCGAAACCCGCTCCACCAGTGCCGACCTGCTGGCGCGGCTTGCCGCCGGGGAGCGGATTGCAGAAGGGTACTGGCTCGTCGCCGACCGCCAGACCGGCGGGCGTGGGCGCCAGGGGCGCTCGTGGCTCGACGCTCCGGGGAACTTCATGGGCTCGACGGTGGTCCACCTCTCGCCGCAGGATCCCGCGCCCCCGAGCCTTTCCTTTGTAGCCGCGCTTGCCGTTTATGAGGTGGTCCTTGCCCGCATCGGCAACCCGCGCGAGGTGCAGCTCAAGTGGCCGAACGACGTGCTGCTCGGCGGCGCCAAGTTCTGCGGGCTGCTGCTGGAGCGTGAGGGAGGCAGCGCCGTGATCGGCATCGGCGTGAACCTGGCGGAAGCCCCCGACGTCGCCGACCGTCACACGCGAACGCTGGCCGAGTACGGCCCGGCACCGGATCGCGACGCTTTCGCCGCAGAGCTAGCCTCGCAGTTCGACCTCGAACTCGGCCGCTGGCGCCAGTACGGGCTGGAGCCGATCCTCAGCCGCTGGCTCGCCGCCGCCCACCCGCTGGGCAGCGCGCTGAGCGTCCACGAGCCGAGCGGCACGAGGGTGAGCGGCGCCTTCGACGGCCTCGAACCTGACGGAGCGCTGAGGCTGCGCTTGGCGGATGGCACCGTGCGTGTCATCCACGCCGGCGATGTCCTGCTGGAAGGAGGCTGAGCGATGCTGCTCGCCGTAGATGTCGGCAATACCAACGTGGTCTTCGCGCTCTTCCAGGGCCGCGAGATCCGCACGCGCTGGCGCATCGCCACCGATCCGCGCCGCACCGGCGACGAATACGCGGTCTGGCTGATGCAGTTGATGGCGATCGAGGGGATCGAGCGGGCGGAGATCACCTCGGTGATCGTCTCATCGGTGGTCCCGCGCGCGCGCCATAATCTGGAAGTCCTGGTGCAGAAGTACTTCGGCGTCACGCCGCTTTTCGCCGGAGAGGGCGCGGCCGAGTGGGGCTTCGAGATCGACGTAGACGAGCCGCAGTCGCTCGGCGCGGATCGCGCGGTCAACGCGATCGCGGCCCATGCCAAGCACGCCGGCGATCTGATCGTGGTCGACTTCGGCACCGCCACGACGTTCGACATCGTCGATTTCAACGGCGCCTACAAAGGCGGGATCATCGCTCCCGGGATCAATCTTTCGCTCGACGCGCTGGTCAGCAACACGGCCAAGCTGCCGCGGATCGCCATCGAAAGCCCGCGTTCGGACAGCGTGATCGGCCGCAACACGGAGGATCAGATGCACATCGGCGTGTTCTGGGGCTACGTCGCGATGATGGAGGGGCTGATCGCCCGCCTGCGCGCCGAGATCGGGCGTCCGGCGGAGGTCGTGGCCACCGGCGGTCTCGCCATCCTGTTCGACAAACACACTGATATATTTGACTATGTTGACGCGGACCTGACTCTAGAGGGCCTCGCCATCATCGCTGAAAGGGCGGGCGCGGCATGAAGAAGAATTTTACTCCCGAGGACGAACTGCTGTTTCTGGCGCTCGGCGGATCCGGCGAGATCGGCATGAACGTCAATCTTTACGGTTGCCGCGGCAAGTGGCTGATGGTCGACCTGGGCATGACTTTCAGTGGTGACGAGTACCCGGGCGTGGACCTGGTTTTCGCCGATCTCGAGTTCATCGAGGAACGGACCCAGGACCTGCTCGGTATCGTCCTGACCCATGCGCACGAGGACCACATCGGCGCGGTTCCCTACTTCGCCGAGGAACTCGGCGTGCCGCTTTACGCGACGCCGTTCACCGCGGACCTGGTTCGCCGCAAGCTGCAGGAAGCGGGCCTGGTCAGCCGGGTCGAGCTGAACATCATCGAGGAGGATCACGGTAGCATCCAGCTCGGGCCGTTCGAGATCACCTATATCCCGCTCGCCCACTCGATCGCCGAGGGCAATGCCCTGCTGATCGACACGCCGTACGGCCGCATCTTCCACACCGGCGACTGGAAGCTGGACGAGGAGCCGCTGGTCGGCGAGCCCGCAACCGAAGAGGAACTGATCGAGATCGGCGACGAGGGCGTGCTGGCGCTCGTCTGCGATTCGACCAACGTGTTCAACCCGGCCTCGTCCGGCTCCGAAGGGGCGGTGTACCGCGGCCTGCTGGAGGAAGTGAAGCGCTGGCCCGGCAAGCGGGTCATGGTGACTACCTTCGCATCCAACGTGGCCCGCCTTCAGACCCTCGGCCACGTCGCGCAGGAAACCGGGCGCCAGCTTTGCGTCGCCGGCCGGTCGCTGGACCGGATCATCGAGGTCGCGCAGGACAACGGCTATCTTGAGCATTTCCCGCCGGTGATCGATTTCGACACGGCGATGAGCCTGCCGCGCGGTGAAGTGCTGATCCTCGCCACCGGGGGCCAGGGCGAACCCCGCGCCGCGCTCGCGCGGGTCTCCGACGACAGCCATCCGATCGCGCTCGAGAAGGGCGACGTCGTGCTGTTCTCGAGCCGGCAGATCCCCGGCAACGAGATCGCCATCGGCCGCGTGCAGAACAAGCTGGCCGAACGCGGGATCGAGATGGTTACCGACCGGCAGAGCGAGATCCACGTCTCCGGCCATCCGGGCCGTCCGGACCTGGAAGCCCTCTATGGCTGGCTGCGACCCGACGTTCTCATTCCAGTCCACGGCGAGATGCGGCACATGCAGGAACAGGCGCGGCTCGGCCGGGAGCGGGGCATTCCGCATGCAGTCGTACAGCAGAACGGCGACATCGTCCGCCTCGCGCCCGGCAAGCCGAGCAAGCTGGCGAAGGTGCGCGCGGGGCGGCTCGTGCTCGACGGCGACATCATCGTGCCGGCGGATGGCGAGACGATCCTGACCCGCCGCCGCCTCTCTCGAGACGGGATCCTCGTGGTCGCTCTCGACGAGCGCCGCATGCCGCAGGTCCACGGCTTCGGCCTGCCGCTGGACGAGGACTACGACGATTTCGTCAAGGAAGCCGAAGCCGATGTCGTTCAGGCGCTCGGCCGGCTTAAGGGCCCGCAATCGCGGGACCGTGAGGCCGTGGTCGAGGCGGTCCGCCTGGCCGCAAGGCGGGCGGCGCAGCGCTGGTCCGGCAAGAAGCCGCAGACCCGCGTGATCCTGGCGGAGGACCGCGCCTAGTGCAGTGGACCTCCATCCTGGCGATCTACTTCCTGTTCTGGGTGCTGTCGGCGTTCCTCATGCTGCCCTTCGGCATGCGCACGCACGACGAAGCCGGCATCGACAAGATCCCCGGCCAGGCCGACAGCGCCCCGGCCGACTTCCGCCCCGGCAGGGTGATCCTGCGGGCGACGATCCTCGCAGCGGTGCTCTGCGGCCTGTTCGTCGCCAACTACGTCAATGGCTGGATCACCGTCCAAGACATCGACTTCATCGGCACGCCGGAGAGCTTCGGAGAGGGCGGATAGGCCAGCGCGTAGCGCTCCACCTTCCATTATCGGCACCCTGAACTCGTTTCAGAGCCCATCCCGCCACCGCGCGGATGCCCGCCGACCAGCTCGGGGCAGCCGCTCGCGCCTAGGTATCACCCTCCGTCCCTCTACCGTCATCCTGAACTTGTTTCAGGATCCATTTCGCCACCGCGCGGTGCGCGCAGGCGGGGCAACGGCTTAGCCGCTCGTGCCCGCCGTCGCACGCAGGTGCAGGCCGAGGGATGGATGCTGAAGCCAGTTCAACATGACGGCAGCAGAACCAAATCCTCCCCCTCTGGAGGAGGGGGACCGCCGAAGGCGGTGGAGGGGGATGGCCTGGACGAACGGTTGAGCCAGGCCAAGCCCCCCTCCGTCAGCGCTACGCGCTGCCACCTCCCCCGGAGGGGGAGGACTGCCCCTATGTCCGGAGCCGATCGATCGCCTGGGCTAGCGCGACGTAGAGTTTGCCCGGATCGGACGAGAGCAGTGTTACGCCCAGGGCATGGCCGTCGCGCGTGGAGAGCACGCTGCGCAGCATCGCCTCGAAGTCGTGGATGTAGCGGTTGACGGTTTCGCGGAAGTCGCTGTCCTCGCGGTAGATCTCCGCGATCTCGCGCGAAGCCTGGTTGTCGAGCAGGCGCACGGCGCGGCGGGTGAAGATGCCGCGGTCGCCGCGCAGATAGCTCGACCAGGCGGTATCGCTGACCTCGTTGTCGAACGCCTTGGAGATATCGATTGCGCTCGAATTGAGGCTTTCGGTGATCAGGGCCATGCGCCGCGCGAAGTCGTTGTCGACCTGTTCTTCGGCCCGCTGCCGCGCGTGGGCGACACGGTGTTCCAGGTTGCCGGCGAGCTCGTTCACGGCGGCAAGCTGATCGCGCAGTTGCAGCGCCGCTTCCCGGGCGGCGCCGCTGGCGCGCTTGGCGTTCGCTTCGAGTTCGCGGATCGTCTCGCTGGCGTGGTCGCGCATCGCCTGTTCGATGGCGGTGGCGCTATCTTCGGCAAAGCGCTCGGTCATCGACTCGAGTGCTTCCCCGAGCGAACCGCGCGCCGTCTGAGCCAATGCCTCCGACCGTCCAGCGATCTCCACCAGCGCCGCCTGCAGCGCCGCGAGCTCGGCCGCGTGGGCGCGGTTCGCCGCCGCGATCCGCCGTTCGAGCGCTTCGAACTGCTCGATGGAGCCGGCGCCGTCGCGCTGGGCGGCGGCGACATGCCCGGCCAGCTCTTCGCCCTGCTGAAGAGCTTCGCCGATTAGGCCGTGGGCGCTGCGCACCCGCTCCTCGAAGCGGGCGAGATCGCTCGCTGCCTGCGACAACGCTTGCGGCAGGTCGTTCTGCGAATGCTCCGCCCCGGCGCGGATCAGTTCCAGCAGGCGTACGCTGTCGTTCGTCAGGCGGGCGATGCGGTGGCTGTTGGCGTCGAGCTCGGCGCGGCTTTCCGCGAGGCGGGCATTCAGGCCCGCCGTGACGCCGTCGAGCGTGCCGCCGGCTTCGCTGCCCTGCGCGGCGATCCGCTCCATCTCCGCCGAAAGTGCCGCCATCCGCCCGGCGAGCGCTTCGCCGCGCTCGGCAAGGCCGGACAAGTGGGCGAGCTGTTCCTCCTGGCGTTCGCTGACGCTGGCGTCGAGCTGCGCGAGCCGCCCCTCGAGTGCGATCAGGGCTTCGCGTTCGCGCTGCTCGGCTTGCGAGCGGCGCTGGGCGATGGCGGCTTCGAATGCCTCGACCCGCTCGGACATCGTCCGGTCGACCCGCTCGGCTTCCTCACTGAGGGCGGCGAGCCGCCGACGGGCGTTCTCGAGCGCTTCGGCATCGACTTCGGAGATCTGCTCGATCGCCGTGTTCATCCGCTCCTTGAGCGATTCGACAGCCTCGGCCCAGCGGCGCGCTGCCTCTTCCTGCCCGGAGTGCAGCACTTCGATCGCGCGTGCGCCTTCGTCGCCTGCGGCGGA
This sequence comes from Croceibacterium soli, assembly GCF_009828065.1. GTDB lineage: Bacteria > Pseudomonadota > Alphaproteobacteria > Sphingomonadales > Sphingomonadaceae > Croceibacterium_B > Croceibacterium_B soli. The sequence continues at coordinate 74,209 of NZ_WTYK01000007.1, read as the reverse complement.
GGCCCGTTCGCGCAGCAGGGCGATCTCTTCCTCTGCCTGCCGGCGGGCTTCGGCATGGCGTGCATCGAGCTCTTCGCCGAGCCTGTCGGCGCGGCGGCGCAGGGCAGCGAGCGCTTCGACTTCGTGCCCGTCGAGATCGGCGCGGAAAGCCTGGCTGCGATCCTCGAGCGCGGCGAAGCGGTTGCGGGCGATCTCCTCGAGTTGCGCCGCCTGGGCTTCGAAGCTGTCGAGCGCCTCGTCGATCCGCTCGCGCAGCACGGCGACCTGCCGTTCGCTCGCTTCGCCGAACTCGTTGAGGCGCCTGAAGCCGGTCACGAGCTCCGCCAGCTGACCTTGCGCGGTGTTGCCCGCGTGGCCGATCTGGCTGGCGACGTCGCGCGCGGAATTGGAGATCACCGGCAGCTCGCTGCGCAACCGGCCCATGTTCTCGAGCGCGGTCGTGCTGACCCGGCCGATCGTCTCGACCTGCTCCCCATTGTCGCGGATCAGGCTCTGCAAGTGCTCGGCGTGCTGCGATATCCGCTCGCCGGCAACGCGGCCGAGGGATTCCAGATCGCGCGACTGCGCGGCGATGAAGTCGCGGGCCATACTGAGCTCGCGGTTGATCACCAGCAGCCGCTCTTCCAGCCGCGCGCTCTCGATCGACAGCGCACGCGCGACGTCGGCGAAGCGTGCCGCCTCGCGCCGCGAATTGCGCATGACCAGGAGCCACAGCCCCACAATGAGCAGCACCGGCACCGACCACGCGACGATCCAACCGCTCCACTGCTCCGGCGTGCCGCCTGCCAGGATTTCGCGCTGGTGGGCGAAGCCGAAGAACCCGGTCCAGCCGAGCGCCGCGGCGATTGCCAGGGCCGGCCAGATCCAGTCGTGATGGCGCGGCTCGGGCTCGTCTTCCCATGCCTCCTCGGACGCATGTTCCTCCACGACAGCGTGATCCGGCGCTGCCGGTTCGGCTGCTGCTTCCGCGGCGTGTTCGGGGTCGGACCCGATCGCCACCAGGTTTTCTCTGCGCGACATCGCCGGGACGATACCACACCCAAGATAGGGATAAACCCCGCCTCGGTGCGCTATCCTCCATCATCTTCCGATGCTCTGGGGGGGAGCCGACCGTGGTCAGCAAGCTGGGGCTTTTCGCCCGCGATTTCGCAGGCGCGTGAGCGGCCGCTTGGCAGCGCCCCCCGGGCAGCCTAGCTACAGCTGGAACTGGCGGGGAGCGACGGGTGCGGATCGCGCTCATTACGATAGCGGAGAACCATGGAGGAGGAGGCGCCGAGGCGCTCGTCGCCGGCCGTTCGATCGCCCGCCATCAGCTCGATTTTGCGCTCGCGCAGCGCTGCGAGAAGATCCTCTGCCTCGGCCACGGCGCCGCACCCGAAGCGATTGCCTTGCGTCATGCGGCCGAAAGAGCTGCCGCGCAGTTCCAGGTCGTCCGCGGCGTGCGCGACTTGCCGGCGGCGGTGCGCGGGGACGACGAGCTGCTGGTGCTGGCGCAAGGCCTGCTGCCCGAATCCCCGCTCGCTTTCGATCTGCTCAAGGATGGCGAGGGCCTGCTCGTGCTGCCCGCGGAGGCGGGATGGAGCGCCGGGTTCGAAAGGCTCGACCTGACCGCCTCCTGGGGCGGGGCGATGGTCCTCCCCGGGCGCTATGCCGACCGGCTCGACCAGTTGCCGGAGGATGCGGAGCCTGTGGCGGGCCTGTTGCGGATCGCCCGCCAGGCCAGGGCTCCCGAACGTTCGCTGCCCGAAGCCGAGCTGTCGGAACGCCGCTGGCAGATCGTGCGCACGCCGGACGCGGCGCGGGCGCTCGAACCGGGCTGGCTGCGCCGCCGCTTGCCGGCATGCTCGCCGTTCAGGCCGACCGCATGGCTCGCCGGCGTGATCCTGAGGCGCTTCGGTGGGCCGCTGCTCGGCATCCGCAACACGGGCGGGGCATCGCTTGCTGCAGCGTCCGTCAGCCTCGTCGGGGCCGCGGTCGCTGGCTGGTTCGGCTTGCCGGTTCTGGGCTTCGTGCTCCTCGCAGCGGCCGCCTTGTTGATCGAGGCGAGCGACGGTCTGAGACAGCTCGGCCGGTCGATATTCGTTGCGAGAACGGAGCCGTCGCGCCTGCTCCCGGCGCTGCGTGCGATGTGGGACTTGGCGCTTGTCGCCGTCGGAGCCCTCGCGATAGAGGGCAGCCGCGCACATCGCGCTTTTGCGCCGCTGGTGACCGCCGGCCTCCTGCGCATCGCACCGCCTTGGCCTGTCGCCGGGTGGCGCGTCCTGGCTGGCGACCGCGGCCTGCTTGCCCTTCTGCTCGCAGTGGCGAGCGGTCTCGGCCTTGCGGAAGCTGGATTCATGCTCCTTTCACTGGCGCTGATCGTGCTTCGGCTGCGGCCCGGCGAGGATCGGCGCGGCTAACGCGCCCTTAACCCTATGCCGGTCATGGTGAACCCGATGGATAGCCTGACGACAAGCGAGCCCGGCACCGAGCCGGCCGAAACGCTGCTGCGCGACGAGCTCGCGCAGGGCGACGCGACGCTATCGTCCGCCATCCCGATCCTGCGCCACCTGGTGCTGAGCGAGGAGCAGTCGTTGTTCAGCGACGAAGTTGTCGCGCGGGTAAGGGGCATGCTTGCCAGCATGGCGCGGCAACTGCTTCAGGCGGAGGCCGAAGCCGCACAGATCGCCGACCGCCCCGCCTTTTTTGCCCGGCATGAAGCCGTTCTGGCGGAGGCGCTGGCCGGCGAGCCTGCCTTGCTCCGGCACGTCCACGCACTGACGATCGAAGCGCAGGCGGCACTGCGGCTGCAGTCGCAGGCCGATCTCGATCCGGTGCTCTCCCCGTTGCTGCAGCACCTTGTTGCGGCCGAGGACGGAGTTGTGGCAAGCACCGCCATGGCCGCGCTCGCCGCTCAGGCCCGCTTCATCCAGCACCAGCGGCGCATGTCGCTGCCGATTGGTGAGCTGCCGGCCGAACTGTTCCACAAGGCCCTGCTGCTGTTTCGCGCGCAAGCCGGCGATCGTACGAGTGCCGAAACCGCAGAGCGCACGCTGCGCCAGGGTTTCGATGAAAGCCTCGGCCGGCTTGCGCTCCTCTCGCGGCTCGTCATGCGCGCCGGCGAACGGGCGCCGCTGGCCCTCGATGTCGGTGAGGCGGGCATCGCCATTTTCGCGAGCGCGCTGTCGCTTGCTTCCGGCCAGGAGCGGGAACTGACCGCGATGTCGTTCTCGGAAGGTCAGTACGCGCGTCTGGCGCTCACGATGGTCGCCGCGGGATTGCCGCCGCACTCTGTCGGCAAGCAGTTCGTGCTTCTCCACCCCGACGGGACGCTTCCCGAAGGCTTCACCGGCCTGGGCAGCAGTCAGGCTGCACGCCTGCTGGCCGCCTCAGCGCCGGGCCGGGAGGCCGCACGATGACAGCGACGGCCGCCTATTTCGCCAGGGCCCGCACCGACGGGCGCGACTGGCTGGTCGAGGCGGACGAGCCGCTCGCCGGCCTGCAGCTGCGCAGCGGCGGGGAATTGCCCGGCATCGTCGCCACCCCCGCCTTGCTGGAGATGGTCCGCAAGGCGCGCCGCTATGGCCTCAAGCTGGCCCGGGCGATCCGGGCGCAGGATGGCCGCGAGCAGGTCACCGCGTGGGTGGAGATCGAGCCGGAAGCGGACGGGGAGGGCTGCACGATCGGCATCGCCAACTGGCATGCGACTGCGCTCCCGCCCGCCGACGCCGCCATGGCCGACGCCCGGCGCGTGGCGATCGAGCGCCAGGTCGCCGAGATGTCGGTACGGCTCGGACCCGACCAGCAGGTGATCGCGGTCGAGTGCGACAGCGAGGAACTCGAAGGGATCGCCGCCAGGCTGCGCGCGAGCCGGGGCGAACGGTGGACGGACCTGATCCAGCTCGATCTCGATGACGGACCGGGCGAACCGCTCGACTGGCGCCTGCTCGACGGCACCCGCATCAGCATCCCGGGATCCTCCCGGCACTGGAAGGCGGTTTTGCTGCCGCTGGGCCCGCGGCCCGAGAAGGCCGGCTTCGAGCTTCTGCTCGTCGCCGACGAACCCCCTGCCGAACAACCTCCCGTCGCCGCCAAGGCGGAACCGCGCACGATCTTCGATGCCGCCATGGGCCGGGAAATCGCGCCTGTACTGCGCCAGCCGATCGCGCGCATCATCGCCAATGCCGAAACGATCCGCACCCAGCTCGCCGGCCCTGTGGCGGAAGAATACAGCAAGTATGCCGCCGATATCGCCACCGCGGGCGAGCACCTGCTGGCCCTGATCGACGACCTCACCGACCTGGAAGTGGTCGAGTCCGATACCTTCGACACCGCGCCGGACACGATCGACCTGGCCGATGTCGCGAGGCGAGCGGCGGGCATCCTCGGCGTGCGCGCGCAAGAGCGGGCCATCGAGATCCACGCTCCGGGGGAGGACGACAGCATTCCGGCGGTCGGCGAATTCCGCCGCGTGCTGCAGATCCTGCTCAACCTGCTCGGCAATGCGCTGCGCTACGCCCCGGAGGGATCTCACGTTCGCCTGATCGTGGAGCGGAACGACGGGCGTGCGCAGGTCACGGTGGCCGACCAGGGCCCCGGGCTCAGCGCGGATCAGCAGGCGAAAGTCTTTGAGAAGTTCGAACGCCTCGGCCGCAGCGGCGACGGCGGCTCCGGCCTCGGCCTCTACATCTCCCGCCGCCTCGCGCGGGCCATGGCGGGCGAGCTGAGCGTCGAGAGCACGCCGGGCGAGGGCGCCCGCTTCACGCTGGACTTGCCCAGCTTCGAAGAGCGGCGCACGAAGCCGCGCTGATCCTTCGAGACGCTCGGACTGCGTCCTCGCTCCTCAGGACGAACGGGATAAGCTCATATCCGTTCGTCCTGAGGAGGGATCAAAGCCGCAGGCTGAGAGCCCGTCTCGAAGGGCTAGCGCTGCCCGATCGGAACGTAGTCCCGCTCGGTCGGCCCGGTGTAGAGCTGGCGCGGGCGGCCGATGACCTGGCCGGGGTCGGAGATCATCTCGTTCCACTGCGCCACCCAGCCGACGGTGCGGGCGAGGGCGAACAGCGCGGTGAACATCGTCGTCGGGAAGCCGATCGCCGACAGGATGATACCCGAGTAGAAGTCCACGTTCGGGAACAGCTTCTTCTCGGCGAAATAATCGTCGCTGAGCGCCATTTCCTCGAGCCGCAGCGCGGTTTCGAAGATCGGGTCGGTGACCTTGAGCGCGTCGAACACCTCGCGCACGGTCTTCTGCATCACGGTCGCGCGCGGATCGTAGTTCTTGTACACCCGGTGGCCGAAGCCCATCAGGCGGAACGGATCGTTCTTGTCCTTGGCACGCTCGATATAGTGCGGGATGCGGTCGGGCGTGCCGATCTCGCGCAGCATGTTGAGCGCCGCTTCGTTGGCGCCCCCGTGCGCCGGGCCCCACAGGCAGGCGATGCCGGCCGCGATGCAGGCGAACGGGTTCGCGCCCGACGAACCGGCCAGCCGCACCGTGGAGGTCGAGGCGTTCTGCTCATGGTCGGCGTGGAGGATGAAGATCCGGTCCATCGCCTTCTCGACTTCCGGGATCACCTCGTATTCCTCGGCCGGAACGCCGAAGGTCATGCGCAGGAAGTTGCCCGTGTAGCTGAGCGAGTTGTCGGGATAGAGGAACGGCTGCCCGACCGAATACTTGTAGGCCATCGCCGCGATCGTCGGCATCTTGGCGATCAGGCGGTGGCTGCTGATCCGGCGGTGCATCGGATCGGAGATGTCGGTGCTGTCGTGGTAGAACGCGCTTAGCGCGCCCACGACCCCGCACATGATCGCCATCGGGTGCGCATCGCGGCGGAAACCGCGGTAGAACGTCGCCAGCTGCTCGTGCAGCATCGTATGGCGGGTGATCGTGCGCTCGAACGTCTCGAACTCGTCGGCCGTCGGCAGCTCGCCGTTCAGCAGCAGGTACGCGACTTCCATGAAGCTCGAATGTTCGGCCAGCTGCCCGATCGGGTAGCCGCGGTGCAGCAGCACGCCTTCTTGCCCGTCGATATAGGTCAGCGCGCTTTCACACGAGGCAGTCGACTTGTAGCCGGGATCGTACGTGAACATGCCCGTGCTGCCGTAAAGCTTGCGGATGTCGACCACGTCGGGCCCGCAAGTGCCTTTCAGCACCGGGAAATCATGGGCCTGATCGCCCACCGCCAGCTTCGCCTGCCTGTCCGCCAAATCGCGTCTCCTAAAAACAGCCCCTATGCCGGCGCGTCGGATGGGTCCCGGGCCTGCGCGTCGATCCGCGCGAGGCTTTCGTCCCGGCCGAGAAGCGCCAGCACATCGAAAATGCCGGGGGAAGTGGTTTGCCCCGTCAGTGCCGCGCGAAGCGGCTGCGCAAGCTTGCCCAGGCCGAGGCCGAGCTCTTCCGCATATGCCTTGAGATTGGCCTCCAGCGCCTCTGTTGTCCAGTCCTGTTCGCTGTGCAGCCGCGCCGAAACCTGCCGCAGCAGGGCTTTCGCATCAGGGCCGAGTAGCTCCGCCGCCTTGTCGGTCATTTCCAGCGGCCGGGTCTTGAACAGGAAGGCCGCGCCGTCGGCCAATTCGTTGATATCCTTGGCCCGCGTCTTCAGCACCGGCATCGCTTCGGTCAGCAGCGCTTCGTCCGCCTGCGATCCGAGGCGTGCCGCGACCAGCTTCGCCAGCCGCGCATCGTCGGCCGCGCGGATGTAGTTGCCGTTCATGTTGAGCAGCTTCTTCATGTCGAAGCGGCTCGGGCTCCGGCCCACGCCGGCGAGGTCGAACGCGGCGATGGCTTCCTCGCGGGTGAATTCCTCCTGGTCGCCGTGGCCCCAGCCGAGGCGCAGGAGATAGTTGAACAGCGCTTCGGGCAGGATGCCGAACTCGTCGCGATATGCATCGACGCCGAGCGCACCATGGCGCTTCGAGAGCTTCGCCCCGTCGTTGCCGTGGATCAGCGGGATATGGGCATAGACCGGGTCGGGCCAGCCGCCCTCGATTTCGTTCATCGCGCGAATGATCGGCAGCTGGCGGAATGCGTTGTTGAGGTGGTCGTCGCCGCGGATCACGTGGGTCACGCCCATGTCGTGATCGTCGACCACGACCGCCAGCATATAGGTCGGCGTGCCGTCGGCGCGCAGCAGGATGTAGTCGTCGAGCTCGGCGTTGCTGACGGTGACGCGGCCCTGGACCCGGTCATCGATCACGGTCTCGCCTTCGTCCGGCGTTTTCAGGCGGATCACGAACGGCGCGCCGAGCGGCGCATGGCTCGGGTCGCGGTCGCGCCAGCGCCCGTCGTAGCGCAGCGGCTGCTTCGCCGCGCGCTGCGCCTCGCGCATCGCCTCGAGCTCTTCGGTCGTGGCGTAGCACTTGTAGGCATGGCCGGCGGCGAGCAGCTTCTCGGCCACTTCGACATGCCGCGAACCGCGCTCCGACTGGAACACGGTGTCCTCGTCCCAGTCGAGCCCCAGCCAGTCGAGCCCATCGAGGATCGCGTCGATGGCCGGCTGCGTGGAGCGCTTGGCGTCGGTATCCTCGATCCGCAACAGCGCCTTGCCGCCGTGGTGGCGGGCGAACAGCCAGTTGAACAGCGCGGTTCGCGCGCCGCCGATATGCAGGAAACCCGTGGGCGAGGGCGCGAAGCGGGTTACCACCGTCTCGTCGCTGCCGCTTGCCATCACTACCGGTTTCCTATCCAATGTTTGCCATGGCCACGCGCCTGCCGCCGCTGGTCCCTTTGGGGGAGGAACCGGGGGATGCTGCGTTGCAGCAGCCGCCTTGGCGAAACCGCGCGCGGTTGTCCAGCTTGGGTGACGCCGCTGACACATTTCTCGGCCGCGCCGGTTTCGACCGCGGTCCGTGGCTGGCGGCGGGCCTCGCCGCAGGCATAATCGCCTGGTTCGTCCTGCCCGATGCGGCGTGGTGGGTGGGGACCATTGCCGCGGCGCTCCTGCTGGCCCTCGGAGCGGTGGCGCTGTGGCGCGGCGACGAACGGCGTACCCACCTTCTGCTCGCCTGCGTAAGCATCGGGATCGTCGTCGCCAGCGGCGTGGCGCTGATCTGGTCCCGGTCGGAACTGGTAGGCGCGCAGCCGCTCGGGAGGGCGGGCGCGATGACGCTGGCCGGGCGGATCCTCGAACGCGTCGAGCAGCCGGCGGAAGGCCGCGTCCGGCTCGTCCTGGCGACGCGGGACGAAGCGGGCGAACCGATCAAGGTGCGGGTCAATCTGCCCATTGCGGAGGACCGCGCGGCCTTCCGCGAGGGTGCGGTGATTCGCCTGCGGGCCCGACTGATGCCGCCCGCCCCACCGATGCTGCCCGGCGGCTACGACTTCGCGCGCGCCGCCTGGTTCCAGGGCTTTGCTGCAACGGGCGGTGTGCTCGGCCCCGTCGAGCTGCTGGAACCGGCGGGCGAGGGGCCGCTGCTCGCCCCGCTCCAGCGCCGCCTGTCAGACCATGTCCGCTCGCAGCAAGCCGGTTCGCCCGGAGCCATCGCCGCCGCTTTCGCCAGCGGCGACCGCGGCGCGATCTCCGCCGCGGACGAGGAGGCGATGCGCGATTCCGGCCTGACCCACCTGCTGTCGATCAGCGGCGTCCACGTCAGCGCGGTGATCGCCGCCGCCTACGTGCTCGCGATCAAGCTGCTGGCCCTGTGGCCATGGCTCGCGCTGCGCGTACGCCTGCCGCTCGCCGCCGCCGCGATCGGAGCCCTGGCGGGCATCGCCTACACCCTGCTGACCGGCGCCGAAGTGCCGACCGTCCGCAGCTGCATCGGCGCGCTGCTGGTGCTCGGCGCCCTTGCCCTCGGGCGCGAACCGCTGAGCCTGCGGATGGTCGCGGTCGCGATGGTCGTCGTGCTCTTGCTTTGGCCGGAATCGGTCATCGGCCCGAGCTTCCAGATGAGTTTCGCCGCAGTCGTCGCGATCGCCGCCTTGCACGGCGCGCAGCCGGTGAAGGCCCTGTTCGCTCGCCGGGAGGAGGCGTTTCCCGTGCGCGCCGCGCGCTGGCTCGCCGCCCTGCTGCTGACCGGGCTGGTAATCGAGATCGCGCTGATGCCGATCGTCCTGTTCCATTTCCACCGCGCCGGCGTCTACGGCGCCTTCGCGAACATGGTGGCGATCCCGCTGGTCACGTTCGTGTCGATGCCGCTGATCGCCCTGGCCCTGCTGTTCGATCTTGTCGGGCTCGGTGCACCCTTCTGGTGGATGGTCGGGCGCTCTCTAGAGCTCATGTTGTGGATCGCCCATCTCGCTGCATCGCAACCGGGCGCCGTCAAGCTGATGCCGCAGATGGGCTGGAGCACGTTCGCGCTGTTCGTCGCCGGCGGATTGTGGCTGGCGCTGTGGCGGGGCAGGGTACGGCTCCTGGGCCTCGTCCCCGCCGCACTCGCTACCCTGATGCTGCTGGCAACGCCCGTGCCGGACCTGCTGATCTCGGGAGACGGGCACCACGCCGGCATCGTCACGGACGATGGCCGCCTGCTCGTCCTGCGCAACAGCCGTAGCGATTTCGCGCGCGAGAACCTGATGGAACTCGCCGGTGTGGAGGCCGATCCGACCCCGCTAGCGGAATGGCCCGATGCCGACTGCAGCCCCGACTTCTGCGCCCTCGCGATCGAGCGCGGCGGCCGCCCCTGGCGCCTGCTGATGAGCCGCAGCCGCAACCTGGTCGAGGAGCGGGCCCTCGCCGCTGCCTGCGAGCGCGCCGACTTCGTAATCACCGACCGCTACGTCCCGCGTACCTGCCGCCCGCATGTCCTCCTCGCCGACAAGCGCCTGCTGGACCGCACCGGCGGCTTGTCGATCGTCCTGCGGGAGGAACCGAAGATCACCACCGTCGCCTCCAGCCAAGGCGAACATGGCTGGTGGCGCGGCCGGCCGGACTAGGTCGGAGGCGCCCCGAAGCTCGAACGAAGCCGCAGCTACGGGCGCAGCGTGACCGACTTGACGATGGACCGCACTTCCGCCGCATCGCGAGCGAAGTAGTGCAGCGACGGGGCCTCGAAGGTCACGAGGTAGAGCTTCCCACCCTCGATCGCGGCATAGGCCTCGCCGCGCCGTTCGACCTCGTCGCCGGGATCGACGTAAGTGTACTCGAAGCGGATCCCTTCCTTGCCTCCGAGCGTGGCTGGCTCTTGCTTCCCGATGTTGAAGATCGGGATGTCGTACTGCGTGCGGTACGTCCGCTCGACCAGGTTCGGAACGTCGGGGAGCAGCATGGATTCGGTGACTTTGGGAAGAGGGTCTCTCTTCTTGTCGCGCTCCTTCACCAGCGGTTTCCCCGCGGGGACTCCGCCATAGAAGGCGAGACGGTTCAACTTGTGTCCGTCGATCGTCCACACCTCCTGGTATTTGCCTTCCGACTGCTGCAGCCGGTTCCAGGTCGTTCCGGACGTCGCCCTGAAGGCCCCGTCGGCGACTTTCTCCGGCGAGCCGGGCTCGACCAGCTTGTGGGCCCCGGCCGGCGTTGTGAGCGCCAGCACCAGGAGAGCCGCACATGCACCCCTCACGATCATTTGGCTGTCCTTTCATCGGGTACATACATGCGGATGAGGGAGGCGTCGGGAGCGCCCGGCTCCGCCTCGAGATACTTGCGGAGGTATTCCGCGCCCTCCGATCGCTTGCCGCTCTTGACCAGGCTCAGCCCCAGGCCACGCATGGTTGCGGGCCGTGAATGGCCCACGTCGATGGCATTGAGGTACAGCGTCGTTGCCGTGATCAGGTCGCGCGGATTTCCCCGAGTGGCGAAGAGTTCCGCCCGCGCCTGCAGCAACTCCCCGGTCCAACCGGTCGTCGCGGCTATGCTGTTCAGCAGGTACTCCGTTCCGGCGAAGTCGTTGAGCCGGACCTGATCCTCCAGCAGCTTCGGCAGCCACGGGCTCAGCGCGGCATAATAGGAGGCGGCCCCCGCATCTCCGGTGTCGCCTTTCGCCATGGACTGTTCCAGCAGGTAGTCGGCCCGGTCCAGCTCGGTCGGATGGGTATCGAAGAACCCTGCGCGATAGCGATGGCGCTTCTTGATCTTGCGCCCCGTTGCAGTCGCGTCGGCTTCCTCCATAAGGTGCTGCCACACTTCGGATGCGGAGCGGCTCGGGTATTTCGACTGGGCCAGGTAATCGAGTCCGAGAAGGTCGGCCTCCTTCTCCTGCTCACGATTGAACCGAAACAACGAGCCGATCAGCGAGAACTGGCTGTTCCGCGTGTCCACCTGGAGAGCGTTCCCCAGAACCTGTGTCCAGGCCAGGACATCGCTCGCCGACCGCCTTGCCTGGAAGCCCTTTAGGGAATGGCGCAGTTCGAAGTGCGCGAACTCGTGCCCTAGCACAGCACCCAGCTCGGCCTCGCTGCGGGCGCGCAACAAGAGACCGGTCCAGACCATCATCATCCCGTTGGGCGACATCGTGGCGTTGAAGGCCGGGATGTTCAGAACATAAACGCGAACGCCGTCACACCGGTCGGTGCCCACGGTCTTGCAAAGCACTTCCCTGACGTACGCGTTCAATCCCTCGTCATCGACCCGCAGGGTCGAGGACTTGACACTTTTCTCCCATTCGTCGGCCTCGCTCCACATCCCGCGCTCGTCGACGGTCTGCGGTTCATAGCCTAGCGTGAACGGTGGCAGGGGCTGTTCCTTCGCAGCCGCGCCAGTGGAGATCAGAAGTGCGCCCGCCGCAGCGAGGAGCGGCCGGTTCATTGGACTGCCCCCGGCGCCCCCGGAAAGCCTTCCAGCAATTGCCCCACGCGCTTTTCGGCACCTTCTGCGGTGCGAACGTCGCCCCCCATGGCGAGGTCGGCATTGAGCCAAACCAGGTCCCCCGTCTCGATGTCGACGAGCCCGGCCATCCCGGTATGCTCGCCGGACGAAACGACGGTGCCGAAGCCGGTGAACGCCGCCGCGAGGAACCCGGCTGCCTGCAGCAGCTTCCGCCCGGTCGAGCCGTAAGCGTCCTTGGTCCGGACCAGCAGGATATAGTCGTAGCCCTTGAGCGCCTCGATCTTCCTAAGATCGGTCCCGACGGACCATTCGAACGCCTCGCTGCGCTTCTTGGAAGGCAGTCGGTTCCCTTTGAAGAACTGGTACTCGATCACGGAGTCGGCAACGGCACCGAAAAGCGAATGGTAGCGGGTCAGCTCCTTGCCTTCCGGGATCGTGTCGATGTCGAGCCGCACGATCTCATTGCCGAGGTTCGCCTGAGATGCGCGCAACTGCTGCTCGATGTTTTCCTTCGCCTGGTCGGTCCAGTCGGCGTTGGGCTCGAACATGCCGCCGGTAGACTGTTCCCCGACGCGGACGCTCGGCTCCAGCATCGCGATGCGGGCAGAGCCGGGCTTCAGGACGAAGCCCTCCTTGATACCGGTTTTTTCCTGAGCGATAGCCGGAGCCGCCGTCGCCAGAAGCAGACACGGCGCGACCAGGCATGCAAACATGCGGAAGTTGATGTGCAAGTGAGCCCCCCATGCCGGCCTCACGAATCAGCCGGTAAACCCATAGTGCCAGTACCTACGCCCCCGGACAATTCACATCAGGTTAAGTTCGGCACCAGGCCTCGACCATGCATCCTTGGTACGGGCACACCGCCACTCCGGTCTTGCCCACCGCGCACAGCGAGCCGACAAATGGATGCTGAACCAAGTTCAGCATGACGGATGGGGATAAGCAGGCGCGAGCATCAGCACCGCCCACCCCAGTTTGCCACCCTCTTCCCGTAACCCCCCAACGTCATCCTGACCTCGTTTCAGGGTCCATGTACCAGCACGCGCCGCTATTCCGGTAACTCGGCGAGGGTGCCCCACCTCCCACTGCGCAGCGCGAGCGGGCGGATAGATGCCGAAACAAGTTCAGCATGGCGATGCGGGCAACCAGGGAGATCATCAGCAGCACCGCCGGTCCAATCCGCCACCGTCCTCGTCCCCACTTCCCGACGTCACCCTGATCTTGTTTCAGGGTCCATCTTGCCGCGTACCCCGGCGCTCCTGGAACGAGCTGCGACGACCGCCCGCTCCTGACAGCCCAGCGCGGGCCGCGAAATGGATGCTGAAACAAGTTCGGCATGACGGATGAGGGCATGAGGGGAGATGGGGTGGGGCACCTACAGCCACCAACGCTCCCGCCGCGTCTCGAGCTCAGTGGTACCGGCGCAGCAGCCCGGCGAGCTTGCCCTGGACCTGGACTTCTTCCGGCAGGTAGATCTGCGCGTCGTAGGCGGCGTTGGCGGGGTCGAGGCGGATCTTGCCGTTTTCGCGGCGGAGATACTTGAGGGTCGCTTCCTCGTTGCGGACGAGGGCGACGACGATCTCCCCGTCGCGGGCGGTGTCGGTCCGCTTCACCAGGGCATAGTCGCCGTCGAAGATGCCGGCTTCGATCATCGAGTCCCCGGACACTTCGAGCGCATAGTGATCGCCGGCGCCGAGCAGCGCCGCTGGGACGGGCAGCATGCGGTCGCTTTCCAGCGCCTCGATCGGGACGCCGGCGGCGATGCGGCCGTGGAGTGGGATCTCGATGACGTCATTGGCGGCGAACGGCTGCGGGCGGGGCGGGGCGGTGACCCGTGTTACTGTGTCGTTGGTGTTGGCCGGAGCCCGCTTGCCGGTGGTCGCATCCTCGGGCTGGCGCAGCACTTCGAGCGCACGCGCCCTGTTGGGCAGGCGGCGGATGAAGCCGCGTTCCTCGAGCGCGGAGATCAGCCGGTGGACCCCCGACTTGCTCTTCAGGTCGAGCGCTTCCTTCATCTCTTCGAAAGAGGGTGAGATCCCCGAGTCCTCCAGCTTGCGCTGGATGAACAGCAGAAGTTCATGCTGCTTGGCAGTCAACATCGGTGGGCCCTCCGCAAATGTTCCATTTCGGGAACGAACGTGGAACAATTAGGCAACGAAATCCTACATGTCAAGCAGTTCCGCCGTGCCCGATCCAGTAGGCGGGCACGGGATCGCCGGCCAGCGCAGAGGGCGAATTCGCCGGCCGCTCGACAAGGGCATCCGCCAGGGCGAGCGCGGCCAGGGCGCTGCTGTCCTGCTCCGCCACGGGCACGAGTGCGCCGCCTTCCAGCCGGGCGCGGACGAACTCCATGCGGTCGCCCGTCGCCGGGAATGGCGCGCCCAGGCGCATTGTTGCGCAGCGGGGCAGCGGCTCGCCTGATCCGGCCAGGGCCCGCAGCAGCGGCAGCAGGAACAGAAAGGCGGTGACATAGCTCGACACAGGATTGCCCGGTAGCCCGATCACCCATTGCCCGCCGCGCCGGGCGACCAGCAAGGGCTTGCCCGGCTTCATCGCCACGCGCCAGAAGTCGAGTTTGGCGCCCCATTGCTCGAGCGCCGGACGCACCAGGTCGTGGTCGCCCACCGAAGCGCCGCCGCTGGTGACGATCACGTCGGCCTCGGCCGCCCGGTCGAGCGCGGCGAGGATCGCCTCCATTCGGTCCGGAACTGGCCCGAGGCGCTCGATGGTGCCGGCGTAAGGCGCGGTCATCGTCGCCAGCATCGCGCCGTTGCTCGCCGGGATCTGGTGGGGTGCGCACCCGGCGGGATCGGCGGCGAGTTCATCACCGCTGTCGAGAATGGCGAGCCTGGGCAGCGCGCGGACCGGCAGGCGGGAATGCCCGGCGGCGATCGCCAGTGCCAGCTGGGCCGGGCCGATGCGGGCACCTGCGCGGAGGATCTGGTCGCCCTGGCGGAAGTCGAAGCCGGTGCGGCGGATGTGGCGCGGGGTCGGCTCGCCCTCGCCGTTGAGCGCCAGGCGAGCCCCGTTGCGCGCGGCGTTCTCCTGCAGCAGAACCGCGCAGTCACCGGCGGGCATCAGCGCGCCGGTGGAGATGCGCACGGCTTCTCCGTTGCGCAGCGTTCCGGCGAACGGGTGGCCCGCCGCGCTTTCGCCGATGATTTGCCAGGGGCCGGCGAGGTCCTCGGCCAGCACCGCATAACCGTCCATCGCCGAGAGATCGGCCGCGGGCTGGGTGCGGGCGGCGAGCAGCGGTGCACCGAGGTAGCGGCTGACCGCCTGCTCTGCCGGGATCACCCGCGCGGGCAGCGGCTCGACTTGCGCCAGGAGCCGCGCCTGCGCCTCCGCCAGCGGCAGGGGCGGCGGCGGATTCATTCGCCCGCGCGCCAGGTGCCGCTCTTGCCGCCGGTCTTCTCGAGGAGCCGAACCTCCTCGATCACCATGCCCTTGTCGAGCGCCTTGGCCATGTCGTAGATCGTCAGGAGCGCGATGGAAGTGGCTGTCATCGCCTCCATTTCCACGCCCGTCTTGCCGGTCAGCGAGGCTGTCGCCGTGGCGCGCACCGCGTCCTCCTCGAAGGCGAACTCGACCCGCACCGCGTCGAGCGAGAGCGGATGGCACAGCGGAATCAGCTCGCCGGTCTTCTTCGCCGCCATGATCCCGGCGATCCGCGCCGCGGCGAGCACATCGCCCTTGGAGCCGCTGCCCTCCCGGACCGCGCTCAGCGCCTCGGCCGACATGCTGATGCGCCCCGTCGCCGTGGCCGACCGGGCCGTTTCCGGTTTGCCGCCGACGTCGACCATGCGCGCGGCGCCTTGTGCGTCGAGGTGGGTCAGCCCGCTCATCCGGCGGCCTGCGGCGTGATTTGAGGATGCTTGTTCATGGCGGTCCCATGGCAGAAACGGCTCCGGCAGGACAGACCTGCCGGCGCTCAGAACAGCCTTCCGCCGTCCGGCACCGCCTGCGACGGCTCGAGCAGCACGACATGCCCGTGCTCGTCCGGAAAGCCGAGGGTCAGCACTTCGGACATCATCGGGCCGATCTGGCGCGGCGGGAAGTTGACCACGGCCGCGACTTGCCGGCCAATCAGCGCCGCCGGCTCGTAGTTCTCGGTGATCTGGGCCGAGGAGCGCTTGCGGCCGATCACTGGCCCGAAGTCGATGGTCAGCTTCAGCGCCGGCTTCCGGGCTTCGGGGAAGGGCTCCGCGGAAACGATGGTGCCCACGCGGATGTCCACTGCCAGGAACTGGTCGAAGGCGATCTCCGGCGCCGCGGCGGCGCTTGCGTCATGTGTCACGTGCATGCCGCGCCTTTACCGGAGCGGTGCGCGGCAGGGAAGGTTCAGCGCTTGCGCGTCAGGCTCCAGACGACCTGGCCGATACCGAACAGCAGCAGGATCGCGCCGAACAGCGCCCACTTGGGATCGCCGGCCATGAAGCTTTCGAGGAACGCGACGTTCAGGCCCTGGAGGATCCACACCGCCCCCATGCAAACCATCAGGACTCCGAGCAAGGTGCTGACAATCCGCATGACCGCGTTGAAAAGTCCGCTCATCGTGTTCCTCCCCGTTGTTCGTGCAGGCTAGCTGCTCCGTCGGCGGAGATCATCCCATATCCGCGGCGGATTGTCGCGCCGAACCGCACTCCGCCGGAACGGCTCCGGGCCAGCGGGATTGATCCGTTAGACCACGATTTCAGGAGAGTATCATGGCTCGCAAGTTTGTCGCCGCGTTCGCGGCAGGTGTTTTCGCCTTGGCCGCTTCGGCCTGCAACACGGTGGAAGGCTTCGGCGAAGACGTTGAATCGGTCGGCGAAGAGGTCGACGAAGAGACCTGATCCGCCGGCCTTAGCCCTGGAGCAGCTGGCGCGTTGCCGCTTCGACGTCGGGTTGCCGCATCAGGCTCTCGCCGACGAGGAGGCAGCGCACGCCGGCTTGCGACAGCCGCACACAGTCGGCGTGGCTGTTGATGCCGCTCTCGCCGACCAGCAGCGTGCCTTCGGGCGCTAGCGGCGCGAGCCGCTCTGTCGTCGCAAGATCGGTGCGGAAGGTCTTGAGATCACGATTGTTTACGCCGATCAACCGCGAGCGAAGCAGGGCCGCGCGCTCCATCTCGCGCTCGTCGTGCACCTCGACCAGCACGTCCATTCCGCGCTCGATCGCGGCGGCTTCGATCTCCGCCATCAGCGCATCGTCGAGGGCGGCGACGATGATCAGGATCGCGTCGGCGCCGATCGCGCGGGCTTCGGCGACTTGCCAGGGATCGACCATGAAGTCCTTGCGCAGAACCGGCAGGGTGCAGGCCGCGCGGGCGTCCATGAGGTAGTCCTCATGTCCTTGAAAATATGGCTCATCCGTCAGCACGGAGAGACATGCCGCGCCGCCGCGCTCGTAGGCGACGGCGTGTTCGGCCGGTCGGAAATCGGCCCGGATCAGCCCCTTCGAGGGTGAGGCTTTCTTGATCTCGGCAATCAGGCCGAAACCCGCTGCGGCCTTGGCTTCCAACGCCTTGCGGAAGCCCCGCGGCGGCGTCGCCGAGGCGGCATCGCGGTCCAAATCGTCCAATGTCGCCAATGCCTTGCGGGCCATGACTTCGTCGCGCTTGGTGGCGCAGATTTCCGCGAGCTTGTCCAATCCTTGACTCCGTTCGGGCTGAGCTTGTCGAAGCCCCGGCCCTTGTTTGCCGGTGCGGCGCTTGGCTGAAAAACCGCCCTTCGACAAGCTCAGGGCGAACGGGACGGTGGGGCTCAGACTTTGGAGACGGTATCAATCCAGCAGTCGAGCAGCGCCTTCGCCAGACCTTTGTCCAGAGCTTCGGCGGCTTCCTCGACACCCTCGGCCCAGGTCCGCACTTCGCCCGCCACCATCAGAGCGCCGGCGGCGTTGAACAGCACGGCATCGCGATAGGGACCGGGCGTGCCTATCAGCAGCGCCCTCAGCGCCGCCGCGTTGTGCGCCGCATCGCCGCCGCGGATCGCTTCGACGGGTGCGTGCTCCAGACCGGCCACCGAGGCATCGATGCGGTGCATCTCGAAATCGTTGCCGATCACCTCGGCCCACTCGTTGCCGCCGGAGAGGCTCAGTTCGTCCAGGCCCTCGTCGCCCGAGACGATGAACGAACGCTCGGTGCCGAGCCGGGCCATCGCTTCGGCGTAGATCGGCACGTAGCCGGGGCGGGCGATGCCGATGAGCTGGTTTTTCACGTGCGCAGGGTTCGACAGCGGGCCCATGAGGTTGAAGATCGTGCGCTTGCCGATCTTCTTGCGGATGGGCTGGATGCGCCGCATCGCCGGGTGGTGGTTGGCGGCGAACAGGAAGCAGATGCCGATCTCGCGCAAGGTCATCTCGGCGGTGCGGCCGGCGGCCTCCATGTCGAGGCCGAGCGCCTCGAGGGTGTCAGCGGCGCCGGCTTTCGAGCTCGCCGCGCGGTTGCCGTGCTTGGCGACCGGAACGCCGCAGGCTGCGACCACGAGGCTGACTGCGGTGGAGACATTCAGCGTGTGGTGCCCGTCTCCGCCGGTGCCGCAGACGTCGATCGCGTTGGCCGGCGCCTCGATCGGGATCAGGCGGGCGCGCAAGGCGCGGGCGGCGCCGGTGATTTCGGTGGCGGTTTCGCCGCGGTCGGCCAAAGCGGAAAGGAACGCTTCGATGTCGTCGTCGGCCACTTTGCCGTCGAGCATCAGGGCGAAGACCTCCTCGGCCTCTTCCTCGGTGAGGTGCGGCTCGACGCCGGGCAGCGCGCTCATGCTGCGGCCCGTTTCGCCTCGATGCCGCAGATCGCCAGGAAGTTGGCGAGCAGCTCGTGCCCGTATTCGGTGGCGATGCTTTCCGGGTGGAACTGCACGCCGTGGATCGGCAGCTCCAAGTGGCGGAAGCCCATCACGCTGGTGCCGTCGAGCCCGGGCGTCTCGCTGGTGGCGTTGACCACCAGGCAATCGGGGATCTCGTCGACGATCAGCGAGTGATAGCGCGTGGCGGTGAACGGGCAGGGCAGCCCGGCGAACACGCCGGTGCCGTCATGATCGACCGGCGAAGTCTTGCCGTGCATCAGCCCGCCGCGGGTAACCCGGCCGCCGAAATGCTGCCCGATCGCCTGATGCCCGAGGCACACGCCGAGCAGCGGCCGCTTCGCTTCCGCACAGGCGGCGACGAGCTCCAGGCTAACGCCCGCTTCGTTCGGCGTGCACGGACCGGGCGAAATCAGGATCCCCGCGGCGCCGGTGGCGAGCGCTTCGGCGGCGGTGATCGCATCGTTGCGCACGACCCGCACCTCGGCGCCCAGTTCCATCACGTAGTGGACCAGGTTGAAGGTGAAGCTGTCGTAGTTGTCGATGACCAGGATCATGGGGCGCTCTTTTCCGGCGTCGCCTTTGCCCGTTTCTCGGGTACGATCAAGGGGCTCACTGGCCGAAATCCGGCTCGCCGGCCACGCGCGCCGCCTCGCGGGCGGCGGCGATGAGGGCGCCGGCCTTGGCCTCGCATTCCCGCTGCTCGTAGGCCGGGTCGCTGTCGGCGACGATCCCGGCGCCGGCCTGGACGTGCATCATGCCGTCCTTCACCACGGCCGTACGCAGGACGATGCAGCTATCCACCGAACCGTCCGGCGCGAAATAGCCGACGCCGCCGGCGTAAGGCCCGCGGGTCTCCGGCTCCAGCTCGGCGATGATCTGGCAGGCGCGGACTTTGGGGGCGCCGGAGACCGTACCCGCCGGGAAGCCGGCGAACAGCGCGTCGAGCGCGTCCTTCGAAGGATCGAGCCGCCCAACCACATTGCTGACGATGTGCATCACGTGGCTGTAGCGCTCGACGGTGAAGCTGGCGGTGACCTTGACGCTGTCCGCCGCGGCCACCCGGCCGACGTCGTTGCGGCCGAGGTCGAGCAGCATCAGGTGCTCGGCGCATTCCTTGGGATCGGCCAGCAGGCTCTGCTCGGCCGCATCGTCTTCCTGCCGCGTGGCGCCGCGCGGGCGCGTGCCGGCGATCGGGCGGATCGTCACTTCGCCGTCGCGCACGCGGACGAGTATCTCCGGGCTCGAGCCGACCACGGCGAAGCCGGGAAGGTCGAGAAAATAGAGGAACGGCGAGGGGTTCACGCGCCGCAGCGCCCGGTAGAGCGCGAACGGCGGCAGCGGGAAGGGGCAGGTGAAGCGCTGCGCCAGCACGACCTGGAAGATGTCTCCGGCGGCGATGTAGTCCTTCGCCTTGAGCACCATCGCCTCGTAGTCGCTGCCGTTCATCACGGGCGCGAGGGCCATGTCGGGCAGGCTTGCGTCCCGGACCGCCGGCGGAGCGGCCTGAGCCAGCTTGCGCAACACGATGTCGATGCGCTCCGCCGCAGCTTCCAGCGCGCGGTCCGGATCGGTCCCGTCTGCCCACAGGGGCGCGATGCAGAACAGCTCGTCGGACAGGTTGTCGAACACCAGGATCGTCGTCGGGCGCACGAACAGCATGTCGGGCAGGGCCAGTTCGCCCTGCGGCGCGCGCGGCAGCTTCTCGACCAGGCCGATCGTCTCGTAACCGAAATAGCCGACCAGGCAGGCGATCGGCGGCAGGTCTTGCGGCACGTCGATGCGGCAGGCCTGCACCAGCGCGCGCAGTTCGGTGAGGCTGTCGCCGGCCAGCGGCTCGAAGCTCTCGCGATCCTGCCGCCAGCGGCGGTTGACCTCGCATTCGCGGCCGGTGGCGCGGAACACGAGATCGGGATCG
The DNA here is from genome assembly GCF_009828065.1 of Croceibacterium soli. GTDB lineage: Bacteria > Pseudomonadota > Alphaproteobacteria > Sphingomonadales > Sphingomonadaceae > Croceibacterium_B > Croceibacterium_B soli. The sequence continues at coordinate 53,822 of NZ_WTYK01000007.1, read as the reverse complement.
ATCCCGAGCAGGCTGTAGCGTCCGCGCACCTCGCCGCCTTCGACGGATTCGAGCAGGAAATCGCCGCGGCCCGGCTCGATCAGCTTGAGCGCGGCGCCCACTGGCGTTTCGGTGTCGGCGATCAGCCGGCGCCAGACCAGCGCGGGGCGGCCTTCCGCCAGCTGCTTGCGGGCAGCCGCGGCGTTATCGGGCAGGGGACCGGACAGAGTAGGGGTCCTACTCGGTCTGGCCGGTGAGCTGCCTCGCCACCGCGTCGATCGCTTCCTGGTTGCGCTCCACGCCGACTTCGCGCTGCGCCGCCTTCACCAGCTGCTCGGCATATTCCTCGCCGAACACGCCGGCCAGCTGCTGCCGGGTCGCGCCGACCAGCGGATCCTGCCGCTCCATCTCCGGGACCGTGACCTGATCGAGCTGGACCACGAACCAGCCGTTGTCCTGCGGCGCTTCGAGCCGCTTCACCGTGCCCTTGGCCATGCTGAACAGCAGCGCGAGCACCGGCGGGACCTGCTGGGCTTGGGCGAGTTCCTCACGCCCCATGTTCACCGGGTCGATCGGCGGGAGCTGGACCTTCTCGGCCGCGAGCGCAGCGGCAAGGGCCTGGCCCTTCTGAACCCGCTGCAGGACCCGCTGGGCCGCAGCCTTGGCCCGTTCAGAGCCGACGCTGCGGCGCCAGTCGGCGATCACGTCCTCGCGGATCTGGGCGAGCGGCGCGGGCGCCGAGGGCGTGATGTCGGTCACGCCGAAGACCAGGAACGTCTTGCCGGGCTCGACTTCGGCCAGCTGCGGCTCTTCCTCCTCCATGTCGAACGCGGTGCGCAGGGCCGGAGCGAGAACCGGCGGAGCGGTTTCGTCCGTGCCGTAGACGCGCCCATCGGCAGTCAGCGGGCGGGTGGTCTGGAGTTCGAGGTTCAGCTCGTCTGCGACCTCGGCCAGGCTGCCGCCCTCCTCGAGCTGTTCCTCGATCCGCGCGGCGATATCGAGAAACGCGGTGCGGCGCAGTTCGGCGGCGAGCGATTCGGCGATCTCGCCGCGCACGTCCGCCAGGCTGCGCGCCGGCTTCCGGTCGATCTGGTCGACCCGCAGGACATACCAGCCCAGCCCGCCGCGCGCCGGGGCGGCGACTGCGCCCTGGCCGGCAGCGAACGCCGCATCGGCCACGGCCTGAGAAGTCTGCGCCGCGAACGCGGCCTTCGTCACCGGACCTACGGTGGTGGTGGCGAGGCCGCTGGCGCTCGCCGCTGCGGCCAGGGAGGTACCGGCGGCGACCCTGTCGGCGACCGCCTTGGCCGCGGCCTGGGTCGGCACGACGAGCTGGGTGAAAGTGCGGCTTTCGCTGGCCGCGTATTGCTCGCGGTTCTGTTCGTAGCGCGCGGCAATCTGCGCATCGGTCGGCGCGGGCGTATCGCCAAGCACTTCCTCGCCGAACGTGGCGTAGCTGATTACGCGCCGTTCGGGCCGGATATAGTCGCTGTTGTTCTCGCGGTAGTAGGCCTGCAGCTGCTCGGCCGTGGGGGCGCCCTCCGGTGCGAACGCGGTGCTGGGGAGCACGGCGATCGATCCCTGGCGGCGTTCACGCAAGAGACGGGCGTAACGCTGCGCCAGGCTTTCCGGCACGGCCGTGCCGAACGTCGCCGGAAGCAGGACTTGCCGCGCGAACAGCCCGGCGGCAATGTCCTGCCGCACCAGCGCCTCGGACAGGCCGCGCTGGCGCAGCACTGCCTGGAAGGCTTCGTTGTCGAACTTCCCGTCCGCGCCGCGGAAGGCGGGGATCTGGACCAGTTCGCTGTCGATCAGCCGGTCGCCGGCGCGCAGGCCGTGCTTGCGGGCGTACTCGGAGATCGCCGTGCGCTGCAGCAGTTCGTTCAGGACCCGGTCCATGCCGCCCTGGGCGATGAACGCCTGCATCGTCAGCGTGGGGTTCTGCTGCTTTTCGTTATCCAGCGCGGCGGTCATCGCCGCGGCGAGATCCGCGGTGCTGATCCGCTGGTCGCCAACCACCGCGACCCGGTCGCCGCCCGAAACGCCCCCGAAGGTGCCGGTGTTGGCGACGTCGGCGCTGGCGAAGGCCAGGCCGATCAGCACCAGGAACGCCAGCATCACCGGAACACCGAGCTTGGATTTGAAGAAATTTCGGAAAAATTGCAGCATCGGGCCACTTCATCATGAGGAACGGCGTATCAGGAACGGATGGCGCCATATCCCCGCTGCGGCGCTGCGGCAACAGTTCGCCGCGCCTTTCCCACTCTGTGGAAATGCGACTTTGACAAGCGGGGCCTTGCCGATTAGCGCGCCTCATCCCGCCTGGCTGTCAGGCTTTTCCAATGGTCTGTTTCTAAGGCAACATGTCTGAACGTCCCTACATCGTCGGTAACTGGAAGATGCACGGCACCCGTGCGATGCTGTCGGAAGCGCGCGCGATCGATCGCGCCGCCGAACGGCTCATGAAGGTCGAAGTCGCCCTGGCGCCGCCGTTCACCCTGATCCACGCCACCCGCAAGGAAGCCTCGCTGATCGGCGTCGGCGCGCAGGATTGCCATGCCGCCGAAGGTGGCGCGCACACTGGCGACATCTCCGCGGCGATGATCAAGGATTCCGGCGCCGGTTTCGTGATCGTCGGCCACAGCGAACGCCGCGCCGATCATGGCGAAACCGATGCCGACGTGCGCGCCAAGGCGGAATCCGCCCTGTCGGTGGGCCTGAACGTGATCGTCTGCGTCGGGGAAACCGAAGCGCAGCGCGATGCCGGCGAGGCGGAGGCGGTCGTTGCCCGTCAGCTCGAAGGCTCGCTTCCGCAGGCCGATGGCGCCGTGGCCAAAGTCACCGTGGCTTACGAGCCGGTCTGGGCGATCGGCACGGGCCGCACCCCGACGGTCGAGGACATCGGCGCGATGCACCGCGCCATCCGTGCGAAGCTCGTTTCACTCTATGGCGAAGACGGCGCCTCGGTGCGCATTCTTTACGGCGGTTCGGTCAAGCCGGACAATGCCGGTGTGTTGCTGGCGGCGGACGAAGTGGGCGGCGCCCTTGTCGGCGGCGCAAGCCTGACGGCCGAAAGCTTCCTCGGCATTGTCGCCGCAGCGCACGAGGCTCTGGAAGCCTGAGATTGTAAAGCAGCGCCGCGCTCGCTATCTCGCGCGGCGACTGCAAGCTTGCGAGTATTTCGGCTATGAGCCTTTTCCTGTTCCTCACCGTCGTCCAGGCGATCATCGCCGCAGCGCTCGTCGGCCTCGTGCTGATGCAGCGTTCCGAAGGCGGCGGCCTGGGGATCGGCGGCGGTGGCAGCCCCGGCGGCCTGATGTCGGCGCGCGGCGCGGCGGACTTCCTGACCCGCTCCACCAAATGGCTCGCGGTCACATTCGTGGTCCTCGCCATCGTGATGGCCGCGGTTGCGGTGGAAACCACGTCGGAGCGCGAGATCGACGATTCGCTCGAGCGGATCCAGGTCCCGGCCGCCGGCGCGCAGCAGGCTCCGGCCGCTCCCGCCCAGCCGGCGCAGGACGATCCACTGGCCGACGTCGCGCAGTAAGCGCTTCCAAGTTCGCAACCCTGTGTAAATCCGCAAGCAATCGCTTGCGCCGAATCCGAAAGCGGGCGTAGGGCCCACCTCCCATGGCGCGGTTCATTTTCATTACCGGCGGCGTGGTCTCATCGCTCGGCAAGGGTCTCATGGCGGCAAGCCTCGCGGCGTTGCTGCAGGCGCGCGGCTACAAAGTCCGCATTCGTAAGTTCGACCCCTATCTCAACGTCGATCCCGGGACCATGAGCCCCTATCAGCACGGCGAGGTCTATGTGACCGACGACGGGGCCGAGACCGATCTCGACCTCGGTCACTACGAGCGCTTCACCGGCGTCTCCGCCCGGCAGAGCGACAACGTCACCTCCGGCCGCATTTATCAGCAGATCATCGCCCGCGAGCGGCGCGGCGACTATCTCGGCGCGACCGTGCAGGTGATCCCGCACGTGACCGACGCGATCAAGCAGTTCGCGCTGGCCGATACCGACGGTCACGACTTCATCCTGTGCGAGATCGGCGGCACCGTCGGCGATATCGAGAGCCTTCCGTTCATGGAGGCGATCCGCCAGCTCAGGAACGAGCTCGAGCCGCTGCAGACGCTGAGCGTGCATGTGACGCTGGTGCCGTACATCGCGGCGGCGGGCGAGCTGAAGACCAAGCCGACGCAGCACTCCGTTCGCGAGCTGGCTTCGCTCGGCATCAAGCCCGACGTCCTGCTGTGCCGCACCGAGCATCCGCTGCCGGACACCGAGCGGCGCAAGATCGCGCAGTTCTGCAACGTGCGCGCCGAAGCGGTCATTCCCGCGCTCGACGCCCGCTCGATCTACTCCGTGCCGCTGCAGTACCACCAGGAAGGGCTCGACTCCGAAGTCCTGCGCGGCTTCGGCATCACCGACGCGCCCGAACCGGACCTGACCCGCTGGCACGACGTGACCGAGCGCTACTTCAACCCGGAAGGCGAAGTGACGATTGGCGTCGTCGGCAAGTACGTCGGCCTGCCTGACGCCTACAAGTCGCTCAACGAAGCGCTGGTCCACGGCGGCCTGGCCAACCGGGTCAAGGTCAACATCCGCTGGATCGACGCCGAGGTGTTCGAGCAGGACGAAGCGGACATCGCCGCCCAGCTCGAACCGATGCACGCGATCCTCGTGCCCGGCGGGTTCGGGGAGCGCGGCTCCGAGGGCAAGATCGCCAGCGTCCGCTTCGCGCGGGAACGCAAGGTGCCGTTCTTCGGCATTTGTCTGGGCATGCAGATGGCATGCATCGAAGGCGCGCGCGCCGCCGGCCACGAGGAAGCCTCCTCCACCGAGTTCGGCCCGACCGAGGCGCCGGTGGTGGGCATCATCACCGAATGGATGAGCAAGGAAGGGCTGCAGCAGCGGTCCGCGGAGGGCGATCTCGGCGGCACCATGCGGCTCGGCGCCTACGAGGCGAAGCTGGCCGGCAACAGCCATGTCTCCCAGATCTACGGCGGGGCGACCGAGATCTTCGAACGCCACCGCCACCGCTACGAGGTCAACTCGGCCTATCGCGACCTGCTCGAGAAGCAGGGGCTGATCTTTTCCGGCATGTCGCCCGACGGCCTGCTGCCCGAAATCGTCGAGCGGCCGGACCATCCCTGGTTCGTCGGCGTGCAGTTCCACCCGGAGCTGAAGAGCAAGCCGTTCGACCCGCATCCGCTGTTTTCCGGCTTCATCGCCGCAGCGCTTGCCCAGTCCCGACTTGTCTAAAAGCGAGACACTTCCGCTCGGTTGAGCGAAATCGCTTGCGTTCCTTGCCCGCGCGGACTTAGCGCACGAATTCGGGTCGCACCGAGATACCCGTGCCTACGCGGCACGGGGGAGGGCGCCTGACACTCCGAAAAATCAGGGCGTCCGAGCAGTTCGCCGCTTGGACTGGCCGTCTTCTGCGACCCGGTCGGCCATTTTGGGGGGCGGATCGGCGCTTACGCGTCGAGGGGGCGGAGCCTTGCGGTTCCGCCCCCGAATTCCGGAGCTTGGGTAGCGAAGGCCGGCCGATCAGGCGGCGTCGGCCTGCCGCTCCTGGTGCTCCACGACTTCGAGCTTCTGCTGGCCCGGAAGCAGGATCTTTTTCGGCTTCATGGCTTCCGGAACCTCGCGGACGAGATCGATCACCAGCAGCCCGTCGGCCAGGTCGGCATTATCGACTCGCACGAAGTCGGCCAGTTCGAAGCGGCGTTCGAACCCACGGTTGGCGATGCCCAGGTGGAGCATCTCGCCTTCCTCCTGCTCTTCGCGCTTCTTGCCCTGGACCACGAGCAAGTTCTGCTGCGCGGTGATCTCCAGGTCGTCGGGCTTGAAGCCGGCGACCGCCAGGGTGATGCGATAGCTGTCCTCGCCGCGGCGCTCGATGTTGAACGGCGGGTAGTTGTCGCCGGTGTTGTTGCGCACCTGGTTTTCGAGCAGGTCGAACAGGCGATCGAAGCCCACCGTCGAACGGCGATAGGGGGTAAAGTCAAAGCGGTTCATCGAAACAAATCCTCCGTTGAGCAATTTGACACGCGGGGGCCCGCAATCGGCACCCCCATCTGCCGCCATGCCCGCGACGGAGCCTGGCGACAGAAAATAGATATGATAACGCGTGCACCGTTCAAGAGGTGAGGGCGCCCAGCGGAAAGGACGAAACAACCGTGGTTGCGAAGGTCGAAATCTACACCAAGATGTTCTGCGGCTACTGCGTGCGCGCCAAGCGATTGCTCGAGCAGAAGGGCGTCGGGTTCACCGAGTACGACATCACTATGGACGGGGCGAAGGGCGAAGAGATGCGCCAGCGCGCGCCCGGCGCCATGACCGTGCCGCAGGTGTTCATCGACGGCAAGCCGGTGGGCGGCAGCGACGATCTCGCCGCACTGGAACGGCAGGGCAAGCTGGACAGCCTGCTCGGCATCTGACTACGACCCGGGCCATGAGCCGCATCGCCATCCTGCAAATGACCAGCGGCGTCGACCCCGCGGCCAACGCGGAGACCCTCGTCAGCGCGGCCGGACAGGCCGCAGAGGGCGGAGCGGCGATGCTGTTCACCCCCGAGATGTCCGGAATGCTCGACCGCGACCGCACGCGTGCGGCCGGGAACATCCGGCCGGAGAGCGAGGACGTCGTGCTCGCCGCGGTGCGCGACGCGGCCGCTGCGAACGGAATGTGGATCGCGCTCGGCTCGCTGGCGGTGCAGCGCGAGGACGGCCGCTGGGCCAATCGCTCGTTCCTGATCGACGGCAGCGGCGCGATCGCCGCCCGCTACGACAAGATCCACATGTTCGACGTCACGCTGGCGAACGGGGAGAGCTGGCGCGAGTCCGCCGCCTATGCTCCCGGCGAGGCGGTCGTCACGGCCGAGACGCCGATCGGGAAGCTCGGCCTGACGATCTGCTACGATGTTCGCTTTCCTGCGCTGTTCGAGGAACTGGGGCGCCAGTCCTGCGATGTCATCGCAATTCCGGCCGCCTTCACCGTGCCGACGGGCGAGGCCCACTGGCACTTGCTCCAGCGCACCCGCGCGATCGAGGCATCGGCCTTCGTCGTCGCGGCGGCGCAAGTCGGTGAACATGAGGACGGCCGCCGGACCTACGGCCACTCGCTGGTGATCGATCCTTGGGGCGAGGTCCTGCTCGACATGGGCGGAGAGGCCGCCGGGCTCGGTTTCGTCAACCTGGATCCCGCGCGCATCGCCGATGTTCGCTCGCAATTACCGAGCCTTGCCAACCGCCGCGCGATCCCTAGATCGAGCGCATCATGATCGTGTTCGACCTTGCCTGTCACGCCGGCCACCAGTTCGAAGGATGGTTCGGTTCTTCCGAGGATTACGCCAGCCAGCAGGACCGCGGCCTGCTCGCTTGTCCGCAATGCGGTTCGGCGGAGATCGGCAAGGCGCCGATGGCTCCGGCCGTGCCCAGGAAGGGCAACCAGCAGTCGGTCGCCAAGCAGCCGGTCGCCGGGGGCAAGCTGCCGCCGGAGGTGACCGAGATGCTCGTGAAGCTGGCAGAGGTTCAGGCCAGGGCGCTTGAAAGTTCGACCTGGGTCGGCGACGACTTCGCCGAACGGTCGCGGGAAATGCATTATGGGGAGCGAGAGCCGGAGCCGATCCACGGCCAGGCGACCCGCGACGAGGCCATGGAACTGGTCGAGGAAGGCATAACCATCGCCCCTTTGCTGGTGCCGGTGGTGCCGCCCGAGGAACGCAATTGACCACGCGCCCACGCGTTTCGCCGATTGCATCCCCCGCACCCGCATCCTAAATGGCGCGCCAAGCGCCCGTAGCTCAGTCGGATAGAGCATCGGATTCCTAATCCGGGGGCCACAGGTTCGAATCCTGTCGGGCGCACCACATTGTCAGCGTCGATCCACGTCTGCGTTGCAGAAGCGCAATGCCCCGTCGTGCCATGACTACGGCGGGGCATTCTCGTCATGTGACTGCTGACGAAGCACGGCCAGTGCGGATTCTGCCGTGGCTTCTTGTGGCCTACTCGGCCTTACCAGTAGAAGCCCGTCTTCAGGCAAGCTTCCCAACGTCGCATGGCGCTCATCCTGCCCGTGGTATCGGATGCGAGCGCCGCGTCGGCCGCGAACTTCTGTTGGCACTCGAGCTTCCGCCTGTCTTCGGGGTTGTCGGGCGCCTTCGCGGAGTTGTCCGATCCGAGCAGTGCCTTCATCTCGGCTGAGGTTGCCAGATGGGCTGCCGTTTCACCGTCCTTGTTTCGCGACCCGCTCTTCGCACCATAGTCGAGGAGGATACGCGCCAGCGGCACACGATCGCGCTGCGCTGCGTGGTGCAGGAGAGTCCAACCGTACTCGTCAGCGTCTGCAGGGCCAACGCAATCCTGCAGCAAGCCTTCGAGCTCATCGGGATGATTATACCAAATGGCGTCTCTGGCGGCCAGGAACGGACGCATGGCGGGTGAGCGGCTTGAGCTGGCCGGATTGTTACGTGCGAGCTCGCACATGCCATTGGAAGCGCGCACGGCGCCAAGGCCGGCTTGCGGAGCCGTGACCGCCGGAGCGGGGGTGGTCGTCCGGGGCGCCTGCGGCGATACAGCAGCGCGAGCCGTCATCGCTTTGCGGATCTCCGCCTTCACCATGGTACCGATCGCCATCTCGTACGGAGTGCCGCCTACAGCAGCCTTGAGCGTGGGATCGGCGCCACGCGCGATCAGCGCCTTTACCATCTCCAGGTTACCGGCGCTGGCCGCATAATGAAGGAGGCTATAGCCCTCATCGGTCTGCATGTTCACGTCGAATTCGCCGCTGTCGATCAGCGCGATGGCATCCGCGTTCGACTTCGTGCGGATATGATACCGCGCGTCGTCGAACGGATCGCCAGCGAACGCGGCAGTGGAGATGGAGAGTGCGATAACTCCCGCGACGAATCGATGCATGTTTAGCCCCCTAGCCAAGTTACGCCCGCCCTCTTGCTCAATTGTGTCTGGAAGACAATACGGCGCAGAGCACTGACTCGAGTTCAGCGAGCAGCCGCAAGCGCCTGTTTGTTCTCAGGTTTTCGGGCGCGGGACGAGATGCTGCGGGCCCTCGGGCATGCCGCTACGTTCGTGGGCACCGGGCAGACTGGCACCGGATTAAGCTGCCGTCCAACAGGCCCCCCGTAGGAACGCAAATCACCCTAGACGCGGAGGACACCTCTTGCTTGACGCTTCCGGCGATGCTGACCTAATGGCGCATGCGCGAGCGGAGTTACTTCCCTCGATGCAACGCAGATGCAGTAACGGGGGAAAACCCTAGGATACTCTAGGGCCTGAACCGATCCTCGATCAGGGGACCACTGGTTCGAACCCTGTCGGACGAACATTATGAGACGCGCTGCCGCCTCGCCACCTGAGCGCGGATGGGCGCTGTAAGGCCAAGGATCTCGCTGCCGCGCAGCTTTGCCAGTTCGATGCACGCTTTCGCCAATCCCGCACGCTTCTTGCGCATTGCCCGGCCGCTGACGCCGGTGCTGCTGCTGTCGGGCCTGGCGATCACCGCGGCCGCGCTGGTCTATGGCCTGTTCTTCGCCCCGGCCGAACGGCTGCAGGGCGAAACGGTGCGCATCCTGTTCATCCACGTTCCCACTGCCTGGCTCGGCATGGGCGGGTGGACGGCCATCGCCATCGCCAGCCTGGTCGAGCTCGTCTGGCGCCATCCGCTTGCGGCGCTCGCCGCGCGGGGGGCGGCAGTGCCGGGTGCGGTGTTCGCCGCCGTCTGCCTCGCCACCGGATCGATCTGGGGCCGTCCTGCCTGGGGCACCTGGTGGGTGTGGGACGGGCGGCTGACCAGCATGCTGGTGCTGCTGTTCCTCTACATCGGCTATATCGCGCTTGCCGGCGCGGTGCAGCGGGAAGGCGGCTCGAGCCGCATACCGGCGATCTTCGGCCTTGTCGGTGCGGTGAACATCCCGATCATCCACTACTCGGTGATCTGGTGGAACAGCCTGCATCAGCCTCCCAGCCTGGGCATGGGCAGCTCCGCCATGGCGGCGCCGTTCCTCTGGGGCCTGCTGGCTGCGACGCTCGGCTTCAGCCTGCTGTTCGGCGGTGTCGTGCTGGCGCGAATGCGCGCCTTGCTGGCGGACATCCAGGCGGAGGCGCGGCTTCGCCGCAAGGCACAGGAGGTCTGATGCGCGAAGCTCTCGACCAATGGACTTTCGTGATCGCGGCTTACGTGGTCGGCGTCGGCGCTACGCTGGCGCTGGTGCTGTGGAGCTGGTGGGCGATGCGGCGCGCCGAACGCCGCCGGGACAAGGCACGCGGCAAATGAACACGGGTTTGAAGGCGAAGCACCAGCGGCTCGTGCTGGTCGTCATCGCGCTGGTCGCGATCGTCGCAGCCGGCATCCTCGCCGCATGGGCGCTGCGCAATCAGGCGAGCTATTTCTACGTTCCCAGCGACATCGCTTCGGACCCGCCGGAGCCCGGCCAGGCCGTGCGCCTCGGCGGAATGGTCGAGCAAGGCTCGCTGCGAACCGCATCCGATGGGGTGACGCTGCATTTCGTCGTCGGCGACGGCGAGGCGCGCGTGCCGGTCGTGTTCGCCGGCATCGTGCCGGACTTGTTCACCGAAGGTTCTGGCGTGGTCGCCGAAGGCGAAATGATGCCGGACGGGACTTTCAAAGCCAACAACCTGCTCGCCAAGCATGACGAGAACTACATGCCGCGCGAGCTCGAGCAGATGTCAGAGGATCAGGCGCGGGCGACCGTGGCCGAAGCCACTGAATGATCGCCGAGTTTGGCCTCGCCGCATTGTGGCTCGCCGCCGCGCTGGCGGTGCTGCAGCTTGTCGGCGCCGCGCTGGCACAGACCGCGGGCGGCAAAGTGCTGGCGCAAGTGGTGCGGCCGGCGGCAGTGGTCCAGGCGCTGCTTTGCACGATCGCCTTCGTCATGCTGCTCTGGCTGTTCGTCCGCACGGACCTCTCGGTCCTGCTCGTCGCCAGCAACTCGCATTCGGCCAAGCCGCTGATCTTCAAGCTGGCCGGTGCCTGGGGCAATCACGAAGGCTCGATGCTGCTGTGGATCACGGTCATGGCCCTGGCCGGCGCGCTGATCGCGCTGATCGAGTACCGCCTGCCTGAGAAGACGATGCATGCGACGCTCGGCGCGCAGGCGTTCGTCGGGCTCGGGTTCTACGCCTTCCTGCTGTTCTCCTCCAATCCGTTCGAGCGGATTTCGCCGGTTCCGCCCGAAGGGATGGGCCTCAACCCGCTGCTGCAGGACATCGGCCTCGCGCTGCATCCGCCGACGCTTTACGCCGGCTATGTCGGCCTCTCGGTGGCCTTCAGCTTCGCCGTGGGCGCTCTGCTGACCCGGCAGGTGACGCCGGAGTTCGCCAAAGTCATGCGCCCGTGGGTGCTCGGCGCGTGGATCTTCCTGACCCTGGGGATCACTGCAGGCAGCTACTGGGCTTATTACGAGCTGGGCTGGGGCGGTTGGTGGTTCTGGGACCCGGTCGAGAACGCCAGCCTGATGCCCTGGCTCGCCGCCACGGCGCTGCTTCACTCGGCCAGCGTGCTTGCCTCGCGCGATGCGCTGCGCACCTGGACGATCATGCTCGGCGTCGTTGCCTTCTCGATGAGCATGCTCGGCACCTTCCTGGTCCGCTCCGGCATTCTCACCAGCGTCCACGCTTTCGCGGTCGACCCGGAGCGCGGGTCTTTCATTCTCGCGCTGCTGGCGCTGTACATCGGCGGGGCGCTGGTGCTGTTTGCGATGCGGGCGAACACGATCTCCGAAGGGAAGCGGTTCTCCCTGCTCAGCCGCGAAGGCGCGCTGGTGGTCAATAATGTGGCGCTTTCCGCGATCCTCGGCATCGTGCTGCTCGGCACGCTCTACCCGCTGCTGACCGAGGCGTTCGACGTGCGGGTGTCGGTCGGACCGCCGTACTTCAACCCGGTCAGCGCGATCTTCTTCCTGCCGATGCTCGTCGTACTGGCCGTCGGCCCGCTGCTGCGCTGGCGGCATGACCGTTTCGCCCGGGTCCGCCTGCCCGTGATCATAATCGCGGCGGTCGGCATAGCCGTTCTGCTCGGGGTCTGGCTGATTGCCGGGATCGCGCTGCTTCCGCTGCTGGGGATGGCTCTCGCGGCGACTGTCGCCGTGGCCAGCTTCCTTCCCCTTCGCGGCCGCGCGCTCCGGCGACTGCCGATCGCCGTCTGGGGCATGGCCGTGGCCCACTTCGGCGTCGCCGTGGCCCTGTTCGGCATGGCCGCCGACAGCGCCTTCACGATCGAGAAGCTCAGCGCCGCCAGAGTGGGCGAGACCACAGTGGTCGGTCCCTGGCAGGTGCGGCTCGACCGGGTGGAGCCCGTCGCCGGCCCGAACTGGACTGCGCTCGAAGCGGCAATGACCGCCAGCTACGACGGCGGTGAAGGGCAGGTCATAAGGCCGCAGTCGCGCAGCTTCTGGTCGCCGCAGCAGCAGACCAGCGAGTCCGCCCTGCTGACGCGCTGGAACGGCCAGCTCTATGCGGTGCTCGGTCAGGCGGCGGAGAATGGCCGCTGGCAGCTGCACTTGTGGTGGAAGCCGTTCGTGACCTGGATCTGGTTCGGCGGTCTGCTGATCGCACTGGGCGGACTGCTGTCGCTGATCGGGCGGGTCAGCGTCGATGTCCGCCGCCGCTCGGCCACCACGCGGATCGAAGCGCGCCACGCGGAGGCGACGCGATGAAGCGCCTGCGCTGGGGCCTGTGGGCGGTCGTCGCGGTGTTCGCCGCGCTGCTGGCCCTGTTCGCGCTACAGCTTTCGCGGCCGAAGGACGATTTCGTCCAGAGCGCGATGATCGGCAAGCCGGTGCCTGAATTCGCGCTACCGGCAGCGGTCGAGATCCGCCCGGGGCTGTCCAGCGCCGACCTGGCCGACGGCCGGCCCAAGCTGCTCAACATCTTCGCGAGCTGGTGCGTGCCGTGCGCGGCGGAAGCGCCTTACTTGGCCGAACTGGAGCGGCAGGGCGCGACGATCGTAGCCGTGGCGATCCGCGACCGTCCGGAAGACGTAGCGGCGTTCCTCGAACGCTACGGCAATCCGTTCGCCCGCATCGGCGCGGATGACAAATCGGAAGTGCAGTTCCTGATCGGCTCGTCCGGGGTTCCGGAGACATTCGTCGTCGACGGCAAAGGCGTGATCCGCCACCAGCACATTGGCGACATCCGCGAGAGCGACGTGCCGAAGCTGCTGGAGAAGCTGCGGGAGGCTGGGGAATGAGTCCCTCACTCGTCGTCCCGGACTTGATCCGGGACCGCTGGCCGCTGGGTCGGTCCGGGCGGCCAGCGGTCCCGGCGTTCGCCGGGACGACGTTGCTGGCCGGGATAGCGCTGCTGATGGCACTGCTTGCCGCGCCCGTCGCCGCGCAGGATTCGCTGCCGCCGGCGCCTTACGCCTACCAGCAGCTCGACGACCCGAAGCTCGAGGCGCAGGCGCAGGCGCTGATGCAGACGTTGCGCTGTCTCAAGTGCCAGAGCCAGTCGATCGCCGACAGCGACGCGCCGATGGCCGGCGACATGCGCCACCAGGTCCGCAGCCGGCTCATGGCAGGCGACCGGCCGGAGGAGATCCGCGACTGGTTGATCGACCGCTACGGCGATTACGTCAGCTACGAGCCGCGGGTGACCAGCGCGACCTGGCCGCTGTTCGCGCTTCCGCTGGTCCTGTTCGTCGTGGCGCTGCTGGTCGTGGCCCGGCGCCTGAGGAAACGCGCATGAGCTGGATTCTGGCGATCGGCCTTACGCTGGGCGCTTTCGTAGCGATGGCGGCGCTGTTCCGCCTGCCGCGCGCGGCGTGGACCAGCGTGCTGGCGGCGCTCGTGCTCGGGCTTGCAGGCTATGCCGCGCAGGGGAACCCGGACATGGCGGGAAGCCCGCGCTCGGCCGAGATCGAGGTTTCGGGCGAGGGCGATGGCCTCGTCGAGCTGCGCCGCGCCGTGCTGCCGCAGGAGCAGTGGAGCCAGCACAATGCGCTGATCACCGCCGATGCGCTCGCCCGCCGCGATCGGTTCGCCGATGCCGCCACGATGCTCCTCAGCGCCGTGCGCGCCGATCCGGACGACGGGGAGGCCTGGCTGGCGCTCGGCAACGCGCTCGTCGCCCAGGCGGATGGGTCGATCACGCCCGCAGCCCAGCTCGCCTACCGGCGCGCGGAAGCCGCCGCTCCGACGAGCCCCGGCGTGCCGTTCTTCGTCGGCATCGCGCAGCTGCAAGCGGGCGCTTTCGCCGACGCGCGCGGGCTCTGGGCCGAGGCGGCCGGCCGCACTCCGGAAGGCAGCGAAGCGCGCGCGCAAATCGAGGGGCGCATGGCCCGGCTCGACCAGTTGCTCCAGATCCTGGCCGAGCAGCAGGCGCAGCAGCGCTGATCAGGCTGATCAGGCTGATCAGAAGGTGACGACCACCTTCCCGATCTGATCGTTCGATTCGAGGTATTCGTTGGCCTCGCGCAGCGATTCCAGGCCTTCGAACTGGCGGGCGATGACCGGCTTCAGTTGACCGCCTTTCAGCCCCGCCAGGATCGTCTCCCTGGCGCGGTCGAAGCGGTGCGGGTGGTTCCAGATCTCGCTGGCCACCCAGCCGCGCATCGACAGGCCTTTGAAGGCGCACTGCCAGTGGGGGTAGGGCGTGTCCTGCCCGCTCAGCCCGCCATAGATGAACAGGATGCCGCGCGGCCGCAGGGCCGCGGCCAGGGTCTCCACATAGGGCCCTCCGACCGGGTCGAAAGCGACATAGGCGCCCTTGCCGTGGGTGATCTCCATCACCCGTTCGACCAGGTCCTCCTCCTCTGTCGCCACGACATGCACCGCGCCTTGCTGGCGCAGGTCGTCGGCCTTGGCGCTGGTGCGCGTGGCGGCAATTGGGACGGAGCCCGCCCAGTTCGCCAGCTGGATCGCTGCGACGCCGACGCTGGACGAGGCCGCGCGGATGATCACGCCATCACCGAGTCCGATGTCCGCCACTTCGACCAAGGCGAAAGCAGTCATGTACTGCATCCAGATCGATGCCGCTTCGGCCGCGGAAAGGCCGGGCGGGGCGGGCAGCAGGATGCGCGCGGGCACGATCGCCTGCTCGGCCCAGATGCCGTACTGGCCCTGCTGGATCATCGGCAGGACGCAGACCCGGTCCCCTTCCTTGTAGTTGGTGACCCCGTGGCCGAGCGCCTCGATCCGGCCGACTCCTTCGTAGCCGATCAGGGTGGGGAGGTGCGGCTTCACAGGGTAGCGGCCTGCACGGTACATCGCCTCGGCCCGATTGAGCCCCACGGCCTCCACGCGGATGCGGACCTCGCCAGGGCCGGGATCGCCGACCTCCATCTCGTCGATGGTCAGGACCTCGGGTCCTCCGAGTTGATGAACCCTGACTACTCGCGCCATCGGCAGCCTCTCCCCGTTCGATTTTTTCCAGGCCGGAAGGTGATCGGGCGGGGCCCCTTTGTCCAGATTGCGGATCGACCGCAGGCAAAGAAAAAGGGGGCCCCTCCGCGAAGGAGGGGCCCCCAGGTAATCGTACTCTTACGTAGGCTTAGAACTTCATGTTCGCGCCGACGAAGAAGCGACGGCCCAGCGCGTCGTAGTTGTTGGTGTTGAGACCACCACCCGGCAGTTGGAAGAACGCCGGGTTTGCGTTCGGGTTGGCGTTGCCGAACGGCGGCGCCTTGTCGAACAGGTTGTCGATACCGAAGCGCAGGCGGACGTTCTCGGTCACGTCGTACGAGCTGTTCAGGCTGAACAGGTCGTAAGCCGGGTACCCGGTGTTGGTCGTGCCCGAGTCGATCGCCGGAAGGTGCTGCCACTGCAGACCGACCCGCACCCTGTCCAGCGCGTAGCTGACCGTGGTGAAAGTCTTCCAGCGGTATGCGCCGTTCGTGCTCAGACCGCTGTCAGGTGACAGGAAGGTCCCGGCGTACTCGACGAACGGTGCCCGCGATTCTTCCGGAATGCCCGAATAGAACGGCGAAGACTTCAGCGAGATCAGGTAGTTGAACACTGTGTTCAGCGACACGCGGCCCGGACCCGCTTCGAAGTTCCAGTCGAACTGGGCGTCGATGCCTTCGGTCTTGAACGCACCGGTGTTGGTGTAGGCCAGCTGGACCGCACCGATTCCGCCGCCCGTACCGCGGGCGAAGTTGTTGCAGAAGAAGGTGTTCGGATCGAACGTCGGGTTGAACGCCGGATCGAGGCAGAGCTGCTGAAGCGTCTGGCCGGACTGCAGGCCAATCGCGTCTTCAACCTCGATGTTGTAGTAGTCGAGCGTCAGGCGCATCGCGTTGAAGATCCCCGAGAACGGGGACTCGATCACCGCACCCAGCGTGATCGTCTTCGCCTTTTCCGCCTCGAGGTTCGGGTTGCCCACGAAGTAGGGGAACGCGAAGCCCGGTGCGGTCGACGTGCTTGTCGCTCCAGCCGAAGGAGCAATGTAGTTCGGATCGTTCGGCGAGAGACCGTTACCGTAGAACGACACCGAGTTGAGCGGCTGACCCGGGATCTGGGTCTTGTCCATCAGGGCCGCGCACAGCTGCCTGACCTGCGCTCCGTTCGCGTTCGCCGGATTGGCCGAGTACGAGAACGGGTTGCCGATCGAGCACGCGTCACCACCGGTCAGCAGACCGAAGTTCTGGGTGAACGAGTAGAGCTCGCCGATGTTCGGTGCGCGCTCTGCCTTGTTGTAGCCGCCGCGGAAGCGGAGCCAGTCGGTAACTTCCCAGTTCGCTTCGATCTTCCAGGTCGTGCTGCCGCCGGTCTGGCTGGAGTCCGAGTAGCGCGCACCACCGATCAGTTCCAGCATCTGGATGCCGGGCGTGTCGTGGATCAGCGGGACCGAGACTTCGCCGTAGACTTCCTTGCTGCTGATCGACTCGTCGATGCTGCGAGCAGGGTAGATACCGAGGATCTGGTCGTTGAAGGCGCTGTCGCGTTCCTTGAGGTTGTCCTCGAGGAACTCGTAAGCGTTCTTGCGGTAGGTGGCACCGAACGCAGTGCGGACATCGCCGGCCGGGAGCTGGAACGCCTTGCCCTGGAAGTTGGCTTCCACGACGGTCTGCACCATGATGCCGGTCTCTTTCAGCGGCGCCTCGATGGCGTCGATGCAGTCTTGCGACACGACCAGGTTCGGATCGAACGGGTTGAGACCGCTCGTGCACGTCGCCGCGTTTGCGCCGAAACCGCCGCCCGTCGGGTTGCCGACGCGCGAGAAGCCGGCACCGAAGCGAGGTGCGGACATCACTGCGCGGAGACGCTCGAGCGAGGCCGTGCCGGTGGTCAGCGAGTTGGTGACCGATTCACCGCGCTGCACCGTTGCGTCCCAGGTCCAGTCGGAACCGGGGATGTTGCCTTCGAAACCGGTGAGGAGGTTGTAGGTGAACTGATCGGTGAACACCTCGCGGTTGCCGAGACCAGGCACATAGCCGGTGGGCGAGTAAGCGCAGCTGGCGCCGGATACGAAGTCGTTCTCGTCGGGCGTTCCCACGCCGCAACCGACCTGAGCGATCCGAGCCTGATAGGCGGCTTCGGTCTCGTTTTCTCCACGGGTAACCGTAGCGCCACGAGCGTTCAGGAGCGCCACCAGGTTGGCCGGCAGGTATTCCGCATCGTTCGCATAACGCGGGACGATAACGTTCCAGCCACCGACGATCGGGCCGGGCTGCTGGACCGTCGCGGTCTCGCTCTTGTTGAAGTAGCCTTGCCCGATCACCGACACCCAGTCGTTGATCTCGTAACTTCCCCGCAGGTAGAAGTTGTAGCGGGTGAGCGGCAGGTTGATGTAATCTTCCTGGAAGTTCTGGCTGAGCGTTCCGAGCGAGGAGCGCTTGGTCAGCTGCTGGTCCACCAGCGATTCCGGGAAGTTCGAAACACCGGAGAACCCAGCGGCCGAATTGCCGAAGGTGAACGGCGTGTTGCCGAGGAAGTACAGCGTGCCGGTCGCCGAAACGTTGGTGTTCGGCGGACGGTTCGGGAACATGCTGTTGAGCACTTCCTGGTACTGAGGATTGGCGCCCGTCTGCTGGATGCCCGAGTAGATCGGGAAGAAGTAGTTACCGCCCACGTCGGGATCGGCCATCACGTCGCGGAAGTAGTCGCGGTCGACGCGCAGCGAAGGCTTACGCTCGGCCGTGGACATTGCGATGCTGATGTTGCCGCGGCCATCGGCGAAGTCGGTGCCCATGATGCCGCTGATCGAGTATTCCTCGCCATCGCCATGTTCGGTGATGCCGCCCTGCGCGTCGAACTCGAGGCCTTCGAAGTTCTTCTTCAGGATGAAGTTGACGACGCCGCCGACGGCGTCCGCGCCGTAGGTCGACGATGCACCGCCCGAGATGATTTCGACGCGCTCGATGGCGGCCGACGGGATGGTGTTGATGTCCACGGCCATCGAAGCGTTGCCGGGGGTCGCACGGCGGCCGTCGATCAGGACGAGGTTACGGTTCGAGCCGATGCCGCGCAGCGAGACCGTTGCGGAACCCGGGGTGTTCGTCGGGGTCGCCTGGATGTCGCCACCCTGCGTCGGGGTCTTCTCCGGCGTGAACTGCGGCAGCTTGTTGAGGTTGACCTCGACCGAAGACGTGCTCGAATTCTGCAGCAGTTCTTCGCCGACCGTCACGATCGGGCTGTTGGCCTGGAAGTCCTGGCGCTGAATGCGCGAACCGGTGACGACGATGCCGGTGCTAGCCTGGCTGCTGTCGGCTACGACGGCTGCGTCGATCGGATCGCCTTCTTGTTCGACATCCTGTGCCAGCGCCGGCTGGGCCAACGCCACGATACCGGCACCGCCGGCGAGCAATACGGCCTTGAATGCCGTATTGCGGGTTGTCTGCAAACTCCTCACTTCGAGCTCCCTTCGCACAATTGTCAGCGGCCGGGCGGCCGCTGCCTGATTTTTTCGCAGATGCGCACCGAGGGCGGTGGCCCGCCTCGGCATCTGCTTAATTCTTGGGGATTTTTGGCCCCGGTCACCCGCTTCGGGGTTTCCGGGCGCGCTCTACAGCGCTGTAACCAAGGTAGTTCCTCCCCTACGGTCCCCCTCTGAGTCGGCGGGTTCCGTCAATTGCCGTTCTTATGGTCGAGCGTTGATAATGTCTAGGTGCTAGTCATCTTGCGGCGCCAGAGCTTCGCTGGTTTCGCGCAATTTTCGATCAAATCCGGCGGCAATGCAGCCCCAATCGGGTCCAAACGCGCGCCACCGGAGGCCCTGCGGTCGCCAGATTTACACGAAAACCCTTGAAATCTAAGGTTTCGGCGATCACGATGACCCATGTGTTGCCGATCTGCATCTCTCTGGGAGAGATTGTCTGATTGCTTGAGTTTGTCTGATTTTTTGACTCGCTCATGGGTTGTTGACGAAGTCCGCCGCTGATGCCGGGGAGGTCCAGACAAGGCGGCGGGGGATGAGCCGTTCGGGCGCTGTTCATCGGCCCGAAAGCAGTTTATTCGTTGGGCAAAACGCTAATAAGTTGCCGCAAAAGCGGCGGGGGTGGGGAGACTTTGCAGCACATGAGCAGACACGGCGAAGCCGGGACTAACAGCACTGGCGCGGAACTGATGCTTGCGCCCAAGCAGCAGGACGAGTGGGGAACCGTGCTGCGCGACCACGCCTCGGCACTGTGGCGCGAAGCTGCCGGGGGAGCCACGGTCGAACGCCCCGCCGCCGAACAGCTAGCCCTGCTGGGGCCGATGGCCGAGGAAGCTCTGACGCTAGTCGAAACCTTCACCCTCGGCGCGCTGGCTCGGGCCGACGCGAACGGCCGCGCGCGGGCGGCAGAACCGCCGGAGGATTTCAACGCTCAGCTGGGACTCATCCTGAAAGGTCTGCAGCCGTCCGCGCAGGCGCTTGGCAATGGCGAAAAGCCTGGCAAGCCGATCATATTCCAGAGCGAGTTGTGGCAGGTTCTTCACAAGATTCGTGAAAGTGCCGAGCTGTCTTACGCCCACGAGCCGGAGCTCGTGGAACTCGACCGCCGGATCCTGTTCCTCCTGCGCATGAAAGGCCCGTTGGTGCCGGCGGACCTGTCCAGTTCCGTCGGAGTGGACAAGGCGCAGGTCAGCCGATCGGTCAAGCGGCTGCTCGAACTGGGCATGGTCCAGCGTGCCCAGATCCGAGCGCCCTTGATGCTGACGGCGCACGGGGAAGACCTGGCGGACCGCCTTCTGCGCCTGGCCGACTTGCGCAATCGCGAGCTGACGTTCGACATCGGGGACGGGGAACTGTCCGACTTCTTCGCGGCCATCGAACTGCTGCTCGAACGCTCGGTGTCGCTCTACGATCAGGAACGCGCGCGGGCCGTCGCGCCCGACCGCGCGGAACGCGGCGCCGAAGCCTATCGCTTCACCGAGCGGAAAGCCGACGATGCGGTACTGATCGATCGTTCGCGGATCGTCTCCCCGCTGTTGACGCTGAGCGCCTACTTCAGCCGCAGCGGCGCGCTAGCGTTCAAGCGCAGCACGGGGCTGTCGAGCTTCGAAGCATGGGTGCTGAACGAAATCTCGATGAACCCGCCGATCTCGTGGGGCGAACTCGCCGCTGCGCTGCAGCGGGACCACAGCCAGGCCGGGCGAACCGTGAGAGCCTTGATCGAGCGCGGGCTGGTCGCGCGGGAAGGGCGGCCGGGGCGGCGCCACGGCAAGTTCTATCCGACGCCGGAGGGTGAGCGACTGTACAACATCATCCAGCAGACCGGCATCGAGCGCAGCCGTTTCCTGATGGCGCCGCTCGGCGAGCAGCAGCGGGAGAAGTTCCTTGCCACGTTCGCCAAGCTGCGGCGCAATGCTGTCGCCCAGCTGCAGCGGGAACGGGCCTTGCGCGAATTCCAGCGCGACTGACCGTTCTCGCGAACGGTTGCCGCGAAACTACTTGATGCGGGTGACCCTGACGCCCTGCTGCCGGCCGACCACCATCAGGTAGCCGCCCAGGGCGCCGCGCTGGATCTCCACCGTGCCGCCGCGCCGCGGGGGCGTGAAGTCTCGGGCGGTGCTCTCCGTGAACAGCCATTCGGCGCCGCTGTCGAGCGTCACGAGATATACGCCGGGCTCGCGCTCGCGTACGGCGGAAACGCGCGCAGTGACCTCGCTGGCGCCGTTGCGCTCCGGATTGAAGCGTTCCGGCGTGCGCACCGCCTCGGCTCCGAACCCGCCGGGCGCGGCGGGAGCCACCGGGGCAGCGCCGCCTTGCGGTGCCGGTAATTGCCCCGGCACGGTGGCGCGCGGCGCGGCGCCCGCACTGCGGATGTTGTTGTCGTAGCAGGCGAGACGGGCGCTGGGATCGTCGACTTTCGCGCACTCGCGCATGATGTTGACGATAATCGAGTCGCTCACCTGGGCAGCGGCGGGCGCGGCGGCGATCGCCATGGCAGCCCCGCCAAGAAGGCCCAAGATTCGGCCATGGATTTCGGAAGTTGCGCGCGGCGCCGTGGTCATCGAAGTAGCTCCCTCTCGTCCGCCGCTTACTGAAGCTTCGGCTTGCCGCGCGCAAGAGCCTTGCGGCGCATTGAGGCGCGCCGGCCGCAGCGGGTTCAGCTGTCCGGCGTCGGCTTGAGCGCGCCGCGGCGGAGCTGGTCCTCCTCGATCGACTTGAAGAGGGCGGTGAAATTGCCTTCGCCGAAGCCCTCGTCCTTCTTGCGCTGGATGAACTCGAAGAACACCGGGCCGATCATCGTCTTGCTGAAGATCTGCAGCAGGAGGCGCGGATCGCCATCGTCGGTCGAACCGTCGAGCAGGATGCCGCGCTTGCGCAGCTCCTCCACCGGCTCTCCGTGGCCCGGAAGTCGGCCCTCGAGCATCTCGTAATACGTGTCGGGCGGGGGCGGGGCGAAGGGCGTGCCGCATGCCTGAAGGCGGTCCCACACCTCGTAAAGGTTCTCGCAGCTCATGGCGATGTGCTGGATCCCTTCGCCGTTAAACTCGCGCAGGTACTCCTCGATCTGTCCGCCGCCCTTCTTGCCTTCTTCGTTCAGCGGGATGCGGATCTTGCCGTCCGGGGCGGTCATCGCCTTGGAGGTGAGGCCGGTGTATTCGCCCTTGATGTCGAAGTAGCGGATCTCGCGGAAGTTGAAGATCCGTTCGTAGAACCCGGCCCAGTGGGCCATGCGGCCGCCGTAGACGTTGTGCGTCAGGTGATCGATGATCCGCAGGCCCGCGCCTTCGGGATGGCGCTCGACCTCGGGCTCGTAGACGAAGTCGATGTCGTAGATCGACAGCGCGCCGTTGTCGTCGACCTCGTAGCGGTCGACCAGGTAGATCAGCGAGTGGCCGATGCCGCGGATCGCCGGGATGTTGAGCTCCATCGGCCCGGTGCGGACGTCGACCGGCTCGGCCCCGCGGCGGATCGCCTCCGCATAGGCCTTCCCGGCGTCGCGTACGCGGAAGCCCATACCGCAGGCGGAGGGGCCATGTTCGGCGGCGAAATAGGCCGCCGGGCTGCGCGGCTCGTAATCGGCGATGAAGTTGATCTGCCCCTGGCGCCAGAGCTGCACGTCCTTGCTGCGATGCCGGGCGACGAGGGTGAAGCCCATTGCCGTGAAGGCAGCTTCCAGCACGCCCTTCTCCGGGGCGGAGAACTCGAGGAACTCGAAGCCGTCGAGCCCCAGCGGATTGTCGAACAGATCAGCCATAGTTTCAGATGTAACCGCCAGTCACGCCAACGACAAGCGATCACTTCCAACCAGCGAACGCAAATGCGTGAGGTTCCTGTCGGAAACGCTTGAACTGGCAGCTTAACTATGATTCTGTCGGATACGATGAATCATCCCCTTCCATCCCGCGCCGCAGCCGCAGAAAAACTGCGGCAATTCGGCGCGCTCGGCTACCTGCTGGTGCTCGGTGGGCTGGCGTTCGCCGGGCCTTACGGCATGCTCGCCTGGGGAGAGAACCTGTCGCTGCTCGATAAGCGGGAAGCGCAGATCGCCAAGCTCGAGCGGGAGCGGGCCGACCTGAAGAACCGCGTCGCGCTGCTCGATCCCGAGCACGTCGATCCGGACATCGCGGGGGAGCTGATTCGCAGCGATCTGAACGTCGTTCACCCGGACGAATACATCCTCGAACTCGACCAGGATTGACGCGTTCGCCCGGCGCTCGCCCCGCATTATCGCGAGGCGTTGCAAGCTAACTGATTGTGCGCCTATAGGCACCCCGCATCCGCCGGTGCGCGCACCGCTTGAAACGGGGAATAACGCCTTGGCCAAAGCCGCCAGTTCCAATTCGAATAAGTCCCGGACCCCGGCAAAACCGACCGATTCCGAACCCTCTGCCGCCGGCGCAGGCGATTTCGCCCTGCACAGCCTGCAGGACGCCCTCGAGAAGGATCCTCGCTACAAGGCGAGCCAGGAAGAGCTCCTCGGCTTCTACGAGCAAATGCTGCTCATTCGCCGTTTCGAGGAAAGAGCCGGCCAGCTTTACGGCCTCGGCCTGATCGGCGGCTTCTGCCACCTCTACATCGGCCAGGAAGCCGTCGCGGTCGGCCTGCAGTCCGGCCTGGAAGAGGGCAAGGACAGCGTCATCACCGGCTATCGCGATCATGGCCACATGCTCGCCTACGGCATCGATCCGAACATCATCATGGCCGAGCTGACCGGCCGCCAGGCGGGCATCTCCAAGGGCAAAGGCGGCTCGATGCACATGTTCAGCACCGAACATGCGTTCTACGGCGGCCACGGCATCGTCGGGGCGCAGGTCTCGCTCGGCGGCGGTCTCGCCTTCGCGCACAAGTACCGCGATGACGGCGGCCTGTGCCTCGCCTATTTCGGCGACGGTGCGGCCAACCAGGGCCAGGTCTACGAAACCTTCAACATGGCCAGCCTGTGGCAGCTGCCGATCGTCTTCGTGGTGGAGAACAACCAGTACGCGATGGGCACTTCGGTCAAGCGCAGCAGCGCGGAGACCGAGTTCTACCGCCGCGGCGCCGCGTTCCGCATCCCGGGCCTGCGCGTCAACGGAATGGACGTGCTCGAAGTGCACCAGGCCGGCCGGATCGCTGCCGAGCATGTCCGCTCCGGCAAGGGCCCCGTGCTGATGGAACTCAGCACCTACCGTTATCGCGGCCACTCGATGTCCGACCCGGCCAAGTACCGGACCCGCGAGGAAGTGCAGGATATGCGCGAGCACAACGACCCGATCGAGCGGGCCAAGGCCGAACTCCTGGAGATGGGCGTAGCGGAGGACAAGCTGAAGGACATCGACAAGGCGATCCGCGCCCGCGTGGCCGAAGCCGCCGATTTCGCCGAGACCTCGCCGGAGCCGGAGCCCTCCGAACTCTACACCGACGTGCTGGTGGAGAGCTACTGATGGCGATCGAGTTGAAGATGCCCGCCCTTTCCCCGACGATGGAGGAGGGCACGCTGGCCAGGTGGCTGGTGAAGGAAGGCGACACGGTCGCTGCCGGCGACGTGCTGGCCGAGATCGAAACCGACAAGGCGACAATGGAATTCGAATCGATCGATGAAGGTACTGTCGGCAAGATTCTCATCCCCGAGGGGAGCGAGAACGTGAAAGTCGGAACGGTGATCGCGATGCTGGCAGGCGAGGGCGAAGATGCGTCGAGCGTCTCGGCTCCCGCTGCTTCCGAAGCTCCGGCTCAGGAGCAGAAGGCGGACGAGTCCGATGCCCCGAAGGGCGCGGCTGCTTCCGGTACCGACAAGCTCAAGTCCAGCGCGAAGCCGGCCACCGACCCGGCCATTCCCGCGGGCACCAACATGGCCACCGTGACCGTGCGCGAAGCGCTGCGCGACGCGATGGCCGAGGAAATGCGCCGCGACGACCGCGTGTTCGTGATGGGCGAGGAAGTCGCCGAGTACCAGGGCGCCTACAAGGTCACCCAGGGCCTGCTCGAGGAGTTCGGGCCGAAGCGCGTGATCGACACGCCGATCACCGAATACGGCTTCGCCGGCATCGGCACGGGCGCGGCGATGGGTGGCCTGCGCCCGATCGTCGAGTTCATGACCTTCAACTTCGCCATGCAGGCGATCGATCACATCGTGAACTCGGCGGCCAAGACGAACTACATGTCAGGCGGCCAGATGCGCTGCCCGGTGGTGTTCCGCGGCCCCAACGGCGCGGCGAGCCGCGTCGGCGCGCAGCACAGCCAGAACTATGCCCCGTGGTACGCCAGCGTGCCCGGGCTGATCGTTATCGCACCTTACGACGCGTCCGACGCCAAGGGCCTGCTCAAGGCCGCGATCCGCAGCGAGGATCCGGTGGTGTTCCTCGAGAACGAGCTGCTCTACGGCCGCAACTTCGAGCTCGCGCAGCTCGACGACCACGTACTGCCGATCGGCAAGGCGCGGATCGTGCGCGAGGGCTCGGACGTGACCATCGTCAGCTACTCGATCGG
Source organism: Croceibacterium soli (assembly GCF_009828065.1). Lineage (GTDB taxonomy): Bacteria > Pseudomonadota > Alphaproteobacteria > Sphingomonadales > Sphingomonadaceae > Croceibacterium_B > Croceibacterium_B soli. Next base: position 28,518 of record NZ_WTYK01000007.1, on the reverse strand, counting down.
CGTCGGGCTCGCGCTCGAAGCGGCGGAGAAGCTGGCGGGCGAGGGGATCGATGCGGAAGTGATCGACCTGCGCACGCTGCGCCCGCTCGACACCGACACGATCCTCGAAAGCCTCAAGAAGACCAACCGCCTGGTCGTCGCCGAAGAAGGCTGGCCGACCTGCTCGGTCGCTTCGGAAGTGATCGCGGTGTGCATGGAGAAGGGCTTCGATCACCTCGATGCCCCGGTGCTGCGCGTCTGCAACGAAGACGTGCCGCTGCCGTACGCCGCGAACCTGGAATCGATGGCACTGATCGACAGCGACAGGATCGCCGAGGCCGTGCGCAAGGTCTGCTACAAGGGCTGAGCGCCGGCACGGCACATTTGTATGAGAGCTGCGGTGGGGAAGTAAGGTCCGCCACCATTGCTGTCATGCTGAACTCGTTTCAGCACCCATTTGCCCGCTCGCGCCGTCGGTGCGGGTGGCGCGATGAACCCTGAACCGGGTTCAGGGTGAGGGGTTAGTGGTGCCGGGCAGGGCGGTTCAGGACGGTGCCAGCAGGAACACCGGCCGCTCGTATTGCAACTCGAGCACGTCACCCGGCACGAACGCGAGGAAGTCGGGCGCACTGTAGGTGACCCGTATCTTCATTTCGATCGATCCGGCGATCCGGCTGGGGCTCTGTTCCGTGACGGTGACGCCGAGCCTGTCGGTATTGAGGTTGTACTTGCCGCCGACGCCCTCGGAACGGATCCACGTCTCGATCACCTCGGTCGGGCTGTGCCGTTCCCTCTGGTACTGGACGACGGCGAAGCGCGCGCCGTCTGAGGCCAGGTTGCGGACGGCATTGGCGTTCTGCATGTGCAGGCCGACCTGCACGGCGCCGATCAGCAGCGTCAGGAACACAGGGGCCAGCAGCGCGAATTCGATCAGCACGCTCCCGCGTTCGTCGTGGCGCAACTTGACCGGCCGGTCGCGGCAGGGCGAGGGCGTCATTGCACCTGCACCGTGCGTTCGACGTCGTACGTGTGCGGCTCCATCCCGAACCATGTCCAGACGGGCGCATAAGTGTCGGTCACATGCAGCACGACATAGCGGTATATCGGCCGTTCGGTGTCGCATGTGGTGCTGTCGTCGGTCATGGTCTCCGCCGTGTCGCAGCGGAAGCGCTGCTCCAGGCTGACCTGGTCCGGATCGAGGTTCAACGAATGCTCGATGACCTGCTCGATCTTGGCGGAATCCGTGCCGGCGCCGGCCGCGGCGGCCAGGATGATGCCCTCGGCTTCGCTGGCGGAGCTTTGTAGTTCCTGTTGCCGCGATACCAGCGTGCCGACCTCGAACACTCCGATCGCCATCACGGCGAGGACGGGAGCGACCACGGCCGTCTCGATGGCCATCGTCCCGCAGACGTCCCGCAGCAGTTGGAGAGGGCTGCGCAGCGTCATGCCACCAGCCTCACGGTAGGAGTTTCTTCGCCCAACTCGGTGCTCTCCTCGGCTTCGCAAAGCGTCCTCAAATAGGCGCTGCCGCGAATGTCGAGCGTGTAGGCGGAGATCTGGAAGCACAGCTTGGTGGTGGTTCCGGAGTCACCGTTGACCTGCACGTCGCCGTTCGGGAGGTACAGGATCCCTTCGAGGTTGAGCCTGGAGTTGCCGTTGACCTGGTGCTGGGCAGGCTCGGTCTCGCCGGTCTTGTCCTCGATGAACAGCATCCGCGCGAGGCGCTCGGCATCCTCTCCCGCGAAGCCCTTCTGACTGGCGATTTCGACGCCCATCGGCGAAAGCGTGATCGAGCCGCCGCCGCCTTGGCCGCCCAACTTGAGTTCGGCTCCCTTCCGCAAGACGAACAGCACGTTGTGGCCCACCACGGTAGCGTTGGTCGAAAGGTCGAGCGTTCCGCCATCGATGAAGTAGACGCCCGGCGCGAAGTTCGTCGCGCATTTGGCAACGTACCCACCGGTCATGATTCCGGGTTTCAGGTTGGCGATGGCGTTGTTGCCGTTGCCGACGCAGTAATCCTTCTTGGTGTTGTCGGGCGTAGTGCCAGTCGGCGCCGGAATGGGAAGATCGCCATAGGCGTCGTACAGCGCGTCCTCCCCGACATTTTCCGTTACCGAATCTTCCAGGTCTGGAGGGACATCGGCAGTTCCGCACGTCGTGATCGCGGTGGTCTCCACCGTGGCGCTTCCGTCGATGACGATCGCGTTGTCGCTGCAGGACAATGCGCCCAGGCCGCAGTTGGCGATGACGTGCGCGCTGCCGCCGACCTTGAACGTGGTTCCGTCTTTCCGCAGCGTGATGAGGCACGCGTTGAACTTGCCGCCCGACTTGAACGCTGCCTGGGCCGACGCCGTCACCGTTACGGCGCGGCTGAGCAACAGGCCCGTGAACGGCAGCTGCCGGGTGACGCTGGCGGTCACCAGAACGCTGTTGGCGGCGCCGCCGTCGTAGCTGGTGAGCTGGATCTCGGGTTCGCTGGCGAAGTCTTCGGTAATCGCCTGGTTGCCGAAGAACTCCTGCTCCGCCCGCTTCGCGTAATCGGCGCTCTCGTCGTAGACGAGCGCCCAGGCGCCGCCGATGGCCGCCTGGTCCACGGAGTGCTGCAGTTCGCGCTGCCACATGTACCATTGCGCCGTGTCGACGCCATAGCCGGCCGCGCCGACCAGCATTGGCATGCCCAGGCCGACGAACATCATGGCGTTGCCACTCGTCGAACGCGCGAGGCGTCTCAAGAACCGGATAATCATCGTGGGGACAGCCCCTGCCTCTGGTGGAAAAGTGCGGTCGGACATGGTCCTAGGCAATCGTGCCAACCACCGAGTAAAGGAAACGGGTTAACGTCTGCTCACCATGTCTTGCGGGTTCTACGAGCAGCGGTGCTTGACCGCCGGTGCAGGGCCGCCGATGGCGGCGCACGATGATCCTGGTCGAAGAGCTTCCTCCTGCGCAAAGGCTGGCGCTGGCCTACGCACCGCGCGTCGCAAGGGAGCCGACGCTAGCCCTGCTGACGCTGGATGCGCGCCTTGCCAGGACCCTGCAGCGCAAGAGCGAGCCGGTGCTGGCGCAGATGCGCTTCGCCTGGTGGCGCGACACGCTGGCCAAGGAGCCGGCACAGTGGCCGCGCGGCGACGCTCTGCTGGCCCTGCTGCGGCATTGGCGGAACCCGGCCGCGCTGACGCCGCTGGTCGACGGTTGGGAAATGCTGCTGGCCGAGCAGCTCGACTCCGCCGCGATCGCTGAGTTCGCCGGCGGACGGGGCGCGGCGTTCGGCCAGCTTGCGGCCGAGCTCGGCGCGGATCCGCTCGCGGCCAGGGCTTGCGGCGAAGTCTGGGCGCTCGGCGATCTCGCGGCGAACATCGCCAATGCTGCTGAGCGGGAAGCTGTGATCGAGGCGGCCCGCCGACTGGGCAATTGCGGCAGGCTTCCGCGCGCGCTGCGTCCCCTCACGGTGCTTGCCGGCCTGGCGCAGCGGGGGGTGAGGCGAGGGGGCACGCCGCTGCTCGACGGCCCCGGAGCCGCGGCCCTGGCTATGCGTCTTGGAATCGCGGGCCGCTGAGCTATGCTCCGCTCCCGATGGTTGGGGGGCGATCGTGAACAGGGTGATCCTGGGGGCGCTGGTGGCGCTCGTGCTGGTCGGTATCGGGCTGTTCTGGCTGCAGGGCCGCGCCGCGGTCGAGCGCGGCGCTCCGCCGCCCCTGCCGCCGGCCGCGCAGCCCACGGGCCTGCCGAGCGCCGACATTGCCGGTCTCCAGGGCCCGGCACCGCCCGAAGCGAGCGAGTTGAGCAAGGAGGAGCGGCGCTTCTTCCGCTACGACCGCGATCACGACCGCAGGATCACGCGCGAGGAAATGCTCGCGAGCCGCACCGACGCATTCCGCAAGCTGGACCGCGACGGCAACAACCTGCTGACGTTCGAGGAATGGGCCGTGAAGACATCGGACAAGTTCGCCGGCGCCGATGCGGACCGCAACGGCGAGCTGAGCCCGGCCGAATTCGCCACTACCGCGCCGAAGCCCACCGCCAGGCCGCGCTGCAACTGTTGAAGATTGGGCGTGGCGGCCCGACTACGCGGGGATGCGCTCGGCGGCCAGCCACTCGCCGAAATCGGCCTTGGCGCGGCTGGTGTAAGCCTCCTTGCGGGACTTCTTCTTCACGTCGTGCAGCGGCGGAAACAGGCCGAAGTTGACGTTCATGGGCTGGTAGCTGTCCGCCTCTGCATCGCCGGTGATGTGCGCCAGCAGCGCGCCCATGGCCGATGTCCGCGGCGGGCTGACCCAGTCGCGACCCGCCAGCTCTGCCGCCGCCATCAGACCGGCCAGCAGGCCCACGGCCGAGCTTTCCACATATCCCTCGCAACCGGTGATCTGCCCGGCGAAGCGTATGTGCGGCGCGCTCTTCAGCCTGAGCTGCCGGTCGAGCAGGATCGGCGAGTTGAGGAAGGTGTTACGGTGCAGCCCTCCGAGCCGCGCGAACTCGGCGTTCTCCAGGCCCGGGATCGTGCGGAACAACCGCACCTGCTCGGCATGTTTCAGCTTGGTCTGGAACCCGACCATGTTCCACAGCGTGCCGAGCTTGTTGTCCTGGCGCAGCTGGACCACGGCATAGGGCCAGCGGCCGTTAGGGTGCTCGGGCGTCGCCCAATGGGGATTGTCGAGCCCGACCGGTTTCATCGGCCCGAAGCGCAACGTCTCCACCCCTCGCTCGGCCATCACCTCGATGGGCATGCAGCCTTCGAAGTAGGGCGTATCCGCTTCCCATTCCTTGAAGGCAGTTTTCTCGCCATCGATCAGGCCTTGCACGAAGGCGAGGTACTGCTCCTTGTCCATCGGGCAGTTGATGTAGTCCTTGCCCCCTTTGTCCCAACGCGCGGCCATCCAGCAGATCGACATGTCGATGCTGTCGTGATGCACGATCGGCGCGATCGCATCGAAGAACGCGAGACTGTCCGCGCCGGTCGCCCGGCCGATGCTCTCGGCAAGCGAGGCGGCGGTCAGCGGGCCGGTGGCGACGATGGTGACGCCACTTTCCGGCAACGTGTCGACTTTCTCGCGAACGATCTCGATGTTCGCATGGCTTTCGAGCGCCTTCTGCACCTCCGCGCTGAACACGTCCCGATCGACCGCCATCGCCGACCCGGCCGGCACCCGCGCTACCTCGCCTGCGCGCATGATCAGCGAGTCGAGCCGCCGCATTTCGTGATGCAGCAGGCCAACGGCGTTCTTCTCGTCGTCGTCGGACCGGAAACTGTTGGAGCAGACCAGCTCGGCGAGACTGTCGGTCTGGTGCGCCGGAGTCGACCCGCCTCGGCCGTCTCTGGCACCGCGCATTTCCGACAGGCGAACCTTGAACCCGCGCTGCGCCAGCTGCCACGCAGCTTCACTGCCGGCGAGCCCGCCACCGATGATGTGTACGTCGTGCGTCATGCCGCGCGCTTGCTCCGAGCGGGGCGTGACGTCAAGGAATGCGCGATGGCCAGGTACGCCGGGACCTTGCGTGGCGGGGCCGCTGATGTTATAACGGGCGTATGAACCATCCTGTCGACATAAAGAAGCTCAAGCTGGTCAAGATCGGCAACTCGACCGGCGTGATCCTCCCGAAAGAGGTCCTCGACCGGCTGAACCTTTCGGCCGGAGATCAACTGACCTACACCCAAACTCCGGACGGCATCGCTTTGTCCTCTCGCGGAGACGACTTCGACAGTCAGATGGCGGCGGCGCGCGATGTGATGAAGCGGTACCGCAACGCGCTACGCGAACTGGCGAAGTGACCGAATGGGTTTGGCTGCGCGAGGATGTCGTCCTCGCGTTCCATGACGAACAGCTCGCGGAGCATGGTGGAGCCGCCGGCATCCGCGATCGCGGCCTCCTCGACAGCGCTCTCGCGCGGCCCCAGAACCTGCAGGCGTATGGTGAACCGGATGCAGCCGCTCTGGCCGCAGCTTACGCGTACGGTATTGCCCGGAACCACCCGTTCGTGGACGGAAACAAGCGCACCGCTGCGGTGGCTGCCCTCCTGTTCCTTGACCTCAACAGTGCTGCTTACTCGATCGGCGAGGCCGAACTGGTAGTCATGGTCCTGGCGCTCGCAGCCGGCGAACTCTCCGAAGACGAAGTGGCGCAGTGGTTTCGGGAGCGGCTGGTCTAGGCACAACTGCTAAGCCCTTCGCCCCTCCTCTTTAGAGGAGGGGCAGTGAGACTTGGGTCCGCGAAGCGGGCCCTAGTCGCAGCGGGGTGGTGCTGCAGCCAGCGCGACGTTTCGCTTCGCCTCCACCACCCCCAACCCCCTCCTCTGAAGAGGAGGGGGCTTCGCTCCGGCTCAGGCCTCGCTGTCGTTCTCGTCCTCGGGTTCCTCGTCGCGGTCGCGGGTCGGTTTCGGCGCGGTCTTCTCGCTTCCGCGGGCGATCATTTCCTCGACGATCGCTTCCTCGGCCTCGTTCTCCGGCGCTTCCTGCTCGTCGATCAGCACTGCGCTGACGATCAGTTCGCCTTCGCTTACGTCGAACAGCCGCACGCCCGCCGAACCGCGGCCGATGATGCGGAAGGCGCGGTCGGCGTTCTCCGCCAGGTGCCGGAAATCGACCGGCATCCGGATCAGCTTGGCCCGGTCCGTAACCAGCATCAGCTGCTGGCCGTGCTCGACCGGGAAGCTGGCCACAACGGGGCCGTTACGCTCGATGTTGTCGATGTTGGTCACGCCCTGGCCGCCACGGCCTATGCGGCGATACTCGTAGGCCGAGGAGACTTTGCCGTAGCCCTTGGCGCAGACGGTCAGGATGAACTGCTCCCGCTCGACAAGTTCGTTGAAGCGCTCGCCAGGCAGGTCGGGTTCGCCGTCCTTGTCCGCCTTCCAAGGAGCGAACCGCAGATACTGCTCGCGCTCTTCCTGCGTGGTGCCGACGCGGTGGAGGATGGAGAGCGAGACGACCTCGTCATCCTCCCGCAGGCGCATGCCGCGCACACCCGTGGAGGTGCGGCTGACGAACTCGCGGATCGCTTCGCCTTCGAAGCGGATCGCCTTGCCCTGGCGCGTGGCCAGCAGCACGTCGTCGCTCGCCTCAAGCAGGGCCACGCCGATCAGCCGGTCCTCGCTGCCTTCTTCGAAGCGCATGGCGAACTTGCCGTTGCTCGGGATGTTGGTGAAAGCATCCATGCTGTTGCGGCGTACGTTGCCCTTCGCCGTGGCGAAGACGACGTGGAGCGAGCCCCAGCTTTCCTCGTCCTCCGGCAGCGGCAGGACGGCGGCGATTGCTTCGCCTTCGTCCAGCGCGGGCAGAAGGTTGACGATCGGCCGGCCGCGCGTTGTCGGGCCGCCTTCGGGTAGCTTCCAGACCTTCAGGCGATAGACTTTGCCGGCGGTCGAGAAGAACAGCACCGGGTTGTGCGTCGAGGTGACGAACATCTCCGACACGGCGTCCTCTTCCTTCGTCGCCATGCCCGCGCGGCCTTTGCCGCCGCGGTGCTGGGCCCGGAAGGTCGAGAGCGGAGTGCGCTTGATGTAGCCGTCGAGGGTGACGGTCACGACCATCTCGTCGCGCTCGATCAGGTCCTCGTCCTCGAGCCCGTCCCACGCGGGGGCGATCTCGCTGACCCGCGGCGTGGCGTAGGCAGCGCGGATCTCGACCAGTTCCTGGCGCATCACTTCGAACAGCTTCGCGCGGTCGGCCAGGATGGCGAGGTAGGCGGAGATCGCCGTCGCCAGTTCCTTCAGCTCGTCGCCGATCTCGTCGCGGCCGAGCGCCGTCAGGCGGTGCAGACGCAAGTCGAGGATCGCCTTCACTTGCCGCTCCGACAGGCGATAAGTGCCGCCGCTCTGCTCGGCGTCGGGCTCGATCGCTTCGACCAGGCGGATGTACTGCGCGATATCGCCGATCGGCCATTCGCGGGCGAGCAGCTTGCCGCGCGCCTGCGACGGGTTGGACGAGCTGCGGATCATCACCACGACTTCGTCGAGGTTGGAGACCGCCACCACGAGGCCGAGCAAGATGTGCGCCCGGTCGCGCGCCTTGTTCAGTTCGAACTTGGTGCGCCGGGTGATGACCTGCTCGCGGAAAGCGATAAAGGCCTGGATGAACTCGCGCAGCTCCAGCGTTTCCGGCCTTCCGCCGCGGATCGCCAGCATGTTGGCCGGGAAGCTCGACTGCGCCGGGCTGTGCCGCCAGATCTGGTTGAGCACGACTTCGGGCGTGGCGTCGCGCTTGAGGTCGATCACCACGCGCACACCCAGGCGGCTGGATTCGTCACGGATGTCCGCAACGCCTTCGATGCGCTTTTCCTTGGCGGCCTCAGCGATCTTCTCGACCAGGCCGTTCTTGCCGACCTGGTAGGGGATCGAGGTGAACACGATCGAGCGCCGGTCGCCGCGGCCTTCTTCGATCGTATGGCGGCACCGCTGCAGGATCGAACCGCGCCCGGTGGTGTAGGCGGAGCGCGCGCCGGCCTGGCCGAGGATCAGCGGCGCCGTCGGGAAGTCCGGGCCGGGGATGATCTCGAACAGCTCTTCGGAAGTGATCCCCGGGTTCTCCATGAACGCCAGGCACCCATCGATCACTTCGCCCAGATTGTGCGGCGGAATGTTGGTCGCCATGCCCACGGCGATGCCGCCGGAGCCGTTGACCAGCAGGTTCGGGAAGCGCGCAGGGAGGACCGAAGGCTCCGAGCGGGAGCCGTCGTAGTTTTCGACGAAATCGACAGTGTCCTTGTCGAGATCGTCGAGCAGCATCGTCGCCACCCGGGCCAGGCGGGCTTCGGTGTAACGCATCGCGGCCGGCGGATCGGGGTCCATCGAGCCGAAGTTGCCCTGGCCGTCGATCAGCGGCACGCGCATCGACCAAGGCTGGGTCATGCGGGCAAGCGCTTCGTAGATCGCGCTGTCGCCGTGCGGGTGGTAGTTACCCATGACGTCGCCGACGATCTTCGACGATTTCCGGTAAGGCCGGTTGTAGACGAAGCCGCCTTCCTGGCTGGCGAAAAGGATTCGGCGGTGGACCGGCTTGAGGCCGTCGCGCACGTCGGGCAGCGCGCGACTCACGATCACGCTCATGGCGTAATCGAGGTAACTGGCCTTCATCTCATCGACGATGTCGATGCGTTCGTAGCCACCCTGTTCGGCAGGGGGATCGATAAGGTCGGTGCTGTCGCTCACGCGCGAAAAATGCCTGTTCTGTTTCTGGTGACTGGCTCGCCGAAAACCCTAGGGCAAGGGGCGGCGGAGGGCTAGCGGCAGGGCTTAGGGCGGGCGCGTTTGAACGCCGTTTTCCACACTTCCCGTCCGATCGACCCTCGCACCTTCATTTAGGCGTAAAATCGGCATGTTCAATCGCCGTTCAGCGCCCGAACCCTAGGTTGAGGTTTGCAAATTCCTATCTGTCGCGGCAGGGATCCCCGCGCATCTGTTTAGATGGCCGATTGAGCCACAAGTCCCCCAGGAGAGATGTTTTATGGTTCGCAGTTCCACTCAGCTTTCTACGACCGTCCGCAAGCGCGGCCTCGGCGCGCGCCTGGCGCTTGCCGCCGTCCTGACCGGCGGCATGGTGCTCGGCAGCACCGCGCTGTCCGCTCCGGCCCACGCGCAGAACAAGAAGAGCAGCAAGCAGTCCAACACCAAGGCCTTCGTCGAAGCCTATCAGCCGATCGCGACGATCGCCAATGCCGAAGGCGGCGATTATGCCTCCGCCAAGGCCCAGCTCCCGAACGTGATGGCCGCCGTCGGCAACGAAAGCGATCGCTACGCCGCCGGCCAGCTCACGCTGCTGCTCGGCAACAAGCTGAAGGACAAGGCCCTCCAGCGCCAGGGGCTCGAAACGATGCTCGCCAGCGGAATGGTTCCCGCCGAGCAGATCGGGCAGATCCAGTTCTTCGTCGGCAATCTGGCCTTCGAAGCCAAGGACTGGAATGCCGCGCGCACCGCTCTGCAGGCTGCCGTGCAGGCCGGCTACACGGAGAACGATCCGCAGGGCCTCATCGTCGAGACCTATTTCGCCGGCGGGCAGCAGGCGGAAGGCCTGCAGTATCTCGGTAACTTGATCCAGACCCGCAAGGCGGCCGGCCAGACCGTTCCCGATGCATGGCTCCTGCGCGGGCTGAAGGTCGCCTACGAGGGCAACCTGGTCCAGCAGGCGAACGACTTCTCGGCACTGCTCGTGCGCAACAACCCAACCCCGCAGAACTGGGTCAACAGCCTGCAGGTGGTCAATGCGGTCAACAAGCTCGACCCGCAGGCCGAGCTCGATCTCCTGCGCCTGATGCGGGAGACCGGCGCGCTGAAGCAGAAGCAGGAATTCGCTGCCTATGTCGACGCGGCCGATCCGCGGCGCATGGCCAACGAAGTGCTCGCCGTGATCGAGGAATCGGTCGCTGCCGGCGCGTTCACCAAGCAGGATGCGTTCTACACCGAGACCAAGGCCCTCGCCAGCGGACGGGCCGACGCCGACCGCAAGGAAGCGCCGGCACTCGTGGGTGAAGCGCGCAAGTCGTCCAGCGGCGTTACCGCCCAGGGCGCCGGCGACGCGTTCTTCTCCTTCGGCGCCTATGCCGAAGCCGCCGACATGTACCAGGTGGCGCTGGAAAAGGGCGTGAAGGACCGCGAACTGGTCCTGACCCGTCTCGGCATCGCCCAGGCGCGGACCGGCCAGCTCGACAAGGCCCGGGCCAGCTTCACCCAAGTTGCCGGGGCGCGTGCTCCGGTGGCGAAGATGTGGCTCGCCTACCTCGACACCAAGGCCGGCTGAACGCCGCTGCCTTCGGGTGAATAAGGGGCGCGGGAGCTACGGCTCCCGCGCCCTTTTGCTATCGTTTAGACGTTGAACTTGAACAGCAGGACGTCGCCGTCCTGGACGACGTATTCCTTGCCTTCCTGGCGCAGCTTGCCGGCTTCGCGCGCGCGAGCTTCGCCGCCGAGGGCCACGTAATCATCGTAGGCGATGGTCTCGGCACGGATGAAGCCCTTCTCGAAGTCCGAGTGGATCTCGCCCGCCGCCTGTGGCGCCTTGGCGCCCGCGGGGAAAGTCCAGGCACGGGTCTCCTTCGGGCCGGCAGTGAAGAAGGTCCTCAGGTCGAGCAGCTGGTATCCGGCGCGGATCACGCGGGCGAGGCCGGTTTCCTCCAGCCCAAGGTCGGCGAGGTATTCCTGCCGCTCCGCCGGGTCCATCGCCACCAACTCCGCCTCGATCGCCGCCGAGACCACGACCGCCTGGGCACCTTCGGCTGCCGCCTTGGCGAACACCTGGTCGCTGAGCGCATTGCCCTTGGCGGCGTCTTCTTCGGAGACGTTGCAGACGTAAAGCACCGGCTTGGCGGTCAGCAGCTGCGCCTGCTGGAACATCCGCGCCTCCTCCTCGTCCTTCGGCTCGGTCAGGCGCGCCGGCTTGCCCTCGCGCAGCAGCTCGAGCGCCTGGCCGAGCACGCTGGCGGTGATCTTCGCCTCCTTGTCGCCGCCGGTCGCGCGCTTCTGCGCCGCGGGAACGCGCTTCTCCAGGCTTTCTAGGTCGGACAGCATCAGCTCGGTCTCGACCACTTCGGCATCGGCGATCGGATCGACCTTGTTGGCAACGTGCTGGATGTCGTCATCCTCGAAGCAGCGCAGCACGTGGACGATCGCGTCGACCTCGCGGATATTGCCGAGGAACTGGTTGCCGAGCCCTTCGCCCTTGCTGGCGCCCTTCACCAGGCCGGCGATGTCGACGAACGCGAGCTGCGTCGGGATGACCTTGGCCGAGCCCGCGATCGCAGCGATCTTCTCGAGCCGCTCGTCCGGCACGGCGACCTGGCCGACGTTCGGCTCGATCGTGCAGAACGGATAGTTCGCCGCCTGCGCCGCCTGCGTCTCGGTGAGGGCGTTGAAAAGAGTGGACTTGCCGACGTTCGGCAGCCCGACGATCCCGCAGCGGAAACCCATGACTTACTCCGGAGATGAGGTGTGGCGCGCCCGATAGGCTGGGCGCGGCGGAAAAGCTAGCTGCAACGGGCGCAGGACCTTCCCCGGCCGGCAGTGCAGCGCGTGGTGGGCGGGGCCCGTGCGGAACGGACCTGCTCGCACTCCGTTGTGCGGCCCGAGGGGGAAAGAAACAGGAGGACACATGCGCCGACTTTTCTACTGGCCTGCTACGGCCTTGATGCTCGTGAGCGCGCAAGCAGCGTTTGCTCAGGAACCGACTACCGACGATCCCGCCATTTCCGCCCAGACGACGACGGACACTGGCGTCGACGCCGAAGCCGACACAGCTGTCGACGCGGGCGCTACAACCACCACGACCGATCCGCTGGCCACTGACCCTATGGCAGTCGAGCCGATCGTATCCGAGACGACGACGATCACCACCACCACCGACGATCCCGCGCTCATGGCGGCCGACACGGACGATGACGACGGGGATTTCCCGTGGGATTTGCTCGGTCTGCTCGGCCTTCTCGGGCTCCTGGGGCTCAGGCGCCGCGATCACGACCATGTCCGCACTCGTCTCTGACGGGCCGGAACCGATACCTACGACATCAAGGAGAAGCGAAATGAAGCTTGTACTCGCACCGTTCGCCGCCGCCGCCATCCTCATCGCATCGCCCGTCGCCGCCCAGGAAATGGGCACGACCGACACGATGACGACGACCACCGAAGACGATGACGATTTCCCCTGGGGCCTGCTCGGCCTGCTCGGTCTGGCCGGCCTGATGGGCCGCAAGCGTCGGGACCACGATACGGTCGTCGATCGCCGCTAAGTAGACTGGACCGGTGCCCTGTCGCAGGCGATAGGGCACCGTTTCCGGCACGCCGCGCCCAACGCCACTCAGTCCTGCTGGCGCAGCGCGACATCACTCATGAAGCGGGCATCGTCGCCCTTCGCGAGCCAGTCTGCCTCGGCAGATATTGCGGCGAGCATGTCGGTCAGGTCGTCGATCTCGGCCTTGGCATAGTTTCCGAGCACATGGCCGGTCACCCGCTCCTTGTGGCCCGGGTGGCCGATCCCGATGCGCACGCGGCGAAAATCGGGCCCGAGATGCTGGTCGATCGAGCGCAGCCCGTTGTGCCCGGCCGTGCCGCCGCCGCGCTTCACTTTGACCTTGAAGGGGGCGAGGTCGAGCTCGTCGTGGAACACGGTCAGCGCGTCCGGCTCCAGCTTGTAGAACCGCAGCGCCTCGCCAACGGAGCGGCCGCTTTCGTTCATGAACGTCGCCGGCTTCAGCAACAGGACTTTCTCGCCGCCGACGCGCCCTTCCTGCAGCCAGCCCTGGAACTTCTTCTGCACCGGCCCGAAGCCGTGCAGCTCAGCGATGACGTCGCAGGCCATGAAACCGACGTTGTGCCGGTGCATCGCGTATTGCGGACCAGGATTTCCGAGGCCTACCCAAAGTTGCATGGGCCTCCGTCTAGCCGGACTTCCCGTGCAGGCAACCCTTCAGCACTCGAAGCAGGCCGACCAACGCTCAGGGCCCGCAAACAAGAACGCCGGCCGCGCGATTGCGGGCCGGCGCTCGTGTTCGCAAGGCGGAAGGATTACTCCTCGCCGGCCTTTTCTTCGACTGCTTCGGCTTCCCCTTCGGTTGCTTCGGCGCGCTTGAGCGCGGACGGGGCGACCAGGGTGGCGATGGTGAAGTCGCGATCGGTGATCGCGCTTTCGGAACCGTCAGGCAGCTTTACGCTGCTGATGTGGATCGAATCGCCGATGTCGAGGCCGGTGACATCGATCTGGATGTCGTCAGGGATCTTGTCGGATTCGCAAACCAGTTCGAGCTCGTGACGAACGACGTTGAGCACGCCGCCACGCTTGAGGCCGGGGCTTTCTTCCTCGTTCACGAACAGCACAGGCACTGCGACCTGGATCTTCGAGTCCTTCGAAAGGCGCAGGAAGTCCACGTGCAGCGGGCGGTCGGTGACGGGGTGGAACGCGACATCCTTGGGCAGGGCGCGAACGGTGTTGCCGCCGACTTCGATCATCACGATCGAGTTCATGAAGTGGCCGGTGCCGAGCTGGCGGACCAGCTCCTTTGCCTCGACGTGGATCGGGAGAGGTTGTTCCTTGCCGCCGTAGATCACGGCGGGGACACGGCCTTCGCGACGCAGAACTCGGGAGGCTCCCTTGCCAGCCCGTTCGCGCGTCTCGGCCGGCAGGGTCAGAGCGTCGCTCATCGTATGTGCCTTTCGAATTGCATGGATACAGTCCGCCACGCCTCCAGGGATGACCATAGCGGAGCCGCGCGCCTTAGTGGGGTAGGGCGCGGAATGCAAGCGTGTGTTCGCCGAGGGCGCGTTGGCGAGAATCCTCCCCGGGACGGGGAGGGGGAACGCCCGCGAAGCGGTGGTGGAGGGGGCCCGTGGCCTGGACAAACGGTTAAGCTAGGCCGCGCCCCCCCTCCGTCAGTCGCTACGCGACTGCCACCTCCCCATGAATGGGGAGGATTTGAGTGTAGCTACTGAACCCGCCGCACCTTGAAGCCCTTCGCCGCAAGCAGCGCCGGCAGCCCTTCGTCGCCCCACATGTGCGCAGCGCCGACAGCCACGAACGGCCGCTCGCCCCGTTTCAGCAGCGCCGCGACCCGCAAGGCCCAGGCACGGTTGCGGGCGAGTTGCAGAGCTTCGCGCAGTTCCGGATCGGCCAGGATGCCGGCCGTGGAATCCCGCTCCAGGGCAACCATGTCGCCGGTCAGCCAGGCGATGACCCGCCGGTCCTCGAAATCTCCCTCGGCATCGGCAGCGAGGCCGGTTAGCAGCTCGGCCTGTTCGAGGGCCGGGAGCCGGTCGAACATTCCGTACTGGTCTTCGAGGCTCTCCAGTCCCTCGACACGCTGGGCTTCGGCGATCAGCGCCCGGTCCACGCCGTTGCCGCTGTCGCTGCGCCGCACGGCATTGGCGAGCAGCAGCGCCGCGCCCCAGCTCTCGGTGTCGGAGAACGCATCCTCGTCCATTTCCGCCCGGTCAAGGAAGGCGGCGAGGGCGGGGCGATCGTCGGGTGGAACGCGCTGAGTGAGCGGCGGTAGGCCTGGTGTCGTCGACAGTCGCCGGAACACGGCCGCGGCCTTGTCGGCTTGGCCAAGCTCGGCCACTTCGACCACCAGCAGGCTCGAACGGGCGAATGCGTCATCCACCGTCGCGGTGCGCCACTCGGCGCCTTCGGGCAGCGAATGGATCGTGCCGAACAGCCAGCCACGCTCGCCGCCCAGGCCGGTTACTTCCCACAACGCGGGGGAGGGCTCAGGCCAGTCGCGATCCGGCTCCCCGCAGCCGGCCAGCGCCAGTGCACCGGCCAGCGCCAGCAGCCAGCGCATCGTCACTGCCAAACGCGGCGGACCTTCAGGCCCCGCTTCTTGAGGTAATCCTGTACGCTGTCCTTGCCGGCGAGATGCCCGGCGCCGACCGCCACGAACACCGTGCCCGGCTGCTGCAGGCGCGCGCCGATCCATTCGGCCCAGTTGGCGTTGCGGTCGGTCAGCAGGCGCTTGTGGAGCACCGGATCGGCCAGTTCGTCGTTGAGCAGGCGGGCGAGCTGGTCGGCATCGCCCTCCAGCCATTCCGCCACCATCGCGTCGAGCGTGCTGCTGGCGCTGGTCACCGATTCGGTGGTCTTGTCGAGAAATGCGAGCTGCGCTTCCATCGGCAGCCCGTCGAACAGCTCGATCTGCTGGTCCACAGTTTCCAACGCCGAGCGCTTCTTGCCGTCGGACCTGCCGCTCAGCGCCGCCTCGACTCCTGCCTGCGGGTCATAGCCAGCCTGCATGACCGGCAGCAGGGACAGGGTCATCGCCGCGTACCACGGCTCGAACCGGTCCATCGCCTCGACCGACAGGCCGAGGGCGACGAGAGCCTCCTCGAACTGCATGCGGTCTTCGGCGGTCATCAGCTCGCGCAGGCTCTGTCCCTGCGGCAGCAGCGCCCGCGTGGCGATCGCCTGCGCGTGGCTGGAGGCGTCCCCCAGCGAGATCTCGGTCACGAGCTCGTCCGAGCCTTCGTAGGCGCGGGCCACGGGCCCGGCGAACCACTGCTTGTCCTTCGGCAGGGCGTGGACGGTGCCGAAAAGGTAGATCGTCGTATCGGCGTCCGACACCTGCCACAGCGCCGGCCCGCGATAGGCGCCCTCCGTGCTGGCCGGCGGAGCCATCATCGGCACGCACGACGGCAGCAGCAAAGCGAGGACTGGCGCTAGAATGCGTCTAACTGCGGACATGAATTGGCAAACCCTGTTCGAATACGGCCTTATCTAGTGACGAACATGCCCCGCGGGTAGTGGCGTTCTGCAGCGCGGCATTGACGCTGTCGGGGCCATCCTGCAAAGCGCCGCGCCATGACCGCTCCCGGTGCGAAAAGCTTCCAGGACATGATCCTCGCGCTCCACGATTACTGGAGTGCGCAGGGCTGTCTGATCCTCCAGCCTTATGACATGCGGATGGGGGCCGGCACGTTCCACCCGGCCACCACCTTGCGCGCCCTCGGCCCGGAGCCGTGGAAGGCCGCCTACGTGCAGCCCAGCCGACGACCCACCGACGGCCGCTATGGCGAAAACCCCAACCGCCTGCAGCACTACTATCAGTATCAGGTGATCCTGAAGCCGAATCCGGACAACCTGCAGGAGCTTTACCTCAAGAGCCTGGAGGCGATCGGCATCGATCCGCTGAAGCACGATATCCGCTTCGTGGAGGATGACTGGGAAAGCCCCACGCTCGGTGCTTGGGGCCTCGGCTGGGAAGTCTGGTGCGACGGGATGGAAGTGACCCAGTTCACCTATTTCCAGCAGGTCGGCGGGTTCGACTGCAAGCCGGTCGCCGGCGAGCTGACGTATGGGCTCGAGCGCCTGGCGATGTACCTCCAGGGCGTCGACCGGGTCTACGACCTCTCGTTCAACGCCGAAGGGGTCACTTACGGGCAGGTGTTCCTGGAGAACGAGCGCGAGCAATCGAAGTACAACTTCGAGATCGCCGACACCGATCAGCTCTTCAAGGGCTTCCAGCACGCCGAGGCGGAAGCCCGGCGCTGCATCGAAGCCGGCATCCCGCTCGCCGCCTACGACCAGGCGATCGAGGCCAGCCATCTGTTCAACCTCCTCCAGGCCCGCGGCGTCATCAGCGTCCAGGAACGCGCCAGCTACATCGGCCGCGTCCGCGATCTCGCCAAGGGAAGCTGCGAAGCCTGGATCGCCAAGAACGAGGCGCAATGGGCCGAGAAATACCCGGGGTGGTCGGCATGAGCGATCCCAATCATAATCCTCCCCGGGACGGGGAGGGGGACCGCGCGAAGCGCGGTGGAGGGGGGTTGCCTCCCTCACTCCGGCGCGCCGAAGTCTACACAGCCCGCCGCCAGCGCCGTGAGATGTCACTCCCTGAGGTCCTGCTCTGGCGTGAGTTGAAGGGCCAAGCTGGCGGTCTACGCATTCGCAAGCAGCATCCGATCCCGCCATATTTCGCCGACTTCTATTGCGCCGCTGCGAAGCTTGTGATCGAGATCGACGGTATCGCCCACGACATGGGTGATCGCCTCGCACGCGACGTTGAGAGAGACTTGTTCCTGAAAGGCAAAGGGTACCATGTCGTGCGGATTCCAGCATCTGAGGTGCTGTCGAACGCTGGCGCGATAGCTCAAGCGATAGCGCGAATGGCCGACCCCCTCCGTCAGTCGCTACGCGACTGCCACCTCCCCATGAATGGGGAGGATCTATGAGCGACTTCCTCCTCGAGATCCGCTGCCAGGAAATTCCTGCGCGGATGCAGGCCGGCGCGCGCGCCGATCTCGACAGGCTGTTCCGTAAGGAGATGGAGGCCGCCGGCGTAACGTTCGGGCAGGTCACCGTGTGGTCGACCCCGCGCCGCCTGGCGCTGATTGCCCGCGATCTGCCCGCGGCCACGCAGGCCATTCGCGAGGAAGAGAAAGGCCCGCCCGTCGGCGCGCCCGATCAGGCGATCGACGGCTTCTGCCGCAAGAACGGCGTGAGCCGCGAGCAGTTGCAGGTGCGCGAGCTCAAGGGCCGTGAGACGTACTTCGCGGTCAAGGACGTTGCCGGCCGCGCGGTCCGGGACGTTCTCGCCGAGGCGATCCCGGCGATGATCCGCGCATTCCCCTGGCCCAAATCGATGCGCTGGGGCCCGGCCTCGCTCACTACCGAGAGCCTGCGCTGGGTGCGCCCGCTGTCCGGCATCGTCGCCATCTTCGGCGAGGATCTGGTGGAGTGCGAGGTTGGCGGCATCGCCAGCGGCTACGCCACGCTCGGCCACCGCTTCCACTGCCCGGGCCCGATCACCATCGGCTCGGCCGCCGATTACCAGGAAAAGCTGCGCGCCTGCCACGTGATCGTCGATCATTCCGAACGGCAGGACCTGATCCGCGAGGAAGCGCGCTTCGCCGCGACCGACGCCGGGCTCGTCCTGGTGGAGGACGAAGGCCTGGTGATCGAGAACGCCGGCCTCACCGAATGGCCGGTCCCGCTGCTCGGCCGTTTCGACCAGAGCTTCCTCGACGTTCCGCCGGAAGTGATCCAGCTCACCGCCCGGGTGAACCAGAAGTATTTCGTGTGCGAGAACGACGGCCAGCTCGCCAACGCCTTCGTCTGCACCGCCAACATCGAGGCTGCGGACGGCGGCGCCGCTATCGTCGACGGCAACCGCAAGGTCCTTGCCGCCCGCCTGAGCGACGCGCGCTTCTTCTGGGAGCAGGACCGCAAGGTGCCGCTCGCGCAGCAGGCCAAGAAGCTCGAGCGGATCACTTTCCACGAAAAGCTCGGCACCGTCGCCGACAAGGTCGAGCGCGTGGCCAAGCTGGCCCGCTGGCTGGTGGAAGAGGGTATCGTAAAATCCTCCCCAGGACGGGGAGGGGAGGATCCTGAGCACCTCGCCGACATGGCCGAACAGGCTGCCCGCCTCGCCAAGGCCGATCTCGTTACGGAAATGGTCGGCGAGTTCCCCGAGTTGCAGGGCCTGATGGGCGGCTACTACGCTCGCGCGGAGGGCCTGCCGGCGGAAGTCGCCGATGCGATCCGCGATCACTACAAGCCGGTTGGGCAGGACGATGACGTGCCCACCGCGCCGGTAACGGTGGCGGTCAGCCTGGCGGACAAGCTCGACACGCTCGTCAGCTTCTTCGTGATCAAGGAGCGGCCTACCGGCTCGCGGGATCCTTTCGCCCTGCGGCGCGCCGCGCTGGGGATCATCGAGATCGTCCTTCGCAATGGCCTGCGTCTCGAGCTGGACTATGCGGCTGCCAAGGCAGGGCAGGCGCTCTCGGCACAGAACGAAGGCCGGGTTGGGGCGGAGGCCAATGCCGCCTGGATTGCGGAGCACCTTACCGCCGAGCTGTTCCGCGCGGTGCCCGAGTTCTTCGTCGACCGGCTGAAGGTTCAGCAGCGCGAAGCTGGGGTCCGGCACGATGTGATCGATGCGGTGTTCATGCTTGGAAAGCTCAAGGATGATCTCGTGGGAAACCTCGCCCGAGTGAAGGCCCTGCAGAACTTTGTCGCCACGGAAGACGGCGCCAACCTGCTCGCCGCCTACAAGCGTGCGGCCAATATCCTCAAGAAGGAGGACTGGCACGGGCTGGAAGGCGAGATCGCGCAGACCGGCGAGGAAGATCCGCTGGCCCTGGTCGACGATCCCGATCTCGCGCCCGTGATTGCCGCCAAGATGGCGGAGCGGCACCGGAAAGAGCTTTCCTACAAGCCTGAGCCTGCGGAGCAGGCGCTGGTCGATGCGCTGGACTTCGCGGCGCCGAAAGCGGCGGCGGCGGTGGAGGCGGAAGACTTCGAAGCGGCGATGGCAGCGCTCGCCAGCTTGCGCGCGCCGATCGACCGGTTCTTCGACGAAGTAACTGTAAATGACGACGATTCCGCCAAGCGCGGCGCCCGGCTGGACCTGCTCGCCAGGTTCCGCGCCGCCGTGCACGAGGTGGCCGATTTCTCGCGGATCGAGGGCTAAGGCCCCCGGCACCTAGAAGGTGCAACCTGCCGGTCGGCGGGTCATTCGCTCGGGAAATCATCAGGTTGGAAGTGATTCTTCAAGGGGCTCGATCGAATGCAGACTGTCTACACCTTCGGCGGTGGCGCCAACCATGACGATCCGCGAGCAAGGGACAAGACGGTCACAGGCGGCAAGGGCGCCAACCTCTCCGAGATGGCCTCGATCGGCCTGCCGGTTCCGCCGGGCTTCACAATCACCACCGAGGAGTGCGTCCGCTACCTGCAGCATGGCGCGGATTTCTCCGACGATCTCAGAAGAGAAGTAACCAAGGCGCTGATCCATATCGAAAACACCGTCGGCAAGCGTTTCGGCGATGCGGCCGATCCGCTGCTCGTCTCGGTGCGCTCCGGCGCGCGGGTCTCGATGCCCGGCATGATGGACACCGTGCTCAACCTCGGCCTCAACGACGAGACGGTGAAAGGGCTCGCCGCCGTCTCCGGCGACGACCGCTTCGCGTGGGACAGCTATCGCCGCTTCATCCAGATGTACTCCGACGTCGTTCTCGGCCTCGATCACGGGCTGTTCGAGGAAGCGCTGGAGATCGCCAAGGAAGACCGCGGCTACTTCACCGATACCGAGATGAACGCCGCCGACTGGCGCTCGCTGGTTGCCGAGTACGAGGCGATCGTGAAGCGCGAACTGGGGCAGCCTTTCCCGCAGGACGTGCAGGCGCAGCTCTGGGGCGCGATCGCGGCGGTGTTCGATAGCTGGGACTCCGAGCGCGCCAAAGTCTACCGCCGGTTGAACGACATCCCGGGGGACTGGGGCACGGCGGTCAACGTCCAGGCGATGGTCTTCGGCAACATGGGCGATACCAGCGCCACCGGCGTGGCCTTCACCCGCGACCCATCGACGGGCGAGAAGGCCTATTACGGCGAATGGCTTGTCAACGCGCAGGGTGAAGACGTCGTCGCCGGCATCCGCACCCCGCAATATCTGACGCGCAGGGCCCGCGAGCTGTCGGGCTCCGACAAGCCGAGCATGGAAGAAGCGATGCCGGAGGCATTCGCCGAGCTCGCCCGCACGTTCGAGCTGCTCGAACGCCACTACCGCGACATGCAGGACATCGAGTTCACCGTCGAGCGCCGCAAGCTGTGGATGCTGCAGACCCGTTCCGGCAAGCGCACCGCAAAGGCGGCGCTGAAGATGGCCGTCGACATGGCGGCCGAAGGGCTGATCGACGAGAAGACCGCCATCCTGCGCGTCGACCCTATGGCGCTCGACCAGTTGCTCCACCCGACCCTCGATCCCGAGGCCCCTCGCGACGTCCTCGGGAAGGGCCTGCCGGCCAGCCCCGGGGCCGCAAGTGGCAAGATCGTGCTCGACGCCGATACCGCCGAGACCTGGTCCGCGAAAGGCGAGAAGGTCGTCCTGGTGCGGGTCGAAACGAGCCCGGAGGACATTCACGGCATGCACGCCGCGCAGGGCATCCTCACTGCGCGCGGCGGAATGACCAGCCATGCGGCGGTCGTCGCCCGCGGCATGGGCCGTCCCTGCGTCTCGGGCGCATCGCAGATCTCGATCCAGCTGTCGGAACGGACGCTGACCGTCGGCGCCGCCCAGCTCATGGAAGGCGACACGATCACCATCGACGGCGCAACCGGGGAGATCATGCGCGGCCAGGTGCCGACGATCGAGCCCGAGCTGGCCGGCGACTTCGGCACGTTGATGGAGTGGGCCGACCGGCACCGACGGATGAAAGTCCGCACCAACGCCGAAACGCCCGACGATTGCCGCAAGGCGCGCCAGTTCGGCGCCGAGGGCATCGGCCTATGCCGCACCGAGCACATGTTCTTCGACGCGGCGCGGATCAGCGCCGTGCGCCAGATGATCCTGGCGGAGAACGAGGCCGGGCGCCGCAGGGCCCTGGCCAAGCTGCTGCCCGAACAGCGCAGCGATTTCGTCGAGATCTTCACCACGATGGCCGGGCTGCCGTGCACGATCCGGCTGCTCGATCCGCCGCTGCACGAATTCCTGCCGCAAGCCGACGCCGACTTCGAGGAGCTGTCCCGGACGCTCGAGGTCAGCATCGATCACCTGCGGCGCCGTGCGGCGGAGCTGCACGAGTTCAACCCGATGCTCGGCCACCGCGGCTGCCGCCTCGGCATCACCTATCCCGAGATCTACGAGACGCAGGCACGGGCGATCTTCGAGGCTGCATGCCAGGTGACTGCCCGCGGCGGCGAGCCAGTCGTGCCCGAGATCATGATCCCGCTCGTCGGCACCCGGCGCGAGCTGGCGATCCTGCGCAAGCTGGTCACCGAGACCGCCGCCCAGGTGTTCGCCGAGCGGGAGATGCAGCTCGACTACCTCATCGGCACGATGATCGAGCTGCCGCGCGCGGCACTGATGGCCGGCGAGATCGCCCAAGAGGCGCGGTTCTTCTCGTTCGGCACCAACGACCTGACGCAGACGACCCTAGGCCTCAGCCGCGACGACGCGGCCAATTTCCTGTCTGCTTATGTCGAGAAGGGCATCTACGCCCGCGACCCGTTCGTCAGCCTCGACATCGAAGGCGTCGGCCAGCTCATCTCGCTGGCGGCAGAGCGGGGCAGGGCGGCCCAGCCGGGCATCAAGCTCGGCATCTGCGGAGAGCATGGCGGCGATCCGGCCAGCATTGCCTTCTGCGAAAGCCTCGGCCTCGATTACGTCAGCGCCTCCCCTTACCGCGTGCCGATCGCCCGGCTGGCGGCGGCGCAGGCGGCGTTGCGCTCGCATCCTTCGACAAGCTCAGGATGAACGGGTGTGGGTGAGGGATTGCGATAAGCGGAGGGGGTGAGGAAGCCGTCGTGAACGGATGTTCTGAGGCCGCTCAACTATCCCCATACCCGTTCGTGCTGAGCCTGTCGAAGCACGCAGGCGCTACGTCCCCCGCAAGGACCGCCGGCCGCTGAGCGTCAAAATCTCGAAGGTCTCGACCACCCGACCGTCTGGTCCGGCGGCCTGCAGAAACGCGGCTCGGGCCCGTTCCAGCGCCGCTTTCCCGAGCGCCGGTGCAGGCGAGGCGAGGGCGCTGCCGAGCCCCTGGTCGCGCAAGTCGCCGACCAAGCGGTCGAGCGAGCGGTAGGAGACGCGAAGCGTGCGGCAGTCGGCCACCGGCTCCGCCCACCCGGCGCGTTGCAGCAACTGGGCGGCCGCGCGGATATCGACCATCGGGTGCATCCGCGCCGCCGGCCTCTCGCCGTCGCCGGCGAACATCGCGGCACGCAAGTGCCCCAGGCTGCCGGCTCCGACGAACGAGGCGATCGCCCGCCCGCCCGGCTTCAGCGCCTCCCGGATGTGGATCAGCGCCCCCGGCAAGTCGTTGACCGTGTCCAGCGTGCCCAGGCTGGCGATCAGGTCGAACTCGCTCTGCGGATAAGGCTGCTCCTCATCCAGCTCGTGCACATCCGCCCGCGCGACCTCCGCCCCCTGCTGCTCCAGGGCCGCCCCGAGCGAACCGCTCCAATCCCCCACCACCAGCGTCCTGCCCGGCTCGTGCCGCACGAACGACAGCCGGTCGAGCACGTCCTCGACCATGTCCTCGATCACGAAGCGCGCGGCATCGGGCCGCATCTGCCGGGCCGCAATGCGCGCGCGAACCGCGCGGCGGCGGGCCGGGTCGAAAATCCTGGGAGGGGTAGCCATGCCGCGGTCCTGCCTCGCCGGAGCGGAGGGTGCAAGGCCGCTTGCGGCAGGGTCTGCGCCGGGGCAGCATGCGGCGATGCTGCGCCAGGCCATCGCCCCGCTGGTCGATCTCGTCTACCCGCCGCGCTGCCCGCTCTGCGGAGAGGGGCTGGCGGCGCAAGGCGGGCTCTGTCCCGCGTGCTGGCAGGACCTGGCAATTCCGGGCGAACCGGCCTGCATGCTATGCCAGCGACCCTACGGTGAAAGCACGCTGGCAGGAACGATCTGCGCCCCCTGCCTCGCCGAACCGCCGCAGCACGACGGGATCGCCGCCGGCACGCTCTACAACGAAGCTTCGCGCAAGCTGGTGCTCGCCTTCAAGCACGGCCGGCGCATCGCGCTGGCGGGCCTTCTCGCCAGGCTGGTCGCCGCGCGGCTGCCGCAACTGCAAGGCGAGTGGCTGGCCGTCCCGGTGCCGCTCCACCGCCGCCGCCTATGGCAGCGCGGGTTCAACCAGTCGGCCCTGATCGCCGGAGAGCTGTGCAAGCTTACCGGGGCCCGCCTGCTGGTCGATGGCCTGGTCCGGCGCAAACCCACCCCGGTCCTCGGCGGGCTCGGCCGGAAGGCTCGCGCGCGGGCCCTGTCCGGCGCCATCGCGGTGAACCCCCGCCGTGCCGACCGGCTCAAGGGCGCGCAGATCTTGCTGGTCGACGACGTGATGACCAGCGGCGCCACAAGCGCGGCCTGCGTCTCCGCCATCAAGCGAGGCGGAGCGGAGAAGGTCGTCGTCGCCTGCTTCGCCAGGGTGCTCGACGAAGCGCTGGAGCACGCGGGCCCATGATAGCGAGGGGGCCCATAAGCAAAACGCCCGGGGGTTGGCCCCGGGCGTTCGCGTGACGAATATCGCTGGATCGAGGCAACACCCCCCAGTGGATGCCGCAACCCAAACCCTCATGTTTCGGCCCGTCAAATTTGATCGGGTACCGAGACCCCCCATACCTTGGCGCATTCCGGCGCTACCGGTGTGGACTCGCAGCTCGTCAAAGCCGCTGACGCATTCATTTCATTGAACGGTTGCCGACAAAAGCGCCTTCGTTGCCCGCCATGGATTTTGCCGTTCATCTGTGGTTATCGTGCAACAAGCTGGCGCCGTTTCCCGCGTGCCGCGCAACAGACTGAAAGGAACGCGCCATTTCCGGCACCGACAGCCCGCGGAGCGAGCAAGAGGAAGGCCGTGCCTTCATGCCCAAGTTCGACGCAGCGGGGTTGCTTTCCGCGATCGTCCAGCACGCAGAGACGGGCGAGATCCTGATGTTCGCCTTCATGGACCGGGAGGCGCTCGACAAGACCCGCGAGACCGGCTTGGCCCACTTCCATTCGCGCAGCCGCGGCCGGCTGTGGATGAAGGGCGAGAGTTCCGGCCATGTCCTGCGCGTGCAGCAGGTGCTGGTCGATTGCGACCAGGACGCGCTGGTGGTCGAGGCCTTGCCCGAAGGGCCGGCGTGCCATACCGGCGCGCGCAGCTGCTTCTACCGCGCTTTGGAGGGCGACGAGCTCCGGCGCATCGACTGACGGGACTCAGACGCCAATGCCGAGCTATACCCCACCCGCGCGCGACACGCGCTTCGTCCTGACCGAACTGCTGCGGATCGGAGACCATGCCGACCTGCCGGCGTTCGCGATGGTCGACAGCGAGCTGCTCGAAACGATCGTGGACGAGGCCGGCCGCTTCGCCGCCGAGGTCATCGCACCGCTTAACCGCACCGGCGACCTCGAGGGCTGCACCCGCCTTCCCGATGGCTCCGTGACCACCCCGGCCGGCTTCCCGGAAGCCTACCGCGCCTATGCCGAGTCGGGCTGGGGCACGCTGGCCCTGCCGGAGGAAATCGGCGGGCAGGGCATGCCGCACGTCTTGGCGACCGTGGTCGAGGAGTACCTCAACTCCGCCTGCCACGCCTTCAACATGTACCCCGGCCTGACCCACGGCGCCGTCGCCGCGCTGCGGGCGACCGGCAGCGAGGAGCTGAAGGCGCGCTACCTGCCGAAGCTCGTTTCGGGCGAGTGGCTCGGGACGATGGCGCTGACCGAAGCGCACTGCGGCACCGACCTTGGCCTGATCCGCACGCGGGCCGAGCCGCAGGAAGATGGCAGCTACCGGATCAGCGGCGAGAAGATCTTCTGCTCCGGCGGGGAGCAGGACCTCACGGAGAACATCGTCCACCTCGTCCTCGCCAAAGTGCCGGGTTCGCCGGAAGGATCGCGCGGGATCTCGCTGTTCCTCGTGCCGAAGATACTGCCGGACGGAGCGCGCAATGCCGCCACTTGCGGCTCGATCGAGCACAAGATGGGCGTACACGGCAGCGCGACTTGCGTCATGAATTTCGACGGCGCCACGGGTTGGCTCGTCGGCGAGGAGAACGCCGGGCTGGCGGCGATGTTCATCATGATGAACGCCGCGCGCCTGAGCTGCGGCAACCAGGGCCTGGCGCAGGCCGAGCTCGCTTACCAGAACGCCGCCCTCTACGCGCTCGACCGGCGCCAGGGCAGGGCGCCTACGGGGCGGGCGGAGCCGGGAGCCGCGGCCGATCCGATCGTGGTTCATCCCGACGTGCGGCGCATGCTGATGGATGCGCGGGCCTTCACCGAAGGGTTCCGCGCACTCGTGCTGTGGACCTCACTCCAGATCGACCTGTCGCACCACGCGGCGAGCGAGGGAGAGCGGACCGCCGCCGATGCCCTGGTCGGCTTCCTCACGCCAGTCATCAAGGGCTTCGGCACCGACCGTGGGTTCGAAACCGCAGTGGCCATGCAGCAGTGCTTCGGCGGCCATGGCTACGTCGCCGAATGGGGCATGGAGCAGATCGTCCGCGATGCGCGGGTGGCGATGATCTACGAAGGCGCGAACGGGGTCCAGGCCCTCGATCTCGCCGCGCGCAAGCTGGCGCGGGACAATGGCGTCGTGGCGGAGCGGTTCCTCGCGCTGGTCGAAGCCGCCTGCGACGGCGCCGACGCGGAGCTCGGGTTCATCGCCGCGCCTCTGCGCGAGGCCGTGCACGAAACGCGCGAGGCCGCCCGCTGGCTGATCGACAACGCGGCAGGCGATCCGCACACGATCGGCGCGGGGTCCTACGCCTTCATGCAGTTGATCGGCACGCTCGCACTGGGGTGGATGTGGCTGCGGATGGCGGTCGTGGCGCAGGGCAATGAGGACGACCCGTTCTACGCCGCCAAGCTGGTCACCGCGCGCCACTATGCCGAACGCAGCCTGCCGGACTGCACGGCGCTCTGCCGCAAGGTCGTGGCCGGCGCCGAGACGCTGATGGCGCTGCCGGCGGAGCAATTCCTCCGCGACTAGGGAAAGCCGAAGAACAGGCCCTGCGGATCGTAGCGGCTCCGCACCTCGGCCAGCCGCTCGAGAGCACCAGGGGTGAAACACTCCGCCAGGCGCTCCGGCCCCGCCGCCAGGGAGGCTTCGCCGACGTAGCGGGCGGTGCGGTAGGGCGCGAGGGCCAGGTCCACCGCGCGCACCCACTCGAACTGCGCTTCGTCGTTGGCCGGATCGTCCCACATCGCATAGATCCCGATCCCGGTCCCGCCGCCGACCGACAGCGCGCTCTCCCGCTCGTCCGGGCGGGCGGCGACATGCCCGCTGCCGCCGAGCGCGAAGATGTTGATTGTGGAGGCCTTGCCCGGCGCCTGGGCGTGCGGCTGCAGCGCAAGTAGCAAGTCGCCCAGCGGAGCTTCGCTCCATACGTGATCGGCCGCGACTCGCTTGCCGGATGGCACCGCCGACAGCCGGGTCAGGTCGGCGAAGTGGATGTCCTTGTACTCGGGCGGCTCGAACGCGTTGGCGTGCTGCGGCGGCGAGGCGAAGGAGGCGATCTTCGCGCGGGCCTCCTCGCGCGTCGAACCCGTTGCCGAGACGCGGACGATAATCGACGGCTCGCCGCTTTCGTGGTGAGGACCGACCAGGCAGGTCATTTCCGCGCCTTGCGCCGCGCTGCGCAGCGCCTCTCCGAGCCAGGGTGCGAGGGTCGGCGCGCTGGCCGCGGTGAAGCTGCCGCTCCAGTAGCAGGCCGCATCGGGCAGCCGGTGCAGCCGCAGCCTGTATCCGGTAACGACCGCGAAGAAACCGCAGCCTGCGCCGCGCGCGGCCCAGAACAGGTCGGTATGATCCTCGGCAGTAGCGATGATCGCCTCGCCATCGGCCACCACCATCTCGATCGCTTCGACGTTTGCGATGGCCGGGCCCCAGCAGCCCGAGTTCCACCCGAAACCGCCGCTGAGGATGTAACCGCTCAGCGCCACGTCGGCGCAGTGCCCGATCGGAAACCCAAGGCCCTGCTCCGACAGCCGCTCGATCAGCTCGCCGCCGAGGGCGCCGGCTCCGACCCATGCGGTCAGGCTGTCCCGATCGATCTCGATGCGGTCGAGGCAGCCGAGGTCCAGCAGCAAGCTCCCGTCGCGCAGCGCCGCCGCCTCGTAGTTGTGCCCGCCGCCGCGCGGCGAGACCTTCAGGCCGTGCCCCGCAGCGAAGCGGACCGCCGCCTGCACCTGCTCGGCCGACTTGGCGACCACGATCGCCGCCGGGGCCCGTGCCTTGTCGAGCCGCTTGTTCCAGGTAATCCGCTCCCGCGCCTCGTCGTAACCGTCGCTTTGACGCGTTATGACCTCGCCGACGAGCGGCTCCAGTTCGGCGAAGGAAAGAGGTTCGGAAACAGTGGCCATGCGGTCGTGGCTAAGCGCGCGGGGGAGCGAACCGTTCCAGCCTGTAAGGCGCCCACCGCAGCCCACCCGTCACCCTGAACTTGTTTCAGGGCCCATCCCTCCACCCGCACGGACCTGCGCCAAGAGGCACCATGGATGCTGAAACGAGTTCAGCATGACGGGGAAATAGGCCAGCCGCAACCTTTGCTAACCCCGCCTCCACCCTCTCTCGTCACCCTGAACTTGTTTCAGGGCCCATCCCTCCACCCGCACGGACCTGCGCCAAGAGGCACCATGGATGCTGAAA
>NZ_WTYK01000006.1 GCF_009828065.1 Croceibacterium soli | reverse complement strand
CCTCAGAACCCCCACCGCAACCCCCCCCAACCCACCAAATAAACTCCACGCCAAAAACTAAAACACCCCCCCCCCCCCCCCCCCCGGGGGGGGGGGGGGCCCCCCCCCGGGGGGGGGGGGGGGGCCCCCCTGGCCTGGACGAACGGTGGAGCCAAGCCGCGCCCCCTCCGTCAGCGCTTCGCGCTGCCACCTCCCCCAGAGGGGGAGGATTGGGGCATCAGGTGAAAGCTTCGCGCTTCAATTCGTAGAGCAAGTCCAGCGCTTCTCTCGGCGTCAGCGCATCCACATCGAGCCCCTGCAGCCGTTCGCGCAACTCATCGCACTGCTCCACTTCCGCTTCGGCAGCGGCGGCGAACAGCGGCAGGTCGCCTAAGCCGGCTGCGAGCCCGCCCGTCTGGGCGCGGCCTTTCTCGAGCCGGTCGAGCACCGACTTGGCGCGGGCGACCACCTCCTTGGGAACGCCGGCCAGCCGCGCCACCGCCAGGCCGTAGCTGCGGTCCGCCGGCCCTTCGGCGAGTTCATGCAGTAGCACCAGTTCGCCTTTCCACTCGCGCGCCCGCACGTGGTGCAGCGAAAGCGCGTCGCAGGTCTCGGCCAGCCGCACGAGCTCGTGGTAGTGCGTGGCGAACAGGCAGCGGCACTTGTTGCGCTCGTGGATCGCCTCGACCACTGCCCAGGCCAGCGCGAGGCCGTCGTAAGTCGATGTGCCGCGGCCGACTTCGTCCAGGATCACGAAGCTGCGCTCGGTCGCCTGGGCCAGGATCGCCGCCGTCTCGACCATCTCGACCATGAAGGTGGAGCGCCCGCGCGCCAGGTTGTCGCTCGCGCCGACGCGGCTGAACAGCCGGTCCACCAGCCCGATCCGCGCCCGCGCTGCCGGTACATAGGCGCCGGCCTGGGCCAGCAGCACGATCAGCGCGTTCTGCCGCAGGAAGGTCGACTTGCCGCCCATGTTCGGCCCGCCGATCAGCCACAGCCGGTCGTCGGGCGAAAGAGTACAGTCGTTGGCCACGAAGCGTTCGCCGGTGCGGGACAGCGCGGCTTCGACGACCGGGTGCCGCCCCCCTTCGATCTCAAGGCAGGCCTGCTCGACGATCTCGGGCCGGCACCACCCGCCCTCGGCGGCGCGCTCCGCCAGACCCGCCGCGACATCGATCCGAGCCAGCGCGGCGGCGGTCGCGGCGATGCCCTCGCGTGCGGCGCAGACCTGACCGACCAGTTCTTCGAAGTGCGCGTCTTCCGCCGCCAAGGCGTGTCCGCCCGCTTCGGCGATGCGGCTCGCTTCCTCGTGCAGGTGCAGCGAATTGAAGCGCACCGCGCCGGCCATCGTCTGCCGGTGGGTGAAGCCGCTGTCCGGCGCCATCAGCCGGTCGGCGTGCTTGGCCGGCACTTCGATGAAGTAGCCGAGCACCCCGTTGTGCCTGATCTTGAGCGCGGCGATCCCGGTCTCGTCGCGGTACTTCGCTTCCAGCACGGCGATCGCCCGCCGGGCATTGCCGGAGACCTGGCGCAGCTCGTCCAGCGCGGCGTCGTACCCTTCGGCGATGAAGCCGCCCTGGCCGCGCTCGGTGGGCGGAGAGGGGACGAGGGCCTGCGAAAGAAGATCGGTCAGCGCGCCATGCCCGCCGAGCTTCGGCAGGAGCTCCTCCAGCATGGCCGGCCGGTCCGGCTTCGCTTCCAGGTGGTCGCGGATGCGGCGCGCCTCGGAAAGCCCGTCCCGGAGTTGCCCGAGATCGCGCGGAGAGCCGCGCCCCGCCACCACCCGGCCGAGCGCGCGGCCGATGTCCGGCAGGTGCCGCAGCACGTCGCGCAAGTCGGCGCGCAGCAGCGGGTCGGCATGGAACCAGTGGACCAGCGCCAGACGGTCCAGGATCACCGCGCGGTCGGTCAGCGGCGCGGCGAGATCCTCCGCCAGTTGCCGCGCGCCCGCGCCGGTGACGCAGCGGTCGACTGCCGCGAGGAGGCTTCCGGCGCGTCCGCCGCCTTGCGCCTCCACGACTTCGAGGCTCGCGCGCGTCGCCGCGTCCATCGCCAGCCGCGCCGTGCCGTCTTGCGCCACCGGCGGCAGCAGCAACGGCAGCTTGCCGCGCCCGGCATGGTCGAGATAGGCGATGAGCCCGCCCGCCGCGGCGAGCATCGCCCGCGTGAAGCTGCCGAACCCGTCCAGCGTCGCCACCCCGTGCACCGCCTTCAGCCGCGCCTCGCCCTCATCGCTGGCGAAATCGCCGTGCGGTCGCGGGATCGCCTCTCCGGGCCTTGCGGCCCATTCCTCAGGCGCAACAACCTCCGTCGCCCCGATCCGCGCCAGAACCGCAGGAAGCTCACCCGCCGCGCATTCCTCCAGGTCCATCCGCCCGGTCGAAATGTCGCACATCGCGACGCCGCAAGTGCCGCGAACCTCGCACACCGCCGCCAGCACGTTGGCCCGGCGGGGCTCGAGCAGCGCTTCCTCTGTCAGCGTCCCGGCAGTGACGAAGCGGACGATGTCGCGCGCCACCAGCGCCTTCGACCCGCCGCGCTTCTTCGCTTCCTCCGGGGTTTCGACCTGCTCGGCGATCGCCACGCGGCAGCCGGCCTTGATCAGCCGCGCGAGGTAGTTCTCCGCCGCATGCACCGGCACGCCGCACATCGGGATCGGCTGCCCGTCGTGCTCGCCGCGGCTGGTCAGGGCGATGTCGAGCACGGCGGCGGCGGTCTTCGCATCGTCGAAGAACAGCTCGAAGAAGTCGCCCATGCGATAGAACAGCAGGCAATCGCCGGCCTCGCGCTTGAGCGCCTGGTACTGCACCATCATCGGGGTGGCGGATCCGGCCATGCGCGTGGGGTAGACGCCGCCCCCGCGATTCGGGAAGTTTCCGCGGCAAGCTTTCCCCTATCGCTTGCGCCGATGGCCCGTTAGGGGTCCGCGCGAAAGGAGAGTCGCTTGGCCGACGAAGACCAAAACCTGAGCTTCACCAGCCGCGAGGCGCTGTTCTACCACCAGACCGGGCGCCCCGGTAAGATCGAGATCGTTCCCTCGAAGCCGGTCGCCACCCAGCGCGATCTCAGCCTGGCCTATTCGCCGGGCGTCGCCGCTCCGGTCGAAGCGATCGCCAGGGACCCGCTGCTCGCCGGCGAATACACCGCCCGTTCGAACCTGGTCGCGGTGATCACCAACGGCACCGCGATCCTCGGCATGGGCAACCTCGGCGCGCTGGCGGCCAAGCCGGTGATGGAAGGCAAGGCGGTGCTGTTCAAGCGCTTCGCCGACGTCGATTCCATCGACATCGAGCTCGATACCGAAGATCCCCACAAGTTCATCGAGGCGGTCGCGCTGATGGAGCCGACGTTCGGCGGCATCAACCTGGAAGACATCGCCGCCCCGGAATGCTTCATCATCGAGCAGGCCTTGCGCGAGCGGATGAAGATCCCGGTCATGCACGACGATCAGCACGGGACGGCGATCATCGCCGCGGCGGGGCTGATCAACGCCTGCCACCTGACCGGGCGCAAGCTCCAGGACATCAAGATGGTCGTCAACGGCGCCGGCGCATCGGCGCTCGCCTGCACGGCGCTGATCAAGGCCATGGGCGCGCGGCATGAGAACGTCATCGTCTGCGACCGCAAGGGCCCGATCTACCCCGGCCGCGACGGCGTGGACCAGTGGAAGAGCGCCCATGCGGTGGCGACCGAGGCCCGCTCGCTCGAGGAAGCGCTCGTCGGCGCGGACGTGTTCCTCGGCCTTTCGGCCGCCGGCGCGCTGAAGCCGGAGTGGGTCCGCCAGATGGCCGACCAGCCGATCATCTTCGCCATGGCCAACCCGGACCCGGAAATCAGGCCGGAGGATGCGCGGGCCGTGCGCCCCGACGCGATCATCGCCACCGGCCGTTCGGACTACCCGAACCAGGTCAACAACGTGCTCGGGTTCCCGTTCATCTTCCGCGGCGCGCTCGACGTGCGGGCGACCGCGATCAACGAGGAGATGAAGATCGCCGCTGCCGAGGCGATCGCCGCCCTCGCGCGGGAACGGGTGCCGGACGAAGTCGCCGCCGCCTACGGCGTCGATCACCAGTTCGGCCGGGAATACATCATCCCCGCGCCGTTCGATCCGCGGCTGATGGAAACGGTCTCCTCGGCCGTCGCCAAGGCGGCGATGGATTCGGGCGTTGCGCAAGTGCCTATCGAAGACTTCGACGCCTACCGGCTGAGCCTCCGCGCCCGGCTCAACCCGACCACCTCTGTGCTGACCAAAGTCTACGAGGATGCCAAGAAGAACCCCAAGCGGGTGGTTTTCGCCGAAGCGGAAGAGGACATCGCCCTGCGCGCGGCGATCCAGTTCCGCGATTTCGGCTACGGCACCCCTGTGCTCGTCGGCCGCACCCAGGCGGTGAAGGACAAGCTGGTCGAACTCGCCGTGGCGGATCCCGACAGCTTCGAGATCCAGAACTCGCTGGACAGCGAGCACGTGCCGGCGATGGTCGAGTATCTCTACGACCGCCTGCAGCGGCGCGGCTATACCGAACGCGACGTGCGCCGCATGGTCAACCAGGACCGCAACGTGTTCGCCAGCCTGCTGGTCGCGCTCGGCCACGGGGATGCGATGATCTCCGGCCTCACCCGACCGTTCGCGCAGACGATGCGCGAAGTCAGCCTGGTGCTCGACCCCAAGGCCGGCCAGGTGCCGTTCGGCATCCACCTGATGATCGGCAAGAACTACACCGTGTTCCTGGCCGATACGACGATCAACGAGCGTCCGAGCGCCGCGGAGCTGGCGCACATCGCCCGCGAAACGGCCAGCGTGGCGCGCAAGCTCGGCCACGAGCCGCGCGTCGCCTTCCTCTCCTACTCCACGTTCGGCAATCCGTCGGGCAAGTGGCTCGAGAACATCCGCGACGCGGTGCACATCCTCGATGGCGAGGACACGAACTTCGAATACGAAGGCGAAATGGCGCCCGACGCCGCGCTCAACCCGCAGGTGATGAAGCTCTACCCGTTCAGCCGCCTGTCGGCCCCGGCCAACGTGCTCGTCATGCCCGGCCTGCAGTCGGCCAATCTTTCGGCCAAGCTGCTGCGCGAACTGGCGGGCAATGCGGTGATCGGCCCGATGCTGATCGGCATGGAAAAGCCGGTCCAAATCGCGCCCATGACGGCCTCCGCGCCCGACGTGCTGACGCTGGCGGTGCTGGCGGCGGCGGGGGTGGTCAGCTGACGGCGGTTTGACATCGGCCGGAGGGGTTGGCAGGTTTGCCGCTTCCCCGCCCCTCCTGCCCCATTGTCCCAGAGGCGATGCCCTGTGCCGCGATCGGCGCAGCGCATCGAAACCAGCTTATGAACCTGAGCGCTTCCATCGTCCCGACAGACCAGCTCGAACTGCTTCCGGGCTCGCCGCCGTGGGTGCAGACCCTGATCGGGCTCGGCCTGCTGGTCCTGGCCTCGATGGCGGCGAACTTCATCGTCAAGCACGTGATCCTGCGGCTGATCGGCAAGATCGTGCCAGGAGACTGGCCGGCGCCCTCGGCGATCGCCGCTCGCCTCGCCAACATCGTCCCCGCGCTGATCGTCTCGGGCGGGATCGCGCTCGTGCCGAACCTTCCCGAATGGGTGGTGGACGTCACCCGCAATGTGGTTGGCGCGTTCATCATCCTCACCATCGCGCTGGCAATCAGCAGCGGCCTCAGCTTCGTCAACGATCTCTATGCGCGCCGCCCGGATGCGGCCAGCCGGCCGATCAAGGGCTACATCCAGGTCGTCAAGATCGTGCTCTTCATGGCCGCTACGATCCTCATGATCGCGGTGCTGATGGAGGAATCGCCGCTGCTGCTGCTCTCGGGCCTCGGCGCGATGGCCGCGGTGCTGATGCTGGTGTTCCGCGATACGATCCTCTCGCTCGTGGCCTCGGTGCAGCTCACCTCCAACGACATGCTGCGGGTGGGCGACTGGATCGAGATGCCGTCATGCAACGCCGATGGCGACGTGATCGATATCGCCCTGCACACGGTCAAGGTGCAGAACTGGGACAAGACGATCACCACGATCCCCACGCACCGGCTGATCTCGGACAGCTACAAGAACTACCGCGGGATGCAGGAGTCCGGGGGGCGGCGGATCATGCGCTCGATCCTGCTCGACCAGAACAGCGTCCGCTTCCTCGATCCGGAAGAAGTGCAGGATCTGCGCCGCTTCGCTCTCATTGACGAATACCTGGACCGCAAGCGCGGCGAGATCGAGAGCTGGAACGCCAGCCTCATCGAAGCGGGACGCGATCCGGTCAACTCCCGCCGGGTCACCAACATCGGCACCTTCCGCGCCTATGTCGCCGCTTACCTGATGGCGAACGATCGGCTGGCGAAAGGCATGACGATGATCGTGCGTCAGCTCGATCCCACTCCGCAAGGGTTGCCGCTGCAGATCTACTGCTTCACCAACACCACCGCCTGGGCGGAGTACGAGGAGATCCAGTCGGACATCTTCGATCACCTGCTGGCGGTGCTGCCGCGCTTCAGGTTGCGCCTGTTCCAACAGCCCAGCGGGCTCGACCTGGTGACCCTTGCCGGGCCGGACAGGGTCGGCTTAGCCGCGGCATCCGCTCAGAGCAGCGCGCTCGCCACGCCGTAGACGCTCGTCAGGGTCAGCACCACGCCGACCATGATCAGCATCGCCTTGGTGGAGAAGTGCTTGGCGGCGAAGGCCCCGAAGGGCGCCGCGGCGACGCCGCCGATCAGGAAGCCCAGAGTCGCGCCCGCGAGATCGGCGATGCCGAGGTGATAGATGAACGCGGCCGAGATCGTGATCGTCAGGAAGAACTCGACCGAGCTGACGGTGCCGATCACCTTGCGCGGTTCGGCGCCCTGGATCAGCAGGTTGGAGGTGACCACCGGCCCCCAGCCGCCGCCGCCCGCCGCATCCAGGAAGCCGCCGAGCAGCCCCAGCGGGGCGACGTGCTTCGGCCGCCGCGCCGGCGGCGGATAGGAAAGCCCGCGCCACAGCAGGTACAGGCCGATGCCGGACAGATAGACCAGCACGAACGGCTTGATCACGGCCGCGTCGATGGAAGTCAGCAGGTAGGCGCCGGCCACGCCGCCGACCACGCCGGGCAGCAGCAGGCGCAGGAACAGCGATTTGTCGATGTTCCCGTTCAGCAGGTGGCTGATGGCGGAGGTCGCAGTGGTAAAGCACTCAACCACATGGACCCGCTGGGAGGCCAGCGCCGGCGGCACGCCCAGCACGCCGACCATCAGCGTGTTGGAAATGACCCCGAAGGCCATCCCCAGCGCGCCGTCCACCAGTTGCGCCGCGAATCCTACTGCGATGTAGGGAAGCAGGGCTGCGAAATCGAAATCGCCGAAAATCATGCGGGTGCACCCTGCGGTATGTCACCGCCCAGTTGCCCGCGCGCCGCCCCGGCGAAAAGATAGAAATTCTTGGCGGCCCGCTCAGCGCCTCGCGGCCCGGCGTACTATTTGCGCCTAAAACGGAAGTACCAGACCTCGTGCCCCAGCCGCCGGGCTTTCGCTTCGTAGCGGGTTTCGGGCCAGCCGCCGGGGCGGTTCTGCCAGCTTTGCGGGCCTTCCACGAGCCATTCGAACTGATCGGTGTGGCGGCGCATGACCATCAGGGCGTGGCGCAAGTATATCGGGTGGTCGGTGCCGAAGCGAAACTCGCCGCCCTGCTTCAGCTTGGCGGCGATGAGGTCCACCGGGCCGTCGTTCATCATCCGCCGCTTGGCGTGGCGTGCCTTGGGCCAGGGGTCCGGGTGCAGCAGGTAGAGGAACGACAGCGCCCCGTTGGGCACCCGCGAGAGCACTTCCAGCGCGTCGCCATGCTGCAGCCGGACGTTGACCAGCTGTTTCTCGCGCACATGGGTCAGCGCCTGGGCCACGCCGTTGACGAACGGCTCGCAGCCGATGAAGCCATGGTCGGGCAGCATGTCCGCGCGCTCGGCCAGGTGCTCGCCGCCGCCGAAGCCGATCTCGAAATGCAGCGGGGCAGGGTGGCCGAACAGCCGCTCGGCGGTGATCGGCCCGTCCTCGGGCACGGCGATCTGCGGCAGCAGCGTGTCGACCAGCTCCTGCTGCCCTTTGCGCAAGGTCTTGCCCTTGGACCGGCCATAGAGCCGGTTGAGCGTGGTCGGGTCGCCAGGTTTGTGCGCGGTCATCCCGCGGGGCGCTAGGTCCATTGGCGGCGGTTTGTCCAGCCTGCCCTTGAGCCGATTTGCGCACCACGGTTGCAAATCCCCGGCAAAGGCCTATCTAGAAGCGGCTGACGTCGCCTGCGACGGAATTTGATGGCCGCGATATTGGCCTCCCGCCTTCCTTTTCATGCATTTTTCGGCACCGCTGGCGGCCCCTCTGGGCTGGCGCAGCGCTTTGAAAAAGATGAAAGGCCAGCGTTGGCAAAAGAAGAACTCCTCACCCTCGAAGGCCTAATCGACGAGGTATTCCCCGATGGCCGCTTCGGCGTGATGCTCGACAACCAGCATCGCATAGTGGCCTACACCGCCGGTAAGATGCGCAAGTTTCGCATCCGCTCCGTGGTCGGCGACCGGGTACATGTGGAGATGACACCGTACGATCTGTCGAAAGGGCGGATCGTCTTTCGTGAGCGAACCCCAGGAGCGGGGCCCGGCGGCGTACGCCGCGGCGCCGGCTTCAGGCGGTAACGCTCGCGGCGAACTGTACGGCGGCCGTTGCCGCCACAAGGAATCGATGAACATAGATACTATCGGCGCTATGAAGCGCCCCAAGCTTTCGCTCCGCTACGGAGCGAAGGGGACACCGAACATGCCTTCGCCGGCATTCCGCTCCCCGACACTTTCCACGTCCGAACTGCGGCGCCTCGTGGCAGCCATGGTCGACTGACAAGACCCTGCCCCTCGCGGCCGACCGGCTGCGAGGGGTTTTCTTTCCGGCCGTCGCCCGGCGGATCTCGCTTCAAGGAATTACCTATCGCGCCCAGTGCAGCTCTCGAACGCCATGCCCGCCCCAAGCTCGGGGCTGCCGCGGCATGCGCATGGAGCTCGCTGCGCTTTTCGCCGGCTGCGGGGTTCGGTCAGGCCGACGCGCGCAGCGTGGCGTATCCCGCCCGCTGCTGCAGGATCGTCACGGCCTCGCGGCACCCTTCTTCGGTGCTGTAACCACCGGCGTCGACCAGGGTGCGGCCTGCCGCGTCTGTCAGGCGCCAATGCCAGTCCCCGCCGCAGAAGCGGGTCGAGGAAACATTCATCTCGTCGGTGCGATAGACGTCGAAGCGTGCTGTCGCCTTTTCCTGCTGCGCCGGGGCGATCATGCGCAATCCCTGCCGGCCCATCTCAGCGTGCGCCCGGCTGGCGGCATGTCATGCGGCCGAGCTCCGCCTCCACGCTCGCGCACCCGTCCTCGCTGGCGATCGCCAGGTCCAGCGGCCGCGCGCCGAGCGAGGCGTTCTCGCTGTTCAGGAAATCTATCGCCGTCTCGCGGCCGAGCAGGGTCAGCGCCAAGCGGGTGATGTTCCCCTGGCGGCGGGCCGAGTCAGGAGCGAGCTTTTCGGTGTGGGACCTGCGGAACTTCATGCCGCCTCTCCGGCGCATGTGCTGCCGCACGGCTGCAGCGTCGGCTTGCGACAGTCGTAGTAGGGCTGGTTCGGGTCCATAACGGTCTCCTCGGCGTAAGCGGGAGCACATCGGGGTCTCTCAGCCGCGG
The DNA here is from genome assembly GCF_009828065.1 of Croceibacterium soli. GTDB lineage: Bacteria > Pseudomonadota > Alphaproteobacteria > Sphingomonadales > Sphingomonadaceae > Croceibacterium_B > Croceibacterium_B soli. The sequence goes on along the minus strand of NZ_WTYK01000006.1, from coordinate 191,578 downwards.
GCGCCTACGTGGACGTTTGCTCGCGATGCCTTGGCATAGCACGCCGGGGCGCGAATGTATGCACGGCAATCGCGCGCGAGCGGCCAAGCAGGTCGGAGCGGGCAGAAAAACGGCCCGCTTCCGGAGAGAGCGAGCCGCAGGTACCTGGAACCGATCAGGAGAAAGTCAGGCCGCTTCGACCTCTTCGTTCGGGTCCCGCAGCACGTAGCCCCGGCCCCACACGGTTTCGATGTAGTTCTCGCCGCCGCAGGCGCTGGAAAGCTTCTTGCGCAGCTTGCAGATGAACACGTCGATGATCTTCAGTTCGGGCTCGTCCATCCCGCCATAAAGGTGGTTGAGGAACATTTCCTTGGTCAGCGTCGTGCCCTTGCGGAGCGAAAGCAGCTCCAGCATCGCATATTCCTTGCCGGTCAGGTGCACGCGGGCGCCGTCGACCTCGACCGTCTTGGCGTCGAGGTTCACCGCCAGCTTGCCGGTGCGGATGATCGACTGCGAATGGCCCTTGGAACGGCGCACCACTGCGTGGATGCGGGCGACCAGCTCGTCGCGGTGGAACGGCTTGGTGACATAGTCGTCGGCGCCGAAGCCGAAGCTGCGGACCTTCGAATCCATTTCGGCGATGCCGGACAGGATCAGCACGGGCGTCTGCACTTTGGCCACGCGCAGCTTCTTGAGCACGTCGTAGCCATGCATGTCGGGCAGGTTCAGGTCGAGCAGGATGATGTCGTAGTCATACAGCTTGCCCAGGTCCAAGCCCTCTTCGCCCAGATCGGTCGAATAGACGTTGAAGCCCTCGGTCGTCAGCATGAGCTCGATCGCCTTGGCGGTCGCCGGCTCGTCTTCGATCAGCAGCACGCGCATCGCAGATGCCCCTCTTACGCTCGGTAACACTCCGCATCGGTGTGTTGGCTCGTATTAACCACTCAAGGTCTCTACGAAAAAGGTTAATAAACGGTATTCACGTTAACGCTGCGCCGCGAGTCCTTTGTGCCACACCGGAATTCTACCGGGGTACGCGTTAGCCGCCGGCCCGCATCCGCTTCTGCCGCCGCCTCTGCACGGAGCTTCCGATGCCGATCGCCTCGCGATATTTCGCCACCGTGCGGCGGGCGAGGTCGAAGCCCTTCTCGCGCAGCAGCTCGACGAGCTTGTCGTCCGACAGCACGTCGGCCGGGTCCTCCGCATCGCACAAGCTGCGGATCTGCGCCTTGACCGCTTCGGCGGACACCGTGCCCTCGCCGTCGGCGGAGGAGACGCCGCTGGTGAAGAAGTACTTCAGCTCGAACGTGCCGCGCTGGCAGTTGAGATACTTGTTGCTGGTCACCCGGCTGACGGTGCTTTCGTGCATCTCGATCGCCTCGGCCACGGCGCGCAGGGTCAGCGGCTTCAGCATCGACACGCCCTTGCGGAAGAAGCCGTCCTGCTGCTTCACGATTTCGGCGGCTACCTTCAGGATCGTCTTTTGCCGCTGGTCGAGCGCCTTGATCAGCCAGTTCGCGTCGGCCAGCTTTTCGCCCAGCCAGCTTTTCGATGCTTTGTCCTGGCAGCCGCCGCGCAGCTCGACGTAGTAGCTGCGGTTGACCACCAGGCGGGGCAGGGTGGCTTCGTTCAGGGCGACGTTCCAGCCGTTCTTCGGGCCCGGCGTGATCAGGATGTCCGGCACGATCGGCTCGCGCTCCCCGCCGCCGAACTTCAGCCCGGGCTTCGGATCGTAGCCGCGCAGCTCCGCCAGCATGTCGGCGAAATCCTCGTCGTCGACGTCGCACATGCGCTTGAGCCGGGCGAACTCGCCGCGCGCCACGAGGTCGAGGTTCTGGATCAGCCGCTCCATGCACGGGTCGTAGCGGTCGGCTTCCTTGGCCTGCAGCGCCAGGCATTCGGCCAGAGAGCGCGCGCCGACGCCGGTAGGATCGAGCGACTGCACCACGGCCAGCGCCTCCTCGACATGGGCCAGCGGCACGCCCAGGTCGTCGGCGACTTCTCGCAGGGGCGCGGTGAGATACCCGGCTTCGTCGATCAGCCCGATCAGGTGCCGCGCAATGAAGGCGCTGCGCGCATCGGGCGCAGCGGGGCCGACTTGCGCCTCCAGGTGCTCGGCGAGGGTCGGCTCCTTGTTAGCCCGATCGCCGATATCCGGCAGTTCCTCCCCGCTTCCGCCAGCAGCGAGCTGGGCGGACCAGTCGCCGGTGTCGCGGTCGCGGTCGAGCGTGTCGGGGTCGATGTCGAGCGGAGCATCGGCCTCGCCCCGGCCGCGCTCGATCAGTTGGTCGGCGGTCGGGTCTTCCGGCGCATCCTCGCGCACCTGCTCGGGCTCGGCGGCGCGTTCCATGCGCACCTCGCCGGCTTCGAGCAGCGGGTTGGTCTCCAGCGCCTCGCCGATGAACATCTCGATATCGAGGTTGGACAGCGCCAGCAGCTTGATCGCCTGCTGCAGCTGCGGCGTCATCACCAGCGATTGCGACTGGCGCAGGTCCAGGCGCGGCCCCAGCGCCATTCTCGAGAGCTACCCTAAGTCCGTTCGTGCTGAGCTTGTCGAAGCACCGCTTTTCCTTCCGGCAAGCGCAGGGCCAGAAAGGAAGAACGGCCCTTCGACAAGCTCAGGGCGAACGGGAAAGAGGATTGAACACGCCGTAGTCATCTCAAAGCGTGAAGCTCTCGCCCAGGTACAGCCGGCGCACGTTCTCGTCCGCGACGAGCTCTTCCGGGCTGCCGGCGAAGAGCACCTGGCCGCCATAGATGATGCAGGCGCGGTCGACGATGTCGAGCGTCTCGCGCACGTTGTGATCGGTGATCAGCACGCCGATGCCGCGGCCCTTCAGGTCCTTCACCAGCTCGCGGATGTCGCCGATCGAGAGCGGATCGATCCCGGCGAACGGCTCGTCCAGCAGCATGATCGAAGGGTTGGCCGCCAGCGCCCGGGCGATCTCGCAGCGCCGCCGCTCGCCGCCCGAAAGCGCCATCGCCGGGCTGTCGCGCAGCCGGGTGAGGTGGAACTCGTCGAGCAGCCGGTCGAGCTCGGCGGCGCGGGTCGCCTTGTCCGGTTCGACCATCTCGAGCACGCAGCTGATGTTCTGCTCCACCGTCATCCCGCGGAAGATCGAGGTTTCCTGCGGCAGGTAGCCGAGCCCCAAGATCGCGCGGCGATACATCGGCAGGTTGGTCACATCGACGCCGTCCATCAGGATCCGGCCCGAATCCGGCCGCACCAGACCCATGATGGAATAGAAGCACGTGGTCTTGCCCGCGCCGTTGGGGCCGAGCAGGCCGAGCACTTCGCCCTTGCCGACCGTCAGCGAGATGTCCGTCAGCACGCTGCGCTTGTCGTAGCTCTTGGCGATCGAAACGACCTCCAGCCCGCCCTGCGGAATCGGCGGCGCGGCGTTGCCCGGGGCTTCGGCCATTGCCTCCGCCAGGGCCACGGTGTCGATGGTCTGCGGATCGAGCGTGTTCATGGCTCGCGATCTAGCACGGAACCGCGTGCTTTGAAGCCCGATTGGCAAGATTCCTGCATGCCGTTGCGCAAACGCGGCGGAACGTGCTCCGAGCCCCCGGGTTATTACTATTGCAAGCCCCGCCCGGCTGGGGAATACTCGCTGCGGGGTAAGAGAGGAGAGAAGCGATGGACAAAGCGCTGTTGGAAGCAGCCGTCCGCAGGTCCGCGCATCACCGTAAGGCCGTCGATTGGCAGCGGAAGATGAGCGACCATATCGCCTATGCGCTCCTGGTCTACACCGGCCTGCAGATCTTCGTCACCATGGGGGCCCTGGATACGAACCACGGGTCGATCCTGCCCTACTTCGGCCTGGTCCTGCTCGTCGCGGCTATCATTCCGGGTTGCCGCCTGTTCGAAAAGCGCTGGGAACGCCTCGCCGCCAGCGACGCCCCGCCGGAACGGCTGGCCCCGCTGTTCACGCGCGACCGCCTGATCCTGTGGGCCGCCGCCATCGGCCTGCCGTTCCTCGTCACCGGCATGATCAAGGGCTTGCTGCTGCTGTTCTGATACGGGTCGCCAGGCTCAACTCTCGAGCACTTGCCAACTACTGAGGAGCGAGGACGCAGTCCGAGCGTCTCTCGATGGACCTCAGGCTTTCGCGGCAGTCGCCCGCTCGATCGCTTCCACTACGATCCGCCGCGCTTCGGCCGCATCGCCCCATTCGCCGACCCGGACCCACTTCTCGGCCTCCAAGTCCTTGTAGTGCTTGAAGAAGTGCTCGATCTGCTGGAAGATGATCGAAGGCAGATCCTGCCGCTCGGCGACATCGGAATAGTACGGGAAGGTCGTGTCGACGGGCACGCAGATCAGCTTCTCGTCGCCGCCATGCTCGTCTTCCAGCTTGAGCACGCCGATCGGCCGGGCGCGTACGACGCAGCCCGGGATGAACGGGCTGCGGGCGATGACCAGCGCGTCGAGCGGGTCGCCGTCGGGGCTCAGCGTGTGCGGCACGAAGCCGTAGTTCGCGGGGTAGCGCATCGGCGTGTGCAGGATGCGGTCGACGAACAGCGCGCCGCTCTTCTTGTCGAACTCGTACTTCACCGGTTCGCCGCCGGTGGGCACTTCGATGACGACGTTGAGGTTCTCGGGCGGATTGTCGCCTGCGGGTATCTGGTCGATCTGCATGGGGCGGGCCACTAGCCCGCGTTTCAGCGCAATGCGAGCGGGTAATTGCGAATTGCAAACAAAAGGCGCAGGTTCAGCCAAAGCCGCAACAAGCGGCGGGACTTGGGAGAGTTGGCATGCATGTAGGTCTGGCGACCGGATTCGCGCACCAGCGCGGCAAGGACTACGACGATGCGCGCTTCGTGCGGGAGGAGGTCGAGAACCTCGTCCTGGCCGAAGAGCTGGGCTTCGATTCGGTGTGGATCACCGAGCACCACTTCTCCGACTATTCGGTGTCCAACGATCCGCTGCAGCTGCTGACCTACATCGCCGCGAAGACCAGGCACGTGAAGCTCGGCACCCAGTGCATCATCGTGCCGTGGCACAACCCGGTGCGGCTGGCCGAGAAGATCGTCAATCTCGACATTCTTTCTGGCGGCCGGGCGATCCTCGGCTTCGGAGGCGGGCTCGCCCCGCACGAATTCGCCGGCCTGGGCATCGACCAGAACAAGGCCCGCGCGCTCTATACCGATATCCTCGAAGTGCTGATCCCGGCACTCGAGACGGGCGTGATCGAGGGCGAAGGCGCCTTCGGCACGATCCCGCGGCGGGACCTGCGCCCGGCGCCGATCAAGAGCTTCGAAGGGCGCAAATTCTGCGGCAGCCTGTCGGGCAACTCGATGTACACCGCGGCCAAGCTCGGCTGCGGCAACATGGTCCTGATGCTGCCGCAGCGGGGCAAGGACGTGCCGCCGGACAAGTACCTGGAGGTCTGGCAGGAGGTGAACGGCCCGGGCACCACGCCGCCGCCGCCGATGCTGAGCGGCAACTACTACATCGACGAAAGCGCCGACTACGCCGAGGAGCAGGGGCGCAAGTACCTCGGCAACACGATGCGCGCGGCGATTCGGAACTACAGCCTGGATACGCCCGGAGTGTTCCCGAAGATCGCCGGGTACGAGCACTACGAGAACATGGTGCTCGCCCCGGAGGCGATCGAGCCTTACGTCGAGGAATTCGCCAAGGGCGCCGTAACCGGCACTCCGCAGATGATCCTCGACCGGCTTTGGGAGCTGAAGGAGATCTACAATCCCCAGGGCTTCTTCCCGCACGTCTACTTCGGCGGCATGTCGCAGGAAGATGCGCGCAAGAACATGCACTTGTTCGCCGAGAAAGTGCTGCCCGAGCTCAAGAGCTGGCAGGCGGACACTTCGATCGACGACCGGTTCCTGGAAGCGGCGGAGTAATCGCCAGAGGGTAGGGCCCGCGCCCCTCTCACCATCGTCACCCACCTCACCCATCGTCACCCTGAACTTGTTTCAGGGTCCATCCAGCCCTGCGCGCGGAGCTCAGGGGCGGGCGATACGGGATCGTTTGGGCTCGTACGACCGGCGACGGCGGTGGAGACATGGATGCTGAAACGAGTTCAGCATGACGAAGCACTGTTCATTCCCGGTCAGGCGTTCGGAACAAGCTGATGCAAAGACGGGTGATCAGGAGAAAGTCCGGGGCACGGCGGCCACCGAATGTGGCTGCCGCGCCCCGAAATGGCATTCCGCGCACGAAAAGGGTCAGGCGATTGTCGCGCCGAACATGAATCCGCTGATCGATGCAGCTGCGAGGAAGGCCAGGATGTGCGATGCGAAATGGCGCATGGCGGGGCTCCTGTTTTGGTTATCGCCGACTGGAAGCGGGGGGTGGGGGAGAGAGGTGCTTCCAGCCGGCTCGCTGCCGCAAATAATCTTGCGCTCGACTTTCCACAAATGAGAAAACCGCCAGAGTTGTTGCGTCAAACGCAACACAGTCTGGTGCCGCTGCAAGTCAGTTCGCGCGCGCCACCTGCACCGTTTCGGCCATGGCGATCGCACGGTTTGCCTGGCGCTTCGCATCGGCGGCGGCACGTTCGCGGCACTCGGCTACTGCGCGGCCTTGCTGCACGGAACCGCGGTAGGCTTCCCCGCAGACGGTGTTCACGGCTGCGGCGATGCGCCTCTCCATCACCTGGCGCCCCTCAGGGGTGGCGAGGTTGAGATCCCGGAGCGACACTGCAACGACTCGCTCGTCCTGCGCCATGGCGGGAACAGCGACGTTGGCGAGGATGGCGGCAGTAAAGACGGTGATAAGGCTACGCATTGCATGTCTCCTTGATCGGGGTGTCTGCGCTTCGAACATCCATTGTCGTTATGCTCCGGATTGTGCGCCGCACCATGCTTTGCTGCAAGTGCGAAATCGAGCACGGCCCTTGCGCACTTTGCAACGCCGAGCGTCATCAAGGCGTAATCCTCGCCGGCGCTACTGGACACGCAGCGCGAGGTTCTCCTAACGGAGCGCATGGACCCCCAGCACCTCCCCGATTCCATCCTGATCGTCGATTTCGGCAGCCAGGTGACCCAGCTCATCGCGCGCCGTGTGCGCGAAGCAGGCGTCTATTCCGAGATCGCGCCTTTCACCCAGGCCGAGGAAGCGTTCCACCGGCTCAAGCCCAAGGGGATCATCCTGTCGGGCTCGCCGGCCGGCGTTCCGGAGGAAGGCAGCCCGCGCGCGCCGCAAGTGCTGTTCGACAGCGGCCTGCCGATCCTGGGCATATGCTACGGCCAGCAGGTCATGACGCACCAGCTGGGCGGCGAAGTCCGCCCCGGGCATGAGACCGGGGAAGGCGGCGAGTTCGGCCGCGCGTTCCTCACCGTCACCGAAGACTGTGCCCTGTTCGAAGGGCTATGGCACGTCGGCGAGCGCCACCAGGTGTGGATGAGCCACGGCGACAAGGTCACCCGGTTCGCCGAAGGCTTCAAGATCGTCGCGGTCAGCGACGGCGCGCCGTTCGCCGTGATCGCCGACGAAGAGCGCAAGTATTACGGCACCCAGTTCCATCCCGAAGTCGTGCACACGCCCGACGGGGGCAAGCTGATCGCCAACTTCGTGCGCCACGTCTGCGGACTCGCCGGCGACTGGACAATGGCCGAGTTCCGCAAAACCAAGATCGAGGAGATCCGCGCGCAGGTCGGTTCCGGCCGAGTGATCTGCGGCCTGTCCGGCGGCGTCGACAGCGCGGTCGCCGCGGTGCTGATCCACGAGGCGATCGGCGACCAGCTGACGTGCGTTTTCGTCGACCACGGCCTGATGCGGCTGGGCGAGGCCGAGCAGGTCGTCAGCCTGTTCCGCAACTCGTACAACATCCCGCTGGTGCATGTGGACGTGGAGGAGCTGTTCCTCGGCGGTCTGGCCGGGCTGACCGATCCGGAAGCCAAGCGCAAGTTCATCGGCGCGACCTTCATCGACGTGTTCGAGACGGAGGCGAAGAAAGTCGGCGGCGCCGATTTCCTGGCGCAGGGCACGCTCTATCCCGACGTGATCGAAAGCGTCAGCTTCACCGGCGGGCCTTCGGTCACGATCAAGAGCCACCACAATGTCGGCGGACTGCCGGAACGGATGAACATGCAGTTGGTCGAACCGCTGCGCGAACTGTTCAAGGACGAAGTGCGCGAGCTCGGCCGCGAGCTCGGCCTGCCGGAAGCTTTCGTCGGCCGCCACCCGTTCCCCGGTCCCGGCCTGGCGATCCGCATCCCCGGCGAAGTGACCAAGGAGCGCTGCGACATCCTGCGCAAAGCCGACGCGATCTACCTCGAGGAGATCCGCAATGCCGGGCTCTACGACGCGATCTGGCAGGCTTTCGCCGTTCTTCTGCCGGTCAAGACCGTCGGCGTGATGGGCGATTACCGCACGTACGACAGCGTCTGCGGCCTGCGCGCCGTGACCAGCACCGACGGCATGACCGCCGACGTCTACCCCTTCGATGCCCACTTCCTGACCAGTGTCGCGACGCGCATCGTCAACGAGGTGAAGGGCATCAACCGCGTAGTCTACGACTACACCAGCAAGCCCCCCGGCACGATCGAGTGGGAGTGATCCGCGCGCTTCCGGTCAGATGATCGGGAGCGGGCCGGCTTCGAGGCCGCGCTTGCGTCCTTCGGGACGGGCTCTCAGCCTGCGGCTTCGATCCCTCCTCAGGACGGATGGGTGAGAGGGACGGCATCTCGCCCGATCGCACGATCCCTACCCCGTTCGTCCTGAGCCTGTCGAAGGACGGTGCCGCGAGGTTCGTGGTTCGACAGGCCCACCACGAACGGAGACGTGGCAATAGGAATTGTCCCGCCACATTCCCACCCCCGTTCGTCCTAAGGAGCGAGGACGCAGTCCGAGCGTCTCGAAGGACCGCCCAAACGAAAACGGGGCCGCGAATCGCGGCCCCGTTCGTATTCGGTAGAGCTTGAAGCTTACGGGCTGACCGGTTCCGGCGCCTCGTCGCTGTCGTCGCTGGCGAGCAGGATCACCATGCCAACCGCAAACGCTGCGAGTGCAGCGTAGAGGATGAACGGCTGGCCAGCCAGCTCTTCGCTGTCCGCCACCGGCGACGCAGCACGCGCCGGAGCAGCTTGGGCGGCAATGGGGGCGGCCATCAGGCCAGCCGCCGTCGCCGTAGCGAGAAGGGTCTTGGCAAACTTCATCGGTATCTCCCTGCAGGTCAAAGTACTAAGTTTCAATCAGGCCCAATACGCAAAGCAAAGTCAAATGCAAACGTTCCTTGTCGATATTCCGCGACCGGGAAATCGTTCGCGGGTGTGACATTTTCGCAGCATCCGCCGCATGTGTCTTACCAGGCGAACCCGGCTTCCACCGCTCGCCGTTCCGCCGCGCTGCTTTCGCGTCCCAGAACCGCGTTGCGGTGTGGGAAACGGCCGAATCGCGCGATCATCCGGTAGTGGCTCCGCGCGAAGGGCAGGCCGTAACGCGCGCCCAGCCCGGTGTAGTATGTCAGGCTAAGTCGTTGGTCGGCAATGTCTTCGCTGTGCATCAGCGGCATGGCCAGGAACTGGCGCTCGTGCGGCCGGAGACCCTTGTCCCAGCGGCGCGAGAGCGCGCCCCGCGCAATCGCGCGGGCGAGTCGATCACAGCCGAAGGCCTGGGCGGTGCCGCGGTGGATATTGCGGGGAACCTGGTCGAACAGCAGCACGGCTGCCCGGGCCGTCAGCGGGTCGGTCAGGAACTCGTGAGCCGGGCAGGGCGACAGCATCGCCAGGTCCGGACCGAATCGGCGGCGCAACTCCGCGTCGACCGGCGGCTGGGGCCGGAACCACTCGTCCGGCGTGAGCGCATGGAACCAGAAGTGCAGCAATTCCGCCGCCCAGCGGCGCTGGACGGCGGCCAAATCGTCAGCCTTGTTTGGTGTAAGGCACGAAGTGGTCCAGGAACACCACGCCCGTGAAGTAGCCGCCGTGGCGGTCGACGGTGCGCATCGCCTCCTGCACGCAGAGGCGGCTGGCGCTGAAGCGGTCCAGGACCAGCACGTCGTTCCGGCTCAGCATGCGTGGATCGGCCGGGCGCGCGACGTAGACGGTGTCGCCGGCGTCGTAGACCAGCCCGACCTCGTCGATCACCTGCAGCTTGTTGCCGCGCATGGCGGTGATGCAAGAGACCGGCTCCCCGGCCGTGCGGCCTTCGAGCATGCGGGCCAGGCGCGCCTCGCCCCGATCGGCGACAGTCGCAGCCGAAGCGGCGGTACCAGCCAGAGTCAGCGCGGCGCTGGCAAGAATTGCGGCAAGTTTCATCATGGCTCGTCTCCTACGCCGAATATTGCCGCAGGGACGGTGAACCGAAGCTGACTTGCGCGGGCAGTCAGGCTGGTTTCGGGCCGTCCACTGTCGGCAGGTCGCCGATGTCCGCCTCATGCAGGCTGCGCTCGCCCGGGCCGCCTTTCAGCACGAAGCGCCTGTCGCAGTACCCGCAATCGGCATAGCCCTTCTCGTCGATCGCAAGCCACACGCGCGGGTGGCCTAGCGCCGCCGGGCGATAGTTCTCGCCGCCGCGGATGTCGCCGGCGCCGTCGCACCAGACGCGCGGCGTATCGACGATGGTGGTTTCGGGCACGAAAGGGGATGAGGGGCTCATGCCTAAGCCGTTATCGCGGGCCGGCCGGTTGCGCAACACGGCAGCGCGGGCAGCGATAAGTCGCCTTCAGGCCCTCGCTCCCTTTACGGATGCCGCCGCCCGGCCTTACAGGGCCAGGCATGAGCGAAAACGGCGCCGCCATCTCCATCCGCAACGTGGTCAAGGAATATGCCGGGCAGGGCAATGCTCCGCCGAAGCTGGCCCTGAAGGGCGTCAGCCTCGATGTTCCGGAAGGCGGCATCTTCGGCCTGCTCGGTCCCAACGGCGCCGGCAAGTCGACCCTGATCAACATCATGGCCGGCTTGGTGATGAAGACCAGCGGCACGATCGAAATCTGGGGCCACGACATCGACCGCGACCACCGCAACGCCAAGCTTTCGATCGGCATCGTCCCGCAAGAGATCGTGTTCGATCCGTTCTTCACGCCGTTCGAGGTGCTCGAGAACCAGGGCGGCATGTACGGCGTGGTCAAGGCGCTGCGCCGGTCCGAGGAATTGCTCCGCGCCGTCCACCTGGCCGACAAGCGCGACGCTTATTCGCGCACCCTCTCCGGCGGCATGAAGCGGCGCCTGCTGATCGCCAAGGCGATGGTCCATTCGCCGCCGGTCCTGGTGCTCGACGAGCCGACCGCCGGCGTCGACGTCGAGCTGCGCCGCCAGCTTTGGGAGCTCGTCAGCGAGCTCAACTCCGAAGGGGTCACGGTGGTCTTGACCACCCACTATCTCGAGGAAGCCGAGGAGCTGTGCGACCGCATCGCGATCATCAACCACGGCGAATTGATCGCCAACAAGCCGACTCGCGAACTCGTCGGGATGATGGGCGAGAAGGTGGTCGAGGTCACCGTCGAGCGCGATGTCACGGCCGCGCCTGTGAGCGAAGCCTTCCTCAAGAGCGAGAAGACCGGCGAGCGCACGATCGCGATCACTTACGACAAGTCCAGGGTGACCGCCGGCCAGGTGCTCGCCCTGGTGCAGGCGCAAGGCTTCGTGATCCAGGACGTGACCACGCGGGAAGCGGACCTGGAGGACGTGTTCGTGCAGCTCACGACCGCCGGACGGGCGGCCTAGTCACTCCCGCCCCGCGGAGAGCGCTCCCGCAGCAGGTCCCCGAAGCGCAGCACGTGGACCCGGCGCTGCTGCGCGTCGGTCACTTCGATCCGGTGCCCCGGGTCGATCAGCCGCCCTGCCTTGATGTCGTCGCAGATCAGGTCCGCGGCGGCATTGCGGGCTTCCCTGACTGCCGCCTCGATCCCGGCAAGCTCCTGCCCTTCGGAGTCGTGCAGCATGATGTGATTGAAAACGTGGAAGTAGAAGCGCGGCATTGTCGATCAATGCGCAAACCGAGGAACTGTTGCGGCCGTTTCTTCCATTTTCGCCCAGCCTCTCCTCAGTTGGGCAGCAGCAGGTAGGCCGGATCGAACTCGGCCATGGCCGCAATGCGGTCCCAGTCGGCGATCGCAACCCGCTTGCCGGTGAAGACGACGCCTTCGGCCTTCAGCGCCTTGAGGGTCCGGTTGAGATGTACCGGCGTGAGCCCGGCGGCATCGGCGAGCTGCGACTGCGTGATCGGCAGCTGGAAGTCCGCCCTCGTGCCGAGCCCCGCTTTCTCCGTCCGCACGCCCATCTCGCAGAACAGGTGGGCCAGCCGCGGTATCGCCTGCTTGCGGCCAAGGTTGCCGACCCACTTGGCGAGGATCGATCCGTCCGCGGTCGTATCGCGCCAGAAGGCCAGCGCCAGGTTCGGATCGACCACGAGCTTCCGCAGCGCCTCGTGCGGGATCAGCAGAACGGTCGCGCGGGTCAGCGCCTCCAAGCCCCACCCGCTGGTCGGCACGGCGACGGAATGAAGATCGCACATGTCTCCTGGAAGGTAGAAGGCGACGATCTGGCGCCGCCCGTCGCGCATCGTGTCGAAGCGCGACATCAGCCCTGCCGCGACCAGGCAAGAATGGCCCGTCTTCTCGCCCGGCACGACCAGGTCGTCGCCCGGCAGCACCTCCTCCTGGCGCGTCGGCAGCGCGAGAATGGCCGCTTGCTCGTCCTCGGTGAGAGGCGAACGAAGAAGCAGCCGGTCGACGAACAACCGTAAAGCGTCTGGTGGCGGGGCGGCCATGGGATCTCCAATATCGGCGGAAGCGCTCCAGCCTTCCGTTCCTGCGTTCCAAATGATGGGCGCGGCGATTCGTGCCTGACGCGGGGTTCCGGGGCGGTGCGCGTTCTTCGGCGCGGCCGCTTGCCCGCTTGACCCCTTCACTGCATGACGCGCGTATGACAGCCCACACAACCGACGTTCTCGTGATCGGATCCGGAGCCGCCGGACTGACGGCCGCACTCTCGCTGGCCCAGAAGCACAAAGTCACCGTGCTCGCCAAAGGGCCGCTGACGAGCGGCTCGACCGCCTGGGCCCAAGGCGGCATCGCCGCCGTGCTCGACGAAGGGGATACGTTCGAGAACCACGTCCGCGACACGATGGTCGCCGGGGCGGGCCTCAACCGGCGCGAGACGGTGGAGTACGTGATCGAGCGGGCTCCGCGGGCGATCGCCCGGCTGGTCGAGCTCGGCGTGCCGTTCAACGCCGACGGCGCCGCCCTGCACCTCACGCGGGAAGGCGGGCATTCGCACCGCCGGATCGTTCACGTCGCCGACGCAACCGGCTGGGCGGTGCAGGCTGCCCTGCTGAAGGCGGCCGAGGACAACCCCAACATCACTCTGCTGCCGGACCGCAGCTGCATCGACCTGATCACCGGCCGGCATGAGGAGCGCTACTCCGGCTCCGGCCGGGTGTGGGGCGCCTACGCGCTCGATCCTGCCACCGGGAAAGTCGAAGCCTATCGCGCCAGGGCCACGATCATGGCTTCGGGCGGGGCGGGCCGCGTCTACCAGTTCTCCACCGCGCCGCGCGGCGCCACCGGAGACGGGATTGCGATGGCCTGGCGCGCGGGGGCGCGCGTCTCCAACATGGAGATGATGCAGTTCCACCCGACCTGCCTCTACAACCTGGAGGTCAAGAACTTCCTCATCACCGAGGCGGTTCGCGGGGAAGGCGGCCAGCTCAGGCACCCCGAGACCGGCCACCGCTTCATGCCGGACTATGACGAGCGCGCCGAACTCGCTCCGCGCGACATCGTCGCCCGTGCCATCGACGACCAGATCAAGCGCTTCGGCCTCGACTACGTCCACCTCGACATCAGCCACATGCCGGCGGAATTCGTCACCGAGCACTTCCCGACGATTCACGAAAAGCTGCTCGGCCTGGGTATCGACATGACGCGGGAGCCGATCCCGGTCGTCCCGGCGCAGCACTACACGTGCGGCGGCATCTGCATCGGCCTCGACGCGCGCACCGACCTGCCGGGCCTGTGGGCCGCCGGCGAGTGCACCGAAAGCGGGCTGCACGGCGCCAATCGCCTCGCTTCCAACTCGCTGCTCGAATGCTTCGTGTTCGGCGAAGCTGCGGCGCAGGACATCCTCGAATGCTGGGACCGCCTCGACGATCCGCCCGCGGTGCGCGACTGGGACGAAAGCCGCGTGACCGATTCGGACGAGGAAGTGGTCATCAAGCAGAACTGGACCGAGATCCGCCGCTTCATGTGGAACTACGTCGGCATCGTCCGCACCACCAAGCGTCTCGAACGCGCCGCCCACCGGATCGCCCTGCTCACCGAGGAGGTCGAGGATTACTACGGCCACTTCCGCGTCACCACCGACCTGATCGAGCTGCGCAACCTGCTGCAATGCGCCGAACTGATCGTGCAGAGCGCACTCAAGCGCCACGAAAGCCGCGGCCTGCACTTCATCCTCGACTATCCGGAAACGGCGCCGGAAGCGCGCGATACGGTGCTGGTGCCGTAACAGCGCAAGTTCGTCATGCTGAACTCGTTTCAGCACCCATTTCGCCTCCGGCGCGGACACCGCAGTCGGCGAGATGGACCCTGAAACGAGTTCAGGGTGACGAGGGATAAGGCGCGGCCTTCGTACTCGTGGGAGCGCATCCGCGTGGACCCGCCGCCGGTGACCAGTCGTGTGTGCACCGGCAGCCGAATCGCGACCCCGAACTCGGTTGCCTCAAGGCTCGCCCGGGGACAAAAATATTTCCGCAAATTCCATTTTGCCACTTGCGCTCGATGCGAGCCGAGTTCGGTCCACGCGTCGCGGTGTACGGTGTCGGCCATACACCCGCTCCAGAGACGAGCGCGGAACCTTTCTCACGGGTTAACCCCCTTGCGCTGCAATCCGGTCTGAATCACTATGTGTTGTGGTCAGGTTGCGGGGGCTACCCACAAGACCTAGATTTAGCATGTGGCGTGACGGGGGTACGCCGGGTGCGGGAATCGGGGCTTGGGCGCGGTCCGTGCGATCGGCTGGGGACAACAGCGGGATAAGTTTTTCCCGCTGATAGCAGGCGAATTGCTAGGGTGCTTGTTCGCCCCGCGATTCGAACGAATGCGGAACATCGCGCCTTCGCCGATCCAGGCGGGGCGCCGCCGGAAGCTGGATCGGGGGACACGAGATCATGGATTTTCGAAACGGGGATGAAGCGGCAATGGGCCTCGATCAGAGCGAAGACGCGGTGGCCGAAGGCGACATGAAGACGGCGCCGGCCACCCCCGGGGCGAAACAGAAAAGCGGACAGGCGATGACGATGGACAGGAAAGACGGCAGCGAAGGGCTGGTGGTCGAAACGGCCGCCGCCGGGGCGATGGCGGAAGCCGTGAAGGCGGCGATGCAGCCGGAAACGGATTCGAAAGCCGTCCACGCGCGCCGCTTCGTGATCGAGACCGATCCGTCGCGCGATGCGCTGCTGACCGAGTTCGGCAAGGACACCCTCACCGACCGCTATCTGCTGCCCGGCGAAAGCTACCAGGATCTCTTCGCCCGCGTCGCCGATGCCTATGCGGACGACCAGGCGCACGCCCAGCGGCTCTACGACTATATCTCCCGCCTGTGGTTCATGCCGGCGACTCCCGTGCTGTCGAACGGCGGCACCGGGCGCGGCCTGCCGATCTCCTGCTACCTCAACTCGGTCGACGACAGCCTGGAAGGCATCGTCGGCACCTGGAACGAGAACGTCTGGCTGGCCAGCCGCGGCGGCGGCATCGGCACTTACTGGGGCAACGTGCGCGGGATCGGGGAGCCGGTCGGCCTCAACGGCAAGACCAGCGGCATCATCCCGTTCGTGCGGGTGATGGACAGCCTCACGCTCGCCATCTCGCAGGGCTCGCTGCGGCGCGGCTCGGCCGCCTGCTACCTCGACGTGAGCCACCCGGAGATCGAGGAGTTCCTCGAGATCCGTAAGCCGTCGGGCGATTTCAACCGCAAGGCGCTCAACCTGCACCACGGCGTGCTGCTGTCCGACGCCTTCATGGAAGCGGTCCGCGCCGGCGAGCCGTGGGACCTCAAGAGCCCGAAGGACGGCTCGGTCCGCGCCACGGTCGACGCCCGCAGCCTGTTCCAGAAGCTGGTCGAAACCCGCCTCGCCACGGGCGAGCCCTACATCGTCTTCTCCGACACCGTGAACCGGATGATGCCGAAGCATCACCGCGATCTCGGCCTCAAGGTCTCGACCTCGAACTTGTGCTCGGAAATCACCCTGCCGACCGGCCGCGACCACCTCGGCAACGATCGCACGGCGGTCTGCTGCCTGTCCTCGCTCAACCTCGAGACCTGGGACCAATGGAACGGCGACAAGGCCTTCATCGAGGACGTGATGCGCTTCCTCGACAACGTGCTGCAGGACTACATCGACCGCGCGCCGGACGAGATGGCCCGCGCCAAGTACTCGGCCAGCCGCGAACGCTCGGTCGGCCTCGGCGTCATGGGTTTCCACTCGTTCCTGCAGATGAAGGGCATCGGCTTCGAAAGCCCGATGGCCAAAGTCTGGAACCTGAAGATGTTCAAGCACATCTCGGCCGCCGCCAACGAGGCCTCGATGGTCCTGGCGGAAGAGCGCGGCGCCTGCCCCGATGCCGAGGAGATGGGCGCGATGGAGCGCTTCAGCTGCAAGATGGCGATCGCCCCGACCGCCTCGATCAGCATCATCTGCGGCGGCACCAGCGCCTGCATCGAGCCGATCCCGGCGAACATCTACACCCACAAGACCCTGTCGGGCTCATTCGTGGTCAAGAACCCCTACCTCCAGAAGCTGCTCGCTTCGAAGAGCAAGGATTCGACCAACGTGTGGAACTCGATCCTGGAGAAGGGCGGCTCGGTCCAGCACCTCGACTTCCTCTCGCCGGAGGAAAAGGCGGTCTACAAGACCAGCTTCGAGATCGACCAGCGCTGGCTGCTCGAATTCGCCGCCGACCGCACGCCGTATATCGATCAGGCGCAGAGCCTGAACCTGTTCATCCCGGCCGACGTCGACAAGTGGGACCTGGCGATGCTCCACTTCCAGGCCTGGGAGAAAGGCATCAAGTCGCTCTACTACCTGCGGAGCAAGTCGGTTCAGCGCGCCGGTTTCGCCGGCGGCGTGGAGGCGGACAACACGCCGGAGGCGGCGAAGTACGAGCTGCCGACCACCGACTACGACGAGTGTCTCGCCTGCCAATAGGCCCAAAAATCCTCCCCCTCTGGGGGAGGTGGCAGCGCGCAGCGCTGACGGAGGGGGAGTGGCCTGGCTCTGTCGATCCAGCGCCTCCGCGCGGGGTTCCTCAGTCCCCCTCTTCCTCCTCGAACAGCACCGCGTTTTCGCCGGTTGCGCTGAGGCGCACCTGGTCGCCTTCGACGTCCGCGACCAGGCCAAGCGAAACGTAGTGGTGGTGGCCGGAGTGGCCGCCTTCCGCGCCCTCGATCTGCGCGCCCGAATCCGCCTTGGTCAGCTTGATCCGGCCGCCTTCGACTTTGTCGACCGTGCCGACGTGCACGCCGTCGGCGCCGATGACTTCCATGTGTTCCCGGATCGTGCTTGCGTCGGTCATGATGCTCTCCTGGTGCGAGTTGCTTCGCCCATCAACGCGCCCCGGCGCGAATGGATGCAGCGCCCGCCGATGTTTTCGGCTCCGGCGGTCCAGGGTGAGCGCAAGCAAGGGATTCTTAACCGTTTTCCGCGTACGTCACTGGGCATGGGCGTACCGACGATCAGGACGGGGAAGTACCACGGCAAGGCCGATCTCGGCCTTTCGCGCTATCTCGCATTGTACCTAGCGCAGGCGGGCTGGATCCTGCTCGGCGTGTACCTGCTGAACAACGCCTACTGGCCGTCAAGCTGCCAGCCGACCGGCGCGGTCGAGTTCGTCACCTGCTCGATCCGCCTGCCGGAAAGCCGCAACTGGGTCGAAGCGGCGCTGCTTACCTGGCTGTGGTCGACTCCGATCCTCGTGCTGCTGGATCTCTCGCGCCGCTATTCCGCTCTGGTAGCGCGGCGCACGCGATAGCAGCCTAGTTGCCGAACGGGACCGAGCTCTCGTCGGCCTCCACGTCTCCGCTGCCGTCCTCGCGCTTGGCGAAACCTTCTTCCTTCTCGCCTTCCGCGTTGTGCGCGGTGTCCTTGTCCTTGTCGGACACTTTGTCCTGCAACGCGCGGGCGCGCGCTTCGTCCTCGCGCGGGCCGGTGCGCGGCGGCTCGCCGGGGGCCTGGTGGTTGCTCAGCGTGACGTCTCGCGAATCGTCGGGTTCGTACTCGCCCATGGTCAGGCTCCTCTCTCGATGTCATCGTGGCGGTCGCCGTCGCCACGTTCGGTCCGCTCCGGCTGGACGATGCTGTCCCACTCGACGTGCGCGTCGGGCGCCGTGGGGGTGATGTCGCCTTCGCGGTCGGGGATGCTGTCGGCGGGATAGTCGATATCCTCTCGCGGCTGCCCGTCTGGGGAGAGGTCGAGATCGGCATAATCGTGATCCTGGGCCGACCGGTCCGCCACGGCTTCCTCCGGCGCAGCGCCGCGCTTGCGGCGCTCGATCTGAGCGCCCCGCTGCTGCTGCTCGGGCATGATCTTCCACATGGCTGGTGGTCTCCTTCCCCCGTTCAACCGCGCAGCGGCCCCGCAAGTTCCGCCGCTTGCGACGGACCGTTCCGCGCGTCGGCGGGTTTTCCCCAGACGAGACACCGGCCACCCTTCGCCCCGGCCGCCGCAGGGCATAGCGTCGCAGCCAGGGACAACGGGCGAGCGGGGCGCGATTCGGCTGGGGTCCACGCCAGGTCATTCGCCCGCGAAGCGCCGCAACCCGGCGCAAAACGATAGGAATTTTCCCCCGATCCGCTATATATCGGGGGTAACGCCGTACGGAGATACCAGATGTCGCTGCTCGAAGCCCGCAAGACCTACAAGCCGTTCGAATACCCCTGGGCTTACGAGTTCTGGAAGCGCCAGCAGCAGATCCACTGGATGCCGGAGGAGGTGCCGCTGGGGGAGGATTGCCGCGACTGGGCGCAGAAGCTCTCCGAGCACGAGCGCAACCTGCTCACGCAGATCTTCCGCTTCTTCACCCAGGCCGACATCGAGGTGCAGGATTGCTACCACGACAAATACGGCCGCGTGTTCAAGCCGACCGAGGTCAAGATGATGCTCGCAGCTTTCTCCAACATGGAGACGGTGCACATCGCCGCCTACAGCCACCTGCTCGACACCATCGGCATGCCGGAAAGCGAATACGGCATGTTCCTCGAGTACGAGGAGATGCGCGACAAGCATGATTACCTCGCCCAGTTCGGCGTCGACAGTGATGAGGATATCGCCCGCACCCTGGCGATGTTCGGCGGCTTCACCGAAGGCCTGCAGCTGTTCGCCAGCTTCGCCATGCTGATGAACTTCCCGCGCTTCAACAAGATGAAGGGCATGGGCCAGATCGTCAGCTGGAGCGTGCGCGACGAGAGTCTGCACTGCGAAGGCATCACCAAGCTGTTCCACGCCTTCTGCGCGGAACGGAACTGCCTGACCAAGTCGGTCAAGGAAGACATCATCGACATGTGCCAGAAGACGGTGCGGCTGGAGGATGCCTTCATCGATCTCGCGTTCGAGGCTGGCCCCGTGCCGGGCATGACCGCCAAGGAGATCAAGAAGTACATCCGCTACATCGCCGACTGGCGCCTCGGCCAGCTCGGCCTGCCGGCGATCTACATGGTCGAAGACCACCCCCTCCCCTGGCTCGCCCCGCTGCTCAACGGCGTCGAGCACGCCAACTTCTTCGAAACCCGCGCTACGGAATATTCCAAGGCCGCCACCCGCGGAAACTGGAACGACGTCTGGTCCAGCTTCGACTCCCGCCGCAACGCCAAGAAGAGCGAAGCCGCGAACCAGGCAGACGAGGGCGACGGGCCGGGGCTGTTCGGGGATGACGCGGGGGCGCAGGCGGCGGAGTAGGGCTGCGACAGTCTGAGGGCGAGCCGATGCCTACGATCCTTCGCATCGAGGGTTATCGGTTCTACTTCTACAGCCACGAACCATACGAGCCGCCCCATGTCCACGTCGATCGCGGCGAGGGAACGGCGAAAGTATGGCTCGAGGCGCTGTCGCTGGCGCGTTCGTCCGGCTTGAAGCCGAAGGAGATCGGGAGGATACTCGAGCTTGTCCGTGAGCATCGGGCAATGCTTCTGGAGGCTTGGCATGGGTATTTTGGCGGCAGCCGCTGACGAGCGCGTAGCCGACGTCCGTTTCGACGAGGACCGCCTGATCGTCGACCTGATGGACGGCCGCACCATCGCCGTGCCGCTCGCCTGGTATCCCCGCTTGTTCGAAGCGACTCCGGCGCAGCGTGCGCATTGGGAGAAGATCGGTGCCGGCTACGGCATACATTGGCCCGACATCGATGAGGACCTCAGCACCGAAGGCCTCCTGCGCGGGGCACCTGCTCCCAGAGTGAAAGCCGCCTAACGGCTGCTACCCCACACCTAGCGCTGCCCACCCCCAGCCCCTCCCCCCAAAAGCGGGAGGGGAGTAGATGCGTCCAGGTCGGATCGATCTGCGGCTGATCACGGGGCTCGCCGCGCAGCGGCGGATTGACCCACACGAAGTCACGAAGGCCGCCGGCACACCCCTTCGTGTCTTCGTGCCTTCGTGTGAGAAACTTAGGATTGCGACCTGTCCCTTTGCGCCTTCGCGCCTTTGCGTGCCCAAAATGGCCTCACACACGGCCCCGCCCGCCACCATTTCGCCCCACGCCCGTTCTGTGCCATGATCCCGCCACCCAACGGAGCGCCAGTCATGCGAATTCTTGCGTCCGCCTTAGCCCTGGTCCTCGCGGCAGCGCCGGCTGCGGCGTTCGCCTGCAGCCCGGCGCCGGGCTATTCCTTGCCGACTAACCTCGAGCTGGCGCGGACGGCTGATCTGGTGCTGCTGGGGGAAGTCGTCGGCGGCACGGCGGGAGCGGCGCTGGAGCCGCAGGCGGCGAAGATCGAGGTTCGGCCGCTCGCCGCGCTCAAGGGGCTGATGCCGACCGGCAACTTGGTCATGCCCGGCATGTACCTCGCCGGGCCGGGGGACGATGCGGGGGGCGCGAGCGATCCCCTGGCGTTCGGCGAGGCGCATCCATCGGCCTATTCCGGCGCCTGCATCCGCCGCATTTTCCCGCCCGGCGCGCGGGTACTGTTCTTCCTTGAGCGGGTGGACGGCGAATGGGCACCCGCCGGCGGCCCGTTCAGCCGCTGGGCGGAGAACGTGGAGAGCGAGACAGCGCCGTGGGTCCAGCTCGCCAGTTTCTACATCGAAGCGGCGCGCCTGCCTGAGGCAGAGCGCGTCGCAGCGCTGCAAGAGCAGCGCGAGGCCCTCTCGGTCCACCAGGACATGCCCGAAGCCGCCGCCATGGCGGCAGACATCGAGCGATCGCTGGCCGGCCCGGCGGCGCCGCTGAAGGGCGCTCCGCCACCCGTGGAGCAGCCCGCGATTACTTTGCCCGAAGCGGAACCGGCTCCGGAGCCCGAGCAGGCGCCCGAACCATCCGACGCGGAAGCCGACGGTCTCGACGAAGTCCAGCAAGGTATCGACAGCTTCGGCGACTGAGCTTCACGAGCGGAACATGGACCGCACAGGCCCGTTGATCGCAGGCAGCAACCACCACCGGGAGGACACAAGACAGATGCGCAGCCAGGACGAAGTCGCCGCCATGCAATGCCCGGTCTGCCGGGTCCCCTTGGCGATGAGCGATCGGCAGGGGATCGAGATCGACTATTGCCCGCAATGCCGGGGCGTGTGGCTCGACCGCGGCGAGCTCGACAAGATAGTCGAGCGCAGCGCCGCGCAAGTGCCGGCCCCTGCCCAGCAGCAGGCTCCGTCCGCCCAGCCGCAGCCTTCCGCGCCGCTCCACCAGGCCGGCGGCGGGCAGCAGAGCCCGTGGGATACCCGCAGCTACGACCATGGCGGCTACGGCCACGGCGGCGGGCAGGGCTATGGCAGCAAGCCGCACTACAAGAAGCGCAAGAGCTGGCTCGAGGAGATCTTCGACTGAGGCTGGCAGGAACGAGAGGCAGGCGATGAAGCGCAACAACGATCCGCGCAAACCCGGCGACGTGGACCGCCTCGACGGCGATGCGTCCGATCCCGAGAACCGCACCTGGCCGGCGGGCGAGCCGGAGCCATCCGAACGGCGGACGATGGGCGGCGGCATGGACCAGCAGCCCGGCCGCCGGATGGCGCAGGAAACCGGCGAGGACGTGACCGGCGCGGGCAGCCGGCGGCCGACCGAGAGGGAGGAAGACGATGGCGAACCCTGAGGCGAACTCCGGCGGGCGCTGGCTGCTGATCCTCGGCGCGCTGGCGATCCTGCTTCTGCTTCTTTGGCAGTTCGGGATGTTCGGCACGGGCCAGGAACAGGCCGAACCGACTTACGAAGCCGGCGTGACCGACGCCGGCGGCGGCGATCTGATCGTCGGCGATTCGGATGCCGAAGGCGTGCCGGTCGACGTTCCGGACACGCCGATGACCAATGTGCCTCTCGGCGAGGAAAGCCCTGGCCCATCGCCGACGCCGGAATGATATCGGCCGCCAGCTTGAGATGAAGAGAGGGCGGCAGTCGCCTGCCGCCCTCCCGCGACCCGGCCGTTGGGCTCGGGCTTATTCGTTCGTATCGCTCTCGGCAGCCTCCAATCCGGTCCGCCGTTCAGATTGGAGAGGACCGCCCATCGCGCGAAAGGCTCCCCGCTATGCGACGAACCGCGCCATGGCTTCGGCGGCCGGAGCGTTCGGCGGCGATTCACCAGCGGCCGCTAGCCCTAGGCAGCGCCCGGCCGAGGCGCTACAGCGCGCGCCGCAAGTGGAGGAGACCGGCGCGTGAGCCTGGACAAGGACAAGCAGATGCTCGCCAAGGCGGAAACGCTGATCGAGGCGCTGCCCTATTTCCAGCGCTATGCCGGGTGCAGCTTCGTGGTGAAATACGGCGGCCACGCGATGGGCGATCCGGAAGCGGCGCGCGACTTCGCCGAGGATATCGTGCTGCTGAAGGCGGTCGGCATCAACCCGGTCGTGGTCCACGGCGGCGGCCCGCAGATCGGCGCCATGCTCAAGAAGCTCGGCGTCGAGACGACATTCATCGACGGGTTGCGGGTGACCGACAAGGCGACGGCGGAGATCGCCGAGATGGTCCTCTGCGGCGCGATCAACAAGGAACTGGTCGGCTGGATCGCCGGCAGCGGCGGCAAGGCGATCGGCATTTCCGGCAAGGACGGCGGCCTCGTCACCGCGCGCAAGGTAAGCCGCACGACCCGGGATCCGGACAGCGATATTGAGCGCGAGATCGACCTCGGCTTCGTCGGCGAGCCGGCGCGGATCGACACGACGATCCTCGAGACCGCCAGCAAGGCCGGGATGATCCCGGTCGTCGCCCCGATCGCCGCGGGCGACGACGGCCACACCTACAACATCAATGCCGACACCATGGCCGGGGCGATCGCCGCGGCGCTGGGCGCGGCGCGGCTGTTCCTGCTGACCGACGTGACCGGCGTGCTCGACAAGCAGGGCAACTTGCTGACCGACCTGACCCCGGCCGACATTGCCAGGCTCAAGGCTGACGGGACGATCGCCGGCGGCATGATCCCCAAGCTGGAAACCTGCGTGCAGGCGGTCGAGGCAGGCTGCGAAGCGGCGGTGGTGCTCGACGGCCGCGTTGGCCACGCGATGCTGCTGGAGTTCTTCACCAGCCGCGGCGCCGGCACGCTGATTAAGATGGCGGACGCGTGATGCGCAGGTTCCCGCTGGCCATGCTGGCGGCGCTTGCCGCCTGCGGCTCGCCGGAACAGCCGCCCGCGTCGGAGGAGGCGCAGGTCGAGGCACCGGCCGTGGCGCCCGAGCTTACCCCGGTTCCTCAGCCGGCGCAGGACCTGGCGGTGCTCGACAGCCGCGACTGTCGGACGGTAGCGCAGGCTTACATCGACGCCATCGCTCGGCGCGATTTCGCTTTCGCCGCCCGCGTCTGGAGCGATCCGGTGATCGACGATGCGCGGCTGGCGGCGCTGTTCGAGGGCTATGAGCGGCCGGCCATCGCGATCGCGGACCTCGCCATCGAAGGCGCCGCAGGCTCCTCCTATTGCACGGTGACCGGGGCTCTGACCGATGCGGCCGATCCGGCGGGGCCGCCGCGCCAGGGTGTCCTCACGCTGCGCCGTGCCAACGGCGTGCCCGGCGCCACGCCCGAGCAACTGCGCTGGACGATCCAGTCGAGCACGTTCGTCGAAAAGATGGAGCGTTCCGGCAGGGGCGAGCCAGCTTGATGCACCACCTTCCCCTCGGCTAGTCAGGCCAGGCCGCCATTCCGCGAAAGGTATTCGATGACCGCCGTAATCCAGATCGTTGCTCTGCTCACCAACGTGGTCGTCATGCTGGTGATCGTGCAATTCGTGATCGGCCTGTTGTTCGCCTTTAACGTGGTGAGTTCCAGCAACCAGTTCGTCGTGCAGGTCTATCGCTCGATCAACGCCTTGATGGAGCCCGTGCTGGGGCCGATCCGGCGGATCATGCCGGACACCGGCTCGATCGACTTCTCGCCCCTGGTGCTGATCATCGGCCTGCAGATCCTGCTGATCGTGCTCAGCAGCGTCAGCTATTGAGCGGCGCCAGGATCATCGACGGGAAGGCTTTCGCCGCAGGCCTGCGGCAGAATGTCGCTGAACTGGCCCAGGCGTTCGAGGCGCAGGCCGGGCGGAAAGCAGGGCTGGCGGTCGTTCTCGTAGGGGAAGACCCGGCAAGCGAGGTCTACGTCCGCTCCAAAGCCCGGGCCACCCGCGAAGCCGGGATGAACAGCTTCGAGCACGCCATGCCCGCCGACACGCCGGAAGCGGCGCTGCTCGAGAAGATCGCGCATCTCAACGCCGATCCTGCGGTCGACGGCATCCTGGTGCAGTTGCCGCTGCCCGGATCGATGGACGAGCAGAAGGTCATCGCCGCGATCGATCCGGACAAGGATGTCGACGGCTTCCACGTGATCAACGCCGGGCGGCTGGCAGTCGGACAGGAGGGCATGGTGCCGTGCACTCCGCTCGGCTGCATGATGCTGCTGGAGAGCGAGCTGGGCGATCTCACCGGCATGGAAGCCGTGGTGATCGGCCGCTCGAACATCGTCGGGCGGCCGATGGCGCAACTGCTCGTCGACGCCGATGCGACCGTTACCGTCGCGCATAGCCGCACCAAAGGCCTGGCCGAGGTTGTCGGCCGGGCGGATATCGTCGTTGCGGCGGTCGGCCGGCCGGAAATGGTCAGGGGCAGCTGGATCAAGCCGGGTGCGACGGTGATCGACGTCGGCATCAACCGGGTCGAAGGCGAAGACGGCATGGGCCGGCTGGTCGGAGACGTCGCGTTCGCGGAAGCGCAGGAGGTCGCGGGCGCGATCACCCCGGTGCCGGGCGGCGTCGGCCCAATGACCATAGCCGTGCTGCTCAGGAACACCCTCGTCGCGGCCTACCGCCGCGAGGGGCTCGCGCTGGCGGAGGATGCGTTATGACTTTGGCGGGTGCGAACAGCCGGCGGACGGGAGTTGGTTTCATGCGCAAGACAGGCGCTGCGGTTCTCCTGCTGGCTCTCACCGCCTGCGCCAGCGGCCCGGGCGGGCGTGAGGCGCGGACCCTGAGGCCCACCGCCAATCCCACCGCCGTGATCGCCGCTGAACTCGCCTTTGCCCGTGCCGCGCGGGAGAAAGGCCAGTGGACCGCGTTCCGGGAGTACGCAGCGGACGACGCGGTGATGTTCGTGCCCCAGCCTGTGGACGCCCAGGACTGGCTCAGGAAGCAGCAGGACCCGCCGCAGTCGGTCGCCTGGCAGCCGCACCAGGTCTGGTCGAGCTGCGACGGCTCGCTGTCGGTGGTGAAGGGCGCCTGGCAGCGCCCTGACGGGTCGAACGGCTACTTCACGACCGTGTGGCGGCGCCAGCGGAACGGCAGCTACAAATGGACGATGGACCAGGGCGATGCCCTGCCGCAGCCGCTTGCCGCGCCCGAGATGATCGGCGCGACAGTCGCCGATTGCACTCCTAAGGCGGCGGGGTCGGTCGCTGCACCGGCGGCGGCCGGTGAGATCCGGCGGGACGGGCGGGCCGAGGACGGTTCGCTGTCCTGGTCGGTGGAGGTCGCGCCGGATGGCAGCCGCCGGGTGCAGGTAAACCTTTTGCAGGACGGCGAGATGAAGACGGTGCTCCAGGAAACGGCCGCCTCGCCGGCGGTTCGATGATAGAACTGTTCCTCTCCGCCTTCATCACCCTGTTCGTGGTGATCGATCCGCCGGGCTGCGCGCCGATCTACGCGGGGCTGACCCACGGCGCGACGGCGGTTCAGCGCCGGGCGATGGCGATCCGGGCAGTGCTCATCGCCGGCAT
Source organism: Croceibacterium soli (assembly GCF_009828065.1). Classification (GTDB taxonomy): domain Bacteria; phylum Pseudomonadota; class Alphaproteobacteria; order Sphingomonadales; family Sphingomonadaceae; genus Croceibacterium_B; species Croceibacterium_B soli. The sequence goes on along the minus strand of NZ_WTYK01000006.1, from coordinate 165,310 downwards.
CATCCTGCTGCTCTTCACCCTCGTCGGGCAGGACCTGCTCGGCGCACTGCACATCGAGCTCGACAGCTTCCGCATCGCTGGGGGGCTGATGCTGTTCCTGATCGCGCTCGACATGGTGTTCGAGAAGCGCACCCAGCGCCGCGAGGAACGCGCCGAGAAAGTCATGGCGACTCCGGAGGTGGAGGACGTCTCGGTCTTCCCGATGGCCATGCCGATGCTGGCGGGGCCGGGCGCGATCGCCTCGGTCATGCTGCTGGAAAGCGGTGCCGGCGGGATCGAGGGCACGCTCGTCGTGCTCGCCGCGCTCGGCACCGTGCTGCTGCTGACGCTGCTGGCCCTGCTCGCCGCGAGCCCGCTGATGAAGCTGTTCGGCGCGCGCGTCGAAGCGGTCATCACCCGCCTGCTCGGCGTGCTGCTGGCGGCCCTGGCCGCGCAGTACGTCATCGACGGGCTACGCGGCAGCTTCGGCGTGTAGCTTACTGCAGCGTCGCCGGTCCGTCGTCGGGGTCGCCCCTGGCGAAGAACTGCATGAGCTGGACCAGCAACTCGCAGCGGGTCGCCAGGTCGGAGGCTTCGAGCAGCGCCTGCTTCGCCGCCGCGTCGAACGGCGCGATTTGCGAGACCCCGTTGATCAGCGAGGCATCGTCCAGCTGGGCGACCGACTCCCAATCGACGGAGTAGCCCTGCCGCGCCGCGAAATCGCGCGCCTCCCGCTCGAAGCTCGCCCGTTCGACGGCGCTCAGGCCCTCGTACGGGGGATCGGCGATGAGCTCGCCATCGACCTGGCGGAACGGCGTGCCGACTTCGACCTCGCGCAGCAGGCGGAAGCGCGATTCGCCCTCCAGCACGATGTTGTAGCGGCCGTCCTCCAGCGCCTCGACGTCGTCGATCCTGCCGATGCAGCCGACCTGGAACAGCGGAGCGCCCTCGTTCGCCGCCTGGGGCTGGATCATCGCGATCCGCCGGTCGCGCGCGAGCGCGCTGCCGACGAGTTCGCGGTAGCGCGGCTCGAAGATGTGGAGCGGCAACTGCAGTCCGGGAAATAGGATCGCGCCGGCCAGCGGAAAGATCGAGAGGCGGACCGCGGCCACCTGGTCAGCCGAACAGCAGCAGCGAGAGCCGCCGGCGCTGGGATGCGACCCATGGGTCTTCCAGGCCGACCGCCTCGAAGATCTGCAGCAGCTTGGCCTTGGCCGCGCCTTCTTCCCATTCGGGATCGCTCTGCACCATGCGGAGCAGAGTGTCGGTCGCATTGTCCCGCTCGCCCGCGGCGAATGCGGCCTGGGCGAAGTCGAACTGGGCCCGCATGTCCGACGGGCGCTCGGCCGCAGCCTTGCGCAAGGCTTCGAGTTCGCCCTGGTCGACTTCGGTGCCGGCGAGTTCGAGCGTCTTGCCGGCCTGTGCCACGAGCGGGTCTTCCCTGAGGTCTTCGGGCACTGCATCGAAGGCGGCGCGCGCCTCTTCCTTGCGGCCTGCGCCGAGCAAGGCGCGAATCAGGCCGGAGTGCGCCCCCGCCTCGCCGGGCTCCATCTCTATGATCTGTTGGAAGATCGACGCGGCGCGTTCCGCGTCACCCTCCGCCATGACCTGCTCGCCCATCGCCACGAGCTGGGCGAGATCGGCCTGCCGGTCTCCGCCGGCACCGGCGCCGCCCTGGACAGGGAGCTTGGCGAGGATCTGGTCGAGCGCCTGCTTGAGCTGCGATTCGCTGCGCGCGCTGGTCAGGTCGGCGATCGGCTGGCCCTGGAAGATCGCGTAGACCGTGGGGATCGAGCGGACCTGGAACTGCGAGGCGATGAACTGCTCTTCGTCGACGTCGAGCTTGACCAGGACCACGCCCTTGTCGGCATATTCGGCGGCGACTTTCTCCAGCAGCGGGGAGAGCGCCTTGCACGGCCCGCACCATTCGGCCCAGAAGTCGAGAATCACCAGCTTGTCGCGGGAAGGGGCGACGACCGCCTGTTGGAAGCGTTCGACCGCCTTCTGTTCGTCGATGCTGAGGCCCATGCTCGCCAAAGGTATGCTCCTGTTGCCGCCGGTTTTGCGAAGCGCCCAATGTGGGCCTTTGCGGCCGATTGTGAAGGGCACGAACGAACACCGCAAGCACGGTAGATTTTCCCTTGCGGCCCTGCAGGTCGGGTGCTAACCGCGCGCCTCCCAACCGGCGCACCTAGCGCGCCGGAACGCCAGTGAGCGGGCGTAGCTCAGGGGTAGAGCACAACCTTGCCAAGGTTGGGGTCGAGGGTTCGAATCCCTTCGCCCGCTCCATTCGTTACCGGAAACCGGCATATGGCCGGTGCCGGAGCTGGCCGGCGACTTCCGACTCCAAGCCTCCTCAGGCCGGCTCCGCTGGATCGCTTCGTCGCGGCAGCGCCTCCACTCATCGCACCCTCGTGGCGCCGCGCCGCCGCTTCGCTATCGGCGATGTTACATCATAACATCAATGAGGCGCACCCCATGATCCGCATAATGCTGCTCAGCAGCGTAGCTTTCCTGCCGCTTTCCGCTGTGCACGCGCAGGGGACGACGGCGCAGCGTGCGGAGACGGCCGCGCCGGCCCGCCCGGCGACGCGCGGCGACGACGACTTCCATGGCGAGATCGTCGTGCGCGCCGGCGGGCTCGAGCGGCTCGACATGCTGGCCGGCACGTCGGTCGTCGAAGGTATCGAGCTGCAGCGCCACCTCGACGGGCAGATCGGCGAAGTGCTCACGCATCTGCCGGGGGTTTCCGCCACGAGCTTCTCCCCCGGCGCCTCCCGCCCCGTCCTGCGCGGCTTTCAGGGGGAACGGGTGCGCGTGCTGGTCGACGGAATCGGCTCGATCGACGCCTCCAACACTTCGGCCGATCATGCGGTGACGATCGATCCGCTGACCGCCGACCGGATCGAAGTCCTGCGGGGCCCGGCCGTGCTGCTCTACGGCAGCTCGGCTATCGGCGGCGCGGTCAACGTGATCGACAAGCGCATCCCCCTCCGCGTTCCGGAGGAACCCATCCACGTCGACGGTTTCGCCGCGATCGACAGCGCCTACGATCTGCGCGAAGGCGGAGCCTCGTTCGACGTGCCGCTGTCGGGCACCATCGCCCTGCACCTGGACGGATCGTACCGGAAGACGGACGATCTCGAAGTCGCCGGCTACACCCTGGCTGCCCCGCTGCGGGCCGACCTACTCGCCGATGCGGCCGAGGAGGAAGAGGAAGGGCACCTCGAGGAAGCGGAGGAACTGCGCGAGGCGGCGAACCGGCGCGGAGTCCTGCCCAACAGCGCCACCGAAACGAAGTCGCTCGGCGCGGGCCTGGCCTGGATCGGCAGCGGCGGCAGCCTGGGCGTATCCGCCGGATACTACGACACCGCCTATGGCGTGCCGATGCGGCCCGGCGCCGGGCACCATCACCACGGCGAAGAGGAAGAGGGCGAAGAGGAAGGCGAGGAGGAGCACGGCGAGGAGGCGGTCACCATCGGCCTCGAGCAGTTCCGCGCCGACTTGCGCGGGTCGCTTGCTCTGGGAGGCGGCTTGTTCGAGGAGCTGACCACGCGCTGGGGCTATTCCGACTACACCCACACCGAATTCGAAGGCGACGAGGTCGGCACCGTGTTCGATGTCGAGGGCGTCGAAGGCCGCGTCGAGCTGCTCCAGCGCGACCGCGGCGGCTGGCGCGGCTCGATCGGCGCCCAGTACATGCACCGCGACTTCTCGGCCGTCGGGGCCGAGGCTTTCGTGCCGCCGAACACCACGGACCAGATCGCCGTCTTCGCCCTGCAGGAATTCGACCTTGCGCCAGTCGAGCTCGAGCTGGGCGGACGCTACGAAAACACGTCCGTAGAGGCGCCGACCCTCGGCCGCGAGCGCAGCTTCGGCACGTTCTCGGGCGCGCTCGGCCTGTCCTACGAAACCCCAGCAGGCCTTCGCTTCGGCATCAACGGCTCGCGCACCGAGCGCGCCCCTTCGGCCGAGGAGCTGTTCGCCGAAGGGCCGCACATCGCCACCCAGCAGTTCGAGCGCGGCAACCCCGACCTGCGGAAGGAAGCGGCCTGGGGCCTGGAAGGCTATGTCCGGGGAACCCTGGGCGGTACGACCTTCAGCGCCGCCGTATTCCACAACTGGTTCGACGGGTTCGTCTACCTGCAGGACACCGGCCTGACCGAGGACGAACTGCCGGTCTTCCAATACCTGCAGGACGACGCGCGCTACTTCGGGGTCGAGGCGGAGGCCAGCTTCCCGCTCTGGCGGGGCAACGGCATGTCGCTGGTCGGCGACGTGCAGGGCGACTACATCCGCGCCACGCTCGACGACGGCTCACCCGTTCCGCGCATCCCGCCGCTGAGCCTGCTCGGCGGGCTGGAACTGCAGTCGGACCGGTGGGACGCGCGCGCCGAAGTGCAGTGGTTCGACGATCAGGACCGCATCGCCTCGTTCGAAACCCCGACGGACGGCTTCGCTCACACCAACCTCTCGCTCGCCTGGAAGCCGCTCCGCGGCGGCGAGAACGTGACGGTGCTGCTCCAGGCTAACAACGTGTTCGACGTGGACGGCCGCCGCCACGCCAGCTTCACCAAGGACTTCGTCCCGCTGGCCGGGCGCAACGTCAAGCTGAGCGTGAGGCTGAGCCTGTAGTAACGCCAGTCCCATAGGGGAGGAGCGCGTGCTCAGGGCCTATCTCACCCCCGCCCGAACGGGGCTAGGGGATACCATTCCCTTCCCTCCATCCGTTCGTCGGAGGCCCGCCTAGAGCTTGGGCAGCGTCACCCCGCGCTGGCCCATGTACTTGCCCGCGCGGTCGGCATAGCTCACCTCGCAGGGCTCGTTGCCCTTGAGGAACAGGAACTGGCACGCGCCTTCGTTGGCGTAGATCTTCGCGGGCAGGGGCGTGGTGTTGGAGAATTCCAGCGTCACGTGCCCTTCCCACTCGGGCTCCAGCGGGGTGACGTTCACGATGATCCCGCAGCGGGCGTATGTCGATTTGCCGAGGCAGATCACCAGCACGTCGCGCGGGATGCGGAAGTATTCCACCGTGCGGGCCAGCGCGAAGCTGTTCGGCGGGATGACGCAAACGTCGGTCTTGCGGTCAACGAAGCTGTTGGAGGCGAAGTTCTTCGGATCGACGATCGCGCTGTCGACATTGGTGAAGATCTTGAACTCGTCGGACACCCGCGCGTCGTAGCCGTAGGACGACAGCCCGTAGGAAATGCACCCCTCGCGCTGCTGCCGCTCCACGAACGGCTCGATCATGCCGCTGCGCGCGGCCTCCTCGCGAATCCATCGGTCACTGAGAATGCTCATGGGGGAGGGATTCCGGAACCGGCGTCAGGGGGCAAGCGGCGCGGGGCAGTTATCCCCCTCCTCCGAAGAGAAGGGGTATTCGAGCGTCATCCCCCGGCCAGCAGCGTCGCGTTGCCTCCCGCGGCGGTGGTGTCGACGGTCGTCACCCGCTCGATGGCGAAGCGGGCCAGGTAGTGCGGGCCGCCGGCCTTGGGTCCGGTGCCGGAGAGGCCTTCGCCGCCGAACGGCTGGCTGCCGACGACCGCGCCGATCTGGTTGCGGTTGACGTAGAGGTTGCCGACCCGCGCCCGCGCCTCGACGAAGCGGCGCACCGCGTCGATCCGGCTGTGGAGGCCGAGGGTCAGGCCGAAGCCGGTGGCGTTGATGTCCTCGATCACGCCGGCGAGGTTGTCCGCCTTCCAGCGAACCACGTGCAGCACCGGGCCGAAGTTCTCCTTCGCCAGGTCGGCGATCGAGCCGATCTCGACGATCGCCGGGGCGACGAAGCTCCCGGCCTGCACTTCGCCAGGCAGCTCGCGGCGGAAGACCGTGCGCCCGGCCTGCTGCATCGCCGCCACATGCTGGTCGAGGCCCGCTTTCGCCTCGGCGTCGATCACCGGGCCGACATCGGTCGCAAGCCGGGTGGGATCGCCGATCACCAGCGCCTCGAAGGCGCCGCGGATCATCTCCAGCACTGGATCGGCGATGTCTTCCTGCAGGTAGAGCACGCGCAGGGCGCTGCAGCGCTGGCCGGCGCTCTGGAAGGCGCTGGCGATCACGTCGCGGGTGACCTGTTCCGGCAGCGCCGAGCTGTCGACGATCAGCGCGTTCTGCCCGCCGGTCTCGGCGATCAGCGTCGCGATGGGGCCGGAGCGGGCGGCCAGCGTACGGTTGATCGCGTGGGCCGTGTCCGTCGAGCCGGTGAAGGCGACGCCGGACAGGCGCGCGTCGGAGGTAAGCAGGGCACCGACCTTCCCGTCGCCGGGCACGAGCTGGAGCACGTCGTCCGGAATGCCTGCTTCGTGGCACAGGCGCACCGCCAGCGCGGCGATGAGCGGGGTCTGCTCGGCCGGCTTGGCGAGCACCGTGTTGCCGGCCGCGATTGCCGCGCCGGCCATGCCGGTGAAGATCGCCAGCGGGAAGTTCCACGGGGAGATCGTCGCGAACACGCCCCGGCCATGCATTCGCAGCAGGTTCTCCTCGCCTGTCGGACCCGGCAGCGGCTTGGGCGCGCCGAACAGCGTGCGCGCCTCGCAGGCGTAGTAGCGCAGGAAATCGACCGCCTCGCGCACTTCCAGCACGCCGTCGAGCAGCGTCTTGCCCGCCTCGCACTGGCACAGCGAGATGAACTCGGCCGTGTTGGCCTCGAACAGGTCGGCGGCCCGGTCGAGCAAATCGGCACGAGCGTGTCCGCCGAGCGCGTCCCAGCCGGGCTGCGCGGCGACTGCGCGGGCGAAGGCGAGATCGACATCGGCCGGCGTGGCATCCAGTGCCTGTCCGACGGTCGTACCGTCCTGCGGGGAGCGCACCATGCGTGCTTCGACAAGCTCAGCACGAACGGGCTGTGGTTCGTTCGTGCTGTCTGCCGCCTCTGACCCTGCAGCCGTTCGTCCTGAGCCTGTCGAAGGACGCGCCAGGACCGTCGGAACCGCCGCCCACTCGCGCATTTCCAGCGACTGGAGCTTCGCCAGCAGCGGCTCGCGCACCAGCGGATCGGCCAGGTCCACGCCCGCGCTGTTCCGCCGTCCCGGGAAGATCTGCGCCGGCAGCGGGATCGCCGGGTTGCGCTTGGGCTCCAGCGCGGCGAGATCGCGCACAGGATCGGTCGTCAGCTCGGCCGCCGGCACTTCGGCATCGGCCATGCGGTTGACGAAGCTGGAGTTGGCGCCGTTCTCGAGCAGGCGGCGGACCAGATAGGCGAGCAGTTCCTTGTGCCCGCCCACCGGCGCGTAGATGCGCACTCGCGTCGGCCGGTCGCCTTCCCGCTCGGCGAGCGCCTCGTAGACGTCCTCGCCCATGCCGTGCAGGCGCTGGAACTCGAACTCGCGTCCGGCGGCGAGCGCCTTGATCGCGCCGATTGTGTAGGCGTTGTGGGTGGCGAAGGCCGGGTAGATGACATCCTCGGCAGCAAACAGCTTCGCGGCGCAGGCGAGGTAGGAGACGTCGGTGGCGATCTTGCGGGTGAAGACCGGATAGTCCGCGTAGCCGCCGACCTGGCTCAGCTTGATCTCGCTGTCCCAATAGGCGCCCTTGACCAGCCGCACCATCAGCCTGCGGCCGTGGCGGCGGGCGAGCGCGGCGACCCACTCGCACAGCGGCACGGCGCGCTTCTGATAGGCCTGCAGGGCGAGGCCGAAGCCCTCCCATCCGCCTTCAAACAGGTCGTCGTCCGCGACGAGCGCCTCGATGATGTCCATCGACAGCTCGAGCCGTTCGGCCTCTTCGGCGTCGATGGTGAAGTGGATGTCCGCCGCGCGCGCGGCCAGCGCCAGTTCGCGCACCATCGGGATCAGCGCGGCGCGGGCCGCCTCGGCATGGAAGAAGTCGTACTTGGGATACAGCGCCGAGAGCTTGACCGAGATGCCCGGACTGGCCTTCACGCCGTCCCTGGCTTCCTTCGCCAGCCGCGCGATCGCGCCGGCGTACGATGCGCGGTAGCGCTCGGCATCGGCGAACGTCATCGCCGCTTCACCGAGCATATCGAACGAGTGCGTCAGCCCGCGCTTCCGCTCCGGCGCCGCGCGCTTGAGCGCCTCGTCGATCGTGCGGCCGAACACGAATTGCCCGCCGAGGATACGCATGGCCTGCATCGTCGCCTGGCGGATGACCGGCTCTCCAAGCCGCCCGACCGCGCGGCGCAGCGTCTTGCCCATGCCCGCTTCGGCCTCGCGCCCGCCGCGCAGCACCTGGCCGGTCAGCATCAGCGAGAAAGTCGCCGCGTTGACGAACGTCGAGCTGCTTTCCCCGAGATGCTCGCCCCAGTCGATCCCGGCGAGCTTGTCGTGGATAAGCGCGTCCGCCGTCTCCGCGTCCGGCACCCGCAGCAGGGCTTCGGCCAGGCACATCAGCGCGATGCCCTCCTCGGTCGCGAGGCCATAGGCGCTGAGGAACGCGTCGAGGCCGGCCGCCTTCTGCGCCCGCGCGCCCTCGATCAGCCTGCCCGCCAGCGCGGCGGCATCGCCGTGCACGGCCGTGGCCGGAGCCGCCTGCCGCATCCGCTCGGCGATGCAGGCCTCCTCGTCCATGCGGAACGCGGCGCGGAGGGCGGAACGGTCGATTCGCGCCGGGCCGCTTGCCGGATCGCTCCTTCCGGTAACTCCGGCGGCACGCCCGGGACCCGACGCAACTTCGATCTTGTCATTGGAAGCCAGCACTTTGAACCCTCCACGGCGGCGCGACCGCACAGTGAGAAATCAGCGCCTCCTCTCGCGTGGCGATCGGCGAGCGGCGGCGAAAAAGCCAGGAAGCGCGGCTCATGCCCCCTTCCGACCCGTGTAGGAAAGTGATTTCTTGCGCTGTCCGGAATTACCCGACCCATTGGTACCGGAATGCATCGCCGTCTCGCTTCACGCGGCCGGCGCTGGTCCGCCGGAAGTGGGCCGGGAAGCACAGCAGGTCCTCGTCCGCCGCCCGTTCGAGCGTGCGCTTGCGGGTGGCGCTGGCCATGGCCGCGTCCATGTCGAATGCGAACGGCAGATCGTGGCGGATCAATTGCACCGGATGGTGGACCACGTCGCCCCAGAACAGCGCGGGCGCGCCGCCGGCCTGGGCGTTGATCGTGCAGCAGCCCGGCGAATGGCCGAAGGCCGGCTCCAGCCACACACCGTCGCCGATCTCGCGGTGGGCGACGTGGTTCTCGTCCACCAGCTCGCCTTTGCCGGCGTCCATCACCGGCAGGATCGAGTCGAGGAAGCTTTCGTAGTGCAGCTCCTCGCCCGCCGGATTGGCCTGGAAATACTCGTAGTCCCGCCGCCCGAAGAGATAGCGGGCGTTGGCGAACGTCGGCACCCACTTGCCGTTCTCCAGCCGGGTGTTCCAGCCGACATGGTCGAAGTGCAGGTGGGTGCACATCACCAGGTCGATGTCTTCCGGCGCGAACCCGGCGCGGCGGAGATTGCCGAGGTAATCGGTGTCGAGCCGGTGGACCGCCTCCAGCGAGCGGTTCTTGTGATTGCCGTCGCAGGTGTCGACCAGGATCGTCATCCCGTCGATCTCGATCACCCAGCTGTGGACCGAGAAGGTCATGAAGCTGGTCTCCGGGTCGCCGTTCACTTCGTCCGGCTGGTCGTACCAGGCCAGCAGGCGCTCCATGTCGGCGCGCGTGGTGCCGGGCAGCTGGCTCAGCAGCGGCACCGGGCTGTCCATCTCGTGCACCTTGTGGACGCGCATCCGCCCAAGCTCGATCGGCTTCATTGCTCTCTCCCGCCGGCTGTTCTAGCCGGTCCAGAGCCTTTTGGGAGAAAGCATGAGACAGGGCAACGGACTTGCCGATCAGGCGGTGCACACGAACGGCACCGTCGCCGACGCCATCGCGGCGGTGCTCAAGCGCGAAGGGGTGGAGATCGTCTTCGGCTACCCCCGCAACGCGATCCTCGAAGCCGCGGCGCGGATCGACATTCGCACTGTGATCGTGCGGCAGGAACGCACCGGCCTGCACATGGCCGACGCGGTCAGCCGGATGAGCAAGGGCGGGCAGATCGGCGTGTTCGTGATGCAGCAGGGGCCGGGGGCGGAGAACGCCTTTGGCGGCGTCGCGCAGGCTTATGCCGACAGCATTCCGGTGCTGGTCATGCCGCAGGGCTACACCCTGTCGCAGGCCCACGTTCCGTACAACTTCAACTCGGTCCGCTCGATGGCGAGCGTCACCAAGCACGCCGAGCCGCTGACTTCGGGCGAGGACGTCGTCCCGGTCCTGCGCCGCGCCTTCGCCATGCTGCGCAACGGCCGCCCGCAGCCGGTGCTGGTGGAGCTGCCCTATGACGTGCTGGACCGTCCGTTCGAAGGCGCGCTCGACTATGCGCCGGGCAAAGTGGTGCGCTCCCGGCCGGACGACGCGGACATCGAAGCGGCGGCCGATGTGCTGCTCGCGGCGAACAACCCGGCCATCTACGCCGGGCAGGGCGTCCACTGGGCCGAAGCTTACGAGGATCTGCGCGCCCTGGCCGAGCACCTGGCGATCCCGGTCATGACCAGCCTGCCGGGCAAGAGCACGTTCGACGAAACCCACCCGCTGGCGCTCGGCTCCGGCGGCAACGGCATCAACGGCGGCGTGCGCAAGTGGCTCGACGAATGCGACGTGCTGTTCGGCGTCGGCTGCAGCTTCACGGCGACTTCGTTCGGACTGGCGATACCCACCGGCAAGCGGGTGATCCACTCGACGCTCGACCCGCTCGACATCGACAAGTCGGTGCCTTGCGAAGTCGCGCTCGTCGGCGACGCCAGGCTGACACTCGCGGCGCTGCTCGAGGCTGTGCGGCGGCGGGTGCCGGAGAAGCGGGACGGTTCGCCGGTGGCGCAGGCGATCAAGGATACCGAGACCGCCTGGCTCGCCAAGTGGGAAGCCAAGCGCTCGCAGGACAGCGCGCCGCTCTCGCCGTACCGCGTGTTGCGCGATCTTTACGAGACCGTCGACGTGGCGAACACGATCATCACCCACGACGCCGGCAGCCCGCGCGACCAGCTCGTGCCGTTCTGGAAGAGCACGACGCCGCACAGCTACATCGGCTGGGGCAAGTCGACCCAGCTCGGCTACGGTCTCGGCCTCGCGATGGGGGCCAAGCTGGTCCACCCGGACCGCCTGTGCTTCAATGTCTGGGGCGACGCCGCCATCGGCTTCACCGGCACCGACCTCGAAACCGCCGCGCGCGAGCGGATCCCGATCCTCTCGATCCTGCTCAACAACGAGGCGATGGCCATCGAGCTGCCGATCATGCCCGTCGCCACGAGCAAGTACCGCGCTACCGACATCTCTGGCGACTACGCCGCGTTCGCCCGTGCGCTCGGCTGCCACGGGGAGCGGGTGACCGACGCCGCGGAGATCGTCCCCGCCCTGCGCCGCGCGATCGCCGCAACCGAAGCGGGTCAGCCGGCGCTGGTGGAATTCATCACCGAACAGGAAACCGAGATCTCCCGCGGCTGATGCGGAGGGCGGTGGCGCTAGCCGAAACGTTCCGCGTGCCTCCACCACCCCCAACCCCCTCCTCTGAAGAGGAGGGGGCTTCCCTATCACCCCTCCTCTTCAGAGGAGGGGCAGCGGGACTTGGCGAGCCGCAGGCGAGCCTAGTCGCAGCGGGGTGGTGCTGCGGCAGGCGCACGCGCTCCGCACAGATGCGCCTTTGCCTGAATCAATTCTCCCGATACGAATGCGCACAGGGAGAGGGTCGCAAATGATCGAACAGCAGGACGTGATCGTGGTCGGCGCGGGGCCGGTGGGGATGCTCACCGCGCTGGCGCTGGCGCAGGCCGGCGCGCGAGTGACGGTGATCGAGCAGGAGCGCGAGATCGTCAATTCGCCTCGGGCTGCGGTCTACTTTCCCTCGACGCTCGTGGTCCTCGAGGAGTTGGGGCTGCTTCAGGACTTGCTCGCGATCGGCTTCACGAACCGCACTTTCGGCACGCATGTCCCGGAATTCGGCTACTCCTCGGTGGTCACGATGGAGCCGGTCGAGGGTGTCGCCTACGACTACCAGCTCCATGCTGGGCAGCACGAAGTTGCCGGCGTTGCGATGGAGCATGCCAGGAAGCTCGGCGTCGAAGTCCTGTTCGACCACCGCCTCACGGCGATCGGAGATGGCGCAGACGGCGTGACCCTCACCGTCCAAACGCCGGACGGAGAGAAGCGGCTGGCGGCGAAATGGCTCGTCGGAGCGGACGGCGCGCGCAGCACCGTCCGCCGGCTCGCCGGCATCGCGTTCGAAGGTCACACATGGCCGGAACGCTTCGTCGCCACCAACGTGCGCTTCGATTTCTCGCAGCTCGGCTACCAGCAGGCGAATTTCGTCTGCGATCCGGTCAACATGGCGGTGATCGCGCAGCTCGATCGCAGCGGCCTGTGGCGCTGCACCTACATGGAGGACTCGGCCCTGCCGCTGAGCAGCTACGAAGAGCGCATCCACAAGCGCTACGAGTGGTTCATGCGCGGCTCGCGCGATTACGAGATCGTCTCCTCCAGCCCCTACATGCTGCACCAGCGCGCGGCCGAGACCCTGCGCAAGGGTCACGTCTTGCTAGCCGGCGATGCCGCCCATGCGACGAACCCTTGCGGCGGTCTCGGCCTCACGTCGGGCGTGTGGACCGGCATGGTCCTGGCCGACATCCTCGCCGCCGTGCTGCGCGGCGAGGAGGGCGAGTCTATCCTCGACCGCTATTCCGACGAGCGGCGGCGCGTCTTCTGGGAGGTTGTCAGCCCGGCCGCGACCGAGAACAAGCGCATGCTGCAGGAGAGCGACCCCGAACAGCGGCGGAACGACCTCGCGGCGATCCAGGCGCTGTCGGACGATCCCGAATCCGGCCCGATGCTGATGCTGTTCGCCTACAAGGTGATCGGCGACGTGCTGCGCGCAGGTTCGCGCTGGGAGGACGCCGATCCCACCCCGCGCGTGTCGCTCGACATCGCCGGACGGCAGGGGCAGATCCACTGATGGCCCGCAGCTATCGCCCCGCCGACCTTCACGCCGCCGGCGCTGCCTGCCCGCTAGCGCTTGCCGCGCAGGGGTTCTTCTGGACCGGCGGCGAGCTGGTCGAGCACGAGACGGCCGGGCCGGTCATGCGCGGGCAGCAATATGTCGAATACTGGATCCCGCGGGACCTGAAGCACGCCGTGCCGATCGTGATGATCCACGGCGGCGGCGGCCAGGGGACCGACTTCCTCGGCACCGCCGACGGGCGCGAGGGATGGGTGCACTGGTTCGTCCGGCGCGGCTGGGCGGTCTACGTCGTCGATCGGCCGCAGCACGGCCGCTCCCCGTTCCACCCAGCGGTCCAGGGCGAAATGGGCGGGGTGCCGCCGACCGCCTTCCTGGAGCGGATGTTCACCCGCCCGGCCGATTTCCCGGACAACTACCCGCAAGCCGCGCTGCACGATCAATGGCCCGGCAGCGGGCGCATCGACGATCCCGCGTTCCTGCGCTTCCTCGCCGGCACGGGCCCGACGCTCGCCGACCCCGCGCGGAGCCAGCGCGACGCCCAGCGCGCCGGGGCCGAACTGCTCGACCTGATCGGGCCGGCGGTGCTGCTGACCCATTCGGCCGGCGGCCCGCCCGGCTGGCTGATCGCCGATGCCCGGCCGGAACTCGTGCGGGCGCTAGTCGCGGTGGAGCCGCTCGGGCCGCCGTTCACCGCGCTCAGCGGCCCGCTGCCTTTCGGCATCGCCAATGCGCCGCTGACTTACGATCCGCCGCTGGCGGAAGGCCAAGCGCTCGAATGGCAGGAGCGCCCGGCCCCGCGCGATGGGCTGGTCGCCTGCAAGGTGCAGAAGGAGCCCGCGCGCCGGCTGCCGAACCTCGCCCGCGTGCCGATGGTCGTCGTCACCGCGGAAGCCTCTTGGATGGCGGCGGACAACCACGGGATGGTCGATTTCCTCGTCCAGGCCGGGTGCGACGTCGGGCATTTGCGGCTGGAGGACCAGGGCGTCCACGGAAACGGCCATGCCATGCAGCTCGAAAGCAACAGCGACGATGTCGCCGCCGCCATCGAAGGCTGGCTAAGGGCGCGGGGGCTGTAGCGCAAAGCCGGTCCGCGCTCCCAGTGCCAAAGCAAGAGGCCGCGGAACCGCGCCATCCAGGCGCAGGTTCCGCGGCCTCTCATGTCCTTGGACACTCGGACTTATGGTGCGGTCGAGAAGACTCGAACTTCCACGGGCTTTCGCCCACAACGACCTCAACGTTGCGCGTCTACCAGTTCCGCCACGACCGCATCATCGCAAAAAGGAGCCGACTTGGCGGCTCCCTCCGGGGTAGGAGCGGGCCCTTAGCAAAGGGGTTGTCCCCCCGCAAGCGGCACGGCCAAGGAAATGCGATTACCGCGCTTTTGCGGGATCAGCGCCCGTCCAGCTCGTCGCCGCTGAGGGTGACGACATGCATCAGGTTGGTCGCACCCGGGACGCCGAAGGGCACGCCGGCGACCATGATCAGCTTCGATCCCGCCTGGCCGAAGCCGTGCCGCAGGGCCATGCGCTTGCCCTTGGCGACCATCTCCTCGAAGCTGCCGATGTCGCGCGTGGTCACCGCATGGGCGCCCCACAGCAGAGCCACGCGGCGCGCCGTCTTGACCGAAGGCGTCAGCACCATCAGCGGGGTCTGCGGGCGCTCGCGAGCCACGCGTCGGGCGGTCGAGCCCGAATCGGTGAACACCACCACCGCCTTGATCGGCAATGTGGCGGCCATGGTCATGCAGGCGTGGCTGATCGCATCGGCCGTGGTCGTGTCGGGGATCGTTTCGTGGAAGTGGACCCGCGCTGCGTAGCTTTCGTCGTTTTCGACCTGGACGGCGATGCGGTCCATCATCGCCACCGCCTCTTCCGGCCACATGCCCGCTGCGGTCTCGGCCGAAAGCATGATCGCGTCGGCGCCGTCGTAGACGGCGTTGGCCACGTCGGACACTTCGGCGCGGGTCGGCGCCGGACTCTCGATCATCGATTCGAGCATCTGCGTCGCCACGATCACCGGCTTGCCCAGGCTGCGCGCGGCATAGACGATCCGCTTCTGCAGTGGCGGCACTTCCTCGGGATTGAGCTCGACGCCCAGGTCCCCGCGGGCGACCATGACGCCGTCGGCCAGCTCGAGGATCGCATCGAGCCGCTTGATCGCCTGCGGCTTCTCGATCTTGGCGCAAAGCGCACCACGGCCGTGCATCAGCCTGCGCGCCTCGGCGAGATCCTCCGGCCGCTGGACGAAGCTGAGGCCGATCCAGTCGGCGCCGTGCTCCATCGCGAAGGCGAGATCGCGGCGGTCCTTATCGGTCAGCGCCGGGATCGGCACTTCCGCGTCGGGCACGTTGACGCCCTTGCGGTCGGAGATCACACCGCCGATCTCCGCCGTGCAGACGATCGCCTCGGCATCGGCCGTCTCCACCCGCAGGCGGATCTTACCGTCGTTGATCAGCAGCCGGTGGCCTTTGGCCATCAGCCCGAACAGCTCCGGGTGCGGCAGGAACACGCGGGTCTCGTCGCCCGGCGTCTCGTTACGGTCCAGCGTGAAGCGGCCGCCGTGGGGGATGCGCGCTTCGCCATCCTTGAACGAACCGACGCGCAGCTTCGGGCCCTGCAGGTCGCACAGCACGGTGATCGGGCGGTTGAACTCCTTCTCCAGCGCGCGGACGTTCTTGATCGTCTCGGCATGAGTCGCGTGGTCGCCGTGGCTGAGGTTGACGCGGAAGGCATCTGCCCCGGCGCGCAGCAGGCGGCGGAGCATGTCGGGATCGGCGCTGGCCGGTCCGACCGTGGCGAGGATCTTGATCTTGCGACCGCGCGGATTCAGCTTGGGCGAGTGAGGCTTTGACATGGCGCCGCGCTATGCCAGAGCCGCGCGACAAGACAAGGACACATGCGACATGACCGACCGACCCGATCCGCTCGACGCCCTTCCGGACGCCGTCGCCGCCGCCGCTTTCCGCCGGCTCGTGCGGCACTTGCGCCACCGGCACGATGCGGAGAACATCGAGCTGATGGGCCTCGCCGGCTTCTGCCGCAACTGCCTCGCCGACTGGATCCGCGATGCCGGTTACGAAGGCGACAAGACCGACGCCCGCGAACTGATCCACGGCATGCCCATGTCCGAATGGAAGGCCAACTTCCAGGGGGAGGCGACGCCGGAACAGATCGCTCGCATGGAGGCGAGCCTGGCGCGGAACCAAGGGACCTGATCCGTACCTCCGCAGGTTGTGGCCGCAGGTTGTGGATAGCCGCCTTCACCGGTCCGGCGCGCGCCGCTATCAGCCGCGGGAACCCGATTCCCACCTTACTGACCGGAGCTATTCATGGCCGAATCCACCGACGACCGCCTGCGCCTGCTGATCGAACGCGTCGAACGTCTCGAAGAAGAGAAGAAGGGTATCTCCGACGATATCCGCGACGTTTATGCCGAGGCCAAGGCCGTCGGGTACGACGTCAAGATCATGCGCCAGATCGTCCGCCTGCGTAAGATGAAGCCCGACGACCGCGCCGAGATGGAAGCGATCCTCGACACCTACAAGGCCGCGCTGGGCCTCGGCTGAGCGCCTTCCGCTGAAGAGCGCGGCCCGGCCGAAAGGCCGCCGCGCTCGCTGCGCCGGAGGACACTTCGGCCGGCTGGGGAGTTGCCTGCCTGGCGGGCAATTCCGCTCCAGTGCAGCGAGGCCGTTTGTTCGAGCTTGATCCCTACCATGTCCTGCTCGCCGCGGCGGGTTCGGCCATCATCGCCTCCTACTGGTGGCCGAGGTTCTTCTCCGGCCGCGAGCCGGCGGCCTCGGCGCTCCTGGTCCTGACCGGCCTGGCGGCGTTCTCCTGGGTGCCGGGCATGCCCGCGGCGATCGACCCCACCAGTGCGCCGCGCCTGTGGGAAGTGACGGCGGAGCTCTGCGTCATCATCGGCCTGTTCGGCACCGGCCTCAGAATCGACAAGCTGACCGGCCACGGGTTGTGGAAGCCGACGATCCGCCTGCTCGTGCTCGCCATGCCGGCCACGATCATCGCGCTCGCCTTCGTCGGCTGGTGGCTTGCCGGGCTGACGCTCGCCGGCGGCCTTCTGCTCGGGGCGATCCTCTCTCCCACCGATCCGGTGCTGGCCGGCGACGTGCAGGTCGGCCCGCCTCTGGAAGGCGGAGAGCACCCGGTCCGCTACGCCCTGACGACGGAAGCGGGCCTCAACGACGGACTGGCGTTTCCTTTCGTGCACCTCGGCGTGCTGGTCGCCACGGCGGGGGTGCTGACGTCCGGCCTGTTCCTGGAATGGGCGCTGCGTGACGTGATCTACCGGATCGTTGTCGGCGCTGCCGGCGGCGCTGCCAGCGGATGGCTGCTCGGCCATGTGCTGTTCGACTGGCCGCGCGAGAATTCGCTGTCCAAGACCCAGACCGGCGTCGTCGCCTTCGCCGGGGTGATCTTCGCTTACGGCTTTACCGAGCTGCTGGAAGGCTACGGCTTCATCGCCGCTTTCGTGGCGGGGCTGGTGCTGCGGCGGGAGGAGTCGGAGGACCGGTTTCACGAGCGCCTGCACGATTTCAGCCAGTCGCTCGAGCATACGCTGACGGCGATTCTGCTCGTCGCCCTGGGTGCGGCGCTGCCGAGCCTGTGGCCCCACTTCGGCTGGCCCCAGGCCGTGATCGGGCTCGCCCTGATCTTCGTCATCCGACCGGTAGCCGCGTGGTTCGTGCTGTGGGGAACCGACCTTGGCTGGCGCTCACGCGCGGTCGTCGCGTTCTATGGCGTTCGCGGGATCGGTTCGATCTACTACCTCGCCTATGCCGGGCACCACGTCGAACTGGTCGATGAAGGCGCGCTGTGGGCGACGGTCGCTTTCGCGATCGTGCTTTCGACGGCGATCCACGGGCTCACCGCCGGCATCGCGGTCGAGCAGGCCACCGGCCAGCCACAGTAGCGGAGCGCTAGGCAGCTGCTATCCGGCAGCCAGCTCTATCCACGCAGGGGCGTGGTCGCTGGTCTTGTCCCAGCCGCGCGGTTCCAGGTCCACTTCCGCCCGGACCAGCCGGTCGACGAGCCCCGGGCTCAGCAGGAAATGGTCGATCCGCAGGCCGGCATTCCGCACGAACGCGTTCCGGAAGTACTTCCAGAAGGTATAGACCGTCTCGTCCGGATGCAGATGCCGCACGGCATCGGTCCAGCCCTGGCCGACGAGGCGGAACCAGGCCTCGCGGGCTTCGGGCGCGAACAGCGCGTCGTCCACCCAGCGCTCCGGCTTGTAGACGTCCCGTTCCGTCGGCATGACGTTGAAGTCCCCCGCCAGGATCACCGGCAGCCCGCTGTCGAGCAGCTCCCGCGCATGGGCGATCAGCCGCTCGAACCACAGCATCTTGTAGTCGAACTTGGGCCCCGGGCGCGGGTTGCCGTTCGGCAGGTAGAGCCCGGCGATCAGGACCCCGTTTACCGCCGCTTCGAGATAGCGGCTCTGCGCGTCCTCGCCTTCGCCGGGCAGCCGCCGGCGGGTCTCGTGAATCTCGCCGATCCGGCTGAGGATCGCGACCCCGTTCCAGCGCGGCTGGCCGTGCCAGATCGCGTCGTAGCCGGCGCGGCGGATCGCATCGATAGGGAAGCGCTCGTCCGGCGCCTTCAGCTCCTGCAGGCAGACGATCTCCGGCTGCCGCTGTTCGAGCCACCTGAGGAGCACCGGCAGGCGGCCGTTCACGCCGTTCACGTTGTAAGTGGCGATCTTCACGGCAGACAAATGCGCCAGACCTGCATCCGCTCCACAGGCGGGAGCTTTTGCCGGAACGCTCGCCAGTCCCGCTCATTCCGGCTGCAAACCCATTGCGGAAGGACAGCGTCATGGCGGACGACACCAAGCCGGTCGAGCGGGCCTATGTCGAGGAGATCGGCGAGGAGCCGCGACTTCCCGGCCACGAGACCGAGCTCGACCCCAAGCCCGAGTGGCAGCCGCGCTACCCCGGATCGGGCCGCCTTGCCGGCAAAGTGGCGATCGTCACCGGCGGCGACAGCGGCATCGGCCGCGCGACGGCGGTGCTGTTCGCGCGCGAGGGCGCCAAAGTCGCGATCGCCTATCTCGAGGAAGACGACGACGCGCGGATCACCGCCGACGCCATCGAGGCGGAGGGCAGCGAGGCGCTGCTCCATCCGGGCGATCTCGGCGAACCAGACGTCTGCCAGGGATTGGTCGACAAAGTGATCGAGAAGTGGGGGCGGCTCGACGTGCTGGTCAACAACGCCGGGGAGCAGCACCCGGACAAAGACGTCACCGACATCACCGTCGAGCAGTTGCAGCGCACCTTCCAGACCAACATCTTCTCGATGTTCTACCTCGTGAAGGCGGCCCGCCCGCATCTCAAGAAGGGTGCGGCGATCATCAATTGCACCAGCGTAACGATGTACAAAGGCTCCGCCGGGCTGCTCGACTACAGCGCCACTAAAGGCGCCATCGTGGCCTTCACGCGCTCGCTCTCGGAAAGCCTGATCAAGGACGGCATCCGCGTAAACGGCGTCGCGCCGGGCCCGATCTGGACCCCGCTCAATCCCTTCGGCGGCGCTCCGCCGGAGAAGGTCGAGCACTTCGGCGAGGACACCCCGATCGGCCGCGTCGGACAGCCGAACGAAGTGGCGCCGAGCTTCCTGTTCCTGGCCTGCGAGGATTCGAGCTACATGTCCGGCCAGGTCCTCCACCCGAACGGTGGAACGATTGTGGGAAGCTAGGGGGATCTGGGCTACCGGTGCCTGCCAGCAGGCTCCTGCGCTGCCTGCCACATGGACCCTGAAACGAGTTCAGGGTGACGATGAGTGATGGGGCCGTCCTGGAAACCCTCGTCATCCTGAACTCGTTTCAGGATCCATCTCGCCGCGCGCGAAGTTCTGGCGGAGGCGAGCGGTTTACATGGGAGGATCTTTCCTACCCCGCGCCCGCGAGTACCAGGCTGATGAACAGCGTGTTGTGCAAGGCGTGCAGCAGGATGCCGGCCCATAGGCCGAAGGTGACGCGCGCGTAGCCGAGGATCAGGCCGAGCAGGAACTGCGGCAGCGTCAGCGGGAGGAGGATCGCGGCGTTCCCTTCCGTGAAGTTGGCGAGGTGGACGCTCGCGAACGCCAGTGCGCTGAACAGGTAGAACCAGCGGGCGTGGCGCGCGAACAAGGCCATCGGCGGCCGCCTTCGCTTGCGCCACAGCAGGATAGCGGCGGCGATCGTGCCGATCACCGCCAGCGCCAGGAGAGCGAATGCGCCGCGCGCCCCGGGAAGCAGCAGCAGCGCCGCCCAGCCCAGTACCGCGGCGGCAAGGATCGCCAGCGAGGCCCCCACGTGTCCGGGCCGTCCCGATAGCCAGCCGCGGAACACCAACTCCTCGCCCAACGGCGCGCCGACTACGATCAGAGCGATCAGCGGCAGGCTTAACTCCAGGTCTTGCAGCAAGTGCCCGGGCAGCCTGAGGCCCAGCGCGGTCAGGGCAGCCATCCCGCCGATCAGGACCGCCATCAGCAGCAGGTCGAGTGCCAGCAACTGGGCCAGCCCGCGGAATGCCGCCGGCCCCGGCCGGCTCGCTCGGTCCGGCAAGGCCGGCCGGCGCAAGAAGGCCGCGAACGATCGCCATTCGCCCGGCGCGCGCGACGCCAAGCCGAGGCTTGTGGGTTGCCCTGTCATAAGGCTAATGCGGCCCCCTGAAATCACGATCAAGACGGGAACGAGACCACCCAATGGCCGGCCATTCCAAATTCAAGAACATCATGCATCGCAAGGGCGCGCAGGACAAGAAGCGCTCGGCGGCCTTCTCCAAGCTCTCGCGCGAAATCACCGTCGCGGCGAAGTCGGGCATGCCCGACCCCGACATGAACCCGCGCCTGCGCCTGGCGGTGAACAACGCCAAGGCGATGTCGATGCCCAAGGACAACATCCAGCGGGCGATCGACAAGGCCAGCGCCAACGAAGGCGATGAGTACGAGGAAATCCGCTACGAAGGCTATGGCCCCGGCGGTGTCGCGCTGATCGTCGAGGCGCTGACCGACAACCGCAACCGTACCGCCACCAACGTGCGTACCGCGTTCAGCAAGAACGGCGGTAACCTGGCCGCGACCGGCGCGGTCAGCCACGGCTTCGAACGCAAGGGCATGATCGAATACCCGGCCAGCGCGGGCGGCGAGGAACAGGTCCTCGAAGCCGCGATCGAAGCCGGCGCCGACGATGTCGAAAGCTCGGAAGACGGCCACACCATCTGGACCGAGATGGAAGCCCTGCACGAAGTCGCCGCCGCGCTGGAGAAGACCCTCGGCGAGCCGCAGGGCGTCAAGCTCGCGTGGAAGCCGAACCTCACCGTGGAAGTGAGCGAAGGCGACGCGCAGACCCTGTTCAAGCTGGTCGATGCGCTCGAGGACGACGACGACGTGCAGACCGTCTGGGGCAATTACGAAGTCTCCGACGAGGTGATGGAGAAGCTTTCCTGATCCTCCCCGGCACGGGGAGGGGGACCGCTCGCGCAGCGAGTGGTGGAGGAGGTCCTCCGCCAGCGCGGTGCTTGTGGCAGGGCCCCCTCCACCATGCCGCTTCGCGTCATGGTCCCCCTCCCCGTGCCGGGGAGGAATTGTGACGCTGATCCTCGGCCTCGACCCCTCGCTGAGCTGTACCGGCTGGGGCATCGTGCGGGCAGAGGGATCGCGGCTGGCGCACGTCGCCAACGGGCAAGTCGCGACCGACCCCAAGGCGCCGATGGCTGAACGCCTGCACCACCTGCACGACGCGATCTTCGCCGTGATCGGCGCCTACCGGCCCGACCGGGCGGCGGCGGAGGAAGTCTTCGCCAACAAGAACCCGCAGTCGACGCTCAAGCTCGCCCAGGCGCGCGGCGCTGTGCTGGCGGCCTGCGGGCGCGCCTCGCTGCCGGTTTCCGAGCACGCGGCGCGGCTGGTGAAAAAGGCGATCGTCGGCACCGGCGCGGCGGAGAAAACGCAAGTCCAGGCGATGCTGAAAGTGCTGCTGCCCGGCGCGGTGATCGGCGGGGCCGACGCCGCCGACGCGCTCGCCGTGGCGATCGCCGATGCGCATTTGGGAGGCCGCTAGTCAGCCTGGCTCTCCCCGTTCGCCCTGAGCTTGTCGAAGGGCCGCTTTTTCCTCTAGCGCGGCGCTGAAGAAAAGCGGGGCTTCGACAAGCTCAGCCCGAACGGTTTTGGTTTAGGGGGTAGCTGATGTTCCTGGTCGTCTTCCGCAACCGCAAGCGCGGCGATATCGACCAGGCCGCTTACGATGCGGAGGCCGAGCGGATGGAGGAACTCGCCCGTGCCCAGCCGGGGTTCCTCTCGTTCAAGTCCTATGCTTCCGAAGATGGCGAGGTGATCGCTCTGTCCGAATGGCAGGACGAAGCCTCGTCCCGAGGATGGGGCAGGGTGGCCGAACATCGGGCGGCGCAGCAGCGCGGCCGGTCGGCCTATTACGAGAGCTACACCATGTTCGCCTGCGCCGACCCGCGCATCCACCACTTCACTCTCAAGGACCACGAATGAGCGTTACCGTCTACGGCATCCCCAACTGCGACACGGTGAAGAAGGCGCGCAAGTGGCTCGACGAAATGTGCGTCGAATACAGCTTCCACGACTACAAGAAGCAGGGCGCCGATCCGGCCAAGCTGCGCCGGTGGGTGGAGGAGGCGGGCTGGGAGACGGTGCTCAACCGGCGCGGCACGACCTTCCGCAAGCTGGGCGAGGCCGACAAGGCCGATCTTAACCCGGCGAAGGCAGTATCGCTGATGGAGGCGTATCCGTCCGCCATCAAGCGGCCCGTCGTGGAGTACCCGGGCGGGCTGCTGGTCGGCTTCGATCCGGCGGAGTGGGAAGCGGCCCTCCTCTAAATCCTCCCCGGGACGGGGAGGTGGCAGCCCGTAGGGCTGACGGAGGGGGCCCGCCTCCTGGTGCGTCGTGCCTGCGGCGGGCCCCCTCCACCATGCTTCGCATGGTCCCCCCCCCCCCCCCCCCCCCGTCCCGGGGAGGATTGGGTTGGCGATCGGACTGCCCGCTCAGCTTAGGAAATAGTCGCGCGGCTGCAGCGGCTCCGGCGCTGGTTCGCCAAGGTGCGGGGCAAAGCTGATCTCCGCCTGGCGGCAGATGGCGTCGAGCGGCAAGCCGTTGGCGGTGAGGCCGAACGGATGGCTCAGCTCTTCCGTCACTTCCGCGAGGCCGAGGAAGACGTAGGCGACGATGCCGACGAAGACCGGCGCCAGCCATCCGGCCGGCCCGATCAGGGCCAGCGGCAGCATCAGGCAGAACAGATAGGTCGTGCGGTAGACCAGCAGCGAATAGACGTAGGGCAGCGGGGTGACGGCGATGCGCTCGCAGCCGGCCTGCTGCAGGGCCATGCTGCCGAGCCGCTCCGCCAGGGCGCGCATCCCGAAGCCGTCGACAGCTCCGCCGCGCTGCGCCGCCGCGAGCTGCGCGGCGAGCGCGTCTAGCGCGGCGTCGGGCGGGTGCGCAGCATCGGCCAGCTCTCCGCCGAGCTGGCGTGCGGCCGGATCGTCCTTCAGGCCGCGCAAGTTGGCGCGGTGCAGGTGGAGGAAGGCGAGCGCCTGCCGCAGCATCGGCGCGCGCAGCACCGGGTCGGTGACGAACAGGTCCACCTCGCGGGCGAAGGAGCGCAAGTCCGCCAGCAGCCCGCCCCACAGCTTGCGCGCTTCCCACCAGCGTTCGTACGCCGCGTTGTTGCGGAAGCCGAGGAACAGCGACAGCGCGATGCCGAACACGGTGAAGGCGAGGCCGCCGACCGACGGCAGGAAGCCGAAGCGCTCCTGCACCGCCACCATCAGCGCCGCGAACAGCATCAGCACCGCGATGCGCGGGGCGATCGCCGGCACGATCGATCCGCGCAAGGCGAAGATCAGGTCGAGCGGGCGGGGCGTGTCGCGGACGATCATGATGCGGGAGGGGCGGGGTTCAGGCCGCCCGTGCGGTGACCAGGTAGTTGAGCGAAAGGTCGCTCGAAAGGTGCAGGCCCCTGAGCGGCGAATAGGCGATCCCGCGCGGCGGACCCATCTCCAGCCCCGCTGCGCCGAGCAACTCGCGCAGCTCGTCGGGCGTGACGAAATCGTCCCACTCGTGCGTGCCGCGCGGAATGGCACCGACCGTCTCGGCGAGGCCGATCATCAGCAGGCGCGACCGCGGCGTGCGGTTGGGGGTGGAGAGCACCATCAGCCCGCCGGGGGCGAGGTGCCGCGCCATTTCGGCCACGAAGGCGGCCTTGTCCGCGACGTGCTCGATCACTTCCATCGTGGTGACGAGGTCGAACTGCCCGAGTCCGAGCCGTGCGAGCTCCCCGTGGCGGTAGTCGATCGAGAGGCCCGACCCCGCCGCGTGCATCTGCGCGGCGGTGACGTTCTCCGCCGCCGCGTCGACGCCGGTAACTTGCGCCCCGAGCCGAGCGAGCGGCTCCGTCAGCAGCCCGGCGCCGCAGCCGACATCGAGCGCGGTCTTGCCCGCCAGCGGCTTCACATTCTCGGTGTCGCCGCCCCAGTGGCCGTCGATCGCCTCGCGCAGGAAGGCGAGCCGCACCGGGTTCAGCCGGTGGAGCATCGCGGAGGAGCCTTTCGGGTCCCACCAGTCCTTCGCCAGCTTGCCGAAATGGGCCGCTTCTTCCGGGCGGATGGTTGCCGCAGTTACAGTTGCATCGGACATTCGCTGTCCCTAACAGCGCGCGACACCGCTTGCCAGCAGGGGAACTAGACACGTGGCCCGCATCGTGATGAAATTCGGCGGCACGTCCATGGCCGGGACCGAGCGCATCCGGCGCGTGGCGCAGATCGTCCGCAAGCAGCAGGCTGCCGGGCACGAAGTGGCCGTGGTCGTCAGCGCGATGGCGGGCGAGACCGACCGCCTGGTCAACTTCTGCCGCGAGGCCAATCCGCTCTACGATCCGGCCGAATACGACGTCGTCGTGGCCAGCGGCGAACAGGTCACCAGCGGCCTGCTTGCGCTCACCCTGCAGGCGATGGGCTGCAAGGCGCGCAGTTGGCTCGGCTGGCAGCTGCCGGTCCGCACGGTCGAGGCCCATGCCAACGCGCGGGTGGCGGACATCGATTCCGCAGCCCTGATCGCCGCGATGAGGGCCGGCGAGATCGCCGTCATCCCCGGCTTTCAGGGTGTGTCCGACGCCGGGCGCATCACCACGCTGGGGCGCGGCGGGTCCGACACTTCGGCAGTGGCCGTGGCGGCGGCGGTCGAGGCCGACCGCTGCGACATCTACACCGACGTCGACGGCGTCTACACCACCGACCCGCGGATCGTCGCCCGCGCCCGCAAGCTGAAGTACGTCACTTACGAAGAAATGCTCGAGCTGGCCTCGGTCGGCGCCAAAGTGCTGCAGACCCGCTCGGTCAGCCTGGCGATGAAGCGCGGCGTGCGCGTGCAGGTGCTCTCCAGCTTTATCGGCGACGATGCCCCGCCCGCCGATGATCTGCCCGGCACGATGATCGTCTCCGATGAGGAAATGGAAGGTATCGACATGGAACGCCAACTGGTCACCGGCATCGCCCACGACAAGAACGAGGCGCGCGTCGTGCTCACCCGTGTGCCGGACAAGCCCGGCGCGGTGGCGCATATCTTCGAGCCGCTCGCCCAGGCTTCGATCAACGTCGACATGATCATCCAGAACGTCGGCCGCGAGAAGGGCGAGACCGACGTGACCTTCACCGTGCCCCAGGCCGATCTCGTCCGCGCGCAGGCTCTGCTCGAGGACAAGCGCGAGCAGATCGGCTTCAACCGCATCATCACCGACAGCAAAGTGGCCAAGATCTCGGTCGTCGGCGTCGGCATGAAGAGCCACGCGGGCGTCGCGGCGACGATGTTCAAGGCGCTCGCCGACCGTGGGATCAACATCCAGGCGATCTCCACTTCCGAGATCAAGGTCTCGGTGCTGATCGACGAGGACGAGACCGAACTCGCAGTTCGCGTGCTGCACACGGCCTACGGTCTCGATGCGGAAGACGCAGCCGCCTAATCGGCGGGCCGACGTTCCGACTATGCACTCTGCCCGGCGCGTCCGGGCAGGGCGCACTCTGCTCACGGTGATCTGCCGGAACGGATGATCGATCCGGCGTGTTGGTCAGCCAGCACTGGGAGATCAACCGATGAACCACAACTCCACGGCGAAGAAGGCCGTCGGCCTGGCCCTGACGCTCGGCGCGGTCGGCGTCGGCGCGCTGCTGACCGCCCGCGCCAGGGCCACCAAGCCCTCACCCGACGATGCGCCCGACTACACCGGGCGCCATGCTTCCGGCGAGATGGACGTCGAAGGCTGCACCGTCACCATCGGCAAGCCTCGGCAGGAACTCTACGACCACTGGCGCGACTTCCAGAACCTGCCGAAGTTCATGGAGAACCTGCTCGAGGTCCGCCCTGTCGAAGGGCAGGACAAGGCGAACTGGCGCATCCGCGCGCCGGCAGGGCACATGGTGGACGTGGTCACCGAAGTGGCCGAGGACCGCAAGAGCGAGGTCATCGCCTGGCGCTCCGTCGAGGGCTCCGAGATCGAGACGACCGGGCGGGTGACGTTCACCGACGCTCCGGGCTCGCGGGGCACGCGCGTCTCGCTGATCATCGGCTACAAGCCGCCGGCCGGGGCGATGGGGCGGATCTTCGCCAAGGCTTTCCGCCGCGAACCGCAGATCCAGTCGCGGCACGATCTCAAGCGCTTCAAGATGCTGATGGAAACCGGCGAGATCGCCACCTCCGCGCGCACCAAGGACCAGACCCGCAAAGCCAAGATGGAAGAGGAGGCCTGAGATGCGCGCCCTTACCTGGCAAGGACACCAGGACGTCCGCGTCGAGACCGTGGACGATCCCGAGATCATCAACCCGCGCGACGCGATCCTGAAGATCACCTCTACCGCGATCTGCGGTTCGGACCTGCACTTGTACGACGGGGTGATCCCCGGCGTGCTGCCCGGCGACATCCTGGGCCACGAGTTCATGGGCGAGGTCGTGGAGACCGGCCCCGGCAGCACGCTGCAGAAAGGGCAGCGGGTGATCGTGCCCTTCCCCATCGCCTGTGGGCAGTGCTTCCACTGCACGATCGAGCAGTTCTCCTGCTGCGAGAACTCCAACCCGGTGGAGAAGCAGGACCTTACCGCCCCGCTCTACGGCCATCCGCTGACCGGCATCTTCGGCTACTCGCATCTCGCCGGCGGATACTCCGGCGGGCAGGCGGAATATGTCCGCGTTCCGTTCAGCGACGTCGGCCCGGTGGTCGTGCCCGATCACCTGACCGACGACCAGGTGCTGTTCCTGACCGACATCCTGCCGACCGGCTGGCAGGCGGCCGAGTACGCCGAGATCGGCCCGGACGACACCGTGGCGGTGTGGGGCTGTGGCCCTGTCGGCCTGTTTGCGGTGCAATCGGCGATCGCCATGGGCGCCGCCAAAGTGATCGCGATCGATCACTACCCGCACCGGCTGGAGCTGGCGAAGAAGCTCGGCGCTGAGATCGTGAACTTCCGCGAAAGCAACGTGCTGCAGGCGCTGATGGAGATGAGCGGCGGCCTCGGCGTGGACGCGGTGATCGACGCGGTGGGCATGGAAGCGCACGGCTTCGCCGCCGACAACCTGGCCGATGCGGTGAAGCAGAAAGTCGGCATCGGCGCCGACCGCGCCCACGTGCTGCGCCAGGCGATCCTCGCCTGCCGCAAGGGCGGGCGCGTTTCGATCCCCGGCGTCTATGGCGGCCTGGCGGACAAGTTCCCGACCGGCGCGCTGATGGAAAAAGCGCTGAAGGTCCGCACCGGGCAGACCCATGTCCACAAGTACACCAAGATGCTGCTGGAGAAGATCGAGAAGGGCGAACTCGATACGACATTCCTGATCAGCCATCACCTGCCGCTCGAGGATGCTGCGGAAGGATACCGCAACTTCCACGACAAGCAGGACGAATGGACCAAAGTGATCCTGCGGCCCGGTATGGAGCGCGGTACGGCGCGTGCGGGCCAGGCGCAGGAGACGCAGCAGGCCTAGACCTCGGACCCAGCGGGCCGATCGATCATTGAATCACCAGCACAAGCAGGTGAGCGATGGCCGTACAACCGCTGGGGAACCGCAACCGTGCGCTTGGCTTGGCCGCGGCGGTCGGAGTGCACGTTGCGGCGGTGGCCTTGCTGGTCCTGTTTGCCGCCGATCCGTCGGTCCCGCCAAAGCCCGAGGGCGACCTCGTGGCGGTCTTGCCGACGGAGCCGCTTCCGCCCGAGCCGCCTCCACCGGTCGACGAGGAAGAAGGCGCCGCCGCGCCGCCGAGCCGCGGCGAAAGTGACGACGCCCCCTCACCGCCGGAGCCGCCGGCTCCGCTGCAGACCCCCGTGCCGGCCGAGGTTTCGCCCGATCCGGGCAGCGACTCCGGCAGCGGTTCGGGTGTCGCCGCCGGATCGGGAGCAGGGCGGGGCGGCGAGGGTAGCGGCCGCGGGGCGGGCGCGGGCGGCAGCGGCACAGGCAGCGGCGGGTTCACCCCGCCCGTCCGCATTGCCGGGGCGCTGAGCCATGCAGACTATGCCAGGGCGAACCCACCGGCGGGCGCCGCCGGCACGGTGTTCATCGCATTCCGGGTCCGCATCGACGGTGCGGTGGACCGCTGCCGCGTGGTCCGGTCGAGCGGCTTCGATGTCTTCGATCGGGCGACGTGCCGCCTAGTGGAGCAGCGCTTTCGCTTCAGGCCGGCGCGCGACGCACGGGGGCAGGCGGTCGAATACGAACTGCGGACGAATTTCACCTGGGAGCCGCGCTGATCCCGTGCGCTCGGCTCCGCGCGAGCCTTGGACCTGATTCGGCCTTTGGTGCGTTCAGCTTGCGTTGGCACCGCGCAACTTTCGATCCGCCCAGGGTATGGAACCCGGCGAAGGTCTTTTCGTTGGGAGCGCGGGAGGCCAATCCCTGTGCCTGAGGGGCGGCGTACCGCAGCCGATGGCGCGTCGAAGGAGAAGCATCGTGAACAAGGCAATAATCACTCTGATGGCGGCGGCGGCACTGCCCCTGTCCGCCTGCACTTCCACTGCCAATGACGACACGCTGGCTTCGGCCGGGACCGGAGCAGCAATCGGCGCGGGCCTCGGTGCCGGCGCGGGCGCCGCTATCGGCGGCCTTGGCGTTCTCGAAGGCGCGGCGATCGGCGCTGCCGTCGGCGGTCTGGCCGGCGCAGTCTGGGCCGACCGCAACAACGACGGCCGCGCCGATGGCTATGTCTACAATGGCCAGTACTACGAGGGCGCTCCCACCCAGTCTGCCGGAATGGCGCCGCGTAACTGCCCGTCCGTCGGCGGTTCGGCCGTGACTGGCGCCGGTCTCGGTGCCGCAGCGGGTGCAGGCGCAGGCGCGCTCGTCGGCGGCCTCGGAATACTCGAGGGTGCGGCGATCGGCGCTGCCGTCGGCGGTATCGCCGGTGCCGTCTGGGCCGACTCGAACAACGACGGCTGCGTCGATGGCTACATCCGCGAAGGCCAGTACTACTCTGGCGGCCCCGTGGTGCAGTCGGTCCCGGCGTCCTATACGGGCGAACGCGGGTAACGAATGGAAGTGAGCAGGCGGAGTATGAAGCGTTCCACGCGGGCACTCCGCCTGCTTCTACCGATCTTCGCGGCGGCTTTGCTCGCGCCAATGCCGGGCGTGGCCGCCGCGCAATCGGAAGACTGGCGCGAGGAGCCCAGCGGCAGCACCCAGGCGCTGATTCGCGAAGAGATCGGCGACCGTGTGGGCAAGGACCTGCGGGCCTTCTACCGCGCGCGCGACAACCAACCCCTGTGGGTCGATGATCTGGGCCGCCCGTCGGATGCGGCAACGCTCCTGCTCTTGCGTTTGCGCTCGGCGGAGTTCGACGGGCTCGAGCCCGACGACTTCGAGACCGACAAGCTGGCCAGGCTGCTCGACCGCGCCCGGCGCGGCGACGAAGACGACGCCGCGAAGGCGGAAGTCGCCCTCTCCGAAGCGTTCGCCGACTATGTCAGGCAGATGCGCGCGGTGAAGCACAGCGACATGATCTACGAGAACGAGGTCCTGCGCCCCAGCGTGCCGAGCGTCGGCGAGGCCCTGGAGACCGCGGCGCGGGCGGAATCCCTCGAACAGTACGTCGCCGAAATGCGCTGGATGCATCCGCTCTACGCACCGATGCGCGAGGCGATGAGCAATCCGCGCTTCAGCGAGAGCGAACGGCAGCAGATCTGGCGCAATCTCGACCGGATCCGCGCGATCCCGGCGATCCCTGAAGGCCGCCACGTGCTGGTCGATGCCGCCGGCGCCCGTCTGTGGATGTACGAGGACGGCAGGCCGGTCGATTCGATGAAAGTCGTAGTCGGCAAGCCCGACCTGCAGACGCCGATCATGTCCGGTTACATCCGCCACGCCATCCTCAACCCGTACTGGAACATCCCCAACGATCTGGTGCAGACCACCATCGCGCCCAATGTGATCGAGCGCGGGCTGAGCTATCTCAAGCAGGGCCGCTACGAAGTGCTGGCCGACTGGCGCGAGGACGCGCCGACGCTCGACCCCAAGGAGATCGACTGGCACGCCGTGCGCGAGGGGCTCGCCAGCGTGCACGTGCGGCAGTTGCCGGGCGGGGACAACTTCATGGGCAAAGTGAAGTTCGAATTCCCAAATCCCCAGGGCATTTACCTGCACGACACGCCAGACAAGCACCTGATGAACTTGAAGGAGCGGCAGCTCAGCTCCGGCTGCGTGCGGCTCGAGGATGCCGAGCGGATGCACCGCTGGCTGATGGGCAAGCCGCTGCCCTCCAAGGTCAAGGACGCCGAGCAGCTGGTCAAGCTTTCCCAGCCCGTGCCGATCTACATCACCTACCTCACCGCATCCCCGGACGGTACGGCAATCGCCTTCCGCGACGATCCCTACGGCCTCGACGAAGACGTGCGCCTCGCTGCGGCGGATTGAGCCACGGGGAACGGTGCGTCGACCCGGATGCCGATGGCCTCGCCGGGGCTGAGCGGCACGACATTGCGATCGAACTGGACGTAGCGGGCCGTCGGGGCGCCGAGGTCGTTGTCGTAGCGCCGCTGGACCGCCGCCGGATCGTACCCCATCCAGATCAGCGTCGCCGGGAAGATCTGGCTCGCGGAATGGCCAGCGCGCGGCGCTTGCGCATAGGCCGCGCGAAGCCGCTCCGGCAGGAACGCCAGCAGCGGTACGAGGAATTCGTCGGCCACGGCTTGCGGGCTGCAATGCGGCAGTGCGCCTTCCGAGAGGTTCTGTCCGTGGTCGGACGTATAGACGATCGCCACGTTCTCGCGGTCGACGCCGGCCAAGAGCACTTCGAAGAAGCCTCCCTTGGAGTGGGTGAGCGCGGTTTCGTAATGCAGCCGGGTCGGGCTGGCGGCGGGGATGGCACCCGGAGGATAGTGGTCGCGGTACTGGAAGTGCACGCCGCGCAGCACGGCATAGGTGAACGTGCGGCCATCGGTGCGTAGCTGGCGATTGAGCGCGCGGGCGATCTCGCGGTCCGTGTCGATACCGCCCGCCGCGCTCCGGACTTCGTCGATCAACGCGCGCTCCGGCTGCAGCAGCAGGTTCTGCGGCGCGCCGGTGGTCTGGCCGTCGATCAGGATCGTGCGGTAACCGGACTTGCGCGCATAGCCCCAGATCGACGAGGTTGTCCGCAAATCCATGCGCGGTCCTGCGCGGCGCACGTCCACACCGGAACGCAGCGCGAGGTTCGACGGTGCGCTGCAGTGGGCGAGCGAGGCGGCAGCGCCGAAGTCGATCGGCTGGAAGGGGGCGAGCTCCGGGGCGATCAGGTCCGCGAAGGCGGCATGGGCCACGCTTTCGTCCACCAGCCAGACGATGTGGCGCGGCGCGCCGGCGGACTGCGGTTCCAGCGTGACCGGCTCACGCGGCGGGGGCGGCTCGGCCAGCGCGAGGGCTACGGCCGCCGAGTAGACGTTCCGCTCGGCCGCGGCCGGGGAAACGGCGGCAAGGCTGGGCAACAGCAGCAGCGCGAGCCCCAGGGCCGGGGCGAACCGATGCGAGGAGACCCAGCCGCCCTTGTGCAGAGCCCGGCGCGTGGCGATGAACAGGAAGACGGCCGCCGCCCCCTGCAGTCCCGCGAGCACCAGGGGCGCCGTGAATTCGGCGGCGGCGTTGCCGCCCTGCCTCGCCTCGGCGGCGAGCCAGGCCAGCTTGCCCGGATCGACCGTATCGCCAAGCGTCTGCCCATAGGCCAGGTTGACCAGGATCGATGCGCCCGCCAGCACCATGATCCCCGCGAACATGCGCCGCCCGACAAGCGCGATCGCGGCGAACAGCGCCAGCGCCTGCAGCGCTAGCCACAGCAGGTTGCGCCCTGCGGATACCGGGTCGTTGGCGGCCGCCCGGTAGAGCACGCCGTGGGTGAGCTGGAAGCGGTCGGCCAGCGCGAAGCCCAGGCCGAACAGCATGAGCGCAGCGGCCGCTAGCCATGCGGATCTGCCGGATGGTCCAGCGGGCGACTTCATTCGGCACGGCTCCTTCGCGAAGCGCCGTTCTAGCGCCGTCACCTTGCCAAACCGTAACCTCCATGGCGAAGTTCGGTGCGCTTGCCCGTTATGTGTCTGGACTCTAAAGCGCGGAACCCGCGATGGCGCAGCCGATGGAGCCCCGATGACCGCTTACCCCAAGACCACAGCCCTGATGCGCCGCGGCGCGGAATTCCTCGGCACCGAATATGCGATCATGTGCGGGGCGATGAGTTGGGTTTCGGAGCGGAACCTGGTCTCCGCGATCAGCAATGCCGGGGGCTTCGGCGTGATCGCCTGCGGAGCGATGACGCCTGACCTGCTCGACGCCGAGATCGCCGGGACCAAGGCGCTCACCGACAAGCCTTTCGGCGTCAACCTGATCACCATGCACCCGATGCTGTTCGAGCTGATCGAGGTCTGCGGCAAGCACGGCGTCGGCCATGTCGTGCTCGCCGGCGGGATCCCGCCCAAGGGCAGCGTCGAAGCGATCAAGAGCTTCGGCGCCAAGGTGGTGGTCTTCGCGCCGACCCTGGCGCTGGCCAAGAAGCTGCTGCGCTCCGGCGGCGACGCCCTGGTGATCGAAGGCATGGAAGCCGGCGGCCACATCGGCCCGGTTTCGACCAGCGTTCTGGCTCAGGAGTTCCTCCCGGCGCTGAGCGAGGAGCACCTGGTGTTCGTCGCCGGCGGGATCGGCCGGGGCGAGGCGATGGCCGGGTACCTGGAGATGGGCGCCGTCGGCGTGCAGCTCGGCACGCGCTTTGCCTGCGCGGTCGAAAGCATCGCCCACGAGAACTTCAAGAAGGCCTTCTTCCGCGCCGGCGCGCGGGACGCTGTCGCGAGCGTCCAGGTCGATCCGCGCCTGCCGGTGATCCCGGTGCGCGCGCTCAAGAACAAGGGCACCGAGCTGTTCACAGCGAAGCAGCGCGAAGTCGCCAAGACCCTCGACGAAGGTGCGATCGAGATGGCCGAGGCGCAGTTGCAGATCGAGCATTACTGGGCCGGGGCGCTGCGCCGCGCGGTGATCGACGGCGACATCGAGAACGGCAGCTTGATGGCAGGCCAATCGGTCGGCATGGTCAAGGAAGAAGAGCCCGTGGCGCAGATCATGGACACGCTGATGGCGGAGAGCGAAGCGGCGCTGAGCCGGCGTTAAGCTCGCTCTCCGCGCTGTCTCTCGCGGTAGCGCTTCACCCCGTGCGGGGCGCCGCCAGCCCCAGCAGGATCTCCCGCGTTTGCTCCGGCTGGTCGGCCATGACGTAGTGGCTCGCCTTGCTCTCGTGGCAGTCCCAGCCGCCCTCCGCCTGGGCATGCGCTAAGAAGCGCGCGAATGGCGTCGGCTGCCAGTCGGTCGCGAAAACATAGGCGCGGCGTGGGATCTTCGCCTCTTCGCCGGTGTAGCGCACCGCCTCCAGCAAGGTCAGCAGCGGATGGCGGCCGACCATTCCCGGCACCGGCTCGAAGCCGACCGTGCCGATCGGCGCGACGAGGCCGGGGGTGAACTTCTGGCTGTCGATGTACCAGGCGTGCTCGTACTCGCCGGTAATGTCCCACAGGGACTCCCCGTCGAGCGGCAGGAAAGCGTCGAGGTACGCTATTGCGTCGATCCGCGCACCGAGCCGCGCGGCGACCCCGGTAATCACCATCCCGCCATAAGAGTGGCCGACCAGGATGAAGCGGTCGAAGCCGGCCTGCTCCACCTGCCCGCAGACGTCGTCGATATGGTCGGTCAGGGTGATGCCAGGATGGAGCTCGCCTGAGCGGCTGCCGAGACCGGCCAACTGCGCGACGAGCACCGCGTGGCCTGCGGCACGCAGGTCCTCGGCCGTCTGGTCGTAGCTTTGCCCGCCGCCCCAGGCGCCGTGGACGAGAACGTAATTCGCCATCTGCACATCTCTCCCTTGTCTGCCGGCTTGATGCCGGAGGGGCGGACGGCGGACAAGAAAAAGGGGAGGGGCCTCGCGGCGCCTCCCCCATTTTCCTGATCTGGCGACCGCTTACTTGCGGCTGGTGCGCCAGCCCTGGGCGTAAGTGTCGGCTGCCATCTTGCTGTAGGGCACCGGCGAGACGATCGCGCGCACGGTGATCTGCTTGTGCGGCTCGACCGTGGTCTTCGCGGTGCCGCCGTTCTCTTCGCCCCAGACGACACCGATCTCGGTGCCGAGCGGAAGCTCGTGGTCGACGGTCGCGAGGCTCAGCGCCTTCTTCTCGTTGAACGAGTAGCCGGTGAACATCGACAGGCCGATGGTGTTGCCGTCTGCGTCCACGACCTTGTCGTAGTTCGAGTTGGCATAGTTCGCGAGCGGCAGGTCGAAGAACTTGTACTGCTCACCCTCGGGGTCGAACATGGAGCCGACGATCTTCTTCATGTCGTCCGCATTCCACTCGAGCGTCACCTTCTTGCGCTGCTCGGCGGGATCGATTTCCTTCAGCGCGTCGGCGCCGTGGAAGTCGTGGTCGAACTTCACGAACGGGCCGTAACCCAGTTCCCACGGATTGAGGTAGTAGTCCTCGATCTTCTCGCCGACGAACGAACCGCCGATCGAGCCGGTCGCCTCGTAGCTGTCGGCGCCGAGCCACTTGCGGTAGTCGGCCAGCTTGTCGCCGGTGTAGATCGCCGGCAGCGGGCTGGGGATCCAGCCGGATTCGAGGGTGTTCGACGGATAGGCGCGGCTGCCGACCGGGATCAGGCCGAACTCTTCGCCCGCCTTGAGGATTTCCTCGCGGATGTATTCCTGCTCTTCGTACGGACCCCAGATTTCGAGGCCCGGCGAACCGGCCATGCCGTGGCGCAGCGTACGGACGGTCTTGTTGCCGATCTTCATGGAGCTCATGTTGAAGAACTTGAGCTTGTCGAGCGGCTCGCCGTTGAGCTTCTCGATCACGTTCCAGGCCTGCGGGCCCTGGATCTGGAAGCGCCAGGAGATGCGGTTCACCGGCTTGCCCATCGGGCGGCTCGGCGAACGCGGATCGTTGATCACTTCGACGTCGTAGCCGCCGGTTTCGGCGTGGTACATCAGCCAGTTAGCAGCCGGCGCGCGGCCGACGTAAACGAACTCGTTCTCAGCCAGGTAGAAGATGATGCCGTCGCCGATCACGTGGCCGTACGGCGTCGTCGGGACGTACTGTTTGGCCTTGTTGACCTGCCAGCCGGCCGGCGAGTTGATCATCGTGTCGGACAGCAGCTTCAGCGCGTCCGGGCCGTTGATGTAGAGGTCGAACATGTGGTGCGACTGGTCGAACAGGACCGCGCCGTGCTGCCAGGCCCACTGCTCGCTGCGCCAGTTGGAAAACTCGGGCGCGACGACCGGGTACACATAGGCACCGATCTTGTTGTTGCGCAGCTGGCCGACGATGTCGCCATTTGCCTTCGCCAGCACTTGATCCAGATTCTCAGCCATCCAAAATTCCTCTCATTTGTGAATGAATCACATACGCGAAAATTGTATGCGGCGCATACAATATCTGGCATGGCATGCAAGGGGAAAGCGGCCCCAAACGAGAGGACGAGAGGCATGAACGTCGAAGCGCTCGATCACGTCAACATCATCACCGATCGGCTCGACGAGACGGCGGAATTCTACGGCAAACTGCTCGGCCTGGAGCGGCGCGATGCGCCCCCGCCGCTGACGCCGGAAACCGCCACTTGGATGTTCGATGGAGCGGGCCGGGCGATTATCCACATCAATTCGCTCGACTGCTACCGCACATACGACCGCGAAGTGGAGCCCGGCTCGCTGACCGGCGCGCTGCACCACGTCGCGCTGAAGTGCGTCGGTTACGACGAGGTCAAAGGCCGCCTCGACGCCATGGGTGCCGAGTACCAGGAGAACCTGGTCAGCGCGATCAACTTGCGCCAGATCTTCACCCCCGATCCCAACAACGTGCTGCTGGAATTGAACTTCTTCGCAGATTGACCGGGCTCGGAGGCCTGAGGGCCCGCCGCGCATTTTTCGCGCCGAGAACGAAAAAGGGCGCGATCCTTGCGGACCGCGCCCCCTTATCGTGCAGCTTGCGCCGGCTCAGAAGATGCGCGCGGCGGTCTCGGCCGGTGCGTCGAGCAGGGCTTCGAGCTCGTCGTCCAGGCGCAGAATGGTCAGCGACGCGCCGGCCATTTCCAGCGAGGTGCAGTATTCGCCGACGTAGTTGCGCACCACGGTGAAGCCGGCCTTCTCGGCCAGTTCGTGGGCCTTGGCGTAGATCACGTAAAGCTCGGTGATCGGCGTGCCGCCAAGGCCGTTGACCATGATCGCCACGCGGTCGCCCGAGTTGAACGGGATGTCGCTGGCGACGGCTTCGAACAGCTCTTCGGTGATCTGGTCGGCGGGTTGGATCTTCTCGCGGCGGCGGCCCGGTTCGCCGTGGATGCCCACGCCGACTTCGATCTCGTCTTCGCCCAGGTCGAAGATCGGCGTGCCCTTGGCCGGCGGGATGCAGCTGGTCAGCGCCACGCCCATCGTGCGGACGTTGTCGTTGACCTTCTTGGCGATCGCTTCGACTTCGTCGAGGCTCTTGCCCTGCTCGGCGGCGGCGCCGCAGGCCTTGATGACAAAGAAGTTGCCGGCCACGCCGCGGCGGCCGACGGTGTAGAGGCTGTCCTCAACCGCGACGTCGTCGTTGATCCAGAACTGGCGGACGTTGATGCCTTCGGCCGTGGCGAGTTCGGTGGCCATGTCCCAGGCCATGCGGTCACCCTGGTAGTTGTTGACCAGGACGAGCACGCCGGCGTCGGAGTTGCAGGCCTTAATCGTCTCGTAGCAGGCGTCGACCGGCGGGGCGGCGAACACCGCGCCCTGGCAGGCGCCGGTGAGCATGCCCGGGCCGACGGCCATGACGTGCGCCGGCTCGTGGCCCGAGCCGGAGCCCTGGACGATCGAGACCTTGGACTTGTCCACGCCGCCCTTGCGGGTAACCATCTGGAACTCGGCATTGAAGTCCAGCAGCCCCGGGTTGGCGAGGGCGATGCCCTTCATGAACTCGGGCACGAACTGTGCGGGATCGTTGACAAACTTCTTCATGGTTCGGTCCTCTCCGTCGATAGGGTGATCAGGCAGTGGCCTTGGCGACTTCGGCCGCGTTCGGGGTCTGGGCGAGGCCGCAATCCTTGCACCAGTCGTGCAGGATCGTGGCGATGGCGACGATGCCCGGATCCGGGGTGTTCGCGCTGCGCTCGCCAACCTGGCTGGCGCGGCCGCGATGGGCCACAAGGTTGCGGGTCTCGTCCACGGCGCTGTCGGCGGCAGCGGCGGCCTCGCACAGGGCGGCGCAGACATCGCCGTCACCGGCGGCATGCTCCTTGAGCTTCTCGTGCACCGGGATCAGCGCGTCGAGCAGGGTCTTGTCGCCCAGCTTGGCGCCGCCGCGGGCCTGGATGCCCTCGATCGCGGAGCCGAGCATGTCGGCCAGTTCCTGCAGGGTGATCGAGGTCTTGCCGCGGGTCAGCATTGCCGCCTTCATGAAGCCGGTGCCCCAGATCGGGCCCGAGCTGCCGCCGACGTGCTTGCTGACGAGCATCGAAATCTTCAGCAGCATCGCGCCGATGTCGGTCTTGGGGATCTCGTCCCATTCCTTGTCGATCACGCGGAAGCCGGTCGCCAGCGAGGTGCCGAAGTCACCATCGCCGGCCAGGCCGTCGAGGTCGGAGAAGTAGTGTTCGTTGCGAAGCACCGTGGCGCAAGTGGTCCTGATCGCGCGCTCGATACGCTCCTGGGAAATGTCGGTCATGCTATCCTCCCTCAGGCCGCGGCGTGTTCGGCGGCCAGCTCGCCGAGGTCCGCGAGCGTGATGTTGACGTTGGGTTCGTCGCCAAGTTCGGAAACGACCCGGTCGGCTTCGGTGAAATCCTCGTCCACCGTGTAAGTGCTGGTGGTGATCAGGCAGGGCAGGCCCGCGCCCTTGGCGGCGAGCAGGCCGTTGCGGCTGTCTTCGATCACCACGCATTCGTGGACGGGGAGCTTGAGCGAGACCTTGGCGAGCTCGTAGATCTCGGGGTCGGGCTTCTTTTTGGCCACGCAGTCGCCCGCATGGACGAAGGCGAACTTCGCCTTCCGCTCCGGCCCGAACAGGTCGAGCACGGCGTCGATGAAGCGCGGGTTGGACGTGGTGCACACGCCGAGAGTGACGCCGGCGGCGATCGCTTCGTCGACGATCCGGCTGATGCCGGGGCGAAGCTGCAACGCGCCTTCGCCGACCAGGGCGGCAGTGATGCCGGTCTTGGTCTTGTGCAGGGCCGCGATCAGATCGTCCTTCGACTCCTCGCGGCCTTCCGGCCAGCCGTATTCGTCGAAGTAGGCGCGCATGCGCTCCTTGCCGCCGGCTACCTGAAGCAGCTTGCGGTAAAGCTCGACGTCCCATTCGGCATCGATGCCGAATCCGGCGAAGGCGCGGTTGAAGCCGACCCGGTGGCCGTCCCGCTCGGTATCGACCAAGACGCCGTCGCAGTCGAAGATGATGGCTTTGAGCATTCTCTTACGGTCCCTCAGGCAGCTTGCTTGAGGGAAGCGAGGAACGGCTGTGCCCTGTCTTTGCCGCCGAACTTCTCGATGAAGCCGGAGAACATCTGCTTGCACGCCTTGTACTGCGCGTCGATCACGCGCAGCGGCTCGAAGTCCTTCGGGTTCTCGGTGTGGTACTTGACGAAGCTTTCGACAAACACGTGCTTGAGGTTGGTCGAGATGTTCACCTTGGCCGAACCGCGGGCGATCGCCTTGGCGAACGTCTCGTCCGACAGGCCGGTGCCGCCGTGCAGCGCCATCGGCGTGCGGGTCAGCTTGTTGATCGCTTCGATGCGGTCGAAATCGACCACCGGCTCACCCTTGTAGAAGCCGTGTGCCGTGCCGACGGCGCAGGCGAAGGCGCTGAGGTCCAGCGCGTCGCAGAAGCGCTTGGCGTCTTCCGGATCGGTCAGGACCGAATCCTCTTCGGCGACGACCATGTCGTCTTCCACGCCCATGATCTGGCCGAGCTCTGCTTCCATGCCCACGCCGTACTTGTCGGCGATGTCGCGCACGCGCTTGGACAGTTCGAGGTTCTCTTCGAACGGCAGCTCGGAAGCGTCGATCATGATCGAGGTCCAGCCGGCCTGCGCGCAGGCTTCGATCATCGCCAGATCCTTGCAGTGATCGAGGTGAAGAACCACGGGCACCGGCGAATCTTCCGCCGCGGTGCGCACCCAGGAGACGATCTCCTTGTGGCTCCAGTACTGGATGGTCTTGGCGCTGGTCTGGCAGATCACCGGAGCGTTCAACTCCTCGGCGGCGGCGACCATCGCCTTGGTCGTTCCATAATCGACGAGGTTGAAGGCGGCGACGGCATAGCCGTTATCCATCGCATCGCGCAGCAGCGGCTTCATGTTGACCAACGGCATTAACAAGCTCCCTGTAGTGGCGGTTTCGCCGGCGCTGTGCGCGGGGCGATTCGCATTGGCCCAGCCTAGACGAGCGGGCCGGTCATGTCGTGTTCCGCGGCCCCCTCAAGCCGGGCGGAACGGTACTTCCTGTGTGGCTTTACAAGCAGATGCCGCGGCCGGAATCGGCCACGGCATCCACGTGTCTGCCAACGGCAGCCCGCCCTAAGGCGGGGCGGCCGCTTAGTTCTTGGCGCGCTTCGCCGCAGCCGCCACCGCTTCGGTGGTCGGGTTGCCGAGCGAAAGCTCGCGGCCGTCTGGGAAGCTGATCTCGGCGGCGCTGGCGCGGGTGTCGCCGTCGCGGGCCTGGAAGGCCTGGACGATGATCTTCGTGCCGGCGGGCAGCGAGTTCCTGTTCCAGCCGCGGCGCAGCAGCGCGCTCGGGGCGCCGCCTTCCACGCGCCACACTTCGGACTTGCCGGCGCGGGTGGTGCGGATGTGGATCCACGAGTGCGGGTTCACCCACTCGAACTTCACCACTTCGCCCTGAAGCTTGATGGGCTTGTTGCGGTCGAATTCGGCGGCAAAGGAATGGTGGGCGATGGCAGCGCCCGCCGTACCCACCGCCAGCACGGCGCCGATCACGGCGTTGCGCCAGGTCTTGATACGCATGTTGATACTCCTCGTAACTCTCTTCAGTGTTTGGGTGCGCTTATCGCGCGCACTTTACTTCTGGACGCCGAGCCGGGCCTTGGCCTCGTCGTCCATCGTTTCGTACAGATCTCCGTAGAGATACATTTCGGCGAACGGCACGCACTTGAACTCAAGCAGCTGGGCGTTCTCCTCCATCCGGCGGTAAAGCGGCATCTTGATCGTCCACGGGCGCGTGTAGAGCTCCGGGTCGTCGAACGTGACCTGGTAGTCGATGTGGTTCGGGCCCATCGGCGTGAACCGCTCCACCACCGTGGTCGTCGGCGCGACGAAGTTGCCGGCCCGGTCGAGCCAGGACTCACCGTTCTGCGCCAACGTGGTGACGACCAGGGTGTTCCCCTCCCACTTGCCGTAGGAGGTGCCCATCCAGGTATCGATCGGCGGGATTTCCACTTCGCCGATGTTGATGACGCGATTCGCCGAGGCGTATTCGTACGCCATCAGGATGTCGCCGCCGCCCTGGATGATCTGGAACGGCAGGCCCATGTAGGTCGCGCGGGGAATGCCCGGCAGGTAGCAGGCCTTCTCCGGATCCTTGCCCTCGGCCCGGCGCGTGTTGCGCTGCTCGAGAATTTCGGGACGGTAAGGGATCGTGCCGCCCTGAACCACGCCCAGGCTGGCCGGAACCGCGCCCCAGGCGCCGACCGCCCGATCCACGCGCTCATCCGGCGACGCGACCGCGGAATGCGGCTCGAGGTTCCAGTTGGCGCCATTCATCGTCTGCCAGATGCCGTTGAGGTTCGGCTTGCCGTCGATCGTCGCCGGCTGCTGCGTCTGTGCCTGAGCCTGCGCCACGGCGCTGGTTCCGGCGAAAAGACATGCCGCTGCCGCGGCCAACGTAAACAATTTGCCCATCCCAATAATGTCCTCTTTGTGAACCTTGAGTACCCTAATTCTAAGTGATCTATCAGCGAAGCGCGTAGGCGACAATCGTGCCCCCGGCGTTGATCGCGACGTATTGCTTTCCGCTCTGCCCCCGGTAGCTCAT
The DNA here is from genome assembly GCF_009828065.1 of Croceibacterium soli. GTDB lineage: Bacteria > Pseudomonadota > Alphaproteobacteria > Sphingomonadales > Sphingomonadaceae > Croceibacterium_B > Croceibacterium_B soli. The sequence continues at coordinate 123,905 of NZ_WTYK01000006.1, read as the reverse complement.
CGGGTTGGCGTTGGCGTTGTTGCCCAGCTGCGCTTCCCACAACTGCTGGCCGGTGCCTGCATCGAAGGCACGGAAGCGCTTGTCGTTGGTCGCGCCGACGAAGACCAGCCCTCCGGCGGTGACGGTCGGACCGGCGCTGCCGGAGTTGCCGACCAGCTGCTTGCCTTCCGGCAGTTCCTCGATGACGCCCAGCGGTACCTGCCACTTGATCTGGCCGGTGGCGGCATCGACCGCGGTCAGCTGGCCCCACGGCGGCCGGTAGCAGGGCGCCTGCGCGCCGACCGCGCGGCCGTTCTCATCATACTTGCCGGAAACCGGCGCGGAGAAGGAGAAGAACGGTCCCTTGCCGTTGACGCTGGCGCGATCGTAGGCCTGGTTGGTGTCATTGGCGTCGAAGCTGTAGCTTTCGGTCGTTTCCTTGCGCTCCACCCAGCCGACCAGCGAAGTGGCCTGCGCGTTGGCGAACACCGTGCCGCTTTGCGGGTCGACCGCCACGCCGCCCCAGTTGACGCCGCCGGTGCCGCCCGGAAGCTGGATGGTGGAGCGTGGCGGAGTGCCCTTGCGGTGGAAGAAGAACGGCGTGAACGGGCCGTAGTTGAGATAGCCGCCGGCATCGTCCCACATCTTGCGGCAGGCCGCGGCGTGTTCGGGAGTGGTATCTTCCGCGGTGACGATATCGTCGTAAGTCAGCGTCGTGCGGCTCAGCGCCGGGGTGACCCGCGGGATCGGCTGCGTCGGGTGGTAGTATTCGCCCGGCACGTCGCCGACCGGCACCGGCACTTCGTCGACCGGATGCAGCGGCTCGCCCGTCTCGCGGTCGAGCAAGTAGAAGTAGCTGCTCTTACCGGCATGGGCGATGGCCGGCTCGCTGCGGCCGTTGACGGTCACGTTCAGCAGCGCGCCGGCGGTCGGCATGTCGATGTCCCACAGGTCGTGGTGGACCGTCTGGTAGTGCCACTTGTATTCGCCGGTCTCGATGTCGACCGCGACGATGGAGTTGGCGAACAGGTTGGTGCCGGGCCGATCGCCGCCGTAGTAGTTGGCTGCGGGGCCGCTGATCGGCAGGTAGATCAGGCCCCGCTCGGCATCGACCGGGGCGGCGAAAGCCCACATGTTCGCGCCGGAGCGGCCCTTCCAGCCGTTGCCCCAGGTCTCGTTATAAGGCTCGCCCGCCTTGGGGACTGTCTGGAACTCCCACAGCTTGGCGCCCGTGCGCACGTCGAACGCGCGCGGGTTGCCGGGCACGCCAATCGGGTTCTCCAGCGTCGCCGCGCCGATTACCGCCACGTTGCGGAAGATCGTCGGCGTACCGCCGTATGGGACGCCCACGTCGATCGTGCCGTTCTGCCCGAAGCCGGCGACCGGCTGCCCGGTTGCGGCATCGAGCGCGATCATCTGCGAGCCCGCCATAGCCATGATGCGCGGGGCCAGCGTGCCGTCGCCGGGCCAGTAGCTGACGCCGCGGCCCGAAACGCCGCCGGCGCCCGCGGCTGCGCCCTCGGGGCGCGGGTGCTCGTAGGACCAGATCTCCGCCCCGGTATCGGCGTTCACCGCCACGACGCGGCTGCCGGCAGGGAAATACATCACTCCGCCGACGACCACCGGCACCGCCGTGTTGAAGCCGCGCAGCGGGTACGACCACGCTTCAACCAGGTTGGAAACGTTGGACTTGTTGATCTCGTCCAGAGGAGAGAAGCGTGTCGAGGCCAGATCGCGGTTGATCGAACGCCAGTCGCCGGCCGGGATCGAGTCGGTCTGCTGGCCAGTCGCGGGGGCAGCCAAAGCCAAGATTGCGGCCAGTCCTAGGCCTCCCGCAGCGCGCATCCGATTCCCCTCCACTCGTTTCCAGGTAAGCGCGGATGTTTCCGCCTTGCATGACTTTGTCCGGTTTAGAAGGGATATGCGGCTTTGACAACGGTTTGTAGCCTGCGCTACCGGGCGCAGCATCCGGGGAAGGATAAGCAGATACGAATCGAAAAGCCTGCGCCGGCCGCAAGGTTCTTTTCTGTCTCCGCGCCCCCGGGGGCATTTGACACGGGACCTGGCGGATACCGCACCAGCGGGGCCGGCTGAGCTGGGGGAACGGCGGCGTGTAACCCGTCCGTTACAGTAATTTACTCGGCGAACCCGCTGCTTTTGTCCACGGATCCTGAGCGACCGGTAAGGCCGGCGATTGATAGGGGAAGCGTTTCTGATGGGTGATTTGTTATACAGCTTTACGGATTGGCTGCGCTCGACGCCGCTGACGGAGTTCGCGCTCTGGATTTCCGAAACATCGCTGAGCCTGTGGATCCAGACCAACTTCTGGGCGATCCCGATCATCCAGGTGATTCACATCCTTTCGATCGCAGCCGGCTTCGGCGCGGTCCTGATGGTCACGCTGCGGATCTTCGAGCTTGCCGGCACGGACCGCACGATGGCCGAGACCGAGCGCCGCTACATCGGCTGGGTCTGGGGCGCGCTGCTGGTGCTCCTGCTCAGTGGACTGGGCCTGATCATCGGCGAACCGGTTCGCGAGTTGATCAACCCGATCTTCTGGATCAAGGTCGTCCTGATCGTGCTCGCGGTGATCGTCAGCCTGGTGTTCCACGGCAAGGTCATGCGCCGGCTCGCCGGCGGCGGCGCCGTCACCGGGGGCATCAAGGCCGGTTCCATTTTCATCATCATCTTGTGGTGCGTCATAATGCTGTGCGGCCGCTGGATCGCATACGCGCCGGTCTGAGGGGAAAATTCGATGTATCCTGAACCGACCAATATCTGGGAAAGCCTCGAGTATTCGAGCTTCGGCACGATGGTGGCCGAATCGACCTGGATGTTCCCCACGCTCGAGACGCTCCACGTCATCGCGCTGGTCACGGTGCTCGGCACCATCTTCGTGGTCGACTTGCGCATGCTCGGCCTGACCTCGAACAAGTTTGCCGTGACGAAGACGTCCAACGACATCCTGCCGTGGACCTGGGGCGCGTTCGTGCTGGCGGCGATCACCGGCACGCTGCTGTTCGTCAGCAAGGCGAGCAGCTATGTGATCAACCCCTACTTCCTGTGGAAGATGGCGATGCTGGCGCTGGCCGGCCTCAACATGATGTACTTCCACTTCATCACCTACCGCACTGTCTCGCACTGGGATCGCGACGCGACGATGCCGGTGTCGGTGAAGGTCGCCGGCGCGCTGTCGCTGATCTTCTGGCTGCTGGTGGTGTTCTTCGGCCGCGCGATCGGTTTCACGCTCGGCATGTTCTACTGATCGTCCGATCCGCGTAGTGACAGAAGGGGCCGGCAGTTTGCCGGCCCTTTTTTGTCCGCCGACTATTCTGCCAGGCTGAGGCGGATGTCCTTGAGCTCGGCCCGGGTCTGGTCGCCGTCCCTGGTCAATTCCACCAGCTCCGCCTGGTACTCCCGCGCCTTCGCTGTCTCGCCGGCGAGAGCCGCCGCACGGGCGGCGCCGTAAAGGCCGTTCAACCTTCGCGGTGAGCGTTCCAGCGATGCTTCGAACGCGGTCAGCGCTTCCTTCCCCTGGCCCAGTTCGAGCAGCAGCTCCCCGAGCTGCTCGCGCGCCGGAAGGATGGCGCCGGGTGTCACCGGGTGCTTCTCCGTCAAATCGTCTAGATCGGCGGCCTGCCGCATCAGATCGAGCGCTTCGTCGCGCTTGCCTTCGGAGTGGGCGACCCACGCGGCGGCGATCCCGCGCTGGACCCGGATCGGCGCCCGCCAGTCGTAAGTGCCCGGAGGAATGCTGAGCGCCTGCTCTATCTGGGCCAGCCTCGCGATCTCCCTGCGTGCCGCCGCCGCATCGCCCGAGCGCGCAGCACCGATCGCCCGCGCGAAATGGATGTGGGCCTCGCTCCAGGCAAAGTTCTCGAGCGGAACCAGCCCCGGTACATTCGCGGGCAGTTCCAGGGCCGCCGCTTCGCGCCATTGCCGGCGCTCCAGAACGATGCGCGCGGGAATGGCAGTGGCGGCATAGGCGGCGGAGAAGATCGGATCGTCGACCCGTCGCATCGCGCTGAGGTGGGACAGAACGCCTTCCGCCGCCTTGTCCTGCCCAGTCTGCAGGTAAGCGTAGGCGAGGTAGTCCATCGCGTGCAGCTCCTCCCGCGAGGCGCCGTCGAAGCCCTTGCTCTTCACTGCGTCGCGGGCTGCGGCCGCCGACATCAGATTGGACGATATCGAGTCGGACCACATGCCCAGCCGGGTGAAGATATGCGAAGGCATGTGCTGTGCGTGGGGCGATGCCGGAGCGATCCCGGCGTAACGCTTGGCCGCGGGCAGGGCCAGTTCGGCCAGCGGCGGATAGTCGAAGCTGTGGATCAGGTAATGGGCCACGCCGGGATGGTCGGGCTGAGCCTCCATGACGGCATTGAGGATCGTGGCCGCTTCGCGCTCCCGGGCGAACGCCGGGTCGTCGTCGAGAGTGCCGGCGGCGATCAGAGTCAGGGCATAGAACGCGCCGGCTTCCAAGTCATCGGGGTAGCGCCGGTGCAACTCGCGCATCGCCGCGCTGTAAGCTTCGGCGCGGGTCTTGTGGTCGAGCGACTCGGAGCCCTGGTAGAACGCGGCAACGGCGTCGACATAGCCCCGCTCGCGCTCGCTCTTCGCCGGCGTGGCTTGCGCCCTGGCGACCGCGTCGCGACCCCGTTTCAACTCGGCGGCGTTCGGAGCGGCCCAGAGCGGGTGGTAGAGGCTCATCGCCGTGCCCCAATGCGCGATAGCGCAGGACGGATCGGCCGCGGCCGCCTTGTCGAAGCTCTTCCCAGCTTCCTCGTATTCGAAGGAGTGGAGCCAGGCGACGCCATCCAGGAAGGTCGCCTCGGCCGCAGGACTGCAGGTGGTCTGGAAAGTGACTTCGCCGTGCCCGCCATGGTCGTGGCCTTCCGCGGCGCTGGCCTGAGCGAACGCCAGGGCGGAGAACAAAAGGAGCGTGTTCATAGGACCGGCCTCCTCCGGTCCAGATACCACATTCGGCGCAGTCAGTCCAAACCGGTCGGCGTTTCCGCCCCTCGTCCGGGCGCGCTAGTCCTCCGGTAGTGCGAAGACCACGACGGAGGAGCTGTTGACCGGCGGCAGCGCCAGTTCCGGCGTCACCTGCGGAAGACCGAAGGCCAGCGGATTGCCGGCACCCGTGACGATGGCGACGTACTGCTTGCCGTCGACGGCATAGGTGATGGGCGAGGCGTTGGGCACGCCTGCCACGCCGCTCTGCCACAGCAGGTCGCCGGTGGCCTGGTCGTATGCCTTGACCTTGCGGTCCATCGATCCGGTGAACAGCACGTCCCCGGCCGTCGCTAGCACCCCCATGTTGTAGGGCGCACGCTGGCGCACTTCCCAGCGGACTTTGCCCGCCTGCATGTCGATCGCCTGCAGCAGGCCGTAGTTCCCGTCGCCGTCGGGCGGGGGCATGTATTCGATGTTCACGCCGGTGGTCAGGAACCCGGTCTTCGAAGGGACCATGTCCATGCACACGTCGCGCGCGCTGACGTAGAGCAGGCCGGTCTCCTGCACGAACGCCGTGGGGCTCCAGTTGCGCCCGCCGCCGGCGTGCGGGCAGACAGCCACGGCGCCCTTGTCCGCGCCGGGGATCTTCTCCGGCTTCACGTGCTTGTCGCCGGTCACCGGATCGATCGATTCGATGAAGTCCTGCAGTCCCATGTCGACCGTCTTGACGTACTTGCCGGTGGCCAGTTCGAGCGCGTCGAACAGCCCTTCCTTGCCGCCGGTCATCACCACGCGGGTTGGGTTACCGTTCACGTCCAGAGTGCCGATCACCCGGTCGAACACCCAGTCGAGATCGTACTGGTCGTTCTTCATGTGCTGGAAGTACCAGGCCAGCTTGCCGGTACGCGGCTCGAACGCCAGCGTGGAGTTGGTGTAGAGCCCGTCGTTGTTCATGCCGGGCTTGCGGTCGCGCAGCGGGCCGGTGTCGTACGTCTGGGCCACGCCCCAGAGCGCGAGGCCGGTCTCGGCGTCGTAAGTGCCGGACGTCCAGACCGATCCGCCGTGGCGCTTGTCCTGCGGCAAGCCGTTCCAGGTGTCCCCTTCGGGCGTGCCGGGCGAAGGAATGGTGTTGAAGGTCCACAGCCGCTTGCCGGTCTCGGCATCCAGCCCGACGATGATCGATCCGCCGGTCTTCTGCGTCGTCAGGCCCTGCATGACCACGCCGTCGGCCACCAGCGGGCCGCCGGGATTGCGGAACTCGGGATCGTCGATGATCTCGCTGTCCCACACCAGCTTGCCGGTGCGCGCGTCGAGCGCGACCATGTGCAGGTCGCTCGTCGCGGCGAACAGCTTGTCGCCATAGAGCGCCAGCGTCTTCTTGGAGGTGAGCGCCGTGTCCTTCGGCAGGTCGCGGGTGTAGCGCCACAGCAGGTGGCCGTCGGCCGCGTCGAAGGCGAAGACCTCGTCGCCATAGCCGAACACGTAGAGCACCCCGTCGCGCACGAGCGGCTCGGCCATGTTGGGCCCGGCCGGCAGGGCCTGAGACCAGGCAACGGTCAGGTTCTTGACGCTGCGCTTGTCGATCTGGGTCAGCGGCGAGAAGCCGAGCCCCTGGTGGCTGCGCCGCCAGCTCAGCCAGTTCTCCGGCGCCGGCGTCTGCAGCATCGCTTCGGTCACCGGGGTGTAGCTGGCGAAGCGGTCGGGCGCCTTGGGCCAGGGCGGGTTGGGGTAGCGCTTGGAAAGGCCGCCGATCCCGCCCACGTCCGGCTGACCTTCGCTGGCCAGCGGGAACTGCGTGCGGATCATCACCGGGGAATTGGGCGCCAGCGCATCCTGCGCCGTGATACCGTTGCGCGACAGGATCAGCTGGGTCAGCGCGGCGTAAGCATCGTCGGGCAAGCTGCGAGCATTGCCGGGCGGCATGGCGCTGCGGATGTATTCGAACAGCGCTTGCGCGTTCTTGCCGGCCCACTTGGCCTTGAACGCCTCGTCGGAGAGCGACTGGGCGAATTGGCCGCCGTCGAGGTTGTCCCCGTGGCAGGAGGCGCACTGGGCGGCATAGATGTCCGCGGCCTGTGCCACTTGCTTGCGCACCGGCTCCGGCGCGTCGCTCTGGGCCAGCGCGGCGGCGCCGAGCGCGGCGCAGCCCGCGACGGAAAGGAGGAGCGGCAAGCGCCGCCCTTTGAACGACACTGCCATCACTCCTCCCAATCGGTCTTTCGTCTTCTTGCTTGTTACTTGGCCAGCTGGATGCCGAGCGGCTTCGCCACCCGCTGCTCCCACATCTGGCGATAGAGCGCGATCTTCTCCGCGCTAAGCCACGGGCCCTTGCCCGAGCCGTCCGCATCGAGGATCATCGCCTCGCTCGGCCCCAGTTCGGCTATGGTGGGCCAGGTCGCCAGACCGGACCCGTTCGGGTTGCCGGTCCGGGCGAAGTTCACCCAGTATTGCGAGATTTGGTCCGCCAGGGCTTCTTCCCGCGCGTTGCCGGCCATCAGCTTGACCGAGCTGCCCGCGGGATAAGTGCGCGGGGCGGCCAGGTTGTCGAACACGTACGGGATTTCCGCGGTGTGTCCGGCGCCGAGGTCCGGCCGCTCCGGATCGAACGGCGGTTCGTGCGTGAAGAAGTAGAACCAGGCGTTCTCGCCGGCTTTCGCCTGCAGATCGGCGAACAGGCGCATGTGCCAGGCCAGCGTGTCGGAGAACGGCATGCTGGCGATCGCCGCCGCTTCTGCGTCCGTGCTGGCCGGATAGGCCGCGCGGCCCAGCTCGGCGAGATCGCCCCAACGCTGCGCAGCGCCATTGTTCCACGTTTCCAGCGTCGTCGGCGGGCCGAAGCTGCGCGTGAAGGAGCCTTCGTCCGCGTTCGAGCCGACGAGCACGTCGACCTTGTTCTGCCGGCCTTCGGCGAAGACCTTGGAGAGGTCGTCGCGGATGATGTGGCCGTCCACGATCATGCCCTGGCCGCGCAGCTTGGCGACTTCGCTCGGCGGAAGCTGGCGCAGTTCGGCGAGAGACGTCTTGCCGAAAGCCTTCTCCGCCGCTTCCAGCGTGCGCTTCTCCATGTCATCGCGCTTCGGCATCAGGCCGATGCCGAGGCCCATCCAGCCGCCGCTCTGGGCGATAGCCCGCTCGAACGTGCCTGCCGCGCCCGCTGCGCCGACCAGCCCGGCGTTCATCGCCGCACCGGCGCTTTCGCCGAACAGGGTGATGTTGTCGGGGTCGCCGCCGAACTGGGCAACGTTGGCCTTGAGCCACTTGAACGCCGCGATCGCGTCGCCGAGTGCCTGGTTGCCCGAGGCGCCGACCGGTTCTTCCGCGGTCAGCTCAGGGTGCGAGAGGAAGCCGAACGGCCCTACGCGGTAGTTGAGCGTGACCATGACCACGCCCTTGGCGGCCAGGTTGTCGCCTTCGCTGAAGGGCGCGTTGCCGCCGCCTTCGTTGTAGGCGCCGCCATAGAGCCAGACCATGACCGGCAGCTTCTCGCCGGCGACCTTGGCGGGCGTCCAAATATTGAGGTTGAGGCAGTCTTCCGACATGCCGGTGAAGTTTTCCGGAATGTCGGTCGCCGAATTCGGCGGGAAACGCTCCGGCGCAGGTGGCTGGACGCAGACGTCGCCGTACTGCGTCGCGTCGCGCACGCCGGTCCAGGAAGCGGGCTGCTGCGGCAGGCGCCAGCGCAGTTCGCCGACGGGCGGGGCGGCGAAGGGAATGCCCTTGAACACCGTGACGCCCTGCACTTTGCCCGGCGCGCCCTGGACGAGACCCTGCTGGGTCCGAACCGGGGCGAGCAAGCCGGTGGAGGCGGTTGCGGCGGCGGCGGGCCGGTCAGCCGAAGCTGCCGGCTCCACGCTTCCGGCCGTGGCGCAGGCCGAAAGGGCCAGCGCCAGCGGCAGGGCGGCTGCGGTTGCCCGCAAGCGCGTTGCGATCACTGAACGCCCCCGGGCGCCCCGCGTTCGTCCGATTCATGGGCGCCGACACCGCTGGTCGTCAGCCCGCGCTCGCTGCGCGAGGAGTTGATGTAGTTGCGCACCTGCACGTTGCCTTCGTGGCAGGCGTACTCGAAGAAGCCGTATTCCTCGTCACGCGTCCACGGCAGGCGTGCGGTCCACGGCGCGGTGAAGACCTTGGGGTCGGAGTAGGTCATCTCGTAGATGATCGAATCGTCGCCGGTCATCGTGATCCGCTCGACCACCTTGGCCGCATCGCTGGTCGGGATGGTGTTGTTCGGCGGAACGCCCATCGTCGCCATGTTGAGCGGCGAAGGGCCGCGCGCGAGGCGATCGCCGACGACGCTGTCGCCGGCCTTGATGTTGGTCGTCTCGATCACGAGCGTGTTCTCGTCATCCCAGTAGCCGAGCGACTGGCCCATCCAGGTGCGCACTTCGGCCGGCCAGCGGGTCTTCTGCAGCTCCGCCCACTGTGCCTTCGGCACCACGCGGACGATGCGCGAATCGTGGATCATCTCCAGCTCGATCGTCACGTAGCCGGGCGCCTGGTGGAGGCGGATGCCGTTGTTGTAGCGGAACGGCAGCATCGAAGCCGGGAAGCCGCGGGTGACGCAGCGGTCCCAGGTGTCGAAGTCGCTGACCCAGTCGAAAGGCTGGCCGTTGACCCAGCTGGAGCGGCCGGCCTTGTACATCGTCTGGCCGTATTCGGTGAACGCCGGCAGCTTGCCGCTCGGCGGATCGACCAGCAGCGCGGTCTGGGCGCCCGACACGTCGGATTCGACCCAGTGGCCCATGCCGATCTTGCCCTGCTCTTCTTCTTCCTTGTAGCGCTCAGCGGAGGCGTTCGCCTGCTCGGCACGCTGGGCCAGCTCTTCAGCCGTCAGGTAGAACCGGTTGCCGTAGCGGTCGTTGCGCTCGAAGAAGATGCTGGCGATGTTGTCGATCGGCCAGGTGCCGGTGAAGTCGGGATCGCCCCAGGCGGTCTTCTTCGGCTGGTAATCGTCCGGCACGGGCTGCAGCACGGTCGGGTCGGCGGGCGCCTGCTGAGCGATCGCGGCGCTGCCGAGAGCCGCCGTGGCGAGCAGCACCGAAGCTGCCGCCAGGCGAAGCGTTGTCTTATGGGATTTCATTGGGAGCCCTCCCTCTCTTGCGCGCGTTCGGCGCGCGATGCTGTGATGTAGTTGCGGATCTGTACGTTGCCTTCGTGGCAGGCGTATTCGAAGATCTGGAAATCGTCGTCGCGCTGCCAGTCGAGGCGGGCGGACCACGGCGCGGTGAACACCACCGGATCGGTCCAGGTGAAGTCGTAGACGATCGAGTTGGGCCCGGTCATCGTGAACGTTTCGACCAGCTTGGCTTCGGCGCTGACCGGCGTGTCGTTCGCCGGGGGCGATCCGGTCGTGCCGATGTTGGTGGCCGAAGGGCCGGGCATGAAGTTGGTCGTTTCGACCACCAGCGTGTTGCCGTTCTCCCACCGGCCGCGGCTTTCGCCGAGCCAGTGCTGGATCTGCCGCGGGATCGGCGGGCTGCCGTCGGTCGGGATCAGGCGCGTCTCGTGCACCATCTCCATCTGCAGGGCGACGAGGCCCGGCGACTGAAAGATGCGCATGCCGTTGTTGTACATGAACGGCATCATCGACGCGGGTAGGCCGCGCGTGATGCAGCGGTCCCAGCTGTCGAAGTCGGTCACCCAGTCGAACAACTGCCCCTGGCGCCAGCTCGATTGCATCGCGGCGGAGCGGCGCTTGCCTTCGGGCGTGTACTCCGGCAGCCGCCCGTTGGCCGGGCTGACGATCCAGCTCGTGCGGCGGTTCGCGGCGGCGACTTCGGCCCAGTGGCCGATGCCCATCTTGCCTTGCGTGTCCTCGTTCTCGTAGCGCTTCTCGAGCTCGGCGACCATTTCCTCCCGTTCGGCGAACTCCTCGTCCGTCAGGAAGATGCGATTGCCGTGCGCGGGATCGCGTTGCAGCGGCGTGCGGCCGTTCAGGTGATCGATCGGCCAGCCGCCGCGGAAGTCCGGCTCGCCCCATTCGGTCATCGCCGGCTTGTAGCCGTTCTGCGCCGGCGGCAGCACCGTCAGGTCGACGTCTTGCGCCAGGGCCGGGATGCTGCTCGCCGAGCAGCAGGCGAGCGCCAGCGCCGCGATAGTGCCGCGCGCGATCACTGGCCGGCTCCCGTCGGCAAGGCGAACGCGACGTAGCGGTTGGCGCCCGGCTTCGGCTGTCCGAGGCGTGGAGCGAACAGGCCGTCACCGCCCACTGGGAAGACGACGTACTGCTTGCCGCCGGCCTCGTAGACCGCCGGCACGCCTTCGCTCGCCGCGTCGAGCTGGTGCTCCCACAGCACGGCGCCGGTGTCGGCGTCGCGCGCGCGGACCTTGCGGTCGGACGAAGTGCCGATGAAGATCAGGCCGCCTGCCGTCGCCACGGGGCCGCCGCGCGGAGCCGTGCTGCCGGTGTTGCGGATGCCCTTCTCGGCCAGCATCATGACTTCGCCGTTCGGGACCTGCCAGATGATCTCGCCGCTCTCCATGTCGTAGCCGGTCAGCGTGGACCAGGGCGGGTTGATCGCCGGCAGCCCGTTCGACTGAAGCATGAAGTCGACGGCTTCCTTGTACGGCATCACGTCGCCGCCGCTGTTGGGCATCGCCTCCAGCGCTTCGGGCCGCTTGTCGAGCGTCAGCTTGTTGAGAACCGGGATCTGCTTGGAGTTCACGTAGAAGCGCTTGCGGACCGGATCGACGGCCGATCCGCCCCAGTTCGTGCCGCCGTTGTGCCCCGGCATGCCGATCGAGCCCTGCAGGCTCGGCGGGGTGAACTCGCCGTCGTTGCGGACCGTCTTGAACAGCTCGCGCAGCTTGGCCTGGTCGGCTTCCGGAATGTGCGGATTGATCATGTCCTCGGTGAAGGTCATGCGCGCATAGGGCTTGGGCCAGGTCGGGAACGGCTGCGTCGGGGACGCTTCCTCGCCCGGCACGTCGGAGGCCGGAACGGGGCGCTCCTCGATCGGCCAGATCGGCTCGCCGGTGCGGCGGTCGAACACGAAGACATAGCCGTGCTTCACCGCCTGGATCAGGATCGGCACGTCCTCGCCGTCCTTGCGGATCGTCATCAGTTTCGGCGCCTGCGGAAGGTCGAGGTCCCAGAGATCGTGGTGGATCGTCTGGAAGTGCCAGACGCGCTCGCCCGTCTCCGCATTCAGCGCGACGATCGAGTTGCCGAACAGGTTGTCGCCCTTACGGTTGCCGCCGTAGAAGTCGTAACGGGCCGTGCCGGTGGGGATGAAGACCAGGCCGAGCTCTTCGTCGACGGTCGATTCGGACCAGTTGTGCACGCCGCCATAGTTGTGGCGGTCCGGCGTCTCGGGCCACGTATCGTAGCCGAACTCGCCCTTCTGCGGAACCATGTTGAAGGCCCACTTCATGGCGCCGGTGCGCACGTCGTAGGCGTGGATGTTGGCCGGCGCGGACGCGAAGTCGTAAGCCGCCGCCGGCAGCGAGACGATGATCGTATCCTTGTAGATGCGGCCGGGGTTGCTGGTCTGCAGCGGCCGGATCGCGCTGGTGTCGCCCGGCAGGCCGACGCGGATGTCGACTTTGCTGTCGGCGCCGAAAGTGGCGATCGGTTCGCCGTTGGCGGCGTTGATCGCGCGCAGCATGCCGTCGTTGATCACGAACAGGCGGCGGTCGGTTCCGTCGGCGCTCTGCCAGTAGTTGATCCCGCGGGTGCCCAGGCGGCCTTCGTACTCGCGGCTCCACAGCTCTCGGCCGGTCGCCGGATCGAGCGCGGCGAGCGTGCTCGTTCCCTTCAGCACGATCAGCATGTTGCCGACCTTGATCGGGTTGAACGACGGGGCGGCCCCCGGTCCGGTCTCGTAAGTCCAGGCGACTTCGAGCTGGCTCACATTGGCTTTGTTGATCTGGTCCAGCGAGGAATACTGCGACGACTCCGCGCCGCCGAGATAGGAATCCCACCCGGTGTAGTCATAGCTTGCTACGGTCGGCACTGCCGACTTGGCCGCGAGCGAGCCCCCCGGTGCGGTGGTGCAGGCGGACGCCAGCAAGGCGGCGGCGCACGCGGCAACGAGGCCGGCGGTGCGGCGCGATTGGAAACGGCGGTACTCGGAAATTGCCCCAGGCAGTCTTGTCACATGCATTCTCCCAGCCCTCAGCCTAGCCGAGATTTGTCGGCGACAACAAGGCCGGAAAATGCGTTAGATTGACAATATCCGAAAAATTATTCTGTCAGACCCTAGTTCAGCTTTCTTCCGGGGCTTGCGCGGGTGGGGCGAGTTCGCGCGGATGATCGCCGAACTGATCGAAGATCGTCGAAGTCGTCATGGCGCCCGACGCGTCGAGGGTGAGCGTGACATTGTCCATGGTGCGGTTCTGCCAATACCACCCGTGGATGCCGGTGAACGGCGCGGTGTAGATGCCGCTCTGGGCCGGCGCCTTAGTGATTGCGTAGCTTTCCGTCAGTTCTTCGCCGCCTTCGAACGGATGGGCGTGCATGTCGAAGTCGATCGGCCCGGTGGCGGTCCAGGCGAAGCGCATCTGCTCGCCTTCCTTCAGGGTGTACTTGAACTCGGTCGATTCGAACGGGGCGAGCTCGATGGTGTAGCGGTCCTGCGGATTGGCTACGGTGCCGCCGGGCAGCTCTGCCAGCACGCCTTCGCGCTTGGCCCCGCGGATCTGCTCCTCGTTCATCCCCTCGGTCGACAGCACCTCAAGGCCGAGCGCGCGGCCGAGGCCGGTCGGGTCTTTGCCGAACTCCGCCGGCAGCACGAACACGAGCACGATCGCCGCCGCCGCGAGCAGGGCGGCGCCGCCCCAGATCAGCGGCTTGGTGCGCGAGGGCCGGGGAGCGGTTTGGGGTTCGTTCATTCCTGCATCCATCCTGCAATCTGATATGCGGTGAGGGCGAGCCCCGCCGCGACCAGCGCGACGTTGGCGTATCGCGCGCCGGCGGTAAAGCTTGCCGACTTGCGCCAGACGTTGAGCGCCGAGACGACGATCGCGAGCACGATCACCTGGCCGACCTCGACGCCGATGTTGAAGCCGACCAGGTTGACCAGCAGGCCTTCCTCGGAAAGCGCCAGGTCCTGCAGCTTGGTCGCCAGGCCCATCCCGTGGAACAGGCCGAACACCAGCACCGCCAGGCGCGGGTCGATCAGGACGCCGATGCGGCGGAAGCCGCCGAGGTTCTCGACCGCCTTGTAGACGACCGACAAGCCGATGATAGCGTCGATCAGGTAAGGGTTGGCGCCGGTGCGGAGCAGGACTCCGCCCATCAGCGTCAGCGAATGGCCGATGGTGAACATGGAGACGTAGATCACCACGTCCCGCAGCCGGAAAAGGTAGAACACCACGCCGATCAGGAACAGCACGTGGTCGTACCCGGTGACCATGTGCTTGGCCCCTAGGTACAGAAACGGGATGAAAGCCGGCCCGTCGATCCCCTGAACGGCGGCCCGGTCCGCCTCCGACACGTCGTGCGCCAGCGCTGGGCCGGCGACGAGGGCGAGCCCGGCGACCAGCACCAGCGGCCACAGGCGGGCCGCAGTGGTCAAAGCATCATTGCTGCGAGGCATTGGCCGCGGCCGCCTGCTCTTCGGGCAGGTAGGCCTGGTGGCAGGCGGTGCAGACGTTGTACATCGTGCCGCCGACTTCGAACACGGCCTCGCTGTCGCGGTTGGCGGCGGCCTCTTCGGCCTTCTGGCCGACTTCCACCAGCGCCCTGGAGAACTCGATCCAATCCGCGCCGCGCCCCTCGGCATAGACCGGGGTCATCAGCAGGTTGCCCATTTCAGTGATCGTCGCCGCAGCGGTGCGGGTGGCCTGCCAGCCTTCGTCGGTCGTCGGCGTCAGGTCGTGCTCGCCGGTCTCGTCCATCACATAGCCGGCCGAATTCCAGAACACTTCCGCCGTCGGCTGGACCACTTGCGCCATCAACTGCTGTGCGCTGTGGGCCTTGAGATACCGCGGTTCGCCGGTCGCGCCCTGCTCGCCGCCCTCGGAGCCGTTGCACCCGGCCAGCGCCACGGCCATTGCGAACAAAGTCAAACTCGAAGCGCGGACGGTCATCTCTTTCCCCAATTCTGCCGGCTGCTGTCGGCGGGCTGGCGATCATATTCAACTGCGCTTCATCGCGCGTCAACCATTGTGCGATTGACATCGGCGGCGACGGCAATAGCTAGGCCGCAGGTCCAGAGTTTTGGACAGAATCAACAAACGGGAGCGAATCACGGTGACCAAGGCAGCAAGCAAGCGCAAATTCCTGACCCCGGCACTCGCGGCCGTGGCGCTGGTCGGCGGCCTCGCGGCAGGCAGCGCCGGCTTCTCGCGCGCCAATGCCGAGGATCCCGCGGTGAATACCGACGCCGCGCGCGAAATGTTCCACAGCTGGTCCTGCAGCGCCTGCCATGCGCTGGCCGACGCGGACGCATCGGGCGGTGTAGGCCCGACGCTCGACAACCCGAAGCTCACCCGCGAGCTGGTCATCGACCGCATCTCCAACGGCCAGGGCGCTATGCCCAGCTTCGGTGGGCAAATCCCCGACGAGGAAATCGCCCTGCTGGCGGACTACATCGTCTCCGCCAACAAAACGGCCGAGTAAACCGCTCCTCTTAAATCCTCCCCCTCTGGGGGAGGGGGACCGTCGAAGACGGTGGAGGGGGCTGGCCTGGAGGAACGGTTGAGCCAGGCCGCGCCCCCCCCCCGTCATCGCTACGCGATGCCACCTCCCCCAGAGGGGGAGGATTTTGGTTTGCGCAAATCCTCCTCAGAGGGGGAGGATTTGGTCATTTCAGTTCCCGGAACGACGGGCCTGTGCCGTGCGGCTGTTCGGCCCGACTTGCGCGAAGTAATTGGTCACCCCGTCCGGATCGTTGAGCCAGACGGTGATCAGGTCGAACCCTCCGAGCTTGTTGAGCGGGGTCTCCACCGCGATCCCGCGCGCTTTCGCCTTCGCATCGGCCAAAGGCGCATCGCTCACCACATATTGGATCCCCGCGCTGCCGTTGTCGGCCGGCAGGTTGTCGCCCGTGTCGTAGAGGTAGATCGTCGTCTCACCGTGGCGGTAGGGGTACTTGGTGATCCCGAGCAGCTTGTCGGTCACCGGCGGAAGTTCGTCCAGGCCCACGAACTCGCGGTAGAACGCGCGGCTCTCCTCCAGGTTCGAAGCGTTGATGCCGACGCCCACACCGTCGTTGGAACCGTCCTTCGCGCCCGGCTTGACGACGATCTGGATCGGGAAGCCGCCGGGATCGGTCACTAGCGCCGCCTCGGTGCCGTCGCCCTGGGCGACGAACTGCGGTGCGGGGAGGCCGGCGGCGGTGAACCGTGCTGCCACGGTCGCTTTGTCGGGATAAGTCAGTGTGAAGAACCGGATGCCGGTGCCGCCCTTGACCCCGCCTTCCATGTTGTACTTGCGGTTGCCCTGCTGGCCGGCCGAAAGCTTGATCTGGCCGCTACCCACGCCGGTCAGGATCATCTGCTGCGAGGACGTGAGCTGGATCGGGCTCAGCGACCGGAGCGCCAGCGCCTCGGTATAGAACGCGATCATCTGCTCCGTCATTCCGCGCGGGAAGCGCCGGAACACGTTCATCGAATCCTGCGCGAACAGATCGCGGGTGGAGCTCGTGAGCTGCTCCTGCGTCAGCTCACCGGGCTTGTAAGCGAGATCGCTGTTCACCTGCATCACAGCCCCTTCGGGCGTGGTGACAGTGTTCGATTGGGCGGCGGCGCAGCTCGCCAGCGCGATGCTGGCGGCGCCGACCGCGATTGTAGCGAAGCGTCCCATATGTCTCTCTCCCATGCCTGCGGCCTTCATTCGGGCAGCGCGAACGCTACCAGCGATTCGTTGTTCAGCGGCTTGCCGTCCGGTCCGCGCGGGGGCGGTCCGGCGAACGAAGAGCCCGAAGCGAGCACCGCAACATACTGCTTCCCGTCCTTGCCGCGATAGGTGATCGGCACGGTCATCGGCGCGTATTCGAGCTCTTTCTGCCACAGGATCTCGCCGCTCGCCGCGTCGAACGCGCGCAAGCGGCGATCGGAGGTGGCGCCGATGAAGACCAGCCCGCCGGCGGTGACGATCGGGCCGCCGAAGGTGTTGTTGGCGCCGGTCTCCTGCTTCCCTTCGGGCAAGTCCTCGGTGATGCCGAGGCGCTTCGACCAGAGGATCTCGCCGGTGTTGCCGTCGACGGCATGCAGGCGCCCCCATGGCGGGCGGATGCAGGGCAAGTTGACGGTGCGCCCATCCTCCGTCTTGAAGCTGGCCGAGAACGACGAGTATGCGCCCGGCCCGACCAGGCTGCCGCGATCGTAAAGCTGGTTCGAGTCCGCCGTGCCGCGGCCGTAGTCGCCCTTCGGATCGCGCTTCTCGATCCAGCCGATGCTGCCGCTTTCGCTGGTGTTGACGAAGACGATGCCCCTGGCGGGGTCCACCGCGCTGCCGCCCCAGTTGGACCCGCCGTTGTGCGGCAGGTTGATCGACGCCCGCGGGGGATCGCCGGGCTCGTGCAGGAAGAACGGCGTGAACGGGCCGGCGTTGAAGAACGTGCCGCCGTAGCTGTCCAGCAAGGCGCGGCAGGCGGCGGCATGTTCCGGCGTGGTGTCCTGCGCCGACACGATGTCCTCCGGGTTCCAGTGCATGCGGGAGAGCGGCGCGGGCTTCACCGGTATCGGCTGGGTCGGCGAGTACCATTCGCCCGGCACGTCCGCGCTAGCGACGAAGTGCTCGTTGACGCCGTGGACCGGTTCGCCGGTTTCCCGGTTGAGGATGTACATCAGGCCGGGCTTGCCGGTCAGGGCGAGGGCGGGGACGCGCTTGCCCTCCACCGTGACGTCGAACAGCACCGGCGGGGCCGGCAGGTCCCAGTCCCACAAGTCGTGGTGGATCGTCTGGAAGTGCCACTTGTACTTGCCGGTCTGCGCGTCGACCGCGACCAGCGAGTTGCCGAACAGGTTGGCGCCGGGCCGGTCGCCGCCATAGTAGTTCGGCGAAGGGCTGCCGATGGTCATGTAAAGCGTGTCGGTCGCGGGATCGGCGGTGGTGTACCATATCCACATGTTGGTGCCGGAACGGTCCTTCCAGCCGTCGTCCAGCCAGGTCTCGTGGCCGACTTCGCCCGGCTGGGCGACGGAGTTGAACTCCCACAGCTTCTTGCCGGTGCGCGCGTCGTAGGCGCGGGTGTTGCCGGCGGGGCCGCGCGGCATTTCGGCGTTGCTGGCGCCAATCATCATGACGTTGCCGAAGATCGTCGGCGGGTAGCCGTAAGGCGTGCCCTCGATCTCGGCGCTGCCGTCTCCGGCGAAGGACGTGTCGAGCGCGCCGGTCGCAGGGTCGAGCGCGACAAGCGCGGAACCGATCGAGTAGAACAGGCGCGGCCCGATCGTACCGTCACCGGGCCAGTAGCTCACCGCCCTGCGCACGAGCCCGCCCTGCACCGGGTGCCGCCACAGCTCCTTGCCGGTGTGCGCCTCGAGAGCCACCACCGCGTTGCCCAGAGGGGTGTACATCACACCGTCGATCACGATCGGCACCGTGCCGCCGAGCAGGCCCGCTCCGCCGTCCGGCCGCAGGCGGTAGCTCCAGGCCTGCTCGAGCTGCGCCACGTTGCCGGTGTCGATCTCGTCCAGCGGGGAGAAGCGCGTACCGCCCAGGTCGCGCGCGTAACGTGGCCAGTCGCCCGGCGCAGGCGTTTCCCCGCCCCCTTGCGCAAGTGCGGCGGCGGGCAGCACCAGCGCGGTCAGGATCGTGGTGAGGCGGCTTCGTCGCATGCGTGTTTCTCCCTCCGCAATGTGCCGTACGCTAGCTGCCTCGCGCCCATGACGCAAGATAGTTCATAAGCTAATGGTTTTTGAATGAACCATTATCGCAGTGGGACCCGTTGCGGCGTGTGATCGTTCAACAACTCGGACAGGGCTGGGGATTGCCATTGCGGGATGCCGCGAGTTTTACCGAGCGGAAGCATCGGCCGAAGTGGGGGACGCTCCTGCTCGTCGGCCTGCTTCACGTGGCGGTACTGGCCGGACTGGTGCGCGCCTTCGCGCCCGATCTGCCGCGGGCCGTGGCCGAGCAGGCGGCCTCGCTGGTCACGGTTACCGTCTTCACACCGCCGCCGCCTCCGCCGGAGCCGCGCGCCGATCCGGCGCCGCACGAAGGCGCGGCCGGCGAGCAAGGCCGCCGGGCCACGCCGCGCGAGGTGACCGCGCCCCCTGTGCCGCGCCCCGTGACCCTGCCCGCCCCGCGCGTGCGGTCCACAGGCACGGCCAACACCTCGGGCGCGGCCGAGCGGGGGCAAGGCAGCGGCGCCGGCGGCGAGGGGGAGGGCACCGGCAGCGGCCGCTCCGGCAGCGGCACCGGCGGCGGGGTCCCGGCCGCCCCGCCGGTGAAGATCGCGGGCAATATCGATGACAGCGACATCGACGATTTCCCGGTGCCGCCCGGCGGCCGGGAGAGCCGCATAGGGCAGTCGGTGATCGTGGCGATGACCGTGGGAACCGATGGCCGGGCGACGAACTGTCGTGTCGCGAAGCCAAGCAACGACCCCGCCGCCGACCGGCTCGTGTGCCAGCTTGCCGTCGAGCGTTTCCGCTTTAGACCGGCGACGGACGCGAACGGAAACCCGGTGCCGGCGACTTATGGCTGGCGGCAGGATTTCTTTCGAAGGGAATGACATGAGCAAGATCGTACCCGTGATTCTTTGCGGCGGCAGCGGCACCCGGCTCTGGCCCCGCAGCCGCAAGACCAAGCCGAAGCCGTTCCTGCCGCTGATCGGGGAGCGCACGATGTTCGAGGCGACGCTTGGCCGCTGCGCTGATGCCGCGCAGTTCGCGCCGCCGGTAGTCGTGACCGGCACGGACCACCTCGAGCATGTCGAGGACCAGAGCAAGGCCGCGCCGGGAGCCACCGTGATTGTGGAGCCGCAGGCGAAGAACACCGCCGCGGCGATCGCTCTCGCCGCAGCACGGCTGCCGCAGGACGCGGTCATGCTGGTCTGCCCGAGCGATCACCATATTGCCGACGAGCAGGCCTTCCGCGCCGCCGCGGCCGCCGCCGCCCGGCTCGCCGCCGAGGACTGGCTGGTGGCTTTCGGCATTACCGCGACGGCGCCGGAGACCGGCTATGGCTACATCAGGCGCGGCGAAGCGCTGCAGGGCGGGTATCGCGTGGAGAGCTTCGTCGAGAAGCCCGACCTCGACCGCGCGCGCCAGTTCCTGGCCGACGGCAACTACAGCTGGAACGGCGGCATCTTCGCCTTTCGCGCGGGCAATTTCCTCGAAGAACTTGCCCGCCACCGGCCGGCGCTCGCCGCAGCGGTGCAGGCCGCCGTTGCGGGGGGCCGGGAGGACGGCGCGCGGTTCCACCCCGATGCCGCCGCGTTCGCCGCGATCGTGAGCGAGTCGGTCGACTATGCGGTAATGGAGCAGACCGGCCGGGCGGCGATGGTGCCGGCTTCGATGGGCTGGTCGGACATCGGCAGCTGGGCCGCCCTGCGCGATGCCACCGACGGCGACCACGACGGCAACTCCGTCCGCGGCCGCGCCGAGCTGGTCGATTGCCGCGGTGTCCTGGTCGACAGCGACGGGCCGCGCGTGTCGGTCATCGGCCTCCAGGACGTGGCGATCGTCGTCGACGGCGACGAGGTCCTGGTGACCTCGATGGAAGGGGCGCAGAAAGTCGGCAAGCTCGGCGGCGCGGCGAACCAGTAGCGGCCTCCGCTCGCCCCAGCGGAAATTGCGCCTGGGGCGAGATGGATCCTGAAACAAGTTCAGGATGACGAGATTTTCGAGGCCTGCCCCTACCCCCATCGTCACCCTGAACTCGTTTCAGGGCCCATGCGGCAGCCGTGCGCAGGCGCCGACTCGCGCGCACCGGCAGCCCACATCCACATTCAGCCTTGCAGAAGAGGATCTATCCTAGCTTTTGCTGATAAGCTCCGCGGCGCGAGCGACTGCGCGCATGATGTCGTCCTTGCTGTAAGGCTTCGTCAGCACGCCGCAGGGCGGGGCGAGCGACATGCGTTCCAGCGCGTCGCCGTAGCCGGTGGCATAGCAGTAGGGGACGCCGGCGTTCGTCAGCACTTCGGCCACGGCTTCGCTCGTCTCGTTGCCGAGGTTGAAGTCGAGCAGCGCGAAATCGGGCATCTGCTTCTCGATTTGCGCAAGCGCGGCGGCGACGTTGCCGGCCACGGCGACATCGTCGATGCCGCCTTGAATCAGCGTCTCTTCCGCATCAAGGGCGATGAGCATGCTGTCTTCCACCAGCAGCACGCGCCGCACCGGATTGGGCGCGGCATCGGCACCTGTCGGAACCGCCCTGGCCGGGTCACCCAGATCGTTGTTCAAGATGGCGCATCCCCCTGATTGCGACACGGCGGATCTGCGGTTATCGCAGTTCACCGTCCGGGTCCAAATCGACAAGACCTCGTTTCGTTCCACAGACTTACGAACTTTCCACACCAGCCGGAGGACTACGCCATGATCGCCCAGACCATCCAGCTCGCGCTCACGCCCGTGTTCGTGCTGGTGGCGATCGGCAATATCATGAACCTGCTGTCGACGCGTCTCGGCAGAGTCGTCGACCGTTCACGGCTGTTGCAGGAACGTTACGCCACGACTTCGGGGACGGAGCACGACGAGATCGTGCGCGAGATCCGCCTGGTCGACCGGCGCATCCACCTGATCGGCCGGGCGATCCTGCTGATGGTGCTGGCCGCCTTGGGCATCGGCATCGTGGTCGTCCTGCTGTTCGTGGAGGAGTTCGCCGCGATCAACCTGCGGCCGTTCGTCGCGGCGGTGTTCATCGCCGCGCTGTCGCTGCTGATGGCCTCGCTGCTGCACTTCCTGCGCGAGACGCGCGAGGCGACCGCGGTGCTGAGGATCCCGGAAACGTTCCTGGAACTCGGGCGCAAGCTTTAGGCGGCGCCGGGAGGCGCGATCAGCTTCTGGCCCTGCTGCCTGATCGCGCTCTCCAGGACCGGCTGGAGGAAGCCGAGCGCCGGCGGCAGGATCATGTTGAAGACGAGCTGCCCCTCTTCGATCTCGATGTCGCCGCGCAGTTCCTGGCCGAGCGTGCGCACGCTCATGGTCATGACGTCTTCGCTGCGCCAGGCGGTCTCGACCTGGGCCATTCCGCCGGGGATGTGATCGGCGATTTCGTGGCTGCGCGAGCGGAGGCGCTGGCGAACCGTTTCCCGGTCGAGGTCGTGCGGAATGGCCACGCGCATCAGGTCTTCTCCGGTCCGGGTTCTTCGGCTGCGCCGTAGCGGTAATCGAGGTAGCGGGTGCGGATCGCCAGGTCGTCGAGCGCGCCGTCGGCGAGTTGACGTGTCACCGCGTCGATCTCGCCGCTGATCTTGCCGAGGCTTTCGACCAGCTGCTCGTCCGGTGTCGCGCCGACGCGCTTTTCCTTCCGCAGATGGGCGGGGATGCGGCGATAGGCGTCGACCATCTCCGGCAGGTGCTCGCCGACCAGCTTGCGGGTTTCCTGGGCCGCCGGATGCACCGGATCGACCAGCTCCAGCTGCAGCCCGAGAGCATCGAGCTGGGTGCCGATCTTGTCCACCAGGGTGACCGCCGGTGGGGGCAGGGCCGGACGCTGGTGTTCGAGCCACAGCTCCGTCCGCGCGACCATGTTGCGAACGTCGCCGGTGTTGAGATCGGCGCGCCGGGGGACTTTCACCTTCGGGTAGTTGGAAAACAGGAACGTGGCCGCGACGACCGCCAGGAAGGCGATCATGATCCCGGTGAAGCCGATCCCGTCGATGACGATCCCGGCCACGATCGCCGCCAGCACGATCGCCGCGATCGCCCCCGTGATCAGCTTGATCCGGGTCATCAAGTTCCTGCGACGGAGCTCGGCCGAACCGCGCCCGATCGAACCCGAACGGCGGCGGCCACCGGCGCGCTGATCGGCGAGCGACCGCTGCGCCTGAGCCATGATCTGCTGGTGCTGGTGGGATTCGCCGGCCATCAGTTCGTCCGGCTCACGCTTCCAGGCTCAGCAGCGAGGGCTCGCTGGCCGCCCTGGCCGCCTGGTTCTGACCCTCGGCACGGGCGATATAGCCTTTCGACTTCTCGACTTCGTCGGACAGGGTCTCGACCGTCTGCTTCATGCTGGCGAGAGCCTTGACCTTGAACTCGTCGACCTCGTCCATCGTGTCGTAGATGTTCTGGAAGGCGCGCTGCAGCGTCTCCAGCGGGATCGTGCTCGAGGCCGCCTGCTCGTGGATCTTGCCGGTCTGCTCGCGCAGCAGGTTGCCCGTCGAATCGATGATGTCGGCGGTGGTCTGGTTGAGCGCGGTGACCTGCTGCAGCACGAGCCGCTGGTTGGTCATCGCCTGGGCTACGGTCACGGCAGTGCGCAGCGCGCCGACCGTGGTCGTGCTCGCGCGATCGACGCCTTTCACCAGCTCGACGTTGTTCTTCTTCACCAGGTCCAGCGCCAGGTAGCCCTGCACGCTGACCGCCATCTGGGTGTAGAGATCCTGCGTCCGTTGGCGCACGTAGAACAGCGCGCTTTCGCGGATCGCCTTGGCTTTTGCCGGATCGGTCGCGTCGAGATCGGCCGCCGTGTCCTCCAGCTTCTGGTCGAGCGTCTTGGCGATGTGGATCATCTGCTCCAGATTGCCCATCGCCTCCCACAGCTTCTGCCGCTCCACGTCGATCGCGGCGTTGTCCATCAGCAGCTCGTCCTTGCCGCTGGCGAGGCGCGCGAGGATCGCCTGGATGTGGCCCTGGGCCGAAGTGTAGCTGTCGAAGTACCGCTTCAGCCGGTTGCCAAACGGGATGATGCCGAGCAGCTTGCGGCCGGAGGAGAGCTTGCCCTGACGGCCGGGGTCGAGCTCTTCCACCGTGCGGCGCAGCTCGGCCAGGTTGGTGCCGACTCCGGATTCCTGGTCCATTGCCCGCACGGGCCGGTCGAGGAAGCGGTTCGACATCTGCGCGGCCGCCGCGATTTCCTTGCGGCCCATGTTGGTGATCTGATCGACCTTCTTGCCGAAGTCAGGCGAGTTGGCGTCTAGCGCCACGAGTTCGCTGACGAAGCCATCGACCTTCTCGTCCAGCTTGGAGCGCTTCTCCTCATCCACCGGCACCAGCCCCGCAGCCTTCTCCGGCGCTACGTGGGGCACGGGATCGGGCGGGGTGAGGTTCAGATCCGTCGCGCTCTTGGTCGTCGTGGGTGCGGTTTCGGCCATGCTCTCGGTAACTCCCGTAGGACTTCCACTGTATTAGTGGCGCAAGACACGTGTTTCAAGCGCCGCAGTATGACTGCAGCGGTTCCAGGGACAAAGCGCTTTTGCATAGGGGCGCCAGCGGTTAAGCCATGGACCAGCAGGAGACGATCGATGGAAGCCGAAATCCTCGTCCTGGCGCTCGCCGCGGTTCTGCTGGTGGCGCACATCCAGCTCGCAATCCGCTTCAAGACGAAGCAGTACGGGCTCGGCTGGAACATGGGCGCGCGCGACGGCGAGATGCCGCCGCCGGACCCGGTGGTCGGCAGGCTCGAACGGGCGCGCGACAACTTCCTCGAGACCCTGCCCATCGCGATCATCGCGCTGTTCGGCGTCGTGCTGACTGGCAAGGCGAGCGAGTTGACGGCGGCTTGCGCGTGGATCTGGCTCGCCGGCCGGGCGATCTACCTGCCGCTCTACTGGTCGGGCGTAAAGGGCTGGCGGAGCCTGGCGTGGGCTATCGCCACGGTGGCGATACTTGTCGTGCTGGCGATCCTGATCTTCGGCTAAGCCGCCAGCTTGAACGGCTCGATCTCACCCGAAAGGTAGAGCTTCTTGGCCTTCGCCCGCGACAGCTTGCCCGAGCTGGTGCGCGGCAGCGTGCGCGGCGGGACCAGCTCGACCAGGCAATTCATGCCGGTGATCGAGCGGACCTTTTCCCGGATCTGATTGTGCAGCCGCAGCCGCTCTTCCGGATCGGACACGCGGCAATGGACCAGCACCGCGGGCACTTCCTCGCCGTTCTCGGTTTCGACCGAGAAGGCGGCGATGTCGCCCTGGTGGAACCCGGGTAGCTGCTCCACGGCCCACTCGATATCCTGCGGCCAGTGGTTCTTGCCGTTGATGATGATCATGTCCTTCGCCCGGCCGACGATGAACAGGTATCCCTCGGCCATGTAGCCCATGTCGCCGGTGTCGAGCCACCCGTCGACCAGGCAGGCGGCGGTCGCCTCCGGGTCGCGGTAGTAGGAATGCATCACGCTCGGCCCCTTGCACCAGACTTTGCCGATGATGTGGTCGCCGCGCCGGTGGCCGTCTTCGCCGCGGATCTCGACTTCCATGTCGAGCACCGGCTTGCCGCAATTGACGATGGCGCGGTAACGGGCCGGGCGGCTGAGATCGCGCGGGCTGCCGGAAAGGCGCTCTTCCTCCACCAGTTCCACGCGAATGCCTTCGCCCGGGGGCATCAGGGTGACCGCCAGCGTCGCTTCGGCCAGGCCGTAGCTCGGCAGGAACGCGCTGGCCTTGAAGCCGGCGTCGGCGAAGGCGTTGACGAAGTTCTGCATCACGTCGGGGCGGATCATGTCGGCGCCGTTGCCGGCAAGCCGCCAGCGCGACAGGTCGAAGCGTTCGCCTACGGGCGACTGGCTGGAGATGCGGCGCGCGCAAATGTCGTAGCCGAACGTCGGCGAGTAGGAGAGGGTCGTCCCCTCGTTGCGGCTGATCAGGTCCAGCCATGCGAGCGGGCGGCGCGCGAAGTCCTCGGTCTTGAGGTAGTCGGTCGAGACCTGGTTGGCGATCGGCGAGAGCAGGCAGCCGACCAGGCCCATGTCATGGTACCACGGCAGCCAGGAGACACAGCGGTCGGTCTCCACCAGCTCCATGCCGATGCCGTGCCCGCGCAAGTTGTTGAGCAGCGCGCGGTGCGTCACGGCGACCCCGTGCGGAAAACGCGTCGAGCCGGAGGAATACTGCAGGTAGCAAATGTCGTCTGGATCGGGGGAGGGCAGCGCGGCGCCGTCATCCGGCAGCGCTGCGAAATCCTCGAAGCTCAGGCCTTCGCAGCCCTGGCGCGCGGCGGCAGCGCCGGACATTTCCGCGATCTCGCTTGGAAACAGCAGCATGAGCGGCTCCGAGCTCTGCAACTGCACCGAAAGCTGGTCGATATAGCTGTCCTTGCCGCCGAAGCTGGTCGGCAAGGGCAGCGGGACCGGCTGCGCGCCGGCGTAGATCGCGCCGCAGAACAGCGCGGCGAACTCAGGGCAGGTCTGCGCCACAAGAGCGATCCGCTCCCCGGGCTTCACGCCTGCGCCGACGAACCGGCGCGCCATGGCCAGCGCATCCTCGCGCAGCTCGGCAAAGGGATAGGCGCGGACCAGCTGGCCGCGCGGATCGTGAAAGTTCAGCCCGCGCGCACCTTGCGCGGCATAATCCAGCGCCTCGCCGAAAGTGGCGAAGTCGGAAAAGCGGCGCGGTAGCGCGCAGCGGTTCGGCGTCGGCTTGGAGGCGGCGTCGTGTTCCATACGGTCGTGCGTATTACCCGTCTGTTCTGTCATAGCCGGCGCTTGAGCGGCGGCGGGTGAATGGGGCCTTTAGAGCGAAATCCTCCCCCTGCTCCCACATACGGCCTTTCCCCATCTTGCCGGACTGTGGCACGAATAAGGCCGATGATTGACGATAGCCCCTCCGGCAAGCAGCGCAAGAGGCCTGCAAAGCCGCTTGATTCCGTGCGTTTAGGGGAATTGGCGCTGTCTTACGTGGCTCGGTTTTCCACCAGTGCGGCGAAGCTGGAGCGCTATCTGCTGCGCAAGATACGCGAGCGGGGCTGGGAAGGCGAGGGCGAACCGCCGATTTCATCGCTCGTGCACAGGTACGTCGAGTTGGGGTATATCGACGACGAGGTGTTCGCCCGCGCGAAGACGGGCGGCCTGATGCGGCGCGGCTATGGCGCGCGCCGCGTGCACCAGGCGCTCGGCGAGGCGGGTATCGACGAAAGCTTGCGCGAGAAGGTCCGCCCCGGCGAACTGGCCGCGCGCCAGGCTCTCCTGGTCCTGGCCCGCCGGCGGCGCTTCGGCCCGTTCGCGGCCGGGCCGATCGACAAGGCCTTACGGGAAAAGCAGATCGCGGCCATGCTGCGGGCCGGCCATTCGCTCGACAGCGTGCGCGAAATGGTCGATGCAAAGAGCCCCGCCGAGGCGGAGCGATGGGTCGCCGAGGCGGCGGACGAGATGGAGCAGTGAGCCTATGCGCTGGCCGACGATGATCCTGGGTGCCTTTTTCGCGGCTTCGATCGCCTGCTGCGCGCCGCAGGCGGCAGAGCCCGTTCCGGCGGCCGAGAGCCCATCGGCCGCGGTCCACCCTGTGTCCGGCCTCGAGGTAATCCCGCTCACGATCAGCCAGGACGGCAAGGAGCACCGCTTCCGGGTCGAAGTGGCGAAGACCGATGCGGAGCAGGGCAGGGGACTGATGTTCCGCACGGAGATGGGGCCCGACGAAGGGATGCTGTTTCCCACCGAGCGGCCGCAGGCCCGCAGCTTCTGGATGAAGAACACCGTGATCCCGCTGGACCTGATATTCGTCGGCCCCGACGGGCGGATCACCAATATCGCCGCCAATGCCGTGCCTTATACGCTCGAGCCGATCCCGTCCTCCGGGCCGGCCATCGCCGTGCTTGAACTGAACGGCGGCCGCGCGGCCGAACTGGGCATCAGGCCGGGCGCGCGCGTCACCTGGTGATCGCGCGCTTGCCACCGGCGGGCGGAAACGGCTCAGGGCTGTAGTCAGGACTGGCAACGGCCGTGACGGAGCGGAGTTTGGCGCAGGGCAAGGAGCGAGGAGGGAGCGATGGTTTCCCTTCGTGACCGACGAGCGACGCCGCCGTGCGCCAAACTCCGCCCGCCGCTTCGCGGTCGCCCTCAGGAGCCCGCTGGACGTCGTCGCTTGCTTGCGCGTAGCGGATGCTACGCGTCTGCGCGGCGCTCCTTGCCAGCGGGCTCCTGAGGGCGATCACGACCATTGCCAGTCCTGACTACAGGCCTTATCGGCGCGGCATGGGAATCCTCTCCAAGATCTTCACCTGGTGGGACGGCGCCACGGTCGGCACTTCGCTGTTCAGCGCTCTCAACGGCGAGCACGTCGGCACCGACGGGCTGGGCAACCAGTACTTCCGCGCGAAGAAGGGGGGCCGCGGCACGGCCGAGGGCTTGGAGCGCCGCTGGGTCATCTACAACGGCGCCAACGACGCCAGCCGCGTTCCGGCCGAATGGCATGGCTGGCTGCATCACACTTACGACGAACTGCCCGAGAGCCATCTGCCGCCGCCGAAGATCTGGGAAACGGACTACACGCCCAACGCCACCGGCACCGCCGGGGCATACCGCCCGCAAGGCGCGCTCGAGCGCGGCGGCAAGCGAGCCGGGGCCACGGGCGACTACGAAGCCTGGACGCCGGACGCCTGACGATGCGCGCTGCCGCGCTTCTGCCGTTCCTGGTGGCGCTGTCCGCCTGCGAGAACGAGGCGCCCGAGCCGCAGCCGGTCGAGACCGAGGTTCCGGAGGACTTGGCCCGCAGCGTTCCGCCCGCGGTCGCTGCCGAGGATTCCATCGGCACTCCGATGGCGGAACGGGTGGCCACGCTCGGCCTGCTCAACAAGCGCAACAATATCTCGCAGGACCTGGAGATGAAGCCGGGGGAGACGCGCCGGATCGGCAACGTCATCGTCCGGCTGTCGGCGTGCGAGAAGACCGCGCCTTGGGAGACCGTTCCTGAGGAAGGCGCCTTCGTTCAGGTCCTGGTGCAGGAACGCGCCGCGGCCAACAGGGCAGCCGAATGGCGGCGCGTGTTCTCGGGCTGGCTGTTCAAGAACTCGCCCAGCCTAAACGTCGTCGAGCACCCGATCTACGACGTGTGGGTCAAGAGCTGCGAGATGAGCTTCCCGGGCGAGGAGTCGCCGGTTGCGGAAAGCAGCGCGAACCCTTCGGGCAGCGGCAATGCGCCGGCCCGCACCAGGGCGCCGGCCGCGGCACCTTCGCCGGCGGCAGCTCCGGCCCTTGCGCCAGCCCCTGCTCCGGCCGCCGCGCCCGAAGCAGGCGAGGACGCCTGAGCGCGCGCCAGCAGCGCGCAATATTCCTCCTGGCTGATCTCGACCGCGCCGAGCGAGGCGAGGTGCCCAGTCATGAACTGGCAGTCGAGCAGGCTCATCCCCGCGCGCTTCATGGCCGCGACCAGCCAAGCCAGCGCCACCTTGGAAGCGTTGTCGGCCCGGCTGAACATGCTTTCGCCGCAGAACACCCCGTCGAAGCCGACGCCGTAGAGGCCGCCGGCCAGCTGCTCCCCGTCCCACACCTCGATCGAATGGGCGAAGCCCGCCAGGTGAAGCCGCCGGTAACTGGCTTCGATCCGGCGGCTGATCCAGGTTTCGGGATGGTCCGGCCGCGGCTGGGCGCATGCGGCGATCACCGCGCCGAAATCGGCGTTGCAGGTCACCCGGAAGCGCTCCTGCCGCAGCAGCTTGGCCAGCGACCGCGAGCAGCGGAATCCTTGCAGCGGCAGGATCGCCCGCCGGCGGGGCTCGACATAGAAAATCTCGCCGTCGTCACGCCCGTCGGCCATCGGGAAAATCCCGCTGCGGTAAGCCAGCAGCAGCGTTTCCGGCTGGATGATCGGTTCGGTAGGGCTGTGCATGACGGGTGCATGCAGTATATTCCCGCCACCACTGCCTTGCCAAGCGCGCATGCTGCGCCTAGAGGCGCGCACGACCCGCAGGAGTGTAGCTCAGTTGGTAGAGCATCGGTCTCCAAAACCGAGGGCCGTGGGTTCGAGTCCCTCCACTCCTGCCAGTCTTTTCCCCGACACCGCCGCCGCCGTTGCTGGCGCTGCTGCCCCACCGGCGGCAGAACGCCCCCTGGGGGGCGATAGGGTATGGCGGCGGGCGCATTGAATTTCATCCGCGAAGCGCGCTGGCTCGATGCAGGCCGGGTGCGGGGCTATGCCGTGCTGCTGGCCATCGCCAGCGCCGGTCTGCTGATCGCGTCCTGGCTCGAGGCCATGGGCCCGGAGGGGAGCGACTTCCTGGCCTTCTGGGGCTCGGCACGGGCCGTTCTGGAAGGGGTGCCTTCGGCTGCCTACGACCTGCAGTGGCAGGAACGGGTGCAGACCGGGGCGGGGCCCACCGGCTGGTTCGCGTTCGTCAATCCGCCGCCATTCCTGTTCCTGACGGCGCCGTTCGGCGCGTTGCCCTTCCCACTGGCCTGGATCGCCTGGGTGGCGGTGACATATGGGGCCTGGGCCTGGGCGTCCGTTCGTGCCTTTCCCCGGCTCTGGCCGCTGGCGATCGTCTTCCCCGGGGCGCTGATCGCCGCCGGCCACGCACAGAACGGCTTCGTGACCGGCGCTCTGCTGGTCGGCGGCGTGGCCCTGCTCGACCGCCGTCCGATGCTGGCCGGCGCCCTGCTCGGCGCGCTGATCGTGAAGCCGCATCTCGCCCTGCTGGTGCCGTTCTGGCTCGCCGCCGGTGGCCGGTGGCGCGCGTTCGCTTCCGCCAGCGCGAGCGCGGCAGGGCTGCTGGCGCTGAGCTGGCTGGTGTTCGGCACCGCGACTATGCTCGCCTACACCGATAGCTGGGACGCCAGCGCGGCCATCATGCGCGAGGCCGATGCCGATTTCCTGCTGCGGATGAGCACGCTGTACGCCCAGCTCAGGATCCATGCAGGGCAGGTCTTCGCAAACGGTGCGGCGCTGGTGCTCGCCCTGGCGATGATCGGCTTGGTCATGGCCAGCTGGAAGCGCTTCGGGCAGAACGGCATGGCGACAGGCTCGGTGATGCTCGCAGCCACCGCGCTCGCATCGCCTTATCTGTTCAACTACGACCTGCCGTTCCTGATCCTGCCGATCCTGTGGCTGGTGCGCGAAGGGCTGCGGCACGGCTTCCGCCCGTGGGAGAAGGCGCTACTGGTGGCGCTGTGGTTCGCGCCCTATGCCACACGCGCAGTGGCGCTGCCGTTGGGTCTGAACCTGATGCCGCTGGCAGCCGGGGTGCTGCTCTGGCTGCTCTGGACGCGCGCTCCGGTCCGATCGGGCGCTCAGCAGAAATAAACCCGAAAGGCGGGAACCCGGCGGATTTCCTCGCCTCGGCTCTCGCGCCGGCATTGGCGCTTGCCACTTTGCGACGAGTTGCGCGCTCCAGCCGGAACCGCATCGGCGAACCGTTCATTGTTCGCGACGACGGGATTTGGTTCGAGGAGCAGCTAATGTCGAGCTTGAGCTTTCGCAGCAGCCGCCCTGATGGCTGGATCCAACCCCGGCCGCATCAGGACGCATCGTTACGCTACATGAAGCACGGGCCGATCCAGCCGATGGAAGAGCCCGGCCTGCTGGCGCGCTTGTTCGGCTGGCACTGACGGAAGCTGCGTTTCGAAGAGCCGGTCAGTATTCGACCGGCTCTTCCGGAGTTTCCTTCTTGTGGTCTTTGCCCGCGGTGCGATCGCCGCGCGATAGCTTGAACACAACACCCGAAAGCAGCGCCAGGGCCAGCAGGTTCGGCAGCGCCATCGCGGCGTTGGAGATGTCGCCCAGCCGCCAGACGAGCTGCGAGGGCTGCGTCGCCCCCACGTAGATGGCGATGCACCAGATCACCCGCCAGACCATGTGGAGCACCTTCTCTCCACCGCGCGTCGACCCAGGGATGCGGTCGTAGAGGAAGGTGATCGCCCGTTCGCCATAGTAGGACCACGTGAGCAGGGTGGTGAACACGAACAGGATCAGCGCGACGCTGGCGATCAGAGTGCCGATCGGAACGCTGGCGATCTCGTAAGGGAACGCCGCTGCGAAGGCGCCGGACGTGGTCACGAACCCGGACATCGCCGTGGTGCCGAGGTCAGACTGCCAGACGTGCTCGACCGCGCGCCCGTTGTGAGTGAAATCCCCTTGCACAGTGAGGATGACGAGAGCGGTCATCGAGCAGATCACGATCGTGTCGATGAAAGTGCCCATCATCGCCATGCGGCCCTGTTGTTCGGGATCGTCGGTCTGGGCCACGGCATGGGCGATCGGGGTGGAGCCTTGGCCGGCTTCGTTGGAGAACAGGCCGCGCGCCACGCCGGCGCGGATCGCCATGATGATCGCCGCTCCGGCGAAGCCGCCGGTCGCGCTCTGAGTGTTGAAGGCACCGGCGAAGATGCGGCCGAAGGTTTCCGGAAGGTCGCCGAAGTTGAGGATCAGGGCGATGATCGCCATCACCACGTAGGCGGCGGCCATGAACGGCACGACCGCCTCGGCCACGCGGCCGATCGACTTGATGCCGCCGATGATCACCACGAACACGGCGAGCGCCACGATGAGCCCGCCCAGCCAGCGCTCGAAACCGAACAGCTCGTTGAGGCCGCTGGCCACTTCGTTCGACTGGATCGAGTTGCCGGTCACCAGGGCGGAGAACAGCGTGCCGAGGCAGAAGACGACCGCCAGCCAGGTCCACTTCGGGCCGAGGCCGAGCATGATGTAGCTCATCGGGCCGCCGCGGTAGACGCCGTCGGAGGTCTTCTCGCGGTAGCGGATCGCCAGGCTGCCTTCGGCGAAGGCCAGCGCCATCCCGAACAAGGCGGTGATCCACATCCAGAACACCGCGCCCGGCCCTCCGAGGGCGATGGCAGTGGCCACGCCGGCCAGGTTACCGGTGCCGACCTGGCCCGAGAGGGCGGTCGAGAGTGCGGCGAACGGCGAGATCTCGCCGGCGCCGGATCCTTTACGACCGGCGAACAGGCCGCGGAACGCGCTGATCAGCTTGACGATCGGGTAGAAGCGCAGCCCGATCATCATCCACAGGCCGACGCCGAGCAGGACGATCGTCATCGGCGGGAAGGGGACCACTTCGGCGCCCTCCCACTGCCCGGCCCAGATGAAGTCCGAGACGTTGGAGACGGGCTGAACCCATGCTTCCCCTGCTGCCATGTGCGCTTTTCCCTCTGGCGTACCCTCTAGGCGCGCACGCTAGCGACGGAGGATCGCCTGCGCCAGCAGGAAAGTCTCATCCGCAATCATCCGCAGTCTTCCGCTTCTGCGCCCCCCGGAACCGCGGACTTGCCAATGCGCGGAGGCGTCGCTACATCGCCACCGACTTCCGACATCGGAGCCAGCCAGCCCCTCCCGGACCTAGACCGGGGCGGCGATGGTCCTATGGCGAAAGGCGTTCGTCAGATTTTACGCGAGGCTCAACAACGATGGCCAAGACCAGCCCGGGCGAGTTCTTCCGCCAGATCCGCGCCGAAGGGTCGAAAGTGGTGTGGCCCACGCGCAAGGAAACCGTCACAACGGCGATCTTCGTCGCCATACTGATGACCATCCTCGCGCTGTTCTTCCTCGGCATCGATTCTATGTTCGGCGCCGCGGTGCGCTGGCTTCTGACTCTCGCCTGAGCCCGCTCCAACGAGACACAGGGAAAGCTAATCACATGGCCCGCTGGTACATCATCCACGCCTATTCCGGCTTCGAGAACAAGGTTCGCGATTCGATCATCGCCGAGGCCGAACGGCTGGGCCTGTCGGAAGCTGTCGAGGCGGTAGAAGTGCCGACCGAGACCGTGACCGAGGTGAAGCGCGGCAAGAAGGTCCAGGTCGAGCGCAAGTTCATGCCGGGCTACGTGCTGGCCAAGCTGACCCTCACCGACGACGTCTACCACCTCGTCAAGAACACCCCGAAGGTGACCGGCTTCCTCGGTTCCGGCGCCAAGCCGCAGCCGATCTCCGAGCGCGAAGCCGCGCGCTACTTCGGCGGTGTCGAGGAAGCCAAGCTCGCCCCCAAGCGCGAGATCCACGTCGAGTACGAGATCGGCGACAGCGTCAAGGTGCTCGACGGACCCTTCGCCAGCTTCAACGGCGTGGTCGAGGAACTCGATTTCGACAAGAGCAAGGTCAAGGTCAGCGTCTCCATCTTCGGCCGCGCGACGCCGGTGGAGCTCGACTTCGAACAGGTCGAGCTGGCGAAGTAACGGCCTAGGCCGTGTTACGGCCCCGAGCCGCCATCCTGACGAAGGTCAGGATCCATCGTGCCTCCTGTATCGACGGCGCAGATTGAGAAATGGGCCCTGAAACAAGTTCAGGGTGACGAAAAAAGAGTCGGAACGGTCATCCCGCCTCACCCGTCATGCTGAACTCGCTTCAGCATCCATCGTGCCGACAGCGCCTTCGGATGAGGGGGCTGAGCGAACCGGTCCCCATCGCTCAAGTGGGTGACGGGTCACGTTCGAGTTGATTTCCGGTGGCCCTTCGACTAGGGGCGCCGCTTCCCGAAGCCTCGCGGCCGCGGGACCCGTGCGGGAGGATCGCCCCAGAGAGTTTTGGGGCAATCCGCTTGAACCGCTTACCATGAGCCCCTGGCTTGCCGGGGCGACAGTGAGAAAGGAGGCCAGCAATGGCCAAGAAAATCGAAGGCTACATCAAGCTGCAGGTGCCGGCAGGCGCTGCAAACCCCTCGCCGCCGATCGGTCCGGCGCTGGGTCAGCGCGGCGTGAACATCATGGAATTCTGCAAGGCGTTCAATGCCGCCACGCAGGAGATGGAAAAGGCGATGCCGATTCCGACCATCATCACCGTCTACGCGGATCGCAGCTTCACGTTCGTCACCAAGACTCCCCCGGCCAGCTTCCTGATCAAGAAGGCCGCCGGCCTCAAGTCGGGCTCCAAGGAGCCGGGCAAGGTTTCCGCCGGCACGATCGCCCGGTCCAAGCTGACCGAGATCGCCGAAATGAAGATGAAGGATCTGAACGCCAACGACATCGAAGCGGCGACCAAGATCATCGAAGGCTCCGCTCGCGCGATGGGCCTCGAAGTGGTGGAGGGCTGATTCGATGGCTAAGCTGAGCAAGAAGCAGAAGATGCTGGCCGAGAAGTTCGACAGCGAAAAGCTGTACGGCTTCGACGAGGCGCTCGCCGCTCTCAAGGAAGTCGCCAGCAAGAAGTTCGACGAGACCGTCGAAGTCGCGCTGAACCTGGGCGTCGATCCGCGCCACGCCGACCAGATGGTCCGCGGCATGGTCTCGCTCCCGGCCGGTACCGGCAAGGAAATGCGCGTTGCCGTGTTCGCCAAGGGCGACAAGGCTGACGAAGCCCTGAAGGCGGGCGCCGACAAGGTCGGTGCCGAGGACCTGATGGAAGACATGCAGGCCGGCAACCTCAACTACGACCGCGTCATCGCGACCCCGGACATGATGGGTGTCGTCGGCCGTCTCGGTAAGGTGCTGGGTCCGAAGGGCCTGATGCCGAACCCGAAGCTGGGCACGGTCACGCCGAACGTCGCGCAGGCGGTCAAGGACGCCAAGGGCGGCCAGGTCGAGTTCCGCGTCGAGAAGCAGGGCATCATCCACTCCGGCATCGGCAAGATCTCGTTCACCGACGACCAGCTGAAGCAGAACTTCAGCGCGTTCGTCGACGCAATCGTGAAGGCGCGGCCGAGCGGCGCGAAGGGCAAGTACGTCCGCAAGGTCTCGCTGACCTCGACGATGGGCCCGGGCCTGAAGATCGACACCGCGGAGGTCGAAGGCGCCTAAGCCTTAGACTCCGGGAGATCACCAGAAGGGGGTCGGGAGGGGAACCTTCCCGGCCCCTTTCGTATCTATTAGCGACGGCTCCGCAACGAAAGGCCGCTTCATGCGCCAGCGCCTCTATCCGCTCGAAGACCTGGAAGACATTCCCGGCACCACCGTGTTCACCGCCGCGCGCTCGCGCCAGGCCTATCACCTGCACAAGTTCTGCATGTCCCTGATGGACAAGGACAACCGCAACGCCTTCAAGGCGGACGAGCGCGCTTATCTCGACCGCTTCCGGATGAGCGACGAGCAGAAGCAGGCCGTGCTCGACCGCGACTTCAACCGGCTGATCGAGCTTGGCGGGAACATCTACTTCCTGGTCAAGCTGTCGAACACCGACGGGTGGAGCGCGCAGCGCGCGGTCGGCTCGATGACCGACATGACGCCGGACGAATACGCGGCGATGATGCGCGCGGGCGGGCGTCCGCCTGCGGGGCTGCGCTCGATAAGGGACAAGAACTAAATGGCTCGCGTAACGGCGGGAATCGCCACCAGCCACGTGCCGGCGATCGGCGCGGCGATCGATCTCGGCAAGACCCAGGAGGAATACTGGGCGCCGGTGTTCGCCGGCTACGAATGGGCCAAGGAATGGATCAAGGGCGAGATGCCCGACGTGGTGATCCTGGTCTACAACGATCACGCCTCGGCCATGATGCTGGACATCGTGCCGACGTTCGCGCTCGGCTTCGCCGAAGAGTTCGAGCCGGCCGACGAAGGCTGGGGCGCGCGCCCGGTGCCGACGGTGTACGGTCACACCGAGCTCGCCGCGCACCTCGCCGAGCAGCTGGTGATCGACGAATTCGACCTCACGATCATGAACCACATGGACGTCGACCACGGCCTGACCGTGCCGTTGTCGTTGCTGTTCGGACAGCCCGAGCAGTGGCCGGTGCGCGTGATCCCGCTGGCGATCAACGTCACCCAGTTCCCAACGCCCTCGGCGGACCGCTGCTGGCAGCTCGGCGCCGCGATCCGCGATGCCGTCGCCGCCTTCCCGGAAGACCTGAAAGTGCAGGTCTGGGGTACCGGCGGGATGAGCCACCAGCTCCAGGGGCCGCGCGCCGGACTGATCAATCCGGAGTTCGACGTCTCCTTCCTCGACAAGCTGACCGACCAGACCGACGAGCTCCGCAAGATCACGCGGCTCGACTTCCTGCGCGAGGCCGGATCCGAGGGGATCGAGCTGATCATGTGGCTGGTCATGCGCGCGGCGCTCGGCGAAAAGGTCGAGGAACTGCACCGCTTCTACCACGTGCCCGCCTCGAATACGGCAGTCGGGCACATCGTTCTGAAGCCGCGGGACTAAGTTTCGCGCGAGCCTGCGGAAAGGAACGGGCCATTCGGGCGTTGGTGCCTCAAAGGAGGTATCGACTTATGGAATCCTTGTGGCTGTTCGCCGTCGTTGCCGG
Organism: Croceibacterium soli; assembly: GCF_009828065.1. Taxonomy (GTDB): domain Bacteria; phylum Pseudomonadota; class Alphaproteobacteria; order Sphingomonadales; family Sphingomonadaceae; genus Croceibacterium_B; species Croceibacterium_B soli. The sequence goes on along the minus strand of NZ_WTYK01000006.1, from coordinate 87,081 downwards.
CCCGCTCCTGCTGATCGGCGTCATCATCTACGCATTTCGCCGCAACAAGGGCGGCTCCGCCGCCAACGTTGCCCGGGCGGAACGCGGCGCACGCGAGGTGCGCGACGAGATCGCTCGCGAAGAGGAGCAGGAGGGGACGCGCTGAGCCGATCCCCGAGACGTTGCACTCGCGTCCTTCGACAGGCTCAGGACGAACGGATCTTTGTACTTCCCCACCTCCGTTCGTGGTGAGCTTGTCGAACCACGCTGGCGCTTCGCTCTCGTCCTTCGAAAGGCTCAGGACGAACGGATCATTGTACCTCCCCACCTCCGTTCGTGGTGAGCTTGTCGAACCACGTTGGCGCGGCGCGGCCGTCCTTCGACAGGTTCAGGACGAACGGGTCTGGTTAGAGCGCCTGGTTGGGCCATCCTGAGCGCATGCCGTAGGGGCATTCCGTCATCAGCGCCTCGATGCGGGTGATGAGGCCGTTCTCGATGCGGAAAGCCTCGGCGATCATCCAGCTGAAGGGGCGGTCGACGGCGGAGCGGATCGGCGTTCCGTCGGCCAGGTCGTATTCCCGCACGGTGCCCGAATGGTCGAAGAAGGCCAGGCTGAAAACCATTCCCCGCGATGGGTCGATCACCGGGAAGCGGCGATCGCGGATGCGGTCGACGAACCGGAAGTAGCCGGTTTCGAACTGCTGCTTGGCCGAGAGCGCGCGGAAGGCTTCGGCATAAGGCGTCTTGCCCGCTGACGGGTCGGGCGGCACGTTCGTAGTGCGAAAGCCGTTCTCGACCCGCACGCAAGCGTCGGCGAACGGGTACGTGCCCTGGCCGTCGTTCCGCTCCAGCCCGGCGAAATAGAGGTCGGCGATCGCCGCCAGCTCGGCCCGGCCCATTCGCTCCGACGGGTGGATCTCCTTCAGCCATTCCGAGTCCGGTCCGCCGCTCTTGTCGAGCGCATCGGGCCCGTCGCCGAACGCGCCGGCGCCGCCGAACAGGGCAGGGCGGGCGACGACGGCTTCGATCTCTTCGGCCCGGCCCAGTGGCGCGCTCACCCGCAGCGCCGCGATCGAGCGGGATGTCCCCTCGGTCAAGGTAACGAAGCAGGCCGCCTGGCCGCTCTCTTCGTCCAGCATGGTGTGGCAATAAGGCCCGAGCTTGTCCGCCGTGGACCAGAGGCCTTCGCCAACGGGAAGTTCCTGCCCGTTCTCGGTATAGCGGGCGCGGCCCAGAACGGCGGCAGCCTCGCCGTTGCCGGCCAGGTCGAGCACTTCGTCGAGCGCTGCTTGTAGACGTCCGCGGTTCGCCATCAGATCCCTCCCGGTGTGAAGTCGTACCCGGCCGTGCCGAGCGCGTCGCAAAGCGTGTCGACACAGCTGCGCAAGTCTTCCGCGTCGGTCGAGCGGATCACGAAGTTGGCGCCGACCCTCCCTTCGCGGAAGAACGGATAGCTGCCGATCTGGCAGTCCTCGTGTGCCTTCTCAACCTCGCGCAGGATGTCGGCCACCTCGCTTTCGGCGACCCAGCAGCCGACCGTTTCCGTCAGCAGCCGCGCGCCGCCTTCGAGCGTTCCGGTGAGCGCGTCGAGCATCTGCGCGGCGATGTGCGGCACGCCCGCCATCACGTGGACGTTGCCGATCTTGATGCCCGGCGCTCCGGACATGCGGTTGGGGATCAGCTCCGCGCCATCAGGCACGCGGGCCATGCGCAGGCGCGCTTCGTTGAGGCCGCCGCGGCTGGCGTAGTAATCCTCCAGGATGCGCCGCGCTTCGGGGTGCACGACGACAGGCCGGCCGAGCGCCGCCGCCACGGCATCGACGGTGATGTCGTCATGCGTCGGGCCGATGCCGCCGGTGGTGAAGAGATAGTCGTGCGCCGTCCGCAGCGCGTTCACCGCCTCGACGATGCGCGCTTCGATGTCCGGCACCACGCGCACTTCCATCAGGCGAATGCCCTGGACCTGCAGCCAGCGCGCGACCTGGGCAATGTTGCGATCTTCCGTCCGGCCGGAGAGGATCTCGTCGCCGATCACGACCAGGGCCGCGGTCCAGATGCGTTCGGATGCCAATGTCACGCCGCCTCCGTGGCCGCCGCAGAACGCCCACGGTGGCACACGGGACAAGCCATGTCACCGGTGTTGGATGGCCGTGACACGTTTGCTTCGGCCCGCGTGGCGCGGTCAGGCGTTCGGCGCGCCGATCATCGTGCGATCGGGGAGCTGATCCCAGTCGATCTTCGAATCCGCATGGGCCCCGCCGCGCAGCTGCTCGGCGGCCGCCTGGACGGTGTTCGCCAGCAGGCAGGAGATGGTCATCGGACCGACGCCGCCTGGCACCGGGGTGACCGCGCGGGCGTGCTGGACTTCCTCGAACGCGACGTCGCCGACCAGTTCGGTCTTGCCGTCCTCGCCCTTGATGCGGGTGATGCCGACGTCGATGATCACGGCGCCCGGCTTGACCCAGTAGCCCTTGACCAGGCGCGGAGCGCCGGCGGCGGCGATAATCACGTCGGCCTTGCGGCAGACGTCGGGCAGGTTCTTGGTTTCGATGTGGGTGACGGTGACGGTCGCCTCCCGCTCCAGCATCAGCATGGCGATCGGCTTGCCGACGATGTTGGACTTGCCGATCACCACCACGTCAAGCCCGGTCAGGTCGTCATAGACGGTGTCGAGCAGCTTCGTGACGCCCAGCGGGGTGCAGGGCACGATGCCGCCGGTGCCGGTGGACAGGCGGCCGACATTGACCGGGTGGAAGCCGTCGACGTCCTTCTCCGGATCGATCGCGCCGAGGATGACGCCGGTATCGATGTGGGCTGGCAGCGGCACCTGGACGAGGATGCCGTGGACTTCCGGATCGGCGTTGAGCCGGGCGATCAGGGTCAGCAGAGCGTCCTGCGTCGTGTTCACAGGTAGGCGGTGCTCGAAGCTGCGCAGGCCGACTTCCTTGCACTTCTTGATCTTGCGGCCGACGTAGACCTCGCTGGCGGGATCCTCGCCCACCAGGACCACGGCAAGGCCGGGGCGCGGGGCGCCGGCTGCGACCATTGCATCGATGGCTGCCTTGGTTTCCTGGTCGAGATTGCGGGCGACCACGCGCCCGTCGATGATGTCCGCCATCGGTCCTTGTATCCTTCCGGTCACGACCGGCGCCTGCCGCTCGTGGTGATCTGGTGAGGTCACGCCCCTGCCCGCCCGTTCGTCCCTCTGCAAGCTCGGGACGAACGGGGCCGGTGCGTTCCGATCAGTGCTTCGCGTCGTGGGCGTTGATCCACTCGGCGGAGGCCTTCAGCGCGCCGAACGGGTAGAAGTGCAGGCGCACGCGGCCGTGCTTTTCGGTCAGGCCGTTCTCGAGCGAGTTCACCAGCTTGTCTGGGCCGGCGCTGCCGATAAGGTTGGTGATCGAGACGCCGTACTTCTTCATCACGCTGGCCGAAGCGCCCACGCCGCAGCGCTTGGCGAAACCGAGCAGGCGCTTGATGCCGGCCGGGCCGGGGACGCCGAGACGCACCGGCACGTCGATGCCACGCTCACGCATTTCGGCGATCCATTCGATGATCGCGTCGTCGTCGAAGGCGAACTGGGTGACGACCAGCGGGACCATGCCATGGGCGCGGACAGCGGCGAGCTTGCGCTCCATCCAATCCCACAGCTCTTCCTTGGTATTGTTCGGGTGGCCTTCCGGGTGGCCGCCGACGCCGACGATCTCGATGCCGTGCTTCTCCAGCAGGCCGCTCTCGATGATCTGCAGCGAGTTCTCGTAGGGGCCTTCCGCCTGGGGCGGATCGCCGGCGATGATGAAGACGCGCTTCACGCCGGCCTTGGTGGTGATGTCGCGCAGGTAGTTGTCGAGCTGCTCTTCCGACTGCAGGCGGCGGGCGGAAAGGTGGACGATCGGTTCGAAGCCGAGCTCGCGCACCAGCACCGCTGCCTCGACCCGCTGCTCGATTTCCTCGCCGGGGAGGAAGGTCACCGCGATCTGCGTGTTCGGGCGGATCAGCGGCGCGGCCTCACGCAGCCCGTCGAGTTCCTTGGCGGTCATTTCCAGCGAATAGCCGTCGACCATGTTGCTGCGCGGCTGCTCCCAGTTCGGGTGGATCGCGGCGTACGACATCGGGGTGAATCTCCTCTCTCGGCGGGCGGCTCTTAGGCCCGTGGAACCATTGCGAAAAGTCCCTAGCGCAAGCCCGTTTATTCGTATAGACGAAAATTTCATACCTGCGAATTCATGGGAGAGGCGATTCAGTCGCCATGTTGCTGTTCCTGCCCGGTCTGGCGTGCGACGCACGCATCTATCAGCCGCAACTCGCGGCCTTCCCCGATTCGCGGGCGGTGAACGGCTATGGAACCGCCGACACCCTGCAGGAAATGGCGCGGATCGCGCTTGACCAGGCACCCGAAACTTTCGACCTGCTGGGCCATTCGATGGGCGGGCGAGTCGCGCTGGAAGTCTACCGTGCAGCGCCCGAACGCGTCCGCCGGCTGGCCCTTGTGTCGACCGGCATCCATCCGCTGCGCCCCGGCGAGCCGGAGAAGCGGCGCGAGCTGCAGGCCATCGGCTGGGAGAACGGGTTCGAGGCGCTGATCGACGAATGGCTGCCGCCGATGGTGGCGGAGGCCAACCGCTCGGACCCCGCGATCTACCCGCCGCTGCGGCAGATGAGCATAGAAGCCGGGCAGGCCGTGTTCGATGCGCAGATCCACGCGCTGCTGGGGCGGCCCGAAGTCGACAGCCTGCTGCCGCGGATTGCCTGCCCCACGCTGGTCATGACCGGCGAGCGCGACACCTGGGCCGGGCCCGAGCAGCACCGGCAGATCGCCGCGGCCCTGCCGAATTCGGAACTCGTGATCGTTCCGGGCGCTGGACACATGATCCAGATCGAAGCGCCCGATGCGGTCAACACCGCCATCGCCCGCTGGCTCGAACGGCCAGCGTGAGATCAAACCCACCGTCAACCACCTCTATTCAATCGGAGAGGCTTAACCAATGAGTGAACAGAACCTTCAGCAGAAGCTGGACTCGGCTGGCGACGTCGTCGAGCTCCTGCGCAACCAGCAGGTCGGCCCGAACGTCTATCCCGGCGTGCCGTCGGAATATTCCAACTGGCGCAACGAACAGAAGGCATGGGCCGACAGCGCCGTGCTGTTCAACCAGAGCTACCACATGGTCGAGCTCTACGTGCGCGGTCCGGATGCGTTCAAGCTGCTCGAGTATACCGCGATCAACAGCTTCAAGAACTTCACCGTCAACAAGGCGAAGCAGTACGTTCCGGTGACCCCGGACGGCTACGTCATCGGCGACGTGATCCTGTTCTACCTGGCCGAGAACGAGTTCAGCCTGGTCGGCCGCGCGCCCGCGATCGAGTGGGTCGAATTCCACGCCCAGTACACCAAGCCGGACGGCGGCAAGTGGGACGTGACCGTGGAGCGTGACGAGCGCACCGCGCTGCGCACCGACGGCAAGCGCAAGAACTATCGCTTCCAGCTCCAGGGCCCGAACGCGATGAAGATCCTCGAGAAGGCGATGGGACAGACCCCGCCGGACCTCAAGTTCTTCAACATGGCGCATGTCGACATCAACGGTAAGGACGTGATCGCCCTTCGCCACGGCATGGCCGGCCAGCCTGGCTACGAGCTGTTCGGCCCGTGGGCGGACTACGAAGCCGTGCACTCCGCGCTGGTCGAAGCCGGCAAGGACCACGGTCTGACGCTCGTCGGCGGCCGCGCCTATTCGTCGAACACGCTGGAATCCGGCTGGCTGCCTTCGCCGCTGCCCGCCACCTACACCGGCGACAGCCAGATGATGAAGGACTTCCGCGCCTGGGCCGGTGCCGACTCCTATGCTGGCAAGTGCTCGATCGGCGGCAGCTACGTTCCCGACAGCATCGAAGGCTACTACCTCACGCCGTGGGACATCGGTTACGGCCACATCGTCAAGTTCGACCATGACTTCGTCGGCCGCGAGGCTCTCGAGCGCATGGCGAACGAGACCCACAAGACCAAGGTCACGCTGGCTCTCGACAACGAAGACGTTCTGCGCGTCATGAGCTCGATGTTCGCCAAGGGCGGCCGCGCCAAGTACTTCGAGTTCCCGAGCGCGGTGTACTCGATGCACCCGTTCGACGAGGTCAAGGTCGACGGCAAGGTGATCGGTGTTTCCACCTGGATCGGCTACAGCTCCAACGAAGGCCGCATGCTTTCGCTGGCGATGATCGACCCGGCCTATGTCGAAATGGGCAAGGAAGTGACGCTGGTCTGGGGCGAGCCGAACGGCGGCACCAGCAAGCCGACCGTCGAGCCGCACGAGCAGGTCGAGATCAAGGCGATCGTCTCGCCGGTTCCGTACTCGGAAACCGCGCGCGATTCCTACGCCGACTCGTGGCGTGCGAAGGGCGTCGGCGTTTCGACCGTCGCTGCCTAAAGGCATCGCGCTTTCCGCCACCCGGCGGCAGCCACAAGAGAGGGCGGCTCCTTCGCGGGAGCCGCCCTTTCTTTTTGTGCGCTTTCCTTTCGCACCGTCCGGTTTTCCGCTAAGTCCGGCGAATGGTCGCCCGCATCCTGCTCATCCTCGCCCTGCTCCTCCCCTTTCCCGCCGCAGCGCAAGCGCCCGCCGGCAAGACGCTGGAGGGATCGTGGGCGATGGAAGTCGGCGGCGCGGCGATCTTCCGCTTCGACATCGCGCCTGCCGCAAAGAAAGGCGAATGGCGCGGCACCTGGAACCGCCCCTCCTCGCTGGCCAGCGACGGCAACCGCTTCGCCAAGCTCAAGGGACCGCCCGAACAGGTGAAGTCGATGGCCGGCATCGAGGTCGAGGACCAGGTCGAGCTCAGCTTCAACGACCCGCGGCCCGGCGCCATCCCCGACATTTTCCGATTCCGTCTGCTGACCCCGGACACGGCGGAACTGGTCTACGTCGGCACCGACCTGGCGCCCTACACCCTCAAGCGCGTCGCGCCTGGCGCCCGGATCGGGCCATGGGACGAGAGCAAAGTCTATGCCCGCCCGGTCCCAGCCAAAGCGCCCCCGGCAGCCGCACCCGCCGAAACCTTCAACCTGCCACCCGGGCGGTAGAGCTTTCGCCCCTCCTCTTCAGAGGAGGGGAAGCGAGACTTGGTGAGCCGCAGGCGAACCTAGTCGCAGCGGGGTGGTGCTGCGGTTGGCGGAACGTTGCGCGCGCCTCCACCACCCCCAACCCCCTCCTCTGGAAGTGAAGCTGTCCCGAAGGGACAACAGGAGGGGGCTTATGGCCGCGAGCGTCGGGAAAAGAAGGGCGGCCCCCTGCCAGGAGCCGCCCTTGGTGGACCGGGGGTGCGTATCAGGAAACCCCGGTCGGGAGGTTAGAACGTCCGTTTGATGCCGACCCGGACCTGGCGCGGTTCGACCACGCGGCTGTTGCGGCCTTCGATGCCGCCGGCGGGTTCGCCCGGCAGGCGGGTTGCGTAGAAGTAATCGATGTCGTGGGCGTCGGAATCGAACGCGTTGAGCAGCTCGCCGTAGAGCTCCCAGCCCTTGAAGCCGGTCCAGGCGGCGCGGAAGTTGACCAGAAGCGTCTCCTCGCCGGTGACCGAGTTGTCCTCGATCAGCGGGTGCGGCCCGAGATAGCGGACCCGCCCGGCGGCGTTCCAGTCCGGGAAGATCGCAGAGACGCCGAACTCGCCCGCGCTTTCCAGCGCGCCCGGCACGAAGTCCTCGCCTTCGGGCAGGCCGAGGTAGCGGGCGTCGGACCCGGTCCAGACTGCGTCGACCGCCAGCCACTCGTTGGGCTTGAAGAAGGCGGTCAACTCGTACCCGTGGCGCTTCGCCGGATCGCTCGGCTCGACGGCCCCGGAATCGCCGACGTAGATCAGCTCGCTATCGATCTTGCTCCACCAGTAGACGCCGGTCAGGATCAGCCCGCCGCGCTCCACGCGCGCGCCGATTTCCTTCATAGTGCCTTCGACTAGGCCGGGGGCCGGGTCGGTCGGGCTGGTCACCCCGCGCGCGTCGTTCGAGTGGAAGCCTTCGCCCCAGTTCGCATAAAGCGCGACGCCGTCCGCCACTTCGTAGTTGAGCCCGAACTTGGGCGAGACGATGTGGTCCTTCTCCAGCCCGCTCCAGCTGTTCGCGCCGGCCAGGGCTTCGGTTTTGAAGCGGTACCAGTCGCCGCGCAGCCCGGCGATCAGCATCAGGCGGTCGACCGGCCGGACGATCGCTTCGGAGTAGACTCCGATGCTGCTCTCGTCCGCCTTGAAGGCGCCGGCGGTGAACTCGGTCTCTCCGGCGATCGTCTCGTCCAGGCCGACAGGGTCGATCATGTCGTGCCGCAGCTCGCTGCCGAAGCGGAGCGAGACGCGGTCGGTCAGGTCGAACGTCCGCTCGATCCGCCCGCCGAGGGTCCAGCGTTCCTCGTACTGGCGCAGCTGATCGCCGTTCACCGGATCGTCGAGGAAGAAGGTGAAGTTGGAGAGCAGGCTCCAGTCGTAGTGCTGCGCCCAGGCGGTCAGCCTCCAGTCCGCGTCGCGGTAGCCGAGCGTCAGGACCTGGCGTTCGGTGGTGCCGCGCAAGGTCGGGTCGAGCGTGCCGTATGCGTCCTCCACTAGCGTGCCGATGGCCCGCTCCGGGATCTGCTCGGTCGGCGCCCAGCTCGCGTCGAAGACGTTGAGCGAGGCCTGGAACTTGCCGGCGCCGAGCGGCGCGGAGTACTTGAGCAGGCCGGAGTAGCCGTCGAAATCCTCCGGCAAGGCCCAAGGGCCGTTGTAGAACTTGGCCTGGCCGACCGCGAGCAGGTTGCCGCCGCCGACTTTCGCCGAGCCGCCGGCCACGAAGCGGCGGTAATCGTACATTCCCACCTCGGCGAGGGCGAACGGCTCCATCGTGTCGTGCGTGGTGATGAAGCTGGAGCCGACGAAGCTGAAGTCTCCGGTGTCGGCACGGTAGGGACCTTTGCGGTAATCGACCCGCTGCACGGTCTCGGGGATCAGCCCGTTGACGTCGAGGTACCCCTGACCGTGGCCATGGGTGCGGAAGTTCATCGGCATGTCCTCGATGTAGACGGCATAGTCGGTGCCGTGATCGAGGTTGAAGCCGCGCAGGAAGTACTGGTTGGCCTTGCCGCCGCCGGAATGCTGGGTGGCGATCAGGCCTGGTGTGGCCTCCAGCAGCTCGGCCGGGCGCAGCAGCGGGCGGATCTCGATGTCCGCGCCGGCGATGCCGCCTTCGCTGGCGGCGATGGCTTGGCCGATGCGCTGCTCCCCGCGGCCGTAGACGATGATCTGCGGCATGTCCGTGATGATCGTGGGCTCGGCCGGCTCACCATCTGACGACTGGTCGGCTTCCTGTGCCGAGGCGGAAGTCGGGTGCATGCCGGCGAGCACCGCTCCGACCAGGAGCGGCAGGGTGTTACGCGCTGTTGCGCGGCGGAAAACTGCGATATTCAAGTCCAAGTCCGATCAGGCGATGTCGTGTTCGAAGCGACAATCGCGAGCCGTCCTCGCCAATCCAAGTTAATTACGGTAATGCGCGGTAACAGCACGTTACAGTGGGCAGAGGGGAAATGGACGAGGCGCAGGCCGGGTTTGCGAGGGAGGTGGAGCGGGTTCGCGCAAGCGGGCTGGTCGGCCGCGCCGGGCGCTTGCGCGAGCTGTTCGACTTTCTTGCCGCTCGCGGACCGGATGCCGCTCCGGCCAGCCAGGCCGAGATCGCCGAGACCGTGTTCGGCCATGACGGTGCCGATGCCGACGACGCGACCGCCCGCGTCTACATCCACCGGCTGCGCAAGCGCCTCGAGCAGTTCTACGATCGTGAGGGCACTGCCGGCGGCCGGCTGGTCCTGCCCGCCGGCACTTACGCACTCCATTTCCGGGCGGCGGAGACGGAAGCGCCGCCTGAACCCCGCTCGCGCTCCCGCCGCTGGCTGATCCCGGTGCTGGCGCTGCTCGCGCTCGCCGCGGCGTTCCTTGCCGGCCGCAGCCTGACGGGCGGTGGTGACGAGACCGAGGCTAACGCGATCTGGCAGCCGTTCCTCGAATCCGAGCGGCCGATCATGATCGCCGTGGGCGACTACTACATCTTTGGCGAGATCGATCCGCTACGGCCGGAAGAGGGCCGCCTGATCCGCGACTTCGCGATCGATACTCCGACCGACCTCGCCCGCGCGCAGGAAGCCGATCCGGACCGCTACGGCGCGAGCCAGGATATGGGGCTCAACTACCTGCCGTTCTCGAGCGCCTATGCCCTGCAGGCGCTGATGCCTGTCCTCGCGCAGCATCCGCAGCCCGTCGCCGTCATGCCCGCTTCGCAAGTGACCAGCGGTACGTTCCAGGATTTCAACGTGGTCTACATCGGCCTGATCAGCGGCATGGGGCTGATCGAGGACGTCAACTTCATGACCTCCGGCTTCGCCGTGGGCGAGAGCTACGACGAACTGATCGACGTCGAATCCGGCCGCCGCTACGTGAGCGGAGAAGCCCGCTCGCTCGCCTCAGGTCGGTACTATCGCGATTATGGCTATCTCGCCCGCTTCCGGGAACCCGGCGGAGCGCTCGTGGCGGTCGTCGCCGCCGAGCGGGATACCGGGCTGCGAGGCCTGGCCCCGCTGGCCGTGTCCGCTGAGCATCCGGAGGCGCTAGCCGGTCTGGTGGAGGACGGTGCGCCGTTCGAGACCCTCTACGAGATCACCGGCCAACAAGGCGCTGACCTCGACGAGAGAGTCGTGCTGGCGAGGGCCCGGCCGTAAAGGACCGCTCCTCCTCCTCAGAGGAGGGGCAGCGGGACTTGGTGAGCCGTAGGCGAACCTAGTCGCAGCGGGGTGGTGCTGCGGTTGGCGAAACGTTTCGCGCGCCTCCACCACCCCCAACCCCCTCCTCTGGAAGCGAAGCTGTCCCGAAGGGACAACAGGAGGGGGCTTACCCGCGTCTCAAGGCGTCTCGAGCAGCCCGGCGGTGCGTTCGAGCAGGTCCATCACACGGCCGCGCATGGTCTGGTCGCAGCGGACTTTGGGGATGGCGACCGAGAGCGCGCCGGCCGCTTCGCCGCCGATCGTGACCACCCGGCCGATGCTGAAGATGCCGAGGTTGAATTCCTCGTCGGTGAAGGCGAAGCCGGTCTTGCGGGTCTCGGCGATTTCCTTGCGCAGGGCTTTTTCCGCGGTGATCGTGTTGGCGGTGAAGCGGCTGCGCTCGGTCTCGGCGAAGTAGCGGTCGAGCTCCTCGTCGCTGAGCGCGGCGAGCAGCGCCTTGCCGGAAGCAAGCGGGTGCATCGGCACGCGGTTGCCGGTGGGGACGGCGTAGCGCAGCGCCTGCTCGCTGGACTCGGTGACCAGCGCTTCGACGTCCCAGCCTTCGCGCACCCAGAAGGTGGTCGTCTCGTTGAGTTGGATGCGCAAGGTGCGCACCAGCGGCGCGGCGCGGTCGGCCAGCGAGTATGCCTCGGCATGCATCTGCAGCTTCTGCAGCCCGGGGCCGGGCGAATAGCGGCGCCCTTCGCGCAGCAGGTAGTTGCGCTCGACCAGGGTGGCCAGCAGGTAGGACAGGCTCGAAACCGGGATGCCGAGGGCGGTGGCGATCTCCTGCGCGACGAGCGGGCGCGGGTGGGCGACGACGTATTCGATGATGTCGAGCGTTCGGGTGGCCGATTTCACCTGGCTGGACTGGATGCCGGGTTGGACGCCAGACTGCTCGATGGTGGCCATGCCGCTATCCGATCCGTTTCTCTGCGATATCAGCGCCTTCGCGCAAGGCGGCGAGCTTCTTCCAGGCGACGACCGGGTCGATCTTGCCGTATCCGGCGAACGTCCCGAAGCCGCAGTCGCTGCTGGCGACGACCCGGTCCTTGCCCACGAAGCTCGCGAAACGCTCGATACGTTGGGCGATCAATTCGGGAGTTTCGAGGTAGTTGGAGCAACTGTCGATCAGCCCGGGAGCGAGAATCTTGCCGCTGGTGTCGGCCGCCTTCCACACGGTCCATTCGTGCTCGTGGCGCGGGTTGGCGGCTTCGAACAGGATCGTGGCCGGGCGGGCGGCAAGGACCACGTCGATGATCTTTTCGAGCGGGATGTCGAAGTCGTGCGGGCCTTCGTAGTTGCCCCAGCACACGTGCATCCGCAGCATTTCCGGCGGAATGTTCGCGGTCGCTGCGTTGAGCGCCTCGACATTGGCGTGAGCGACCTTGACGAATTCGTCGTCGGAGAGGTCCTGGTAGCCGGTGTGGCGGCTCATCGCCAGGTCCGGGCAGTCGAGCTGGAGCTGGAAGCCGGCCGCGACGATCGCTTCGTATTCGGGGCGCATCGCGTCCACCAGGTCGGCCAGGTAGGCTTCGTGGCTGGGGTAGAACTGGTTCGGCTGGAACGCTGTGATGAGGCCCGGGCTGGCGGAGTTCATGAACGCTTCGACGCCCCCAGAACCCTTGGCGCCGTGCATGTCGAGCGCGGAGCGGAAGCGGCGGATGTCGTCGTGCAGCGGCTGGAGGTTGACCAGCTCGACTTTGGCGATGGCGCTGGCGCGGGTAAATTCCTGGGCGCCCATGATGTGCGACAGCTTCTGGGCAAGCTCCGGCACCTGGGCGAGGTCCTTGGCCGGCTTGCGAGGCGTGTTGCCGCCGAAGCCGGAGAGGCGCTCGATGATATAGGTGGAGTACCCCACCTTCCCGAGCTCGCCGTCGCTGACGACAGAAACGCCGGCTTCCACCTGCCGTGCGACGGCGGAATCGACGGCGGTTTGGACCACGCGGTCGAACTCGGCTTCGTCGTAGGCCTCACCCTTGTCGCGGGCGAGAAGCAGCGGTACGAGTTCGGGGCCGCGCGGAAGGCTGCCGACGTGTGTGGTCTTGATCATCCTGGCCGGTATTTCAGGTATGCGAAAATTCCGCAAGGGTGAAAAGCTCTAGGCGACGAGCGCACAGCCGACGCTTTCGATCTTGCCGTCCTTCAGGTGGTAGTGGATGTATTGCCGCATCTCCTGCACTTCTCCCTTCGCGATCGGGAAGAACTGGCCGAGCCCGCGCCCCGCAAGGATTTCCGGCGTCAGGTCGGCGATGCCCTCGACCCGCACGATCCCCTCCACCGCCGCGAGTTCGTCGCTGCCGGCGAAGCGCTCCACGGTGACGGTCTCCTTCACGAACTGGTGCAGGAAGCCGTAGAAATCCTTCAACTGCTCGCGCGTGGTGATCTCCACCTTGAAGAAGGCCATCCTCGGCCGCTCGGCATAGAAGTCGAACACGGTATCGTAGTCGCGTGCGTTGAAGGCGGCGGCGTAGCGCTCGTAATCTTCGCGGGTCATGATCGCTCTCCTTGCACATGATAGTAACGACCGTTAGCAAGGAGGCAAGGCGGCCCGTGGACGGGAGCCCCGCGGGAGAGCGTGAATGGCCGAGCAGAGCGGCGATTGTTTCGATTACATCGTGGTGGGTGCGGGCAGCAGCGGGTGCGTCGTGGCGGCGCGCCTGAGCGAGGATGCGGGCACCAACGTGCTGCTGCTGGAAGCCGGCGGGCGCGACGAGCATCCGTACCTCAAGATGCCGCTCGCGTTCCTGAAAGCGATGCCCGATCCGCGCTTCAACTGGACCTATATGACCGAGCCGGAGCCGAACCTCGACGGACGGCGCCTGCCGCTTCCGCGCGGGAAGGTGATGGGCGGGTCGAGCTCGATCAACGGCATGTTCGCGATGCGCGGCCACCCCGGTGACTACGACCAGTGGGCGCAAATGGGCGCGCGGGGCTGGTCGTTCGCCGATGTCCTGCCGTACTTCCGCAAGCTGGAGGATTCCTGGCGCGGCGAGGGGACGTTCCACGGGAAGGGCGGACCGGTCCAGATCAAGCCGATCGACCTCGACGTCCTCCACCACGAGCGGATGATGGAGACCGCCGAAGCGGCCGGGTTCGCCACCAGCGAAGATCTCTGCGGCGATCAGGCCGAGGGCTTTGCCCGGGGTGAGATGACCGTCGACAGCCGGGGACGCCGGGTCAGCGCGGCATCGGCTTACATCAAGCCGGCGCTCGGCCGGCGCAATCTCGACGTGCGCTCCGGCGTGCTCGTCCACCGCGTGGTGTTCGAAGGGAAACGCTGCGTCGGTGTCGAGATCGAAGGGCCAGACGGGCCGCAGGTGATCCGCGCGCGCAAGGAGGTGATCCTTTCCGGCGGGGCTTACAATTCGCCGCACCTGCTCATGCTTTCTGGCGTCGGGCCGGCGGCGCACCTGAAGGAGCACGGCGTCGCCGTGGTCCACGACAGCCCGGGCGTCGGCCGCAACCTGCAGGAACATCCGACCGCCTCGCTCGAGTGGAATTCGCGGGAGCCGGTCACTTTCCTCAACCAGCTGCGGTGGGACCGGATCGCGCTCAACGCGCTGCGCTGGGCGGTTTTCGGCACCGGACCGATGGCCTACCAGGTCAATAGCTGCAACGTGGTGATCCGCACCCGGCCGGAGCTGGAGCGGCCCGACCTGCAGATCATGGTCAACCCGATCCGCTTCGACGCGCAGACCTGGTTCCCGGGCATCAAGGCGGTGCAGGAGCACGTGTTCTGGGCCGGGCTGGTGCAGCTCCATCCGGAAAGCCGCGGCTGGGTCGAGCTGAAGAGCGCCGACCCGCGCGAAGTCGCTGCGGTGACGCTCAACATTCTCGATACCGAAGGCGACCGGGCGCAGATGCGCGATGCGGTGCGCGCGGCGCGGAAGATCTACGGCACTGCGCCGATGGCGGACCTGCTGCGGGATGAGCGCACGCCGGGCGCGCAAGTCCAGTCCGACGACGAGCTGGACGCCTATATCCGCGCGAGCTGCTATGTGGCCCAGCATCCCGTCGGCACTTGCGCGATGGGCATGGGCGAGCAGTCGGTGGTCGACAGCGAACTGCGCGTGATCGGCGTCCAGGGCCTGCGCGTCGCCGACGCCTCGATCATGCCGACCGTGCCCGGCGGCAACACCAACCTGCCGTGCATCATGGTAGGCGAGAAAGCGGCCGACCTGATCAAGGGCCGAGTGCTTCCGGCCGCCGAACTGCCCCGCCGGCGCGAGGCCGCATGAGCCGCACGGCGCAGGAAGAGGCGAATCTCAAGCTGGTGCTCGATATGTTCGAGCACGTGCTGAACCCGATGGATTCGGCCGCCGTCGAGCGGTTCATTTCGCCGGACTACATCCAGCACAACCAGATGGCCGCGCCGGGGCGCGAGGCGCTGAAGGCGTTCCTCGACATGATCCGCGAGCAGACGCCGGAAGCGGTGCACGACGTGAAGCGGGCGTTTGTCGATGGCGACCATGTCACGGTGCACTACCACGTGCGCCGCTGGCCGGGCGATCCGGGCTGGGCGGTGATCGACATCTTCCGCATCGAAGGCGGGATGATTGCGGAGCACTGGGACGTGATGCAGGACGTCGTCGATGGCGGGCCGAACCCGATCTCGCAGTTTTGATGGAAGTCTCCCTGCCAAAGTTTCGTCATGCTGAACTCGTTTCAGCATCCATCGGGCCGCGAGCGCGGAGCACGATGGCTGGCGTTTGCTTCGGCCGGGCGCGCTTCGACTGCGGGCTCCGCGCGGGCGGAGGAATGGGCCCTGAAACGAGTTCAGGGTGACGGGAGGGGAGTGGTGGGTGCTGTGGGTAGGGAAATGAACCGCCACTCCTGCCAAACTCGTCATGCTGAACTCGTTTCAGCATCCATGGGGCCGCGAGCGCGGAGCATGGTGGCTGGCGTTTGCTTTCAGCGGGGTGCGCTTCGACTGCCGGCTCCGTGCGGACGGAGGAATGGGCCCTGAAACGAGTTCAGGGTGACGGTTCGAGAGAGGTGGGTGCAGGCTTGGTACCTGCATCGTGGTGAGCAGGTCTGGGGAGTGATATGAGGTTCAAGGACAAAGTCGTACTCGTGCTGGGGGGCAACAGCGGTATGGGGCTGGCGGCGGCGAAAGCTTTCGCGGCGGAGGGGGCGAGGGTCCATCTCACCGGGCGCAATCGGGAGACGATCGACCAGGCTGCGGCCGCGATCCCGCGAAGCACGGGGCACCAATCGGACATTGCCGATGTCGGCTCCACCGAGGAGGTGGTGGCGCAGGTTGAAGCGGCGGATGGCCGCATCGACGTGCTCTACGTCAACGCAGGGGTCGGCGGGTTCGCGCCCTTGCGCGGGATCACCGAAGCGGATTGGGACCATGTCCACTCGATCAACCTGAAGGGCTGCGTGTTCGCGGTGCAGAAGGCGCTGAGGATTATGGGCAAGGGCGGCTCGATCGTGGTCACCGGCTCGATCGGCGCGCACGGCGCGATCGAGGGCAACGGCACTTACTCGGCGGCGAAAGCCGGGCTCCACATGGCGATGAAGGTCTTCGCCAAGGAACTGGTCGCGGAAGGCATCCGCCTGAACATGGTCAGCCCGGGGCCGATCGAGACGCCGCTGCTCTACCGCAATCCGGGAATGAGCGACGCCGACGTGGAAAAGCTGAAAGAGATGATGATCGAGAATATCCCGATGCACCGCATGGGGACGAGCGAGGAAGTGGCCAAAGCCGTGCTGTTCCTCGCCAGCGAGGACGCCAGCTTCATCACCGGCGCCAACCTGTTCGTCGACGGCGGCCTGCTGGAGTTGCGCTGATGCCCGAGTTTAACGACACGACCCCATTCACCCCGCCGTTCTCGGACATCGACAACCCGCGGCTCGAACTCGCGATGGAAGTGCGGCTGACTTTCCCCGAGGTCCATACGATCGCGCCGCACCCCAGCGGCGGCATGCGCACGGCCGTTCTGGTGAAGGGCGGCACGTTCGAAGGCCCGCAACTGAAGGGGCGGGCGATCCCCGGATCGGGCGGCGACTACGCCTACTTCCGGCCCGACGATGTGGCGGTGTTCGACGCCCGCTATCTGCTTGAGGAGGATGACGGCACCGTGATCCTCCTCAACAACCGCGGCTTCCTGTGGGGGCGCAAGCCGGACACGATGGAGCGCCTGCGCGACTGGGCTTTCAAGGGCGGCGAACCCGTGCCGCACGAGGAGTATTACCTGCGCGGCAACCCGACGTTCGAATGCCCCGTGGGCAAACACGACTGGCTGACCAAGCACGTCTTCATCGGCGTCGGCGAGCGGCGCAGCGACGGCAACCTGCTGCGGTACTACGCGCTGGTCTGAAGGGACTGGCGGTATCCTCGGCGCCGTCTGTTCCGGAGCGTGCCGGGTGTCGCTGGCTCACGGTAACGGCAGGCTCCGGGCGGGCGGAGAAATGGGCCCTGAAACAAGTTCAGGGTGACGGTTGGGGAGAGGTGGAGCAGGCTTGGCGCCTGCAGCCACCATCGTCATGCTGAACTCGTTTCAGCATCCATCGGGCCGCAAGCTCGGAGCGCGCCGGTTGGCGCTGGCGTGCGGTCGGGCCGCTTCAACCGCGGGCTCCGCGCAGGCGAAGAAATGGGCCCTGAAACGAGTTCAGGGTGACAGAACCGGAGGCACCCGGACAAACCCAAACCGGCGAGCGGCTGCGGCTGGACGCGGGCGCTCGGGAGCGATAGTCTCGGCCCCGGTCCGGGGAGAGCCGCGACCAGACAAACACAACGACAACGACAAAAATGTCGCTCGGGGGAGTTCAATATGCCTGCACTTTTCGCACTTGCCTTGTCCGTCGGCGTGCTCGCCGTCATCGACACCTGGCTTTATGTTGGCCCGCTTGCCGCAACCAGCCTGGCGGGGCTCGTCTGGATCTCGTTCATCGCCTGGGGCTGCCACTTCCACTCCGGTGGCGGCGTCAAGGGCAGCACCACGACGGTGGCCTGCATGACCTGGGGCGCGCTGGTCGGCATGGTCGCGGTGATCCTCGCCGGCGGGGCGTTCGCCGGGCTCGGCACGATGGCCGCTCCGATCGCGGTCGGCCTCGGCGCGGCGCTGATCTGCCTGTCCTCGGCCGTCGGCCTGCTTTCGACGATCCCGGCGAGCGTCTACGGCTTCGCCTCGATCGCCGGCCCGATCCTGCTGCAGGAGCGGACCCCGCAGGAAGCCCTCCTGCCGGTCGTCTGCTCGGTGATTATCGGCGCCGCATTTGGCTACGTTTCCGAAATGCTCGCCAACGCGCTGACCAAGAAGAACGCACCGTCGGCCGAAGCCACCGCGGTCTGATCCTCGCTGCAAACGAGAAGGGCCCCGCCGGCTCATCCGGCGGGGCCTTTTCTGCGTCTGGGCCTTCGGAAGGTTGCCGTTGAGTAAGCGCGGGAAAAGAGGAGGGGGTTGGGGGTGGTGGAGGCGCAGTGCGACTCCGCCTTAGTGTTCACGCGGAGACGCGGAGGATTTCGCGCTCGCAGAGGCGCAGAGGCGCAGAGAGGAATGTCGAGACGCTCATCATCTCAAGCCGGCAAGTCTCACAGCTCGTCACCCCCGCGAAAGCGGGGGCCCATGGACCCTGGGTTCCCGCTTTCGCGGGAATGACGTTGGGGGAGAGGTTCACAACTTTCCCTCCGCGCCTCTGCGCCTCTGCGAGCGCATAAAACAAGCCCCGCGAGACGCCTCCACCACCCCGCTGCGACTAGGTTCGCCTGCGGCTCACCAAGTCTCGCTGCCCCTCCTCTGAAGAGGAGGGGGCGGGAGGATTTGGATCAGGCCTTACGCCTGCAGCTTGCTGGCGTTCAGCTTTTCGCGGCTGACCCAGGTGCCGTGGACCTGGCTGCGCAGGGGCAGGCCGGTCCGGACTTTGGCGACGGGGCCTTTCGCCACCTCGCCCGCATTGATGATCCACAGCTCGGACGTGTAGTCGCCCGGCACTTGCTGTGAGGGGTCGGGGTGGTTCGGGATGTCGATCACGCTCAGCAGCCAGCCGTCATGGCCGGGCTCGCTCGAGGGCACGTGGGCCGGCTCGCTGATCGCCGCGCCGGGGGGCACGCCCATCAGTTCGAGGCGGCCGTTGCCGACTTCGATCCGCAGCAGCGCGTTGAAGTTGGCGCCGACCGGGCCGCCGGGCATCGGCGGTCCGCCTTGCGGGTTCATGCTGAGGTACCAGGCATGGCTGTAGGGCCGCCCCTGGTCGGCGTCCGCCAGCCGCGGCAGGTCTCCCGGAGGGCCGAGCGGCCGCTCGTGGATCTGCGGGTCGGCTTGGGACATGTCGATCGTCCAGCGGGTCAGCGCGCCCTGGATTTCCTGCTGGGGTTTGTCGATCCCGCCGGCTTCGCGCATGAAGCCGAACGCATTGGTTTCGGTCAGGCACAAGTCGATGTGGACGAGGTCGCCGTCGTCGTAGGCGTTGACTTGGTGGAAAGAGGAGACGCCCGGCGGACCCTTGATCCACTTCATTTCCGAGACTTTGCCGTAGCGCGGCATGATCCCGATCCAGCTTTCGAGGTCCTGATGGTGGGCCCAGTGCGGGCCGCCGGCCTTGAGCCGCTCGAGGTCGGCGAGCGTGGGGAAGATCGGGAAGATGGCGTACTTCCCGGTGATCACGAAGTCGTGGATCGTCGCGCAATAGGGCTGCTCGAACCACTGCTCGCTGGTGAGGTTGCCGTCCTTGTCGGCGATGCCGTAGGCGACATCGAGGCTGCACAGGCCGCCGGCCTCGTAGCCGAAGAAGAACATCTCGCCCGTCTCCGGATCGATGCGCGGGTGGGCGGTGAACGTCTCCGAGCGGAGCGCGCCGTAATAGTCCCACTTGCCCGCCGTTTCGAGCGTGTGCGGGTTGATCTCGTAGCCGCGGCCATCTTCCTTGGTCATGAACAAGCGGCCGCCGTGCCACACGGGCGTGGTGTTGGCGACGGTGCGGTCGACACCCTGGACGCTCGGGTCGTCGGTGAAAGGATTGCGGTAGCGGCCGAACAGCGCGCGGCGGGCCTTCTTCTCGGCCTTGTAGCGCTCGGTCTCGACGTACCTGATGTCGTAATCGACCGCGCCGTTCTCGAAGTTGAACCGCGCCACCATTCCGTCGGCGTTAAGGGCGATGTCGTCCTCGAACATCGGGGTATGGGCGCTGTCCGGCACTGCGCGGAAGAACGCCCCTTCGATCTCGCGCGGGATCTGGCCCTCGACGTCGAGATTGCGGACGGAAATCTCCAGTCGCCGCGGGGTGTTGCTGCCGATGAAGTGGATCGTCTGCGGAAAGGCACCCATGGCCCCGGTCTCCCTTGATTCTTTAGCGCCGAACCGTAACACCTGTTACATTGGTGACAAGGTTCGGCTTGAGCGAACGCAACCGGGGAGCGGGGTTTGGCCAGCAAGGAAGAGAACCGCGATGCTGTCGCGGAACGGAAGCCGGGGATCAGCGAACCGGCCGGCCGGGTCGGCACGTTGCACCGCCTGCTCAAGCTGACCAACCGGCTGATGGCGCCGTTCTCGACGCATTTGTCGCACCGCTACAACATCAGCCTCAACGAGTTCCGCCTGCTGATGGCGATCGGCCGCACCGGAGCCAGCGCCAGCCACGAACTGGCCGAGCACACCGGCGTCAACGCGATGAGCGTGAGCCGCGCGGTCGCCACGCTCGAGCGCAACGGGCGCATCAAGGTGGAGACCGACCCGAGCAACCGCCGCCGCAAGGTCCTGCGCCTGACCGAGGAGGGCGCACGGCTCTACGAGGTCATGCGCCCGCAGACGCAGCTCGTGGCCGACTACCTGGTTGACGGCCTGCCCGAAGCCGATATCGCCAAGCTCGACGAGCTGCTGGGCAAGCTGATCGCCCGGCTCGAAGCCCAGGACGAACAAGGCCGCTCGCTGTTCATCGAGAGCACCAAGCCGGCAGAGGACCAGGACGCATGACCGAAGACGAACGCCGCGCCATCGAGGCGGATTGCGAGCGGCTGATCAAGCTCTACGTCAATCTCAACGACGCGCAGGACTGGCAGGCGGTCGCTGCGCTCTACACCGAGGATGCGCGCTTCGCCCGGCCGAGCAAGCCGGACGCGTTCGTGGAGGGGCGGGCGGCGATCCTCGAGAGCTTCCTGGCGCGCCCGGCGCGGGCGCAGCGGCACGTGATCGCCAACACCGTGGTGGACGTCGAAGGGCCGGACTCCGCGCGGGCTTTCAGCGTGATCGTGCTCTACCAGGGTGAACCGGCGCAGCCCGGCGAATTGCCGGCCATGGATCCGAAGTCTCCGCTGATCGGCACGTTCCGCGACCGCATCGTGCGCACGGCGGAAGGTTGGCGCTTCGCCGAGCGGGTGGGCGGGCTCGACTTCAGGCCGTGACGGGTTCCGCGCCGCCGGCCCGGATGGCTCGCGGCACCAGCAGAACCAGACCCGCGCAGATCACGACCGGGATCGCCAGCGCCAGGAAATAGCCGGCCGGCGAGATGCCCCGGTCGATCAGGGCCGCACCCATGACCGGCGCGGCGATTGCCCCGATCCGTGAAATCGCCACCGCGGCGCCGATGGCGGTGGAGAGCACGCGGCTGGGGAACAGCTTGGGGCTCAGCGCCATCAGCGCGGTGTGGATGCCGGTGATGCCTCCGCCGGCGACCAGCAGGAGAACCCCCCAGGTCAGCGCCTGCGCGGGGGTCGCCCAGATCGCCAGGAGGCTGGCCGCGACGACCGCATAGCCGAGCGCCAGAGTCAGCCCGGCCTTCCACCTGTCGAGCAGGAAGGCGAGGCCGATCCCGACGACCAGTCCGCCGCCCTGCAGCAGCCCCTGGATGCGCGCGGCCAGGTCCACGCTGAACCCCGCCTGCGGCAGGAGCACAGGAGTCCACCGCACCAGCATGTAGAGCGCGATCGCGTTGATCATGTAGGTCATCGCGAAGACCATGAGCGGGAACAGCAGCGGCGGGCGGAGAAGCTCCACCAGTGGAACTTTGGCGGCCGAGGGTGCGCGCGTGTGAGCGGGCCGGCCGCCTTGCAGCACCACCATCAGTGCCAGACCCAGCAGGAAAGCCAGCGCGGCAGGCAGGAAGAACAGCATCCGCCAGCTTCCCAGCCCGACCACTTCGGGCGCGGTGAACCCGGCCAGCATCGCGCCGATCGCGATCCCGGCCGAAACGATCGCCATGACGGTCGACCGCCGGCCCGCCGGCGCGAGCTCCGCCGAAAGCGCGGAGACGTTGGCGAGGCAGGCGCCCAGGGCCGTCCCGGTCAGCAGGCGCCAGATCGCGAATGCGGTGGTGTCGTTCGATAGCCCCGTAGCTAGCGTGGCTACGGCGATGCCGAAGCAGCCGCCGACGATGATCGGCTTGCGGCCGATCCGGTCCCCCAATGGCGCGACCAGCAGCGCCCCGATACCGAGCCCGAGAAGATCGGCCGATTGCACGACGGCAAACGCGGTCGGCGCCAGCCCCAGCTCCGGCGCGAGCCACGGAATCGCCAGGGCCATCGCGTTGAGATCGTAGCCATCGATCAGCATGACGACGGCGAGAAGGGCGAGGGGGAGAAAGCGGTGGGTGCCGGTCATACCGTCCTCGCCCAAACCGAACCGCACATAGTCCCGTTCGTCCTGAGCTTGTCGAAGGACCGCTCTTTCTTCAGGCGCAGCGCCGAAAGCAAGGACTGCCCTTCGATAAGCTCAGGGCGAACGGAACAGGGAAAGCGGTTCGTTCTCATCGCGCATCCCATGGAGAGGGCATGTGGTAGGGGACGGTGATGAAGTTCGCCTCGATCTGCTCGATCGCGCCGGAGCGGATCTTGAAGGCTTCGGAGAGGTAGAACGTGTGCGGCCGGCGGATGGGACTGCTCACCCTAGTGCCGTCGGTCAGCTCGTATTCGCCGAGTGTGCCGCAGTGGTCGATGAAGCCGTGGGCGAACACGATGCCGCGCTCCTCGTCCACCAGCGGGAAGCGGCGGGCACGCAGGCGGTCGTCGTAGCGGTAGTTGCCGAGGCGGAGCTGCTCTTCGCATGGCAGGCCGGCCACCGGCACGAAGAAGTCGGGATTGTTGGTCGTCTGCACGCCGTTTTCGATGCGGTTGCAGGTGGGGTGAAACGTCGTGTGGATCGAGCCGTCGTTCTTCTCGAGCGTGGAGAAATATCCGTCGGCGAGCGCGATCATCTCGGCGCGCGAGCAGCGCTCGCTTTCCGGCACCGGGGTTTCCATTACCGGCTTGCGCTCGAACTTCGGGTCCGGGAAGACCAGCGCCTCGTCCGCCTGGCGCACGACGATCGTCTCGACCTCGGCGATCGCGTCGCCGCGCAGGCCGATCCGTATGCACGCGCCGGAGGTGTCGCGGGTCTCCGTGACAGTGGTGAACAGCGCGACCTGGCCGGTCACCTCGTCTGCGAAGCGCAAGTCGTAAGGGCCGCGTGCCGTGATCGTGTTCCACAGCCCGTCGCCGGGCTCGAGCGCGACGTTGTTCTCGGTCGTCAGCGCATCCGAAGTCCAGTCGAGCGGCCCGGGATCGTGCGCCAGGAGCGCGTCCAGATAGCGGTCGAGCGCAGCGTAGAGTTCATCGCGCGTGGCCAATGCAATCCTCCCCTCGTCCCCCTCTTATGCGAGGGCTGACTTGACTCCGGCAAGCGGTAGCTGAAAAGTAACGACCGTTAAAGTCGCGATGGAGCGGCCACGGCGCGGGAAAGGACACGAAGGCACTTCATCATGGCAGACGCCCCACTTCCACCGGACTTCACGCTGCAGAAGCTGACGCAGGCGCAGCGCGCGTTCGAGAGCGCGCTCGGCGCCGGCAAAGTGTTCTTCGAGGATCTCGACCGAGTCACTTACCAGGATAAGTTCGCCGTCCAGGACAGCGCCCACCTTCCCGCGGGCGCGATCGCGCCGACGACAGTGGAGGAAGTGCAGGCGGCGCTGAAGGTCGCTAACCAGTACCGCCTGCCCCTGTGGCCGATCAGCCGCGGCAAGAACCTGGGCTACGGCGGCAGCGCGCCGCTGCTGTCGGGCAGCGTGGTCATGGACCTTTCGGGCATGAAGAAGATCGAGTTCGACGAGGAGTTCGGCACCGTGCTGCTCGAACCCGGCGTCGGGTTCTACGATCTCTACGACTACATTCAGGCGAACAACCTGCCGTACTGGCTGTCGACCCCGGGCAACTCGTGGGGCTCGGTCGTCGGCAACGCGCTCGACCGCGGCGTAGGCTACACGCCCTACGGCGAGCACACCAAGAACATCTGCGGCCTGGAGGTCGTGCTGCCGACCGGCGAAGTGGTGCGCACCGGCATGGGCGCTTTCTCGAACGCGCCCACGTGGCAGGCCTATCCGTTCGGCTTCGGCCCCGGGTGGGACCAGATGTTCGTGCAATCCAACTTCGGCGTCGTGACCAAGATGGGCATGTGGCTGATGCCGGAGCCCGAGAGCCTGATGGGCATGGACGTCGAGTTCGACCGGCCCGAGGATCTCAAGGCAATGGTCGACACCATCGGGCCGCTGCGGCGTGAACGGGTGCTGCAGCAGAGCCCCAGCATCGGCAACTGGCTGCGCGCCGCTGCCGTGGCGACCACGCGCGACGAGTGGACCGACAAGCCCGGCGCGCTGGAAGATCACGTGATCGATGCCATCCGCAAGCGCTTCGGGCTCGGCTGGTGGGGCGTTTCGCTGCGGCTTTACGGGCGCGAGGACGTCAACAAGGCGGCCTACAAAGTGCTCGAGAAGGCGATGAATGACATCAACCCGATGCTCATCAAGCCGACCACCTGGCGCAAGGGCGAGCCGATGGAGTATTCCGGCTGGACCGGCACGCCGATCACTTTCCCGATGCAGAACGCCAACTGGTACGGCGGACGCGGCGGGCACATCGGCTTCAGCCCGATCATCCCGCAGAGCGGCAGCGCGGCACTCGCCCAGTTCCAGCGGACTTATGCGCGCTACAAGGAATACGGCATGGACTACCAGGGCAGCTTCGCTTTCGGCGAGCGGCACCTGACCAACGTCAACGCGATGCTGTTCAACAAGGACGATCCGGCGATGATGGCCAAAGTCGATCCGTTCTTCCGCCAGCTCGTCGCGGACGCGAAGGCGCAAGGCTACGGCGAGTACCGCACGCACCTCGACTACATGGACCTGGTGGCGGACAGCTACGACTGGAACGGCGGCGCGCTCGGCAAGCTCAACAGCAAGGTGAAGGACGCGCTCGATCCGAACGGCATCCTCGCGCCGGGCAAGAACGGGATTTGGCCGAAGGGCCTCGGAGGCAGGGCATGAACATCGATCGTCATCCCGGCGAACGCCGGGATCGCGGGCTTCCGGGCGGAACCCTGCTGAACGCACCACGGGGCCAGCGGTCCCGGATCAGGTCCGGGACGACGGCTGTGCTGGCTGCACTGGCTCTGGCCGGATGCGCGGCTTCCGCGCAGGACGGCGGAGCGGAAACGGCTGCGGGCGAGCAGCCCACCGGTTCGGCGCCCCACGCCAACGCCGCCGCCCCGCCGCCCGCCGGTGGGCCGCCGCCCGCTCCCAAGCCGATCACCCTGGCGAGCCGCTCCGGCGCGAGTGGCGGAGAGGCGCTGTACGTCGAGCACTGCATGAGCTGCCACGGCCCGAACGGCATGGGCACTGGCCTGCTTGCACGGCGGGTGCAGCCGGCGCTTCTCGAAGCGCGCGACAACCTCGCCGCGCAGTATGTGATTGTCGCCGCCCGCCGGGGGATCGGCAACATGCCGCCGATCCCGCGCGGCGAAGTTAGTGACGCAGAGCTGCAGGCCATCGCCGATTACCTCGCAGCCGGCCCGCACGAGGCGGCGCGATGATCCGCGTGACAAGGCGCGGCGCGCTCGCCGGCGCGCTGGCAGTGCCGACGGTCGCGGGGCTCGCCCACTGGCGCTGGCGGCATGGGGAGCGCTCGGTTTTGCTGCACGATCCGGCGTTGGAGGCGGGCCGGCGATTCGCTGCGGCGGGCGAGCAGCGCGGTGGAGAGGTGCGGGCAATCGAGGGCGATCGTGTGCGCTTCGCGAAAGGCCTGCTCGCGGAGCGGCCGGCTCTGATCGCCGGGGTGAGCCGCCACGCCGACTTCATCCTGATCGAGGATGTCGCGCGCGAGGCTAGATATCGGTCTGCTGCGACGGTGTATGGTCGGGTCGGGCAGTGTGCTGGGCACGAGTGCTCGCCCGGCTGGCAGTCGCTTGGGCGGTTGGCGAGTGCTGCGGGGCAGGGATGGGTCGAGGCGTTGGCGGAGTTTGC
Source organism: Croceibacterium soli (assembly GCF_009828065.1). Taxonomy (GTDB): domain Bacteria; phylum Pseudomonadota; class Alphaproteobacteria; order Sphingomonadales; family Sphingomonadaceae; genus Croceibacterium_B; species Croceibacterium_B soli. The sequence goes on along the minus strand of NZ_WTYK01000006.1, from coordinate 61,138 downwards.
GGTGAAGCCGGGTGCGGCGGGCGGAGCGATGCTTGGTAGTGTTGCTCCCGGGCGGAGCGATGCTGGGCTGGTGCTCGGGTGGGTGTTGGCGCCGCTGAGGTAGCGCCGGAGCCCTCATCCAACTTCGGCTAGGCAACAAGTTGCCAAGCCTCCGTATCCTTCTCCCACGAGTGGGAGAAGAAGTGGTGCCGACAAGTGATAGCCTTAACTCCTTCTCCCACTGGTGGTAGAAGAAGGGGTGTCGAGTAGGAAGTGTGTGCTGCCCGGACCCCTTCTCCCACTGGTGGGAGAAGGATAGCGCAGCTTGCGAGCGAAGCGAGCTAGCGAAGCTTGGATGAGGGCGGGGGTGGCGGCGGGCGAAACCGCGAAGGCCGCGCTTCGCATTCGGCCAGGATTCGCTCCAGCACCCCATCGAGGTTCTCATTCACCTCGAAGTTCCAGAACCGGATCACGCAATACCCAAGCCGCTCCAGCCGCGCAGTCCGCGCCACATCGCATGCGCCGCCATGCTGCCCCCCATCAAGCTCCACAATCAACCGCTTCTCGGCGCAGAGGAAGTCCGCGACATACGGCCCGACGGTCGCCTGAAAGCGGAACTTGAACCCGCCGAGCCCGCGATTGCGCGAGTGCCGCCAGAGCCGCTTCTCCACCTCAGTGGGGTTGCGGCGCAAGACGCGAGCATGAGGACTGATCCGGTGGATCGGCATCGCATCACGATAACCGAACCTACCGCTGCTCCGAGCGCTATCGCCTCTGTTTCGGACCCATCTACTTCCGAATGATCAGCGACTCCGGCCGCTTCCTCGCGACCCACTGCCCGCGGCCGGGGAAGTTCTGCAGCACTTCGCCATCCCACAGGCGCACCGTGCGGCGGCGAAAGCGCCACTGGCCGTCAGCGCCTTTGACCGCGTGGTCGTCGTACCAGCCGGTGAAGCGCAGGACGTAGGGCGGTTCGCCTTCGCATTCGGTGACGAAAGCGAAGCCGCGCATCTTCACGCTGCCGTCGTCTTGCGGGACGTACTGCACCTGGGTCACGTGGTGCTGGCGGCCGGGGAAGCCGGGGGCGCCCGCGTAGTGGTTCATCAGTCCGCGGATGCCCTCGTGCCCTTCCCAGATGTCGGGATCTTCGAAGACTTCTTCGCTCATGACGCAGTCTTCGGTGAAGCATTCGACCAGCGCGTCGGTATCGCCGGTGTCGAGCGCCCAGCTATAGGCGGCGATCAGGTCCTGCAGGGCAAGGCGGTCTTCGATGGCGATCTTGGTCACGGCTATCCTCCTCCAGTTGCCTCAACCGTAACACTCGTTATGATTGCCGCCAAGCGGGCTTGGGATGTCCGCACGGGAGAGATTCGTTGGGCAAGATCATCGTCACCGGGGCGTCCGGGCAGTTCGGAACTGCGGCAGCCAGGCTGCTGCTGGAGAAGGTCGCGGCCGAGGACCTGATCCTCCTGACGCGCACGCCGGAGAGCCTCAGCGAGTTCGCCGAGCAGGGCGCGGATGTGCGCCGCGCCGATTTCGACGATCCTGCCAGCTTGCGCTCCGCGATGGCGGGCGGCGAGCGGATGCTGCTGATCTCGACCACGCGGGTCGGCACGCGGGTCGAGCAGCACACCAATGCGGTCGAGGCGGCCGCGGCGGAGGGCGTGAAGCACGTCGTCTACACGTCGATCCTGGGCTGCGGTGCGCCGAACAACCCTTCGGTGGAGCAGTTCGACCACCTCGCGACCGAGCGGATGATCGAGCAGTCCGGCCTGGCCTGGACGCACTTGCGCAACTGTCTCTACGCCGAAGCCGTGGCCACGGCGATGGCGATCCCGGCGCTTCAGGCCGGCCACAAGCCGGAGAACGCCGGCGAAGGCCGCGTGCCGATCGTTAGCCGCGACGACTGCGTGGCGATCGCGGTCGGCGTGCTGACCCAGGAGGGGCACGAGAACAAGGCCTACGACGTGACCGGGCCGGAGCTCTGGACCCTGCCCGATGCGATGGCGCTAGTCTCCGACATGGCGGGCAAGCCGATCGAAGTCGAGATGGTCGACGACGAAGGCATGTACGCCTACTTCGACTCGCTCGGCGTGGCGCGCAAAGCGTCCGACGTCGTGCCGGACGGGCCGATCCCGTGGGCGAGCGAGGGCATGGTCACGTTCGGCCAGTCGATCCGCGAAGGCTTCATGGACATCGAGTCCGACGACGTCGAGCGCATTACCGGCCGCAAGCCGCGCACTTTGCGGTCGGTCATGGAGCAGTACCGGAGCACCTGGCCGATATGAGGGCGCTTTTTCTTGCGGCGTCGCTCGCGCTGGCCGCCTGCTCGGGCAGCTCGGCGCCGGACATCGACACCAGCGTCTATGGCGCCGGCGACGACTGGAACAATCCCGGTGGCGATTGGGCGGAAAGCCATTTCTCGCGCCTGACGGATATCTCGGCAGCGAACGTCGGCGAGCTCGGCCTTGCCTGGGAGTACGACCTCGGCACCTCGCGCGTGCAGGAAGCCACGCCGGTGGTGATCGACGGGGTGATGTACACCTCCGGCAATCTCGGGCGGGTCTACGCGCTGAACGCCGCGACCGGGGAGGAGCTGTGGACCTTCCTCCCTGAAGTGGACATGCAAGTGAACCGCTGGGCCTGCTGCGACCAGGCCAACCGCGGCGTGGCGGTGCATGACGGAAAGGTGTTCGTCGCCGCGCTGGACGGCGTGCTCTACGCGCTCGACGGCAAGACCGGGGCCGTGGAGTGGCAAGTCGATACGATCGTCGACAAGAGCCGCGGCTACACGATCACCGGCGCGCCGGAGATCGCCGGGGACCTGGTGATCATCGGGAATGCTGGTGCGGAATACGACACCCGCGGCTATGTCACCGCCTACGATACGAGCGACGGCGACGAGGAGTGGCGCTTCTACACGGTGCCCCGCAACCCGGCCGAAGGGCCGCAGGAAAGCAAGGCGCTGGAAGCCGCGCTGAAGACCTGGAGCAAGGACAGCGCCTGGGACATCGGCCTGGGCGGGACGGCCTGGGACGCGATCACTTACGATCCGGTGTTCGACCAGGTGATCGTCGGCGTCGGCAACGGCGGGCCTTATCCGCAGGCGATCCGCTCGCCGGGCGGGGGCGACAACCTCTACCTCAACTCGCTGGTCGCGCTCGACCGTGAAACCGGCGAGCTCAAGTGGCATTTCCAGGAGACGCCACAAGACAACTGGGACCTCACGGCCACCCAGCCGATGATCCTGGCCGAAGTCGACACCGGCGGCGGAAATGTCCGCCCGGTGGTGCTGCACACGCCGAAGAACGGCTTCTTCTTCGTGGTCGACCGGGAGACCGGCAAGCCGCTGGCCGCGAACGCAATCGTCCGCACGAGCTGGGCCGACGGGTGGAACCTGGAGACTGGCAAGCCGAACCTGACGCCCGAAGCATCCGACTACACTGACGGCGCGAAGATCGTCTTCCCCGGCTCCCCGGGCGCCCGCAACTGGTACCCGGCGGCCTACGATCCCGGCCGCAACACTTACTTCGCGCACGTGCTCGACATGGGGAACCTGATGTTCCTGACCGGGCCACCTGAGGGCGCGACGCGCCAGCAGAAGATGCTCAACGCCGGCTCGGCGCTGATCTTCACCTCGGACCTGGAGGCAGCCGCTCCGGGCCTGCCGCCGCCGGTGCGCGAGGCGCTGGAGGCGACCGAGCAGTGGCAGTGGGTCCAGGACAAGCCGTTCAGTAACGAACTGCGCGCGATCGACCCGATGACCGGCAGGACGAAGTGGGCCGTGCCCGGCGCCGGGTGGCAGGACCGCTACGGGGTGCTCGCCACGGCCGCGGGCCTGGTGTTCCACGGCAACCTCGCCGGGGAGCTCGTCGCCCGCGATGCGGAGACCGGCGAAGAGCTCTGGAAGGTCGACACCGGCAGTTCGATCATGGCCGCGCCGATGACCTACCGCGTCGACGGCGTGCAGTACGTCGCCGTGCAGACCGGCTTCGGCGGCGGCGGCTGGGGCTTCGTGCCGGGCTATTCGGCCGCCTATCAGCGCGGCAATGCCAACCGCCTGCTGGTGTTCAAGCTGGGCGGCGGCGAAGTGCCGATGCCCAAGCCACTACCGCCGATCGAGCCCGCGCCACCCCCGCCCTCGCAACTCGCAGGCGTCACGCCCGCGATGCTGGCGCAAGGGCAGGCGCTGTTCACCGAGAACTGCTCGATCTGCCATTCCAACCAGCCGCGCGCCGGCCTGCCCGATCTCCGCCGCATGGCGCCGAACATCCACGAGGTATTCGACCAGATCGTGCTCGAAGGCCTGCTGCTGCCGAACGGAATGCCGCGCTGGGACGACCGGCTGAGTCCGGAACAGGTGCGGGCGATCCACGCCTACCTGATCAGCCTTCAGGGCGACTTGCGGACGCGCGAACTGGAACTGCAGCGGCGGGGCGAACCGCTCGATTCCCGCAGCCTGACCATCTTGAGCAATTACTAGGACCGAACCCGGCGCCATTCCTTGCTGGCGTACGACAGGAGACTTCAGATGACCCCCGAAGGCGTTTTCATCCGGCACCCCGACAAGCTGTTCATCGGCGGCGAGTGGGTCGCCCCGCTCAGCGGCGACTCCATCGAGATCGTCAACCCGAACAGCGAGGAAGTCGTCGCCCGCGTCGGCGAGGCCGGCAAGGCCGACATGGATCGGGCGGTCGAGGCCGCGCGCCAGGCGTTCGACCACGGCCCTTGGCCGACCACCCCGCCCGCCGAACGCGGCGCCATGCTGATGAAGATGGCCGAGCTCCTGGAACGGCGCGTGCCCGAACTGGCCGCCGCGTGGACCGCGCAAGTCGGCGGCCTCGCCAGCTTCGCGCCGATGATGCACGGCGGCGCGGTGATGCAGATGAAGGGCATCGCAGCTCTGGGAGAAAGCTTCGACTGGGTCGAGCAGAAGAAGGGCCAGGCGGTCGATACGGCGATCATCGCGCGCGAGCCGGTCGGCGTCGTGGCCGGCATCGCGCCGTGGAACGCGCCGTTCGGCATCATGCTCAACAAGGTCGCCTATTCGCTGATCGCCGGCTGCACGATCGTGATGAAGCCTTCGCCGGAAACCCCGCTGGAAGCCTACATCATCGCCGAAGCCGCCGAAGAGGCCGGCCTGCCCGCGGGCGTGGTCAACCTGGTGCCGGCCGACCGCGACGCGTCGGACCACCTGGTCCACAACCCCGGTATCGACAAAGTCAGCTTCACCGGCTCGACCGTGGCCGGTAAGCGCATCGCCGAAGTCTGCGCCAGCCGCATCGCCCGCTGCTCGCTGGAGCTCGGCGGCAAGTCGGCCGCGATCGTGCGCGACGATTTCCCGATCGAGGCAGCGGCGAACATTCTCGGCAACACGATCACCGTGATGAGCGGCCAGGTCTGCGCCATGCTCAGCCGCGCGATCGTCACCCGCGATCGGCACGACGAACTGGCCGAGGCCATCGCCAAGGTGATGAAGGGCATCAAGATCGGCAACTCCGACGACCCAGAAACGCAGCTTGGGCCGCTGGCGATGAAGCGCCAGCTCGAACGGGTCGAGATGTACGTCGCGGAAGGCAAGAAGTCCGGCGCCGACCTCGTGACAGGCGGCCAGCGTCCGGCGCATATGAACAAGGGCTACTTCATCGAGCCGACCCTGTTCGCCAACGTCGACAACCAGAGCCGCATTGCTCAGGAAGAAATCTTCGGCCCCGTGCTCTGCCTGATCCCGGCGGAGGACGAGGAAGACGCGATCCGCATCGCCAACGAGAGCAGCTTCGGCCTCAACGGCTCGGTCTTCACCGCCGATCCGCAGGCCGCTTACGACATCAGCCGGCGCGTCCGCACCGGCGTGATGGGGCAGAACGGCATGCGCATGGAGTTCGGCATGCCGTTCGGCGGCTTTAAGCAGTCCGGCATCGGCCGCGAAGGCGGCGAGGAAGGGCTCTGGCCATATCTCGAGACCAAGACGATCCTGCTGGACGGGGCTCCGGCGCGGCTCTGACAGCTATCTCTTAGGCAACCCTCTCCGTTTGTGTGAGCGTAGTCGAGACACGCCGCGCCGCGTGTCTCGACGTCGCTCGGCACGAACGCTTGCCCCTCTCGTCATGCTGAACTCGTTTCAGCATCCATCGCGCCGCGCTTTCGGTGCCCGCCGGCGAAGCGGGGCCACGCCGCTTGAGCCGATAGCTCCGTGCGGGTGGCGGGATGGGCCCTGAAACAAGTTCAGGGTGACGGTTGGGAAGGTTGTGTCCGTCGCTCGCCCCTTCCGTCATGCTGACTCGTTTGTGCTTTGCACAGCTCCGCTTCCAGCATCCATCGCGCCGCGCCTCCGGTGCTCGCCGGCGAAGTGCGGCCATGCCGCTTGAACCGATCGCTCCGCGCGGGTGGCGGAATGGGCCCTGAAACAAGTTCAGGGTGACGGTTGGCAAAAGGCCGTTCTCTGGCCCCTCCCGTCATGCTGGACTCGTTTGTGCTTTGCACAGCTCCGCTTCCAGCATCCATCGCGCCGCGCCTTCGGTGCTCGCCGGCGAAGTGCGGCCACGCCGCTTGAACCGATCGCTCCGTGCAGGGGGTGGAATGGGCCTTGAAACAAGTTCAGGGTGACGGAAGATTGGGCCACTGCCTGCCCCTCCCGTCATGCTGAACTCGTTTCAGCATCCATCGCGCCGCGCCTTCGGTGCTCGCCGGCGAAGCGCGGTCACGCCGCTTGAGCCGATAGCTTCGTGCGGGGGCGGAATGGGCCCTGAAACAAGTTCAGGGTGACGGTTGGGAAGCTCCGGTCACATCGCTTCGAAAGAAATAAAACCCCGCCCCCTATCAATCGGCGAGGCGATGCCCTACATAAGCCTTGCTACAGTCGCAAATTGAACGGTCTACGGCGCTTTGCGGCTCCTTTTTCCTTCTCTGGCTTCTCCTAGCTTGAAGGAGGCCGTCTTCCGGCTTCCGCATTTACGAAGGAAATTGTTATGCCGATCGGCACCGTGAAATTTTTCGACAACGCCAAGGGCTACGGCTTCATCACCAATGAAGCTGGCGGCAACGACGCTTTCGTTCACATGACGGCCGTCCAGGCCGCTGGCATGAGCACGCTCGATAAGGAGCAGCGCCTGTCCTACGAACTCGAGAACGACAAGCGCGGCAAGACGAGCGCAGTGAACCTGCAGTCTGCTTGACCCCAAGCCGCTTTGCGGAAAATCGATGGGACGGGTGCCTCGGCATCCGTCCCATTTTTTATGTGCCCGGCGCGGGGCTCAGGGGCAGGGCCGGTAGGCCATCGATCCGCCGACCGGCAAGACCTCCGGCACCGGCTTGCCTTGCTGCCTCAGCAACTCCGGATACTCGCGCAGGACGCTCTCGGCGTCGGTCACCGCCACGACGGAGCCGTTCGTCGGGTCCAGGTGAAGCATCGCGCCGTAGATGACGAACAGCACGTCCGTGTACCCGTCGGCGAGATCGGAGACCTTGAGCGTGTGCGTGCTGCCCGGCGGCTCGAACAGATAGGATCCCGCGCGGTTGCTCGCGCTGTCCGGATACTCGAGGTAAGTCCACTCTCCGGCGAAGGTGAAGGCATGGACTTCGCCGGTGTGCTTGTGCGGGAACACCTCCACCCCGGGAGCGAACAGCATGCGGACGGCGAAGCGGCCGCCTTCGATGTCGGCCATCAGCAGCTTCAGCTTGATGCCGGGATCGCCGGCCCATTCGTCCGCCCAGGGCAGATCGTCGGAGGCGGAATGGAAGGATTCCGGAACGATCACCGGCCATCCTCCGCCGGAAGGCGCTTGTCGTTCGGGTCGATCCTGGGATCGCTCTTGAGCATCGGGTCCCAGTGCTCGGCGATCTTGCCGTCCGCTATGCGGTAGAGGTCGAACCAGGTGGCGTAGTAAGTCTGGCCGTTCTGGTCCTTCTCCGGGCGGACGAAGCTGGTCATCACGTAGTCCCCTTCCGCCATCAGGTGGATCAGTGGCAGGTCCAGCTTGTCCCTGATCTCCCGTTCGGGCCGTGTGCTGCGGACATACTCCTGCACCCCGGCGAGCCCCTGGCCAGCGTTCGGGTTGTGCTGGACGTAGTCCTCGCGAATGAACTCGCCCGCCCGGTCCGCCAGGCCCGCCTGCAGCACGATGCGGTACATGTCGTAGACCAGCCGCTTGTTGGCGGCGAGCTTCGGGTCAGGGCTGGCGAGCAGCGCCTCATGATCCTGTGCGACTTTGGGTACGATCGCGGGTGCCGTGCTGGCCATTGTGGGGCGGTTCTCCTGAGCGTATGCGGCGCTGCCTGCAATCAGCAGGGCCGCGGCGATGGTGCTGCGCATTGCGTGTGTTCTCTCCCGTTCGCGGGGCATCCTGCCAAAGCGGGGGTGACACGGCAAGCGCACTCGGCTAGCGGTCCGGACAAAGTCAACGAAGCGACGGACAGGATGCCCATGAACCCGAAATACCTCACCCTCGCGCCTCTTCTGTTGCCCGCCGCCCCGGCGCTCGCCCAGGAAGCCGGCTTCGATCCCGATGTGATCGTCGTCACGGGGGAGGGCCTGCCGGACACGCCGGCCAGCCCGGCCTACGATACGCAGGTGCTCGAACGGGACCGGATCGTATCGACCGGGTCCGGCCGACTGGAGGATGCCCTGTCGTCGGTCGCCGGGTTCCAGCAGTTCCGCCGCTCGGACAGCCGCTCGTCCAACCCGTCGGCGCAGGGCGTCACGCTGCGCGCGCTCGGCGGCAATGCCACGAGCCGGGCGCTGGTGCTGCTCGACGGCGTTCCGCTGGCCGACCCGTTCTTCGGCTACATCCCGCTGTCCGCGGTTGCGCCGGAGCGGCTTGAGAACATCCGGGTGACGCGCGGCGGCGGCTCGGGCCCGTTCGGTGCGGGCGCGCTGGCCGGAACGATCGAGCTCAACAGCGCGGATGCATCCGACCTCGGCCTGGTCACCGCATCGGCGCTGATCAACGACCGGGCGGAGACGGAGCTTTCCGGTACATTCGCCCCGGAAGTCGGCAACGGCTACGCGACGATCAGCGGCCGCTGGGACCGCGGCAAGGGCTTCTACACCACGCCCGAGGACCAGCGTGTCCCCGCGACGGCGCGGGCGCGCTTCGACAGCTGGTCGGCCGGCGGGCGGCTGGTGCAGGACCTCGGCGGAGACATCACCCTGCAAGTGCGCGGGCTCGCTTTCGAAGACCACCGCACGCTGCGCTTCGAAGGGGCCGACAGCTCGAGCGAGGGGCAGGACATCAGCCTACGCGTGGTCGGCCGCGGCCCCTGGCAGTTCGACGCCATCGCTTACAAGCAGTGGCGCAACTTCACCAATGTCGTCGTTTCCTCGACACGGTTCGTACCGGTTCTGGATCAGAAGGACACACCCTCCGAAGGCGAGGGCGGCAAGATCGAAGTTCGTCCGCCAGTGGGTGGCGGGCATACCTTGCGGCTCGGCGCGGACTTCCGGCAGTCCACGGGTGACTTGTTCGAAGATGCCTACTCGGCATTCACCGGCGCCCGCACCGAACAGCGCTTCGCCGGGGGCGAGAACACCGATCTCGGCCTGTTCGCCGAGGACGACTGGCAAATCGGACCCGTGATCCTGACCGGCGGTGTGCGCGCCGATCGCTACGAGATCAGGGACGGCTACTACCGCGCCCTCAGCGGCGACGGAGAGACGGTGCGCACCGACACGACCTTCGCCGATCGCTCCGACTGGGAGTTCTCCTATCGCGGCGGCGTGGTCATGCCGCTTTCCTCCGGGCTGCAGGTGCGCGCCGCCGCCTACAGCGGCCTGCGCTTGCCGACACTCAACGAACTCTACCGGCCGTTCGTGGTGTTCCCTGTGGAAACCCGCGCGAACGAGAACCTCGTGCCCGAGCGGCTCGAAGGCTTCGACGTGGGCCTGGACTGGCGCGCTTCACCCGGCGTGCGGTTCGCGCTGACCGCATGGGACAACAAGGTGAAGGACGCGATCACCAACGTCACGATCGGAACGAACCTGCGCGAACGGCGCAACATCGGTGCGATCGACGCACGCGGGCTCGAGTTCAGCGCCGAGCTGGAGCACGGTCCCTTCGGGCTCGACGGATCGCTTGCATACACCGATGCGGAGCAGGAAGGCAGCGGCCCTGCCGCCGATCTCAACGGCTTCCGCCCGTCACAGACGCCCGCTTGGGCGGCGAGCGCGACGGCCAGTTATCGCCCGGCCGAAGGCATGCTGCTGGCGGCCACGCTGCGCCACGTCGGCAAGCAGTTCGAAGACGACCAGGAGAGCGATGTGCTTCCGGCGGCGACGACGGTCGACCTTTACGCCCAGGTGCCGCTGTACGAGAAGCTGAGCTTCGTCGCCCGGGCGGAGAACCTGTTCGACGAGGAAATCGTCACCCGCAACCAGGGCGGCTCGATCGACCTGGGCATCCCCCGCACCGTGTGGGCAGGGCTGCGCTACGGGTTCTGACGCATAAGCGAAGGCAAGGGCGGCCGGCTCGGCCGCCCTTGCTTTGTCCGGATCAGCTGTTGTCGTTGCCGCTGTCGCGCGGGTCCGCGCGGCCGGGGTCGCTCGGCTGCCCGCCGCGGTCGCCGTATCCGGCGCCGGTCTGCTGTTCCTGCTGGCCCGGCTGGCCTTGTCTCGCGCCGCCGCTCTCCTGCTCCTGCTGGCGCCGGGAACCGTCCTGCTGGTCCATTTGGGAAGCGCTGTCCTGCCCCTGGTCTTCGCGGAAGGCGCCGCCGGCGGTCTGCTGTTCCTGTTGCCGGCTGCCGGCGCCGGTGTTCCCGGGGTTCTGGCCCTGGCCCTGGCCCGGTCCTCGATCCTGATCGTTCATGTCGCTCTCCTCGCAGTCCGCCGGTTGGCGGACAGTGAGCGAACTCATGCGGAGCGAGAGCTTTCCACGCTGCCGGGCCAAACTGGACGGGCTGCGCCAGACGCGCGCCGGGCGGCGGCTATTGGGCGGGCTTGGTCTCCGCAGCCTTCGGCGCGGCGGCCGACGAACCGGTCGGCTCGGCGCTCGGCGCCTTGATCACGCAGGCCTCGAGCAGCGTCCGCAATTTCTGGCCCCACTCCCGCAAGGCCCGCGCATTCGGGGCGAGGATCCCGAGATCGTGCTTGGCATCGCCGTTGAACCGCTGGCCCACGGTCGGCGGCTCGCGCGGGATGTCCGCGGGGTTCACGCAAGTGACGGGAGTCGGCACCAGCACTTCGCGGATTTCGGCCGGCGGCGGCGCCGGGGCATGCTTGCAGCCCGCGGCAAGCAAGGCGATCAGCAGGATGGCACGCTTCACAGGCCCCTGGCCTCCCTGATCGAGCGTGGTGTCACGCAATCCGCTTCCCTCACCTTCTCGCGCCGCAGCTCTTCCGCCTCGCGCTCCAGCTCGCCCGCCCGCTCCTGCGCTTCGGCGATCTTCTCGTCGATGATGGTTTCCTGGACATTGTCATTAAGTTCGCCGCTGGCAATCCGGTACTTGAGCGCGTTCAATGACAGTTCCGTGGCAGCGCGGGCCTGCCGTTCCGCCAGCAGCTGGCGATCCAGCGCATTGCGTTCCTGCGCGATCGCGTCGGCACGCCAGAGCACCACGACCAGGGCGGCGGCGAGCACGACGATCAGCGCCTCGCGAATGCCGATGAACCGCCTCAGGCTCGAAACTCGATCTGCCACTGCAACCCTCCAAAAAGATGCGCGCTTCGCGGCACGCGCTATCAGGCCGAGAAAGAGCGCGCCAGCACATCGAGCCGCTGCTCGCGGTGCCTTCGCCGAATGCCTGGCGCGCGCCCTTTCGCATCGCCCGTGCCGCCGTTCGGGAGGACAGCTTGGCAGCCTGTCCGGTGCCCGGTGGGCGGCACGTTCGCTGCAACTGGGGCCATTGGTAGGGGGCGCTGGGGCAGGGCGCAAGCGCGTGAAAACCACACCACGCCTGCGCAGGCGCGTGACCGGCGCTGCGCGGAGTGGAGCGGCCAACGGCCGATCGGGTGCCCGTTAGGCCTCCCGGACCTGCTGCAGGAATTCGTCGGCCTGCGTCTTCAGCGTAACCGCCTGCCGTTCGAGGTCGGTCGAGCTGGTCAGCACCTGGCTGGCGGCGCTGCCGGTCGCCAGGGAGGCGTCGCGGACCTGGTCGAGGCTGCCGGACACTTCTTCCGCACTGCGGGCCGCGAGATCGATGCTGCGGGCCAGGTCCTGCCCGGCGACGGATTGCTGATCGACCGCCGCGGCGATCGACACGGCCGTCGTTTCGAGCTGCTTGATCTGCTCGGCGATCTTCCGGAGAGCGGCCACGCTGGCGCCGGTCGTGTCCTGCATCGTGCGGATCTGCGCCGCGACCTGTTCGGTGGCCTTTCCGGTCTGCGCCGCCAGTTCCTTGACCTCGGTCGCGACGACGGCGAAGCCGCGCCCGGCCTCCCCGCCTCGCGCCGCTTCGATCGAGGCGTTGAGGGCGAGGAGGTTGGTGCGCTGGGCGATGGTGGAGATCATCTGGACCACCTGGCCCACTTGCGAGGCCGAGCTCGACAGCTCCGAAATCGTCGAATCCGCGTCGGCCGCGGCCGAGCTGGCCTTGCGAGCGAGCTCGGCGCTGTTCGATGCCTGGCGGCTGATCTCGCCGATCGACATGGCGAACTCGTCGCTCGCGGCGGCGGCTGCGGTCACGCCGGCGGTCGCTTCGCCGAGCGCTTGGGAAACCCTGGCGGACTGGCTGGAAGACTGCTCCGCGCTGGCCGCCATCGCGGTCGCCGTCGCCTGCAATTCGCTGGAGGCGGACGCAACGCTGCCGACGATCTCGCTGACATTGCGTTCGAACCTGTCGGTCAGCTCGCGCAGCACGGCCTGATGCCTGGCGTGGTCTTCTTCGGTCCGCGCACGCAGCTGCTGGAACTTGAAGGCCGCTTTCTTGATCGTCTGCAGCGCCCGCGCGATCTCGCCGATCTCGTCCTGCCGGTGGGCGTTCTCGACTTCGACCTGATGGTGTCCTTCGGCAAGTGCCACGGCACTTCGGCTGGCGCTCTGCAGCGGCAGGACGATGTCCTGCTGGATGATCCGGTGGGCGAGATAGGCCACGCCCGCGGCCGCCGCCGTCAGTGCGAAAAGTATCGCGAAGAGCCAGCCCGGCGTTCCGGGTACCGCCATCAGGACTGCCCCGGCGAGCAGCGCGTTGGCGGCCGCGAGGAACGCCAGCGCGGCGAATACCGCGCGTGCGCGACGAGCGATCGAGCCGGACACGCCGTGGCCGAAAGCGCCGTGCGAACCGGCCGACGCGTGACGCTCCGCACGGTCGCGTTCGAGTTCGTCGGCGGCGGGGACTTCAGGCGTGCGCGACATGTCCATGACGGTGGTCTCCGGTGATCCTGATAGCGTTCTTCGCCAGTTGGCGGGTGATCTCGTCGGCCGTCACGGCCTTGTAGTAGAGCCAGCCCTGCAAGTGGTCGCAGCCGGCGGTGCGGGCGAGCGCGGCTTGCGCAGCGGTCTCTACGCCCTCTGCGGTTACGAACATGTTCATCGCGCGGGCGACGGCGATGCTGGAGACCATCATCGCCCGGCTGCCTTCGTCGTCGGCTGCCTCGACGATCAGCGAACGGTCGATCTTGAGCTTCTCGAAGCGGAACTTGCGCAGGAAGCCGATGGAGGCATAGCCCGTCCCGAAATCGTCGAGCGCCACGCCGACGCCGAAGCTGCGGATCATCTCGAGGCTGCGGCAGACGATCACCGGATCGCCGACCAGGTAAGTCTCGGTGATCTCCAGCTCCAGGCGGTCGGGCGGGAAGCCGGTTTCTTCGAGGATATGGCCGAGCTGGATGGGGAAATCGGCATTGCGCAGTTGGGCCGGCGATACGTTGACGGACAGCTTCAGGCCGTCCCAGGCCAGCGCATCGGTGCACGCCTGGCGCAGGACCCAGCTGCCGATCGCGTTGATCAGGCCGGTTTCTTCGGCCACGGCGATGAAGGCGGAAGGATCGACCGCGACGCCGTCTTGCGCCCAGCGCAGCAGCGCCTCCACCGCGACGATCTCGCTGGTGGTCGCGTCCACCAGCGGTTGGTAGAGGACCTGGAGCTCGTTGCCGGCGACGGCACGGCGCAGCGCGCGCTCCACCTTCTGCGATTGTTCTAGCTTGCGGTCGAACTCGTCGTTGAACCAGGTGCAGCGCATCTTGCCGCCGGTCTTGGAGGCATACATCGCCACGTCCGACTGGCGCAGGAGGTCGGCGGAGCTGGTCCGCGCGGCGGGCGTGCTGCGGGACAGGCCGATGCTGGCGCCGATGGTCACCTGTCGGTCCTGCAGGGCGATCGGCTTGGCCAGGCGCTGGAGCAGGCGCCGGCAGATGCCCTCGAGGATATTGCCGGCGATCGGGCCCATCACCAGGATGGCGAACTCGTCGCCGCCCAGGCGATAGGCGCGCGCGTCTTTCGCGCACAAGTCCGACAGGATGGCCGCGCATTCCTTGATCAGCTTGTCGCCGGTGTAGTGGCCGTAATGGTCGTTGACCGACTTGAAGCCGTCGAGATCGACCAGCGCGAGAGCGATCTCGTCGTCCGCCTGGGCATAGCGGGCCACGTCGACATGGAGAGCGCGGCGGTTGGGCAAGCCGCTCAGGCTGTCGGTCAGGCCGAGCAGCTCGAGCTGTCCGATATTGGCCAGCGCGACCCGCACCAGCAGGATAGCGGCAATGCCATAGAGCGCCAGGCCGATCACCGGAGCCTGGTAGGAGCCGGGCGCCGCGAAGGTGCCGCGCACCGCCAGGTAGGCGACGAAGCAGGCGACGATGGCGGACAGCGCGACTATCGGGCCGAGCACCAGAAGCCTGGGCGCCAGATAGTCCCTCTCGATCGTTCGGATCACGCGCTTCCCCCTTGCGCCATCCCTAGGGGCGCAGAACTTAAAGAAACATTTAAGCCGATGTTTACCTTGTGCGGCGGGCTGGCGACGGCCGTTCGGGTGGCCCGGGGCAGCGGGTCGTAGAGCGAATAGCGCTCGTTACAGGGCCGGAAGAACGTGCCCTTCTCGAGCACCGTCTCGCCTCCGCCCAGAAGCAGCTTGCCATCTTCCGCCAGAGCCTCGCTGAGGCGGGCGAAGGCACGCTCCCGCACCGGCGCATCGAAATAGAGCAGCACGTTGCGGCACAGGATCAGGTCGAACCGGCCGGGATAAGGCGCCGGGTGCAGCAGGTTGTGCACCTCGTAGCGGACCATCCGGCGCAGGCGCTCCTTCGCCTGCCATCCGCCCTCCGTTTCGGTGAACTGGGCAAGCATCTGGCCGACGCCGAGCCCACGTTGGATCTGGAAGCTGGAATATGTAGCCGCGCGGGCAAATTCGACGATCGAGCCCGATACGTCGGTGCCGAGGACGTCGATCGTCCAGCCGTCCCAACGGGCCCGCTGGTCGGCGAATGTCATCGCCAGCGATAGAGCTTCCTGCCCGGTTGAGCAGCCGACGCACCAGACCGACAGCCGCTTGCTGTGGGCGCGCCTGGCCGCCAGCGCGGGGAGAACGGACGTGGCCAGATGATCGAAGATCTGCCGGTCGCGGAAGAAGTAGGTCTCGTTGTTGAGCAGCGCCTCGACGACTTCCTGCGCCAGCGACGAGCCGTCGGGCTGCGTCAGCAGGACGACAAGGTCCTGGTTGCTGGAGATGCCCCGGTCGCGAAACAGGCCGGCCAGCGCCGGCGCGATGCGCCAGCGGCGGTCCTCGGTCAGCTTCTGTCCGGTTCGCTCCTCCAGCAATCCCGCGATGATGCCGATTGCGATCTCGTCGGGGTCCATCAGGCGCCCCGCGCGATGACGGCCGCGGCGATACGCCCGGCGATGTCGCGTGGGTGCAGGATCGCCGAAGCGAGCCCGGCCCGGGCGATCGCGCCGGGCATTCCCCATACGGCGGAGGTGGCCTCGTTCTGCGCCAGGATCGTGCCGCCGGCCTGGGCGATCTGCTGTGCGCCCTCGCTGCCGTCGCGGCCCATGCCGGTGAGCACCACGCCCAGCGAGGCGGCGCCGAAAGCATCGGCCAGCGATGCGAACATCGGGTCGACCGATGGCATGCAGCCGCTGGCGGCGGGCCTGCGGTCCAGCCGGACCACGTGGCCGGAGGGCCGCGCGGCGAGGGCCAGGTGGGCGTCGCCCGGGGCGATCAGGATCGTGTCCGGCAGCAGCGCCATCCCGTCCGCCGCGGGGAGGGCGGGGCGTCCGGAAATCTCCCGCAACTGCTGCGCGAAAGCGGGTATGAACGACGCCGGCAAGTGCTGCGTGATCAGGATCGGCACGCCGAGGCAGGTTGGCAAGGCTCCGAACAGCTGCCCGATCGCGTGGATGCCGCCGGTCGAAGCGCCGATCGCGACGATCGCCGCCCGTTCGCGCGACGGGCTGCGCAGGATCGGCGTGCTTCCGGCGGCCTGGCCCGCCGGCGCGGCGCGGCGCAGCGGGCGCCTGCCGAGCGCGCGGACTTTGGCCAGCAGTCTTTCCCGATAAGCCTGGTCGAAGCCGCCGGTGGCCGGCTTCTGAAGGGTGTCCGCAGCGCCCAGCGACAAGGCCTCCACCGTCTGCTCGGCGCCGTCCGCAGTGAGGCTGGAGACGACCAGGATCTTCGCTTCGCGAGCCCGCTCGATCATCTGCGGCAGCGCGCCGAGGCCGCCCATGCCGGGCATCTCCAGGTCGAGCAGGATCACGTCGACCCGCTCGGTCGCGAGCAGCGCCAGCGCGTCCTCCGCCGTCGAAACCGCCGCGGCCAATTCCAGGTCGGCTTCCGCGCCGACCAGCCGCGAGAAGGCGGCACGGACGATCAGCGAGTCGTCGACCACCAGGACGCGGATCGCGCGGCCGCGCTGCAGCCCGGAAGCGGAGCCTGGAGCGCCGAGCGGGGGCGAATACCCCATGGCGTCCCCCTCCTCAGGCAGCCCCGACGAGCTGCAGCTTGATCTGCAGCGTATCGTGATCGAACGGCTTCATCACATATTCGTCGGCCCCGGCGTCGATCGCCTCGCGGATGTGCGCCACGTCGTTCTCGGTAGTGCAGAACACCACCTTCGGGGCGCCTCCGCCCGGACGTTCGCGCAGCCGGCCGAGGAATTCGATCCCGCTCATCACCGGCATGTTCCAGTCGAGCAGGATCACGTCGGGCATGGCCGCGTCGCACTTGGCGAGCGCTTCCCGGCCGTCCGCGGCTTCATCCACGGCAAACCCGAGGGATTCGACGATGTGGCGGGAAACTTTGCGGATCACCCGCGAATCATCGACGATCAGACAGTTTTTCATTGTGCGAGCCCCATTGTTCTGCACGTCGGCTAGGCGCTTCACGGTAAACATCGGCTTACGCTGCCTTTCTTTCTGGAGGGCCTTCGATCAGGCGCGCCGGGTCCAGCAGGAGAACCGGTCCGGCGATCGTCTCGACTATGCCGAGCGAGGCGCGCGCCCATCCGGGCTGCAGGTGCGCGCGAATTTCGGCTGGCTCGCCGTCGAACGGAACGACATCCTCGACCCCGTCGACCTGCAGTGCGTAAAGAAATCCGTCGAGCTCCACGACGGCCGCGAGGGGCCCGCGGGCATCGCTCGCCGGCAGTTCCAGGGCGCGGCGGCAGTCGACAACCGTCATCGCCCGGCTGCGCAGGGCGGAAAGCCCCACGATGTGCCGGGGCGCGCGGGAAACAGGTGTGATCGCCTCCAGCTCCACGACCGAGCGGATCGCGGCGGAATCGAGCGCGGCAAGCTCGCCGCCGATGGTGATCAGAAGCAGGGAGCGGTCCATCTCAACCTTCCGCCGGCAAGAGGAGCGCCGGGTGCGCCAGCAGGGCTTGGCTGTCGTACAGCTCGACCGGGCGGCCGCCGATCAGCGCCAGCTTGCGGCGAGCGCCCGCGACGACTTCGGCCGGATCGAACTCGCACAAGTCCACGATCTCGGCATAGGCCCAGGCGATCTCCCGGCCTTCCGCTTCCGTGCGGAACAGGTTGATCGTCTCGCCTTCGATGCGCAGCGGGCCGAAGCTGGCCAGCGCGACGATCCGACCCTCGATCACGATCTGCGACCCGCCGTCGGGATCGGTGCGCAAGGCGGCGACAGGCAGCTTCTCGATCCGGCGGACGGCATCCATCTCCACCGCGCGCTCGCCGCCGTCGAACCCGCGGAACAGCAGTGCGGGGACGAGCGTGCGCTCGTCGGCCTGCGCTTCACCGCGGCCTCTGCGAGTGGGGCGGTTCTTCATGTCGTGGATCATGCCCGCGGCCTGAGCGATGCCCGAGATGTCGAGCATCGGGATCGGGCTGCCGTCGTCGAGCTGGGTGGAACCGACATAGAGCCCGCAGGCCATGAGGACCGGAGGGATCGGCTTGACCACCAGCTCCTCGTGATCGCGCACCTCGTCGACCGCCAGGCCGAAGGTATCGCCGCCGACCAGCCTCAGCAGGACATAAAGGCGCGAGGCGCCCGGATCCTGTCCGAGATCGAGAACCTCGCCCAGGCCGATGCAGGGGAGGCGCTCGCCGCGAACGGTGACGAACTCGCGCCCGCCGACGCTGGCCCGGCCCATCTCCTCGTCCGAGGCGCGCACGATCTCCTCGACATAGGACCGGGGAATGGCGAACACTCGCCCCGCCACGGCGACGGTCAGCGAAGGCACGATGCTGAGCGTCAGCGGCACATTGAGGATCATCCGCGTGCCGGCTCCCGGCGTGCTGTCGATCGTCAGCGATCCACCGATCTTCTCGATATTGGCGCGCACCACATCCATGCCGACCCCGCGGCCGGAGACTGCGGTGATCTCGCTCGCGGTGCTGAGGCCGGGTTCGCAGATCAGGGCGTTGCGTTCCCGATCGCTCAGCAGCGCGGCCTCTCCCGCCGTAAGCAGGCCGGCGGCGACGGCCTTCTGCACCAGCTTGCCGCCGTCGATTCCGCGTCCGTCGTCGACGATGCCGATGCGGATCTCGCTGCCGGTCTGGCGCGCGGAGATCTGCAGCAGGCCGATCTCGCGCTTGCCCGCTGCGCGCCGGTCGGCCGGGGATTCGATCCCGTGGTCGACGGCGTTGCGGATCAGGTGGACCAGCGGATCGCGGACGACCTCGATCATCTCGCGGTCGATCTCGACCTCGCCGCTTTCGACCTCGACCATGACCTGCTTGCCGAGTTCCTGCGACAGGTCTCGGACCAGGCGGGGAAAGCCGGAAAATAGCGTCTCGATCGGTTGCATGCGAATGCGGGTGATCGCCTCGCGCAAGTCGCCTATGATCGCGGAGAGGCGGTTGAACGGGCCCTCGAGCCCGGTTTCGCCGTCGTGCTGCGCCAGGCGGCGGGCGAGATCGTTGCGCGCCACTGCCATGTCGGAGACGCCGCTCATCACCCGGTCGAGCAGCTGGACCGGCAGGCGGATCGTGCGCGGCATGACGGATTGGCGCCGCGACTGGCTGGCCGACAAGCTCCGGGCGGCGGCAAGGGGTGAGACTTCGTCCTCGTGCGCGGAAAGCGCCGCCACCAACGGCGCATCGTCCTGCTCCGGGAGTTCGGCGCCAGCGCCGATCGCCTCGACGATGGCTGCGATACGGTCGATCACCGCCAGTACGGCGCTGACCAGCGCCTGGTCCGGCTGGCGGCGCCCCGCGCGGACATCGGCCAAGGCATCCTCGGCCGCATGGCTTAACGCTTCAAGGCGCGGGAATTCGAAGAACCCGCAATTGCCCTTCACGGTGTGGACGAAGCGGAAGATGGCGTCGAGGCGCTCCCGGTCTCCCGGGTCGTTCTCCCAGGCGACGATCTCGCCCGACAATGCTTCCAGCATGTCGCGCGATTCGGCCAGAAACTCGGCAAGCAGGTCGTCCATCAGAAGCCCCCGTGAGGCGGCCGTTATGGCGGCGGATGGTTAAGGGCCCGTTATCGGGATGGGGCGGGTCGGCATGACGGGCGGCGGCATGCGCAGGCGAACGCGGCGACTGTTCATCGGCGGGGATGTTCCTATGTTCGCTTTCCGATGCCGCCCAGGGTCCAGCTCTTCGCCAATCCGCAATCGGGGACCCATTCGGCCCGCCGGATCGCCGCTTTGCGCCGCGCGTTCGAGAGCGCCGGAGCCGAAGTGATCGAGAGCGAAAGCTCGGCTGCAGTGCCGCCGGAGATCGATCCGCTCGCCACCCACATCTGCGTCGCGGGAGGGGACGGAACCGTTCGTCACGTCGCCGCCGCGGTCGCCCGCGGCCGGCATGCCATGCCGATCGCACAGTACCCCCTGGGGACGATCAACCTGCTCGCGCGCGAGGCCGGCTATCATCCGGACGCGCGCCGTTTCGCCGAGCGCTTCCTCGCAGCCGCGGTGCGGCGGAGGCACTATACCGCCACCGTGCGCGACGAGATGTTCCTGTGCTGCGCCAGCGCCGGGCCGGAATGCGCGGCGATCCGCGGCTATTCGCCCGCGCTCAAGCGCCGCATCGGGCGCTTCGCCTATGCCGTCGCCCTGGTGCGGACGCTGCTGCGGTGGGAACGGCACGCGATGGTCCTGCATGCCGAGGGGCGAAGCTTCCCGTGCGAAGCGGTCTATATCGCCAAGGGGCGCTACTTCGCCGGCCCGTGGAGCTTCGCGCCCAGGGCGAGCCTGCTCGACGACAAGCTCCACGTCGTCGCGCTCGGCACCGCGCGGCGGCGCGATTACCTGCGTTTCCTGCTCGATCTGGCGCTCGGCCGCGATCCCGGTGCTCGGCCCGGCAACATCAGCTTCACCTGCTCGCACTTGTCGCTCGACGGGCCGGCGCATGTCGAGGTGCAGGGCGATGGCGACTTGCTCGCGACGCTGCCGCTGGAGGTGCGCAGCACGGGGACGACGATGGATTTCATCTGAGCGCCAACGGCGCTCGATCGACGGGTGGGCGATCCGCCGGCCTTGACCTGTCCGGCGTTCTTGTGTTCCATCCCGCCCGCGCAGCAGGCGGGCGGCAGGATCCGACGTTATCGCCTGGTGCGGGGACGATGAGAGCGCTCACCACAAGGGCGCTTCATTCCGGGAGGAAAGATTGGGCGCGCTCGCGAAGTTCGCCACTACGGGCATCGCTCCGGGGGAGCGGCTCCGCTACTGGAACACAGTAGCGGACGAGGTGTTCTGCGGCACGTTCGTCAATGCCGAAACCCAGCAATTCGAAGGCGAAATGTGGAGCTGGCGGGTCGGCGACCTGGACATGATCCGCACCCGCTCGGTCAGCGCCACCGTGGGCCGCAAGCCGCTCCGCAGCACCGACGAAGAGCGGATCATCATGCACATGCAGTGGCGCGGCTCGGGCCAGCACAGCCAGCAGGGCCGCGAGACGCGCCTCGCGCCGGGCGACTTCGTCATCGGCTCCCCGCACGAACCTTACCGTTTCGATCTCGCGCCGCACGAGATGATGGTGGTGGAGTTCCCCAAGACCGCGCTGCTCGAACGCGTGCCCGATCTGGAGGATGCGCTGGCCCAGCGACTTTCAGGCGCCTCGCCCGCCGCGCGGGTGTTCAACGATTTCCTGCTCTCGCTCTGGCGCCAGGCCGAGGCTACGCCCGAGAATCCGGACTGGGGAGCGGGGATCAGCGGCGTGTTCTACGATCTTGCCGCGCTGGCAATCCGCGACGCGAGGCAGGCCGGCGGCGGCGACGATCACGATGCGCGGCGCGCGCTGGCGGTGGTCGACGGCGCGCTGTCCGATCCGGAGCTGCGGACCGCCTCCATCGCGCGCGAAATGGGTACCTCCGCGCGGACTGTGCAGAACCTGTTCGCGCGAATGGGCACCACGCCTTCGGCCGCGATCCTCGCCCGCCGGCTCGACCGAGCGGCCGACCGGCTGATGGCCGACCCGCGGGCCACGATCACCGAGGTGGCGTTCGGCCTGGGCTTCAACGACAGCGCTTATTTCACCCGCTGCTTCAGGCAGAAGTTCGGCGTGTCCCCGCGCGACTGGCGAATGGGCGGCCGGCCCGGCTGAAGGGCGCTTCCGCCGGCAGGCGGACGCTGCGTTTGCGCCGGAGTCCAAGCCGGCCTGCGCCGCTGTGCAAGCGCGCGCTCCCCTCTCCCGAGTAACGTGCGCGGCAAGAGCCGCCTGCGCGCGGCTCATAAAAACACCAGCATAAAGCTTTGGGAGAAGCATCGATGAGATTCACGCAGGTTTCGCTCGCCGTTCTGGCGGTAGCAATGGCCGTACCGGCGCACGCGCAGGAGGAAGCCCCGGCGGAGCAGAGGGGCGGCATCCAGGAGATCATCGTCACCGCGCAGAAGCGCACGGAAGACGTGCAGGACGTGCCGATCGCCATCAGCGCGTTCAGCGCCGAAGCCTTGCAGGAACGCGCCATCGGCGACGTGTCCGCGCTCTCCGGCATCACTCCGAACGTCACGCTCGACGCCTCGACCCCGTTCTCCGGCTCCAGCGCGGTGCTCGGCGCGACGATCCGCGGCATCGGCTCCAACGACTTCGCGTTCAACATCGACCCTGCGGTCGGCGTCTATCTCGACGGCGTCTATCTCGGCCGTTCGATCGGCGCCAACCAGGACCTGCTCGACGTGGAGCGGATCGAGGTGCTGAAGGGCCCGCAGGGCACGCTGTTCGGGCGCAACACCATCGGCGGCGCGATCTCGATCGTCACCCGCAACCCGGGCGACGAGTTCCGCGTGCGCGGCGACGTGACGATCGGCAGCTACGAGCGGATGCAGGTGCGCGGCATGGTCGAGCTGCCGCTCACCACCGGCCTGTCCTCCTCGCTCGCCTTCGGCATGCTGAGCCGCGAAGGCTATCAGAAGCGCGTTCCCTATCCGGGCGACGCGGGCGACTACACTTCGTGGGAGCGGTTCCCCGCCGCCGGCTACCAGACCGACGACACCCAGGGCGGCGACAACGCCTGGAACCTGCGCGGCAAGCTGCGCTGGGACAACGGCGGCGCCCTGCGCGCCACTTTCACCGGCGACTATACCAAGCTGAACCAGAACTCGACGGCCAACACCGTCCTTGCGGTCACCCCGATCCCCGGCCCGTTCGCCGGCCTCGCGGCGAACAACATCCCCGGTACCGCGCTCGACGTGACCACCGGAAGCTCGGGCTTCCTGTTCGCTGGCCTCTACAACTTCTGCATCGGGGCGACGGCGGAACAGATCGCCGCGCGCAACGCGCAGAACCTCTGCGGCCCGCGCTCGAGCAATGACGGCTATCTGACCATCCCAGGCCTCGCCAGCGTCAACGTCGACGGCAATCCGCTCAACGACGTGGCGCCCTACGACAGCCGCTGGGTGAACGACGATATCGACGAGAGCTGGGCGACCGGTAACAACTTCTCCGACCTGGAGCAGGGCGGCGTGGCGCTCGACGTCGAGCTGGACCTGAACGATGCGCTGACGCTCAAGTCGATCTCCTCCTTCCGCAAGATCGATTTCGCCGCCGGCGTGGACCTGGACAATTCGCCGCTGCCGATCCTGCAGACCAGCTTCATCGTGGATCAGGAGCAGTGGAGCCAGGAAGTCCAGCTGCTCGGCTCGTTCCTCGACGACTCGCTGAACTTCGTCCTCGGTGCCTATGCGTTCAACGAGAAGGGCGACCTGCGCGACTTCGTGACTTTCGCCAGCGGCCTGCTGCAGGTCGATGGCCCGGGCGAGATCGACACGCGGGCCTATGCCGGGTTCGGCCAGGTCGACTGGCGGGTTTCCGACCTGCTCGGCTTCACGCTCGGCGGGCGCTACACCAAGGAAGAGAAAGGCTACGTCGGCGCGCAGTCGGACATCAACGGCTTCAACTACAAGCTGTTCAACTGCATGGCGCTCGACCCGGCGACTGGCAATCCCAGCGCGGCATGCGCTACGGCCGTCGGCTTCCCGATCCCGAGCCAGCCGTTCCGCTACTACCCGCTTTCGCCGAACGAGCAGGAGTTCGACAACTTCTCGTTCAAGGCCGGCGTGCAACTGTACCCGAGCGACGACGTGATGGTCTACGGCTCCTTCAGCCAGGGCTACAAGACCGGCGGCTGGACCACCCGCCTGTCCAACCCGCTGCCGGTTGCCCCGACTTTCGGCGAGGAAGAGGCGGAGACGATGGAGATCGGCGTCAAGTCCACGCTGATCGACCGGCGCCTGCAGCTCAACGCGGCGGCGTTCTCCACAAAGTACGAGGGCATCCAGCTAAACTTCCAGGAAGGCGTATCGCCGACGGTGCAGAACGCCGGTGACGCACGCATCAAGGGCTTCGAGGTCGAACTCCAGGCCGCGCCGACGGACCTGTTCACCGTCACCGCCTCGGTCGGCTATCTCGACGCCTACTACACCGATGTCGCGGGCCCGGCGCAAGTCGCGCCCAACCCGTTCCAGCTCGGCGTGTTCGAAGGCGCCGATCTGCCCAAGGCGCCGGACTGGAAGTTCAACGTCGCGCCGCGGCTGGAACTGCCGGTCGGTGGCGGCTCGGTCGTGCTGCTGGCCGACTGGACCCACACCACCAGCATGCGCAACGACACGGAAGGCACGATCCTGCTGCTCCGCCCGGCCACCGACATCGTCAACGCCAGCGCCAGCTACGAGCCCGATGCCGGCAACTGGACGCTGACGGTCGGCGGGACCAATGTGTTCGACGAGCGTTACCTCGTTACCGGCCAGGCGCAGATCGCCGGCGGCGTGATCTACGGCACCTACAGCCGGCCCGCCGAATGGTACGCCCGTCTCGGTTTCGAGTTCTAAAAGACAACGAAGTGGAGGGGGCTCGGCCCGCCTCCACTTCAATCGCGGAGATCCTCAAATGCCCGAAGCGCCAACCACCGAACCTTGGGCTGGAACGCCCCCGGTCCCCCATTCGCTGCGTCCCGGCGCGAAGCCGGAAGCCTACATGTCCAAGATCGCCGAAGGCGACGAGCGGCTGTGGGTGCCGATCGGCCGCCCGCAAGTGGAGGACGTCTATTCAAAGCCGGTGTGGATCAGCCCCGCGCTGAACATGTGGGCCGACGTGCTGATGGCCAAGAAGCCGTGCATCGTGAACCGGCACTACCATCCCAAGCCGATCTGGGCCTACACGATCAGCGGCAAATGGGCCTATCTCGAGCATGAGTGGACCGCCACGGCGGGCGACTTCATCTTCGAGGCGCCCGGCGAGAGCCACACGCTCGTCTCTTACGAGCATCCCGATCCGATGCGCGTGTTCTTCGTCGTGTCCGGCCCGCTAATGTGGCTGGACGAACAGGGCAACACGCTTGGGCATTACGACGTGTTCGATTACATGAAGGATGCCCGCGCGCATTACGAGGAGGTCGGCATCGGCGCCGCCTACCTCGACAGCCTGATCCGTTAACAGGAACCCATACCATGGCCACTCAGATGAAAGCTCCGCCGTCGACGAAGAAGGAAATCGTCGACGTTCCCTTCAACTACCGTTCGCTGGTGGAGAAGCACTCCCCCGGCGGCCGCTACATCGACGCGCAGAGCGACGTCGACAGCCCGTGGGTGCCGTTCGGCGATACTGCGGCGATCAAGCACCTGTCGTTCGACGTGCGCCGCAACCTGTTCTCGAACATCCTGTGGGTCAAAGGCCCCGGCGTCGTCGGCACGCACCTCCACCGCGGCACGATCACGATGGTCGTGCTCGAAGGCAGCGTCCGCTATCTCGAGTACGACTGGACGGCGACGCCGGGCGGTCTGATCCTCGAGGTTCCGGGTGAGAGCCACACGCTCGTCACCGAGCACCCGGACGGCGTGAAGCTGTTCGGCTGGATGGAAGGCCCGATCGAGTTCTACGACGAGAACGCGCAGTTCATCGAGACCGTCGACGTGTGGTGGATGATGAACCACTACGAGGAATACTGCCGCGAGCACGGCATCGCGATCAACCAGAAGCTGTACCTCTAACGCCGTCCCGGGCTCGTTCCGGGACCG
Organism: Croceibacterium soli; assembly: GCF_009828065.1. Taxonomy (GTDB): domain Bacteria; phylum Pseudomonadota; class Alphaproteobacteria; order Sphingomonadales; family Sphingomonadaceae; genus Croceibacterium_B; species Croceibacterium_B soli. The sequence goes on along the minus strand of NZ_WTYK01000006.1, from coordinate 35,385 downwards.
CTGTATCGTCGTCCCGGACTTGATCCGGGACCGCTGGCCTACAGGTCGAACCAGGCGGCCAGCGGTCCCGGCGTTCGCCGGGACGACGCAGGGTCCAACCAAGCGGCCAGCGGTCCCGGCGTTCGCCGGGACGACGCGGGCGTCAGGACTCGGCGATGAAGGTCATTGTCAGGGTGTCGGAGTAGCGGCCGGCCGGCAGTGGGCCGGCCGTGGAAGGGACGGAGATCTCGACCACGGCGGCCCGGCTGCCGTCCGACGCCGCCATGTCGAGCCGTTCCCGCGCCGGGCCGCCGAGCGGTACCGCCGCACCGTTCAGCCGCAATCGGTAGGGAACGCCCGGCCCGCCGAACTGGTGCGCCAGCACGCCGCCGGCCGCCGACGTCAGGTCCACCGCCACGGCGGTGTTGCTGAGGATGTCGAAGCTGATCGCGCGCACGGCCGGATCGTTGAGATTGCCGAGATCGATGCTGATCTCGCGAGAGCCGCCGGTGAAGTCGTCCGACCTGACCTGCAGGATCGAAGGCACGGCGGCAATGGCCGCGACCGGCAGTTCCGACAGCAGTTCGGGCGCGCCGCCGTCCCGGCGGAACAGCCGCAGCACGAACTCACCTTGGTAGTGTCCTCCGCGCACGAACTGGCCGGGCGGGATGGTGAAGAACAGCGATAGCGGCTGGGTGCCGGCTCCGGCCTTGAACCGTCCCGCCAGCTGGCCCGCGAGCGGACCGAGGAAATCGGGGCTGACGAGCGACGGCCCGGTTGGCGTGCTGCGCAAGTCCCACGATAGCCGGTCGCCCGCGCCGACCAGGACGGCCTCGCCGCCGGACGACAACGGCGTCGCGGCGATGAAGTATTCGCAGGCCGCGCCTTCGTGCCGCACCGCCACGGGCAGCGTCTCGAACTCCTGTTCCTGGCTGGTCACGTCGTAGCCCCGCCCATGCAGCCCGCGCCACTCCACCGTCGTGGCGCCGGTGAGTTCGAGGCGGCATGGCTCGGTGAGTTCAGATTGCGCCAGCGCGGCTTCCGCGCCGAGGACTAGGAGGGCGCGACCGGCGGCGGCGACTGTCCGTCTCATGATCCATTTTCCTTGCTGGCGGCGGGGGGCTCCACGTCCATGTCGAGCACCACGGGTGCGGGAAGCGCATGGATCCCGGCGATATCTGCCGGCACTTCGAGGACGACGCGTGCCGCTGAGCCCTTCAGGTCCAGGCTGATCGCGTAGCTCTTACCGGCCTCGACCCCTTCGATGAAGAAGCGCCCCGCTGCATTGGTGATCACCGGGATCGGCTCTCGGCCCGCGTTGCCGCCCACTTCTTCGGCGAAGCCGCTGGCATAAGCGACCGGGTCGCCGTCGCGGTCCACCATGTTGCCGGCGACCGATACGTTTCGCTCGTCGCCGACCAGCAGGAAATAGCCTGCACGGTGCCCCGGCCGGACCGAGAAGACCCGGTCGCCCGTCGAAGTGCCGGCTGGCGCATCGGGCGCGTGGACCTGGAGCGTGCGGTCGAAATAGGCCGCCAGGTCGGGGATCACCGCCGGCCCCAGGGCGCCGCTGTAGGCGGAATAGCGCGTGTCGGTGGAGGCGAAGCCGGATCGCGGCTCCACCGCGATTCCGTACTCGCGCGCCGCGCGGTGCGGGGCGATGATGGCGAAGCTGTTCCTGATCGGCCGGCCGACGCCGAGATGCCCGTCGGCCATGACCAGCGCGGCCCCGAACGTGATCTCGGTTCGCAGATCCCGCCGGGTGCCGCTGCTGAAGAAGCTTTCGGCACGCTGGGCGATGGCGGCCTCGAAGCGGTTGCCGATGTAGTCCGCGCGCAGGCTCTGCCGGTCGCCTCCGTCGCGCCGCTCCAGGCTGGCGCTGTAGCCGAAGCCGCCGACGCCGGGCAGCGTGGGAACGCGGTAGTCCAGCCGCACGCTGTGGTCCGACGTCTCCGCGCTGCCGCCGAGCCTCGCCCTGCCGAGCGGGACCGAGAAGGCCGTACGCGCGGCGAGCTCGCGGCGGTCCCCGTCCCGGTGTTCCAGGCCGAAAGTCAGCGCGCCGAAGGCGAACTGGTGCGTGTAGCTGCCGCCGCCGTACCGGCGATTGCCGCTGCCGTCCCGCCCGCGGTCGTAGCCGCCGTAAAGCTGCAGGCGCCCGTCGTGGCCGATGGTCTGCCCGGCGCGGACGCGGGCTTGCAGGGCTATCGGGCTCTGGCCGAAGAACCGGTCGAGCGTGCGGTATCGCGCGCCGGTCATGGTGACCAGGCCGTCGATGGTGCGGTCTAGGCTGCGATCGCTGTCCCGCCAGCGGTACTGCACTGTGATCTGGCTGCTGCCGATCGCCGGATCGCGGACATTTGTGGAGGCGTTGACCCCGATGGTCCCGACCGGGGAAGCCCAGACCACGTCCGTGCCGACGGTGTCGAACGTGCGGTCACCCTGCCAGTGCAGGCCGGCGGTCAGCGTGGGGGAAAGGCCGTAACGGGCGTAGGCCACGGCGTTGTAGTTGCCCGCGTCGTAGGACCGCAGCCCCTCTTCGTCGTCGTAGGGCAGGCCGACATTGGCGGCGAAGTCCAGCAGCCCGGACTCCAGCAGGTCCAGGTCGTAGAACGCCGGGTACAGCAGGACGACCGTCTCGCCGCTGCGATAAGTGATGCGCAGTTCGATGTCGTTCGCGGCGGAGGGGACGAGCGCGAAGTTGCGCAGATTGTAGTTGCCGGAGGGCAGGTCGAGCGTGCGCAGCGGCGCGCCGTTCAACAGCACCTCGACCCGCGCAGCCTGCTCCAGAACGAAATCGCGCGAGGGGATCGGGCGGATGTTGCGGTACGGGTCGATCCCGAAGTTCCGGAACACGGCCACGCCGCCGATCCTGTTCGAGGATCGGAACGGGCCCCTGCCCAGGGACAGATCGCCCGCTTCGTAGCGGATCAGGTGCTCCCGGTCGTCGTGGACCAGGCGCACGTCACCCCGGCTCCACTCGCGCGCCCTTTCGCTGTCGTAGCCGAACTCCGCCTCCAGCACGACACGGCCGACGTTGAGCGCAAGATCGAATTCTGCGGCGAGGTCCTCGAACCCTTCGGCCGCGGTGCGCGAGCTTTCCACCAGCGCCGCACCCGCGCGGGCCGAAAGGTAGCCGGAAACCCGGGCCTGCCGCGCATGCTCGACGTTCGCCTGCTCCCGCAGCCGGCGGATGTCGATGTGCCGCGTGCCCCGCGCGCCCAGCGGGATGCCGATATGCAGGGTCAGCGCCGCCGGATCGAACCGGGCCGAAACGCCCGCCTGCACCAGTTGCGCAAAGCCGACCGTCTCCTGTTCGCCCAGCCGGAGCAGCTTGGCCCGCAGCTCGCCGATCGTGAGATCGGCCAATATGCTGCCGACGAAGCGCCCTTCGACCGAGCCCTGGCCGGCGGTGTCGTCCGGCCGGATCCTGAACAGGCCGGCGTTCACCCCGTCGACGATGACCGGGTAGGTGTCCTCCAGCACCGGCGGCCGCTCGCGGCCGAAGACCTCCCGGAAGATCTCGTCCACGCCTCGCCCGCCGCCCGGCGGGGCAGGGGCAGGCGCCTGCTGCGCGGCCGCGGCCTGCGCGGGCACGGCCAGCAGGCACAGCAGGCAGCGGGCGGTTCGCTGGATCGGGCCGGATCGCATGACCCGCCGCCGAACTCACTGGAAGACCATGTAGCCGGTATGCAGCTCCGCCTCGACCGGGCCGAACGCCACGCCCTCGGGCCAGGGCAGGCGCACCGTTCGATAGGCGCCGGACAGGATATTGAGCGCCGCCAGCGGCGCCACCGCCGCCCCTTCGAGAACCGCCGGCTGCCCGGACTGCGGCGTGACCGCGACGGAAGGCTGGTCGAGAATGGCGCGCCGCGTTCCCTCGCTGGCGATGTCCAGTTCCAGCCAGCGCTTGCCGTCCGCCTCCACCGGCGCGGCGCGGCTGATGCGGGCGGCCGGCTTGGATGCGGGCGGCACGACATAGAGTGCAGCCTCGTAGCGGTAGGCCAGCGACAGGTTCGCCACTGCTTCGCCGGCGCGCTTCGGGCCCAGGGCGATGGGCAGCTGTTCGGTGACGATGCGGAAGGCGAGCTCGCGTTCGGGATTGCTCTCGCCGATCCAGCGAAGGCGGATCGACTGGCTGGCGCCGGGCGCGATCACCATCTGCGGCGGGGTGATGATGATGTCATTGTCCTCCGGAATGCGCCGGTCGGTCCCGTCCGGGTTCTGCGAGCGCTGGTAGGCGCGCACCTCGATCGCGATCGGCACGGCATGGCTGTTGGTGATGACCACCGTGTCGCTTGCACCGGCCCCGCTCGGGGCCAGCTGGATCACGATCGGGCGGAGATCGTATCCCGGCGCGGCCGTGGGCGTGGCCGCCAGCAACGCCGCCGGGACCGACGGGAACAACAGCTTCGCTCTGCGCATAAGGTACCCCGATCGAAGGATGACCGGGGGCCGCCGGCCCCCGGTCGCCTTTCCGTCCAATGTCTTCAGAGCTGCGCTTCGAGAACGAACGTCAGTTCGTCGGAGTATTCGCCTGCGACTGCATATTCGTCGAGCAGTCCGGCGAAGTTGAGATCCAGGTTGCCTGCCGCGAGCCCGCCGTTGGCCGCGATGTTGACCCAGTCGGTGTCCTCCACCACGACCACGGGGGAGGTGATGTCGCCCGAATTGAAGCTTTCGGGGCCGTCATGGGTGGAGATCACCTCGAGAGCGTAGGGGATGTTCACGGCCCCGCCGCTGGTGGTGTTCAGCATCCCGCCGTTCAGCGACTGGATCGAGACCGTGTAGGGGGAGTTGCAAGAATAACCGAGGACGAGCAGGCCCTGGTTGCCGACGTCGAGCATGTCCACGTCGAAGTTGACGGGGCCATCGGGCAGAAGCACGCACTCGCTGTCGACCGAGCCGGCGAGGTTGACGACGAAGGAGTCGGTGTCCTGGGCCGACGCCGGGGCGGCGAACGCCAGAGCGGGAACGGCGGCGGCGATGATAAGCTTGGCAAGACGTTTCATGATCGTTCTCCTGGTTGACGGGTAGTCGTCGAGAGAAACCGCATGCTCGGTTCGATGATCGAAGATCGGTTCAGGCTTGGTAGCGAAAAACCCCCGAGAGCTTCCCCAATCCGGCATCGGCCCTGCTGCATCTCTCGCCGCAATTCTATGCGGCGGCAGGGGCCGGCTCCACGTGGTAAAGGTGTCGTTAGCCATGACCGTTGCGGCGCTGGAAGCGATAACGGGCGTCCGGCTGGCCCGTCCGGCGGCGACGGATGGCCGAGATCGGCGCGGCCCCGGCAGAAGTGCGGCGGGACGCCCGGAGGGGCTCGCGCGGACACTTCGGGTTGCCGGCGCGCTCGAAAGGGTTTCGGCGAGATCGGCTGCTTGATTCGGTCGCCGGGCCGCGTCCGGCTTCCGCGATCCGTGCTGGTACCTAGTTGGATTCGCTTCCGCCTGCAGTACCCTAGGGCCGGAGGGGATCCCCGAACCGACCGTCGGCAGATTGGCCCGGCACCTACCCGGCCAAGCGCGAGCGCCCCGGGAATACGGCTCGTCCGATCCCGCCAACAGCTTGCGAGGCGCCATCGCTATGCACGAGCTTCACTCCGATCCCTCGCCCCACCCCGGACAGAAGATCGTCGACTTTCCCGCAGCGCGAAAGAAGATCCTGGTCGTCTGCCGTGAAAGCTTCCTGCGCGAAGCGATCGAGGCGGCGCTCGACCGCTCCGGCCTGGTCTCTGCTTACGGGGCCTCGTCGCTGGCCGCCGTGGACGGGGACTTCGGCGCGATCCTCTACGTGGAGTCCGGGCAGGACGATCCGGTCTTGGGCGAAGGGTGCGCGATGCTCGATGACGCCGGCGACCAGAACTGGGTGGTGATGAGCCGCAACGGCGAAGGCCCGTTCCTCGCTGCCCTGATCGCCCGCGGCGCCAGCGTCTCGATCGTCCCGTTCGACGTGGCGACCGAGGACATCGCCCATTTCGCCCTGCTCGCCGCAAACAGGCGGCGGGTCCTGGTCGACGGCTTCTGCCAGGTGGACGGCACGGCGGAGCGCGCCGCGATCCGCTCCGCCGGGCTGACGGACGACCAGCTCCGCCTGATGCGGTTCCTATCCGAAGGCTACTCCAACAAGGAGATCGCCCTGCTGGAACACACCGCCGAGAACACGATCAAAATGCGGGTTCGCGCCCTGCTGGTGAAGCTGGCCGTGACGAACCGCACCCAGGCAGCCGTCAAAGCCGCGCGCGCAGGAATGCGCCTCGATCCGCCGAACGATCATGCGCGCGCCGAACGATTGCCGGCGACGCCGCGCGGAACAGCCGCCGCGGTCTGACGTTGACCCGCGCGCAGCCCTCCGGTTGCGGCCGGGGAGTGACGATGCGCGTTGATCAGCAGGGCTTGGGAGAGGGGCAGGGCGCCTCTCGGCCGGAGCTTTCGAGAGCTCCCATCGGTCTTATGGCGGTCACCCTCGCCGAGGCGCTCGGAACCGAGGACGTCATGTTCGTCGCGTCCGACGAGCAGCGGGCGGAAGCCGTGGCCGCGGCGCTGCGATCGGCGGCGCCGGAAGACGTGGTGATTCATTGCCCTTCGAGCGATGCGCTGCCCGGGGATTCCGCTCCCGCTTCGCCCGCCAACATCGGCCGGCGCGTCGCGGCCTTGCGGCAGCTGCGCCAGGCGCAGGCGACGGGCGGCCGCGGCCGGATCGCGCTTGTCACCACGGCCGAAGCGGCAGCCTGCGCCTACCCGCCGCCATCGGGGTTCGACGCTGCGCCCCCCGCGCTGAAAGTGGGTGACGAGCTTGACCTCGAAACTTTCGCCACGACTCTCGAGGAGATCGGCTATTTCGCGGACGACCGGGTCGATGAACCCGGCGAGATGGCCGTGCGCGGACAGGTGGTGGACTTGTTCCCGGCCGATGCTTCCTACCCCTCCCGCGTCGAGGTCGAAAACGGCCGGATCGTCTCCATCCGCATCTACGATCCCTCGACGCAGATGGGCAATGACCCGCTCGAGAAGATCGAGATCGGCAGGGCTTCCGAACCGGTCGTGGGCCAGGACTGGGTCACCCTGTTCGAGCATCTGCCCCAAGCGGCGATCGCGATCGATCCCGATGCACCGCGGCGCCGGGACCGGTTCGTCGCCCTGGCGCGCGACGCTGCGGCAGGCGGCGGTTCGGTACCGGTCGTGGATCGTGAGCGATGGGACGAAGTCCTGGCGACGCGGCGCTCCATCGAACCGCCCGCAGCACAGGCGGTGCCGCGTTTCGTGGAGAGCAAAGCGCCGCACCGCGCTTTCGCCCGCGCCGCGAAGGACGTGCTCGGCAGCGGGGGCAGGGTCATGGTCCTCGGCGCCGCACGCGACTTGCGCTTCCTCGGCGGGCGCATGGCCAAAGTCCTTGGATCCGATCCTGTTGCGGTCCCGAGCTGGAGGGCGTTCGCGGCAGCGCCGGCGGGCACAGCGGCCATCATGGAAATGCCGGTCGATCAGGGGTGGTCGCTCCCGGACCTGCTCGTCGTCGCCGCCGGCGACCTGCTCGGGAGCCGTGCTTCCACGGGCGAGACGGCGCACAGCGGTCTCGATGTTCTGCACGGCGAGGCCGGCGAGATCCGGCTCGGGGACGTCGTCGTCCATGAGGATTTCGGCATCGGGCGCGTGGTCGGCCTCGAGGCGATCGACAGCACCAGCGACGATGCGGAGGATGCCATCGTCCTCGAATACGCCGGTGAAACCAGGCGCCTCGTCCCGGTCAGCGATGCCGACAGGCTGTGGCGCTACGGTGCCGATGCCGATGCGGTCACGCTCGACCGGCTGGACGGCTCGGGCTGGGAGAAGCGGCGCTCGGCGATCAATGCGGCGATCGCGGAGAGCGCCCGTGGCCTCACGGCCCTTGCTGCCGAACGGGACGGCCGTTCCGCCGCCGTCATCGAGCCCGACCCGGCCGCTTACGAGCGCTTCGCAGCCGGCTTCCCGTTCACCGAGACGCCGGACCAGGCGAGGGCCATCGGCCTAGTGCGGACCGAACTCGCGTCCGGCAAGCCGATGGACCGGCTGGTCGTCGGCGACGTCGGCTACGGCAAGACCGAAGTGGCCATCCGTGCCGCGGCCCTGACCGCGCTCGCCGGGAAGCAGGCGGTGATCGCAGCGCCGACGACCGTGCTCGTCCGCCAGCATCTCGAAAGCTTCCGCCGCAGGTTCGAAGGCACCGGCATAGTCGTGGCCGGCCTGTCCCGCCTCTCCACCGCGGCCGAGAAGAAGGCGGTCAACGCAGGCCTGGCAGACGGATCGATTCATGTGGCGATCGGCACGGGAGCCCTGGCGAGCGCGCAGTATCACGACCTCGCGCTCGTGGTGATCGACGAGGAGCAGCGCTTCGGGGCGGCAGACAAGGCCAAGCTGCGCGGGCTTTCCGCCGACTGCCATATGTTGACCCTGACCGCGACACCCATCCCGCGCACATTGCAGACGGCACTCGTGGGACTGCAGCAGGTCTCCGTTATCGCCACGCCGCCCGCACGCCGGCAGCCGATCCGCACGAGCGTCGGGACCTTCGAGCCCGCCAGGGTCCGCGCGGCCCTGATGCGCGAGAAAGGCCGGGGTGGCCAAAGCTTCGTGGTCGTCCCGCGGATCGAAGACATGGCGGCGATGGCCGAGCGCTTGTCGGCTTTGGTGCCCAACCTCACCGTGCGGGAAGCCCACGGCAAGATGGCTGCCGCAGACATCGACGAAGCCATGGTCCGCTTCGCGGGCGGCGACGGCGATGTCCTGCTTGCGACCAACATCATCGAGGCCGGACTGGACGTGCCGCGCGCCAACACCATGATCGTCTGGCGCGCCGATCGCTTCGGCCTGTCCCAGCTGCACCAGCTGCGCGGGCGTGTCGGCCGGGGCAGCCGGCGGGGCCAGATCCTGCTGCTGACCGATCCGGATGCGACGATCGCGGAACGGACGCTCAAGCGGCTGCGCACGCTGCAGGCGTTCGACCGGCTCGGCGCCGGCTTCGCCATCAGCGCCCGCGACCTGGACATGCGCGGCGCCGGCGACTTGCTGGGAGACGCACAGGCCGGGCACATGAAGCTGATCGGCGTCGACCTCTACCAGCATCTGCTGGGCAGCGCGCTGCGCACGGCTCGCGGCGAGGTTGTGGAGCATTGGGCGCCGGAGCTGCACCTGGGAGTCTCCGGCAACTTGCCAGAGGCCTGGATCCCGGAGCTGGACGTGCGGGTCACCCTCTACAGCAGGCTTGCCCGCATCACCGACATGGCCGGCATTGAAGCCTTCGAGGCGGAGATGCAGGACCGCTTCGGGGCGCTCCCCGTGGAAGCGCAGCGCCTGATCGAGGTGTCGCGCGTGCGAATGCTGGCGCGATCGGCGGAAATCGCGCGGATTGACGCAGGCCCTGCAGCCATCGCGCTGACGCCGCGGGAGGCTTCGTTCCGATCCGATGTCGCGGGCCTGGAGCCGAGCAACGGCCGGCTTTTGCTGAAGGAGCCGATCGAAGATCCGGACCAGCGGCTCGAACGGATCCGCGCGCTGCTGGAGGATCTCCTGACCGCCGACTGATGCGGCCCGGTTGCACGATGCCCGCACGGACCCGCGCGCTGTCGGTCCAGCAAGGAACCCGCCTTCCCACGGGCGGTTGGTCGGTCAGCCAAGGAGAAATACCATGCAGCGGGATGAGCAAGGCGGCGATCGGCAGAAGGATCCGCAGAAGGAGCAGCCTTCGAGCGGGAAGCAAGAGCACGACAGCATGATCGAGGCGCAGAAGAAGGCTGCGGAAGAGCGCGAGCGGGAAGGCGGATACCAGTGACCTGCGGCTCCGTGCGGTATAGCCGCCGCCGGTGAGGCACCTCAGCGACCGGCCCGTGCCGTGATCCGCGTCGCCCTGCGCTGGCTGCTCGCCCTGTCATACGCGATCGCCGGCGCCTTGCACCTGGTCGCCCCGGAGCCGTTCGTGCGGATCGTCGAGGGGTTCGTGCCGTTCGCCGAGCAAGTGGTGAAGCTTACCGGCATCGCCGAACTGCTCGGTGCCGTGGCTCTGGCCCAGCCGTGGGAGCCGCGCTTGCGCCGCGCAGGCGCGATCGGCCTTGCCCTTTATGCGCTCTGCGTCTGGCCGGCCAACGTGAACCACATGCTGATCGATCTCGACCGCGCGGACGGCGGGCTGGGCCTGGCGTACCACGTTCCCCGCCTGCTGATGCAGCCCGTTCTCATATGGCTGGCGCTATGGACCGGCGGTGTGCTGCCTTGGAAGAACGTTAGCGCGACGCGAGCGCGGTGAGCACGGTCCGGTAGTAAGTCACACCCGGCCCGAGATTGCGCAGCGGGATGCGCTCGTTCAGGCCATCGCGAACGACGCCAGTGGGCTCAGCCTCGTGCCGATGCTGGCTGGTTTGCCGCTGTGCACAGGCGGGCTGTCAAGGCCGCCACCGACCGCTATGGTGCAGGCAGGGGAGGAGCACTCGATGGCAACGCAGCTCGATCCGATACAGGACTTCGACCTGCAGGACGGCTGGCGCCTGCCTGCATGGACGGACTGCGGTGCCGAGTTTTTCGAGCTCGAGAAGAAGCGCGTGTTCGCGCGGGCCTGGCAGGTGGGGGTGTGCCACGAAAGCACCCTGTGTCCGCGCGATGTCAACTGGAAGAATACCGCCGGGTGGAGCCGGCGATGACCAGGGCTTACGACGCCCTGATCATCGGCGGCGGGCATAACGGACTGGTCTGCGCGTTCTATCTCGCCCGCGCGGGACAGAAGGTGCGCATCCTGGAGCGGCGGGATCTCGTTGGCGGCGCGGCGGTGACCGAGGAGTTCCACCCCGGCTTCCGCAACTCGGTGGCCAGCTACACGGTCAGCCTGCTGCAGCCCAAGGTCATCCGCGACATGCGGCTGGTGGAGCACGGCTACAGGGTGATCGAGCGGCCGATCTCCAACTTCCTTCCGCAGGAGGACGGCCGCTATCTCAAGCTCGGCGGCGGACTGGAGCGGACCCAGGCCGAGTTCCGCGAGTTCTCGGAGCGCGATGCAGAAGCGCTGCCCGGCTACTACGAGGCGCTCGAAACGGTTGCCGAGGTGCTGCGCGGCCTTGCGCTGAAGGCGCCGCCGAACATCGGAGAGGGCCTGCGCACGCTGATCGACGGGGTGACGCAAGGCCGCGCGCTCGCCGGCCTCTCGCTGGCGGAGAAGCGCGATGTCCTGGACCTGTTCACCAAGTCGGCGCGTGCCTTTCTCGACTCGTGGTTCGAAAGCGATGCCGTGAAGGCCGCTTTCGGCTTCGACGCGGTGGTCGGCAACTACGCTTCGCCCGACACACCGGGTTCGGCTTACGTGCTGCTCCACCACGTGTTCGGAGAGGTCAACGGCAAGAAGGGCGCCTGGGGTCACTCGGTCGGCGGAATGGGCGCGATCACCCAGATCATGGCCAAGGTGTGCCGCGATCATGGCGTCGAGATCAGCCTCGAAAGCCCGGTCGCGCAAGTGCTGGTGGATGGCGGCAAAGTCGCCGGCGTGCGGCTGGAAAGCGGCGAGGAGATTGCCGCGCCCCGGGTGATCGCCAACGTCGGGCCCAAGCTCCTCTACGAGCGGATGTTCGCCCCCGGCGATCTCGAGCCCGAGTTCCGCCGCCGCATCAAGGGCTTCCAGGCCGGCTCCGGCACTTTCCGCATGAACGTCGCGCTGGCCGAACTGCCGCGGTTCACCTGCCTGCCGGAGCCGGGCGAGCACCACCGGTCCGGCATCATCCTGGCCCCGACGCTGGACTACATGGACCGCGCGTTCCTGGATGCGAAACGCGATGGCTGGTCGCAGCGGCCGATCGTCGAGATGCTGATACCGTCGACGGTGGACGACTCCCTCGCGCCGCCCGGCCGCCACGTGGCCAGCCTGTTCTGCCAGCAGTTCGCCCCCGTGCTGCCCGACGGCCGCGACTGGGACGAGGAGCAGGACAAGGCCGCCGACACGATCGTCGACACCGTCGAAGCCCACGCCCCGGGTTTCCGTGCGTCGATCCTGGGCCGGCAGATCCTCAGCCCAAAGGGTCTCGAACGGAAGTTCGGCCTCGTCGGCGGCGACATCATGCACGGCAACATGTCGCTCGATCAACTCTGGTCGGCGCGCCCCGTGCTCGGCCACGGCAGCTACCGCGGACCGCTGGGCGGGCTGTACATGTGCGGCGCGGGCACCCACCCCGGCGGCGGCGTCACCGGCGCACCGGGGCACAACTGCGCCCATGAGGTCCTGCGCGACCTCCCCCTGACCTCCCGCCTCCGCCGCCGGCGCGCTCCGAATGCGGACACCGACCCTGGCGGTGCGGTACCAAGCCTCTGAGTGAACTGATGGCCGGCATGCGAGGGCAATGCATGCCGTGGCGGAGACGGAGGGATTCGAACCCTCGATACAGGATTTACCCGTATGCCGGTTTAGCAAACCGGTGGTTTCAGCCACTCACCCACGTCTCCGGCTTCGCGGCGGCGAAGCGGGGCCTATAGCGGGGGGTATCGGCGGCGACAAGTGGGGCTGGCGCCGGATTTGCGCGGACTCGATTCACCGCAAATCGGATTCGCCTCGCCGCCCATTCATTGCTGCTTCAGCGCCAAAGGACTCTTCTCGCGGGGGACAGCTCCGCTTGGACGGACGGGAAAACATGATGATGATCGAACTTGCCGCAACCTGCCGCCGCCGGCTCATCGGCGTCGCGCTCATTTTCGCCGCCGCGGCCGGCACCACGCCTCTCGCTGCGCAATCCATTCAGACGATCGACCCGGACCAGGGCATGGCGATCGACGGGGATCTCGCACAGCCGCAGCCGCAGGCCCAGCCTCAGCCCGCCCCCTCGACCGCCTGGCAGGACCCGGCGCCCGCGAACCCGCCCGCACCGGCTTATGCCGAGCCGGTCGTCACCAGTTCCGCTCCCTCGGTCGCGGCGACGCAGGCTTCGGAGCAGCCGGGCGTCGCGGCGGCGCAAGGCGATACTTACAAGCAGGACGACCTGATCGGCGCGGCCGAAGGCCTGTTCGGCAAAGGCGCGGAAGGCCTCGCGCGGATGATCGAGGACCTGCTGAGCAAGCAGGGCGAGCCCAACGGCTACATCGTCGGCCGCGAGGCGGGCGGCGCAATCGCGCTCGGCGTGCGCTACGGTTCGGGCACGCTCTACCACAAAGTCGAAGGGCAGAAGCCGGTCTACTGGACGGGTCCGTCGATCGGCTTCGATCTCGGCGCCAATGCGGCCAACACGTTCGTCCTGGTCTACAACCTCTACGATACCGAGGAGCTCTACGAGCGCTATCCGGCCGGCAGCGGCGACGCCTATGTCGTTGGCGGGATGACCGCGAGCTACATGCGCAAGGGCGATGTCGTGCTGATCCCGATCCGCGTCGGCGCCGGCCTGCGGCTCGGCATCAATGCCGGCTACATGAAGTTTTCGAAGGAGCAGCGCTGGCTGCCTTTCTGAAGCGACAGCAAATCTTCCGGCCGAATCGCTCGATTGGCTCTTGATAGGCGGCGGCGTGCTCGGCAAAGCCGCCGCCATGCTGGACAGACTCGAACAACAGCCCGCCGACGCGCTGCTCGCGCTCATCAAGCTCCACGACGCGGACCCGCGCGCCGACAAGATCGACCTCGGCGTCGGCGTCTATCGCACCGGGGACGGCGCAACGCCGGTCTTCGAGGCGATCAAGGCGGCTGAGCGTAAGCTCGTCGCCGAGCAGGACACCAAGGCCTACCTCGGCCCGGAAGGCGACATGGGCTTCGTCCATTCCCTGATGCCCTATGTCTTCGGCAGCAATCCCACGCGCGGCGGCCGGATCGACGGGATGCAGACCCCCGGCGGCACCGGCGCCGTGCGCCTGGCCCTGGCGCTGGCGAAGAAGGCCGGCGTCACGCGGGTGCTGATGGGCACGCCGAGCTGGCCGAACCACGCCCAGATCGTCAAGGATCTCGGGCTCGAGCTGGCCGGGTTCAACCACGCGGCCGAGGACGGGACTCCGGACTTCGCGGCGCTCAAGGCAGCGCTTGCCGGTGCGGGCGAGGGCGATGCCGTGATGCTCCACGGCGCCTGCCACAATCCCACCGGGATCGACTACACTCCCGATCAGTGGGACGAAATCGTCGCCATTCTCGCCGACAGTCCCGTCCTGCCGATCGTCGATCTCGCCTACCAGGGTCTCGGCTACGGCATGGACGAGGACGCTTACGGCGTACGCAAGCTGGTCGATGCCGTGCCCGAGGCGATGATCGCCCAGAGCTGCGACAAGAACTTCGGCCTCTACCGCGACCGCGTCGGCGCGCTTTACGTGCTGGGGAAGGATGCAGGCGACATCGAGCGGATCCTGTCGAACGGCCACGCGCTGGCCCGCGCGGCCTGGTCCATGCCGCCGGATCACGGCGCCGCTGCAGTGCGGCTGGTGCTGCGCGACGCGGACCTGACCGCGCGGTGGCTGGCGGAGCTCGAGCAGATGCGCACGCGCATTCGCCAGGTGCGCGAAGCGCTGGCCGGCGCAGGGCAGCTCGGCAGCGTCGACCTGGCGCCGCTCGCCCGTCAGAGCGGCATGTTCGCCATGCTGCCGCTGTCCAAGGAGCAAATCGAGGCGCTGCGGGCCGACTACGGCATATACATGGCCGGATCGGGGCGCATCAACATCGCCGGGCTGACCACCGACAACATCCCCAAGTTCACCGCGGCGATCGCGGCGGTGGCCGGCTGAGCCGATGGACAGGCAGCCGGTCCTCGAAGGGGAGCGGCTGCTGCTGAGGCCGGTCCGGCCCGATGATTGGGAGGCGCTTTTCGCAGTCGCTTCCGATCCCGAGCTGTGGGCGCTGCACCCGGCGCACGACCGCTGGCAGGAGCCGGTGTTCCGCGCGTTCTTCGAGGATGCCCTGGCGAAAGGCGGCGCCCTGGCGATCGTCGACAAAGGCAGCGGTACGGTGATCGGTTCCTCGCGCTTCCAGGAATACGATCCCGCGAACGGCGCGAGTGTCGAGATCGGCTGGTCGTTCCTCGCCCGCGCGTTCTGGGGGCGCGGCTACAACGCGGAATTCAAGCGGCTGATGCTCGAGCACGCGTTCGAGAACGTGGCGCGGGTGATCTTCCGCGTCGGCGCGGACAACGTGATTTCGCGCAAGGCCATGGCCAACATCGGCGGCAAGCTGACCGGCGAGACGTTCGTGACCGACCGGGCAGGGCGGCCGGTCCTGCACGTGATCTACGCCATCTCGCGCGAGGATTTCGCCGGCGGTCCGCTCGCCGCCAGGTGACGCTCCGCACCGGTGGAGAGGCCGCTGAATCGTAGTTAACCCGTTTGCCTTGGCGGCCCGATCCCCGTTATGCCTTGGCCCGCTGAGGGGGCTGAAAGCGCATGGACATCCAGGATTTTCGGCGATCGTTCCAGAGTGACGCGGGCAATCGCGCGATCCGCGGTGCCGACGATTGCCAGATGGCAACCGCCGCCGAGATGATGTTCTTCAGCGGCGCCCCGCTCGCGCATGTCGTGGCCTACCGCGAGCACTTGCGCCTCGATGGGATAGCCCGCCGCAACCAGCAGTTCTCGGCCCGCCTGAGAAGGTCGCGATCGACCTCCCACGTGCCGATCATGGCAGGACGTATGGCGGCCGTTTAGGCGCACGTTCCGGTTGCCAAATCCTCCCCCTCTGGGGGAGGTGGCAGCGCGAAGCGCTGACGGAGGGGGCCAGGCCCGGCTCTAGCGTTCCTCCAGGCGGCGCCCCCTCCACCACCCGCTGCGCGGGCGGTTCCCCTCCCCAAAGGGGGAGGATCTGTGTGCTCTAGAACTACGGCGCGGCGCTCCGCCCCGCCGCCTGCTCGTATTCTGCGATGACGCGGACGAGCGCGTGCATCAGCGCGCGGCGTACCGGCTGCGGCTGGCTGGCACGGCCCATCAGCACCGCCACGGCGTAAGTCCGGCCGGATGGCGCGGTGAGGATGCCTACGTCGTTGTATCCGGCCTGCATGCCTTCGTATTCCTGCCCGGTGCCTGTCTTGTGGCCGATCGTCCAGCCCGGCGGCAGGCCGCCCTTGAGCCGCTGCGCGCCGCTGCGGGTCTGCTCCAAGATGCCGAGGAGCTGCGCGGTCGAGGCGGGGGAGAGAAGCTGCCCCTTCTGCAGCCGGGCCAGCGCGTCGACCATCCCGATCGGCGTCGCGCCGTCGACCGGGTCGGCGATATAGGCCTCGAACGCCGCGCGGCGGACGGCGGGGGGAACCTGGTCCCGCGCGTCGTAGAACTTGCGCTCCAGCGAATACTCCGGGCGCCATTCCAGGCCCGCGATCTCGCTCTGCATGATCCGCTCGCCGGGCCCGAAGCGGACGCCGGCGATTCCCAGCTCCGCCAGGACGGTCCTGACGGCGTTAGGGCCACCCACGCGCCGCAGCAGGTAATCGTTCGCGGTGTTGTCGCTGCGGGTGATCGCCTTGACCAGCAGGTCCTCGAGCGTGGTGGTGTAGCCTTGCGGCCGCAGCGCCAGCGCGCGCAGCGGCTGGTGGAACAGCGTCAGGTCCTCCCGCGTCAGGGTGACTTCCTGCTTCAGGTCCAGCTTGCCGCGATCGACCAGCGTCATCGCCGCGATGGCGACCCAGAGCTTGCTGACGCTCTGCTGCGGGAAGCGGTCGTTGCCTTCGTAGTGCGCGGTCCAGCCGCTTGCGACGTCGCGCACAGCCAGGCCGATCTCGCCGTCGAAGCTCTTGCCGAGCGCGCGGATCTCCTCATGCAGCGCCTTCTCAGCCGGGGTGCGAGGCTCGCGGGCGCTGGCTTTGGCCCGCTCGCGGCCTTCCTCCAGGGCTGCGCGGACCTCCGGGTCCTTCCTTTCGGGCGCCGGCTCGGAGCACGCGCCGAGCAGGGCCAGTGGCAGGACGATCGCCAGCAGCCGCGCAGCGAGTGATCGAGGCCGGGCGGACGCGGGGCGCCGCCCTTCGGTGGTGTGCATTGGAGCCGGTTCGCTGCTTCAGCCCAGGGGGCGAGTTTCTACGTCTGGGTGGAAGGTCGGCGTCATCCGCGCAGGCTTTCCAGCCGCTTGAGATAACGCGCGACGGTATCGATCTCCAGGTTGACCTGATCCCCTTCGGCCAGGGCGCCGAGCGTCGTCACTTCGGCGGTGTGCGGGATCAGGTTGACCCCGAAGCGCACCGCTCCGCCGGGCAGGTCCTCGACTTCGTTCACCGTCAGCGAGACGCCGTCGACCGCGATCGATCCCTTGGAGGCGATGAACGGCGCCAGGTCCTGCGGCGCTTCGATCGCCAGGCGGATCGAGTGATCCTCCTGCGCCCTGCGGACGATCGTGCCGACGGCGTCGACATGGCCGGAGACGATGTGGCCGCCAAGCTCGTCGCCGACTTTCAGCGAAGGCTCCAGATTGATCGCCGCGCCTTCGGCCCAGGTATCCCGGGCAGTGCGCGAGAGCGTTTCGCCCGAAATGTCCACCGCGAACCAGGCGTCGCCCGCCTGGCCGCCGCGCTCGACGACAGTCAGGCACACGCCCGAACAGGCGATCGAGGCGCCGATGGCGATCTTCTCCGGATCGAACGGGCACGCGATCCGCAGGCGCAAGTCGCCGTGCTCCTCGCGCTGTTCGATTGTGCCGATGGCGGTGACGATGCCGGTGAACAAATCAGGCCTCCCTTGCGGCGCGCTGATAGACTTCGAGCGTGTCGCTGCCAAGCTGGCGGCGATCGGCAAGGCGCCAGCGGCCATGCGCGCTGCCAAGGTCGGTCAGGCCGAGGTCGCCGACTGCCCGCCGGCCCGCTCCGATCAGGATCGGTGCGCGGTACAGCAGCAGGCGGTCGACGAGGTCGGCGGCGAGGAACGATGCGGCAGCCCGGCCGCCGCCTTCGACCAGCAGGTACTGCACGCCCGACAGCTCGCGGATCGACTCGGGCGAGGGAAGGGAAGTCCAGCCCTGCGGCGCGGCGCCGGACGTGAGCACGAGCCGCTGCGGGCTGCGCTCCTCCAGGCCGGGCAGCCGCACGTCCAGCCTGGGCGCGTCGGCATCCAGGGTCCCGCCGCCGACCAGGATCGCGTCGGACCTGGCCCGTTCCCTATGGCCGTGGGCGCGAGCTTGGGGGCCGGTGATCCAGCGGCTCTCGCCGGAGGCAAGCGCGATGCCGCCGTCGAGCGACATCGCCAGCTTGAGCGTCACGAAAGGCCGGCCGGCGCCGCGCTGCATCAGATATCCGGCCAGGCTGGCGCGGCTGGCCGGATCCTCGCGCAAGAAGACCTCCGCGCCGGCGGCCTGCAGGGCTGCGATGCCGCCGCCGGAGGTGCGCGGATCGGGATCGCCGCTCCCGATGACCACACGCGCCAGTCCGGCCCTGCCGACGAGGTCCGCGCAAGCCGGGCCGCGTTCGCTGCGGTGGGCGCAGGGTTCGAGCGTCACGTAGAGGGTGGCGCCGCGTGCGGCATCGCCGGCCTGCTCCAGGGCCACGGCCTCGGCGTGGGGCCGTCCGCCGGCCTGGGTCCAGCCGCGACCGACGACGACTCCGTCCTTCACGATGACCGCGCCGACCGCGGGGTTCGGCCGGCTCAGCGGGCGCGCGCGTTCGGCCAGGCAGGCGGCGGCTGCGAGCCAGCGCGCATCGGCGTCACTCACCTCGGGCTGGTTCCCTCGGCGGCGTGTCCTGCGCCTGGGCCGCGGCCCGCTCGGCTATCTCCTGCCGGGCGATCTCGCGCTCCATCTCCTCGACATCGAGGCCGGTGGCGCGGCCGAGCTCGCGATAGAGCTTCTTGCGCAGTTCGGCGCGGCGTTCGTAGATCGCCTCGAGCTCGTCCTGCCGCCTCTGGTTCTCGATGTTGGAGGCGATGATCTCCGCGTCCGTGCGGTCGGCGGGCCAGCTGTTGATGTAGGTCACCTGCGGCGTCGCCGGCTCGACCCGCTGGTTTTCCGGGATCAGCATCATCATCAGCGCGAACGTCATCGCCACAGCCAGGCCGAGCGCACGCCAGCGATAGGGCTGCGGCCGGCGCCATTCGTTGACGAAATCCTCGACCCCGCGGCGGGGGTTTATGTGGCGCCAGAAGCTCATGGCGGCCAAGATAGGCCTCGCTCCCGCCCCGCGCCACCCCTGCGCCCAGGACGCGCGGCA
Organism: Croceibacterium soli; assembly: GCF_009828065.1. GTDB lineage: Bacteria > Pseudomonadota > Alphaproteobacteria > Sphingomonadales > Sphingomonadaceae > Croceibacterium_B > Croceibacterium_B soli. The sequence goes on along the minus strand of NZ_WTYK01000006.1, from coordinate 16,337 downwards.
TTAATCCGGCAGAGTCCGGGAGGCGCCCAGCGGCGGTCCGTCAGCCGAACGTGGCGTAGAGCGAGCGGCCCTCCGCCCGCAGCCAGCGGTCCGCCGCCTTCACGTCGCCTTCGAACAGGGCGGCGAGCAGGGCATGGAAAGCCGGGGAATGGTCGAAGTGCGTCAGGTGCGCGACTTCGTGGGCGACCACGGATCGGCGGACGAAATCGGGCGCCTGGATCAGCCGCCAGTTGATGCGGATGGCCTTGCGGTCCGAACAGCTGCCCCAGCGCCGCTGGGCGCGCGACAGGCGCAGCGGCGGCGCTTCGTGCCCGGCGCGCGCGCAGTAGAACGCCAGGTCCTCCTGCAGCAGGCGCTGGGCCTCGGATTCCAGCCAGCGCTGGAGCCGCGCGGCCAGGTTCGCAGGCGGGCCGCCGATCCGCAGGCGACCGTCGGCCGCCACGGCCTTGCGCGGGTAGGCTTCGTCCCAGTCGATCGCCAGTTCGGTCCCGCGATAGCGCAAGGTCCCGCCTGGCTGAGGGGCCTGCTGCTGGGGCACGGCCGCAAGCTGTCGCTCCAGCCATTCGATGCGCGCGCGGGCAAAGACCAGCGCATCTTCCGTGCGGCCCCAGGCAGGCAGGGTGATGCGCACTTCGCTGCCGTCGGGCGCCAGGCGCATGACCAGACGGCGGGCGCGGGAGAGGCGGCGGATCGCCAGCGGCACTTCGCGCTCCCCGATCCGGATCGCCGGATCCTCGGTGGAGCGGCGCAGCCAGTCGATCACCGATCCTGCCCCTCGATGTCGCCCCAGTCGACGATGTGATGCTCGATCGGGCCGGCGTCTTCCTCGCTCACCACCTTGCCTGCGATGGAGGCGCCGGCGCGGACCATCGCCTCGCGGCTGCCGGTGAGCAGGTGGTGCCAGCCCGGCAGCGGCCGGCCTTCGGCGCGGCGGCGATAGGCGCAGGTTTCGGGCAGCCACGGGACAGTCTCGACCAGCTTCAGGGTCAGCCGCAGGCAATCGGGCACGAACGCCTTCCGGTGGCGATAGTCGCAGCACTGCGCGGTCTCGGTATCGAGCAGCTTGCAGGCGACGTTGGTGTCGATGATCTCCCCCGTCTCCTCATCCTCCAGCTTGTGCAGGCAGCAGCGGCCGCAGCCGTCGCACAGGGCTTCCCACTCGGCGCGGGAAAGCTCTGCCAACGGGAGTTCCCAGAAGCGGTCTCTCAGCTCACCCATTTTTCCAGATCCGCAGCGACCGCCGCCGGGCCTTCATCGACCCGCAGCAGGGCGATCGGCTCGCCCTTGGGGCCCATCAGGTAAGTCGCGCGGCTGTGGTCCATCAGGTAGCCGCCGCCTTCGCTCGTCTCGCCCTTGGCGTAATAGGCGGCGAACGCTTTAACCGCCTTGTCGATCTGTTCCGGCGTGCCGGTGAGGCCGATCAGGTCGTCCGAAAACGCGCTGGTGAACTCGCCGACGACTTCAGGGGTATCGCGCGCCGGATCGATCGTGACGAAGATCGGCTGCACTTTCGCCGCCAGCTCCGGATTGTCCTGCTTGAAGCTGCTGTACCCCTGCATCATCCGCTGGACGTCCAGCGGGCAGACATCGGGGCAGTAGGCATAGCCGAAGTACATGATCCGGTACTTGCCGTCGAAGTCGCTCCAGCGGACGGTCTTGCCGCTGCTGTCGACCAGTTCGAACGGGCCGCCGATCGCTGCGCCGGCCAGCGGCGGCTCGGCCGGGGGCGCGTCCTGCGCGCTGCAGGCGGCCAGGAGTACGGGAAGGATCAGGGAGACAAGGTTTCGCGACATGACAAGCGGGTTCATGCTCTGCTAACTCCGCAACAGCAAGTGGCGAGTCCGTCTTGAGCGGGCTGTCCGCAGATTCGGCCGCGAGATTTCGGCCGCAAAATTACGGGAGGCAACGATAGTGGCGATGGTTCATCGCGTGAAACTGGCGATCGCGGCGATTGCAGGGGCGGCCCTGCTCGCGGGAGCGCCGGCCGCGGCTCAGCTCTATTCCGACGGCTACAAGTTCCTCAAGGCAGTCGAGGAGAAGAAGGATGCCGAGGTCAACGAGCTGCTGCAGAAGAACGCCACGCTGATCGATGCGCGCGACGTGACGTCGGGCCGCACCGCGCTGCACATCGCGGCCGAGAACCGCGAGTACACCTGGCTCAGCTATCTGCTCGGCAAAGGGGCCAATCCGAACATCGCCGACAAGCGCGGCGTGACCCCGCTGATGCTCGCCAGCCAGATCGGCTTCGTCGAAGCCGTCAATGCCCTGGCGCAGTCGGGCGCGAAGGTGGATACGCCCAACAACACCGGCGAAACGCCGCTGATCTCCGCGGTTCATCGGCGGGACGTGGCCATGCTGCGGGTGCTGCTGCTTGCGGGCGCGGACCCGGACCGGGCGGACAATTCGGGCCGTTCAGCGCGCGACTACGCCGCGCTGATGGGGCCGGGCAGCCAGCTTCTGGCGGAGATCGAGCGCCTGGCGAACTCCTCGTCCGGCGCGAAGAGCCAGCAGACTTACGGACCGAAGTTCTGACCATGGCCAGCGCTGCCGATCTTACTCTCGACGAACTGCGGCTCCACCTGGCGCCGGAGATCGCCATGTCGGCGATCTTCGACGGCTGGAGCGATGCGGCGGTGGTGAGCGCGAGCGAGGTGGCCGGAGTCGATCCGGCGGTCGCCCGGCTGGCGTTTCCCGGCGGTGCGATGGACATGATCGCGGCCTGGATCGCCTCGGTCGACGCCCAGATGCAGGCGGCGTTCGATCGCGAGGTGCTGGCGCTGATGCCGATCCGCGAGCGTATCCGCGCGCTCGTCTGGTTCCGGATCGAGGCGGTGGCCGGGCTGGAGGAAGCGCTTCGCCGCGCCCTCGCGATCCAGGCCATGCCGCAGAACCTGGCACGGACGGCGAAGATCTGCTGGGCAAGTGCCGATTCGATGTGGCGCCTCGCCGGAGACACGGCGACCGATTACAACCACTATACCAAGCGCGCTATCCTCGCGAGCATCTACGCCGCCACCCTGACCGTGTTCGTAGAGGACGAGAGCGAGGGCAAGGCGGAGACCCGCGCGTTCCTCGACCGACGGATCGAAGGCGTAATGAAGTTCGAGAAGACCAAGGCGCAACTCCTGCGCCCGCGCGACCGCTTCGACGTGATGCGGTTCCTGGGCCGGCTGCGCTATCCGGCGCGCTAACCTCAATTCCTATTGAGAATTGATTGCAATTGGCCGCTTCATCTGCCACCGCGCTGCCCATGACTCTCGACCAGCTCCTGCCCCGCCGCCAGGCCGAGATCGTGGCGATCGACTGGACCGTGCTTGCCCCGGATGAAGCCAAGCGCCTGCGCGCGCTCGGTATCGATGAGGGCGCGCAAGTGGCCATCGCCCACCGCGGCGTGTTCGGCGGCCGCGATCCGATCGCGCTGTCGATCGGCCGGATGACGCTGGCGCTGCGCCGCGCCCACGCGATGGCGATGACGGTGCGGGAACTCTGATGTCGAGGCTCCGTACCGCCGCGCTCGTCGGCAATCCGAACTCGGGCAAGAGCGCCCTGTTCAACGTGCTGACCGGTGCGCGGCAGAAGATCGCCAATTATCCGGGCGTGACGGTCGAGCGTAAGGCCGGGCGGCTCCTGCTGCCCAGCGGCGAGCCGGTGGAATTGCTTGATCTCCCCGGCAGCTATTCGCTCGACGCGGCCAGCCCGGACGAGGAAGTCACGCGGAAGGCCGTGCTCGGCGAGCTCGCCGGCGAAGCGCGCCCGGACGTGCTGGTCATCGTTCTCGACGCGGCCAACCTCGAACAGCACCTCGTGTTCGCGCAGGAGCTTATCGAGCTGGGGCGGCCGGTCGTGATCGCTCTCAACATGGTCGACCTCGCCGAACGTGACGGCCTCACGCTCGATCCCGAGGCGCTGTCGGCCGAACTCGGCGTGCCGGTGATCTCGACGGTGGCCGTGCGCCGCCGGGGAATCGAGGATCTGCTGGCCGCGATCGAATCCGCCGAGGCGAACGCGCAAGCCACACCGGCCGCACGCCCGCAGGCCGCGCGCACTTTGCCCGAACGGCGCCAGGCGGCGCGGAACATGGCCCAGAAGGCCACCGTGTCCGAGACGGCCGAGCACCGCCTCCACGCGCAGCTCGATAAAGTTCTTCTCCATCCATGGTTGGGACCTTTGGTCCTTTTCGCGCTACTGTTCGTGATCTTCCAGGCGGTTTTCGCCTGGGCGACGCCGTTTGCCGACGCACTCGACGCCGGGATCACCGCGCTGATCGGGATCGCCAATGCGGCCCTGCCGGAAGGCTTCCTGCGCGATCTGCTGACCGAAGGGGTGCTTGCCGGGGTCGGATCGGTGATCGTGTTCCTGCCGCAGATCGTGATCCTGTTCGCCTTCATCCTGGCGATGGAGCAATCGGGCTACATGGCCCGCGCGGCCTTCCTGATGGACCGCATGATGGCCGGCGTCGGCCTGTCCGGCCGCAGCTTCATCCCGCTTCTCTCCAGCTTCGCCTGCGCCATTCCCGGGATCATGGCGACCCGGGCGATCGCCGATCCGAAGGACCGTCTGACCACGATCCTGATCGCGCCGCTGATGACCTGTTCGGCGCGCCTCCCGGTGTATGCAGTAATCATCGCCGCGTTCATCCCGGCCACGACCGTCGGAGGCGGCATTGGCCTTCAGGGACTCGTGCTGTTCGCGCTCTACGTCGCAGGCATCATCGGCGCGATGGTGGTCGCGCTCGTGCTGCGGCGCTCGGTTACCAAGGGCGGGGCTTCCGGCTTCATCATGGAGATGCCGAAGTACCAGCTTCCGCCGCTGCGCGACCTGGCGATCGGCTTGTGGCAGCGCGCCTGGGTGTTCCTGCGCCGGGCCGGCACGATCATCTTCGCGGCCACGGTTATCCTGTGGCTGCTGCTGACCTTCCCCAAGGCCGCGCCGGGCGAGAGCCAGGTCGACGCGAGCTTCGCCGGGACGATCGCCAGCGGGCTCGAGGTCGTGGTCGAGCCGATCGGCTTCAACCGGGAGATCGCGCTGGCGCTGATCCCGGCCATGGCCGCGCGCGAGGTGGCCGTGTCGGCACTCGCGACGACCTACGCCGTCGATGCCGAGGACGAGGAGCAGGCCGCCGAAGGCCTAATGCCGAAGCTGCGGGCCGGGTGGACGCTGCCGACGGCGCTCGCCTTCCTCGCCTGGTTCGTGTTCGCGCCGCAGTGCCTGTCGACCATCGCGGTCGCTCGGCGGGAGACGAACGGGTGGAAGTGGCCGCTGTTCATGCTCGCCTACCTGTTTGCCCTGGCATACATCTTCGCCGGCCTGACCTACTGGCTCGCGGTCGCCGCTGGGTTATAGCTCCACTCCGGGGCAAAACCGCTGTTTGCCGGTTGCGGGGCAGGCCGGCAGGGGCCTACATCCCACTCAGGAATCACTTATGGCCGGCGGTCGCTGCCGGCTCTCCAATTCTCGAGAGGACAATCATGGCCGGCAGCCTCAACAAAGTCATGCTCATCGGCAACCTGGGCGCCGACCCGGAAATCCGCAGCTTCCAGAACGGCGGCAAAGTCGCCAACTTGCGCATCGCCACCAGCGAAAGCTGGAAGGACAAGAACACCGGCGAACGCCAGGAGCGTACCGAGTGGCACACGGTCGCGATCTTCTCCGAAGGCCTGATCGGCGTCGTGGAGCGGTTCCTGCGCAAGGGCAGCAAAGTCTACATCGAAGGCCAGCTGCAGACCCGCAAGTGGCAGGACCAGCAGGGCGCGGACCGCTATTCGACCGAGATCGTGATCCGCGGCCTGAACGGCTCGCTGACGATGCTCGACGGCCCGCAGGGCGGTGGCGGTGGCGGTGGCCAGCGTAGCGGCGGCGGCGGTGGCGGCGGTGGCTGGAACCAGGGCGGCGGCTCCTCGGGCGGCGGTTCCGGGTACGGCGCGGGCGGCGGCGCGTCCGGCGGCTCGTCAGGCGGCGGCTCCAGCTTCGGCGACGACCTGGACGACGACATCCCGTTCTGATCGATCAGCTAAGAAGATCCTCCCCCTCTGGGGGAGGTGGCAGCCCGCAGGGCTGACGGTGGGGGCCTGGCTTGGCTCCACCGTTCGTCCAGGCCGCGCCCCCTCCACCACCCGCTTCGCGGGAGGTCCCCCTCCCCCAGTAGGGGAGGATTGGCGCGCCATCGTTCCTCGGCTCCGCTCCCCGTTCCCCCACTCATCCCCGTTCGTCCTGAGCTTGTCGAAGGACCGCTTTTTGTTCTGGCGCAGCGCTGGGAGGAAGGACTGCCCTTCGACAAGCTCAGGGCGAACGGGCTGTGAAGTTGATCGTTGTCGGCGCGGTGAGGTTAATCCTTCTTCAGCGCCGCTAGCGCCGCGAAGGGGCCGCTGGCTTCCTCGTCCGCCAGGCCCTTCTCCTTGCGCACGCGCTCGGCCTCCGGGCCGGTGGCGTAAGGGTCGATCGCCAAGGCCAGGCTCTGCGCCACGGCTTCGCCGAGGTCGATGAGGTGCCCGGAAAAGGGGATCTCGTCGAGCTCGTCCTCCTCCAGCTCGATCTCCTCCTCGGCGATCTCGCGCTCCGGCACGAAGCGCAAGCTCAGCGGTTCGGCGATGGACACCGGCAGGTCCTCGCCCGACACCGCGCAAGTTTGTACGATGTCGGCTTCGAACTGCCCCTCAACGTTCACCGCCTCCCCGTCAGCTTGCAGGTCGGCTTTCGCCTCCAGCCGGTGGATGGCGACGAGCCCGAAGCGCTTCGCGAGCGCCTTGCGCTCCGCTTCGTCGGCGGCGATCTCGACCGGCTTTTCCTTCGGGTGACGGCGGTCGATCGGGCGGGAGAACTCGGGCGCGCTCATCGCTCGATCCGCCCCGCCAGAAGGTCCTCGCTCGAAGTCTCGCGCAGTTGGGCCTCCAGCTCGCGCAGCCGTACGGCCAGCGCCGCCGGGTCGCGGCCCTCGAGCAAAGTCACGTTGCGCCCGAGCGCTTCCTCCAGCGCGGCATTGTCCGTCGCCGCCAGCGCATCGCGGTAGGCCCCGATCCGGCCCCCGAGCGCGGCCATCAGCCGGCCCATGTGCTTGCCGACGACCACGTCGCCGATGCCGCTTTCGCGCAGCTGCCCGTCCATGTCGTCGACGAACAGCTCGGTCAGCAGCGCCGTGTCGGCGGACGTGCTCTCGTCGCGTTCCAGGCGTAGCAGCACGAGCGCGAGGACGGTGGTGATCATGTCGAAGCGGCCGGGCACGGTGTCGGCCACGCCGCATTCCTCGTACCACTCCGGCTCGCGCGAAAGGGCGACGATCCGGTGCCACAGGGGGCGCAGCCGCTCGCGAGGATCGGGCGCGGAGCGGAAGAGGCGGCTGATGAGGTTCATGATGGCGGATCGTCCGTTCAGCGGTTATTCAATGCCCCGGGGTGAAGCGCGGCGTTGCACAGCGGCGCGCCAGCCCCTAAGGCTCGCGCCGATATAGGCGCGGCATGGCCCAAGGCAAATGCGCGCGCGGAGTTTCTCGGAGACGGTCTCGAAATGGTCAGAACGTATCGCAAGGCAGCACTTCTGGGCGTGCTGGCGCTGGTGGCGGGCTGCAGTTCGATCACCGAACACCGCGGCTACATTGTCGACGAGGCGCTGCTGCAGTCGGTCCAGCCCGGGATCGACAACCGGACTTCGGTGGAGGCCACCCTGGGTCGGCCGACGTTCGCCAGCCAGTTCGGGGAGCCGACCTGGTACTACGTTTCCAGCATGACCCAGCAGAAGCCCTTCGGCCGCCCGCAGATCGAACGGCACACCGTTCTCGCGGTCTCCTTCGACGCCGCGGGCAACGTCGTTTCGGCGGAGCGCACCGGCGTCGACCAGGTCGCCCGGATCAATCCCGAGAACGACGAAACGCCGACGCTCGGCCGCAACCGCAGCTTCCTGGAAGACCTGTTCGGCAACATCGGCCAGGTCGGCGCCCCCGGCATGGGCGGCGGCGCGACCCCGGGGCAGTAAGGCACGCGCCTGATCGCTTGAAGGCCTGATCGCTTGAAGGGCCGGCCGGCCTGCCCCATATCGCGCCGATGGACGGACATTCTGACAGCCACGGCGCACCGCGCTGGCACGGCACCACCATCATCGGCGTAAAGAAGAACGGCACGACCGTCATCGCCGGGGATGGCCAGGTCTCCATGGGCAACACGGTGATGAAGCCCAACGCCCGCAAGGTCCGCCGGCTGGGCGAGGGCGGCAAAGTCATCGCCGGGTTCGCCGGCGCCACCGCAGATGCCTTTACCCTGTTCGAACGGCTCGAGAAGAAGCTCGAGCAGTACAGCGGCCAGCTGCTGCGCGCCGCGGTCGAACTGGCCAAGGACTGGCGGACGGACAAGTACTTGCGCAACCTGGAAGCGCTGATGATCGTCGCCGACAAGGACGTGATGCTGGTGCTGACCGGCAACGGCGACGTGCTCGAACCCGAAGGCGGGGTCGCCGCGATCGGCTCCGGCGGCAACTACGCGCTCTCCGCGGCCAAGGCGCTCGACCCTTACGAACAGGACGCCGAGAAAATCGCCCGCCGCGCCATGGAAGTGGCGGCCGAAGTCTGCGTGTTCACCAACGACCGGGTGACGGTCGAGAGCGTCTGAACCGCGCGGCTTGAATGGCCGGGCTTTTCTTCTAGCCTCCACGCCATGGACCGGCGCGGCTTCCTGACTTCCACGACATCGGCCGCGCTTCTGGCGGCGTGCGCGACGCCGCGCGGCGTGCTGGCGCCAGCCCCGGCATGCCTGCCGCGGGTGAGAGTCGCCGAAAGCCGCGTCATCCGCACGATCGCCGGGCTGCGGCCCTTCCGTGCCTCCGGCTTCGTGGTCCGTGCCGAGCCGCTGGGCGACAAGCTGCTGGTCCACAACTATGGCCACGGCGGCGCGGGCATCACGCTGAGCTGGGGCAGCTCCAAGCTGGCGGCCGACATCGGCCTGCCGGGCCATTCCGGGCCGGTCGCGGTGATCGGCGCGGGGGTGATGGGCCTTTCGACCGCGCGCCTGGCCCAGGAGCGCGGCCGCGTGGTGACGATTTATACCGCCGCCATGCCACCCGAGACGACCTCCAACATCGCCGGCGGGCAGATCCACCCGGCGAGCCACTACCGTCCCAACGCCGTGAACGACGCCTGGCGCGGCCAATACGCGGCGGCGATGGCCTTCAGCTGGCGGCGTTTCCAGCTCCTCGTCGGCGAAGACTACGGCGTGCGCTGGCTCCCGACATACGAAAGCGGGAGCGGCCCGCCCTCGCGAATGCTGGCGCCGTACTATGCCGGGTTCGAGCAGCTCGAAGGCGCCGCAAACCCCTTCGCGGGCGCCCCGGTGCGGCTCTACCACACGATGTACGTCGAGACCGGGCGCTACCTTCGCAAGCTGACGGAGGATTTCCTCACGGCCGGCGGGCGGATCGAGGTGCGCAGCTTCGCCTCCCCGGCGGAGATCGCCGCCCTGCCGGAGCGCAGGGTGTTCAACTGCACCGGCCTCGGCGCGCGGGCCCTGTTCGGCGATGCGGAGCTGGAGCCGGTGCGCGGGCAGCTCGCCGTGCTGCTGCCGCAGCCGGAGATCCGCTACGCCTACTCGCTGAACGAAGGCTACATGTTCCCGCGCCCGGACGGCATCCTGCTCGGCGGCACGTTCGAGCATGGAATGTGGGACCCTGTGACGACGCCGGAAGCGATCGCCGGCATCGTCCAGGCGCACCGCCAGATCAACGCCGGGGCTTGCGCGTCTTGACCGGGGGCACCGGCGACCCCAATTGGCCCGGCATGACGGGACACCCACAAAAAGAAAAGCTCACCCCCAAAGCGATCGTCGCCGCCCTGGACGAACACATCGTCGGCCAGGCCGATGCCAAGCGCGCGGTCGCCGTGGCGCTGCGCAACAGGTGGCGGCGCCAGCGCTTGCCGGAGGAGCTGCGCGACGAGGTTACGCCGAAGAACATCCTGATGATCGGGCCGACCGGCTGCGGCAAGACCGAGATCAGCCGGCGCCTGGCGAAGCTGGCCGATGCGCCGTTCGTGAAGGTGGAGGCGACCAAGTTCACCGAAGTCGGTTATGTCGGCCGCGACGTCGAACAGATCGCCCGCGATCTCGCCGAGGATGCCATTCGGCTGGAGAAGGACCGCCGCCGCGATGCGGTGCGCGAGGCGGCCAGCAGCGCGGCGATGGAGCGGCTGCTCAATGCCCTCGTCGGCGAGAATGCTTCCGAGGCCACGCGCGAGAGCTTCCGCCAGCGCATCGTTCAGAACGCGATGAACGATGCCGAAGTCGACATCGAGGTCGAGGACGCGCCTTCGATGCCGCTGGACATCCCCGGCATGGGCGGCGGCGCCAGCATGATCAACTTGTCCGAGATGATGGGCAAGGCGTTCGGCCGCACGCCGCTGAAGCGGCGCAAGCTGAAAGTACCCGATGCCTGGGACAAGCTGGTCGACGAAGAGTCCGAGAAGCGCATGGACCAGGACGATGTCGCCCGGGTCGCCCTGCAGAATGCCGAGACGAACGGAATCGTGTTCCTGGACGAGATCGACAAGATCGCCGTGTCCGACGTGCGCGGCGGCTCGGTCAGCCGCGAAGGCGTGCAGCGCGACCTGCTGCCGCTGATCGAGGGGACCACCGTCGCCACCAAGTACGGGCCGATGAAGACCGACCACGTGCTGTTCATCGCCAGCGGCGCGTTCCACCTCTCCAAGCCCAGCGACATGCTGCCCGAACTTCAGGGCCGCCTGCCGATCCGCGTCGAGCTGCGCAGCCTGACGGAGGAGGACTTCGTCCGCATCCTCAGCGAGACCAAGGCCAACTTGGTCCAGCAGTACTGCGCCCTGCTCGGCACCGAGGAGGTGACCCTCGATTTCAGCGATGACGCTGTGCGCGAAGTGGCCCGGATCGCCGCACAGGTGAACGAGAGCGTCGAAAACATCGGCGCCCGCCGCCTGCAGACCGTGATGGAGAAGCTGCTCGAGGAGATCAGCTTCGAGGCCGAGGAGCGCCGGGGCGAGACGGTGACGATCGACGCCGCCTACGTTCGCGAGAAGCTCACGGCGCTCGCCGGCAATACCGATCTCAGCAAGTACATCCTCTGACGAAGGACCCGCCGATGGCTTCCAACCCGCCCGATGGCAAACCGATCTACCGCTGCCTCACCGGCCCGGACGACGACCAGTTCTGCAAGCGCGTGTCGGAAGCCCTGGCGCAAGGCTGGCGGCTGCACGGCTCCCCCGCGCTCACTTTCGACAGCCTGCGCGGCAAGGTGATGGTGGCGCAGGCGATCATCTGGCCGGGGTACGATTGATCGAGCCCTCATCCAACTGCGGCTAAGCGGCAGAGCCGCTAAGCCTTCGTATCCTTCTCCCACCAGTGGGAGAAGGAGTGGTGGCACCGCGGGCCCTCATCCAACTTCGCCTAAGCCCCTTCGGGGCTAAGGCTTCGTATCCTTCTCCCACAAGTGGGAGAAGAAAGTAGGGTGCGGGAGCCGGTTAACCCCTTCCTTCTCCCACTGGTGGGAGAAGGATAGCGGAGGTTGCCGGCTTGCCGGCTACCGGAGCTTGGATGAGGGCAGGCCCCCCGGACAAACGCTCCCGGACTTACTCCGCAGCCTCTTCCAGCTCCTCGCGCTCGTGCGCCTGGCGCGTCCACATCTCGGCATAGAGCCCGTCGAGGCGCAGCAGTTGCTGGTGCGTGCCCTGCTCCGCCAGCCGCCCTTCGTTCATCACGTAGATCAAGTCGGAGTCGGCGATGGTCGAGAGCCGGTGCGCGATCGACAGCGTCGTGCGGTGCTCCGAAACCCGCTTCAGCGTCGAGAGAATGTCCTGCTCGGTGCGGGTGTCGAGCGCGCTGGTCGCTTCGTCCAGCAGCAGGATCGGCGGGTTCTTGAGCAGCGTGCGGGCGATGGCCACGCGCTGCTTCTCGCCGCCGGATAGCTTGAGGCCCCGCTCGCCGACCTCGGTATCGAAGCCCTGCGGCAACTTCTCGATCAGCGGCAGGATCGAGGCATCGCGCGCAGCGGCAACCACCTCGTCCTGCGCTGCGCCGTCGCGGCCATAGGCGATATTGTAGCCGATGGTGTCGTTGAACAGCACCGAATCCTGCGGGACGATGCCGATCAGGGCGCGCAGCGAGGCCTGGGTGACTTGGCTGATGTCCTGCCCGTCGATCAGGATGCGCCCGGCCCACGGGTCGTAGAAGCGGAACAGCAGGCGGCCGATCGTGGACTTACCCGCGCCCGAGGGGCCGACGATGGCCACGTGATCGCCCGCCGGGACTTCGAAGCTGAGGCCATGGAGGATCTGCCGGTCGCGGTCGTAACCGAACTCGACGTTGTCGAACACCACCGTCGGGCGGCGCACCACCAGCGCAGGCGCGCCGGGGGCGTCCTTCACCTCGACCTCGGTATCGATCAGGCGGAACATCAGGGCCATGTCGATCAGCCCCTGGCGGATCGTGCGGTAGACCCAGCCGAGCATGTCGAGGGGGCGGAAGAGCTGCATCAGGTAGGTGTTGATCAGCACCAGGTCGCCGGGGGACAGGCGGCCCTGGCTCCAGCCCCACACGGTGAAGGCCATCGCGCCGCCCATCATCAGGTTCATGATCGTGGCCTGGCCGATGTTCAGCAGGCCGAGCGAGTTCTCGCTCTTGATCGCCGCCTCGGCATAGGCACGGGCGGCGGAGCCATAGCGCTCCTGCTCCCGGTGCTCGGCGCCGAAGTACTTCACAGTCTCGTAGTTGAGCAGCGAGTCCACCGCGCGCGACAGAGCGAGCCCGTCGAGATCGTTCATCTGCGCACGCAGCTTGGTGCGCCACTCGGTGATCACGCGGGTCAGCCAGATGTACGAGACCACCGTCACGGCGGTGGCCGCGACGATCTCCCAGCCGAACTTGAAGTAGAAGATCCCGGCCACGATCAGCAGCTCGACCGCTGTCGGCATGATGTTGAACAGCAGGAAGTAGATCATCGAGTTGATCGACTTCGTCCCGCGCTCGACGACTTTGGTCACCTCGCCGGTGCGCCGAGACAGGTGGAAGCGCAGGCTCAGCCGGTGCAGCCGGGCGAACACGTCCTCTGTCAGGTGGCGGACCGCGTCCTGCCCGACGCGTTCGAAGATGATGTTGCGCACGTTGTCGAAGGCGACGGTGGCGAAACGGCCGGCGGCGTACGCGATGACAAGGGCCAGCGCGACCCACACCTCGGGGTCGCCGTCCGCCGCCATGGCATCGACCGCGCCCGCGTAAGCGAACGGAAGCACCAGGACGACGGCTTTGGCCAGGATGACGAAAACCACCGCCCAGGCGATACGCCAGCGCAAGTCGGGGCGTTCGGCCGGCCAGAGATAGGGCAGGAAGCGGCGCACGGTGCCCCAGCGGGCGTAGTCCACGGCGCTGGGCAGGGTGCTGTCATCCGTCATCGGCTGCCCATGTGGGGCGCGCCGCGCCGTCCGGCAACGCGCGGGCGCGGAAATTACGCGCCGATGCGGCCGCCGTAGACCCGATCGAGTGGGTAGACGCCGCGCGGCAGGTCGAACAGGACCTGCCGTTTCTTGAAGTCGATCGCCACGCGGCGGAATGCCCGCAGTTCGCGCATCCCCAGGATCAGCGCGGGCTTGTCCGCCAGGTTCAACGCGCGAAACGGCGGCGCATCGATGAAGAGCACAGGGATGTTGCGCAGCAGCAACCGGCCCAGGCTCAGGTCCTTCGCGACTCTGACCGGGCCGGACAGCTGGTAACCGCTTACGTCGGTCAATTGCGACTCGCCCAGGTCTCGGCCGCGGCGCAGGCGCTCGAACAAGGCCAGGTTGCCGACGCTGCTCTGCGCGCCGGTGTCGATCACCACGGTCGTTTCCACCCCGTCCAGCTCGGCGCGGGTGATGATCAGCTGGCCCAGGCGCTCGCGCGCCTTCACGACGATCTCGAACCCGCGGTTGCCGCCCAGATCCTCGGCGTCGGCCACCGCGAGCACCTTGTTCTCGAAGTCGAGCAGCACGCGCTGGTCCTGCAGGCTGTCCAGCCCCAGGATCCCGTCCATCCCCCCGAGATGTTCCGCCGCCACGAGCGGCGCGGTCCGAATGTAGAGGCTGCGGCTGCCGAGCATGAACTCCGCGATGTCGACCGTCTCGGTCGCCACCGTGCTGGCCATCCCGACCAGCGTAGCGGGCCGGCGGTCGGCGATCTGCAGCGTGTCGGCCAGGGCGGTCGAAACGACGGTCGCCTCCGCGCCCGTGTCGATCATGAAGCGATAGGGGCCCTTGCCTTGGATCGTCACCGGCAGGGTGAGCCGCTCGTACCGTTCCTTCTCCAACTGCAGGATCTCGGCGTCTTCGGGAACGACGGGCGCTCCCGGCTCGATCGTGGTGGTGGTCGCCGTGGCCGCGGCCAGCGCCGATAGGAGGTGCAGCCAGCTCATCATGACTTCTCCGGCGCCCTCGGCAGCGGAGGCCACTGGGGCGCCGGACCATAGTACCACATCGGCGGCGCGCGCGCCAATCGCGACGCACGGGGCAGGCCGTCTCCCGACGCGTCTAGCCCGCGGGTGCGTCGGCCTGGCTGAGCGGCGCCGCGGGTCCGACGGCCGCGGGGTCCCGGTGGCGCAGCATCGCCAGCGTTTCGCGGACGACATGCGGCCAGCCGAGGCACAGCACGATTCCATACGTCGCCGCGCCCGCGGCGACGAGCGCGAGAAGCTGCAGGGGCGGGGCCTCCCCGGCAAGGGTTCCGCGCAGCGCCAGGACGACCACGGCCATGGCCGCGCACGCGCAGGCGATGGGGTGCAGGGCGCGGATCAGCTCGCCGAAGCGCAGGCCTATCGCCGGCAGGGTCAGGGCCAGGGTGACGATCAGCAGGAGCGGCGCGGCCACCCACCAGGCATGGACCAGGCCTTGCACTCCGCCGCCGACGCCGATCAGGAACGCCAGCGGCATGATGACCGCGCCGGCAAGGCTCGTCAGCAGGTAGATCCGCGGGCGGGAGAGGGCGTTGGTCGCCGGCGAGCAGATGATCTGCAGGGCCAGCGCGGGCATCGCGAAGGCCACTCCGGCGGCGATCGGCGCCATCTCCAGCCATTTCGGCCCGAACACCGTCGCCACCAGGGGAAACGCAGTAAGCCCGAGCCCGATATAGAGCGGGGCGGCCAGGATCATCACCGTGCGTGCGCTGCGCAGGAAGGCCGGCCCGATCGGCCGGCCGGACTTGTGCAGCTCGGCATAGGCGGGGAATGCCACTTCGTTGAGCGGCGGCAGGAAGCGGCCGGTGAAGATCAGCGCCAGGAACAGGGCCTCGGAATAAAGACCGAGCTCGTGCGGGGAGAACATGCGGCCGGCGATCAGGATGTCGCTCTGGCTCTGCACGATCCAGAACAGCTGGCACAGCGTCAGCGCGCCGCCGAACGAAACGATGTCGCCCGCGCCGCGGAAGTCGAACACCGGCCAGACCAGCAGCCGCGCGGCGATCGTCAGCCCCAGCGCGCGGGTAGCGAAGCCGGCGATCGGGGCGATCACCAGGGCCCATACGCCGTAGTCCAGCCAGGCCAGCGCCAGAGCGGTCACCGCCGCGACCAGCGAGGACAGGAGGTTGACCAGCCCCTGGCTGCGGAACTCGATCCGCCGCGCCAGCAGCGCGGAAGGCAGGGCGATGAACGGGGTGGCGAGGAAGATCAGCGCCTGGACCCGCAGCATCGGCGCGACCGCCGGCTCGCCGTAATAGTCCGCCGCCACCGGGGCGAGGGCGAACTGCGCCAGCGCCAGCCCCACGTTGGAGACGATCAGGAGCCCGAACACCTGCGCGATGCGCCGCGCGTCGACCGTCGGCGACTGGATGAGCGAAGTTGCGAAGCCGTAGCCGCTGAGGAAATTGAGCGCGGCGATCACCGCCTGGGTCATGGCGAACAGGCCGTAGTCGCTCGGGTCGAGCAGGCGCACGACGACGATCGTCGATGTCCAGGCGACGATCTGCGCCAGCACCTGGCTTCCCCAACGCCACGCGAGCGCGCTGCGCACCCGCGCCGCGAAGCCCGCCTGCGGCGTTCCCGTCGATTCGATCACACCAGTCACACCGTTCGCTTAGGCGAAAATGGTAAAGATCCCAGCACCGTGGCCCCCCTCGAACGGAACTGCCCCGCCGGGAAGGCGCGATTGAAAGGGAGCTAGCGGCCACCCATCCAAGGTTGGCGAAAAGGGCCGATTGGGAGATCGATCGGGCGGTGAAATAAAACTGCAAAAAGCCGTTGACCCGAATCAAGGCCGCCCATATATGGCCTCTCACCGACGGGGTGCTGCTGGTTTCCACCGGTTCTCGCCGCTTCGGTCGCCAACATAAACGGACGGTAGGTCCCCCGGGTATAAGCGGGGAGGCACGACTGTC
>NZ_WTYK01000005.1 GCF_009828065.1 Croceibacterium soli | reverse complement strand
GGGGTGGAGCAGTCCGGTAGCTCGTCAGGCTCATAACCTGAAGGTCGTTGGTTCAAATCCAACCCCCGCAACCACCATTGCAGAACAACTTTTACGCATCGCCCACTCAGGGCCGTTCTCGTTTGCGGCAAAGCGGATAAGGTCCGTGATGTTCGCTGATACCTCGGCCTCCGGCGTCTCGCCTGGATAGACCGTCACGCTCTCGATGAGATCACCGATGAGCTCGGCTGCCTGGACGCGTACGCTCTCATCGTTCAGCGCGGAGCTAAGTGCGTCGACTTTCTCCTTGAATACTCTCAGGAGAGTCGAGTGCGGTAGAAGCTCGGCGGCCGGCGGCTCGAATTGCATCGCTTCCTCAAGCTCCCGCTTTTCCTGCTCGAGTTCAGCTAGCATCCGGTGCAGGGCAGGGCTCGCTTCGCTAACAAGCATGTTACGCAGTATCATGTCAATCTGCTGATCGACTTCAGCGAGGCGCTCAGTCGCTCGCGCCCCTTTGTTCTCCGAGCGCTCTGTAAGCTCGCGCAGTCCCTTCCGGAATTCGGCAACGAACAACTCCGCGAGTTCAGGCTGGAGTAGGTGATGCCGTAGGACCGAAAGGACTGCAGTCTCCAGTGGTTCGCGACGCAGCGACAGAAGATTGGTGCAGGTGCCTCGCTCGCGAGCACCCGCGCACCGATAGTAGTCTTTTCCCGCTATCGTGAAATTGGAGCCGCAGGTCGCGCATTTGATGGTACCGGAGAGAAGATGTTTGCGTCGTCGGTGCACGACCGGAGAACTGGCCGTTCTCGCTGTGTCTCGGCTTCGGAGCTCGATTTGCTCCCGGACGGCATCCCAAAGTTCATCATTGATGATGCGCATGTCGGGAACATCAATCCTGACCCATTCACTCTCGTCTCGCAGCCGATACCGTCGCTCCCGATCGTCCGTGTCAGGGTTCTTGCGCCACTCACGGCGCTTCCAAACAAGTTCACCGCAATACAACCGGTTGTTTAAGATGCCGACGAGCTTCTTTGGGTCACCTCGGACAGTGGATGCATTCCATTCGCCTCCCCGCGGACCGGGGATCCGCTCCTCATTCAGTCGGCGCACTATCCCAATCGAGGAAAGCCCATTCGCGAAGTCCTCGAAGATGCGACAAACCATAGCCGCTTGGTCCTCGTTGATTTCCAGCAAGCCTCGGATCGGTTCTCCATCCGATCCGATCTTGTGCACCTTACGATATCCATAGGCGCGGCCGCCAACGAAGCGGCCGGCGAGCAAGGCCGCCTGCATGCCGCGGAGAGTTTTCTGTTGGAGGTTGGATAGGAATAGGGATCCGAGCATACCTGCCACGGCGAGTTTGACCTCATCGATCTCGCCTTCGGCCAGCGTATATAACCTAACGCGGTCGTATCTCAGCTTTTTGCCTATCCAATTTACGTCTTCTCCATCGCGCGCAAGTCGATCAAGTGCCTCACATACGACAACGTCTATGTTGCCGCTGCGCATCTCGGCCAACATACGCGTGAGTCCGGGGCGATTGCGTTTGTAGCCTGACATCTCTGAATGGAGGTAGGTGCCCACGACCTCCCCGTTCAGCAAGCCGACCAGCGGCACACAGGCAGCTGCTTGGTCGGCGCTCGAGCTCGGGTTCTGTTTGTCCGTGGAGTGGCGACCGTAGATCGCGATCCGAGGCTTGCGAAGCATCATGCGCGACCTCCATCGGCCAGTGCTTCGGATGCTTTCTGCCGCGCGAGGAGACGCGTGACTCCGCGGAGCGATCGATCATCCTTTGCGACGCTGGCGAGGTTCGATCTGCCATTGTTGCGTCGAAGCACCTCCAAGGCTGCCCGTGCTCCGCCCATTGACAGGACCATCTCTCGTAGACGCTCCGCATCTCTACGGTTGCAGGCCGCTAAAGCCTGCTCTTGGATCTGCTGATCTAGGCTTGCGCAATGCTGCCGGGTGGCAAGCACTTGGTGCTTGCTACCCTCAGAACCAGATCGCTTTCCAGATTTCTCATTTCCTTCAGTAGTCATAATAGGACCTTCATCTAAGCAGCCGAGTGCTCCAGCCTCGACAACAGCCCCCTGATAAGCAGGGGTAGGAAGGTCCTGGACTAGCCGCGCCAGGAGCGAAAAAAGGAGGATGAGCGCGCCTCACGAAATCTGCGGCGACTGCATCTAGAGCCTGCAGCCGGCGTTCCTAATTGGTCCAGGCCGCCTCGCTCATACCCGGATCATGTACTTAGAATAACCGTGCTTGGTTTGTTCGTCTACGCCTTTTTCAACTAGCCGTCGATCATCCGGGGTTCTCGCCGGTCACTCGCCCTAGGCATACGTTCGGTCGATCACCTCCCCAACACTCCGAGATATCCTACGTCGGCGCGAGCGGAAGTTCTCAAGTTTCCAGTTGAGGAGCATCCTTGAAGAGCAGCCGCTGCCTAGAATGATGCCGGCCGTTGCGATCCTGGCGTAGCGAACCCAGGTTGAGCCCAGGCGTCGCTCACCTTCATGAAACCATGGTGAAACTGGTAGCAAACCTCTTCTTCGAAGTAGGCCGCGAACTCGACTTTGAGATCTGGCGGAGGTGGGAGGCCTTGGGTAACCCAGCCGGCGATCTCCTCTTGAAGCGCATTGTCGGACAGGATTTCCGAAGATCGATAGCGGACATGTGCTCGCCAAGACCCACGATCGCGCGCCGCAGTGAAGTGCGGAGATTCGCACGTTTCGTGGGCGAGAACTGGGAGCATCCGCCGGAGTCTTTCTCGTTCAGCCGCACTGTAAGACAGCGCGGCAACATCGGGCGTGTACTGAGAGAATCGTGTTTTTGCGGCTTCACGCCGTGGCCCGACGCGGTCTCGCAGATTAGGAACGTCCTGCTGCGCAAGCTCGCGAGGATCGGAGGTGTACGGACCAGTTCGATCCGGCTCATCAGGTGCTTCTAGAGCTTCGAATATCGCCGATCGGTACGCATCGACCGCTCGCGTCGCAGGGTCAAGCTGTACCGCTATTTCGTACTCTGACAGCCCGCCGGGACAAACTTTGGCGTAGTCGGGCGAATAGTTCCGCACGGAGGGCGCGTGCCCACCATGATGAGTGTCGATCCAGCCTTGGATCGTCGCGGTTATCGCCTTCTCCAGCTGGGCGATGAACGCCGGCTCGTCACCGAAATAGTGCAGCAGCTTCTGGTTCTTCTGACTGAAGGATTTTCGGGCTGCCGCCATCATGAGCGGCCACGCAGCGCCAAGAGCTGCCTTTGCCGCAACACCTACCCGCAATTCCTTGAGAACCTGACTCGCGACGATCAGCCTCAAGGCATCATCGTAGGCATGCCGCCACTTAGCCTTCTCCTCTGGCGTCAGCTGCTTGTCTGCCACGTCATCAATGAGTTTCTGCTGCTCTTTGTAGAAGCGCGCGGGCTGCACGCCAGCCTTGCCGGGTTGCGCGTACTTCACGTTCGGCCTGAGCTCGAACGATCCTACAGCGAACGCTTCCATCCAGGCGTGGAAGTCTGGCTCCTCGCCAACTAGGCAAAGCACTAGCTTCGTTACGAACTCCTCTCGCTCGGTTGGTTCGACAAGCTGGCGCATGATCTCACGGGCCTCTGCAGCAGAGACCTCGGGGCTTGCGCCCCATCGCTCACGGAATGCCTGCAACAGCTCTGGGGTGAACAGCTCTTCTAGTCCAAGGGTCAACATTCGCGGATTCTCCACTCGAGCGCCCCGCAACGAGGCGGATCCAATTTCCGGATCTTGCGTGATTTCTTGCTGAGCAGCGGGACGAGCCATGACAAAGCTCGTCCCGCCTCAGGTCATCCCATGATAAAATGCGGCTCGAAGGGTGCCGTGGGTGAAGAAGTCATGTGACTTCTTCCGAGGCGCAATACCTCAAAAGTGTGCAGCCCACTTTTGATTTGCGGCCCGCCAAGGTCGGGCAGTGTCGGCCACGCCGCCAGGGCCTCCGCGCCCGCTTTCAGACGGGCGCTCCGGCAGGCAGATGACAGTGCCTCGATCGCTTGCGGCGCGGCCGGGCTCATTGAGCTTCCTCGGACGTGTACAGCTCAGGCACTACTTCCGCATGCCGCTTCCGGACCAGTTCGGCGATCGTGCGGAAGTCTTTCTCCTCCAGGCAGGAAAGCGCGCTGCCATCGATGCCGTGATGGGTGTAAAGCGCGTCCACGAAGTCGTAGGTGAGGGGGGTAAGCTGGCGCTGATCGCGCTCAGACCGCTCTCGCCTGATTTGCCGCTCTGCTGCCTGATAGATGTGCAGCTCCTGCCGCGCCATCTCGGCAGCGGCCATGTGCTCTACCAACTGGCCGATGAGCGGACGTATAAGCTCGACCTTCTTACCGAGGAATTCCCTTAGCGCCCGGATTCTGTCGGCGTTCGGCGTAGTCTTCGATTTGACACTCAGACACCGCTTACGAGCGTCTTCGCTGCGCGTTCGAAGCGCATTTAGCCGGCGAACTTTGGCTAACAGCTCGTCCTGCTCACCTAAATATCGCGCGATGAAGATCTCCAGCAGCTTGTCGGCAGGAGTGGTGTGCAGTCCTTCGGTCGCGTGCTTTTCGTGCTCTTGGGTGCACGCATCATCAGTCGCGGGCGTTACACCCGCGCTCTCAAAAACTGAGGCTTTCATGTCTTGCTCCTTGCTGAAATGGTCGTTGGATGACGACCTGTCTCAGGGAGCTGCCCAGGCTTGTGCCGGATGATTGAAGAAGGGGAATGATCCGCGCGTAGAGCGGCGAGGAGCCTTCGGAACGGGAAGCCTTGGATGCTGGACGATGCCAGAAAGGCACGCGCACAGGAACACCACTCCGAAGAGTGCCAGTAACATGCGCAGGATGTTGACTAGCCCGTCCATGCAGCCGTTATAGAACACAGCAAAGAACATGGTCTACCGCTAATTACGATTGGGCTGCAGCTTCGAATGATGCATGTGGATCGCCGCACAGCATGTTCTTCTCAATCGAGCCCGTCACAGATCCGAGCCCGTCGGTTTGATTCCGCCCTAGTCTCCACAAGCTAGCCTGATCAAGAATGCGGTGAGCGAACTCCTCGGTCACCTGCTGGCGGAGGTGATGCTGGGCGCTGCCAAGGCCGGTGCGGGCCCAGTCCGGCAGCGCCGAACAAGAGGTCTGGGCCGTGGCTTTGTGGGTCGAGAAGCAACACGGCGCCGATGGGCTACCCTGTCGAAGAGCAGATTGGGTCCCTTGCTCTTAGAGGAGGGCAAGGAAGCATGACGATTTGGAAGAACGTCGCGGCCCGCTACACCGAACTGGTGCAGCAGGTGGCGCCGCCGAACCGCTCGTGAGCGGTCGGCACCCAAGGGCTTAGATGGCGAAGAGGGCCAGTGGCTGACGCCGGAAGGTGAAAATCACTGATGCGCCCGGACCTGCAGCCGGCCGGACGCAGCCTCGAAAGGCTCTTCCATGAAGTACAAAACAGATGAACACCGCGCCCGTGAGGGCGGGGCGCTGAAGGCCGCCCAAAACCTGGCAGTCCATGCCTGCTATCGCACATCCCCGGAGCTTTCGATCACGCCGCCGCAGTTGCAGGAGGCTCTCAATGTTCCCGCACAGGATCTCTTTCTTCTGCCATCCGGCGGTGAGCATCCGTACCGCCTTGAACAAGCCGTGCGCGAGACCCGCTGTACGCTGCTGATCATCGAGCCCGGCTCGACGATGGACGGCTTACCAACCTTCTACTTCACGCTGCTGCGCTTCGTCGGCGGGCAGGTCCGCTGGCACCGCGCCCTGCCGCTCTGGATACACTGGGATGGCGCTCTCTTCCTCGTACCGGATCCCGAGGATTCCGGCGCGGAAGCCGAGTTCTTCGTGCTCGAGCGAGGCGTTCGTCCGGCCAGGAAACCGTGGGAGACCGCCGTCGATCGCGACTTCGGCCTGCGCCATGCGGACGCGATCTTGCTGGCGCCTTAGCGCCAGCCGGGCACCGACGGGCGGTGCCGCTATCCCCGAATTGAACAGATGCTCGCCAGTGAGGCTGAGCAAGAGATGAAAATCAAGGGAGCCACCGCTCGGCCGCTGCTCCCCTACAGAAACAGAAAGATCGATTCATGTACTATACGACCGAACGCCCGTTCACGGGCGAACCCCTGCTTGGGCCCACGACGCACCGGGCACGGGTGCGGGCAGAAACGTTCCTTACCGCCACCGGAGTCATGCTCGACACGAGCGCGCCTCGCGACAATGCTATGCTGACCGAGTGCTATGTTGCTCCGTACGGAGGCTTCGTGCTGGCAGCGACCTGCTGCGATCGACCTCTGCTGTATCCGGAGGGCGAACTGATCGGCGATGCCACTGGGCACGACGTCACCATTTTGCGCTTCCATCCCCTTCGCGGGACCAGCTTCGACATCCTGCCGTACGGCAGCGAACGCTGGCTTTGCCGCTATCTCGCCTGGCGCCGGCGGAGCGGCAATCTGTGGCTGATCCCGAGCGCAGTGAAAGCTCCTTACGTCCGCGTCTGTGGCTGGGGTCTCGAGTTGGTCGACACGGCGCCGTTCGACAGCGAGGGTGAGCGCAACGCGGGGATCATCCTCGCGATCGACAATCCCTCGTTCGAAGGGAGGATCTGATCATGGCGAAGCCTCCTGCCAAAACAGCCAAGCCCAGAACCATCGCCAAGAAGGTGGTGCAGCTAACAGCCTCCGCAGCGATCGAAACTCCCGAGCTCAAGAGCTTCGGAAAGGGCGATTCAGAGCATCCCGGCTTCTCCTTCACCCGCTACTGGTGGGAAGGGGAGGGGCCAAGGGCAGGTATCACACCCTGGATTGAGAAGAAGATCCGGCCCGGCGACGACCCCAGGTTCGGAGCAGCTGCTAAGGTAGAGGTGATGCTGCATGACACCGCACCCGCCGACTACGCGGGTCTCGCGTTCCTGCTGCGACAGTTCGACGAGATGCTGCCGCCGTACGAGCGCCACGTCATGATCCAGGTGAAGCTGGCTCTCAACTCGAAAGAGCCATGGCACGCCGGCTACGAGCGCGCCCGAGCTTTCGCCCGGAAGCACTTCGTCAGCCAACGCTTCCCCGTCATCATGGCCGCGCATGTGCCCAGCGTTGTGGGCCTGGATGGATATGGCAGCCATGTGCACTGCATCGTTCTGTCGCGGCGCGTCAGCATCAACGGCCTTGAGGGCGCCTGCCACCGCCTGTGCTCCGACCGGGGATATGTCGAAGCACTTGCCGCTTGGAAGGCCTGGGTTGCCGCCGGGGACAACACCGCATGAGCAACCGCCGAGACACGCCGCTGCCTTCCGAGGCAGCGGCTCGACACCTCGCCGAGAAGGGGGAGGGCGCAATCGCCGAAGTGGCGGCCATCGCCGAGCGAGCACGCGGATTGGTCGCTTCTGGCTCGGTGAACCCGGCGGCTGACGGTCACGCCTCGCACCCGCCGCCATACTCTTGGGAGCTGACGGAGCGCGATGTTCATGTCCCAAAGCGCATCTGGCTTGGCTATGTCGATGACTACGCGACAGGCGAAGGGCTTAGCGTCTACTTCTTCGCCGGCCTAGCTAGAGACGAAGACGAGTTCAGCCGCAGCATAACGCTCGAGCTTGGGCGCGAGCTCGCCGACAAAGCCGAAGTGCGGCTTGATGTCGGAGGGTTTCCGTTCGCTTCCATGTTCCTCTCGCCGAGCTTCGCAAGCTCGCGCGACGCGTTCGACAGAGGCGAGGACCGCCCCGCCGCGATGAGCTTCATCGCCAAATACCGGGCAAACTACTCCTAGCCGCACCGTGAAGCGAGGCGCGGCCCTCGCGAACCCATCCGAAGCTTCGGCTTCCAACAGGAACAGACTGGGTAAAACGAAATGAACGATAGCAAGCGCGCCTCAGAGCGCCGCGAGGCGCTCGTCGAGAACATCAGCAAGCGCGAGGACCTCCCGCCGGGATGGCGCGGCATTTTCGACCAACTGATCGTCGATCTCTACAAGGTGGGACCGGCCATCCGGGTCGCGGTAGCGAAGGCAAAGGTGGGAGAACTTCGGGTCTTTCTGGAGAGGCATCCTACCCACAGTCCCGAGGCAGCAATGCTCATTGGCCGAGCGACCGCAGTATCTCGAGCCACATGCGAGGTGTGCGGTCAGCGCGGAGGCGGCCACTATAGCTCGGAGATCTACAGGCGCTTGTGCGAGGCGCACCTGCGAGCCGCGCAAGGGGCCGTTCATCGGAAGGTCTTCGGGTGTCCTAACCTTGATCGGCCAAATCGAAGGCGGGGTGTATCCTTGAGATGCGGTGTGAACGTGGAAGCGGTTATCAGCCAGCTCGGGACATCATTCGACCGATTGGACCTCCCCGCGGGATCGGCATCACTCGACAGAGCCGCTCCGGGCGTGAGCTGCCGGGCAGCGCCGCGCCCTCATCTCATGCGTTCGGCGACGTATTCGACGACCCCAAAGCCGGGTATGGCGTGCCGCTGGAACGGCAGCATTGTTGGATGATAGGGACTGTCCGGAATCGTGCCGGGAAGGCGCTAAGCGCACGATCGTTCGCCGAGCAAACTGAGCCCTGCGAACGACCGCTTCGTCGGACGAACCGGAACGTCTCCTTTCAGGAGCGCCGATTGGGATAGCGGACGTTCCGGACGGCGAAACGGCCAGTCAGCTTCGCGCCCAATAGCGGTCGTTCCATCGCTTCCGCGCGGAGCTCCGAAGTGGACGATGGTTGAGAACTACGCAGTTCTGCTGATCTCGATCGTCTATCGGTGTGCAGCGCGGCAAGAGAATCGTGCAGATCGAAAATGTTCCGCCCCTGTGCAGCTGAGCCGAACGGGCCACTCCGTGCCACGTGTCGAACTCAAATCTTAACCTCTGCAGGTCAGCTGGGAACATCCTGTTGTGCAACAGATTGAAAGGCCGGATGGCGAGCTTCTACTTTGACCGTTTTGAGGCGCGAACGCCTCCGGCTCCCACTCCGTTCTCCCGGCCCGTTGAGCTGATCTGGCAATTCCTTGCGGTCGCCTCCTTGGGTGCTGGCGCACTTTATCTTCACTGGCGATGGACGGAGTCGCTGAACTTTGAGGCGCTGTGGTTCGCGATGCCGCTCGTCGTGGCCGAGACCTGCGCCTACATCGGGCTGATCCTGTTCACAGCGAACCTCTGGAGGACACGCGACTACCCCAGGCAAGCTCCGCCGGCCAGCATCGTCGAGTGCGTGCAACCGGGCGAGGCGGGAGACCGCCCCTTGGCGGTGGACGTGTTCATTGCCACGTACAACGAAGACGAAGAGCTGGTTCGCCTATCCATTCGCGACGCCAAGGCGGTCACCTATCCGCATCCGCTAGAGCTCAGGGTTTACGTCCTCGATGACGGCCGCCGAGACAGCATGCGGAAGGTGGCCGAAGAAGAGGGCGTGGGTTACATAACGCGGGAGAACAACGTCGGCTTCAAGGCCGGCAACCTGCGCAATGCGATGGAGCAAACAAGCGGTGATTTCATCGTCATCTGCGATGCCGATACGAGGCTGCTTCCATCCATCCTCGAGCGCACCCTAGGGTACTTCCGCGATCCCGATGTGGCTGTCGTGCAGACGCCCCAATGGTTTTACGACATACCGGAAGGCGAGCGCCTGCAGCAGGTCTTGGGCAGGTGGCTCGGCAAAACCGGTCGGCTGATCGGCAAGGGGGTCGAGTCAGTTTTCGGAGAGATACGTATCGGCGAGGACCCGTTCGCCAACGATCCGGCGATGTTCTACGACATCATTCAGCGGCGAAGGAATCCGTGGAACGCCGCATTCTGCTGTGGAGCCGGTTCGATCCACCGCCGCGAAGCTGTGATGTTCGTGGCTCTACGCGAGTTCTCCGACGCAGTTTCGCGCAGCGTGGACGGTGCACGACCCCGCATCGATCGCCTCCTGCGTCGCCGCAATGCGGCGCTCGATGCATTGGCGCGTTGGCAGGCCGCTCAGAGCCAAGAATTAACACCCTACAAATTCCACGTGTCAGAGGATATCTATTCGACCCTGGTGCTGCACCAAGAGAAGGAGCGGCACTGGAAAACCGTGCTTCATCCTGAGGTCGAGTCCAAGATGCTCTCTCCCCAGGACCTGCTGTCCTGGACGATCCAGCGCTTCAAATACGCCGGCGGCAGCCTGGATATCTTCTTCCATGATAACCCGATCCTGAAGCCGGGCCTCTCATTCATGCAGCGGGTCATGTACCTGGCCACGTTCTGGTCGTACCTTGCTGCGCTCTGGAACGTGGTGTTCCTGACCGCACCGCTCATCTTTCTGTTCACCGGAATAGCGCCTGTGAATGCCTACACCGGTGAATTTTTTGCCTATGCCCTGCCATTCCTGGTTTTGAACGAACTGGCGTTCATGGTGGGCACTTGGGGCCTGTCCGGCTATAAGGGGAAAGTGAGTTACCTTGCCAGCTTCCCCATCTCGCTTCGCGCCTTGTGGGCCGTCGTCCGCAGGAAAAGGATCTCGTTCCCGGTGACGCCCAAGCAGCGGCAAGCGGGCAACCAGTTGCACCTGGCATGGCCCCAGATCGCAGTGATTGCGCTGACGGTTCTCGGCTTGGCGTGGGCGGGGGTACAGCTGATGCGAGGTGCAGGCGGATATAGCCTGGGCGGGCTGATCGTGAACGGGCTATGGGGGCTGAGCAACATCCTCGCCATGTCGATCATGGTTCGAGCGGCTGTTTGGAAACCGGAAGGTGAAGCGTGAGATTCCGTGAGAAGCTGCGGCGTGGCCGAAGCCATCTGATAATGATCGCCGTCATGCTGATCACTGCCGCGATCGTGACGAGCATCGACGATAGCGAACTCGCGGACGGGGCAGGGCACGTCATGCCGGGCAAGGGCGAGCCCTCGCTGGCTCAGCGGGAGCCTAGAGCAACTTGATGAGCGTGAGGCGGTTCAGCCCTTCTCGAGTGCTGTAGTTGACCACGTCGACACAGGACTGGACGATACCGATGCCCCGGCCTTCGGTCGCATCCAAGGGTGCCGGGCGGCACTGATCGAACAGTCCCGGCGGGACGGGGATGCCATGATCGGTCAACGTGATGACAGCGATCCCTCGATCGATTTCGAGGTCCAGGCCGATCTCCCCTCCGCTGGTCCCGGCGTAGCCATGCTCCACGACATTGTTGGCGGCTTCGACAGTGGCGAGTTCGAGGTCGTACGCGGCCATCTCGCCCAAGCCGCCTTCGCTGCACTTCCCGCGCAACCATTCGGCCAGCCGCCGAACTTCACGCAGATCCGCGTTAATCCGGATGGCGCCGGGAACGGCTTCAGCCGGCAAGGGCCTGCCGTGCCTGGTCGGCATCGCCGTAGAGCCTGAACAGGCTATCGAGCCTCGTGATCTCGAACAGGCGCCGGACCGGCGGCCTGGCGCCGATCACCGCAATCCGGCCGTCCGGGCCCATCTGCTTCAGTATGGAGACCAACACACCGAGGCCGGTGGAGTCGATGAAGCTGACTGCATCGAGGTCGAGCAAGACCCGCTTCTGCTCAGCAGGCAGCTCCTGCTGCGCTCGCCGCTTGAACTCGGGCGCGGCCGCGGCGTCCAATCGCTCGCAATCGACCCGCAGGTCGAAGATGTCCTTCCGCTCGTTCATGGCGCACTATCCTCCAATCTAGTGAGCTCCAGCGCAAGCAGTGAAACGTCGTCATGGGGGCTCGCTTTCCGGAGCCCCAGACCCTCTTCGATGAAATCCACGAAGCCCGCCAGTGGCCTCTCCGCTCCCGCTTCCAGCAGCCGCGCCAGGTAAAGATCGCCGGAAACGCCAGATTGCCGCCCGTCGAAGCAGTCGGTGAGCCCGTCCGAATAGACGGTCAAACGGGCGGATGGGCCGAAGGTAAACGGCTCCGCTGCGTAGCTCACGCCAGGGAACCAGCCCAGCGGCATCGAGCCACCCTGTTCAAGGACAGTGACAGCGGTCCCTTGCTGAAGAAGCGGCGGTGGGTGGCCAGCGCGCACGATCCATCCTCTGTTGGCGGGTGCGTCGATGACACCCGCCAGCATCGTCGCGTAGCTACCGTCGCCGCGTTGCAGCATCTCTTCATTCAACCCCACGGCAGCCCGACACAGTTCTGCGGGATCGCTGGGGCGGAATCCCTTCAATCGATGGTGAAGGTGAAACGATTCCAGTGCTGCGGGAACGCCATGGCCACGAACGTCGATCATGAAGAACAGCGTCTTACCTTCACCGAGGTCCAGGGTGCCGATCGTGTCCCCGCCCAGACTCAACGCCGGCTGATAGAGGTGGACCTGCTGCACAGAGCCAACGATCCTGCCG
Source organism: Croceibacterium soli (assembly GCF_009828065.1). Classification (GTDB taxonomy): domain Bacteria; phylum Pseudomonadota; class Alphaproteobacteria; order Sphingomonadales; family Sphingomonadaceae; genus Croceibacterium_B; species Croceibacterium_B soli. Next base: position 239,339 of record NZ_WTYK01000005.1, on the reverse strand, counting down.
CTCGGCAGCAGCCGTTCATGCAGCGAGGCGGCCGCATCGAGATCTTCCCGCAGAGCCACGAAGACCTTGCGCATGCGGGCGTGAGCCGTAGCCAGAAGCTGGTTCCGCCGGTTCAGGCGGCGGTGGAGCAGGCGGTTGCGCCGGGCGGTCGCGACTGCAAGCTCGAGCTGCACTGAGTCGACCGGCTTGTAGAGGAAGTGGTCCACCCCAGCGGCCAACGCCTCCAGCATCGCGCCAGAACCCTCACGAGCTGTCATCATCGCGATGTGCAGATAGCTTTCCCCGCTTCGCTCTTGCCGGACGCGCCGGACGAGCTCCATTCCGTCCATCCCGGGCATCTGCCAATCGGTCAGCAGGAGGTCGACGTCCTCACCGATCAGCTTGAGCGCCTCTTCTCCGGAGGGCGCCAGGAGGATACTGCAGCCGCGCGACTGGAGCTCCAAGGCGATGAACTCGCCGAGGATCTCATCATCGTCCACGATCAGCACGTTCAGGCGATCTATCGGCCGCCGTCTGGAAACCCCTTTCATCTCTATCGTTGACAGTGTGTTAGCTCCTTAGAAACTATGTAGATACTTACCATTCCGCAAAGATTGGCCGCTACAGGAGCGGCCACAGACAGCGCATTCCGCACCGCGAGGAACATCAGCACTTGCAAACGATCCGCTCCCTGATTCGCTCCGTAGCCTTAGCTGCAATGATCGCCGCCAGCGCCCCATCGATCGCCGAAGCTCAGGACAGCGGCGTCGTCTACGCCGGAGGTGCAGTGAGCGAAGGTCAGAATATCTACGCGGGAGCGGTCGTCGCTCTACCCGGTGCACGGCTCGGTAGCGGTCTGGCCGTGCGCGGCGGCGTCAGCGCCGGCAGGTACGAGTATCGGACCAACGCGGTCGAGATCGAAGGGAAGTATACGTCAGCCGAACTCGCGTTCGTACATCAGAGCTCGGGCGATTGGGGCTGGGCGAACTTTGGCGTGGGCCCCCGCGTGACGGATACTGAGCTCGAACCGGCAGACTCGGGTAACGAGCGTGTCGGAACGCGGTGGGATGTCGCGCTTCAGACGGACGGAGCGGTGGGAAACCGCTGGCGGCTTGGCTGGTTTGGGTCCCTCGGCGTGCTCGACAAGGCCTACATCACGGAGCTTCGCGCTGGGCGCCTTCTGTCGGAACAGAGCCAGACGCGAGCGGGCGTGGAGGCGGGCGTGCAGGGGGACGATACCTACACGCGCGGTTCCCTGGGGCTGTTCGTCTCGACAATGTTCGCTGAGAAGTCCGAGGTCCGGATTTCCGGCGGGCTGAGCGAACAGGCCGGCCGCAATGCCAAGCCATACGCTGCACTCAGCCTAAGCCGAACGTTCTGAGGTGAGGGGCCCGCGCGGCAAAGCGTTTGGCGCCGGCGTGGCCGCCCTCGCGTTAACGGCAGCCACACCATCGAGCGCTTCGAGCATGGACGGGTTCATGATGATCAACCCGCCCGCGGACTATGTGCTGGTCTGGCAGGATACATTCGATGAGCAGTCCTACCCTTCCGAGGAGCGTTGGCAGTATGACACTGCGCGCAACAAATCGGGCTGGTACAACAACGAAGTCCAGTATTACGCGCGGCGCCGGTCCGCCAACACGCGGATCGAGAACGGCAAGCTGATCATCCAGGCCCAGCGCGAGGACCTTTCTCGCGAACGGTTGCGCGATTGGAAGGGGCAGCGCTTTAGCTCAGCTCGCCTGACGACGCGCGGCAAGGCCCGTTGGCATCGAGGCTTCTTCGAAATCCGTGCCAAGCTGCCGTGCGCCGTCGGCGCGTGGCCCGCCATATGGCTGTTCCCGGACAAGTCACCTGGCAATTGGGAGGGAGGGGAGATCGACATTGCCGAGGCGGTGGGGCACGAGCCTGATGTCGTCTACCATGCGGTGCATACGCCGGAACAGAACTTCAAAAACGGCAATCACCAGCAAGCTCGAACGACGATCCGGAGCTGCGATGCCTTCCATGACTACCAGCTGCACTGGACTGCAGACAGTGTGACCATCGCGGTCGACGGCAAGGTTGCTCTGGTAACCGACGCTGCTGCGTTCGATCGGCCTATGTCTCTCATCTTCAACGTTGCTGTTGGCGGTGATTGGGGCGGCGCCGAAGGGATCGATGAAGCGGCCTTCCCCGCAAGCATGGAAGTCGAGCACGTCCGAGTTTGGCAGCGAAGCTGAGGATGTCCACGCTCGCACAAACTCAGCCACAGTCCGCCGGCACGGATGCACGTTGGCGCAGGACCGTCTGGCTCGCGATACTCTGTGCGCCTATCATCATCGCGGCCATTGCCCTGCTGGTCTATCAGCAGACGGCCTCTGCCGACCGCTTGCGAGCTGCCGTCTCCGCTTCGCAGGAGCGCCGCGCACTGGTGCTGTCAGTGCTCTCAGCTCATCAAGACCTCGAAACCGGGCAGAGAGGTTATCTGATTACCGGGCGCGAGGATTTCCTAGACCCCTACCATGCGAGCATGGCCGATCTCGAGGCGATCTTGTCGAGGATGAAGCACGCCTTCGCCAGCCAGCCTGAACAGCTCCGGCTGCTCGCCCTGGCGGAACAAGCCTCACGGGAGAAGCGCAAGTTCTCGGAAGGCACGGTCGCATTGCACCGGGCCGGCGATGCTGTCGCTGCTCGCGAACTCGTCCTCAGCGGGCGTGGCAAGTATCTGATGGACGGGTTGCGCGGTGCTCTGGGCGCGATGCTCGAAGCAGAAGAGAGGCACCTCGGGAGGATTTCGCGACAGGCGACGGATGCGACGACAGCATTGCGCTGGCTCACACTCGGACTGCTGGGCGGCCTTCTCTTCCTATTGACCGCGGCTGCAATAGCGCTCGGCAGGATGTTGGAGCAGCGGCAACGGATGCTGGCCACCCTTGAGGACACGTCCCAACGGCGCGCTGCCATCCTCAACAGCGCGATGGATGCCATCCTCATACTCAATCCGAGCGGAACGATCGAGTCCGTCAACCCAGCCGCCGTGCGCATGTACGGATATGACGAGGACGAGCTTCTGAGCCGCGACGCGGGTATGCTTTTTGCCGAGCCCCCGCCCATCGGCCGTGTGGCCCAGCTACTGCGCGAATTGAACCTGATGGAGAGCGAGCCTGGTTCATTGCGGGAGATCGTGGGGCGGCGGAAGTCTGGCGAAACCTTCCCAACGGACGTCGCCATCACAAGAGCTCCATTCGCAGAGGGCCTGCGCTACGTTGTGGTGATCCGCGACATCACCGAGCGCAAGCGTATCGAGACCATGAAGGCCGAGTTCGTCTCGACGGTGAGTCACGAGCTCCGCACTCCGCTTACCTCCATCGCAGGATCGCTCGGGCTGCTCGCCGGCGGTGCAGCGGGCGAACTTAGCGACAAGGTGAAGCGGCTGATCACGATCGCTCACAGCAACGCGGACCGGCTGGTCCGGCTGATCAACGACATTCTCGACGTCGAGAAGCTCGAGTCAGGGAAGATGAGCTTCGACAATCGCCCGATCGACCTGACTTCCGCACTTCAGCAGGCGCTCGACGAGAACGCCGGCTTCGCGCGGTCCTACAACGTGGATCTTCGCTTTGATCGGCCGGAGGTGGCGGCGCACGTGCTGGCCGACAGCGATCGTCTCGCGCAGGTCATCGCCAACCTCTTGTCCAACGCGATCAAGTTTTCTCCCGCTGGCGGCTGTGTCAGCCTGACGCTTGCACCAGGAAGGCGGCGCCACCGTATTACTGTGTCGGATCAGGGACCGGGTATACCCGAAGAGTTCCACACACGCATCTTCGAGAAATTTGTACAGGCTGACTCTTCGGATGCGCGAGCGAAGGGGGGAACAGGCCTGGGGCTGAGCATCGTGCGCGAGATTGTCGAGCAGCTCGGAGGTTCTATCAGTTTCGACAGCCGACCGAGCGAAGGAACCCAGTTTCACGTGCACTTACCGGCGCTCGTGGAGGAGGAGACCGTGGAAAGGGTTCGCCACAGCGTGCTCCTCTGCGGGCCGAGTACGGCTTCGCCTCTGCTCGCGGCACTTGATGCGACCCATGATGTGCACACCGCGCAGACGCTCCCCACGGCCTACCAGATGCTCGACAGTGGCCCCTTCGATGCGGTGCTGGTGGAATTCGGGTCGCATGCTGGCGACGTGGCACAGATCGTTCGCTACGTGCGCAGGTCGACTTGTAACGAGACGACGCCGATCCTCGCCTTCGGCGAGGACGCGGAAGGTCAGCTTGTAACCGATCCGGCGCTCGTCGTGGACTGGCTGCATAAGCCGCTGGAGGTCGACACGATAGGACAGCGGATTGACCAGACCATACAGGGCGACAATGGTGCAAGACCCGTGATCCTGCACGTAGACGACGATCCGGACATCCTGCGGGTCGTCGCTGCGGCAATGAGCGACAAGGCTCAGGTGGTGTCGGCCAAGAGCCTGGCGCAAGCGCGCTCCGCCATCGATCAAGAGCGCTTCGACGCTGTGATCCTCGATCTCACCCTGTCCGATGGGCGCGGGCCGGAACTGCTGGCGCACTTGCGTGAGAAACAGGGTTCTGTGCCCATCGTGGTGTTCTCGGCGGAAGATGCCGACGGAGCCAACGCCGGCCAGTTCGAAGACTTTCTGACCAAAGCCAAGACGCCGCTGCGCCGGCTCGTCGACGTGGTCGAGCGCCATACCAAACGGCAGGGAGCGCACGAATGAGCTGGCGAATACTCTATGTCGACGACGAGCCCGATCTCCGCGAGGTGGCGCAACTCAGCCTTGAGCTCGATCCGGAATTCGAGGTTCGCACATGCGCTTCCGGCGCCGAAGCTCTCGAGGAGCTACCCACCTGGAAGCCGCATGTCGTGCTGCTGGACTTCATGATGCCCGACATGGACGGGGCAGCCACTCTAAAGCGGATCCGTGACGACCAGGACCGTACTACGCCAGTCATCTTTATCACAGCTCGCGCCGGTGACAGCGACGCGGCGGCGTTGATGGCCCTGGGAGCTCAGGGGGTGATCGCAAAGCCGTTCGACCCGATGCGATTGGCCGAGCGGGTGCGTGAGTTTCTCGTCCGTGACTGACTACGACCAGAAGATGTCAGAGCTGCGAGCCCGTTTCCGGGAGAGGCTTGCCGGCGAGCTGGAGGACTTGTGCAGGTTCTCCGCTGCCACCGCTTCACCCCATGATCTGGCCAGTCTGCGCGACAAGGTTCACCGGCTGGCCGGACTGAGCGGCACCATGGGGTATCCGGAGATTTCCGCGATCGCCAAGCGCCTCGATGAGGCGCTCGGCGGGACGCCCGAGGCGGACCAGATCGACCAGCTTACTGCAACATTGAGCGACGCTATCCGGAGTGTGGTGGAGCGCTGACCTGCAGCTTTGGAAGCAGCGTGGCAGAGCGGTCTGCGGGTCTGCTCGGCCGCATCAAAGATGTTCCTGACTGCTCGCAGCGCGCCGGTGTCGCTGTTACGCAACTCGCCTCGGCTGAGGCACCGCAGCGATCAAGCGGGACACCTCGCCGGCTTCCATCGCTCGCCCGAAGTAGTAACCTTGGGCGAACCTGCAGTTCTCCTGGAGAAGCGCTTCTCGTTGATCCTCCGTCTCCACGCCCTCCGCAACGACGTCGATCTTCAGGCTCTCCGCCAGCTTCACGACCGCGGATACGATCGCTCTGGCTTCCGCGTCGTGCGTCATTCGTGCCACGAACGAGCGGTCGATCTTCAGAACATCGACCGGGTAATCGCGTATATGCGAAAGAGATGAGTAGCCGGTTCCGAAATCATCCAGCGCAATCCTGAGGCCGGCAGCGTTGAGTTGCTGGAGAGCGCGGCCCACGTAGTCGGGCCCGCGTTCATAGAAGACGTGTTCGGTGACCTCCACTTCGACCATGCCTGGAGGCACGCCGAACTCGTCGATCTTCAGGAGCAACCGGTCGGCGAAATCGTCGCGCATGAATTCGGCCGGCGAGGCATTCACTGCGACGAACCCGACGGGGATCTTCTGGTCGAGCCAGCCTCGCAGGTCGCGCAGCACCCGCCGCTGCATCAAGTCGCCGATCTTCGATGCGAGTTCGTAGTCGTTGAAGGCTTCCGCAACGGTGCTGGGAAGTTGCATACCCCTGGACGGATGGCGCCAGCGAAGGAGCGCCTCCAACCCCACGATCCGCCCCGTGGCGAGCTCCACCTTCGGCTGATAATAAGGCTCCACTGATCTCTCGGAGATCGACGCTCGTGCCAGGCTCAGTTGCGACGAGATGAGCTGGGCCTGCTCCCGCATCTGTCCGTGGAACCTCTGTAAACCGCCGCGGCCACTCTCCTTCAGCGCATACAGAGCGATGTCGGCGTTCTTGAAGAGCTCGTTCGCGGTTGTTGCATCTGCCGGGAACACGGCGCCGCCGACGCTGGCCGCGGGGCTGATGAGCCGCCCTTCGAACCGGACGGGTTTCCTGAGCCGTTCCAGTATCGATTGACCGGTCGCGAGCAGGTTCGAGCCGGCGTCCGCACCTTCGATGATGATCGCGAACTCGTCTCCGCCGAGCCGGGCGACGAAATCGCTTGCCCGGACGATACCTCTCAGCCGCTGTGCCAGAACGCGGAGGAGGTGATCCCCGGCCGCGTGCCCCAGCGCATCGTTCACATGCTTGAAGTGGTCCAGGTCGATCAGGAGAAGAGCTACGTCGTCGCCGCACTCCATCGCGCGAATGGCCGCGGTCTGCAGCCGGGCCTCGAACGCTCTGCGGTTCGGAAGTTCGGTCAGACTGTCATGTTCACTCGTCCAGCGAAGCTGATCCGAAGTCTGGCGCTGGGTGGTTATGTCCCTGGATATCGCAAGGATGCGGATCACATCGCCAGCATCGTTCCGCATCGGGGTCACGGACACGTCCCACCACTTTGCCGTTCCCCTGGCGGTGGGGCAGTAACCATCCACTCTGACGCTCTCCCCTTCTCGTGCGCTGGCGAGCGCGGCCTTGATCATGTCGCGGCACCTTGGCGGCCAGAGCTCACCCCAGTGCCGGCCGGTGAGTTCGTCCGGGTTGTCCAGCTCCAGCGCCCGCACACCGGGCATGTTGATGAACTGCAGCCTGCCTTTCAGATCGATGATCTTGATGCAGTCCGCGCTGGCTTCGAGCACGCTCTGGTAAAGCATCTCGCTCTCACGGAGTGCCGCGGTGGTCGCCTTCTTCGCCGTGATGTCCTCGGCCAGGATGATCGAACTCTCGACCTCGCCCGTGTCCGAGATGACGAACGACACGCTGACGTTGCACCATACAACCTCGCCATCTGCACGAACGTAGCGCATCTCCTTCTGGAAGGGCTTCTTGGCTGCGGCCTTCCTGCGTGAAAGCGGCAGCTTCCAGGTAACCTCATCGACGTGCGTGAACTCGGCGATGGAGCGCCCCTTGAGCTCGCTGCTCCTGCGCCCGAGGATCTCGCAAAACTTCGGATTAACCAGCCGTATCAAGCCATCCGGGTCGGTCTCGATGATGCCGACGAGGGCCTGGCCGAAGACCTTCTGTAGCCGCGCCTCGCGGTCTCGGAGGGCGCGAACAGAGGCGTTGCGCTCAGTGTTGTCGAGCATCGCCCCAACCATTCTGGTGGGCTGCCTCCGGTCGTCTCTGATCAGATATCCGCGATCCAGAACGTCCGCGTAGCTGCCGTCCGGCTTCAAAAAGCGGTATTCGGAAACGAAGCGGTCGGCCTCTCCAGCGACCACGCGCTGCAGTTCGGCCGTGACTCGGGCGAGGTCATCGGGGTGTACCCGGTCCAACCAGCTACCTTTCTCGCTTTTCGCCATTGCGAGGTCGCTTGAGGTAAGACCCGCATCGCGCCGAACTTCATCAGCAGCTAGGTCCCAGTCCCAGATGGTATCTTGCGTCGCCTTGGCGACGAAGCGGAGCCGTCCTTCGGTCTCCTCGACTTTCTTCTCGGCGGCGACCTGGTCGTGAATGTCTCCGATAATGCCTTCGAGAAAGAGCGGGTCACCTGCGGCAGAGTACACAACGGCGCCACGCTCATGAACCCAGCGAGCCTCTTCCGATTTGCCGCGGATGCGGTAGCGGAGCTCGAAAGAGGATCCTGCTGAGACAGCTTGGGCCACTTTCTCCGTGATCAGCGGCCGATCTTCCGGCTCGACCAAGCTCTCCCAACTTAGCCTGCCGGATAGGAACTCTTCTGGTTCATATCCCGTCAGTTCGGATACGGCTTCATTGATGAAATCCATCTGCCAAGGCGGCGTAAGCTCGCAGCGGTAGGCGACACCCGGGAGGTTGTCGAAGACAGAGCGTAGCTGGCGCTCGCTCTCAAGGAGCGCGTCGGCAGCCTGGCGACGCTCGGTTACGTCTGCAAGGGTCCCGGCGATGTACCGGCTCTGGCCGGACAGCTCTAGAAGCGGCCGGCCGAGCGCGTGTAGCCATATAACCGATCCATCGGCCCGTAGACCCCGAAAAATGACATCGAGGCCCCCAGTGCTGCGCAGGCTCTCTTTCAGCCGATCCCGCAGGAGCGCCTGATCCTCGGGGTGCACCGGAAGGACAGCGCCGCACGTGATCGCGACGGGATCAAGCCCGAAGATGATGCTCGTGGTCGCGTCCCAGGCGAGTAGTCCGGAGCGCATGTCGACCTGCCAGGTTCCCACGCCAGCACCAGATAGTGCAGATGAGAGAAAAGCTGGTGAGAGGATCGGTGCTTCGACCTCGGCGTCGGCCGCCGCAACTCCGCCGCCCCAGATGGTAGCCACCGAAAGTACCGAGCTCATGTTGCTGATCTCCCTAGTCAATTCGTTACTCAGAGACAGTGAAGGAATGCCCTCGCGCGAAGGCGTAAATCTACCTAGTTGCGGATCCCGGGCGAGGAGTGTGCTCCTCGAAGGGTAGCTCGAAGCGGCGCTTGCGAGGTCGCGCCGGTGCTCATGTGAGGTAACCGCTGTCTCCATCGGGTAATTCGCTCGTCGGGACCGCGGGCTCGCTCCTCCGCTGCAACAGCAACGACAGCATCGCTGAAGAGTCCGGCGCTTGAGGGTGCGGTAGTATCTGCTCAGGCTCAGCCGAATCCGGCCAGTCGCCTTCCGGCCGAGCATCTGACCGGCAGCTCTGTTTCTCCCAAGGCCATTCCGGGGACGAGTGGGTAACAGCGATTGGCCTTCGGTGAGCGGAATACGGCACGCATTCGCTTCGGCGAACGAAGGCATCAATGATCTACATAACCACCGGCAATCTGCGCGCCGTTCAGATTTGGCTGGGCCACACCAAGATCGAGAACACCGTTTGTTATCTGGGCGTAGATGTCGAAGATGCGCTCATGCTCGCCGAGCGCACTGAATCTGACGTCTGAGCGGCCATCCCGTCGTGTAGATGGCCGCTCCTCAGCTCCTGGTCCTCATTAGCGGTCGTCCGCGTCTGGGTGGAAGTCGGACATCCGCCAGTAGCCGCGTGAACGGCCGCTGATGCGAGCGAGTTCTAAGCTAACGACCGCGTCTCTGATGAGATCCGTCACTTCACACCGAGCGGAGAGTGGCAGGTTCGCCGCCGCTGTGGCCGAGAAGCAAGTTTGCGGGCCTGTGCGCCTCATGAACTGCAGCCTGGCAGGTGAGGGGCGGCGGCGAAAGCAGACATGCAGTCGGATGCTGCGTCATTCCGCCTTGGCTTAGCTGTGAGCCGAGTCAGCACCGACGTTGAAGTAGCCTAGATTGGATCCATCCCTCCGTGCTACCCAAGCCCGTCAGTCCAGAGAAAAGCCGTTGATCACCTCTTCCACGATGAAACGCTACGGCGGCGCGGTGGGCATCGCCGCCACTGCGATCCTTCTCCGCATCGCCTTGGATCCGTTCCTCGAAGGCGTTCAGTTCATCACCTTCTTCCCTGCCGCGGCCTTGGCGGGACACCTCTATGGCAGACGGGCGGGGATGCTCGCGGTGCTTCTGTGCGGGTTCGCTGGCTGGTATTTCTTCGTGGGGCCGCACGGGTCCTTCCTGATCCGCACGGCGCCCCAGGCGGTAACGCTGTTCCTCTACTTCACGATTGCGAGCGCGCTGGCGGTGGGCAGCGACATGCTCCGTCGGGGTGCCGAAAGGGAGCATCTGGCGAAGCTTGCGCTTGAAGAGCAGCGGGACGTTGCCGAAGAGGTGAAGCAGCGCTTCCGCAGGAGCGAGGCGCGCCTGCTGCTCGCGCAAAGAGCTGCGCGCGCAGTGGCGTGGGAGTGGGACTTCGAAACCGACTCAATCCGCTGGAGCGATCTCAAGACGCTCCACGAGCTTGCCGGCGACGACCTCGACTGGGTCACTGGTTTCGAGCAGTGGTGCAGCAGAATCCATCCGGACGACTTGGATGCGCACCTGAAGGAAGCGGCAGCTGCGGTCGAGGCGGGCCGCGGCATCCTGGAGTGCCGGATCATCAAGGACGGTGAAGTCCGCTGGATCGAAGCGACCGGCGAGGTGGTCGAGCGCGCCAGGGACGGAAGTCCGCTGAAGATGACCGGCATCACGCTCGACGCAACGGAGCGCCGGCTCGCGCAGCAACACCAGCAGCTTCTGATCAATGAACTCAACCATCGGGTGAAGAACACCCTGGCGGTAGTCCAGAGCCTTGCCCGGCAGACCTTCAAGGCAGCGGCGACAGGCGAAGCGCGCGCTGCGTTCGAAGGGCGGTTGCAATCACTGGCCCGCGCCCACGATGCCCTTACTCGGCGGAACTGGGACGGTGTGAGCCTCGCTGAAGTCGTCGGCGCGGCAACCAGCCCGTTCCAGTCCGGTGCCGACGGTTTCGCTGTGGACGGGCCAGAGCTGCAGATTAGGTCGGAACCAGCGATCTCGCTCGCCATGGCATTCCATGAACTCGCCACGAACGCCGCCAAGTACGGTGCCCTCTCCGTCCCGGGCGGCGCCGTAGAAGTGCGTTGGAGAGTCGATGAGAACGTTCCCGAGCCGCTTCTGAAGATACGCTGGCGGGAGAGCGGCGGCCCCGCCATTGCCCCGCCCGTGCGGAGGGGCTTCGGGTCACGTCTGCTGGAGCGCGGCTTGGCTACTGAGCTTGGCGGGCGCGTGGAAGTTCTCTTCATCCCTGAAGGGGTGAGCTGCGAGATCGACGCACCGTTTACTCGGCTGGTCCGAAGCGACAAGATGCCTGGTGCGAGTTCGGCCGGCGAAGCCGGAGCTCTGTAGCGTCGAGGAAGTGTAGCATTCCCGGTTCTGTCCAGGTCATTCTATTGACCCGGCTCATGACGCGCCTGGCTCATCAGGAGAGGTGTAGACGAAGCAGTTGAGCTGATAACAGGCTGCATCGACCCTTTCCATCCGCAGAGCCGACACGCGGAGTCGCTGGCGCCAATGTCGCTTTCCGGCCCACGAGCCGACAGACTGCTCTTGCTCATCCGCGGGGCAGCCATGCGCCAAATGCCAGCCGTTCGAAGCGGGTGCCAACGGCTGCGGCGCCTGTGTAGCTTAGGGAATGTTCTATCCTAGAGAATGAAATAGTCACCGGAAGCACGCACAGTCACCTCGGCAATGGAGATCCCCCACGGCTGGTCAATGGTATGGATGATCGCATCCGCAATGTGTTCTGGCGCAAGCGACGCGTAGTCGATGTTGTCAGGGTCGAGGCGCTCTGCCGGGAGGGTGCCCTGCTGCATATCCACAACCATATCCGCAAACTCGCCCATGTTGTGCGCGAGTATACCGATACCGGCTTGCTGATTGATCACGGTGGCGGACAACCCCGTCACGGGCACCCCCGTAGGCTTGATCACGGTGACCTTGATTTTACCTCGCGCCTCGACGCGCAGGGATTCCGACAGGAAGTTCACCGCACTTTTCGTAGCGCCATAGACCGCTGCGCCAACGACGGGATGATTGCCGTAAATCGACGAAAGATTGACGATATGGCCGCGCCCCTGGCTCATCATCTGGTCGAACACGGCAAGCGTTCCGTGCAGCACGCCCTTGAAGTTGATGTCGATGCACCGGTCCCACGCGTCTAGTGCAGCCTCATGATCGGCGAAAAACGCTAGCGGCATGACACCGGCATTATTGATCATCACATCGACGCCGCCATGCGCCTCAACCGCTGCACGGGCGAGCGAGCGCATGTCCTGCATCTTGGTGACATCAGCAGCTACGGCCTGCGCAGTACCGCCGGCCGCGCGGATTTGCGCAGCAACGGCTTCCACGCCATCCAAATTGATGTCGGCACAGGTAAGCCGCGCCCCCAGCGCAGCGGCTTTTTCAGAGACGAGCCGCCCGAAGCCGCTTGCCGCTCCTGTGATGACGATCGATTTACCAGCAACGTGATGTCCATTCATCCGGTCAGACTAGATGATGCGCAGCGCGTGGCAAGCCGCCGTGGGCTGATCGAACTAGAAAGCACGGCCTAAAATCGGACGTGCAGCAGACGCCCGGTTACGGCAATCGAACGTGCCGGCCCATCATGGATGATAGAGGCGGAGAGGGTGAGGCCCGGTGCTGGCGTCGGCTGGAGCGAAGACCGTGACCGCAGCGGGCAGCACCCGGAAATGGGCTGGCGTAGCAGTTACGATCTCGCCGTCGGTGTTGACCGGCATCGGGCGCCTGGTCTCGATGTCGAACTCCACGCACCGCGCCGTCCGTACTTCCTTCCAGGCCCCGTGAGTTCCGGTTCTGAAGGCCCGCGCCATGAGCACCGACTTCCATAGGCTCGGCATCTCCAGGCTGTAGAGATCCAGTCGGCCATCATCGATCGCGGCTGTCTCTGCAACGACATTGCCGCCGCCATATAGACGGCCGTTCCCTACCGCGATCTGGTAGGTTTTGACCCGCGTACCGCTGCCTTTCTCGACGATCCGCGCGCGAAAGCGCCTGGCGCTCGCCATCACACGCACCACGGCAACAGCATAGCTGAGCCGTCCAAACCGCTTCTTCAGTTCTGGGTCGAGCTTCTGGGCAAGGTCGCTGCTTAGGCCGATGCTCGCCACATTGAAGAACGCGTGGCCATTCACCATCCCGACATCGATCCGTTTCGTCTGACCGGCAACGATGAGGTCAGCGGCCGCCGCAAAGTCGAGCGGAATGGACAGCGTCCGCGCAAGATCGTTCGCGGTTCCTGCTGGGATGATGCCGAGCGGCAGGCCGCTCTCGATCACGGCCGGGGCGGCCGACGAGATCGATCCATCGCCGCCGCAAACGACAACCGCGTCCGACGTTTCGTGAAGTCGCGTGATGTCCCGAGCGATCTCGGGCAGGTTCTCGAACGGTTCTACGGTAACCGCGAAGCCTCCAGCCTCCAGCCGGGCGCATACCGTTTCGAGGGCCTCGCCGCTCCGCCGCGCCTTGGCATTGTGGAGGAGCAGAACGCGCTTGATGGGGTGCGACGTCATCAGGCAAGTCGATCGGGATGATTATCTGGCAAGGAACAACCGCTATACGCAATCGAAGTTCAGGACCAGACGTTCTAAGGTCGCTCCCGCCGCGGCGCTCGACGTGCTTCCGATGAGCGCTCGACCACACAGGTCCGGGCGGGCTAGTCGTAGGAGGGGTCTCGCGGGCGGGTACAAGAAGAACAGAAAGCAGGAAGCGCTTGGCGCGTAAGCAAGTCGATCCGGAAAGGCGCGTGGAGGTCGGGCGCGAGCGGCGGGCACGCACCCGGGCGAAGATCATCGCCGCCGCTTTCGAGGTCCTGGGTGACGAGCGAGGTCTTTACGCCCGCAGCGAGGATGTTGCCGTGAAGGCAGGTGTCACTCGTGCCACTTTCTATAACCATTTTGCCAGCATGGCCGAGTTACGAGAAGCTCTGTCCATCGAGGTGACGCACGGCTTTCTCGAGGCGGTAACCGCTACGATCTCTCAAATCAGCGACGCCCGTGACCGCTCCGCGCTGGCAGTACGCTTCTATCTGCATCGTGCCCGCGCAGATAGGCGCTGGGCCTGGTCGATGATCAACTTGAGTGCGGCGGGGGCTATCTTTGGCGCAGAGACGTTCAGCCAAGCCGAACAGACGGTTCGGGAAGGCGTGGAAGAGGGCGTGTTCACCCTGCAGTCTGTTGCGCTAGGACGGGATCTTCTGCTGGGCACGACCTTGGCAGCCATGGCGTCGATCGTTCGCGGCGAGGTCGACGGCGATTATCCGGAGTCCATTGCGGCAACCATCCTGTTCGGATTGGGCGTACCGCTCGAGCAAGCATTGACGTGCGCGCGTCGAACTCTTCCTTCACTGGCGCTCACCAGCGCCGATTGACAGGGACTTCCAAGGGCGTTTACCTCTCGAAAATAGACAGACTGTCAATTTCAAATGACAGCGTGATCGAGGAGAGATTGCGATGGAAGACATGAACCCGAACGGCGACAGCTTTGCCGTCGCACTGGAAGCCATCACGGCGGCCATCGGCGCAGACAACGTGCTCACCCAAGACCTGGCAGACCATGGTGATCCTTTCGCTCCACCTGGTGAATGGTACCGCCCGGGTGCTGTCCTCCTCCCCGGCAGCGTCGAGGACGTGCAGGCGATCCTAAGGATTGCGAACGAGCACGGCACACCAATCTGGACGAGCAGTCAGGGCCGCAACAAGGGCTATGGCGGCGGCGCACCGCGCGTGTCCGGCACCTTCACCGTCAGCCTCCGGCGGATGAACAAGGTGATCGAGGTCGACGAGGAAAACTGCATGGCGCTGGTGGAGCCCGGCGTCCGGTTCTTCGATTTATACGACCATCTGCGCAAGACCGGCTCCAGGTTGTGGATGTCAGTCCCGGATCTTGGAGCGGGCAGCGTCATCGGAAATGCGCTGGAGCACGGGGTGGGATACACGCCGATCGGCGATCACTTTGCAAATCATTGCGGGATGGAAGTCGTCCTGCCCGATGGCGACATTCTGCGCACGGGCATGGGCGGAATGTCGAATCCGCACAACTGGCTGATCTACCCTTACAGCTGCGGGCCATCGTGGGACGGCATGTTCAGTCAGTCCAACTACGGCATCGTGACGAAGATGGGAGTGAGCCTGTTTCCTGCGCCCGAAGTCTACGCCCCTGGTTGGTTCACGCTCGACAATGAAGAGCATTTCGGGACGTTTCTGGAAGTGCTGCGACCTCTCATGATCGACGGCACCATTTCCAATCAGCCCATGATCATCAATGCAGTGTGCGCGGCAAGCGCGTTCGGTGAGCGCAAGCAATGGTACGAAGGCGCCGATCCGATCCCCGAAGAGGTGCTCGACAGGATCGCAGCAACGCCGGGCTTCGGACGCTGGGTCATGCGCTTCGCTCTCTATGGCGACGAGCCGGTTGTGGCGCACAACCGTGCCAAAATTGAGCGAGCCCTGACTGCCATTCCAGGTGGCGCCGTCTCATTCGACCAGTACGACGGCTGGAACCTGCCCGAACTTACGAACCCGCATCACCGCGTTCAGGCGGGCGTACCCTCGATGGCGCTGGATCAGATGACGCGCTGGTATGGCGGGGAGGAAGGCGGACACATCGGCTTTTCCTGCGCCATGCCAATCGCGGGCAAGGACGGTGTTGCGATCCGTGACCTCGCTCGCAACCTGCTGAACGAGCGCGGGCTCGACTACTCTGCCGCGATAATTGTCGGCAGGCGGAGCATGATCCATGTGGCGCTGGTGGTATTCGACACCAAGGATGACCAGCAGACCCGAGAGGCATACGCCGCGACTAAGGCAATGCTCGAACCGGCAGCCAAGCTCGGATACGGA
Source organism: Croceibacterium soli (assembly GCF_009828065.1). Lineage (GTDB taxonomy): Bacteria > Pseudomonadota > Alphaproteobacteria > Sphingomonadales > Sphingomonadaceae > Croceibacterium_B > Croceibacterium_B soli. The sequence goes on along the minus strand of NZ_WTYK01000005.1, from coordinate 223,685 downwards.
GAGTACCGCAGCCACCTCGACTTCATGGACGAAGTGGCTGCGCTTTATGACTTCAACGACAACGCGCAGCGCCGCTTCGCCGAGAAGATCAAGGACTGCCTCGATCCTAACGGCATCCTCTCGCCTGGCAAACAGGGCATCTGGCCAGCAAACTGCAGGTGAGCGGCTCAGCGTGACGATCCCTTTGGGTACAGCCCGGGGAAGAGGGTTGAGGTGGCCGCGTCCGAGCAAGGGTTGATTGGTGGTCAAGGGTGGTCGGACTTGGAGATCATCTCCGCACGTAGGCACACTGCCGGGAGGCTAGTCCAGCGCCCTCCGGTTGCCGCAGTCTAGGTGGCGTGCTCATCAGCGCGCATCGTACAGCGCGTCGGTGGATGAAGTGCGATTTCGAAGTCCGCATCTTCAAAGCTATGGCCAGAAGCGGACCGTCTGCTTTCGGCCAGTTCCCGCCGCTCGCCGCCACGCACGAGCGCTCTATCCACACCATTTGAGCGAGAGGGTGTAGCCGTATCGAACCTGCTCCTGATGAGACACCCGGTAATCCGAACGGACGGGGAACAATCTCGGCTCCCGATCAGCAGCATTTGCTAAGGCCGCGACCATCGGAGCCTGACCTCTATGTCAGCTTAGCGCCCATAATCGTTCATTCCCGCGGCCCTCTGAAGCTGTCAGGAGCGGACCGTCCGCCCGACGGATGCATCGTTAGGGAGCTCAGAGCCGTGGAAGAGCTAGAGCGCTCCACCCATCAACTATGCAGCCCTAAGCTCCACTGTTCCGCACCAAGCTGCCCTCAAGGCTGCCAAGCGCAGAAGTTCAGGTAAGCCGAGTTTCCGTGAGCGGAACGGCAATTTGGCAAACAACTCCTTCCAAATTGAAGTCGAGATCGACGCGGCCGTTGAGCTCTAGCGCCAGACCTCGTGTCAGGAGCCGAGTGCCGAACCCCGTTTGGCTAGGTTTTGGCACCGCATCGACACCGCTCTCGCGCCAGCTCAGCTCGAGGTGGTGGTCTGCAGAAACTCTCCAGTTCACGCGGAATTTTGCCAACTCAGATGCTGGGCCTGCTAGCTACGGTCTCTAGAAGACCAAGAACTCGGCGAGCTAGTCAGGCTATCTCGTTGAGCGCAACGGCTAACGCCCGAACATCTTCCATGGAATTGAACAATGCTGGCGTCACTCGAACGCAAGCTCCGCTGGCCATGCCTGTCCTGTGCACTGTGAAGATGCCGAAATCCGCCAGCAGTCTCGCTGCGAGGGCTACATTGTCCTCGACGGAAGTTTTCCCAACCAGCCGGAACGAGGTGATGCCGCCGTGCATCCGGTCATCGTCCGGCGTCAGCACCTGAATTCGCGGATTCTCCCGCACTTCCGCGACCCACCCGTCCCGGAGCGCGCGCAACCGGGCTTGCCGCAGCCGGCTGCCGATGCGATCTTGGAAGGATAGCGCTTCGGGAACGGTCAACAAGGCGGCGAAATCGACCGTTCCGGTGTGCACACGGGACAAGATGGTCCCGGAGTCCTTGTCCTCGTCAGCGAGGTCGGGATCGATGGCCGACACCCGGTCTTTTCGGATGTAGGCTGCGCCCACTCCGAGGGGCGCGCCGATCCACTTGTGCAGGTTCAGCCCTACGAAGTCCGCTGCCAGATCGGGAATCGTGAAGTCCACCTGGCCCAGGCTATGGGCCGCATCAACGATGACATCCACGCCGCGCGCCCGAGCCATTGTGGCGATTTCCTTTACCGGGATCATCAGCCCGCTTCGATGGCTGATGTGGGTGAGCAAAATGAGCCTGATTTCCGGATGCTGGGCCAGCGCCTCGGAGTAAGCGGCGATCACATTGTCATGCGTCGCGGGCTCTGGAAGAGCGATCTTGATCGTGTGCGCGCCGCGTCGCTCCATCGCGGCAGCGAGGCTCGCCTGCATGCTGCCATAGTCGAGATCGGCGTAGAGCGCGGCCTCGCCCGGATGAATGCGGTTATAGCTCCCGATCAGGGCTTTTAGCGCCTCCGTCGCGTTGCGGGTGAACACGATCTCCTCGACATCGACACCTAGGAAGGCGGCCACCCGGTCGCGTACGGCGGTCAGATCACCGCCCATGCCGCGCCGGGCGTAGAAGCTGTTCTCACGATTGACCCGCTCCACCAGCCGTTGGTACGCGGCGAGTACCGGGCGCGGCATGATGCCCCAGTTTCCGTTCTCCAACTGCACGACATCGTCGCTGACATCGTATTGCGCGGCGATACTGGCCCAATAGGCTTCGTCACGAGCGAGCGAAATATCGGCGGCCGCGACAGGGCCTGCCAAGGCGCGGTTAGGGGCGGCTGCCAGAAAGACACTGGCCGCCGCCCCTTGGATCCACTTCCTGCGGTCGATCGACGTCATGATCGGGTCAGAACTCGACGCCCAGGCGAACGTAGTAGAGGCCCCCGTCTGTGTCGTAGGGAGCGTTGCGGGAGTAGATCAGGCCCCGGCTGGCCTGGAAGGTCGCTTCGTCGGGATAAGCGTCGAAGATGTTCTCCGCGCCGACCGTCAAGTTGACGGCCTCGGTGATGTCGTATGTCAGTGATGCGTCGAACAGCACCATAGAGCTGAACCGCTGAAAGATCTGCCCGTCAGAGTTGTCGCTGTTGTCGGTCCATGGGCCGTAGTAACGGCCGTGCAGGCGCAGCTGGATCGCGTCCAGTTCATAAGCGATAGTGCCTGTGGCGTTGTGCTCCGGCAGGCGCTCCTCGAAGATGCGGCGCTGGTCCTCGTTGCCGATGGTGGCGCTGGTCCCGCCGGTCACGGCCGTATCGTTGTAGTTGTAGGCCAGCCTGGTTTCGATCCGCCCCCGACCAAGCAGAGTCGTATATGCGAGCACGGCATCGATGCCGCGCGTGCGCGTATCGAAGTCGTTGGTGTAGTAGCTCACGCTGGTGAAGCGCAGCGGGTTGGGCACACCGGCGGGTACGGCGAAGGATCGCGATTGGCCGAAACGCCCTTCAACGTCGATCTGATAGGCATCGAGGCTGGCCGTAATCCCTGTTGGCGAGCGGAAGACGATGCCTGCGGTGATGTTCTCCGACTCCTCGGGCTCAAGCGGCTCTGCGCCGAGTGCGACAGCGATCGGATCTGACGGAGAGAGGCGCCCGGCGGTGAAGACCTGAAGCGTGTTGGTGTCGAGGCCCTGGCTGGTGCGCGAAGTGTTGAGCTGGCCCGGTGTGGGGGCCCGGAAGCCCGTGGAGTAAGTCGCCCGGACAGCCAGTCCGTCGACCGGCTCGATGCGGCCGGACAGCTTGTAATTGAACGTATTGCCGAACTCCGAATAGTCCTCGTAACGCGCCGCTGCGCCCAGCGTGAGCATGTTTACGGGGTGCCACTCGAGATCGACGTACGCGGCGTAGCTGGTCTGGTCGAATTCGCCCGACTGGCTCGGGCTGAAGCCAGGGAAGCCATTGGAGTTGGGCGCCAGCCCTTCCGCAGCTCCCGCACCTATGGCGTAGGATTCGGGATCGCCCGGTGAAACCTCGTAGGTTTCCTCCCGGCGTTCGGCTCCGAACGCCAGGTTGAGCGGCTCGAACCCACCCAGATCGAGCTGGTACACGAAGTCCAGATTGAGGTTAAATTCGCGTTGCTCCAGCCGTCCCAGGTAGAAGCTGGTCGGACTGTCCGGGCCAAACGATGCGTTGAGCGATTCATCGAGCGTATAGTCGATGCGGCTGCGACCCGCAGACGCGCTGAGATCGTAGGTCAAGCTGTCGTTCGCCAAGGATCCGCGAAGACCTGCGACGCCCTGGAGGTCGTTAAAGTCGGTTCCAAAGCGCGGAGTGAAGCCGGCCGGATAGCTGCTGGCGAAGTTGAAGCCAGGGAATGCGTCCGTGTTGCGGAACACGCTGGAGGTGTTCGCCGGGTTCCGCCAGTTGAAGTCGGTGCGGCCCTCCCCATCCGCGATCATGCCGAAGGCGTAGAGTTCGGCCGCTTCGAACAGCTCGTATTGCAAATTGGCAGCGCCGCGCAGCGTTTGCGCGTCGGGCTGACCCCAGCGCTGGACGGGATCGGGGATGTCGAGATCGGGCCGGGCCTCCTGCAGCGCGATGGCATCAGCGCGCTGGCGGGTTCGTGAGGTCGCCGCCCCGTCGGAGAACTCCCCGGTGATGACCAGCGCGCCGCGATCGTTCAGCGCGATCCCCGCTTGCAGGCCGGCCCGGTAGGTCTCGCCGTCGCCGTCGTAATATTCGGAGTACTGACCGAAGCCCCTGATTCCGGGCCGATCGTCCAGAATGATGTTGACCACGCCGGCGATCGCGTCGGAGCCATACTGAGCCGATGCACCGTCGCGCAGCACCTCCACACGGCTGATCGACAATCCGGCGATGGTGTTCAGGTCAGGAGCCTGCGATCCGCGCGATCCCAGCAGGGCGGAACGATGATACCGTTTACCGTTGACGAGCACGAGCGTCTGGTCGGGAGACAAGCCGCGCAAGCTCGCCGGCCGCACAAATGCGAGGCCGTCCGCTGCCGGCAGCCTCTGCACGTTGAACGACGGAAGTTGCCGCGCGAGGACTGAGGACAAGTCCGAAGAAACAACGGAATCGATTGCCTCGTTGGTCAACACATCTACCGGCGCGGCAGTGTCGAATGCCGTTCGCCCAATGTCACGTGTGCCGGTAACCACGATGGCCGCTCCGGCGTTGCTGTCGGCGGACTCATTCGCGCTGTCTACGTCCTGAGCGTAAGATTGTGCGGCTATCGCAAATTGAATCGCGCCGAGCGCACAACCGAGGAATGCCTTGTTCACCTGTTGCCCCTGTTCACTGAAGATTGTGGGGCCCCTATGATCGGCTAGGGTCAGCTTGATGACGGATCGACTGCACTGATATTGCAGTACAGAATCGCTTGCCGCGTTGTCCTCTCGGCATTTGGCCAACCTGCTTCAGCGAGCAGCCTGTCGGCTATGCGCCCAATTCGCGTCATTTCGCGGAGATTGCCCGGCGCCGCAAAGCAGACGTCTGTCACGCATGAAGAGGCGCCAACGTAGTGCAGCCACAGCGCGCGGCAGGTGCAGAAAGGCGGGGCGGAATCGCGCATCAAGAGCAGACGTTGCGCTTGCAACCCACGAACTGACGGACTGCACACGGCTGAGCCGCTGGCCAGCTGCGCGCTCGAAGACCGATGTGGGGCCAACTTGGCACTTGTCGCAAGCGGCCTCTCTTCGATCACATTACGGCGTCGCCATCCACCGCCGTCCCAGCTCAGACTAATCGCGTGACCAGCAGCGTAGTGTCCAAGGATCAGTTGATTCTTGCTGATCACTTGAGCCGTTAGCCAATCAGCACAGCAACCCGGCCAAGCCGCACTCCTGAAACAGCGCTTGCCAAATGATTGCGAACAGACAAGTTTGCTGCTTGCGACATAGATCGCGGGAGGGGATCAACGTGGAAAATGAGCGCACTGGCGGAGGCCGGGATGAGTCTGCTTCGGCTGCCAACACAGTGCTGGACAGGCGCCGCTTCATTGGAGCTGCGACGATCGGCACCGGGGCTGCCATTGCCGGGCTCGCCGGCTCCGGTCCGGCCTTTGGGCAGGGCGCCCAGGCCCTCGCATCTCCGCAAGTCGACTTCCCCGAGAACCCCCGTGATTTCGGCGGTGGCGGCAGCGCCGCAGGGGCCGTCAATCGGGCCGAGATCGATCTGTTCGACTGCGAGGTCGAAGGCAACTGGCCCCAGGATCTCGACGGCGTGTTCTACCGCGTCGGGCCGGACCCGCAGTATCCCAAGGACCCGAAGTGGGCCGGCGACATCCCGTTTGACGGCGAAGGACACGTCAGCATGTTCCGCATCAAGGACGGGCATGTGGACTACAAGACCCGTTATGTGCGCAACCAACGCTGGAAGGCGCAGCACGAGGCGCGCCGCTCACTGTTCGGGATGTACCGCAACCCGCTGACCGACGATCCGAGCGTCGAAGGGCTGAGCCGGGGCACGGCCAACACCCAGCTGTTCCTGCACCACGGCAAGCTGTTGGTGTACAAGGAGGACAGCCCGCCCGTTCACCTGGACCCGCTGACGCTCGAAACGATCGACGATTACTACACCTTCGGCGGCAAGCTGAACAGCCAGACCCACACGGCGCACCCGAAGATCGACCCGCTGACGGGCGAGTACATCGGCTTCGGCTACGAGGCGAGCGGGCTGCTCTCCAAGGATATCTTCGTGTTCTCGGCCGACCGGGCCGGCCAGGTGAACTGGAGCACTACCGTGCAGGCGCCCTATGCGGGCATGATGCACGACTTCGCGGTGACGCAGAGCCATATCGTACTCTACCTCACCAATATGGTCGCCGATGCCGAGCGCATCCGTGCCGGCGGGGTGCACTTCACCTACGATCCCGGCAAGCCCTGCTACATGGGCGTCATGCGCCGTGGCGGCGACGGCAAGGACCTGAAGTGGTTCACTGGGGCCAACCTGTTCTGCACACACGTCATGGGCGGCTGGTCGGATGGCGACAAGATCGTGACCGACTGGGACGGTGGCGAAGGCAACCAGTTCCCGTTCTTCCCCAGCAAGGCACCGTTCGAGCCTGCGAAGGCCACCGGGCTGATCCGCCGGTTCACCATCGATCTCTCCAGCCGGACGAACGATCGCTACCAGACCGAGACGTTGTTCCCCGAGGTCAACGGTGTGCTGTCCCGGCAGGACGACCGGTTCCACACCCTGCCGTACCGCTACGGTTACCTGAACTCCGGTGCCGGCTGGGCGATCATCGACCACGCCGACAGTTCGGTGCAGCAGGTCACGGTTCCTGACTACCGGCTATCCGAGATGACGTTCGTGCCGCGCAAGGCCGATGCCCCCGAGGGCGACGGGTACCTGATCGGGATCGGATCGAGCATCAAGGAGAACGGCCGCTCCGACCTGATCCTGGTGGACACCAAGGACCCAGCCGCCGGGCCGGTCGCGCGCGTGAAGATGCCGTTCCAGGTCGTGGGCCAGGTCCACGGCTTCTGGGCCGACGCCAGCCAGATCCCCGGAGCGTCAGCCGCATGAAGCTCTTGTCGCGCGCCCTTGGCGCGCTGGCGGCAGCCGCCCTCGTCCTACCGGCCGGAGCGCAGGACAGGGCGCGCGTCGACCACGCTCGGATGCTCCGTGCCGATCGGGAGCCGGGCCAGTGGATGAGCGTCGGGCGCACTTACGATGAGCAGCGCTTCAGCCCGCTCGACGCGATCAGCGACCGCACCGTGGATCGCCTGGGGCTCGCATGGTTCGCCGACATCAACACTGAACGGGGAATGGAGGCGAGCCCGCTCGCGATCGACGGCGTGCTCTACAACGTGCAGCCGTGGAACATCGTCACCGCCTACGATGCGGCGACCGGACGGGTGCTGTGGACTTTCGATCCGCAAGTGCCGCTCAAGTTCGGGCGACTGGCGTGCTGCGACATCGTATCGCGCGGGCTCGCCGCCTGGCGAGGCAAGATCTACGTCGCCACCCTCGATGGCCGGCTGATCGCGCTGGATGCGAAGACCGGCACCCCGGTGTGGTCGGAACTGACCGTCGACAACGCGAAGAGCTACACCATCACCGGCGCGCCTCGCGTGTTCGATGGCAGGGTCGTGATCGGCAATGGGGGCGCAGAATCGGGCGTGCGCGGCTATGTCTCGGCTTACGACGCCGAGACCGGCAAGCTGGAGTGGCGCTTCTACACCGTGCCCGGCAACCCTGCGGACGGGTTCGAGAACGAGGCCATGAGAATGGCGGCGGCGACGTGGACGGGCGAATGGTGGAAGGCCGGAGGCGGCGGCACCGCGTGGGACAGCATGTCCTACGATCCCGAGCTGAACCTGGTTTACATCGGCACCGGCAACGGTTCGCCATGGACGCAGAAGTGGCGCAGCCCAGGCGGCGGCGACAACCTGTTCCTTGCCTCCATCGTCGCGCTCGATGCCGCGACCGGTGAGTACAAGTGGCACTACCAGACGGTGCCGGGAGAGGAGTGGGACTACACCGCCACTCAACAGATGATCCTCGCCGACATCGCTCTCGATGGCCGCACGCGCAAAGTGCTGATGCAGGCGCCGAAGAACGGGTTCTTCTACGTACTCGATCGGCAAACCGGGGAACTGCTCTCGGCCGACAAGATCGTGCCGATCACCTGGGCCAGCGGCATAGACATGAAAACCGGCCGGCCGATCGAGAACCCCGCTGCTCGGTACGGCACCAAGCCCGTGATGATCTCGCCCGGGGCGGGCGGGGCACACAACTGGAACCCGATGGCGTTCAGTCCTCTCACCGGCCTCGTCTATGTGCCGGTGGCGGAAACTTACATGGCCTATGCGGCGGCGGAGAGCTTCGACCCTGCTCAGGGGGGAACCGGCGCCAGTTTCGCCGGGCACGATGCCGAGCGCAAGAAGATCGCCGAATACGCGGACGCCCACTCGCGCGGCTGGCTCTCGGCCTGGAACCCGGTCACTCAGCGCGAGGTCTGGCGCGGTCCGGTGGAGCAGAAAGGCAGCGGCGGGGTGCTCGTCACCGCCGGCAATCTGGTCTTCCAGGGGACGATCGGCACAACATTCGCCGCCTACCGCGCGGATACGGGGCAGAAAGTCTGGGAGATGCCGGTGCAGCAAGTGCCGATCTCCGCGCCCATCACCTACATGGCGAACGGCGAGCAGCACATTGCGGTGAACGCCGGCTGGGGTGGCGGTCTCGCCCATGTGGAGCGGTCCGCTTACTCGCAGATGCATCTCTCGAAGCCGCGCCTGCTGGTCTTCAAGCTTGGGGGCAGGGCCAAGCTCCCGCCGCTGCCGGCGTCCTCAATGGCCGTGCCGGAACTGAGCCCGCCCCCGAAGCTCGCCGCGGCTGCCGATGCGGTCCGCCGCGGCGAGCAACTCTACGGGGCCAACTGCGCGCTATGCCACGGTGCCGCCGCACGCGGTGGGGTCAAGGATCTGCGGCATATGTCGCCGGAGACGCACACCGCCTTTCTCGACATCGTGCTCGGCGGATCTCGCGCGAGCAACGGCATGGCGAGCTTCGCCGACGTGCTCTCCCGCGAGGAGGCCGAGGCGATCCATCACTACGTAATCGCGAGAGCGAACGCCGACTGGGAGACCCCGTGAGGGGCACGAAAGGACAATGCAAATGATGTTCCGCAAGATCGCGCTAGCAGGCGCATTCCTAATCGCAGCCCCTGCGCTGCCCGCGCAAGCGCAGGTCACTTACGGGCCGACCTACGCGCAGGACCGGGCCCAGATCGAGGACCTGCACGCGCGTTACCTGTTCGCGATCGATTATCACGATTGGGACGCCTACGTCGCCACGTTCGCCGAAAATGGAGAACTCGAATTTGCCAACGGCACTTCCAGGGGTCGCGATGCGATCCGCAAGGCGGTGACAGACTTCTCTGCTGGCATCGGCCGGTTCTACCACACCGCGGACGGTAAACCGGCCAAGCTGCGCCACATCATCCTGCAGACCGCAATCCGGGTAGAGGGTGACCGGGCTTGGTCGCGCTCGCAGTGGCTGGAGATGGCAAACAACGGACCCGGCGATGAGCCGAAGATCGGCACATATGGCATCTATGAGGATGAAATGAAGCAGGTTGACGGCCAGTGGCTCTTCGCCAAACGCCGCGTACTCAACGAGTTCATCCCTAATCGCAACTCCGGCCCAGGGAATCCGGTGAGCACCATGGATCAAACAGCCGAGCGCCCTTGAGCGGAGAGAAGTAGCACTGCAGAACAATTCGACAGTTCGCTACTGCTTGTTCCGTCGGTGGGCCAGGTTACCGGCGGAACCGTCCGGCCGGTCTCCCGTCTACATCTTCTTGGCGCAATTGCCCCTGGATCGAGGCACGGAGCCATATAGTTATTGCGGTCCGCTGCTCGCCACGGCAGCGTTCACCACCCCGGAATTCCACTTGAGCTTTTCGCTTGCTGCGCATGCTCAGTGCGGACAGGGCAGTCCACAAAAGCTGAATACGCTCTGGGCAGCCCTCAGGCCGCCCAGGCGCAACATAATCAGAAGCTCTTCTTGACGCTCACCACCCACTCGCGCGGGCGGCCTGGCTGAGCGGCCACAATACCTGCGCCCGCCCCCGTGAGATCGAAACTGGTAAGGAGGTGGTACTTGTCGAAGACGTTTGTGACTGCCAACGCTATCTCCAGATCCTCCTCAGCGTTGCGCCAGGTGACGCGCGCGTTGGCTAGCGTATAGCCGTCGATCAGGTTGTTCGGTCCGTTGACGGCGTTTGAAAACACTTCGGACTGATAATTGGCATCGAATCGCGGGATGAGAGAACCGGAGCCGCCGAGATCGACCTCGTACTGAATGCCGAACGCCCACTTCCATTCGGGTGTATACGGCGGGACCATTCCGATCTGCACGCCGTTCGGTCCACCCGCCTGCGGATTGATCGATTTGTAGTCGAAATCGAGGTAACTGACGGAGGCGTCGACCAGCAGCCCGTTGCCTGGATCGATCGTCGTTTCAAGTTCCGCGCCTTTGATCTCTGCGTCGCCGGCGTTCTGCGGCAGAGCGCAAGGACCGGGTCCGCCAAATTGCGGGCACGAGAGCAATGTAAGCTGAATGTCCTTGTAGTCGGAGAAGAATACCGCTCCGTTCAGGCGTACCGCGCGATCCAAAAGGTCGCTCTTGAAGCCCACTTCGTACGCCGTCAGCGTCTCTGGACCGAATGGCTGAACCTGCGCCGGGTTGAACGGACGCGGGCCGATGCCGCCGCCCTTGAAGCCGGTGGAAACCTGCGCATAGGTCATCAGCTGCTCGCTTAGGCGGTACTGCAGATTGGCGCGCCAGTCGATCTTGTCGCCGTCGAACTCTCCGCTCACCCCGTCGAGCGCACCGAGGAACGGGTTCAGCGAGCCGTCGCGGTTTCGGCGAACGAACGTGTAATCCTTGTGCTCTTCGGTGTAGCGCAAGCCGCCGTTGAACGTAAGGTCGGGGACGATCTCCCACGACATCGCCCCAAATACCGCCTTCGTGTCGGCATTGACCGGATCATCGCCCTGGAACTGCAGCGGGATCGGCGCATAGCGCAGATCCTGAAACGTCGCGTAGGTCGAGCGCTGGTCCAGATAGAACGCGCCCAGCGTCCAGTTTACTGTGTCGTTGAGCAGTACGCCGTTGAGGCGCAGCTCCTGAGTGAAGCCCCAGTAGTCAAGGTCGCCGAAGCCGTTGGCAACTGCGAGCGGCGAGTAATCGTCGTCGTTGTTGAAGTGCAGCACGTACTCACGATAGCTCGTGATCGACTGGAGCTGCAGGTTCTCGGTGAGGTCGAAGTCGATCTGCCCAGACACGCCCCAGCCGTTGAACTTGGTCCGGCCGTCGCCGCGCGTCTCGATCAGCGGGTAGCCGGCCACGGGAGGAGTGAGCCAAGTATCAGCCGGCGAGAAGTAGCTCGCATAGTTGCAGTATTGGCCGCAGACGAACCGCGAATCGTAAGGAACCGCGTCCGCATTTCCACGGATGTTCGGGTTCGCGGGGTTGTTCGCTAGCAGTAGGACGCCAGCGGCGGCGGTGCGATCGTCATGCGTGTAGTCGCCGATCAAGTTGACGTCGAGCCGGTCGCTCGGCTGGTAGCGCAGCTGCACGCGGCCGGCCATGTAATCGACCTCGCCGTCACGCGCTACGCTGCAGTCGCCTTCGCCGGTAGTCGGCTGAACTCCGCCGACCGCGGGGTTCAGAGCCGAGCCCGGCGGGTTGACGCAACCGAAATCAAGCCGGTCGACGTAGCCCTCCTGCTTCTTGGCGACACCGGCAAGCCGCATAGCCAAATCGTCGGTGAGCCCGATGTCGGCACTGCCGCGCAGGTCAAGCCGGTTGCGGCTGCCATAGGCGCCTGCGACGTACCCGCTGCCGTCGCCTGTGGGTCGCTTCGAATAAAGCTTAACGGCGCCGCCGATCGAGTTTTTACCGGCCAGCGTGCCTTGTGGGCCGCGCAGGACTTCGACACGGTCGAGATCGAGAAGATCGAAAATGGCGCCGGTGAGCGTAGCGTAGTAAACGTCATCGACATAGAGGCCGACACCCGGCTCGAGAGCTGGATTGAAGTCATACTGGCCGACACCGCGGATCGAGGCGCCCAGAGAAGGGCCAAACGCCGCCCCCTGTGGCTTGAGCGTGACGTTAGGAGCCTGCGCAGCGATTTCCGCGATGTTTGTTTGGCTCCGGGCCTCGAGCATCTCGGAATTGACTGCGGTAATCGCAAGCGGTGTGTCCTGGAGCCGCTGCTCGCGGAACTGCGCGGTGACGACGATCTCGCTACCGCTCGGGCCGGCGTCAGCGGTCTCCGGGGACTCCGCCACCGCCGCTCCGTCCTGCGCGAGCGCGGGAGCGGTGCCAATTGCAATCGCCAGCGCGCTGAAGCCGCGAACCAACTGCGCGCTACGTTGAACTCCAACAGGTTTAGCCATCTTCATCTCCCTGAAAATCTGGTTTGGTTCGATGGCCCGATCTTGCGCCGGGCTGCGGGTTAGTTTGCTACTCGTTCGGATTTCGCGAGCCGTTCCACCAGGCGGTTGAACATCGTGACCCCCTTGTCGTGGGCGGTCGGCATCACCTTAGGCTCATGCGTCAGGTCGATCACTCGCTGCTGCGCTTCGATCATCACCTTGTCTTCAGCGAATGCCTTGGCGGCGAGCCCCATCAGCATGTCCCGGTGAGCTTCGTCGCCGTGATCACGGCGGGGTCCCCAGGAGAAGAAGTATCGCGATGTTTTCCCTGTGAGGGGAGTGACCGCTTGACTGGTAAAAGTAACGCCTCCGATAGCGTCCTCGAGGTTGGGCGCGGAGCGGCCGCATGCCTCTGCGGTGCCGAGGGGAAAGACGCCTCCGGTCATCAGGAGGATACCCGGGATCAGGAAGTCGTAAGACATGTAGCTGTCCATCGGCACCTCTGACTTGCGCGAAGAAGAGCCCGTGGAGTTCTCGGTCCACCTTTCGTAGCGAATACCCCTGGCCAAGGGAGTGATGCGGCCGGGGGTCTGAGCGAATTCCGGTCCGGCCTGAAAGCTCTCCGCATGCACGAACGACAAGTGGCTGAAGTCCAGCAGGTTGTCGTTGATGAGCCGCGCTTCGGCCGTGTAGTCCAGGTGCCCGTGTCCTAGTATGTAGTTGGGATCGTCAAGTCCGACAGCGGACGGTATCAGGCCCTCGTCCGCTTCTTCCGGAGCACCCATCCACACCCATATCCAGCTGTGGCGTTCAACCACAGGATAGGATTTTACCCGCGCCAGCGGCGGGATCTGCTCCTGACCCGGGATCTCGACCACCGCACCATCGGAAGCATAGAGCAGGCCGTGGTACATGCACCGCAGGGCATCACCTTCGCAGCGGCCCAAGGATAGCGGTGCGAGACGGTGAACGCAGCGGTCCTCCAGCGCCACCGGTCGGCCGCTCTCACCGCGGTAGATGGCGATCGGCGTCTCCAAGATCGTGATCGCGAAGGGCTTCAGCTGCGCTATGTCATGCGACCAGGCCGCGACGTACCAAGCGTTGTGGACATAGCTCATCACGCCGCGCCTCAGGTTTTCGACTCTCCGCAGAGGAGTTGACTTTAACGGCGTTAAATTGTCAATCGTCAGAAGATGGGCACACGAGTTGCACAGCCGCTAGACCGGGCAACAGTCCTCCGCGAAGCATTCGCCCTGCTCGATGAAAGGGGCTTCTCAGGGCTTAGCTTGCGAAGCCTGGCCGATCGACTGGGTGTTCAGGCTCCAGCCTTCTACTGGCATTTTTCAAGCAAAGCCGAGTTGCTCGGCCACATGTCCGCGGCCATTTACCGGGACGCTCGTACTGCAGTGCAACCGTGTGACGACTGGACCACATGGCTCATCACCTACGGCCGCGCTTTGCGACAGCGCTTCTCCAGTCAACCGGGAGCTGCACGCATCTGCGCGATCGCGCAGCCCCTCGAAGGCGAGGTTTCGATAACTGCCGCTTCGATTGCTGAACCGTTGACGCAGCACAGCGTTGCCGAGGAGCTGGCCCTAGACGCCATCGCAGCGGTCACCTCTCTGGCGATCGGCTGGAGCGCTTACGAGCCTCAGGGCACAATGCGCAGCTACCTTGAGGACCTTATGGATTTCGACGAGAGCTTCGAGGTAGGGCTTGATGCGCTGATCGCCGGCTTCAAGGCAAAGCGAGGTGCAGTGCATCGGGGATCTCGCCGGTCCACAAGCGAGCGCGCCGATGGTCGAGGGGCGAGAGGGGTTCGGATCTTGCCTTAATGGTGCGCGCTTCCGTCCAACGAAACTTGAGGCTTCTCGTAATCATCCGAAAACCGAGTCAACTCGGCCGGCGCAGATCGGACGCGTGCACGCTAGCTACTAAAGGGCGAGAACTATGAGGATTACGCGTCTGGGCGTGCCGCGATGCTCTGTTGGGGAGGGCCCGCTGTGGGACGTTCTGGAGCAGGCTCTGTACATGATCGACATCCTCGAGAAGAGGGTGGTGCGATCCGATCCCCGGACGGGCGTCGTGCGCGAATGGATCATGCCTGAGCTGATCGGCTCCATGGCACTTCGTGAGCAAGGCGGCGCAATTGTGGCACTCGCTAGCGGAGTGCACACGCTTGATTTTGACACCGGCGAGTGCAGCTTGCTGGCGCGCCACGTTGACTTAGACGATCGAGTGCAGCTGGCTGACGGGAAAGTCGATCGGCGCGGTCGCTTTATTGTCGGTTCCAGCGACCGTGGCATGAAGGAAGCACGGGGCAAGTTATACGCGCTTGATCCCGGTGCAACCGAATTGCGCGCAATCGACGACGATGTCTTCCTTGCGAATGGGCCCTGCTGGTCGCCCGATGATAAGATCTTCTACCATGCCGACAGCATCCGCAAGCTCATATACGCTTACGACTACGACATCGAGAGCGGCACCGTTGCCAACCGTCGCCCCTTCGCCAGCACCGAGGAGCTCGGCGGCATCCCGGATGGAGCCACCGTGGATGCGGAAGGTCATGTTTGGAGCGCCATCTGCGAGGGTGGGAAGCTCGTTCGCTTCCGACCTGATGGCAGCATCGAACGCATCGTGGATTTCCCGGTTAAGCTGCCGGGTAGCGTTATGTTCGGTGGCGCGAACATGGATCAGATCTTTGTGCCGACGCTCAGTCCCGCATTCCTCGGCCGGCCTGCTGATCCGTTAGACGGCTGCACGTTCGTTATAGAGGAGCTGATGATCCACGGGATTGCGGAGCCGAGGTTTGCCGGCTGAAGCGATCCGGCTCGTATTTAGGCGGCCGTAGATAAAGCGATCAGCGGCAAGCGTAGATGAGTGCTACGGCGATGCGGTCCGGTCACCGACGCAGGCCACGTCTTCTACAGGGAGAGTCCGGAGCGTACGCAGCCGCTCGGTCGAAAGCGCTGTTAACTGAGCAAGCCGGGCTCCCTCAGCCGCGCGTTGATGGACAGCTGCGCACGGTTGAGGCTCCAGTCTCAGCAAGTTACCGCCGCTTCCGTGCCGCCGCGAGCACTTGACGCGCACGAATGCCGACAGCCCGGCTATGTCTAACCAGGGCAGCAGTGAGTGGCTCGGGATCACGTTGACCTGCTTTAGCCGGCCCAGCGGCTTAGGAGAACGAGCATGCCGTCACCAACGGTGAGTGCTCGAGACCTCCAAGTTTCTCTCGATCCGCTAAACTCTTGGGGCAGCAAGGGCACTTGCGTGCGTTGGAGCGTTGACGATCCAGGAACTGCACGAGGAGAGCACCACCGTGTTCAAGCGCGCATTTGGCATCGGAATGGCGTTCATCGGACTCATTGTCGGGGCGGGCTTCGCTTCTGGTCGTGAGATGCTGCAGTTCTTTGTGGCGTTCGGCGCCGTCGGCATTCTCGGAGCGTTGATCGCCTCGCTCATAATGACGTTCATCGCTGTCGCTGCGCTGCAGCTGGGAAGTCACGTTCAGGCGAAAGAGCACGTCGCGGTTTTCCGGCAGGTTTCGCATCCGCTGATCGCGCGGTTCCTCGACGTCACGACGGTGATCACTCTGTTCGCCATCGGTTTTGTCATGTTCGCTGGTGGGGGTGCCAATATGGCCCAGCAGTTCGGCTGGCCCGTCTGGGTGGGCGCGGCGAGCACCTTGGTTGCGGTGCTGGTGTCAGGCATGTTCAACGTCGACAAGGTTGCCCGACTTATCGGGCTGATCACGCCGTTCCTCATCGTATTCCTGGTCGGCATCTCGGCGTGGACACTCGCCACGGCCGAATACGATTTTGCCGCGCTTGACCTGGCGGCTCGAACAGTGCCAACTAGCCTGCCGAACTGGTGGCTGGCGGCGCTCAACTATGTCGGACTGTGCGCAATCAGCGGCGTTTCCATGACCATCGTGATCGGCGGCAGCATGCTCGATAGTCGCACCGCCGGCTTAGGCGGCCTGATCGGCGGAGGCATATTTCTGCTGCTCTTGATGCTTGCCGTGCTTGCGCTGTTCCTAAGCTCCGAGTTCGTCGGTGACGCCGAGTTGCCCATGCTTGCCCTGGTTAACCGGGTGCACCCGGTTCTTGGCACTGCCATGTCGATCGTCGTATTCGGCATGATCTTCAACACCGCATTGGCCATGTTCTACGCTCTGGGCAAGCGCCTGACACGTAGCCGGCCCGATCGCTTCCGCACTGTTTACGTCGCAGTGGTGCTGCTCGGCTTTGCTCTGAGCTTCGTCGGGTTCCGCGACTTGGTCGCATACGTATATCCCGCGCTTGGCTACCTTGGGCTGATACTGATCGGCGTTATGGCCGCGGGTTGGGTTCGCGGGCGCAGCCATCTCTCGGCCGAAGCGCGCCGCCGCCTTCACCTGCGAAGGCTTGCCGCCCGCCGTCTCGATCCGAGGCACGACTTCGCCCCAATGCATGCCGACCTAGTCCAGCGCTTGTCGGGAGAATCTCACATCTCAGACGCAGAGTTGCACGCGGCCCTCATCGCCCGCACTGAGACAGCGCTCAAAAAAGATCCTGACGTCGAGTACGATCCGCTGCCCTCCGAAGCTGACGCATCCGCAATCTTGACGCAGGCCGAGTGGCCGGAGAAATCCCAAGACAGGTCCGGCTCACCGGAGAAGCCGGAACCGTGATCCGGAATGCACGGCTCGAGAAAGCGGCAGGATAAGCCCCTTCTTGCCCGGCAGCAGACCTTCCGTAAGCGGCCCAGAAGGCGCCATAACTCGCCGTGTGAATGAACGGCCGGTTTCCACGCTCAGGCTAAGCGCCGCGACTGTCGGCTTTGTCGGCGCGAAGTGCCGCAAGCACCGGGGCCCGGGGTGGTGGCAGTTAGCCGCGCCTCCCTATTGAAACCGGCCTATCTGGACCCGACCCGATCTTAGTCTTTGACATCATCTCCACATAATTGCGTGGAAGGCTGCCGGTGAACCACCCAGGGGTTGGAGCCATGACGATCCGCGCATTAGCACTAGGGATTGCGATCTCGCTCGCGCATTCACCGGCAGATGCAGCCCAGCCGTCCGAAGCGCCAGCCAGATCTCAGCAGTCCGGCAGCCGCTGGGAAGTGATCAGCATTGACGGTATGCCTGCCCCTAGACGATCCGACTATCCCGCTGCGACGCTCTTCATGGGCACTGACGGGGCGATAGGAGGCACTTGGGAGTGCAACAGCGGCGGTACAGCCTATGTGCGCTGGACGAAAGATGGCGGGTTCAGTGGCGCGGGCGGCCCGATCATCTTCACACTGATAGGTTGCTCCGACCAGGACAAAAACGGACTTTGCGGGTAAGTTCTGGAGGCTGATGGGGAAGGCACAGAGGTGGAATCGCACAGGGGAACTGCTGGTGATCCATGCGAGCGATGGAACCTCCGCACGTCTTGGGCTTAAGTCAGAATACCATTGAGGGCACGGCAGCTCACCACCCATCTTCCGTCGCTAAGCTTTTCCCGGACACCCTCTGATACCCGCCATATGCGACCCGATGTCTCTGCGTGAACGTACGGCCGGTTCCGGCAGGGCGATCCCGGCAGCTAAACGACCGGTTTGTCGGCGGGAGTTGCCGGATAGCGAGCGCGGCTGAGCGTTAGCTTTGTAGGTTCCAAGCTCCAGAGCCCGCCAGACGGCAACTGGCCCAGGAATTGCCCGGCCGCTCATGACGAAGCCGCCGGGCAGCGATGCCTTCGGGAGAGTGACGATGAAGCGATGGCTAGCGGCCGCCACGGGAGGCCGTCGCCGTCACGTAGAGGTTTACGCCGAGCTGACCTTGCAGGACGAACAGCTCAGCGGGCGCCCCGCAGGGGACGAGAGGCTGCTGTTCCGTCAGCTGCGGTCTGCTATCAGGGGGAGCGGCCAGCCGCTCCTGTCGAAGCTCGAAGCCGCTGGGCGGCTACCCGCTCAAACACGAGTAGCCGGCCACCGCGGCCTCAGCTGCCGCAGGCAGACTCATCACCAAACTGCCCGCTCGCTCAGAACGAGAAGCGAGCGGTCGCACGGACAGTTCGGGGCGCGCCAGGGTAGACCCACACCGTGTTGTAAGAACTCTGGCCATATTGCTCGTCGAGCAGATTGTCGGCTTCAAGCCTCAGCGTCACCTGGGGCGAAAAGACGTACTCGGCAGCAGCCTTCGACTTGATGTAAGCCGGCAGGACGAACCCGCTGGTGTCGAGCGCGCCTGCGCGATTGCCCACGTAGCTCGCACCGAAGCTTACCGTCAGGCCGCGGCCCTGGTTATCGAGGAAGCGGCCGAGTGCGAACACGGTCCCGGAATGATCGGGAACATTGAGGACCGCTTCCGTGGCGAAGGCGGCATCGTCAGCGCGGGCCGGCGTCCAGGCGTAGTTGGCTACGAGTTGCCACCGCTGAGCAATCCGGAGCGAAGCGTCGAACTCGATGCCACGGCTCCTCAGATTTCCGACGGGAGCGAGGTAGTTCGGATCGACCGGGTCGGTCGTGAGGATGTTTTGCTTCTCGATGTCGAACCAGGTGAGTGCGATATCAATACCGGGCCACGACGCCGTGGCTCCGAGTTCATATCCATAGCCATTCTCTGGAGCGAAGCCGTCGCCATTCCTGCCGATGCCCGAGTTCAGCAGGTAGCTTTCGCCCCAGTTCGCGTGCACTGCGAAGATGTCACTGAGCTCGTAGCGCCCACCGATCCTGAATCTGACAGGCTCGCCGACAGCCCTGCCGGTCGTGTTAGTCAGCAGGTTTTCGATGTCCTGGCGGTAAGCGTCGATCCGCACGCCGCCCGACAGAGTTAGCCGCTCGCTCACGGTCCACATGTCCTGCAGGTAGATCGTCCCCACTTCACGCGTTTCACGATTGTTGATGAAGGGGAGCAGCTCGGGTGGTGTGCCTCCGTAGACGGGATCGTAGATGTCGATAGGATAGGGGTTTGCCGCCGTCGGATTCCGACGCATCCAGCGCTCCTGGTAGTCGAGCTTATAACCCTTGATTCCGATGCTAGCGCGGTGCGCGCCAAGTTCGCCGGTAAGTTCAAACCGTGTCGACAAGTCGATGACCTCGAAGTCGCGCTGGCGCCGCTGGCGCCAGAGCGTTCGATCATCGACGAGGCGAGACTGATCGGACGAGAGCCCCTTTAGCGATCCCGTCCGGTAGGCTACGCCGCCGTTGAGGCTGAAGCGGGCGCCGAGTTGCGCAAGGCCGGTCAACTGGTGCCGCTGGTTGCGAAACCGGGTCATGCCGTCGCCGGGTTCGCCATAGAAGCTGCCGCGAGGCAGCGCGTTGGCATCGCCACCGACGGAGGGTATGCCTCGGTCGAATGGAGCATCAAACTCCGTGAATTCACCCACATAGGTGAGCCGAAGGTCCGGAAGCGGATTCCATGTGAGCGATGGCGCGACTACCCGCCGCTTCAGCGTGACGAAGTTGCGCCATCCATCGCTGTCCTCGGCTGCTACGACCATCCGGGCTGCGAGCGTGTCGGTAATGGGCCCTGTCACGTCCAACTCAGCCCGCCGCGTGTCGAACGAGCCAACGGTGAGCGTGAGCTGGGCGTCGGGAGCGAAGCGCGGCGTCTTGGAGACGATGTTTACGCGGCCGCCGGGATCCACGTCGCCGAACAGCGCGCCGCCCGGACCTTTGAGCAGTTCGATCCGCTCGGCCGTTGCAGGGTCACGCGGCGGACCCATCCCGCGATTGGCGAGGAAGCCGTCGACGTAATATTCGGCTCCTCCGTCGGGAGTGCCGAGGAACCCGCGGATGGCGAAGTTATCGAGAAAGCCCCCTCGGTTGTTCTGGTTGCTGACGCCGCTGATAAGTTCGAGCGCATCCGAAAGGCGATAAGCGCCCGCCGCGGTCAGCAGGTCCCGTTCCACCGATCGGCTCGAGGGCGACATGCGTTCGGTGACGATGTCGGAAGAGAGCGTGCGGTCAGCGCGCGTGGTCCGGGTCCCCAGGACGACGATTTCTTCAGCGTCCGGTGCCGGTGGCACCTGTGTTGATTCGACGGCTTCGGCGGGCGGCAAGGGAGGCGCTTCTGCGGCAGCAGCAACGGCGATCGTCGCAAGGACGTGTTCCAGCAAGGGGAATGCTCCCGTTTTGGTTAATGTGGAGAAGAGGGGGGGCTAAAGCTCAGAGGTAGCTGAGCAGCGTGTTCCCGCTGCGGCGCTTCACCCCCACGAACCAGCGGCAGAGGAACCACAAGGGCACCGCGACGACGGCGGAAAGCAGCCAAAGCGCGCCGACGTTGGCCAGGCTGAAGTAGGCGCCCTGGTTCGGGCCGAAGGCTGCAAGCGCGGCCAGATTGAGGAGGTGCAGCACGTAGAGGTGGATGACGTAGAAGAAGAGAGGGGCTGCACCGAAGACGGCGATCGTCGCGAGCCCGCGGGTTGGCACCTTCTCAAGCCAGGCAAGGACAAGTGCACCCACTCCCAAGGTGAGCAGGATGAAGTCGGCCGAGGGCGGATATTTGGTGACGTTGAAGAAGCTCATTACCGTCTGCAGCGCCGATGCGCCTGTGAGCCAAGGGTATGGGTCTCCATAGATGTTGGTGGCGCGAAGCAGCGCGAACAGCGCCACAGAGGCGCACCCGACGAGAATAAGCCTCCCGCGGCGTACGCCTGCCGGCGTGTTCCGTCCGAACCAGGGTCCGGCGCACCAGCCCAAGGCAATCACCCCGATCCACGGCAGGAGCGGATAGGAAGTGCGAGCGCGTACGGTCTCCGTCAGCTCGATGTATCCGCGATCGTGAAGGATAGCCCAAATCGCGTGACCCGGCTCTCCAGCGGCGAAGGCGATCGGGTCGAGGAAATTATGGCCAAGGACGATAAGAAGCCCGATGGCGAGCACGGCCGCGCGCGGCAGCCAGAGAAGCGCCGAGAGAGCAATCATCGACAGGCCGATGACCCAGATCACCTGAAGGAACAGGGTCTGCGGCGGCAGCGAGAAGGTCCAGGCAAAGCTGACCACGGTCAACTCGAGGACAATCAGGAACAGGCCGCGCTTGAACAGAAAGGCGGATGCGGCAGCCTTGCCGCCCCTGCTCTGGCTATAGAGCCAGGCTGAGAGCCCGGTCAGCACGATGAAAGCTGGAGCGCAGAAGTGCGCCAGAAGGCGGCTGGCGAAAAGCCCCGGCGAGGTGGTGCTGATGTCCATCGGGTCCGGCACTTGGGCGTGCAGGAAGAAGAACTCCCGCACATGGTCGACGAGCATCAGGAGCATCACCGCTCCGCGCAGAGCGTCGATTGACTGGATTCGTTGCTTCGCAGCAGCGTTGAGTGTTGCCGCTGCGGAGACGGCGAGCGGCGCAGATTGCCGTGCACCGTCGTAGCCGAGTTCCACGGCTTGGGATCGCTTCATGAATTAGGCTTTCCGGTAGCTGAAATGCCGGCCCGTAGCTGCTGACGCTGCTGAGCTTGGGGCAGTCGAGGATGGAGGAGAAACGTGCGCGCTGTGCGGGCGATGCGCGGAGTCATGGTCTGTCGACAGCCGCTGGCGCGGTTAATCCGAGCCCTCAGCCAGCCTGAGATCGCCTGCTTGCACCCGCGCCGGATTAGGATCAGGCCAGTGGGGGCTCGAGCAGCGGGCTGATCGCCCGGCCGAAAAGTGCGGCATCGTTTCGCAGCCGAGGGTTGGCGCGACCGGGGTTCTCAGGAGCCTCAATGGTCGCAGCGCGCGGCATCGTGAAACTCGCCAGTTGGCTGCTAGCCGCGTCAACCAAGGTGCTATCCTGAGATACCTTCGCCGCCGCGTGGTCCTCGCCGCGCGCTTGGGCGGCTGCTTCGGCGTTTGAGCTTGCAAGTGCGGCGGCATGGGCCAGAGCGTCGGCATGCCCACAGAGCGCCGAAGCGACAGCGGCGCTATTCGTGAAGGCGATAGTGAGCATCAGCAATAGGGCGCAAAAGCGAAGCACGCGTAATGTGATAACATCACGCGTGCTTCAGCGCAAGAGTGCTTGATCGTGCCGCGCTCTGCTCATGTAATTAGGTGCGTTGCTTTGATCCCGCATGGCCGAAGCTGCGTGTCGAAAGATCGCGCGGCTCATTCATGTCTGCTGATGCTTAGCATCGAGGAACGGAACGGCAGCTAACCGATCTTCGATCCTGGAACCCGCAGTTCAGCTACCGGCCCAGTAGCCGATTGCCACGCCAGCTCTCGGCCGCGATCGGACGGTGGTTCCCGAGTGCGCCGCAGCACAAGGCGCGGTCCATCTGTTCCGTATGCGTCTCGGCGAGTTGCCAATCGGCTATACTCTGAAGACGCCGGCTCGGACCCATCATTCCTAAGACAGTGAGCGTTTCGCGATCTTGATTGGCGACAAATTCTCCGCGCACATGGACGAGACGGGTGCACGCGCAGCCCGATCTTTGGCGGGCGCGTCGCGGGCTCTTCGTCGATCCCGCGGAAGGCCCGGTGCTCGCGATTTACGGCTTGGACGGGCTTAGCCGTTGAAGCCGGTGTTTCGATGCGTGTGGACCTGACCTTCAAAATCGAAGACACAGCGCTCCAAGGATCAGGGAGAGTACGTTGGGCTGTGTCGGTCTATAATCAGGAGGATGAATTGGTGGCAAACTATGATTTTCTCACAATGAGCGCGGCTTAACGACCATGGACTACGGACCCACCTCCGCCAGTGAGTTGAAGCACCTGCAATTCGAACGCCTACGCGCGTCGTTGGCGCACGCCTATGCAAATTCACCGTTCTATGCACAGGCGTTCGACCGCCACGGTGTCTCACCGCAAGATCTGCAAGACCTCCGAGATCTAGCGCGCTTTCCCTTCACTACTAAACAGGATCTGCGTGCGAACTACCCCTTCGGCATGTTCGCCACGCCGATGGAGCAGGTCGCCCGGATTCATGCGTCATCGGGGACGACAGGTAAGCCTACCGTTGTCGGTTACACTGCAGATGATATCCGCATGTGGGCTGGCCTCGTTGCGCGCTCGCTTCATGCCGCAGGTGTGCGGCCGGGCATGAAGGTACATGTCGCGTATGGCTATGGGCTCTTCACCGGCGGACTTGGCGCGCATTACGGCGCGGAAACGCTCGGCTGCACCGTCATTCCGTTGTCCGGCGGTCAGAGTGAGAAGCAGGTCCAGTTGATCGGCGACTTCAAGCCAGACGCGATCATGGTAACTCCGAGCTATATGCTCGCGTTGCTTGACGAGTTCCGCCGCCAAGGTGTGGACCCCCGCGCGTCGTCACTGCGCTTCGGCGTTTTCGGAGCCGAGCCCTGGACCGAGCCAATGCGCCGTGAAATCGAGACGGGTTTCGGGCTTTGTGCGACCGACATCTATGGCCTGTCCGAAGTTATAGGACCCGGTGTGGCCCAGGAATTCGCCGGCGACGGCATGCCGACGATCTGGGAGGATCATTTCTATCCGGAGATCGTTGACCCGGAAACCGGCGAGCCGCTTCCGGACGGTGAGGAAGGTGAACTGGTCTTTACGTCACTCACCAAGCAGGCACTGCCGATCGTCCGCTATCGTACTCGAGATCTCACGCGCCTGATGCCCGGCGATGCGACGCCTATGCGGCGAATGGCGCGGATAACTGGTCGCTGCGACGACATGCTGATAGTGCGCGGGGTGAACGTCTTCCCTACACAGATTGAAGAACAGGTACTCGCCTGCCCGGCGCTGGCGCCGCACTTCCTGATCGAGTTGACCCGGCCGGCGCGGATGGACGAGGTTACCCTCTTTGTCGAGGGCAGACCCGACGCCGATCACGGCCTCTGTGCAGAGCAGGGGCGATTGCTGGCGCATCGCGTGAAGGAGGTGATCGGCATTACGCTGCGCGTGGAGCTTCGACCTAGCGGCACGCTCGATCGCTCCGTCGGAAAAGCGGTAAGAGTCCGCGATCTGCGACAGATTGGTAGCGCATGATTGAACTGGCGGCTGTCGATCCTCAGAAGCGGATGCGTTTGATGCTGGCGTTTCGGCCATGACGTACTAGCGGTGCTTCGGGCGGACCAGTCGTCTGGTTCAGACGCCAGTGTCGCTGTTTAACGTGCCGGTGCGCAAATCTTTAAGCGACACTCACCAGCACGGCATGGCAGGCGGGGTGATGACCGCCCCCTCAAACGGCTTCGCGCTCGTACTGATTTCTGACGGACAATGTAGTCGAGCCAGCCCTAACTGGGTCAACAGCTTAGCGATTCCAAGGGTGACCTCGTGCCATTCAGTGTAGTTTAGAAATCGACGGTCCGGGGGATTGCGAAGCCAATGCGACGATAGCCTACAGGTCCTACTGGCATCTAGGTTATACTGCCAGCGAGCAACACGGCCTTGAACGGGCCCGAGCGAGCCTGGATCTTCCACTGAGCTCGAGCCGCTCGTGCTCGTGATTAGCGTTCCGACCTCGGCGCTTCCGCCCGCACAAGGATGTGGTGACCGGTTCGGCCGATTATCTTGTGGCCTCTTCTTTCAAGTGGGGACCACCGCATTCTGGCGCCTGTGGGGGTGATCCGGTGAACCCAACTCCGCATGCGTTTAGGTTCTATTCTGCGGGAGGCTCGGGCGTTTGCGGCTGTCCCGAGGAGGCACGATCGACCCAAGGATCGATCTGCGGGTGTCGTCGAAGCCGCTATAGCAAAAAGATCGAACGACGTTGCGCTCCTGCTTGGCGAGTTGTTGAGGAGAGAATGAACCTTTTCATTTGTGCGGCTCGGGTGATCAGGGTTGACACCCCCGCAAACGACTCAGATACTCGAATTCTGTCGAGTCTTGAGCAGAGGCAGATCGGGAGAAGGATATGGCACCGGGCCTGAGCAGCCGCAGGCAAGCGGCACTATCTGTGAGTACTTCCGCAAGGTCTGGCGGAAGTCGCCGCGTATGCAGAGGCGTGGCCCGCCAGGGTCTTAGATGCTGCGGCACATGGCCGCATCCGGCACTTCACCTTTGATGTAGTTTTCGGAACGTTCGGCAAACCATTCGAACAATTATGGCGAGACGCGGCTGCCGACGCGTCCCGGCCCCAGGGGAGATGAGTAGCTATGGCGGATTACAAGCTCGTGATCGGCGGCGAAGGCGTTACAACTTCGGATCATCTTGACGTCAAGAATCCTGCCACCGAACAGGTTGTCGGACGGTGTCCCATTGCAACGGACGAGCACCTCGACGCTGCAGTCGATGCCGCTGCCACAGCGTTCCTGGCGTGGAGTGTAGTTCCAGACGAAGAGCGCAAGGCGGCTGTCTGCCGAATGGCCGATGTGATTAGGGAGAATTCTGAAGAGCTCGCCGAACTGCTCACACGAGAGCAGGGGAAGCCTCTGAACGGATTGGGTTCGCGTTTCGAGTTGCAGGGTGCCGAGGCTTGGGCGAGGCATACAGCTACGATCGATCTGCCGGTTGAAATCCTGCACCAAGACGAAAGTGGCTCGGTTGAGCTGCATCGCAAGCCCCTCGGTGTTGTCGGATCGATCACGCCGTGGAATTTCCCGCTGATGATTGCGATCTGGCACATCGCCCCGGCGATCCGTACCGGGAACACCGTCGTTCTGAAGCCCTCGCCATACACCCCCCTCAGCACGATCCGAATGGTGGAACTGCTGAATGAGGTCTTGCCCGCCGGGGTGCTCAATGTGGTCACAGGCCGGGATGATCTGGGGCAGAAGATCACGGAGCATGCCGGTATTCAGAAAATCGTCTTCACCGGTTCTTCCGCCACAGGCAAGAAGGTGATGCAGGCGGCGGCTGACACTCTCAAACGCGTCACTCTGGAGCTGGGAGGAAACGATGCTGGGATCGTGCTCCCAGATGCCAACCCCAGCGAAATAGCGGAGGGGTTATTCTGGGGCGCGTTCATAAATAACGGCCAGACATGTGCTGCGCTCAAGCGGCTTTACGTCCCCGACGCCCTTCACGATGAGATCTGCGCCGCACTTGTCGAATATGCCTCAAAGGTCCAGATGGGCGACGGCCTTGATGAAACCAGCATCCTTGGTCCCATTCAGAACAAGATGCAGTTCGACAAGGTGGTCGAGCTGGTTGAAGATGCTAGGGCGAGAGGAGCGCGGATTTTGTGTGGTGGCACCGTTCCAGAGGGCAGTGGATACTTCTATCCGGCAACCATCGTAGCCGACGTCAGCGACGGTTTCCGCCTTGTAGATGAGGAGCAATTCGGGCCAGTGTTGCCGGTAATTCGCTACTCCAGTCTTGATGATGCGATCTCAAGAGCCAACGCTTCTGAGAGCGGCCTCGGCGGATCCGCCTGGTCGTCGGATATTGACCGAGCGAAGCAGGTCGCCAGTCAGCTCGAGTGTGGTAGCGTTTGGATCAACAATCACGGAATGGTCAAACCGTTCGCGCCGTTCGGCGGCGTCAAAGCCTCCGGCATCGGCGTCGAGTTCGGCCGCCAGGGTCTCGAGGAATACACCTCTATTCAGGTCGTGCATTCATAGCATCGTTGGGTACGTACGCCGGCCACGGTTTACCTTGAGCTTCGACGAGCGGACGGATGGGAAAGTCCGGGTTTCACACAGAGCGTTTAGGCGTCGGCCTCCTAGAAGCGAGCTTAGCCAAGCGAAAGGGAGCTCGTGACTTGGAGGCCTCAACCACCACTGGGGAACGTGTGGATCGCTACCGCAGATCTTTCTGACGCATCGCGGGGGGCGCTATGGGCAGGTTCAACAAGTGAGGACATTAGTGGGAAGGCTTCACCGGCAGGTGTCTAGGCAGATAGAGATTTAGGTACGCGATAGTCGCGGCGGCAGCCTCAGCAGCGTCCTCTTCCGTCACTGCGCCACTTCCAAGTACCGAGAGCGAGAAGATCATATCTGCGATCTGAACGGCCCGGAAGAAACGTTCATTAATTCTATCCAGCGGAGGAAGAATGAAATGTTCAGAAATGGAGGTCAGCAAGAAATTGCCAAACCGATAATCCTCGCGGCAAGCCGCATGCTTTATTTCGGCCGCCGCTTTTGGGCCTAGCATTAGCTGGCGAGCCGCTGGATCAGAGTTAAAGAAGTTCCTCGACTCCGTCACAAATTGGATAACGACATCTTCCCACTCTTCTGCCAACTTCGGCTTGCCGTAATTGGCGATCATTTCAAAAGCGATCTCTCTGGAAAGCCCTTTGTACAGCTCGGTCATGTCAGGATAGAAGTGGTATGCTGAACTTACTGGGATGCCGGCCTGATCGGCCACCGCGGAGATGCCAATCTGATCCAAATCTCGATCTTTTAGCAGAGCTCGCGCGGCGGCCAGCAACCTCTGACGCCGGGCGCGGCCGCGCGCCTGAGTATGCTTCATCACTTTTGCAGCTTGCGCCATTGAGAATCCGATTGATGGGTGCGGAGTTGAGGCGGTACTAGCCCGTCCGGCCGCTGGCGTCGACCGCTGGGGGATCGCGAATGCCCGAGTGAGTTGCATTCACGGGAAGCTCAAGAAGCCAAGTTCTACTGGCATGTGCGGGCCAGCCCTCTCCCCATCGGCCCGCCCGACTGGCACCCCGACTTTGAAGAAAGTTGGGGTGCCATTTTCCAAGGGTTGAGCGATGGTGAAGCTTCCAATGCTTGAATGATTGGCCGAAACGGCGCGGGCCCGATGGCCCGGCATGGGGCGGCGATTAGCGTCACTCGGTCGAAGCTGAGCTGACACGACAGGCCCACGCAATGAGTGGCTGCGGCTTCGCTCAGGTTTCAATAAGTTCGCGTTGCAAAGGCTTCTGAGAGCGGTCGTCTCGGGGTCTCCCACATAAGAAGATCAGATCAGTGAACCCATGCATTCTTCGCCTAGAGAACGTCGGTGCGACAGCGACCGGTTTGCCCGCGCTCCGGCCGAAGTCAACCGGTGGACAGGCACCTTCGTGCGCGGAGCGGATGCGGCAATGAGCAGCGTCGCTTTGCCGCTTGTACCCGCGGCCCGTCTTTTTGAGGGCTCCGAATTGCCGCAACGCCAGATCACTTCCAGCTACTCAGAGCCTTCCGCCGGCGGCAAAAGGCTGGATCAGGGTGAGGCGTCTCGGCCATGGCGGGTTGACGTGAACGTGAACGGTGGACTTCTAATTGATGGCGGTGATACGTGGGGCGATCACTGCTGCAGGGGCGCTTAAAGTGGCACGAACATTCAAGGCGGCAGATCCGGTCGATCCTTCCTTCAAAATGGAAGACTGGCCGTTCTACTGGCTAGTTCGAGTCGCCAACCGCTACAGTCTCGAACTCGATACCGTATTGAAGCGGGTCGGCATGGACATGCCCCGGTGGCGAGTTCTGATAATCGTGTCTGAACTGAAGTCACCGAGCGTCAGCTTGATCGCGGAACACGCGGTCATCAAGCTTTCGACGATGACTAAGATCGTGCAACGGCTTGAAATCGACGGGCTGGTAGAGAAGCGTGTGAACGCAGCCGACGCGCGTGTAACTGAAGTGCGCCTCACTCCAGCAGGTGTTGATGCCGTTTCTCGCGTCAGAGTGCTCGCGAGTCGTGTCTTTCACCGCGGATTCGAGGGTTTTGGTCGCGGAGAGATACAGGCGCTCAATCAGCAGCTGCGGCGAATTTTCTCGAACTTTGACAGCTGACCTGGAGCTCTACGGAAGCGCTTCTCGAGGTGCTCGTGGCTCCGGTCTGCCTTGATCCCCTCCGGGTTCGTCACGAGAGATGCATTCGGGTAAGCGCCCCCCTTGATGGATCAAGCTGTGTGGCAAGCACTTACCGGTGATCGAGCGAGTGAACGTCACACGTAAACAAGCGGGGTCATCGATCTCCAAGCAGCGCCGGCCAATGCCTGGATCAGGAGCGGAAGGGGCGTGCGATTTTTGCTCCCCATCATCTGCTCTGATCTGTGTACGTTTCGCCAATCTCCACCGGGCGCGGCGGCGCTGTCCGAGTGACAATTCCGCAGCTAGCGACACAAAATTAGTTGACATTTCCAGTGAATGTTATACACATTCTTTCAAGCGGGGCGCGCGCGTCCCTGTGCGAAGCAAAGCTTGGTCGGAAGGCTTGGCGCCTGTGAAGGAGAGACGAGGGATGAATGCGATTGACGCCAGCTCGGTGTTTAACGTGAAGCCGGAAGAGAGGATCTCCTTGTCAGCACTACTTGACGTAGTTCGCGAGCGGCGCGTCGAGTTTACCAGGGCCCAGCAGGTCGCGCCGGATGTCGTTGAGCTGATGCGACGCGCCGGGATCTTCCGCGCACTAGTCGCACGTCGGTTTGGTGGCGATGAGATGACGCCCGCCGAGTTCATTCAAATTATCGAGCAGATTGCCGTGGTTGATGGTTCGGCGGCCTGGGTGGCGAGCTTCGGTCATGCGTCAGCTTACATCGCAGCATTGCCGGTTGCGACGCTCGAGAGGATTTATGAGAACGGACCAGACGTCAGCGTCTGTGGCGCGCTTTTTCCGCCCCACAATGCCAAGGCAGTCGATGGCGGGCTCGAGGTTTCGGGCCGCTGGAAGTTCGGTAGCGGCACTTCGACCGCTGACCTGGTTGGAGTGGGCATCAAAGCCGAAGGCGTTGATGACGGCGGCGCACCGCGCATGGCATTGATGCCGCGCGACAAGGTTACGATCGTCCCGAACTGGGACGTCAATGGGCTATGTGGCACCGGCAGCCATGATGTCGTCGTAGATAAGGTGGTTGTCCCGGTGGAGTGGACCTTCATCCGCGGGAGTGCGGCAAATCTAGATGGGCCGCTCTTCCGATATCCAGTGATGGCGCTCGCTGCGCAAGTGCTCGCGGTTGTCGGACTTGGCGTGGCGCGATCCGCGCTCGATACGCTGATCGAGATGGCAGGTGGCCGCGGCTCCATCACGGGTGCTCCGGTTCTAGCTAACCGTGCTTATGTTCAAAGCGAGGTAGCGCAAGCCGAGGCCGCTTTGCGATCAGCACGCGCCTTCTTTTACGATGCGGCTGAGGACGCCTATGCAACACTCGTCGCCGGCGAGCCCCTGCCGCTCGACAAGGTCAACCTGCTGCGGCTGTCTTCCACCCACCTAGCCAGAGTTGGGGTCGACGTAGCGCAGACCGCCTATCGGCTCTCCGGCACGGCGGCTATCTATACTGACCATCCGATCGCTAGGCAGTTCAACGACGCGCTAGTGGTTGCACAGCATGCCTTTTTATCGACTGGGACTTGGCAAAGCGCAGGGCAGATTCTGCTTGGCCTTGAAAGCCCTCCGGGGTTCCCCTGAGAGCCCTGCGCGCTGACTGCGCATTTGCGAGAAGGAACCTACGATGACCGACCAGCCTAAGAAACTGCGCGTTCTGTTTTGCAGTGCCGTGACCCAGAATTTCTTTGACCTGCCTCCTTCCGAAGTTCCCGCCGTGTGGGCTGGGGTTGCCGAGATGCTGAAGGGCATCCGCGATCTCCCAGGCGTTGAAGTGCTGGGGACAATCGACGACGACGAAACGATGGTTGGGACGTCCCCGAATGGCTGGCCCTGGACCTTCTACATCCTGGCCGACGCACCTGATCGTGAGACTGTCGTGGCGGCCTGCAATCTGTTTCGGATCACGCCGGTCGGCGAACACCGCCTGTGGCGCTACATGCGCGTAGAAGCGCGCATCGGACGAGAGCTGGTTATCCCTGAGTAGTGCTTCTGGCTTGCTGAAAGGGCAACAGAATGAGTCAAGTGGTGGTGGTAACCGGAGCCTCGCAGGGGCTTGGAGCGGAGATAAGCCGCGCCTTCCATGCAGCGGGGTCTCGGGTCGCGCTCGCAGACATCGATGAGGAGGGCGCCACCGCGCTCGCGCGGTCTCTTGATCCGCAAGGCGAAACGGTGCTGCCCATCTCTCTCGATGTGAGGTGTGGAGATAATTTCGAGCGGGCGCGCGATGCCATCATCGATAAGTGGGGTGCGGCACATGTCCTGGTGAATAACGCCGTTGTTACGGCGGCTAAGCCCGTGCTCGACATTGCACCCGCCGAATTCGACGAGGTGATGGCTATCAACGTACGCGGCACGTTCCTCGGCAGCCAAGTGTTCGGCCGACTGTTCAAAGCTGCCGGTTATGGGCGCATAGTCAACATCGCCTCGCTGGCGGGCCAGAATGGCGGCACTGCAACGGGCGCTCATTACGCGGCTTCTAAGGGAGCGATCATCACGCTCACGAAAGTGTTTGCCCGCGACCTTGCCTCCTTCGGGGTCACAGTCAACGCTATCGCCCCCGGGCCACTCGACCTGCCATCGGTACGACGCACGGTCTCCGCCGAGCTGCTCCCCCAGCTCATAGCGGGTATTCCGGTCGGAGTTCTTGGTGACCCTTCTTTCATCGCCGACGTCGCCGTTCAACTGGCGGAGCCCCGTGCAAGTTTCGTGACTGGCGCGACCTGGGACGTCAACGGCGGACTTTACATGCGTTGAGGTTAGTATGAGTGATCAAAACAGCCAGCTTATCTTCCGAGAAGCCATGGCTAGACTTGGAGCCGCGGTGAACCTGGTCACCACAGATGGTACTGCGGGGCGCCATGGAATGATCGCCTCTGCTGTCTGCAGCGTCACCGATGAGCCTCCAACGATACTTGTCTGCGTGAACCGCAAGTCTGCCGCGAACGGAAAGCTGAAGGCTAACGGATCCTTGTGCTTGAACATATTGACCAAGAATCACCGGCCGGTCACCGACCAGTTTTGCGATCGGTCCTTGTCGATCGATGAGCGGTTTGGTGAGGCGGATCGCTGGACCACACTGGCGACGGGCTCGCCCGGGTTGCGCGGCGCGGCGGTGATCTTGGACTGTCGTATCGACGAGATATCGGAAGTCGGAACGCACAGTGTCTTCTTCTGCCACGTGATCGACGTGCGCTTAGGAGAGAAAGAAGACGCCCTGATCTATTTCGATCGGAGTTATCACAGTCTGGCGTCGCTGAACGAGATGCCTTAGGCTTCGTGGTTGAATAGCCGTGTAACGGTGGGGATAGGCGGTGTTTTGGCGTAATTCTTAGATGCTGCTGCATCCAAGTTGCTTGAGGGTGCACTAATAATGCTTGTGCAGCGCTTGGCTATCGCGGTTTCACCAGATTTTTGGTGATACTTGATCTTGCTCCAGTTCGGGTTGGCCGCGTGAAGTTCTCATGCATTCGAAGGCGCTGGCGCGGCCGGCCCAGAGATGCCGCTCGATCAATTGCGCAGCTGCACCGGAACTCCCGCACAACGGATAGTCCAGAGTAGTTCGAAGATCTGCCACGCTTTGTCGAATTCTGGCCGGATGCACACCGGTGAAGGGGCCGCAGATTCTCATGAGAGATCGCAAGCATGAGCGCAGACTCTGCGGAACTACACGCCTCAGAGCGAATAGTTGACAATTCACGTGCATAGTCTATCTTCAGATTTCGTGATCGGCAGCAGTTAGCATCAAATGGCGCCCGGGGCGCGCAGCGGGAGTAGGATATGAGCCAGTCTGATAAGCCCAGCATCGGGCGCCGGGACTTTCTTCAAGGCACTGCGCTCGCGGTGGGTGCCACTCTTGTGCCTGCTGCTGTGCATGCGCGTAGCGCATTGGAGAGCGGCCCAGACGGCACGACCCTAACGCCGCTACAGCGTGCTGGCATATCCCAACAGGACCCTGGGTACTACCCGCCCCGCCTGACTGGAATGCGCGGAAGTCACGCTGGCTCATATCCGGTCGCGCACCAGTTGCGCGACGAAGGTGGTTGGACTGGCGAGGAGGGCAGAGATACGGGCGAGCGATACGATGTG
Source organism: Croceibacterium soli (assembly GCF_009828065.1). Taxonomy (GTDB): domain Bacteria; phylum Pseudomonadota; class Alphaproteobacteria; order Sphingomonadales; family Sphingomonadaceae; genus Croceibacterium_B; species Croceibacterium_B soli. Next base: position 190,659 of record NZ_WTYK01000005.1, on the reverse strand, counting down.
GCCATCGTCGGTGCGGGCATTAGCGGAATGGGTGCCGCCTATGCTTACCGTCGCAAGCATCCTAGCGCTAAGATTCTGGTTCTCGATAATCATGACGACATCGGCGGTCATGCCAAGCGAAATGAGTTCGACGTAGATGGTCATCATCTGATCGGATACGGGGGTTCGCAGAGCATGATGACAACTTATCCGGCTGAGGCGCTGTCACTGCTCTCCGAGATAGGTATCGAGCTCCGCCCCTTCACAGGTTATTGGGATCTGGACTTCCGCCGTCGTCACGACCTCATGACCGGCGCGTTCTTTGGGAAGGAGTCATTCGGGCGCGATCACCTTACTCGAGGCACGGTCGATCTGCCGCCTGCGCAGGTCTTTGCAGAAGCGCCGATAAGCGAGCAGGCGAAGAAGGATCTAATCCGGATATTCACCCAGAAGGTTGATTACCTTAAGGGCATGACCCTCGAAGAGAAGTTCGCGCTCCTCGCTAGCATCACGTTTGAGGATTTCCTCACTAAGCACGCCAAGGTAGATGCGGATGTCGTGAAGTTCTTTCACTCGATTCCATGCGAGGTAAGTGGAATTGGCTCTGATGCGAGCTCCGCCCTTTTGGCGCTAACTGCCGGAACATTCACTCAAACGTATCCCGAGCCGATCTCCATGATGTGGAATCTTCTCGAAGGAATGCATCTAGGGATCACGCCCGGCGATGCCTACGGCTACGTCTGCCACTTTCCGGACGGCAATGCAGGTATTGTACGCGGCATTGCGCGCGCGCTAGTCCCGGAGGCGCTGCCCGGAAGCACCATGGAAGATCTTGTCACGGCGAAAATGGACTATGCTCTGCTGGATAAGCCGGATTCAGCCGCGCGGATCCGCTTGAACAGCACAGTTGTAAAGGTCGCAAACATCGGCAGCCCTATGACTGCTCGCGAAGCGGAAGTCACCTATGTCAGGAATGGCGAGGTTGAGCGGGTACGCGCAGGCGGTGTGGTGATGGCTTGTTATAATATGATCATTCCGCGCATCATCACGGATTTGCCGCAGGAGCAAAAAACCGCGTTGGAGTATCCGGTTAAAGTTCCATTGGTATACACGAACGTAGCTATTCGGAATTGGAGGGCGATCAAATCCCTAGGGGTTGATCAGGTTTACTGTCCGAATAGCTTCTACTACACTGTGATGATGGATTTCCCGGTCAGCATGGGGGAGTATCGGTTCACTCAGTCCCCGGATGAACCCGCATTGCTTCATCTTGTTACGCACATTCCTACTCCTCGAGGCATCCCCCCTCGAGATCAGCGGCGCGCCGGGAGGTACTTCCTCTATTCCACGCCGTTCGAGGTATTCGAGCGCAATGCGTACGATCAGCTGGATCGGATGTTCGGTGCTGGCGGATTCAATTCCAAGCGGGATATCGCTGCTATTACCGTCAATCGTTGGCCGCACGGCTATGCAGACTCGCTGACGGGGCTCGACGATCCTGCATGGGCGCCCGGCGAAGCGCCGAACATCGTCGGACGGCGCAAGTTTGGCCGTGTTACGATTGCCAACTCAGATGCTGGAGCGAACGCAGAAGCTGGTGAGGCCATCGTTGAGGGCATTCGCGCTGTCAACGAACTCGGGTGAGACTTCAACTTAACAAGTGGAGAAGGACATGAAGATGACCAACGGATTGAACGGCCGCATTCAACCTGGGGCGATATTCAAGAAGGGTGTCTCACTGATAGTCATCGGCTCATTCGCGGGCAGCTGCGCAACGCTCGCCACTCAGCAGGTTTTGGCCCAATCGGCCGCTCAAAGTGAGCGCATTATCGCACTTCCCAAGGGTATCGCGATCGAGAAGAAGGACCCTATGCCGAGCCTCCCGGGCAAGGATGCTTCGATCGGCGGGACAGTAGAGGCGTACAGTGCCGGAGGCGGCGCTTTCCAAGTCGGAGTTTGGGAAGGTACGGCCGGAACAGTTCCAATTGATGGCTATCCGGTTGACGAGTTCATGTTCGTCGAGGCGGGCTCCATAACGTTCACGAACGAGTCGGGCTATTCTCAGACGTTCGAGGCAGGGGATTCCTTCGTCCTCCCCAAAGGTTACCGCGGTTTTGCAGTGCAGCCGAGTACGTTCCGAAAGCAGTATGTTACTTTCAGCGGTTCCGCCGACTGACTGCACTAGCTGCTGCGAATGCGGGGACGTAGGCAGCTGAGCTGCCTCGTGGGGGGCGGCGCATGCTGGTCGTTACAGACCAGGCCCGCTTCCCGCCTTCTCTGCATCCGCGTCGAACGACGAGCTTTCGGCTTTTAGCAGGCCCTTGCTCGAACACGCCGCGGGATTGCCGGCGAGACGAACAGGTGCGCCTTGTCTGCGGTGGTCCCGGCGTGAACGGCAGGTTCTCGACATCGGCTCCGGCACTGTAAGAACTTACTTGACTATTCACGTTAAAAGTATATTGTTGAGATCTAAATGCGGTAAGTCGCTCAATAGAGGAGTTCGGGAGACGCGGTCTGGGGAGGGGGTGCTCCTCGTTCGGCCCAACGACTCTCCCGCACGAGGATGACTTCGCGAGGCTTGGGAGGTTGATGCTATGAATAAGGGTTTCCGTGCGGCGCTGATCTGTTCTTCGGCATTTCTGCCCGTCCTCAGCCCCTCTGCGTTCGCTCAGGAGGTCCAATCGGATGCCGATGGCGCCGACGCTGGCCTTCAGGGGGTTGCAGCGGAGGAACGATCCCCAGCGGATAGCTTCGGCGGCGATATCGTTGTTACCGCGCGACGTACATCGGAGCTCATAAGTGATGTTCCGATCAGCATTAGTGCGTTCTCGCAAGAGAAGATGGACGTGCGAAGCGTAAAAACATTTGAGGACATCGCAAACATAACTCCGGGCGTTGCCATATCGGGCGGTAATCGGATTTCGATTCGCGGCGTTATCCCTGGTGGAAATGCGGGCACGACGGGCATCTATATCGATGACACGCCCATCCAGGTCTATTCAGCTAGCTTTGCGACCGATGCTCTTCCCCTGCTTTTTGACCTTGAGCGAGTCGAGGTTCTTCGCGGCCCGCAAGGAACGCTGTTCGGCTCCGGTTCGATGGGCGGAACGATTCGCTACATCACCCCACAGCCGGATCTGACCGGACATTCAACGTACGCTCGAGCAGAAGTGTCGGCCCTTCAAAGCGGAGGAGTGAGCTACGAGGCCGGGGTCGCCACTGGAGGTCCGATCGTCGCTGACCGGCTGGCCTTCCGAGTGAGCGGCATCTTTAGGCGGGACGCAGGATGGATCGATAGAGTCGATCGCCGCACGGGAGAGGTCATAGATGAGGATCATGACTGGCAGCGCACATATGTCCTCAGGGGAGCTCTGACTTGGGCGCCCATCGATGGCCTTGAGATCACGCCTGCGATACTTCATCAGAACCGTTTCCAGCATCATTCGGGATCTTACGCAGACACGGGGCCGGACGTTGCTTGGGAGGGGTTCTCCGACCCAAATCGCGGTATTTACCGCAATGGCGCGCGCATCGAGACCCCGGGTCGGGATCGTCTCACTCTCTATAGCTTGGCGGTCGAGTATGATCTTGGACCGGTTAGCCTGTTCTCGAACTCGTCATATTATGACCGGAAGAATCGCAATGTTACCGATGCTTCGATGTTCGAGGCAGCGCTTTTTGGCCTTGTAACCTCTACCGGTCCGGCAGTTCCAGGCGTAGCGGACTACGACTCGCATGGTGTTGCAGCAAATACGCAGAAGACGCTCACACAGGAAGTGCGCCTGCAATCCAACACTGATGGACGTCTGAGCTGGGTGGTCGGAGCGTTCTACCAGAAGAACAAGCAGTTCAACCAGGAGCTCGTCATGGCTCCCTCCTTGGATCAACTGATTGGAAACACCTTCGGCATGACGGTGGTCGAGTTTTTCGGGCAGCCCCTGTTGCCTGGAGATGTGGGCATCGACATATCGCTCTGGCATGAGCCGTCACAGATCGCCGGCTTTGGTGAGATCAGTTTCGATTTGACCGATCGGCTTTCGCTTGCTGCCGGAGTCCGGATTGCAGAGTCCAAATACACTTATCGTAATTACTCTAATGGCCCGTATAACAACGGCCTCAATGAGCAGTCCGGGAGCACAAAAGAAAGTTCAGTAACTCCCAAGTTCAGCGCGAACTACGACGTCAATGATGACATCATGGTGTATGCGACGGCGGCCAAAGGGTTCCGCGCCGGAGGGGCGAACCAACCAATCCCGCTTGATCAGTGCAGCGGGGAGTTGAATGACCTTGGTCTCACTGGGCAGCCCGCTTCCTTCGAGTCAGACAGCGTGTGGAGCTACGAACTAGGTACCAAGAGCAGGATCGCTAGGGGGCTCAACGTCGCGGCAAGTGCATATCACATTGACTGGACGAACATCCAGCGAGGAGTGGCGCTGCCCCTTTGCGGGTTCGGCTTTACGACAAATCTCGGAAGTGCCCGCATCCGCGGCTTCGACCTGCAGGCCGACGCTCGTCTGACGGATAACCTGACGATGGGAGTCGCAGTGGGGCACGTGAACGCCCGCTTCCAAGAGACGATCCCCCTTGCGACTGGAGAGAATCTCGTGACCGAGGGGGACCGAGTGCCTGTCTCGCCCTGGACCGTCAGTCTCAGCGGAGATTATGTCGTGCCAATCGGGTCCAATGAGGCATATCTGCATGCTGAATACAACTATGCCGCAGACTATCGGGGGCCGTTGGTTAGCGAGAACCCACTGAATTCGTCCTTCGATCCAGATAACTTCCCGCAGCCGTCCATCCAGCGTGCTTCGATCCGAAGCGGCGTCCGCTTTGACAATCTCGATGTCTCACTATTCGTGAATAACTTGTGGAGTTCGCGTCAGCTTGTTGCGCGAGAGAACCAACAGTTGGGAAGCCCAGCTTACTTTCAAACCTTCCTCCGGCCGCGGACTATCGGCTTGACGGTGTCCTACAGGCGATAGGTGCCGCACCGGCACGTCTTCTGAGGTCTGAGGTGAAGTGCTCCGCCGCGGCAAAGAGCAAGGAGGTCGCGCGATATCACATCGTTTCACCCGCCTTTGCCTCAGAAACAGTGCCGCCCATGCGTCGGACTTCTTTCCGCTGCGCGGCAGGAGGTGCACTGTACACTCGGGCGCTGCCAGCGACGCGGGCAGCGCGGGTCGCAAAGAAGACCAGACATGCGCCCCGCCAGCGGCTGCGCCGGCGGAGCGCTCAACCCGGCTCGTGGAGTTTGACCCCGCAATTTCGATCACGGCACGAGAGGAGGCGCCCCATGTCCGGGCTTGGGAGCGCAATCCGTAAAGGGTGACACGTTCCTCATCCCAAAACGTTTCAGGGCTGTAGCAAAGATGCACGAGGCTCTGAGGAAGCAATACGTGTGGTTCGGCAGCGCAGACAGCAGCCCATCTGGGGTGAGCCTGGCGAGCAGGGCGGGGCAGGGGGAGCGCTGCCCAGGACGGTCTGGTGAGCAAACGATATCGAACCGGCGGAGCACTGGCTTAATTTAGTGAATGCGGTGCGAATGCCTGCCGGCCCCCAGCAGCGAGTTTGATGAAGAGGTTTCGGACGGCTGTCCCTACCTAGCGCAGACGCCACCAGCCACGCCAAGTGAACTGCGGCGGCGGAGCGCGGGTGCAGGGACAGGTGCTAGTTGAGACACTCCCGCCGGTCTCCTCAAAGGGCGCATGACGGGTCTGGGGAGCTGAAAGTAGGGCAAGTGAAATGACCATCCGATCTCTCATCGGGCTTGGGATCTCGGCTGCGATTGCCTGGCCTGTGCCTGCGGTAGCTCAGGACCTCGGCGGATCAGTGGCTGGCGCAGTGCCAGCGACGGCGGGAGCAAAGCAGGTCTACACGGTCGAGGACTTCACTCGCTTCTCGCCTAGGACTGCCTACGACATGCTTTCGCGCGTGCCGGGCTTCTCCATTCGCTCCTCAGATCGGGAACGCGGCCTGGGTCAGGCTTCGGAGAACGTTCTAATCAATGGACAGCGCGTCGCTAATAAGAGCGGCGGGGCCGTCGACGAGCTGCAGAAAATCACTGCCGTCAGTGTCGTACGGATCGAGATTCTCGACGCGGCAAGCACCGGCATCGCCGGCTTGTCCGGCCAGGTAGCCAACGTCATCGTTCGCCAGAAGCAGTCCAGCGGCCAGTTCGAATGGAATCCGGAGGTCCACGCACGCTACGCAAAGCCAAACCCGTTCCGGGCGAATGTCAGCTACTCAGGCAAGGCCGGATGGCTCGACTATACGCTTTCGGTTCGCAGCGAGGGGGAACGCGATGGTTTCGGCGGTCCAGTCGCAATCACCGATCCTTCAGGTAATCTAATTGAGACGCGGGAGCAGCATAATCATTCGAAAGGCGATCTGGTAACCTTCGAGGTTAAGTCGGGTGTCGCCGGTCCGGGAAGCTCGGAAGGCAATCTGACACTAGCTTACACACCTTATTGGTTTCCCAGCTACAATCGAGAGCGCCGTGCGCCTGTGAGCGGCGTGGACTACACCCGCTTGACCGTAGAGAGCATGAACGGCTACTACATCGATGTAAGCGGCGATTATAGGTTCGGGCTCGGACCCGGCAGGCTCAAGCTGATCGGCTTGAGGCATTTCGATCGGGAGCCGTTCGATGTGGTTCAGGTTAGTTCTTACGACGACGCCTCACCCGACGATGGCATTCGCTTCTTGCGCGACAACCGGATTGGCGAGACGGTAGTCCGGGCGGAGTACGCTTGGAAAGGCGGAGTGGACAATTGGCAGGTCTCGCTCGAGCGCGCATACAACTCGCTAGACCAGCGCGGTTCGCTGTTTCTTCTCGGAGCTGATGGCGAGTTCGGAGAGGTTCCCTATCCCGAGGGCAGTGGTCATGTCGTCGAAACCCGCCATGAGGGCATCGTCAGTTGGAGCCGACCGCTCGGCTCGCAAGCCGACGTCCAGATCGCAGGAGGGGCGGAGATCTCCGAACTTGCGCGTTTCGATAGCGACATCAAGCCGCGCAAGTTCTTCCGTCCGAAAGGAAGCGTCACACTCGGCTGGCGGCCGAGCGAAAAATGGGACTTGAGCCTGCGCTTGCGCCGCCGGGTGGGGCAAATCAGCTTCAACGACTTCCTTGCGCAACCCAATTTGGAGGAGGAGCGGGAGAACAGCGGCAACCCCGACCTTGTTCCACCGCAAAGCTGGGAGAGCGAGGTCGAGGTCAGCCGAGATTTAGGTGCCTGGGGGCAAGGGAGAGTGCGGCTCTATGCTCATCTAATCGGGGACATTGTCGACATCATTCCGGCGAGGCTCGATGGTGAGACCGTCGGCAACTTGCCAAGGGCGCGGCGCTTCGGGCTGGAATGGATTGGCACACTTCAAATGGACCCGCTGGGCCTCGAGGGTGCGCGACTCGATCTGAACGTTCAGATCGAAGACAGCAGCGTGCGTGATCCGCTGTCGGGCGACAAGCGGCCGATCAGCAATAATCTGAGGGACCGATGGGAGACAACCTTCCGACATGATATGCCAAACAGCGATTGGACCTGGGGCATCTCGCTTAAGCACGACCGATCGGAAAAGGACTACTATCTCACCGAGATCAACGACAGCTGGGAGGGGCCACTGTTTGACGACGTGTTCATTGAGAACAAGAACGTGATTGGCCTCACTGTACGGGCGACGGTAAGCACTTCATTGTTCGCCCGCCACCGATCAGAGCGGACGGTCTACGATGGGCGTCGACTGCGGGATCCGACGCTTTATCATCAGTCTAACCATCAATCGATTGGCCCGATCTTCAGACTGCTTGTGAAAGGATCGTTCTCATAGCGCCAAATCCCAAGCGCGTCGGGGGATTCCCGATCTGCCCTGTGGAGGGAGGCCGACGTGCTGAACGCCGCTGAACTTTGGCAGAGTTGTCGGGCTCGAAGACATTCTCGGAGTAGGCTCAGATATTCAAGGTTGACACTCCCAGCGGCTAAGCGAATACTCGAATTGTTTCGAGTCCTGAAGCGGGCGCTGGGAGAGAAAGTAATGGCAAAGAAGCCAAATCAGTCAGGCACAGGCAGCAGCATCGAACGGGACACCTTGCAGCATGTTACTGCCGCACAGGGCCCGTTGCGACGTCTTCGTGGGCGCCCGATCCTGTCCGGGCTGGTGCTGGGGGCGCTTGCTGCAGGGCTTGCCCTGCCTGCTGTGGGTCAGAATGCGGGCGTGCCAGGCAAAGTCTCCGCCGGTGCTGTCGATGCCGCGCGCGTGCTGGCCGAGGCTACTCGCGGCGATAACTGGCTCGTCAACGGTCGCGACTTCGGCTCGAGCCACTTTAGTCCGCTTCGGGATATCACCGACCAGAATATCGAGAACATCGGGCTCGCGTGGTCCGCCGACATTGACAGCGCGGTTGGGATGGCCACTGAGCCAATCGTCGTCGATGGCATCATCTACGTTACAGGCTCGCTGAACCGCGTGTTTGCAATCGACGCCACATCCGGACGTCAGTTGTGGAAGTACGATCCAAAGATCCGCCTGGATCAGGGTATGATGGGGTCATACACCGCCCGTATCCCGCGAGGCGTCGCCGTCTGGGAAGGCAAGGTGTTCCTAGGGACTGGCGACTGCCGGATGATCGCGATTGACGCTCAGTCCGGCGAGCAACTCTGGGACAAAGCTGTCTGCGACCCTAATCAAACGGGGATCACTGGTGCGCCCCGAGTCGGCGGTGGCAAGGTTTACATCGGCTATTTCGGCTCCGACACGGGAACGCGAGGCGCGATAGTCGCGCTCGATGCAAACTCCGGCGACTTAGCTTGGCGCTTCTGGAACACCCCGGGCAACCCGGCAGAGGGTTTTGAGAGCAAAGCGCATGAGATGGCGGCGAAAACCTGGGCGGGCGACGAATGGTGGAAGGGAGGTGGCGGCGCCGCCTGGGAGTCCATTGTGTACGACGAGTCCACCGGGCTCCTCATCTATAGCACAGCCGGCCCGTCGACGGGTCTGGGGGGCGTCATTGAGACGAGCGGTGATCGGCTTTTCTCTAGCGCTGTCGTCGCGCTGAATGCGGATACGGGCGAGTATGCGTGGCATTACCAGCCCGGCACCGTCCTCCCCGAGAATCCGCCTACTGAGGTCTTTCACGTCATCGTGACCGATCTGATGATCGAAGGTGCGAAGCGCCGTGTGGTGATGACGATGCCGCGGTGGGGTGGGTTCTTCGTCATCGATGCGAAGAACGGGGAGCTCATTTCCTGGAAATCACTGGCGGACCGACCGGCCGAGCAGAAAGGGCCACCGACGTCGGATGGCCACATGCGGAATATGGTTGGCAAGAACTGGTGGCCGATGAGTTACAGTTCGCTTACGGGGCTTGTCTACGTGCCTGTATACGAATCATCGAGCAACTCTCACCAGCACGGCCTCGCCGCAGGCGGCATTGGGCAACTCATCGCCTGGGATCCAGTGAAGCAGGCGGCAAAATGGTCGGTCGCTCAACGGCTGCCCATCAATGGCGGTGTCCTGTCGACTGCCGGGAATCTCGTGTTTCAGGGGGAGGCCACGGGTGAGTTCGCCGCGTATGAGGCCGGGACGGGACGCAAGCTTTGGTCGATCGACACAGGCTCTGCCATCCAGGGCGTCCCAGTAACCTATCGCGTTAAGGGCGAGCAGTACATTCTGATCCCTGTCGGCCTTGGTTCGGGCACATTGCTGTTCGACGGGGCGAGCGGTCTCTCGACCCTGAAGTCGAGGTACGGACCTTCGCGTCTCCTCGCCTTTAAGCTAGGTGCGAAGGCACCGTTCCCATACCCCGAGGTTGTGGTGCCTCGGGTCCCGGAGCCACCTGTTCAAAGGGCGAGCGCCGAGATGATTAAGCAAGGAGGGGAGGTGATGACGAAATTCACCTGCTGGGGCTGTCATGGGGGCTTTGAACTCGATGGTGTCGGCGCATGGGTTAAGAATGGCGCGGTTCCGGACCTACGCTACATGCCAAAGTATGCACACGATCTGTTCCTCGGAATAGTGATGGGGGGTAGCCGCCGGCAACAAGGGATGCCCGGGTTCGCTGATGGGCATGTCAATTGGCCCATCGCCGACCAGATGACAGTCGGCGAAGCGAGAGCGCTTCACGCGTTCCTGATTGATCTACAGTGGAAGGCCTACCGCGAGGACCAGAAACGGCTGGCCGGGGAGCAATCGAGCACTGGAACGCACTAAGGCTTGCGGGGGACCTTGGCTGACGCCTGCCATCCGATGAGGAAGTTCGCTTTGCTCCTCACGAGGCTTGAGACCTGATCAGCTTAGAACTCTAGGTCGACCGCGCGGCCGCCGAGCAGGCAACTGAAAGGGGGGCAGCGCGACTAGCACCATCTCGGTTGAACCCGCCGCGCCATCTGTGCGATCGTCTCTGCACGGGTGTCAAGGATTGCGTTCGCGGCGTGCTGACCGGCAGCATGAAGGTACATGTTACCGCGAAAGCCGCAGGGGTCAGCAGTGTCAGCGGATCGGCGCCACCCAGAGTGTACTCTCAGGTAGGCCCAGTGCGCGTGACAAAGACCAGTTCCTTCGCCGACATGCAGCTTACGTGTCGAGCGTACACGTGAAGTATGTCCTCCGTTCGATCCAATCCGAGGTTGACGACTCCTTGGTCCATTGAACGACTAAGGCGTGGTCCTACGAGCGCTATATCTACCAACGCTCAGCTGCTGCAGAGGTCGTCCACAACATCACTTTAGCATGTGCCAAGAGTTATCGGGTTTCTGAGCAACTGTTTCGCATAGGACCGATCCTCCTGGATTGAATTCGGCTTTGCAGCGCACGCCTATGCCCACTTCGTGAACGCCCGTGATAGCGCCCGTGGACAGTAGCATTCCGTCGAAGATGCCTTGTCGGAGCTGTGTGAGCTTGTTGAGAGCAAAAGCCACTGCGGCTAGTGGACCGCCTGGGAGATTTTTCGACGACGCCGGACCGAACACAAAATCGCCGATCGCCACCTTGCAACTTACTTGCTCTGGGTCAGTTCCTCGAAGCTCTGGCCCAATCACTAGGCCATTATTGTTTCCGAATCCGGCGATCGACGCGAGAGGGCCCAGATCGTTGATGGCTGATAGAGGGCTGCCTGCATACTCGATGCCGATATGCCATCGCGCTATTGATCGGGCACAGTTCTCGGCCGTCCACAACCCACGTGGCGGTATGACTGGTCCTCGGATCACAGCGATGAGCTCCGCCTCCAGAGCTGCGAACCCATTCGGCACGATCGGGAATTCGACGTGCTCGGCTGAAGCATGAACAATCGTGTCTGGAAATATCGGGCCGACAAAGCGGTCTTCGCCAAGGCGCTCCTCTAGTTCGCCGACGATGCGTCCGATTTTCCAGCCAGCAACTGGCCGGCCCCAAACATCGATACCGGCCTTTTGAACTCGGTACGCTTCAGCGAGACTAGTAGGTAGAATGCCCGGATACGCGTTACAGCACTTCGCGCTAGCGCGGAGCCTAGCAAAAGCTTGCGCTGTCTCAGTGATACTCTTCTCGATCATATAGCGACGTCCATTTACATGTGGTCAGCGAAGGTTATCTGCCAATTCACTCAGCAATTCGTTGAGCAGTGCAGCGCTTGATTCAGACATGCGACCGAAGGCGCGAGTGTAAACATGCTGTGCAGCATCATTAGCTATGGGCGCCAGAGCGCGCCCCTTCGCAGTAGTAGTCACTTCGGTCACTCGCCTATCCACCGTGCCTTCGCGTGTTGTGACGAGCCCGTCAGCCTTCATTCGGTTGACGGTCTTGGTCATCGTCGACAGCTTCGTGTTCGCCTGAGACGCTAACTCACTGACTGAGAGCCAATGGTTTTCTGCCAGAACCATGATGACCCGCCAAGACGAAGGATCGAGTCCCGTCCCCTCAAGTGCGGAGTTCAGAGCATCTAGATACCGCACATTCGCACGGATCAACCAGTAGAATGGCCAGGCGTCGAATGAGAGATCGCTCTGCTTAGGTGCTTCCATACCTCTCCTCACCGCGTTCCTCATGAGGCATAATAGTTGACCATTCACGTGAATCACCCTATGATCACGTCCATGTCAAGCTCCTGCGCATCAGTTTCGGACACGCTGGCCTTCATCGTCGATGTGGATGTGGGGGAGGGTGAATTGCGCGTCGCAGTGAAGGACTGCCTTGATATAGCGGGTTTCCGCACTAGCTGCGGTAGCCAAGCTTTCGCGAACGCTCCGCCGGCGCGCGAGAATTCTGCGGTCGTTCAAGCTTTGCTCGACCATGGTTGCCGGATTGTCGGCAAGGCAAACATGCACGAGCTTGCCTATGGCGTTACCGGCGTGAATGCCTGGACGGGAACTCCTTTAAACGTCAATTTCCCAGAGAGGATCCCGGGCGGGTCTTCAAGCGGCCCTGCCGTCGCGGTAGCTGCGGGACTGGTCGATTTCTCGATCGGGACGGACACCGGCGGCTCTATTCGTGTGCCGGCAGCGTGTTGCGGGGTATTCGGCCTGAAGCCGACTTTCGGCGCCGTCCCTCGCATCGGTGCTCAGCCCCGCGAAAGCTCGTTAGATTGTATCGGACCGCTGGCGCGTGACATGTCCGGCATCTCTGAGGCCATGCGTATGATCTCCCCTGGATTTGAGGGCGGCCCATTCTCCGGTCGTCCGAAGTTGGGCAGGGTCTTGGTGAGCGCAGACAGGCGCGTCGATGAGGCTGTCGATGCGGCTCTTGGCCGTGCCGCGGTAGATGTCCAGCCCGTGGAGCTCGCAAGTTTCGATGAGGCGTTCATGGCGGGCCTGACCATAATGGGCGCGGAGATGGCTCCATTGTTCGGTCACTTGTGCGGAACTGGCCTGCTCGGCGCGGATATCGATGGTCGGCTCAGTGCGGCTTCCGCTATCACGCGAGAGCAGGTGGCGGAGGCTGAAGCCGTGCGCCGGCGCTTTGCTGCTGAGGTGGACGAGGCGATCAAGCATTTTGACGCGCTCGTTACCCCCGTCCTGCCTGGTATTCCGCCACTTCTCGCCGATGCGGGCGATGCCCAGGCGGCGCTCCAGCTTACAAAATTCGTGCGTCCCTTCAATCTGTCCGGCCATCCGGCATTGAGCATTCCTGCCCCCACTGCGGATGGCCTGCCGGCGGCGGTCCAGCTTGTTGGAGGTAAGCATCTAGATGCGAAGCTGTGCGCGATCGGCGAAATCGTCGCGGAGGCCCTCCATGAATGAGCGTTCCGCTATCCAAGAACTAACCTCCCGTCTTGAGCAATTAGAAGCCGAAAAGGCCGTTCGCGCCGTCATGGCACGCTATATGGAACTTTGCGATGATCTGGGGCCGGCTACTCCGATGGACGAACTCGGAGAGCTCTTCGCGCAAGATGCTGTTTGGGCCGGAGTTGGGCCGAGGTATGCGGCGACCTTCGGCGGTTACGAAGGACGAGATGCCATTGTGGCGATGCTCGGCCGGTATCGTGGTCCGCCGCCGCACTTCGCGATGAACGCCCATTTTCTTTGCTCTGAGAGTATCACGGTCGATCGCGAGAGCGCGCGCGGAAGTTGGATGATGCTGCAGGCCTCCACCTACGCTGACGGGCGTTCTGATTTGCGCTCCGCACGCCTTCGCGTTCGCTTCGTTCGGGAGCAAGGCGAGTGGCGCATCAGTCGTTTCGAAACTGAGAACCTGTTCAGCAGGGCAGTAGAACGCTGGGATGATCCCACGCCAGTTCCCGTCCCAGCGAAATCATAGGAGATTGATATGGACATCAAAGTGCGGGAATTACGCGACGTCAGCGACCTCGTACAACCTGACCGTTTTGACACTTCGCTCTACACTGATCCTGAGATCTTTGACGCGGAGATGGATCGAATCTTCAAAGGTACTTGGGTGTGGGTCGCTCATGCTAGCGAAGTGCCAAACAAGGGACACTTCGTAAAATCCTTTGTCGGCAAGGAGCCGGTAATTGTCGTGCGCGACAAGACTGGGCAAGTTAACGTCCTGCTCAATCGCTGCCGCCATCGCGCGGCCTCCGTTTGCGAGCAAAAGCGCGGCAAAACCAGTGTCTTCGTCTGCCCTTATCACGGATGGAGTTACGCGCTAGACGGTAAGCTGCGCGCAGTGCCGCATGCGTCGGTTTATGGTGACGACTTCAACAAAGCGGATTTTCCGCTAGTATCACTTCGTGTCGAAGAATATGCGGGAATGATCTTTGCAACCTTCCGCGCGGACATAGAGCCCCTCGTCGATTTTCTGGGGCCGGCCAAGAAATGGATCGACTTGTTCATGAAGCAGGGGGCCGGACACCCCGTTAAGACGCTTGGCGAGCATCGGTTTCGGTTCAGCGGTAATTGGAAGATCCAGCTCGAAAATACTACGGACGCCTACCACTTCCCCATCGTCCACAAGACTTTCCTCGATTCGCTCGATGCCGACACTAGCAATGTTTTCGATGTCCTTGGGCAGGGCGGCTGGGTCGAGGATCTTGGCAAGGGCCATAGCGTCATGGTGATGATCCCTGCCTTGGTGGATCTAGAGGAAAACCTCGAAGACGAGATACCAGAGCGCTTTCGCGAGTTGGCGGATGAATTGCGAAGCGAAGGATATGAGGAGGGGGAAGTGCGCAAAGTGGTGCGCGCAGTCGGAGGGAGCGGGTTCAATCTGAACCTGTTCCCTAACGTCGCGTGTTCGATGGCATTCTTCCGCGTGCTGCGTCCCATCTCCGTGGACGAGACCGAGATCCGGCATATAGCTATTGGAATGGACGGCGGTCCCGAAGCAGGAAACCGCGTGCGTATGCGATTGCACGAGCACTTTCAGGGACCCATGGGTTTTGGATCGCCAGATGATGCTGAAGGCTGGGAGCGTGTGCAGCGCGGCGCGGCCGCGGGCGAAGATGTTCATGTTCTGGTGAACCGCGGGATCGATCCGTTGATTGGTCACGTGGCCGGGAGCAACGTCACTGACGTGAGCGCGGAAACCGGCATGCGGGCCGCCTATGCTCAGTGGAAAAGGATGATGAGCGCATGAGCACCTTGGAGAAAATCGGTCCCGCTATAGCACGGGAGGGCGTGATCACGCTGCAGGAGGCGGCTGAGTTCATCTGGCGCGAGGCAGAACTGCTAGACCGCCAGGAGTATCAGGAATGGCTTTCCCTTTGGCTCGATGAAGGGCTCTACATCGTACCTATCGAGCGCGACCAAGGTGACAATGCTGCCAAGCTGAACGTTCTTTATGATGACGCCGAGATGCGCAAGGCGCGGGTCAAACGCCTGAAAAGCGGGTTCTCTATTTCATCGGCTCCCTCGGCCCGTACAGTACGTACCACCTCGCGCTTTGTGTTAAGCGCGGGCGACGAGGCGAGCGTGGAAGTGCGCTGTGCGCAGCACATCGTCGAGTACAAGTTCGAGAGGACCCGCGTGCTTGCTGGTGACGCCACATACCGCTTGGTGCGACGTGCTGGTGAGCTGAAGATGGAGCGCAAAGAAGTGCTGCTTATCAACTCCGACGACGCACTTTGGGGGGTCGGCTATCTGATCTGAGGCCCGCGAATCTCCGGCCGTCTACGTGAGCGCCACTCATCATGTTCATCTGCTGAGGTCCGTCACTTCTGTGGCGGATCTGTTCCCAGAACAGTCCGAGCGATCGTCCTGAACTGCTCTGCTTCTGCACTGTCGTCGCTGAGCCGCTGGCTTAAGATGATGGGCGATGTCGCATCGGTGTGGGCAATCGGGCGATAAGCGAGATCATCTCTTTGCAGATGCTGCATTGAGGACGGCACAATCGCCACACCTGCCTGCGCGGCGACCAATCCAAGTGCGGTCTGAACTTCGCGCACTTCGACCACCCGAGCCGGCCGACTGCCGTGATCCCGGAAATGGCTCAATACCTGATCCGCATAGCTAGGGCGAGGCTGACTGGGGTAGACAATCAGAACCTCATTTGTCAGCGCATGTATCGGTAGCGGGTGTGAGGCGCGCGCGAGCTGGTGGTCGGCCGGGAGGGCTGCGAACAACGGTTCATTGTGCAAGATTTCGCGTCGGATGGCAGGGTCGTCGATCCGCACGCGACCTAGGCCGGCATCAATGCGCCCGCCCTTCAGGGCGTCCACCTGTTCAAGCGTGATGAGTTCGACCAATTCGACTTCAATCGTCGGATTGTGCCTTCGGAACCTGCGGATGATGCGCGGCATCTCGCCATACATAATCGAGCCTACGACCCCGATGACGAAGCGTTTTTGCTGGACCGAGCGGATCCTCGACATCGATTCTCTCAGTTGCTCTACGCTAGAGAGGATCTGCGCGGCCTGCTCGTAGAAGACGCGACCCGCTTCCGTCAGACGCACAGGCCTGGTTTGTCGGTCGAAAAGGACGATGCCCATCTCGTCTTCTAGCGCTTTAATCTGCCGGCTGAGCGGCGGCTGCGCTATTCCCAGCCGCTCGGCTGCGCGGGTGAAATTGCGCTCCTTAGCGACGGTTTCGAAGTAGCGAAGTTGGCGAAGCTCTATCATACCTATCTGGTATTATATCGGACCTAGTAAGTCTTTCCGTTGGCTCCGGCAAGCCTCTATGTAAGCGTCATGGGAGGCTTGAAATGATCACCATTGCCGAAATCGAGGCGATCCTGATCGATGTTCCGACGATTCGGCCTCACGTGCTGGCGATGGCGACGATGCATCACCAGACGCTTTGTCTGGTACGGATCACCTGCTCCGATGGTATCACGGGCATTGGCGAGGCGACCACGATTGGAGGCCTATCATACGGTCCTGAGGCGCCTGAGACGATTAAGCTTGCGGTTGACACCTATTTTGCGCCGGCCCTTATTGGGGAGGATGCCACTAAGCCGGCGTTGGCGATGGAGCGCCTAGGACGCCATATCGTCGGCAACAACTTTGCCAGGTGCGCCGTGGAAACGGCACTCTTTGACGCGCACGGTAAGCGCGCTGGCCTTTCAATAAGCGAACTGCTGGGTGGACGAGTGCATGATCGCTTGCCGGTACTGTGGACATTGGCAAGTGGCGATACGGCTCGTGACATCGATGAGGCTCAGAAGATGCTCGCGTGTCGGCGGCATGATGCTTTCAAGATAAAGATCGGTAAGCGCCCTATCGAGGAGGACGTGGCCCATGTGGCAGAGATCAAACGGGCCCTCGGCTCTCACGCCTCCATTCGCGTCGACGTGAACATGGCTTGGAGTGAGTTGGAGGCCCGCCCTGCGCTAGCGATGCTCGCCGACGCGGGCTGCGATCTTGTAGAGCAGCCGATCCATCGATCGAACCGAGCCGGTATGGCGCGGCTCGTGGCGCGCTCGGATGTACCGATCATGGCAGATGAAGCGCTAAATGGCCCAGCTAGCGCCTACGATTACGCCAGCGCGGCGGCTGCCGATGTTTTTGCCGTGAAAATAGAGCAATCGGGCGGCCTGATCGCTGCGAAGCAGGTGCAGGCAGTGGCAGATGCCGCGGGCGTGGGGCTTTATGGCGGAACAATGCTCGAAGGCGCGGTTGGCACGATCGCTTCGGCTCATGTCTTTGCAACGTTTCCACGACTGGCGTTTGGAACGGAGCTCTTCGGCCCGCTTCTACTCACCGAAGAGATTTTGCAGCAGCCCCTCGACTATCGCGAATTCGGCCTTGAAGTGCCCGTGGGGCCGGGCTTGGGGATCGCGTTGGATGAAGACCGCATCTCCTTCATGCGTCGAGACGCATCGCGGCGCACTATCAGCATCGCAGCGGGCGAAAGGGGCTAACGTATGCTTTTCAAAGTTGAAATGGATGTAAATGTCCCGGTCGGCTACGATCAAGAACGGCTCGAAGAGCTCAAGGCAGCTGAAAAGGCGCGCTTCCAAGATCTGCAAGCAGCCGGTACTTGGCGCCATATTTGGCGAGTGGTTGGACAGTATAGCAACGTGAGTATCTTCGATGTAAGCGACAATGCTCGCCTGCATGAACTTATTACGACGCTTCCGCTCTATCCGCTCATGGATGTGCGGATCACACCACTATGTCGCCACCCGTCGTCGATCCATCCCGACGATCGCTGACAAGTATCTTTCGGAGAGAGGCTATGAATAAGAACTTCGTCCAAACCGATGCGGTCCAGCAGTTACTCGATCGTGCAGCCGGCATCGACCGAGAGGGGGGGGACAAGCGGCTTAAGGGTGTCGCCCGGGATCTCGTCGAAGCTGTGATGCAGGTCATTGTGAAGTATGATGTCACTGAGGGCGAGCTCTGGCAGGCCATCAAGTTCCTCCAGGAAGGTGGCGAGGAGTTCGGGCTTATCGTTCCTGGTATCGGCTTAGAGCACTTCATGGATTTGGTGACAGACGAGCGTGACCGCGAAGCCGGGCGTACCGGCGGTACTCCGCGGACTATCGAAGGGCCGCTGTATGTTGAGGGTGCGCCGTTGGTCGAAGGAGATGACGTCAACTTAACGAGCGATCCCGATGATACGGGAACGCTGTACATGACCGGACAAGTCAAAGGCCCGGATGGCGAGCCGGTGCAGGGTGCCATTCTCCATGTCTGGCATGCAAACTCCAAGGGGTTCTACTCACACTTCGACCCCACAGGTGAGCAGACGCCGTTCAACAACCGTCGGCGCATAAAGCTGCGGGAGGATGGGCGCTACAGCTTCCGCTCTAAACTCCCCTCGGGCTACAGCGTTCCGCCCGGTGGAGCGGCCGATCGCTTGATGAAGGTGCTAGGGCGCCACGGCAACCGGCCTGCGCATGTCCACTTCTTCGTAGAGGCGCCTGGGTACCGCACGCTCACCACGCAGATCAATTTCGGTGACGATCCGCTCGCGCAGGACGACTTCGCCTTTGCAACGCGAGAGGGTCTGCTGCCGACGCCAAATCGGCAAGGTGAAAACGCCTTCGTAGCGTTCGACTTTGAGCTTCAGCGGGCGGCGTCTGCAGACGATGAGGCGTTCTCTACTCGCCCCCGCGCGATTGCAGAAGCGTAGCGCCGTTCAAATGGACAAAACAGTTCCCAACGCGTCCTTAGCCCTCGAGTCATTGCTCTTCGACGGAATGACCATCATGTCTGGAGGCTTCGGCCTCACAGGCAACCCTGAGACCCTGATCCGGGAAATCCACGGCCGGGGTGTCGCCGACTTGACTATCATATCTAACAATGCTGGCGCAGACGGTTTTGGTCTTTGGACGCTGCTTAAGAGTAGGCAGGTTAAGAAGATGATCTCTTCTTACGTGGGAGAGAACAAGCTGTTCGAGCAGCAGTATCTATCCGGAGAGCTAGAGCTTGAGCTAAATCCTCAGGGTACTTTGGCTGAACGGATACGCGCCGGCGGGGCCGGTATCCCTGCCTTCTACACGAAGACAGGAGTGGGCACGGTGGTGGCCGAGGGCAAGCCCGTCGAGGTGTTCGAAGGTGAGGAGTATGTGCGCGAGACGTGGTTGCGGGCAGATCTGGCGATCGTGAAAGCTTGGCGCGCAGATCCGGCCGGCAATCTCATGTTCCGCAAAACCGCTCGCAACTTCAATCCTACCATGGCCACGGCCGCCAAGGTCACTGTCGCGGAGGTCGAGGAGATCGTGCCGATGGGAACGTTCGATCCCGACTGCATCCATACTCCTGGCATCTATGTCGATCGGGTGATGATCTCTACGATCAATGAGAAGCGGGTTGAGAAGGTAACTACCCGCTTGCGGAGGGACGCCTGATGCCTTGGACGCGTGAACAGATGGCTCAGCGTGCTGCGGCCGAGCTGCGCGATGGGTACTATGTGAATCTGGGCATCGGGATTCCAACTCTCGTGGCGAACTTCGTGCCAGAGAACGTCGAGGTCACGCTGCAGTCTGAGAACGGAATGTTGGGAGTTGGCCCTTTCCCTTTCGAGGAAGATGTGGACCCCGACCTGATCAACGCAGGTAAGGAGACGGTCACGGCACTGCCGAGCTCAAGCTTCTTTTCTTCGGCGGATAGCTTCGCGATGATCCGCGGCGGCCACATCGACATGGCGGTGCTTGGCGCCATGCAAGTTTCGCAGGACGGCGATCTCGCGAACTGGACCATTCCTGGGAAGATGCTCAAGGGCATGGGCGGGGCGATGGACTTAGTTGCGGGGGTCAGGCGCATAATAGTCATCATGGATCTCGCTGCGAAGGACGGCAGCCCAAAATTAGTGCCGCGGTGTTCGCTCCCCCTTACGGGACGGAACGTAGTAGACATGATTGTGACTGATCGCTGTGTGTTCGAGCGGGTGGATCGTAACTCGTCCTTCCAACTCGTCGAATTGGCACCGGATGTAACGCTCGAGGAAGTATCAGCTTCTGTGACGGCACGGTACGAAATGGCACTCCGGCAAGGGCCAAGCAGATGACCCACGCTTTTCTCTGCGATGCGATAAGAACACCCATCGGCCGGTTGCATGGCGCCCTCGCGAGCGTCCGTGCCGACGATCTCGCCGCAATCCCAATCCGGGCCCTGATGGAGCGCAACGAACGGATCGACTGGGAAGCTCTCGACGACGCAATCTTTGGATGCGCGAACCAGGCCGGCGAGGACAACCGCAATGTCGCGCGTATGGCAGTTCTACTCGCCGGGCTGCCGCAGAGCGTACCCGGTACGACAGTTAACCGGCTCTGTGGCTCTGGCCTGAACGCGATCGGTAGCGCCGCACAAGCTATTCGAGCAGGCGATGCCGACTTCATTCTGGCCGGCGGTGTCGAGTCGATGACGCGCGCCCCCTATGTACTTGGGAAGGCAGAAACACCCTTTGGTCGTGGTCAGAAGTTGGAAGACACGTCGCTCGGGTGGCGGTTCGTCAATCCGGCGATGAAGGCTGCCTATGGCGTGGACTCAATGCCGGAGACGGGCGAGAATGTGGCGGAGCAGTGGAGCATCGGGCGCGAGCAGCAAGACGCCTTTGCTCTGGCGAGCCAGCAGAGGGCGGCGAACGCACGTGATTGCGGTCGACTGGCTGCTGAGATCGTGCCCGTAACGGTTCCGCGAGGGAAAGGAGAACTGTTCGTTTTCGAGCACGACGAGCACATACGAGAGACCACAATCGAAGCGCTTTCTGCACTTCGACCGGTGGCGAGAGAGGGCGGCACAGTCACCGCTGGCAATGCGACCGGCTTGAACGATGGTGCAGCAGCACTTCTGATCGCCTCAGAATCGGCGGCGAAGCGGCACGGGCTTACTCCACGCGCACGGATTGTCGCGATGGCTTCGGCAGGCGTTGCACCGCGCATTATGGGCATCGGACCTGCAGCAGCTGCTCGGCGGCTCTTTGCCCGCACAGGACTAGACATTTCGAAGTTCGACGTAATCGAGCTCAACGAGGCTTTCGCTAGTCAAGCGATTGCGACCCTCGCCGAGTTGGACGTCCCGTGGGATGATCCAAGGGTCAATCCCAACGGCGGGGCTATCGCTCTCGGTCACCCGCTGGGGATGTCGGGGGCTCGGTTGGCTATGACAGCGGCTGAGGAGTTGCAGCGTACCGGAGGGGACCTCGCGCTGGTCTTTATGTGCGTTGGTGTTGGGCAGGGCATTGCCTTGGTGCTGGAGCGGGTATGAACTTCGGTACGATCACAACCGGGGATCACTGTCGAATTGCCTGGCGTGCCGAGGGACCCGAGGACGCACCTTGCCTCATTCTCTCCAACTCTCTCGGAACGACAATGGCGATGTGGGAACCGCAGTTGCCAGCACTCACCGCCGAGTTCCGTGTGATACGGTATGATACGCGCGGTCATGGTGGATCGGACGTTCCTGCGGGCGCCTATTCGATGGATAGGCTCGGCCGAGATGTGCTTGAGCTTGCCGATGCGCTTCGATTGGACCGCTTCTCGTTTTGCGGCCTGTCTCTAGGCGGTATGCTGGCCCAATGGATTGCTTGGCGAGCATCCGAGCGGATCGACCGATTAGTGATCGCCAACAGTTCGCCTTTCATGGGGCCTCCGTCGGCCTGGGACACCCGGATTGACACCGTGCGCGAGCAAGGCATGGCCGCAATCGCCAGCCCTGTTCTCGAGCGCTGGTTCACAGAGACCTTTCGTGCGGATCACGGCAAGGTCGCAGTGTTCCGAGAGATGCTTATCGGCACCAGATCGGAAGGGTACGCTGGATGTTGCGCGGCGATCAGAGACATGGACATGCGGCCGGTGCTGGGCCTTATCAGACGCCCGGTCTTGGTGATTGGCGGCACTGCAGATCCCGCAACGCCGCTTCCACACACAGAGGCGCTCGCCTCGGGCATTCGGAACGCCCGTTGTGAGTTGCTCGATGCTGCACACTTGTCTAATCTTGAGCAGCCGGAGCGCTTCAATGAGCTGCTTATGGCTTTTCTCACAGGCAACTCATGAAGCCGGCTGTCATGCAGAGTAGCTGGTTCCCTGAGGAGGAGGCCGCGATCATCCGCCGTCCCGCGCCGGCGAGGCTGATCTAAACCGGTGGATCGCTCGGCTACCCGTATGCGAGAAAGAATAGCTCATGAACATGCGTACCGCCAAAAAGGGAGCTCCTCGGATCCGGAGTGGGGCGGCACCTGCCACGCGCACCGCGTCTCTCCCCAGCTGATGAACGGCTTGTACCTGACGCGAACAAGTTCACGCATCCGCTAAGTTGAGGATTGAGATATGCCAGAAGTGATCGTCACCACACGTGAGGGCGAGGTGCACCGGCTAGGGATAGAGTCTGGTATGACGCTGATGGAAACCATCCGCAGCGCCGGAATCGACGAGCTCGTGGCGCTGTGTGGAGGCTGCTGCTCTTGCGCTACCTGTCACGTGTACGTCGACCCATCCTTCGCTGGCAATATATCGCAGATGAGCGAGGACGAAAGCGACCTCCTCGACAGCTCTGAACATCGTACGGGAACCTCGCGCCTGTCTTGCCAGATTGAGCTGACCGCGGCGTTGGACGGCCTCATGGCGACGATTGCTCCGGAGGATTGAGCGTGACCAGCCAGGCAGATATCGTGATCGTCGGGGCCGGTCACGGCGGCGCGCAGGCTGCAATTTCGCTGAGACAGCAAGGCTTTGCCGGTTCGATCCTGATAATCGGGCGCGACAGTGAACCGCCCTACGAGCGTCCACCGCTCTCGAAGGAATATCTCGCGCGAGAGAAGCAGTTCGAGCGGATTTATATCCGTCCTCCGCATTTCTGGGCTGAGAGGGATGTCGACCTAAAGCTCAGTCTCAGTGTTGTTACAGTGCACCCGCATGAGAAGTCGGTGGAACTCTCAAACGGCGAACTGGTCCGATACTCTAAGTTGATCTGGGCCGCCGGCGGTGACCCGCGGACGCTGACTTGTGCGGGTGCTAATCTTGCAGGTGTACACTCTGTGCGGAACAAGGCCGATGTTGATAG
This sequence comes from Croceibacterium soli, assembly GCF_009828065.1. Taxonomy (GTDB): domain Bacteria; phylum Pseudomonadota; class Alphaproteobacteria; order Sphingomonadales; family Sphingomonadaceae; genus Croceibacterium_B; species Croceibacterium_B soli. The sequence continues at coordinate 167,369 of NZ_WTYK01000005.1, read as the reverse complement.
GATCATGGCTGAGCTGGATCGCGGGGCGACCAATGTCGCTGTAATTGGCGGCGGGTTCATCGGTCTCGAAGCTGCGGCGGTGCTGAGGAAGCTCGGCTGCGAGGTGACTCTGCTGGAGGCGCTGCCGCGGGTCCTGGCACGCGTCTCAGGAGAGGAGCTAGGCCGCTTTTACGCGGCTGAACATCGTGCGCAGGGCGTCGATGTTCGGCTCGGTACGTCGGTCGAACGCCTGGAAGGTGACAAGGAGCGAGTCACTGGTGTGAGACTAGCGAACGGCGATGTCATCCCCATCAACCTGGCGATCGTCGGCATCGGCATCGTGCCTGCCGTGGAGCCTATGATTGAAGCCGGTGCTGCAGGTGGCAATGGCGTGTTGGTGGATGAGTACTGTAAAACTACCTTGCCAGATGTGTACGCGATTGGAGATTGTGCCGCCCATGCGAACCGCTACGCCGACGGGGCAGTGATCAGACTTGAAAGCGTCCAGAATGCCAATGACATGGCCGCAGTCGCCGCGAAGTCGATCTGCGAGAAGCCCAGCCCATATAGCGCGGTGCCTTGGTTCTGGTCTAATCAATACGACTTAAAGCTGCAGACGGTGGGACTTAGCCTCGGCTACGACGAGGCGGTGCTTCGTGGTGATCTTGCCAGTCGCAGCTTCTCTGTAGTTTACCTGAAGCAGGGCAGGGTAATCGCGCTCGATTGTGTGAATTCCATGAAGGATTATGTGCAGGGCAGGAGCCTAGTAGAGGCACGTGCTAACCCGGCGGTTGAGTGCCTGCGGGATCCCCAAGTACCGCTGAAAACGTGTCTATAGCGCAAGCACTTGCCGAGATCCCGGCCAGCACTTCTCACGTGAGGCCGCCCAGTAGTTGCTGGGAAAGGGGTGCGCGTGACGCCGCTCAAGGTTGCTGTTCGGGATGGACGTCCTGCGTCTCTTTTAGGCTCATCAGCACGAAAAGCGCCAAGAGACAGAGGAGAGCGGCCGCAGAGAGAAGAACCGCTCCATGCGCGGTTGCAAAGGCAGTCTTAGCCGCTTGTCTCAGCATTTCACCTTGTTCCCCGCCGATACCATGAGCAGCGATCATCGTTTCGCCGATGGAGCCGGAGGCTTCGCTGGGGATTGCGGACGTTAGCCCCCCCGGTACTGCAAGCCCCGTCCGGTAAAGACTGCCCAGCAAAACGCCGAAGGCGGTGACTCCGAGCGCAGCTCCCAATTCGTAACCGCCTGCCTCAAGCGCTCCGGCAGCACCGGCCTTTTCAACCGGCGCACTCCCCATGATTGCGATAGATGATGCGGTAAGGCCGATACTGAGTGAAAACCCCAGAAGAGCCATGTAGCAGATGATGCCCGCGCCAGCGTTGCGAAAGTCACTCATTCCAAGACCTGCGAGGCTCAAGCCGCCGATGAACAGTGTGCCAGACGCAACGAAGCGAAGCTTGATCTTGGATAGAAGGACACTTCCAAGTGGTCCCCCGACTGCAGCCGCAGCCATCAACGGCATCATGAACATGCCGGCCTCAAAGGGAGTGAGGCCCACAACGTACTGCAACTCTTGGGCGATCGTCAGTTCAACACCGATGAGCGCCCCCGACACGACCAAGGCCATGATGGCGCCGGTACGAATGGCCGGTTTTGCGAATAGTGATAGATCAAGCATTGGATTGGTTGACGATCTTTGCTTGAGCAGGAAAGCTGTCATCAGCGCGAGGCCCGAGGCAAAGATTGCTGCCATCAGGGGCAGCGATGCCCCTGGTTTCACGCCAGTTTTGATGGCGTAGACAATGGCTATAAGGCCGGCGATCAGCACCAAAGCTTGACCTATGGTCCACCTGCCGCCCGCAGCTGCGGGTCGATTGGGAATGAGCACGAAAACGGCCGCCCACACGATCAGCACCAATGGAACGTTAATGAGGAACACTGCTCCCCACCAGAAATGTTCCAATAAGCCTCCACCGACGAGGGGGCCCACTGCCGCGCCTGCAGAGCTAACCGTACCCCATAGCCCTAGCGCGAAACCGCGCTCCTTCTCGTCGTCGAACGTGCTGCGAATGAGAGCCAGTACAGCGGGCGCGATCATAGCGGCGCCGAGAGCCAGAGCACCCCTGGAAACAATCAGCATGGTGGCACTCACCGAGTATGCGGCTGCTAAAGAGGCCAGCCCGAAAATGGCTAAGCCGGTAAGCAGGATCTTTCGATGACCAATACGGTCGGCCAAGGTTCCCATCGGAATAAGCAGGCCAGCCATGAGGAGAGGATAGATGTCGATGATCCAGAGCACTTCTGTGCCAGTCGCCTGGAGCGCGAGCGTCAATGAGGGAATGGTGATATGAAGGATCGTCATATCCACCACGACCGGGAGATAAGCGAGCATCACAGCTGCGAGAACCAACCATCGAGCTGATTTGCGCTTGGCCGAAGCCTCCGTACTTGGGTGCAATCCGGGGATTAGCGACATTACAGCGCGCTCCTTGACAGCGATCGGGAGCGGCCCTGCGGATAAATCCGAGCACCTTCTCCCGCGAAAGGTTAGGTTGACGCCGTGGCGGAGAAGAACCCTGACGGGTGCGGGAGCTACCAGCCCGCTACTCTATTTTCGGCGCTCACAACATAGGAGGGGTGAGTTTCGATGCAACATCGGTATCAGTTGAAATCTGCACTTCGTGTGCTGGACTTTCCTACGACAGGCTCCTGCTCGCTTCTTCTTGCCTGAGCAGACGACGGTCCCCAGGCAGCACCCGGGCACCGTCGCTCCGTTCCGATCAACTAGTCACACCCGATCTCACGCAAAGCGACGCCTATCTTACCGCGTTAGGCCTCCACCAAGGGCGCGATAAAGGCCGATCGCACTGGCCATCTCCTGGTGTCTAATGTTCAGCAGAGCTTGCCGTGCGCTGTAAGCGCTTCGCTGAGCGTCCAACAGTTCGAGCCGGCTTTCCACACCCGCGCGGAAGCGAAGGTTCGATAGATCAACCCGGCGGGCAGCGGCCTCCGCTGCCTGCGATTGCACAGCGACTTGCGGTGCGTACGTCGCGCGCGCGGCAAGGCCGTCAGCAACTTCGCGGAAAGCGGCTTGGATGGAGCGCTCGTAGTGGGCAACCGCAATGGACTTACGCAATTCTGCAAGGTCAAGATTGCCCTGCAGCTGACCGCCCTGAAAAATCGGCGCGGTGAGTGCGGGCGAGAAGCTCCAACTTCTGTTTGCGCCCCTGAACAGCTCGTCAAGCGCGGGGCTTGTAAGCCCCAAAGCTGCGGTAAGCGACAAGCGCGGGAAGAATGCCGCGCGCGCGGCGCCGACATCGGCGTTGGCGGCACGCAGCTCGTGTTCGGCCTGGACGACATCCGGACGCCTCTGCAGCAGCTCCGACGGCAGGCCGGCCGGAAGCTGAGTGCGGATTGGCTGCTGTAGCAGATCGATAGGTGCCGGCAGGTCGGCCGGGAGAGGCGCTCCCACGGCGAGGACTAGGGCATTGGTTGCCTGAGCCAACTCACGGCGTCGCTGCTCCAGGTCGGCTTCGGCTTGGTGAACCAATTCCTCTGCTTGGGTGACTTCCAGCCCGCTGACCTGTCTCGCCGCGTGCAACCGGCGTGTGAGTTGGAGTGAAGAGCGCCAATCCTGTAGTGTCGCCTGAGTTAGGCGAACCTGTTCCGCTGCAAGGCGCTCTGCTAGGTACGCGTCGGCCACGGCGCCCACCACCGCGATCTGAACCGCGCGTCTTCCTTGGTCGGTGGCTAGGTATCGTTCAAACGCCGCCTGGCTTTGCGACCGCAGCCTTCCGAACAGGTCGATTTCGAACGCCGTCAGCGCGACCTGTGCGTTGAACTGCCCGAATTCGAAGCCATTTGCGAGCGGTAGGCTGCTATTATCTCCCGCACCCGCAGGTGAAGTCCGCTGGCGCGTGTAGCTGCCCTGTGCCTCGAGTCCGGGCAGCTCAGCCCCACGTTGTGTGCGGAACTGCGCACGTGCGGCTTCGACATTCAACACAGCGATCCGCAAATCGCGATTGTCCCTGAGAGACAGCTCGACGAGCTGCTGGAGGCGCGGGTCGCCGAACATTTCCCGCCATCCGAGATCGGCAGCGTTCTGTTCGTCGAAGGGTGAAGAATCTGGATAAGCTGCCGCCACGGGCGGTGGCGGCATATCCAGCTTCGGGTTCATCGAGCAGCCGGCGAGCAACAGTAGCGTAACAGGTAAGATGCGGCGCATAGTCAGGCCTCCGCAGAGTTGATAATTGGTTCAGCCCGGCTTCTCCGCCGCACCCGGTCAGCCAGACCGAGGACGACTACAAAGAAGACCGGTACCAGAAAGATCGCGAGGACGGTTCCGCTGATCATTCCGCCGAACACGCCTGTGCCGATCGCATGCTGCGTCTCGGCGCTCGCGCCGCCGGCAATCATCAGCGGTACAACACCCATGGTGAAGGCAAGGCTCGTCATGAGGATTGGTCGCAGCCGGACCTTGGCCGCTTTCACGGCTGCCTGGACCAATCCCGATCCTTCTTCGCGGTACTGTTTTGCGAACTCCACGATGAGAATGGCGTTCTTCGCCGACAGGCCGATGATTGTTATCAGACCAACCTTGAAGAACACGTCGTTGGGCATCCCGCGTAGCAACACCGCCGCCACGGCGCCGATCAGTCCCAAAGGTACGACCAGCATTACCGACAGCGGGATTGACCAGCTTTCGTAAAGTGCTGCGAGCACCAGGAATACCACAAGCATCGAGAAGGCGAGCAACATCGGTGCCTGCGCTCCCGATTGTTGCTCCTGAAGCGACTGACCGGTCCAGGCGATCTCGTAGCCTCTAGGCAGTTCGTTGGCGAGCCGCTCCATTTCCGCCATTGCTTCGCCGCTCGACACCCCCGGAGCAGCGCTGCCGGAAATGCGCAGCGACGGATAGCCGTTGTAGCGCACCATCTGCAAAGGCGTCTGATCCCAAACGGGGGTCACAACTTGTCCCAGCGGCACCATGCCTCCCGCGGTGTTGCGGACGTTGAGGCGCAGCACGTCATCGAGTTGCATGCGGAAGGGGGCGTCCGCCTGCACGATCACCTGCTGCAGACGCCCTTGGTTCGGGAAATCGTTGACGTACGACGAGCCGACAGACGCAGAGATGGTGTCGCTGATCGCGCTGAACGAGACGCCGAGCGCCTCGGCTTTCTGGCGATCGATCTCCAGCCGCACGCTGGTGCCTGGGGGCAGGCCCTCGGGGTAAACGTCGGTCACGAGATTGCTTTGAGCAGCCATCGTCAGCAGCTCGTCTTGCGCCGCCAACAGCGCTTCATAGCCCTGATTGCCGCGATCCTGCAGCCGCATCGCGAACCCGGAGGACGTTCCGAGTTCGTCGATGGCCGGCGGCAGCAGCGTGATGATCGTGCCCTCCTTCACTGCGTCGGCCATGGCAGCGGTCGCATTCGCCACTTCCTCGCCAGCAGTTGCTCCATCGCGTTCCGACCAGTCTTTGAGCGTTGTGAAGGCTAATGCGGCATTAGGTCCCGAACCGGAGAAGCCGAAGCCTAGGACCGATTCATTGCCTCTGATCCCGGGCCTGCTCAGGACGTGCTCTTCGTAAGCCTCGACGGCTTCGAGCGTGCGCGCGGTAGTAGCATCCGCCGGCATCTGGAAGGATGTCATGAAATAGCCTTGGTCTTCTTCTGGAAGGAATGCCGACGGCAAGTTGCTGAACGCGATCCCCAGCACGCCTAGCAAAGCTGCGAACACAAGCATCGCCCGGCCGGTGCGCTTGAGAATCGACACGACCCAACGCTCGTATCCGTTAGTCATCCGCTCGAACGTTCGGTCGAACCAGGTGAAGAAACGATTCTTCCTCTCATCGCCGGTGATCGGTTTGAGCATCGTTGCACACAGTGCGGGAGTCAGCGACAAGGCTAGAAAGGCCGAAAACAGGATTGAGACGGCCATCGACATGCTGAACTGGCGGTAGATTGCGCCCACTGAGCCGCTCGCCAACGCCATCGGAATGAACACCGCCGAAAGCACCAGGGTGATGCCGATCACAGCACCCGTAATCTCCTTCATCGCCTTTCGGGTCGCGGCTTTGGGGGCAAGCCCCTCCTCGTGCATGATACGTTCGACATTCTCGACCACGACGATCGCATCATCGACGATGATGCCGATCGCCAGGACCATCCCAAACATCGTGAGAACATTGATCGAGAACCCCGTCACCAGCATAACCGCCAGAGTGCCGAGTAGAGCGATCGGTGCAACGATGGCCGGGATCAGCGTGTAGCGAAACTTCTGTAGGAAGAGGTACATCACGAGGAATACGAGGACCATCGCCTCGAGCAGGGTGATCAGAACCTTCTCGATGGAGATTTTCACAAATGGAGCGGTGTCGAACGGCACCGACCATTTCACACCTGCGGGCATAGCTTGTTCTAGCTCTTCCATCCGCTCGCGAACGGCCTCGGCTGTCTGCACGGCGTTGGCGCCGGGAGCGAGTTGGATCGCCGCGGCTGTTGCGCCTTTGCCATTCTCGCGGACCGCGAACGCGAAAGTTTGAGCCCCGAGTTCCACCCGGGCAACATCGCCGAGGGTGACGCTGGAGCCGTCGGTGTTCGCCTTGAGAACGATGCGCGCAAACTCCGCTGGGGTCTTCAACTGTCCCTCGGCAGTTAGCGGCACGAGTACGCGCTGCCCTTCGACGGCCGGTTGCGAGCCGAGACTGCCCGGAGCAAGCTGTATGTTTTGCTCGGCGATCGCAGCGGTGATGTCGCCCATCGAGAGGCCGTAGGAAATCAACTTTGTGGGATCGACCCAGATGCGCATCGCGCGCTCGGAACTGAAGTTCTGAACTCGTCCCACGCCAGGGATCCGTTTCAGTTCCTCGACGATGTTGCGAGACATGTATTCGCCGAGGGTGATCTCGTCATGCTCTCCGGTTTCCGAGAACAAGCCTATCATCATCAGAAAACCGGAACTCGCCGCTTCGACGGTGACGCCGGTCTGGCGCACCACTTGGGGCAGGCGTGGTTCCACCGTCTTCAATCGGTTTTGGACGTCGACCTGAGCCAGCTCAGGATCAGTGCCCGGCACGAAAGTCGCAGTGATCGTGGCTTCGCCCGAGGTATCGGTTGAGCTCTCGAAGTAGAGCAGGTTCTTGACGCTCGACAGCTCGCGCTCGACCAGCGTCACTACGCTGTCGTTCATCGTCTGCGGCGTTGCCCCTGGATAGGACGCGTAGATGCTGATCGAAGGCGGCGCGACGGTTGGGAAGCGGGCGACCGGGAGCTGCGGAATGGAGATCAAGCCGAGCACGATGATCGCAATAGCGACCACCCAAGCAAAGATGGGGCGGTTGATGAAGAACTGAGGCATCGGATAATCCCTGTGTCAGCGTTGCGACGCGATGGCACGCGGCTGCCAAGGTTGAGGATTGACCGGAGTGCCGGGTTGAACACGATCCATGCCGACAACCACAATGGTGTCTCCGACTTTCAGGCCCGATTTCACGACATAGTTCCCATCGACGACATTCCCGAGGATCACTTTGCGCGGTTGCACCCGGCCCTGACCATCGATGACTCCGACCAGCGCATTGCCGCCCGGGTCCCGTGTCACCGCCTGCTGCGGCACTGTCAGCGCATCGGGTATGCGCATTCGCGGCAGGCGCGCGCGAACGTACATTCCTGGCAGTAGCAAGCGCTGGGAATTGTTCACCAGAACGCGCACGATCGCATTGCCGGTGCCCGGGTCGACCGTAACATCAGAGAATAGTATTCGGCCGCTGACCGGATAAGGACGCCCAGAGGGAGATAAAATCTCCGCTGTGGCGGAGCCCGGCCCTTGGCCTTCCGCCAATGCCTCGCGCAGTAGCTGGAAACGCTCTACCGGCTGCCGCACGTCGACATAGACCCGATCGATTTGCTGCACCGTCGCGAGCGGATTGGCATCTTGCGGCGACACCAGCGCTCCTTCTGTGACAAGTGCTGGACCGATCTGCCCAGAAATCGGGGACGCAACGCGCGCAAAGCGGAGATCGAGACGGCGGCGGGCGAGTTCCGCGCGGGCTTGCGCCACATCGGCTGCCGCCTGGTCGCGTGCGGCCACTGCGTCGTCATAGGCCTGTCCACTGATCGCATCCGCATCGACGAGCGGTTGCAGCCGCTCCGCCTGCGTGCGAGCACGGGCATAGGTCGCCTCAGCACGTGTGAGAGCCGCCGCAGCACTGTTGGCATCAGCGCGAAACGGCGCCGGATTAATCTGAAACAGCGGCTGCCCAGCGCCTACTGCTGCGCCTTGTTCGAAGTGCCGGCGCTGAACAACCCCGCTTACCTGGGGGCGGATCTCAGCAATGCGGTAAGCGACAACTCGCCCAGGCAGTTCGTCGCTAAGCTCAATTGGCGACTGCCGGACCTTCGTGACCAGCACCTCTACGGGGACTGGTGCCTCAGCCTGCGCTTCCGGCCCCCGACAGGCGCCCAGCGCTAATGCCGACGCCCCAACCAAAGCCAGGGGGGCTGCCCATCGTAGCACCCGTTTCATTGTGAAAGCCTCCATGATCGATCCGGCGGCGCCTATCGTCGAACCGCGTTTCGGTTGCATGGATGTTGTGTGGAGAGCTCGTGGAGACGGGTGGATAGTTTCGGCCGAGCGGCGCTATGCAGAAGGCGAGGCAAGATCGAGAGTTCTCGACCAATGAATGAACTAATCCTTATCGCCGAGGACGAGGCCGAGATCGCTGACATCCTTGAGGCTTATCTTGAGCGAGAGGGCTTCCGCACAGTCGTGGCACCAGACGGACGTGTAGCCCTCGATCTCCACCTCGCCCTTCGTCCCAATTTGATCTTGTTGGACGTGTCGATGCCACGTGCTGATGGTTGGGAAGTGCTGGCCGAAGTCCGCCGCCGCGGCGCTACCCCTGTTGTTATGACAACCGCTCTGGACCAGGACATCGACAAGCTGCAGGCGCTCAGAATCGGTGCGGACGATTATGTCGTGAAGCCATTCAATCCGGTAGAGGTCGTGGCGCGAGTCAAGGCAGTGCTGCGCCGTAGCAGCGCAGGAGGAACTGATGCTGTAATCCGGATCGGACCTGTGGAAATCGATACCGAAGGGCACTTTGCTAGAGTTTATGAAGGCAGCCGAATGCAGCAACTGCAATTGACGCTCACGGAGTTCCGGCTGCTCGCCCACATGGCTCGCGCACCCATGCGCGTTTTTTCGCGCGGGGAGCTTGTCGACGCCTGCCTACCTGGCGGAGATGCCTTGGATCGGACGGTGGATAGTCACGTCAGCAAGCTGCGCCGCAAGTTGGCGGAAGCGGGCGCTGCCGACATGCCGGTAGGCATACGCGGCGTCGGCTATCGGCTCACCTCGACTTAATGAGCCATCGTCACGATCTAGGCCGGCAACTCGCGGCTTCGATGGCGATGATCGCCATGGCGATGCTGTTCCTGACGTTCGTCACCTTCTATGTCGTCTATGCCATCCTTGCGCTCGCGGACTCGCCACTGATACCAAGCGAGAGTTCGCTGACGCCAACCCGATGGGAATTTCTCACACTTGCCGGGCTTTGCGTGATCGGCCTCACAATAGCCTCACGGTCCGCTGTCGCGTTGGCGCGGCGGATCGTTGCGCCATTGCACTCCATGGGACGCGCTGCGCGCAGCATCGCTGACGGTGACCTAAGCGCTCGAGCGGAGTCTCAAAGCGGCGCCATCGGCGAAACCGCCATGCTAATCGAGGACTTCAATGCCATGGCCGAAAGGCTGGAACGCGCGGCGATGGACATCGTCACGTGGAATGCGCAGATTGCCCATGAACTGCGCACACCGCTAACGATCCTGAAGGGGCGGCTTCAGGGGATGGCTGATGGCGTTTTCGTAGCGGATGAAGCGATGATCCGCAGGCTGCTTGCGCAGGTGGAAGGCTTGGGTCGGCTGGTGGAGGACCTGCGGATCGTGAGCCTGGTCGAAAGCGAGCGATTGGGCCTGGAGCTGGCTGACGTCGACCTCGCCAGCGAGATCGAGGATCTCATCCTGCTCGTGAAACCAGCTCTTGATAAAGCTGGATTCTCACTCGAGCTCCAGCTGGCGCGCGGAAAGGCACGTGTCGACACGGCAAGAGTTCGGCAAGCCATCCTTGCGTTGATAGACAACGCCCAACGTTACGCCGATCCGGGCCCCCTTCGGATCGAGCTGCGCCTGACTGATGACGACGTGGACTTGCGAGTCATCGACCCTGGTCCCGGCATGCCGGCCTCGTTCGCGCAGGATGCTTTTCGGCTGTTCACTCGATCCGACGATGCAGCCGCTAGGCACCGCTCCGGCTCAGGCCTTGGCCTCGCAGTAGTGGAAGCGATCGCGCGCGCTCATGGCGGCACCGCGAGTTATCAGCCCAGCGGAAAAGGGTCAGCATTCATTATGATGCTGCCGCGACGAGTGCCGAGTTTCGAAGCTTGATCGCGCTTGCACGACGACGCTCGCCAGCATAGCCAACGTTCAGCAGACAAAGTCGGCTCGCCGCAAGCTGCCACTGCTTCAGGTGTAGCCTCAAGGTGAGAGGAGGCACGTATAACTCGGACCGTCGGGTTTTGGACGATCATCGTCGTGTAGCGGTCACCCCTTGCTTGATCATCCCGATCAACTTGCCTGATGCCATCGCACCGCATGATGCGCGTTCTGCTCCTCCACAATTTAAGGGGGGGCCGCTCGTTGACGAGCAGCTAACCGTTAGACTGACAGAGAAAAACGGGCATTCGGCTCCAACCGTTTCTGGTGCCGAGAGGAGCGGGAGGTCCGGAGCGATCCACGAGCACATGTGTCCAGAGCTTTCTGGCAAGCCCAGCTTCGGTTTCGCCGCTTGGGAGCAGAGCGGCGCTCAGCTTTACCTCCCGTTCTTTCGCCTCGAAGCGACGTATTGCTTGATGAGGCGAAAGCGAGTTCTGCAAAGGCCAAATCGAGCCCCCGCAACCACCAAAAACCCATCCACAACATACACAACAACCCCGCCGCTCACGCCGCGGGGCATTTTGCGTTGGCCGCGTAGCGGTCAGGCGGAAGTGACTTCGACGTTCAGAACCTCGATCGCATCGGCTGCGCCGCCGAACGATAGCAAGTCGCCCGGTTCCGCTCCCAACATCGCGCGGCTTAGTGGTGCGTTGAAGGATACCAGGCCCTCGGCCGGATCCGCCTCGTCGTCGCCGACGATGCGGAGCGTCCTGGGTTTGCCCTGCAGAAGAATGTCCACCGTCGTGCCGAACTCGACCTTGTTGCCGGACGGGGTCGGCGCCAGTTCGGCCGTGATTTCGCGCGTGGTCCAGTAGCGCAAGTCCCGCTGGATCACGGTCGTCTGGTCCGGATCGGTGCAGCCCTTCAGCCGGGCTTCGAGCGCGGCCCGGCGCTCCCGGATCAGCTGCAGCCCGCGCGCGGTCACGAGGTTCGGCCCGGCCGGAATGGGAAGCTCGAACTTGGGCTCCAGATGCTCGTCGTCGCTTTCGCGACGGAATGCCACGCTCATCCAACAGTCTCCTCTACGCGCCGATCAGAGGATGCGCCGCGCCCCGAGTCAACTGACGAGGGGCGATGTCAGTGCCGCGGCATGAACACCGGAGGATCGCCGGTGTGCCAGGGCGCCACTCGTACCATGATCCCGTCGAACAGTGCGGAAGTGGTATGCCGGTGCAACCAGGCCTTGAGATGGGGCAGGGGCTGCGCACCGAACCACTCCAAGTCGACCGCGGCGAATTGGCGCACGAACGGCATGATCGCTGCGTCGGCCAGCCCGGGCGCGGAGCCGCCAAGGTGACCGCCGGCCGAGATCCGCCGATCCAGTTCGCCCAGGAATGCCAGGCCATGCTCCCGGTGCGCGAGAGGGTCGGCATCGTGCCGCTCCGGATACTTGTAGCGGTGCAGGTCGTGCTTGAAGGGCCCGTCGTTCGCGGCGATCAGGGCGGCATCGTTGCGGGCCAGCCAGCCCTCAGGATCGCAGTTCGCCAGCGCCCAGCGCATGATCTCGATGCTCTCGTCGATCACCGCCCCGTCCGGCAGGACGAGCACCGGGACAGTGCCTTTGGGCGAGGCTTCCAGCATTGCCGCCGGCTTGGCCTTCAGCGCAACCTCGCGCAGCTCGTAGCGCGTTCCGCTGACCGCCAGGGCCAGCCTCGCGCGCATCGCATATGGACAGCGGCGGAAGCTGTAGAGGACGGGCTCAGGCTGCGGGATCATCTTGCCGCCGGGGAGGCGCCGCACCGACATGGGCCTGGCCGCGCGCCGCGGCGAGCGTCTCCTGCAAGTGCCGCTCGCGATAGGAAGCGCGCTGCTCGTCGGTCCGTTCGGAATGGCAGGCCGGGCAGCTCACGCCCGCTTCGTAGAGCGGCGAGGCCAGGTCGTCCGCGCTCACCGGCCGGCGGCAGGCGTGGCACAGTTCGAAAGTGCCGGGCTTGAGGCCGTGGCCGATCGTCACCCGCTGGTCGAACACGAAACATTCGCCGCGCCACAGGCTTTCGTCTTCGGGCACCGTCTCGAGGTACTTCAGGATGCCGCCCTTGAGGTGGTAGACGTCCTCAACACCTTCCTGCTTGAGGAAGGCGGTGGACTTCTCGCAGCGGATTCCCCCGGTGCAGAACATCGCCACTTTCGGCTTCTTGCCCTCGCCCAGCAGGTGTTCGCGGGTCTCGCGGAACCAGGCGGGGAAATCGCGGAAGGTGGTGGTTTTCGGGTCGATCGCGCCCTCGAAGGTGCCGACTGCAACTTCGTAATCGTTGCGCGTGTCGATCACTATCGTTTCGGGATCGGAGATCAGGGCGTTCCAGTCCTGCGGCTCGACATAAGTGCCGGCGCTGGCCCGGGGGTCGATGCCGGGCTGGCCCATCGTGACGATCTCCCGCTTCACGCGGACTTTCATCCGGTGGAACGGCATGGCGGCCGCGCCGGACAGCTTGACCTCGAGATCGGCGCAATCGGGTAGGGCGCGGACGTGGTCCAGCAGCCGTGCAATGCCTTCGGCGGATCCGGCGACCGTGCCGTTGATCCCCTCCGGCGCGAGCAGCAGGGTGCCGCGCAGGCCCTGGTTCCGGCACAGGCTCTCGAGCGGTGCGCGCAAACTCGCGGGATCCGCGAAATGGGCGAACCGGTACAAGGCCGCCACGGTCACCGGCCAGTCGGAAGGGGAAAGGTCAGGGTCCACGGCGGGCGCCATAGCGGCGATCCGGCTGCGCGTCAGCACTCCTGTCCCGCTTCCGGCGGCGGAGACGCTGCCGCACCCGGGTGAAGCGTTCGCGCAACACCTTCGGGGCGTCATCGAACCGTCACGGCTCGGTCACCCATCCGTCACGCAGCCCACCTAGCGGGCCGCCGGGACCTGGACGGAGAACGATCATGAACAAGACAGCACACCGCTTCCTACTCAGCGCCGGCGCGGGTGCCCTGGCGCTGGCAGCCTGGCCCGCACTGGCGGCGGACGCAGCCGATGAGGCGCAAGTCGGCGGCAGCGTCGTCGGCGAAAGAACCGAGGCTCCGAAGAGCAGCCAGGAAATCGTGGTCCAGGGCGAGATCGGCTATCGCAACCGCACAGACCAGGCCGAACCCGTGCTGGTCTATGACGAGGAATACTTCCAGCGGTTCGAGCCGCTCACGGCCGGCGACGCGCTCAAGCGCGTACCTTCGGTCACTTTCCTGTCCGACGTGATCGAAAGCGACGGCCCGCGCCTGCGCGGCCTCGATCCCGGCTACACGCAGATCCTGATCAACGGCGAGAAAGTGCCCGGTCCGAACCCGGACCGTTCGTTCTTCCTCGACCGCATCCCGGCCGAGCTGATCGAGCAAGTCGAGATCGTCCGTTCCTCCTCCGCGCGCCGCACCGGTGACGCGGTGGCGGGCACGATCAACATCAAGCTGCGCGACGCGCTGTCGCTCGACGGTGGTTACATCAAGGGCGGCGGCTTGCTGTTCGACGACGGCGAGCTGAAGCCGACTGCCGGTTTCTATTACGGTGGCGAACTCGGGCCGGGCCGCGTGCTGATCGGGGCCAACGTCCAGGGCCGCTACAACCCCAAGGAGAAGACCAGCTTCCGCTACGGGGACTCGCCGGAGAACAACCCGGACTTCCTCACCGACGACTTCGACAACCGCGAAGACCAGAGCGACATCCGCGACGGCACCGACTACGCCTTCAACGGCAGCTACGCGCTCGAATCCGACGTGACCACCTTCGAGCTCAGCGGCAACTACGTGCGCACCGACCGCACGGAGACCGAGCGCAGCCTGGAATACAACGTCGCCACCGGCACCCCCGGCCCGATCGGCTTCGACGGCGACGAGGAGCCCGGCCTGCTGACCGACGCATATCAGCTCGAGGACATCGAGCAGGAGAACTGGGGCATCGCCAGCAAGCTCTCCCATGAATGGTCGCTGGGCAAGACGGCCTTCAAGTGGGGCTATGCCCGCTTCAACGACAATGCCGACGGGATCGAGACCGAAGTCGATTTCGAGACCGGGGAAGAAGGCGCGCCCGAGAATGCCGAGTGGGAAAGCGAGCTGGTCGTCACGCGCAACGTGGACGAGGAGCTGTCCTTCGCGCTCGATCACGCCTTCCCGCTGTCTGCCGGCGTGAACTTCGTGATCGGCGGCTTCCTGCAGGAGAAGGACCGCCGCGCCGACATCACCACCTTCGAGCAGGGCGATGAGCTCGACGGGCGGGCCTGGGACCAGTTCACCGTGTCCCCGGCCGGGCTGATCGATGCCGACGCATTCGAGGAAGACGACCGCGCCCTCAGCACCATCGCGGAGGATCGCCGCGATGTCTACGCGCTGCTGGAAGGCAACCACGGCCCCGTGAGCTGGGAAGCCGGCGTGCGCTGGGAGAACACCGAGACCCGCATCGTGGACCTGTCCGCCGATCCGGAAGATGCCGAGACCGAGTACGATTACGATCACTTCCTGCCTTCGGCATCGATCAAGTTCGACACCGGAGCGGGCCGTGTGACCGCCTCGGTCGCACGCACCGTACGCCGGCCGCAGTTCGACTATCTCACTCCGGTGACGTTGGAGGGCGAACTGGGCGACAACGACTTGCGCGGCAATCCGCAGCTCATGCCGGAAATGGCCTGGGGCGGCGATCTCGGCTACGAGCACCGCCTCGGCCGCACGGGCGTGATCGGGGTCAACCTGTTCTACCGCAAGGTCGAGGACCTGGTCGAGCTGGTGAACACCGGCGAGGAAGGCGACGAGGGCGAGGGCAGCTTCGTGCTCCAGCCGCGCAACGTGGGCGACGGCAAAGTCTACGGCATCGAGTTCGACCTTTCGGCCGACCTGGCCTTCCTGGGGCTGCCGGACACCGGCGTGTTCGGCAACGTCTCGCTGCTCGACAGCGAGATCACCGACATGTTCGGCGAGCGGCGGTTCAACGACCAGTCCGAATACGTCTACAACTTCGGCTTCATCCAGAACCTGCGCCAGCTCGGCGCGGCGTTCGGCGCCAGCTATCGCAAGCAGGGCAAGGCCTATGGCCGGATCGTCAGCGAGGAAGTGACCACGACTTACGGAGCGGATCTCGAGGTGTTCGTCGAGAAGCGCATCGGGGACAGCTTCACGATCCGGGCGGTCGGATCGAACCTGCTGGACGGCAAGAAGCGCGAGGTGTTCAACAAGTTCGACACGATCGAGGACCAGGAGGACCGCGACTTCGACGAATACGAGCTCGAGGCCGAGCGTGCCGGGCCGGTGTTCCAGCTCGTCGCCCGGTACGCGTTCTGATGCGCGCGCTCACCGCAGCCGCGCTCGCCGCCGCGGTTTCCGCGTGCGCTTCGGCCCCGCAGGTCCTGCCGCCGGTCTCGGTCACCGCCATCGCGGAGACCGAGCCGGTGGCCCAGGCCGCCGGGGTCGACGCCGCCGACGATCCGGCGATCTGGCGCAACCCGGCCGATCCGGCCGCGAGCCTGATCGTCGGCACCGACAAGCGCGGCGGGGTCCATGTCTATGGGCTCGACGGGAAGTCCCGCTCGTTCGCGCAGGCCGGGGAGGTCAACAATGTGGACCTCGCCGACATGGGCCCCGTTAGCCAAGGTGGGGCCGGCGTGATCGTCGTCGCCAGCGACCGTAACGACCTCACCCGCGCGATGCTGCTGGTCTACCGGCTCGACACCGCCAGCGGGCAGCTCGCGCTGCTCGGCAAAGTGCCGGGCGGGGCGGGCGAGGGCTACGGCCTTTGCCTGCTCAAGCAGGGGCAGCGGCTGCTGGCCTACTCGGTTCTCAAGCAGGGCGCGATCCACGAGTACGAGCTGACCCTGGGGGCTGCGCCGTCAGCCACGCCGCTGCGGATCCTGCGGGTGCCGAGCCAGCCGGAAGGCTGCGTTGCGGACCAGCGTAGCGGCACGCTCTATGTCGGGGAGGAAGCGGGCGGCATCTGGCGCTTCGCTGCGGGCGCGACGGCTGGGGACCTGGTCCTGCCGGTGGACAACCGCACGCTGGTGGCCGACGTGGAAGGCCTGGCGCTGCTGCCTGAAGGCTCCGAGGGCGGCTATCTGGTGGCGTCGAGCCAGGGCGACAACGCCTATGCCGTGTTCCGCCTGCCGGACCTGGCGCCGCTCGGCCGTTTCGCGATCGCCGCCGGGGCTTTGGGTGGGGCCGAGGAGACCGACGGCATCGAACTCATCGGCGGCAGCTTCGGGCCGGAGTACCCGGAGGGGCTGTTCGTGGCGCAAGACGGCCACAACCAGCCGCTCGGCCAGAACTTCAAGCTGGTGTCCTGGGCCGCGATCAAGGCGGCGCTGGGGTTGTAGGCCCGCAAACCTCCCCCTCTGGGGGAGGTGGCAGCGCGAAGCGCTGACGGAGGGGGCGCCGCCTGGTGTAACCGTTCGTCCAGGCCGCGCCCCCTCCACCACCGCCTTCGGCGGCGGTCCCCCTCCCCTTGCAGGGGAGGATCTATTTAGGCGTCCACTAATTCCTCCCCGGTACGGGGAGGGGGACCGCCCGCGTAGCGGGTGGTGGAGGGGGCCCCTGGCCTGGACGAACGGCCGCGGCAGACCTCCGCCCCCCTCCGTCAGCCCTACGGGCTGCCACCTCCCCTTGCAGGGGAGGATCTTGCGGTCAGGACGCCAGCGCGAGCTGGCCTTCCCCGTCGAACATCTGCGGCATGGCGAGTTCGTCGAAGCCGTAGGGATCGTCGCGGAAGATCACCCCGCCGGCCGCGGGCGAGACGGTGAAGTAGGTCATGTATACCGGCACCGGGCGCGGGAGCGGGATGACCTGCTCGGCATTGGAGTTGGTCCGCGGCACCTCGCCGAACACCCACTCGGCGAAGCGGCGGTAGTCTTCCAGCCGCACGCAGCCGTTGCTGAGCCAGCGGTCGTCCTTGGCGAACAGCTCCTTCACCGGGGTGTCGTGCAGGTAGATGCCGTAGTCGTTCGGCATCTCGAACTTCATTTCGCCCATCGAATTCCACGGGCCGGGGAGCTGGCGGACGCGGACGCCGCTCTTGCCGGCGGCGACGAGTTTCCAGTCGATCCGCTTGGGATCGACGACCTGCGCGGTGGGCGTCCAGTCGGACAGCACTTCGTAGTGGAAGTTCTTCAGGTAGTCGGTCCCCTGGGCCAGCACGCGCTTGGCCGTGAGGTTGGAGATCATGTCCGGCGGCACGTTCCAGTAGGGATTGGCCCGGGCATTCCGCATGATCACGGCCAGCATCGGCGTCTTGGTCTTGGGCGAGCCGACGATCACGCGCATGCCTTCGGCGAACCTGTCGTTCTCGTAAAGGTAGGCTTCGGCGATGCCGGAATCGACGATGACATAGCGCTCGAAGGTGTTGGTCCGCGGCAGGCGCCAGGCGCGCTCGACATTGATCGCGATGCGGCGTGCGTAATGCTCGGCCCCCTGGTTGAGGGATGCGATGGTTGCCCTTCCGGCGATCCCGTCCGCCTCGAGGCCATGGACGTGCTGGTATTCGGCCACGCGCCGGGTCAGCGCCGCGTCATAGCCGCCGCCGGGCGCGAGGCCCAGGCGGGTGCGGAGGGTGTCCACCCGCTTGCCCTTCGCACCGGCCTTGAGAACGGGCCCCGCCGGCACCTTGACTTGCGGCAGGCTGCCCCAGCTCGCCTGATAGAGCTCCAGGCCGCGGCCGAGCTGCTCGAAGATCGGGTTCGGCGCGTTGCGGCGGTTGCCGTCGCGCCAGTCGCGGCTGAAGATGCGGCGGAGCCAGTTTTGCGGCCGCTGGCGCCGCTGCGCCACGGAGCTCATCTCCGGGTCGACATAGACGAAGTCGATGCCCTGCTTGATCGAGGTCGGCACCGCCACCGGCTCGTCTCCGCGCGGAGTGGCGGCCGAGAGGGGTGCCGCGACCAGCAGCGCCGCGGCGCCCAGAATGATCCGAATGGTGTTCCGCATAACTGTCGCGCCGCAGGCGGCGCACTCCCGATATCGTTTTGCTGCTCAACGCCTTGCGCGCTCATCGGTTTCGCGGAACTGAACGCCTGCAACCCTTTTGGAACCTCCGCCCCCTCCGCGCGCTGACTCGTGCGAAAGCAGGAGGAACGGAGACATGGCCGCACGCGCCTATTGGCAGGGGCAGATCCGCCTCGCGCTGGTTTCGATACCGGTGGAGGTTTACTCGGCGACCAAATCGGGCGCGTCGATCAGTTTCCGGCAGATCCACGAGCCGAGCGGCAAGCGGATCAACTACGAGAAAGTCGTGCAGGGCATCGGCCCGGTCGACCGCGACGACATCGTCAAGGGGTACGAGATTTCCAAGGGCAACTACGTCCTGCTCGACGAGGACGAGATCGAGGCGGTCAAGATCGAGAGCAAGAAGACGCTCGAGCTGGTCCAGTTCGTCGACGCCAACGACATCGACGTGTTCTACTTCGAGAAGCCGTATTACGTCGTCCCGGCGGACGACCTGGCCAACGAGGCCTTCATCGTGCTGCGCGAGGCGCTCAAGCAGGCCAAGAAGGTGGCCATCGGCCAGCTGGCGCTGCGCGGCCGCGAGTACCTCGTGAGCCTGAAGCCCTGCGGCAAGGGCATCGTGATGGAGACGCTGCGCTACGAGGACGAAGTCCGCGCGGCGCAGGAGTATTTCAAGGACATTCCCGACGAGAAGCCGGCCAAGGAAATGCTCGGGTTGGCCAAGACGCTGATCGACAAGAAGACCGCTCCGTTCGACGCCGGCGAGTACCACGACCGCTATGTCGAGGCGCTGCACAGCCTGATCGAGAAGAAGGCCAAGGCCAAGGGCAAGAAGGTCCTCGAGGATGTCGAGGAGCCGGAAACCGGGCGCGGCTCCAACGTGATCGACCTGATGGCGGCGCTGAAGCGGTCGGTGGGCGACGACAAAAAGCCGGCGGCCAAGAAGGCCCCGGCGAAGAAGGCCCCGGCCAAGAAAGCGGCGCCGGCCAAGGCCAAGAAGAGCGCATGACGGCGGTGGTGCGCGCGTCCTTCGGCGGACTGAGGAGAGGCGGGCGCCCGCCCTTAGACAAGCTCAGGGCGAACGGGATTTTTGTGAAGGCCTCATCCCCAACCTCCGTTCGTGCTGAGCTTGTCGAAGCACGCCCGGCAAGGAACTGACGATGGAGCTTAACCCTCCGGTCCTGATCCACTGGATGGATGGCGATCTCGTGGCGCGGCTGGGCGCGGCGGCGGTGCTTGGGGTCCTGCTGGGGCTCGACCGCGAGATCCGCGGCCATGCGGCGGGCCTGCGCACGCACGGCATCATCTGCTTCGCGTCGGCGGCGATGACCGCCTCGATCATCTCGCTGTACTACCAGATCGAAGGCGCGCGGATGGACCCGCTGCGCATTTTCGAGGCGACCGGCGCGTTCGTCGGCATCCTGGGCGCCGGGCTGATCGTGTTCAGCAAGGGCGAGGTGAAGAACCTCACCACTGCCGCGCACTTGTGGCTCACCGCGGTCGTCGGGATCGCCTGCGGCGCGGGCCAGTGGCCGCTGGTGGTGATCGCCGCCGTGATCTCGCTGGTCCTGCTGACGCTGCTGGGCTTCGCCGAAGTGCGGCTGTTCCCGAACACCGAAAGAGAGGACGGCGAATGAGCGCGCGCGACCCGCTGGCCGAATACAACCGCAAGCGGGATTTCAAGAAGACCGCGGAACCTGCCGGGAAGCGGGCGAAGGGCGAGGGCGGCAACCGCTTCATCGTACAGAAGCACGAAGCGAGCCGGCTGCATTGGGACTTCCGGCTGGAGGCGGACGGGGTGCTCAAGAGCTGGGCGGTCACCAAGGGGCCGAGCCCGGACCCGGACGTGAAACGGCTGGCGGTGCGCACCGAAGACCACCCGATGGCCTACGCCGACTTCGAAGGCATCATCCCGCAGGAGGAATACGGCGGCGGCACGGTGATGCTGTGGGACCGCGGCACCTGGGATCCGGTGCCGGGCAAAAGCTGGAAGGACCTGGAGAAAGGGCACCTGCACTTCGTCCTGCACGGAGAGCGGATGAAGGGCGAGTGGCTGCTGATCCGCCTGAAGGGCAAGCCGGGCGAGAAGCGCGAGAACTGGCTGCTGCGCAAGCTGCAGGACGAGCACGCCGAGGAAGGCGACACGCTGGTCGAGCGCGGCCTGACAAGCGTCCTGACCGGCCGCTCGATGGCGGAGATCGCCGCCGACAAGAAGGGCGAATACGCGCTGGCGGGCAAGAAGAAGGGCGAGTTCACCGCGCAGATGGAGAAAGCCGCGGAGCGCAACGCGGCGGTGAAGAAAGGCGCGGCGAAAACTCCTAAGAAGAAAGTCGCCGCGCTGCCCGAATTCCGCCAGCCGCAACTGGCGACCCTGGTCGATGCGGTGCCGGCCGGGAACGGCTGGATGCACGAGATCAAGTTCGACGGCTACCGCGCGCTGATCGCCTGCGCGGGCGACAAAGTGCGGGTCTACACCCGATCGGGCAAGGACTGGACCGACAAGTTCGTGCCCCTTGCGGAACGGTTCAGAGCGCTCGACCTGCCGAGCTGCCTGATCGACGGCGAGATTGTCGCCTACGACGACAAGGGCAATCCCGATTTCTCCAGCCTTCAGAACGTGCTCAAGCGCGGGCACGGATCGGAGAAGGAGAGCGACAAGCTCTCCTTCCACGCCTTCGACCTGCTCGAACTGAACGGCGAGGATCTGGCGCAGCAGACCAATATCGAGCGCAAGGAACGGCTGGAGGCGCTGCTCGCCGAGGCCAAGCCGCCGATCCACTTCGCCGACCACGTGATCGGCGCGGGCGAGAAGCTCTACCGCGCGATGTGCAAGGCCGAGCAGGAAGGGATCATCTCCAAGCGGATCGACGGGAAATACGCCTCCAAGCGCACCAAGAACTGGGTCAAGGTCAAGTGCACGCTGCGCCAGGAGTTCGTCGTCATCGGCTGGAAGAAGTCGACCGCGAAGGGCCGGCCGTTCTCCTCCCTGCTGCTGGCGCAGAACGAGAAGGGCAAGCTGGTCTACAAGGGCAACGTCGGCACCGGGTTCAACACCGAGACGCTGCGCGAACTGGCGGCGGAATTCGCCAAGATCGAGAGCAAGACACCGCCCGCCGAGGTGGACCGGGTGTCCAGCCGCGGGGTCACCTGGCTGGAGCCGAAGCTGGTGGCCGAAGTCGCCTTCGCCGAGTTCACCGCCGACGGAAGCGTGCGCCACGGCAGCTTCATCGGCTTGCGCGGGGACAAGAAGGCGGAAGACGTCACTCCGGAAAAGGCTGAGGAAGCGCCCGAGGAAGAGGCGGCGGTGAAAATCTCCAACCGCGATCGGGTGATCTTCCCCGAAAGCGGCCAGACCAAAGGCCAGCTTGCCGACTACTATGAGGCAATCGCCCCGCTGATGCTGCCGTGGGCGGCCGGGCGCCCGGTCAGCCTGGTGCGCTGTCCGCAGGGGCGGGCGAAAAAGTGCTTCTTCCAGAAGCACGAGGACGGCGCGTTCGGACCGCACGTGCACCACGTGCCGATCACCGAGAAGAAGGGCGGCACCGAGGATTACCTTTACGTCGAGGATACTGCCGGCCTGCTGGCCTGCGTGCAGATGGGCACGATCGAGTTCCACGGCTGGGGCAGCAGGGTGGACGAAGTGGAGCGGCCCGACCGCATGGTGTTCGACCTCGATCCCGACGAAGGGCTTGACTTCGAGGACGTGAAATCCGCCGCGCACGACATGCGCGACCGGCTGGCGGACATCGGTCTGGTCAGCTTCGCCATGCTGACCGGCGGCAAGGGCGTGCATCTCGTCGTGCCGCTGACCCGCGGCCATTCATGGGACGCGCACAAGGACTTCTCCAAGCGTTTCGCCGAGGCGCTGACGATGGCCGAGCCCGACCGCTTCACCGCGAACCTCTCCAAGGCCAAGCGCAAGGGCAAGATCTTCATCGACTACTTGCGCAACCAGCGCGGCAGCACCGCCATCCTGCCTTACTCCGCCCGCGCCCGCGCCGGCGCGCCGGTGGCCGTGCCGATCGCCTGGGGCGAGCTGAAGGACTTCAAGGACGCACATTCGTTCACGATCTCCGACGCCAAGCGCCTGCTCGCCCGCGCCAAGGGCAAGGGCTTGGCGGGCTGGGGCTTCGCGGAACAGGCGCTACCGGACTTGTAGCGACAGCAACGACATATTGTTGCGCGCTTGTCATCAAGCGGTCATCAAAGCAGGTATGACCATCGAGCGAGCGGCGGGGGGCCGTTCGCCGTGTGCCAGGAGCTGCTCGATGATCGCCGACCGCCGCCGTTTCCTCCATGCAACCGGCGGCGCTTTCGCCGCGCTGGCCGCCAGCGGATGCGTCCGCGCGGGGCTGGGCTCCTCCGCCGCGGCCGCCGACGTTTACGGCCCGCTGATGCCCGATCCGAAGGGCCTGATCGATCTCCCGGCGGGCTTCTCCTACCGGGTGATCTCCAGTCTCGGCGAAGCGATGAGCGACGGCGGCACGGTGCCGGACCGGGCCGACGGGATGGGCTGCTTCGACCTCGGCGGCGGCAAGCTCGCCCTCGTGCGCAACCACGAGCTTCAGGCGAAGCACGACGGGGGCGGGGCCAGCGGGCGGGCCTACGACACGGTCGCCAAGAGCCTGATCCCGCTGCCCGGCGGCACGACCACGCTGGTGCTCGATGCGGAGACGCTCGCCGTCGAGCGGCAGTTCCGCTCCCTCTCCGGCACGATCCGCAACTGCGCCGGGGGGATCACCCCCTGGGGCAGTTGGCTGACTTGCGAGGAAGACGTGTCCGGGCCGGGGCGGGGGCAGAACAAGCAGCACGGCTGGGTGTTCGAAGTGCCGGCCAGCGCGACCGGGCCGGTCGATCCGGTGCCGCTGAAGGCGCTCGGCCGCTTCAACCACGAAGCGGCCTGCGTCGATCCGGCCACCGGCATTGTCTACGAGACCGAGGACCGCGAGGACAGCCTGCTCTACCGCTTCATCCCGAACCAGCCGGGCAACCTGGCGGCAGGCGGCAAGCTGCAGGCCCTTGCGATCGACGGCATGCCCGACAGCCGCAACTGGCGCGGCGCCGCTTTCGCGCCGCAGAGCTGGCAGGCGGTCCGCTGGATCGATCTAGACAATGTGGAGGCGCCCGACGACGACTTGCGCAAGCGCGGCGCGGCGGCCGGTGCGACCCTGTTCGCGCGCGGCGAAGGCATCTGGATGGGCGACGGCGAGCTCTACTTCTGCTGCACCAGCGGCGGCGCGGCCAAGCTCGGCCAGATCTTCCGCCTGCGCCCGCAATCCGCCGCGCCCGACCGGCTGCAACTGTTTTTCGAAAGCACCTCGATCGAGCAGTTCAACTACGGCGACAACCTCGTCATCGCGCCGAACGGCCATCTGATCGTGTGCGAGGATGCTTATACCGACGAGGTCGCCAACCGCCTCATCGGCCTGACGCCGGCCGGCGAGCCCTATGTGCTGGCCTTCACCCCCGTGCAGACCGAATGGGCCGGCGCCTGCTTCTCACCCGACGGCCGGACGCTGTTCGTCAACCTCTACAGCCCGACCAAGACAGTGGCGATCACGGGGCCGTGGGCGGCGTAGGGGCGCTCACCCAATCGCCGGAGCCCTCACCCAACTCCGGCTAGGCAGCAAGCTGCCAAGCCTCCGTATCCCTCTCCCACCAGTGGGAGAGGAAGTTTAGCGGGCGGCTCGGTCACCTCCCTCTCCCACCAGTGGGAGAGGAAGTTTAGCGGGTGGTTCGGTCACCTTCCTCTCCTACAAGTGGGAGAGGGAAGTTGGGCGCTGCGGGCGCCGTCACCTCCTTCTCCCACTGGTGGGAGAAGGATAGCGGAGCTTGCCCGCGAAGCGGGCTAGCGCAGCTTGGATGAGGGCTCGGACTCGGCAACCACCCCGAGCGCCTGCTCCGCCCATTCCGTCCGGCAGATGAGCAGGTCCGGCAGGTAGGTGTCGCGGTTGTTGTAGCGCAATTCGCTGCCGTCGATGCGGGAGCAGTGCAGGCCGTGGGCGCGGGCGACGGCGACGGGCGCGCAGTTGTCCCATTCGTATTGCCCGCCCGAGTGCAGGTAGATCTCCGCCTGGCCGAGCACGACCGCCATCGCCTTCGCTCCGGCCGAGCCCATCGGCACGAGCTCGCAGCCGAGCCGTTCGGCCACGGCGAGCGCTTCGGCAGCGGGGCGGGTGCGGCTGACCAGCATGCGCGGGGGGCCGTCGTAGGGCACACGCGGGGCGAGCATGTCGGAGCGCAGGACGGTGCCGCCGTCGAAGCCCGGCAGGGCGACCGCGCCGGTCTCCGCGACACCGTCGATCGCCAGCCCGACATGGACCGCCCAGTCGGGCCGGCCTTCGCCATATTCGCGGGTGCCGTCGAGCGGATCGATGATCCACACGCGGGATTTTGCGAGACGCTCCGCGGTGTCGGCGCTCTCTTCGGAGAGGATGCCGTCGTCAGGGCGCTCGGCGCGCAGCCGCTCGATCAGGAACCGGTTGGCGATCCGGTCGCCTTCCTGGCCGAGCACCTTGCCTTCGAACTCGCCGCGTTCACGCAGCTCCACCAGCAGCCGGCCTGCTTCCCCGGCGAGTTCCGCGGCGAGTGCCGCGTCGGCCTGCGTCACAGGTCCGGCGCCCACTCGCCGAGCAGGCGCGCGGCGATGAGCTCGGCCGCCTGTTCCGGCGTGGAGCGGGTCGTGTCGACGCGGATCTCGGGGTTCTCGGGCCGCTCGTAGGGACTGTCGATGCCGGTGAAGTTCTTCAGCTCGCCCGCGCGGGCCTTCTTGTAGAGGCCCTTCACGTCGCGTTCTTCGGCCACTTCCAGCGGGGTGTCGATGAACACCTCGACGAACTCGCCGTCGGGCAGCATCGAGCGGACGAGCTCGCGCTCGGCGCGGAAGGGGCTGATGAAGGCGGTGATCACGATCAGGCCGGCATCGGCCATCAGCTTCGCCACTTCGCCGACGCGGCGGATGTTCTCGATCCGGTCGGCCTCGGTGAACCCGAGATCCTTGTTGAGCCCGTGGCGGACGTTGTCCCCGTCCAGCAGGAACGTGTGCCGCCCAGCGGCGTGGAGCTTCTTCTCGACCAGGTTGGCAATCGTGCTCTTGCCCGAGCCGGACAGGCCGGTGAACCACAGCACCGCCGGCTTCTGGTTCTTGAGCGCGGCGTGGGCCTCGCGGCCGACTTCCAGCGCCTGCCAGTGGACGTTCTGCGCCCGGCGCAGGCAGAAGTGGATCATGCCGGCGGCGACGGTTGCGTTCGTCAGCTTGTCGATCAGGATGAACCCGCCGAGCTGGCGCGACTGCGCGTAAGGCTCGAACGTGATCGCCCGGTCCGTGGTCACTTCGGCGATGCCGATGGCGTTGAGGCCGAGCGTCTTGGCGGCGAGGTGCTCGAGCGAGTTGACGTCGATCTCGTACTTCGGCTCGGCGACCGTGGCGGTGACCGTCTGGGCCGCCAGCTTCAGCCAGTAGCCGCGGCCGGGGATCAGCGCGTCTTCGCTCATCCACACCAGGGTCGCTTCGAACTGGTCGGCGCTCTGCGGCGGTTCGTCGGCGGCGGCGATCACATCGCCGCGGCTGCAGTCGACTTCGTCGGCGAGCGTGAGGGTGACCGACTGGCCCGCCACGGCTTCTTCCAGGTCGCCGTCCATCGCGACGATGCGCTGCACGGTGCTGGTCTTGCCCGAAGGCACTATGCGAACCGGGTCGCCCGGCTTCACGCTGCCGCCGGCGATCAGGCCAGCGAAGCCGCGGAAGTCGAGGTTCGGGCGGTTGACCCACTGCACCGGCATGCGGAAGGCGCGGGCCTGCGCGGCCTGGTCGGCGATCTCGACAGTCTCGAGGTGTTGGATCAGGCTCGGGCCCGTGTACCACGGCGTGTTGGCCGAAGGCGCGGCGGTGATGTTGTCGCCCTTGAAGCCGGACAGCGGGATCGCGGTGAAGTCCTCGATCCCGATGCTCGTGGCGAAAGCGCGGTAATCGGCGACGATGCGGTCGAAGGTCTCCTGGTCGTAGTCGACCAGGTCCATCTTGTTCACCGCCAGCACCAGATGCTTGATGCCGATAAGGTGCGCGAGATAGGAATGGCGCCGGGTCTGCACCAGCACGCCCTTGCGCGCATCGACCAGGATCACCGCGAGATCGGCCGTGCTCGCGCCGGTGACCATGTTGCGGGTGTACTGCTCGTGCCCCGGGGTGTCGGCGACGATGAACTTGCGTTTCTCGGTGCTGAAGAAGCGGTAGGCGACGTCGATCGTGATGCCCTGCTCGCGCTCGGCGGCGAGGCCGTCGACCAGGAGCGCGAAGTCGATCTCCTGCCCTTGCGTGCCGACGCGCTTGCTGTCGGCCTCCAGCGCGGCGAGCTGATCCTCGAAGATCATCTTGGAATCGTACAGCAGGCGGCCGATCAGCGTGGACTTGCCGTCATCGACGCTGCCGCAGGTGATGAAGCGCAGCAGGCCCTTGTTCTGGTGCAGCTCGAGATAGCTCTCGATGTCCTCGGCGATGAGGGCGTCGGTTTTGTAGATCGTGTCGGGAGCGTCAGACATGCGATCCTCCCCGGGACGGGGAGGGGGACCGCCCGCGAAGCGGGTGGTGGAGGGGGCTGTCCGCAAATGCTGTGGTGGGGGGATAGCCCCCTCCGTCAGCCGCTTTCAGCGTCTGCCACCTCCCCGTCCCGGGGAGGATCTGCGCGCGGCCCATCAAAAGTAGCCCTCCTGCTTCTTCTTCTCCATCCCGGCGCCGCCTTCGTCCTTGTCGATGGCGCGGCCCTGGCGTTCGCTGGTGGTGGTCAGCAGCATCTCCTGGACGACTTCCGGCAGTGTGCTCGCCGTACTCTCGACCGCGCCGGTCAGCGGATAGCAGCCGAGCGTGCGGAAGCGGATCGAGCGCATGACCGGCTCCTCGCCAGGCTGCAACGGGAAGCGGTCGTCATCGACCATCAGCAGCAGGCCGTCGCGCTCCACCGTCGGGCGCGGGGCGGACATGTACAGCGGCACGATCTCGATGTTCTCGGCCATGATGTACTGCCAGATGTCGAGCTCGGTCCAGTTGCTGATCGGGAAGACGCGGATGCTCTCCCCTTTGCTCTTGCGGGCGTTGTAGAGGTTCCACAGCTCGGGCCGCTGGTTCTTCGGGTCCCAGCCGTGGCTGGCGGTACGGAAGGAGAAGATGCGCTCCTTCGCGCGGCTTTTCTCCTCGTCGCGCCGGGCGCCGCCGAAAGCCGCGTCGAAGCCATGCTGGCTGAGCGCCTGCTTGAGGCCTTCGGTCTTCCACATGTCGGTGTGCAGCGGGCCGTGGTCGAACGGGTTGATCCCGCGCTCCTTGGCTTCGGGGTTCTGGTAGACGATCAGCTCCATCCCGGCCGCTTTCGCCGCCTTGTCGCGCAGCTTGTACATGTCCTGGAACTTCCAGGTCGTGTCGACGTGCAGCAGCGGGAAGGGCGGGGGCGCGGGGTAGAACGCCTTGCGGGCAAGGTGCAGCATCACCGCGCTGTCCTTGCCGACCGAATAGAGCATCACCGGGTTCTGCGCTTCGGCCACAACCTCGCGCATGATGTGGATGCTCTCGGCTTCGAGACGCTGAAGATGGGTAAGGCGCTGCATGGTGGCGCGGATAAGTCCTGTCGGTGGATGGTCGGTGGAGAAGTGGTCGCTGCATGGCACGACCGCAACCGGCAAGGCACGGCAGAATTTCTATCGCAAGCCTAAGTTGCCTGCGGGAAGGGGGACCATTCCTCGCCTGTCGGCAGGGGTGCGAAGATGGCGTCGAGGGCCTCCTCGCTCACTCCTTCGGGCGTCGGCGGATCCCACCGCGGGGCATTGTCCTTGTCGATCAGCACGGCGCGCACGCCCTCGGCGAAGTCGGGCCGCAGCATCATCCGGCTGGCGAGGCGGTATTCGCTGCGCATCTCGTCGGCGAAATCTGTCATGCGCGCGCCTTCGGCGAACTGCCGCAGCGCGACTTTGGCGGTCGCCGGGCACTTGGCGGTGACCGCCTTCAGCTCCTTCGCCGCCCAGTCCGAGGGATCGGCTTCGAGGGCGGCGACGATGTCCTCCAGCCGGTCGGACGCGAACAGGCGGTCGATCTTCTCGGCGTTGCCCGCCAGCCGCGCGTCCGGCGGTGTAGCCGAGAGGTCCTGCAGGATCCTGTCGATCTCGCCCGGAGCATCGACGATCCGCGCCTTGGCCTCGGCCAGGCGCTCGCTCGGCAGGTAATGCGTGGCGAGGCCCGCCCAGAGGCATTCCGCCCCGTCGAGCCGCGCTCCGGTGAGGGCGAGGAACTGCCCGACCCGGCCGGGCAGGCGCGGCAAGTACCAGCCCGCGCCGACGTCGGGGAACAGGCCGATGGCGCCCTCCGGCATGGCGAACAGAGTGTTTTCGGTCGCGACGCGGAACTTCGCCGGCTGGGAAATGCCGACGCCGCCCCCCATCGTCACCCCGTCCATGAACGCCACGATGGGCTTCGGGTAAGTGAACAGCAGGTGGTTGAGCCGGTACTCCGCATGGAAGAACGCCCGCCCCGCCGCGCCGCCGTCCTCAAGCGCCGAGCGGCGGACCAGCGCCACGTCGCCCCCGGCGCAGAACCCGCGCCCTTCGGCATGGTCGACGATCACCGCCTCGATCGCGGAATCCTCGCGCCACGCGAGCAGGGCCTCGCTCATCGCCTCGCACATGCCGTGCGTCAGCGCATGCAGCGCCCTCGGCCGGGCGAGGGAGACATGCCCAACGCCGCCGTGGCTGTGAAGGTGCAGTTCCTGGGTCATGCCCAAGTCCTCCCCGGGACGGGGAGGGGGACCATGCGCAGCATGGTGGAGGGGGCCCGCCGCAGGCACCACGCACCAGGAGGCGGGCCCCCTCCACCACCGCCTGCGGCGGCGGTCCCCCTCCCCTTGCAGGGGAGGATCTGAACTTCGTCCAGCGCCGCACCATTCCTCCCCGGGACGGGGAGGGGGACCATGCGCAGCATGGTGGAGGGGGCCCCCGGCAGGCGCAGTCGTTGCACGGTCGGCGGGCCCCCTCCGTCACCGGCCGGAGCTTGTCCTGAGCGACGCCGCAGGCGGCGTCGAAGGGGCCGGCGCCACCTCCCCGTCCCGGGGAGGATTTTGGGTTCCGCTGCCATCACTGCCTCAACAAGTCCCGGCCGACGATCATCCGCATGATCTGGTTGGTGCCCTCCAGGATCGAATGCACCCGCAAGTCGCGCCAGAAGCGTTCGATCGGGTAGTCCTGCAGGTAGCCGTAGCCGCCGTGGAGCTGCAGCGCGCGGTCGACGACCGTGCTGCCGGTGTCGGTGGCGAAGCGCTTGGCCATGGCGGCGAAGCGGGTCTTGTCGGGGGCGTTCTCGGTCACTTTCACCGCTGCCCGGTAGAGCAGGGCGCGGGCCGCCTCGAGCTCGGTGGCCATGTCCGCCAGCGTGAACTCCGTGTTCTGGAAATCGGCGATCGCCTTCCCGAACTGCTGGCGTTCCTTGGTGTAGCGCACCGCTTCGTCCAGGCAGCGCTGCGCCCCGCCGAGCGAGCAGGCGCCGATGTTCAGCCGCCCGCCGTCGAGCCCCATCATGGCGATGCGGAAGCCTTCGCCTTCGCCGCCGACCAGGTTCTCCGCCGGCACGCGGACGTTGTCGAGATTGAGCGCGGCAGTCGGCTGCGAGTGCCAGCCGAGCTTCCTTTCCTGCGCCCCGAAGGAGACGCCTTCCATGCCCTTTTCGATCACCAGGCAGGAAATGCCCTTCGGCCCACCCTCCCCCGTGCGGACCATCGTGACATAGATCTCGTTCTCGCCGGCTCCGGAGATGAACTGCTTGGTGCCGGTAACCACCCAGTGGTCCCCGTCGCGCACGGCCCGGGTCTTGAGCGCGGCCGCGTCGGAGCCGGAGGAAGGCTCGGTCAGGCAGTAGCTGGCCATCGTCTCCATGCCGATCAGGATGGGCAGGTACTTCTGCTTCACCGCGTCCGACCCGAACCGGTCGATCATCCAGCTGGCCATGTTGTGGATCGAGATGAACGCGCTCGTCGAAGGGCAGCCGTAAGCCATCGCCTCCATGATCAGCGCGGCTTCGAGGCGGCCGAGCCCGATGCCGCCGCTTTCCTCGCTGACGTAGATCGATCCGAACCCCAGCTCCGCCGCCGCGCGGATCGTGTCGCGCGGGAAGACGTGCTTCTCGTCCCATTCGGCGGCGTGGGGGCTGATCGCGTCGGCGGTGAAGCGCTGCGCCATTTCCTGGATGGCGAACTGGTCGTCGGTCAGTTCGAATTGGCCGGTCATCGTCGTCCCGTCCCGCTTGTATCCCGCCGCATCTCTATGGCGCGGCCGCGCGGCGGGCAACTCGTTTCTGGTGAAACCGCCTCAGGTGCAGGAGACCGTGGAGATGATCGAATTGTCGTCGTAGCTGACCGTCAGGCGCGAAGGGTTGAAGTCCATCGTCACCGCCGTGCGCGGCGGCACCCAGCGCAGCAGCCGGGCGCCGGTGGCCGCGAGCATCTGCGCGCCGACTTCGGCGCTCGCGCGCATGCCGACGAAACGCTGCCCCGGTTCGGCGCGGCAGCTTCCTTCGGGCTCGCGCACAGGCGGATCGCCCGGCGGAGGTGTCGTCGCGGCGCAGCCGGCAAGGGCGCCGAGGGTCACAAGCGTGGCGAGCGTGCTGCGGACAATCATCATTCGTCTCCCACTATGGCTTCGGCCTCGATCTCGACCTTCCAGCTCGGGTGATAGAGCGCGGCGATCGCGACCAGGGTTCCCGTCGGACGCACATGGCCGAGCGCGCGGGAGAATGCTGCAGTGACCGCGTCGGCATCGGCGATGTCGGTCACGAACATGCGCACCCGCACGACATCGTCCATCCGTCCGCCGAGTTGCTCGACATACTCGCGGATCAGCGCGAAGCAGCGGTCGGCCTGCTTGCCCGCGTCGGGCGAGACGGAGCCGTCTTCCTCCACCCCCACGTTGCCCGAAACGACGATGCGGTTGCCGGCGCGCAAGGCGCGGGTGAAGCCGGCCTGCTCTTCGAACGGGGACAGCGGCGGGATACGGGTGCGTTCGCTCATGGACACTTGCTATAACGAAACGCGGCACCCTCTCCGTGTTCGCGGCGGACCAGCGCGGCGCCGCCGTCCTGCAGCTCCAGCGTGATGTCGCGGCTCCAGGTCATCCCTTCGCCGGTGAAGGAGAATTCCGCGCGGATGCGGTTGGCGTTCGCTTCCTCGATGTCGGCCAGGGTGCCGGCCGATTCATAGAACGTCAGCGTCTCCGGGCCGATCCGCAGCAGGCCCGTGGCTGCGCCGCGCGCGGCAGTGCAGTCGGCTTCGGTTAAAGCCCAGCGGCCCTGAATGGCGGCAGGGATCGTCTGCAAATCGGGCATCTCGCCTGGTGCCGGAGTAGCTTCGATGGGCGCGGTCTCGGGGGCGCTCACGTCGGCCACGGCTCCGGTCTGCTCGGGCGTGGGTGCAGGCTCCGACGCATCGCCGCAGCTTGAGAGCGGCAGCGCGGCGACGGCCGCGATCAGGGCAAGGCGCATTGTGATCTCCTCGTCTGTCCGCACCCTCAACGGCCGAGACGACGTTCCTTTCCTCCGCGGCCCGCCCCCACCCGTTCGTGGTGAGCCTGTCGAACCATGCGGGGCGCGCGCCAAGGCCCATAAACAAGCCAGAGTGAACGGATCTAGGGGAACTGCAGCCCGTCCTCCCATTCTCCGTCATGCTGAACTCGTTTCAGCATCCATTCCTCCTCCGTCTGCGGAGGTGCAGGTGAAGCCATGGACCCTGAAACGAGTTCAGGGTGACGAAGCATGAGGCGCGCGCCAACGCCCTTCGACAAGCTTAGGGCGAACGGGTAGGGGATCGGGCGGTTGGCCCTCGAAGAGGTTGCAGGGAGAAAGACATGGCCGGATTGTGGTTCGAGCAGTTTTCGGTCGGGCAGGTGTTCGATCACGCGCTGCGGCGCACGGTGACAGAGACCGACAACCTGATGATCAGCGCGCTGACTCACAACCCGGCGCCGCTCCACCTCGATGCCGAGTTCATG
Source organism: Croceibacterium soli (assembly GCF_009828065.1). GTDB lineage: Bacteria > Pseudomonadota > Alphaproteobacteria > Sphingomonadales > Sphingomonadaceae > Croceibacterium_B > Croceibacterium_B soli. The sequence continues at coordinate 134,996 of NZ_WTYK01000005.1, read as the reverse complement.
AAAGGCACGGAGTACGGACGGATCCTGGTCAATTCCTGCTTCACCCTCGGGCTGATGGTCGGGGTCTCCGTGGGCGACACCACACAGGGCACCGCTGTTGCCAATCTCGGGTGGGACGAAGTGCGTTTCCCGGCGCCGGTGTTCATCGGCGACACCTTGCGGATCGAGACCGAAGTGATCGAGATCCGCGAGAGCAAGTCCCGGCCGGACCAGGGGATCGTGACCTTCGCCCAGCGCGCCTACAACCAGGACGAAACGCTGGTGGCGCAGTGCAAGCGCGCCTCGCTGCAGCGCAAGCGGCCGGTTTGAGCTTCCAAAACAAGGGGAAGTGATTTAGATAGCTTTCTACGTTGTTTTGGAGAGAGACCATGCCGCTGACCGTCGAACCCATCCTGCCGCGCTTCGGCGCCGAGTGCTCCGGGCTCGACCTGACCAAGCCGCTTTCGCCCGAAGAGGTGAAGCAGGTGACCGACGCGATGGACACCTGGGGCATCACGGTCTGGCGCAACACCGGCATGAACGACGAGCAGCACGTCGAGTTCAGCCGCAACTTCGGCTATCTCGAGCGCGTCCCGCAGCGCGAAGACATGAAGATGCGCCTGCCGTTCCGCGAGCTGTTCGACGCCTCCAACCTCAATGCCGACGGCGAGATCACCCAGGATCCGGCGGCGATCCAGTACCGCAAGGGCGACCGCCTGTGGCACACCGACAGCGCCTTCATGGAAAAGCGCACGTCCTATTCGCTGCTCCTCGCCCACGAAGTGCCGGACGAGGGCGGCGAGACCTGGTTCGCCGACACCCGCAGCGCCTACGAGGACCTGCCGCAGGAGACGAAGGACCTGCTCGAAGGCAAAGTCGGGCTGAACTCGCTGTGGTGGAGCCGCAAGATGGCCGGCGCCGACATCGCCGACGAAGAGATCGAGGCGCGGCCCCGCGCCAGGCACCCGCTCGTCCACATCCACCGCGGCTCCGGCCGGAAGGCGCTGTTCATCGCCGCCCACACGATGGACATCGAAGGCATGGACAAGGCCGAAGGGCGCAAGCTGATCCGCGACCTGATCGAGCACTGCACCCAGCCGCAGTACATCTTCAGCGTCAAGTGGCACGCCGGCGACATGGTGATCTGGGACAACCTCTGCTCGATGCACCGCGGCGGCGAATACGATTACGCCAACAAGAAGCGCGACATGCGCCGCACCACCGTGCGCGAAGGCACCGAACCGCGCGCGATGGACCTCGACGATCCCTTCACCGAGCTCTTCGCCAGCAGCCCGAAAGTGGTCGACATCCAGAACGCCCGCGCCTCCGGGCGCTGAGGCGCGCTTCGCATCCGGATCACCGCGGCCGAACCGATTGACCCGGCCGATGGGCCGGGCTAATCGCTCGCTCGCGCTTCGCGGGCGTAGCTCAATGGTAGAGCAGAAGCTTCCCAAGCTTACGACGAGGGTTCGATTCCCTTCGCCCGCTCCACCTTTATCGCAATGTCTTTCGGCAGTTGCCGCAGTCCGGACGCTGGCCTAAGGCTGGTCGGACGATGGATGCCCGCGCGGGGGATGCCCCGAAACCGCTTCACGATCCCGCTGATCGGCTGCCGTCCGAACGACCGGGAATCGTCGACTTCGACCGCACCCACTTCGATACTCACGCCACCGACGTCTGCATCATCGGCAGCGGGGTTGCCGGGCTGACGCTCGCGCGCCGGCTGCTGGCGGCCGGGCGCACCGTCACCCTGCTGGAATCGGGCGGGACCGACTACGAGCGGGCGGCGGCCGAGCTCAACATGGGCGAAAACGTCGGAGAGCCATACTACCGGCTGGACCACGCACGGCTGCGCTTCTTCGGCGGCACGGCGGCGATCTGGGGCGGGCGGCTGGCCCCGCTGGAGCCGGTGGATTTCGAGCGGCGCGAGTGGGTGCCCTGGTCGGGCTGGCCGGTGACTTACGAGGAGATGCGGCCCTACTACGCCGAAGCCCGCCGCGTGTTCGGGCTGCCTGCCGAAGGGCCCGGAACGGCGGACTTGCCGCGCGGCGTTAGCCTGCCGGATTTCGATCCCGGGCGCATCGATCTCAAGCTGTGGTCGTTCGACCGGCAGCCCGACCGCTTCACATTTGCCCGCTGCGCGGACCTGCGGTCGCACCCCCGCTGCACGATCTTCACCCATGCGACGGTCACCGCGATCGAGACGGATCACGACGCGGGCCGCGTCACTGCGCTGGCGGTGCGCGGCAGCAAGGGCCGCAGCGCACGGTTCACGGCACGCACTTACGTCCTCGCCGCCGGCGGGATCGAGAACGCCCGCGTGCTGCTCGCCTCCAAAGCGGTCGTGCCGCAGGGCCTCGGCAACGGGCACGACCTGGTCGGGCGCTTCTTCATGGAGCATCCGCACGCGCGCGGCGGACGCGTCGAGACGCCGTACGTCTGGCGCCTGCTGAAGGCGTTCGGGCGGCGGCACTGCGTGCAGCGGCAACTCGTCGCGGTGCTGATCGGTGCGAGCAAGGCGCTCCAGGCGCGCGAGGCGATGCTCAACACCTCGCTCACCATCGCGCCCCGCCAGCCCGCCGGCAAATCCCAGTTCTGGGGCATGCGGGCCTACAACCGGGTCAAGCACGACCTCGACCCGACCCGCCGGGCGCGAAGCGCGTGGCTGCGGACCAAGAAGCTGGTCCAGGCCGTGCAGCCGATCGTCGACCCCGCGCGGCCCTGGCTGCTGCACAAGCTGAACCGGATCGAGCTGGCGCTGCTGGTGCGGGCGGAGCAGGCGCCGAACCCCGACAGCCGGGTCACGCTGTCGGCCGAGCGCGACCGCCTGGGCATGCCGCGCGTGGCGCTCGACTGGCGCACGTCGGAACTCGACGTCCATTCGGTCGAGCGGCTGGTCGCGGCGCTCGGCTCGGAGATGGAGCGGCTCGGGCTGGGCCGGGTGGAGCCGGCCGCCTGGCTTTCGGAGCCGGACCGCCGCTGGCGCACGGACCCGCTGATCAGCGCGCACCCGATCGGCGGCTACCACCACATGGGCACCACGCGCATGGCCGAGGACCCGAAGCAGGGGGTGGCCGACGGCCACGGGCGGGTCCATGGGATCGACAACCTCTACATCGCCGGCAGCTCGCTGTTCCCCACTTCCGGCTGGGCCAACCCCACGCTGACCATTGCCGCTCTGTCACTGCGCACGGCGGACGCGATTGCCAGGCGCGACGGGGTTGCGGTGGCGCAGGCCTCGTCCGCCCGGCGTGAAACACCCAGCTAGGTCTTTATGCCGGCGCTGTTCCTCGCTCTGCTGACCGCCGCCCTGGGGATGGCCGGCGGGCGCACCGCTTTGCTGGTCGCGCGGCTTTCGGGGGCGCTCGGCGGCGGGGCAGGCCTGCTGGCCGCCTGCTGGATCACCGCCGCGGCCACCTCGGCGCTCGCCGCCTGGGCGGGATCCATGCTCGCCCCGCTGATGCCGCCGGCGGGCAAGACGATGTTCGTGGCGGCGGCGCTGGCGGTCGCGGCGCTGGAGCTGCTGTTCGCCGCCCCGCGCCGCACGCCGGCCGAGCCGACCCGCTCGCTCGGCGCCATCGGCCTGGTCCTGTTCGCCGGCCAGCTGACGGATTCGGCGCGGTTCCTGGTGCTGGCCCTCGCAGTGGCGACCGGCGCGCCGGCCCTGGCGGCGGTCGGCGGGACTCTCGGCACCGGGGCGGTGCTGACCGCCGGCTGGGCCCTGGGGACGCAGTGGGAGAAGCACGTGTTCGTCCGCACGGTCCGGTTCGCCGCCGCGGCGCTGTTCGGGATCGCCGCTGTTCTCGCCGCGCTCGCGGCGCGCGGCATCATCGGCTGAACCGATCACAGCGGGCAGGATTGTTCGGGAAACGCTTTGCCCCTCCCGCACGTTGTCGCGCCTGAACACCATCCAAGGGGAACGACTATGGCGAAGACGGGCGACAACTCGAAGAAGGCGCTGATCGGCGCGCTCAACGGCGCACTTGCCGACCACCTGGCGCTCTACGTGAAGACGAAAAGCTTCCACTGGCACGTGGCCGGTCCGCGCTTCCGCGACCTGCACTTGCTGTTCGACGAGCAGGCGCAGCAGATCCTGTCCGTGGTCGACCTGATCGCCGAGCGCGTGCGCAAGAACGATGCCGATACGCTCACCTCGATCGGCGCGATCGGCAAGACCGCCCAGATCGCCGACGAGGATTCGACCACGCTCGACCCCGAGAAGATGGTCGAGCAGCTGCGCGACGACAACGCGAAGCTCGTCGCGCGCCTGAAGGAGGTGAAGGAGGCGGCCGAAGAGGCCGGCGACAACGCCACCAGCGGAGTCGTCGACGAATGGACCGACTTCGCCGAGGAGCGCGTCTGGTTCCTGCGCCAGGTCCTGCGCTGAGGGTTGCGCGTGCGGCGGGATGGACCCTGAAACAAGTTCAGGGTGACGAAGGGGGGGAAGGGTGACGAGGGGAGACGGCGACGAGGGGGGACGGCGACGAGGGGGGACGGCGACGAGGGGGGACGGCGACGAGGGGGAAGGGACATGAACAGCCACGCGTCATGCTGAACTCGTTTCAGCATGAACAACCACCCGTCATGCTGAACTCGTTTCAGCATCCATCCCGCCGCCGGCACAGGTCCACGACACCAGCGAATGCCAGTGCCGCCCGACCCCCGCACCACTTCGCTTTGCCCGCGATGACGGCTAGGAACGGCGAATGCCCGAGGTAGACATCATCGAAGGCGCCGACGACGCGGCGATAGCGGAGTGGCTGCACGGCCGCTTGCGCTCCGCCTTGTCCGCCGCCGCGGTGCCCGTGGCGATCACCGTACCCGGCGGATCGACGCCGTTCCCGATCCTCGAACGGCTCGCCGCGATGCCGCTGGACTGGCGGCGGGTCAGTGTGTGGCCGGGCGACGACCGCGAGGTGCCGGAGGATCATCCGGCGAGCAACACAGGCAAAATCCGTGCGCTGCTGGAACCTGCCGGGGCGGAAGTCGTCGCGCTAACCGTGATGGAGCAGGTGCCCCATTTCGCGCTCGCCTGGCTCGGCATGGGGGCGGACGGGCACATCGCTTCGCTGTTCCCGAACACCGATCCGCGAGTGGACGATCCGGAAGCGATCCGCATGCTGACGCCCGATCCGCTGCCGCCCGAAGCGCCGTTCGATCGCATCACCCTGACGATCCCCGCTCTGCTCAACTCCGACGAACTGCTGTTCGTGATCCGCGGGGCGGAAAAGCGCGCGCTGTTCGAAGCCGCCGCGCGCGGGGAGAACGACCTGCCCGTTGCCCGCCTGCTCGGCGCGGCGCGCCAGCGGGTCACATGCTTCACCTGATCCCGGCGCCGCTGCACCGGCTGGCGCTGCGACTGGCGCACCGGTTGCGCAAGCGGTGGCCCTGGCTGACGGGATATTCCGGCGCAGGCGTGTCGGTGATCGGCCTGGACGAAGCGGGGCGGGTCCTGCTCGTCCGCCACGGTTACGGTTCCGGCAAGTGGTCGCTGCCCGGGGGCGGGGTGGGCAAGGGCGAGGATCCGGAGGCTTGCGCCAGGCGCGAAATGCGCGAGGAACTCGGCTGCGAGCTGGAGGACCTGGCGCTCGCGGCCAGCTTCGAACATCCGCTCCACGGCGCGGCCCACCGCGCGTACGTGTTCACCGCGCGTTTCCGGGGCGATCCGCGGCCCGACGGGCGCGAGGTGATCGAAGCGCGCTGGTTCGCCCGCGATGCCCTGCCGGAGGGACTCGCCGCCCCCGCGCGGCGCCGCCTGCTACTGGCGTTTCCTGAGATAAGTGCGAGTTCCCGTTCGTCCTGAGCTTGTCGAAGGACGGGAGCGTGGCGCCAGTCGTGTTTCGACAGGCTCACCACGAACGGGGAAGGGCCGGTTCGAACCGGCGTCGTGGCGGATCCGGCGGGCGTCTGTGCGTGACGGCCAAATGGACCCTGAAACAAGTTCAGGGTGACAACAGAGGTTGGGGCGGAGCGGTTGGGCAGCCCCAACCCCGTCATCCTGAACTCGTTTCAGGATCCATCTCGCCCCGCGCGCGGAGTGGGCGGAGTCGACCCGCATAAAAACAAAAGTGGAAACCCGCTCAAAGCAGCGATAGCTGCGCGGTGTCGGGCGGGCGGTCCTCGCTCTCCTCGCCTTCCAGGTTCGACAGGGTCAGGCCCATCAGGCGGATCGGCATCGGCAGGGGCAGGAGTTCGTCGAGGATCGCTCGCGAAACTCGCGCAAACTCGGCCTTGCCGTCGATCGCACGCGGCAGGGACCGCGCCCGGCTCATCAGCTGGAAATCGGTGTACTTGAGCTTGAGCGTCACCGTGCGGCCCTGCGTCCCGCTTTCGGCGATGCGGGCCCAGACGATCTCGACGATGTCCTCCAGCGCCGCGCGCAGCTCCGGCCCGCTGGAAATGTCCTTGCCGAACGTGCGTTCCCCGCCCAGCGACTTGCGGATCCTGTTGGCCCGCACCGGCCTGAGGTCGATGCCCCTCGCGGCGCGGAACAGGTAGTCGGCGAAGCTGCCGAAATGGGCCCGCAGCCAGGCGATGTCCTTCGTCGCGAGGTCGGCCCCGGTCTCGATGCCCAGCCGCGCCATCTTCTCCGCCCCGCGCGGGCCCACGCCGTGGAAGCGGCGCACCGGCAGGCCGGCGACGAACCGCGCGCCCTCGCCCGGGCGGATCACGCAGATCCCGTCGGGCTTGTTCTGGTCGCTGGCCAGCTTGGCCAGGAACTTGTTGTAGCTGACCCCGGCGCTGGCGGTGAGCTGCGTCTCCTCGCGGATCCGCTGCCGGATCAGTTCGGCAATGCGGGTGGCCGAGCCGATCCCGCGAATGTCCTCGGTCACGTCGAGATAGGCTTCGTCCAGGCTCAGCGGCTCGACGTGCGGGGTGAAGGAGCGGAAGATCTCGCGGATTTGGCCGGAGACTTCGCGATAGGCATCGAACCGGCCTTTGCAGAAGATCAGGTCGGGGCACAGCCGCTTGGCGGTGACCGACGGCATCGCCGAACGTACGCCGAACTTCCGCGCCTCGTAGCTGGCCGCGGCGACCACCCCGCGCCCGCTCGAGCCGCCGACGGCGACCGGCTTGCCGCGCAGCTCCGGATTGTCGCGCTGCTCCACGCTGGCGAAGAAGGCATCCATGTCGACATGGATGATCTTGCGCAGCCCCGGCGCTTCGTCATCATCGGGCACGGGACTCGGCATTCCGGCAGTCTAGCGGCTCGGCTCGCCGCATCGATAGCAAAGTCATTGTGCTGCAACGCAACAGAAGGCAAAGGCATCGTATGACCGGCAGCACCATGCTCTCTCACGACAAGAGGACCATCGGCCAGCGGGAGCTGGTCGTGATCGTCGCCCTGCTGATGAGCCTCAACGCCCTCGCGATCGACGGCATGCTGCCGGCGCTCGACGAGATCGCCAGCGAACTCGGCGCGGCGGAAGGCAACCAGCGGCAGTTCGTCATCGCGGTGTTCCTGCTCGCCAACGGGCTCGGCTGTCTCGTGCCCGGCGCCTTTGCCGACCGCTTCGGGCGGCGCCCGCTGCTGCTGCTGTCGCTGGCCTCCTATTCCGTGTTCTCGCTGCTGATCGCGCTGGTGCAGGACTTCACCATGCTGCTGGTCCTGCGCGGGATCCAGGGGGTGCTGTCGGCGGGCCTGATGGTCGTGCCCACGGCCATCATCCGCGACCAGTACGAAGGCGACCGCATGGCCCGGCTGATGAGCCTTGTCAGCGCCGTGTTCATCACCGTTCCGGTGATTGCCCCCAGCATAGGGCAGGCGGTGCTGCTGTTCGCCGGCTGGCGCTGGATCTTCGTGTTCCTGGCGCTGATGGGCGGGCTCGCCGCGGTGTGGGTCTGGGTGCGCCTGCCGGAAACGCTCGATCCGGCCCACCGCCAGAACATCAACGTGCCGGTCATCGTCCGCAACATGCGCGTGGCGCTGATCAACCGCGCCTCGGTCGGGTACGTGCTCGGCACGATGCTGCTGATCGGCGCCGTGTTCGGTTACGTGAACAGCGCGCAGCAGCTGATCGGCGAGCACTTCGCGGTCGGCGAGCTGTTCCCTATCGTGTTCGGCGCGACCGCCGCGATGATGGTCGTCTCCAACGTCGTCAACTCGCGCATCGTCGAACGCTTCGGCGCGCGGCGGGTGTCGCACACCGGCGTGCTGGTGTTCATCCTGGTCAGCGCCGTGCAGGTCTGGGCCTCGCACTACCGGCCCGACAGCCTGGCCTGGTTCCTGCCGCTGATGGCCACCAACCTCGGCCTGCTCGGCTTCCTCGGCGCGAACTTCGGTTCGATCGCGATGCAGCCTTTCGCCTCCATCGCCGGCGCCGCCAGCTCGATCCAGACGTTCTTCCGAATGTTCGGCGCGGCAGTGGTCGGGCTGATCATCGGCCAGTCCTACGACGGCACCGCCCAGCCTTTCGCCCTCGCGCTGCTGATCTGCAGCGTCGGCGCGCTGCTGCTGGTGTTCTACAGCGAGAAGGGCCGGCTGTTCCGGCGCCTCAACCCGCCGGCGAAGCCGAAAGCGTAAATCCTCCCCGGGACGGGGAGGGGGACCGCCCGCGCAGCGGGTGGTGGAGGGGGCCCGCGGCGAGCGCTGCGCTCAGCGGAGGGCCCCCTCCGTCACCGGCCTGCGGCCGGCGCCACCTCCCCGTGCCGGGGAGGATCTTTATCCCTCATGATCGATCCTGCGCCTGAAAGTCTCGGGCAGGAACAGCAGCCCCACCACCAGCGTCAGCACCGCGACCCCGACCGGGTACCACAGCCCGGCGTAGATATCGCCGGTGGCCGCGACCATCGCGAAGGCGATCGTCGGCAGGAAGCCGCCGAACCAGCCATTGCCGATGTGGTAGGGCAGGCTCATCGCGGTGTAGCGGATGCGGCTGGGGAACAGCTCCACCAGCAGCGCGGCGATCGGGCCGTAGACCATCGTCACCAGCAGCACGAGCACGGTCAGGATGGCGACGACCAGCACCGTGTCGGTCCGCGCCGGGTCGGCCTTCAGCGGGTAGTTCGCTTCCTCCAGCGCGGCGGTCAGCTCCGCCGCCACGTCGGTGCCGGGGGCGACTTCGATCCGCCGCTCGCCGACCGTGACGAGGGCCTCGGCGCCGCCACCGGCGGTCTCCTGGTTCGCGTAAGGGATGCCGGCCTTGGCCAGGGCCGACTTGGCGATGTCGCACCCGGTCTGGTCGAAGCTTTCGTTGCCGATCGGGTCGAACTGCACAGAACAGGTCGCGGGATCGGCCGCGACGGTGACCGGCGCGCGCGCCTGCGCCTCCGCCAGCGCAGGGTTGGCGGCACTGGTCAGCGCCCCGAACAGCGGGAAGTACAGCGCCGCGGCTAGCGCACAGCCGCCCAGGATGATCGGCTTGCGGCCGATCCTGTCGGACAGCCAGCCGAAGAAGATGAAGAACGGCGTGCCGATGGCCAGCGCCGTGGCGATCAGGATGTTGGCCGTGCCGCCGTCCACCTTCAGGATCCGCTCGAGGTAGAACAGGGCGTAGAACTGCCCCGTGTACCAGACCACCGCCTGCCCCGCGACGGCACCGAGCAACGCGACCAGCACCCAGCGCAAGTTGCGCCACCTGCCGAAGGCCTCGGTCAGCGGCGCCTTGGAGGTCTTGCCCTGTTCCTTCATCTCGCGGAACACAGGGCTTTCCTGCAGTTGCAGGCGGATCCACAGCGAAACGCCGAGCAGGATCGCCGATAGCAGGAACGGCAGGCGCCAGCCCCAGGCGGAGAAAGCCTCCTCGCCCATCCAGGTGCGCAGGCCGATGACCACCAGCAGCGCCGCGAACAGGCCGAGCGTGGCGGTCGTCTGGATGAAGCTGGTGTAGAGCCCGCGCTTCCCCTCGGGCGCATGCTCCGCCACGTAAGTCGCCGCCCCGCCGTATTCGCCGCCCAGCGCCAGTCCCTGGATCAGCCGCAGCGCCACCAGCAGCAGCGGCGCGGCCACGCCGATGGAGGCATAGGACGGCAGCAGCCCGACTGCGAAAGTCGAAGCGCCCATCAGCCCCATCGTCACCAGGAAGGTGTTCTTGCGGCCGACGATGTCGCCGATCCGCCCGAACACCAGCGCCCCGAACGGCCGCACCGCGAACCCCGCGGCGAACGCGGCGAGGGCCAGGATGAACGCCGTGGTCTCGTTGACCCCGGAAAAGAACTGCGCCGAGATGATCGTCGCAAGCAGCCCGTAGAGGTAGAAATCGTACCACTCGAACACCGTGCCGAGGGAAGATGCGGCGATGACCTTCACATGGGAATCTCGCAGCGGCGCGGCGGCGGCGGTGTCGGTCACGAAGCTCTCCCAAAGCCTTACGCGGCCAAGACTGCCGCAGCAGCGGGGGACTGACAAGCGGGCGAGCGCCGCGCCGAAAAATCCTCCCCGGGACGGGGAGGTGGCGCCGGCCGCAGGCCGGTGACGGAGGGGGCCCTCCGCCTGGTGCAGCGCTTGCCGCGGGCCCCCTCCACCACCCGCTGCGCGGGCGGTCCCCCTCCCCGTCCCGGGGAGGATCAGGTGTCCACCTTCTCCACCCGCGCCCCCGTTCCTCCGTTCGTCCTGAGCCTTTCGAAGGACGGAAGCGCGGTGCCAGTCGTGGTTCGACAGGCTCACCACGAACGGAGATTGTTCTCTTGGCAAGCCCCCTTCCGTTCGTCCTGAGCCTGTCGAAGGACGGGAGCGCGGTGCCAGTCGTGGTTCGACAGGCTCACCACGAACGGAGATTGTTCTCTTGGCAGGCCCCCCTCCCGTTCGTCCTGAGCTTGTCGAAGGACGGGAGCGCGGTGCCAGTCGTGGTTCGACAGGCTCACCACGAACGGGGATTGTTCTCTTGGCAAGCCCCCTTCCGTTCGTCCTGAGCTTTTCGAAGGACGGGAAGCGCGGTGCCAGTCGTAGTTCGACAGGCCCACCACGAACGGGGATTGTTCTCTTGGCAAGCCCCCCTTCCGTTCGTCCTGAGCTTGTCGAAGGACCGCTTTTCTTCGGGCGCAGCGCTGAAAGTGAGAGCGGCCCTTCGACAAGCTCAGGGCGAACGGTACTGGGGGGGCTGAGGCGGGCTTAACCCTCCACCTTCTCCACCCGCGCCAGCAGCGCTTCGACCTGGACCTGCTGCCCCGGCGCGGCGCCGAGCTCCACAACCCGCCCGTCGAACGGCGCGGTAAGCGCATGCTCCATCTTCATCGCCTCGAGCACCAGGAGGCGCTGGCCTTGGGCCACCACCGCGCCCTCGGCCACGTCGACGGCGATCACTTTGCCGGGCATCGGCGCGAGCACGGTTCCGTCTGCCGCCATGGCGGCGGAGGCATGGCCCGGCCCGTTCCCGAACAGGTAAGTCTGTCCCCGCCGGGTGACGAGGATGTCGCCGCCGGCAGCCATCGCCGCGCCGGCATCAGGGGCGGTGGCATACCCCTCGGTGGAGCCGGCCGCATACCCGCCCGGGCCGTTGAGGCCGATCGTCTCGCGAGCCGGCGCGTTCAGGCGGAAGCCGAACAGGCCGTCGGACAAGCCGTCCCCGCTCCGGTCCCGGCGGTGCTGGCGCGCGGCCGCGTCGAGCACCTCCTGCGAGGGCGTCGCGCGCGGGATCAGGCTCTCGCCCGCGCGCTCGATCAGGCCGGTGTCGAGCTCGGCCCGGATGAAATCCGGATGATCGAGACATTCGTAGAGAAACCCCTGGTTCGTCGGAACCGGCGCGACGTAACTCGCATCCAGCGCGCCGAGTAGCGCAAGGCGCGCATGTTCGCGGTCGGGGCCATGCACCACCAGCTTGGCGATCATCGGGTCGTAGAACGGGCTGACCGTGTCGCCCTGATCGACCCCGGTCTCGATGCGGATCCGCCCGTCCAGGCGCAAGTGCTCCAGCTTGCCCGGGCTCGGCAGGAAACCCTTCGCCGGATCCTCGGCATAGAGCCGCGCCTCGAGGGCATGGCCGCGGATGGACAGCTCCTCCTGCCGCAGCGGCAGCGGCTCGCCGTTCGCCACGCGCAGCTGCCACTCGACCAGATCGACCCCGGTGATCTCCTCGGTCACCGGGTGCTCGACTTGCAGGCGGGTGTTCATCTCCATGAAGAAGATGCGGCTCGCGCTCAGCCCCTCGCTGGCGTCGGCGATGAACTCGATCGTGCCCGCGCCGACATAGTCCACCGCCTGGGCCGCGCGCACGGCGGCGGCGCAGATCGCCTCGCGCGTCGCCGCATCCATGCCCGGGGCCGGCGCTTCCTCGATCACTTTCTGGTGCCGCCGCTGGAGCGAACAGTCGCGCTCGAACAAGTGCACGACATTGCCGTGCGTGTCGCCGAACACCTGCACCTCGATATGCCGCGGGCTGGTGATCCACTTCTCCAGCAGGACCTCGTCGTTGCCGAAGCTGGCGCTCGCTTCCCGCCGGCAGGATTCCAGCGCGGCGAGGAGATCCTGCGCCGCGTCGACCTTGCGCATCCCCTTGCCGCCGCCGCCCGCGACCGCCTTGATGAGCACCGGATAACCGATCGCGTCGGCTTCCTGCTGCAAGCGCTCCGGCGACTGGTCCTCCCCCATGTAGCCCGGGGTGACCGGCACCCCGGCATCCTGCATCAGCTTCTTGGCGGCATCCTTCAGCCCCATCGCGCGAATGCTCTGCGGGCGCGGGCCGACCCACACCAGCCCGGCATCGATCACCGCCTGCGCGAAGTCGGCATTCTCACTGAGAAACCCGTAACCCGGATGGACCGCGTCCGCCCCGCTCGCCTTCGCCGCCTCGATAATTCGCTCGCCGCGCAAGTAGCTTTCCGCCGCCGCCGCCGGCCCGATATGCACCGCCTGGTCGGCCATCCGCACATGCAGCGCCTTCGCGTCGGCATCGGAATAGACCGCCACCGTGCCGATCCCCATAGCCCGCGCAGTGCGCATGATCCGACAAGCGATCTCGCCGCGATTTGCGATCAGGAGAGTGCCGATCACTCCAAATCCTCCCCGGAACGGGCAGGGGGACCGTCGCGTAGCGACGGTGGAGGGGGCCCAGCCTCACGGCACGCAGCGACGATTTCGTTCACGCAACTCTCCAGATCTTGTCGCCTTGTTGCGACAGAAACCAGTTGCGCTGCAAGTCCCGGGGCAGGATTTTCGCCCCTGCGGCTCACATCTCCTCGTCGGGCAGAGGGGTGGTGGGCATCGGGGCGATCGGGCCGGCCATGCGGATCATCGTCATCAGCTCGCCGCGGGTCCAGCGGGGCATCGGGTCGGGCTGCGGGGCGGTCTTGAAGGCGGCGAAGAAGGCCTGGGCGATGAGGCCGAGCTTGGCGAAATAGCCGGTGCGCGGCTTGTGGTCCCAGGCCGCCGGGCCGCGCTGGCGGATGTCGCGGGCGGTGGCGCCGTAGATCTCGGCGGCGGCGATGACGGCCCAGCGCTGGCGGAACGGGAGCCGGCCCGCGCCGAACAGCGCCGCCGCCTTGTGCGCTTCGGCCATGTCCAGCAGCCGGGCGACCATGCCGACCAGCTGCTCGCGGAAGTCGGGCCGCATGTGCTCGCCCGGCGGGATGTCGGCCTCCACCAGCCACTCGACCGGCAGGTAGCAGCGCCCGGCCGCATCGTCTTCGGATACGTCGCGGGCGATGTTGACGAGCTGGAAGTACAGGCCGAGGTCGCAGGCCCGGTCGAGCGTGTCGTGATCGTCCGCCGGAACGCCCATGGCCCGCGCCAGCATGACCCCCACGGCGCCGGCGACGTGGTAGCAGTAGCGCATCAGGTCGGCTTCGCTGCGCGGCCGCCAGCCTTCCGCGTCGAGCGCGAAGCCGTCGATCACGTCCTCGGTCATGTCGGCGCTCAGGCCGGCTTCGGTCGCCACCTGGCCGATCGCGTCGAATGCCACTTCGGCGGTCGGTTGGCCCTCCAGCGCACGGCGGGTGAGGACGCGGATCGCCTCGATGCGGTTGCGCGCGGTGCTCTCGTCGAGCTTCAGCCCGCCGCCGTGGTCCTGTCCATCGGCGATGTCGTCGCACCGGCGGCACCAGGCGTAGAGCAGCCAGGCCCGCTCGCGCGTGCTCTTGTCGAACAGCCGGCTGGCCAGCGCGAAGCTCTTGCTGCCCCGACGCATCGATTGATGCGCGAGCTGCACCAGGGACTCGCGCTCCCGCCCGCCGCCGGTCTGGCGCGGGGGCGCGCGCATGATGCCCGACGCCACGAGCGGCCGCGGCTTGCGCGGCATCACCAGCAGGCGCGGGCGTCTCATAGCTCCTCCGCCGTCATTCGGAAGATCGGCTTGTGCGGCTGATAGGCCTCCATACGCTGCAGTAACGCGCCAAGTTCGTTTTCGGCGATCAGGATCCCGCGATGAGCCTCGCGCACGAAGCCGACCGAGGCCATGTGGGCGGCGAATGCGATCAGCCCGTCGTAGAATCCGAAGGCGTTGAGCAGCCCGACCGGCTTGGAATGGTAGCCGAGCTGCGCCCAGCTCACCGCTTCCCACAGCTCGTCCATCGTCCCGACCCCGCCCGGCAGGGTCAGGAACCCGTCGGAAAGGTCGGTGAAGGCCTGCTTGCGCTCGTGCATCGTGGCCACGACGTGGAGCTCGGTACAATCCGGGTTGGCGACTTCCGCCGCGACCATCGCCTCCGGGATCACGCCGACCACCTCGCCCCCGGCCTCGAGTGCCCCCGCCGCCAGCGCCCCCATCAGCCCGAGCCGGCCGCCGCCATAGACCACCCCGATCCCCCGCCGCGCCAACTCCTCGCCAACCTCCCGGGCGAGCGCGACGTAGCGCGGGTCCTCCGGCGTGGCGGAGCCGCAGTAGACGGCGAGGCGTTTCATGGAGTGTGCTCCGGCGTTGGGTTCTGGGATGATTGGCGCTCGCAGAGGCGCAGAGGCGCGGAGATGTTGTGCCTGCGGCGAAGCCGCTTTTTACACCCTATTGCCGTGTAGACCGTTAGGTCGCTTCGGCAGGCCGCCTGCGGCGGAGCCCACTCTGCGCCTCTGCGCCTCTGCGAGCGCAAAACACTCATCCCGCCAGGTCCTCCAACATCAGGCCCGCGGTAATCCGAGCGCCCGCAACGACACCCGGAACCCCCGCGCCCGGATGCGTGCCCGCGCCGACGAGGTAGAGGTTACCGATCACGTCGTCGCGGTTGTGCGCGCGGAAGAAGGCGCTTTGGGTGAGGAGCGGTTCCGGGCCGTAGGCGCTGCCGAGATGAGCGTTCTGCTCGAGCGCCATGTCCCGCGGGCTGCAGGAGAACTTCGTCACGATGCGGTCGTGGATGTCGGGGATCAGGCGCCGGCCGACTTCGTCGAGGATGCGCTTCTCCAGCAGCGGGGCGATCTGCTGCCAGTCGATCGTCAGCTTGCCCATGTTGGCGACCGGGACGAGCGCATGGAACGTGCTCATCCCTTCGGGCGCCAGGCTCGGGTCGGTCACCGTCGGGTGGTGCAGGTAGATCAGCGAATCCGCCGGCAACACCCCGCGATCGTAGATATCCTCGAGCAGGCCGTGGAAGCGCGGACCGAACAGAACGGTGTGGTGGGGGATGCCCGGCCAGCTTCCCTCGATGCCGAAATGGACCACGAACACGCCGGGGCTGTAGCGCTGCTTCGCCAGCCGGCGGGCCATCTGCCGGCCGCGGTGGCTGCTCGCCAGCAGGTCGCGGTAAGTGTGGACCGGGTCGGCGTTGCTGGCGACCGCGTCGAAGCGTTCGCGCCAGCCGCCGCGCGTCTCGACCTCGCTCACGCGGTTGCCGATGGTGTGGATGCGGACCGCCGGATCGTTCAGCCGCACCGAGCCGCCGAGCCGCTCGAAGTGGCGGGCCATGCCGGCGACCAGCCGGTTCATGCCGCCGCGCGCCCACCACACCCCGCCGTCTCGCGCCGGCGCGCAGGCCAGCGCCTGGAGCGCGCTGGTGGTCAGCGGGTTGCCGCCGATCGCCAGGGTGTGGAAGCTCAGCGCCTCGCGCAGCTTCTCGTGACGGACGTGCCTGGCGACGTGGCTGTAGAGGCTGCGCCAGGCCTGGTGCTTCGCCAGGGCGGGGGTGGCTTTCGCCATGCTCTTGCGGTCGAGGAACGGCATGCCGGCCAGCCTGGTCGCTTCCTCCCGGACTATGGCCGAATAGCCCAGCAGGGCATCGTATCCGGCCACGTCGCGCGGACTGATCCGGGCGATCTCGTTCCGCACCGCGCGCTCGTCGGCGGAGAAGTCGAATGTCGTTCCGTCCGGCCAGCTGAGGCGGCAGACGGGAGAAACCGGCATCAGCTCGACGTCAAGCGCAAGGTCGTGGCCGGTCAGCTCCCACAGCTCGCGCAGGCCCGCCGGATCGGCGATCGCCGTCGGGCCGGCGTCGAACGTGAAGCCGTCCTCCCGCAAGTGATAGGCGCGGCCGCCCGGCCGGTCGCGGCCCTCGATCACCGTGGTCGCGACCCCGGCCGCCTGCAGGCGGATCGCCAGCGCCAGCCCGCCGAAGCCGCTGCCGACCACGCAAGCGCGCTTGCCTTCGGCCGTCATGAAGCGGTCTTCGGCTCGCCGCCGGCCATCGCAGTATCGCAGCTCCGCCCGCTCATCGCAGCCGGTGTAGCGGCCCCGCGCGGGCGTGCAATGCTTACGGGAAGGTGGTTGGCCTCAGCCGGCGGTGCCGGGCGGGCGCCTGCGGCGCTCGCGCACGCGGCTGACGATACCGGCCAGGGCGAGCAGCAGGCCGACGACCAGCGAGAACCAGGATGGCCCGGACCACCATGCGTCGGGGCGTGATACGATCAGACCTACGGCGCCGATGAGAGCGAGTACGGTTCCGCTCCAGCGCAGGAGACGGGAGACGATGCGAAGGTCCCGGCGCTCGGCGCGGCGCGCTGCGGGAGTAGAGTTCGAAGCCATGCGCACCAAACCCCCGATGGCGGGAGTCCGTTCCGCGCGATGCAACATCAAGGAACCTTTAGGTTTCCGTTCGGCTGCGATCCGGCCGCCCGGAAGGTGCCTTTGATATGCCACCGAGAACCGCTAGACCGGTCGCACCCGAGACGAGGAAAAGGAGAGCCGCGATGGCCGAAGCCGCCGATATTCCCGCCTGGATTGCCCTGTTCCTGGGGCTCTATTCGCTGGCCGCGGCAGCCGGCGAGTTCCGCGCTCCGGGCGGCTGGGCGGCGATGCTGCTGGACTTCGAGCGCAGCCCCGCCTCGCGTTTCCTGACCGGAATGTTCTGCATCTCCCTGGGCGCGGCGATCTATCTCGTGACGCCCTGGCGGCCGGAGGACTGGCTGTCGATCGCGGTCAGCGTGATCGGCGGCATCTGCGCCGCCGAAGGCCTGCTGATCCTGGCCGCGGGCGACCGCTTCCTCATGCTCGCGCGCCGGCTGATCATGGCCGCTCCCGGCTTCTGGGCCGGCTTCTCCGCGCTGTTCGGGATCGGCGCGATCCTGGTCGCCCTCTCGCGGCTTTAGGCGAGCCCGTTCGTAATGAACCACCCCCGTTCGTGGTGAGCCACCCCCGTTCGTGGTGAGCTTGTCGAACCACGGGAGGCTCGCACTCCCGTCCTTCGACAGGCTCAGGACGAACGGCGGGCGGGGGTTAGGGTTGCCCTCAGGCGTCCGGCTTCAGCGACTTGGGCCGCTGCGGATAGACGTCGTAGGTCTTCCCGCGCACCGTCACCGTCTCGGCCTTGAACGCGCGCACATCGCGGTCGCGGGCGCGGTGGCCGGTCAGGACGACTTTGTCCCCGGCCTTCGCCGCCTCCCGCCCGAAGCCGGAGCGCTGGGCGACGATCGGGGGCGAAAGGTCGACTTCCCAGATGCCGCCGCTTTCGGTGCGGACCTGCAGGTGCATGTGCGGATTGCCGAAGCTGATCGACTGGATCGTGCCGGAAAGGCGGGATTCCTCGTCGTCGGTCCAGCCCCAGCCGTGGTGCGCCGCCGCCGCCGCGGGCAGGCCCGCCGCCAGCGCCAGGGCAAGGGTTCGTGCTGCGATAAGGTTCATGGCCACACTCCTTTTCCGCCGCTCGGGTGGTGCGGCAACACCGGGATTGTCGCGACTCCATAGCAGAATCCGGATCCGCTGTCGCCGGTCCGAGGGGTCGGGCGCGGCGGGATCGTTTGCCCCCTTTAAGTCGCTTCGCTTTGCGCCTAAGGTCCGGCCATCCCCGGGGGACCGCTCAGCGCGGTTGAGAGGGAGGCAGCAGCCTTCGACCCGCAGAACCTGATCCGGTTGACACCGGCGTAGGGAGGGAGCGCGGCATCCCCGAGCTTGTCGAAGGGCCGTTCTCCTCCCGCAATTGGAGAACCTCGATGGCCGACATTCCCTCCCGTCTCGAAATCGGCGTCACCACGGGCCCGATCCGCGGCAGCCGCAAGGTCCACGTCGGTCCGCTTAAGGTGGCGATGCGCGAGATCGACCTCGAGCCCTCCAGCGGGGAGCCGCCGGTGCGGGTCTACGACACTTCCGGCCCCTACACCGACCCCGCCGCCGTGATCGACATCGCCGCCGGCCTGCCCGCCCTGCGCCGCGAATGGCAGCTCGCCCGCGGCGACGTCGAGGAATATGCCCCGCGCGAAGTGCGTCCGGAAGACAACGGCCAGCTCGGCCCGGACCGTTCCGGCGGCGTGCCCCCGTTCCCGACCGCCCTGCGCCGCCCCTTGCGCGCCCAGCCAGGCGGCAACATCAGCCAGATGCACTACGCCCGCCAGGGCATCATCACGCCGGAGATGGAATACGTCGCCGAGCGGGAGAACCTCGGCCGCGCGCAGATCCGCGAGCACATCCGCGATGGGCAGGACTGGGGCGCCGCCATTCCCGACTACGTCACGCCGGAGTTCGTCCGTGACGAGGTCGCCCGCGGCCGCGCGATCATCCCCTCCAACGTCAACCACCCGGAAGCCGAGCCGATGGCCATCGGCCGCAACTTCCTGGTCAAGATCAACGCCAACATCGGCAACTCCGCCGTCGCCAGCGATGTCGCGTCCGAAGTCGACAAGATGGTCTGGTCGATCCGCTGGGGCGCCGACACGGTGATGGACCTCTCCACGGGCCGCAACATCCACGACACGCGCGAATGGATCATCCGCAACAGCCCCGTGCCGATCGGCACCGTGCCGATCTACCAGGCGCTCGAGAAAGTCGGCGGCATTGCCGAGGATCTCACCTGGGAGATCTTCCGCGACACGCTGATCGAGCAGGCCGAACAAGGCGTCGACTACTTCACCATCCACGCCGGCGTGCGCCTGCCCTACATCCCGATGACCGCCAAGCGCGTCACCGGCATCGTCAGCCGCGGCGGCTCGATCATGGCCAAGTGGTGCCTGGCGCATCACAAGGAATCGTTCCTCTACGAACGCTTCGACGAGATCACCGAGATCATGAAGGCCTACGACATCGCCTACTCGCTGGGCGACGGGCTGCGCCCCGGCAGTATCGCCGACGCCAACGACGAAGCCCAGTTCGCCGAGCTCTACACCCTGGGCGAGCTGACCAAGAAGGCCTGGGCGCAGGACGTCCAGGTGATGATCGAAGGCCCCGGCCACGTGCCGATGCACAAGATCAAGGCCAACATGGACAAGCAGCTCGAGGCTTGCGGGGAGGCCCCGTTCTACACCCTCGGGCCGCTCGTCACCGACATCGCCCCGGGCTACGACCACATCACCAGCGGCATCGGCGCGGCGATGATCGGCTGGTTCGGCACGGCAATGCTCTGCTACGTCACCCCCAAGGAACACCTCGGCCTGCCCGATCGCGACGACGTCAAAGTCGGCGTTGTCACCTACAAACTCGCCGCCCACGCCGCGGATTTGGCGAAGGGCCACCCCGCCGCCAAAGTCCGCGACGACGCCCTGTCGAAAGCCCGCTTCGAATTCCGCTGGCGCGACCAGTTCAACCTCTCGCTCGACCCCGACACGGCGGAGCAATACCACGACCAGACGTTGCCGGCGGAGGGTGCCAAGACCGCCCACTTCTGCTCGATGTGCGGCCCGAAGTTCTGCTCGATGAAGATCACGCAGGAAGTGCGGGACTTCGCGGCGAGGCAACACAACAATCCTCCCCAGCCTGTCCCCGCGAAGGCGGGGAGGGAGGGGGACCAGCCGCAGGCTGGTGGAGGGGGCCCCGCGGCAATCGCTGAGGCCGAAGCCGGCATGGAGCAGATGTCCGAAAAGTTCCGCGAAACCGGCAGCGAACTCTACCTGGGCGCGGGCGGCCGCGAGCACGACTGACCCGGCGGGGCAGATACCTCCGGAACGGAGTAAATTCCTCCACGCTTCGCCGCACACGGTGCTAACCTCGGACAACGTGTTCGACAACGATCGAGGCTGGCACCGTGATGCAGCTTGTAAGCCAACGCTTGACACTCAATCTGTCAGCCACTAACTTACACCCGTGATCCGCTCGTTCCGCAGCAAAGCCCTGCGCCAGTTCGTCGAGCAGGGCGACGCCTCGAAGCTGAGCGTGCCGAATGTCGAGCGGGTGGCGCGTATCCTGCTTCGGCTGGATACGGCGAACCAGCCAGAGCAGATGAACGCACCGGGCCTGCGGTTTCACGGGTTGAAGGGTCGCGACAAGGGCCGCTTTGCCGTCGACGCCTCGGGCAACTGGCGGATCACCTTTGCATGGGACGGCGAGGATGCCGTCGATGTCGATCTGGAGGATTATCACTGATGGCGAAACAGCGGCTCTGGGCCATTCGCCCCATTCACCCCGGCGAGATTCTGCGCGAGGACGTGCTACCCGCGCTCGGCCGCCCCAAGGCGGAGATCGCGCGGCTGCTCGGCATCTCGCGCCAGACGCTCTACGACATTCTGAACGAGAAGCAGCCGATAACCGCCGCGATGGCGCTGCGCATCGGCAAGCTGTGCGGCGACGGGCCGGAAATCTGGCTCAACCTGCAGAAACGCTACGACCTCAAGATCGCCGAACGCGAACTCGGCGACGCGCTGGATGCAATCCCGCGACTGGAGGCGGCGTGAAAGCCATGAGCGGCGGCACCCTCATCCCGGCACGGGTGCTGTTCGCAGAGTGGCGCAAGGACCCGAGTTCGTTCGCGAATACGAAGCGCTGGAGGAAGAGTTCGCCCTCGCCAGCGCGGTGATCGGCGCACGCGCTCATGCCGGCCTGACCCAGGAGGAACTGGCCGAGCGCCTGGGCACCAGCCAGAGCGCCATCGCCCGCCTCGAAAGCGGCCGCTCGCGGCCGTCGGCCACCACGCTGGCCAAGCTCGCTGCGGCGACGGGGACGAAGTGCGGGTAAGTTTTGTGCCGGATGATAAGGCGGTTTGAGTTTGTATTATGTCCCGCAGAATTTGCGCTCACTAATCAGCTATCGCAAGGCTGGATCTACGCGGATTTCATCCGACCGCTCTGGGCGAGGGGCGACTCAAACCTCTTCGAGATGAAAGCCGCCATCGCGCGGATTGCCCGAACGGCAAATTCATCTTGACAAATCGAACCATATAGGTTAGGCGCCCCACGCCAGCCAACCGCTGACAGCGACGGGTGCGGGGGCGGTAGCGCTTCGCTTCTCACCCCGCACAAGGCCGGCGCCCTGCGGACATTCGTCCTCACGGGTGTCCGAACCGGGATGCGAGGGCGCAGGCCAAGGGCGGCTCCGGCCACCCAGAGCGGTCCGCCCAGCGCGGGGTAGTTCCCGCCGGCCGGCGGCTCACTTGCGAGCCCTGCCCGCCGCCGCCTCGCACCACAGGGCCGAGCAGCGAGTTACCGCGTAGCCCTCGCCGCCGTTCGCAACGATGCTCTCGCAGGCAAGCCTGTGGTGCCCAGGCAGGCGTCGGCCTCCCGTTCGCCTCTCCTCCCGGCGAAAGGCCTGCACTCGCCAGCGGGCAATCGCGCGCGCCCGGAAACCGCGCGCGCCTCGCGCGTTTCCGCGCAATGCTCAGCCACGTCTCCCTCGGCACCAACGACGCCGCCCGCGCCGCGGCGTTCTACGATCCCGTCCTCGCGGTGCTCGGCATGCGCAAAATCTGCGAGCGGGACGGCTCGGTCGACTACGGCACGGCGATGACCGTGTTCAGCCTGGAAAAGCCAAGCGACGGCCGGCCGGCCAGCGTCGGCAACGGGGTGCACATCGCCTTCTGGGCCGGGACCCGCACGATGGTGGACGAGTTCTACCGCGTCGCCCTGGCCAACGGCGGCAGCGACGCCGGCCCTCCCGGCCTGCGCCCCGAATACGACGCGCACTACTACGGCGCCTTCGTCCGCGACCCCGACGGCAACAAGATCGAGGCGGTCTGCTTCCAGGCGGAGTGAGCGCGGGGCGCCACGCGAGCCACCACTCACAACCCGCCCACCTCCGTCATGCTGAACTCGTTTCAGCATCCATCGCGCCTCAAGGACAGATCCGCGCGGGCGGAGAAATGGGCCCCGGAACAAGTCCGGGGTGACGAACAGGCAGGGCGAGGGCAGCCCGGCGAACAAAGCCCTCTCCCCTTGCGGGAGAGGGTTGGGAGAGGGGTTCGGAGCGCAGCTCCGACCAGCGGCCTCGCAGCCCCCTCTCAACTTCGGCTAGGCAACGAGTTGCCAAGCCTCCGTATCTCTCCCGCAAGGGGAGAGAAGGCACAGCGGCGAGGCCGCGGAAAGCGCTTCCCTCCGAGCCTCCGCCGAGTGAAAAGGCCGCCATGTCCGCACCTCTCCCACGCACCCGCCATTTCCTGCTCACCTACACCCTCGCGCCCGCGTACCTCGATCGCCGCCCGGCCTTTCGGGCCGAGCATCTCGCGCTGGCGCGGGCGGCGGCGGGGCGGGGGGAGTTGCTGCTGGGCGGCGCGCTGGATCCGGCGGAGGAGGCGGTGCTGCTGTTCGCCGGCGACGATGCCGGCCCCGCGGAGGCTTTCGCGAGGGCCGATCCTTACGTGGCGAACGGGCTGGTCTCGGCGTGGCGGGTGCGCGAGTGGCTGACGGTCGTGGGCGAAGGCGCGGTGAACCCGCTCTAGGCGGAGTGGCTGGGGTCAGTTCAACGCGCGCTAACACTCACAATCCGCCCCCACCTTCGTCATGCTGAACTCGTTTCAGCATCCATCGCGCCGCCTGGACAGGTCGGTGCGGGCGGAGAAATGGGCCCCGGACCAAGTCCGGGGTGACGAAGAGGGAGGGCGAGGGGAGGCGGCGCAAACAAAGCCCTCTCCCCTTGCGGGAGAGGGTTGGGAGAGGGGTTCGGAGCGCAGCTCCGACCGGCGGCGTCGCGGCCCCCTCTCAACTTCGGCCAGGTCCGCTCTAGCCGTCCAGGTTCAGCCCTTGCGCTCCAGCCGCACGAGCGCCTCGTCGAGCGATTGCAGGAATCGCGAGCGGTCCGCCTTGGCGAACGGAGCCGGGCCGCCGATCGCGTCGCCGCCGGCGCGCAAGTCGGCCATGATCGCGCGGGTGGCGATGGCGGCGCCGATCGAGGCTTCGGTGAAGGGGCGGCCGTTGTTGCCGATCACCGTGGCCCCGGCCTTGAGGCAGCGGTCGGCCAGCAGGATGTCGGCGGTGATCACCACGGTGCGGGCATCGGCCCGCTCGGCGATCCAGTCGTCGGCGGCGTCGAACCCGCCGGAGACCACGACCCGCTCCACCAGCGGGCCGGTCGGCACGCGGAACGGGCTGTTGCTGACGACCGAGACCGGCACCTGCCGGCGCTCCGCCACGCGGTAGATCTCGTCCTTCACCGGGCAGGCATCGGCATCGACGAGGATGCGGATCGGGCCGGGCATGCTGGGTCTCCTCTTGAGCTCCGGGAATCGCCGAAGCGGGCCCTGTCCTATTCCGCCGCCGATGCCTATATGCGGCGGCCAACGACAGGAGCCCGAATGGCCGATCTCTATCTCAAGGCGCTGGAATCAGAGCGCAAGGCCCTGTGGGCGACGTGCCGGCTCAAGGGGCTGGCGAAGGACACGCCGGAGCGTCAGCGGATCGCCGAGCTCGACCGGCTGATCGCCGAGCACAAGGCCCGCAAGCCGGCCTAGCGCGCCGCCGGCGGATCAGCCGTTCTTCATGTTCTCCAGGCCCTTGATGCCGCCGGGCTTGATCGACGGGTTGGAAGCGTTCTGCTTCGGCGCCTTCTCGGCCTTGGGCTTGCGGACTTCGCGGTTCGATTTGTTCTGGCCTTTGGCCATGGTCGTTTCCAGTGCGGGCGGAATGCCCGGCCGGCAGCTTAGCGCAAATCGCGCCGAACGCCCGCGAATTCGCCGGGGCTACTCCTCGAACGCGGTCTCCAGGGTGATCTCGCAGTTGAGCAGCTTGGAGATCGGGCAGCCCGCCTTGGCCTCGCCCGCCAGCCGCTCGAACTCCTCGCGCGCGATCCCCGGCACCCGGCCGGTCAGCTTCAGGGCGGAGCGCGTAACCGAGAAGCCGTCGCCGTCCTTCTCCAGCGTGACCTTGCATTCGGTCTCCAGCGTGCCGTCGCTGTGGCCGGCTTTGGCCAGCGCGAAGCTGGTCGCCATCGTGAAGCAGCTCGCGTGGGCGGCGGCGATCATCTCTTCGGGATTGGTGCCGGGCTGCCCCTCGAAGCGGGTGCCGAAGCCGTAGGAGGCATTGAGCACTCCCGAAGCGGTGGCGACATGGCCGCGGCCGTCCTTGCCGAGTCCTTCGTAGCGGGCGGTGGCGGTGTTGACGGTCATCGGTGGTTCTCCTCCTCGAGAAAACGCGGATCCACGGCCCAAGCGCGTGACGCGCGCGGGTGTTCCCCTGCTCTTCCGGTAGGGGGTGGCCGAAAACGGATGAGAGCCGGAACCGAGCCGCCGCTGCCCGGTTGCTCGGGGAGGCTCAGCAGAGGATGAGGACCATGACCAAGCAGATTCTTTTCGCCACCGCCGGCGCGCTCGCCCTGGCCCTCGCCGGATGCGGCGATGCCGAGGAAGAAGCGCCGATGGAAGACACCGCCGCGGCCGACCAGACTTCGGTTGCAGCGGACGACATGGCGGCCCAGCCGCAGACCGCGCAGCAGTTCGTCGACGCCGTCGCCGGCAGCGACATGTACGAGATCGAAGCATCGCGGCTGGCGCAGGAGAACGGCACCAGCGAAGGGGTCAAGTCGTTCGCCCAGATGATGATCGACGATCATACCAGTTCGTCGACCAAGCTGAAGGATGCCGCCGCACAGGCGACCGGCGTAACGGTCAACCCGCAGATGACGCCCAAGCAGCAGCAGGACCTGCAGGCCTTGCGCGATGCCGGCGAGAACTTCGACCAGACCTATGCCCAGCAGCAGGTCGCCGCCCACGAAGCGACGCTCGCACTGCTCCAGGGCTATGCGGCGAACGGCGACAACGAGGCGCTCAAAGCTTTCGCGCAGGAAACGGCCACCGTGGTCGAAGGCCACCTCACCCAGGCGCGCGAACTTCCCTGACGCGTGACGCGCCGGGGCCGGCGTCCGGCTCCGGCGCAGTCCATTCCTACCAGATAGCGGGCAATGCGCCTTGGGCGACCCGCGGCTCCGGCGGCAGGTCGGCAGGCTCGCTGGCCGCCAGGCTCGCGTCGTCCGCGGCCCGCTCCGCGCGCTCGGCGGTCCTGGTGATCGACGGCGGGGGGAACTCGACCGTGCGCCCGTAGGACGGCGCCTCCGGCTCCTCGATCTCGAGCCGGGCGATCTGCGGCGGCTCCGGCCAATCGGGTTCGTACTCGAGCCAGTCGGCATCGAGGTAAGGATCCGACCAGGTTTCGATCGGGTCGTCGGCGAACTCCGGGGCGTAGCTGTGGCTGCCGCCGTATGGCCGCAAGTCATACGGCGGGGCCTCGATGGCGAGCGGACTCTCGGACGGAGACCGGTCCGACTCCAGCATTTGCCGCCACGGCTCGTTGCCGCCGTACTGCTGCATCTTGGGGTCGGCCAGGTAGCCGCCGGCAGTGCCGAGCAGGACGCCGCCGCCGATCGTGGTCAACAGGAACTTCGCTGCTCCGCTCATGCCGAAAGCACTCTCCTCTAAGGAAAAAATGCAGCGGTGCCGGGCCGGTTCCGAATCGGCGCGGCGGGCCGGGCAAGTGCTGAGGCGATGCGATTAGGCGTTCCGCGGGCCCTGTGGTATAGCGGCGGCGCTGACGTCGAATTTTGCGACGGACTTCGGCGAATGACGAACGCCCCGCGTATCCGCTCAGCGGTTGCCGGGGCGCAAGGCTGACGACGACTTCCTTTCGATTGACGACCCGACGCGACTACCGCCCGCACGTTGCGGGCGGACAACCGAATGATCGGCGGCCAGCCAAACTGCTGCCGGCGATCGACCCGTTTCTCGAAAGGAAACAGACTATGCCTACCGGCACCGTAAAGTTCTTCAACACCGACAAGGGCTATGGCTTCATTCAGCCCGACGACGGCAGCGCAGACAGCTTCGTCCACATCTCCGCCGTCCAGGCGGCCGGGATGCAGACGCTCGATAAGGACCAGCGCCTCAACTACGAGGTAGAGACCGGCCGTAACGGCAAGGCCTCCGCGGTCAATCTCTCGGCGGCCTAAGCCACCGACTTCGGGACCCCGGGCGCGCGCGTCATCGCCGCGCCCGGGGCGCCTACTATCAATCCGACGACCCCAGGAGACGCGCCCGTGAGCCAGACATTCCAGTTCTACGATGCGCGTGCCAAGGAATCCGCTGCCGAGGCCGCGAAGGCCGAACTAGTCATGGTCCGCGAACGGGCCGAACGCTCGGCCGCCGTGTGGCGCTCGCTCGCCAACCAGGCGAAGAAGGTCGAACGAGACCGGGCCAAGGCCGAACTGATCCGCGTCGAACGCCGCGCTGCCGAGGCCGAGGAAGCCGCCCGCGTGGCTGAGGACGCCGAAGCGCACGACTGAGCCGGGCACGCTTCCAACCAGCGCCCCATCCTTGCTCCGCCCGCGGCGCGCGCGTAGGGTGCGGCATGACCCGACTTCCCCATACCCTCGCTCTGTTCCTCGCTCTTGCGCTGGCCGGCTGCCAGGGCGAGCCTGGCACCGATAGAGCCGCCCCAGGCGAAGTGGCCGCCTCCGAAGAGGCCGTCGCCGCACCCTCCACCAGCGGACCCGGCGACACCGACGACAGGCAGCCTTACGCCGGGATCGGCGAGCACGAAGTCCTGCGCTTCACCGGAACGGAACCGTTCTGGGGCGGGCAGGTCGCCGGCGGAACGCTGACCTATTCCACCCCCGAGAACATCGACGGCACCGAAATACCCGTCGAGCGCTTCGCCGGGCGCAACGGCCTCTCCTTCTCCGGCACCCTCGACGGCGCCCCTTTCGTGATGGCGGTGACCCCGGGCGAATGCAGCGACGGGATGAGCGACCGGACTTACCCGTTCACCGTCACCCTGGAAGTCGGCGCCGAGCAGCGCCAGGGCTGCGCCTGGACCGATGCGCAGAGCTTCACCGGGTCCGAGCATCCCTGATCCAAGCCGGCGCAATGCCGCGCACGAGGAACACCTGCTTCCGCTGATGGTTGCCGCTGGGACATCCGAACACCCGGGTGCGCACGATTATGGCGAGGACATGCCGGCGGCGGCGATCTTGCGCCTTTCGCTTCGCCTGAAGCCAGGGCGGTTGCGGCGCGGGTATCGCTTCCCTACGGTCGCCCGTTCGAAGGAGAAACGCACGACATGCACGACAACGTACCCGCCTGGCTCGGAAAGGCGCTGAAGAACGCCCGCGCCGGCCATGCAAAGCTGACCATTGCCCAGATCGGCGGGGAGGACGTGCTGAACAAGGGCGGCTTCAAGCTGACTTCGCCGGCTTTCGCCGACGGCGAGGAACTCGATCCCTGCTTCACCGCCGAAGAGGAGGACTCCGTCGCTCCGCCGCTCGAGTGGACCGCGCCGCCGGCGGGTGCGCAGGAACTGGCGATCGTGGTCGAGGATCCGGACGCGCCGACGTCGGAGCCGTTCTGCCACTGGCTGGTCTGGGGCCTGGCTCCTCAGAAAGGAAAGCTGCTGGAGGGCGAGGTTCCGCCGCGGGTCGGCAAGAACGCGTTCAACAACTCCGAATGGCTGCTGCCCGATCCGCCGACGGGTCAGGGAGCGCACGACTACGTGTTCCAGATCTTCGCCCTCGACCTGCCGCTCGCGCTGATGCCGGGGGCAGGGAGGGCGGACCTCGTTGCAGCGATGAAGGGCCACGTGGTAGCCGCCGCCGTGCTCACTGGAACCTACGAGAAAAACGAAGGTGGGGATGATTTCGACGGGGAGCAGGACGAAACCGAGCTTTTGAATTAAGACGACGCTACCGAATCTCTAGCCTGGAAAGGATGGGCCCATGGCCAAGAACAATGCACTGCAGAAACCAGTCACGCTCTCGTCGGAGCTCGAAACCGTGGTCGGCAAGGGGCCGATGACGCGCGCCCAGGTGACCAGCAAGGTCTGGGAATACATCAAGGGCAACGACCTGCAGGACAGCAAGGACAAGCGGATGATCAATCCCGACGACAAGCTCGGCGCGGTCATCGGCAAGGACCAGATCTCCATGTTCAAGATGACGGCCGCGGTCTCCAAGCACCTCAGCTAAGCGATCTCGCCGGGCAGCGCCCGGCAGGGGGCATGAATGCGGGCGGAGCAGCGAGAGGCTGCTCCGCCCGTTTTCGTTTCGGGTACGTGAACATTTCGCGCATCTGGAAATTGGCTTGTCCCCGGGCCTCACCGCGTGGCATCATGCGGGCAAAGGAGCACGGCCCCGCGCGGCCTTGCGCAGCATCGAGAGGAAGAGGCCCACAATGGCTACGATCGTCGGCGGCATAGCCACGTCGCACACCCCCACCATCGCCTTCGCCAAGGACGCGAAGAAGTTCGACGACCCGGTGTGGAAGCCGATCTTCGAGGGCTACGAACCGGTGCAGCAGTGGTTTCGCGAGAAGAAGCCGGACGTGCTGGTCTATATCTACAACGACCACATGACCTCGTTCTTCGACCACTACAGCCACTTCGCGCTGGGCGTCGGCGAGAAATTCGAAGCGGCCGACGAAGGCGGCGGCCCGCGCGACATCCCGGCGATCATGGGCGACCCGAAGTTCGCCGAGCATGTCGCCAAAGTCATGGTCGCCGACGAGTTCGACCTCAGCTATTTCCAGGGCAAGGGCCTCGATCACGGCGCGTTCTCGCCGCTGTCGGTCATGGTCGACCACGATGCCGAGAACGGCTGGGCGGTGAAGCTGCTGCCGATCGTCTGCGGCGTGCTGACCGTGCCGCTGCCCTCGGCCCGCCGCTTCTACAAGTTCGGCAAGTCGCTGCGCCGCGCGATCCAGTCCTACCCGGAGGACATCAAGGTGGCGATCGCCGGCACCGGCGGGCTCAGCCACCAGGTTCACGGCGAGGCCTGCGGCTTCAACAATCCCGAGTGGGACGACAAGTTCATGGACCTGCTCGAGAAGAACCCCGAAGCGCTGCTCGACTACCCGATCGCCAAGCTGGCGGAGCTGGGCGGCTGGGAAGGCGCCGAGGTGGTCATGTGGCTGATGATGCGCGGCGCGCTGTCGGAAGAGGTGGAAGTCACGCACAAGACCTACTTCCTCCCGTCGATGTGCCCGATCGCGACGATGATCCTGAACGACAAGGGCGACGTCGCGCCTCCCGCCGAGAGCGACGAGGCGCTGCGCGAGCGCATGGAGTGGGACTACAAGGGCGTGGAGAAGATGGAGGGCACTTACCCCTTCACCATCGAACGCTCGGTCCGCGGCTTCCGCCTCAACCACTTCCTCCACTCGCTGACCGATCCGGCCGTCCGCAAGCTGTTCCGGGAAGACGAGGAAGCGGCGATGGCCCAGGCCGGCCTCAGCGACGAGGAGAAGCGCCTCGTGCGCGAACGCGACTGGATCGGCATGATCCACTACGGCGTGATCTTCTTCATGCTGGAGAAGCTCGGCGCCGTGACCGGCATCGGCAACATCGACATCTATGCGGCGATGAAGGGCATGTCCGTTCCGGAGTTCCAGAAGACCCGCAACGCGCAGATCAACTACGGCGTCGCCGGCAAGGAGAAGTAGGCGGCCCGTCTCACCCGCCCGGGTGCCACTCGGGCGGGGCGAGGGTGAAGCCGGAGAACTCGAACGCGGGCGTTACCACGCACGAGGCCAGGGTATAGCCGGCCTTGCCCGGCAGCGGCGCGGCCGACTGCCATTCGTGCGCATCGACCACATACTGCGGCATGTCGCCCGCGATAACGTCGGGCCCCAGGCGGATCTTGCGCACAGGGCCTTCGTCGCTCGCGCTCAGCGACAGCAGCAGCGGGTCGCCGGCGTGCCACAGCCAGACTTCGGACGCGTCGACCTTGTGCCAGTGGGAACGCTGGTGGGCTTCGATCAGGAACAGGATCGCGGTCGCTTGCGCTCGCTCCCCCTCGGCGGCGGGGGCGCGCCACGTCTCGCGGAACCAGCCGCCTTCCGGATGGGGCGACAAGCGCAGTTCCTCGATGACGATTTTGACCGGGCTCACTCCTCGACGATCTCCACTCCGTTCCAGAAGGCGATATGCCCGCGGATCTTCTCCGCCTCCGGCTTGGGATCCGGGTAGTACCAGGCGGCATCCTCGTTGCGCTCTCCGTCGAGGTCGATGCTATAGTAGTGCGCAGTGCCCTTCCACGGACATTCGGAGGTAGTGGCGCTCTTCTCCAGCACCGACGTGTCGACATCGTCCCGCGGGAAGTAGTGGTTGCCTTCGACCACCACGGTCTTCTCGCTGTGGGCGATCACCTGATCGTTCCAGATTGCCTCGACCGCCATGCGAGCTCCTTTCGTCGCTCTCCCGGCACAGGAAACCGCAAATAGCGGGGTTCGGTTCCTTGCCGGGATAGGCTGGCCGGATGGCGATCAGGGCGGGCATCGGCGGCTGGGTCTACCCGGAGTGGCGCAAGGGCACCTTCTACCCCGAAGCCCTGGCGCAGAAGCGCGAGCTCGAATGGGCGTCCCGTCAGGTCGGCGTGATCGAGATCAACGGCACATATCGCAGGCTCCAGAAACCGGAGAGCTTCCGCACTTGGCGCGAGCAGACGCCCAAAGGATTCGTGTTCACCCTGAAGGGGTCCTCCTACGTCACCAACCGCAAAGTGCTCGCGGGCGCCGGCGATGCGCTCGCCAGGTTCTTCGGGCAAGGGCTGGAGGAACTGGGCGACCGCCTCGGACCCATCGTTTGGCAGTTCATGGGCACCAAGCGGTTCGAGGCGGAGGACATGGCCGCCTTCCTCGCGCTGCTGCCGGTGGAGCACAAAGGCGTCCGCCTGCGCCACGCCGTCGAGGTCGGACACGAAAGCTTCGCCTGCCCGCAGTTCGTCGACCTCGCCCGCGCCGCCGGCGCGGCGATCGTCTGGTGCGAACAGGAGGGCCGCACGCCGATCGCCGACCGCACCGCCGACTTCGCCTACTTGCGCTGCAAGAACCTCGTGGCGGAAGAGCCCACCGGATATCCGGCCGAAGACATCCAGCGCATCGCCGCCCTCTGCCGCGCCTGGGCCGCCGGCGAGGCCCCGGAGGGTTTGGCTTACGCCGGCGACCCGGCGGCGAGCCGAGGGAAGGGCGGGGACGTCTTCGCCCTGATGATCAACGGCGCCAAGGAACGCGCGCCCGCCGCTGCTCAGGCTCTTGCCCGTCTTGTCGGCTGATGCCGCCTCGTGCCACCAAATTTTTTGGGGTATCTGCGGCGAAGCGCGTCTCCTAGACTCCCGGCATGAACACGCCCGTGCAGAAAGACGATTGGGCGCTCACGGAGAAGGAGAAGGAGACGCTCCGCCTCATCGTTCGCGGCCATGACGCGAAATCGATCGCACGCAGCCTCGGCCTCTCGGTCCACACGATCAACGAACGGCTTCGCGATGCGCGGCGCAAGATGGCGGTATCGAGCAGCCGCGAGGCCGCACGCCTTCTGCTGGCGGCCGAACAGGGGCGACCTGACTCCTTCGACCCCCAATTCTTAGGGGACGTGAAAATGGGGGGAGATTCCCCCCCGGCTCTGATCGATCAGGGAATCGCGCCGATCCCCGGCGCAGGGCGGGTGCACCGCCTTCCCTGGATAGTGATCGGAGTTCTGCTCATGACGCTTGCTCTCAGTCTTTTGGCGCTCACCGCCTTGCCAAACGCCGCTTCGACCGCGCCGCCGGCCCCCGCTGCCGTTCGCGCCGCCCCGAACGCGGAGGTGGTGGATACGGCCCGTCAGTGGCTGGCCTTGGTGGACCAGGGACGGTGGGACGAAAGCTATCGCGCGACCGGCACCTCGTTCCGGAAGCTCAACACTGCCGAGGTCTGGGCCACGGTATCGGAAAAGGTGCGCGTGCCCCTCGGCACGGTAATCTCGCGCGCGTTCGTCAGCCAGGAGAAGCTCCCCGCTCCGCCTCACGGCTATGAAGTCGTGAAGTTTCGCACAAGCTTCGCCAACAAGGCAGACGCGGTGGAGACGGTCACGCTCGATCGCGAGGAAGGCGGCTGGCGCGTCGTGGGCCTGACGATCGAGTAAGCTGGGGGCATGGCGCTGGCCGGTGGGTAGGCGCGGCGGAGCCCGTCACAGCCGGTCGAGCGTCGCCTGGTCGCGCGTGCCCGCGTAGAACGCCTCCAGCGCCTGCGCGAAGCGGTCGTCGTCCTCCGCGACAGCCTCGAACAGCGTCATCGAGCTCCTGAACTTCTGCGCATCGATCGGGCCAAGGATGGCTTCGGCCGACTTGCGTCCGCCCCAGGCCAGCATTGCGTCGGTGCATTCGCGCAGCCTACGGCCGAGGACCGGGTGGGCCAGGTAGGCGTGCGCCTCGGCGCGATCCGCGATGGCGTAGAACTGGGCGGTCGGACTTCTGCCGAGGCCGGAGATCTGCGGGAAGATGAACCACATCCAGTGGCTCTGCTTGGCGCCGCCCCGCAACTCGGCGAGGGCGCGATGGTAGGCCGGCGCCTGGGCTTCGATGAAGCGGTCCAGCGGCATCAGTCGTCGTCGACGTGCTCCGGCTTGCCCTTGCGCTTGGTGCTCGCCAGGTCCTCGAGCTCGTCTTCGGTCATCGACTCGTACATTCCCTTGGAAGCGCCTTGCAGCTCGGAGACTTTGCTGTCCCCGCGCTTGGCCGAAAGGGCGGCGCCGGCCGCCTTCTGCTGCGCCTTGGATTTCGCCGGCATGTCAGGTCTCCTCTGCCTCGCCGCCCAAGCGGGGTGCGATCAGTTCGCGATCCGGCCCTCGCCCTCGGTGTTCGCTTCGGTCGCCGGCTCGGGGAGCTCGTCGGCGCCTTCGCTGACGATCCCGTCGGTGCTTTCGCCGCCGGCCCTGCTCTGGTCCTGCGCATCGACCTTCATGGTGACGTCGTCTTCGTGGTCGCCCTGGCTCGCGCTTCCGATCAAGACGATGATCGTGAAGGCGGTGATCACCAGCAGCAGGCCGGCGATCAGCACCCAGCGCACGACGTTGTTCGTCGAGCCGGCCCGTGCTTCGTCACTGTCGATATGAACTTCGTCGCCCCTGCGTTCCATCGTCGCTGCCTCCCGTAATCTGCGCCCCTCGCGGGTTCGCCGGAAATACGGTCAGGCAGGACGAATGTTCCGCTGCGAGCCCCTGGCTCAGTCGCGCAGCAGCTCGTTGATCCCGGTCTTGGAGCGGGTCTGCGCGTCGACGGTCTTCACGATCACCGCGCAGTAGAGCGAGGGGCCGGGCGTCCCGTCGGGCAGCGGCTTGCCCGGCATCGCGCCGGGCACGACCACTGCGTATGGCGGAACTTCGCCGCGATGCACCTCGCCAGTCGCCCGGTCGACGATCTTGGTCGAAGCGCCGAGGTAGACGCCCATCGAAAGGACGGCGCCTTCGCCCACACGAACGCCCTCGGCCACTTCGGCCCGCGCGCCGATGAACGCGCCGTCGCCGATGATCACCGGCCCGGCCTGCAGCGGCTCGAGCACGCCGCCGATCCCGGCGCCGCCGGAGATGTGCACGTTGCGGCCGATCTGCGCGCACGATCCCACCGTCGCCCAGGTATCGACCATCGTTCCTTCGCCGACATAGGCGCCGATGTTCACGAAGCTCGGCATCAGCACGGCGCCCCTGCCGATGAAGCTGCCGCGGCGCGCGACGGCGCCCGGCACCACCCGGAAGCCGGCCTCGCGGAAGCGATCCTCGCCCCAGCCGGCGAACTTGCTCGGCACTTTGTCGAACGCCGGAGCGCCGGCCGCGCCGACATCGACCAGCGCGTTGTCGTAAAGGCGGAACGACAGGAGCACGGCCTTCTTCAGCCACTGGTTGACTCGCCAGCCGCCCTGGCCGTCAGGCTCGGCCACGCGCGCCTCTCCGCTGTCGAGCAGTTCCAGCGCGCTTTCGACCGCTTCGCGCACATCGGTGCTGCCGGGCGTGACCGTCTCACGCGAATCCCATGCGGCGTCGATCACGGTTTCCAGGCTGTCGGTCATCGTAGGTCCTTAAAAAATATAGAGTTCACTGCCGGTTCAAGACCGGCGGGCGAAAGGCGGGTAGACCGGCGCCGGGCGCCGGGCAAGGCGTGTCCCGTTCCGGCAACGGGAACGTTGAGTCAAGGTCGTGCATCTTTCACTGGCGAGGCTGCTCTCTCGGCCTTGCCGGGTCGCAGAGGAACAATCGAAAATGAGGGTCTGCAGCTCCTTCTCGCGCGGATTGCACGCCGGGATCGCAGTGTCCGCGCTCGTCCTGGTCAGCGCTTGTGGCGGCGGCGGCAACGGGGGGGCGATCAGCACGCCCAGCCCGGCGCCCGCACCTTCACCGACACCGGCCCCGGCTCCCGCGCCTGCACCGACGCCTACGCCCGCACCGACGCCTACGCCTACGCCAACACCGACACCCACTCCGACGCCAGCTCCCACGCCGGCCCCGTCGCCCGCGCCCAGCCCCACGCCATCGCCCGTGCCGACCCAGTTCGACACGGCGGAGTTCCGCCGGTCCGACGGTCCGCTGCAGCACAACGCCGCCACGGCCTGGAATGCGGGCGCCACGGGGCAGGGCATCTCGATCGCCATCGTCGATACCGGCATCGACATGGACAGTCCGGAGTTCACCGGGCGCATCTCGCCCGCCTCCCGCGACGTGTACAGCGACACCAGCAGCCGCGGCGTGGATTCGACCGACGACCACGGCACCAACGTCGCGCTCGTCGCCGCTGCGGCGCGGAACAACACCGGCATCGTCGGCATCGCCTGGAACGCCACGATCATGGCCCTGCGCGCCGACACGCCGGGTTCCTGCGTCAGCGACAGCGGCGCCAACGACACCGACGACGATTGCACCTTCTCCGACGGCGCGATCTCCCGGGCGGTGGATCACGCGATCGCCAATGGAGCCAGGATCATCAACCTCTCGCTCGGCGGCGGGGCGCCGGACACGGTCCTCAGGCGATCGGTGCAGCGCGCGGCGAACGCCGGCGCGGTGATCGTCGTCTCGGCCGGGAACGACGGCCAGGCGGAACTGGACAGCTTCGCCGCGGGCATCGACGCCGCCGGCGGCACCAGCGTGATCGTCGCCGGCTCGGTGGACGAGAACGGCGTCATCTCCAGCTTCAGCAACCGGGCCGGCAATCAGCCGAACCGGTTCCTCGCCGCGCGCGGCCAGGCAATCTGCTGCGTCTACAAGGACGGCAGGATCTACGTCGACAGCGAGGGCTTCTCCTATCTGTTCTCCGGCACGAGCTTCTCCGCGCCGCAGATTGCCGGGGCGGCGGCTTTGCTGGCCCAGGCGTTCCCGCGCCTGACGGGTGCGCAGATCGTCGACGTCCTGCTGCGCTCCGCGTTCGATGCGGGCGCTCCCGGCACCGATCCGGTCTACGGCCGCGGGATCCTCGATATCGCACGCGCGTTCCAGCCGATCGGCACCACCAGCCTGGCCGGCGGGACCACGCCCATGGCAGCCGGCGACAGTAGCGGTTCGACTTCGCCGGCCATGGGCGATGCCGCACAGCGCGCCTCGCTGCAGACGATCGTGCTGGACGAATACCAGCGCGCCTTCGGCATCGATCTCGCCGGAACCATGGGCGGCGCGCGGGTCAGCGAGCCGCTGCACGGCTCGCTCGCGGTCCAGCGGCGCCAGCTCGTGGCCGGCAACGAGAAGGCGAGCCTCGCCTTCACCATCGACGCCGGCGGCCGCCTTGGCGAACCGTCGCGCGTCGGCCAGCTCACCCTGTCACCGGAAGATGCCGAGGGCGCCCGCGTTCTGGCGGCACGGGTCGCGCTGCAGTTGTCCCCGACCACGCAAGTCGGCTTCGCTTTCGCCCAGAGCGCCGACGGGCTCGTGGCCCAGCTCCAGGGGCAGGACCGCCCGGCCTTCATGATCGCCGGCGGAGCGGTGGGAGACGAGGGGCTTTACCGCAGCACGGACGCGGCCGTGGCCGTTCGCCGCCGGCTCGGCCCGTGGGGCCTGACGTTGAGCGCCGACAGCGGCGAGACGCTGTCCGCCTCGGTCATGCGCCGTGCCGCGGAGCTGCGCGGAGAGCGCGAACGCGGCGACGTGCAGACCTTCGGGCTCGGTCTCGATCGCCGCTTCGGCGGGGTGCACGCGGCGCTCGGCCTCAACTGGATGCGCGAGGACACGACGATGCTCGGCGCGCGCTTCCACAATGCTTTCGGGGTTTCCGGGGCGGACACGCTGTTCCTCGATGCACAGGCGGGCTGGGACCTCGCCGACAACTGGCGCCTCGGCGCGGCCATGCGCCACGGGTGGACTTTCGCCCGCAGCGGTGGGGCCGTCGCGGCGGGCTCGCGTCTGGCCAGCCGCGCCTGGGCGCTGGACCTCACCCGAAGCGCGGTGTTCTCGCCCGGCGACAGCCTGGCCTTCCGCGTCTCGCAGCCGCTGCGGGTCGAGCGGGGCGGGCTGAACCTGCAGTTGCCGGTGGACTACAGCTACGAAACGCTCAGCCCGATCTACGGCATCCGCAGCATGTCCCTTGCGCCGCAAGGCCGCGAGCTGACCGGCGAGATCGCCTGGCGCGGGCCGCTGTTCACCGGCGATGCCTCGGCCAGCCTGTTCTACCGCAAGGATCCCGGCCACTACGCCGCGCTCCCCGACGACAAGGGCGTGGCGCTCAGCTGGTCGCGCGAGTTCTAGGTTGCAGGCGACGGCGGCCGGGAACCTATCCCGGCCGCAACCATTTCCGAACGCTGCGCATTTTGCCAGCATTCAGGGTCGCAAAAATGGAAGCTCGACTGGTTATCGCGTATCTGCTGATTGCGGTCCTCGCGCTTGGCGCGCTGCTTCTGACGATGTACCTCGTCAAGAAGCAGAAGGCCCATCGGAAGATGATCCGCGGCCAGGGTGGTTACCGGAAGAAGGCTTAGGTCAGCGCATCAGGTTGCGCGCGAAGTCCACCAGGCCGGTCTGTCGTGCGCGGCGCAGGCGTTCGGCATCCAGGATCGCGCGGACTTTGCCGAAGCAGGCCTCCACGTCGTCGTTGATCACCACGTAGTCGTACCCGTCCCAATGGCTGATCTCGGCCTTGGCGCGGGCCATGCGCCCCTCGATCACCTCTTCGCTGTCGGTCCCGCGGCCGCGCAGGCGCTGTTCCAGTTCCTCGATGCTCGGCGGCAGCAGGAACACCCGAACCACGTCGGTCTCCATCCGCTGGTAGAGCTGCTGCGTGCCCTGCCAGTCGATGTCGAACAGGAAGTCCTGCCCTTCGCGCAGGCCGGCCTTGATCTGCGCTTTCGGCGTTCCGTAGCAGTTGCCGAAGACTTCGGCCCACTCGAGGAACTCGTTCGCCTCGACCATCGCATCGAACCGGGCGCGGTCGGCGAACTGGTAGTCGCGGCCCTCGACCTCGCCGGGGCGCATCGGCCGCGTGGTGACGGAGACCGACATGGCGATCTCGTCGTCCTCGGCCAGGAGCCGGCGGGCGATCGTCGTCTTCCCCGCGCCGGAGGGGGAGGAGAGCACGAACATCAGCCCGCGCCGCTTGAGCGAATTGGAACCGGGAGTTTGCGAAGGAGCCATGCACGCTGTTGGCGCAGGCGGGCGGGCGAAATCAAGCCCCGCGGCGCCGCTTTGCGCAGCTACGCTCAGGCTTTTTCGGCCTGCTCCGCCAGCGCGCGATCGCCTTTGCGGATCGCCCTTCTTCGACCCACCGTCCGATCGAGCAGTGCCTTGCCGAGGATTCCGCCGCCAACCAGCATAGCTCCGGGGACCGAACCGGTCGCCACCCGCGCTGCCGCCGCGCTCAACAGGGTCTTTCCGAGCGTGCGGCCTTCCACGATCTCGTGGGCCTTCGCCGGATCGAAACGCGCGCCGAGCAGGCCCTTCTCGACGCTACGCCTGAACAGGCGCATGACAGTGCGCATCGCGATATCGGCGACGAGCAGGTTGGTCGCGGAGTTCGGGCTCGGTCCGGGCACCTTGCGGACGCCGCTCCGAGTCTTGGTCACCACCTTGCGAACGGCGCGGCCGCCGCGATCGGTCAGTTTCGCCGGCAGGTTGTGCTTCTCGGACATGGCCTCGCCCCTGAAGCGCGGCGGGCCGCGCGGTTACTTTTTGCGGCCGAAATCGACCGTGACGACGTTGGAGCCGTCGTCGGGAGCGGTAACGTCCGGCGTCGGTCCACGTTCCGGCCCGGCGCCCGGCGCATCGTTCTGCGCATCGTCGTGCTCGGGCGGGCCCGTGTCGCCACTGGCCGCCTGGAACTGCAGCCCGAAATCGACCGCCGGATCGACGAAGGCGGTGATCGCGGAGAACGGGATCTCCAGCTTCGCCGGCACCTGGTTGAACGACAAGCCGACGCTGAACCCGTCCTCGTCCACGATCAGGTCCCAGAACTTGTTCTGCAGGACGATGGTCATTTCGTCCGGGAACCGCTCGCGCAGGTTCTTCGGGATGGAAACGCCCGCTGCGCCCGTCTTGAACGTGATGTAGAAATGGTGCGCGCCCGGCAGTTCGCTGCCGTTGCTCACCACCTCGCGCAGCACGCGGCCGACCACGGCGCGCAAGGCTTCCTGCACGATCTCGTCGTAGGGGATCAGGCTGTCGGGCGTATCGTTACTCATATCAGTCGGATAGGTGGCGAGACGGCGCGTCGCGGTCAAGCAGGAACGTGTCGCGGGGAGTTGCCAGCGATGCGTTTCCGCCTATAGCGCAGGGCCATGCGCACGGGCCGGATCAGCCGCGACACGACCGAGACCAAGATTCTCGTCGAGGTGAACCTCGATGGGACGGGGGCGTACGACGTCTCCACCGGCATCGGTTTCCTCGATCACATGGTGGAACAGTTCAGCCGCCATTCGCTGATCGACGTCACCCTCAAGGTCGACGGCGACCTGCACATCGATCAGCACCACACGACCGAGGACAGCGCCATCGCGCTCGGCCAGGCGCTGTCGGACGCGCTGGGGGACAAAGCCGGCATCGGCCGCTACGGCACCGCCTACTCGCCGATGGACGAGACCCTGGCCCGCGTCGCGCTGGACATCTCCGGCCGCCCGTACCTCGTGTGGAAAGCCCGCTTCACGCAGGAGAAGCTCGGCGAATGGGACACCGAGCTGATCGAGCACTGGTTCCACTCGGTCGCCCAAGCTGCCGGCATCACGCTCCACATCCAGCTGCTCTACGGCCAGAACAATCATCACGTGTGCGAGGCGATCTACAAGGGCTTCGCCCGCGCCATGCGCCAGGCGGTCGAGCTCGACTTGCGCAAGGGCGGGGCGATCCCCTCGACGAAGGGCCAGCTCGGTGGCTGACGCCGTTGCGCTGATCGATTACGGCGCGGGCAATCTCCACTCGGTCCACAACGCGCTGAAGGCGGCCGGGGCGGAACGGGTTGCGGTTACCGCCGACCCGAACGCTGTGCGCGGCGCTCAGCGGATCGTGCTGCCGGGCGTCGGATCGTTCAAGGCCTGCGCGGAAGGGCTCGGGGCGATCTCCGGATTGGTCGAAGCGCTCGAGGAGCGGGTCCTGCAAGGCGGGGTGCCGTTCCTCGGCATCTGCGTCGGCATGCAGCTCATGGCGGAGCGGGGGCTGGAGCACGGCATCACTCCCGGGCTCGGCTGGATCGAAGGCCAGGTCGAACCGATCGAGCGGACCGATCCCGCGATCAAGATCCCGCACATGGGCTGGAACGACGTCTCCCCCCTGCCGCACCACGACGGTGCCGAACTGGTCGTGCCGGGCGAAGCCTATTTTCTCCATTCCTATCACTTCGTGCCCGACAACGGGCGCGAAATCGCCGCAATGACCGATCACGGCGGCGGGCTCGTCGCCGCCGTGGCGCGCGACAACCTGCTGGGGGTGCAGTTCCACCCGGAAAAGAGCCAGGCCTACGGGCTCGCACTGCTCGCGCGCTTCCTCGACTGGCGGCCCTAAGGGCGGGCTCGGGCCCATTCGTCCTTCGACAAGCTCAGGACGAACGGGTTGGGGGCGAATGGACCGGGACCCGTTCCGCTGATCTCATGACCCCACATCCCGTTCGTGGTGAGCTTGTGACCCCACATCCCGTTCGTGGTGAGCTTGTCGAACCACGACAGGCGCTCGCTCCACGGTCCCTCGCGAGGCGTCATACACGCACGAAGTTTGCAGGAACCGGGCGCTAGCCAGAACGTCTCCGCATCGAAAAAGGAGGCGATTTTCATGGCCGAGGCCGATCCCAAAAACTTGTCCGACGCACACACCGAGATGCCCTCGCTGAAGGGCCGCAAGGCGCTGATCACCGGCGGCACGACCGGCATAGGCCGGGCGATCGCGGTACTGCTCGCTGCGGAAGGCGCGAAAGTCTTCGTCTGCGGCCGCACGCCCGAGCATCTCGACGACGCGCTCGAGCGGATCCGCGAAGTGGGCGAGGGCGACGGGATCAACATCGATCTCACCCGGCAGGAAGATGTCGACCGCTTCGTGGAGGAGGCGGAAAGCTACCTCGGCGGCATCGACATCGCGGTGATCAACGCCGGGCTGCCGGCGGACGGCGTCGGCGACACCGAAGTCGACAAGATCCGCTACATCGTCGACACCAACCTCACCCACATGATGACAACCGCGCGGCGCGTGGTGGAGCGGATGGGGCCGGGCGGCGACATCCTGTTCATCGGCTCGATGTCGGCCGTGTCGCGCGGCGGGGAGTCGACCGTCTACGTCGCCACCAAGACCGGCGTGGAGGCCTTCGCCGAGGCGCTGCGCAAGGAGCTTGCCGAGAAGGATATCAAGGTCGGCAACATCGAGCCCGGCCTGGTCGGCACCGACATGCAGCTGCCGGAGATCCCGGTCGAAAAACAGCGCGAGATGATCCACCAGGCCAAGATGCTGCGCGCGGAGGACATCGCCGCTGCCGCGCACTTCTTCCTTTGCCAGCCCAGGCGGACCGTCGTGTCGCTGATGCGGGTCGAGCCGCGCATCAAGGATTAGATCATGGACGCCATGACCAGCAACAAGGGGGCAAGCACCTTCCCGGTCGATCAACTCGTTCTGTGCCCGGGCGATATTGACCTGTCACGCTCGCCGCTCGCAGGCCAGTTGGACTGCGAAACCTATGTTCTCGGCGCGTTCAATCCCGGGATGACGCAGCTCCCAAATGGGAACCTGCTGCTGATCGTCCGCGTCGCCGAAGCCCTGCGCAAGCCGATCTTCGATAATCACGTCCATGCGATCCGCTGGGATCCGCAGGAAGGCTACGTGCTCGACGCCTGGCCGCTCAACCTCGCCGACACCGCCGATCCGCGCAAGTTCCAGCTCCACGGCTATGGCTGGAAGGTCATGGCGCTGACTTCGCTCTCCTGGCTCCTGCCGGTGGAGGTCACGCCCGACGGTCTGGAGATCGTGCAGATCCACTACGACAAGGCGATCGCGCCCGCCGGCACCTGGCAGTGCTACGGGGTGGAAGACGCGCGGATCAGTAAAGTCGGCGATCGCTACCTGATGACCACCTGCTCGGTCAGCCCGGAACGGCACTCCACCACGCTCTACAGCTCCGACAACGCGCTCGACTGGACGTTCGAGGGCATCGTCCTCGACCACCAGAACAAGGACATGCTGATCTTCGAAGGGCTGATCGGCGGCAAGTACTGGGCGCAGACCCGCCCGCTCGGGGCGCTGTTCTTCGCCTATCCGCCGGACAGCCCCTGGCACGCAGGCCCGTCGATCAACATCGCCTCCAGCCCCGATGCGCTGCACTGGATGCCGCACATCGAACCGCACATCCGCCCGCATGCGGGGACGCCCTCAACCGCGCGGATCGGCGGCGGCACTCCGCCGATCCTGACCGAGATCGCCGGACAGCGCGGCTGGCTGTCGCTGTGGCACGGGGTCGAACCGCACGAGATCGTCGGCATTTATCGCACATACTGGTCGCTGCTCGATCCGGAGGAGCCGTGGAAAGTGATCGCCACCAGCCACCCTCCGCTGATGGAGGCGAACGCGGAACTCACCCGGCCGCTGGACGACTTGATGTACGTCCGCGACGTCGTGTTCTCGACCGGGATCGTTGATGCGGGTGATCACTTCATCGTCGCCAGCGGAGAGGCGGACCTTGCCTGCCGCATCACGCACATCCCCAAGGACATGTTCGTGCCTTCGAAAGGCGGGACGGAGTAGCGCCGCCGCCACCGGGAGGTTGGTGATTGCGAAACCCGGTCCGCCGCATTACCGCGCGGCGATGATCGTATTCCCCGCCATCGACCTCAAGAGCGGCCAGGTCGTGCGCCTCGCCGAAGGCGACATGGACCGCGCCACCGTCTACGGCGACGACCCCGCCGCCCAGGCCCTGCTGTTCGCCGAAGCCGGCGCGCAGCACCTCCACGTGGTCGATCTCGACGGCTCGTTCGCCGGCCGTGCCGAGAACCGCGCGGCGGTCGAGGCGATCATCGAAGCCTTCCCCGGCT
The DNA here is from genome assembly GCF_009828065.1 of Croceibacterium soli. Lineage (GTDB taxonomy): Bacteria > Pseudomonadota > Alphaproteobacteria > Sphingomonadales > Sphingomonadaceae > Croceibacterium_B > Croceibacterium_B soli. The sequence goes on along the minus strand of NZ_WTYK01000005.1, from coordinate 92,405 downwards.
ACGTGCAGCTCGGCGGCGGCATCCGCACGCCGGAAGCGGTCGAAGGCTGGTTCGACCTCGGTGTCGCCCGCGTGGTGATGGGCACCGCCGCGCTGAAGGACCCGCAGTTCGTCAAGGACATGGCGCGCGAGTTTCCCGGCGGCATTGTCGTCGCCGTCGACGCCCGCGACGGAATGGTCGCCACCGAGGGCTGGGCCGAACTGTCCGACGTGCCGGTGACGGACATGGCCCGCCGCTTCGAAGACGCCGGCGTCGCCAGCCTCCTGTTCACCGACATCGGCCGCGACGGCATGCTCAAGGGCTGCAACATCGAAGCGACCGTCGATCTCGCCCGGCGCACCGATCTGCCGGTGATCGCCAGCGGCGGCGTAAAGGGCCTCGACGACATCCGCATGCTCGCACTGCATGCTGACGACGGCATCGAAGGGGTGATCACCGGCCGCGCGCTTTACGACGGCCGGCTGGACCTCACCGCCGCGATCCAGATGGCAGGGCGCGGGTGAGCGCCGCGAGGAACCCGATCCTCCCCGGCACGGGGAGGGGGACCAGCCCCGGACTTGTTCCGGGGATGGTGGAGGGGGCCCGCCGCACGCGCTGCGCCAGATGGCGGGCCCCCTCCACCACCGCCTTCGGCGGCGGTCCCCCTCCCCGTGCCGGGGAGGATTTATGACCGTCCGCATCCGGGTCATCCCTTGCCTCGATGTGGCCGAGGGCCGCGTGGTCAAAGGCGTCAACTTCGTCGACTTGCGCGACGCCGGCGACCCGGTCGAACAGGCGCAGGCTTACGACAAGGCCGGCGCGGACGAGCTGTGCTTCCTCGACATCTCCGCGACCCACGAAGGCCGCGGCACCCTGCTCGACATCGTCCGGCGCACTGCGGAAGTCTGCTTCATGCCGCTGACGGTCGGCGGCGGCGTCCGGACGGTGGACGACGCCCGCGCGCTGCTGCTCGCCGGCGCGGACAAAGTGGCGGTCAACAGCGCCGCCGTCGCCCGTCCGGAGGTCGTGTCCGACATCGCCGCCCGCATGGGCAGCCAGTGCGTCGTCGCCTCGGTCGACGCGAGGTGGAGCCACGATCACTGGGAGATCTTCACCCACGGCGGCCGGCGAGCGACCGGCATCGATGCCGTCGAACACGCCGTCAGGCTCGCCGAACTGGGCGCGGGCGAGCTGCTCGTCACCTCGATGGACGGCGACGGCACCCAGCGCGGCTACGACCTCAAGCTCACGCGCGCGATCGCCGACTCGGTCTCGATACCGGTCGTCGCGAGCGGCGGCGTCGGCACGCTGGAGCATCTCGTCGAAGGCGTCAGGGAAGGGCATGCCAGCGCCGTCCTCGCCGCCTCGATCTTCCATTTCGGCACTTACAGCATCGCCGAAGCGCACGCCGCGCTGAGGGCCGCGGGCCTGCCGGCGCGGGGCTGATGGTCCCGGTACGGGACGTTCATCTTTGCCCGCTTGCGGCCGCCGCCCGGCGGGACAAAGGCCGGGTGCATGGTCGCCCGCATCCTCATCCCGCTCTGGCTGTTTCTTTCCGCCGCGCCGGTCCTGGCCGGCGAGGGCTCGCAAGTGCCCGAAGGATCGCAGCTGACCCTGTTCGCTCTCGGCATCCTCGGCGTGATCGTCGGCCGCCGCGCCTCGATGCGCCGGCCGGACAAGGATCGCGAGCAGGATTGACGCGGCGCGTCCCGCTGCGCCATGCCGGGCGCGCATGGACACGCTGACCCGCCTCGAAGCCACGATCGCCCGGCGCCGCTCGGCGTCTCCCGAACAGAGCTACGTCGCGCAGCTGCGCGCCCGCGGCCTTCCGGTCATCGCCCGCAAGCTCGGCGAAGAAGCGGTCGAGGCGGTGATCGCCGCCCTCTCCGGCACGCGCGAGGAACTGACCGGCGAAGCGGCCGATCTGCTCTTCCACCTGCTCGTGCTGCTGCAGGAGAAGGATATCCCGCTCGCCGACGTGCTCGCCGAGCTCGACCAGCGGGAAGGCGTGTCCGGCATCGACGAGAAAGCCTCGAGGGGAGCCTGATGCCGATCGATCCGACCCTGCCGTACGATCGCGAGAACGTGTTCGCGAAGATCCTGCGCGGGGAGATCCCGTGCAACAAGGTCTACGAGGACGAATGGGCGCTCGCCTTCCACGACATCGCCCCGCAGGCGCCGGTGCATATCCTGGTCGTTCCCAAGGGCGAATGGGTCAGCTGGGACGATTTCTCCGCTCGTGCCGAGCCGGAGGAGATTGCCGGCTTCATCCGCGCCGTGGGCCATGTCGCCCGCGAGCAGGGGCTGGTCGATCCCGGTTACCGGCTGCTCGCCAACGTCGGCCGCCACGGGGGACAGGAAGTGCCGCATCTGCACGTGCATTTGTTCGGCGGCGCTCCGCTGGGGCGGATGATCGCGGCTTCGTAACCGTTCGGCCCGCTTGGCACTTGCCGCGCGACTCGGCGATTCGTAAGGCAGCGTTCATATATGGCGCGCCATCCAAAACCATCCTCCGGGCTCCTGGAGGGCCCGCAGCACTGGTTCCCTGTGCGTGTCTACTACGAGGATACCGATCTGTCCGGCATCGTCTACCATGCCAATTATCTGAAATGGTTCGAGCGGGCCCGTTCCGACCTGCTGCGTCTGCTCGGCATAGACCAGCGCGCGGCTGTCGAGGCAGGCGAGGGCGCCTATGCCGTCGCCGACCTGGCAATCCGCTATGCCGCGCCGGCCAAGCTCGACGATGATATCGTCATTTCCACGCGGCCGGTCGAACTTCGTGCCGCGTCCTGCCGCCTGCACCAGAAGGCGCTGCGAGGGGAGGATCTGCTCGCCGAGGCACAATTGCGCGTCGGCTTCGTTGGGCCGGATGGACGGCCGCGGCGTCAGCCCGATCCCTGGCGCACAGCATTTGCAACATTTATGGGTGATACGAAATCAGCATGACAACCGTCTCCCTCCTCGCAGCCGCCACCGCGGCTGCGCCGACCCGGCTCGACCCCCTGCAGCTGTTCCGCGACGCCGACATTGTCGTGCAGATCGTGATCGTCGGACTGGTCCTGGCCAGCATCTGGGTCTGGGCGATCATCGTCAGCTTCTCCCTGCGGATGGGCAAGGTCTCCCGCCGCAGCGCCGCGTTCGAGCGCGAATTCCTGCTGGCCAAGGAGCCTGAGACGCTGCTCGAAGGTCGGCGCCGGCAGGACGTGCCGTCGGCCCGCGTTGCCGCCGCGGGTCTGAGCGAGTTGCAGCACTCGACCGGAGCAGGCGGCCGCGTGGCCGATCGCGAAGGCACCCGGTCGCGCGTGGCGCTGGCGATGGAAGGGCAAGTCGCGACGGAAGCGGACTCCCTTGCCGAACGTCTCAACTTTCTCGCCACCACCGGCTCGGTCGCGCCGTTCGTGGGGCTGTTCGGCACCGTCTGGGGCATTATGAACAGCTTCTTCCAGATCGGCGAGCAGCAGAACTCCTCGCTCGCGGTCGTCGCTCCCGGCATCTCCGAAGCGCTGTTCGCCACCGCCATCGGCCTGTTCGCCGCCATCCCGGCCGTCATCGCCTACAACCGCTTCAGCCACCGGGTGAACGCGTTCGAGGCGCGCATGCAGCGCTTCGCAGACCGGGTGCACGCCCAGATCAGCCGCGAGCTGGAGGGCCAGTGATGGAGCGTCTGCAGCAAATCCTCCCCGGAACGGGGAGGTGGCGCCGGCCCCTTCGACGCCGCCTGCGGCGTCGCTCTGGACAAGCTCCGGCCGGTGACGGAGGGGGCCCAGCGCAACCTCTGATGTTCCGCCGGGCCCCCTCCACCATCCTGCGGATGGTCCCCCTCCCCGTGCCGGGGAGGAGCTAGTCGTGGCGATGGGCCTTCAGTCCTCCGGGCGCGGACGTTCGAAGCGGCGCACGCCGATGGCGGAGATCAACGTCACGCCGTTCGTGGACGTCATGCTGGTGCTGCTGATCATCTTCATGGTCACCGCGCCGATGCTGGCGAGCGCCGTGCCGATCGAGCTGCCGGACAGCCGCGCCAACGCGCTGGACCAGGAACCGGACCAGATCACCATCGCGGTGGACCGCGAAGGGTTCATCTACGTGGACGATCTCGTGGTCGAACGCGGCAGCTTCCCCAACGAAGTCGAGCAGCTCGGCTGCGGGACCGCCGATGCGCCCTTGATCACGCTGCGGGCCGACCGCGTGCTCGATTACGGGCGGGTCATGGCCGTGATGGGCGAGCTCAACCGTGCCGGGTGCAACCGCATTTCTCTGGTCACCCAGGGTTCAGCCGAGGCTCCATAGCCGTGGCGGTGATGGCACCATTCGCTCATCTCAGGCGCGAAGAGCGCGTCGGGCTTGGCGTGGCCGCGGTTGCCCATGTCGCGCTCGTGGCCGCGCTGGTGTTCAACGTCCGCGACGAGCCTACGCGCCTGCCTATCCCGGAGCGGATGGAAGTCAGCCTGGCGAGCGAGGTGAGCCTGGAATCGACGGCGCCCGATCCGTCCGCCGAGCCGCAGGCCGCTATCGCCCCGGTGCTGGCGCCGGAGCCCGCGCCGCCTGAACCGGAGGTCCAGCCGCAGCCGCCGCAGCCTCGCCCGGAGCCGGTGATCGAGCGGCCGGTCGAGCGGGTGCAGCCCGCACCGCGCCCGACACGCCAGCCTACCGTCACGCGCACCCCCGCTCCGCGGCCGGCCGCTTCCGCGCGGCCCGCGCCGGCGCCGACCTCCAGGGCGACCCCGCGGCCCGAGCCGCGTCCGACCCAGGCAACCCGATCCGGCGGCAGCCGTCTGGGCGACGACTTCCTCGAAGGCGTGGGCGGCAGCGAGCGCAGCGAGAGCCGCGGCACGCCCGCGGCGCGCGCCGGGCCGGCCGAGCAGGCCTCGATCACATCTGCAATCATCCGCCAGATCAAGCCGCACTGGAACGCGCCGCAAGGCGTCGACGCGGAAAAGCTTGTCACGATCCTGAGTTGGGAGCTCAATCCCGACGGCAGCCTGAAAGGGCGGCCCCGGGTTGTGGACCAGCAGGGCATCAACGATTCCAACCGCCCGCAGGCGCCGCTCCATGCCGAGCGGGCGATCCGCGCCGTGCAACTGGCGGCGCCGTTCAATCTGCCCGATGAATTTTACGACGCGTGGAAGTCCGTGCGCGGCGCTCGTTTCGATAGGAACCTGTGATGAAGCATTATCTCCTTCTCGCCATTGCCGCCCTGGTGTCGGCCCCGGCCGCCGCGCAAGCGCCCCAGCCGCAGCCGCAGCCGCAGCAGCCCGCTCCGGCACAGCCTGCCGGAGAGGACCAGGGCGGCCTGACTTTCACCGTCACGGACGAAAGCGCGTGGCAGGATCTCGGCATCGCCATCCCCACCTTCGCGACCGACCGCGACCAGCCGACCCCGGCGAACTCGCAGGGCACCGGTGCGCTCGGGCACGAGCTCGCGCGGGTCGTGTTCAACGACCTGCGCAACAACGGCCTGTTCCGCCCTGTCGGGCCGGACTCCCTGCCGCGCCCGAGCTATCCGCAGATCACCGCGCCGGCGTTCGATACCTGGCGCGGCCGCAGCGCCGAGATGCTGGTCCAGGGCTATGTCCGCGCTGCGGGAGACGGGCGCCTGACCGTCGGCTGCTACCTCTACGACGTCGCGCTGGGCAGCGAGCTGGCGCGCGCCGGCTGGGTGGTCCAGCCCGCCGAGTGGCGCCGGGCCGCGCACAAGTGCGCCGACCTCGTCTACTCGCGCCTGTCCGGCGAAAGCCCGTTCTTCGATTCCAAGATCGCCTATATCGCCGAAACCGGGCCGAAGAACGCCCGCGTGAAGCGCCTGGCGATCATGGACTCCGACGGCGCCAACCACCGCTTCATCACCAACGGGCAGTCGACCGCGCTGACGCCGCGCTATTCGCCCGACTATTCGAAGATCGTCTACCTCAGCTACCTCAACGGCAATCCGCGGATCTACGTCTACGACATCGGCAGCGGCCGGCAGAACCTGGTGACCGAGAGCACGAACCCGACGTTCGCGCCGCGCTGGTCGCCCGATGGTCGCACGATCCTCTATTCGATGGCGGTCGCCGGCAACACCGACATCTACTCGGTCCCGGCGACCGGCGGGCGCAGCACACGGCTGACCAACACGCCCGGCATCGACGTCGGCGGTTCCTATTCGCCCGACGGCAGCCGGATCGTGTTCGAGAGCGACCGTTCGGGCAGCCAGCAGATCTACATCATGAACGCCGACGGATCGGACCAGCGCCGCATCAGCTTCTTCGGCGGCCGCGCGGCCACGCCCGAATGGAGCCCGCGCGGCGACCTGATCGCCTTCACCCATATCGGCGGAGGCTTCCGCGTGGCGGTGATGAACCCGTCGGGCGGCGGGTTGCGCCATCTCACCAACGGCTGGCAGGACGAGGCGCCGACCTGGAGCCCCAACGGCCGCATCGTGCAGTTCTTCCGCACGGAGCGGGGCTCGGGCGACGCCACGATCTGGCAGGTCGATTTGACAGGACGTAACGAACGGCGTCTCGCAACGCCGGTCGGAGCATCGGATCCGGCTTGGGGACCGGTATTGCCATAAGCGCGTTGTCCCTCTCGGGGCCCCGCGTGGGCTCTGCGCGGCGCGATATAACAAGAAGGAGATTCAGAGATGAACCGTCTCGCCATTACCCTCATCGCCACCAGCGCGCTGGCCCTGTCGGCCTGCGCCAAGAAGGCGCCCGAGCAGTTGCCGCCGGCCCCGCAGCCGACCGATAGCGTGACGCCCGCGCCCACCGGCCCGGCCGGTGCGCTTCCCGGCACGCAGGCGCACTTCAAGTCGGTGATCGGCACGCAGGACACGATCTACTTCGATACCGACAAGTACGACATCGACAGCCAGGATGCCGCCGCCTTGCGCAGCCAGGCGCAGTACCTGCAGCAGTACGCGAACGCCCGCGCCACGATCGAAGGCCACGCGGACGAGCGCGGCACGCGCGACTACAACCTCGCCCTTGGCGAGCGGCGCGCCAACGCGGCGAAGAACTATCTCGTCAGCCTGGGCGTGCCTGCCGCCCGCGTGAACACGGTCAGCTATGGTAAGGAGCGCCCGGTCGCTCTCGGTTCGGACGAAGCATCGTGGGCGCAGAATCGGCGCGCCGTTACGATCGTGATGAACTAAGGCGCTTTCGCTCCGGGCTTCCTCAGAAGTCCGGCAGCGAGGCCTTGAACGCGGGCGCGGCGGCAAGGGTCGTCGCGCCCGTTTCGCTTTGGCGCGGCGCCTGGGGCGCAAACAGCACGAAAGCCGCCATCGCGAAGATGGAGAAGGCGGCGGAAACGGACAACTGCTTGCTCACGTCGAGACTCCTTGCCGCGCCCATATCGTGCGCTCCAGCCATATTGCAATGCAGCATTTGTCTCGAAGTGTCGCGGAATGGGCGCTTGGCAGGGCGGGGCCCGCATGCCACTTAAGGTGTAATGGAAATGGAAGTGCAGCCGTGAACCGACCGCGCCGCTCGATAGACTGGGGCTTCCCCCGCTGGCGCGGCTACGCGGGCGCTCGCGAGACCACGACCGTGCGCCTGTGCGACCGCCACGGCTGCGACGAGCCGGGGGACTGCCCCGCGCCCAAGGCCCCGAACAACCCCGACCGCTGGTACTTCTGCCAGCGCCACGCGGCGGAATACAACCGCAAGTGGGACTACTTCGAAGGCCTCGACAAGGAAGAGGCGGAAGCCCGCGCCCGCACCGAACGGCAGGCCAGCGCCGGCTATACCGAAGCGTCGCATTACGGCTGGGCGGGCTCCGGAGACGGCAGCCGCAGCAGCGACGAAATGCGCGCGCTCGAAGTGCTCGGCCTCGAAGCCGATGCCGATTTCGAAGCGATCAAGAAGGCCTGGCGCGCCAAGGCCAAGGAAGTCCACCCCGACGTGAACCCCGGCGACGAGGAAGCGGCAAAGCAGTTCCACGCCTGCAGCCTAGCCTACGAGGTGCTGCGCCAGGCCGAGGAACGCCGCCAGTGGCGCGGGTAGCGGCGCGAGCCAGCTAACCTTCCTGCCTCACCCCGTTCGTCCTGAGCTTGTCGAAGGACGCCAGCGGCATCTGAGGCCTTGCGCTAATCGTGGTTCGACAGGCTCACCACGAACGGATGTAGTGATGTCCAAGAGTCGGCCGCGCTGAGCTACACCCAATGTCCGTTCGCCCTGAGCTTGTCGAAGGGCGCAAGCGCAAGATGTCAGCCGTCGCACTGTCCGTGGTTCGACAAGCTCACCACGAACGGATGTGGTGACAAGCTCACCACGAACGGATGTGGTGTTGTCCAAGAGTAGGCGCGCGCTGAGCCACACCCCTTCCCGTTCGTCCTGAGCTTGTCGAAGGACGATAGCGCAAGATGTGAGGCGTCGCGCTGACGTGGTTCGACAAGCTCACCACGAACGGACGTGGGGGCTTACCCGGCCCGGCTCCGTTCGCCCTGAGCTTGTCGAAGGGCGCGGGCGCAATCTCCAGTGCAGGCCTAAACCGCCGCCAGCGCCTGGTCGAAATCGGCGATCAGGTCGTCCGCATCCTCGATCCCGATCGAGATGCGCACGAGGTTGTCGGTGATCCCGAGCTGGGCCCGGCGCTCGGGGGCGACGGAGAGGTGGGTCATCGCGGCAGGGTGGCTGGCGAGGGTCTCGGTGCCGCCGAGGCTGACCGCCAGCTTGGCCACCTTGAGCGTATCGAGGAAGCGGAAGCTTTCCGCCTCGCCGCCCCTGATGAACAGCGAGAACGTGCTGCCCGGCCCGGTGCAGTGGCGCTGGTAGATGTCCTTCTGCCGCGGGTCCTTGAGCAGGCCGAGGAACCCGACCCCTTCCACCTTGGGGTGAGCGTCGAGGAAGTCGCACACGCGGATCGCGTTCTCGGTCGCGCGCTGCATGCGGATCTCGAGCGTTTCCAGGCTGCGCAGCAGCATCCAGGCGGTGTTGGGATCGCAGATGCCGCCCATCGTGTTGCGCAGGCTGCGGACCGGATCCATCCACTTCTTCGCGCCCGAAACGCTTCCGGCCACGAGGTCCGAATGGCCGCCGGCGTACTTGGTCAGCGAATAGACGACGATGTCGGCGCCATGTCGCAAGGGGCTCTGCCACAGCGGCCCGAGAAAAGTGTTGTCGATCGCGATCGGCGTGCTGCCGGGATCGAGCGCGGCATCGCGCGCGTCGCGCACAGCTTCGATATCGACGAGAGCGTTGGTCGGATTGCCGGGGCTTTCCAGGTAGACCATCGCCACTTTGCCGCCCGTTTCCGAGGCCATATCTTTCGCCCTGGCGAGCACGGCGTCCAGTTCCTCGCGGGTCGCGCCGGCCGGGAAGTCGACGTAGCGCACCCCGAACTTGCCGAGCACCTTCGCAACGAAGCCTTCGCTGGCGGCGTAGAGCGGACCGGAATGGACGATCACGTCGCCCGCCCGGCAGTAAGCCATCATCAGCACGCAGATCGCGGTCATGCCGCTGGAGAACACCAGCGCGTCCTCAGCGCCGTCCCACACGCCCAGGCGATCCTCCAGGATCTCCTGGTTGGGGCCGTTGAACCGCGAGTAGACGAGGCCCTCGGCCCCACCTTCGCGCTTGCCGGTGATGCCTTCGAAGTGGCGCTTGCCGGCTTCCGCGCTCTCGAACACGAACGTGCTGGTGAGGAAGATCGGCGGCTTCAGGGAGCCTTCCGAAAGCACCGGGTCGTACCCGTGCCTCATCATCAGGGTGGAGGGCTTGAGCGCCCGCCCACCGATCGTGGTCACCTCCGGCTTGGGTTTGCGGCGCGGGGTGATCGGGTCGGCGGGATCGGTCATGATTTCACCTGTAACCGGACAGCGCGATGTGCGCCAGTCGGGTCGGCGCTCTCATGGGTCTGCAACAGATGGCGAGGGGGAAAGTGCCGGCGCGAAGCGCGGCTATTCGATGCGCCAGAGCTCGTCCTGCATCCGAGTCAGGCGGCCGAGACGCCGGCTGCCTTCCCAGAGCTCGACTGGCTCGTCGCCGCCTTCGCGCCGGGCGATTGAGAATGCGTCCGCCGGATCCTCCGCGTCGAAATCCAGGCGCTGCGGCTGCTGCCCGCGACCGCGCTTCATCAGCATCGTGAACGTTCGCATGGCTTGCTCTTTCGCAGGAGGGAGCAAGCGGACGGCTCTCGGCCAGGAGATGGTTGTCCGCGTCTACGGAGCACCACGGGCGCGAAGTGCGGATCGCCAGAAGCCGATCGATGAGTCGCCGCAGCCTCGCCCACTTCTATACCCGAAGTGGGCGACGACCGACAGCCAAATCATAGTCTTTCGGGGTAGTCCCGGCGCCTTACTTCGGCGCTAGCACCATCAGCATCTGCCGGCCTTCGAGCCGGGGATAGGCTTCGACCTTGGCGATCTCCGCCGTATCGTCCTGCACCCGCTTGAGCAGGTTCATGCCGAGTTCCTGGTGCGCCATTTCGCGGCCGCGGAAGCGCAAGGTCATCTTCACCTTGTCGCCTTCCTCGAGGAACTTGAACACGTTGCGCATCTTCACGTCGTAATCGTGCGTGTCGATGTTGGGACGCATCTTGATCTCTTTGATCTCCTGCGTCTTCTGTGTCTTGCGGGCGGCGTTGGCCTTCTTCTGCGCCTCGTACCGGTGCTTGCCGACGTCGAGGAACTTGCAGACGGGCGGGTCGGCGTTGGGCGAGACTTCGACCAGGTTCAGGCCGATGCCGGCCGCCTGTTCGATCGCTTCGCTGGTGTACATGACGCCGATATTCTCGCCGTTCTCGTCGATCACCCGGACTTTGTCCGATTGGATCATGTTATCGTAGCGCGGGCCGCTCTTTACGGGCGGGGTCATCATGCGCCGGGGGGGACGGGCTATGGGGCAGGCTCCTTGGATTGCCGTTGATTGAGGCGCTACTTAGGGCGATTCGCCGCCAAGTGCTAGGGGCTGGCGACAGGGAGTTGAGTCAGGCCGCCTTGCGCCACAGCGGGAAGGTCGCAAGCTGCCCGCGCGCCGGTACCACGGCATCGATCGCGGCGGCTGGCTGCAGCGCATCCAGAATCGCCGGATCGGCCGCATTCATGCCGCCGGTGAGCGCACCGAAAGCGGGCAGGATCATCCGCCCGCCGCCGTCTCCGCCGCTGCCGATCACCGCGCAAGGGCGGCGAATCGCCCGGTCGCGAACGCGGAGCTGCAGGCGGGGGTGGTAATGGCCCGACAGCTCCGGCCGCGTCTCGCCCTTCTTCGCCTGGTGGCGCAGCAGGAGCCCGGCGATCTCCAGTTCCTTCGCCAGCGTCCCGCCGGCGGCTGCTTCCATGGCTGAATCGTGGTTTCCGGTGATCCACACCCAGTCGGTCGCGCGGGTGAGGGCGGCGAGCATACCTGCGGCGTGCGGTTCCAGCCGCTCGGTTCCGGCGCTGTCGTGGAAGTTGTCGCCGAGGGTGTAGACCCGCCGCGCACCGGTCGCGCGGATCGCCAGCGCCAGCCGCTCCAGCGTCTCGCGGCTGTCGTAAGGTGGCAGCATCTGCCCGTGCTTGGCGTAGAAGCTGGCCTTCTCCAGATGAAGGTCGGCCACCAGCAGCGCCTGCTCCCGCGGCCAATAGAGCGCGCGCCCATCGACGAGCGCGAATTCTTCACCATTGAATTCGAGAGAGGGGGCGAACGAAAGGGGAACCATGCGCGCCCCTTGCCGTAGGGTAACGGCTTTGGCAAGGCTCCCAACCCCTTTCCCGTTCGCCCTGAGCTTGTCGAAGGGCCGTCCTTCCTTCTAGTGCGGCGCGGAAGACAAAGCGGTCCCCTTCGACAAGCTCAGGACGAACGGGGTTGAAAGGTTGTGAATGGCATGAACGACTGGAGCCCCCAAACCGAGCGCGCCCGCACGTGGTTCGAAAGCCTGCGCGACAGCATCTGCGCCGAGTTTGAAGCCATCGAGCGGGAGGCCGGCTCCGACGCCGCGTTCGAATACATCCCGTGGAATCGCGAGACCGAGGACGCCAGCGAAGGCGGCGGCGGCGTGCGCGGGGTGATGAAGGGCAAAGTGTTCGAGAAAGTCGGCGTCAACGTCTCGACCGTGCAGGGCGAATTCGCGCCCGGCTTCGCGCAGAGCGTGAACGGCGCGAGCGACGAGGATCCCGGCTTCACCGCCACCGGCATCAGCCTGGTCGCCCACATGGCGAACCCGCACGTGCCCGCGGTGCACATGAACACCCGCTTCCTCACCACCAGCAAGGCCTGGTTCGGAGGCGGCGCGGATCTCAACCCGCCGATCCCTTATGCGGAGGACACGGAGGAATTCCACGCCGCGTTCCGCGCCGCCTGCATGGCGCACAACCCGCTGTACTACGACCGCTTCAGCAAGTGGGCTGACGAGTACTTCTTCATCCCCCACCGCGGCGTGGCCCGCGGCGTGGGCGGGATCTTCTACGACCATCTCGAATGCCCTGACGACGCCGCGTGGGAACGCAACTTCGCCTTCACTCGCGATGTGGGCGAGGCGTTCCTCTCCGTCTTCCCGAAGATCGTCCGGCGCCGCGCGGAGCAGCCGTTCACAGCCGAGGAGAAGGCCGCGCAAAAGGAATGGCGCGGCCGTTACGTCGAGTTCAACCTGGTCTACGACCGCGGCACCCTGTTCGGCCTCAAGACCGGCGGCAACATCGACGCCATCCTGATGAGCCTCCCGCCCGAGGTGACCTGGGGTTAGTCCAGACCCAAATGTCGTCCGGCGTAAGCGACACGCAGGATTTCCACCCAGTCGGAATGGACCCGGTATGCGATCAGCGTGCGCCGTCTGAAAGGCACCGTACGGATACCGGGGCCGATGTCCTCGCGTGGGCGGCCTCTTGAAGGGAATGACGCGAGCTTGCCGGTGTGGCCCCTGATGGCCTCGATGAAGCCGATGGCGGTTCCCGGGTCGGCGGCATCGGCTATCCAGCGATAGATGGCAATCAGATCGCTTCGCGCATCGGATTGCCAGACAACCCTGTAATCTTTCACGACCCGGTGCGCTGCCGATGCAAGTCATCGAGGTGCGCGAAAACGTCTTCGTGCGGGATCAGCTCGCCTGGATCGGCCAGGGTTTCCTGCACCATCTTCTTGAGCATTTCATCGAGCGCGGCTTCCTCGCGCTCGAGCGCTCGCAAGCCAGCCCGCAGTACCTCGCTGGCGGAAGAATAGCGGCCGGATTCGACCCGCTCCCGGACCATGTCGCTTAGCGGACCCAGCGTAACTGTAACGGGCTTGGCGGATCGTGCAGCAGCCATATCGAAAATATATGACACTGTCACAGCGACCGCAAGCCCGCAATTCTTCATTGGCAGGTCAGGGAGGGATCGATAGTTCCCTCTGAAACGATCAGCTGCCGGAGTTTCTTCATGCGCCTTGCCGCCGCAACGCTCGCCCTGCTTCTCGCTTCCGCCTGCACCACGATCCCGGCCGCGCCACCGGCGGCGCAAGGCGCCGCGATGGTCTCGCCGATCCTGACAACGCCCGAAGCGCGTGACACCTCCACTTACGCTCAGCCGGAAGTGGCCCGCGTTACCCATGTGGCGCTCGACCTCGCCCTCGATTTTCAGGGCAAGCAGGTGGGCGGTACCGCGGTGCTCGACATCCTGGCGCGGCCGAACGCCAAGACCATCGTGCTGGACAGCGACGGGCTGCGGATCGCGCGGATCACCGATGAGGCGGGAAGGGAGCTGCCGTTCCGGGTCGGCGCAGCGGATGACGAGAAGGGCGCCCCGCTGACGATCGAGATCGGCCAGGCACGGCGCATCACCATCGCCTATCAGGCCAATCCGCAGGCGGGCGCGCTGCAGTGGCTCGCTCCCGAGCAGACGGCGGGCGGACGGCACCCGTTTCTGCTCAGCCAGGGCCAAGCGATCCTCAACCGGAGCTGGATCCCAACTCAGGACAGCCCCGGCATCCGCCAGACCTGGGAAGCGCGGATCACCGCCCCCAAGCCACTCGACGTGGTCATGTCCGGCATAAGCCAGGGGGAGCCGGAGGATCTTGGCGACCGGCGGGCCTTCCGCTTCAAGATGGACAAGCCGGTCCCGCCCTATCTGATCGCCATCGCGGCGGGAGACATCGACTTCCGCGCGCTCGGCCCGCGCACCGGTGTGTGGACCGAGCCGGCTATGCTCGACCGGGCGGCCGCCGAGCTGGTCGACACAGAGGCTATGGTGACTGCGGCCGAGGCGCTCTACGGCCCTTACCGCTGGGGCCGCTACGACATGATCGTCCTGCCGCCGGCGTTCCCGTACGGCGGGATGGAAAACCCGGTGATGACCTTCCTCACGCCGACGTTCATCGCCGGCGACCGTAGCCTGACAGGCCTCGTCGCGCACGAGCTGGCGCACTCCTGGTCGGGTAATCTGGTGACCAACTCCAACTGGCGCGATTCCTGGCTCAACGAAGGGGTCACGTCCTACTTCGAGGGGCGCATCACGGAGGAGATCTACGGCAAGGAGCGGGCCGAGCAGGAGGAAGCGCTGAGCTTCGCCACGGTCGAGGACGTCCTCGCCGAAGTCGGCCGCGACGATCCCGGCACCGCGCTGCACCAGCCCGACGGGGTCGAAAGCGCCGGCAGCGAGATCGTCTACGACAAGGGCGCGGCATTCCTGCGCACCGTCGAGCACATCGTCGGCCGCCAGCGTTTCGATGCCTGGCTGCGGAGCTGGTTCGACCGCCACGCCTTCCAGCCCGCGACATCGCAGATGCTGCTGGAGGACATGGAGCAGAACCTCGTGCGAGGTGACGCCGCCTTGGCGAGCAGGCTCAAGCTGCGCGAGTGGATCTTCGAGCCGGGGCTGCCTGACAACGTCGTCCGCCCCGACCCGCAGGCTTTCGCCGAAGTCGACGCTGCCGTGGAGGCTTACAAGGCCGGCGGCACGATTCCCTCGGGCGCCTGGTCCGGATGGACCACCGCCGAGCGCCAGCGCTTCCTCAAGAGCGTGCCGGACGACCGCAGCGCGCAGCAGCTCGCTGCGGTCGATACGGCGCTGGGCCTGTCCGGCACCGGCAACAACGAAGTGCTGTTCCTCTGGCTCGAGCTGGCGATGCAGAACCGCTATGAGCCCGCCGTGCCGCAGGTCGAGCGCTTCCTCTCGACCGTCGGCCGCACCAAGTTCGTCCGCCCGCTGTTCGAGGCGCTCATGGGCGAGGGGGAGTGGGGCCAGCCGATCGCGAGGCGGATCTATGCGGGGACGCGCGCGGGGTATCATGCGGTGACCCAGGCTGCGGTCGATAAGGTTGTGAACGGGGAGGGGTAGTGGGCACCGCTGGCCCTCATCCAACTTCGGCTAGGCAGCAAGCTGCCAAGCCTTCGTATCCTTCTCCCACCAGTGGGAGAAGGAGCAGCGCTACGCCGCATTCTTCTACTCTCACTCGGGAGAAGCAGCAGCGACCCTTCTTCTCCCACTTGTGGGAGAAGGATACGGAGACTTAGCCCCGCAGGGGCTTAGTCGAAGTTGGATGAGGGCCCGACCCCGCGCCCACTCTCACCCAATCCACAACCGCAGCACCCAAGCCACAGCCCCCAGCACAGCGACGCTCGCCGCCCAGATCGCCGCCATCCAGGCCAGCCGCTGCCACAGCGGCCGCTCCTCGGGTGCCATCAGTGGTAGCCCTCATGGCCGACCTTCCCGCGGAACACCCAATAAGCCCAGCCGGTGTAGCCGAGGATCAGCGGCAGGGTGATCGCCACGCCCACCAGCATGAACACCTGGCTGCTCTCCGGCGCGGCGGCGTCCCAGATGGTGATGTCGGCGGGGACGACATAAGGCCACATCGTCACGCCGATGCCGGCCATGCCGAGCAGGAACAGCGCCAGCGCCAGCAGGAACGGCAGCAGCTCCTTGCGCCGCCGCAGCGACCAGAAGAACGTGAACGCGACGATCGCGGTCAGCAGCGGCACCTGGCTGGCGAACAGGATGTTGGGCCATTCCAGCCAGCGCTCCCGATACTGATCGAGCAGCAGCAGGTTGTAGACGCTCACCATCGCCATCAGCGCCAGGGTCGCGATCCCGGCCCGCATGGCGAGCTTGTAGGCATGGTCCTGCACATCGCCGGACAGCTTCCACACCAGCCAGCAGGACCCGAGCAGGGCATAGCCGGCGACGGTGCCGAGGCCGGTGAGCAGAGTGTACGGCGTCAGCCAGTCCCACCAGCTGCCGGCATAGGCGCGGCCTTCCACTTCGATCCCTTGCAGCAGCGCGCCGAGGATCATGCCTTGGGAGAGTGCCGCAATCACCGACCCGCCGAAGAACGCGCCGTCCCACAGCGGCCGGTGCTTGGGGTCGCGCCAGCGGAACTCGAACGCCACGCCGCGGAACACCAGCGCCAGGAGCATTGCGATCACCAGCGGATAAGTCGCCGGCAGGATCACCGAATAGGCCAGCGGAAAAGCCGCCAGCAGCCCGCCCCCGCCGAGCACCAGCCAGGTCTCGTTGCCGTCCCACACCGGCGCGATCGAGTTCATCGCCCGGTTGCGCCCGTGGCCGACGGTGATCGTCGGGAACAGGATGCCGATGCCGAGATCGAACCCGTCGAGCACGACATAGGCGAACACCGCGAAGGCGATGATGAACGCCCAGATCACGGTCAGGTCGAAGCTGACGGCCATCAGTCCTGCCCCTTCGGAAGCGGCGGCTCGTGCCCCGGGTTCTGGGTCGGCCCGGGCGTAGTGCCGGCGGTGCGGATCGGCGCGTCGAGGCTGTCCTTCAGGTCCGGCTCGTGCGTGTGCGGCGGAGTGCGCATCAGCCGCAGGATGTACCAGGTGCCGGTGCCGAACACCGCGAAGTAGATCACCACGAATGCGGCGAGCGAAGAGGCGACCGCCGGCGTCGCGAGCGGCGAAGCAGCCTCGGCCGTGCGCATCAGGCCGTACACGACGTAAGGCTGGCGTCCGACTTCGGTGGTCACCCACCCGGCGATCACCGCCACGAAGCCCGCGGGCGACATCGCCAGCGCGAACCGGTGCAGGAATGGCGAGGTGTAGAGGGTCTTGCGCCAGCGCGCCCACAGGCTGACCATGCCGAGCGCCAGCATCAGCAGCCCCAAGCCGACCATTATGCGGAACGACCAGAACACCACCGCCACCGGCGGCTGCTCATCGTCCGGTATCGTGTCGAGCCCGGCGACCGGTCCGTCGAGCCGATGCTCGAGGATCAGGCTGCCGACCTTCGGAATGCCCACGGCGTAGTCGAGCCGCTGCTCGCGATCGTTGGGGATGCCGAACAGGTAGAGCGGGGCGCCGTCCGGGTGGCTCTCGTAATGCCCTTCCATCGCCAGCACCTTGGGCCGCTGGTGCTCCCAGGTGTTGAGCCCGTGAAGGTCGCCGACGACGATCTGCAGCGGGGCGACCAGCGCCGCCATCCACATCGCCATTGAGAACATCTTGCGCGCGTGCATGTTCGCGCGATCCTTCAGCAGGTGCCACGCGCCCACGCCGCCGACCACCAGCGCAGTGGTCAGGTATGCTGCGGTCACCGTGTGCACCAGCCGGAACGGGAAGCTGGGGTTGAAGATGATCGGCAGCCAGCTTTCGCCCGGCAGGAACTGTCCGTTGTCCCCCATCACGAAGCCCTGCGGCGTGTGCATCCAACTGTTCACCGACAGGATCCAGAAAGCCGAGATGAACGTGCCGATCGCCACCATGACAGTGGCGACGAAGTGCAGCTTCTTCCCGACACGCTCCATGCCGAACAGCATGACGCCCAGGAACCCCGCCTCGAGGAAGAACGCCGTCAGCACCTCGTAGGCCATCAGCGGCCCGATCACCGGCCCCGCGCGGTCGGAGAATACCGACCAGTTAGTCCCGAACTGGTAGGACATGACGATGCCGGAGACGACGCCCATCGCGAACACGATGGCGAAGATCTTCAGCCAATAGCGGAACAGGTCGATGTAAACCGCCCGCCCGGTCTTCAGCCACAGCCCTTCCAACACCGCGAGATAGCTCGCCAGGCCGATCGAGAACGCAGGGAAAATGAAGTGGAAGCTCACCGTGAAGGCGAACTGCAGCCGCGCGAGCAGCAGGGCGGTAGGGTCCGTCAGCATCGCGGGGTCCCTCCTACGGCGTGGCGGCCGCCTTGGTAAGAACCAATTGCGCAACACTTGTTGCCGTTCCCGCAACGCCTGCGCGTTTCCCCTTGCTCCCGCGGCAACAATACGCACATCGTGGCCGCATGCTGCGCCAGTACGAACTTGTGGAACGGGTCAAGGCCTACGATCCGGACGCCGACGAGGCGCTGCTCAACCGCGCTTACGTCTACACAGTGCAGAAGCACGGCAGCCAGAAGCGCGCCAGCGGCGATCCCTATTTCAGCCACCCGATCGAAGTCGCGGGGCTGATGACCGACCTGAAGCTCGACCAGGACACGGTAATCACCGCGCTGCTGCACGACACGGTCGAAGACACGCTGACCACGATCGAGGATATCGAGCACCAGTTCGGGCCCGATGTCGCGCGGCTGGTCGACGGGGTCACCAAGCTCTCCAAGATCGAGCAAATGACCGACGACGAGCGGGCGGCGGAGAACCTGCGCAAGTTCCTCCTGGCGATGAGCGAGGACTTGCGCGTGCTGCTCGTCAAGCTGGCCGACCGGCTGCACAACATGCGCACGCTGCACTTCATCAAGAGCCCGGACAAGCGCCAGCGCATCGCCCGCGAGACGATGGAGATCTACGCCCCGCTGGCCGAGCGGGTCGGCATGTACGAGTACATGCGCGAGATGCAGCTGCTCGCGTTCGAGCAGATCGAGCCCGAAGCCTATGCCACGATCACCGGGCGCCTTGAGCAGATCCGCAGCTCCGAAGGCGGCCAGGTCGATGCTATCGCGCTGAAGGTCAAGCAGGCGCTCGCCGAAGCCGGCGTACGGGTCGAGGTCTCGGGTCGCGAGAAGCACCCGTACTCGATCTGGAAGAAAATGGCCGAGCGCCATGTCAGCTTCGAGCAGATCACCGACATCTTCGCCTTCCGCGTGGTCACCGATACCATCGAGGACTGCTACCGCGCCCTCGGCGTGCTGCACACGGTCTGGCAGTCAGTGCCGGGACGGTTCAAGGACTACATCTCGACGCCCAAGAGCAACGGCTACCGCTCGCTCCACACCTCGCTGATCTACGAAAGCACGATGCGCGTCGAAGTGCAGATCCGCACGCGTGAGATGCACCGGCTCAACGAATTCGGCCTCGCCGCACACTGGGCCTACAAGCAGGGCGATCGGCCGGACGGCGCGGTCGGCTGGCTGCGCGACCTGATCGAGATCGTCGACGCCAGCCACGATGCCGAGGAACTTCTCGAGCACACCCGCCTGGCGATCTACCAGGACCGGATCTTCGCGTTCACGCCGAAGGGCGCGCTGTTCC
The DNA here is from genome assembly GCF_009828065.1 of Croceibacterium soli. Lineage (GTDB taxonomy): Bacteria > Pseudomonadota > Alphaproteobacteria > Sphingomonadales > Sphingomonadaceae > Croceibacterium_B > Croceibacterium_B soli. The sequence continues at coordinate 73,122 of NZ_WTYK01000005.1, read as the reverse complement.
AGCTGCCCAAAGGCGCGACGCCGGTCGACTTCGCCTTCGCCGTGCACACCGATCTCGGCGCGCAGACGGTCGGGGCCAAGATCAACGGGCGGCACATGCCGCTGCGCACGCCGCTGAACAACGGCGACGTGGTGGAGATCATCAAGGGCAAGAGCGCGGAGCCGCAGCTTTCCTGGCTCGGGTTCGTCGTCACCGGCAAAGCCCGGGCGGCGATCCGCCGGGCCGTTCGCCAGAAGGAGCGCGAGGAAGTCATCGCCATCGGCCGCATGCTGTTCGACGACATTTCCGCACGGGTGCCGAGCAAGATCGGCAGGAAGGCGATCAGGGCCGCGGTCGAAAGGCTCGAGCTGGAGGACGAGGATGCGCTGATGCATGCCATCGGTTCCGCCAAGCTGAGCGACCGCGAAGTGATGGAAGCGCTCGTCCCCGGCAGCACCGCCGACCTGCCGGAGCTGCCGGCCCAGGAACAGGCGATTTCGATCAAGGGCCTGACCCCGGGCGTCGGCTTCACGCTGGCGCCGTGCTGCCATCCCGTGCCGGGCGATCGCATCGTCGGCCTGCGTCACAGGGGCGAGGGGGTCCAGGTCCATGCCATCGATTGCCTCGAACTGGCCAGCGGGATCGATGCCGACTGGGTCGACCTGTCGTGGGGCGAACGCTCGAAGGGCGCGGTGGGCCGCGTGCGCGCGGTTCTCTATCACCGCCCCGGCACGCTGGCCGAAATGGCCGGGATCTTCGCCCAGAACAACGCCAACGTCATCAACCTCGAACTGACCCAGCGCGACGATCCGTTCCACACTTATGACGTCGATCTAGAAGTGAACGACCTGATGCACCTGACCCGCATCGTCAGCGCCCTGCGCGCCAGCGAAGCCATCGCCCAGGCGGAGCGGATCTAGCGAAATCCTCCCTGTTCCCGCGAAGCGGGAATGGGGAGGTGGCAGACGCCGTCAGGCGGCTGACGGAGGGGTATGGCGGTCCTTACCCCTCCACCACGACACCTGCGGTGTCGCGGTCCCCCTCCCCATTCGGCTGCGCCGAACAGGGAGGATTGCTCACTGCAACTCCAGCTCCACTTCCACCGGAGCGCCCTCGTCCAGTCCCTCGGCCCGACGGACGGCGACCTTGATCGGCAGGAACCATGTCCCGCTTTTCTGTGGGAACACCGATGTCTGCCATTCGCTGCCGCCGACCCGCACGGTGACCTTGACCGATCCGAAGCCGCGCCGCTTCCCAAGCTCCAGCCGCCGCGCCAGCTCGTATGCTGAGATCGCGTCGGCCGCCGGCTGCGGAACCACCACGAAGCCCATGGAGCTCCGTTCGGCTTCGTTGGTCCAGATCAGCAGCGGAGCCGAGAAGTGGACGCGATCGCTCACCCCTGGGGCTCTCGCCTGATCGGCACTTGCACGTTGCACAGGTCCACCGCGCCTGCGGGCACACGGTAGAACGGATCGCTGCGGTTGGCGCGGACGTGGAGATATCTGGCGAAGCTCTCGCTCTCGCTGGCGAGATACTGGAACCGCGGCCGCTCGCCTTCCGGCAATTCGTCGGCGAGCCGAACCGAGAGGATCGGCACACGCAGGGCCGGATCGTCGTAGACCCCGGCCTCGCCTTTGCCGCGCTGCAAGGTCGCCAAGTGCTCGATCCCCTCGATCACCCGCCCGACCACCGCGATGTTGCGGTCGAGCTGCCGCGGCGCGTGGCCGATCACCGCGTAGAGCTCCGCGCCGCTCCCGGTGGCGGGTGAAAGGTCGCGGGCGACGCCGACATGGCCATAGCAATGAACCGGCCACGCCGTGCCGCCGCCCTTGTCGTCCAGCGCCATCGGCCAGCCGGCCACGAACCCGGTCACGGCATAAGAATCGATGAACCGGTTGATCACGATCTCGGCGCGCTTCGGCGTCAGCACGTAGTCGCGAACTCCCGCGGGATCGCGCTGGACCGGCGTGACATATTCGCTTTCCGGCACTTCGCGGATGCCTTCCGGCAGCGGCTTGGTCTCGTCGGCGTCGCCCCATTGTGCGACCCAGTTGTCGACCACGCGGTAGACGCTCGTCCCGTCCCACCAGTGCGCCCGGGCGAGCGCGCGGATGTTGCCGACCCAGCCCTGGCTGAACGGCGGCGGCAGAAGCTGCACGATCACCTGCCGCTCCTCGCCCTTCGCGCTCGGCGCAAGCGTCATCACCAGCAGATCGGCCGGGTCGATCGCTGTCCATTCGGCGGACTTCGCAGCCGCCACCACTGAGGCAGGCGTCGGCGCTTCGGCAGGCTTTTCCTGCGCCGCCAGAGGTGCCGCCACGAGAGCGCAGGCGAGGGCGCTGAGGAGCATTCGCGTCATCGATCCGGTTTGCCACCGTCGCATGGCTTGCGAAACCCCCCACGCCCCGCTAGGGCGCGCCATCCCAGGATGCGGAGCGGTGGCCGAGTGGTCGAAGGCGCACGCCTGGAAAGTGTGTATACGGTAACCCCGTATCGAGGGTTCGAATCCCTCCCGCTCCGCCACTTGCCCAGCACCGGTCTCTGACAACGCCGCGCGAGCGGCGTGGGCTCAGCCGCTGTGTGAGGAACTACTTGGCCGACTTCGTCTGCCACCATTCAGCGTAGGGTGTGTTCTTGACGAGGTGGCGGTTGAAGTCCGGTGCCCCGTCGGACCACCAGGGCTCGCCTCGCTCTCCAAGCCCCTCCTTTGCGGCTTGCACGCGCGCCCGTGCTGCGGAAAGGTCATCGCGGTTTCCGGTGCGCAGCGCTGCGCGCACGGCTCGCCTCGCGCTCATCAGCTCTCGTACCAGTCCTTCGCGGACGGCAGTGTCCAGGAGCGGGTTCGCAGCGCGCCACAGGCGCCCGCGCACGACGATGTATCGGCCGTCCGGCGTGGTGTCCGGCTTCGAAGATCCGCTCATCGCCCGGCACTGCCTTTGCGAGAGCTGCGTGTCAGGCCGAAGCTCCCTTCCGCACCCACGGCTCGCTCGTCCGTTTGCGCACCATGAGGTCGGGATAAGGGCGGCACAACAGCGAGGCATGGTCGGGCGGGCCCTCCAGCCAGTCGCGCCAGTGCGCGCGGCGGAGGATGACCGGCATGCGATCATGCACATCGGCCACATGGATGCAGGCTTCGGTCATCACCATCGAATAGGCCGGGCCCCACTCGGGCGTGTCGCGCCAGATGCCGGCTACGGCGAAGATCGGCTCGTCGGGAAGCGCAAACCACGTGCGCGTCTTCGCGCCCTTTTCCCCCTCCGCCTCGGCGAACTCGGTGACGGGAATGATGCAGCGGCGCTCCTGGAAGCTGTAGCGCCACATGAAGCTGTCGAGCTTGTCGGCCCGAGTGTTGTTGACAGGTTTCGGCTTGAGCGGCTGCCCATTCTTGCCCTTCAGCACCAGCGGAAAGCCCCAGGTCATCGATCTCACCTCGCCGCTCGCAACGACGACGCCAGGGTAGCCGGGGTAGACTTCGGGGCCAGCGTTGGTCTGGCCTCGCTCAACTGCGTCGAAAAGGTTCGCGACCTCCGCCGTCGAGGCGCTCATGCGATACAAATTGCACATGGCCCAGCGTGCGGTGCCGCTACCGGCGAGTCAATCGCGCCCTCCGGCGGAGTGGCAACGAACCGAGGCGAGCACTTGCCTGCAGGCAGCTACAGGAAGGGTGCAATCAGGGCACGTCCAATCGGCTGCCACCATGGCAGAGTCGTGAGCAGCTCGAGCATAAGGCGGGAGAAGAATATGGCTGAGCCGTACCACCAGACGGCGTGGATCCGCCCCGTCCGCAACCGCTCCCAGGCCATGCACATCGCGATCGGCAGCATCAGCAGTATCGTAGCCAGCCACAACTGCTCCATCACGCCGGGTACCCGCGCGAGATAGCGGATCAGCCCGATGAACGCGAAGCTGTAGCCGGTGAACAGGACCAGCCTTTTGTGGATCTCGGGGCGCCGCCGGTAGAGCACCGCGCCCGTGAGAAACGTCACGAACATGACCATGTCGAGCAATGGGGCGGCAACAAAGGTGGCTGCGCTCTCGATGCTGTCGCCGCGCTCTACTCGCGCTGCCGCGAGGGCCAGGCCGCTGAAGAGGCCGACGGCGGCAGCGCAATAGCCCAGGCCAGCGAGCCAGCCGCCGATCCTGCGGTGGAAGCGGACGTGCCCCAAACGGACGAGCAGAGCCTGTCCGAAGATCACGCACAGCCAGAGCAGGAAAAGCGAGGAATGGAGGTGAACCAGCGGATGCGCGGAAACCCCTTCCAGGGCATCGCCGCGCAGCAAGGGTCCATAGTACTGTGGCCAGAAGCCCACGAGTGCCGCGCCGACCATGAGCAACGGCAGGACGAGATAGGCGGCCGCGCCGCGGCTCGCACGAGATTGGCGACCGTTCGCCGTAAATCACCCCCGGGCAGTTATGCCGATACTGCCACCGCTCCGGCTCGTCCGCAATGGGCGGTACCGAGCGGCAAAGCGAACTTCAGCTGTGCTTCTCCGGCGCGAGACACACGCAGCGAGCAACGCTGCTTCCGCCGCTTGTCGGCTAGAGCTCGCGCCTGCCCGCCCGCTCAGCGCTGCTTCTTCGTGATAGTGGCGGTGAAGTCGGGGTCCTTCTTGGCCACCCAGTCGACGAACTTGCGGACGTTGGGATTGGCCAGGAGCGCCTCCACGTCGGTCGCGTGGCGCTGCAGTTCGGAATTGGTGAAGTTGGCGATCAGGGTCTGCTGGCAGATAGGATGCATGGGCACGACGTCGCGGCCGCCCCGGCTCTTCGGCACGGGGTGATGCCAGACGATGGTCTTCCCCGTCGGACGGCTGCAAAGCCAGCAGGGCACCGCTGCCTCCGGCGTCTCCTCCTCGCTCGGCAGGTCCTCGTAGGGTCCGTGTTTCGGATGCTTGCGTGCCATGTGTCTTCCCCGGAGCGTGTGCCGCGCACTTAGAGCGAAGCGTCCGGTATTGCCACAGCGGCGTCCCTGCCGCGGGGTGCCATTGTCGGCCGGGTGTAGTGCCGGCCCTTGTTGGAAGTACTTCCTCCTGTAGCAATGCAAAACATTGCAAATTAAGAGTGAATCGCCTCCGAAAAGGTAGACGTCCGCAGGCCGTGGAATATAGGTCGGCGCATGCAGTGGCCCATCTCATCGATCAGCTCTGGCGAAAGCCGGCTCGATATTGCCGTGGCGCCGGATCATGTCATTCGATGCGGGCGGCACCTGTTCGCGGCGGAACGGCAACTCGGTTCCGGTGGAGCGTTGAGAGTACAGTCGCGCACGATGGCCGCGTCCGAACAGATGTTCTTCTTCGGCGCCCCTCTCGCGCATGTCGTGCAGTACGAGGAGCGCCTGCGGGCCAGGCGGTGGAAGAGGCCCGGCCGGCACCCTGCATTTCCGCTCGCCGGCGTCCGCCTGCGTACCTGAATCGAGAGTATTCCGGGCGGCAAGCGCAACTATCCGAAGCTGAGGGCATGCTGCGGAAGATGGCGTAGGTGTACTTCACGGGCGAACGTTAATATTCGAAGTTAATCTTCGCCGGTGTGTCTCAGCAAAGGCATAACTCGCCTAGTATAGTTAATGAATGTGCGACTGATCGGTCGGCCATTTAACAATATTTAACAATCCCGCAATGGACGATAAAGCATTATCGGGGCATCTGTCTGCCGGAGAAGGGTTCTCGCATTCGGGAAGGGTCTCGGCGGGTTCATGATCCCGCAAATTCCAACGGTTCGGGTCCGTGACTTCCGGACTGTCCAGCAAGAGAGCGTCAGCGTCGCTGTTGCGTGCCGTTCCGCATCGGACCGGTGCGCCGTGTCGATCAAGGGGGGAGGGTGCGCCTGGTGAAGCACGTGTGCAAAGCGTTGGGGGTCGGTTCGTTGTACTCGTCATCTCATCTATCGGGCAGGGCGCGACGCCGCTTCGTCAAAGCTGCGCGGGCTGCCGCCCTGGCGTCCTGCTTCGCATGGGCCGGAGCCGCGGCGGCGCAGGACGTGCAGACCGCCGTGCCCCCGGTTTCGAATGTCGCGCAAGCGGTCGAAGCGGCCATCAACACGCAGCCCGAAGTCCAGGCCCGGTGGGAAGCTTTCCTGGCGGCGGGGGACGACCGGCGAGCGGTAAAGGGCGGCTATCTTCCCTCCGTCGACATCAGCGGAGAGTTCGGCAAGGCGAGCCGCGAATTCGACGACCGCGGGTGGTTCACGCGCGACCACGCCGAACTGTCGATTACGCAAATGCTGTTCGACGGCTTCCTGGTCCGCAGCCAGCTTGAGGAAGCGGACCAGTTCCGCCTCGCCCGATACTACGAACTCCTGGACGAGACGCAGACCAAGGCGCTGGACGCGATCCTGGCTTACGAGGACGTGCGCCAGTACCGCGAAACCTTGCGCCTGGCGGAGCAGAACCGCGAGACTCACAGGAGCGTCCTTGCGCTCATCGAACAGCGGACCGATTCCGGTGTCAGCAACCGGGCGGACCTGCAGCAGGCTTCCGGCCGCCTCGCTCTGGCCGAAGCCAACATGCTGACCGAGCAGGCCAACCTGCACGATGTCAGCGCGCGCTTCCGCCGGGTAGTGGGCAGCGCTCCCGGCGAAACGCTGCAGGATTTCGCCGTTGCCTCCGATCGGGTGCCGGAGAGCTTCGAGGCGGTCATCGGCTCGGCGGTCCGCAACCACCCGAGCCTTTATGCCGCGGCCTCGACCGTCGAGGCGGCGAAGGCAGCGGTGCAGGAGAGCAAGGCCGCCTTTTACCCGAAAGTCTCGCTTGCCGCGCGCACGGGGACTTACCGCAACACCAGCAGCTTCGATTCCGAATTCGATCCGCGCGGGCGGGGGGAGGAGAGCTTCGTCGGGGTGAACCTGACGATGAACCTGTTCCGCGGCGGCGCAGACCGGGCGCGGACCGATGCGGCGGAGCGGCGCCGCAACCAGAGCGAGGAGCTGCTCGCCAAGGCCTGCGTGGACTTGCGCCAGACCGCCTCGATCGCCTGGAACGACATCGCCAACCTGAAGGCCAAGCTGGCCGCGCTGGAAGCGCACCGGGTCGGCTCGGCAAGCGTCGCGGCGGCTTACGAACAGCAGTTCTACATCGGCCGCCGCACCCTGCTCGACGTGCTGGATGCCAAGAACGAGGCGTTCCAGGCGGAGCGTTCGTCGGCCCAGGCGCGGCACGAGCTGACCAAGGCCTATTACCGGACCCTGCACGCGATGGGGATCCTGCTCGACGTGATGGGCCAGTCGCGGGCCGGGATGCCGGCCATCAGCGAATTCGACGACGACGCCCAGCCGCCGGAAGCGATCGATTGCGGCGGTTGGATCGGTACTTCGGGCTGAGCGGTCCCGAGAGAGTGCGCCTGCGCATCCGTTTCGAGAGGGTGAAAGCATGTTGATGGAGCGCCACCAAAGAGACGATTTGGCCGATTGCCTGCTGCTGCTGGCGGCCGAGCACGGGACCGCGACCACGCGCGACGCGCTTGTCGCGGGCCTTCCGCTGGATGGCTCCCTGACCCCGGCGCTGTTCGCCCGCGCGGCCGAGCGCATCGGCTTCGCCGCTCGCGTGGTCGGCGCACCCATCGGCGAACTCAACGCCGCTTTGCTGCCCGCCGTCCTGCTGCTGAAGAACGAGCACGCCTGCGTGCTCTATGCGATCGATCAGGATGCGGGGACCGCCGCGGTCGCGTTCCCGGAACTCGGCGCGGCCGATCGCCGGGTCCACATTCCCCTGGCGCACCTCGAGCAGCGATATCTCGGGCAGGCGATCTTCTGCCGGCCGACGTTCCGCGCCGATGCGCACGCCGGCAAGCAGCCCGAGCCCATAGGGCACTGGTTCTGGGACGTCATCAAGGGGAACCGGCGGATCTACCGCGACGTGATGCTGGCGGCCCTGTTCGTCAACTTGTTCGCCATGGCGATGCCGCTGTTCGTGATGAACGTGTACGACCGGGTGGTCCCGAACCAGGCGACCGACACGCTGTGGGTGCTGGCCGCCGGCATCCTGATCGTGCTGATCGGCGACATGGCGCTGCGCCACATGCGCAGCTGGTTCGTGGACGCGGCCGCCGCCCGGGCGGACACCCAGCTCTCGGCCCGCATCATGGAGCGTGTGCTCGGCATGCGGCTGGAGCAGCGGCCGGCTTCGGTGGGCAGCTACGCCAACAGCATCCAGTCGTTCGAGGCGGTACGCGGCTTCACCGGCTCGATGACCGTGCTCACGCTGATCGACCTGCCGTTCTTCCTCCTGTTCGCCCTGATCATCGGCCTGATCTCCTTCTGGCTGGCGCTGCCGCTGATCGTCGGAACGGCGATCGCCCTGCTCTACGCGCTGTCGGTGGCGGCGCGGCTCAGCAAGATATCGGACGACGTCAGCGGCGCCAGCGCGCAGCGCAACTCCGCGCTGGTCGAAGGGCTGTTCGCGCTGGAGACGCTCAAGGCCTTCGGCGCCACCGGCCGGGTGCAGAAGGCCTGGGAGGACGCGACCGAGTACCTTTCCGCGCAAGTCGCCAGGCAGCGCCTGCTGGGCGGCTCGGTCGGCACAGTTACCGCGCTGATCCAGCAGATCGTCGGCGGGGTCCTGATCATCGTCGGCGTGTATCTCGTGATCAATGGGGAGATCAGCCAGGGCGGGATGATCGCCGCCTACATGCTCTCGTCCCGCGCGATGGCGCCGATCGCGCAGACCGCCTCGCTGATGACCTCGTTCTACCAGGCGCGGACCTCGCTCGCGCAGCTGGACGAGACCGTTGGACAGCCCCAGGAACGGCCAGCCGGCAAGGCCTGGATCAGCCGCCCGAGCATCACCGGCGACATCGCCTTCCGCAACGTCGTCTTCGCCTATCCCGGCGCTCAGGCGGATGCGCTCAAGGGCGTCAGCTTCCATGTTCGCGCCGGCGAAAGGGTGGGGATCGTCGGCCGCGTCGGATCGGGCAAGAGCACCGTCGGCAAGCTCCTCCTGGGCCTCTACCAGCCGGGCGACGGGATCGTCATGATCGACGGCGTCCATACCGGACAGATCGATCCGGACGAACTGCGCCGGCGGATCGGGTTCGTCCCGCAGGAACCCGTGCTCCTCAACGGCAGCGTGCTCGAGAACATCATGCTCGGCGCGCCGCGTGACGATCGCTCGCAGAACCTCTCTACAGCGCTGGAAGTCGCCGGCCTCGGGCCGATGCTCGGCGCCAATGCCGAAGGCTTGCAGATGCCGGTCGGCGAAGGCGGCAACCGGTTGTCCGGGGGGCAGCGGCAGGCCGTCGCCATCGCCCGCGCTGTGGCGATGAACGCCAACGTCCTGGTCCTGGACGAGCCGACCAGCGCGATGGACGGGCGCCTGGAAGCGCATGTGACCAAGGCCCTGGCCGACTATGCCGCGGGCCGCACGATGCTGCTGATCACGCACAAGCCGGCCATGCTCGAACTGGTGAACCGGCTGATCGTCCTCGAGGACGGGAAGGTCGTTGCAGACGGCCCGAAGGCGGCGGTCCTCGACATGCTGAACAGCGGCCAGATCCAGAAGGTGGCAGTATGACCACGCAAACGGAATACGACCGTTCTATCGAGCAGCGCCTGTTCGACTGGCTGGACCGGGTTACCGGCCAGGCGACCAAGGGCGGGTGGCTCGACAAGGTGTTGCAGTTGTTCTCCAGCAGTGAGCCGCGCGATCTGCGCGACTGGCAAGCGGGGGCAAGCCACGCCATCGACCGGCAGCAGATGCTCCGCGCGCGCGGCATGCTCTACGCGATCGTGGCGATCTTCGCCGTGCTGCTGCTGTGGGCGGCATTCGCTCCCATCGATGAGGTCACCCGCGGGGAAGGCAAAGTCATCCCCTCGCGCCAGTTGCAGGTCGTACAGTCGGTCGACGGCGGGGTTGTGGAAGAGATCTTCGTCAAGGAGGGGCAGAGCGTAAAGCAGGGCCAGACCCTCGTGCGGATCGACCCCACGCGCTTCGTCGCGAACTTGCGCGAAGGGAGCGCCAAGGCCTTCGCCCTGAGCGCCAAGATCGACCGGCTGAACGCACTGGTCAACGGCAGCCTTTACGAACCGCAAGAGCCGGACGGCGCCGGGGCCGGGCAGGGCAGCGAAGCGGCGCTGATCCTGGCGCAGGAGCGCCAGTTCTTCTTCGAGAGCCGCAAGCAGCTCGACGAGCGGCTCCTCATGGCGCGCCAGCAGCTCGCCCAGCGGCGCGACGAACTGGGCGAGGTCGAAGCCGCCCTGCGCACGGCCGACCGCTCCTACCAGATGGCCCAGGAAGAGCTCTCCATCACCCGGCCGCTGTTGGCCTCCGGCGCGGTCTCCGAGATGGATGTCCTGCGGCTGCAGCGCGAAGTCTCCAACGCGCAGGGCGAGCGCCAGCAGGCGCGGGCGCGGCGCGCCCAGCTCGTGTCGGGCATCCAGGAAGCCGCCACGCGCATCCGCGACGTCGAACTGACGGCGAAGAACGAGTGGCGCGCAGAGCTCACCGCGGCGACCGCCGAGCTGAACAGCCTGGGTCAGAACGTCAGCGGCCTGGCCGACCGGGTGAAGTACTCGGAAATCCGCTCTCCGGTCACGGGCGTGGTGCAGCGTGTGCTGTTCAACACCATCGGCGGCGTGGTGCAGCCGGGCCATGCGGTGGTCGAAGTCGTGCCGAGCGACGGCCGGCTGGTGGTCGAGGCCAAAGTCTCGCCGCGCGACATCGCCTTCCTGCGGCCGGAGCTGCCAGCTGTCGTCAAGTTCACCGCATACGATTTCTCGATCTACGGCGGCATGCCCGCCAGGCTGACCCACATCAGCCCGGACAGCATCACCGACGACAAGGGCAACACTTACTACCTCGTCAGGGCAGAGACGGCCGGCAACCAATTCAAGCCGGGTCTCTCGGTGATCCCGGGGATGACCGTCCAGCTCGATATCCTGACCGGCAAGAGGACCATTCTTTCCTACCTGCTCAAGCCGCTTCTGAGAGCGAAGCAGAATGCCTTGAGCGAGCGCTAGCCGGCTGCGTCAGCACGCGGCGACGACGGATCTGATTGTTGGGGAGCGGGCATGAGTACGACTGGAACCGTTGTCGAAGTCACCGGCGAAGTCTGGGCAAGGGGGGCCGACGGCTCGCTGCGCCGGCTTTCCGCCGGGGATGAACTCACCGGTACCGAGACTCTCATTCTCGCGGCAGGCGCCGCTCTCGTCGTCCGTAGCGGCTCGGGCGCCGATGCCGAGCTGGTCACGCTGGAAGGGGCCGAAAGCGGCTTCCTGATCGTCCCGCCCGATCAGACCGAGCCGTTCCTGGCCTCACCCGATCTGGTCCGCATGATCGAGGAAAACCTGCTTGCCGAAAACAGGCCCGAGGAGCAGCCCGAGCAAGACCCGGCGCCGCGGCTCGGCGACGGCCATCGCTTCGTGCAGCTCGTCAGGATCGAAGACCAGCTGGAAACCGACAGCATCGCCCCGCTGAACCTGGCGCGAAACAGGGAAGTGCTCCGGCCGATGACGATCGACTGGGCCGATCCCGTCGAAGAGGAGTTGGAGCAACGCTACAGCAGCGGCAGGAACGACGAGCAGCCGGTCAATCGCGCGCCCGTGCTCGCGCCGGACACGCGGACCATCCAGGAGGATGAAACCGCCTCCGGCAATGTCCTCGATAATGACAGCGACCCCGAGAACCGCGTCCTGACGGTCACCCAGTTCGAGATCGGCGGCCAGGTCTTTGCGGCCGGGGAGCAGGCGACGATTGCCGGCATCGGTGCAGTCCTGATCAACGCCGATGGCAGCTACAGCTTCACGCCCGTGCCGGACTGGAGCGGAACCGTGCCGACGGTCACCTACACGGTGGACGATGGCCGCGGGAGCATCGGCACCAGCACGCTCGATATCGTTGTCGAGCCGGTGAGCGACATCGTCCCCGATGCGATCACGACCCAGTCGGGCGATCCGGTGACGGTGGACGTGCTCGACAACGACACGTTCGAGAATAGCAACGCGGCGGTGACCGCGATCAGCCAGGGCGGGCACGGCACCGTCGTGATCAATCCCGACGGCACGATCACCTACACGCCCGATCCGGGCTATGTCGGGCCGGATAGCTACACCTACACCGTGACCAGCGGCGGCGGGACCGAGACCACGACGGTGACAGTGGAGGTCACCAACGAACCGCCCGCGCCATTACCCGAAACCGAGACGACGGCCGAAGACACGCCGCTCAGCGGCAATGTGCTCGAGAACGACGTCGATCCGAACGGCCACCCGCTCGCGGTCACCGCGTTCGAGATCGGCGGACAGGCTTACACGGCGGGGCAAACCGCCACCATTCCCGGTGTCGGCACCCTGGTGATCGGCCCGGACGGAGCTTACACCTTCGTGCCGGAGAAGGACTGGAACGGCACCGTCCCGACCGTTACTTACACGGTCAGCGACGGCAACGACGGCGGCACCGCCACCAGCACCCTGGATATCCTCGTCACGCCGGTGAACGACCCGCCGGTCACAACCCCCTTGCCGGGCCAGTCCGACAGCGATGCGGACCCGGTCTCTGGCGTCGACGTGAAGGCCGGCTTCAGCGATCCCGAAAGCGATGTGCTGACCTACACTGCCACTGGACTGCCGCCGGGCCTGGTCCTCGATCCCGTTACCGGCCTGATCGGCGGGACCATCGACAACTCGGCCAGCCAGTCGGGCACAGCAGGCAACCCGCCCGGCGTCTATACGGTTGTCGTGACCGCCGACGACGGCAACGGCGGCACCGTACGCCAGAGCTTTGAATGGACCGTCACCAACCCGGCTCCGGAGGCAATCGACGACAGCGGCACGACCGACGAGAACACCGCGCTGGTGGTGAGCGCGGCGGGCGGCGTGCTGGGCAATGACCGCGATCCCGATGGCGACACGCTGACCGTCAGCGCCGTGAACGGGGCCTCGGCAAGCGTCGGTTCGACAGTGGCGGGCACCGGTGGCGGCAGGTTTACGTTGAACGCCGACGGAAGCTACGCCTTCACACCGAACGGCGAGTTCGACGACCTCGCCGTCGGCGAGACGCGCACCACGAGCGTGACTTACACGATCAGCGACGGGGAGGGCGGCACGGACACCGCCACCCTCCTGGTAACGGTGACCGGCACCCACGACGGGCCTGTCGCGGTGGGCACGCTGCCGGGCCAGTCGAACGAGGATGCGGATACGGTCGTTTCGATCGATGTCACCGCCGCCTTCGCAGATGTCGATGCCAGCGACACGCTGACCTACACCGCGACCGGCCTGCCGCCGGGCCTGACGCTCGATCCCGTGACCGGCCGGATCAGCGGGACGATCGACAACTCCGCCAGCCAGTCCGGCACGGCGGGCAACCCGCCCGGGACCTATACGGTCGTGGTGACCGCGGACGACGGCCATGGCGGCACTGTGTCCCAGAGCTTCGACTGGACCGTCAGCAACCCGGTGCCGGAGGCAATCGACGACGCCGGCACGACCGATGAGAATACCGCGCTTGTGGTAAGCGCAGCCGGCGGCGTGCTGGGCAACGACAGCGATCCCGATGGCGATGCGCTGACCGTCAGCGCCGTGAACGGCATCGCCGCGGGCGTCGGTTCGTCGGTGGTGGGGAGCAGCGGCGGCGCGTTCATTCTGGGCGCCGACGGAAGCTATACCTTCGACCCGAACGGCGAGTTCGACGATCTCGCGGTCGGCGAGACGCGCACCACGAGCGTGACTTACACGATCAGCGACGGGGAAGGCGGCACGGACACCGCCACACTGGTGGTCACGGTCACCGGCACCAACGACGGTCCCGTGGCCGTGGGCATGCTGCCCGCGCAGGCGAACGAGGACGCCGAGACGGTCGTCACGATCGACGTCACCTCCGCCTTCGCGGACATCGATGCCAGCGACACGTTGACCTACACGGCAACGGAGCTGCCGCCCGGCCTCACGCTGGACCCGGTGACGGGCCTCATCGGCGGGACGATCGACAACTCGGCCAGCCAGTCCGGCACGACCGGCAATCCGCCTGGCGTCTACACGGTGGTGGTGACCGCCGACGACGGCAACGGCGGCACCGTAAGCCAGAGCTTCGACTGGACGGTCAGCAACCCCGTCCCGGTCGCGCTCGACGATGCCCGCACGACCGACGAGGACACGCCGCTCTCCGCGACTGCCGCGAACGGCCTGCTCGGCAATGACAGCGATCCGGACCGCGATGTGCTGGTCGTGAGCGAGGTGAACGGCGCCCCCGGCAACGTCGGCGCCGCGGTAGCCGGCAACGGTGGCGGCACGTTCATCCTCAACGCCGACGGCAGCTACACGTTCGATCCGAACGGCGAGTTCGACGACCTTTCCGTCGGCGAGACCCGCACCACCAGCGTGACTTACACGATCGACGATGGCGAGGGCGGCTCGGACACCGCTACATTCGAAGTGACGGTCACCGGAATCAACGATCCGCCTGTGGCGGCGGACGACGTTGACGCAACCGATGAGGCTACGCCGCTGGCGGTCGATGCGGCAGACGGAGTGCTGGGCAACGACAGCGATCCCGAAGGCGATCCGCTGACGGTCAGCGCCATCAACGGCGCGGCGGCCGGTGTGGGCTCCTTGCTCGCGGGCACTGGCGGGGGGACGTTCACCCTGAACGCCGACGGCAGCTACGCTTTCGATCCGAACGGCGAGTTCGAAGACCTGGCCGTGGGCGAGACGCGCACGACGAGCGTGACCTACACCATCAGCGACGGCGAGGGCGGCACGGACACCGCGACGCTGACGGTCACGGTGACCGGCACGAACGACGGCCCGGTCGAGGTAGGCACGCTGCCAGGGCAGGCGAACGAGGATGCCGATGCGGTCGTCACCGTCGACATCGCCTCCGCCTTCACGGACGCCGATACGAGCGACACGCTGACTTACACCGCCACCGGCCTGCCGCCGGGCCTGACGCTCGACCCGGTGACCGGCATCATCAGCGGGACGATCGACAACTCCGCCAGCCAGTCGAGCACAGGGGGCAACCCCGCCGGCGTCTACACCGTCGTGGTCACCGCCGACGACGGCCACGGCAGCACGGTAACGCAGAGCTTCGACTGGACGGTCACCAACCCGGCGCCGCAAGCCGCGGCCGACAACGGAACCGTCACGGAAGACGGGCCGGACCTCGTCGTCTCCGCCGCCAACGGCGTGATCGCCAGCGGAGCCGCTGTGGCGGGAATGGACATCGATCCGGATGGAGACGCGCTCTCGGTCACGCATGTCATGGCCGGCACCGCCGCGCATCTCGGCGACTTCCCCGGCACGCCCAATGCCGGCACGCAGATCGTCGGCACTTACGGCACGCTGACCATCGCCGCCGACGGCAGCTACACTTACGTCCTCGACAACGCCAATCCGCTCGTGAACGGCCTCGATGCAGTCAGCGCGCCGCTTTCGGACGTGTTCAGCTACGCGATCTCCGATGGCGAAGGCGGCACCTCTTTCACCACCCTGACGATCACAATCAATGGCAACGACGACGGCGCGCCGTCGATCACGCCGACCGATACCAACGGCATCGATCCCGGTCAGCTCACCGTTTACGAGGCCGGGCTCACGGCCGACGGCCCGATCGGCCACACCGCGGACGCGAGCGGCAGCATCGTCATCTCCGCGGGCAACGGGCTGGTCGGCATCGCCATCGGCGCCACGGCGCTGACCCTGGCGCAGCTTGAGGCGATCACCTCCGGTTCGCCGATCGTGATCGACACCCCCCAGGGCCGGCTGACGCTGACCGGGTATGCCTCTTCCGGCGAGATCGGCGGCGTCTCCACCGGCGGCACGCTGAGCTACACTTATACCCTCGAGGACACCGTCACCAATCCCGACCCGGCGTCGGATGGCAGCAACGAAGTTATCGAACTCTCGGTCGAAGATGCCGCCGGCCGGACCAACACTGCCGACTTTGCGATCAACATCGTCGACGATGTTCCGACAAGCGGCGCGCCCGATCCGGCGACGGTGGACGAGGCCAATCTGACGGGAGGCACCGATACGAACCCCGGCGCCCTGACTGTCACGGGTTCGCTCGACATCCGCGCCGGCGCCGATGACGGCAGCCTCGACACGGTGTTCGACGCGGCACAGGCGGGGCTCGCCGGACTGACTTCGAACGGCATCCCGCTCGACTACGAGATCAGCCTGGACGGTCACACGCTGACTGCCACAGCAGGTCCCGGCGGCGCGGTCGTCTTCACGGCGACCCTGACCAACTCGAACTCCCCGGCCGCCGCATACAGTTTCGTGCTGTCTGGCCCGCTCGATCACGGTGCATCGCCTCTCGACCTCTCGTTTGCCTTCACCGTGACCGACGCCGACGGCGATTCCGACACGAACAGCTTCCAGGTCACCGTGCTCGATGACGGGCCGATCGCCGTCGACCAGGCCGGGCTGTTCCTGGAGGAAGGCGGCGCGGTAGTCGGCTCAGCCAGCGGCGGCGCCAACCTGCTCGGCAACGACACGGCCGGCGCGGACGGCTCGGCCAAAGTGAGCTCGATCACCTATACCGACGAGAGCGGCAGCAGCGCCACTGCGGCAGTGCCCCTCGGCGGCGTGACGGTGGACACGCGCTACGGCTCCCTGACGGTGAACCCAGACGGCACGTGGAGCTACACGAGCGACGCGACCGAGGACAATGCCGCCGGAGTGGCGGAAAGCTTCAGCTATACCGTGGAAGATTACGACGGTTCGACATCGTCGGCGGTCCAGCCGCTGACGGTCACCGATACCGACCCGACGCCCGGCGTGGTGAGCCTCGGCATCGACGAGCAGGACGTTCCTGGCGCGGGCAGCGCCGGATCGCCGACCAACTCGGTGACGGAAAACATGGGCATCGTGAAAGGGCCCGACGCGATCGAGGACGTGGTGTTCGATGCATCCACGGTGAGCGGGCTCGAGGCGCAGAACCTGACGTCCGGCGGCACGCCGCTGGTGTACACGCTGAGCGGCGATGGCCACGTGCTCACGGCGACAGGCCCGGGCGGGGCGGTGGTGTTCACGCTGACGCTCGACAACCCCGCGGACCCCTCGGGTGCGAGCCAGAGCATCACCATGGCGCTCACCGGCAGGCTGGATCACCCGGCGGCCAATGGGGAGAACGCACTCTCGATTCCGGTCGGCTATACGCTTCACGACACCGACTCCAGCGTCACCGCCACGCTCGAGCTCAAGGTGGTGGACGACGTGCCGACGGCGCAAGCGGGCCCCGTCGCCAATGTGGTGGAGGGCGGCCAGACGGTGGTCGGCACCCCTCTGCTCGCAAACGACATCCAGGGCGCCGACGGCGCGCGACTCTACCAGGTGCAATACACCAACGAGGCGGGCGGGCTGACCGTCGCCACGGTCGCGGCCGGCCCCGGAGGCAGCACTTTCGACACGATCCACGGCAGCCTGACCGTCAGGCAGGACGGGACCTGGAGCTACACCAGCGATCCGGTGGTGAGCTCGGGCACGTCGGTAAGCCATCCGCAGCCGGGCAGTGACCTCTCGGTGGACGAGATCTTCAGCTACAACCTTATCGACGGGGACGGGGACGTCAGCGGCTGGGCGAACCAGACGGTGACGGTGAATGACACGATTCCCTCGATCGGCAGTCCCGAAGCGGAGGTGGTCAGCGAAGCGAACCTGCCCAGCGGCAGCGATTCGGACGTGCCGGCACTGACCCGGACCGGCTCGCTGGACGTGACCAAGGCGGCCGACGGCGTCGACGTGACCTTCGCAGCGGTTCAGGCAGCGCTGGAGAACCTCGCCCTGACTTCCGGCGGCGTGGCTCTGGTCTATACCATCGGCGCTGGCGGCCACACGCTGACGGCGACCGCCAATGGATCTGCGGTCTTCACCGCGACCATCGTCAATCCGACCTCGGCCAGCGCCAGCTACAGCTTCGTCCTGTCCCGTCCGCTGGATCATACCGGCGGCAGCGCCATCGAGCTACCCATCGCTTTCGGTGTTACCGACGGGGACGGCGATACCGATGACGGAAACTTCGCAATCACCGTCACCGATGACGAGCCGCAGACCGAGCGCGAGTTCACACTGGACGAGGACAGCGCCGGGATTACCTTCAACACGAGTGCTGACGCGACCGGCTCGAACGTCTCGACTTCCGATCCGGCGAACGGCACGGCGACGGTCAATGCCAACGGGACGATAACCTACGTTCCCGATGCCAATTTCAGCGGCACCGACACGTTCACCTATACAACCGTCGCCGACGACGGCAGCAACGTGGTGACGACGGTGACGATCACGGTGAGCCCGATCTCCGATGCGCCGCAGGTGCCGGTGGATGCGGGCGCGGTCCTGACCGATGAGGACGAGGCCGTCGGCCTCGGCCTCAATGCGCCGGTGGTTACCGATGCGGTCGATCAGAACGGCGCGGGAGCGGGCGACAATCCCGAACTGCTCGGCGCCATAACGCTCACCGGCATTCCGAACGATGCGCAGATTCTCGATGGTTCGGGGAACCTGCTGTTCACGTCGACCGGCGCGCCGATCACGATTCAGCTGTCGGACGGGCCCCACATCCAGGGCATCACATCGGATCTCACGATGACGGCCGCGACTTACGAAGGCCTGAGGGTTCTCCCCCCGGCCGAAAGCCACGCCAACTTCATGATAGCCGTCAGCGTGACCAGTTACGAAGTCGACGATGCCGGCAATCCGCTTGCGGGCGTGCCCGGCGCCACTTCGTCGGCGAACGTGACGGTGAACGTGCAGGCGGTGACCGACCCGATCACGCTGGCGCTGGTCGACGGGGGCGATCCCGATACTTCGGCGACCGATCACACGTTCGCCGAAGACAGCACCTTCGACCTGGCCGATCTGCTCTCCGTCGGCTTCCCGAGCACCGACGGCAATGGCGGCGCCGATGTCGACGGTTCCGAGGTTCGCTGGTTCGAGATCGCGGGGCTGCCGCTCGGCACGACCGTCAACGGCGTAATGGTGACCGCCGGAAACCCGATCGCGACAGTGGCTGCGCCGGGTCTGAGTACTTCGTCCACCGGCCTGCCTGCCATGACCATCAGGCCGCCGGCCAACTTCAGCGGCGACGTGTCGATCACCGTGACGCTGAACGCGCGGGACGGGGATGCCGACGGTGTCGGCTCCGGCGCGACGACAGGCGGGCTGGTCCAGGAGTCCGTCGTGCTCGACCTGCATGTCACGCCGGTCGGCGGAGACGTCGCCGCGTCCGGCGTCACGGTCGCGGAGGACGCGGCGGCTGCGTTCCTGTCCGGCATCAGGGTCACCGATGAAGGCGGGAACGGCACCGAGTTGATCACCCAAGTGCAGTTTGGGGTACCCGCAGGCTGGACCGTATCGGATACCGGCGCGGGCACGGGTTACACCGCGAGCCTGGTCGATACGACCTACACCATAGTGTTCGATGGCAGCCTGACCGAGGCACAGCGGGAGGCGGTGCTGGACGGCTTCAGGATCGAGGGGCCGGCTCACAGCAGCGCAGACGTGACCATCGACGTCGCGGTCACCACCGCCGATACCGTCAGCATCGATGGCGGAAACGTCACGGACACCACTACGAGAACTCTGCCGGTCACGGTCACCGTGACTCCGGTGGCCGAGCTGGTCGGGGGCGATTCCGATGGAGACGGCAACGCTGACGCGGCCATGACAGCCGGCCATGTCTATGCGACCGCCGGGGAGGAGGACGCCTGGTTCACGCTCGGCACCGAGGGGGGCTTCAACCTTGGCACGGGCTGGAGCAACCAGGACATCAACGAGCAGGTATTCGCCCGCCTCACGCCGGAACTGATCTCCGGAGACGGCGGGGCGGATAACGCCATCGGGGCGCAGTTCCGCTATTCCACGAACGGCGACACCAGCGAAGGGGGCGGGGCGTGGGTCACCGTCACTTACGCAGGCACTCCGGTCGACATCCCGGTCGCCTATCTGAACACGCTGCAGTTCAAGGCGCCGGAAGATCTTTCCGGCACTTTCGAGATCGACGTCCAGACACTGACCCGCGATACCGATCTCGACACCGGGGCGACGGTGCAGGCCGTCTCGGGCTCTGCGGTGCTGTCCAACCTGGTTATCGAGCCGGCGGCCGACGAAGTCACCGTGGCGCTCAACGCCCGGGCCAACGGGATCGAGGACACGGCCATCTCGCTGGATATCCGCCCGACCAGCTCGGACCCGTCCGAGACATTCACGGTGACGATCGCCGATATCCCCGCGGGCGCCCAGCTCTTCTACGATGGCGTGCTGCAGACGCTGACCGCGGGCAGCGTGACGATCGAGGAGTTCGATTCCACCAAGCCGCTGACGCTGCAGCCGCCGCTCAACAGCAATGCCGATTTCACGCTCAGCGTCTCGGCGTTCTCGGTCGACGGAGCCGACATCTCCGGTACGCAGACCTTGGGCGTGAACGTCTCCCTCAAGGGCGTCGCCGACGTGGCGACCGTAACCGTGCTGGGCGCGAGCTATAGCGAAGCCGCGCTCGACAGCGGATCGGACCAGGTCCTGCTGAGCGAGCTGATAAGCACGACCCTGCACGACGACGACACGTCCGAAGTGCTGACGTTGCGCGTCACCGGGCTTCCCCAGGGCTCCTCTCTCAGTGAGGGCACGATGCTGGTCGGCGGTACCGGCGCGGAACGGGTCTGGGTGCTCACCCAGCAGCAGTTCGCCACCGTCAGGGTCTCGACCCCGGCCAACTACAGCGGCACGCAGACTTTCAGCGTGACGCCCGTGACTACGGAGAACGACGGCGATTCCCGCACGGGGGCACCGCAGACCGTGTCGATCGTCGTGACGCCTTCGACCGAAGCCGCCGTCACCACCAGCGCCACGCTGGACGAAGACACGTTGACCCCGCTCGGCCTCGCCATCGTGCACCAGAACGGCGACACCGACGAGACTCTGACGACCGTGTGGATCGCGGAGAGCGATGCGGTCAGCGCTGGCTTCTCACTGTACCTCGGTTCGACGCTCCTCGGGGGCGCCGGCCTGCCGACGGCCAATATCGACGGCCAGAACTACTACGTCCTGACCGGCAGCCAGATCGCACAGCTCTCGGCCAAGGGCGCCGCCAATCTTGACGGCTCGCTTGGCTCGTTCGACTTCAAGTACGAGATCACCGATCAGAGCTTCGGCGGAACCCCGGCGGGCGCGACCACCACGACGGTGCATGACGGCGTGTTCCAGCTCACCGCCGACCCGGTCACCGATCCGATCGACGTTTCGATCCCGGCCATTGCCGGCACGGGCGGGATCACCACGACAACCGATGAGCATGCCGGCGACGATGCGGCGCCGGATACGGCGTCCCTGACCGCCGGGGACCTCGTCACCGTGACGCTCAACATCGCGCCGGTGCCGGATGCGGGAAGTGCCGGGGGAACGGCCGACGACGACGGCAGCGAGAAGGTCATCCGCGTCGTCATCGAAGGCGTGCCGGACGGCGTCTCCGTGCAGGGCGCCGAGTACAGCGGGGCTGGGACGTGGCTGCTGATCTACAACGACGTGACGGCCCTGCCCATCGATGATGCAGGCGGCATAAGCCTTCCGATCGTGTTCGATGTCAGCGGGTTTGCCGGCGGCCTGGATGACGTTCCGATCACCATCCAGGTGCAGAGCCAGGACGGAGACCAGGACGCGGGAACCGCAATCCTTTCCGACAGCGTGACATGGCGTCTGTCGACCAACTTCGCCCCGGGCGAGGGCGCCCTGCCGGGGCTGATCGATCAATGGGCTTATAACGGGGCGCATGCCGCCGAGGACACCGTGTTCGCGCTGTCTGACGTGATCGATGCGCAAGTCACGGTCCGGGATGCCACCGTCTCGAACGTCTTCACGGTCAGTCTTACCGATCTGCCAGCCGGCACGATCATCGATGGCATGACCATGACCGTGGTGAACGGCGTGGAGGTCTGGACCGCTTCCGTTACCGTCCCGGCCGGCGGCGACGCGAACGCGGCGCTCGGCAACTTGCTCGATTCCATCGGGATCACGGCGCCCGAGCACAGCAACGAGAACAATGCCGCGGGATCGTTCCACTTCGACGCCCGCCTGACCGTCTCCGTGCCCAACGGCGGCAATGCGCGGGCGGATCTCAACGATATGACCGTGCCGGTCGATCCGGTGACGGACGCGGGCGTGATCACGATCGTGGCGGATGCCATCGACGAAGGCATGGCTACTATCCCGGTCACCATCACCGTCACGAACGACGCCGACGGCGCGTTCGGCGGGATCGTCGGCGGAACGCTCTATGTGAAGGTGGACGCGGCGGGCAGCACCAACGGGCTGGAGAACGGCACGCTTACGTACAATGGCGCGGAGATGGCCACGGAGGTGATCGGCGGCGAGCTCTACTACGTCGTCACCGGCGTGACCGCGGGCACGCCCGTCGAGCTGGTCTATACGCCGGACAACAGCACGGCCGGGGAGGTCTCGTTCAGCGCGCTGGTGAGGACCCAGGAGAACGGTTCCGCCGTCATCCAGACGGGGACCGGGTCGGGCACCGCCCAGGTCATCATGATCAACAACGGCGTGACTGTCGGCAGTGCGCCATCGTCGGGCACCGAGTCCAGCCAGGTTTCGATCACCGGTCTCGTCGTAGCGCTGGTCGACAACGACGGGTCCGAGACGATCAAGTCGATCCTGCTGTCGAACGTGCCGAACGGCTTCCTCGTCTATGTCGGCGATACGGTCGGCACGGCGACGCTGGCCAGCAACGCCGGCGGTGACAACACCTGGGTCATCTCCAACCCGGACGGGTCTCTCCCGGACTATGTGGCCATCCTGCCGCCCGAGCACTGGAGCGGCACCCTCGACAGCCTGACGGTCACCGTCGAGAGCGGCGAGACGGCCTTCAGCGACGGGATCATCCAGAACTTCGATCTCGGCGATGTCACCATCACCGCGGTCGCCGACGGCGTCGATCTGACGGCGACCAACACGTTCGGCCCCGAAAACCAGATCATCCCGCTGAACCTCAACGCCTCGATGGCTGACCCGACCGATGCATCGGTGCCCGGCGCCGCCGACGCCAGTCAGGAGACCACGACCCTGCGGCTGACGGGGCTCGGCGAGTTCGCCTCGTTCTACATCGGCGCGGCGCAGAAGGTTACCGGGCTGAGCTACGACGCAGTGACCGACACGTATACGCTGACAGGGCTGACCCAGTCCGATCTCGACCAGTTGGGCTTCCTCCAGGCGCGCAATGCCCTGACGGACCAGGACGCCACTTCGTCCGGCATCCAGATCGCGGTCGAAGCATTCACCAGCGACGACGCGAGCATATCGGCTTCGGACAGTGCCTTCCTGACGGTTAACTCCTTCGCGCAATTGGCCACCAGCGGGAATGACTCGCTGCTGTGGACGGGCAGCGCGATCGACGCGGGCGCCGGGACCGACACCCTCCGGCTGCGGCACGGCGAAGACCTGTCCGGCAGCGAGCTGGACAGCCGGCTGTCCAACGTCGAAGTGCTCGATCTCCATGGCAACAGCGTCGACAGCCTCTCCGCTACCGACGTGCTGGGAATCGCCGGGAGCACTTCGGTGCTGAGCATCTTGGGCGACGGCGCGGACTCCCTGACGCTGGCCGACGGATGGGCGGCGGCGGGGACCCAGCAGATCGGCGGGATCGAATACGCCATCTATACGGCCACGGTCGGCATGACCGATGTAGAACTGCACGTCCAAAGCGGAATAACCGTGGATTAACCGCAACTTGTTGTGATGACGTCCGGTCATCCAGCGACCGTTCGTCGCAACAAGGCGACAGTATCCTTGACTGTGCACCGGGATTCGTCCGAGAAAACCATCGTGCAGGCCATGGGCCGCCATGCTTCTGGTCGCCGCAAACCACGTCCGAGACGTCATCGAATTGTAAAGAAATGTGAAATCGGACCGACAATTCTTGGAAATCTACCCAACCTGTTGTCCTGAGCATGCCCGGACTTCCCGGGAGCATGACTGATGACGCCCTTGCGCTCAGCGAACCCGGAGGTCCGTCCGGTTCAGTCTCAAAGGGGCAGACGGAATGATATGCGCATAGCCATCCTAGAGGATGAGCCCAGTCTTGCGACTCAACTGACCGAGATCGTCGCATCGGCCGGCCACACTTGCTTCCCGTTCCAGAGCGGCCACAAGCTCATGAAGTTCCTCCGCTATGAGACAGTGGACATGATCCTGCTGGACTGGAACGTGCCCGACGTCTCCGGGCTCGAGGTGATCAGGTGGGTCACAGAGCAACTGAAGGTCCCGCCGCGCATCCTGATGATCACCGTCAGGTCCCTCGAAGAAGACGTGGTGGCGGCGTTTCGCGCCGGCGCCGACGATTACATCACGAAGCCGTTACAGCCGGCCGCGCTCCTCGCCCGCATGGACGCGATCTTCCGGCGAACTTCGGAGCCGCCGAAAGGGCGGGTCGAGCAATTCGGCGACTACCGCTTCGATACCCACCTGAACGAGGTGCGCATCAAGGAGGAGACCGCCCCGCTGACCAGCAAGGAGTTCGCCCTCGCGCTGCTGCTGTTCCGCAACCTCAACAGAAGCCTCTCGCGCTCGTACCTTCTGGAATCGGTCTGGGGCCAGAGCGCGAACGTCCAGACGCGGACGCTCGACACGCATATCTCGAAAGTGCGGGCCAAGCTGAACCTTCGCGCGGGCAACGGCTTCCGTGTGGTTCCGCTCTACGGCTACGGATACCGCCTCGAGCAATCCGAGCGGTGACGGTGTCGGCGTTGCGCGGCGTCCTCCTGGCCCTCCTGCTGTTGCTGCTGCCGGCGGCGCCCGCGGCAGCCCAGGAGCCGAGTGCGCCCGACGTCGTGTACCAGGTTCGCAAGGGCGACAGCCTCTACAGCCTGGCCGAGCGCCATTTCCGCCGGCCGGGCGACTGGCGCATCGCGCAGCGCCTGAACCGGGTCCGCGATCCCTATCGGATGCCGGTGGGACGCACCCTCCGGATCCCGCGAAGCCTCCTCAAGAGCGAGCCGGTTGCCGCGCGGATCATCTCGTTCCGCGGCGATGCGCGGCTGCGCCGGCGGGGGCAGGATGAGGCGATCGCCCCCGGTGCGGCCGTCCTGCAGGGGGACGAGATCGTCACCGGGGCCAATTCCTTCGTCTCGGTGGGAATGCCGGACGATTCCGCCGTCGCCTTGCCCTCGCAAAGCCATGTCACCGTCCGCCGGCTGCGGCGGATCACCCTGACCGGCGCGGTGGAACGGTGGTTCGCGGTGGAAAGCGGACGGGCACGCGCGGTCGTGAGCCCCCTGGGGAAGGAGGACGCGTTCCACGTATCGACCCCGATCGCCGTCTCAGCCGTGCGCGGCACCGAATTCCGCGTGAAGTACGATGCCGCCGCCGGCCGGGCGAGCACCGAGACCTTGGCAGGCGAGGTGGTCATGACGCGGGGGGACGAGACGGCCCGGCTCGAGGCTGGCTTCGGCGCGACGGCATCGGGGGCGGAGCTGACCGATCCGGTGGCGCTCCTCCCCGCTCCGCGCCTGGCCGACCCCGGCCAAGTGCAGGACGAGAGCGATCTCGTGTTCGTGATCGAGCCGCTTGCCGGCGCCGCGGAGTACCGGGCCCAAGTGGCGCAGGACGCGGGATTCCTGGACGTGGCGGCCGAGGCGATCGCGCAGGAGCCCGGCGTGCGCCTCGTCGCGGTTCCGGACGGGACATGGTTCGTCAGGATTTCCGCGATCGACGAGAACGGGCTCGAAGGCCGGTACGAGACCTACAGCTTCCAGCGCCGGCTGAACCGGATCGAGGCGACGGTCGATGCTACGCAAGCGGGCCGGTACCGCCAGTACCTGTTCCGCTGGGAAGTCCAGGGGGAGGGGGAGCGGCAGTACCGGTTCCAGCTCGCCCGGGACGATGCTTTCGAGGACTTGCTGGTGGACGAGCCGGGCCTGTCGGCCAAACGCTTCATTCTCACCGATCTGCCTGTCGGAACGTTTTACTGGAGAGTCGAGACGTTGCAGTTCGTCGATGGCCAAGTGCATGGGAAATGGTCGCCGGCTGAGCGGCTCACGATCAGCTCCGCCGAATGACCCGCCCGCCTGAGCCATGATCCAGGCGATCAGGTCGGGGCGGCTCGCCGCGGAGTGGTGGATCGTCGCCCTCGTCACCACGGCGCTGGCGATCGGGCTGGTCTACGATCGGACCACGCAGCGCCTCGACCGGCTGGTCTACGACCTCGTCCTCCGGCTCGAGGAGCGGACTCCGGACCCGCGCATCCTGATCGTCGCGATCGACGACCGGAGCGTCGCCGAAGTCGGCTCCTGGCCGTGGCCGCGCGAAGTGCAGGCGCGGTTGATCGAGCGGCTAGCGGAAGGCAGCCCGAAAGCCGTCGGCTACGACGTCCTGCTGACGGAGCCGCGCCGCGGCGACGCGGCGCTGGGCCGGGCGGTGGCGGGGCCCGTGTCGGTGTTCGTTCCGCTGCTGATGGTGGCGCCGGGCGCGAACGGGGCGCCGTTCGATACGATCCTGCCGGTTGCGGCGGTCGCTGAGAACGCGCGCGGGATCGGCCACGTGAACCTGATCGTCGACGGCGACGGAAAAGTGCGGCGGGTGCGGCTTTGGGAAGGCGGCGATCGAGCATGGCCGCACCTTGTCGAGTTGCTCAGGCGCGCCGCCGTGGGCGGCCAGGACATGCAGCCACGGACCGATCCCCTGCTGATTCCGTTTTCGGGCGCGGCAGGGGCTTTCCCGACCATCGGAGCCTCCTCGGTGCTGCGCGGCCAGGTGCCGGCGGAGGTCCTTCGGGACCGGCTGGTGCTGGTCGGGGCCACGGCCGGCGGGCTGGGAGACCGCTACGCCACGGCGGGAGGGAACCGGCACGGTGTCATGCCGGGTGTGGAGATCCAGGCCCAAATGCTGGACGGGCT
Source organism: Croceibacterium soli (assembly GCF_009828065.1). GTDB lineage: Bacteria > Pseudomonadota > Alphaproteobacteria > Sphingomonadales > Sphingomonadaceae > Croceibacterium_B > Croceibacterium_B soli. The sequence continues at coordinate 46,321 of NZ_WTYK01000005.1, read as the reverse complement.
GCTCTCCGGCAGCATGATCAAGGAAGGCGGCCTCGCCGCGCGCGTGCTGTTCGCCCTCCTGCCCGTCTGGATCCTGCTGCTGGCGCTGCGCAAGCTGCAGCCGGGTGCGACGCTGGTTCTTCTCGCGGCGCTCCTGGCCGGAACCCTGGGCCTGGCGGCGGCACTGCTGCTGGAGTTCCGCCTGTGGCTTACGCCGGTTCCCGCCCTGGCCGGCCTGGCCCTGGTCTACCCGCTGTGGGGCTGGCGGCGCCTGGCCGGGGCGAATAGCTATTTGATCGAGGAACTGGAGCGCTTCCACGCAGAACCGGACGCGCTTTCGGCCAGCTCTTCGCAGGTCTACGCTGCGGACCCGGTTTCGCGGCAGATCCTGCTGCTCAATCAGGCCATCGCGCAGGCACGCGACCTCCGCCGCTTCACCGCCGACAGCCTGCGCCAGATCCCCGACAGCGTGTTCGTGGCGGACCGGGACGGGCGGATCCTCTTCGCCAATGCCGAAGCCGAGAGCCTGCTGCCGGACCTGCGGCAATCGCCGGAATTCGACATGCAGGCGCTGTTCGCCCGCTTCGAGCCGCTTGAGCAGATCGCGGGCGGCGATGGCCAGGAGCCTGCCCGCGCGCCGTCGTGGCCGCCGGACGAGGCGAGCGCGGGCGGTCAGTACCTCTGCGCGGACGGCCGCTGCTTCGATGTGCGGGCGGCGCCGAGGCGCTCGGCCGACGGGGCGCACCTGGGCTGGATCGTGCGCCTGACCGACATCACCGAAGTCTGGACCGCACAGCGCCAGCGGGAGGACATGCTCCAGTTCCTCTCCCACGACATGCGCTCCCCCCAGGCGTCGATCCTGGCGGTGCTGGCCGAAGGGAGCGGGCGCGGCATCGCCCCCGAACTGGCTGCCCGGATCGAAGGCTATGCCGAGCGGACGATGGAGCTTGCGGACGGCTTCGTTCAGCTCGCCCGGGCCGAAACGCTGGAGTACGAACCCGAACCGATCGGGCTTTCCGACGTGCTGCTCGATGCCGTGGACCATGTGTGGCCGCGCATTACGGCGAAGAGGATCGCGCTCGACACCGAAGGCGAGGATGCGCCGCTCCTTGTCCATGGCGAGCGCTCGCTCGTGACCCGCGCAGTCATCAATCTTCTCGAGAATGCCGTGCGCCACAGCCCCGAAGCAGGGCGGATTGCCTGCCGCCTCGATCGGATCGAGGAGCAGGGGAAGGCATTCGCCGTCTGCACGATTGCCGACGAAGGGCCCGGCATCGAGGAGAGCCGCATCGCGACCCTGTTCGACCGGTTCCAGCAGGGGCCTGCGGCAGACCGCAGCTCTGGGAGCGCCGGCCTGGGGCTCAGCCTCGTGCGCGCAGTCGTGGCCCGCCACTGCGGCTGGGTGCGCTGTGAAAGCCGGCCTGGCGAAGGGGCGACCTTTACCATCGGGTTGCCGCTGGCGGCGGAGGACCCGGCGGACCCTAGCTGCCCTGAGCCGGGCCGAACGCAGCCGCCAGGAGCGGGCGAAGTCCATCCGCCCCCTTGCTCCCACGCACCGTTTGCTCGGCCGTGACGCGGTAGACCTCGCGTCCGCTGCGCCTGTCGGTGACGCTGACGATAACGCCCTGCAGGAGCGTCCTGCGGCCGCGGGCAGGGCTGCGGTGCCATTGCTCTTCGCTCACGTCCGGGAGGAACAGCCCCACGGCGGCGGGCCGCGCATAAGAACCGACCTGGACCAGGAAATCGGCGTCCGGCGCCGCCCGCAGGCCGCCATGCTGGAGATGCTGCGCCACCAGCCCCCGCAGTTCCGCGGGCGATCCCGTCTCGGCGATTTCATATGCCCCGGCCGTGGGCAAGATCCCAGTCGAAGCCACCCGCGGCTCCGGCGAGCCGGCGCAAGCGGCGAGCGCCAGCGCCGCCGGCAACGATGCCCAATTCAGCTTACCGGTCATGATCCCCTCCTACCACGCTGCGGCGGCTGGTCACGTGGGGACATTCCGGATGCACGTCAGCAACCGCCATCGGTCATCCAACACCCCTCGGCAGCCCATTTCGGCGTGCGGGATGCTCTACGAGACAATCTCGCCGAAGTGAAGGCCGCCGCGGTGAAGTACCAAAGTGCGCCAATGGTGGCTGCCATTGTATCATCTGCCGTTAATCCCGTCTGTTAAGCAAGCTATCAAGTGATGTCGCTTTAGGCATCATGATTAACGACAGTAACGAGCAAGCGTTCAGCTTGCCGCGAAATGTAAACAATTGTGAAATTTACGTTTCAGAAACTATCTTGCGGCGAACCCTCTCCTTATCAAAACGTGGCAAACCGTCGGCGACGGCGGGACGCAAAGCCTCCGGACTCTTCGAGTTAGCGGGGCCGCCAGCCAGGGGGCTGTATGAGAGGGTCGCAGCGCTGTAGTTTTCGTTCCGGCCCCGTGTCGCCGCCGTTCGGCCCCGCGACCGTTCGCTCCTGCACATTACCGCACCGCACCGACGCCCATGGCCGGCAACTGCCGGGCGGATGGGCCCTGTCCGAAGGGGATCACCGATGAGGCTGAAGAGCAAGCATGCCGGCCGCCGCGGCGGGATGAGGACATCGGCACGCCTGCTCTGCGGCGCTTCGCTGACGGCGGTGCTGATGGCGCTGCCGACGGCAGCACTGGCGCAGGATGCGAACCGCAACTGGGACGCCAACGGCACGAACAGCGGCAACGGCGGCACCGGCACCTGGAGCACCGATCCGGTTCCGGCCAGCCAGACCTGGAGCCCCAACACCAACGGCATCAGCGGCCCTTATAGCGTCTGGGACAACTCACTGCTCGACAACGCGATCTTCGGCAGCACTGCGGGCACAGTGACGCTTGGTACCCCGATCACCGTTCACAACATCACATTCAACTCGCACAATTACGTCCTGACGGGCGGCACGCTTACGCTCGGCGGGACGACACCGACGATCGGGGGCGCCGGCAACGCAACGATAGCTTCCACGATCAACGGCCTGTCCGGCCTGACGAAGACCGGGACCGGCACGCTGACGCTGACCGGCAACAACACGTTCGCCAACAGCTTCGACGTTACCGGGGGGAGCCTGGTCCTCTCCGGAAGCAACACGTTCTCCGGGGACGTGGATGTCACGGGAGCGTCCTTGACGCTCGGCGGCGCCAACACCTTCACCGGTGACATCAACGTGACGACCGGCACCCTGACGGTCAGCCATGCCTCTGCGCTGGGGAACGCGAGCAACGCGATCAATCTCTCGACCAATGCGCTGCTCAACAGCAGCGTGAGCCTGGCCGGCCGCACGATCGACCTGGTGAGCGGCGAAGGGGGGATCCAGGGCCAGGCGGGGAGCGGGCACTTCACCGGCGCGGGCTCTCTTCTGGTCTACGGCGGCGTGACGCTGAGCGACGACACCAACGACTTCACCGGCAACGTCCGCGTGTTCGTGAACGATGCCACCGCCAGTTTCTCGTCCATCGCCGATGCCGGCCTCGCAAGCGCCGTCGGGGCCGGGGACACGATCCACATCCAGGGCTGGAGCCATGCCGCCTTCGCAGGAGAGCGCGCTGACGACGACTTCTTCAGCTACACCGGCGCCGGCCCCGCCAGCACCGATCGCAAGTGGGTGATCGAGCCAGGGGCGCCGAACGGCGGTCCCAGCGGAGAAGGCGTCTTCATCGGAAACGCCAGCAGCAACGGCGCGAAGCTGACGCTGACCGGCGACATCGAGGGCATCGGGACCCGCCTGCCGGAATCGATGGGCCTCTGGGCCGGAACGGGCGACATCGACGCGCTGGGCGTGATCAGCTCCAACAATGCCCGAACGGTCGAGTTCGCGGGAACGGGCGCCAGCCGCATCATCACGCTCGGCACGCAGAACAGCTTCACGGGCGCAGCCCTGATCACGAACGTCACCGTCAAGGCCGCGTCGATCCAGAACAGCGGAGTGGTGAGCTCCCTGGGAGCGGGTTCGGACATCTGGGTCGCCGGTGTCCTCAGCTACACCGGCGGCGCGACGAGCACCGATCGCACCTGGAGCCTGACCGGCTCGCTCCTAAACGACGGCACGGGCGCGATGACGCTCGAAGGACCGGTCACCGTCACCAACTCCACCCCGACGCTCGGCGGGTCCTACACGGGTGGAGCCAACCGGATCACAGGGGCCATCACCGGAACCGGCGGCCTGACCATGAACGGTCCCGGAACCTGGGAACTGGACGCCGACAACAGCTTCACCGGGGCGGTCAACGTCCAGAACGGAACCTTGCGGGCGGCCCGCACTACCGCGCTCAGCGGGACGACGTCGGTCAGGACCGACGGGGGGACCTTGGACCTCAACGGCGCCAGCCTGGCGCTGACGACGATCGCCGGCAATGGCGGCACGATCTCCCTGGGCAGCGGCGCCAGCCCGACGCCATCGGGCGCGGTCACCATCACCAACGCGGCCGCCCAGAGTTACAGCGGCGCCTTCACCGGCTCGGGTGCGCTCACCAAGCAGGGGCTCGGCGTGCTGACGCTGACCGGCGCCAGCAGCTTTACCGGCCCCACCAGCGTGCAAGCGGGCACGCTGAAGGCGGACTTCAGCCTCTCGGGCTCGATCAACGACAACATCCTGTCGGCTTCGTCGGCGATCACCTTGTCGAACGGCAGCATGCTGCACGTCAAAGGCGCGGCGGGCGAGACCAACAACCAGACCATCGGCGGCCTGAACATCACCTCGGGCGCCAACACGGTCAGGGCCGAGGTGCTTACCGGCGGCACGCTCAACCTCTACCTGGGGGCGATCAGCCGCACGGGCGGTACGGTCAATTTCGACCTGATGCCGGATGGCAGCGGCAATGCTGTCCTGACGACGTCCAACGCGGACGGCAAGCTGGGCGACTGGGCGATGATCGACAACGCCAATTTCGCAAAAGTCGTGGCCGGCCGGATCGTTGCTTTCGACAACACCGACTATACCAACAAGGACGACGCGGGGACCTGGTCGGCCACCGAGTTCATCAACGACGATCAGAACGTTGCCAACACGCCTTTCTTCGGCACCATAGGCAGCAGCGTCCAGATCGCCGGCCTGCGCTATAACGCGAACGCCCATTCGACGGTTACCGTCGCCAACGGACAGACGCTGGGCATAGACGGAGCCATCCTGGTCACCCCCTCCGTCGCTGGGCGCTTCCTGACGATCACGGGCGGCCGGGTCACCGGCGCTGCGGGTGGCGGCACCGTGAGCGTGCAGCAGAACAGCACCAGCGTCCTGACGATCGGCTCCACTATCGTCGACAATGGCGGCGCCACGGGCTTCACCAAGGGCGGCACGGGCCGGGTCCAGCTGGGCGGACTCAACAGCTACACCGGGGTCACGACGCTCAGCCAGGGGAACCTGCTGATCGGCACCCTGGCCAATGGTGGCTCCGCCAGCTCGATCGGCGCCTCCAGCGCCGACTCCGCCAACCTCGTGCTGCAGGGCGGCGCCCTCCAATATGTCGGCGCTACGGACGCGATCACCGACCGGGGCTTCACGCTGGTGAACGCCGGTCTCGGAGTTCCCTCGATCGAGGTGAGCTCCGGCACCACGGTCGAATTCCAGGGCCTGGTCACCAGCACCGACGATCAAGGGCTGACCAAGACCGGCGCGGGCCGGCTCACGCTTTCCAACGGCGGGAACGACTATGTCGGCGTGACTACCATCGCCGGCACGTTGTCGGTCGACAATCTTGCGAACGGCGGGCTCGCCAGCGGCATCGGTGCTTCGAGCGCGGCTTCCGCGAACCTGGTGCTGCAGAATGGCGGCGAGCTCGAATACACCGGCGCTACGGGCAGCACCGACCGCGGCTTCACGCTGAGCGGGGGCAGCGGGGCCCTCGACGTCACGCAACTGGGCACGGCCCTGACGATCGGCAGCAGCGGCGTCGTGGGCGCGGGTGCACTGACCAAGAACGGCGCCGGCACTCTGATCCTGTGCGGCAGCAACAGCTACAGCGGCGGGACGACGGTGGCCGCCGGAACCCTGCGGGCTTGCTCGACGAGCGCGTTCGGCTCCTGGACCATGACAGTCAATTCGGGCGCGACCCTCGATCTCGCGAATCTCGGCAACACCGTGCGCGGGCTCAACGGCGGCGGCACCGTAACCCTCGGCTCGGGTACCCTGACCACGAACGGCACGGGATCGTTCAGCGGCACGGTGAGCGGCACCGGCGGCCTGACCGTCCTTGCCGGCACGCAGACGATGAGCGGCTGCACGAGCGCATACACCGGCGTGACCAGGATCGACAGCACCTTGAGCGTGGCCTGCCTGCGGAACGGCGGGGTTGCCAGCGATATCGGCGCGTCGACCAGCGGGCCCACCAACCTCCTGATCAACGGCACGCTCCAATACACCGGCGGAAACGTGGTCACCAACCGCGGCTTCCAGACGACGAACGGTACGATCAACGTCTCCACGGCCGGAACCGTTCTCGGGTTCGCGGGGCAGGTTGCCGGCACCTCCGTGACCAAAAGCGGGGCCGGGACCCTGATCCTGTCGGGCAATAACACTTACGGCGGGGCGACCATCATCGCGGGCGGCACGGTACGGGCCGGGTCGAGCACCGCATTCGGAACAAGCGGCATCCGGCTCGACGGCGCCAATACGACGCTCGACCTCAACGGCTTCAACATCACCGCCGACTACCTGCACGAAGCCGCAGCACCGGCCAACAGGACCGTCAATCTCACCAACGCCACGCTGACGATCGACAGCAACGGCGGCGTCTACTCCGGCGCGATCATCGGCACCGGCAACCTGGTCCGGGGTGCGGGCGGCACGCAGACCCTCTCCGGCTGTGCGAGCAGCTATTCGGGCACCACGACGATCAGCGGCGCGAGCGTGCTCCAGGTCCACTGCCTTGCGGATGGCGGCAGCAACAGCTCGATCGGCGCGTCGGGTTCCGGGGCGGCCAATCTCGTGATCAGCGGCGGCAGCTCGCTACGATACCTGGGTTCGGGCGGCAGCACGAACCGGCAATTCACGCTCGGGACCGGCGGAGGCAGTCTGTACGCGTCGGGAACCGGCGCGATTGCCTTCACCAGCACGGCGCCCATCGCGCTGACCGGCACCAACGCTGCCCGAACGCTGACGCTGCGCGGCACCAACACGGGCAACAACCTCCTCGCTGGGCTGATCGCCGACAACGGCACCGGCAGGACTGCGCTCACAAAGACCGATGCCGGCACTTGGGTGCTGACCAATCCGAACAGCACCTACACCGGCATCACCACGATCAGCGGCGGCGTGCTCGGCGTCGACAAGCTGTCCAACGGGGGCTTCGCCAGCAGTATCGGCGCATCGACGGCCTCCGCGACCAACCTGGTCATCGGCAACAACTCCACCCTGCGCTACACCGGCGCGGGGGACACCACCAACCGTCTGTTCACCCTGTCCGCCGGCAACACGATCATCGAATCCTCCGGCACCGGCGCGATCGTCTTCACCGATACGGGCCCGGTGACGCTGCAGACCAACAATGCCAACTATGTCGTCGCGCTGGGCGGCACGAACACCGGCAACAACACGCTTGCGGGATCGCTGCGCAACGCCGGCACCGGCATCACCACGCTGGCGAAGAACGACAGCGGGACCTGGGTGCTGACCGGCGACAACACGTTCACCGGCAACACGGTGATCAACGACGGCAATCTCGTCATCGGCAACGGCGGCAACACCGGGAACGCCGGGGCGGGCAACGTCATCGTCGACAAGGTCACGTCGACGCTGTCGTTCAACCGGAACGACGCGTTCGGCTTCGCCGGCACGCTGAGCGGCCTGGGTTCGATCGCGCAGATCGGCACGGGAACCACCGTGCTGACCGCGGCCGGCAACAGCATCGGCGCGGCCCGTGTCGACGACGGCACGCTGCAGGTGGACGGCACGCTGCGGACGGCGACGCTGGCGATGAACGGCGACGGCACGCTCGCCGTCAACGGCATGGTCGAAGGTGCGACCGCCGGAGCGTCGTCCGCTCTCACGGGCAATGCCGGCGCGAGCACGATCACCGTCAACAGTGGCGGTACGCTGCGTGGCAACGGCGATCTCGGGGGCGGCGGCGACACGGTGGCGCTCGCGGGCACGCTCGACACCGTTGGCGGGACGCTCGCCCTCGGCGCCGGCGACGACCGGCTCGTCCTCGATGATCCGGCGGTGCTGACCGGTGGGGTCGTCGGCGGCGACGGGGCCGATACCCTGCAAGTGAACAACGCCGCCAATCGCGCGCTGACCGTGGCGCAGGTCGATGGGTTCGAAGCGCTTCACAAGACGCTTGGCGGCACCCTGACGTTGACCGGCGCGCACGACTTCTCCGGCGGAACGACGGTCGAGGCCGGCGTGCTGGCGCTCGGCGACGGCGTGACCGCGGGGTCGGTCACCAGCGACATCGTCGACCACGGGCAAGTGCACTTCAACAGCCCCGGCACGCAGACTTACGCCGGGACGATCACCGGGACCGGCCGCGTACTGAAGTTCGGCGGCGGCACGCTGATCCTGACCGGCGACAACGGCTATGCCGGCCGGACGAGCGTGGCCGCCGGCACGCTCCTGATCAACGGCAACCAGTCGGGGGCGACGGGCTTCACGACCGTCAGCGCCGGTGCGACGCTTGGGGGGAGCGGCACGATCGGCGGCGACGTGGTGATGGCCGCCGGGGCAACCCTGTCGCCCGGCAACAGCCCCGGCACGCTTACCATTGCCGGCGACCTGTTCCTCGATCCCGCCGCACAGCTCGATTTCGAGCTCGGCGAAGCCAATGTCGCGGGCGGTACGTACAACGATCTGGTCAACGTCGGCGGCGACCTGATCCTCGACGGCACGCTGAACATCACCGAGTCCATTGGCGGTGCCTTCGGCAGGGGGATCTACCGCCTGTTCAACTATGCCGGCACACTCACCGACAACATGCTCGACATCGCCGGCGCGCCGGCCGGGCTGACGATCCAGACGTCGGTGGCCAACCAGGTGAACCTGATCAACACCCAGGGCCTCGTGCTGCGCTATTGGGACGGCAGCGCCGGCCCGAAGGACAACGGCGTGATCGATGGCGGCGCTGGCACCTGGCAGGCGAGCAGCGGCAACGACAACTGGGCGGACGAGCTGGGCACGCCCAACGGCGGCTATCTCGATAGCTCGATCCCCGTGTTCCAGGGCGCCGCCGGTACTGTGACTGTCGACGAGGACCTCGGGGCGATCAATGTCTCGGGGTTCCAGTTCATCACCAGTGGCTATGTGATCGAGGGCGATCCGATCAACCTGGTCGAGCCGCAGACGGTCATCCAGGTGGGTGACGGCACTCCGGCCGAGACCGGCTACATCGCCACGATCGGCGCCGCGCTCGGCGGAACGGGGCAGCTCGCCAAAGCCGACGGCGGCACGCTCGTGCTCACGGGCACCAACAGCTACACCGGCGGCACCGCGGTCTTCAGCGGCACGCTTCGCATATCGAGCGACGGCAACCTCGGCGCAGCATCGGGCGGCCTCAGCCTCGAAGGCGGAACGCTCCACACCACGGCCACGATGGTCAGCGCGCGCAACGTCGCGATCAACAGCGGCAGCACGGTGCGGACCGATCCCGGAACGACCCTGACCCTGTCCGGCGCCCTCTCCGGTGCGGGGATGCTCACTAAAACGGGTACCGGCACCCTGACGCTGACCGGCGACGCCGCCCACACGGGCGGCACGGTCATCGCAGGCACCATGCGGATCGGCGATGGCGGCGCGACCGGCTCGATCGCCGGCCATATCGTCAACAACGGCACGCTGACCTTCGACCGCACAGGCGCGCTGAGCTACGGAGGCGCGATCAGCGGCGCCGGCGCCGTGAACCTGACTGGCGGTGCAATCTACGAGTTTACCGGCGCCAGCAGCTACACCGGCGGGACTAGGATCAGCGGCGCGGCGCTGGTGGTCTCGAGCGACGCGAACCTGGGCGACGTGGCGAGCTCCCTCACCCTGGACGGCGGCTTGCTCAGGAACACGGCGGCGTTCACAACCGCCCGCGCCGCGATCCTGGAGGCGGGCGGCGGCACGATCCACACCGATGCCGAGCTCACCTGGACGGGCACGATCACCGGTGCCGGCCTGCTCACCAAGACGGGCACTGGCTCGCTCCTTCTGACCGGCACCAACGACTATGCCGGCGGCACGGCGATCGACGGCGGGACGCTGGTCGTCTCCAGCGACGCGAACCTCGGCGACGCGGCCGGCGCGATCACTTTCGATAGCGGTAGGCTGAGGAACGCGGCGGCGTTCGCAACCTCACGAGCGGCGACGCTGGAGGCGGGCGGGGGCACGATCCAGACCGATGCCGACCTCACCTGGTCGGGCACGATCACCGGCACCGGTGCGCTCGCCAAGACGGGCGCGGGCACACTCGTCCTCACGGGTACGAACGATTACGCCGGCGGGACCACGGTTGGCGCGGGCACATTGCGGATCGGCGACGGCGGCACGTCGGGCAGCATCCTCGGCGATGTGGTCAACGATGCCGCACTGGTGTTCGACCGGTCCGACGATGTGACTTTCGGCGGGCTCGTTTCCGGCACCGGATCGCTGACCCAGGCTGGTGCCGGCACGCTGACGCTTACCGGCGTCAACAGCTACTTGGGGGGCACGACCGTCCGGACCGGCACGCTCCAGGTTTCGAGCGATGCCAACCTAGGCGACGCTGCGGGCGGGCTGACGCTGGACAGCGGCACGCTGCGGACCAGCGCGGATATGGCCAGCGCGCGGGGCGTCACCCTCGTCGGTCTGGCGAGTATCGCCCCGGATGCGGGCACCACGCTCGCCCTGGCCGGAGATATCGTTGGCACGGGCAGTCTCGACGTGGCGGGCGGCGGCACGCTCATCCTGTCGGGGACGAACAGCTATGCCGGCGGCACCAGCGTCGGCGGCGGCGGCACGCTGCTGATCGACGGCGACAACAGTGCGGTAACGGCCGGAACTTCCGTCCTCGGCGCAACCCTCGGCGGCACCGGCACGATCGGCGGCGACGTCGTCCTGGGGGACTTCGCTACGCTGGCGCCCGGCAGCAACGGGGTCGGCGCGCTGACCATCGGCGGCGACTTGCGGTCCGCGAGCTCGTCCAGTCGATTCCTGGCCCAGTTCGGCGAGGCGAATGCGCCCGGAAGCCCGCTCAACGACGTGGTCGATGTCGCCGGCGACCTGACGCTGGATGGAACGGTCGATGTGGCGGTTTCCCCGGGCGGCAGCTTCGCTCCGGGGGTCTACCGGATGTTCGACTATGGCGGCATACTCACCGACAACGGAATGACGGTGGGCCTGCTGCCGAGCGGCACCGCGTTCGTGCAGACCGCGATCCTGCAGCAGGTCAACCTGGTCAACACCGCGGGCCTGACACTGGATTTCTGGGATGGCGGCGCAGGCCCCAAGAACGACGGCCTGATCCAGGGCGGCAGCGGCACCTGGCGCGTCAGCGGTGGCGAGAACAACTGGAGCGATCTCGGCGGCTCGATGAACGCCGACTATGCGGACGGCAGCTTCGCGATCTTCCAGGGAACGGGCGGCACCGTCACGATCGACGATGCCGGCGGCGCCGTTTCGGCGGCGGGCATGCAGTTCGCGGCCGACGGCTACGTGATCGCCGGGGACATGCTGACGCTTACCGGCACGGACGCGTTCGTCCGCGTAGGTGACGGCAGCGCAAGCGACAGCGGCATCACCACCACGATCGGCGCGTCGCTCACGGGCTCCGCCGGGCTGGTCAAGGATCTTGCCGGCACCCTCGTGCTGACCGGCGCCAACAGCTACACCGGCGGCACGGCGATCGAGGGCGGCACGCTGCGCATTTCGGCCGATAGCAACCTGGGCGATGCGGCGGGCGGGCTGAGCCTCGACGGCGGCACGCTGAACACCACCGCGACGCTCACTTCGAACCGTGCGGTCACGCTTGCCGGCGCCGGAACTTTCCTGGCGGACGGCCCGACGACGCTCACGCTCGGCGGCGTGGTCGCCGGCGGCGGGGCGCTTACGAAAGACGGTGCGGGTACGCTCGTCCTGGCTGCGGCGAACGGTTACGCCGGCGGCACCACCATAGCCGCGGGCACGTTGCAGATCGGCGCCGGCGGCACGGCCGGCAGCATTGGCGGCGATGTGGTCAACAACGGGGCCCTGGCCTTCAACCGCTCTAACGATCTCACATTCGCCGGGGCGATCACGGGCGGCGGCGCGGTCGACCAGATCGGCGCCGGCACCACCATCCTGACGGCGGACAGCAGCTACACCGGCGGAACGACGATCGATGTGGGCACGCTCCGCCTGGGTGCCGGCGGCACGACCGGCGGCATCACCGGCGACGTTCTCAACGATGGCGCGCTGGTGTTCGACCGTTCGAACGCCGTGACGTTCGCAGGCCTGATCTCCGGCTCCGGCACGCTCGAGCAGGCCGGCAGTGGCACCACGATCCTGACCGGAAGCAACAGTTATGCGGGTGCGACGACGGTGTCGGGCGGCACGCTGTTGATCAACGGCGACCAGTCGGCGGCGGCCGGCCATACTATCGTGAACGTCGGGGGTTCTCTGGGCGGAGTCGGCACCATCGGCGGCAATGTGTCGGTCAATGATGGCGCTACGCTGACCCCCGGAGACGCTATCGGCGCGGGCACGCTGACCATCAATGGCGATCTCGGCCTGACCGCCGGATCCCGGCTCGCGTTCGATTTCGGCCAGTCGAATGTCGTGGGCGGTCCGCTCAACGACCTGGTGAGCATCGGCGGCGACCTGACGCTCGGCGGGACGATCGACGTGGCCGTGTCGCCCGGCGGCAGCTTCGACGTCGGCGTCTACCGGGTGATGAGCTATGGCGGCACGCTGACCGACAACGGCCTGGCGATCGGCACAATGCCGGCGGGGGCGATCGTCGCGGTTCAGACCACAATCGCGGGCCAGGTCAACCTGGTCAATTCCGCCGGCGCCACGCTCGCCTTCTGGGACGGCGCGGCGGGGCCCAAGCTGAACGGCTTCGTCGATGGCGGCAACGGCCTGTGGCAGAACAGCGCCGGCAACGACAACTGGGCCGACAGCGCGGGCGCGTTCAACGGGCCGTTCAGCGACGGACAGTTCGCAATCTTCTCGGCGGCGGCGGGCACTGTCACCGTGGACAACAGCCTCGGCGCGGTGGCCGCGGCGGGCATGCAGTTCGCGAGCGGCGGCTACAGGATCGCCGGCCAGGATATCGTGCTGGTCGGGCCGCAGTCGGTGATCCGCGTGGGTGACGGCACGGCCGCCGGGTCCGGCTTCGTCGCCACGATCGACGCGGCGCTCACGGGCGACAGCCAGCTGGTGAAGACCGACCTCGGCACCCTCGTGCTCGGCGGCACCAACAGCTATACCGGCGGCACGCTGATCGATCTCGGCACCCTGCGGATTGCGAGCGATGCCAGCCTTGGCGCTGCGGCCGGGGTTCTCGGCCTGGATGGCGCCACGCTTCATACCACCGCAAGCTTCAGCTCCGGCCGGACGGTCGACCTGATCGGCACCGGGACTTTCGTGACGGACGCCGACACCAGCCTGGCTTTGGCGGGCGCGCTGACCGGCGCCGGCAATCTGATCAAGGACGGTGCGGGCACGCTTGCGCTCGACGGCACGTCCAACCACACCGGCACGACGACCGTCCGGGCGGGGAGCCTGTTCATCAACGGCGACCTGTCGCTGGCCACCGGCCTCACCAGCGCCGCATCGGGATCGATGCTGGGCGGGACCGGCATCATCGGCGGCGACGTGGTCGTGGCCGATGGCGGCACGCTGGCGCCGGGCATCAGCGCGGGGACGCTGACGATCAACGGCTCCCTTTCGCTCTCGGCCGGATCGGTGCTGAACTTCGAGTTCGGAGAGGCGGACGCGGTGGGCGGGGCGCTCAACGATCTCGTCACTATCGGCGGCGATCTCGTGCTGGACGGCACGATCAACGTCGCAGTTCCCGTCGGCGGCACATTCGGCCCGGGCCTCTACCGCGTGTTCGACTACGGCGGCACGCTGACCGACAACGGGCTGGCGCTCGGTACGCTTCCGCCGGGCCACGTATCGGTCCAGACGGCGATCGCGGGCCAGGTCAACCTGGTCAACACCGCGGGCCAGACGCTGAACTTCTGGGACGGCGACGCCGGGCCCAAGAACAACGGCGCCGTCGACGGCGGCAGCGGCATCTGGCGCGTGGGCGGCGGCTCTGCCAACTGGACCAGCGCCTCCGGCTCGCTCAACGCCGATTACGCCCAAGGCGGCTTCGCGATCTTCGCCGGCGCGCCGGGTACGGTCACAGTCGACAGCGCGGGCGGCGATGTCCTTGCCTCGGGACTGCAGTTCGCGACCGACGGCTATGTCCTGCAGGGCGATGCACTCACGCTCACCGGCAGTGAGACCATCGTGCAAGTGGGTGACGGCAGTGCTGCAAGCGCCGGCTATGCTGCGACTGTGGCGAGCGAACTCGCCGGCTCCGGAGGGTTGGCGAAGACAGGCGCCGGCACGCTGATCCTTTCGGGCGCAGGCTCGTACATTGGCGCGACGAGCGTCGGTGCGGGCACTTTGCTGGTCAACGGCAACTACGCCGGGGCCGTGGGCGCCACCACAGTCGCTGGGGGCGCGAGCATCGGCGGCACGGGCACGATCGGCGGCGATGTGGCGCTCCTCGATGGAGCGACCCTGACCCCTGGTGCCGGCGGCGCGGGCACGCTCACCATCGCCGGCGATCTCTCGCTCGCGGCGGGCGCGACCCTCGCGTACGAATTCGGGCAGGCCGGGGCGGCGGGGGGCGGGCTCAACGACCTTGTCGATGTCGGCGGGAACCTGATCCTGGACGGGACGATCGACGTCACCGTGTCGGCCGGTGGCGCGTTCGACATCGGCGTCTACCGGGTGTTCGACTACGGCGGTGCGCTCACCGACAACGGCCTGGCCCTGGGGATCCTGCCCGCCGGGAGCAATGTCGCCGTGCAGACATCGGTCGCCGGCCAGGTCAATCTGGTCAACGCGGTCGATTCCGCCATCGCCTTCTGGGACGGCGCGGCCGGCCCCAGGAACAATGGCGCGATCGAAGGAGGCAGCGGCACCTGGCAGAACCGCAGCGGCAACGACAACTGGGCCAACGCCCAAGGGGCTGTGAACGCCGCCTACAGAGACGGCCTGTTCGCGGTGTTCGGCGCCGCCGGCGGTACGGTGACGATCGACGACAGCCTTGGCGCCGTTACCGCCGCCGGGATGCAGTTCGCCGCCGATGGCTACAGGCTCACCGGAGACGAGCTGGTGCTGATGGGGCCGCAGGCGATGGTCCGTGTGGGCGACGGCAGCGCGGCAGGCGCCGGGTTCACCGCGACGATCGACGCGGCACTTTCGGGCGACACCCAGTTGGTCAAGACCGACGCCGGCACGCTCGTGCTCGGCGGGACCAACAGCTACACCGGCGGCACGGCTATCAACGGCGGCACTTTGCAGATCGCCAGCGACGCCAATCTGGGCGCGGCGGCCGGCGCTGTGACCATGAGCGGCGGTACGCTCGCGACCAGCGCGACCCTCACGAGTGCGCGCGTCTTTGCGCTCACCGGTGCAGGAACGATCGCGCCCGCTAGCGGCACGGTGTTCACGCTGAGCGGCAGGATCACGGGCGCGGGCGCGCTCACCACGGCGGGTGGGACCCTGGTCCTCACCGGCGACAGTTCGGCTTACGCAGGCAGCACGCAAGTGCAGGGCACGCTGGTGGTGAACGGCAGCCTTTGCGGCGACGTGAACGTCCTCGCCGGCGCCCGGCTCGGGGGCACGGGCACCATCTGCACGACGGTCAACGCCGGAACCATCGCCACCGGCAATTCCATCGGCACCTTAACGGTGGCGGGCGACTATACCGGCACCGGAGGGGCGCTGGAGGTCGAGGCCGAGCTTGGCGGCGACGCTTCGCCGAGCGATCGCCTGGTGGTGACCGGCAACACTTTCGGCTCGACCGCGGTGACGGTCATCAACACCGGCGGGCTCGGCGCCCAGACGGTCGAAGGCATCAAGATCGTCGATGTCGGAGGCAGCTCGGCGGGGACCTTCACGCTCAACGGCGACTACCAGTTCGAAGGCAGTCCGGCGGTCGTTGCCGGGGCGTTCGGGTACCGGCTGTTCCAGGGGGGCGCGTCGACCCCGGCGGACGGCGACTGGTATTTGCGCTCGGCACTGCTCGACGGCCCGGGCGAGCCGCAGGCCCCGCTCTATCAGCCGGGCGTGCCGCTCTACGAAAGCTACGCCGGCACGCTGCAGAAGCTGAACGGTCTTGCGACGCTGCAGGAGCGCGTCGGCAACCGCCGGTGGTCGGGCTTCACGCAAGGCGGCGCGGGCATGTGGGGCCGCGCGGAAGGCCGTCGGTTCCGCCCGACGGTGGCGGTTTCGACCAGCGGCACCGATGTCGATACCGACACCTGGGGGCTCCAGGTCGGCCTCGACAAGGCGCTCCGGGACAGCAGCACCGGAACGCTCATCGCCGGGGTCAACGCCCGCCACGGATCGGCCGACGCGCGGGTCCGCTCGCGGTTCGGGAACGGCGAAATCGACACCCACAGCTATGGCATCGGGGCGACGCTGACCTGGTACGGCAGCGACGGCCTCTACGCCGACGCCCAGGCGCAGCTGAGCTGGTTCGAAAGCGACCTCGACTCGGCGGTGCTGGGGAGCCTCGCCAGCGACAGCGACGGTTCGGGCGAGGCCTTCAGCTTCGAGATCGGGCATCGCCTGCCGCTCGGCGGCCGCCTCAGCGTCACTCCGCAGGCGCAGATCGTCTACTCGAACGTGCGGTTCGACACCTTCACCGATCCCCACGATGCCGCCGTTTCCTCGCGCGACGGCGAGAGCTTGCGCGGGCGTGTCGGCCTCTCGATCGATCACGAGAACAGCTGGGAGCAGCCGAGCGGCGGGACCGTCCGCAACCACGTCTACGGCATCGTGAACCTGGAGTACGAGATGCTCGGCAGCACCATCGTCGATGTCTCGGGCACGCCGCTGCTGCGCCGCGAGCGCCGCCTGTCGAGCGAAGTCGGCCTGGGCCTCAGCCACACCTGGAACGAGGGCCGGTTCACGCTCTTCTCGGAAGTGTCCGCCAACACGGCCGTATCGGACTTCGGCAACAGCAACGGCTTCAAGGCCGACGCAGGGTTCCGGATGCGGTTCTGAGCCGAGGTTGCGTGGTCGCCTTGGGGCTGCGACCGCCCCCGCTGGCGCCTGGCTGTAAGGACGTGCCGTGCCGCGCGCGTCGGTGGTGAACGCGATCCAGATGCGTTAATGACTTCGGTCGTGATCCGCAGCCTCCTGCCTCGCGCCTTGCTGGCGCTTGTTCTGGCCGTGCTCTGTAGCGCCTTCTCCGCTCTATCCGCGCAGTCGCCGATGGTGGACTGGGCGACCGAAGGAAGCGATCTGCAGCCGGATCCCGCGTTCGTCCTCGGGCAGCTGCCGAACGGCCTGCGCTATATCGTCCGGTCGAACGATACACCGCAGGACCAGGCTGAGATAAGGCTGCTGATCCGTGCCGGGTCGCTCGACGAGACGCAGGACGAGCGCGGCTTCGCCCATTTCATCGAGCACATGGGGTTCAACGGATCGGAGAACTTGCCCGAAGGCGAAATGGTCGCACTCCTGGAACGCGGCGGGATCGCGTTCGGACGGGATGCGAATGCCACGACGAGCCATGAGGATACGCTTTTCCGGCTGCGCCTGCCGACCGCGAGACCGGAACTGATCGACGATGCCCTGATGGTGCTGCGAGAGGCGGCGGGGTCGCTGACCTTCGATGGTGAGGCGATCGAGCGGGAGAAGAAGATCATCCTGTCCGAGCGCCGGGTGCGCGACACTTACCGCCAGAGAAACAGCATCGACAACCTCGCCTTCCTCTACCCGGGCGCTCGCTTCACCGAGCGGCTGCCGATCGGTTCCGCCGAGACGGTGGCCGGCGCTGGTCCGGAAGATCTGCGCGCGTTCTGGAGCAGGACTTATCGGCCCGACAACGCGGCCTTGATCGTGGTGGGCAGCATCGATCCCGCCGAGGTCGAGCAGCAGATCGCCGCCCGTTTCGGGGATTGGGCCTCACCGGCCCCGGCGACCGAGCAGCCTTCGCCGGGGCCGATCGATCCGGCTCTTGCGGGGCAGACCGATGTCTATCTCGATCCCTCCCTGCCGGAGCGCGTCACGATTGCCCGTCACGGCGCCTGGTTGGGCGAGCAGGACACTGCCGCCAATCGGCGGACGCAGCTGGAGCGGACGGTCGGCTACCGCATCGTGAACCGGCGCTTCCTCCGCCTTGCCCGCAGCAAAAGGCCGCCGTTCCGGGAAGCCTCCCTCTCCACGAGAGACGTGTTCGAGGCCGCGCGCACGACGAGGCTGACGGTCGAAAGCAGTTCTGGGAAGTGGCGGCAGGCGCTGCTTGCGGCGGCGGGGGAATACCGGCGCGCGCTCTCCTCCGGGTTTACCCAGGCAGAAGTGGACGAGCAACTCGCGATCATCCGCAACGCGCTCCAAAGGGCGGCTGCTGCGTCGGAGACGCGGACCCATGCGGACCTGACCGCTGCGGCCCTGGCATTGTTGCAGGACCGCCGGGTTCCGACCGCTCCGGAGAGCGACCTGGCCCGGTTCGAGGCCTTCGCGGCGGAGGTGACGCCCGAAACGGTGATGAAGGCGCTCGCGGCCGAATTGGTGCCGCTCGACGATCCACTCATTCGGTTCCAGGGTGCGACGGCGCCCGGAGGCGGCGCCGAGGCGCTCCGGGCGGCGTGGGAGGAGGCGATGGCCGGACCGCTCGAGCCGAGCCGGCCTGCCCAGGACGCGTCTTTCGCCTATACCGAGTTCGGGCCGCCGGGCGCGGTCGTGGGCGACACGGTGGAACCGCTTCTGGGGATCCGCACCGTCCGCTTCGCCAACGGCGTCCGGCTCAACATGAAGCGGACGGACCTCGAACGGGGACAGGTCCGCGTCGAGATGAACCTCGATGGCGGCAAGATGCTCGACACGAAAGACGATCCGCTCCGCACCGCGATGGTCCCGGTGCTCCACTACGGGGGCCTGGGTGCGCACGACTACGACGAGTTGCAGACGCTGCTTGCCGGCCGCAACGTCGGTTATCGCTGGGCGGCGGACGAGGAGACCTTCCGTATCTCCGCGGTCACGACGCCCGGCGATCTCCTGCTGCAATTCCAGCTCCTGGCGGCATCGCTGACCGATCCGGGCTTCCGCAGGCAAGCCGCAGCGCAATTCCGCCGCGATACCAGCATCTTCTTCGCCAGGCGCGAAGCGACCCCCGCCAATGTCGTCAGAAACCGCGCAGGGGAGGTGCTGTCGGACGGCGATCCGCGCTTCAGCATCCCGCCGGAGGAGGCATTCCGTGCGAAGACCCTGGAGCAGCTTCGGCGCGCCATCGGTGACCGGCTGGAGCACGGCGCGATCGAGATCGGGCTGGTCGGCAATTTCGACGAAGACCGCGCGATCGGGGCCGTCGCGGCCACGCTCGGCGCCTTGCCGCCGCGCGAGGCGGAGTTCCGTCCCTACGCGGAGAACCGCGGGCGCCCGTTCACTTCGGACCGCTCCGCGCGCGTTCTGCATCACAAGGGCGCGGCAGACCAGGCACTGCTGCGCTTCACCTGGCGGACCACCGATGACCGCGACCACCCAGAGCACTTGCGCCTGGAACTGCTCGAGCGGGTAGTCAGGATCGTGCTGATGGAAACGCTGCGGGAGGAACTGGGGCAGACCTACACGCCCGGGGTCAATGCCTCCCAGTCCCAGGTCCATGACGGTTACGGCACGTTCACCATCGCCGCACAAGTGGATGCTGCGCGGATCGGGGACGCACGAACGGCCATGCTCGGCGCCGTGCGGCGACTGCTGGAGCAGCCCGTGCCGAGCGACATCCTCCTGCGCGCCCGTACGCCTTTGCTGGAGGAACTCGATAACGCGCTCTCCACCAACGCCGGCTGGATGAACCTGGTCGACCGGGCACAAAGCCGGCCGGAGCAGATCGCGCGGTTCCTGAGCGCGCCGAATACCGTCGAGGCGATCACGGCGGCCGAACTGCAGGCGACAGCGGCGCGGTACCTCGATCCGGGGCTGGCGGTCGAGTTCGTCGTCGTGCCGGAGGGGGCCGCCCCAGCGGACAAGGAGTCCCATCCAGAAACATAGACGCCAGGGAAAGCAAGTGCATCACTCTTAAGTGTTACCACCTTACCCCTATTCGTCCATTTGAGCTAATCCTGGAAACAAGGGATATTTGCGATTTCGCAAAACAAGACTTCACATTCAAAGTATCTTGCACTCCTTCGATCGGCATAGGTCCGTGCGAAGAAAGCGCGGGGGCAAGGATTTGCCTGCGCAGTTCTGATCTTGATCTGGAGAAGCAAGATGAAACTAAGGCACTTAGCGGCAACTTCTACGATTGCGCTCGCGCTCGGACTGGCCGCTCCGGCAGCAGGGCAAGACATCGACCTCGACGGAGGTTCTGCCAACGCAGGCAGCGTTTCCGGCGACGCCGAGGATGGGTCCGCTAACAACGGTTCCTCGCTGACGGAAAACGACTACAACGTCGAGGACGGCTCCGCGAACAACGGCAGTACCGTCAACGACACCGACACGGATTTCGACGAATCGTTCAATACCGACAACTCGGCGAACGACGGCTCCGCGAACAACGGCGGTACGGTGACGGACGATGACAACCTGTTCTCGTTCAACACGTTGACTGATGACGACACCGACAACTCGGCCAACGACGGTTCCGCCAACAACGGCGGTACGGTTACGGACGACGATATCGACAACTCGTTCAACACCGACACTTCGGCCAATGACGGCTCCGCGAACAACGGCGGTACGGTTACGGACGACGACAACCTGTTCTCGTTCAACACCTTGACGGATGACGACACCGACAATTCGGCCAATGACGGCTCCGCCAACAACGGCTCCAATGTGTACGAAGTCGAGGATGGCTCCGCCAACAACGGCAGCTCCGTCACCGAAACCGACATCGACGAGTCGTTCAACACCGACGCCTCGGCCGATGAAGGCTCTGCCAACAACGGATCCAACCTGACCAACAACGACTACGACGTCGAGGACGGTTCGGCCAACAACGGCAGCTCCGTCACTGAGACCGACATCGACGAATCGTTCAACACCGACAATTCGGCCGATGAAGGGTCTGCCAATAACGGATCCAACCTGACCAACAACGACTACGACGTCGAGGATGGCTCCGCCAACAACGGCGGCACTGTCAACGACGAGTCGTTCAACACCGACAACTCGGCGAACGACGGATCTGCCAACAACGGCAGCTCGGTGACCGACAACGACTATGATGTCGAGGATGGCTCAGCCAACAACGGCAGCACTGTCAACGATACCGAGGACTCGTTCAACAGCGACTCTTCGGCCGATGACGGCTCCGCCAACAATGGCAGCACGATCACCGACGATTCGTTCAACAGCGACAGCTCGATCAACAACGAAGTCGTCGCGACCCAGGTCCTGGTCGCGGTGAACTCCAACTCCGGCGTAGGCGATGAAGTTCTCGATGCGGATGCGGGCTATGCCAGCGGTGGTATCGTGATCGATGGCGCCGCCTTCCAGGCTTTCGCCGGCATCAACAACCTCGCTCAGAATACCGGCGTGAATGCGAACGCCCAAGCTGCGACCAACCTCGCGGTGCAGGGCAACATCACGTACACCAACGCAACTCCGTAAGCCTACCGGCGGCCGGGCCACTTGGCCTGGCCGCCTTTTTCCCCTTTGGGATACCTGGAGAAGAGCCATGATACGTACAGCTTGGCTTGGGTTCGCGCTTCTGGGCTTTTCGGTTCCGGCTGCCGCGCAAGATGCCGTCGCTGACGCCGCGCGAGATGTCTCGGACTGGTCCGACTGGTTGGCCGAGGACTCGCCGCCGATCCAACCGACCGCGGAGGCTGCCGACGTTGCGGACCTGTTCGCAACCCCGCCCACGACGGATGCCGCAACGGCGGCCCCCGGCGCCCTTTCCACGACCGATCTGAAGGAGCAGCGCGGGCGCTACACCATCGTGGTCGGAGAGCAGACGCTTACCGCCATCACCGCCGGAGGGGAGTTGAACGGCGGCTATACCGCCGGAAGCGTGGCCATCAGCGACCAGGCCTTTTCGAACTTCCATGGGCTGGGCAACGTGCTGGTCAACACCGGCGCGTTCTCGACGCTGCAGGGCGGGGTGAACCTCGTCATCAACGTCGACGGCGGATTGTAAGACATGCGGTCGGGTGTGTATCCCGCAAGCCGGAGGCTGCGACGCGCCAGTATCCTGGCGCTTGGAGCGCTCGGCATCGCTACCTTGGCCTCGCCTGCAGCAGCGGAGATCCGTCTCGGCAGCGAAGCGGGCGGGTTTTACAATGTCCGCGTGATGAGCTGGGCGGAGATCCCGTTCCGCACGGTGGTCCGCCAGCAATACGATTTCAGCTGCGGCTCGGCCGCCGTGGCGACTTTGCTCACTTACCATTACGACCAACCGACCGCCGAGCGGGTGGCTTTCGCGGAGATGTGGCGGGCCGGCGATCAGGCGGCTATCCGCAAGGTCGGCTTCTCCATGTTCGACATGAAGACCTATCTGGACAGCCTGGGCTACCGGGCCGAAGGGTTCCGCATGGGGATCGAGGACTTGCAGCGCACGTCCCTGCCGATGATCGTCTTGTTAGACATCAACGGCTTCAAGCACTTCGCGGTGGTCAAGGGCTTGCGCGGCGATCGGATCCTGCTGGGGGACCCGGCGCTCGGGCTGACGGAATACCCGGTCGCGGAATTCGAGGCGATGTGGAACAACATCGCGCTCGTCGTGACCGACACGCCCGGCGACATGCCGCCGCAGTTCAACAGGGCGGGGGACTGGGGGCCATGGTCCAGGGCGCCGATCGGGGAGGGCACGGCCCCCGAGGCGGTCGGCGCCCTGACCACCCATCTGCCCCCGGTCTACCAGATCACTCCCGAGTTCCTGCTCGAGTTCAACGGAGGTAGCTGATGCTCAGGCGCTGTCTGTTCGCCCTTTCGGCAGGTGCGGCTCTTATCGCCGCTTCTCCGCCGCACGATCCGTTCGGCGAGCTGGAGCGCGTGCCGCCGGATGAACTGGCGGAGCTGCGGGGCGGCTTCTCCTGGTCCGGCATGGACATCAGCTTCGGCGCGGAACTGCTTACCTTCATCGACGGCGAGCTGATGCTCCAGACCGTCATGCAGTGGACCGACGAGGGATCGACCCTGACGCGATACGTCAATCCGGTGCTGGAGCCGGCGCAGGCGGACGCACTGGCCGCCGCGAGCGCCGGCGGCATGAAGATGTCGATCGGCGGCCAGACCGTCTATCTGACCAACAGCGGCCACACCGCGCTGGCCCACGCCGTAACCGAGGACGGCATTCACAACTTCCTCTTCAACGCGGCCGACTCGTTGCACGCCACGCAGGAAGTGAAGGCAACTCTGGACCTCGTGGGCTACGACGGGTTCCGCGAAGGCCTGATGCAGTCGCACCTCCTCGGCATCCTCGATGCGTCCATGGCCGGAGCCCCGCGCTGACGCTCAGTGCGTGAACGGCATCCGCAAGGTAACGCTGACGTCCGGCGCATCGGAGGTAACTCCAAAGGCGAAGACCCAGTTCAGGAGCGTATTCCTGTTTGCCTGGTAGGACAGCCCCAGGTTGAGCCGCCCCACCTGCAGGCTGTTCGATCTCTGCATGATGCCTTCGATCTCCGTCGTGGTCGACATAATGTAGCTGTGCTGATAGCCAAGCGAGTAGGAGAACCGAGGGTTCAGGGCGAAGCCGAACCCGAGATTGGCGCTGACGGAGTCGCCCGGATCGACGCGGCCGATCTCGATCCCGCCGACCTCGCGGTCGATGTTCGCCGGGATGTGGTACAGGTAGTTGATCCCGCCGTAGATGACCGCCGGGTCCGAAGGGAGCAGGAAGCTCACCCCGGGCTGCACTCCCCAAAAGCCGGATCCGGTCGCCAGCCCCTGGGCGACGCCGAACGAGTCGATCGGGATCTCGAACGGGCTGCGCCCCGTGTTGCTTTTCACGCGCAGAGTGCCGAGCCACACGGGCCTTTCGCCGAGCGGGCGGTTGAACTGGTAGCGGAGCGAGAATTCCGCATCGCCAAAGTCGTTTTCCTTCAGCCGGACCTCTCGCGTGATGCCCTCGTCGCGCTGCTGCACCACCTCGATCCGGTCCGACCGGATCAGGTATGGCAGCCGCCCTTCGATCTCGAGCCTGTTGGTGAGCCCGTAGCGGAAGGCGACGGTCGAAGTCAGCGTCTCCCGGTCGGCATCGGACGCCTCTATCAGCCCGATCTGAATGCCGGGGACGAGTTCGATCCCGCGGAAGACGAGCCGGGTGTTGGAGGCGAATGTGTATTCCACCGAGGGGTCGAACACGAACCGCCCGGCGGGGGTGAGGACGCCCTGGCCTTCGGGCACGGCCGCCACTTCGACCCGAGCCTCCGGTTCGGGCGGCGCGACGCCGACCGGCCGGTCGGGGAGAGCGCCTGCCGGTTCGTTCGCCTGGGATGCGCCTGGCGTACCCCCTTGCGCCGGCCCGCGCCCACGCAGGGACACGGCCACGTCTTCCCCGACGATGCGGTCCCGAAGATCGTCGATCTGTTCCTGCTGCAGGCGGAGCAGGGCACCCTGGTGTTCGATCAACTCCTTCTGCCGGGCAACTTCGGAGCGCAGCTCGGACAAGCTGGAAGGATCGCTTTCATCCTGCGCAAGAACGGGAGCGGGGAGCAGGGTGCAACCGGCCAGGATGGCAAGCAGCGGGCGAGAACCGGAGCGCACGTCTGGCATCGGAACAGTGCTCATGAATATTTCCTCCCTGTGAAACCCCATATGGACACTAGCCTTCGCCCGGACCGGAGGCGCGGCTGCCGCCGGCTTCGCCGGCGATCATGCTCAATCCCTTGTCGTCGAGGATCTTTATTTTCTGGCGACCGTCAAGCGCGATCAGCTTCTGGCGAACAAGCGCTGTAATAGTGCGGCTGACGGTATGAATGGTCAGCCCGAGGTGATCGGCGATATCCCCGCGCGACATCGGCACGACGATTGTATCGTCCGCCTGCAGTCGCTCTCTCGTCTCCAGCAGGAACGCGGCGACTTTTTCCTCGGCAGTCTTGCAGCCCATCAGACGGATACAGCTGCGCGCGCTGCCCA
Organism: Croceibacterium soli; assembly: GCF_009828065.1. Classification (GTDB taxonomy): domain Bacteria; phylum Pseudomonadota; class Alphaproteobacteria; order Sphingomonadales; family Sphingomonadaceae; genus Croceibacterium_B; species Croceibacterium_B soli. Next base: position 21,141 of record NZ_WTYK01000005.1, on the reverse strand, counting down.
GCGCCTTGCGCAGGGCCCGGTTCCATTCGTAGGCCCGGGAGGTGTCCTGCGCCGGCGCTTCCCGCGTACAATGGGGATGAGGGATCATCACGGTTTCGGTGACCGCTTCGGCGGTGTCCTGGTACCGGCCGGTCTCCAGCCCGAACACGTCACCCTTGTAGTAGAGGCCGGTGACGTGACGGTGCCCGTCGACCTGGAAGCGGCAAGTGCGCACCACGCCGCTGATGATCTCGTACCAGTGATTTGCTGTGTCGTTTTCGAAATAGATCGGCGCGTCCTTGCGGACATACAGACCCTGACCGGCATCGTGCTGCGGATTATCCGCTCCAAAGCGAGGCATAGGAGTCCCTGGCAACAATCTGTTCCTGCGGCGTGCGCAAGATCGCTGATTCGGTGCTTGTCCGCCACCCTCCCATAAGAGGATCATCCTAGCCCTTTCGGACAGCTAGCCGGCTGATCGAGTGTTTCGATGCGCTTTCGCGAGACCCCGAGGGCGCTCCTGCCTCTATTTTGTTGATTCACTCAAACAAGTTGCATTTGACGGAGTCAATCGTATGCTCGGGCGTGAAAAGCAAAAAAGCAGGGGAACGGGATGTCGGTTTTGGGCGGACGGGCGGCAATGTTCGCGAGCGTGGCGGCTTGCGCCTTGGCAGCACCAGCAATGGCGCAAGTTGAGGCCGAGCCCGCGGAGGAGGCGCCGCGGTTCGGCCAGGACATCATCGTCACCGCCGAGCGCCGCGCCACGGACCTGCAGGACACACCGCTCTCGATCGTCGCCGTGACCGACGAGATCGTCGCCGCCAAAGGGATCGACGACCTCGCCGATCTCGGATCGTTCACTCCCAACCTCAACATCACGCCGTCGCGCGGAAACGGCGGGGCCATCCCGAGCTTCTCCATCCGTGGCATCTCGGGCGGGGGCGGAGCGGTCGGCGAGCGCGGGGTGGGCCTGTACATCGACGGGGTCTTCGTGCCGCGCACGAGCGGTTCCGTCCTTCTGGTGCTCGACGTCGACCGGATCGAGGTCCTGCGCGGGCCGCAGGGAACCCTCTTCGGGCGGAACTCCACCGGCGGCGCGATCCGCATCTTCACCAAGCAGCCGGAACTGCAGGATTTCGGCGGCTACATACGGGTGACCGCCGGCAACATGGATCGCGCCGACGTGATCGGAACGGTGAACGTGCCGCTGGGCGACACCGTGGCCGTGCGGGCGCAGGGGGCCTATCTCAGCCAGGGAGGGTTCGTCGAGCGCGGCACGCAGGACCTGGGCGGATCGGAGGACGTGATCGGCCGGCTCAACGTGCGGTTCGAGCCCACGGACCGGTTCGAGGCCACCGCCGGCTTCCTCTATTCGAATTCGAAGGCTTCCCGATCCGCTTGTCTTCACCGAGTTCGACATGCGCCCGGGCATCGAGGGAGTGATCGAAGGCAATTTCGCCGATTGGCTCAACGATGCTTTCAGGGGGGTGGGGCAAGCCCCGCTGGCGCCGTACAACGATCCGCGCATCGTCATAGACGATTTCACCGCGCCGAGCATCTGCCTGCTCGACGACTTCGATCCCGATTTCGACAAAGCCTGCGAACAGTTCGACAACAACCGCTACTGGCAGGCGGACCTTCGCACCGCCTACGACATCAGCGACACGCTGCAGGTTTCCTCCGTCACGGGCGTGGCCAAGCTCGATCACGATGCGTCCGTCGATTACCAGCTGCTCGGCACGGAGGACCGCTCGACCGACTTGAAGTCCCTGGTGTTCTATCAGGAACTGCAGCTCAACGCGGAGCTGTTCGGCGGGGCCGTCGATCTGGTGACGGGGCTTAATTACTTCTACGAAAAGTCCGAAAGCCCGGCCCTGACCATCAACCGCCGCGGCACGAGCGCCTTTCCCAACCGCGCCAACGGCAACGCCGATGCAGGCCTGTTCCGTCTGAACGACGCCTACACCGAGCAGGTGTCGAATTCCTACGGCGTGTTCGTGAGCGGCACCTGGCATGCCACGGACCGGCTCAACCTGACCGGCGGCCTGCGGTTCGCCTACGACAAGAAGGACTTCTCGGAGACCGAGCACGCTTCCGCGAACTTCACGCCTGCTCCCGGCACGACCTTCACGCATGTGACGAGCGACGATTCCTGGAACCAGATCGATTGGCGCGCCACCGTAGACTACGATCTGGCCGAAGACGTGATGGCTTATGCCACCGCCTCCAAGGCGTACAAGGCGGGCCAGTTCAGCTTTACGGCGCTCGACAGGATACCGGGCCCCGACCAGAGCGGCGACTTCATCCAGACGATCGCGCCCGAAACGGTTAAGAACTACGAAGCCGGCATGCGCGTGAGCATGTTCGACCGGCGCCTGCGCTTCAATCCGACGCTGTTCTACATGCAGTGGACCAACCGGCAGGCGGCTCGGCAGGTCGCCTGCGTCACCAGTCCCTCGTGCCCGCTCGGCTTCGAAATCCAGGTCGTGAACTCGGGCGACGTCGACATTTACGGCGGCGAGCTCGACATGCAGCTGGCGGTCACGGACGAATTCATCCTCGACGCTGCGGGCGCCATCACGCAGTACGATCTCAAGGACGAGGTCGCGAACAGCGGGCCGAACCTCTACCCGGACGTCCCGGAAATCACCTTCAACATAGGCGCGACTTACAACACGATCATCGACGCCGGTGAGCTGACGTTGAACCTGAACTATTCCTACACCGACGAACAGGCCACCCACCCGACGAACGGCACCGACTCGTCCTTCACGCTGCCGGCGATCGAACTGGTCAACGCCAGGATCCAGTTCGTTCCGGAAGGCTCGCCGGTGAGGATCTCGGCGTTTGCGAACAACCTGCTCGACAACACTTATGCGACTTATGGGCAGCGGTTCGGCGGTGGCTATTGGGACCAGGGCGGGCCGCCCGCGCGGCTCCATCCGTTGGCGCGGCCGGACAGGTCCGCCCTCGCGGTAGTCAGGGGCCGCCCGCGTGAGCTTGGAGTGACCTTGCAGTATGACTTCTGACCGAACCTTGTTGACTATATCAAAATGAAGGGCGTAAGTTGTCTTACCCGCCCGATCAGAGGCTGGAACGTGGAGCGATGATGCGGCGAGAGCGGAACATTCTATTGGCCTTCGCGGCATTGCTGAGCCCGGCGTCGCTTGCCGCGCAAGGGTATCCGGCAGAAGGCGATCTGCCGGCCCAGCCCGACGTCGTGCGCGAGTACACGCCTTTGACCGGGGAGCGGCTCGAGCAGATGGTGCCGAAGCATCCCGGCTATCTGGGGGCGCTGGCTCCGGCAAACCTCGCGAAGGAGCGGCCGGCGCCGCCGTTCGATCTCACCGGTACCTGGTTCGTCGATCTTTCGGCCGGGTTCCTGAAGTTCCTGTTCGGGCCGCCTTACCCGAAGTTCTACGCCGAAGGGCGCGAAGCGCTGATCGAGGCGCCCAAGGCCCAAGCCCGCGGGGAGACGTACCGCGATGCCATCGGCCAGTGCTTCCCGCCCGGCATGCCGATGATCATGACCCGGGTCTGGCCCCACGCGTTCATCCAGCTGCCGACCGCGGTCTACATGATCTCGGGCTTCAACAACTCCGTGCGCACGATCTTCCTCGACGGGCGCCAGCACAGCGATCCCGACCTGGTGGTGCCGAGCTATAACGGGGAATCCATCGGCCGCTGGGAAGGCGACACGCTGGTCGTGCATTCCAAGTACTTCGAGCCCGACAAGCACTACATCGACTACGGCATCCCCATCTCCGATGCGTTCGAGATCGTGGAGCGCATCCGCCTGGTGGAGGATGGCCGCGTCATGGAAGTCGAATACATCATGACCGACCCCAACATGTGGGAAGGGGAATGGCGTTCGACAAAGCGCTACAGCCGGCAGGACTACACCGACATCAACGAGGCGAACTGCATCCTCGCCTACAACGCCAACCTGCCTGGGACCGAGCTCGGCCGGGAAACCGCCGAAGAGCGCGGGACAAGTGAAATCGAAGGGGTTGCCAATGACTAAGGCTCTCGCCGCATCGCTGATTGCCGGCACGCTGGTCCTCGCCGCCGCTGGGCCGGCGGTCGCTCACCACAGCTTTGCGATGTTCGACCAGACCAAAGTAATAACCCTGAGCGGCACGGTTCGCGAATTCCAGTGGACCAATCCCCACGCGTTCATCGAACTGGACGTGGCGAACGGCGGAAAGACCCGGCACTGGTCGATCGAGCTGAACAGCCCGAACAACCTGAAGCGCCAGGGGTGGCATCGCACTTCGCTGAAGGGCGGGGAGACCGTCAGCGTCCGCATCGCGCCGCTGCGCAATGGCCAGCCCGGCGGGCTGTTCCTCGACCTGAGGAAAGCGAACGGCCAGCAACTCGATTCCGGCCTGCCGAAGAACGGCACGCCGGTGAATGTCCCGCGGCTCTAACTGGCACAAGAGGTCATCATGAAGATTTCTCCCTGGCTCGCACTGGCTGGCCTCCTGGCGATCCCTGGCCCTACGCTGGCGCACCATTCCTACGCGATGTTCGACATGCAGAAGACGGTGGCGCTCGACGCCACGGTCGTCCGCTTCAAGTGGCAGAACCCGCATGCCTTCATCGAGATCGACGCGACGGCCGGTGGCAAGAAGGAGCGCTGGTCGATCGAGATGACCAGCCCCAACAACCTGGTCCAGGAAGGCTGGAAGCGAACCAGCCTGAAGTCCGGCGACAAGATCAAGCTATACGTCCACCCGCTCCGCAGCGGCGCGAGGGGCGGTTCCTATGCCGGCGTGCGGCTGCCGGACGGGTCCACCTTGGGCCAGGTCGGCTGACAGGGCGCGGGGGGAGAACCAGATGCGAATGACCATAGTGCGGGCCGTTCCCGCGGCCCTGCTCCTGACTCTGGCCATGCCCGGCCCGGCGCAAGTCGCCCCGGGCCCGGCTGCGCCGCCGCCGCCCGGCCTGTCCGCGGGCGAAGGCGCCGGGCACCCCAAGGGCAAGTACCACGAAGTCGACGCCCTGCCCGACTGGGGCGGCATCTGGTTCGTGATCGGTGGCGCGTCCGACCACCAGGCGGCGGTCGCGCCGAAGCTCAAGGGCGAATTCCTCGAGCGGCGGGAGAAGTGGCTGGCCGATGCCCGCGCGAACAACGGCGTCGTGCGGCGCACGCGCTCCAACTGCAGCCCTCCCGGGATGCCGCGCATCATGCGCCTGGGGCAGTACCCCTACGAGTTCATCTTCGCCCCCGGGCGGGTGACCATCAACCAGGAAGCATGGATGCAGACGCGGACCGTCTGGACCGACGGGCGCACGCACGAGGAAGACCCCGATCCGACGTTCATGGGCGACTCGATCGGCCGCTGGGAGGGCGGCACGCTGGTGGTCGAAACCACCGGCATCTCGGACGAGCTGGAGATCGACACCGGCTTTCCGCACTCGTCGCAGTTCCGCCTGACGGAGCGCATCAGGCTCGATCCGGCGAACCCCGACGTGCTCATCAACGAGATGCGCATGGAAGACCCCGAGGCGCTGTCGGAGCCGTTCGAAGTGACGGTTCGTTATCGCCGCGACCGCTACGGCAAGCTGCTCGAGTTCCAGTGTTCCGAGAACGACCGCAATCCGATCAACGAGCAGGGCGAAACCGAGTACCTCTAGCCCTCCTCACCGCTTGTCTCCCTCTTCCCGGCCGCAGGAAATTGCTGACGCAGGGCATTTAGACGTCATATGGCGTTCGGATGCCGCAAAATCGGCTGGCCGCCGAACCGCGGGAGGGGAACGCGATGACGAGACAGAAGCACCAGGCCGACCGGTCGGTACGCCCGCAGGAGGCGCTCGCCGGCCGCGGCGAGGACCAGCGCACGAACCCGCTCGGAGAGCTGGTGACGATGCGCATGATCGGCTTCTTCAGCGTCCTGCGCAGAAGCGGCATCCTGGCGTCTCGCCGGCAGTTCGACCTGTCGGAGATCGAGTGGCGGATCATGACGCAAGTCGGGCGCCATGCCCCGCTGACTCTCAACCGCCTGTCGGAGCTTACGCTGCAGGACCGGGGCCAGCTCAGCCGGGCGGTCAAGGGGATGGTGGAGCGCGGCTTGCTGACCAGAGAGCGCAAGCCGGGCGGCCCGGAGGTCGAGATCGGTCTCTCCAAGACGGGGTGCACACTCTACGCCCGTATGGTCGAGCGAGCGCTCGAGCGTGATCGGCGCTTGACCGGCGATATCCCGCCGGAAGACCTGGAGACGCTTCGACGGGTCATCGACCGGATGAACGTCAAGGCCGAGGAACTGCTGGACGAGGAACGCGAGCTCGCCGCGCGCAGCGGCTCCGCAGCCGACTAGGAAAACCGACGCGGCTGCCGTTACTGCAAGGCGGTGACCGGGGCGCCGGACAGTACCTCACGCGCCATCTCGTCGGCGACGTCGCCCGTCGGCCGCTCGGTCCGTTCGGCCCGGTCGAGGACTTCGGCGAGCCGCGCCGGGATGGCGGCGATCCGTTCGTCCACTTCGGCGGTGGCCCAGCCAAGATATTCCGCGGCGACGTTGATGATGCCGCCGGCGTTGACGAGGTAGTCGGGGGCGTAGAGCACGCCTCGATCCGCGAGTAAGGCGCCGAGCGCCGGATCGGCCAGTTGGTTGTTCGCCGCGCCGCAGACGACGCTCGCCTTCAGCCGCGGAACGGAACGGCTGTCGAGCACGCCGCCCATGGCGCAGGGCGCGAAGACGTCGGCCGCAGCATCGACGATGCTGCCGGTTCCCGCCACTTCGGCCCCGAACTCGACCGCGGCCCGCGCCGCCACGTCGGAGCGCGGCTCCGCAACGATCAGGCGCGCCCCTTCCGCATGGAGCAGACGGCACAGTTCGTAGCCGACGTGGCCGAGGCCCTGGACCGCAACCGTGACATCGCCGAGCGACCGCCCGAGCCGGCGCTCGACGGCGCAGCGCATCGCCAGGAACACCCCGCGTGCGGTGTGCGGGGAGGGGTCACCTCCCGGCCGGTTCGCGCGGCGGGCAAGCCCCGCCACGTGCCCGGTCCGGCGGGAGACCAAAGCCATGTCCGCGACGCTCGTGCCGACATCTTCGGCGGTCACATAGCGCCCGCCAAGCCGCTCCACCGCCAGGCCGAAGGCTTCGAACAGCGCCTGGCGGCAGAAGTCCCCGTCTGGCTTGCGCAGCACGGCCTTTCCTCCGCCGAGCGGCAGGCCGGCAAGGGCGTTCTTGTAGCTCATCCCGGCGGCCAGCCTCATGCCGTCATCGGTCGCTTCAGCCATCGTCGGATAGCTCCACAGCCGGCAGCCGCCGCCGGCCGGGCCGAGGCGAGTGGAATGGATGACGATGACGCCCTGCAGGCCGGCCTTGCGGTCCTCGATCGGGACCACCTCGCAGGCTATGGCGGATCGGGAAGGGCAGCTCTCTCGCACTGGTCGGCTCCTGATTGGGAGTGTGAGAGATGCCATGGCTGGAGAGGTATTGTCGGTCTAAGTTTGCTTGATACACACCCGGATTGGGTGGATCATGCCTGCGTATACCGAATGCGAGGTAAGACATGCCCGAAACCCTCGACAAGTTCGAAAAGCGAATCCTCGAGCTCCTGCAGGAGGATGCGTCGCTCTCCACGGCGGAAATATCCGAACGTGTCGGCTTGTCGGCGTCCCCGTGCTGGCGGCGCATCGACCGGCTGGAGAAGGACGGGTTCATCAAGCGCAAGGTCGCGCTGGTGGACCGCCGCAAGGTCGGCCTCAACGCCCACGTGTTCGCGCAAGTTCGGCTCAACGCCCATGGCCGGGCCCATCTCGATGAGTTTGCTGAGGCGATCCGGGCCTTCCCCGAAGTGCTCGAGTGTTACGTCCTCATGGGTCCTGTCGATTTCCTGATCCGCATCGTCGCTCCGGACATCGAGGCGTACGAGCGGTTCTTCTTCGACCGGCTCTCGCAATTGCCCGGGGTCCAGGAGGTCAACTCGACCGTGGCGCTGTCCGAGATCAAGGCGACCACTGCGCTGCCGATCAGGTAAGCGGGGGGCGAGCCTGCAGCCGGCGGGACCTTCCCTCCGGCAGCCGCGTTGCAGCAGTTATCCATACCGGGGAAGCCATGTCAGCACTGTTCAGTCCATTGGACGTCGGAGGTCTTCACCTCGACAACCGCATCGTCATCGCACCGATGTGCCAGTACTCCGCGGAGGACGGGTGCATGACGGACTGGCACCTGATCCACCTCGGCCAGCTGGCCCATTCGGGCGCCGCGCTGCTGACGATCGAAGCGACAGCGGTCACGCCCGAAGGGCGCATCAGCTATGGCGACGTGGGCCTCTGGTCCGATGCCAATGAAGCGGCGATGGCGCGCGTGCTGGAAAGCGTGCGCCGCTGGTCTGACATGCCGGTCGCGATCCAACTCGGCCACGCCGGTCGCAAGGCCTCGACGCAGAAGCCGTGGGACGGCGGCCGGCAGATCGCGCCGTCGCAGCCGAACGGCTGGCAGACTGTAGCGCCCTCGCCGATCCCCTGGGATGAGGGAGAGAACCCGCCGGTCGAGCTCGACGCCGAGGGGCTGGCGCGGATCCGTACAGGGTTCGCCGAGGCGACCGAGCGATCCGCCCGCCTGGGGCTCGATGCCGTGCAGATCCACGCGGCGCATGGCTACTTGCTGCATCAGTTCCTCTCGCCTTTGTCCAACCGGCGGACGGACGAGTACGGCGGCAGCCTCGAGAACCGGATGCGCTTCCCGCTGGAGATCTACGACGCGGTGCGCGCGGCCTTCCCGGCGGAGCGGCCGGTCAGCGTGCGCCTGTCCGCCACGGACTGGGTCGAAGGCGGCTGGGATATCGAGCAGACGATCGCCTTTTCGCGCGCGCTGGAGGCGCGGGGCTGCGCGGCCATCCATGTTTCCAGCGGCGGGCTCCATCCGGCGCAGAACATCCCCGTAGGGCCGAACTACCAGGTTCCGCTGGCCCGCGCGGTCAAGCAGGCGGTCGGCATTCCCGTCGTGGCCGTGGGCCTCATCACCGGGTTCGACCAGGCGGAGGCCATCGTCGCGACCGGCGATGCGGACCTCGTGGCGCTGGCGCGCGGCATCCTGTTCAACCCGCGCTGGCCGTGGCACGCCGCGACGCATCTGGGCGGCCGGGTGCGTGCTCCGGAACAGTACCTGCGCTCCCAGCCGAGCCGGTTTCGCGATCTTTTCGACTTCGGGCAGTGAACCGTTACGCCTCGTAGCGGGTCGGCTTCAGACGAGCGCATCCCAGCGCTGGACGGACCCGTTCACGTGCCCTTCCAGCACCCGCAAGGAAGTGCAAAGTCCAGCACGGTCGATCGGCCCGCCGAGCGATATGCGCAGCGCCTGCAGGCTGCTCTTGCCGGCGGCGAACCGGTCCGACGGCACACTGCCGATCCCGGCAGCGTTCAGTTCGCGCGAAAGCTCCGCCGCACTGACCTGCTCCGGCAGCGTCAGCCAAAGGTGATAGCCCTGGGCATGGCTTGCATAGTGGGATGAGCCCAGCAGCGGCCGCGCGAGCTTCTGGCGCGCAGCCGCTTCGTCGCGGGTGGCGGCGACAAGCCGGTCGAAAGTGCCGTCTCGCAGCCACTTCGCAACGATCGCCGCGTTGATGGGCGGGGCCATGACAGCTGTCTCGTGGACATCGGCGGCGATCCGCAGGGCTTGCGACACGCCGGGCGCGCGGGTGAACGCGACCCGCAACGCCGGCGAAACGATCTTCGAAGTGCTCAGGATGTACCAGGACCGTTCGGGCGCGAAGCTGGCGATAGGCGGCAGGCGATCCGCGGGCAGCAGGCCGTAGGCATCGTCCTCGATGATCTGGATGTCCTGGCGTCGGGCCGCCTCGGCAATGGCGGCGCGCTCCGCGGCAGGCACGGTTTCGGTGGTCGGATTGTTGTTGGTCGGCACGACGTAGAGCGCCTGGATCGGGCCCTCGCGGCAGGCGCCCTCCAAGGCCTCTGCCGTCATCTGCGGCAGCGGCACGAGCTCGAGCGAGAGCCGCTGCGCGAGGGCGATGAAGCCCGGATAGACGAACCGGCCGCAGGCAACGCGGTCCCCCGAACGAAGACCCGCCCGCAGCGCAGCGTGCAGCGCGTTCTGCCCGCCCGCCGCGACGACGACCTGGTCGACCGCCGATGCAAGGCCGATGCGGCCGAGCAGGGCGGCGCCGGCCGCTCGCACCTCGGGTGCGCCGCCGAGCCGCTGGTATTGAAGGCTGGCCGTGTCACCGCCGGCGATAGCCTCCTGGAAGGCTTCGGCCAGGGCGCGCTGCAGCAGCCCTTGCGGAGCAAGCGGCGGGCAGTTCATGCCGGTGTCGACCAGGTGCGCGGCCGGCGCGGAAGCGCGTGCCGGCTCGACGACGAAGCTGCCGGCCCGCCCACGCGTGTCGATGAGGCCGTTGCGCCGCGCCCGGTCGTAAGCTTTCGTGATCGTCGTCAGGTCGAAGCCAAGGCGGCTTGCCAGCGTGCGTTGGGGCGGGAGGCGCTCCCCCGGTCGCAGCTCGCCGCGATCGACCGCGTCGGCCAGAGCGTCGGCCACTGCCCGATACTTGGGCCCGGCAAAGCCGGACAGGTCGGGGCACCAGCCCTCCACTTACTTGTGCCCGTCGCGGCGTTTCGCTTCGCGTTCGTGCATCTGCGCCCACAGCTTCTCGGTTCCCGCTTCCTGTGCCTTGTTCACGTACTGCGAGGCGACCAGCCAGCCCTTGATGGGCTGCAACGGCAAGATGCTGCCGATCATGAGCAGGGGGAACGAGGTGAGCAGGTGGACCCAGTAAGGCGGGCTGTGCGCGAATTCGAGCCAGACTACGAAGAAGGCCAGCGGGAAGACGATGATGCACAGCGAGAAGAACGCCGGCCCATCGTCGGGAGAGGCGAAGCGGTAGTCGAGCCCGCAGACCTCGCACCGATCGGCTATCTTCAGCCACTTCCGGAACATCTTCCCTTTCCCGCAGTGCGGGCACAGGCCCTTCCAGCCTGTCTTGAGTATCCAGCCGAGCTTTTCGTCGTCGGGGAGTTTCACGGGTCGTTCTCCGGGGAGGGCCATACGATGGCGGGATGCTGGGCCATACATAGGTGCGCTGTCGGGGAGAGTCCACCTGAGGAGTGGGGATTGAAGGGGCTGAAGGTCAGTAGATTAGCTTAGGCGGAAACTACGAGCGGTTGTCCGGGGGTGGTAGAGCTATACCATACAAACATCTACTATTGTATGGTGCAGATAAGGGATGCGGGTCCTTTGGCTCTCAGCCTAAGACTTCGATCCTGAGGAGCGAGGACGCAGCCCGAGCCTTCTTATGCGCTCGCAGAGACGCTGAGGCGCAGAGGGTTTTCCCGCAAAGGCGCGAGGGCGCAAAGAAGAAGGCGCCAGGAGGGACTACACTCCAACCGCTGAAAGCGGGCGGTAGGAATTAGCGCGGCTTCGCCGCGAGATCTTTGCGTCTTTCGCCTTTGCGTGACAAACTTTTCCTCTGCGCCTCTGCTCCGTCAGTCCTCGCTGGCTGCGGCGTTCGGGTTGTCCTTGCCTTCGATGTGTTTGTCGCCGAGCTGATGCGAGCCGTGGTAGGCTCTTTCCGATTGGCCGCCGGCGAAGCCTTTTCCCGGGCGTTCGGCCCGGTGCGGGTCGGCGTCCAGGGGTGCCTCACCCGGCCGGTTCGTGCCGTCGGCGGTGCCCGCGAGGCCGTCGTTCGGCATCGCTTGCGTGGGTTTCTTGTCGCTGGCCATCGCTGCTCTCCGGGTGTTCGGGTTCGCTAGGGCAACGGGGCTTGCCGAGGGCCGTTCCCTATGCGTCGGATCGACGTATCGCGACGGCAAGGTCGCCGGCGAGTTGGAGCCCGGCCTGCAAGTGCTTCCCGTCGGAGAGAGCCTTTGAGCATGGACCGGGCTCACAGGTGACGGTGTCGAACGGCTGGATCGCATAGCTGCCGGCGGACAGGCCGGGGATGCGCACCTCGACCGGCCGGGGAGCACGCGGAGCCAGGCGCCCGTCTCGTTCGAGCGGTCCTCGCGAGAGGAGCCAGAGCAAAGCCTGGGCGTCGTCGGCGCAAGCGAAGACCTGGACGTCTGGATCGGAGCAGGCGACCTCCTCCGAGATGTTCCGCCGCCGGAAGGTGGTCCAGTCGATCAGCGGCAGGAACCGTGCCAGCACGCCCTGGGCACGGCGCATGCCTTGGGTGAGGACATGCGGGTGGCGGTTGGGCCAGCGCATGCCGCCGCCGGCGCCGCCGCTGGCGAGGTGGGCCCACTGGATGTGGCGGAAGTATTCGTCGTCGAACGGTTCCGGCAGGGTGACGCGCTTGTCCTTGAAGCGGTGGATCGGCCCGTGCTCGCTGTCGAGCACCGGGCGCAAGTCGCGCGCTTCGTTCACCGCAGCGCGTATTAGGCGGCCGGTGGCGATCGCCGGGGCGACAGTGTCGCGAGGATCGTCGATCGTGCCGAATTCGTAGAGGTGCGTTGAGGCGAAATCGAGCGATGGGTGCCTGAAGATCGGCTCGACGGTCGCCGGCTGTTCGGTCAGCTGCGGGCCGAAGATCGAGACGGTCTGCGGGTGGGCCCGGCCGTAACGCAGTGTTTCTCGCTCCCGAAGCCACTCGCTCAGGTCGGTGACGAAAGGCGCGATCGTCCCCGGATCGTCGCCGCCGTGCGCGGGATGGATCTCGTTCCACAAATCCCAAGCGAACAGGGCCGGGCTGCCGCCCCAGCGGTCGCTCGCAAACGCCAGCCGGCCCTTGATCGCCTCGCGGGTCTGCGGGCACGTGAGCCAGCGGCGGCGGCTCGAGCACGGCCCGCCGTTGCGGCGGTTGTAGGGATGATGCCGCCAGCGAGTCCACATGAAGAACGTGTCGTAAGGCGTCAGCAGGGCCCGCAGGCCGGTCTTCTCGAGCAGGGCGAAGAGATCGTCCCATAGCCGCACCATGTTCGGCACGAAGCGGGCGACGGGGCGCTCGAGATAGCGGTGCTCGAAGTGGCAGTACTCCAGCATCAGCCGCAGGCAGGTGACGCCCTGCTCGCGGAGCTCGTGCAGATGCCGTTCCACCGCCGCGGGATCCTTGCGCCGGAACAGCGGGGCGAGCTCGGGCCAGGTGATCGCCTCGTTGGCACCGATCGGCGTCCAGCTCTCGCCGCGCTCGTCCACGAAGTAGGGCAGGCCGGGGCGGGCGGCGATCCACGGCATCGCGGCACTGCCGGGCGCCGGCTGCGCCTGCAGGGTCGCCGACGCCTCAGGCGGCACTCAGGCCCGCCACGAGAACTGCCGGCTCGGCCTCCGCGGGTGTCCCCATGCGCTCGGCCATGCGGCGATAGGTCGCCAGCGCCTGCCCGACGACCTGGTCCATGTTGTAGTAGCGGTAAGTCGCCAGCCGCCCGACGAAGGTTGTGTCCTCCTGCTGATCCGCGAGGGCGGCGTAGCGCTTGTAGAGCGCCTGGTTCTCCGGCCGGGGGATCGGGTAGTACGGATCGCCTTCCTCCGCCGGGTACTCGTAAGTCACGCTGGTGCGCGGGGCGCTCTGCCCGGTCAGGTGCTTGTATTCGGTCACGCGGGTGTGCGGCGTGCTCTCCGACGGGTAGTTGACCACGGCGACCGGCTGGAGCCACTCGCGATCCAGGGTCTCGTGCTGGAAGGCGAGCGAGCGGTAGGGCAGTTTGCCGAAGCGGTGGCCGAAGTACTCGTCGATCGGCCCGGTGAACACGACATGGTCCCAGGTGGTCGATCCGTCGAGCTCCGTCCAGTCGACGCCGAGCAGGAGGTCGATATTGGGATGGTCGAGCATGCGTTCGAACATGCGCGTGTAGCCTTCGGCCGGCATGAACTGGAAGCGGTCGGTGAAGTAGCGGTCGTCGGCGTTGGTGCGGGTGGGCACACGCGCGGTGACCGCCTTGTCGAGTTCCGAGGGGTCGAGGCCCCACTGCTTGCGGGTGTAGCCTTCGAAGAACAGCTCGTAGAGCTCGCGCCCGACCGCCGAGACGACGACGTCCTTCGAGGTGCGGATCGTTTCGACCGGTTCGGCTTTCGCCTTGAGGAAGGCTTCCGCCGCTGCGTCGTCCGCCAGGTCCGCCCCGTAGAGCTTGTTCAGCGTGGTGCGGTTGATCGGGATCGGCAGCAGTTGGCCGCGCACTTCCGCCAGCACGCGGTGCTCGTAAGGCCGCCATTCGGTGAAGCGGGAGAGGTAGCTGAAGATCTCCGGCGAATTGGTGTGGAAGATGTGCGGCCCGTACTGGTGGATCAGGATCCCCGCCTCGTCGAGCCGATCGTAAGCATTGCCCGCGACGTGCGGGCGGCGGTCCACCACCAGCACGCGCTTGCCCGAGCCGCGCGCCAGGCGCTCGGCCATGACCGAGCCCGCGAAACCTGCGCCGACGACCACGACATCGTAATGCCGGCTGCGGAGGACGGCGGGCGCTGCGGCGGCGGCGGTGGCTTTCTCCAGGCGGAGCTCGCCGATCAGGGCGGCCATTGCGGCATGCGTTCTGTCCCAGCTGTTGCCGGCGAGGATTGCGTCGACCTCCGTGCGCCAGCCGTTGTAGGTGCCTCGGGCCAGGGCAAGCGCCTCGCGGCAGGCTTCCAGGAAGGCGTCCGGCCCTTCGGCAATTCGCACGGCTTCCACGCCGCCATAGTGACGCACGACGTCGGTCACCGGAGTGGAGACCACGGAGCAGCCGGCTGCGAGATATTCGGGGGTTTTGGTCGGGCTGATGAAACGAGTGGATTCGTTGAGCGCGAACGGCATCAGCGCTACGTCCCAGCCGCGCAAGTAGTCCGGTAGCTCGGCGTACTGCTTGCCCCCGAGGTAGCGGATGTTGGGCCGCTGCGGCAGGGTGCTCCAGTCGATCTTGACCACCGGGCCGACCATGACGATCGACCAGTCGGGCTGCGCGTCCGCGATGGCTGCGACGAGGTCGAGGTCCATGCGCTCGTCGATGACCCCGCAGTAGCCGAGCCTCGGCTGCGGAAGATCGGCCTGGTCCGCGGGATCCAGGCCGAGCTCGCGGGCAATGGCGAAGTGCGGCACGTCGACGCTGGAGGGGAAGGGGTGCACTTCGGGATGGCGTTCCCGCTTCGCCTCATAGAGGCTGTAGCCGCCGGTGAAGATCAGGTCGGCGACCGCGATCAGCTCGGCCTCCAGCGCCAGGAGCTCGGGCGGAGCGCCCTTGAAGTTCGCCAGCTCGTCCATGCAGTCGTAGACGATGCATTCGGCACCGAGATGGCGCGCCAGCGGCAGCATCATCGGAGTGTAGTACCAGGCCACCGCCGGGGCCTGCCCGCCGAGCGCCTGGTCGAGCAGGCTGCGGAGGATTTCGGTCTCTCCGGCGATGTCGTGAGGGCCGGGCAAGTGCGGGGTCAGGACGTGGACGCCGGTCTGCGGGCAGACGCGCTGCTCCATGCGCGGTCCGGAGCCGTCGTAGATCGGCTCTTCCCAGAACAGGACCGTGTGATTGCGCGCGAAGCGGCTCATCAGGTGCTGCGGGCGCTGCCAGACGAAGTCCCACCGCAGATGGCTGAGGCAGAGGAGGACGGGAGCGGGACGGCCGATGTAGGCGAGCGAATGGGGCCGATCGGCCATCGTGTGCATGTGGCGGAACCTCAGGTGAGTTGATGCTCTTGCACAATCGCGGACGGCGCGGTTGGCTCCCGGGATTTCGGCATATCTTTCGCGGGCTTAACTTAAGTGGGGAGCGGAAGGGCTGGCGCGCGGGCTCCGGCCAGGTGCGAAAAACGCTCGGAAGCGATGCGGAAACGGGGCGTCCGCGCGTCTATACCAGCAACACACGTGTTCTGGGGGATCTCCGTCGATGTCATCGTTCCGTGCCGGCCGCTTCTGCCGGGCCGTGCTTGCCTGCGCGGCCTTGGCGGTGGCTTTCCTGTCCGGCCCTGCGGCGCCTGCGCTTGCCGCCACTGCGCAAAGAGCCGCCGCCGATCCCACTGCTTCGTTGGCGCTGGACATCCCTGCAACGAAGATGGTGCTCGGCAACGGGCTGACGCTGATCGTGCACGAGGACCGCTCGGCCCCGCTGGTCGCGGTGCATATCTGGTACCACGTCGGCTCCAAGAACGAGCCTGCGGGGCGCTCCGGCTTCGCGCACCTGTTCGAGCATCTGATGTTCAACGGCTCGGAGAACTTCGACGACGACTTCTTCAAGGCGACCCAGAAGATCGGCGCCTCGGACCAGAACGGCACGACCGACGTCGACCGGACGAACTATTACCAGACCGTGCCGAAGGCCGCGCTGGACAGCATCCTGTGGCTCGAGAGCGATCGCATGGGCCACCTGCTCGGCGCCATCGACCAGGCCAAGCTCGACGAGCAGCGCGCGGTGGTGAAGAACGAGAAGCGGCAGGGCGATAACAAGCCTTATGCCAAGGCCTGGGACCTGATCATCCGGGCCACGGCGCCGGCCGGGCACCCTTATGCCCACAGCACGATCGGCTCGATGGAGGATCTCGAAGCGGCGAGCCTGGACGATGTGCAGGAGTGGTTCCGGACTTACTACGGTCCGTCCAACGCCGTGATCGTGCTCTCGGGCGACATCACGCCGGAGGAAGCCAGGGCGAAAGTCGAGAAGTACTTCGGCGATATCGCTCCAGGCACGCCGGTCAGCCAGCCGAAGAGCTGGATCGTGCCGCTGCCGGCGACGATCCGGGAAACCGCTTACGACCGCGTCGCGCAGCCGCGGCTTTACCGCGTGTGGAACATCTCCGACTATGCGTCGACCGATACGGACTATCTGCAGTTTCTTTCGCTCATCCTGGCCGGCGACAAGAACGCGCGCCTCTACAAGCGCCTCGTGGTCGACGAGCAGCTTGCCACGGGCGTGGATGCGAGCGTCTGGAACCGCCAGATCGGCGGGCAATTCTTGATCACCGCGACAGCCAAGCCGGACGGAGACCTGGCGCGGATCGAGGCGATTGTCGAGGAGGAGCTGACGAAGCTGCTCAAGAGCGGACCGAACGCAGCGGAAATGGCGCGGATCCGCACCTCGACTCTGGCCAGCTATGTGCGCTCGCTGGAAAGCATTTCGACTAAGGCTTCCGTCCTGGCCGAGAGCCAGACTTATCTGGGCGACGCCTATGGGTGGAAGGCCGGTTTCCAGCGCTTCCGCGATGCTACGCCTGCGCAGATCCGGGAGGCCGGTGCGCGGTGGCTGAACGGCGGGAGCTATATCCTGAACATCCTGCCGTTCGGCGATCTTGCGGCGGCCGCGAGCGGCGCCGACCGCAGCACGATGCCGATGCCGGGCGCTGCGGTCGCCGCCGAGTTCCCGCAGGTCGAGCGGGCGACGCTCGGCAACGGAATGAAGCTCGTGGTGGCGCGGCGCAGCGGGGTGCCGGTGGTCAACATGACGATGCTGGTGCCCACCGGCGTGCCGGAAGACTTCGCGAGTATCGCTCCCGGCACGGGCGGGTTGGCGATGAACCTGCTCGACGAAGGAACGAAGTCGCGCACGGGTGAGCAGCTCGTCGAGCAGTTGGGCTCGCTGGGCGCCACGCTGGGGTCCGGGGGTGGCGGGGAGACGAGCTTCGCATCGCTTTCGGCGCTGAAGCCGGCGCTCGAACGGTCGCTGGCGATCTATGCCGACGTGGTGATGAACCCCGCGTTCGCCGAAATCGACATCGCGCGGCTCAAGGCCCAGTCGATCGCGGCGATCGCGGCAGCGAAGCAGGACCCAGGCCGAGCGGCCGGGCGGGTGGTGCCGGCGTTGCTGTTCGGGCCGGAGAGCGCCTATGGCCGGTTGAGCACGGCCGATACGCTGCAGTCGATCGATCGCGAGGCCCTCGTGGAGTTCCACCAGCGTTGGTTCAAGCCGAACAACGCGACGCTGATCGTAGCCGGCGACACGACTCTGGCCGAGATCCGTCCGCTGGTGGAGGCGGCCTTCGCCGCCTGGCGCCCAGGACCGGTGCCGGCGACGATCGCACCGACAGCCTCGGCTCCGCAGCAACCCGTCGTCTACCTGATCGACAAGCCCGGCACGCCGCAGACGGTGATCACGGCCGCGCTCCTCGCGCCTCCACGGCTGGAAGGGGACGAAGTGGCGCGCGAGGCGATGAACACCGCACTGGGCGGCTCCTTCACCTCGCGCGTCAACATGAAGCTGCGGGAGGAGAAGGGCTGGGCCTATGGCGCCGGCAGTGGCATCGGCGGGGGCGGCAAGGGCGCGCGGCTGTTCTCGGTGGGTGCTTCGGTGCAGGCGGACAAAAGCGCCGAATCGATGAGCGAGATCGCCGCGCTGCTCGAGGGCATAACGACCGGTCAGCCGATCACCGACGAGGAGCTCGCCAGGACCAAGGATACGCTGACGCTCGGCCTGTCGAGCGCCTGGTCGACGGCCAATGGCCTGACGCAGTATCTCGCAGATGAGATCGCCAGCGGCCTGCCTGCAGACTACTATGCCGGTTACCCCGCCGCGATCGGCTCCAGCACGCTCGACCAGGTCAACGCCGCCGCGGCGTCGCTGATCGCCGGCCGGCCGCTAACCTGGATCGTGGCCGGGGACCGCGCGAAGATCGAGAGCGGGATCCGCGCGCTGGGCCTCGGCGAGCTGCGCGTCATCGATCCCGACGGCAAACTTCTGCCTTGAGCTGCCCCTCGTCCGGGCCGGGTTTCTCCTTCCCGGTCCGGGCACCAGCCGCGGCTGGGGGGGGGGTGCCGCAGGTGACCGCACCGCGCGGCCAGGCCGCCGAATTGCTTTCTTTGGGTTGCCGATCCGGCACCCGCTCATGCAAAGACGGGCGAATGCAAATCCAGAAGGAATCCCGATGATCCGCAAGTCCGCCATGCTTTTCGCCGTTACCGCCGGGGCCGGCCTGACGCTGCTTGCGGGCGCCGCTCCCGCCGGCGCCGAAGAGGGAATGTGGATGCCGCGCCAGGCGAACGAGATCGGCGCCGCGATGCGGGCCGACGGCCTGGAGCTCGATCCGTCGCAGCTCCGGCTCGATGCCGCGCCGCTCAACGCGATCGCCTCGCTCGGCGGGTGCTCGGCCGCGTTCCTCAGCCCTGAAGGGCTCGTCGCGACCAATCACCACTGCGTGCTCGGATCGATCCAGTACAACAGCCGCGAAGGGCAGGACTACCTGACCAACGGCTTCCTGGCGAAGGACCTCGCGGGGGAAGTGCCCGCGGCCCCCGGATCGCGGATCTACGTGATCGAGGACTTGCGCGACGTGACCGCGGCCATGCTGAAAGGCGTCACCAGCCGGCTCGACGGCCTCGCCCGTTACGAGCGGCTCGACGCCAACCGCAAGGCGCTGATCGCCGCGTGCGAGAAGCAGCCCAACCGCCGCTGCGACGTGCGCCCGTACTACGGCGGCGCATCGTACTTCCTGCAGCAGCAGCTGGAGATCCAGGACGTGCGCCTGGTCTATGCGCCGGCCCAGGGGATCGGCACGTTCGGCGGCGAGACCGACAACTGGATGTGGCCGCGCCATACCGGCGACTTCGGCTTCTACCGCGCCTATGTGGCGCCGGACGGATCGGCGCGCGCCTTCGCGGCCGACAACGTCCCCTACCGGCCGAAGAACTGGCTGAAGATCGCCAGCGAAGGCGTGAAGGAAGGCGATTTCGTGATGGTGGCGGGCTTCCCCGGCACCACCAACCGCCTGCGCACGGCGGAGGAAGTGCGCTTCAACTTCGCCGAGTACGAGCCGCTGTGGCAGCGCCTGCTGTCCGACTACGCCACGCAGATCGACCGCGCGACGGCCGGGGACCGCGAGGCGCAGATCCGCTACGCCTCGATCCTGCAGGGCGCCGAGAACTACGAGAAGAAGCTGGCCGGCGACATCGCCGGGGCCGACGCGATCGGGCTCGACGCGCGCAAGCAGGCGGAGGAGCAGGCTTACCGCGACTGGGTCGCCGCCGATCCGGCGCGGCAGGCGCGCTATGGCGCCGCGATCGCTGCGCTGGATGCGGTCGTGGCGGAGAACAACGCGGCCGCGCTGAAGGGGCTGCGTTCGGCGCTGCTCAATCGGGCGCAGCTGCTGTCGTCGGCGCGCACGCTCTATCGCTGGGCGAAGGAGCGCGAGAAACCCGATGCCGCGCGAGAAAGCGGGTTCCAGGATCGCGACCGCGCGCAAGTCGCGGCCCGGCTCACGCAAGTGGAGCGGCGCTTCCTGCCGGCGATCGACCGCCAGCTGTTCAAGGCCGCCCTGGCGGAATACCGCCAGCTCGATCCCGCCGACCGCGACGCGGCGTTCGAAGCGGCGCTGGAAACGATCGGGTTCGACCGGCTCTACGCCGACACCAAGCTGGCCGACACCGCCACGCGCGTGGGCTTGCTGGACCGCCCGGCGGCCGAGCTCGAGGCTTCGGCCGATCCCTTCATGCGGCTCGCGGTTGCGCTCTATCCCGGGGACATGGCCGGCGAGCGGGCGGACAAGGAGCGTTCCGGCCGCACCCAGGCAGCCCGTTCGGTCTACATGCAGGGCCTGCTCGCCTATCGCGCGGCGATGAACCAGCCGGTCTATCCCGATGCCAACGGATCGCTGCGGCTGACCTGGGGCAAAGTCACCGGGCGCACCCGCGACGGCGAGATCTGGACGCCGTTCACCACCGCGGAAGGTCTGCTGGCGAAGCACACCGGCAAAGGCGAGTTCGACGCGCCGGATGCCGCGGTCGCTGCGATCCGGGCCAAGGACTACGGGCGCTACGCCTCGCCGGAGCTCGGCACCCTGCCGGTCGATTTCCTGTCGACCGTGGACATCACCAACGGCAACTCGGGCTCCTCGACGCTCAACGCCCGCGGGGAGTTCGTCGGCCTGGCCTTCGACGGCACGCTCGACGGCGTGATCTCGGACTGGGCCTATGCCGCCGAGCGCAACCGCACGATCCATGTCGACAGCCGCTTCATGCTGTGGACCATGGACAAAGTCGACGGCGCGCACCGGCTGCTGCGGGAGATGGGCGTCCCGGCCGGCGAATAGCCGGCTGGGCGGGCATGAGCCCAGCAGAACGGAGAGTGTGTCCTAGCTCCACTCTCGTCGTCACCCTGAACTTGTTTCAGGGTCCATCGGGCGGCGAGGCGCGGAGGTTGCTTGGGGGCGAGGGGCGCGCGGTCCTGCCTCTACGCACGACCTGCGCGGGTGGCGGGATGGATGCTGAAACGAGTTCAGCATGACGCTAAGTGTGAGTCCTAGCTCCACTCTCGTCGTCACCCTGAACTTGTTTCAGGGTCCATCGGGCGGCGAGGCGCGGAGGTTGCTTGGG
>NZ_WTYK01000004.1 GCF_009828065.1 Croceibacterium soli | reverse complement strand
CGGTCGATCCACATGACCAGCCCGCCGGTGGAAAGCCCGCCGAGGCAGTTGTAGCGCTCGACCAGGGTCACGTCGGCGCCGGCTTTGGCCGCGGCCCAGGCCGCCGCGCAGCCCGCCGGCCCGCCGCCGATCACCACCACGTCGCACTTGTGGTAGATGTCGATCTCGCGCGCATCCTCGCGCACTGTGCCGCCGCGCCGCGGCGGCGGCAGCGTGTGGCGCGTGCTCTCGAACACGTCGGACGCAAGGAAGCGGTCTTCGCTCTGGCGCACGCTCTGCATTTTAGGTTTGTCGTTGGCCACGTCTCTCTCCCGGGTAGATACGTAGCCTGCTAAGCTTTCACGGGGCGCAGCGCAAGACGTGCGTCGCTCTGCAGCGATCGCGAACATAGCTGGGAGGCAGGAAGCGAGCCGCGCTCAGTCGGCGAGGCAGGCCTCCAGGGCGGACAACAGCAGGTCGGGGCGGTAGGGTTTCTGGACGACGGGCGCATTGGCATAAGCGCCGTCGATTCCGTGCGTGCCGTAGCCGCTGACGAAAATGAAGGGCACTCCGCGTTCGCTCAGGACTTGGGCGACCGGGAAGCTGGTGGCGCCGTTGCCGAGGTTCACGTCCAGCAACGCGCAGTCGATCTCCGCCGATCGTGCGACTTCGAGCGCCCGGTCCAGCCGCATTGCCAGGATCACCTCGCATCCTGCTTCCATGAGGATTTCCTCGGCGAGCATGGAGACCAGGCTCTCGTCCTCTACGAGCAGGACCGTCTTCCCTTCGAGTGCTGCTGCCCCGTTCATGGTCATAGGATTTCGAACGCCGCAGACTTGGGCATCCTTGCGCGAATCTCGCAGCGCAGTCCCTCCGTCCGAAAATCGAGGACCGCGCTGCCGCCGAACTCGGCCGCTACTTGCCTTATCAGCTTCATCCCGAAGCCTGGCCGGCCGGGCGTGCCAGTCGGCGGCCCGTTCCGTTCCTCCCACAGCAGATCGATCGAAACGGCGTCGTCGTGATGCTCGAGAGTCCAGCCGAGATGTACGGTTCCCGCCGCCGAGCTCAGCGCGCCGTATTTCGCGGCGTTCGTCCCGAGCTCGTGCAGCACCATGGACAGGCTGACCGCCGCCTTGGGATCGATCGGGCAGTCGGGCCCGCCGATCTCGAAGCGATCGCTACCGAACGTCTCCACCGCGCCGTCGACGACCTCGCGGATCGACGGGCTTTGCCAGGAGGCATCCCGGAGCACGTCGTGGGCCCTCGACAGCGCCAGGAGCCGCCCGTTGAAGTTGTCGAGGTTCTCCAGCGAAACCCCCCGGAAGGAGTGCAGGGCGATCGCCTGCACGCTGGCAAGGGTGTTCTTCACGCGGTGGTTCAGCTCGTTGAGCAGCAGTTGCTGCCGTTCCGCCGCGAGCCTTTCCGCGCGGATGTCGCGAACCTCGATGATCGTGCCGACCGTCTCGGAAGCTTCGTCCCTGATCGGGCTGGCGGTGAAGGCCACGGGATAGAACGAGCCGTCCTTGTGGACGAACACTTCCTCACCCTGGACCCGGTGCCGTTCCGGATAGGCGCGGTCGATCGCGCATTCGTGCAGGGGGAACGGGCTGCCGTCTGGGTGGGTGTGATGGATGATGTCGTGCAGCGGCATGTCGAGCGCGAGGATCTCACGCAAGGTGTAGCCGGTCAGCCGCTCGGCGGCGTGATTCATGTAGATGCACTGCTGGCGCTCATCCATCAGGAAGATCGAAGCCGTCGCGTTGTCCAGAACCGCTTCCAGCCGGCGGTGTACGTCGTCCAGCGGACGCGGAGGACGCAAAGTTTCGTTCATGCCGTGACCCGCTTCATTCAACCCACCTCCTCGATTAGCTGCGCTAACGCCTTTGCCGGGCGTTTGTGCCCTAGGAGGAGCAAGACTCGCCGCCTTTCCGCACCGCCGGCCGCGCCGCCCCGATCCGGACCCGCGCCGCTGCGGAAGTCCGGCCCGCGCGGTGGGGAATCGGGTCGGCGAGCGCGGGCGACGCAAGAAATATGCGACGTGGCGGTTGACAGAACCATGGAACCCGCACAAATCCCGCCGCCGCGGCCCGATGGCGGAGTGGTTACGCAGAGGACTGCAAATCCTTGCACGCCGGTTCGATTCCGGCTCGGGCCTCCACATTCCGGCTTGGCAACGCGGCCCTTCCGCGACTAAAGGCCGCGCGGGCGCCGCTTTAGCTCAGTTGGTAGAGCATCGCATTCGTAATGCGGGGGTCACAGGTTCGAGTCCTGTAAGCGGCACCACTCCCGGTCAAAGATGGGCACTTCGCCCTGAGCTGGCCCGTGGTCATATGCGAGCGTCTTCTCGAGGCTGTTCGTCGGTCCCAAGATCCGGATTTCTTCGGCCGAAAGCTCAACACGGCTGACGAAGAGCCGGACGTAAGCTGCCCTGAACGTCGGCTCCCCTTCGCGAAGGGCGCGAGTCATCTTCTCACCGAACTCCGCGATCATTTCCTCCGTGATGCGCTTCTTCGAGGTCGAAAGCTGGCGCTCCAGACTCTGCACATCCGCTTGGAGGGCAGCCTTGCGGGCCCGGTTGTGTGCCATCCGTTCCACGAACAGCGGCTCGTCTGGCCGCATCGCTCCACCCTCGATCGCCAAGAGCAGGTTGGTGATGGCCTTGGAAACTGTGGTCAGTTCCCCCTTGGCGAGTGCGAGATCCTTGCGTCGGCGCTTGATGACATGTTCCGACCTATCGAGCAGGTGTCGAAGCAGCTTTGCGAGCCGCTCTTTCTGGAAAATCCAATCGACGAGCGCGTCCAGAACGAACTTATCGAGCTCCTCCCGGCGGATGGGCTTGAGATCGCATGAGGCTGCACCTTGATTCACGCGGACACTGCAATTGTAGTAATGATAGCGTCCACCCTTGCCGGTGCGGACTGTGAGACCAGCATCGCATTCCGGTTGCCCGCATCGAGCGATGGCAGCTGGAAGCATGGTGACGCCGTTCACGACGCGAGGCGGGGTGGCCTTGGGCGACCGCTTCGCACGCAGCGCGGCAACATCCAAGAATTCCTCCTCGGAAATGATGGGCGGACACGGTACCGTGATCCACTGATCTTCCGGCAGTGGTTCCTTGAACTCGTTTTGCTTCCCGTCGAGGTAGTAGCCTGCATAGTGTGTACGGCTGAGGATCGCGGCCGTGTTCGAGTTGCTGAAGCGGCCGCCACGCAGGCTATAGCCCCGGGAATTCAGCCACTGCGCGATGCCCCGCGCGCCCATGGGCCCCTCGCCGTCTCCATGCTTGGCCAAGCGAAAGATGCGCCGGACGATCTCCGCCTCATCCTCCCGGATGGCGAGCTTCTTCTTCTCCTTGTCCTTACGCTTCTCTACAGTCACAGACCGATAGCCGAAGGGTATCGGCCCGCCGTTCCAGTATCCTTCCGCGGCATTGGCATTCATCGTGCGGATGGTGTTCATCGCCGACTGGTCGGACAGGTGCTGGTTGAAGGCACCGACCATCGAGCGCATGAGATTGGCGTTCGGGCCCTTGCCGAAAGATTCGCTCACCGAAGCCAGTTC
This sequence comes from Croceibacterium soli, assembly GCF_009828065.1. Lineage (GTDB taxonomy): Bacteria > Pseudomonadota > Alphaproteobacteria > Sphingomonadales > Sphingomonadaceae > Croceibacterium_B > Croceibacterium_B soli. The sequence goes on along the minus strand of NZ_WTYK01000004.1, from coordinate 387,620 downwards.
GACGCCGGAAGCCTTAAGCTTCTCGAAGGCTGTCGTCTGGATCGCGAGATGACGCGCGAACCGACTGAGTGAATAAACGATAACGACGTCAAACGGGCGTGCGGTCGAGCTCGCCCGGCTCATCATTGCGTTGAACATCGGCCGGCCGATATCCTTACCCGAAAGGCCCGGCTCCTGTACCGTTTCGACCAGCACCCAACCCTTGGCCTTGCAGAATTCCTCGATCTTCTGGATTTGGCTCGGGATGCTGATACCATGCTGCGCTTGGTCGTCAGTGGAAACCCGGACGTAGGCGCAGGCTTTCATCCGGCCCTTGTCCGCGCTCTCTAGCTTCATGCCGCACAGTCCTCGACAGGCGTGCCGGCCCGGGTGACCAGCCTCAGCCGGATGCCGGCAGCACGAAGCCGCAGCCGCGTCGCGGCGAACTGAGCCCGATCGAAAATGACCGGGTCGACAATCATGGTGAGTTGGTGCGTGCATTCGGGGGCGCCCGGCCCCTGCCCGGTTCTTTTCATCGCTTGATCCTTCCGATGTGTTGTTGGAGTTGAAGCGTTCCGTACCCGACGGCTATTGCTGACCGCCGGGCGCGGGTTGATCAGCGTAGGAGGACCCACGTCGGCGCCGTGTCAGCGATGTTCATCGGGTCCAGAACGACGAGGGTCACACGAGCCTCGGCGAGCCGGCCCCTGATCCTTTCGAACTTCACGAGGTCGCGGGTGAGCCTGCTTGCCGCGTCCACGACGAAGATATCGAAGGGGCGCTTGTCCGAGGTTGCATGATGCAGCAGTCGCTTGAGCTTGCGCTGCTTACCGCAACGTTCTGCCTCGATCACGGTGCGCGTCAGGATATGATGACTGTTGAGGCAGTAATCCCCGATGCGAAAGGACTGCTGAATCAGCGGCGTATCCGGAATGGCGTCGGACGTGGAACTGCGGACATAGCCGCAAGCGGTTTGATAGTAGCGGAGTTCGTGCATTTTACTTCCTTTGCGCTTTGACCGGGTCGAGGGCTGCCGCTCCGTCGCCGCCGGCCAGGTCGGCGATCAGTCCTGTGAGCCAGGTCTCGATGAGTTCCACCTCGCCGGGGAGCACATCGAGAGGGGCGGGCAGGTCGCACCTCACGCGCCGCGTAACGGCATCCGATGAGGATGACCCGGTAGGTGGCTTCGGGAGAGGCGAGTGGAACGACATGGCGACCTTATGCGCCCTGCCGAACCGCCAGTTGGCGACCGGGTGCTTTGGTACTTTCGCCTGCCACGTCGCCGAGACGGCGGCGATGAAGATGGCTAGTGCTTGGTTCCCATCAGCAGTTAGCGGGTGTTCAGCATTTGGACGATCCGCCGGCCGGAGATCTTGGCCAGAGGCGAACCAGGGCGGAAACGTGGATCGGTTGTCCGTCCGCAGAACGGCGCTTCCAATTGCTCCGCACTCCGCCAAAGACGGCCGGGCAGTCCCCGTACTGGCACCGCCCAGTCACAAGTAACCAATCGTGCATATCGGCTCTAACTCATCGGCCGGAGCTATTTCATCCGACATCAGAATGTCACCTCGATCGACGGCGGCGGCGCAGTGGTGAAAGTGGGCAATTCGCAGAAGGCTGCGAGGCTGGGATTGTCGCGCGTGTGCGGCGTGAGCCAACGCGACAACAGTTCCCAGCGCCCGCGCCCGAACCCCGGGTGCTCGCAGGAGTCCCACATCTGCGCCGCGAGCCAAGTGGCGACGACGTCCGTCTCGCAGTAGTGTTCAATATCGCGCCAGCGACCCTCGGCGGCAAGGCTGGCGACCGAGTTACCCGCGCCGCCGCTCTTGGCTGGGATCGAGAAGGCCGCGCACAAGTGCGCGAGCTTGATGCCGGCGCCGGATCCCTTGATCTGCTGATGTAGATCCTGGTGCAAGCCCGGCCGGCACTGATGACCAAGCCTGGCCAGCGTCGGCACGTACTCTTCGGCGATCGCGGCGCGGGCGAGCAGCACCGGAATGTCGAATGCTCGGCCGTTGTACGTCAAGACCTGGTCGGCCTGTTCTACGGCGCGTTCGACGGAAGCGATGATGCCGCGCTCTGTCATCTGAAGCAGCGAGTAGCTGTGCAGGTTGAAAGCAAGATCGTTCAGGTCAACACGGTCGATCGTAAGCGTTGAAGCGCATGCAAGGCGGTGAAGCGGCCAGGGCGCGAATACGCCGGGCTCTTCCTGGTAGCCGCAGCGTTCCATCGCCGCGCTGTCGGCGATGGTCTCGACATCGAGCACGACAGTCCTCATTTTGCGACTCCCTTGCGGAACGCGCCCGCTTCACGGACGGCGCGAGCGCGCGCCGTTGGCGCCCTGTCGCCGTGGTGAGTAAGGCGGCGAGAAGCAGAGCGGCGCCGAAGCACGCCGACCGCGGTCATCGCGTCGGAACGGAACGATCGAACGTTCATGGTTTGAATTCCTCGTTGATGGTAGGCGCTCCTCAACCCGACCTTTTTCCTTTCGCTCGGGCGGAGCACATCGCCCACTGCTTCCTTTGCTAGGACCGCCCACGTGCACTTGGGCAGTGGGGCCCGCGCTCCTCATGCGCAGGCTAAAAAAGTTGCGGAGGACCGTCGCAGATGCGGCCGCCCTCCGTTCTCGTCGGCATCTCAGGCGGGAGCGCTGAGACGCACGCGTGCCGAACCATCGCACTGCCAGCCGAAAGCCGTGATGAACCGCCAGTCGGCAGGCTGGTTGCAAAGTTCGGCCCAGCAGTGGTTGAACAACTCGTGGCCGCGGCGGCTTTCCTCTTCGGAGAGCTCCAGAGGCACCATGGCATCTCCGGGATCGGCACCCTTCAAGTGCTTGGGAAGGTGTTCGCCGTCCTGAAGGAACTCGATGCGGACGACATGAAAGAGCTGGCGCAGGCGGAACTTGGACCACTGCTTGAATCGCTTCCCTTTGCATGGCCTGAGCACCTCCGGGAGGTGTGTGTCGAGCATCTTGCGCAGGTCGTCGGTTGTGTCCGCTTTCGCTGCAAGCCCAGCGAGGTCACAGGTGCGGGCGCAGACGATGGCGGTCCGGTGCACTGCCGAGATGGGCGCGGTGAGCACGTCCGCCCGCCGGCCGGCCAGGCTTACGCCGTCGGGACCAACAAGGAACGAACGATAGCGGCGATGGTAAACATCGGCTTCATCGGCGAAGTGTTGCAGAAGCGCTGGGATGCAGCCGAACCGGTTTTCTCCGAACGCCGAGAGGATTTCCTTTTCGCTCGCGCGATTGATCCCCCCCAAGCCCATCTTGCGAAGCCTTCGCTCGAGGCGGTTGACGGTTCGTTTATCTTCGATCCTCTCGACATCGTTCTTGAGATTTTCGAAGTAGAGCTTCAGCATCTCGTGAGCGAACGCGTGTCGCTTGGTCTCAGGCTTGAAGATCTGGCCGATCGTCCAGCGCTGGCTAGTTGCGTCGCCCCACACCTCGTCTAGTTGCTTGTGAATGAGCCGCCAGCCGAGGGCTGCTTCACGCTGCTGCTCTAACGCTGCCCAGCAGACGAACATCCAGGCCACTGGGCCGACCAGACCTCTCCTGACGGCCCCCTTATGCACGGCATCATCAATCAAGCCTGGAGCGTCGTCCAGATCGCCGCGGAAGAGCGCCGCGACCAACTCGGGCTGGGTCACTTCCAGCGCCGCGAGATCCTCGGCAAGGGTTTCTGGATTGAATTGGCTTTGAGAAGCGTCGTCGTATCGAGGTCCGGCTTCGTCATCGGGCCCGATCTCGCCCTCGGGCGCGACCTGGCAAACCATCACATCGATCGCTTCCGCTGCGCGATTCACTCGCTCCCAATTCGATGACCGCGAACCTGCGTGCCACATCCAGTCGATCCGCTCGCGCATCGCGTCCTCAGCCACCGGCACATCCAAGATGCGGATCCGCTCCGCCTCGAGATGCACGGCCTTCACTGTGCGGAACTCGGCCGAAGCGAGTATCGCCTCTCCGCTATCCTCGGGTGTAGGCGCGTCTTGCAAAGCAACGAGCAACTGCTCGCAGACCAGCGCTTGGGCAATGGTGATGGTGCTGGCACCGGGCAGCAGAGGCTGACCGGCGTCGAAGACTTCGAATTTGTCCTGAAACATCTGGTAACTCCTTCCAAAACGGTTCTTGCATGAACCATTCTGGTGAGTCCCAGAGCGCCACAAAAATAGAACGCGGCCGGCTCCCGTCAAGAACAAATTACCGAGCATTAGAAATCTACGAGCAGTTCGATCGCGCGATTGAGCTGACCGCTGGCCGTGAGGTGGTCTTTGTGCAGACGCGCGAGAAGTGACGCGATCAAGGCGTCGCTGGCCGGCAGTGCTTTGAGTTCGGCGAGGTTGGCGGCAACCGCCGTCTGACGCCGTTCGATGTCCTCGATCAGCGTCAGGAGCTCGTGGGTGTGGGCGAGGAAGTCGTGAAGGTCCATGGCTCAGCTCTTCCACCATTTGGCAGGCAGCGGCGGCTTCACGAGGAACCGCGGGTTGCCGCCGTTGGCGGCGATGAACTCATATGCCTGCCCGCGGTTGGCGAGATCCGGTACCGGCACCCCAAGGATGCGGTGGATCTCACCAATCAGATAGCGTTGAGGACGAGTGATGCCTTTGCGCCGCCAACCGCTGCGATGGAAGGCGTCGGATTTTCGGAAGTCTTCGACCTCCTCGCGGTAAATTGCCTCGAGCCGCGTCCACTGGAGCCAGACGCCTTGCGCGCGGGCCCATTCGAGAACCTCAGGCTCAAGCAGCGCGAGACTTAGCCCGTCGATAAGCCGCTCCGGCCTTGGGGCATCATCCCCCAAGCACGCCACGAAAGCCTCCCAAGGCAGCGACAACAAGCCCGTCAGCGCCAAACTGTCGACGTTGAGCGCCTCATTCGCCTCGAACGCGAAGCCGAGATGATATTTGAGGTTGTCGCGGCTTGCCTCGATGTCGCAGCGCCGTTTACCATATTGGTGGACCTCGCGCCGGAGATCATCGAGCGGCGTGATCGCAGGGTCCTCGTCAATTCCGAAGCGCTCGAGAAGGGACCGGATGCGATGATCCGGGTGAGAATGGGCTGACATTTGTTCCTCCGTTGCAGTGGAGGAAGTTCAGGTAGCCGATGGCTCGAGCTCAGTTGGCGACCGGGTGCCGCGGTACTTTCAGGTCATGGTGCCTGGCAGTTGGCCTCGATGGTAGGCTCTCACGCTGTACAACATCAATGCCGTTCTCGTGCATCAATCCGAGCGCGGAGCGTCCGCCAAACAACGGAGCTCGGTTCGTGGCGCGCATCCACGCGTTAGCGTGTTCCGGATCGGAGATTAGCGCGCCGATCAAGCGAAAGATGCCGAGCAGGAGCACAAGGGTCGGCGTGGATGTCGTCGCCCCAGCTTGGCGGATGCCTGATAAGCTCCGCCGGTGAACGAGCCCAAGCAGGGTGATTTGCTTGAGCTGGTCAATTGCTCAGACACGGGCGAGGCCCGCACAATGCGCCGCACGGCTGCGCTCGGCCGGCAAGAGGCGGTCTAGCCAGCTCATCTTTGGGACTGCAGCTTTCATCAGCCATTGGAGGCATCCCGCCACGCCGCCCATTCTGCATCGAGCAACTCACGGCCCTGATCGGTCGCCAGTGGCCGGGCGAACTTTCCGAAGCCGGTCGGCAGAACCTCTCGCGCAGGGATCAGCACGTGGACATGAGGTGCGCCAGGCCGCGCGGCACGGGCCGGTACATGCATCACGCAGACCGCGCCCACATTGTGGGCCCTGACCAGCCGTTCGAGCGTGAATGCGCGGGTCATCTCCCAGACATCGTGAAGCCTCAGCGGCTGCGGCAGCGCTTCGACTTCCGGAAAGCGCAGTGTGACCACAACGACAAGGTCGACGAGGCTGAACCCCTGCTCGTCGTAAGCGCGAGCGAGCCGCTGCGGGTCGTACCAGTCATCGCTGGCTCCGAACGGGAGCAGCACGTCGTGGCGGAAACAGGTCGGCCGTGACCAAGGCAGCGCCGGTTCGTCGGGCTTGAGGATCGGGTAGAGCCGGCGGAACATCGCGCCCTCGGCGGTGTTCACCTTCTTGGTGCCGGTTGTGGCTTGAACTACGCCGAAGCTCAAGTCTTCGCGCGCTCCGGTGATAGGCGCGTAGTCGAGCCCGGGAGGAGGTGCGTGCTTCTTCGTCGCCATCTCACCGGGCCTCCCAGCGCAGAAGCGGAAGAACGTGGACGAGCCTGAACACATGGTCGTCAGAGACCACGCCTTTAGCTTCGCGGGAATACATGTTTGAGGAACCCCTTCACTACAGTTCGGGCGTGCCACCGTGGCGCGTCCGGGCTCCCCCTTTTTTCATTCAGCAGGAAGCTCACCTGCTCCCCTTCGTCCCTCCGTCCCTGTTCTTTAGGTCCCTTTGGCGCGGGCCGCGCTGGTCATCCATTATCTGCCCTGTTCTCCCCTGCCGGAGGTCCGGATCTTGCCGGATGCTATCCCTCGGATCATCAGATCCCAGTCCTCATCTGCTTTTGTTTGCGGTGCAGACAGCGGCGCGGCAGCGAGTTGGAGTGGCGCCTGGGGTTCGGCGACGACCGGACCCACAGGGGTCGACGCAGCAGCGGTCTCTTCCGCCCGCTCATCCGCCGGACCTTGGTCGAACCGAGACGACCTGCGGCTAGACCTCTGCTCATCCAGTAACCGGTCCTCTAATCGGAGAGCGGCGGTGTGACAGGCGAGCATCGCTTCCCGTACGCCGTCCAGAACGACAACTTCAGGCGGAAAGAACGCGCGAAACTCCGGCAGCAGATTCAAGCGCCCATCGAATAGGATGATCGGCTGCTTCTGCAGCTGCGCCAGCCTCTGCTGGCGGATAGCTTCCTTCTCACGCGCGATTCGCTTCTGGCGATCGTGCTCTGCCACGATCCGCCGGTGAGCTTCGGTAAGGGCCTCCTGCACGATGTCGGGCAGCGCCGGTGCGTGGATCAAGTGGCGGTACTGGGGCTTTAACTTCTCTTCTACCAGTTCGGGCTGCCCGTCCCTGTCCCTGATCAATCCGACGCCGTCTCGCTGGAGTACAACCATCAGATCGAAGGCTGGAGAGTACCATCGGTCGGCAGCGGTATCAGCTGCCGTGAAATCCGCGAAGTGGAGTGCCGATAGACCCCTCAGCCGAAGCGGGTCCGGGAAACGCTCGCGTAATGCAACAAGCGCCGGCGGCAACCCAGGTTGGGACCGAGACCGAGACTGAGACTGAGGCTGAGGCTGAGGCTGAGGCTGAGGCTGAGGTTGAGGCTGACCCTCGACTTCGGCTTCTGCCTGCCCGGGCGGGACCTGAGCGCGCGTTGCTGTTGCATTCTCGATCTGGGCCCCGAGCGAAGCTTGGCGTTCCGCGGCACGCACGACGTGGGCGGCAAGGCCGCGCATCAGCCGGTCCCGTTCAGCACCGTCTTCCTGTTCCTTGCGCTTGCGCGCGGTGCCCACAGGCCCGTCGTGAGCCTCACCAGTCGATGGTACCCCGCGCCTGGCCTGCGACAGTCCAGAGTATCGCAGCGGATTTTGCTCTTCTTCGAGAGCGGCATTGAAGGCGTCGGCGGCTCGTTCGCGAAGCCAGCCGATTCCGGGGGCAAGGTTGAACTCTGTCGCCTTGGCTGCCTCGAAAGTCCAGGCGAACGGCCCCTCGACCGCGAACGGCCTGGTCGCCATCATGATGTGCGCGTGGAAGTTGCGGACATCCCCTTGTGGGTCTGGCTTATGCAACGCCGCGGTGAACGGCAGGTGCAACTCGTCAAGGTTTGCGCAGAAGTCCTCCAGTGCGCGCTCCCGCCCCTCGGGGCTGAGTTCATGTGGCATGGCGAGGATCAGGTGTGAGTAGACATTGCCGCCTGGTTCGGCTTCGGCCTCGAAAGCCTCGAGGGCATTCCAGAAGGCCACAAGCTGAGCAACGCGTCGCTCGATGTCAGCCTCGGGCAGCGAATGCTCGCCGTCCACCTCGATGATGTTCGTAAAGCGGGCGATAACACCTTCTTCGAGCCCAAGCTCCCGCAGGATGTAGCGCACGAGATCCGCGGCTTCGCCGGCTCGATATCGCCGGGTGTTCTGCCCGCGGCCGCCGTAACCGCGCATGATCTTTCGCAGCACGATGTTCTTGAAGCCGTCCGCGGCGATGCGCGAGCGAGTCATCGCCTGTGCTGTTCGCGCTGAAATCTCCGGATAGAGCCGGGAGTACAGACTGCGGGGACAGATCGATTGGAGCTTGGGCTCGGCGCCGGGCATCCACCGGGCTAGCGTGCGCTGCATAGCTTCGGCCTCGCGAGCGGATCGCCGACTGAGATATCCAATGCGCGCAAGCAGCCTGTCGAGTTCGTGAGCCTCGCGTTCGTCTTTGCGGCGCTTCTTCGCAGTCGCTGTAGCGAGTGCCTTTGCCTCCCTCTGTTCAGGGGTCCGCGCCCGGTGCGCTCGCTTCGGTGCCGGGCCTTTCGGTTTGCGTTGACTGCGGAGCCAATCCCTGGACGCCGCGCTGACCAACGTCTGAAGCTCGTCGGCTGTGACTGTCCGTCCGTCGATAGTGAACGAGGGGCGCTTCATGCCCTTTTGTGCCGTTTGCTCATATGAGAGGGGGTGGTCGTAAAGGATGAAAAGCGCCCTAACGGCCGGGCGGTTTTTGTCCTTAATTGCGCACCACCCCCTTCACTCTCTTGCACGGGCGCATAGTGGCCGACCCAGCAACTGCTTCATCGACTCCGGCGGAATTCAGGCGGGGCGCCAGCGCCGTCTAACGCGCCGTGCTCCAACGGGGTTCGAAACTCTCCAATGTGTCAACAATCCGGGTCAACGCCGTGCTGTCGAAGATGTCGCTAACACCGTTCGGAGCCGAATCCGTGAAAGGCGGCTCATAGAGGGCGGCAGGATCCATCCTCCCGGACGAGGTGAGATATTCAACGATCAGCTCGACGAAGTGGATTTGATGCGGCGACAAGGCGGTACCGGCTAGCGCCTCGTTGAAGGCAACCTGCGCCGCGCGCCGATCCAATCCGACGAGCGAACGGATGAACTCCGGAAGTTCTGGAATTTGGCGGATGCGCTCGAACTCGGTGTTCTCGGCAATCCCCACCTTGAGGAAAAGCTTCTGCAACTCGTCAAGATCAGTTGGCGTAAGAGGACGACCCTGCCGCAGTCGAGCCAGCGTGACGTGATCGGCGTGAGCATCGACATAGGCCCGCGCCTTGCGCCGGAACTGCGCCAGCGATGATGCGCCGCCCAGGTCGACCAAATCGATCTCGCGCTTTTCGCCCATGATGTCGGCGAGGTTCGTGTTGATCACCACCTGCTTCTCCGGCTCAATGAGGCTCATCAGCGATCGCAACCGGCAGCGAACCTCCTCGACCATGTCGAGCGTGGCGCCGGTCCACCAGTCGGTGGTCTGGACTTCGAGGATCAGCTCCATCTCGCGGACGACATCGGGTACCGCGGCCTTCGCTTCGAGCTGGTGAACCTGATTGACCAGCGCCTTGCGCAGCGGCTCGTATGCAGCCTTGCGCAGCATCGCAAGCTGGATGCGCAAGCACAGCAGGTCGAAGCGCTTTGCGTCGGTGTCGGTGTCGGTCTCGCTAGTCGGTAGCCCCGCGACGTGTTCGGTCAGCTCGTGGCGATCCTCGTCGCCAAGTCGGTCCCAAATTTCAGGCTTCTGGAACTTCTCGACCCAGCGGCGCTGTGCACGCACAATGAAATTGTCGAGCGGCATGCCTGCCACTTCGCGGGCCAGGTGTTCCTTAACGCTCTGGTATAACGCATCATCGGGTAGCGCCTTGATCAGAGCATCGCCCGCGTAGAGCAGACCCAGCAGGTCGACACGTGCGTTGAACAGCCGTTCGCTTAGCGGCGTGGCGGCGCGTGCCTCGGTGCCTGCGATCTGAGCGTTGAAGAAATCGAGATTGCCCAGATAGTCGAAGACGTAGAAGAATTCCTTGTCCAAACGATTCCCGTCGGCGTCCACGAAGATGCCGGGGCGCAGGCGCGTTCCGCGGCCAATCATCTGCCAGAACTTCGTTTTCGACCGGACGATCTTGAAGAACACTAGGTTCAGGATGTCAGGGATATCGATGCCGGTATCAAGCATGTCGACGGAAACGGAGATATGTGGCGCCTTTTCCGGAACCTCGAACTCGTCGATCAGCGCGTGCGCGTACTTCACCTGGTTGTCGATCAGCTTGCAAAAATGGCCGCGCAGCGCCGGGTAATTCGCATCGAAGCGTTCGACGATGAACTCGGCGTGGCGGTGGTTCTTGGCGAAGATGATCGTCTTGCCGAGCAGGTCGCCGCCTGCGACCTTCTGCCCGTCCTCCATCAGCTGCTTCAGCATCTGATCGATGGTGTTCTGGTTGAACAGCCAGTCGTTGACAGCGGCGCCATCGACGCTGTCGGGTGGCCCGTCCTCGCCCCAGTCCAGCGCGTCCCAGGCTTCTTTGTCCTCGTCGGACAAGTCGTCGTACTTGATGCCGTCACGCGGGAATTGCAGCGGCACGTCGACTGCCCTTGGTGGCACTAGGAACTCGTCGCGCACGGCTTGCGGCAGGTCGTAGGCGTCGGTGGGAACGCCGTCCTCGAGCTCGAACAGGGTGTAGGTGTTCTTGTCGATCTCGTCCTTGGGCGTGGCGGTCAAGCCGAGTAGCGGCGCATCGAACCAGTCGAAGATCGCCTTGTACTTGCGATAGACCGAACGGTGCGCCTCATCGATGATGATGAGATCGAAATAACCGGGGCCAAAGCGTTGATTCCCGTCCTGCCGGGCCTTCTCGATCAGGTTCATCATCGTCGGATAGGTGGAGATGAAGATGCGTCCGTCCGCATTGGGATCTAAGATAAGGTTGACGGTCGCCGCCGTGGGCAGGTGCTTGCGGAAATTTCCCGCAGCCTGCTTCACGAGCGGAATACGGTCGGCGAGGAATAGGACGCGCTTGGCCCAGTTGGCGCGCATCAGCACGTCCGAAAGTGCAATGGCGATGCGCGTCTTGCCTGAGCCGGTGGCCATCACCAGCAGCGCCTTGCGCTGGTTCTCGCCGCCATGCTCCCCATCCTCGAATCGGTGGCAGACGGCGCGGATGGCCTTTTCCTGATAGGTGCGGCCGTGCCCGCCAGCGATCTCGCGGTTGGTCAGCGCATCGGCGAAGGGCGTACGAGTGTTGCGGCGCTGGATCATCAGCGCCAGTTCGTCCTTGGTGCGAAAGCCGGAAACCTGCCGCGGCGGGTAGCGCAGATCGTCCCAAATCCAGTGATCGTAGCCGTTGGTGTAGAAGATCACCGGCCGCTGGCCGAACTGCGCCTCAAGGCAATCGGCATAGAGCCGCGCCTGTTCCTTGCCCTCACGCGGGTCCTTGCGAGCGCGCTTCGCCTCGATCACCGCCAGCGGCTTGCCGTCATCTCCCCACAGCACATAATCGACGAAGCCCGCGCCCTTGCCGTCCGCGCTGCGGTCGTTGGGCATGCCGTAGACGGGGAACTCGAGGTCTCGCGTGTCGGCCAGCGGCCAGCCTGCTTCGCGCAGCAGCACGTCGATGAACTCGATCCGGGTAGTCGCCTCGTCATAGTCGTGCCCAGCGTCGCGACCTTCGTTGGCCTGGCGCAGCGCAGTCATATCGGCCTTCACGACGGCGAGTTCAGCCTCCAGCGCAGCGCGGCTGCCGGCATCGGCCATCCGGGCCTTGCGTTCGGCCTCCAGTGCTTCACGCGCCTTTTCGGCCTCTTCTTCGAGACGACGGGCCTGATCGGCACTGGTTTGCGCGCCCGCGTCGCTGCGCGGTAGGCGATCGGCGGAAAAAGCTAGATCGGCGGGCGGGGGAACTTGCGAATAGCGCGTGGCGAACCACAGGCCGATGTGGAACAGTTCGCGTAAGGAACTAACGGCCTGGCTGGGGGCGAACTGGCCGGGATGCGCGGCGCGGTTCCCGATCTTCCGCACAAGGTCGATCTTGGTGCGGATCATCGTGCCGGCAAGCCTAAGGAACGTCGGCTCAGCGGTCAGCGCGGCAAGGTGATCGTCATAAGGCGCGCGCAGCGCGGTATCGTGATCATAGAGCCAGCGGACCATCGCCTCGACCGCTAGGCGGGCATGCACGGCGGCGCCGCGCGGATCTGATAGCGCCTGCCGCTCGGCCATGACGACGTGTTCGGCCATGAAGCCGAAGGAGGCAAGAAAGGTGAACTGCGCAGCGGGCTCGAACGTGGATGGATCGGGCGCGGCGGCCGCACCCCCAACTGATAGCGTCTTGCGCCCGCCTTGTTCGTGCTTGCTCATACGTCAGAGTTCCCCGCGGAAGGCGCGATGCTGGAGGGAGGCGAAGAGGCCTTCATACCGTAGCAGTTCAGATTTTAGTTCTTCTTCTTGCTTCCAAGTTGCTTCAATAAATCTACGAAATCCAATTTGCTTGTCATATGGCACCTGTGGAAGTGGGAAGGATTTCAGTTTGGACCAGTAGACCGCCCAGACACTCGTTGTCCCGCTTTTGCGCTTCTCCAATTCACGCCTGCCCGCTCGTGATCGGAAATATGCTTCCACGAAAGCTGAATCCCAATGTGTGCCGAAGCGGATCCGCATGATGTTGTTATTGAACACAGCGTCTTGCATTCCGCGAAAGATGGCAGTTTTACCGACAAGATCGCGCGAATTTCGAGTGTTGAAAAGCAGGTCGCCATCCTTAAGCGTGTATCGGTCTAGCTCTGCGGCGTTGACGTTAGTTCGCTGAACCAACGCAGGCGCGAATTGGCCATTCCTCGTGATCGCGTCCATTCTCACATATGGGTGCGAGAAATGCTCACCGAATTGTTCCGCGCTGCGAACGAGGCCGATGAGCGTTCCCTCAACAGCATCTTCCAGCGGCACCGTCCCTTGGACAGCACCAAACATTTGTTCGAACCGCGCCTGCCCAAGGCCGGAGAGGCCGGAGAGGGATCGACGGCGCAGGAGGCGCAGCGCGTCCGCCTCGTCCAGAATGGCCGCAATCCGCCGCTGCTCCGGCATAGACGGAAGTGGGATTTCCAGTTGCCTCAAGACATCAAGGGTGATGCCTTTGACGGTCGCGCCAGTCGCAAACCGAACGAGTTTCTCGCTAGATGCAAGCAGTGCGTGAAGCAAATAGCGGGTGTCAATGTCGCCTTTCGGGAACAGCGCCTTAAGGTCCTGATTAATCGCGAGGTCCATGCCAGCGATCGCCGCCTTGCCAACCGCCATGCGGGTGGGCACGATAATCGTTCCGCGGGGGATCAGATTGCTGGCAGAATTTTTTAAGCCAAGCTCTGAAATAGTGTCCACGGTGCTGTCGAGTTCAGCGGACTTAAAGTCCTTCACCGAGGCCCACGGAATGCCGCCATTCCAATAGCGTTCCACCTTCTTATCAGGTGTTCCTCCGCCTTTGAACTCAACCAGTTCACCGAGTGAAACAGTTGACCAACTCACGCCAGCATCTCCTCGAGCGCTGTGAGGCCCTTCGCGATCTCGCCCTCCAGCGTGCGCAGCTCGCGGATGATATCTGCGGGGGCGGCGTGCTCGACCTCGGCGTGCACCACTTCTTTGTAGCGGTTGATGGACAGGTCATAGCCCGCCGCGATAATGTCTTCCCGCGATACGCAGAAGCTCTGCGCGGTCCGCGGGTTGTCACATTCGACGCCGCTGCGATCTGCCCAGCGGGCCAACAGGTCTGGCAGATTGTTCTTCGCGTGCTCGTCCTCGCTTAACGCACGCGATGGGGCGGGGCCGAGCAATGTTTCCTCGAGCAGCGGGTTGCGCTTGTCGTCTAGGCTCCAGCCATCGGCCTGCACATCGTAATACCAGACCTTGTCGGTGCCGCCGCGTCCTGTCTTAGTGAACACGAGAATGCCGGTTGATACGCCTGCATAGGGCCGGAACACGCCCGAGGGCAGCGAGATCACCGCCTCCAGCCGATGCTCGTCCACCAGGGTCTGACGCATCGCCTTGTGCGCCTTGGAGGATCCAAACAGCACGCCTTCAGGCACGATCACCGCCGCTCGTCCGCCGGTCTGCAGCAGGCGCAGGAAAAGAGCGAGGAACAGCAACTCGGTCTTCTTCGTCTTGACGACCTTAAGCAGGTCCTTCGAGCAACTCTCATTGTCGAGGCCGCCGGCAAAGGGCGGGTTTGCCAGAATCATCGAATAGTGGCCGACATCAGCCCCGCCACCTTCGGCCAAGCTGTCGCGGTAGAAGATGCGGGGTTCCTCGATGCCGTGGAGCATCATGTTCATCGCGCCGATGCGCAGCATCGTCTCGTCGAAATCATAGCCGGTGAAGGCTGCGCTCTCGAAATGCTTGCGGCTGTCGGCATCATAGAAGACGCCGGGATGTTCGCGCCGGACGTGCTCGGCCGCCATCATCAGGAAGCCCGCCGTGCCCGCCGCCGGATCGCAGATCGTGTCGCCCGGGCCGGGGTTCATCAGCCGCACGATCAAGTCGATGATGTGGCGCGGCGTGCGGAACTGTCCGTTCTCGCCTGCACTGGAGATCATCGAAAGCAGATGTTCGTAGACGTCGCCCTTGGTATCGCGATCGTCCATCGGTATCTCGTCCAGGCCTTGCACCAGCTTGTCGAGCAGCGCGGGTTTGGTGAAGGCAAGGCGTGCGCCCTTCATGTGGTGCGCCATCACGCTTTCCGATCCGCCCAGCGTGCGCAAAAATGGCATGACGTGATCGGAGACGATCTCGTACATCCGCTCGGGCGGCTCATTCTTGAACCTCGACCAGCGCATCAGTTCATAAGGGCAGCCGTCGGGAAAGCCGGGGGTGCCGAGCTCATCCTTGCCCTCCGGGAACACGCGGCGGGTAAGCGGGCGCTTGAGTTGGTTGGCCTTAGCCTCTTCGCGCGTCTGGATCTCGTCGATGCGTTTGGCGAAGAGCAGATAAGTGATCTGCTCTACGCCCGTGAGCGGGTTGGATACGCCGCCTGACCACAGCGCATCGCGCAATTTGTTGATCTGATTGCGGATTTCACCTGTTAGCATTCACTCTTCTCCAAAATCCGCGGGCATTTGCCATAGCTCGGCCCACAGGTGGCGCTGGCGCTCGGCCAAAGCTTCCTGCTGCTTCTCGATCTGTTCTCTCGCCGCGACCAATCTACTAAGCTCTGCCTCCGCGCCGGCGCATTCTTCGAGAGTGGGTACCGGGATGACGAGACTGCGCAGTGCACTCATCGGCAACGACTTCACGGTCGAGCCTCCTGCCATGCTTTCCAACTTCTCCCTTACCCAAGGCGCGGTGAGCAAGGCATTGAGAATGGTGGGCGATGACACGTGCCGGTTCTGCTTGAGGCGTACGATTGCGAGGCTCTGTGAGATGATCCAAGGATCATTCAATTGCTCTGCGACGCTCGCATAAGTGTCGACGATTCCCACATTTCCGACGTTGCCCTTGATGCTCACTAGGATATCGCCTGGCCTCACCGTGACCCCCCTAACACGCGATTCCTCGCGAAGTTCGAACGCCTGCTGACGGCTGGGTATTCGAACCCGGCCGTCGACGAGGTCCATAGGCGCAATTTCCATCGCAGTCAGAGGCGGGTCTTCCGTGGCGTCCCTAAGAGGGAGCGGAGCCTTGCTGCGCTCCACATCGGCTATCTCGCCCAATGTCACCGTTTGGCGCTCCGCGAGCGACTTTTCCACTTCGGCCAATGTTCCTGACCTGAGGTATCGGTCGGGCAACAGGCTGAAGCTGTTGCGGGCAATCTCCTCCGGCCCAACGAACGTTTCCCTTCTCGGCTCTTCCACGCGAAGGCCGCGGAACTGTTCGAGGTGCTGGACGATCAAGCCTTCCTGGACGCGGCCGCTACTGGTCTTCTTCATCGATCGGCCGTCAATCATGCGAATTGCTTGCCCCCCCGGCTCGAGCATCAGGAGGCTGGCGGATACTCCCGATGCTGGCCAGTACATGCCCGGAGGCAGGCTCATGACCGTCACTCGGCGGTTTTCGACCAGCTTTCGTCGCAGTTCGGTCTCGAACTTCGTTTCGCGAAACAGCACGCCGTCTGGCACCACGGAGGTGAAGGAGCGGGTAGCGCGCTCGGCCAGTCGCTCGAGATGGAACGCCTCGTGCGGCGCTCCCTTAGCTGGCCCCTCCTCGATACGTCTGCCGAACGGCGGAACGGAAAAAATGTGATCGAAATGATCGAATGGCGGCTGGTGCGTTGGGCTGTCGTAGACGAACGGCCCCGGCATAAAGGTGCCGGCGAGAGGGTTCCGGCGGCTGATTCTCAAAGGGCGGCACGCTGCACGTGCCAACAGAGCAAGGATGATGGCGACTTCGCGGTCGGCGTGCAGGACCACGTCGCGTTCTTTGGCAAGAACCCAAGCTACAGTTGCCGAGCCGGAATAGAGGCAGGCAAATGTTCCGCCGATCGGCAGGTCGATTGTCCGTGACACGGCCTCCGCGAGCGGTAGCGAGAGAGACATGGTTCCGTGCTGGACATGAGCATCCAGACACGCGCCTACTTCGGTCGTCCAGTTGATCGGTGAAGCTTCCTTGCAGTGCAAGTAGTCTAGGGCAGCATCGAGCATAGCCCAGTCCTTCACCGACAAGGCAGGATCACTGAGCCAATTCTCTGCCGCCTCGACACCTCCGCCCATGCACTCAGGCGAAAACCGTTCCGCAAGTCGTTGGAAGAGGCTCCTAGCATCGGAGGCGGCGCGATCCTCGTTCCACGCAGCTAATGTTGCAGCGGCAAGCAACGTTGCCTCTGAACCACGCGTTCCGCGGTCTCGGAACCGCCGAACCAGTTCGGCGACCATTGATCCTTGCATCAGTGCCGCCGACGATCAGGCAAGTTGTACGTCGTGATCTCTGCGCCATCGGCCTCCACCACAACGAGCCCCCCCTTGTCGAGGGCCTTCAGCGCGACGCGACGAAGTCGGTCGCATTCCGCAATGAGCGCTTGGATGCCCTTGCGGGTCAGGATACAGCGATCTCCCCTCCAGCTTCCGTTCGCTAAGGCGAGCTCAACAAGCTCACGCGTTATGCCCCTTTGATTCATTCTACGGTCTAAATGCAGCGTCATATTGCCTCCTGCAGTCGTAGTATCAGGCGTTATCCCCATGTCAACGGATTATTGCCTGATACCGGGACTGGCCGGCTACGTCACCTCAGCGGAGGGAAAGAAGTGTTCGGGAGCTCTATGAATTGGAATGTCCGGCACTTGCGAAGGGAGTCTGAGCTCCAGCAACTCAGGTACGTCTCTTGTCAGCCCGAACGCTAGGAGTAGTCGAGACCGGTCGCAATCTGCCGACGTGCACGAAGGGGGCGGCTCTGGCCTGACGATGGGCAGCGAGCCCAAGATCGGAGGTGTGTTCTTCTGATCGATGAACTCGGCATGCAGCTCGCTGGCACATCCCCCGCCGGTGGTGATGAGCTGTACATCGCGTGAGCGAAGCACTGGGCTAAAACCGTTGCTGCCTCGGCTGCGTCGACAAGCGTCACCAAAGACTCCGTGAAATTGACGATCGCACGCCGAACGAAACACGGCCTCCTGCACGTCATTTTCGCAGGCAGCGACCAGCGAAGCCGAACCAAGCAGTTCGACTCCGGCGCTGATTACCGCAATCCGTTCTCCGCGCAGCAGATTGAAGGCGACAATGTCGAGAGTGGAGGCACCGACATCGATGAGCACGTGCGATCCGGACTGGGATGTCGGGTCGGCCGCATAGCCGGCAATCGCCGCAGTCAGCTCAGGGATGATCTCCCATCCGGCAGGGAGGGCATCGCCGGCTTGCTGGTGTGCGAGCCGGACTTGGGAAAGGGTTAGATGGTCGGCCGAAGCGACCAGTTCCCGGGCGGCCGCGACGATATGCCTGAATGTTCTGAAGGCTTGGACGTCATCGTGCGCCGCCACTGGGATGCCGATGTTGATCGAAAGGAACCAGTCGCCGCCTGCTTCCCTGAGTGGGCGCTCCTCGCCGTACCAACCAAAGAAGTGCGCCATCTGCATAGCGACGAAGGCTATTGCTGCCTCCGACCGTGTGACCTGCAGGTCGAGCCGAGCTCGACGGCCTCCATTGCCGCCGATGATGCCGGTCTTGAAACCCTCAAGAAGTTCCAGCCCAGGTCGCGGAAAAAGTGAAAAGCTCTCGTCCGCTGGATCGTACCACACGGCGGTCTGCCACAGAAAGGCATGGCCGCCTGACCTTAGCTCAGCTGGTACGGGCATTACAGCAAGGTTTTCGCCGGCCCGATAGGGCTGCCTGACCGCGAGTTTCAACGAACTCGTCCCGAAGTCGAAACCGACGATGAAGCCGTTATCGATGTCGGGATCTGGCGCGGCAGCGAATGCTTGCGCTCCTAGAGCGATGGCGTGACTTATCTTGGAGCTGGTTCTGCCAGAGACACTATCGGGCCGCTTCTCGATAGTCGGTGAGCAAGTGCTCACCACTTCACGGATCAACCGAAAGCGCTCCTTCTGTTTTTCACTGTCATCAGCATGCGGTTTGATCGAGCGCTGAGCGGCGTCGCGGGACTGCTGCGCCGCCTGCTCGGCCTCCAGATGCTTCTGGTAAGCGGCTTTCATGCCTGGTGCTTTGAGGATGACCTTGGCCGCCTTGCTTCCCGGTACCTTCTTTATCTTCGCGGAAACGCGGGCGCTCCCTTGACCGTGCTTCTGCCGCGCGGCCAAGTCCGAACTCGTCTTGGCACTCTCCGCCATCTGCCGTTCGAAGGTGACCGAAGGACTTACAGGGCGCTGAGACGGTTTGGGCGCGCATTCTGGCGGCTGCGGTTTCGCCTTCACATCAGTGGCGAATGCCATTCGCAGCATGTCGGCAGCGTCGCTCAGTGGCTGGAATTTGCCCTTCTTATCCCTCATCCTCCGCCTCCCCCGATTCTTATCAGTGCAATCCCGACGAGCGAAGGCTCGGGGAAATTTAGTCGAGCTCCTCGCTTGGTCACGTCGGCGAGCTTGAGGTCCATGCGGGCCAGGAATTTGTCCAGCTTGCCCTTGACCGCAAAGGAAACTTGCATCCGCTTGGCGCTCCCTGACAGACGCAGTTCTCGGATCAGAGCTTCGGCGCGGCGGGCTTCTCGTTCCTTGTGCTCGAGAATGAGTGCGCGCTGCGTCTCGACGAGATCGAAGTGGCGCGCCGCCTCGGCATCTTCGAAATCGTTTCGTGCCCCATTGAGCGTTGGCACGAGCAGTTCGTCGACCAGCGCGATGGCTCGCAAGAGATCGGTGGCGGCCGGTGACCAGAGCGACGGACTTTCCGTGAGGGCCTCCATTAGCATCTGCTCGGCCGCCTCCTCGGGAATAAGAGCCCCGTCGTGCATTCGGCCGCCGACAAAGGAGAGGCGGTCGATTGGTGATATGCCGTCGATCGACCAGCGTTGAACGGCAACGGCGTACGTGCCTTCCGGCAAGCCCCATTCGTCTCGATGCGCCGCCTGCAGCGCCGTGACGGGCCGAGGCGCGATCCCGAATTGCCTTTCTTCCATGATGTCTGCACAGAAGCGGGCCAGCGGATGTGTCATCGGGATCGCTTCGATCGCTCGATAGCGGACCGGGTTGGGATTGCTGCCAAAGACGGCTCGCACACCCGCCGCCGAATCGCTCGAGAATCGCGTTGGGTATCGTCGGGAATGCGCCGCTCGGTATTGTGCGAACTCCGCCTGTGCCCGCGCAGAGAGGCGGATGTCGTAGGAGTCGATATCCTTGTCACCGACCGCCTGAATTCGCGTGCCGTCGAATACGTTGACGAGCACGTTTGCGATGTAATCCCGCAGGTCCTCCGGGGTTAAACGGCGGAACGGAGCCTGTGCCTCGTTGATCCGCTGAAGGATGCTGTCGCCATGCGCAACCAGGCCCGGCGCTTCGCGTTCGAGTTCCTCGGCCTGGATCTTCCGTTGCTCAGCGGCGAGGATCGACTGGCTGAACTTGGCAGCTCGCTGCTCTGCGGTGAGCTCCGGATCCATGAGGATAAGCTCGATGTCGCGGACGATCTCGCCGAGGATGGGCTCGAAGTCGCCGAGCGTCTGCTGGATGATGCCCAGGCGAGCGTAGAGCCGCTCGTAGATTTGCTGTTCGATGGTGTCCGCGGCAATCAGATTGATGATGTCGATCGAGGGGGATTGTTGGCCGATCCGGTCGATCCGACCGATGCGCTGCTCGACTTTCATCGGGTTCCAGGGCAGATCCCAGTTGATCAGCACTCGGCAGAACTGAAGGTCGAGCCCCTCGCCGCCGACTTCCGACGTTAGCAGGACCGTTCCCCCGCTCGACTCCGCAAATCGCGTGACCGTCTCCTGGCGGTCGATCTTGATGCCGCCATGCAGTTCCATGGTCGTATAACCCACCTTGGCCAGACGCGAGGCGAGGTAGTCGATGGTCTTGCGAAAGCTCGAAAAGATGATGATCCGCTGGTCTGGGTCGCGGCTGCGGAATTCTTCCAACCACGACACGAGCCGATCGAACTTCGTGTCGTGAGCCTCCAGTTCGCGCAGCACCGAGGGTTCGTCGCAGATCTCGCCCAGGGCCGCAATCAGCGGGCCCGGTACAAGGCTACGATCAACGTCCTCGTCCTCATCATCGAGGTCGAGGAAGCCGCTTCTTCCGCCCCAGTGGCGATATGCCGTCGCGAGGCTCGAGGCGAGCAGGCGCTGGGTCTGCGCCAGCAGGAAGCGAGCGTTGATGTCGTTCTGGTAGGCGTAGGCCTCAATCTGTTGCGTGGCGGCATCATAGAAGGCTCGCTCCGCCTCGTTCATCGTCCATAGCGGCGCCTGGGGTCTGCGCTCGACCTTGAACTCGGCCACGTCGCGTCGGCGCGTGCGGTTGATGATCGACCCGAGGAGCGACATTTCCTCGATGCGAGCAGCGAGCTTCACCCGGTTGGTCGGTGTGTCGTCGAGCCGCTTCGCAAGCTCCGCCCGCAGGCGCTCGAGCCGTTTCCCTGTCTTGAGTACCTGACCCTCTGGCAGATCTTCGATTATCTCTGCGACCTTGCTCAGCGGAACCCGGGGGTCGCGAGCGGCTTCCCAGGCGCGGATGAGCGGAGCATTCTCCTCCTGTAGGACATCGAACAGCCACTCGCGCTCAAACGTGTCCGGATCTATGAGTTTGAGCAGCGCTCGCAAGTCATTGGCGCGCAAGTTGATTGGCGTGGCCGACAAGAAGAGCGTGTAGTCGGCCACACTGGTGACCAGCTGCCCAAGCCGATGGTGAGTATTCTCGGTGTTGCGGAGGTGGTGAGCTTCATCGAAGATTGCCAAATCGAAGAGATCGTCTTCCGCGTCCGCGAGAAAGGTCGCCAGATCAGCGCGCGGACCCGTCGCCGACCAGTCCGGGTCATTCCATTTTCTGGGGGGGCGCAAGGCTGACAGAGAGGCGATTATCGCAAAGCCTTCGCGTCGAAGCTGATCATCCTTAAGCGTATCGAGCAGCTCCCCGGCGCTGCAGACACGCGCGTTGACGTTGAACTTGTTGCGCAACTCGTCGCGCCATTTGAGCACCAGCGATTTAGGGCAGACGACGAGCAGTCGGCGACTGTCGAAACGAGCAACCAGCTCGGTCCAGATGAGACCTGCTTCTATCGTTTTGCCGAGGCCTACTTCGTCGGCGATCAAGAGCCCTCGAGAGGGCGAATTCAAGAGCTTGAGAACTGGCTTGAACTGGTAGGCGTGAAACTCGGTATTTGTCGCGCCCATGCTGTAGATCATGTCGGCGAGCCGGCCAGTCATCCGAAGATGGGTGAGAGCCCGCCGCAGATCTACTGGCGCAGAAAATTTGCCGGCGCGCAGATCCACTAGTGCGTCAGGAGGTGAAGCTACCCGCTCGAGCTGATTGGTTGGAAATGAAGCAAGGCCTGAAGGCAGCTCAACCTGGATGAAACGGCGTCCAGCCCGTTCGAAGCCGCTCGCGCCAGACACGACGCCGACCACCGACGGGTCGTGAATCAACCTGACGCGGTCCCCTGTCGAAAACATGAAATCCCCCGTTCCCGCCACCATGTGTTCAACAGGTTGCTATCTAGTCAACGATATTCGGGTGCACTTAGAACCTACCAATGCCTCTGAGCGGCGGTGATGAGCTGCCCGTGAGGGGGCACTGCATGCTAGCAGCCGAGCAGCTGGTTCTGCTAGTCACACAACCGCTTCGCGGTGCTGCGCTGTACACCGACGCCAACAAAATATATGCGATCCAAGGGAATGGGGGGCTATCAGTGGCAAATGGACAGACCCGACATGTGTCGGTGAGAATTCCTTGGCATGATGCCAAGTGGGATGGCACGGTCTGTCGTAATCCCAAGGGAAATTCGGCTTGCCTCGCGATCGGTCTGATAGCCGAGCAGCGGGATGATGAGTTCGAGGCGAACGTGGCTGGGACTGCGTTCGCTGACCTGGCCCCCAGCCAACTACCGCCTTGCGTTCGGGAACGAGCAGGCTTCCTGTCAGGGACACCGCAGCAGCTGCGGGTGACGATGCCGTATTCACAGTGGAGCGACCATCACGCCCATATCCTGCCTACGGATGTGGCACTCCCTGGGTATGGGGGCGTGCTCGTGCCGTACCGTTGGATGCTGCGGGAACCGGCTCAACAACGCGCCGAAGCATTGAGCCTTGATCTCGATCCCGACCGTGAGCCGCAACCGCCAATGCCGGATTTCATGGTCAACACGGCTTGGGTGCAGGACGTGGAGAACCAGCGCAGCATGCTTCAAGGCTTTGCGGCGCCGCTAGAGACGGGCACGTCGCTGGTGTTCTTCTATGCGAGGCGCACGCCCCTTGCGGAAGGATTGGGAAATCCGATCGTCGCCGTCGCCACTCTCGAGCACGTGGGAACGGTCGACGAATACCCGTACAAAGGCGGCGGCGCGAACGGCCGCGTTCGCTCTATGATCTGGGAGCGGCCATTCCAGCATTCCTTGCGCCCGACGGACACGGGTTTCGCGGGCGGTGTCGTTCTTCCTTACCATGAGATCCTCGCGCTTGCCGAAAGCGACAAGACCATCGACACCGGTGACTTCCTTGCATTTGCGCCCGAGGAGGCGCGGGAGCAATTTCTCTACGGCAGCGAGCACGTCGAACATGGGGCCGCTATCGCCGCGCTTCAGTCAGTCCGCAATGCCGTCGAGCGAGCCGCCGAGAAGGTTCCGGGGGATTGGGCTGCCTCGCT
Organism: Croceibacterium soli; assembly: GCF_009828065.1. Lineage (GTDB taxonomy): Bacteria > Pseudomonadota > Alphaproteobacteria > Sphingomonadales > Sphingomonadaceae > Croceibacterium_B > Croceibacterium_B soli. Next base: position 364,537 of record NZ_WTYK01000004.1, on the reverse strand, counting down.
CGAATGGATAGACGCAAGGCTCAGCGAGCTTTGGCGCCTGCGCGGCCCGGCACCTGGTCTGGGCAGCGCGCTTTCTTGTTTGCAATATGGTCTCAAGGGCACGCTCTTCGCTCATGCATTAGCGCCGCAGCTCGAGGATGCCGCCGATCCGTGGCCCGTGGTCACGCAGATTTTTGCAGACAAGCGTCCGGCACCCTTTGGCGGTCCCCAGCTGACGGGTCATCAAAAGAAGCTGTTTCTTCATCTGCAGGCCAAGAAACCCGAGAAGTACGCTCTCATGCAAATGCTCTCGCGTTTCGAGCTTTCTAAGGACCAAGCTCTCGCGATCTGGGACGAAGGAACTCCACTCGACTTCGTCAAGAACCCCTATGAGTTGTACCAGCGAACTCGGTTTACCAAGGAGCCTATCGCACTTGGGACGATTGATCGGGGGTTGTTCGGGGGAGCCATCGAGGACCGATGGCCACTTCCTGACACGTGCCAGGTCAATCCGCATGAACCGGACGATGTTCGCCGTCTTCTTGCAGTTGCGATCAAGGTCATGGACGACGCGGCGCTCGAAGGACATACTCTCCTTCCCGCCGACCAGCTCGAAGAGCGCGCGATGGCTTTGCCGCTCTCTCCAGCTGCGCCGCTCGGAGCCGAGGCGATCGAGATTTTGCAGAACGATTTCGCTCCTGAAGTTCTCGTGACGGGATGTGAAGGCAGTCAATTCGCGCAGCTTGAACGCTATGTCGAAGCAGGCGAGGTCATCCGCCGCGCTGTCACGGCCAGGCTGGGCGCCACGGCCACTCCGTCGATCGACTGGCGGCCTAAGTTGGATAACGAACTCGATCTTGATTGCACGGCGGAGCAGGTGTCCGCGATGAAGGTTGATCCTCTGGAGCAGGCTGCACGCGAAGAGAAGGCGCTGGCGCTTGAGCAACTAGCCCAGCACAGGATCGCCGTGCTGATCGGCCCGGCCGGATCGGGCAAGACAACGCTGCTCAAGATCCTTCTCAACCAGCCAGATCTGGTCGGCGGCGACATCGTTCTTCTCGCGCCAACGGGTAAAGCTCGAGTGAGGCTCGGTGATCAGACGAAGATGCCGGAACGCGCGCAGACACTCGCTCAGTTCCTTCTGAGAGAGCAGAAGTGGGACCCAGACACCGGCGCATATATGTTTCCTCGAACCGGCCCGACAGCGCAGATTAGTACGTGCATCGTTGACGAGGCATCAATGCTAACCGAGGATCAACTTGCCGCGCTCGTTAGCTCGCTGCCGACCGCGGCCCGCCTGATCCTCGTCGGCGACCCGCAGCAGTTGCCCCCTATCGGCGCGGGGCGCCCGTTCGTCGATTTGATTGCGCACTTGGCAACCCAGGATGGACCATCGGGTATAGGTCACTTGAGCATCAGCCGCCGGCAAAAGCGGGAGGGAGACGGCTCGGACTCGCTCGAGGACATTCAGTTGGCTAAGCTCTTCAGTGGCGACAGGGCTGGCGCCGGTGAGGATGAAATTGCCGGCTTGAGTCTCGGCGGAGCTACCTCCAAGCGCTTGCAGTTCCTTGAATGGGACACGCCTGAAGCGCTGCGCGCGCGCCTTGCCGAGGCGTTGAGCACCGAATTCAAGTGCTCGCCTGACGAGCTGGAAAAGATGGTCGACCTGTCGCTTGGCTCGACCAGCGACGATCCGCGCTACTTCAATCCAGGCGCTGGGCGCCGCGCCGAGCGTTGGCAGATCCTTACGCCCCACCGCGATCTTCCCAGCGGCTCCGCTGAGCTCAATCGGCACATCAAACGGCTAACTCGAAATGAGCGACTGCAGTTCGCGCGACGCGATGCGAAGGCTAACGAGTGGAAAGTCGTGCCTCCGCGGGGGCCAGATCAGATCACCTATGGGGACAAGGTAATCTGTCTTCAGAATCATCCGCGCAACCGATGGAACGTCACTGAAAAGGGAAAAAGCGCCGGCTATCTTGCGAACGGCGAAGTCGGTGTCGTCATCGGGGCTGCCGGACACGGTGCGATCAAGTACACCAGGGTCGAATTCGCTACCCAGCCTGGCCATACGTTCAGCTTCGGCGCAAAGGCGTTCGCGGATCATACCTCGCCGATGCTCGAGCTGGGCTATGCAGTGACCGTACATAAGGCGCAGGGGTCGGAGTTTGGCACCACCTTCCTCGTGCTACCCGCCAACAGCCGTTTGCTTACCCGCGAGCTGCTGTACACTGCTCTGACGCGGCAAAAGGACCGCCTCTGGATCCTGCACCAAGGGCCGTTTGGTTCATTCTTCCGCTATCGTTCGGAATTCCACTCGGAGACCGCAAGGCGAGTCACGAACCTGTTCGAGGCGCCGCTTCGCGTCGAAGTGACACCGCCCGTCGGCGAGCCACCGTCCGCGAGGCGGACTTTCCTCGAGGACAAACTCATCCATCGCACCCGACGGGGCGATCTGGTCGCTTCCAAGTCGGAGATCGTGATCGCCGACATCCTCTATGAGCTCGAACAAAAAGGCAGCATCCGCTTCAGCTACGAGAAACCGCGGATGCTTGCCGGCGTCGAGCGGTGGCCGGACTTCACGATCGAGCACGGCAGCGAGGTCTGGTATTGGGAGCACTGCGGAATGCTCAAGAATTCGGACTACGCCGCACGATGGAAGCGTAAGAAAGCAGCTTACGTGCAGGAAGGCATTTCAGTCTGGTCTCAGGGAAACCCAAGTGGCCGCCTGATCGTTACAGAAGACGACAACGCCTCTGGGCTTGATAGCCATTCTTTGCATGAGCTTGCTGCCTCGTTGTGGGGCTGAATGGAGCTTGCGCCTCGGCTTTGCGAGTTAGTCCCAGCCCTACGCGAAGCACCAGCAAGCTCGTCTTTGTTGATCGAGCGAAGCGCCGAACGCCCAGTGCGAGGACCCCTGAGAACTAGCGCTTGGAGAGAAATGCCGTGGGAGCGACGAAAGCAGCCGCTAATTTTGGCTGCTGCGTGCGAAAAAGCGCCGCCTTTAGGGCGTAGATCCGAACGTTCTGATGAGAGAGATTACACTCTCACGACAGTCGTTATTTGGCGGATCAAGCGAAACAGCTCGGCTTGATAAAGCGCGTCGTGAAGGGCATCATGGTCGCCCTTCAGCTCAGGTTTCAGATGCGCCGCGATGCGGCTCGAACGCGTGTTGCTCCAATCGCAGCAGGTCGCGCCCATGTAGAGCGCCTTGATGTCGAGCGCGGTGAAACCGAAAGGATTCGAGCCGATGAACCGGTGGAAGTAGTAATTGACGAAGGACCAATCGAACGGCGCGTTGAAGCCTACGAAGACCGGCGTTGCGTCAGGTCCCGCCGACGCCTCGACCCACCTGGCGAATCCCGTCATCGCCTCGTCCGGCGTCATTCCGCTGATCCTTAGTTCTTCGAGCGACATGCCCGTTACCGCGAGCGCGTCCATGTCGAACGCGTCACTGATCGGCTGCAGCAGTGCGGTGAAGGTCGTCTCCGGTCGGTCGACCAGGCACGCCCCGATTGAGAGCATGCTGTAGACGCCCGGGATCGGTCCCGAAGTTTCCACGTCCACCGAAACGAAGACTTCCTGACGGCTCTCGGTCATTGCAGCAATCCTTCGCTTTCGACGAGCGGCGGCCGGTTACGCACGGCCTCCAGGTGTTCCTTGAACGCGCGCCGACGATCGCTGGTGTCGCCCGACGCTTTCCAGTGATGCCCCGCGAACGTCGCGATGTCGAATGGGGTGTCGAAGCCTTTCCGCGCCGTCACCACGGTCGGCAGCGTCCTTCCCAGCGAATAACCGAGTTCGAGGAAGCAGTTGGGCCTACTGCCGGTGAGGTCCGCGATCGTGAGCGCGGACCTGTGGAGCTTGGCAAAGATCTCCTGGTCGATGCGCGCATGATCGTAAGCTTGGCGGCCGTCAATGATCGCCAGCCGGTAGCCGAGGTCGTCCTCAACGACCGGCCGCACGACGTTGTCGAAGAAGTCCTGCACCGCTGGGTATTCGGCATGCTCATCGTTGAGCAGGCGTACTGCGAAGGCCCGCGGCCTTTCGAGGGCTTCGATCAGATCAACCAGCGTCTCGATCCGCTGCTCGACAGTCCGGCGCGCGGGAAAGCGGATGCGGTTCATCCAGTCGTGCGGATTGCCACCGTCGGCCAGCTGGAACAGCTTCCTGCTGCTGGAGCTCGCCATTCCCCAGGCGTTCAGCCTGCGACTGCCTTCCCCCTCGCTCACGAGCGCAAGGTCGAGCGGCACCACGGGCCGACCCGCCTCGTGATAGAGGTTTGCGAGGTAGATCACCCCCTCCGCCCCACCGAAGGTGATCAGGATGTCGCCGTAGCGGGCCTGGGCCTCCATCCGCTTGCTCGCCATGTTCCATTGCGCGGCGCTCTCGAGCTTGACGTTGGGCCCGTCGCGCAGCTCATCCCACAGAGCGACGCGGTCCACGGGGATCTGCTCCTCGGTCTTGTGGTGAAGCACGCCTACAGCGAGCGGGCCGGGCGTTCCGGCCGGCCGAAGCGCTAGTCCATCGCTGATCGCCTGCCAGACGATCCAATCGAAGCAAATGGAATAGCCATCGGCGCGTTTCGGTTCGGCATCGACTGGGACGACGAAGTTTGCCCCTTTGCGCATAAGCGCACGCACGAGGCCAGCAACGAGCTTCTGCGCGCCTTCTACGTCTGCGGGGTTCGCCACAGTCGGATCGGCCGAAATGCTGCCAGAGATGTGAATCCGGCGGCCGGCGATCGGGGAGCGGCTCATCAGCGGTCCTCCATCACGCGGGATGGCCCGCTCTCGAGCGCGGCAGCTCTCAGCAGGGCGAAGGTCAGCGCCTCATCGGGAAACGCCTTGGCGACAGCTAACGGATAAAACCGGGTTCGGAAGTCGGAAAAGGTCCACCCCGGCCGGTCGCCGTCCGGCCCAGTGATGGCGATGAGCTCCGCGAGTTCCTCGTGGCTGAGCGTCAGGCCATCGAGATCCATTTGGAGCAAGGCGCCGCGTTCTTCGTCCGTCGGCCTGCCGAACCCCTCGACCAGCGCGGCTCGCCGCAGCAGGGCCGGGTCGAGCGCGGAAAGCCGATTGGTGCACAGGATGACCGCGACGCGACCCCCGAGGCGGCGCATGTCATCGATGCCCTGAATTAGCGTGTTGACGGCCACCTTGTCCTCATGGTGGCTGTGGTCCTGCGCCCTCGAGGCTGCGATGCTATCGCCCTCATCAATAATGAGCACCGCGCGCCGATGCTTGCCGACGGACTTGACGACCTTCTCGAAGGCCTCGCCCAGCAACGTTCCCATCTCGCCGACAAGCCCACTTCCGCGGACCCGGTTGGACAGCCGGAACAGCATGGAATCCTCAGTTCCGGCATCAGTCAGGAGCCTATTCGCTATGCATTCGGCGGCGGCGGTCTTGCCGGTCCCCACGTCGCCGTGGAAGACGATGAAGGGGTACTGATCGGCGACACGGTCGCAGATCGGCAGGACTGTGCCATGGTGCTTCTTGCTCCATACGCCCAAACGGTCAGCATGGAGCAGCAGGTTGAGCTGGTCACGCACCCGCTGATGCCTAGCCTCGAAGCCGATCAGGTAGTGTTCGCGGCCTGATAGCGCCTCGTCGGGCACGACCGTCTCGTAGTCGAAGATCTTGGTGGGGGTCACTGGGTCCAGTCCTTGCGCTGCATGCCGAAGGAGTTGCTGGTGTAGTCGCGGCCGCCAGCCGGAGTGAGTGTCGAATGACTGGTGTCCGCGCTGGTAGGACTCCAGGCGATCTCGAGGCGATGGCTTAACTTGCGCCTGGCCTCGTCGTCGTAATCGTCGGTGTAGAAGAGGATAATCCTCAAATACGCCCCGGCCACCCGCGGCCACAGGACCCCGCCGGGCCTGCTCGACGTGAGTAATCCCGTGTTGGTGTCGACGGTGTACTGCACCGCGGTCTTTTCGACGCCGTAGGAGAGGAGGGTTAGGTCGACCTTCCGCAGGTATCCGCTGACGAGAAGGACCTCGATATCCTTCGCATATTGCGAGGCCTCGTCGCGCGTTATGGCCCCGGTGCTATCGGCGATCATGATGAGATCGGCCTTTACCCGGCGCACGACGTTGACGACGTCGACCTCGGTGTAGGTCGCGGTCCTGGTGGCGGTGTTCATCACGCGTCCTCCGTGCTGAAGCGGGGGCCGAAGATTTCCTTCCAGTGCTCAGGGTCGTGCTCGACGGACGCGAAGTGCGCGACTTCCCAAGCCTCGGTGGCGGCGGCGACGATTTGCTGCCGCTCCTCTTCGCTGATGCGACTCGCGACGTTGTTCGTGCTGCAGACCGGATCGATGATCACAACTGGGTCGCTGAACTGTGGCTGGAAGATGCTGTTTTCGGGAAACGAAATGGTTTCCTTGAGGCCGCTCTGCGCGATGTAGAGGAGGAAGTTGCAGAATTTGCGCTCGATGCTCCCGCCGGGACCGTCCCTGTCGAGCAGATAAGCGAGAATGAGCTCGATCGCGAAGGACTTCAGCGGCTTGATTTCGACGTGGTTGCGCCACTTCTTCGCTAGGCGGATTAGGGTCCGGTGGTCCTTGTCGACATCCTTCCGGTCCCGCACGAACTTAATCTGACATGGGGCGCAGGTCTCCACGCGCGAGCCGTCATGGATGTCGAACTGCCATCCGTAGCCGTCACGAATGTTGTTCGCGACCACGGGCACGATATCGACGCTCAGGCCGCTGCCGACGAACCGCACGGTCGCAGCTTTGCGCTGGATCTCGAAATGCTCGACCGACTTGTTCGGATACTGCTTGATGAGCAGGTCGTGGATCTGTTCGCTTAGACTCTCGAAGGTTTCTGCATCGACGTCCTTGCCCTCGATATAGAACACCACATCAACGTCGACGGGGTCGGTCTTGGTGCGCCGCAGGATCGTGAACTTAGCGAAGGATCCAGCCTTCACCACCTTTGTGATCTTAATGTCGGTCTTGTTCCGGATGTTCGTGCACAGGTTCTCGATCAGACGATCGACCTGCTGGTGGTACTCCTTGCGCTTGTCGGCAGGCAGCCGCAGCACGTTCGAGTCATAGCGCCGCAACTGGGCGTCAATGAGGGGCATCTCGGCAAACTCCCTGGTAGCCCGGCGATCGGAGCCGGAATTGACATGATTCGCGATTGGGCATAATCTTTATATGGGTATAATAACTGTGTCCATATAATTTTCATACGTATCCGGAGTCGCTATGTCAGATCCTGCTAAGAACCTGCGATGGGGAGCCGAGCGCCGGCTCGAGTTCATCGAATTCGAGCTTGCCTGGGAGGGTGGGGTAAGGCGTTCCGACATACGGAGAGTATTCGGGGTCTCGGAGCCCCAGGCATCGAACGACCTGACCGAGTATCAGAGACGTGCCCCGGATAACGCCATCTACGATGCGCGCCTCAAGCGCTACGTCGCCAATCCGTCATTCCGACCTGCGTTTCTTCAAGGCGCGCCATCGGAATATCTGCTGCGGCTGCGGTCTCTTGCCGAAGGCATCGTCGAGCCCGAGGATTCCTGGATTGGTACACCGCCGGACGTCGACATCGTCCTGACGCCCGCGCGTGAGATGGACGCAGCATGCCTGCGGGCAGTGCTCGATGCTATCCGAGCGAGGGGCTCGCTAGAGGTCCGCTACCAGTCGATGAGCCGCGACAGGCCGGAGCCGATATGGCGCAGGATTACCCCTCATGCGTTTGGCTTCGACGGCCTGAGGTGGCACGCGCGCGCCTACTGTCACGTGACGGAGTGCTTCAAGGATTTTCTCCTCCCTCGCATTCTCGGCTCGCGCGCGCCGGATCAGGGAGGGTTATGGGGCGACCATGATGAACTCTGGCAGGAGCGCTTCTGTCTCGAGATCACGCCGCATCCTGATCTGGGCCCGGCGCAGCGATCGGTCGTGGAGCGTGATTATGGCATGACGAGCGGCATCGCGGGTCTCGACGTGCGGTATGCGATGTTGTTCTACGTCCTTAAGCGCCTCGGCCTTCTGGACAATCCCGAGACGAAACCAGCGCGCAGTCAGCACATCGTCGTGGCCAACAAGGAGGAGACCATGGCGGCCCTCAACAGGGCTGACTGGTCTCTGTGACAAACCTCTAGCCCTCGGGGGCGCGTGCGCTGACTCGCCTCCTTCTTGGAGCCGCTTTCCCCGGCTGCGGCCCGGGCCTAAGCCGGCGTTCGGATTGCGGATCGCCAATTGGCAGCCCTCGCAGGTGTCGGAGCCATGAGCAGATCGGCGGCGCTCGGCCAAGTTTCTGTCGTGAGCTGAGCTATGGCTTCTTAGGCGTGGATGCCGGCGTCGACCGCTGCGATGTACTCCCGGACTTCCGCAGCCCGTCCGTCCAGGACCAACTGTTGCGCCGTCAGCCCGCTGAAGCCGGGCACCGGCTCTTTCTCGAACCACCGTTGCGCGAGCTCTAACGATCCGAACCGCGCCTTGATTGTGGCCAGAATACCCGCTGCATCGCTTGTGGCTTTGTCCATGGCCGAGGTTATGACGCAGCCGAGCTTCTGATGGAAGCCGATCTAAGGTCTGGCTTATCATGCATCTGGTGAGAGCGGCACGCTCAGCACCCCAGGTTAGGCGCTTCAATCCTCCGTTCAGGGCCGTGGCAGGATGATTTCCCAATGATTTGAGTGCCCATTTTTGTCGCCTTTGGGGCACCATTTCCGAAATCGGCGGAAAACCGCCAATTGCAAGCACCCCCATAGAGGACACCTGAGAACTAGCGCTTGGGTAGCAGCGCGGCGGCCGGCTGTTCTTCGTCCGCTTCGCGCCCAATGTAGGTCATTCCGGGAATAGCAAGCGCGCCCTCTAAGCGGACGTTAGATCAGCACCCAAGTGGCCATCTTGAGGGAGCACCGCCGTGCTCTTGCTGGCTACCAGTCGAGACTGCACCGGCTGACATGCGTCGCCGCAAGCTGTTTCACCAGCGGCGCGATGCTGTTACCGCTCGTCAACGGGGCATTGGGACATCCATAAAGATGATGAAGTCGATCAGCTTGAGACCTCCATCGTTTGCCGGGTGTGGCCGCTTAAGATGACTGAGCTCTGAAACGCTGGGAGGGAGTATGCGCATGAGGAACGCTATGGTCGCGTTCGCCGTCGCGGCACTGTCGGCTTGTACGACCTTGTCCGATAGCCTCCATCCCGTTATCCCCATCGGAGGGAGCTATGTCGCGATGGGCAGCTCGTTTGCTGCGGGGCCAGGTTTGGGCAGCCCTAAGGCAGGCACGCCAGCGCGCTGCGCTCGCGATGAACGCAGCTATCCCACCTTGCTGGCTCAGTCCCTCGGACTCCGTCTCTTTGACGTGACGTGCAGCGGCGCGACCACAGACCATATTTTGGGTCCTTGGGACGAATTGCCCTCGCAATTGGACGCGCTCACGTCAGATACGCGGCTTGTGACGCTGACGATTGGTGGCAACGACGTGAATTATGTAGGCAACCTGTTTGCAGCCTCCTGCGACCCTGCCGCGACCGCGCAGCCGTGCGCACCGGTCCGCATGCCCGATGAGGCAGACTGGAGCAAACTTGAGGTCAACTTGCGTGAGATCGTCGCGCAAGTTCGATCAAGGGCTCCCCTGGCCAGACTAGTGTTCGTCGATTACGTGACCCTTGTCCCTGAGCGCGAGACCTGCGCCGCACTGCGGCTGTCATCGGAGATTTCAGCAGGCATGCGTCAGCTTGGTGAGAGGCTTGCACGCATAACCGCTCGTGTGGCGCGGGAAAACGGCGCCGAACTGCTGCCGGCGGGTGAGCTGTCGCGAGGTCGCACCCCATGCCACGAACAGTCGTGGAGCGTGGGTGCTCCAGGCACCGGTTCCGGAGCGCCTTGGCACCCGAACGCCGCCGGGATGAGCGGTATCGCCGAAGCGCTCGCGAGGCGGCTATCATGAAGCGGCGTTGGCTGTTGATCGTCGTTCCGCTTGGCGGTCCTATCTCGCCATCGGAGTTGTAGGGGGCAACTGGTCGAAGCCGAGGCGAAGATGGCAGAGCGGCTGCCCGTCTCTGAGCCGCCGCGCCTGCTGCCGGTGTCGGAAGCCCGAAAGAGCCTGACGGCATGGCTGGCACGCCGTCGCGGCGCTATTCATGATTTCCTCTTTCCTAGCCGCGTAGACTACCTCGGCCACCTCAGCACGCGGCAATATGCTCGGCTGGTCGATGAATGGGTTGCGACCGTCGGCCTGGATCAGCGTGAGTACGGCACCCACTCGTTGAGGCGAGCGAAGGCTTCGCTCATCTACAAGGGAACGGGAAACCTGCGAGCGGTGCAGATACTGCTCGGCCATACGAACATCGAGAATACAGTGCGCTATCTTAGCGTTGACATAGACGACGCGCTGACCCTTTCCGAGAGAACGGAGATATGAGCTATCACCGGCTTCCCGAGTAGCTCGGAGAGCCGGTACGACCATGTACCGCTGGCTGTGTGATGCTGGCCGCGTCATGCGACTGCGCAGCGGCAGCAGCCGTTCCGCTCGACCCATAGCGGTCATCGGCGAAGTCCGAGGCTTTTCCGCGGAAGTGTGGTAGACAAGCCGCAGAGTGCGAGGAGCTAATGATGCATCCGAAGCGGCTGAGCTGGAACGACTTGGGATGGGCATCGAACATCCTGGCGGACGCCTTCCACGGCCGTCCGCCTGGGTCCGAGTTGTTTCGAGAACCAAACTCATCCGCCAAGCTCAGGTACTTTTGGGACCGCACCTGCAGGTATGCCCTGCTGTTCGGCGAGTGCTACGGATCAGAAGATGGGTCGGGCGTCGCGCTCTGGCTGCTCCCAAACGGGACGGCAATGACACCGTGGCGGATGTTTCGTTCGGGGATGTTCACCGCTCCCTTCTATATGGGAATGCGCGATTTCAAGGCGTTCGTTGCATTTGCTCAGCATACGGACGCCATGCACCGGGAAGCTTTGCCGGAAGCACATTACTATCTCTTCGCTCTAGGGGTTCGTGCCGACAAGCAAGGTTGTGGAGTGGGCAGCAGCCTTACGCGCGCAATGCTTGGCCGAGCTAAGAGTGAAGGTGTGCCGGTTTTTCTTGAAACACAGACTACTGAGAACGTTCGCCTCTATGAACGGCTAGGTTTCGAAGTCGTCAGCGAGGTCCCTATTCCCGGTGTGCAGCTTCGAAACTGGGCCATGGTGAAGCGATGAACCGATAGACCTCATCGCCACTCGTTGCTTGTCGCGCTCATCGTAAGTGCAGCGTTGTCCGCCCCAGCGTGACTCAGGAGTTCTTCGGTTAGTACTACCTCACGGCGAGCGTCAGCTTCCCACCAATGTGGGCCCTTGGTTTACGGCTGTGGCGCCACGAAGAGCGGACCTTCAGGAATGCCAGGCCTCTCGGGCGAGGCCGCTCTACATGCGGCGGCAGTTCGCTTGAGGTTGGCGACGCTTCTGGCAGGCTTCGGGGCGGTCCGCTCATCTGCTCGGCGTCACAACACTAAGGCACCGCGCTTGTTCAGCTCCGATGCCCTCTGCTGATGCTCCATGGTTCGCGAGGAACCCGCGTTTCGGCGGGCGGTTAGTCGGTCAGTCAAGGAGAAGAACCATGCAACGCGATGACCAGGCCGGAGATCGTAAAAAGGCCTCGCAGAAGGAGCAGTCCCACAGCGGAGAGCAAGAGGACACAAGCATGATCAAGGCTCAAGAAAAGGCTGCGGAAGAGCGCAAGCGCGAAGGCGGGTATCAGTAATCTGAGGCCCAGAGCTGGATTGCTGCGGCCAATGAATCACCTCACCGTCTGGCCCGGTCCGTGATCCGCACCGCCCTGCGGTGGCTGCTCGCTGTGTCATACGCAACCGCCGGCGTTTTCCATGCAATTGCCCCAGACCCATTCATCCGGCTCATCGAGGGCTTGGTGCCTTTCGCGGAGCAGGTCGTGAAGCTTACGGGCATTGCCGAGTTGCTTGGGGCCATAGCCTTGGCGTAACCGTGGCAGTCTCGCTTGCGCCGCGCAGGTGCCATCGGCCTCGCTCTTTATGCACTCTGCGTTTGGCCGGCTAACGTAAGTCACCTGCTGATGGATCTTGAACGCACCGATGGCGGGCTGAGCCTCGCGTATCATATCCCGCGCCTGCTAATGCAGCCGGTATTGATCTGGATGGCGTTATGGACAGGGGGCGTCACCAAATGGCCATCGAGCGCAGCCAGTCCTCGCGCCTCGTGAGGGCCTGCCCTTCCTCAGCATCTCACCATCACTGCCGATCAGATTGACTCGCCGTCAGCCACACCGCACGTTGAGCTATGTGCAATTTGTACCGCATGAGCGCCTCATCAGCGGAAGTAGCGAAGCTCTTCGGCGCCGCTGAACGGACGCCATCCAATGCCAGTGCTGAGGTGTACCCTGGCTATCCTGGAATCGTGGTGGCAGGCGGAGAAGTCCGCTCCATGACCTGGGGTTTCCCGTTGGTTCTGAAGGGCAAGGCCGGGCAGCCGCTCAAACCCAAGCCCGTAAATAACACTCGCGCCGACAAGCTCGATAGCTTCATGTGGCGCTACAGCTTCCAAGAGCGGCGTTGCCTCATTCCAGTGACGGAGTTCGCGGAAGCCGAGGGAGAGAAGGGCTCAAAGACGCGAACGTGGTTTGAGCTACCTGACGAGCCGATCTTCGGGGTTGCCGGGATCTGGCGCGACACGCCTGAGTGGGGACCCGCCTATTCGATGGTGATGACGGAAGCCTGCATCCATGTAGCGGATGTGCACGATCGTATGCCAGTCATACTCCGGCGACAGGACTGGGGCGACTGGCTTGACGGTCCGCCGGATCAGGCGGCTCTTTTGTGCCGTCCCTATCCCGACTTGATGGTCCGCAATCGGACAACTGATCCTTGGGTTCAGAGGAGAGCTTCAACCCGATGATCGGTCGCTTGCCCTTGTCTGCTCCGCCATGAGCAAGGATCAGGAGCCCGTCACAACGCCCGACGGGCGTTACATCGTGGTGCGAGGGCGCTTGTGGCGCGCTGCGAACCCGCTCTTGGACACCGAAGTCCGCGAAGAACTGGTGAAGGACCTGATGAGCGCGAGACGGGCTGTCCGCGCCGCGTTGAAGGCCAGGAATGACGATGACCTTTCATCGGCCAGAGCACGGGTGCAAGCGGCAAAGGAAGCGCTTGGGGAACGAGGGGACCCCTGGTGGTCCGATGGGACGCCGGACTTCAACCGCCGGATGGTGAAGAACACACCCTACGCGGCGTGGTGGCAGGGGAAGCCGAACGGGTAGCTCCCATCCAGAGCTTGCGCGCGAGTTCTGCGTTTGTTCTAAACCGCCGGATGGTCCGGTACCGACTCGAAACTCTCTCCGACCTCGCCCGGCATGGCTATTGGGTGAAGCTGATCTGCCGGTGCGGTCACACGGCTCGAGTGGACCCGTTGGTGCTGCTTGAACGGCTTGCGCGGGCGAGAGCGAGCACCCGGCTGGATCGGCTTGGTGAGCGCCTCAAGTGCCAGGAATGTGAAGGCAGAAGCTTCGACGCCCAGCACTGCAGCGGCCCTGAAGTGTGGTCCCGCTAAGCAACAGTCGGAGCTTGCGCCTACAGGTCACAGATGCCGGTGAGCGTCGCGTGGCGCAGCGTCTCCTCATTGCGCAGGTATCGGGCCGTTACTCGCAAGCGGGGCTCCAGCCATTGTGCTTCGGAGCGAGCCATCCTGATGGCTGGCCTGGCGGCACTCAGCGCTTCGACGGCACGCCAGAACCCCTCACGTTCGGCAGCCGCCAGAGTGACTGCGGCGTTGCCAGCGTAGCGAAGCTGCCCATCCTGTTCGCGCGCCAGGAGCGCCACCGTAGGTTTGCCGGGCTCGCGATGGACGCCCAGCACTACGAACTCAGCTTGTTCGAATGTCTTGATCTTCAACCAGCTCTTGCTGCGCCCTGAGCGGTAGCGGCTGCCGAGCTTCTTCGAGACGATCCCTTCGAGGTTATGAGCGTCTGCCGCTGCGAAGAACTCCTCGCCACTGCCAACGATATGCGTGCTCATTTGCAGGCAATTACCAGGTCGGTTCTCGCCCAGCAGGTCAGCCAGTCGGGACCGGCGATCCTCGAGCGGCAGACGGCGAAGGTCGCGCCCGTCGAGCTCCAGTAGATCGAAGGCCATGAATGCCAAACGAGCGGGGCTTTGATGAATTGCGGCTCGCAAGCTGTGGAAGTCGCTGCGGCCCGCTTCGTCCTGGACGATTACCTCTCCGTCGATCAGCGCGGTCGAGCACGCAAGCGAGGCAGCGGCACCGACCAGTGGCCGATACTTCGACGTCCAGTCGTGTCCGTTGCGCGTGAACGCTCGGGCAGAGCCGCCACTCACAGCGATCTCCGTTCGGTATCCGTCGTACTTTATCTCGTGCTGCCAATCGTCGCCACAAGGTGCGTCATCGGCTAAGGTCGGCATCATCGGTTCGATGAAGCCGCGCGGCATGGTCAGTTAACCGCCGGCTCGCGGATTGTGATGCCAATCAGCACCAGGGTTCCCTTCTGCCAGACCAAGTTCGCGCGAGGCCTTCGCTCACGAGCACATCCCCCACCGAGCGCCCACCACTCGTCACGACAGCAAGCGTGCGGCCATACCGATCCGTTCCCTGGCGATGCACCACGAACTCGCCGCGGCTGAGCAGCGCGCCCAAGCGATCACGAGCTTGTCTCGCTCGTTCCTTTTCGCTCGCGCATTTGCCGTTGATCTCAGGTGTGTCGATGTCCGCGATCCTGATCTTCTCGCCGGCAGACCAGAAGGTATCCCCGTCCACGACACAGTTTTCCCGAACCTTGCCGCACACCCTGAAGGGCTCGCTTGAGTTCAATGCAGCTGCGGGATCAGAGAAGTTGAGCAAGTTCGCGGCGCTAAGCCCAAGCAAAATACCGGCAGCCAAGCCACTCGCCGCGAGCTTCGCCGTCTTCCGCCTCCGCTTGTGCTTCTGCTTGGTCAGCTCAGTGCGGAAGTCGAACTGCTTGGATCCCCATGCCATGCCTGCATAGTAGCGCAGGAGCCTTGCGACCAACAGATATGATCGAACCGAGCTTTGTAGCCCGCGTTGCTCGACCAAGACTTACAAGGGAAAGGAGTGCGAGTCACCAGCACTGAGGAGGCCTAAGCGGTGCCGGATGCACGGTGGGACAGATCCCCGCGCGCCTAAGAGCGACCGCGATTGCGAACATCCTAGCTGAACCGGCCGGTCGACTAGTGACCCAGCACGGACCTTCATTTCCGCAGGTACGATACTGACCGGACGCTCATGCACTCACATTGAGCAAAACTTGCTTCGCGCCCCCCTCAAGTGTCGTACACGGTTCTTTACCGTTCCACGGTATGGCGCCTGTTATGAACGGTGCCTTCCACTCCTACCCTTCCACTGAGAGCGCCCTCAGCGCACGATTTCGTGGCCACCGCGATCGTGACTGGAAAGAGTGGGGAGAGCGACATTACTTCGAGGCGGCAGCTCAGATCCCAGGAGAGGCGACGCGAGCCTGGGTAAGCCGGCAGAAGCTGAACTATCGGGCGATCGCTGATAAGAACGCTCTAGCGCACCTGATCGCCGCTAACGTGGACCAGCCGTTCCTCGAGGCGATCGGGCAGCTTTCGCGGCTCCGGAGGCTGGAGTTGGAGTGGCCGTTCCTCGGGACTGACCTGACGCCGCTTCTCGCCCTCAAGGAGCTTGAGCACCTCAGCATTGACAGCCCTCGTAAGCTGTCCGATTTCTCCCGTCTGCTCGAACTGCCCTCCTTGCGGACTTTGCTAATCACGAACCCCAAGAGGATGCCCAACATCGAATGGCTGAGTGGCGCACACCATCTTGAAGTTATCGGGATCGAGGGTGCCATCGACAGTCTCTACAAGATCGAGAGCTTTGCTCCTCTTGCGGGCCTCAGGTCCCTCCGCGCGGTTCTGTGCGTGTCGACGCGGCTCGCAGATAAGCGCCTCTCGCCCCTCGCTCAATGTCCGCAACTGGAATACCTCAGCATCGCAAGGTGCGCCCCTCGTTCGGAGTTCGAGCTTCTGCGCGCAGCGAGACCAGATCTAGTGTGCAGCTGGTTTGATCCCGAAGCTTGGAGGAAGCCGGTCATCAGGCCAGCTGGCTGATCGGCGCTCCGACAGTGTTATGCCAAGTCGATCATGTACGTCCGCTTTTCACCCAATTGCCGCACGCCGAGCTACCGTTCGCCATCCTGACTACCGGCCATTCGAGCAGTCAGCTTGAGTGGCGGGCCGCTAAGCGGACCTTCCGTCGCGGCGGTTTGCAGCGACCGCCGGCGCGAAGGTCTGAGTGCTTGACCCGTCCGCCGCGTGCTCTGACACCGCTGCGTGCCGCGTCGATTACCTGGGCGGCCGCATGACCTGCACGCTGTCCTAGAGGATGCAGTCCTTCTCGGTCCGTTCGGGCTCCGGCGCTGGATCCATCCTCCGAAAGTGACGTTGCTGGGCTCGCTCGAAGGTGGAAAGCATAGCCAGTTCGGTATTCTACCGCTCCGCGGTAGTGGGATCGATGGTGGTCCTTATCTCGGAAATGCTATTCGCTGGGAAGCCGGCAGTGTCGGCATGCTGCTGGATCAAATCCGCACTAGGCGCGCGGTAGATGCAGTAGATCTTGTCATCGGTGACATAGCTGTGAACCCATTGAACGTCTGGCCCGAGGTCATGCAGCACCGAACACGACTTCTGTGAAGCGCTTCTCAGGTCATCCGGCGTGAGAGAGCCGGCACCCGGCATTTCTCTTTCGATCACGTACTGAGGCATATCACGCACTCCATGCTTAAGCCGTGCTTTGCCGGTACGCTCATGCAGCAGCGGCTTGGACAAGTTCCTCGTACCGATTAGCCAATGCGTTCAATTCCCCCGCTGCATGCCCTTCGAACGATGAGCCATGCATCAGCGCGAGCCGCTTCGGTGTAAGCTCCGCAAGCTTCCGGATCGTCGGCGCGGTGAAGGGGCCGAGGCTTGTGAAATGAAACATCTGTTCTGCGGCGATGGCTGGCCCCACGATCCCTTCGCGGGTGAGGGGCTCCCCATCACCCACGTGGGTAAAGAGGTCGCCGCAAAAGAGCGTCTCGGTGGTCTCTTCGTAGAGGACCTGAGCTTCCCATGCATGAGGCACATGCGGTGTAGCGATCACGCGAACTCGCTTGCCGCCGAGGTCCAGCACCTCGTCCCGTGCCAACGCGCGCGGCGGCCGGTCAGCGAGATCGTTGACTGAGATTTCGCAGCCTAGCTCGCTATAGATCACTTGAGCTTCAGGAGCGGCTTCGAGCCACAAGTTCATTGCCCCACATTCATCTGCTTCGATGTGCCCGAAGCTGATCCAGCGCAGCTGCTCCACGGGCAGTATGATCGAGACCGCGGCGGAAACTGACGGAAACATCGCCCTCGGTCCGCAGTGGAACAGCAGTGGCTCGCGCGCGGTAATCAGGAACTGGTTGAACGTTAGCCCGTCAGGCGGTGCAATACCCGGAACGTAAGTCGACAGCCGGTAGATGCCGTTCGCGATCTCGTCTGCCTTCGTCTCCATAGGATCATCTCCTGATGGGTGTCCGTGTAAGCTACTCCTGAAGAGCGTGAGTAGCAATGTTCGCATAGCAGTCGAAGGTAGCCCCCCGCGGTTGATTTGGCGGTAAGGATCGGCGGGCAGAGCCGAGCGGCCTGGGCGGTTTGGCTTCGAAAGGGATCTGCGCGGGTGAGGACCGCCTTCCCACGACGAGGTATTGACTTCAGGACCCTCATGGATCTCGAGACCGCCCTAGGGCAGGCACTCGTGGATCCAACTAGATGCGCTGCGTACCCTCTCGTCGAGCGTCGCAACACGCTTGTCGACCAATCATCCTGTTTTGCGCCGGATGGGCGCTTCAGCCTTGGCAGAGGAGATCAGAACCAGTCAGTCCGCCACCCCTTCGCCTGCTCTCGTTTCAGCGTCGCAGGCGGCTTCTGTCGTGGGCTCACTACCCCAATTCCGCTGGATCTCGCGGCGGCGGGGATCATTGGGTGACAAGTAACAGTGCGGCAAAGCTGTCACGTTGTAGAGGCCTTCTATCCGCTCGCTGATCCGGCCGAGAGTGACTGTCGC
Organism: Croceibacterium soli; assembly: GCF_009828065.1. Lineage (GTDB taxonomy): Bacteria > Pseudomonadota > Alphaproteobacteria > Sphingomonadales > Sphingomonadaceae > Croceibacterium_B > Croceibacterium_B soli. Next base: position 346,503 of record NZ_WTYK01000004.1, on the reverse strand, counting down.
GATTATGGAGCAGATTGCGATTATGGCCAAGGCCAAGGCTGTCAGGAGCTTCCAACCACCCTGAGTTGCCGCACTGCTTGTGGCAAAATCAGCCCGCTGGGATTGGGGCTAATTGTGGACGTCACGCGGGAGCTGTCGCAAATCTCCCTGTGATGTGTTACAATCTGTGCAGCAGCGGTCGGTATTGGAAGCTTCGGTGGAAGCTGGATGATCACACCCCACTTGGTCAGCAGGCGGTCATTCCTCGCGATGACCGCGGCAGCTAGCGCAGTTGCAGCGCAGGCGAGGATAAGCGGAGGTTCGAGTTCGCACCAGCGTCCGAATATCGTCCTGATTACCGCCGATGATTTGGGTTACGGAGATCTCAGCAGCTACGGCCGCGCCGACTATAGAACCCCCGTGCTCGACCAATTGGCGGCACAGGGCACACGCTTCACCCAAGCATACTCAATCGCTCCCATCTGCACTCCCACCCGGGTAGGGCTGATGACTGGCCGGTACCCTGCGCGGCACCCTGTCGGCCTACGTGAGCCGCTGACGCTTTCCGAAGAGGATCGCCAGATCGGCCTAGAACCGTCTCACCCGACCCTCTCTTCACTTCTAAAGGAAGCAGGCTACACGAACGGGCTGTTCGGCAAGTGGCACCTGGGGGTCCGTCCCGGATTTCATCCCAACCGGCATGGGTTCGACGAGTTCTTCGGACCGCTCAGTGGCGTCGTCGATTACACCTCCCATGCCGATCCGCTTGGTAGGCACGATCTCTACCGGAACACCGAACCGGTTCATCCTACCGGATATTTGACTGACCTCATCGCGGAGGAGGCAGTCCGTTTTATCCGTCAAGGCCGTGAACCGTTCTTCCTGAATCACCAGGGCACGGCACCGCATTCGCCCTGGCAAAGGCGCGGTGACGCACCACTTCGCGCCAGCGGTGATGGTCCTTTCGACGTCGGTCCGCCGGACCGGTTCCCTGATATGATGCGGGCGCTGGACGAGGCCGTCGGACGTATTCTATCGGCGCTGGAGGAGACAGGCCTCACTGAGCGAACGCTTGTGATCTTCACCAGCGACAACGGAGGCAAGCAATACTCCAGCATGGGTGGGCTCGCAGGCGGCAAAGGCACTCTGTGGGAGGGCGGGATCCGTGTGCCGGCTTTCGTTAGCTGGCCCGGAAGGGTCCCCGCCGGCGTGACCACAACTCAAGTTGCAAGCACGCTCGACTGGACTGCCACCATTCTCGCGGCGGCCGCAGCATCCCCAAGCCAAGCGCACCCGCTGGATGGGATCGATCTGCTGCCGGCTCTGGATGGTGGTCCTCTCTTGGAGCGCAGCATCTTCTGGCGAACGAGCCAGCGCTCGCAGCAGAAAGCGGTGCGTCATGGCAGCTGGAAATATCTAAGGGTCGGAGACGGCGAGTACCTCTTCGATCTCGCCCTCGACCCTGGGGAGCGGGTGGATCGGAAGGCTGCCGAGCCGGACCGCTTCCGGGCGCTGAAGGCGCAATATGCTAGGTGGGACGAGCAAATGATCTCGCCAAGAGTTGGGCTGGTCCGCTCGTAGATCGCACCATGCTAGGGCGCTGAGTCTCGAACGGGTGGAATGTCCGCGGTGGGTCGGCTCCCGACAGTCCGCTTTCCCGCGCTGTAAGCCATAGAGCTGCCGTTCCGCTTGCGGCCCAGAACCAGTCGTGAGTGTTGACTCTCTATGCGTGAATGCCGGCGTCAGCCGCTGCAATAAACTCTCGGAGCTCCGCAGCCCGTCCATCCAGGACTAACTGTTGCGCCGTCTGCCCGCTGAAGCCGGCCACTGGTTCTTTCTCGAACCACTGCTGCGCGAGCTCTGACGATCCGAACCGTGCCTTCATTATGGCCAGAATCCCCGCTGCGTCGCCTGTGGTGTTGTCCATAGTTGCAGCTATGCTCCAGTCGAGCTTCTGATGAAAGCCGATCTAGAGTCTGGCCGATCATGCATCTGGTGAGAGCGGTACGCCAAGCCCGCCGGGTAGTCGCTCCAATCCTCGGTTCAGGGCCGCGGCAGAAGAATTTCCCAATGATTTGAGTGCCCATTTTTGTCGCCTGTGGGGCACCATCGCCTCCATGCTTCGGCCCGAGCGGGCTACTCCATCACCACCACGTCCTCTGCCAGCCGCTCCACTTCCGTGGGCGAGTGGCTGACGAGCAGGATCGGCAGGCCCAATTCGTCGCGGATGCGTTCGATCAGGCGCAGGATCTCCTCGCCGCGTGCCGCGTCCAGCGAGGTGAGCGGCTCGTCGAGCAGGAGGAAGCGGGGCGCGGCCAGCAAGGCCCGGCCGATGGCGACTCGCTTGGCCTCGCCGCCCGAGAGAGTGGCGGGATAGCGCTCTGCGAGGTGGGCGATGCCGAGGAACTCGAGCGCTTCGGCATGGCGCATCCAGTGGGATTCGCGGCGCTCGCCATAAGCCAGATTGGCGGCAACGGTCATGTGCGGGAACAGGCGCAGATCCTGGAACACGTAGCCGGCCCGGCGCCGCTCCGGCGCAAGGTCGGTTGCGGATGCACTGTCGAACAGCGTTTCGTCGCCGATGCGGATGTGCCCGTCGAGCGGGCGGCGCAGCCCGGCGATGCAGTGGAGCAGGGTGGTCTTGCCCGCGCCCGATGGGCCGGTGACGGCGACCAGCTTCGCCGTGCTGGCGATGGCGCATTCACGCTCGCGCTCCCCGGCCTGGTACCGGACTGCGATGTCAAAGGACATGGGCGCGCCTGCCGTGCGAGCGGCGCACGAGCATCTCGGAGGCGAGCAGCGCCGCGACCGAGAGCAGCACCGAGATGATCGCCAGCCTGGTCACCGCCGCTTCGCCGCCGGGCAGTTGCAAGCCGGAATAGATCGCCAGCGGCAGGGTGCGGGTCTCGCCCGGGATGTTGGACGCGAACGTGATCGTCGCCCCGAACTCGCCCAGCGAGCGGGCGAAGCCGAGCATCGTGCCGGCGAGGATCCCTGGCAGGCTGAGCGGCAGGGTGATCGTCAGGAACGCGCGCCACGGCGTCGCACCGAGGGTGCGGGCCGCGCCGACCAGCCGCCGGTCCACCGCCTCGATCGACAGGCGCATCGCGCGGACCATCAGCGGCAGGGCCATGACCGCGGCGGCAAGCGCGGCCCCGGTCCAGCGGAACACCAGCACGAGGCCGAAAGTCCTGTCCAGCCAGGCGCCGATCGGGCCGGTGCGGCCGAACAGGATCAGCAGCAGCCAGCCGGTCACCACCGGCGGCACGACCAGCGGCAGGTGAACGGCTGCGTCGAGGAGGATGCGGCCGGGGAAGCTTCGGCGGGCGAGCAGCCAGGCGAGCGCATAAGCCGGCGGCAGGGTCAGCGCGACCGCCACCAGGCTGACCTTGAGCGAGAGCGCGATGATCGCCCACTCGGCAGGGTTGGGCCAGGCGCTCATGGCGCGGTGAAGCCGTGGCGGCGGAGGATCGCCTGGCCTTCGGGTGAGAGCAGGAAGGCACGGAAGGCGGCGGCATCGGGGTAGTCTGTGCCCGCCACGAGGGCGATCAGGTAGCGGATCGGCGGGTGGGACGCTTCGGGCAGTTCGGCCACGACAGCCACGTCCGAGGCGGCGTCGGCATCGCTGGCGTAGACCAGCCCGAGCGGCGCTTCGCCCCGTTGCACCAGTGCGAGCGCGGCGCGGACGTTCTCGCTGGCACTGATGTTGCCTTCGGCGGCTGCCCACAGGCCCAGGCTTTCAAGAGCCGCCTTGCCGTAACGCCCCGCCGGAACGCTCGCCGGGTCGGCGAGGGCCAGTGGACCGGCGCCGAGCGCCGCCGCAAAGGCTTGCGGCTCCAGCGGCAGCGGTTTCGCCTGGGCCGAGGGCGCGACCAGGGCCAGCCGGTTGCCGGCCATGGTTGAGCGGCTCGCCGGATCGATCCGCCCGGCGCGCTCGAGCTCATCCATCCACTGTGCGTCCGCCGAGACGAACAGGTCGGCCGGAGCCCCCTGCAGCACCTGGCGGGCGAGCGAAGGCGTGCCGGCGAAGGACGTGACCGGGCGCGGATGGCCCTGCGCCTCCCAGGCATCCGCCGCCGCCTCGATCGCTTCCTGCATGCTGGACGGCGCCAGGACCAAGGGACCGCGATCCTCCTCCGCCGGTTCGCAGGCGGCGAGGCCGAGCAGGGCCAGAAGCATCAGCGCAGCGGGGATCAGTCGGAAGGACATGGCGCAGGCTATATCTAGCGGTATACAGCTGGTCCAGCGCCCGTCGCCCAGGAGATCCGCCATCGTCACGCTCAAGCTCAAGGTCCAGCTCTACTGCGGGGACGAGATCGCCATGGGCCCGGGCAAGGCGGCGATGCTGGAGGCGATCGCGGAAACCGGCTCGATCTCCGCTGCCGCCCGCACCTTGGGTATGAGCTACCGCCGGGCATGGCTGCTGGTCGACACGATGAATCGCTGCTTCGCCGCGCCGCTGGTCGAAACGACCGCGGGGGCGGGCGCGCGGGTCACCGAGGCGGGAAGGGCGGCCCTAACGGACTACCGTGCTTTAGCGGAGCGTGTGGAAGCCGCCGCAGCGGGTGCGGCTTTCGAGCGGCTGCAAGCGGCAATTCGAACACAGCCAGTCTTAAATTCCTCCCCGGGACGGGGAGGTGGCAGCCGCGCAAGCGGCTGACGGTGGGGGCGAGGCCTGGTGCAACCGGGCCGGGCCCCCTCCACCACCGCCTGCGGCGGCGGTCCCCCTCCCCGTGCCGGGGAGGATCTTAGGGCGCGATCAGCACCTTGCACTGGCTGGTGCGGCGCTTGAGGCTCTCGAAGATCTCCGGCGTGTCGGCCAGGGTGATCGTGTCGGTGACCAGCAGGCGCGGCTCCATCGCTCCGGCGTCCAGCGCGTCGAGCGCGGCTTCGTATTCCTGGCGGGTGAAGAACGCGCTGGTGACCAGCCGCACTTCCTTCGAGAGCATCGCGAAGCTGTTGAAGGTGTCGGGCTTGGTGCACAGGCCGAGCAGAAGGATGGTTCCGCGCGGCTTCACCTGGTCGACCGCCTGCGCAATCAGGCCGGGCAGGCCGACACATTCGAACACGATGTCGGCTTTGCCGCCCAGCCCGCGCTCGGCGCTGCCGACCGGGTCGGCGGGATCGACCACAAACACGTCCGCGCCCATGTCCAGCGCGCGTTGTTCCTGAAAGTCGGCGATGTCCTGCACCGCGACTTTCGCCGCGCCCATGCGCCTGGCCCAGAAGGCGACCGCCAGGCCGATCGGGCCGGCGCCGAGGATCAGCACCTTGTCGCCGGCCTTCATGCCCGACAGGTTCACTCCGTGCAGCGCCACGGCCAGCGGCTCGATGATTGCGCCGTCGGCTATCGAAACGTCGGTGGGCAATCTGACGCATTGGTTGGGACGTGTGACGGCATATTCGGCATAGCCGCCGCCCTGCAGGCCGAACTGCGTGCACCATTGCACCTCGCCCTTGCGGCAGCTTTCGCACGCGCCGCAGCTCACCAGCGGGATCACCGAGACAAGGTCGCCGGTCTTCAGCCCTTCGACTTTGCTGCCGAGGCCGACCACTTCGCCGGCGAACTCGTGGCCGAGGATGTCGCCGTGCTTGCAGCCGTAGGCCGGGTCCTCGGTCATGTGCAGGTCGGAGCCGCAGATGCCGCAGCGGCCGACTTTGACCACCACTTCGCTTGTCCCCGGCGTCGGGTCGGGCAGCGCCTCGAAGGCGAGCGGCTGGTGCAGACCCTGGAAAGTGACGGCGCGCATCATTCCTTCCCGATCACCAGCACCGGCTTGACCACTTCGCCGCTCTCGCTGGCGGCGATGGCTTCATTGATCTGCTCGAACGGGAACGTGCGGATGAGCTTCTCGTAAGGGAACCGCCCGGCGAGGTGATGCTCGATCAGCTCGCAGAGGAACGGGCCGACGTCGCTGTCGCCGCCGAGAATGCCCATCACTGTGCGCCCGCCGCCCATGAACTGCGATTCGTTGAACTTGAGCATGGCGGAAGGATCCGACGCGCCCACGATGCCGCAGATGCCCTTGGGCGCCAGCAGGCCCCAGGCGTCCTCGATCACCGAGTTGATCCCCGTGGTGTCGAACACGTAGCCGAGGCCTTGCGGGCACAGCTCGCGGATCTTGCCCGGTGCGTCGTCCTTCGCGTTGAAGGCGTGCGTGGCGCCGAGCTCCTTCGCCAGGGCGAGCCGGCCGTCGTTCACGTCGACCGCGATGATCGGGTTCGCGCCGGCGATCTTGGCGGCCATGATGGCGGCAATGCCGACCGTGCCGGCGCCGAACACGGCGATCGGCAGCCCGGCGCGCACTTCCATGCTGCGCAGGACAGCGCCGGCGCCGGTCATCAGGCCGCAGCCGATCGGAGCAAGCCGTTCCAGCGGGATGTCGGCCGCACTGTCCGGCACTTTCACCACGTTGCGCTGGTGCGCGATGGCGTGGGTGGCGAACGAGGACTGGCCGAAGAAGTTGGCGTTCATCGGCTCGCCGGCCAGGGTCATCGTCGGCGAACCGTCGGCCCGCTTGCCCGACCAGTTGTGCGGGAAGAAGTTGTAGCAATAGGTCGGCGCGTCGATGGCGCAGCTCGGGCAGTCGCCGCAGCTGTTGAAGCTCATCACCACCCGGTCGCCGGGCTTCGCTGCGGTGACGGCGCTGCCGATCGCCTCGACGATCCCGGCGCCTTCGTGGCCAAGAACCACCGGCAGCGGCACCGGCAACTGCTCGTCACGCACGGCCAGGTCCGTGTGGCAAATGCCGCAGGCGACGACGCGCACGAGCAGTTCGTCCGGCGCGAGATCGGCCAGTTCGACCTGTTCGATGGTGAAAGGCTGTTCGTGGCCGCGGCAGATCGCCGCCTGTGCGTTGGTGGTCATTCGGTTATCCTATGGGCTTGATCGGGCCGAGCTGCATGCCGCCGTCGATCATCACGTGGGCGCCGGTCATGTAGCTGCCTGCGTCGGACGCAAGCAAGAGGGCCAAGGGCTTGATCTGGTGGGTTTCCGCCATGCGCCCGACGGGGACCAGCTCGTCCCACGCCTTCTTGGCGGCCGGGTTCTTCTTGACCCAGCCGTCGCCGATGTTGGTGACGAAAGGCCCGGGAGCGATGGCGTTGACGCGAATCCCGTAGGCCGCGAGCTCGTAAGCCGCGTGGCGCATGAAGTGCTTCACGCCGGCTTTCGCGGCCATGTAGGGCACGCCGACGATCGCCTCGTTGACCTCGGCCGCGTTGGAGCTGGTGATGACGATCGACCCGCCACGGCGATGATCGTTGCGCTCGTGCGCCTTCATCACCCGGGCGGCTTCGCGCACCGTGTGGAACACGCCGGTCAGGTTGATGCCGATCGACTTGTACCAGCGCTGCGGATCGTAGACGTCGATCTGCCCTTCCGGGTTGCGGTCCCCCTCAGGCGTCCAGAACCCCCCGCCGACGTCGAGCCCAGCATTGGCGAACGCGATGTCGCACCCGCCGTAGGCGGCGACGTGATTGTCGAAGGCGGCAGCGACCTGATCCAGCTGGGACACGTCGCACACGTCCCAGCGTGCTTCGTAGCCTTCATCGACCAGCCGCTTCGCCTCCCGCTCGGCGCCTTCGGCGTCGATGTCCGTGAGCGTGACCCGCGCCCCGGCTTCGGCCATGCATTCGGCGTAAGCCAGGCCGATCCCGCTCGCCGCGCCGGTGACCAGCGCGGAGCGGCCCTTGATGTCGAACTGATCGAGTGTCTTCGGCCCTGCCATTCATCCTCCTCTTGTGAACATGCCCACCGGCGTGTGTGGCGCGGAAAGGCTCAGGCGGCTGCCGGCTCCAGCCCGCGCCGCGCCAGCGCGGCGGGTGCGGTTTCCTTCAGGCCCATCGACACGAACCCGCTGATCACCGCCAGGACCATCAGCAGCCACAGGAACGTGTCCCTGCCGAACGCGTCGTTCAGCGCGCCCGCCAGGGTCGGCCCGAACACGCCGCCGAGAACCTCGCAGCTCCCCATGGCCAGGCCCAGCACCGTCGCATGGTGGCGTGCGCTGAAGGTTTCGGAGGGGATCGTAGCCATGAAGATCGGGAAGATCCCGTTCACCGCCCAGCCCACGAAGATGATCGGGATCAGGACCACGCCATAACCGGCGATCGCCAACCACGAGAACGGCGCGACGCCGAACCCGTCGAACGCGCCGGGGTCGAGGAACAGGACGCCGAGCGGCCCGACGATCGACAGGAACGGCAGGACCACCATCACCGGCTTGCGCCCGATCCGGTCCGACAGGCCGGAGACCAGGAAGGAATAAAGCGCGGCGGCGATGCCGAGCGAGCCCACGACCCAGCTCATCGAGCTTTCGTCCAGACCGCGCTCCTGCACTAGGAAGATCGGCATGAAGGCCCAGGTAATCACGAAATGGGCGACCATCAGCACGCCGACGACAACGCAGATCCACATGTTGCGGACCTTCAGCGCGTCGAGGATGCTCAGCTTGTCGTCCTTTTCCGCTGCCGTCAGCGCCGGTGCCGGCACGGGTTCCCTCAGCATGAGCCAGATCAGCGCCGCGCTGACCAGGCCGGGCACGGCGGCGAGGTAGAACGCCTCCCGCCAGCTGAAGGCGGTGGCGAAGGCGACCAGCACGACCGGCGCGGCAAAGCTGCCGAGCAGGTTGGAGCCGAGGTTCTGCGCCACGCCTTGCGCCAGTCCGCGCCGGGCCGGGTTCACCTCGCTCGCCACCATCGCGTGGCTGATCGGCATCACGCCGCCTTCAGCCGCACCCATCAGCAGGCGCGCGGCGAACAGGAACACGAAGCTCGTCGCCAGGCCGGAGATGAAGGAGCAGACCGAGAAGGCGATCGTGGCGATGATCAGCAGCAGCTTGCGCTTGCCGATCGTGTCCGACAGCTTGCCGACGAAGAACGCGGCGATGGCCCAGCTGAAGCTGAGCCCGCTCGCCAGCAGGCCGATCTGCGTGCCCGAAAGCTGCAGGTCCGGCTGCACGAAGGGCATCAGTGCGTTGAGCGCCTGCCGATCGAAAAAGACGATCCCGAAGTTCAGGCTCAGCAGGAACACCAGCAGCGTCTGGTATCCGGGCGAGTTCGTCATCCAGTTGGCCTGCGGCGGCTGGCCGACAGGCGTTGTTGCGGGTGCAGTAGCCATCGAGATCGGTCTTTCAGATGAAGGAGCGGACGGGCTCGGTGCCGTCCCAGTCGAGCGAAGCGCGCCAGAAGCGGGTGAAAGTCTCGTCCATGCCGCGTGTCACCGGCAGAAGCTCGATGAAGCCCCATTGCGGCCCGCTGCCGTTGTCGAGGTAGACCACTTCGCCCCCGGTCGGCACCGCGGCGCGGAACGCTTCCTGATAGCCGCGAGCCTGGTACTCCCGGCTGGCGGCGTTCACATCTGCGCAGGCCATCCCGAAGTGGTGGAAGCCGTAGCCGCGGTGCCGGATTGTCTCGCGGTAGACGGACGGGTTATCGTCAAGCGGCTGGATCAGTTCGATCAGCATGTGCCCGGCGAAGCCCATGGCGATGGTAATGTCGGCGCGCGATTCCTCGCCGCGGTAGGTCTGGCCCGGCACCAGGAAGTGCTCGAGCACGAAAAAGGGCCCTGCTTTGCAGTTGGTTACCCAGTGATCGATCGCCGCCCGCAGGTCTTCCACCACGAACGCGGTTTGCGCAATCCCACCCATCGGCTGGCCATAGCCGAGCTCGTTTGCCATTCATCTTCTCCCGGTGCCGGCCGCGCCGGTCTTGCGCCATCGCTCGCCAATCGGCGCGACAAAGTCAATCTGTTGTCGGGGCGGCCTTGCCTTTCCCTCCACCGTCATGCTGAACTTGATTCAGCATCCATCCTGCCCTCACGAACGGACGGCGCGTGCGGAGAGATGGACCCTGAAACAAGTTCAGGGTGACGGGCTATGGTCTGGGGACCATTTTCGGGTAAGCCTTGCGGCGAGAGGAGCAAGAATATGGCCACCCAGCTGGAGCGCGAGTTCAAGTGCAGCGAAGCGGAATGGACGGCGCGGCTGGAGCTCGCCGCCTGCTACCGCATCTTCGACATGCTCGGCTGGAGCGAGTCGATCTACAACCACATCAGCGTGCGCGTGCCGGACGAGGAAGGCGCCTTCCTGCTCAACCCTTACGGCCTGCTCTGGTCGGAAGTGACCGCATCGAACCTGGTGAAGATCGATATCGACGGAAACAAGCTCGACGGCAGCACTTTCCCGGTCAACAAGGCGGGCTTCACGCAGCACAGCTACTTCCACCGGCATCTCGATTGGGCCCACGCCATCGTCCACACGCATACGCCGGACACGATGGCGGTCTGCTGCACCGAGGAAGGGCTGACGCCGACCAACTTCTATTCCTGCTTCTTCGAAGGCTGCATCGGATACCACGACTTCGAGGGCATCACCGTGCGTGCCGAGGAAGGCGAGCGGCTGCTGCGCAACCTCGGCAACGGGCGCCAGGTGCTGATGCTGCGCAACCACGGTCCGGTGGTGCTGGGGCGCACGCTGCCGGAGATGTTCTTCCTCTACTACATGCTCCAGCGCGCTTGCGAGATCCAGGTGAAGACCCGTGCCGCCGGAACGCCGATCGTGGTGCCGGAAGAGGTGATCGCGCAGCACCAGCGGGACCGTGAATCGGTCGCCCTGCCGGGCGGCTTCGGCAAGGCGGACTTCGAGGCCTGGGTGCGCAAGCTCGATAAGGTAGATCGGAGCTGGCGCGACTGAGGGCCGGGCCTTCTGGAGAACTGCGCCGAAAGCGGCTAACGGCAGCGAACGATGACCGCGATGATCGTCAACCAGCGGCCCGTGCGCTTCCAGATGGACCCGGCCACGCCGCTCCTGTGGGCGCTGCGCGACGCGGCCAATCTGACCGGCACGAAGTATGGCTGCGGCGTCGGCGATTGCGGGGCCTGCATGGTGCTGGTGGACGGGGAGGCGCTGCGCAGTTGCCTCGTCACGATCGGCGAGGCGGAGGGGCGCAGCATCGTCACCATAGAGGGGCTCAGCCGGGACCGTTCGCACCCGGTGCAGCAGGCGCTGGTGGCCGAACAGGCGATCCAGTGCGGCTTCTGCACGCCGGGCATTGCCATGGCCGCCGCCGGCCTGCTGGCGAAGAACCCCGCTCCCGGTGAGGGAGAGATCAGGCAGGCGATCCCCAACTTGTGCCGCTGCGGCGTCTATCCCCGGCTGGTCCGCGCCATCCAGCGGGCGGGACGGGTGGGCGCGCGGCGGGAACGGATCAGCGCCGCGCCCGCTCCCGGCATCAGTGCGGAGGATGCGGCGGCAGCGGTTCCTGCGCTGCGCTCCGCCGGTAACGACGAGGAGGAACGATGAAGGCCACGATCTGGCACAACCCGAACTGCAGCAAGTCCCGCGCCGCTCTCGAGACTTTGCAGGCGCGTCCCGGCATCGAGCTGGAGGTGGTGCAGTACCTCAAGGCCCCGCCGAGCCGCGACAAGCTGGCGCAGCTTTACCGGGACGCGGGGATCAGCCCGCGCGAGGGCCTGCGGCTGCAGGGCACCGATGCGCGGGAGCGGGGTCTCACCGAAGCCGACGACGACACCGTGCTCGACGCGATGGCAGCCGATCCGAAACTGATCGAGCGGCCGCTGGTTGAGACCGACAAGGGTGTGCGCCTGTGCCGCCCGCCGGAGCGGATCGGCGAAATCCTTTGATGCGCCGTCACTTGCTAGGCGTGGCCATATCTGCAAATGCGCGCAGCCGACCGTCGCCCCTTTCGGGGCATCGCAAAGGGCCCGGACTCTATGGATGCTAACGAGCTTGCCGAAGACCGCAGCGGCGCAAGGCTCAAGCGGAAGGTCGCCCTGGCTCTCGGGCCCGCCGGCGTGTTCTTCCGCGGCTTCCTGGAGCATCCCCGGATGGTCGGCTCGATCATCCCGTCCTCCCGGGCGACGATCGAGAAGATGCTCGCCCCGGTAAGGTGGGACGAATGCAAGCTGTTCGTCGAGTACGGCCCCGGCGTGGGGACCTTCTGCCGCCCGGTGCTCGACCGCCTGCCGCGCGACGGCGCGCTGGTCGTCATCGACACCAACCCGCTCTACATCGACTACCTCAAGCACACGATCGGCGACAGCCGCTTCCACCCGGTGCTCGGCTCGGCCGAGGATGTCGAGGCGATCGTCGCGGCACTGGGGCATGAGAAAGCCGATTACGTCCTCTCCGGCCTGCCCTTCTCGACCCTGCCCGACGGGGTTGGCCCGGCCATCGCCGCGGCGACTTACCGCGTGGTCCGCCAGGGTGGAGCGTTTCTGACCTACCAGTTCAGCGCCGTCGCCCGCGATCTCACCGCACGGCACTTCAAGCGCATCGAGACCGGCTTCGCCTGGCTGAACGTGCCGCCCTGCCTGCTTTGCTGGGGCTGGAAGGACTGAACGGCGCTAAGAATCCTCCCCCCTTGGGGGAGGTGGCGCCGGCCGCAGGCCGGTGACGGAGGGGGCTTGGCCTGGACGAACGGATGAGCCGGGCCACGCCCCCTCCGTCAGCCGCTTCGCGGCTGCCACCTCCCCCAGAGGGGGAGGATTTAGCTCACACGTCGAATTCCAGCTCGCGCGGTTCGGCGCCGCTGGCCAACTGCCCATGGATCGACACCAGTATGCCGCACAGCAGCACGGCCGTGAGCGCTCCGACCACGCCCGACAGCAGCCCGAGCACGAGCGCGGTTCCGCCCGCCGGCTGCGAGCCGGCAACGAACCCGAACGCGCCGAACACGATGAACAGCAGCAGGCTGATGACCATGTAGGCGACGAACAGCAGGGCGAAGAAGGCGAAGATCGCCCCGGCTCGCGGTTTGGTGAGGCGCCATGACCGCCGCAGCGCCGCGACAGGTCCGAGCCGTTCGAGAACGATCGCCGGCAGCGTCAGGCAGAAGCGCACCATGACGTAGAAGATGATGACGATGAGCACGGAGGACATGATCGCCCCCAGGCCCGCTGCGGCGCTCTCGCTCGCCATGCCGAACAATGCCGCGACCAGACCGACGACAAGGCCGAAAATCAGGGTAGCAGCCAGGTAGCCGACCGCGAAAAGCAGCACCGCGCCGAGCAGCGCCGGCAGCCCCTTGATCCCGCGAACGATCGACTGGCCCACGGTCGGCCGGCCATTTCCGATCAGCGCGACCATCGCCATGTAGCCGACCATCTGCAGCAGCAAGGCGGCCAGCCCCGCGATCGGGAGCTGCGGCATCATCGCCAGCATCTGCCCCTCGACCGCGTCCGGGTCTGCTGTGACCGACATCATCGTCAGGATCTCGGGAAAGGCGACGTAGAACAGGACCGAGGGCAGCAACATGAAGACCCCGGCGATCAGCGCCAGGAGCTGGAAGTTCCTGCGTACCAGCGCCAGCGCCTGGGACCAGGTCCGGTTCATGTCGAATTGCATGGGTGCATTCCCTTCTCGCGGGCCTTGATAAACGGGCGCCGCCCCGGCACGCAATCGGGGCGATGAACGAACAGCCCATAGAATGGCGGCGCGACTATGCCCAGGTGCCTTACCGCACCGCGCTGGCCGAGCAGGAGTCGCGCAACGCGGCGATCGCCGCCGGCGAGGCACGTGAGCTCGTCTGGCTGCTGGAGCATCCGCCGGTCTACACCGCGGGCACAAGCGCGGCGCTGGCCGAACTGCTCGATCCGCGCTTCGAGGTGGTCGAGACGGGGCGGGGCGGGCGCTACACTTACCACGGCCCCGGCCAGCGCGTCGGCTATGTCCTGCTGAACCTCGCCGCGCGCGGGCGCGACGTGCGGCGCTTCGTCCATTCGCTCGAAGGCTGGGTGATCGCCACGCTCGGCGATTTCGGCGTCGAGAGCTGGCGGGCCGAAGGGCGCATCGGCATATGGACGCGCGACATCGACGGCACCGAAGCGAAGATCGGCGCTATCGGCGTGCGCATCCGCCGGTGGGTGACGATGCACGGGTTTGCCGTGAATCTCGCTCCGGACTTGTCCCATTTCGGCGGCATCGTGCCCTGCGGCATCGCCGAGTACGGCGTCACCAGCCTTGCGAGGCTGGGGATCGAGGTTGCGCCGGAGGAGTGGGATGAGGCATTGGAGCGCCGCGCCGGCGAATTCATCGCCGCGCTGACCGCTACGGAGTGACGAGCTTGGCCCTGACGCGTTTCCTTGCCCCTCTCGTGCCGCTGGCGCTGCTCGCTGCGTGCGGCGACGAGCCCGCAGCGGACGGCGACGGGCGCTCGGCTTCGGGCCAGGTCCTCGAAGGCACGATCAGCGACGACATGCTGCCGCTGGACAAGCTCCAGTCGGAACCGCCCCTGCTCGCGCCGGAATTGGCGCCATCGCGCGACGGTGCCCGCGGCGAGGCAGGCGAAGCAGGCGCGGCGGGCGGCACGCCTGACGAAGCCGAGCCCGCCGGTGACGAACCGGCAGAGGCCGAGGCAAGCCAGCCGGAGCCCGAGGACGAGCCGGCGGCGGGATAGCCCACACCCTCCGTTCGTCCTGAGCCCGTCGAAGGACGCGAGGCCGAGCGCGTGGTTCGACAAGCTCACCACGAACGGACACGGGAACCTGGTTCCGAGACACAGATCCGTTCGTCCTGAGCTTGTCGAAGGACGGGAGGTTGCGCGCATCGTGGTTCGACAGGCTCACCACGAACGGACATGGGGCTCTTTAGATCGGATGATACGCACCGTTCGTCCCGAGCCCGTCGAAGGACGCGAGGCCGGGCGCCTCGTGGTTCGACAAGCTCACTACGAACGGATCGGGGGGTAGCGATCCCAAAGAACCAAACCCGTTCGTCCTGAGCGTGTCGAAGGACGCTCTAGCCCAGCCCCGCCAGCAGCTTGCGGGCTTGCTCCAGGTGCGGCTGGTCGAGCATGCGTCCTTCGAGCGAGAGCGCGCCCGTGCCGGGGGAGGCGGCGAAGGCCTCGACGATGCGGCGCGCTTCGGCGATTTCCTCCTCGCCAGGCATGAAGGCGGCGTTGATCACCGGCACTTGCGCGGGGTGGATCGCCAGCATGCCGGCGAAGCCGTCCGCGTAGCTCTCCCTCGCGACGCGGTTAAGGCCCTCCACATCGCGGAAATCGGCATGGAGCGTGTCGATCGGCAGGACGCTGCAGGCGTGCGCGGTCAGCAGGACTTGCGCGCGGACCATGCGGAAGACGTCGGTCCAGCGGCCGGCGCTGTCGCGCTTGCGGCTCGCGCCGATGGCCGCCGAGAGGTCCTCCGCGCCCCAGGTGAGCCCCGCCAGCCGTGGGAGCGAAGCGGCCGCGTATGAAGCGATACCGACCGCGGCGGCGGGCGTCTCGCTGACCAGGGGCAGGAGCCTGGTGCTGCCGGCGGCCAGGCCGTGGCGCTGTTCGAGCTCGCCAATCTCCGCCGCGAGCGCCTGAAGCTGATCGGGGCCGCTGGCCTTCGGCACCATGATCCCGTCGGGAGCGCCGGGCATGACCGCCGCGAGGTCCTCGCGCCAGAGCGCAGTGTCCAGGGCGTTGATGCGCACCCAGCGCCGGCTTGCGCTTGCCCGGTTCCCGGCGAGCCACTCGCAAGCGAGCGGCCGGGCGGCGGCCTTGGCCTGCGGGGCGACCGCATCCTCCAGATCGACGATCACCACGTCGGCGCCGCACTCCGCCACCTTGCCCAGCTTCTTCTCGCTGTCGCCGGGTACGAAAAGCCAGGATCGCATCGGCATCGTTCCGCCTCCCTTTCGTTTCCCTATAGCCAATGCCGCCGCCGCCGCTAGACGCACCTCCGATGAATCCCTCGGCCCCTCCCGCGCCGCGGCACCGGTTCCTGCCGCTCGCCGCGCTGCTGATCGGCAACGCCGCGCTGGCGCTCGGCCCGTGGCTGGTGCGGCTGGCCGATACCGGCCCGGTCTCCGCCGGCTTCTGGCGCCTGACATTGGCCCTGCCGTTCCTGCTGCTGCTCGCCCGGCGGGAAGGGCCTCCGGCGGTGCCGATGACGCGGGCGATGATGCTGACGGTCATCGCTGGCGGGGTGTTCTTCGCACTCGACTTGGCCGCCTGGCACGTCGGCATCGGCTACACCCGGCTCGGCAATGCCGCGCTGTTCGGCAATTCGGGCAGCGTGATCCTGATGATCTGGGGCTTCATCGCCTGGCGCCGCTGGCCCCGCCCGAAGGAGGGGCTGGCGATCTTCGCCGCGTTGACCGGGGCCGCGATCCTGCTCGGCCGCAGCTTCGAGGTTTCGGCGCAGACCCTGCAGGGGGACTTGTTCTGCCTTCTCGCGGGCCTGTTCTACGCCGGGTACCTGATCATCCTGAAAGACGCGCGCCGCGGGCTCGGCAGCTGGCGACTGCTCAGCTGGGCTACCGCCGCCGGCGTGCCGGTGCTGCTGGCAGCGGCGCTGCTGGCCGGGGAGCCGGTCTGGCCGCAGAGCTGGGGGCCGGTCGTCGCGCTCGCTTTCTCGAGCCAGCTCGTCGGGCAGGGCCTGCTGGTCTACGCCATGCGGCACTTCACGCCGCTGGCCATCGGCCTCGCGCTGCTCAGCCAGCCGGCGATCGCCGCCCTGGCCGGGTGGCTGGCGTTCGGCGAGACGCTGGGAGCGATCGACGTCGCCGGGATGCTGCTGCTCGGCATGGCCCTGGTCATTGCCCGGGTGGCGCGCGAGTCGACGCCCGCCGCACCCGCTGTTAATCCGGTCCTGACCAGTGGGAGACGTGACGAGTGACCAAGCGCCTCATGACGATGATCGCCGGCCTCGCCGTCGCTGGATGCACCGCGGCAGGCGAGCTCCCGCCACCGCCGGCTGCCGGCACCGCGCAAACGATCGCGGCGCCCACGCCGGCCGAAGCGAATGCCGCCTTCGAGAAGCTCGGCGCGGCCTACATCGACATCGTCACCGCGATGAACCCGGTCGCCGCCACGCAGATGGGCGATCACGCGCACGACGGCGAACTGCCGGCGATCGACGGCGCCGCCCGCACCCGTCAGGCAATGATGGACCGCGAGCTGCTGCAGGCGCTGGCAGCGATCGATCCGGCGCTGCTGACGCGCGACAACCAGGTCGACTACGCGCTCCTCAAGAACGCCGTCGAATACGATCTGTGGGATGTCGAGACGCTGCAGACCTGGGCGTGGAACCCGCAATATTACAACGATATCGCCTCCCAGGCGCTGTACTCGCTCGTGGCGCGTGACTTCGCCCCCTGGCCGGAGCGCTTCCGGCACATCGTGGAACGGATGGAGAAGCTGCCGGCGTTCCTGGCGGAAGCGCGCGTGCAGCTCGATCCGGCGCGCGTGCCGAAGGTCCACGCGGAAACGGTCGCGCGGCAGAACGCCGGCATCATGGAGATCGTCGATGCCGCGCTGCTGCCGGAGGTGGAGCGCAGCGATGTCGACCGCACGCGCTTCGACGCGGCTCTGAGCAATCTCAAGGCAGCGCTCGCCGAGCACCAGAACTGGCTCGACAATGTGCTGGTGCCCAATGCTCGCGGCGAATTCCGTCTCGGCACCGAGCTCTACGACACCAAGATGCGGTTCGCGCTGATGAGCCCGATGACCAGGCCCGAGCTGAAGGCCCAAGCCGAAGCGGCCTTTGCGGAGGCGCGCTCCGAAATGGAGCGCCTCGCCCGCACGTTTCCCGATTGCGACAACGGCAGCCAACAGCAGGCGATCGAATGCGCGCTGGCCAAGAGCTATGCCAAGCGCGCCACGCGCGAGACGCTCGAGCAGACTGCGCGCGAGACGCTCGCCCAGGCCACCGCGTTCACCGCGGAAAAGGGCTTCGTGGGCATGCCGGAAGGCCCCGTGCAGGTGATCACGATGCCGAAGTTCTGGCAGGGCAACGCGGTGGCTTACGACGACGCGCCGGGCCCGCTCGAGCAGGACTTGCCGAACTACTACGCCGTCTCGCCGATCCCCGAGGACTGGACGGACGAGCAGGCGGAAAGCTTCCTCACCGAATACAACCTCTACATGCTGCACGATCTCTCGATCCACGAAGGCGTGCCGGGGCATTACCTCCAGCTCGATCACTCGCGGCGCAACGACAACCTGCTGCGCGCGGTGCTGATGAGCGGTCCCTTCGTTGAAGGCTGGGCGGTCTATGCCGAGCGGGTGATGGCGGAGCAGGGCTATCTCGGCGGCGAGCAGAGCGTGGACGGCAAGCTGTTCGCCCTGACGATGCTCAAGATGCGATTGCGGTCGATCACCAACACGCTGCTGGACATCGGCATTCACACCGAAGGCATGACCCGCGAACAGGCGATGACGCTGATGATGGAGGGCGCCTTCCAGCAGGAGCGCGAGGCCGCCGGCAAGTGGACCCGCGCGAATCTCTCCTCCGTCCAGTTGCTGAGCTACTTCACGGGGTACGAAGAGCACATGGCGCTGCGGCGCGAGGCGATGGAGCGCTGGGGCACGTCGTTCGACTTACGCCGCTACCACGACACGGCGCTGAGCTTCGGTTCCCCGCCGGTGAAGTATGTACGGGCTCTGATGTTCGACCTGCCGGTCGAGTGAGGCCCTATCGCGCGAACTTCGTCGTGAAGCTGGCGTAGCGCGCTTCGGCGAGCTGCAGCTCAGGGCCCTGCAGGTGCACGCGGGCCTGCTCGATCAGCGCTTCGCCCTGCTGTTTCAGCTCGGCCCTGCGGGTCTCATCCTGCAGGGTCGTCGCGGCGTCGGCCAGAGCGTCGAACATCACCATGGCGGCGATTCGGTTGGTCGCAACGGCGCTGCGGATCGCGCCGAACCCGCGGGCCACGAAGTGCCGGTAATCGTCGTCGAGCGGGATCACGAGCGCGGCGTCCAGCATGACCTCGCGGTCGAGCCGCAGGCGCAAGTCGCGCTCGCCCAGCCGGGCCGTGGCCGCGCCAAGCCAGTGCAGCGCGGTGATGGCGGTGAACGGATCGTTGATCCCGGGCGAAAGGGCGCGCAGCCCGATCTCGACCAGTTCGTCGATCAGGAACTGCAGGTCCTGGTGCGGCGTGCGTGCGCTGCCGAGGGCGAGGCAATTGCGGATCGTGTCGGCCGGCGGCTCGGCATCGCTGGTGCCGTCATCGGGGCACCAGTAGGCGATCGGGACCGAAGGGTGGACGAAATCGCCGGTCCGCACGGCCATGACGATCCGCCCGCCGTGCTTCTTCGCCACCGTGTGCAGCCGGGCGAAGTCCAGCACTTCGATATAGCCCGCTCCGAGCGCGCACACCGCCACGCCTTTGCCGTGCTCCGGGAGGCGCACACCGCTGTTGGGTTCGGGATAAGTCTTGTCGATTCCCTGCAGCAGCCGCAGCCCGATGTCCTTGAGCACGCTGTTGATGCGGATCGACGCGGGGATGTGGTTGAGGAAGTAGACCAGCACCGCGACCGCCAGGCCCATCAGCAGGTAAGCGGTCAGCAGCGAGATCTGCGGCACGAAGTCGGCCTGTTGCACCGCGCTGCCGGCTGCCGCGGCCGCCTGTCCGTCGCCCTGCCGCACCGCCCGCAGGATGGTGAAGGCATAGACGAATGTGCCCATGAAGGTGCCGAGGCTCAGCTGGTTGCCCCGGTCCTCCATGAAGTTGTTGAGCAGGCGCGGGCCGTAGCTGCCGCTGGCATAGACCACCGCCGCGATGGTGATCGAGAACACCGTCGCCGCCACGCCCATCATCGACACGGCCATCGCGTTGAGCATCGTGCTCGCGCTTTCGGCATTGGCTGGGCGCAAGATCAGATGGTCCTGCAGCCAGCCTTGCGGGGTGCGGCCGTCGATCCACAGGGTCAGCGTAGCCAGCGCCAGCGAACCCGCGACGAACAGCGCCGGGTAGAACCAGTAGCTGGCGTTGACATCCTGCCAAAGCGCCCGAAGGCGTGTGAACATGGTCGCTCCCCCTGCTGCGCGTCACTGCTCAACGCACGGCAGGCGGAAGCGTTGCGTGGGCGTCAGGCCCGCCCGAGGTCGCCCTTGCCGATCGTGCCGCTGGCCATCTCCAGCATCCGGTCAAGGCTTCGCTTCGCCGCCAGGCGCAGGCCTTCCTCGATCTCGATGCGCGGCTCCAGGTCCCGCAGGCAGGTGTAGAGCTTCTCCATCGTGTTGAGCGCCATGTACGGGCAGATGTTGCAGTTGCAGTTGCCGTCCGCCCCGGGCGCTCCGACGAAGTTCTTCTCCGGCAGGGCCTTCTGCATCTGGTGGATGATGTGCGGCTCGGTCGCCACGATCAGCGTGTCGCCGGTGAACGTCTTGGCGAACTGCAGGATCGCGCTGGTCGACCCGACGTGATCGGCATGGTCGATGATGTGCGGCGGGCACTCCGGGTGCGCGGCGACGGGCGCGCCGGGATACTGCGCCTTGAGCTTCATCAGCTCCCGCTCGCTGAACGCCTCGTGCACGATGCACACGCCCGGCCAGAGCAGCATCTTGCGGCCGAACTTGCGGTTCAGATAACCGCCCAGGTGCCGGTCGGGCCCGAAGATGATCGGCTGGTCTTCGGGGATCTGGCTGATGATCGTCTCCGCGCTGGAGCTGGTGACGATGATGTCGCTGAGCGCCTTCACCTCGGTCGAGCAGTTGATGTAGGTCAGCGCGATGTGGTCCGGATGCGCCTCGCGGAAGGCCTTGAACTTGTCCGGCGGGCACGAGTCCTCGAGGCTGCAGCCGGCTTCCATGTCCGGCAGCACGACGATCTTCTCGGGGCTGAGTATCTTGGCCGTGTCGGCCATGAACTTCACGCCGCAGAACGCGATCACGTCGGCATCGGTGTCGGCAGCCTTGCGGCTGAGTTCGAGAGAGTCGCCCACGAAGTCGGCCAGATCCTGCAGTTCCGGCTTCTGGTAATAGTGCGCCAGGATCACCGCGTTGCGCTCCTTGCGCAACCGGTCGATTTCGGCACGCAGGTCGGTGCCGGTCGGCATTCTGGTCTGGACGGACATGTGGGGTCTCCTCTTGCCCGCCATATAGGGACCGGCGCGCGAAATGTCGCGGGGTCGGCGGGCGAGATTTCGCACGGCGAGGGCGCGGAAAACTTTCGGCCGTGCAACCTGCACTACCGGTTGCGGCCTAAGCCCTCCCGTCCTTCGACAAGCTCAGGACGAACGGACCTAGTTTATTGCACCCTACGTGTGAGGGGCACTCCCCTTTGTGCTGAGCCCCCCCGGTTTGTGCTGAGCCCCCCGTTCGTGCTGAGCCCCCCCCGTTCGTGCTGAGCCCCCCGTTCGTGCTGAGCCCCCCGTTGTGCTGAGCCCCCCCGTTCGTGCTGAGCCCCCCCGTTCGTGCTGAGCCCCGTTCGTGCTGAGCTCCGTTCGTGCTGAGCCCCCCCTTCCGTTCGTGGTGAGCTTGTCGAACCACGATGGGCGCGACACATCCGTTCGGCCGGGCGGAACTCACCCCGGCATGAACGCCGCCATCGGCCGCTCGGCGCCGGGCGTGCCGGCGAGGAACCATTCGGTGAACTGCGGGCCGAGGGGGCTGTAGGCGAGGAGGTCGGCGACGATCTGGATGCCGATCACCACGCCGATGCCCCAGAACCAGGCAGGATGCGCGCGGCCGTAGCGCCGCCGGTCGGCCAGGATGCCGACTACCGCGAACAGGATCGGCGGCAGCACGGCTGCGATGTACCAGGCGTAAGGAATGAGCAGCGGAGCCGGGATCAGGCGGCCGACGCCGGGCCCCAGCAGCATGGCGAAGCCGCAGTACATCAGCCGGCGGTGCCAGCCGGTGTCGCTGCGCACCGTCACAGCCCAGGCGACCATGCCGGCAAAGCCGAGCAGGTGCAGCGGGTTGCTGATCAGGAACTGGTTCTGGTCGAAGAAAGGCGGCCCACCGCGCTCCTGCAGCGAGATCTGCGTCAGCAGCAGTCCGCTCAGCACCATCAGCGGCACCCAGCCCGCGGCGATCCATCCCAGCCGGCGATGCAGCGCCACGTTGCCCGCCAGGATCAGCGAGTTCTGCGCCACGTAGAGCCCGAGCCCCGCCATCATGACGATGCCGTGGAAGTGATAGACCAGCGGCAGCGAGAAGCTCGAGCGGCCGGTGACGATATTGAAGGAGAAGCCGCCGACGATGATCGCCGCCAGCAGGCAGCTCATCGTGAAGAAGAACCGCGCCTCGCCGCGATCGGCGCCCGTTGCAAATGGAACACTAGCCATCAACCGAACTCCCCGTCCGGCGACCCACCGCATATTTACGCTCTGCCGATGAGTCGCGGAAGCCCGAAAGTCGACTCAGTTCGGAACCGCTGCCGGCTCCTGGCCTTCGAAGTGAACGTTGACGGTCACGTCTCCATATCCGGCCACCTGGAGCGGAATGGCGAGGTTCTGGCGGATCGCCTGGGCGGCCGCTTTCCGGGCCATTGCCAGGATCTGCGGGTTCCTGGCGAACGTGGCCGCGCGTTCCGCCGCCTGGCGCGAGTTGTTGCGGCTGAGCGCGACCGATGCGTCACGGCTGACGTAGAGCCCGTCGGTGAAGTAGCGGGCGGCGGCCTCGTCGATATTCGGGGGCGAGACACGCAGGCCGGGCAGGACGACGTCGAGCGTCTCGGTCTCAGGGTCCCAGGCGAAGTCGCTCCGCTCCATCTGCGACAGGTCGAGCCGGTATTCGACCAGCGCCGGCACGATCATCGCCTGGCGCGCTTCCAGCGCGGCGATGTCGAGCGGGCCGACGGAGGGCGTGTTGACGCTTTCCGCCACCACTTCGAACCGCGAGCTGAACACCGTCAGCGAGTTCTGCTCCTCGAACGCGAGCATGGCGCTGCCGACGATGTCGCCCTCCTCCTCGTGGAAGAACGCCCGCCAGCCGAGCCAGGCGACGGCGGCAAACAGGACGATGACGATCAGCCAAGGCACCGCCTGCACGCGGGCGAGCCCTGGATCGTGGCGGGGAGCGTGCTGCAGCCGGTCGCCGGCGGCATCGCGCTTGATCAGGTTCGGATCGTCCATAAGTCCCCTGAACGGACGACGCGCCTACGCCGTTCCAGGTCCAGGAGATGCGCGGTAACCGATAGGCCGGCCGCGCCCCAGAGACGTTCGCTCACGCCTTTGTACATCTGCGGCACGAGTTCGAGGACGGTCTGCGGCGTCTCCGCCAGCAGGCGTAGCACCTGCCGCTCGCGCAGGCGGCGGTGGCCGATCATCCCGCGCACCAGCTGCCGGGGCTTGTGCACCGCCGGGCCGTGGGCCGGATAATAGACCCGGTCGTTCCGCGCGTGGAGCCGCTCCAGGCTCGCTATGTAGTCCGCCATGTCGCCGTCCGGCGGCGCGACCACGGTGGTCGACCAGCCCATCACGTGATCGCCCGTGAACAAGGCGCCGGTCTCCTCCAGCGCGAAGCACAAGTGGTTCGAGGTGTGCCCGGGGGTAGCGAGCGCAGTCAGCGTCCAGCCGGGCCCGGCGATCTGCTCGCCGTCGGCCAGCACGCGGTCGGGCGCGTAGCTCTGGTCGAACGGCGCATCCGCGCGGAGTTCCCCGCCTTCGATCGCCAGCGGAGCGCAGCCGACGATCGGCGCATCGGTGAGGGCGGCGAGCGGAGCGGCCGCGGGCGAATGGTCGCGGTGCGTGTGGGTGCAGGCGATCGCCAGCACCCTGGCGTCGCCGATCGCCCGTTCCAGCGCCTGCAGGTGCTCGGGCTCCGCCGGGCCGGGATCGATCACCGCCAGCCCCTCGGCGCTGCCGACCAGGTAAGTCTGCGTGCCGGTGTAGGTGAACGGGGAGGCGTTCGGCGCGAGGACCCGGCGGACGAGCGGTTCGAGTTCGTCGACCGCGCCGGTCGGCCAGGGTTGCGGGGGCAGTGCCATGGGCTCCCCTATCCGACCGCCTTGCGCGAAGTCGAGGATCTAGAGCGCGCCCATTTCCTGGCTGAGCCGCTCGCGCAGCCGGTGGATAGCTGACGGGTGCATGGCGAAGTGCTCCCGCCAGGCGCCGTCCAGGCGGGCGATCCGCGCGTGGAACCGCTCGGTCCGGCGGATCAGCTCGTGCATCTCCGGCCCGAGCATCGCCAGCTGGTCATCGCTGCTCGGCGGCTGTGCGGCGGGCAGGCGGCCGTGCTGGCGCAGCTGGAACTCGGTCAGGTCGCCGGCGAAGAAAGCGCGCTGGTTCAGCAACCAGGCGATCGCGTGCATCATTCGGGTGGTCGTGCGCAGCGCCTCGCAGCTGAGCGCGACCCGCGCCAGGGCGTGGTCTTCGCCGATCACATCGATCCGGCCCGACAAGTCGAAGGCCGCGCGCGCCTCGTCGGCGAGCTCGAGCGCCTCGCAATAGAGCGATTCGATGATCGTCGGGCTGAGATCGGCAGTTTCTGTCATAATCGAGGCGAAGCTAAATCAGATTCGCCGCCCCCGCGCCAGAGTCGCACGGGCGCGTTTCCCGGCGCAGGCTGGCGCTGCCCCGCGCTGGGACGGGTCAGGCGATGATATCCGGCGTAAGGAAATCCTCGATCGCGGCGATCTGATCGCGCAGGCGCAGCTTGCGCTTCTTCAGCCGGGCGATCTGCAGCTGATCCTGGCTTTCGGTGGCTGTCAGCGCCGCGATCGCGGCATCGAGATCGCGGTGCTCGGTCCGCAAGATCGCCAGCCGCCTGCGCTGTTCCTCTTCGTTCACCGGGCGCAGAACCTTTCCGATAACCATTCGCGGCCAAGCGCTCACGCTTCGCCGCTCCAGCGTTTGCCGATCCATGAAACTTGTGTTTTGATACCAATTGCGCGGCCGGGTCGCCAGTACGAGTCGAAGCGGATCGCGCCAAGGGACTCGCAACACTCCCCGTAGAAGATCAGGAGAAAGCTATGGAAACCTCGCACGTCGCTGCCCTTCAGGCCAAGCACGAGGGGCTGGAACGCCGGATCCGCGAAGAACTCAACCGCCCGGCACCCGACGAGTCGATGGTCCAGGTACTCAAGAAACAGAAATTGCGCATCAAAGAAGAAATGTCGCAGTTCTGAGGTGTCGCGCCCGGTTCCTTGCGGAGCCGGGCAGCAGCGTTTCCAAACGCTTCCGGATGCGATAGGCGAACTTCATGTCCGCCGTCGCCGCCGCCCGATCGATCCTCACCCAGCTGCATGAGCTGATGGCCTCGCGTATTTCCGCGCAGGGCAAGCTCAACCAGGTGGTCGACATTATCGGCGAGGCGCTGAACAGCGAAGTCTGCTCGATCTACCTCCTGCGCGACGGCATGCTGGAGCTGTTCGCCACCCGCGGCCTGGAGCAGGCGGCGGTCCACGTCACCAAGCTCGGCGTGGGCGAGGGCCTGACCGGCACGATCGCCGCCAATATCGAAACGCTCAACCTGGCCGAGGCGGCCGCGCATCCCGAGTTCCAGTACCGCCCCGAAACCGGGGAGGAGAAGTTCCACAGCTTCGCCGGCGTGCCGATCGTGCGGCGCCAGCGGGCGATCGGCGTCCTCACCGTGCAACACGTGGAGCCGCGGCGCTATGAGGAAGTCGAGATCGAAGCGCTGCAGACGGTCGCCATGGTGCTGGCCGAGCTGATCCAGAACGCCGGCCTGGTGGACGACGAGCACCCCGGCTCGCTGTCGAGCAACCACACCGGCCAGGAAGTGCTCGACGGCCTGCAACTCGTGAAGGGCCTCGCGCTCGGCCAGGCAGTGTTCCACCAGCCGCGCATCAACATCGAGCAGACCGTGGCCGAGGACGTCGAGGCCGAGCGCCAGCGCGTCTATCTCGCGTTCGACAAGATGCGCGAGCAGATCGACCAGATGACCGGCCAGGCGGAGTTCGGCGTCGGCGGCGAGCACGAGGAGGTCCTGCAGACCTACAAGATGTTCGCCTACGACGAAGGCTGGAGCCGGCGCATCAACGAAGCGATCGATTCCGGCCTCACCGCCGAAGCGGCGATCGAGCGCGTGCAGCAGCGCACCCGCATGCGCATGCGCGAGATCGACGATCCGCTGCTGGCCGACCGGATGCACGATCTGGAGGACTTGGCGAACCGCCTGCTGCGGATCGTCTCCGGCCAGCTCGGCACCGCCGCAAGCGTGGGCTTGCGCGGCGACTCCATTCTGATCGCCAAGAACCTGGGGCCGGCGGAGCTGCTCGAATACGACAAACGCCGGCTAAAAGGCGTCGTGCTGGAGGAAGGATCGCTCACCTCGCACGTGGTGATCGTCGCGCGGGCGATGGGGATCCCGGTTCTCGGCCGGGTGCGGAACGCCCGCGGGCTGATCCGCGAAGGCGACACCCTGCTGCTCGACGGCGACTTTTCGAAGCTCACCGTCCGCCCTTCCCAAGGGGTGCTCGATGCCTTCGAAGCGCGCTTCGTGCGCAACCGGGAGCGTCAGGCCGCTTACGCCAAGCTGCGCGATGTCGAACCGTTCACGCGCGACGGGCAGCGCATCCAGGTGATGATGAACGCCGGCCTGCGCGACGACATCCCGATGCTCAGCCTGACCGGGGCCGATGGCATCGGCCTGTTCCGCACCGAGTTCCAGTTCCTCGTGTCCGCGGCGCTGCCAGCGCGCGACCGGCAGACGCGGCTCTACCGCGATGTGCTCGACGCCGCCGGCACCAAGCCGGTGATTTTCCGCACGGTCGACATCGGCGGCGACAAGCAGCTGCCCTATCTCAGCAATGAGTACGGGCGCGAGGACGAGAACCCGGCGATGGGCTGGCGCGCGCTGCGCCTGGCGCTCGAGCGCGAAGGGCTGCTGAAAGTCCAGGCCCGCTCGCTGCTCGAAGCGGCCGGCGGCAAGGCCCTGAACGTGATGTTCCCGATGGTCTCCGAACCCTGGGAGTTCGAGGCGGCCAAGGCCGTGTTCGAAAAGCAGATCGTCTATCTCAAGACGCTCAAGCGCAAGCTGCCCGAAGCGATCAACTACGGCGTCATGCTGGAAGTGCCGTCGCTGGCGGAGATGCTCGACCAGTTGATCCCGCAGCTTTCTTTCATTTCGATCGGCACCAACGACCTGACGCAGTTCCTGTTCGCCGCCGACCGGGCCAACCCCAAGCTGGCGGAGCGTTACGACTGGCTCAGCCCGGCGATCCTCCGCTTCCTGGCGCGCGTGGTGCAGGCGACCGCGGGGCACCGGGTGGAGCTGGGCGTGTGCGGCGAAATGGGCGGGCGGCGGCTGGAGGCGCTGGCGCTGATCGGGCTCGGCATGCGCCGGCTGTCGATCACGCCGGCGGCGGTCGGCCCGATCAAGGAACTGGTGCGGCAGATCGACACGGCGCAGATCGGCGCGGCGATGTCGCGCTGGCTGGCCAATCCCCCGCCGGACATGCGGGCGGCGCTGTCCGACTGGGCGGTGCAGCAGGGCATCGAAATCGACTAAATGGAGGCCCATGGGCCGGGGCGGGCAAGCCGCACTTGACTTGAACCTCGCGGGACAGTCTCTTGGCAACCTAACGGGTTCGCCAAGATGAACCATAACCGCCAGACTGGAGCGGGAATGGACGAGAATTTCATAAGCACGGAAGCAACCGGAACGCCGATGGGGATCGGGGCCCAGCTTCGCGCCGCGCGCGAGGAGAAAGGCCTCTCGCTGGAGCAGGTCGCGGCGCAGACCCGAATTCCGCAGCGCCACCTCGTCGCCATCGAGGCCGGAGATTTCGGCCGCCTGCCAGGCCGCACTTACGCGGTCGGCTTTTCGCGCACCTACGCCAAAGTGGTCGGGCTCCAGCAGGAGGAAGTCGCGGCCATGGTCCGCGCCGAACTCGACGCCCAGCTTGGCGAGGAAGAGTACCGGCCGGCCACTTTCGAACCGGGCGACCCGGCCCGGGCTCCGTCGCGCGCGCTGTTCTACTTCTCCATCTTCGCGGCAATCCTGGTCGTCGCCGGCATCGCCATGTTCCTGAGCACGCTGTTCACCCCGGCGGCCGAGCTGCCCTCGCTGATCGAGCAGGAGCAGGCGAAGCAGGCTGCTGCACAGCGCGTCGCCCCGAAAACCGGGACTCCGGCGGCCCAGGCAGCCCCGCGGGCCGCCGGCCCGGTGGTGTTCACCGCGCGGGAGGAGGCCTGGGTCCGCTTCTACACCCCGCAAGGCACGCTGATGGAAGCCGTCATGGCTCCGGGCGACACATATACCGTGCCGGCCGACGCGGTCCAACCGATGCTGCGGACCGGCCGCCCCGATGCCCTGCGCATCACCGTCGGCGGACGCGAGCTGCCGCGGTTGTCGGAGCAGCAGCGGGTCGTCAGCGACGTGCCGGTCACGGGCGAAGCGCTGGTGGCGCGCGGGCGGGCCGCCCCGGCGGCTGCCGCGACGGGGGAAAACACCCGCTCCGGCACGAACTGAGGGCTGTCGCTCCCTCGACAAGGGAATCCCGCCTTGGCACATTCGCGCATGCGTCGTTCAGCCGCCGTTCGCCCGCTTCCGGCGAATACGGGCGGCGAACTCAGGAGGAATAAGGACAGGATGAGCTTCACTCATTGGCAGACGTCGCGCACGGTCATCGCCGCCCTGCTGCTGGCAGGCGGCGCGGTGATCGCCGCTCCCGCCGCTGCTCAGGCGGACGATGCCCGGCTGCGCAAGATCGAGGCCGAGATCCGCGCGCTGCAGCGGCAGGTCTTCCCGAACAGCGACGGGCGCTTCTTCACGCCCGAAGTGGTTACGCCCGGGCAGGCCACTCCGCAGCAGACCGGCGCCCCGTCCGAGAGCGCCGTCACGGACATCCTCGCTCGCCTGCAATCGATCGAATCGCAGCTCGCGCAGTTGACCGCCCGGGGCGAGGAGAACGCCAACGAGATCCGCCAGATCCAGGAGCGGTTGGGCATCCTCGAAACAGCGGCGGCACCGGCCCCGGTGGCGCAGCCCAGCGGCGCGATCCGCGTGCCCGAGGTCGGCAACGGCTCCAGCAGCAGCCCCGCGGCGCCCGCAGCCGCGGCCGGGCCAAGCCCCGAGCGGCTCGCCCGGGTTCAGGCGATCGCCAAGCCGGACACTGGCGATGCAGGCGAGGACGAATACAGCTACGGCTTCCGCTTGTGGGAGGCGGGCCTGTTCCCCGAGGCGCAGCAGCAGCTCAAGCTGTTCGTGGAGCGTTACCCCAGCCACCGGATGATCAGCTATGGCCGCAACCTGCTCGGCCGGGCCTATCTCGACGATGGCCAGCCGCGCCTCGCCGCGCCGTATTTCCTGGAGAACTACCAGTCGGCCCCGACGGGCGCGCGCGCGCCGGACAGCCTGCTGTTCCTGGCCGGCGCGATGGTCGCGCTGCAGGACACCACGCGCGCCTGCCGGGCCCTCGCCGAGTTCAGCGAGAAGTATCCGGCGCTCGCCACCGGGCGGCTGAAGGACCAGTATGAAAGGGAGCGCCGGCGCGTCACGTGCCGCTGACGGAGTGACCGCGGCCGAGGCGGCGCGCTTCGCCGCCGCCCTCGATCGGCTGTGGCCGGAGGGTGGCCGGCTGGGCCTGGCCGTCTCCGGCGGGCCGGACAGCCTAGCGCTCCTGCTGCTTGCGCATGCCGCGGTTCCCGGACGGTTCGCCGTGGCCAGCGTCGATCACGGCTTGCGCCCGGCGGCGGCGGAAGAGTGCCGGGCGGTGGCGCGCGTCTGCGCGGAGCGGGGGATCCTCTGTGCGATCCTCACGGTCCAGACCGGTACAGGCAATCTCCAGACCGCCGCGCGCGAGGCTCGCTACGCGGCCCTGGCAGGCTGGGCGGAACGAGAGGGACTGGGGGCGCTCGCCACCGCCCACCATGCCGACGACCAGGCCGAAACGCTGATCATGCGCCTCAACCGAGCCAGCGGCCTCTCCGGGCTCGCCGGGGTGCGCCGGCGCGGCGTCGTGCCCGGCACGGCCCTGCCGCTGCTGCGCCCACTGCTGGACTGGCGCCGCGCCGAGCTGGCGGAAATCGTCTCACGCGCCGGTCTGGAACCAGCCGCCGACCCCAGCAACCGCGACGAGCGCTTCGATCGCGTCCGCATCCGCGCCGCGCTAGCAACCGCGGACTGGCTCGATCCGCCCGCCCTGGCGCAGAGCGCGGCCCACCTGGCGGAAGCGGACGCGGCGCTCGAATGGGCGGCCGAGCGGGAATGGGCGGAACGGGTCGTCACCGCGGCCGACCGGGTTCGCTACAACCCCAGCGCTCCGCGCGTGATCGTGCTGCGGGTGGTGGCGCGGATCATTGCTCACTTCGGCGGAGAGGGTCGGGGAGCTGCGGTCGCACAGCTCGTAGACGGTCTGGCGGCAGGGCGTACCGGCAACCTCGGTGGTGTCATGGCAAGCGTGGAGAAGGACGCTTGGCTCTTCCGCCCCGAGCCCCCGCGTCGTTCGTTCTGAGCCTCTCCTCCAATCCGTTACCTCAGCCAAACCTCGTCACCCTGAACTCGTTTCAGGGTCCATCTCTCCACCTTCACCGCCGTGACGGCGGAGGCATGGATGCTGAGACGAGCTCAGCATGACGATCAACTCATCAGCGCGTCGCCCAGGCCCGCCATCCTGCCGCGGGTGATGATCACCTTGTCACCCTTGCGGGCGGCGGCGAACAGCTTGGAGACGAACCCGTCCGGGGCGCCGATGCAGCCGTGGCTGGCCCAGCCGTTGCGCACCTGGCTGCCGCCGTGGATCGCGACGCCGTCCCAGGTCAGCCGCAAGGTCCAGGGCATCGGCGCGTTGCCGTACTTCTCGGAGATGTTGTGCCGTTCCTTGCTCAGGATCGGGAACACGCCGAGCGGGGTAGGGTAGTCGTCGGTGCCGAGCAGGACGGCCGTGGCGCCGATCTCATAACCGCCGCGGAAGACCGAGAGCACTCGCGCTTCGAGGTCGACCGTCATGACCAGTGGACCATCGGGCACACCTTCTTCGTCCCAGTGCCATTCGCCATACCTGATCGGCCCCTCGATCGGCAGGATCCGCTTGATCACGAATGGGGATTCGGCCGCCGCGGGCGTGGGCAGCGGCTGGACCATAGCCACGTTTTCGATCGCCGGCTCTTCTGGAGCCACGACCCGATCGTCCGCGACGAGCACGTCCTCGGCCGTCAGCCAGGTGTCAGGCCTGCTCTCCTGCGCCTCCAGCGCATTGCTGCCGACAACGGCCGAAGCGAGCAGCACCAATACCGCCGCGGTCGCGCCGCCGATCCATTTCAATCCGGCCTCCATAGATATGGATAATGCCAGATTTACCAAATCGTGCCACGGCCGCCTGTCCCGCGTCCCGCTGCGAGACGCACCGGCGCCGGTGCGTCAACCGTGGGCGCCGAAGAGGTTGGCGATGGCGGTCGAGATCCGCAGCGACAGGGCGTGGGCCTGCTCGATCGGATCGATGAACCTGCGCCGCAGGGCCTCGTACCCTTCGTCGGCGCCTTCGGGATATTCGGTCGGCTCGTCGAGATCGAAGTCGGCCAGGCGGGGGAACTCGGTCGGGAAGGCACGCCTGAGCTGCGCCAGGGCATCCTCGATCCGCAGCGAGAAGACCATCTCCAGCACGTCGTCGCGGCTGATGTCGTTCGCGCGGCTGAAGGCCGGGACCGAGACCGCCCGCAGGAACATGTGCTGCATCAGCGCCAGCCGCAGCGCGTGCAGCGCGCCGATCGTGCGGCGCAGGTGCTCGCGGTCCTCCCCCGGCTCCTCGGCGGGCAGCAACGCGAGCAGGCGGTGGAGCTTCAGCGCATCGATCCGCAGGCGCGAGGCGAGGCGGCGGAACACGCCGACACGGTCGTCCTTGACCAGGTACTCGGCCAGGGCTTCGCATGGGGCCGACAAGTGGCTCTCCGTGCCGCGGTATGGCCGGCTCGACCAGTACGCCGAGTTGAACAGCTCGCCCCATGCGGCCACCGTCTTCACGCTGGCGAGCGCATTGGCGGCACGCACCAGCCGCAGGATCTGCCCGCCGCGTTCGCTTTCGCTCAGCAGCTCGGCAATTTCCTCGTAATTCCCCTCGGCCGCGCTGCCGACCCCGGCGATGACGTTCACCGGATAGCCGAGCTGCTGCAGGACCGCGTTGTGCGGGATCGCGCGGATCTGCCGCAAGCTCATCTCGCGGTCGGCGGAAATGTCGCTCTGCCGGCGCGAGACACGGCTGCCCGTGGGGTTGAGCAGGCCGAGCCCGAAGGCGGTCACCGCGCGCGCATACGTGCGGCTTTCGAGGTGCGAGTGCTGGTGATCGCGGATCGCGCGGTAGAAATCGAGGCTCAGGTCGGTCCGGCGGTAGAACGGGTCGGCCGGCGCATCCGTATCGGCCTCGCCCGGATGCAGCGCGGCGATGCGGGTCAGCGTCGCCAGCGCCAGCTCCGGCGTGGCGAAGAACAGGTAGCCGTCGCCGCCCTGGAAGCTGACTTCGGGCTCCAGCGCGATGCCCGCCCGCCCGAACCGTCGCCGCGCCCAGGGGCTCAGCGGCCAGTCGAGCCGATCCTTCAGGCCGCACGGATGCGCCCCGCGGCCCATGCTCTCGCCGTGGGTGTCGAAGATCAGCGCGGCGACATCCGCCAGCCCGTTCGCCGCCATCGCCGCGGCCAGCCGCCCCTGCAGCCGCTCGATCGCAAGGCTCGCGGGTATCTGTCCAACGAACCGCCCGGCGTCGGAGAAACCGGTCTGGATCGCCACCCGCCCGCGCGCGCGGGCGTAGCTGCGGTAGTCCTTCTCGGCGAGCAGCTCGTCGAGGAACCGCCCGCCGTGCTCCAGCGCGCTTTCGGTCTCGAACAGCGGCGAGATGTCGACTTTGTCCTCGATCCCGAACAGCTTGGCGAAGTAGAGCGCCGCGAGCATCGTCGCCGGCTGCTCGCACTCGGCCACCAGCATGCGGATCGGCGCGTCGGCGTCGATGTGGGCGAGGATCTGCGCCATCGCCAGGAACTGCCGGATCGCCGTGCTGCTCTCGATCGCCAGCGCGGCGAAGTTGGAACGGCGCGGCTGCACCTCGGCGATGGCCTCACGCAAGTGCACGACAGCGCTCTTGCTGGCGAGATCGAGCTCTCCCTTCGGATCGAGCCGCCGGCGCACGGCGTTGTGCAGCTGCTTGGCGTTCACCCGGAAATGGATCCAGCCCATCCCGAGCCCGTCTGCGCGCATCGCGGCGGCGAGGGTCTTGAGGGCCATGGCGCGCTGCGGATCGGCTTCGAGTGCCTCCTCCTCCAGCCGCTCGATCCAGTCCCGCAGAGAAAGCAGCTTGTGCGGATGGTCGGCAGTCAGCCGGTTCGCCGCCGCGGACAGGGCCGCGGGCTCGGACAGATCCGCCGCAAAGTCCCGCGCGCGGTCGGTGGCATAGTCGGCAGCAGCGCGCATTTCCCCGAGTAGCGGGTGGCCGGCATCGATCGCCTCCAGCGACGCGGCATAGCGCGCCAGGCGCTCGGCTTTCTCGGATAGGCGGAAGCCGATCGAATCGTGCCAGGCGATGTCGGTGCGCCCGTCCATGTCGTAGCCGACCCAATGGGCGAAGCGGAACGGCAGCGGGGAGAAATCGTGCCACTCGTCGGGCCAGCGCTCGCGCGCAGCGCCGAGCAGCGTTGCGACGATCCGGTCGCGCGCATCCTGCGCATTGCCGATCGCGCGCATCGCCTCCGCATGTTCGAAAGCGAGCGTGATGCCTGTGCGGTCCGACGGAACGGCGCAGGCTTCAGGCTTGATTGGGCCCTCGCGGCTTGCCTGCTCGGCCACAGCCTCGGCCTGGGCTGGCGGGAGCAGGAACGTCGGATGAGCGGTGAAGACCGCGTGCAGCCGGGGCTTCTCCCAGCGCGCTCGAAAGGCGGAGAAATCGCCCGCCTCGTCCGCCAGCGTTGCTTCCAACTCGGCGATGTTCGCCGCAGGATCGACCGGCGCGACGAGCCGCCGCAGGCGCCGCGCACGGCTGGTCAGGGCCTCGCATTCGAGCTCGGCTATCAGGTCTCCGCACTCGTCGAGCGTCAGCTCGCCGCTCTCGATCTGCCGCGAGAGGTCCAGCGAAAGCTGGAACACGGGGTTGAACAGCGGCGTCTCCTCGGTGCGGCGGTGCAGCGCCTGCAGCCGGTCGAGGAGATCGCCGACCGATTTCATCCCAGCCGGCTCGCCCTGCGCGCGGCTTCCGCGATGGCAATATAATCCGGCGGCCCCTTCGGCACGATCCAGCTGCCGCCGACGCAAAGCACCGGATCGAGCGCGAGCCACTCCGGCGCCGTCTCCTCGCTGATCCCGCCGGTCGGGCAGAACCGCACTTGGCCGAACGGCGCGGCAAGCGCCTTCAGTGCCGGCGCTCCGCCGGCAGCCATGGCGGGGAAGAACTTGAACCGGTTCAGGCCCAGGTCCATCCCGCGCATGATGTCGCCAGCGCTGGCGATGCCGGGCAGGAAGGGCACGCCGCTGGCCACCGCCGCCTTGCCGAGCGTCTCCGTGAGGCCTGGCGAGACGATGAACTCGCTGCCCGCCTCGAGCGCCGCCTCCAGCTCGGCTGGGTTGGTGACCGTACCCGCGCCGACGATCGCCCCTTCGACCTGCTTCATCTCGCGGATCACATCGAGCGCCGCCGGCGTGCGCAGAGTCACTTCGAGCACGCGCAGCCCGCCGGCGACCAGCGCCTCGGCCAGGGGGCGGGCCTGCCGCACGTCCTCCACCACC
This sequence comes from Croceibacterium soli, assembly GCF_009828065.1. Lineage (GTDB taxonomy): Bacteria > Pseudomonadota > Alphaproteobacteria > Sphingomonadales > Sphingomonadaceae > Croceibacterium_B > Croceibacterium_B soli. Next base: position 312,182 of record NZ_WTYK01000004.1, on the reverse strand, counting down.
AGCACCGGAATCACCGGGGCGGTGCGCATGATGTCTTCGATGGTGCTCACAGGTGCTCCCTGGCGAAAGCCGCCGCGGCGCCGAACAGGCCCGGCTGCGGGTGGATGATCAACTTGATCGGAATGCCCTGCATCATCCGCTCGTAGCGGCCCTTGAACAGGAATCGCTCGGCGAAGCCGGAGCGCGGCAGGACGTCCTTGAGCTTGAGGCCGAGCCCGCCGGCCAGGACAACGGCGCTCGCCCCTTGGGCCAGCGCATAGTCGCCGCACACGCTGCCCAGCGAGAGGCAGAAGCGCTGAACGGCGGCAACGCACAGCGGGTCCTCGCCCGAGAGCCCGAGCTGCCAGATCGTCTTGTCCTCCAACTCGGCGAGCTGCCGCCCCTCGATCGCGCCGAGCACGGCGCGGATCTCCACGATCCCGGGGCCGGAGACCACGCGTTCGAGCGAGACCCGGCGGTGGCGTGCGCGCAGGCGCGCCAGCAGCCGGTCGTCGATCGCGTCGACCGGCGCGAAGTCGACATGGCCGCCTTCGGTCGCCTGGACGTGATAGCCGCCGGGAAACCGGTGGAAGTGCGCGACGCCGAGGCCGGTGCCCGGGCCGACCACGCTCACAGTGCCGCTTTCGGGCAGCGGCAGGTCCGGCCCGGCGATATGGACCAACTCACTCGCCGGAGCGCGCGCAACGGCATGGGCGACGGCGCCGAAATCGTTGAGCACGGTGACTTTCTCGATCCCGAGCTGCTCGTCGAGCGCGCCGGTGTGCAGGACCCAGCTGTTGTTGGTCATCCGCACTGTCCCGCCGGTCACCGGCCCGGCGATGGCGATGGCCGCCGCGCCTGGCAGCGGCCCGCCGGCCTGGGCGGCATAAGCGTCCCAAGCGCCTTCGATGCCGGCGAAGTCGGAGGTCTTCAACGTAACCGGCTCGCCCAGCTCGATCGCCCCATCGGTTATCACCGCGCGGGCGAAGCGGGCATGCGTGCCGCCCACGTCGATGGCGATGAGCTCGGTCACAGCCCACCCACCGCCAGCATGGCGGAGCCTCCCCGCTCGGCCTCGTCGGCGAAGTTGCGGAACATGCCGAACAGCTCGCGCCCGGTGCCGAGCTCGATTTCGCGCATCTGCGCCGGCTCGCGGGACGCGAGGTTCGCCGTGGTCGAAAGCGTGCCGTCCTCGGCCGAGAGGCGCACTATGTCCCCATCGCGCAAGCGGGCGAGCGGTCCGCCGCCAAGCGCCTCGGGGCTGACGTGGATCGCGCCCGGCACTTTGCCGCTGGCGCCCGACAGCCGCCCGTCGGTCACGAGCGCCACACGATAGCCGCGGTCCTGCACCACGCCCAGGATCGGGGTCAGCTTGTGCAGCTCCGGCATGCCGTTGGCGCGCGGGCCCTGGAAGCGCATGACCACCACCACGTCACGGTCCAGCTCGCCGGCCGCGAACGCCTTGGCCACATCCTCCTGCCGCTCGAACACCAGGCATGGGGCCTCGACGGTCCAGCGCTCCGGATCGACCGCGCTGGTCTTGATGATCCCGCGGCCCAGGTTGCCTTGCAGCAGCCGCATGCCGCCTTCGGGGAAGAAGGGATCGGTCGCCGGCCGCAGGATGTCCGCGTCCCCGGAAGGGCCCGGATCGCGCCAGGCGAGCTCTTCGCCGTCCAGCCACGGCTCTTGCGCGAAGGCGCCGAGATCGTCACCGAACACCGTCATGATGTCGCGGTGGAGCAGCCCGGCGCTCAGCAGTTCGCGCACCACGAAGCCGAGCCCGCCGGCGTTCTGGAAGTGGTTCACGTCGCTGGCGCCGTTCGGATAGACCTTCGCCAGCATCGGCACCGCGCCGCTGAGTTCCGACAAGTCGTCCCAGTCGATGATCACGCCCGCCGCCCGCGCGAAGGCGGGCACGTGGATCGCGTGATTGGTCGATCCGCCGGTCGCCAGCAGGCCGACCGCCGCGTTGACGATCGAGCGCTCGTCGACGCACTGCGCCAGCGGGCGGTAGTCGTTGCCGTGGCGGGTGATCTCCGCCAGCCGGTGCACCGATGCGCGGGTCAGCGCCTGGCGCAGCGGCGTGCCGGGATTGATGAAGGCCGCACCGGGCAGCTGCAGGCCCATCATCTCCAGCATCATCAGGTTGGAGTTGGCGGTGCCGTAGAACGTGCACACGCCCGGCGAGTGGTAGGACCCGCTTTCGCTTGCGAGCAGCTCGGCGCGGGTCGCCTTGCCCTCCGCATAAAGCTGGCGAATGCGCTGCTTCTCCTTGTTGGAGATGCCGGTCGGCATCGCCCCGGCGGAAAAGAACACCGTCGGCAGGTACCCGAAGCGCAGCGCGCCGATCAGCAGGCCCGGCACGATCTTGTCGCACATGCCGAGCATGGCCACGCTGTCGTACATCGCGTGGCTCAGGCTGACGGCGGTCGAGAGCGCGATCACGTCCCGGCTGAACAGCGACAGCTCCATGCCGTCGGTGCCCTGCGTCACCCCGTCGCACATCGCCGGGGTGCAACCCGCCACCTGCGCCGTAGCGCCGACTTCGCGCGCCCAGATCTTCATCTGCGGCGGATACGCCCCAAACGGCTGATGCGAGGAGATCGTGTCGTTATACGCGCTGACGATGCCGATGTTCGGGCCACGCTGGGTAGCGATCGACTCCTTGTCCTCGCCCATCGCCGCGAAGCCGTGAGCGAGGTTGGAGCAAGGCAGGGCGACATTGCGGTCGGCATGCTTCTCGCCCTCGATCCGCATCAGCTCGAGATAGCGGCTGCGGCTGTCGCGCGACCGCTCGATGATCCGGTCAGTGACCCGGGCGATGGTGGGGTGAAGTGTGGTCATCAAATCCTCCCCGGCACGGGGAGGGGGACCATGCGTAGCATGGTGGAGGGGGCCCGAGAGAACGTCGGGAGCCGCTGCGGGCCCCCTCCGTCACCGGCCTCCGGCCGGCGCCACCTCCCCGTGCCGGGGAGGATTTTTGTCGGCACGCGGAGCCGCGGAGCCGCGGAGGTTTTTAGGGCGCTCGCAGAGGCGCAGAGGCGCAGAGTTGTTGTGGCTGCGGCGAAGCCGCTTTCAAAGCCATGCGCTTCGGCTCGAATTCGAACCAACGTCCGAGGAGAGCGCCTGCGGCGCGAAATCGTCCCTCTGCGCCTCTGCGCCTCTGCGAGCGCACAAAGAGACGCAGCGATCACGCCGCGGATTGCCCCCTCCGCATCTCCGCGTCTCCGCGTGAACAAATCACTCATGCCAGCTCACTCCATCGCGCTCCGCCAGGGCGATCGCGGCGCTTGGGCCCCAGCTTCCGGCCGAATAGGGCTTCGGCTGCAGCTTCTCCTTGGCCCATTCGGCGCGGATCGCGTCGATCCAGCTCCACTGCGCCTCGACCTCGTCGCGTCGGACGAACAGGGTCTGGTCGCCTTCTATGAGGTCCAACAACAGACGCTCGTAAGCGATCCGCTTGTATGTGCCGGTGAACGCATCCGGCATGGCGATATCCAGCGGGACGGGGCGCAAGGCGATCCCCTCCCGGTCGAGCCCCGGCACTTTGGCCATCAGCGAAAGCGTAATGTTCTCTTCCGGCTGGATGCCGATCACCAGGCGGTTGGGTTGCATCCTGGCGCCTTCGAAGATCGAGTGCGGCACGCTGCGGAACTGCACGACGATCTCGGTCACCCGCTCGGGCAGGCGCTTGCCGGTGCGCAGATAGAACGGGACGCCCTTCCAGCGCCAGTTGTCGACATGGGCCTTCAATGCCACGAACGTCTCGGTGTCGCTGTCGCGGCCGAGCTCCTCGTCATATCCGGGCACGATCTTCCCGCCCACCGCGCCGCCGCGGTACTGGCCAGTCACGCTCTCGCCGGCCGACAGCGGCCTCAGCGCGCGCAGGGCTTTGACCTTCTCGTCGCGCACCGCGCCTGAACCGAAGCTCGTCGGCGGCTCCATCGCCACCAGCGCGAGGAGCTGCAGCATGTGGTTCTGGACCATGTCGCGCAGGGCGCCGGTCTGGTCGTAGAAGTCGGCCCGGTCTTCCAGGCCGACCGTCTCGCCCACGGTGATCTGCACGTGAGCGATGTGCTGGGCGTTCCATAGCGGCTCGAACAGGATGTTGGCGAAGCGCAGGGCCAGCAGGTTCTGCACCGTTTCCTTGCCCAGGTAGTGATCGATGCGGAAGATGCGCCTTTCCGGGAAGGCCGCGGCCACCGCATCGTTGATCTCGCAGCTCGACGCGAGATCGACCCCGAGCGGCTTCTCCAGCCCGATGCGCACGCCCTCGCCGGCCAAGCCGACGCGGCTCAGCCCGGCGATCGAGGTTTCGAACAAGCTCGGGGCGGTCGACAGGAAGATCGCCAGCTTGTCCTTTGAGTCGCCGACCTGCTTCGCCAGTTCGTCGAATCCTTCGGACGTGGTCACGTCGTTCGGCTGGTAGTGCAGCCGGTTGAGGAAGTCGGCGATGCCGCCGCGGCGGTCGTGCGGGAGGAACTTCTCCACCGCCTCGCGCGCGAAGTTGCGGTACTCGCTGTCGCTCATGTCTGATCGGGCGGTGCCGACGATACGCAGGTTCTCCGGCAGCAGGTTCTCCGCGTCCAGCGCGCAGAGCGAAGGCAGCAGCATGCGCCGCGCCAGGTCCCCGGTGGCCCCGAACAGCAGCAAAGTGTCGGCGGTGAAGCTCATTCTCGTCAGTGCCTTCCTTGTGGAGGTCGTTCGCCTCTCTCGTTCACGTGTGACGCTGCACTGCAACATTGGCAGGGGCAAGGGCAAATCACGGCGACAGCGTCACCCTGACATCCTTCTCCCTGAACTCGGCCATGCCGAACACGGTCATGAAGCTGACGTCGGCCGCGTCGCGCCCGACGCCGATCTTCACCATGTGCTCCGGATCGGCCATGCCGGTCGCGTCGACCAGGTGCCAGGCCCCGCCGCCAACGATCGTGTGATCGGCCAGGAACACCTCGGCCACGGCGTGGAAGTCCGGCGGCTCCACCCCAGGCGCATAGACGCTGACGTAGCGTGCCGGGATCGAGGCCGCGCGGGCGAGGGTGACCATGACATGCGTATAGTCCCGGCAGATGCCGCGCCGTTCCACGAAGCTGTCGAGCGCCGTGGTGTTCGAATTGCTGCTGCCCGGCTCGTAGGAGAAATTGCCCGCCACCCAGTCCCGCATGGCGGCAATCAGGGCGCCGCCTTCCAGGTCGGCGAACTCGGCGGTGACGAACGGATGGAACCGGGTCGCCGGACAATAGCGGGAATCGAACAGGTACTGCACCGTCTCACCGGGCAGCGCGTGCGGCTGCAGCCAGTCGAGCCCGGCAAGGTCCGGAAGCATGCGGCCCACAGACACTCGGGCGCGGTATTCGACCTCGTACACCCCTTCCGCCCGCAGCCACACGCGTTCGCCGATCCCGTCCTGCGCCGGCACGCGGACCAGCTTTTCCGCCGTGCTCAGCCGGCATTCGCTCGACAGGATCCGCTGCTCCGGGATCCTCGCCGCCTCGAACTGCAGGAGCACGTCGGTCGGTTCGGACAGCCCGAAGGAGAAGCTGGCGGCGATGTCGATGGGCATATCCGGGCCAACGTATACCGGCCCAGGTTGTTTCGCGCCCGCTATGTTTCGCGTCAGTCGCCGAGCGCGTGGGCGACGACGTGGCGCCTGTGCGGCCGCCGGCGGTGCTCGGCCAGGTAGATGCCCTGCCAGGTGCCCAGCATCATCCGGCCGTTCGCCACCGGGATCGTCAGGCTGTTGCCGGTGAGCATCGCCTTGATATGCGCCGGCATGTCGTCCGGCCCCTCGGAGTCGTGCTCGTAGCCTCCGCCCTCGGGCACCGCCTGGTCGAGCCAGCGCAGCAGGTCGCGCTGCACGGCCGGGGCCGCGTTCTCGTTGATCAGCAGCGAAGCGGAGGTGTGCTGGCAGAACAGCGTGACGAGGCCCGTACGAATTTCGGCCGAGCCCAGCCACTCCGCCACCTCATCGGTGATCTCGTGGAGGCCCCGCCCGGCGGTGTCGAACGTAAGAGTGGCAAGCGTCTGGTGCATCGCCACCCTATATAGGCAGGATGCCACAGCAGGGTGAACTGTTTGCTCCGCCTCCACCGGTCCCCGGCCTCCGGCTGGTGCGCGAGGCTGTGAGCGAGGCCGAGGAGGAGCGGCTCGCCGCCCTCATCGACGCCGCACCGCTCGCGCCGTTCCAGTTCGGCCAATGGGAAGGCAAGCGCCTCACGGTCAACTACGGCTCCGCCTACGATTACCAGCGCGCCCGCCCGACCGAAGCGCCGCCGCTGCCTGCCTGGCTGGCCGACTTGCGCACCCGCCTCGCGCCGCTGATGGACCGCGCGCCCGAGGATTTCGTCCAGGGCCTGCTGATCCGCTACGATCCGGGCGCCGGCATCGGCTGGCACCGCGACCGTCCGCAGTACGGCGAAGTCCTCGGCCTTTCGCTATCGGCACCGGCGATGCTCCGCCTGCGGCGGCGCACCGAAGCCGGCTTCGACCGCCGCACCGTCGAACTCCCGCCCCGCTCGCTCTACCTCCTGTCCGGCGAAGCCCGCCATGACTGGGAGCACTCCATCACCCCGATGGAAGTCACCCGCCGCTCGATCACACTGCGGACGATGGCGGGGCCCGCCCCTCCTCTTCAGAGGAGGGGCAGCGAGACTTGGTGAGCCGAAGGCGAACCTAGTCGCAGCGGGGTGGTGCTGCGGTTGGCGAGACGTCGCACTGCGCCTCCACCACCCCCAACCCCCTTCTCTGAAGAGGAGGGGGCTTTGGCTCAGCCAAACTCGTCACCCCGGCGAACGCCGGGGTCCATCGGGCCTCAGGCACAACAGGTGCGATGGATTCCGGCCTTCGCCGGAATGACGAAGATGCTAGCAACGCATCAATCCGCGCCGTCGATCGTCACTTCGCTCACCCGCCCGCCGGCCGGCGCGGTCACTCCGCCGGCGATGTAAGCCTCGAGCGCATCGATATCCGCCCCGCCTTCCGCGACCGGCCGCGCTTCGGCGAAGACGGTGAAGCCGTCGCCGCCGCTGGCGAGGAAGTTGTTGACCGTCACCCGGTAGCGCCGCTCCGGCTCGATCGCCTGGCCGTGCAGCGTCATGGCCACGATCCGCTCTCCCGGCGCTCTCGTGCGGTCGAACGCGAAGCTGAACCCTTCGGAGGGGATCAGCAGCGACTGGCGGATCTCTGCCGGCTGGCTGCCGGTGAATTGCTGTTCCAGGAGCTGCCCGATCTCCCTGCCGGTCATCTCCAGCACCACCAGCGTGTTGCCGAACGGCTGCAGCGCGAAAAGCTGCCCGTAGGTGACGCTGCCGTCCGCCCCCGGCTGGAACCGCGTGCGAACTCCGCCGGAGTTGATGAACGAGATCTCCGCGCGGCCTGCCTGCGGGCCGCGCGTCGCCGCAAGCTGCGCGTCGGCGATCAGGTTGCCGACCGGCGTGTCCAATCCACCGCCAGGTGCCTCCAGCGAACCTTCGATCCGCCCTGCCACGCGCGCCGCGATCGGCGCCGTCGCTCCGACATAGCGCTCCACGATCGCGGCGACCGCCGGGTCCTCGCCCGCTTCGGCGCGCACCGGCACGTTCTCGGCCTTGAGGCTCACCACCCGGTCCCTCTGCGGATCGACCGTCATGGCAATCCGCGTCACGAAAGAGCCGTAGCGGCCCGCGCTCGTCAGCAGGCGCTTCGATCCGTCCGCCGCGTCCAGTTCGCACACGTAAGCCGCATGCGTATGGCCGGAGACGACCAGACCGATCGCCGGGTCGAGCCGGTCGAGGATCGGCAGGATATCGCCCGACAGGCCGGGGCAGGCCGCCAGGTTGAAGTACGGCTCCACAGATCCGCCCTGGTGGATCAGCAGCACCACCGCGTCCGCTCCCGCAGCCCTGAGCTCCGCCGCCAGCGCATTGGCCGTGCCGGCTTCGTCGGCGAAGCGGTAGCCGGCGGTTCCGGCGGGGGAGACCAGTTCGGCGGTCTCCTTCAGGGTCAGGCCGATGAAGCCGATCCTCGCGCCGCCGAAATCGTGCACGGCGGTGCCGGGGAAGAAGCTGCGCCCCTCCTCGTCGAGGACGTTGCCCGCGAGATAGTCGAACCCGGCGCCGGCGAAGGGTTCGAGAGCGCAGGGCTGGCGTGCCGTGTGGGCCTCGCAGCCGCCTTCCTGGACCCGACGCAGCTCCGCCGTCCCGCGGTCGAACTCGTGATTGCCCACTGCGGCGATGTCGAGGCCCATCGCGCTCAGCGCCGCGATGGCAGGCTCGTCGAGAAAATAGGCCGAAGCCAGCGGGCTGGCGCCGATCAGGTCGCCGGCGGCCACGGTCACCGTGTGCGATTGACCTTCGCGCAGGCGAGCGAGCGTTGCCGCCAGCCGGGCCGCTCCGCCGAGCGGGGCCTGCTCCATGCCGCTGGGCGTTGCGTATGCCACCGCGCCGGTGGGCGCTTCGATCGTGCCGTGGAAATCGTTGAGCGCGAGGATCTGGACCGCGACAGGCGCGGCCGGGGCAAGCGGCTCCACTCGGTCGGCCGCGCATCCGCCGAGCGCCAGGAGCGCCAGCGCACCCGCGCAACCCTTCCGAACAACTCCTCTCCTCCGTTCGTGGTGAGCCTGTCGAACCACGCGAGGCCCGGCGCTACCGTCCTTCGACAAGCTCAGGACGAACGGCAGGGCCTTAGGAAGCTCCCTCCACCGTTCGTGGTGAGCCTGTCGAACCACGCGAGGCCCGGCGCTACCGTTCTCCGACAAGCTCAGGACGAACGGAACGTAGGAGGCCAGAAGGGCTGCGGGCCGCATGAATCTACTCCTAGCGCAGAAAAAAGAAGTAGCAGCGGCGGCACCCCCCAGTGCCGCCGCTGCCGGAGCGGCTTAGAAGCCGACGATCAGCGACACGCTGCCGGCGCGCGGTGCGCCGATCTGCGCGAACGGCGTGCCGGTCAGCCCGCCGCCGAACCCGCCGACGTAGAAGGTGTCGAACAGGTTGGTCAGGTTGGCCTGCAGCGCCACCGTCCCGCCGGTCGGCAGTTCGGTAACGTTCCACCGCACGTCGAGATCGACCAGCGTGTAGCCGTCCACTTCCACGTCGTTCAGGTCGGTGGTGAACCGCTTGCCGGTGTGCTTGGCCTGGGCGCCGAGCTCGACCGGCCCGAGGCGGACTTGCCCGCGGGCGCCGAAGGTCAGGTCCGGAGTGCCGCTTTCACGGTTGCCCGCGGTGTCGAGGAACACCGGGTTGCCCGCCGCGTCCACGCCGCTCTGCACGTTGTCCTTGATCTCGGACTCGTTGAGCGATCCAAACACGTAGAGCATCGTGTTGCGCGTCGGCTGCCAGGCAACCGAAGCGTCCAGGCCGTACTTGTCCACCTGGCCGAGGTTGCGGAAGACGGAGCGCTCCAGCACCGGATCGTAGGCCGAGGCAAGACGGTTTTCGTACCGGGTGAACCAGCCGGCGACTTGCGCCTGCAGGGTTCCCGACTTGAAGCGCAGCCCCGCATCGAAGCTGTCCGTCGTCTCAGGCGCCGGACGGGCTTCCTCCACGTCCGGGAAGAACAGCGAGTTGTACAGCGGGTCCGTTCCGGGGACGGACAGGCCTTTGGAGTAGTTCGCAAACACCGATGCGTTGCCCGTGACGTCGAACACCAGCCCGGCGCTGGGGAGGAGCTTGTCGTACTCGTATTCCCGCGTCAGCGGCAGGACCGCCGAGGGGTTTCCTGCTTCGTAGGCAGCGGCATCCTCTGGCCGGATGCAGTCGACGAAGCCGCGGTCGGACGTGGTGTAGCAGTTCTGCGTCAGCTCGCGGGTGAAGAACGGCGCCCGCAGGCCGATTGTCGTGACAAGGCGATCGTCCATGAAGCTGCCGCGATACTCGCCCGACACCTGGTGCAGGATCGCGTAGGACTGGCGGTCACGCTTCTGCAGCGTGGTTCCGTTCACGTCCACCAGCGGATCGTCGATCGGGAAGACGTCGAACGGCTCGCCGTCGTCCTGCAGCAGGCCCACCTGCCCGGTCTGGCGGTGATTGGCGCGGTCCCAGGTATAGGCCAGGCGCACCCGGTTCTGGTCGTTGATCGCATAGCTCAGCGATGAGATCACGCCGTAGCGGTGGGTCCGGGTGTGGCTCGGCGCCACCAGGGTGACCCGGTCGAGCATATCACCGTCGCCGTTGAGATCGGCGCCGACGTAAGGGGCGCCACCGATGTAGCCGAACAGCGGCGTCGTCGCTCCGGTGAAGCTGGCCGACTGGCAACGGCCCGCGGCGAAGCGGCAGGCATATTCCTGTCCGGTAACGGTGCCGCCGCCGTTCGCCTTCACATACTGGTAGCTCGGGTCGACCGTGAGGACGAGGCCGTCGGCCAGGGTGAAGCGCGACGACGCGCGAATGTTGCCGGTGTCCGAGGGGTTGTAGCGGCGGTCGAATTCGGTTCCGCAGCTATTGGCCGCATCCGCTGCGCCCGCCACGCCTTCGGCCAGCTCGCAAGGGTAGTTGATGTCATAGAACCGAGCGGTCTTGTCGCCGTCCTCGATCATGTCGATCAGCGTGGTGACCGGGAACGATCCGAAGAAGTTGTTGCGGTTCTCGTTGTAGTGGCCCGCCACGGAGACGAAATCGCCGTTGCCGCCGATCTCCTGCAGGATGCGGCCGTTGAACTGCTTCTTCTCGACCTCGCCGTAGTTGTTGAACGGGTTCTCGTAGGTCGTGTAGCTGCCCGAGAGGAAGGCGGTCGTGCCCATGCCGGTGATGTCGCCGGAATCGACCATGCCGAAGATCCGGTAGTACGGGCGGTCTCCCGCGCCATCGGACAGGATGTTGCCGTAGCTGGCCGTCGCGGTGATGCCCGGGATGTCCGACGGGCGGCGGGTGCGCAGGTTGATCGTGCCGCCGGTGGCCGAAGCGGTCGGGCTGTCGATGTCGGTCACGCCCAGGTTGACGTTCACCTCCTCGAGGATTTCGCTGTCGACCTGCTGGTTGGTGTAGAGCGCGTAGTTGCCGGAATCGTTCAGCGGCAGGCCGTCGAGCGTCTGCGACACGCGGTCCGACGCGAAGCCGCGGATGGTGAAGGATCCGCCGCCGGAGCCCCACGGGTCGTTGTTCTGAAAGCTGACGCCGGGCACCAGGTTGACGCTGTCGTTGATTGTCTGGCCGGGGCGCTGGCGGCGGATGATCTCCTGGTCGAGGACCTGCTTGGCCTTGGCCGTATCGGGAAGCTCGACGCCGCCGATGCCGCGCTCGAAAGCGCCGGTCACGACGATCTCGTTCTCCTCGAACTCGACCGAGCCGGTCGACTGCGCCGTTGCGGGCGCTGCGAACATGGATGCGGCCGACAGCCCGAACGTGCTGGCGGCGGCAAGATACTTCAGTCTCATGGGGGTTCCCTCCGGTTGTTCCCTTGTGTCCGAGCGGGCCGATAGGAGCGGCTGGAGACAGGCTCGCGACGGTTCCGTGACGATCCGGTGAAACATGCAATCGGACCATGAACCGCTATTGATAATTATTCGCAGCCGCGATAGGGCCCCCCGAAAATAGGGAGGTCCAATGTCCATTCGCTCTAATCTGCTTGTCGCCGCCGCTTCGCTCGCCATCGCCACCCCGACGCTGGCGCAGGATGGGAGCGGAACCCGGCCAGCAGACGGCGCAACGCCGATCGTCGTCACTGCCGCGCGCACCCAGCTCCCCGCCACGGCTCTGCCGATGGCGACCGACGTGATCGATGCCGAGGCGCTCGAACGGCAGGTGCAGATTTCGGGCTCCACCGTGGACGCGGTCTCGGCGCTGCTGCCGTCGTTCTCGCCGACGCGTGAGAAACTCTCCGGCGCCGGGGAGAGCCTTCGCGGCCGTTCGCCGCTTTACGCGATCAACGGGATCGCCCAGTCGACTCCGGTCCGTGACGGTTCGCGGGACGGGTACACGATCGATCCGTTCTTCATCGACCGGGTGGAGGTGATCTACGGCTCCAATGCGCTCCAGGGCATCGGCGGCACCGGGGGCGTGGTGAACCAGGTCACGGTCGGCGCTCCCGCGCGCGACGGAGTCTCCGTACGCACGCTGCTGCAGGGCACTGTGGCCCAGGGCTTCGACGGAGAAGCCCTCGGCGGCAAGGCCGGCGCGCTCGTCGGCTACCGCGCCGGGGCCTTCGACATAAGCGTCGGCGGCACGTTCGAGCGCCGCGGCGCCTTCCTCGACGGCCATGAGAACCGCATCGGCGTCGACGGCACGCAAGGCGAAGTGCAGGACAGCGATTCTTGGTCGGTCTTCGGCCGCTTCGGCTACCAGCTCTCCGGTAGCGCCCGGCTCGAGGTCGTCGCCAACCGCTTCGAGCTCGAAGGCAACGGCAACTACGAGCTCGTTCGCGGCAACCGGACGTTGGGCATTCCCGCCAGCAGCAGGCCGGGCCGGCAGCCCGGCGACTTGCCGTCGAACCGCGCCGAGCTGCTCTCCGCCTCCCTGGTGGATGACGACCTCGCCGGCGGCACTCTGAACGCCCAGGCATTCTTCAGCCGCACCAACGATGTCTTCGGTGGCGGAACCTTCGCCACCTTCCAGGATCCGGCGATCGACCCCACCGGCGCCCTGTTCGACCAGTCGGCCAACCGCTCGCGCAAGATCGGCGGCAAGCTCTCCTACGAGCGCGAGGTCCTGAGCGACCTGTTCCTCACCGGCGGGTTCGATGCCCTGTACGACCGCACGAAGCAGTCGCTCGTCCAGACGGATCGCGACTGGGTGCCGCAAACCGATTTCCGCAGCCTCGCGCCCTTCGCCCAGGCCAACCTCGGTCTGCTGAACGGGGTCGTCCGTCTCGCCGGCGGCGCCCGCTGGGAGAACGTCCAGCTCAAGGTCCGCGATTACGAGACCCTGGCCTTCTACGGCGCCACCAATCCCGCCAATGTCGCGACGTACAAGCCGGTCTTCGTCTCCGGCGGCAGCCCGAGCTTCGACAAGCTGCTGCTCAACGGCGGCATAGTGATCGAGCCGATGAAGGGCCTGCGCGCTTACGGGTCCTACGCCGAAGGCTACACCATCGCCGACGTCGGGCGTATCCTGCGCGCGATCGAGGACGAAGGTGTCGATATCGACGATTATATCGCGCTCGAGCCGGTCATCTCCAACAACCGCGAACTGGGCCTGGAGTGGGACCGCGGCCCGATCAGCGCCTCGGCCGGCTACTTCTGGTCGTCCAGCGATCTCGGGTCGCTGCTGGTCGAAGGCGCGGACGGCATCTTCAGCGTCGCGCGCGAGCCGATCGAGATCGAAGGGCTGGAGGCGAGCCTCGCCTGGCGCACTCCGCTGCCCGGCCTCACGCTCAGCGGCGGCTATGCCCAGGTGGAGGGCCAGACCGACAGCAACGATGCCGACGAACTGGTCAACAACGACCTCGACGGTGCCAACATCTCGCCCGACCGTGCCAACTTCGCCGCCGACTTCACCCGCGGCCCGCTCAGCGCCCGCGTCCAGGCGCGAATGTATCTCGAACGCTCGTTCAACGATGCTGATACGCGGACCGACTTCGAGGGCTACACCCTGTTCGACGCCTATCTCGCCCTTCGCACGGGCCTCGGCGAATTCGCTCTCGCGGCGCAGAACCTGACCGACGAGTACTACATCACCTACAACAGCGACACGGTGCGGATCACCGACAACGATCGCTTCTTCGCCGGGCGCGGGCGCACCGTCACCCTCAGCTGGCGCGGCGCTTTCTGATGAACCTGCTGGCTCTCCTCCACCGCTGGACCGGCGCCATCGCCGGGCTGCTGCTGGCCGTCATCGGCCTTAGCGGCACCGTGCTGGTGTGGGAGGAGAGCTGGATCGGCCTTCCCGGCGCAGGCGATGCGTTGGTCGCCGAACCGGCGGCCATCGGCGCTGCCGTCGCCGCTGCGCTCGCCGAGGATCGCTCGCTCACTCGGATCACCTTCGCCAACGAGGACCTGGGCCTGCACCAGGCGATCTATGCCGGCGGCGGCGGGGCCTATCTCGACCAAGCCGGCCGGGTGGTCGACCGCTGGGACAGCATGTGGGGCCGGCCGGAGCTCTGGCTGTTCGACCTTCACCACTATCTGTTTCTGGGCGAAGATGGCAAATATGTCACCGGCGTGCTCGGCCTCCTGCTGTTCGCTTTTGCCGTCACCGGACTGATCCTCTGGTGGCGCACGCGCCGCACCTTCAAGTTCCGCCTCTGGCCGGCACGCATGACCCGCCCTGCGATCGTCCGCCAGCACCGGGACATCGGCGTCGTCGCCTCGCCGCTGCTGCTTCTGGCGGCGTTCACCGGGTCAATGATGATCTTCCCGGCCGTTTCCACCGCGCTGGTGTCGCCTTGGGCGGGGCCAGAGCGAGCCGAACCGATGCTTCCGACGGGCCTAGCCGCCCATGGTCCGCAGACCGACTGGAGCACGGTCATGACGAATGCTCAGGCTGCCTTCCCGGATGCGCTGCCCCGCCGCCTGATGCTGCCGGTAAAACCCGGCGAGCCGCTCGCGTTGCGGATGAAGCAGCCGTTCGAATGGACTCCCAACGGCCGCACCTACGTCTGGCTCGATCCCGCCACCGCGCAAGTCGTTGCCACGGACGATCCCGCCGCCGGAGACACCGCTTCGGCGATCGAGGAGAAGTACTACCCGCTCCACGCCGGCAAAGTCGGTGGGGTCCTCTGGCGCGTCGCGTTGACGTTCGGCGGCCTCGCGCTGGTGCTTCTCGGCACGCTCGCCGCCTGGAGCTTCTGGTTCCGCCGCAACCAGGGCCGCGCCGTGGCACGTCCGGTGCAGCCGGCGGTTTTGGAGCCGGCGGAGTAACTATGCCCACCCTTAGCCCCTCCCGCAAGCGGGAGGGGCTAGGGGTCAACTCTACTCCCGTTCGTGCTGAGCTTGTCGAAGCACCGCTTTTCCTCTGGTGCGGTGCTGGAGTGAAGTGCGGCCCTTCGACAAGCTCAGGGCGAACGGGGGGTGGGGCGAGTATGCCTGCAACTTAACCCAGCACCGTTCGTGCTGAGCCTGTCGAAGCATGTTCAGCCGATCACGCCGTAAAGGTCGTGCGCGTCGGCGTCCTCGATCAACGCGCTCGCGAAGTCGCCGGGTTGCAGCGTTGCGGGCACATTGCGCAGGAACACTTGGCCGTCGATCTCGGGCGCATCGGCCTGGCTGCGGGCGGTGGCGCCGATGTCGCCGTCCTCGTCCGGCTCGCCGACTTCGTCGACGATCACCGGCAGGGTGCGGCCGACTTTGGCTGTCAGCTTGGCGGCGCTGATCCGCTCGGTCACTTCCATGATCCGGGCGTAGCGTTCTTCCTTCACCGCTTCCGGCACGTGATCCGGGAGGGCGTTGGCCGCGGCGCCTTCGACAGGCTCGAAGCGGAACGCGCCGACCCGGTCGAGCTGGGCTTCCTCCAGCCAGTCGAGCAGGTAGCGGAAATCGTCCTCGGTCTCCCCGGGAAAGCCGACCACGAAGCTGGAGCGGATGGTGATGTCGGGCGCGATCGCGCGCCAGGACTTCAGCCGCTCGAGCACTTTGGCTTCGTTGGCCGGGCGCTTCATGGCGCGCAGCACTTTGGGGCTGGCGTGCTGAAACGGAATGTCGAGGTACGGCGTCAGCAGCCCCTCGGCCATCAGCGGGATGACCGCGTCGACGTGAGGGTAGGGATAGACGTAGTGCAGCCGCACCCACGGGGTCTCGCCGCCGGGCGTGCGCAACTGGCCGAGCTCGCGGGCGAGATCGGTCATATGCGCGCGGACGGGATGGTCCTTCCACATCCGCTCCTCGTGGCGGGTGTCGACGCCGTAGGCGGAAGTGTCCTGGCTGATGACCAGCAGCTCCTTCGTGCCCGCGGCGACGAGCTTCTCCGCCTCGCGCAGCACGGCATCGATGCGCCGGCTGGCGAGCTTCCCGCGCAAGGCGGGTATGATGCAGAAGGCGCAGGAGTGGTTGCAGCCCTCGGAAATCTTCAGGTAGCTGTAGTGCCGCGGCGTGAGCTTCACGTCGTCGGGCTGCGGGATCAGGTCGACGAACGGCCCCTGGGTCGGTGGTGCGGCCGTGTGGACGGCCTCTACCACCTGCTCGTACTGGTGCGCGCCGGTGACGGCGAGGACTTGGGGAAAGCGGGCGCGGATCGTCTCCGCCTCTTCGCCCATGCAGCCGGTCACGATCACGCGGCCGTTCTCGGCGATGGCTTCGCCGATGGCCTCGAGGCTCTCCTCCTTGGCCGAGTCGAGGAAGCCGCAAGTGTTGACCAGCACGACGTCCGCACCGTCGTAATCGGCGCTCATCGCGTAGCCGTCCGCGCGCAGCTTGGTCAGGATGCGCTCGGAATCGACGAGGTTCTTGGGACAGCCGAGGCTGACCATGCCGATCTTCTTCGCCTCCGGAATGGAGCGAACTGCGGGTGTCGAGATTGTCATGATTGACGGGCCCCCTACACTGAAAGCAGCGTTTCCGCTAGTCTCGCGTTGGGTCGCCGTAGGGGAGGGGATTATGGGCAATATCGATTGGCTTGCGGTGTTCCTGGGCGCGCTGGCGTTCTTCGTGGTCGGCGCCATCTGGTACACCGTGCTGTTCGGCAAGGCGTGGCAGAGCGCATCCGGCTTCGGCGAGGAGCAGCTCAAGACCGCCAACATGCCGCTGATCTACGGCCTGGCATTCCTGCTGGAGCTGCTGATCGCAACGACCCTAGCGCACCAGTACGCCATGACCGGCCCGAGCGATCGGGCCAAGATGATGATCGCGGTCGGCTATGGCGCGATGCTGATGGCCCCGGCGGTGGGGATCAACTACCTGTTCCTGCGCAAACCGCTGAAGCTCTTCCTGATCGATGCCGGGCACCTGATCGTCGGCATGGCGGCCATGGGCGCAGTGTTCGCGGCGCTCGACTGAGCGGCTAGCGGGTGAAGTCCTTCGCGGCGGTGTCGCTCGGCCTGATCTCCACGATCACGTCGCCTTCCTGCAGCTCGGAGGCTTCGTGCTCCCAGAAGCCGCAGGCGCCGCCGTTGCGATAAATGCGCAGGCCTTTGCCGCCGCTCGACAGTTCGCCGAGGGACTTGCCGATTTCTTCCGGACGCACCGGCCGCTCGACGAGCTGGACCCGCCCGTCGACAGAGGCGAGATCGGCCATGTAGTCGGCTACATGCGCTCCTTGCGCGCTCCCGGCCAGCAGCAGGCCGGTGAAGCGCACCGGATTGATGACGTTGTCGGCCCCGGCCTGCTTGGCGAGCAGTTCGTTGTCGACCGCCCGCACGACCACGCTGATCGGCACTTTGGGCGCGAGGTGGCGAACGGTCAGGACGATCAGGATCGAGGCGTCGTCGCGCCCGGCCGAGACCAGCACCGTCTTCGCCTGCGCGATCTGCACGGCCCTGAGGTTGTCGTCCCGGCTCGCGTCCGCTGCGATGATGTTGCAGCCTAGTTCCCCGGCCAGGGTCAGCCGCTCCTCGTCGGGATCCATCACGACGATGCACTCCGGATCGGTGCCCCGGGCGATCAGCTCGGCCACGGCCTCCGATCCCGAGACGCCGTAGCCCAGCACCACAATGTGGTCGGTAAGGTCTCTTTGAATGCGGGCCATGCGCCATTTCTCCCAGCTGCGCCTGATTACGAATGCATATGCCGTGCCGATGAAGATGACGAGCACGGCGACCCGGATCGGCGTGACGATGATCGCCTCGAACAATCGCGAGCGGTCCGAAATCGGCGCGATGTCGCCGAAGCCCGTGGTCGTGATCGAGATCATCGTGAAATAGACCACGTCGAGGAAGCTGACATGGCCGTCGGCGGAATCGACCAGCCCGTCGCGGTCCAGCCAATGGATCAGGACGACGACCGAGACGAGCGCCAAGGCCGCGCCGAGGCGAATGGCGATGTCGGCCCAAACCGGCACTTTGACCGCGCGGCGCAGGGGATTGAAGCGGCGCGCGCGGGTCGCTTCGGCTTTCTGCGCTGCATCCTTCCAGCGCGCCATGATCAATCGCCTCGGGCCGTCTCGAGATTCATTTGCGCATAGCTTTCAGCCAATGTGGCGATCGATGGATGATGCGTCAGGTCCAGTTGCAGCGGGGTTATCGAGACATAACCGTCGTCGACCGCCTCGAGATCCGTGCCGTGGTCGAGCGTGTGCTCGACGTCCTCCAAGCCGAACCAGTAGTAGCTCCGCCCGCGCGGGTCGGTCCCCTCGATCAGCGAGCCGCGCGAGTAGTCGTGGAAACCCTGCCGGGTCAGGCGGATGCCGCGCACGTCCTCGGCCGCGCGCGCCGGGAAGTTGACGTTGACCAGAGTGCGCGGCGCCATCGGCACGTCGAGCAGCGGCGCGAGCACCTGCTGCGCCCAGGCTTCGGCGGCGGAGAAGCCGTGGTCGCCGTCGCGGATCGCCTGGCTCATGGCCACGGCCTTGATGCCCGCGAGCGCACCTTCCATCGCTGCCGAGATCGTCCCCGAATAGGTGATGTCGTCGGCCAGGTTCTCGCCCGCGTTGATGCCCGAGATCACGAGATCGGGCTTGCGGTCGGTGAACAGCTTGCGGAGCGCCAGGTTGACCGCGTCGGTCGGCGTGCCGGTGACGGCGAAGCGCTTCTCCCCATGCTCGTGCAGCCGCACGGGCAAGTGCAGGGTCAGTGAATGGCCTGTGCCGGACTGCTCCTCGGTCGGAGCGCAGACCCAGACGTCGTCCGACAGCGTCCTGGCGATGCGCTCCAGCAGCGCCATGCCAGGGGCGTAGATGCCATCGTCGTTGGTTAGGAGGATTCTCACAGCGAAACACCTATCGCCGTTCGCCCTGAGCTTGTCGAAGGGCCATTGTTCCAGCGCGTTTCACGCGGCGAGAGAGGGCGGGGCTTCGACAAGCTCAGCCCGAACGGTTTTGAGTTGAGGTGAGCACTTCGACGCCGCCCATGTACCCGCGCAGCGCGGCAGGCACGGCGACCGAGCCGTCCTCCTGCTGGTAGTTCTCTAGCACCGCCACCAGCGTGCGCCCGACCGCCAGTCCGGAGCCGTTGAGGGTGTGGACGAACTCGGTCTTCTTGGCGCCTTCGGGGCGGTAGCGGGCGTTCATCCGCCGGGCTTGGTAATCGCCGCACCAGCTGACCGAGCTGATCTCGCGGTAGGCGCCCTGGCCGGGAAGCCAGACCTCGAGGTCGAACGTCCGCTTCGCCGTCGCGCCCATGTCGCCGGTGCACAGCAGCACCTTGCGATAGGGCAGCTCGAGCGCTTCGAGCACTAGCTCGGCCGAGCGGACCATGTGCGCGTGCTCGGCCTCGTGATCGTCCGGCCGGCAGACGGTGACCAGCTCGACCTTGGAGAACTGGTGCTGGCGGATGTAGCCGCGCGTATCCTTGCCCGCCGCGCCCGCTTCCGAGCGGAAGCATGGGGTGAGGGCGGTCAGGCGGATGGGCTGTGTCAGGTCCTCGAGAATGCGGTCGCGCACGGAATTGGTCAGGCTGACCTCGGCGGTGGGGATCAGCCAGCGGCCGTCGGTCGTCCGGAACAAGTCGTCGGCGAACTTGGGCAGCTGCCCGGTACCGAACGCGGCCTCGTCCCGCACCAGCAGCGGGGGGATGCATTCGGTGTAGCCGCGCTCGCCGGTCTGCAGGTCGAGCATGAACTGGCCGAGCGCGCGTTCGAGCCGCGCCATCTGCCCGCGCAGGAAGGTGAAGCGGGCGCCGGACATCGCCGAGCCGGTTTCGAACTCCAGCCCCAGCGGCGGGCCGAGGTCGGCGTGCTCCCGGGGCTCGAAAGCAAACTCTCGCTGCTCACCCCAGCGGGAGACTTCCCGGTTCTCGCTCTCGTCGGCGCCAAGCGGCACGTCTTCTGCTGGGAGATTGGGCAGGGCCGCCAGGACGCCGTCCAGTTCCTCCCCCAGCGCGCGCTCTTCGCTCTCGAGCGCCGGCAGCGCGGTCTTGAGCTCGGCCACTTCGGCCTTCAGCGCCTCGGCGGTGGCGGTGTCGCCTTTGCCCATTGCCGCGCCGATCGCTTTCGAGGCTTCGTTGCGCCGGCTTTGCGCCTCCTGCAGCCGCGTCGTGAGCGCGCGGCGGCGTTCGTCCAGCTCCACGATGCGGTCGGCGGCGGGCTCGGCTCCGCGCGCGGTCAGGCCGGCGTCGAAAGCTTGCGGGTTTTCGCGAATGAAGCGCAGATCGTGCATGGCGGGGGGCTATGCCTGTACGATGCGGCGGCTGCAAGCAGCCGAAAGGCAGCCCGGGCGCGTTGTCCAGCGAAGAGCGCAGCAGAGACAGCAGCGGGAACGAGGGTTGCCGCAAAGCGTCTGATTTGCAATGCGGCCTCAGGCGGGCCGCAAGACCGGCGCGAGATTATCTTAGCCGCCTGAGGGAAGGAAGTGCACGACCTGACCACTCTCCCCCCGCGGCGCACGCACTTCATCGATATCCTCAGTGCCGGGATGCGGCTGGCCCGCAGGACCGGCCTAGCCGAAGAACCCCAGCTCGAACGGCGCGCACTCATGGAGCGGGCGCGCGAGTACACCGGTCTCGACGATTTCGGCGATCCCTGGTTCGAGCAGCCATTCAGGAAGCTCCTGGAGGCGATTCACGCGGAGGCGCGCCTCAACGCGGCGGGCCGATGGGCGGCCGGCAAGCAGTTCGAGAAAGTCCTGCACGACAGGCTGTGGGCGCAGCAGTGGTTCGACCGCCATCCGGAGATCCTCGCGCGCCCGCTGCCGCACCCGGTGATCGTCGTCGGCCCGATGCGTTCGGGCACGACGCGCATGCACCGCCTGCTCGCCAGCGATCACCGCTTCACGCACTTGCGCAGCTTCGAGACGATCAGCCCTGTGCCGCGCCCGGACTTCCGGCACGGGGGACCCGACTCGCGGATCGTGCTCGCCGGCCGGATCATGCGTGTGGCCAGGCTTGCCAACCCGCGCACGCTGACGATCCACCCGACCGGGCCGATGGAGCCGGAGGAGGAGCTTGGCCTGCTCGTGAACAGCTTCTGGAGCACGAAGCACGACGCGCAGTGGTGGGTGCCGAGCTACGGCCGCTGGTCGGAGCGGCAAGACCCGCTGCCCGCCTACCTGCAGATGGCGCGCCTGCTGCAGCTGACGGGATGGGCGCAGCAGGCATCGAGCCTGCGGCCGTGGATCCTCAAGACCCCTCAGCACATGCTCGACCTGCCGGCGCTGCTGAAGGTCTTCCCCGATGCGCGGCTGATCTTCACCCACCGCGATCCGCTGTCGGTGGTCGGCAGCGCCGCCTCGCTGGCCTGGAACCAGACGATCATCTATTCCGATCATGCCGACGCCCGAAAGATCGGCGAGGAATGGCTGCGCAAGACGCGCCTGCAGATCGACCGCATGCGGAAGGCGCGCGACGACATTCCGCGCAGCCGCTTCATCGACGTGCACTACGAGGAGATGGATAACGACTGGCGGGCGGCCATGCGCCGTGTCTACGACTTCATCGGCTTCGACATCGCCCCGGCGCTGCCGGCGATGGAGCGCTACCAGCTGCGCACCCGCAACCTGAAGCGCCACCCGCACCGCTACAGCCTGGAGGAATTCGGCCTGACGCCCGGCCGCGTGCTCGAGGAACTCGGCGATTACGTGAAGACTTACGGCATCACCTCGGACGCCAAGGCCGCCGCATCACGCAGCTGAGGTGATGGTGGGCGCGGCAGGGATTGAACCTGCGACCCCACCCGTGTGAAGGGTGTGCTCTACCACTGAGCTACGCGCCCGTCCTGCCTGGACAGGCGCGCGCCTTTGCCACGGTGCGGGGGCGATGACAAGCGCTCAGTCGAGCAGCAGGCGAGCGACCATGCCAGCGAGCCCGGGCGCTTCGGAAGCCCATGGCCGGGCCGGGCGGGCGGTGGTCCGGCCGGCGGGACATTCCAGGCACAAGGCCTGCATTCCGCGCATGCCCATCAGACGGTCCAGATCGGCGAGCAGGCGGTCGCCGAGCTCCGCCTGCCGGCCCGCGAAGTAGCCGAACATGTCGCGCGCCTGCGGAGCCTCGCCCTCGTCGCCGGTGATGAGGGTCAGGAGGAACGAATCGAACGAGTCGGCAGGCTCGCCGAGGTACTGCGGATACCAACCGCCCTCCTTCAGCTTGGCCTGGCCGGCCGCCCAGGCGAGCGCGGCGTCGAGATCGCCGAACTGGTCGACCAGCCCGAGCTGCCGGGCGCTGCCGCCGTCCCACACCCGTCCCTGGCCGAGTTCGTCCGCGCGCGCGGTGGTCATGCCGCGGGAGCGGGCGACGAGGTCGAGGAAGCGCAAGTAGCCGCTTTCGACCGAACGCTGGAGCAGCGCGTCGGTCTCCGGCGTGAAGCCGCCGAACAGGTCCGGCTGGCCCGAGAGCGGCGTGGTGCGCACCCCGTCGCTGGTCACGCCGTACTGCGCCAGGGTGTTCTCGAACGTGGGAACCACGCCCCAGATGCCGATGGAGCCGGTGATCGTCTCCGGCTCTGCAAAGATCCGGTCCCCTGTGGTGGCGATCCAGTATCCGCCGCTAGCGGCGACGTTGCCCATCGAGACCGCCACCGGGATGCCGCGCGCCTTGTGCCGCAGGATCGCCCGGCGAATGGCTTCGGAGCCGGTGACCGTGCCGCCGGGGGAATTGACCCGCACGACGAGCGCGGCAAAGTCCTCGTCTAGCGCCTCGTCCAGCAGTTCCACGATGCGCTCGGCGCCCGCCTCGCCGGGGCCGGCCCGTCCGTCGCTGATCTCGCCGGCGATGGTGATGACGCCGACCGGATTGCCCGAACCCGTCTGCGCGCTCATGTCGGCCGGATCGATCTCCGCCAGCCAGGTGTCGAAGTCGGTCGCGGCGAAGGCGCCGGGCTTGTCGTCCCACTGGTCCTCACCGGCGATGGTGGCGACATGCTCGCCCCAGGCCACCCGGTCGCCGATCTTGTCGACCAGCCCCGCCTGCACGGCCGCCTTGGCGAGATCGCCGCTGCTCTGTTCCAGCCAGGCTTCGATCTGCTGCGTCGCCAGCGCGATATTCGCCTGGGGCCGGGCCTGCTTCACGTTGGCCTGCCATTCTTGCCATAGCGAGCCGTAGAGCGCCTCGGCGTTCTCCCGGGCCTCCGGGGACATCCCTGATAGGATATAGGGCTCCACGGCGCTCTTATAGGTGCCCACGCGGTAGACGTGCGTGTTGACCCGCAGCTTCTCCAGCAGGTCTGCGTAGTAGATGCTGTGCCCGCCCGGCCCGGCAATGGCGGCGCCGCCCAGCGGATCGATCCAGATTTCCGTCGAATGCGCGGCCAGCAGCAGGGAATCGTCGGTATAGGCGACGGCGTAAGTCAGCACGGGCTTCTTGGTGCGGCGGAAGCGGTCGAGCGCATCGCCGATCTCTTCCATGTGGACCAGGCCGCCGCCCAGGAACGTGGAGAGGTCGAGCGCCAGCGCCTTGATCCGCTTGTCCTTCGCGGCTTCGTCGATCGCGTGAACGATGTCGCGCGCCGCATATTCGCGGGTGGGAACGGCGCTGCTCAGCAGGGTCTGGAAGGGGTCGATGGCGGAGCGTTCCTCCACGATCGTGCCGTCGAGCTGCAGCAGCAGTGCGCCCTCGCGCACCGCGGCCGGGCTGGGCCGGGCATTGAGCACGGCGAACAGGGCGCCGAAGAACAGCAGCAGGAACACGAGGGCGAGCGCATCCTTGATCCCGACCAGCAGCCGCCAGACTTTGCCTGCAAAACTCATGCGTGCTTTCCCGATAGCCATCGAAGCCCCTGTTCTTCGATCCCTTAAGGGGGCGCGCCGTGCGGTGCCAGCCGAAAGCGCTTGAGCCCCCGGGTTCACTTCACTAAGCGCTGGCCTTTAATGACATCGCCAGCAGACACCTCCCACGCGGGCCGCTACCCGGCCGGCGGAAGGGCATTCCCGCATCGGCACCTCCTGTCGATCGGCCAGCTCGAAACCCACGAGATCCTCTACCTGCTGGACGAAGCGGAGCAGTGGGTCGCGCTCAACCGCCAGTCGTCCAAGCATTCGGATGCGCTGTCCGGCCTGACGATCATCAATGCCTTCTTCGAGAATTCGACCCGCACGCTGCTGAGCTTCGAGATCGCGGGCAAGCGCCTCGGCGCCGACGTGGTGAACATGCACGCGGCCCAGTCGAGCGTGAAGAAGGGTGAGACGCTGATCGACACGGCGGTGACGCTGAACTCGATGCGCGCCGACGCGATCGTCATCCGCCATCAGTCGAGCGGAGCGGTGGCGCTGATCGCCGGTAAGGTAGACTGTCCGGTCCTCAATGCCGGGGACGGGCAGCACGAGCACCCGACGCAGGCGCTGCTCGACGCGCTGGCGCTGCGCAACAAGCTGCGGGAGCAAGGGCGCGAGAGTCTCAATGGCCTGAAGGTGACGATCTGCGGGGATGTGCTGCACAGCCGCGTGGCGCGGTCCAACATCCTCTGCCTCCAGGCGCTCGGCGCGGTGGTGCGCGTCTGTGCGCCGCCTGCGCTGATGCCGGCCGGGATCGAGGCGATGGGGGCGGAGCCGTTCCACGATTTCGAAGCGGCGCTTGCCGGGACCGACGTGGTCATGATGCTGCGGCTGCAGAGCGAGCGGATGGAAGGGCAGTTCATTCCCTCGCCGCGCGAATACCGCCATCTCTACGGACTGACGCTGCCCCGCCTCAGGCGCTGCGCGCCGGATGCGATCGTCATGCATCCCGGGCCGATGAATCGTGGGGTCGAGATCGACAGCGACGTGGCCGAACTCGCCGGGCAGTCGATCATCACCGACCAGGTGGAGATGGGCGTGGCCATCCGCATGGCATGCCTCGACGTGCTGACCCGCCGCGCGCGCGGCTTGGAGGGCTGGGCATGAAGCAGCAGCGCCCCCTCGTCATCACCGGCGGACGTCTGGTTCTGCCCTCTGGCGTGACCCCCGGCGCGATCCGCTGCGTCGAAGGCAGGATCGCTTCGCTCGGCGACTTGAACCCGCAGAACGGCGATGAGATCGTCGACGCGCGCGGCGCGCTGGTCGCGCCCGGTCTCATCGACCTCGGCGTCTTCGCGGTCGACAAGCCAGCCTTCCATTTCGGCGGGATTACGCGCGCCGGGCTGATGCCGGATCGGGCTCCGCCGCTGGACCGCCCCTCGGCGGTGCGTTTCGCGGCCCAGAGCGGCAAGCCCGACTTGTGGGTCCACCCGCTCGCCGCCGCCACGGTCGGGCTCGCCGGCACCCAATTGGCGGAGCTGGCGCTGATGCGCGAAGCCGGGGCCAAGGCAGTCGCGACAGGGCGGCAATGGATCGCCGACAGCGGCACGATGCTGCGCCTGCTGCAATATGCCGCGATGCTCGACCTGGTGGTCGTCAGCCATGCCGAAGACGGCGGACTGACCGGCAGCGCGGTCGCCACCGCAGGCGAGATGGCGAGCCGCCTCGGCCTGCCGAGCGCTCCCGCCGAAGCCGAAGCGCTGGCGGTGGCGCGGGACATCGCACTGGCCGAAATGGCCGGCGCGCGGCTGCATTTCCGCCAGGTGACCACGCGCGGGGCGCTGGCCCTGGTGCGCGCCGCGAAGGCTCGCGGCGTGCCGGTGACGGCCGGCGTCACGCCCGCGCATTTCATGCTTTCCGATTTGGCGCTGCAGGATTTCCGCACGTTCGCCCGCCTCTCCCCCCCGCTGCGCAGCGAGGACGACCGGCAAGCGGTGATCGCGGCGATCGGCGACGGCACGATCGACGTCATCTCCAGCGGCCACGATCCGCGCGGGCCGGAGGACAAGCGCCTGCCCTTCGTGGATGCCGCACCCGGAATGGCCGGGGCCGAAACGCTGCTGGCCATGACGCTGACGCTGGTGCGCGACGGGGTGATCGCCATCGAGCGCGCCTTCGAACTCGTCGCCGCCGCACCCGCAAGGCTGCTGGGCGTCGATGCCGGGGAACTGCGCGCGGGCGCCGAGGCGGACCTGGCGCTGGTCGACGCGGAGAAGCCGTGGGTGGTGGATTCCGCCAAGATGGCAGCCAGCGCGGGCAACACGCCCTTCAATCGCCAGCCGGTCGAGGGCCGCGTCACCGCGCTTTGGAAGGGCGGAGTGCCTGTCGGTCGCTGAAGCCTCGCGCGATCGGTTGCACTGGCAAGCCGGTGCTGTGCTTGCCTGGGCGCAGCCGATGGTCCAGCCTGCATTACGATGACCAGAGCGGCTTCCGATCTTGCGGAACTTGGCTGGCGGCCCTTCTTCAGCGAGCAGGTTCCGCCCGAGGACGCGGGCCTGTGCCCGGTGCGAGTCATGGCGGCTCACCGCGGCAAGATCGCCATCGCCGGCGCCGGTCTGGACTGCCTGATCTCCCCGTACATGAAGGATGCTGAAACCACCGACGATCGTCCCGCCGTGGGCGACTGGCTGCTGGTCGATCGCACGACCATGGAAATCGTTCGCATCCTGCGCCGCGCAACCGTGTTCAAGCGGCCGGCGCCGGGCAGCGACCGGAAGGTCCAGCTGATCGCAGCGAACGTCGACACGGTGTTCATTGTCGCGTCGTGCAACCAGGACTTCAGCGTCGCGCGGCTGGAACGCTATCTGGTTCTGGCGCGGGAGGCGGCGGTGACGCCTGTCGTCGTCCTGACCAAGGCCGACCTGGCCAACGATCCCGAAGGTTTCGCGGCGGCCGCCCGCGACTTGCAGCCCGGGCTGACGGTTGAAACCCTGAATGCCAGGGACCCAGCGAGCGCCCGGCGCCTCGCCCGCTGGTGCGGCAAGGGCGAGACGGTGGCGCTTCTGGGATCGTCGGGCGTCGGGAAGTCTACGTTGATCAACAGCTTGCGCGGCAGCCAGAGCATACTCACCCAGCCGGTGCGGGAGGCCGACGCGAAGGGCCGCCACACCACCACGGTTCGGGAGATGCACAGGCTCGCCGATGGCGGTTGGCTGATGGACACCCCAGGTATGCGTGAGCTGCAGCTGTCCGAAGCCGCGGCCGGGGTGGCCGAAGTGTTCGACGATATCGTCGTCACTGCCCGCCAGTGCCGCTTTTCCGACTGCACCCACGCGGTCGAGCCGGGCTGCGCCGTGCAGGCCGATTTGGCGAGCGGCAAGCTGGACCGGGCCCGCTACGACCGCTGGCGCAAGCTGAGCGAGGAGAACGCGGCGAACGATCCGGCGCGCGCGAAGTGGCAGCGCGGACCGAAGAAGCCCGCTTCTCGCTGATTCAGACCGTCTTGGGTGCGGGCGGATCGAACGGCCGGCCGCCCTGGGGCGCCTCGTGCCGGACCATCTCGTGCAGCAGATCGTCGCCGCCGTAGTCGGGGATGTTCATCCCGTCCTTGGTTGCGAGATGATCCACTACCGCGGGGTGCAAGGACTGGGTGAACTCCAGCCCGGCCCAGAGATTCCTGGCCCACACCACCCGGCCGACCAGCAGCTCCACGCCTTCCGTCTTCAGCGAGTAAATCGCGCCTTCACGCAGGCACGTGTTCTCGGTCAGCAACGCGCAGCCGTATTGCGAGATATTGAAAAGATGCGCTTTCATGCGGCTGCCGGTGCCGTTCCGCAGCAGCACCGAGGATTTCATCCGCAGGCGCTTGGCGCGCCGGTCGACATGTCCGGTTTTCATGCAGGCGAGTCCTCACCGCGCGCTTTGTTGCGCGCTTCCAGCCTCAATCTGCGTGAATGACTAAGAAAGCGTTCATCTTTCGACGAACGCTTCTGCTTTCAGGCTACGATTGCACCCTGGTCGAACGGAGAATCCGGTTCGCCGTGTCGGTCACGACTTCGTAGACCGCCCCGTCGCTGCCGCGGAGGCGGCGCACGGTCTGGCCCGCGGCGTTGACTGTTTCGCTGACGGTGGTGAGCCCGCTGCGAGCGATGTCGAGCACCGCGCCGGAGCGCAGGACATTGCTCGTCAGATCCCCGACAGTGTTGACCGCGTTGTTCGCCACGTTTCCGGTCACATTGACCGCATTGTCGAGAGTTCCGGTCAGTTGCGAGATGATCTGCGGGTTGTTGTCGAGCGTCTGCAGCGTGCGCTCGATGATCGCGCGAACGTTGTCGAGCCGCACGATCAGCGCCGCTTGGGCCTGAACGCCCTTGATGTCGAGCTTGACGCTGTCCAGCCGCACATCGGCGCCGGCGCTGAGCTTCAGGAGATCGGCGAGCTGTGCGTTGAGCGAGACGTGGGCTTCGAGGCCCTGCACGTCCAGCGTGATGGATTCCACCGACAGGTTCGGGATGTCGAGCACGACGTCGGGCTGCTGGTCGGCCGGGACCTGGCTGAGATAGGACACCGCCGGGCTGCTGGCCTGGCCTTGTTGCCGCTGCTGGGCCTGCGCCGGCGCGGCGAGCAGTGCGAGGGCGGCGAAAGTGGAAGTCGCAAGCAACGCATGGCGCATGATCGTTTAGTCCCCTGTTCTTGGTACGTCGGTCGATAATGTGAGTGGGTCGGCCAGGCGGCCTTTGACTTTCAGCGTCAGATCGAGATTGCGATAGCTCGATTGGCCTTTGGGCAGGTTGCGGTCCACCTGGACCTGCTTCGCTGCCTCCGGCTCGATGCGCACCTCGGCGCTGGCGCGGCCTTGTTGCCGGATCCTGACCTCGCGTGCCTTCACGCGGGCGGCGATCTCGATGTCGGGAAGTGCGGCCGGGGCCGGGCCTGCGGCCGCGGCCAGCAACAGCGATATCGCTCCGTTCATAGCGTCGGAAACCCGCTTCGCGTCAGCAGGTTCCGGGCATAGGAGCTTGGATAACGGGCCCTCAGGCCGAGGCTCAGCGCCGCGCGAGCCTTACGCCGGTATCGATGGCGCCGGGGAGCGGGCGGCTCTCGGCATAGGCGATGCAGCCCTGACCCTTGGTCTTCAGCTGTCCACAAAGGGCGGCCGAACTGGCCTGGCCGAACCCGGCGGCGGAGACCCGGAAGTAGCGCTTGCCGTCCAGGACGGCCTGGCTGATGACCATCTTGTGGCCGGCCAGTTGCGGATAGCGCTTGGTGTAGGTCGTCCAGGCGCGGCGGGCGCTCTGTTCACTGAGGAAGCTGCCGAGCTGAACGAGGTGAGTGCCTTCGGCCTGCGTGGTGCGGGCGGGGCGAGCGGCGGGCACGGCGGCGGCACGCTTGGGCGCGGCGACCGCGCGGGTCGGGGCCGGCTGGATGACCGGCTGCTGCACGAACTGCATCGCGTCGTGGGTCACCTGCGCAAGCTTGGCCACTGCGGGGGCGAGCGCCGCGAAGGCTTGCTGGAGCCCGTTCGGCTCGGCCTGAGCGGCGGCAGGAGCGGGCACTGCAGTCAGGGGAGCGGAGTCGCCCACCGGCAGCAGTTCGCCGTTGTCGGCGAGGACCGGAGGCGGCGGGATCTCTTCTGTCGGCGCCGCAGGAGCGGCGGCATGGCCGGCGAGCTCTTCGACACTCGGATGATTGGCCAGGGCCAGCTGCACAGGCTGGCCGCGATCGGCCACGCCGACGGGCGCGCCGAGCAGCGCCGCGACGCGGGCCTGCCAGGCCTGCGGCTGGACCATGTGGGCCCATTCTTCGATCCTGGCGCCGAGCTTGTCGGCCGGCACGTCCTGCGCCGCCATCAGCCGCGCTTCCTTCCAGCGCCCGGCGAGCGCGTAGGCATAGGCCAGGTTCTGCCGCATCTTCGGCGTGTTGTCGCCGCCGCGGATGGCGTGGGACATGATGTGGATGCCGCGCTCGGCTTCTCCGGCGAGGGCGTAAGCCAGGCCCAGATCGTCGGCCGCTATGTCCGCTTCCGCCTGGCCGAGAACGACAGTGGCCTGGTGGTAATCGGCGATGCCGATGAGCGCCAGGGCGAGGCTCAGCGCGGTCCGGGGCGAGCTGTCGCCGAGCTTCACGGCATCGTCGAACGTGGTCACTGCCGAAGCGAAGCGGCCCGCGTCGAGATAGGCGGAGCCGAGCATCGCGCGGTAGGCGGCGTTGCGCGGTTCGGCGAGAACCGCGGCTTCGGCGTGCTCGATCGCGCGGCCGTGCTTGCCCTGCGCCAGCGCGGCCTCGGCCTTTCCGGCGGAGAGATCGGCGCGCGGAGCCGGGCTGGTGGCGCAGCCGGCCAGCAGGGCGGCAGCCAGGGCCGTGGTCGCGGCCAGCTTGGCCGTGCGGGTGCTCTCGGCAGTGCGGTTCATCTCGGTTGACCTCTCGTGGTCGGCTTCAATCGCGCTGGAGCTGTGCCGCCAGCGACTGGATCTCGGGAATTTCGTCAAGGAAGCGGTCGAGCGCCTCGGTGACCAGCTGCTGCGCGCTGCAGTTGTGCATCGTGCTGGCCAGGCGCAGCTTCAAGTGGCGCTCTGCATCGAGGCGCAGGGTGAAGGCGGCGCGGCGGCCGGACTTGCCCGCAGCGCGGCGAGGCTGGGCCGCGCGCTCGGCGCGAACGAGATCGAGCGCGCGCACCGTCTCTGCCGTGGCCGGCGCGTTTCTCCGGGGTTCGGCTGCAGCGGGTGAGGCTTTCTCGGCCTCTTCGGCGGGCTCCGCCTCGGACAGCCGGGCGGCAAGCTCGTCGTGCATGCTGCGGACGAGCGGCCGGGGCGAAGCCCGGTCGGTCTGAGCGACCGCCGCGGGATTGTGCGGCGCCGGGGTCAGCTGGAGCACCTCTCCGGAATGCACGGGCGCGTAATCGTCCTCGCCCATGTCGTTCCAGCCGAGGTCCTCGAGGTTCTGCGCCGCGGCCTGCGAGCTCATCCCGGCGAAACCGGCGAGCTGCGGGCGCATGGCCGGCTTGGCGCTGCCCTTGCGGGCGAGCAGCGAGGAGCCCAGCGAAGCCATCGGCTTGGGTTCGTTCATCACGCCGTGGTCCTCCATCCTACTGGGCAATGCGGCGGCCGAAGCCGCCCTGCGGACGGTGAGCGCCCGGGATTTGCGAAACGGCGCCCGGAGCGGCGAACACGGTGCGGCGGAAGTTCCGTTCCAGGCGGTCGGCGACATAATGCCACAGCGCGGTGACTTCCTGCGCGCTGCGGCCCTGCGAATCGACTTCCATCACTGTGCGGCCGTCGATCATCGAAGCGGCGAAATCGGTGCGGTGATGCAGGGTGATCGGCGCGACGGTGCCGTGCTGCGACAGCGCGACCGCGGCTTCCGAAGTGATCTTCGCCTTCGGAGTCGCGGCGTTGACCACGAAGATCAGCGGCTTGCCGGCGCGCTCGCAAAGATCGACCGTGGCGCCGACCGCGCGCAAGTCGTGCGGGCTCGGGCGAGTCGGGACGACGATCAGCTCGGCCACGGTGATGACCGACTGGATCGCCATCGTGATCGCCGGCGGGGTATCGATAACGGCCAGCTTGAAGCCCTGCTGACGCAATGTGGCGAGATCGTTCGCCAGGCGGGCGACGGTCGTGTGTGCGAACGCCGGATACTCGGCCTCGCGCTCGTTCCACCAGTCGGCCAGCGACCCCTGCGGGTCGATGTCGATGAGCACCACCGGACCGGCACCGGCGCGCTGCGCCTGTACGGCGAGATGACCGGAGAGCGTCGTCTTGCCCGAACCGCCCTTTTGCGAAGCCAATGCCAAAACGCGCAAGGCCAAATCCCCCTGAGAATTGCGACTGGCGGGAAAATCTCCAGCCCCTTCGGCAAGCGGGATCGCAGATCACCACTAAATTTGAGTTAACGGGGGGCAGGGCCTGTGGGGTCTTCACGGCCCGGCCGCGATGTGTGCCGCTTCGGGCCGGCCGCGAGATGCGGTCTCGCCGGCATAAAGCTTTTGCTAACGCTGCGTTTACTATGGCAGGTTGAAATGCAACGGACGCGATCCGTGGGGTAGAGCGATGAAGCAGAGAACCGGGCGAGCGATGCTGACGGCGGCGGCGCTTGGAATGCTGCTCGCCAGCGGCGCGGCCCTGGCCGACGTGAAGGCCGGCGTCGACGCCTGGGGCAGGGGCGATTACGCCACGGCCGTGCGCGAATGGGAAGGCCCGGCGGCGGCCGGCGACGCCGATGCGATGTTCAACCTGGGCCAGGCCTACCGACTCGGGCGCGGCGTGACCGCCGATCCGGCGCGGGCGGAGGCGCTTTATGCCCGAGCGGCAGCGGCCGGACACCTGCAGGCGGCCGACACTTACGGGCTGATGCTGTTCCAGAGCGGCCGGCAACTGGCTGCGCTGCCCTACATCCAGAATGCCGCGGCACGCGGCGATCCGCGCGCGGCTTACCTGCTCGGGGTTGCTCACTTCAACGGCGACATCGTGCCGGAAGACTGGGTGCGCGCCTATGCCCTTCTGACGCTTGCCAACGCGCAAGGGCTGCCGCAGGCGGCGGCCGCCCTGGCGCAAATGGACCAGCACATCCCACTCGCGCAGCGACAGCAGGGGGCGGGCCTTGCCGTCGAGCTGCAGCGGCAGGCCGATGCGACGCGCGGCCGCCAGTTCGCTGCAGCCGATCTCGAGATGGGGCCGAGCGTCAGTGCAAGCTCGGGTGCAACTGCAACTGCCGGCGCGCCGATGGCCCAGCCGCCGCTGGTGGTCGCCTCTCCGCCCCGGCCTCCGCAGCCAGCGGCCAGCGCGGCCGTCTCTCCCTCCGTTGCCGCGGCCCGCGCCGCGGTCGCCGAAGCGAGCCGGGCCACCGGCACGGAAAGCCCTGCGGAAGCTGGCGCAAGCTATGCCCGCGCTCCGGCCGTGGCCCCACAGCAGCGGGCCGCCGCGTCCAAGCCGCAAGCCAAGCCGGCAGCCAAGTCCGGGGCGCCCGCACGGCCTGCCGTCGCCGCCTCCGACGGGCCCTGGCGCGTGCAGCTCGGTGCATTCTCGGTGCGCGGCAACGCGGACCGGCTGTGGGCCAAGCTCCGCGGGCGCGGCGAACTGGCCGGCAAGAGCAGGCTCCTGGTCGCCGCTGGCGGCATGACCAAGCTCCAGGTCGGCGGCTATGCCAGCCGCGAGAGCGCCGAATCCGCCTGCCGCTCGCTCAAGCGTGCTGGGCAGGAGTGCCTTGTCACCCGCTGACGATCACGGCTAACCGCGGTTCTCACGCGGGAGATCGCCACCATCGCCATGACCGAAGCGGGCCTCTCGCACACGCCGGCTGCCGGCGCGCCCGTTCAGCCGGTCCGGGCCGGGGAGCGGCTCGTCACGCTGGACTTCATCCGCGGCGTGGCGGTGCTGGGCATTCTCTTCGCCAACATCACCGCGTTCGGGCAGCCCTACATGGCCTACTTTTGGCCGCCGGCGCTAGTCGAACCGGCAACCGGCGGCGACAAGCTGGTCTGGCTCTTCCAGGCGATCTTCGTCGACAACAAGTTCCGCGGGCTGTTCTCGCTGCTGTTCGGCGCCGGGATCTATCTGTTCCTGCAGCGCGCCAGCGAGCGCGGACTGGGCCATTCGCTGCAGTTCCGGCGCCTGGTGGTCCTGCTGGCGTTCGGGCTGCTCCACTACTTCCTGATCTGGCGCGGCGATATCCTGACTGTCTACGCCGTTGCCGGCATGTTCGCGCTGCCGATGCTGGATTGGACGGCTCGCAAGCAGCTCTACGTCGGCGTCGCTTCGTATGTGTCCGGGCTCGTCGTAATGATCGCGTTGCTGGGCGCCGCCGGCGGTGCCGAATTGGGCTCGCCCAAGGCGGCGCAGGATGCGCTCGATCAGGCGCGAGCGGAATCCCTCCTCTACCGGGAGGGAAGCTACGCCGAGATCGTGCAGGCGGCGGTGAGCGAGCATTCCGGGCAACTGCCGCAGGAAGTGGTGCTGGTCGTATCCACCGAAACGCTCCCGCTGATGCTCATCGGCGCGGCGCTGTTCCGGATGGGCCTGTTCAGCGGCGGGATGGATCCCGCGCGATTGCGCCGCTGGGGCTGGATCGGCGTTACCGTGGGCGCGCTGGCTACGGTGCCGATCGCCTTGTGGCCGTACCGTGCGGATTTCCCCTTCGGCCTGACCCTGTTCGTGTTCAACGGCCTGGCGCGCGTGGGCCAGCTGCCGATGGTCCTGGGCCTCGCGGCGCTGCTTTCGCTGTGGGCGCCGAACGCTGTGCGGGGCTGGCTCGGCAGCTGCTTCGCCGCCGCCGGGCGGATGGCGTTCAGCAATTATCTCGGCACTTCGGTGCTGATGATGTTTGTCTTCCACGGCTGGGCCCTGGGGCTGTTCGGCCAGCTGGGGCGCGTGGAGCTACTGGGCGTCGTACTGGCGGCATGGGCGCTGATGCTGGCGTGGTCCCCGGCGTGGCTGGTGCGGTTCCGGTACGGCCCGCTCGAATGGCTGTGGCGTTGCCTCACGTACGGCAGGGTGTTTGCGCTCCTTCGGTGACACGAGGCTTGATATTGCAACCCATTCGCATTAGCTTGCTTACGAATCGTCGAGAGAGCTGTCGAATGTACGTCTGCATCTGCAATGCCATCAGGGAAACGGACCTGCGCTGCGCGGCGCGCCGCTGCCCCGGCGATGCCGATGCGGTCTACGCGTTCCTGGGCAAGCGCCCGCAGTGCGCGCAGTGCCTGGACGACGCGGCGGAGATCTTGATCGAGGAGCGCGAGGGCTGCTGCCACCAGGCCATAGCCGCCTGAACCGAGCGTCCTGACACGCATTCGCAAAAGCGCGGAATTCCGCCGTTTTTCGCTCTCTGCGAGGGCGTTCGCGCTTGCCAAATCCCCGGCCCGAGGCGCATGCTGATCCCCGGCTCACGAAAGGGAAGCGGCATGAAAGGCGACGACACTGTCATCGACTATCTCAACAAGGCGCTCACCAACGAGCTGACCGCGATCAACCAGTATTGGCTGCACTACCGCGTGCTGGACAACTGGGGGATCCACAAGCTCGCGGAGTACGAACGCCACGAGTCGATCGACGAGATGAAGCATGCGGACACCCTGGCGGACCGTATCCTGTTCCTCGAAGGGCTGCCCAACTTCCAGGCGCTGCACAAGCTCAAGGTCGGTGAAACGGTCGAGGAGATCCTCCGGGCCGATCTGGCGCTGGAGATGGAAGCCATCCCGCTGCTGAAGGACGCGATCCAGCACTGCGAGACGGTGCGCGATTACACCAGCCGCGAAGTGTTCGAGCGGATCCTCGAGAACGAGGAGGAGCATGTCGACTTTCTCGAGAAGCAGTTCGACATGATCGAGCGGATGGGGCTGCAGAACTACGTTCAGCTGCAAAGCAAGCCCGCGGGTGACGGCGACAGCTAAGGCTTCGACCGGCACCGTATTAATGCGGAGCGGTTGATTTACCTTCAAATTCCGCCCGACAGCGCATACTCCCGGTTAACGGGGAGGGCGGCGGGCACATGTCATCGCGACTCACAGGGCGGGTCCGGCAGGCGATGCTTGCGCGCCAGTCGCTTTCGAGCGGCCTGGCCTGGACCGCCGCCGCGGTGGTGCTTCCGACAGCGCTCCGGCTGGCGATAGACGGCGAACGCAGCGGGTTTCCTTTCGTCACCTATTTTCCCGCCATCGCACTGGCGGCCCTGTTTCTCGGCTGGCGCTACGGCGCCCTCGTCGCGCTGCTTAGCGCCGTTGCTGCGTGGCTGCTGTTCATGCACGGCGAGCCGCCGCTGATCGAAACGCCGGAGGGCGCGGCGATCCTCGCCCTGTCCGTGCTGTCGTGCGTGCTGCTGATCTTTATCGGCGAGACGCTGCGCCAGACCTTCATCGAGCTGGAGGAGGTCTCCACGCGCGAGGAACTGCTCAACGCGGAGCTGCGCCACAGGATGAAGAACATGCTGGCGGTGGTCGGCTCGCTGTCGTCGCTGACCCATCGTCACGCCGATCCGGAGAAGGCGCATATCGCTTTCGCCGAGCGCCTGGCGGCGCTCGACCGGGCCACGTCCCTGCTCGGCGGAGACAGCACGGTTGCCTGTGCCTTGCCCGATCTGGCCGAAGAGGCGCTGCGGCCGTTCCAGAGCGATTACGACATCCGTCTGTCAGGCGCTCCGCAGCAGGTTCACCGCGATTGCTGCGTTCCCGCGGTGCTCGCGCTGCACGAACTGGCGACGAACGCAATCAAGTACGGCGCACTGAGCGTGCCCCACGGCTGGGTCGAACTGGAGTGGGGCGAGCGCGAGGGCGGCATGGTGACGCTGCGCTGGCGCGAGTACGGCGGCCCGCCGGTGGTGAAGCCGGAGCGGCGCGGGCTCGGCAGCCGCATCCTGTCGATGCATTCGGCCGCAACCAGCTTCAAGATCGATTTCGCGCCGGACGGAGTCCGCTGCGAAATGCAACTGAAGGCGACCTAAACGGCGCCTCCCCGACTCAGTTGCCGAACGGGTTCTTCGGGCTCTTCAGCGTTAGGCGCACCGGCACGGCGCCGAAGCCCAGCTCGCGGCGAATGCCGTTGAGCAGGTAGCGCTCGTAGCTTGTCGGCAGCTCGGTCAGCCGCGTGCCGAAGATCACGAAGCGCGGCGGGCGCGTGCTCGACTGAGTGATGTAGCGCAGCTTGATCCGCTTGCCGCCGGGGGCCGGCGGGGGATTGGCGTCCACGGCCTGCTCGAACCAGCGATTGAGGGCGGCGGTCGAGACGCGCCGGCTCCAGGCTTCGCGCACTTCGAACGCGGCGGAGAGCATCTGGTCGAGGCCTTTGCCGGTGATCGCCGAGACGGCGACCAGGGGCACGCCCTTGAGCTGCGCAAGGCCTTCGTCGAGCGCGGTGCGGATGCCGTTGAACAGCGCGCTGGGGCCCTCGGCGATGTCCCACTTGTTGACCGCTACGATCAGCGCCCGGCCTTCCTCCAGCACGAGGTTGGCGATCTTGAGGTCCTGCACCTCCAGGCCGCGGGTGGCGTCGAGCAGCAGCACGACGACTTCGGCATAGTCGATCGCATGGCGCGCGTCGGCGACAGACAGCCGCTCGAGCTTGTCCTGGACTTTGGCCTTCTTGCGCATGCCCGCGGTGTCGACCAGCTTGATCTCGCGCGGTTCGCCGGTCGCCGGATCGGTCCACTGCCAGTCGACGGAGATCGAATCGCGGGTGATCCCCGCCTCGGGCCCCGTCAGCAGACGGTCTTCGCCCAGCAAGCGGTTGATCAGCGTCGACTTGCCGGCGTTCGGACGGCCGACGATGGCGAGCGAAAGGGGGGCGGAGCTGTCATGCTCTTCCTCCTCTTCCCCTTCACCGCCTTCTGCGGGCTCCTCAAACTCGTCCTCGTCGAGCTCCTCGCCCTCGATATGCGGGCGCAGCGCCTCGAACAGGTCCACCGTGCCCAGGCCGTGCTCGGCAGAGAACGGGATCGGATCGCCGAAGCCGAGCGCGTAAGCTTCCATGATGCCGTCGTCGCCGGAGCGGCCCTCGGCCTTGTTGGCCAGCAGCAGCACGGGCACGTTCTGTCCGCGCAGCCAGCGGGCGATCTCCTCGTCCAGCGGCGTCAGGCCGGCGCGCGAATCGATCACGAACAGCGCGACGTCGGCGCCCTTCAGCGACATTTCGGTCTGGGCGCGCATCCGGCCGGGAAGGGTGTCGGGCTCCTCGTCCTCCCAGCCGGCGGTATCGACCACCTGGAAATCGAGGCCGAGCAGCGAAACGTCGCCGTAGCGCCGGTCGCGGGTGACGCCGGGCTGGTCGTCGACCAGCGCGATGCGCTTGCCGACGAGCCGATTGAAAATCGTCGATTTGCCGACGTTGGGGCGTCCGATGATGACGACTTGGGGGAGGGGACGCATACGCATGCCGCGCCAAGTGGCGTTTCACCTGGCGCTTGGCAAGACAAAGCGGCCGAAGTCAGTCCTTGCGGGCGACCGGCGGGTTCTCTCCAAGATCCTCGTACCAGGCTTCGACCGGCCCGTTCAGCTTGATCGTCAGCGGCTGGCCCTTGCGGTCCATCGCCCGGCCAGCCTGCACGCGCACCCAGCCTTCGGAGATGCAATACTCCTCGACATTGTTGCGCACGACGCCCTTGAAGCGGATGCCGACGCCACGCTGTAGCTTGTCGGCATCGAAGTGCTCGCTGCGCGGGTTGATCGCGAGGCGATCGGGCGGGATGTCGGGGGCGTTGTCTTCGCTCATGCCGCCCCCCTAACCGCGCTGGGGGGAAAATCAATCCGGCGGCGGCGTTTCGCTTGGCATGTCCGGCTGCGACGGGGTTTCGTCGGGAGTGAAGCCGGGCTGGTCGATGTCGTCGCCGCGATCGGGCACTTCCTGTTCCGGCGCGCCGCCGGGCTCGTCGAAGTCGCCCTGGCCGGGCTCGATCTCGTCCGGGTTGCTGCCGGGGAAATCGCTGTCGCCGTCCTGGTCCGGGCGCGTCGCCGCGTCCTCCGCGCTGGCGTTGCGGTTGATCATGGGGGGTGTCGCCGGGGGAACCGTGCGGCCCCCGAATTCTTCTGCTTCCTGCTGGTGGGTTTGCATCGCGGGGTTTCCTTTCGCTCGGCGGAATCAACGCGCCGCCGGGGACGGGCGTTCCGCGATGACGAAACAGCCTGCCGTCCCGCTTGCCCTTTTGGCCCCGCATCTGTAACGGCGGCGGCCTGTTTGTGGGCTTCGGCCTGCAGAAGTTCGTTGGGCCGCGGGCGTGGCGGAACTGGTAGACGCGCTGGATTTAGGTTCCAGTATCGCAAGATGTGGGGGTTCGAGTCCCTTCGCCCGCACCAGTTTCCCGGCGCTCAATCCAGTGGTTTGGGGCCCGGGTATGTTTTGGAAGGCATAGAATGCAGATCGTCGAAACCACCAACGAAGGCCTCAAGCGCGCCTACGCGGTGACCATTCCCGCAAAGGACATCGAGGCGCGGATCGATGCCGAGGTCAAGAAGGTCGCGCCGCAGGTGCGCATGCCGGGTTTCCGTCCGGGCAAAGTGCCTGCGAACCTGATCAAGAAGATGCACGGCGAAGCGCTGCACTCCGATGCGTTCAACACCACGGTGCGCGAATCGGTCGATAAGCTGATGCGCGAGAAGAAGCTGCGCCCCGCGCTGCAGCCGAAAGTCGACCTGGGCGAAGGTTACGAGCAGGGCAAGGATGCCGAGCTCACCGTCGAGCTGGAAGTGCTGCCGGAGATCGCGACTCCTTCGATCGAGGGCCTGACGCTGGAAAAGCTCAACGTGCCCGTCTCCGACGAGCAGGTGGACGAGGCGCTCGCCAACCTGGCGAGCAATCAGAAGACCTACGTCGATGCGCCGAAGAGCAAGAAGTCCGCTGACGGCGACCAGCTGATCATCGATTTCGTCGGCCGCGTCGACGGCGTGGAATTCGAAGGCGGCAAGGCCGAGGACGCACCGCTCGTGATCGGCTCCGGCCAGTTCATCCCCGGCTTCGAGGAACAGCTCTCGGGCCTCAAGACCGGCGACGAGAAGACGATCACCGTCACTTTCCCGAGCGACTATCCGGCGGCCAACCTCAAGGGCAAGGACGCCGAGTTCGACATCAAGGTCAAGCAGGTCAAAGTGCCCGGCGAGACCACTGTCGACGACGAGTTCGCCAAGTCGCTCGGCATCGAGAGCCTCGACAAGCTGAAGCAGCTGCTGCGCGGCCAGCTGGAGCAGGAGACTGCCGGCCTCACCCGCACGCAGATGAAGCGCCAGCTGCTCGACAAGCTCGCCGCCGATTACGATTTCGAAGTTCCACCGAGCATGGTGGAAGCCGAATTCCAGCAGATCTGGCAGCAGCTCCAGTCCGAAGTCGCCAAGGAAGAAGATCCCGCGGCGGCGATGCAGGAAATCGAGGACGAGAAGGACGATTACCGCCGGATTGCCGAGCGCCGCGTGCGGCTCGGCCTGCTCCTGTCGGAAATCGGCCAGTCCAACGGCGTCGAAGTGACGAACCAGGAAATGCAGATGCTGCTGCAGCAGGCCGCTCAGCAGTATCGCCCGGAGGACCGCGAGCGGTTCGTCGAGTACGTCCGCAACGAGCCGATGGCCCAGGCCCAGCTCCGCGCGCCGCTCTATGAGGACAAGGTCGTCGACTTCCTGTTCGACAAAGCCGAGATCACCGAGCGCGAAGTGACGCGCGAGGAGCTCGAGGCAGCGATCGAAGCGGAAGAGACCGAGGAAGCCAAGCCCGCGGCCAAGAAGAAGGCTCCGGCCAAGAAGAAGGCCGCTGCAGCTGAGGGCGAGGAAGCCCCCGCCAAGAAGGCCGCTCCGAAGAAGGAAGCCGCCAAGGCGGCTGGCGACAAGCCTGCCGAGAAGAAGGCGGCCAAGAAGGCTCCCGCCAAGAGCGACGAGGCAGCCGAGCCGGCCAAGAAGGCCGAAGCCAAGAAGCCCGCCGCCAAGAAGGCCCCGGCCAAGAAGTAACCCGGATCCGCATCCTGCAGGCGCACAGCCTGCAGGATGCGCCTGAGTTCAGGATGACGGGTGGCCTGAATAGCCACCTGCCCTCACCGTCACCCTGAACTTGTTTCAGGGCGCCCATTGCGCAGCCAAGCTCAGGCGCCTCTGGGGCGAGCGTAGCACTCCTCCGCACCCCAATGCTCGGGGCACGATGGATCCTGAAACGAGTTCAGGATGACGAAGGTTTTGGCCTAGCGCCAACCCACCCACCCTTGAACCCAACTTCCCCATCGTCACCCTGAACTTGTTTCAGGGCCCATGCGGCAGTCACGCACGGGCGCCCGCTGCTAGGCCACGTGACCTGTCCCACCACCCGCTTCGCGGGCAGTTCCCTCTCCCCGCAGGGGAGGATCGATTGCTCAGGGCTTCTCCGGCGGAGACGCCCGCGATCGCGTCAGAAGCTGCCGGATACGTTCAGGTTGAAGACGTAGCCCACACCGCGCCGGCGGTTCTCGCGGAACAGGATCGGGGCGCGGTCGCGAGGGCCGGCGTAGATCGCCCGGTGCAGCACGCTGCCGCCCTTGAACAGGTTGCCGACACGGGCCCGCACGGTCAGCCCCATGACATCCTTGTGCTCGGCGAACACCGCACCGAAAGTGGGGACGTTGTAGTCGTAGCCGAACTCGCTGACGCGGTAGTACGGCGCGAAGATCGAGCGGCGGAACTCTGTGCCCCAGGCGAGGTCGGTGCGCGGCACGTCGTGGCGGAAGTCGAGCCGGATCTCTTTCAGGCGAGTGCGGTCGAATGCCCGCCTCGCCCGGGTGACCGGGTCCTTCAGCGTGGATTCCTCGATGTGCAGGTTGAGATCGGTCTTGGCCCCGGCGAAGCCGATCGAATCCATCTGCCAGGTACCCTGGACCGAATAGCCCCGCCGTTTGGCGCTGGGCACGTTGCCGCTGGATTCACCGCCGCCAAGGACCGGGATGACCGTGACGTAGTCCTGGATCCAGTCGTGGAACAGCTTGACCGAGGCCGATCCCCAGGCGCCGAAGTTGCGGCTCATCTCGAGCTCGAACTCCCAGCTCTGCGGCGGGCGCAGCTGGTTGTTGCCGGCATCGGTGTTGTCTTGCGACAGGTTCACCGCGGCAAGGAAGTCGGCGAAGTTGAGCTGCCCGACGCGGCGGGCGAACTCCATGGAGACGTCGAACCCTTCGGCCGCGGCCCAGGCCAGGTTGAGCGATCCCTTCGGCCGCAGG
This sequence comes from Croceibacterium soli, assembly GCF_009828065.1. GTDB lineage: Bacteria > Pseudomonadota > Alphaproteobacteria > Sphingomonadales > Sphingomonadaceae > Croceibacterium_B > Croceibacterium_B soli. The sequence goes on along the minus strand of NZ_WTYK01000004.1, from coordinate 270,987 downwards.
AACGAGCGCGAGAGCGCATTCGCCCCGCTTTGCGCGATGGTCGAATGCTCGGCGCCGGCGGCAAGTTGCAGGGTGACCTTGTCGGTCAGCGGGCGGCCGTAGCTCAGGATCGATTCGTAGCGGTCTTCCCGCACCCCGCCGGTGGCGGCGGGGAAGGGGACTTCGACGAAGCTGCCGGCCGGGTTCAGGAAGAACAGTGCGCCGACATTGTCGAGCCGGTTGAACGCCGCCTCCACCGACCATTGCCAGTCGCCGCCGAGCATGGCCCTGCGGTATTCGGCGCGGCCGACTCGTTCGCCTTCGTCGCTGGAGCGGGTGAAGCGGCTGCCCAGGGCTGGGCGGCCATCGGCGATCGACAGCACCGACTGGGTGCTGAAGTCGATCGTCTCGAAGCTCTCCAGCCCAATCAGCTTGAGCCGTCCACCACCTATCAGGAACTCTATGTCGCCGCCGATCTCGTAGTCGTAGCCCCGGTCGCGGGTGCGCAGTGCCCTGGACAGAGGGGTAAGCGCGCGATCGGTCCGCGCCTCGTCCTCGCGCGAATTGAACCAGCGGCGGCCATAGGACAGGTTGAGGTTCGCCTGGGTCTCGCCCAGGTCGAAGCGCAAGCTGGCGCCGAGCTTCGGGACGTCGATCTTGGACCGGGTCTCGTTCCGTCGGAACTCCACCACGCCCGGAGGGAAAGTGATCAGGTTCGGCCCGGCGGAACCGCCGTAGAAGGAATCGTTGCGCAGCGAGAGCGTCCAAGCCGTGGGGCCCGTCGTTCCCGAAACCGAAACGTCGCCCTGGCTCCAGCGCAGCGGGGCGGGGCCGGTCGATGCCTGCGGGCGCCACTCGAAGCGACCCGCGATCCCTCCCGTGCGGGTCGCGATCACGTTGGCCACCCGGCCGGAGAGGCCGGGGATGTTGAGCGTGGAGCCGTCGACGATCTCGATGCGGGTCACATCGCCGGCAGCGATACGGACGAGTTGGTCGGAGACGCTGGTCGATTTGCTGGACAGGCGCTCGCCGTTGACCAGCACGTTGCCGCTGGCCTGGCCGATCCCGCGCTGCGCTGCTCCGGGGGCGGGGCCTGCGCCGCCCTCGATCGAAAAACCGGGTACGTTGCGCAGCATGTCGAGCGCGGTACGCGGTGCATAGCGAGCAAAATCGGCCGGAGTATAAACCTGGCGCTCGCCGCCGGCCGCGCTGGCGGCAGGCTCTGCCACGGCCGTCGGAGCCGGCGGAGGGGCATCGCCGGTGATCGCCGCGTCGGCGGGTGGGGAGGCCTGATCTTCGGCGTTCGCACCGTTTCGCGCCGCGGCCGGCACAGCGCCCGCCGCAGCCAGCGCGAGGGCGCATGCGGTGGCCGAGCTCCACCCTGTCGTTCGGCGCATCCTCACCCTGTTTTACCTTATCGTTGACTTTGCCCAAACCCCTGAGCGGCGCCTCCTTAGCTACCTAACTTCCTTCTGCCAAGCGCGTGGGCTGTATCAATCTGTCGCCGGCCGGGCCCGGCACCGCCACGCCCACAGCTTGCAAGCGCGCTCGCGCTGGGGAGAAGTGTGCGGCGCCCTGCGGTTCTCCCCCAAGCCCCTTGAACATCGCGGCCCGAGGCGCGACATAGGCGCCCGTATCCCAAGACGAGAGGCTTTATGATCGACCTGTTCGGTACCGATAGCGCGCAAGGCAGATTCAACCACGATCCCGTGACCGGCGCATTGGTGCCAGTGGTCGTCGAAAGCACGAGCCGCGGCGAGCGCAGCTTCGACATCTTCAGCCGCCTGCTGCGCGAACGGATCGTGTTCGTGACCGGCCAGGTGGAAGATAACATGGCCTCGGTCATCGTCGCCCAGCTGCTCTATCTCGAGAGCGAGAACAGCCGCGACATCTCGATGTACATCAACTCGCCGGGCGGCGTGGTCACCGCCGGCATGGCGATCCACGACACGATGCAGTACATCAAGCCGCGCGTTTCCACCGTGTGCGTCGGCCAGGCCGCCAGCATGGGCAGCTTCCTGCTCGCCGCGGGCGAGCCGGGCATGCGCATCGCGCTGCCGAACTCGCGGATCATGGTCCACCAGCCTTCGGGCGGCGCGCGCGGCATGGCCTCGGACATCGAGATCCAGGCGAAGGAAATCCTCCGTATTCGCCAGCGGATGAACGATCTTTACGCGAAGTACACCGGTCAGACGCTAACCGAGATCGAGCGGGCGCTCGATCGCGACACGTTCCTGGAAGCCGACGAGGCACTGAAGTTCGGCATCGTCGACAAGGTTTTCGAGACCCGGCCGGCGACGGATGCGGTCGGCGACACGACCGGTTCCAGCGGCGGCGCGCCGGAGTGATCCGGAACGCCTCCGGGCGCGGGGCGTAAGCAGCAGGAAAGTGTAGCGTTTTGGCAACCCTGTGTCTTCAGGCTGGAGCAAGCCGGCGGCATCTAGGATAGACCGATTGATATTGGAGGTCCGAGGTTTACATTAGCCTTGGGCGAATCCTTCGCGGCCCAGCGGAGGGACAGGAAGAAAGAATGACCAAACTGAGCGGATCCGACAGCAAGAGCACGCTCTATTGCAGCTTCTGCGGCAAGTCCCAGCACGAGGTGAGGAAGCTCATCGCGGGCCCGACCGTGTTCATCTGCGATGAGTGCGTCGAGCTGTGCAACGACATCATCCGCGAGGAGACCAAGGGCGGCTTGGCCGGCAAGAAGGACGGCGGCGTACCCACGCCGCAGGACATCTGCGCCACGCTCAACGACTACGTCATCGGGCAGGAGCGGGCGAAGCGCGTCCTCTCGGTCGCGGTGCACAATCATTACAAACGCCTGAAGCACTCGGGCAAATCCGGTGAAGTCGAGCTCGCGAAGTCGAACATCCTGCTTGTCGGCCCCACCGGCTCGGGCAAGACCCTGCTCGCCCAGACCCTGGCGCGGACGTTCGACGTGCCGTTCACGATGGCCGACGCCACCACGCTGACGGAAGCCGGCTACGTGGGCGAGGACGTCGAGAACATCATCCTCAAGCTGCTGCAGTCGAGCGACTACAACGTCGACAAGGCGCAGCACGGTATCGTCTACATCGACGAGATCGATAAGATCACCCGCAAGGCCGAGAATCCCTCGATCACCCGCGATGTTTCAGGCGAAGGCGTGCAGCAGGCGCTGCTCAAGCTGATGGAAGGCACGACCGCTTCGGTTCCGCCGCAGGGCGGCCGCAAGCACCCGCAGCAGGAATTCCTGCAGGTGGACACGACCAACATCCTGTTCATCTGCGGCGGCGCGTTCTCCGGGCTGGAGAAGGTTATTGCCGACCGCCTGCAGAAGCGCTCGATCGGCTTCGGCGCGAACGTCGCCGATCCGGACCAGCGCCGCGTGGGCGAACTGCTCGAGAAGTGCGAACCGGAAGATCTGCTCAAGTTCGGGCTGATCCCGGAATTCGTCGGCCGCCTGCCCGTCATCGCGACGCTGCGGGACCTCGATGTCGGCGCCCTGGTGCAGATCCTTAAGGAACCGAAGAACGCCCTGGTCAAGCAGTACCAGAAGCTGTTCGAGCTCGAGGATGTGGAGCTGACGTTCACCGACGACGCGCTCGTCGCGATCGCCGAGAAGGCCATCAAGCGCAAGACCGGCGCGCGCGGCCTGCGCTCGATCGTTGAGAGCATCCTGCTCGACACGATGTTCGACCTGCCGAGCATGGACGGCGTGACCGAAGTCGTCGTCGACAAGGACGTCGTCGAAGGCCGCAAGGAACCCGTCCGCGTCGTGTCCAACGACAGCGGGAAGAAGAAGGAAGCGGCGGCCTGAGGGCTGCCGCTTCGCTCCCTAGCAGCGCGAATGGCCCAAGGTGCAATCGGCATCGCTGCCGGTTTCGATCTGCACGGTCGCATGGCCGATGTGGAAACGATGATCGAGGTCGTGGGCGATCTCCCGCAGGAACACATCGCTCGAACCGCCGGCAGGCATGACGAGATGGGCGGTTAGCGCCGTTTCGGTCGTGCTCATCGGCCAGATGTGCAGGTCGTGCACCGCGGCCACCCCGGGAAGGCTTGCCAGGTAGGCCCGCACCGCGCCCTCGTCGATGTCGTCCGGCACCGCGAGCAGGCCCATCTTCACGCTGTCCTTCAGAAGGCCCCAGGTGCCCCAGCCGATCACCGCCACGATGATCAGGCTGGTGATCGGGTCGATCAGCAAGACCCCGGTCAGCAGGATGAGCACCCCCGCCACGACCACGCCCAGCGAGACCAGCGCGTCTGCCGCCATGTGCATGAAAGCGCCGCGAATGTTGATGTCGTGCTTGCGCCCGCGCATGAACATCAGCGCGGTGGCGGTATTGATCACGATGCCGACCCCGGCCACGGCGATCATCGTCCAGCCTTCGACCGGGGCGGGATCGATCAGGCGGTCGACCGTCTCGAATAGGATCGCTCCTAGAGCGACCATCAGCAGCCCGGCATTGGCCAGCGCCGCGAGGATCGAGCTCGATTTGTAGCCGTAAGTGAACCGCGCGTTGGCCGGGCGAGCGGCCATGACACTGGCGCCCCAGGCGATCAGCAGGCTGAGCACGTCTGAGAGGTTGTGCCCGGCGTCCGCCACCAGCGCCATCGAGCCGGACAGCAGGCCGAACGTGGCCTCCACCAGCACGAAGGCGGAATTGAGCACGATGCCGATCGCGAAAGCGCGGTTATGGCTCCCCTGCCGAGGGAGGTGATCGTGGCCGTGACTGTGACCGTGCGAATGAGAATGCCCCGCGCCCATGGCGGTCAGTCGTAGACGCAGGAATCGAGCCCGTCACGCCGAACGACGCCGATGCGTGCTTCGATCGTGCGGGCATAGCGGCCGGTGAAGCCGGTCGGGTTCACCACGGGGCGCTTCTTGGGCTGCGGCAGGGCCGCGACCATGCGCGCGGCCTCGGACCGCGAAAGCCGCGCGGCCGAGTGGTTGAAATAGCGCTGGGCGCCCGCTTCGACGCCGTAAGTGCCGATGCCGGTCTCCGCGACGTTGAGGTAGACCTCCATGATCCGCCGCTTGCCCCAGATGTTTTCGATCAGCAGCGTGAACCAGGCTTCCAGCGCCTTGCGGAAATAGCCGCCGTCCTGCCACAGGAATACGTTCTTGGCGGTCTGCTGGCTGATTGTCGAGCCGCCGCGAATACGCCCGCCCTGCTGGTTGCGCTGGATCGCCTGCTCGATCGCCTCACGGTCGAAGCCGGCGTGGGAGCAGAACTTGCCGTCCTCCCCGGCGATCACCGCGGAAACCATGTTGCGGTCGATGCTCGAAAGCGGCTCCCAGTCCTTGGTCATGCCGTGCTCGTCCATCAGCATCGTGGCGGTCACCGGCACCGGCACGAAGCGGTAGACGATCACCAGCGCCAGGCTGACGCCCATGAACCACACGATAGCGAGGATGAGGAAACGCATCAGGCCGATCATGCAGCGCGGACTACAGCCCAGGCAGCCGAGGCGCAACGGCTCGACTCCGTCAAGAACGTGCGTAAAATCCTCCCCGTTTCCGCGAAGCGGGAATGGGGAGGGGGACCGCGCGCGAAGCGCGTGGTGGAGGGGTATGGCGCTACGTCGACACCAACATAACTACCGAGCCGCGCGCGAACTGCGCCGCAACTCCGGCGGAATCAAGCTTCGTAAGCAGCACCCGGTCGGCCCTTACGTGGTCGACTTCTACTGTGCGGAGGCGAAGCTCGCGATCGAGATCGATGGGATCGTGCATGATATGGGCGAGCGGCCGGAGCTGGACGCCCGGCGGGATGCGTTTCTGCGCACGCAGGGCATCGAAGTGGTGAGGATCCCGGCATCCGAGGTGCTGAAGTCGGTGAAGGATACCGCCGAGGCGATCGCGGCGTGCTGCCGCGAGCGTTGCGCTTGACCCCTCCACCACGACGGCTTCGCCGTCGCGGTCCCCCTCCCCATTCGGCTGCGCCGAACGGGGAGGATTTTCGTTAGGCAATCGCCGGGAGCAGGCGCTCCGTCGCGATGCGCTGCATGGCCTTCTGAAGCTTCTCGAACGCGCGGACTTCGATCTGGCGGATGCGTTCGCGGCTTACGTCGTAGACCTGGCTCAGTTCCTCCAGCGTCTGCGGATTGTCCGTCAGGCGCCGTTCGGTGAGGATGTGCTTCTCACGCTCGTTGAGGCTTTCCATCGCCTCCTGCAGCATCTCGTGGCGGACCTGGGCTTCCTCGGCATCGGCCACGACGCTGTCCTGCAGCGGGCGATCGTCGGTCAGCCAGTCCTGCCACTCGCCGGAGCCTTCCTCGCCGTTGCGCATCGAGACGTTGAGCGAGCCGTCGCCGCCCATCATCATGCGCCGGTTCATGTTGATCACTTCCTGCTCGGGCACGCCGAGGTCGGTCGCGATCTTGGTCACGTCGTCGGGATGAAGGTCCGTGTCCTCGTAGGCTTCGAGCTGCTTCTTCATCCGCCGCAGGTTGAAGAACAGCTTCTTCTGCGCCGCGGTGGTGCCCATCTTCACGAGCGACCACGAGCGGAGGATGAATTCCTGGATCGAGGCCTTGATCCACCACATGGCGTAAGTCGCCAGGCGGAAGCCCCGATCGGGCTCGAACTTCTTGACGCCCTGCATCAGGCCGACGTTGCCTTCTGAGATGAGGTCGCTGACCGGCAGGCCGTAGCCGCGATAGCCCATGGCGATCTTGGCCACGAGCCGCAGGTGGCTGGTGACGAGCTGGGCCGCCGCTTCGGGGTCCTCATGCTCGGCATAGCGCTTGGCGAGCATGTATTCCTGCTCGGCCGTCAGCACAGGGAATTTTTTGATTTCGGCCAGATAGCGGTTGAGGCTCTGCTCTCCGCCGAGAGCCGGCACGCTGAGTGCTTTGCTGTTACTCACGTCTTCCTAAACCTTTCTGCGTCGACCGGCGGCGCATGGACCCCTGCAGGGCATCCGTGCTGTGCGGTCACACCCTGATCTGTAATACACTAAAATTCTGTAGGACAGCGCGCAGTTCATCGATTTCAATGACCGGTTTCGTCGATCAGTTCCCGCATGTCGGGCGGCAGGTCGCTTTCGAAGCGCAGTCTGTCGCCGGTGACCGGATGAACGAAGCCGAGGACGGCTGCGTGCAGCGCCTGGCGCTGGAACCCGAGTTTCTGAAGGATCGGCCGGAGCCGTGCGTGTGCGCGCCCATAGACAGGGTCTCCCAATAGCGAATGACCGGTTGATGCAAGGTGAACGCGCACCTGGTGGGTGCGCCCGGTCTCCAGGCGGCACTCGACCAGGGCGCAATCGGCAAGCCGTTTCAGGACTTTGTAATGCGTCACGGCGTGCTTGCCGCGGGGCGAGGCGTCGGGGAGCAGGGCCATCTTCTTGCGGTCGGTGTCGGAACGTCCGATCCGGCCCTGGATAGTGCCCTCGCGCGGCATCGGATGGCCGTTCACGATCGCCAGGTAGACCCGCTCGATCGAGTGGTCGGCGAATTGCTTCGCCAGCCCCTCGTGCGCCGCGTCGCTCTTCGCCACGACCAGCAGCCCGGACGTATCCTTGTCGATCCGGTGCACGATCCCAGGGCGCGCCACGCCGCCGATGCCGGAGAGCTGGCCCGCGCAATGGTGCAGCAAGGCGTTGACCAGCGTACCGTCGCGATTGCCTACAGCCGGATGGACGACCAGCCCCGCCGGCTTGTCGACGACGATGAGATCCGCGTCTTCGAAGACGACGTTCAGCGGAATATCCTGCGGCTGCGCCACGGGATCTGTCGCCGGCGGGAGCGCGATGGCGAATTCGACGCCGTCCGCTGCCTTGCCCGACACTTGCCCGACCGGCTTGCCGGCCACCGTGACCGCGCCTTCGCCGATCAGCGCCTTGATCCGCTCACGCGACAGGCCCGACGCTTCGGCCAGCGCCTTGTCGAGCCGCTGCCCGCCGGTCAGCGTTCCGCTAATGATTTCCCCGTCCCCCATGCTAGGGAAAATGGGGATGGAGATCGTGCTGACAAGAGTGGCTTTCGACCGCATTACGGCAGAGGCCGCGAACGCCTTACCGGATGAGGCCTGCGGTATTCTCCTCGGCCAAGGGAACCGCATCGAACAAGCCCGGCCCGCGCGAAATGTTCATCCGGAACCGCGCACACACTTCGAGATCGATCCGCAGGCGCTGGTCGACGCGCATCGCGCCGCACGGGCCGGCGGGCCGCAGGTGATCGGGTATTACCACTCCCACCCGTCGGGTCCCGCAGAGCCTTCGAAGACCGACCAAGCCATGGCTGCGGGCGACGGCAGCGTGTGGGCGATCGTGGCCGGGGGCGACGTGCGGTGCTGGATAGACGACGCCGCGGGCTTCGCGGAACTTTCCTATGTGCTCGCGGACCGCTAAGTGCCCGGCATGACATCACCCACCGAACTCGCCGCTTTGCTCTGCTCCCGCCTTTGCCATGACATGCTCAGCCCCGTCGGCGCCCTCAGCAATGGGCTCGAACTCCTGCGCGACGAGCGCGATCCGCAGATGCGCCAGCGGTGCATGGAATTGCTGGAACAGAGCGCGCGGATCAGCGCCGACAAGCTCAAGTTCTTTCGCCTCGCCTATGGCGCGGCCGGCGGATTCGGCCAGGACGTGCCGGTGGAGGAGCCGCGCGCGCTGGTTCAGGCGCTGCTGGGCGACAACGATCGTATCGCGCTCGCCTGGGCCGTCGGCGACGCGATGCTGCCCAAGGCGGCGGTGAAGGTCCTGCTCAACCTGGCGGCGATCGGCATCGATGCCCTGCCGCGGGGCGGCAACCTGGACATCGGGGCCGAGCGGCGCGACGGCGCGACGGAGATCGCTGTCCGGGCGGCCGGCGCCCGGATCGCCTTCGACCGCACGATCGGGCAGGCGCTGGAAGGCTCGCTTCCGGAGGACGAACTGTCCGGCCGCACAGCGCCGGCGCACATGGTCCGGCTTCTGGCCGAGGAGCGCGGCGGCGGCCTGCAGTACGCGCTGACGGACGGAGCGCTCGTGATGGGCGCGGTCCTGCCGGACGCCTGATGAGCTGCCGGCCGGCCCAGGACGATCGGATCGGCGGATGAGCGACGAGCTTGTCCACCGCGAGGTTCCCTCGCCGAACTGGGACGAGCGCGAGGAGCGGATCTCGATGGTCGTGCTCCACTACACGGATATGCCCTCGGCCGACGGGGCGATCGGGCGGCTGTGCGATCCGGATGCGAAAGTCAGCGCGCATTACCTGATTACCGAAGACGGCGAGGTGGTCCGGCTGGTCCCGGAGCACAAGCGCGCGTGGCACGCCGGGCTCAGCTACTGGCGCGGCAAATCCAACGTGAACGGCATCTCGATCGGTATCGAGCTCGATCATCCCGGTCACACATGGGGTTACCGCGAATTCGCCGATGCGCAGATCGAGGCGCTGCTGCCGCTGCTCCACCGCATCGTTCGCGATTACGACATTCCGCGCGCCAACGTCGTCGGCCACTCCGACGTCGCGCCGCATCGCAAGCTCGATCCGGGCGAACTGTTCCCGTGGGAGCGGCTGGCCCGCTGCCACCTCGCCTTGCCGCGGCCCGAGAAGCTCGGGCTGGGCGATCCGTTCGAGAACGACGGCGCGTTCTTCCTGGCGCTGGAGCGCTTCGGCTACGATATTTCCGACGGGCGCAAGGCGGTCGAGGCGTTCCAGCGCCGCTGGCGGCCCGAGAAGATCGACGGCGAGATCGACGGGCAGATCCGCGCGATCCTGTTCCGATTGCTCTTGGACCGCGACCAGGGACGTACTAGGTAGGCAGCGCCAGGGGGCCGGGCAGCCGCGCCCTTCGTCAGGCTCAGGATGAGCGGGCGGAGGTCGAGGAAAGTCCGGGCTCCACGAAACAAGGGTGGCGGGTAACGCCCGCCGGGTGGAGGGCTTCGGCCGTCCGCTCAGGGAAAGTGCCACAGAGAGTATACCGCCGATGGCCCCTAAAAGGCACAGGCATGGGTGAAAGGGTGCGGTAAGAGCGCACCGGGGCTGCGGCAACGCAGCTCGCACGGCAAACCCCACCCGGAGCAAGACCGAATAGGGGTCTCGCGCCCATTCTAGGGCAGGGGTGTTTCGCCCCGAGAGGCCCGGGTTGGTTGCTTGAGCCTTGCGGCAACGCAAGGCCTAGATGAATGGCTGCCCTTGCGGGGACGTGGTCTTCGGATACCGCCCGCGAGACAGAACCCGGCTTACAGGCCCCCTGGCTCCACCTTCGACGAACTCAGGCAGCGAGTTGCCGGGAGGCCGCCGTTATGGCTCCGTTCTCGTCCACTGCTTCCAAGTATCGGCGCCGGTCGTCTTCGAGCACGAGCGCCGTCAGCCGGCCGCTGACGTAAGCGCCGGTGTCCACGCCGATGCGATTGCCGCGGTCTTCGGGCTCGTCGCAGATCGTGTGGCCGTGGACCACGACCGCGCCGAACGGCTCCGCGTGGGAGAGAAACGGCTCGCGGATCCAGCGCAAGTCCTGGCGGCGCTGCTCCTCCAGCGGCACGCCGGGAACGATGCCGGCATGGACGAACACGTAGTCGCCGATGGCGATCAGGTCTTCGAAGCCTTTGACGAATTCGCGGTCCGCAGCCGGTACGGCATGCACCATCATCTCCTGCACTTCTTCCACGGAAGCCTTCTGGTAAGCCGCGTGGTCGACGCCGTAGCTGAGCACAGTTTCCTTCCCACCAAACCGGAGGAAGTGGCGCAACGTTTCGATTTTCTCGAAGCTCTTGAGGAACATCTCCTCGTGATTTCCGGCCAGGATCCGCACCCGGCGCTGGCCCTGCCATGCGCGCGCACGGGCGATCACACCGGCGCTGTCGGGACCCCGGTCGACCAGGTCGCCGAGCAGGATCACTGTCGTCTCGGCAGCGCCTGCTTGGGCGTCATCCTCCTCGATCGCGGCGATGAGCGCCTCGAACAGGTCGAGCCGGCCGTGGATATCGCCCACGGCATAGACGCGCTGGCCGGCGGGAATGGCGGGCAGGGGAGCGCTCTCGGCGCGTTCGAAGATCCGGCGAATTGTTTTCAACATGGCTGCAAAGGTGTCGGTCCACACTCAAACACTGGCGAGGCAATTCGGTCCTGCGTTGCAGGGCCAGTGGGTCAATATACCTGACCGCCACGTTAATGTGATGCCGAAACAACACACCAGCGGCGACAGAGCGCGCGCTTATGGCAATTTCTCTTGTGCGTTGCAGCAACAATGTGCAGCTACGGCGCGTGTTCGCAGAATGTCGGCCCATCGAACGAGGCCGGCTCGCGTGACCGCAGGTGGGACGAAGCACAATTTCAACCAGCAATTGAGGAAATTGCCCATGCTTACGTCCGTCCGCAGCCTTCTGGCTGCTACTCTTCTTGCCGGCAGCGCCTTCGTCGCCGCTCCTGCTCTGGCGCAGGATGCCGGGTCCGGTCTCTCGGTCTCCGGCAACGCCGCGATCGTCACGGACTACCGCTTCCGCGGCGTCTCGATGTCGGGCGGCGACTTCGCCATCCAGGGTGGCCTCGATGTCGGCCATGACAGCGGCTTCTACGTCGGCACCTGGGGCTCGTCGATCGACGGCACTGCAGACTACGGCGAGATGGAGCTCGACGTCTACGGTGGCTGGAGCGGCGACATCACGCCTGGCGTGACGCTCGACGTCGGCCTGCTGTATTACATGTACCCTTCGGGCGACACCGGCGCCGACACGGACTATTTCGAGCCCTATGCCTCGATCGGGACGACGCTCGGCCCGGTCGGCGCGACCGTCGGCGTTGCTTACGCCTGGGAGCAGGATTCGCTCGGCGGTGACGACAACCTCTACCTCTACAGCGATTTCGAGCTCGGCGTGCCGACCACTCCGCTGACCCTGACCGCGCACCTCGGCTACACCGAAGGCCCGCTCGCGCCGCCGTACCTCGCCGGCAGCACGGACGACAGCGGGTTCGACTACTCGGTCGGCGCCAGCGCCACTGTTCTTGGCGGGCTGAGCCTCGGCGTCTCCTACGTCGGCGTCGATGGCCCGTCGGTCGACGGGCTCACCGACGATGCCGTCGTCGGTTCGCTATCGATGAGCTTCTAAGCTTCGACGCAAGTGTACCGGAAGGCCCGCTCCGCTTCGGCGGGGCGGGCCTTCTGCTTTTGCGGCGACGCGCACTAGAAAGCTCTGGCGGCGGCCATCACGTTTTCGCTACGGCGAGGCAGCAACTCGATACGAATGGAGCGACTTCCGATGGTTAAATATCTCCACACCATGATCCGGGTGAGCGATCCGGACGCCACTGTCGCGCTGTTCAAGCTCCTCGGCCTTGAGGAAGTGAAGCGCATGGAGAGTGAGAAGGGCCGCTTCACGCTGATCTTCCTTGCCGCGCCCGGCCAAGCCGGCGTCGCCGAAGTCGAGCTGACCTACAACTGGCCGCCGGAAGACGGCAGCGCGCCGGAGGAATACACCGGCGGCCGCAACTTCGGCCACCTGGCCTACCGCGTCGACGACATCTACGAGACGTGCCAGCGGCTGATGGACGCGGGCGTGACGATCAACCGTCCTCCGCGCGACGGGCACATGGCTTTCATCAAGACGCCGGACGGCATCTCGATCGAACTGCTGCAGGACGGCCACCTGCCGCCGCAGGAACCCTGGGCGAGCATGGAGAACACCGGCAGCTGGTAAGCAAGGGTCAGGCGTTCCCCGGCTGCTCCAGCGGCCGGGCGAACCGCAGGATCAGGTAGCCCAGGATCGCCGAGATGAGCGATCCGGTCAGCACGCCGAGCTTGGCCTCCTCCACCAGCAGGGGATCGCGGGGGAAGGCCAGCGCGCCGATGAACAGGCTCATGGTGAAGCCGATGCCGCACAGGACGGCCGTGCCCCAGATCTGCGCCCAGCTCGCGCCTTCGGGCCGCCGGGCGAAGCCGAGCTTGTCCGCGGCCACGATGCTGCCGAAGATCCCTACCTGCTTGCCCACGACGAGCCCTCCGGCGATCGCCAGGGGCAGCGGGTCGAACAGCGCGTCCAGCCCGATCTGGCCCAGAGCTACGCCGGCGTTGGCGAAACCGAACAGCGGCACGACCAGATAGGCGTTCCAACCGACCAGCGCGTGCTCCATGGTTTCGAGCATGCTGTGGCCGTCCCGCGTGCGCATGGGGATCGTCAGAGCGGCGACGACGCCCGCGATCGTCGCATGCACGCCGGAGTTGAGCACGCAGTACCACAGCGCCAGGGCAGCCAGGATGAAGGGCGAGATGCGCCGCATGCCGTAGCGGTTGAAGGCGATCATAACCGCGACGATCCCTAACGCGGCGAGCAGCCACGCGAGCTTGATATTGGCGGTGTAGAACACCGCGATGATGATCACCGCCCCAAGATCGTCCACGACCGCCACGGTCAGCAGGAAAAGCCGCAACGCCGCCGGTACCCTGCTGCCGAGCAGGCCGATCACGCCCATGGCGAAGGCGATGTCGGTCGCGGCGGGAATGGCCCAGCCCCGCTGCAGGCTGTATTCGCTGCCGGCGACCCAGAAGTAGACCAGGGCGGGCGCCGCCATGCCGGCCATCGCCGCGAGAACGGGCAGGCGCCGCTGCCGCGGATCCGCCAGGTTGCCGGCGATCACTTCGCGCTTCACCTCCAGCCCGATCACGAAGAAGAACACCGCCATCAAGGCGTCGTTGATCCACAAGTGCAGGTTGTAGAGCTTGGGAATCGGGCTCCAAGCCAGCCTGGCGTGGAACACCTCGAAGTATGTGGACGCGAAAGGGCTGTTCGCCAGCCCGATGGCCAGCGCCGCGACCGCGATCAGCAGGACGCCGGCAAAGGCATCGCTGACGAACAGGGCGCGGAAAGGACGGACGGCTGCGGATAGGATTCGTTCGGCCATGCCCCGCCCTTTCGGGAATTGGCCGGCCGTTTCAAGGGAAACCTAGCCTGTTGCGTTTTGGATCCACCTAGGTACATTTGCGTAGGGACCAAGCCGGGGGGCATCGAACGATGATGTGGGGGGCGTGGTCGCCACTCGAGTGGCTGGCGCTGCTCGAACACGAACTGCTGCTGTTCGCGGGCATTTTCTTCCTGATCGGCGCCGCCGACGAGTTCGCGATGGATCTCGCCTGGGCGTGGCTGCGACTGACCGGGAGGGCGCGCACCCGGCCAATCGGGGCAGCGGCCTACGAAGGGGAGCCCCTGCTGGGCCGGGCAGCCGTGCTCATTCCTGCCTGGCGGGAAGAGCGGGTGATTGCGACGACTATCGCCCATGCCCTTGCCGTTTGGCCGCACAGCGAGCTCCGCATTTATGCCGGGCACTATCGCAACGACAGCGCGACGGCGGCGGCGATCGTCCGCGGCGCCGGCGGCGATCCGCGGGTCTGCCTGGTAGTCCACGATCAGGACGGCCCGACTACGAAGGCCGATTGCCTCAACTGCCTTTACGCCGAGATGGAGGCGGACGAGCGCCGCAGCGGAGCGCCGTTCCGGATGGTCGTGCTCCACGATGCGGAGGACATGGTCGACCCCGCCGCGCTTGGTCTGCTCGATGCCGCGCTGGCGCAGGCGGACTTCGTGCAGCTGCCGGTCTTGCCGGAGCCGCAGCGAGCATCCCGCTGGATCGGCAGCCACTACTGCGAAGAGTTCGCCGAAGCACACGGGAAGGCGATGGTCGTACGCAGCGAAGTGGGCGCCTCGCTGCCGGCCGCCGGAGTGGGCTGCGCTTTCGACCGCCGGCTTCTCGGCACCATCGCCCGCGAGATGCGCGGGACGGGACCGTTCTCCGTCGACTCCCTGACGGAGGATTACGAGCTCGGCATGAAGATCAAGGCCGCTGGGGGGCGCTCGCTCTTCCTGCGCGCACGGCGGCCGGACGGGCGGCTTGTCGCCACCCGCGCCTGCTTCCCGCCGACCTGGCGTGAGGCCGTCATCCAGAAGTCGCGCTGGATCCACGGCATCGCCCTGCAGGGATGGGATCGGCTGGGATGGAGCGGCGGCTGGGCCGAGCACTGGATGCGGCTGCGGGATCGACGCGGGCCGCTGTCGGCGCTGGTCCTGTTCGCCGCTTACATGCTGCTCCTGGTGGTGGGGATTCTCTGGCTGGCCGGGCACTTCGGGTTCGCGCGTCCGTGGCAG
Organism: Croceibacterium soli; assembly: GCF_009828065.1. Taxonomy (GTDB): domain Bacteria; phylum Pseudomonadota; class Alphaproteobacteria; order Sphingomonadales; family Sphingomonadaceae; genus Croceibacterium_B; species Croceibacterium_B soli. The sequence goes on along the minus strand of NZ_WTYK01000004.1, from coordinate 255,961 downwards.
CCGGGCAAGCTGCTGACGATCGTGCTGTGGATCGACCTCGCCAGCTTCGGCTGGCGTGCGGCAGTGCGCTTCGCCTTCACTGCGCGGGAATACGGCGCGCTGGAGGGACTTCGTGCCCTGCTGCGGCTGCCGCACGCGAACATCGTCGCCATCATGGCCGCGCGCCGCGCTCTCTTCGACTATGTGGCCACGCTGTGCGGCGCCAAGCTCCGCTGGGACAAGACTCATCACGAGGCGCACCCGGCCACTCTTCGGCCCATGCGGCGGGCAGGATGAGATGGCGTTTCGCCGATTCCAGCGGCCGAAGGGCCAGCCGCTGCTGGTGTTCTCCACCGTCATAGGCGGGTGGCTGGTGCTGCGGGTGCTTCTGTGGGAGCCTCCCTTCGGCGGTGCGCCACCGGCGCATCCCGCCGATCGCGGGGCTGCCGGACTGGCGAGCGCAGGCCGCACGGCGAGGATCCACGCCGGCACCGTCGCCCCAGCGCCATGGCAGCGCAGCGAAGCGCCACCGGCCTTGGGCAGTGTGTCCAGCCCACTCCAGGTCCCTCCCTCTGCGGCTGTGGCGCTGCCCCGGGAGAGGGTCGCCCCGATCCTGCCAAGCGCCGCAGACCTCTTCACGCAGGAAGGCTCTCCCGCCGGGCCGAACGCACCCCATCTAAGCCAGGTGGCCGAGCGCGAACCCGCGACCGATTCAGCCGACACGCGCTGGTCCGGTGACGCATGGCTGCTCCTCCGGGACGATTCCGCCGCACGGCTGGTCGCCGGCCGACCTGCATACGGCCGCAGCCAGACGGGCGCGGTGCTGCGCTACCGTCTTGCGCAAGCGAACGGCCACCGCCCGACCGCCTATGTACGCGCCACACGCGCCCTCGACGGCCCTCGTGAACGGGAAGTGGCCGCTGGTCTCGCCGTGCGCCCGTTGCCGGACCTGCCGCTTGGCGTCGCTGCGGAGCTGCGCGTGTACGAGCACCCGGGGGGCCGCGAAACACGGGGCGCCGCCTTCGCCGTGACCGAGCTGCCGCCGGCGCGGCTACCGTTCGGCTTCCACGGGGAACTCTACGCCCAGGTGGGCTACGTCGGCGGCAAGTTCGCCACGGCCTTCGCCGATGGCCAGCTGCGCGTGGACCGCCGCGTGATCGGCCGCGGTGAAGGGCGCGCACTGCGGATTGGAGCGGCGGTCTCCGGCGGTGCGCAGGAGCGGGCCGCGCGCCTCGACCTGGGTCCAAGCGCCACGGTCTCGTTCCCGCTCGGCGAAGCCCATTCGCGGCTGGCGCTGGACTATCGCTTCCGCATCGCGGGCGATGCCGAACCGGGTGACGGCCCGGCCCTGACATTTTCAGCGGGATTCTAAGGCTCCTCCTTCATTCCCGCGCCGGCTTGCGTTAGGCCGTGGTATGGACGTTTACCTCCCCATCGCGAACCTTGCGGTAAATGGGCTGGTAATCGTTCTGCTCGGTGTCGGCACCGGGATTCTCTCGGGCATCTTCGGCGTCGGCGGAGGGTTCCTGACCACGCCTCTGCTGATCTTCTACGGCGTCCCGCCCACGGTTGCCGCTGCTTCGGCCGCGACGCAGGTGACCGGCGCCAGCGTGTCCGGCGTCTTCGCGCACAGCCGCCGCAACGGGGTCGATTACCAGATGGGCGGGGTACTCGTGGCTGGCGGCGTCGTCGGCGCGCTGCTCGGCGCCGGCTTGTTCAACCTGCTCACCGCCCTCGGCCAGATCGATACGGTGATCTCGATCCTCTACGTCGCCCTGCTCGGCACGGTCGGCTCGCTGATGGGGCGGGAAAGCCTGCAGGCGCTACTGCGCAAGGAGGACGCGGCCAAGAAGCGGGCGGCCAAGCGGCGCCACCACCCGCTGGTCAGCAGCCTGCCGATGCGCTGGCGGTTCTATCGCTCCGGCCTCTACATCTCGCCGCTCGCGCCGCTGCTGCTGGGGGTGGTGATCGGGATCCTGACAATGCTGATGGGCGTCGGCGGCGGGTTCATCCTGGTGCCCGCGATGCTCTACATTTTGGGCATGAGCGCCAGCGTGGTGGTCGGTACGTCGCTGTTCAACATCCTCTTCGTCACCATGGCGGCGACAATGATGCACGCGCTGACGACAAAGGCGGTCGACATCGTGCTCGCGGGCGTCCTTCTGCTCGGCTCAGTCGTGGGGGCGCAGCTCGGGGCCAAGATCGCGGTCAGCGTGAAGCCGGAGCTGCTCCGCCTCATGCTTGCGCTGATCGTCCTCGCCGTGGCGCTGCGCATGGCCTTTGGCCTCGGCGTGCAGCCGGACGAGATCTATTCCGTAGTGCCGCTGTGAAGCGCGCGGCCCTGGCCCTACTCGCGTTCCTGGCGCTCACCGGGCAGCGCGATCCGATCCTCGTGCCCGAAGTCTCGCAGCACGAGGTTCAGGTGCGCCAGGGCTTCACCGGCACCGAGCTGCTGCTGTTCGGCGCGATCCTGGAACCCGACGGCCGCCGCGCCGGCCGCGATTACGACATCGTCGTGGTCCTGAAAGGACCGACGCAGCCGATCCGCCTGCGGGAAAAGCAGAAGATCCTCGGCATCTGGGTCAACGCGGAAAGCACCGCGTTTCGCTCCGCCCCATCCTACTTCGCAGTGGCCAGCTCGCGCCCGGTCGAGGACATCGTCGACGAGCGCACCGCGGCGATCTACGAGCTCGGGCTCGACTTCCTGCAGCTTTCGCCGATCGGCTCGATCGACCCGGAGGAGCAGGCCCGCTTCACGGCAGGTCTGGTCGAGCTGCGTGAGCGCCAGGGGCTTTACAAGCAGGACCCGGGCGGGGTGACGATTCGCGAGCAGGTTCTCTACCAGGCGCGCATCGCCTTGCCGTCCAACGTCCAGACCGGCCGCTACACGGCGGAAACCTTCGCCATCACCCGCGGCCGGGTGATCGCCTCGGCCAGCGCGGAGGTTGAAGTGCGCAAGGTCGGCTTCGAGCGCCTGGTGGCCGAATTCTCCGACGAGAACGCGTTCCTGTACGGTCTCATGGCCGTGGCCCTGTCGCTCGGGATGGGCTGGATGGCGGGCCGCTTGTTCGCCTTCATGTGATTGGAAATTGACGCGATTTTAACCTCGTGCGGGTTAGTTGCAGCCGGTCAATTTTCCAGGGCGACACGCGACGATGACTGAGATGCCGAGGCACGAGTTCGAGACGACTTCTCCAGCAGAGGGGAGGGTCGTGCCCCAGGCTGCCGGGCATGCTTCGTCCATCGATGTGCAGCCCATCGGCGTCGTGCTCGAAATCGCCGGCGCCGGCTCGCAAGTGGTGCTCGATCTGCAGCGGCTGACCGAATGCGCGCGCGACGGCGATCCTTCGATCGCGATCGCCGGCCAGGTCGGCAGCCAGGTGAAGATCAAGACCGAGGACGGCTGGCTCCTCGCCAGCGTTCGCGACCAGAAGCAGGACCGCCGCAGCGGCGGCATCCTCGCGAACATCGACTTCCTGGGGGAGGGCGACGAGGAGAAGCTGACCGGGCGCATCCACAGCTTCCGCCGCGGCGTGACCCGCTATCCGATCCCGGGCGCGATGGTCTATCCCGCGACCACTGCCGACCTCAGGCAGATCTATGCCTCCGACGGGCGCAGCGCGATTCAGATCGGCACGGTCTATCCGACCAACGATATCCGCGCGGGCCTTTACGTCGATGCGCTGCTCGGCAAGCACTTCGCGCTGCTCGGCTCGACCGGCACCGGCAAGTCGACCAGCGCGGCACTGATCCTCCACCGCATCTGCGACAGCGCGCCACAGGGCCACATCGTGATGATCGACCCGCACGGCGAGTACTCGGCGGCCTTCAAGACGACGGGCATGATCTTCGACGTCGGCAACCTGCAGATGCCGTACTGGCTGATGAACTTCGAGGAGCACTGCGAGGTGTTCGTCACCTCAAGCGGCAACGACCGGCAGGAGGATTCCGACATTCTCGCCAAGTGCCTGCTCAAGGCGCGCAGCAAGAACCGCCTGGCCGAGCAGATCGGCAAGATCACGGTCGATTCGCCGATCCCCTACCTGCTGTCCGACCTGACCAGCCTGATCACCGACGAGATGGGCAAGCTCGACAAGGCGACATCCTCGGCCCCGTTCATGCGCCTCAAGGGCAAGATCGACGAGCTGAAGACCGATCCCCGCTACCAGTTCATGTTCTCCGGCATGCTCGTCGGCGATACGATGGCCGACTTCATCTCGAAGATCTTCCGGATGCCCGGCGCCGGGAAGCCGATCTCGATCATCGACGTTTCCGGGGTGCCGTCGGACATCACCAGCACGGTTGTGGCGGTGCTGAGCCGGCTGGTGTTCGACTTCGCCATCTGGGGGCGCGACGAGCGGACCCGGCCCATCCTGCTGGTGTGCGAAGAAGCGCACCGCTACGTGCCCAACGAGAAGAACGCCGATGGCTCCTCGGTCGGCCGCATACTCGGCCGGATCGCCAAAGAAGGTCGCAAGTACGGCATCAGCCTGGGCCTGATCACCCAGCGCCCGTCGGATCTTGCCGAAGGCGTGCTATCCCAGTGCGGCACGATCATCTCGATGCGGCTGAACAACGATCGTGACCAGGCCTTCGTCAAAGCCGCCATGCCCGAAGGCGCCCGCGGCTTCCTCGATTCCATCCCGGCCCTGCGCAACCGCGAGTGCATCATCTGCGGCGAGGGCGTGGCCATTCCGATCCGCGTCTCGTTCGACACCCTGGACGAGACCAGGCGTCCGGCGTCCGAGGACCCGAGCTTCACCGAACTGTGGCGCTCTTCCGGCGGCGAGGAGGATGCGGTCCTTCGCACAGTCCAGCGCTGGCGCAGCCAAGGGAAGTAGGCGGCCCCGCAAGAGGGGCGGCTAGCGCCAGCGGCGGGCGACCAGGAACAGCACCGTCGGCCAGAACATCGTGTTGGCGAAGTCCACGTAGGGCTCCAGCGAGTCCCGCTGACCGCCGGCGAGGTGGTCGATTACCTCGTTGAGCAAAGCGAACGCGGCGACCAGCGCGAGCGGGCCCGGCGAACGCATCTTCTTCTTCAGGATCAGCGCGGAAACCACGAAGATCAGCAGCCCTGCGTGGACATGCAGCAAGTCCTCGGCGGCGCCCGTGTAACTTACCAGCCAGGCTTTGGCGCTTCCGTAACCGGCGATCAGGGGATCGAAGAATTCTCTCATGAATCGCCCGATGTCGCATCGCAGCGCCAACGTCCAGCGGGAACGAGGGGCTGCGGTTCGTTGTTCAGGTGCCCCTCGTGTCCCCGAACAGCTGGATGTGCAGCCTCTTGGACAAGGTCAGCTTGTGCTCCACGCAGAGCGGCGCGAGCCACGCCTCCCGTGCCTCCAGGGTGGCCACGTCGGTGCCTTCGGCCATCAGCCAGATCCGCTCCCGCGGAATGGCGAAACGCTCGGCCAGGGCGAGCACTTCCTCCACGTCGGCGGGCCCGGCGATCACGAACTTGAACGCCGCCCGCGGCTCCGCCGCCCAGTGCCGAAGCCGCTCCGGCACCAGCGCGAGATCGGCAGGATTGCCCGAATGGGCAAGCTTGGGGCTGACGTTGTACTGAGCGACCAGCGGGTCGAGCGCCGGGTGCGGCTCGACGGTGCCGTTGGTTTCGATCTCCACCCGCACCCCTGGCAGCAGCGCCAGCATCTTCGCCAGCGCCGCCCCTTGCAGCAGCGGCTCCCCGCCGGTGACGACGAGGCGGTTCTGATCAAGAGCGGCGATCCGCTCTGCGGTTTCCTCGTCTGACAGGACGACCTGGTTGGCCTTGCGCTCGTAAGTGGCGCCCGAACGGTGGGGCCGGTTGTCGCCTTCGAAATGCCAGGTGTACGCGGTGTCGCACCACACGCAGGCAAGGTTGCAGCGCGACAGCCGCACGAACGCCACCGGCTTGCCCTGCGACGGGCCTTCGCCTTGCAGCGACGCGAAGATTTCCGGTTCGCCGGGTGTGGTGGTGGCGAGGACTAGCGGCATCGGCTGCCTGTTGTTGGCGAAAGCGACAGGAGGGGCATGGGCGGCGAGTCCTCGGGACGGGCGATCGGCACTGGCAAACCGTGGGCGCGTAGGGAAGCTGTTTCGATCAAGCTCGGTTATCTCGGCGCCCGATCCCCTCCTCTTTAGAGGAGGGGCAGCGAGACTTGGCGAGCCGTAGGCGAGCCTAGTCGCAGCGGGGTGGTGCTGCGGTGGGCGCAAGGTTTCCGCGCGCCTTCACCACCCCCAACCCCCTCCTCTGGAAGCGAAGCTGTCCCGAAGGGACAACAGGAGGGGGCTTTTGGCGGCACTTCCACCTGATAAGATCCTCCCCCTCTGGGGGAGGTGGCGCCGGCCCCTTCGACGCCGCCTGCGGCGTCGCTCAGGACAGGCTCCGCCCGGTGACGGAGGGGGCTCGCCACACGCGCTGCACCAGGAGGCGGGCCCCCTCCACCACGCCGCTTCGCGTCGCGGTCCCCCTCCCCGTGCCGGGGAGGATTGAGACGTCACCCCAGCCGCGCCAGCGCGGCTTCCAGCCGCTCGACTTCCGCCGAATGGTGCGCGTGGTCGGCACGGGCTTTCTCGATGGCTTCGGGCTTCGCTTTCTCCACGAACGCCGGATTGCCGAGCCGCTTGCCGAGGCTGTCGCGCTCCTTGACCGAGGCATCACGGGCTTTCGACAGGCGCGCTTTCTCCGCCTCGGTGTCGATCACGCCCTCCAGCGGGACGATGAACACGTCGCCGCCTGCCGCGACCTGCATCGCCGCGCCGGCCGGTGCTTCGCCGAACGCAATCGGCGTGAGCCGCGCGAGCCGCTCGATGGCGGCCGCGCTGCGCTCGACCACTCGCTGCGCCAGCGGAGAGGGAGCAGGGCAAAAAGCCGCCAGCTTGGCGCCGGGGGAGATGCCGAGCTCGCTGCGGGCCGCCCGCGTAGCGGTGGTGAGTTGGATGACCCAGTCGATGGCGTCGGTGGCCGCAGCATCCACGCTCGCTTCCGGCTCCGGCCACTTCGCCAGGATCAGCTCGTAGGAACGGTCCCCCTGGGCATGCCACAGCTCTTCGGTGATGAACGGCATGAACGGGTGCAGCATGACCAGGATCTGGTCGAGCGCCCAGCCGGCGACGGCACGCGTTTCCACGGCTGCCGGCGATTCCTCATCGCCCTGGAAGACCGGCTTGATCAGTTCCAGGTACCAGTCGCAGAAGCGGTCCCAGGTGAAGTGGTAGATCGTGTTCGCGGCGGCATCGAAGCGCAGGTCGGCCATCGCCGCGTCGAGCTTCGTCACCGTCTGCGCGATTTCGCCGATGATCCACTGGTTGGCCGCGAGCCGCGCCGGCGGCGCCTTGATCGAGTTGCTCGCGCCGATGCCGTTCGCCTGGCAGAACCGCGTGGCGTTCCACAGCTTGGTCGCGAAATTGCGGTATCCCTCGACCCGCCGGTCATCCATCTTGATGTCGCGGCCCTGGCTTTCCATCGCCGCCATGAAGAAGCGCAGCGCGTCGGCGCCGTACTTGTCGATCAGCCCCAGCGGATCGACCACGTTGCCCTTGGACTTGGACATCTTCTGCCCGTCCGGCGCGCGGACTAGGCCGTGCAGGTAGAGCCGCTTCCACGGCACCTCGCCCATGAAATGCATTCCCTGCATCGCCATGCGCGCATCCCAGAAGAACAGGATGTCGAACCCGGAGATGAGCAGGTCGTTAGGGTAGTGGCGCGACAACAAATCCTCCCCGGCACGGGGAGGGGGACCACCCGCAGGGTGGTGGAGGGGGCTCTCCGCTGTCGCTTCGCCAGGCTGCGAGCCCCCTGCGTCAGCGCTGCGCGCTGCCACCTCCCCGTCCCGGGGAGGATTTGCGGTGTCCGGCCATCCCAGTGTGGCGAAAGGCCACAGCGCCGAGGAAAACCACGTGTCGAGCACGTCGGGATCGCGGCTGAGCGCCTTGTCGCCGGCGAGAGCCTGCGCCTCCTCCTCCGTCTCGGCGACATAGACCTTGCCGTCTTCGTCATACCACGCCGGGATCCGGTGGCCCCACCAGAGCTGGCGGCTGACGCACCAGGGCTGTATGTTCTCCATCCAGTTGAAGAAGGTCTTCTCCCAGGTCTTGGGGACGATCTCGATCCGGCCGTCGCGCACCGCCTGCATCGGCGGCTGAGCGAGGGTTGCGGCGTCTACGTACCACTGGTCGGTCAGCCAGGGCTCGATCACCACGCCGCCGCGGTCGCCGTAAGGCGTCTGGATCGTGCGCGGCTCGGCGTCGTGCTCGTTGCCGTCCTTGTCGACGTGGGGGATGAGGAAGCCCTGTTCCTTCATCCGCTCGACCACGAGTTTCCGCGCGTCGAAGCGGTCGAGGCCCACGAACTCCTGCGGGATCAGTCCGTCCGCCGTCTGCACGACGCGGGCTTCGGCGTCGAACATGTTGAGCATCTCGGCCGGCCTTATGCCGGCGCGCTTGCCCACTTCGAAGTCGTTGAAGTCATGGCCGGGCGTGACTTTGACCGCGCCGGATCCGAGTTCCGGATCGGCATGCTCGTCGGCAACGACCTTCAAGCGGCGGCCGGTGATCGGCTGGAGGATGTCCTTCCCGATGACGGACCTGTAGCGCTCGTCCTCCGGATGGACGGCCACGGCCATGTCGGCCAGCATCGTTTCCGGCCGCGTGGTGGCGACCACGATGTGATCCGCGCCGCTATCGAGCATGGCGCCGTCGGCCAGCGGGTACTTGTAGTGCCAGAAGCCGCCCTGCGTCTCGCGGGTCTCGACCTCGAGATCGCTGATCGCGGTCTTGAGCTTGGGGTCCCAGTTTACCAGCCGCTTGTCGCGGTAGATCAGGCCCTGGTTGTAGAGGTCGACGAAGACCTTCACCACCGCGCGGGTGAAATGCGGGTCCATCGTGAACTGCTCTCGCGACCAGTCCATCGAGCAGCCGAGCCGGCGCAGCTGGCGGGTGATCTGCCCGCCGCTTTCGGCCTTCCATTTCCAGACTTTGGCCACGAAGTCCTCGCGGCTGTAGTTGGTGCGCTTGTCCTGCCGCTCCTCGAGCTGGCGCTCGACCACCATCTGCGTGGCGATGCCGGCGTGGTCGGTGCCGACGACCCACAGCGCATCCTTGCCGCGCAGGCGCTCGTAACGGACGACGATGTCCTGCAGCGTGTTGTCGAGCGCGTGCCCGATGTGCAGGCTGCCGGTCACGTTCGGCGGCGGATTGACGATGGTGAACGGCACCGCGTCCGGCCGCTCGGGACGGAACAGCCCATTCTCCTCCCAATGGGAATACCACTTCGCCTCTATAGCGGCGGGGTCGAAAGTCTTGTCCAGCTCGGTGCTCATACAGGCCCGCGCCTTTGCCAGCGGCGGCAAGTGCACGCAAGCCGCGCGTGGCGGGCAGCTTGCGGCGGGGCGATTTTCCCACCATAGCGGGAGAATATGCGGCAATGGGCGGAATACAGCCTCGAAGACGAGGGCGGGCGCGCGAAACTCGTCCTGAAAGGGCCGCTGCTCATCTCAACCATCGGCAAGCTCGACCGGTACCTGCGCACTTTCGAGGGCGAGGTGGCCGAGATCGACCTGTCGCAGACGACCGCGATCGATACCGTCGGTGCGTGGACGGTCCTGCGCTTCGCCCGCGAACGGGAGGCCGAGGTCACCGGGGCGACCGAGCAGGCGAAGCGGTTGCTCAAGGCCGTCGAGGAAGCGGAAAGCAGCGCCGACATTTCGCCGCCGCTTCGGCTCCTGCGGCTGCGGGTCCCCGAACGGGTCGGTGAACTCGTCCTCGAATTCAGCGTCGGCGCGCGGCAGATCATCGCCTTCATGGGCCAGGTCGTGCTGTGTTCGCTGACCCTGATCCGGCACCCGTCGCGGTTCCGGGGCAAGGCCTTCGTGCGCCAGCTCGAGCTGGTCGGGGTCTCCTCGCTCGCCATCATCGGACTGATGAGCTTTCTGATCGGCATCGTGGTCGCGCAGCAAGGGGCGGCGCAGCTGCGCCAATTCGGCGCAGAGATCTACACCATCAACCTGACCGGGCGGCTGACGCTGCGCGAGCTCGGCGTGCTGATGACCGCGATCATGGTCGCCGGCCGCTCCGGGTCGGCTTTCGCGGCGCAGCTCGGCACGATGAAGCTGACCGAGGAAATTGACGCCATGCGCACGATCGGCGTTTCGCCGACCGAGGCGCTGATCATGCCGCGGATCCTCGCTGCCGTGTTCATGATGCCGCTGCTGGGCTTCTATGCGTCCGTCATGGCGATCATCGGCGGGGCCTTCATCGCCGAGCTGACGCTGGGTATCCCCTTCCTCACGTTCCTCCAGCGCATCCGCGAGGTCGTGCCGATCCATGACGTGTGGGTCGGGCTGATCAAGGCGCCGGTCTTCGGCCTGATCGTGGCGGTGACCGGATGCTACCAGGGCATGCAGGTGCAGGGGAACTCCGAGGAAGTCGGCCTCAGGACCACGATGGCCGTGGTCCAAGCGATTTTCATGGTCATCGTGCTCGACGCGTTCTTCGCGGTGTTCTTCACCGAGGTGGGCTGGGCATGAGCGAGGAACAGATCGATCAGCAGGTCGGCGACGTGGCGCTGGAGGAAGTGCCCGAGCATTTCGACGGCGAGTTCCCGATCGTCATCACCGGCCTGACCACGGCCTTCGGCGAGAACGTCGTCCACGAGGGGCTCGACCTCGAAGTCAGGCGCGGCGAAGTGCTGGGCGTGGTCGGCGGCTCGGGCACCGGCAAGTCGGTGCTGATGCGCGCGATCATCGGCCTGCAGCCGGTCGCGGCAGGCTGCATCGAGGTGTTCGGCAAAGACATCACCGCGGCCGAGCCGGACGAGGAGATCGGCGTCCGCAGCCGCTGGGGCGTGCTGTTCCAGGGCGGCGCGCTGTTCTCGACCCTGACAGTGGGCGAGAACGTGGAAGTGCCGCTGAAGCAGTTCTATCCGGAGCTCGACCAGGAACTGATGCACGAGATCGCGCGCTACAAGGTCGTGCTGTCCGGCCTTCCCGAAGACGCTGCGAGCAAGTATCCGTCGGAGCTGTCCGGAGGCATGAAGAAACGCGCCGGCCTCGCCCGCGCGCTGGCGCTCGATCCCGAGCTGCTGTTCCTGGACGAGCCGACCGCCGGGCTGGACCCGATCGGCGCGGCCAAGTTCGACGAACTCACGCGCGAGCTGGCGGAGACGCTGGGCCTGACGGTGTTTCTGATCACCCACGATCTCGATACGCTGTACGCCATCTGCGACCGTGTGGCGGTGCTGGCGGACAAGAAGGTCATCGCGGTCGGCACGATCCCGGAACTGCTCGAAAGCGACCATCCGTGGATCCAGGAGTACTTCAACGGGCCGCGCGGCCGGGCGGCGCAGGCAAGCACGGCGCGCAGCAAGTCGATAGACAAGCGCGACCGAGCGGGGGCATAGGGCAAGCGGATGGAAACACGGGCGAACTATGTTTGGGTCGGCGCGATTACGCTGATGCTGCTGGCCGCGCTGGCCGCGGCCATTGTGTGGATCGTCGGTTTCGGCAGCTCCGACCGCAAGCAGTACGACATCTTCTTCCCGCAGGCGGTCGAGGGCCTGACCATCGGCAGCCAGGTCACATTCGCCGGCGTCCCCGTGGGCAAAGTCGACGAGATGAACCTGTGGGCGAAGGACCCGCAGTTCGTGCAGGTGCGCATCAGCGTTAAGAACGAGGTGCCGATCCTGCAGGGGACGACCGCCACGGTGCTCGGCTCCTTCACCGGCGTTTCGACGATCCAGCTCGACGGTGCACGCGCCGGGCAGCCCCCGATCGTCAGGATCGGGCGCAACGGCGTGCCGGAAATCCCGCCCAAGGCAGGCGGCCTCGGCGCGATCCTCGCGAGCGCGCCGCAGCTGCTCGAGAACCTTTCCAACCTGACGGAGCGGCTGACCGAGGTCCTGAGCCCGCGCAACCAGCGCTCGATCGAAGGCATCTTCGCCAATACGGAGCGGCTCACCGCAGGGCTCGCCGATGCCTCGCCGCGAGTCGAGGGCGTGCTGACGGAGCTGGAGCTGACGCTGGCGCAGGCCACCGAGACGCTTAATGCGTTCGAGCAGACGCTCGGGACGACGGACCAGCTTCTCAACAGGGAAGGCGCCTCGATTGCGCAGGAGCTGCGCGAGACGCTGGCTTCGACACGCCGCGCCGCAGCTTCGATGGAAGCGGCAATGAACGACGTCCGCCCGGCGGCGCGCGAGTTCTCGGAAAGCACGCTGCCGGCGGCCGAAGCGGCGCTGCGCGACTTGCGCCGGACGACAACGTCCTTGCGCGAAGTCACGGAGTCGGTCGGGTCGGGCGGCGCGGGCGGCCTGCTCAAGGGCCAGAAGCTGCCGGATTACGAACCGTGAGGCGACAGGGGATGCAAGGCATGATCAGGAAAGCCGCAGCGGTCACCGCGATGGCCGCGGCATTGGCGCTTACGGGCTGCATCAGCCTCGGGGCCGAGCCGCCGGAGCAATTGCTGAACCTCACGCCGAACAATCCGGCTCCGGCCGGCAGCGCCGCCAGCGGGAACATCGACGCGGCAGTGGCGATCCTCGACCTGCAGACGCCGCAGAAGCTCAACGTCACGCGCGTGCCGGTGCTGGTCGACGGCAGCAACCTGGCCTACCTCAAGGACGCCGAATGGGTGGAGAAGCCCGCGCGGCTGTTCGGGCGCCTGCTGGCCGACACCATTCGCGCCAAGGGCAGCCGCCTCGTCGTCAGCGGCACCGATCTCGAATATGCCGCCGCGACCAAGCTTTCCGGCACGCTCTCGGCAATGGACTACGACGCTTCGCGCGGGTCGGCCGTCGTCCGCTTCGACGCGGTGCTGCAGACCGGCGAACGCCAGATCCTCACCCGGCGCTTCGAGAGCGAAGTGACAGGCATCGCCGCCGAGCCGGTGGCCGTCGGCGCGGCGCTCAACCGGGCGGCCAACGACGTGGCCGACCAGGTCGCGGAGTGGGTCGGCTGACAGGCTGAAGCGGCGACGCAGGTCGCTAGCCCTTCGACAAGCTCAGGGCGAACGGAGAAGGGGTATCGCATCAGTGGCGGACCCTGAGCAGAACAGCCGTTCGTCCTGAGCATGTCGAAGGACGCGCTGCTCCGTCAGCGCAAGCTGTCGCCCGCTCGTACATCGCCCTTTCTCGTCACCCTGAACTTGTTTCAGGGTCCATCGAGCCGCCTGTGCGGATAGTGCGGTGGAGTGGGGGCGTGGCCGGGTTGTGCCCCCAGGAACCACCTGTGCCGGCGGAGAAATGGTTGCTGAAACGAGTTCAGCATGACGAGTTTCTCTGGTGCCTGGCGACCTGAGCCTGGCGCGGGGAGCGCGCCGTTCAGCCCTGCCGTGCCAGCCGCGCGAAGCGCACTGCCTGCCGGAAAGTCTCAAGCCGCAGAGTGCGGTCCGCCTCGGCATCCGCGTCCCAGCCCCACAGTTCGGCCTGCCAGTCCTGCTCGCAATTGGCGGCGGCAAACAGCGCATCGGGATCCGAGCCTTCCTCCAGCGCCGCCAGTGCAACCGTCAATGAGGCGGTGAGCGAGGCGAGCGTTTCCAGCGCGGCGAGGGTGAACGGGTCGAGGTTCTCGATCAGCTCTCGCAGCCGCGCCAGGGTCTCGGGCGGCTGCGCGCGGTGTATGATGCCGCTGACCCGCTCCAGGCGGATCGCGTGGCGCGCTTCGGCGGCCTGCAGCAGCGGCTCCCACAGTTCCTGCTGGCGGCGGAACAGCGGCTCGTCCGGATCGGCGCGGTAGCAAAGAGTGTCGGTTTCCGCGAACGGCAGCATGCGGGCGGCCGCTGCCGCGCGGTCCGGTGCGATGCGGTCGATCGCGTAGTCGGCCAGGTCGCGCAGGACGAAGCTCTTCGGGTCGATCTCGTCGCCTTGCGCGCGCCATTCCTCCGCCAGCGCCTCCGCCAGGGCCCGGCTGGGCACGGCTTGCGCCCCGCCGCTTTGCGTGCGCAGCGGCCTGCCGTCGAGAAGCACCTGGAAGCCGCTCGCCGCCTCGCCGACCGAGACTTCTCGATAGAAGCGCTTCATCGGTCGGGGCTGCGCCATCTGCGCGCCAGGAAAGTCGGCACGAGGAAGACATCGGCGAGCCCGACCGCCAGCAGGGCATAGGCGGCCGGCAACGGCATCTCGATCCGGCCTTGCGTACCGAGCAGGCCGACGACCACCATTGCGACGCCAGCCAGCCGCGCGAACACGATCACCAGCCAGCGGTTGCGCGCGGTTGTGTCGCTCACGGGCTCAACCATGGAGCAGCTCCTCCAGCTCGATCGGCGTCGCGGCCACGGCGTCGGCCCCGGAATCGAGCAGTTCCGCTGTGGTGTGATAACCCCAGGCGACGCCGATCGCCCGGCAGCCGGCGGCGCGGGCCATCGCCATGTCGTACGCGGTGTCCCCGATCATGACCGTGTCCGCCGGAGCGGCGCCGGCTTCCTCCATCGCCATCTCCAACATCGAAGGATCGGGCTTGGAAGGATGCCGGTCGGCCGTCTGCAGAGTGGCGAAAAGATCGAAGATGCCATGGGTGACGAGGCAGCTCTTCAGCCCCCGGTCGCTCTTTCCCGTGGCGACGCCGAGCACCCATCCGCGGGCTTTCAGCCGCCCGAGCAGTTCGGCGATCCCGTCGTAAAGCGGCTCGCTCAGCGTCCCCTCCACCCGCGAGCGGCGAAACGCCTCCTTGTAGGCATCGACCGCCGCCGATTGCTGGTGCTCCGGCAATTCCGGCACGATCTGCCGGATCGCGACCGGCAGGCTCAGGCCCACGGTACGGCGAACCCGGTGCCGGTCCGGCGCGCCGAGGCCCGCTGCCGCAAAGGCAATCTCCATCGCGTCGCACACGCCGGCTTGGCCGTCGCTCAGCGTCCCGTCGCAATCGAACACGGCAAGACGCACGCTCATCCCGCGAAGCTCCGCATCAGCGCTTTCCGGTGGGCTTCGGCGGCTTTCCGGTGCGGGCGCCGCCTTCGGCGCGGGAGCGGCGTTCGCCCCGGCGGCCTTTGCGGACCTGCTTGGCGTGCTGGCGCGCGGCCTGCTTCTTCTGCGCCCGGTCGGGCGGGGGCGGGCCGCGTTCCGGTTCGGCGTCGCTCATGGTGATGTCGAAGCCGAGTTGCTCCATGGTGGCGGCGAAATGCTCCGGCAGTTCGGCCGTGACATCCAGCTTGCCGCTGCCGCCTTTGCTCTTCGGCGCGTCGATGATCAGCCGCCGCGCGTGGAGGTGCATCTTGCGGCTGACCGATCCGGTGAGGAAGGCCTCCTGCCCGCCGTACTTGCCGTCGCCGACGATCGGGTGGCCCATCGCCGCGCAGTGGACGCGGAGCTGGTGGGTGCGCCCGGTGAGCGGCTCCAGCTCCAGCCAGGCGGCGCGATTGCCGGCGCGGTCGATCATGCGGTACTTGGTCTTGGCCGGCTGGCCGTTCTCCTCGTCGACATGCATCTTCTCGCCGCCGGTACCCGGCTGCTTGCCGATCGGCGCTTCGATCGTGCCTTCCGCAACGTCGGGCACGCCGACCACCAGGGCCCAGTAGACCTTCTTGGCGCTGCGGCCGGAGAAGCGCTTGGAGAAGAACGCCGCGCTGCCGGGCGTGCGGGCGACGAGCAGGACGCCGCTGGTGTCCTTGTCCAGCCGGTGGACCAGGCGCGGGCGCGGCTCGTCCTCGCCGGCGAAGGCATCCAGCAGGCCGTCGACGTGGGAATGGGTCTTGGTGCCCCCCTGCGTGGCGAGACCCGGCGGCTTGTTGAGCACGAGCGCGGAATCGGTCCGCTCGATCAGCATCGCCTCGGCCTGGTCGAGCTGCTCGTCGGTCAGCGGCTTGACGACCCGCGCCTTTTTCTTGGTCGCCTCGCCGCCCGGCGGCACGCGCACGACCTGCCCGGCCGCGAGCCGGTCTTCCGGCTTGGCGCGCTTGCCGTCGATCCGCACCTGCCCGGTGCGCGCCCACTTGGAGACCATGCCGAAGCTCACTTGCGGCAAGTGGCGCTTGAACCAGCGGTCTAGGCGGACGCCGTCGTCGTCCTTGTCGACGGTGAATTGGCGGACCTCCCGATCACCCTGAGCTTGTCGAAGCCCGTCCTGAGCCTTGTCGAAGGAGGTCATGCCGCGATCCGCATCACGATGAGGCCGATGTACAAGGCGCTCAGCCCGGCGAGTACCGAAATCAGCGCATAAGTCACGGCCTGCAGCGCCTGGCCCCGCTCGATCAGCATGACCATCTCCAGGCTGAAGCTGGAGAACGTGGTGAAGCCGCCGAGCAGGCCGACGCCAAGGAACAGCCGCCAATGGTCGGCGCCTTGCCCTTGGCGAGCCAGGAACCCCGCGAGCAGGCCCATCGCAAGGCTGCCGCTGACGTTGACCGCGAGCGTAGCCCAGGGAAAGGTCGTGACCGCCTTCACCCCCAGCCAGTGAGTCATCCCGCGCCCCATCTGGTGGCGAAGGACCGCCCCGATCGCGCCGCCCAGCGCGACGGAGGTTGTGGCTATCATGGGGGAGGGGAGGCTCATTCCGGGCATGTAGACGCGACGGGGCGGACATGGAAGACTTGATCCCGGTCGTCGTCCCGGACTTGATCCGGGACCGCTGGCCGCTGGGTAATGCGCTGGACGGTTGCACCAGGCATCCAGCGGTCCCGGATCAGGTTAGGGACGACGAACTCGTGAAATCCTTGCCTTTCCCGCCCGATTCGCCTATCCGCGCCCTCGTTCTTGCCGGTCCGGAACGGATTCGGCGCATTTTTCATTGGTATTGGGTGCATCCCCGCGCCGATCGCTCGCGGGCTCTGCCGGTTGACGAGACAAGAGGTAGCTTAGTTTTATGCAGATCATGGTTCGCGATAACAATGTCGAGCAGGCCCTGCGTGCGCTCAAGAAGAAGCTGCAGCGCGAGGGTGTTTATCGCGAGATGAAGCTGCGTCGCCACTACGAGAAGCCGAGCGAGCGCCGCGCCCGTGAGAAGGCAGCAGCCATCCGCCGCGCGCGGAAGCTGGAGCGCAAGCGGGCAGAGCGCGACGGCGGCAAGTAAGCTGCGTCGCCACGGGCTTCAGTCCGGGACGCTGCCGGCGCAGCGATACGCTAATCGCTTGAACGGCATCTAGCCATAAGCCAAAGGGGCGCGGGGTTCGATCTCCGCGCCCTTTTGCTTTGCAGGAAACGACCATGGCCGAAGTCACTCGCGTCCCGATCCAGCCGATCCGCAAGGGATCGCTGACCAAGCTCTGGCTCGGCATCGCGGTCGCTCTCGCCGCTGCCTTGGCGCTGGCATGGTTCACAATCCCGCGCGGGGTTTCGGTGGAAGAATTGACCGCCGGAACCGGCGCCAGCCCGGGCGCCAGCGACGTGGTGTTCGTCCGCTACACCGGGAAGCTGGACGACGGCACGGTGTTCGACCAGTCGCAGGACATTCCGCTGCCGGTGGAAGGCATCTTCCCGGCCGGCACGCCGCTGCCGCTGGAAGGCATGATCCCCGGCTTCACCGAGGCGGCCCTGCAGATGAAGAAGGGCGGCAAGTACCGCTTCGAGATCCCGGCAGACAAGGCGTACGGCGCCGAAGGCAGCGCCAACCCGCAGACCGGGGAGCAGGTCATCCCGCCGAACAGCGACCTGACGTTCGAAGTCGAACTGGTCGACTTCATGAGCCGGCAGGACTTCGAGCGCCGCGTCCAGGCGATCCAGCAGATGATGCAGATGCAGCAGGGCGCGAACGGCGCACCCGGTGGCGCGCCGGGTGCTCCCGGCGGAGCGCCGGCGCCGCAACAGCCGGGACAGTAAGCCCGAGCCAGGGATCCTGAGGAGCGGCGACGCTTCTCAGGCATTCCTCACAACTTGCTCATGCTTCCGGCGCGCTTTGCGTGCATATCGGCACCCTCTAGCCCCGGGGGAGCCGACATGGACGTGAGCGAGAGCAATCAATCCGACTGGCCGCTGCGGCCGTGGCTCCTGGCCGGCGCCTTGGGCCTTGCCGGGTTGCTGGTGTGGCTGCTGTCCGACGGGGCCAACCATTCCCCCTGGCGAATGGCGGGCACAGCTTTCGTCTTCTTCGGCAGCATCGCCGCCGCCTTCACCGCCGAGCGTGACCGCTGGAAGGAGCCGCTCTCCTTCGCGCTGATCGCCGGCCTGGTCATGGCGGGGCTAGCCTGGCGCGCGACCGCTGCGGGCGACCGCTATGCCGACGAGGAGTATGGCTTCGCCGCCGGGGTTATCGCCACCGCGCTGGCGCTGCCGCTGTTCCAGGCCGGATTCCACCGCACCCGCTTCGCCACGCCTTACGCCCGGGTTCATTACCACGTCTGGACCGATGCGATCTGCGCCGCAGGCGCACTCGCCTTCACCGGCGCGGCCTGGCTCCTGCTCGTGCTCATGTCCGAGCTGTTCCATCTGCTCAAGATCGACCTGCTGCGCGAGGCGATGGGCGAGGAGTGGTTCGGCTGGACATACTCCGGCGTGGCGTTCGGCGCGGCGCTCGGGACCTTGCGCAACCAGGTGAAGGTGCTCGGCACGCTGCAGGCGGTGGTCACGCTGGTGCTGTCGATCCTGGCCGTGCCGTTGGCGCTGGGGCTGGCGCTGTTCCTCGTGGCAATGATCGTCTCCGGGCCGGAGGTCCTGTGGCAGGCGACCCGCAGCGCCACCCCGGTGCTGCTGGCCTGCGCCGCCGGAGCCTGGGTGCTGGCGAACGCCATCCTGCGCGATTCGGACGGGGAGATGAGCGGCAACCGCGTGCTGCGCGGGGCGGCTTTCGCGCTGGCGCTGGCGATCCTCCCGCTCACGGTGTTCGCCGCGGTTTCGCTCGGCACGCGCGTCGCCCAGCACGGCCTCAGCCCCGAGCGGCTCTGGGGCCTCGCGGCGATATCGGTGGCCTGTGCCTACGGCCTCGCCTGGTTCGTGGCCCTCGTGCGCGGCTTGAAACGCGGCACGTGGCGAGAGGGGCTGCGGCGCGCGAACCTCTACCTTGCGGTGCTGATCTCCGGCGTCGCCCTGCTGCTGGCGCTGCCGATCCTCGATTTCGGCGCGATCTCCGCCCGCAACCAGATCGCCCGACTGGAAAGCGGCGCGGTCAGCCCGGAGGACTTCGACTACGCCGCGCTGCGGTGGGACTTTGGCGACACCGGCAGGCAGGCCCTGGCGCGGCTCCAGCGCAGCGGCAATCCCCGTATCGCGGAGCTCGCCGAGCTCGCCGCGAAGCAGTCCCAGCGCACATATGGCTTCGGCCGGGGCAGGGACTTCCGCTCCGCCGACGAGCTCGAGCTGCGGGTGCAGCCGGACGATCCCGAGCTGCGGCGCATGGTCGTCGATTACCTGCGGGCCAATGCCTACGTGTGCCAGGAGTTCTGCGTGGCGCTCGATCTCGGCGCCGACGCGAAAGGCCGGCGCGAGGTCGCCCTGGTGGAGAGCGGGCGCTACTCGCGCGTGGCTCTGCCGGCAGGCACGCAAGAGCCGGAAGTCGCTCCGGCAGCGCCCGCGGGTTTCGGCCCGTCGAGCCGGGTGGAGATCCGTACCGTTCCGGAACGCTACATCTTCGTCGACGGCCGCAAGGTCGGTCCACCGCTCGGCAGCGAGTGAGCGCGCTTGATGCCGCCCGCGCGCCCCGCTAGGGCGCGGACATGTCGGTAGACCGTAAAACAGTGGCGAAGATCGCCAGCCTGGCGCGCATCAAGATGGACGAGGAAGAACTCGACCGCATGGTGCCGGAGTTCAACAACATCATCGCTTTCGTCGAGCAGCTCGGCGAGGTCGATACTTCGGGCGTCGAGCCGATGACCGCGGTGATCCCGCAAGCCTTGCGCTTGCGCGACGACGTGGTCGATGCTGACCCGCTGACCGGCGGGAACGTCCGCGAGAAGGTGCTGGCCAACGCGCCGCTGGCGGAACACGGGTTCTTTGCAGTGCCGAAGGTGATCGAATGAACAAGCGCAGCTTTTCATTCGGTCATCCCGGACAGCCGCGCAGCGGCGCGTGTTCCGGGATCCCCAACAAAAGACGCGGAGCCACAACACCGGCCTCTGCGCCCGGGGCGGAATGGACCCTGAAACAAGTTCAGGGTGACGGTTTATGACCATGAGCACCACCCCCTTCCCCGTTCGGGCTGAGCTTGTCGAAGCCCGCCCGCGCCGCGCATCTGCCCTTCGACAGGCTCAGGGCGAACGGACTTTGTCATGACCGAACTCACGAATTTGGGCGTTCGCGCCATCCGCGACGGCGTCGCCGCCGGAGATTTCACCGCGCGCGAAGTGGCCGAGGCGTTCAACGCCAACGTCGCTGCTGCGGCCGACCTCAACGCGTTCGTCATCGCCACGCCGGAAAAGGCGATCGAGGCGGCCGAGAAGGTCGACGCAGACCGCGCGGCGGGCAAGCCGCTGGGCAGCATGGCCGGGGTGCCGATCGGCATGAAGGACCTGTTCGCCACGCGCGGCGTGCAGACTACCGCGGCCAGCCACATTCTCGAAAGCTTTGTGCCCGAGTATGAGAGCACCGTTTCGCAGAAGCTGTGGGACGCGGGCGCCGGGATGCTCGGCAAGCTCAACATGGACCAGTTCGCGATGGGCTCGTCCAACGAGACGTCGTACTTCAGCAACGTGATCTCGCCCTGGCGGCGCAACGACGGCGGCAACGCTCCGCTCGCCCCGGGCGGCTCCTCGGGCGGCAGCTCGGCGGCGGTCGCGGCGCGGCTGTGCCCGGCGGCCACAGGTACCGACACCGGCGGCTCGATCCGCCAGCCGGCGGCGTTCACGGGCATCACCGGGATCAAGCCGACTTACGGGCGCTGCAGCCGCTGGGGCATCGTCGCTTTCGCCTCCAGTCTCGATCAGGCCGGCCCGATGGCGCGCGACGTCACCGACTGCGCGATCATGCTCGGCGCAATGGCCGGGTTCGACCCGAAGGATTCGACCAGCCTCGACCTGCCGGTGCCCGACTGGGCCGGATCGCTGGACAGCGACCTCAGGGGCAAGAAAGTCGGCATTCCGCGCGAGTACCGCATGGACGGCATGGACGCGGAGATCGCCAGGTCGTGGGACGACGGCGTGGCCTGGCTGAAGGATGCCGGCGCCGAAGTGGTCGAGATCAGCCTGCCGCACACCAAGTACGCGCTGCCGGCCTATTACATCATCGCCCCCGCCGAAGCCTCCAGCAACCTCGCCCGCTATGACGGCGTGCGCTACGGCCTGCGCGATCTGCCCCAAGGCGCCAACCTGCAGGACATGTATGCCGCGACCCGCGCCGCCGGCTTCGGTGACGAGGTCAAGCGCCGCATCCTGATCGGCACTTACGTGCTCTCGGCCGGCTTCTACGACGCCTACTACACCCAGGCGATGAAGGTCCGCACCCTGATCCGCAACGACTTCGAGAAGGCGTTCGAGGAATGCGACGTGATCCTCGCCCCGACCGCGCCTTCGGCCGCGTTCGCGCTGGGCGAGAAGGTCGACGATCCAATCTCCATGTACCTCAACGACGTGTTCGCCGTGCCCGCCAGCCTGGCCGGCCTGCCGGCCATGAGCGTGCCCGCCGGGCTCAGTTCCGCCGGCCTGCCGCTCGGGCTGCAGATCATTGGCAAGGCGTTCGACGAGCAGGGCGTGCTCAACGCCGGCCTTGCCATCGAGCAGCGCGCCGGGTTCACGGCTCAGCCGGAGAAGTGGTGGTGACCGGGTGGGGGCTAGCCATCATTGGGGCGCTCCTGCTGACCTTTGTATTTGCCCGATATATCTCGAAGAGGATCCCGCACGGCGAGGCGCGCTTCGACGAAAACGGAAAGCTGATTGAAGATGAGTAGCTACCGCATCCACGGCACCACCGGCGAATGGGAGGTCGTGATCGGCCTCGAGGTCCACGCGCAGGTCACCAGCAACGCGAAGCTGTTCTCCGGCGCATCGACCGAGTTTGGCTCGGAGCCGAACGCCAACGTCAGCCTGGTCGATGCGGCAATGCCGGGCATGCTGCCGGTGCCGAACCGCGAGTGCATCCGCCAGGCGGTGCGTACCGGGATGGCGATCGAGGCGCAGATCAACAAGTGGAGCCGGTTCGACCGGAAGAACTACTTCTACGCCGACTTGCCGCAGGGCTACCAGATCAGCCAGCTCTACCACCCGCTGGTGGGCGAAGGGCAGCTCGAGATCAGCCCCGACGAGAAGAACCCGGACCAGACCAAGATCATCGGCATCGAGCGCATCCATGTCGAGCAGGACGCCGGCAAGCTGATGCACGACCAGCACCCGACGATGAGCTACGTCGATCTCAACCGCTCGGGCGTGGCGCTGATGGAGATCGTCAGCCGCCCGGACATGCGCTCGCCGGCGGAAGCCGGGGCTTACGTCCGCAAGCTGCGCTCGATCCTGCGCTATGTCGGATCGTGCGACGGCAACATGGAAGAAGGCTCCATGCGGGCCGACGTCAACGTCTCGGTGCGCAAGCCCGGCGGCGAACTCGGCACGCGCACCGAGACCAAGAACGTCAACTCGGTCCGCTTCGTGATGGCCGCCATCGAGCACGAGGCGCGGCGCCAGGTCGACGTTCTCGAGGAAGGCGGCACAATCGTGCAGGAAACCCGCCTGTTCGATCCCGGCACCGGCACGACCCGCTCGATGCGCTCCAAGGAAGAAGCGCACGACTATCGGTACTTCCCCGATCCCGACCTGCTGCCGCTGGAGCTGGACGATGCCTTTCTGGAGGAATGCCGCGCCAGCCTGCCCGAGCTGCCCGATGCAAAGCGCAAGCGCTACATCGAGGTTCTCGGGCTCTCCGCCTACAACGCCGGCGTGCTGACCGCGGAAGTCGACACTGCGCGCTGGTTCGAAGCCCTGCTGGCGGAAACCGCCGCAGCTCAAGGCAAGGCGGAGGCGCACGTCGCCAAGCAGGCGGCGAACTGGCTGATCTCGGAGTTCTTCGGCGCGCTCAACAAAGTCGGGCGCTCGCTGGAGGACAGCCCGGTCAGCCATGCCCAGGCGGCCGAACTCCTCGCCCTGATTGGCAAGGGCACGATCTCCGCCACGATCGGCAAGCAGGTGCTCGAAACCATGTTCGAGACCGGCGACAACGCCGCCGCGATCGTCGAGCGCGAGGGCCTCACCCAGCAGAGCGACAGCGGAGCTATCGAAGCCGCGGTCGACGCGGTCCTGGCCGCGAACGGCGACAAGGTCGAGCAGTACAAAGCCGGCAAGGAGGCGCTGTTCGGCTTCTTCGTCGGTCAGACGATGAAGGCGATGCAGGGCAAGGCCAACCCGCAGGTCGTCAACGAAGTGCTGAAGGCGAAGCTCGGCTAGGCTGCGCTACCGGAGAGAAGCGATGGGCAAGGTTACGGGGATCGGGGGCTTCTTTTTTCGATCGCGTGACCCTGCCGCGCTCGCCGCCTGGTACGAGACGCATCTGGGGGTGGACGACATCTCCCATACGGTGTGGCGCCAGCAGGCGGGGCCGACTGTGCTCGCTCCGTTCGCGCAGGACACGGACTATTTCGGACGGGCCGAGCAGCAATGGCTCATGAATTTCCGCGTCGAGGATCTCGACGCGATGATGGCAGATCTCAAAGCATCCGGGATTTCGGTTGAGACACGCGCCGAGTGGGACTCCGAAGTCGGGCGCTTCTGCCGGATCCACGACCCGGAGGGGAACCCGATAGAGTTGTGGGAGCCTTCGGCGGAAAGCCGCTGAGGCCCTCAAGCGCGCGCAAAGGCACGCAGACCGTCACCGTATCGTTGAAACAGAAGACTGGATCACACCATGAGCGAAGCCCCGCGTCTGCCCCTGCCGCCGTTTACCGCCGAGACCGCCGCGCAGAAGGTCCGCACGGCGGAGGATGCCTGGAACGGCCGAGACCCGCAGAAGGTGGCGCTCGCCTATTCGCCCGATAGCCGCTGGCGGAACCGCGCCGAGTTTCTCCAGGGGCGGGAGGAGATCGCCGAGTTCCTCACCCGCAAGTGGTCGCGCGAACTCGACTACCGGCTGATCAAGGAGCTCTGGGCCTTCACCGGCAACCGCATCGCGGTGCGCTTCGCCTACGAATGGCGCGACGAGGGCGGCAATTGGTTCCGGTCCTACGGCAACGAGAACTGGGAGTTCGACGAGCACGGCTTCATGCGCCTGCGCATCGCCAGCATCAACGACCTGCCGATCGCCGAGGGCGACCGCCTGTTCCACTGGCCGCAAGGCCCCCGGCCGCAGGATCACGCCGGATTGTCGGAGCTGGGGCTCTAGGTCGCGCCACGGCTGGCGCGGAACGGGTGAACGCAATGCCGGCGATCGTCCTGGTCCATCCCGAAATCCCGCACAACACCGGCGCGGTCGGCCGCACGTGCGTGGCGCTGGACCTCGAGCTGGTGCTGATCCGCCCGCTGGGCTTCGACCTGTCGGACAAAGCCGTGCGCCGCTCCGGCCTCGACTACTGGCAGCACGTGCGGCTGGCGCAGTTCGATAGCTGGGCCCACTTCATCGCCGACCGAGCCCCTCGCCGCGAACAGCTATTCCTGTTCGAGGAATATGCCGAACGTTCCTTCTACGAGCCCGAATATCCCAACGATGCTTATCTGGTGTTCGGGCGCGAGACCAAAGGCCTGCCAAGAGCGATCACCGAGCCGCTTACCGACCGCCTCTTCCACCTACCGATGCGCTCGGACAAGATCCGCTCGCTCAACCTGGCGAACGCTGTGACGGCGGCCGCCTATCAGGCGATGCGCGGGAAGTTCGGGTAAATCCTCCCCTGCAAGGGGAGGGGGACCGCCCGCGTAGCGGGTGGTGGAGGGGTGTCCCCGTACCGGATAGCGTGACACCCCTCCGTCAGCCCTGCGGGCTGCCACCTCCCCTTCCAGGGGAGGATCCAATCTCACGCAAAGACGCTAAGGCGCGAAGGCCTCGCGCTTCTGCGCTCTCAGGCGCAACGCCTTCGTGCCTTCGTGTGAGCCAATCGAGGCCGCTTAGAGCCGAAGCTCCCTTCGCGCCATTGCGCCTTCGCATGCCAAAACCTGCGACCTGCACACCTCCTCACCCGGTGAGGATCAGAGCTCGCGCACGGACCCGGTGGCTTCTGTGTGTGGCTGCTACATGGACCCTGAAACAAGTTCAGGGTGACGATGGTTGCTGGGGAGGGGGTGAGAGCAGGCCCCCCAACCCCGTCATCCTGAACTTGTTTCAGGATCCATCCCGCCGCACGCGCAGAGCACGCAGGATTGATTTGCGACATACCTTCCCCTGCAAGGACTTTACCCCGGCGGCAGGCGCGTCAGGCCGCGCTGGATGATGCGTTCCTCCGCGTCCGAGGACTTGAGGTCGTCGCTCTCGCTCGCCGGGAGGTGCGTGTCCTGCTCGTCGGTCGGGGTCGAACGATCGCTTTCGCTGGCCGGGAAGTGGCCCTCCTGGCTCTTGCCAAGGCCCTTCTTGCCATCGGGGTCCATGTCGCGCTGGGTGGTGGGTTTCTGCTCGGTCATGGCGGGTCAACGCCCGAGCGGCACTGCGGCTCCCTTACAGCTCCTCGGCGCTCAGGTATTCGATCGGCATATCGAGCGTCTCGAGCTGCTCGTCGATCTGCTTGCGGTCGCCGACGACGATGATCGCCAGGTTCTCGGGCGAGAGATACTGCCCTGCCGCACTGTCGATCGCCTGCGCGTCGATCGCGCGGTAGATCTCCGGCAGGCGCGACTGGTAGTCGTCCGGCCGGCCGAGGAGCTGGTTCGTCATCAGGGCGCCGAGCACCTGGCCGTTGGTCTGGAAGCTGTTGGGCAAGGCGCGGATGTTGCCGTCGGTGACGCGCTGCAGCTCGGTCTCGTTCACACGTTGCCCGCCCGCGGCGAAGGCCTCCATCTGCTCCAGGATCAGGCGGATGGAGTCCGCCGTGCGGTCGCTCTGCACCGGGGTGAACACGCTCAGCCGGCGCGGGCCGACGACGCCGGAGAGCGAGCTGCTGATGCCGTAAGTCCAGCCCTTCTCCTCGCGCAGCTGCATGTTGAGCCGCGAGAGGAAACCGGAGCCGATGACCTCGTTGGCGAGATCGAGCGCTTCCCGCCCCTGCTGCGTGCCGGTCAGCGGCAGGACGCGGGCGAGCAGCAGCACGCTTTGCGGCGAGTTCGGGCGGTCGATCACCACCAGCTTGCGCGCAGGCTGCGGCGTCGGCACGGTCAGGTTCTTGACCGGCTTCGGCTCGGCCGGCGGGGTCCAATCGGCGAACGTCCGCTCCAGCGCTGGCAGCAGCTCGGCCATAGTCACGTCGCCGACGACGGTGAAGCGCGCAGTGTCCGGCCGCAGCCACT
The DNA here is from genome assembly GCF_009828065.1 of Croceibacterium soli. Classification (GTDB taxonomy): domain Bacteria; phylum Pseudomonadota; class Alphaproteobacteria; order Sphingomonadales; family Sphingomonadaceae; genus Croceibacterium_B; species Croceibacterium_B soli. The sequence continues at coordinate 229,801 of NZ_WTYK01000004.1, read as the reverse complement.
TGCGGTGCTCGCCCGCCAGCCTCTCGGGCGTGAGCGCCTGGATCACCGCCGGCTTCCCGCTTGCGCCGACCGAGCCGTAAGGATGGGCCTCGCCATAGACCAGCGGCCCGACGGCGCGGCTCGCCAGGCCCCGAGGGTCGGCCTGCTCCTGCGCGATCGCGGCGAGCCGCTGGTCCTTGACCCGCGCCACTTCGGCCGGATCGAACGCCGGGTTGCGCGCGATATCGGCCATCAGTTCCAGCGAGGGCACGAGATTGGCGGCTAGCGCGGTCATCGTGACGGTGCTCGAATCCGTCGTGGTTCCGGTGCCGATCGAGGCGCCGAGCCGTTCCTCCTCCACCGCGATCTCAAGCGCGCTGCGGCTGGTAGTGCCTTCCTTGAGCAGCTCCATCATCAGCGACTGCGTGCCCGCTCGCGCAGCCCCGTCGGCTGCCGTGCCGGCGTCGAATGTCAGGGCGAGGCTGACCTTGGGAACGGCCGTGCGCCGCGCCAGCGCCACTTCGATGCCGTTGGAGAGCCTTGCGTGCTCGACCGCCGGGAAGGTCAGCTCCGCCACCGGCGCGACCGGCGGCGCCTGCCGCGGCGAGGCCGTGCGGGTGACCTCGACCGGGATCTTGGGGTCGGGTTCGGGCGGAGGCACGGTGCCTTCGTCGCCCCAGCCGCCCATCAGGGCGCCGTCCTCGGTCCGCTCGCCGGGGATGACCGCAAGGGTGTAGGACGGGCGGCCCAGCCAGCGCTGCAGCGCCTCGCGCACTTGCGCCGGGGTGAGAGCGGCGAGCCGCTCCAGCTCCGCCTTGTAGTGCGCCGGATTGCCGGCATAGAGCAGCCCTTCGGCCAGTGTCGCGCCTTTGCCGGAGAAGCCGCCGACTTCCTCCAGCGCGCCGATTTGGGAGGAGACGAACTGCGTGGCCGCGCGGGTAACCTCGTCCTCAGTCGGACCCTCAGCCACCAGCTCGGCGATCACTTCGTCGAAGCGCTTCTCGGCCACTGCCCGGTCGACGCCGGGCTTCACGTCCATCTGCGCCTGCAGGAAGTTGATCTGCTCGTGCTGCTGCGCGCCGGCGGTGACGGAGACGGCGAGCTGCTCTCCGCGCACCAGCACGTTGTCGAGCCGCGAGCTGGCGAGGCCGCCGAGCACATGCAGGCCAACCGCCAGCGGAACCGCATCCGGCGAAGTCAGCTCCGGCCCGGTCCAGGCGCGGATCACCCGCGTCACCGGCACCTGGTCGGTCATCTCTTCACGCACCGGGGCGGCCAGGGTGACGGGCTCGGCAGCGACTTTGCGCACTTCCGGCCCGGCCGGGATCTCGCCGAACCAGTGCTGGACGATCGGCCGCGCCGTGGCCGCGTCGATATCGCCCGCGAGCGCCAGGACGACGTTGTTCGGGGCATAGTTGTCGGTGAACCACTGGCGCACGTCGGCCAAGCTGGCCGCTTCAAGGTCCGCCATCGAGCCGATCGTGGAGTGGCGATAGGGATGGCCGACCGGCAGCAGCCCGTCGGACAGCTTGTACTCGACGAGGCCGTAAGGCTGGTTGTCGCCCTGGCGCTTCTCGTTCTGCACGACGCTGCGCTGCTTATCGAGCTTGTCCTGCGTCACCGCGCCGAGCAGGTAGCCCATCCGATCGCTTTCCATGAACAGCGCCAGGTCGAGCGCGCCTGTCGGCACTGTCTCGACATAGTTGGTGCGGTCGTACCAGGTCGAACCGTTGGTGCTGGTCGACCCTGCCGCCTCCAGTGGTATGTCGAAGTTTTCGACATTCTCGCTGCCGCCGAACATCAGGTGCTCGAACAAATGGGCGAACCCGGTGCGGCCGCGCGGCTCGTGCTTCGATCCGACGCGGTAGTAGATCGTCACCCCCACGAGCGGCGCCTTGCGGTCGGTGTGGACGATCGTGGTGAGGCCATTGGGAAGCGTGAAGGTCTCGAACGGGATCTCGACTTCCTGCACCAGCTCCGCAAGAGGCGCGGCCTCGGCGGCCGGACGCGGCGTGTCCTGCGCCGTGACGGAGGAAGCAAGCAGGGCCAAGGGCAGGGCGGCGGCGGTGAAGAAGCGGCGCATGGATGTCCCGTCAGCAATCTGGATTCGTGTGAAACCACCTAGCACGGCCGTTCGCGCTCGGGGACACTTTCGACCAACGGCGCATTGGCCTTGACGAGCGTCCCCCCGGCGTGGGCAATCAAGCGCGGTGCGGCGAACCGGGTCTCTTGTGTTGCGGAAGTGTCACACCATCTAGTCGGCGACTGACGAATTCAGGGGCATTTGGAATGAATCTCGAAAAGTTCACCGACCGGGCCAAGGGCTTCCTGCAATCGGCGCAGACCGTCGCCATTCGCATGAACCATCAGCGCATCAGCCCCGAGCACCTGCTGAAGGCGCTGCTCGAGGACAAGGAGGGCATGGCCGCCGGCCTGATCCAGCGCGCCGGCGGCAATGCCAGCCTGGCGGTCGAGGAGATCGACAAGGCGCTGGCGAAAGTGCCCGCGGTCTCCGGCTCGGGCGCGCAGGCGACCCCGGGGCTCGACAACGATGCGGTGCGGGTGCTCGACCAGGCCGAGCAGGTCGCCGAGAAGGCCGGCGACAGCTATGTCACCGTCGAGCGGCTGCTGCTGGCCCTTGCACTGGCGAAGACGACCGCCGCCGGGCAGGCGCTGAAAGCCGCGAACGTCACGCCCGAGGCGCTTAACGAGGCGATCAACGCGCTTCGCGGCGGGCGCACGGCGGATTCCGCCGGCGCGGAAAACGCCTACGACGCGATGAAGAAATACGCCCGCGATCTCACGCAGGCGGCGCGCGACGGCAAGCTCGATCCGGTCATCGGCCGCGACGAGGAGATCCGCCGCACGATCCAGATCCTCGCCCGCCGGACCAAGAACAACCCGGTCCTGATCGGCGAGCCCGGCACCGGCAAGACCGCGATCGCTGAAGGCCTCGCCTTGCGCATCGCCAACGGCGACGTGCCCGACAGCCTCAAGGACCGCCGCCTGATGGGCCTCGACATGGGCGCGCTGATCGCCGGCGCGAAGTACCGCGGCGAGTTCGAGGAACGGCTCAAGGCCGTGCTCGACGAGGTCAAGGGCGCCGAAGGCGAGATCATCCTGTTCGTGGACGAGATGCACACGCTGATCGGCGCGGGCGCCTCGGAAGGCTCGATGGACGCCTCCAACCTGCTCAAGCCTGCGCTCGCGCGCGGCGAACTCCACTGCATCGGCGCGACGACGCTCGACGAATACCAGAAGTACGTCGAGAAAGACGCCGCTCTGCAGCGCCGCTTCCAGCCGGTGTTCGTCAACGAACCGACGGTGGAGGACACCATCTCGATCCTCCGCGGCCTCAAGGAGAAGTACGAGCTGCACCACGGCGTGCGCATCACCGACGGCGCGATCGTCGCCGCCGCGCAGCTCTCGCACCGCTACATCGCCGACCGCTTCCTGCCCGACAAAGCCATCGACCTGATGGACGAGGCGGCCAGCCGCATCCGCATGGAAGTGGAGAGCAAGCCCGAGGAGATCGAGGCGCTCGACCGGCGCATCATCCAGCTCAAGATCGAGGAATCCGCTCTCGTCAAGGAAAGCGACCAGGCGAGCAAGGACCGGCTCGCGGCGATCCGCGAGGAACTCGGCAATCTGGAGCAGCAGTCGAGCGAGCTGACCACCCGCTGGCAGAACGAACGCGACAAGATCCATGCGGAGGCGAAGGTCAAGGAAGAGCTCGACCAGGCGCGGATCGAGCTCGAGCAGGCGCAGCGCGCGGGCGATCTCGCCAAGGCCGGCGAGCTGTCCTACGGCCGCATCCCGGAGCTGGAGAAACGGCTCGCCGAAGCCGAGGGCCAGGCCGAGAACGCGCTCCTGCGTGAGGAAGTGACCGACGACGACATCGCTTCGATCGTCAGCCGCTGGACCGGCATCCCGATCGAGAAGATGCTCGAAGGCGAGCGCGAGAAGCTGCTCAACATGGAAGCGGCGATCGGCAAGCGCGTGATCGGCCAGGACCAGGCGGTCACCGCCGTCTCCAAGGCCGTGCGCCGCGCGCGCGCGGGCCTGCAGGATCCAAACCGCCCGCTCGGCAGCTTCCTGTTCCTCGGCCCGACCGGCGTCGGCAAGACCGAGCTGACCAAGGCGCTCGCCGGCTTCCTGTTCGACGACGACAACGCGATGGTCCGCATCGACATGTCCGAGTTCATGGAAAAGCATGCCGTCGCTCGCTTGATCGGCGCGCCCCCGGGCTACGTCGGCTATGAGGAGGGCGGTGTCCTGACCGAAGCTGTTCGCAGGCGGCCCTATCAGGTCGTACTGTTCGACGAGGTGGAGAAAGCCCATTCCGACGTGTTCAATGTCCTTCTCCAGGTGCTCGACGACGGGCGCCTGACCGATGGACAGGGCCGCCAGGTGGATTTCTCGAACACGCTGATCATCCTCACCAGCAACCTCGGCAGCCAGTTCCTGTCGAACATCACCGACGACCAAACGGTCGCCGATGTAGAGCCGCAGGTGATGGACGTGGTGCGTGGGCACTTCCGGCCGGAGTTCCTCAACCGGCTGGACGAGATCATCCTGTTCCACCGCCTCAGCCAGGAGCACATGGCGCCGATCGTCGATCTCCAGGTTGCCCGCGTGCAGAAGCTCCTGGAGGACCGCAAGATCGCGCTCGACCTGACCGACGCCGCCCGCCGCTGGCTCGGCCGCGTCGGCTACGACCCGGTCTACGGCGCTCGTCCGCTCAAGCGGGCGGTGCAGCGTTACGTGCAGGACCCGCTGGCCGAAAAGCTGCTGGCCGGCGAAGTCCCGGACGGCAGCACGGTGCACGTCGACGAGGGCGACGGGGAACTGCAGATCCGCGTGACCTGAGGCCGCTAACTGCGGAGTGCCGTCTCCGGTGCAGGACCGGGGACGGCGCTCCGCTGCGTCTTGTCGCAAATCCACCGGGGCCGCGTTGAAAAGGCCGACGCGGTTACCACTTACTCGCCATGCAAGTTCTTGATTTATCGCCTGAGACCGCCCTCGCCCCGGCCTCCTCCGAGATGCTCCTGGCGATCCTCGATCAGAGCCCCGACTGCATCAAGATCCTCGGCGCCGACGGCTGCCTGACCTACATGAACCGCAACGGCCAGTGCGCCATGGAGATCGACGACTTCTGCGCGATCCTGGGGCAGGAGTGGGCGCGCCTCTGGCCCGAGGAAAGCCGGCACCTCATCACGTCCGGACTGGCGGACGCGAAGTCCGGTGCAACGGTCCGCTTCCAGGCGCCATGTCCGACGGCGAAAGGCACGATCAAGTGGTGGGACGTGACCCTCCGCTCGTTCGACACCGGCGGCGAACTCGGCGGCTTCATCTCCATCTCGCGGGACATCACCGAACTCATGCTGGCGCGGGAAGCGGCCGACGCCGTAGCGGCCGAGATGAGCCACCGCCTGCGCAACGCCTACAGCATGGCCGGAATATTGATGTCGGCTTTCGCCAAGGGCGATCCGGAGAAGGAGCGCTTCACGAGCGAGATGCGCACGCGGCTGGGCTCCCTGGCGGCGGCGCAGACGCTGCAACAGAACGGCGGCGCGCACTCCCGTTTGCCGGAGCTGCTGAAGGCCATCGTCTCGCCTTATGCGACTCCCACCTGCACGCTGCGCTTCGGCGCGATCCCCGACATCGAGCTGGAGCAGGCGGCCGTCGATGCGCTGGCCATGGTGCTGGGCGAGCTCTGCGTAAACTCCGCCAAGCACGGCGCGCTCGGCGCCAATGGCGAGATCGTCGTCAGCGGCGAACACGACGGCGCCGTGCTGCGGATTACCTGGAGCGAACAGTCCGACCGAACGGTACAGGCGATCTCCCGCGAGAACGGCCAGGGCATGCAGCTCATGCGGCGCGTCCTGGCCGCCCGCCAGGGCGAGTTCGAGATCGACTGGCAGGAGAAGGGGCTCACCGCCGAACTCCGCTTCGCGCGGATCGGCTAAAGGGGCCGTGAGCACCTGCGCCGGCCACCTGTGCAGGTGGCGAGATGGATGCTGAGTTCAGCATGACGAATGAGAGATGCGGGACGCCTCGTTTGCTGAGCTCTCACGACCGCCCATGCCCCCCTTCCGTCACCCTGAACTTGTTTCAGGGCCCATCGGGCCGCCAGGGGCGGAGCCCTGTTGCGGGCGAAGCGGCTCCGCTTGTGAGCCTCCCAGCAACCCGTGCCTGCCGAGAAATGGATGCTGAAACGAGTTCAGCATGACGGGTTTGAGCGGGCGGTGTGCGAGACTTCTCGTTTGACGAGCCCTCACTGACCGCCCGACACACCCCCTCGTCACCCTGAACTTGTTTCAGGGCCCATTGGGCCGCCAGGGTCGGAGCCCGGTTGCGGGCGAAGCGGCGCCGCTTGTGAGCCTCCCAGCAACCTGTGCCTGCCGAGAGATGGATGCTGAAACCAGTTCAGCGTGACGGATTGAGGGACGTTGAGAAATCCCTCGTTTGACGAGCCCTCACACCAACCGCCCGACACCTCCTCCCGTCACCCTGAACTTGTTTCAGGGCCCATCGGGCCGCCTGGGGCGGAGCCCGGTTGCGGGCGAAACGGAACCGCTTGTGAGCCTCCCAGCAACCTGTGCCTGCCGATGGATGGATGCTAAAACGAGTTCAGCATGACGGATTGAGGTATGTTGAGAGATGCCTCGTTTCACGAGCCCTCACGATAACTGCGCGACACACCTCCTCGCGTCAGCTTTCGTCCCTCTGGTCCGCCGCGCCGGGAGCGGCTAAGCGGCGGGCCGAGAGACAGGAGACAGCCCATGAAGATCGACAGTTCCATCGCCGCAGTGGTCACCGGCGGCGCATCCGGCCTCGGCGAAGCGAGCGCGCGGGCGCTGGCTGCGAAGGGCGCCAAGGTGGCCCTGTTCGATCTCAACGAGGAGCGCGGGCAGCGCGTGGCCGAGGAGATCGGCGGGATCATGTGCAAGGTCGACGTGTCCGACGAAGCATCGGTCGATGCCGGCTTCGCGAAGGCGCGAGAGGCGCACGGGCAGGAGCGGGTGCTGGTCTGCTGCGCCGGTATCGGCACGATCGGCAAGACCGTCCGGCGCGACCGGGACAGCGGCGAGATCTCGCACCTGCCGGTCGAGCTGTTCCTCAAGACGATCAAGGTCAACCTCGTCGGCACGTTCCAGTGCGTCGCCAAGTCGGCTGCCGGAATGATGACGCTGGACGGGCTCGAGGACGGCGAGCGCGGCGCCATGGTCTGCACCGCCTCCGTCGCCGCGGTGGACGGGCAGATCGGCCAGGTCGCTTATGCCGCCTCCAAGGCCGCGGTGGCGGGGATGACCCTGCCGATCGCGCGCGACTTCATGTCCGAGGGTATCCGCATCAATTCGATCCTGCCCGGCATCTTCGCCACCCCGCTGCTCGCCGGACTGCCGGAGAAGGCACAGGAATCGCTCGCCGCGGCGGTGCCGTTCCCCAAGCGACTCGGGCGCCCGGAGGAATACGCCAGCCTGGTCATGACCATGCTGGAAACTGGCTACTTCAATGGCGAGACGGTGCGGCTCGACGGCGCCATCCGCATGCCGCCCAAGTAGATCCCGTGTCACCTCCCTGCCGACCCGTTGCGGAAGCACTCCGGGGCCAGTCGCGGCGCTCCCTTCAGGCGAGGCTTGCAAACGCGCGCCCGCTGCAACACAACTGGTAAGTCATGAAACAATCCATGCGCCTCGCCGACTTCCTGCCTTATCGGCTCTCGACCACGTCCAACGCGGTCAGCGGCCGGATTTCGCAGGAATACCGCACACGCTTCGGCCTCAGCGTGCCGGAATGGCGGGTGATGGCCGTGCTCGGCGACGCCGGGCCCATGACCCAGCGCGAGCTGACGCAGCACACGGTGATGGACAAAGTGGCGGTCAACCGCGCCTGCAAGGTGCTGGAGGAACGCGGCCTTGCCGTGCGCCAGCCCAACGCCAGCGACGGCCGTTCGCACTTGCTCGACCTGACGGAGGCGGGCCGCGAGGTGCACGGGCAGATCATGCCTTTGGCGCTGGAGATGGAGCGGCGGCTGTTCGCCAGCTTCACGGAAGAGGAAGTCGACACCTTCCGTTCGCTGCTCAAGCGCGTCCGCGACGAGGTCGACGATCTCGATGCCGACGACATCGACAGCGGTAACTTCGGCGTAGAGTAAGCCGACCGGCAACCCCAAACCTCCCCCTCACAGCGGAGGGTCGTCCTACTTGGCGCCGGGGCCTCCGCCGGAGAACGCGTCGCTGATCGAGCAGGCGGCCGGGCCGAGGATGACGATGAACAGCACCGGCAGGATGAACAGGATCAGCGGCACGGTCATGATCGCCGGCAGGCGCGCGGCCTTTTCCTCCGCCCGCATCATCCGCTCGTTGCGGAATTCGGCCGAGAGCACGCGCAGCGCCGAGGCGAGCGGCGTGCCGTAGCGCTCGGTCTGGATCATCGTGGTGACGACGCCCTTCACCGCGTCCAGGTCCACGCGATAGGCGAAGTTCTCGAACGCCTGGCGGCGTTCGGTCAGGAACGAGAGCTCGATCGCAGTCAGCGCGAACTCGTCGCCCAGTTCGGGGTAGGCGCGGCCAAGCTCCTTGGCGACGCGGTTGAACGCGGCGTCTACGGTGAGGCCGGCTTCGGCGCAGATCACCAGCAGGTCGAGCGCATCGGGCAGGCCCTTGCGGATTTCTGCAGTGCGCTTCGTGGTCTTGTTCTTGAGGAAGAGCTCCGGGCCCTTGTAGCCGCCGATCACGAGCGCGGCGAAGGCCATGAACCGCTTGAAGCTGCTCCAGTCGGGGAAAGTGTCGGACCAGTAGAGCACGATGACGCCGAGGAACCCCAGCACCACCGGAAGCACCATCCGCGCGAAGATCACGATCACCGCGTATTCCTTGTTGCGGTAACCGGCCTGCGCCAGCTTCTGCTGGATGATTTTGATCTGGCTTTCCTGCAGGACCTTCATGCCCTGCAGCGTGTCCTTCATCTTCTCGGTCGTGTCGGTGCGCTGGACCAGGCTCTGGCGCTTGCGCGCCTTGGCCGTGACGATGCCCGACTTCAGCTCGTCGCGGCGCGCATTCAGGGCCTTGAGGCGCTTGGCCATCGGATCCGTCACCGTCACCGCGGCATAGATCGCGAGAAGCACGGCAGCGGCGGCGATCCCGGCCAGGACCGAGCCGACGAGGATGACGTCGACGCCGAGGAGCGTGGGGCCGGCGGGCGGAGTGATCATGGCTGCGCCTTTTCCTCGCTCAAATCTCGAAGCTGACCATCTTGGCCATGATGAAGCCGCCGATGCTCATCCAAACCAGGCCGCCGAGGCCGGTGACGATCAGGCGATCCTCGGTGAAGAATCCGCCGACGTAGCCGGGGTTGATCCACCAGATCGCCAGGAACACCAGGAACGGCAGGGCGCCGACGATGTAGGCCGATGCTTTCGATTCCGAGCTCATCGCGCGGATCTTCAGCTTCATCTGCGAACGCTTGCGCAGCACGTCGGCCAGGTTGGACAGAGTCTCGGCGAGGTTGCCGCCGGTCTCCCGCTGAATGGCCAGGGTGATGACGAAGAACTGGAACTCGGCGGTGTTCAGCCGGTCGGCCGTTTCCTGCAGCGCCTCTTCCATCGTCCGGCCGATCTTGATCCGTTCGACCACGCCCTTGAATTCGGCGCCGACCGGCCCGGGGATTTCCGTCGCCACTACGCCGAGGGTCTCGGTGACGGGAAGGCCCGAGCGCAAGCCGCGAACCAGCAGCTCGATGCAATCGGGGAACTTCGCGTTGAACTGGTCGATCCGCTTCTTGATCAGCCGGTTGACGATCATGTGCGGCAGGCCGGCGCCGGCGATCACGCCCACGCCGAGCGAGAGCAACGGGGCGCCCGTCTTGAAGAATAGAAGCACCGTCACCGCCAGGCCGAGGCCCAGCGAGGTGTAGAGGTATTGCGTCACCGTCCAGCCGTGGCCGGTCCGGTCGAGCCGGAGCGCGAGAGCCTCTGCCCGCGAGCCGGAGCCGGCGATCTTGTGCATCTTCGGCTTGCGCGCGGCGATCGCCTTCTTGAGCTGCGATTCGACTTTGGCGGTGGTGCTTTCGGAATGGCGGAAGCGCACTGCTTCCAGGCGGCGCTGCGCTTCCTTGGCCGGCGAGCGGCCATTGAGCATCAGCGCACCGACGATCGCCAGGAACATCAGTCCCGCAGCCACGATCACAAGCTGGATCACACTCATGCCCTGCTATCGCCTTTCCCGGCCGTCACCGACGCTCAACCGTCGGCCGCGGCCGCGCCCTTGGTCTTGCTCTTTTTGCCCAGCAGCGACTTGAGATCGAACTTGCCGAGCAGCGACTGCGTGCCTGCTGCCGCCTCGTTGATCGCGTCCTCTTCGGCCACTCCGAGAACCGCCGAGGCGACCTCGCGCAGGGCGGCGCCGGCTTTGCTGGCGCGGTTGGCGTCGACGAAAGTCTGCCCCAGCTTGGCTGCGTTGACCGCCGCCTTGTGGTCGTAGGGGATCAGGAAATCGATCCGCCGCTCGATCGAGGCTTCGAAATCGGCCTTGCTGATTTCCGCCACCCCGGGCTGCACCTTGTTGGCGACGACCAGCGGCTGCACGCCGGGCGCGTTCGTCTTGAGCCAGGAGAGGATGCGAATGGTGTCGCGCGCGGACGCGAGGGTCATCTCCGTCACCAGCGTCAGCACGTTCACTTCGGCCAGCAGGTGGGGGAAGTTGATCAGCATGTTGCGCGGCAGGTCGATCACCGTGGCCGCGAACGCCTGGCGGAACTCCTCCTCCAGTTGCATGAAGGCGCTGCCGTCGGTCATCAGCGGCGAGCTCATCGGCGCTTCGGCGGACAGGATCGCCAGGTTCTCGTTCGCGCGGATCATCGCCCGCTCGATGAACAGGCCGTCGATGCGGCTGGGGTTCTCGATCGCGTCGGTCAGGCCGCGGCCCGGCTCCAGGTCCAGCGCCAGGGCGCCGGTGCCGAAATGGACGTCCAGGTCGAGCAAGGCGGTCGGCCGCTGGTGATCGGTGCTGAACAGCCAGGCGAGCGAGGTCGCCAGGGTCGAGGCGCCGACACCGCCGCGGGTGCCCACGACGGCGGTGGAAAGATGCACTTTCGCTGCGTCGGCATCCCCGCCGCGGGGGGCGGCGAAGATCGCCTGGGCCTGGTTCAGGGCGTCGCGCACCTGCCCGGCCGAAAGCGGCTTCAGGAGATAGTCGTGGATGCCGCTGGCCAGCAGGTCGCGGTACAGCCGTACGTCGTTGACCTGGCCGACGGCGATCACCACCGTGCCAGGTTCGCAGACTTCGGCGAGGGCGTTGATGTCGTTCAGCGGGTCGCCGCTCTCGGACAGGTCGACCATCAGGATCGCCGGGCTCGCCGCGATCGAGAGCGATTGCACGGCGTTGCGCAGGCCGCCCTTGGCGCACTTTTCCGGGGCCCAGCCCATTTCGATGGTGACCGGGCGCAGAACGTCCAGCGTGGTCTCGTCGCAGATGAACGCCGCGAACGGGTCGCGGTTGCCCGTCATGCCGGATTTCCAGGGTGCGTTCATATCAGTTTCCCCCACCTTGCGCGGATGCCGCGGGCAAGCCGCCGGCGCCGGTCGACGGCCGGTCGCGGTAAGTGTTGATGGCCTTGGTCGAGCTCATGACCACGGTTTCGCCAGTGCCCTCCGCGCCGCGCAGCAAGTGCTCCGGATCGGCGATCATCGCAGCCATGTTGCCGTTTACCGCGCAGCCGAAGCCGGGAGAGGTAGCGTTCTGGCTGTGCTCCGCGTGCTGGTCGGACCAGTCGGGGCAGCCCGGAACATGGGCGCTGCTGCGGGTCACGACCACTCGGACGCTGCCGGGGGCGACGAAGCCCTGGGTCACCGGCGCGCCGTCGCTCACCAGCAGGCCGTAGCGGCCGGCGATCGCAGCGATGTCTTCCCGCACCGCGGGGCTGGCGGCGGCGTCGTCGATGCCGATGCGGTCGCCGTAGCGCAGGTTCATCGTATCGAACCAGTCAGCCAAGCGGGCCTGTTCGGGGACCGACAGACCGTCGAAAGACGCGGGCAGGTCGAGAGTGTAGGTCGAACGCTGCACCACCGGCTGCTTGACGCTGTCGAGCGACCGGTTCGTCCCAGCCACGGAATTGCAGGCGGAAAGCGCCAGCCCGAGCGAGAGGGCGAGGGCGGCGGCGGCCGCGCGTTTGCTGCTAAGGGGCATCGTCGTCACCTTTCTCACTTGAGGCTGAAGCCGGGCACGGCGGCTTCGGCGCGCTGTTCGACTTTGCCCTTGCGGCGGTCCTTGTCGTCGGCGCCGATCGAGGGCGGCGGGGCCGGCTCGTCCGCGGCGCGGGGCATCGGGCGGCTCGCTCCGGATACGCCGTCCGTCTCGCGGTTGATCAGCAACTGCTGCAAGGCGGTCGGGGCCTGGTAGCCGTCGGTCGGCAGCTTGATCTGGCTGTCGTCGACCGGGTTCACCAGGTACGGCGTGACCACGATCACCAGCTCGGTCTGGCCCTTGCGGAACTCGGTCGAGCGGAACAGGTTGCCCAGGATCGGCAGGTCGCCGACACCGGGGGCCTTGTCGATCGTGCTGTTGGCATTGTTGCTCAGCAAGCCGGCGATCATGAAGCTCTGGCCGGAGCCCAGCTCTACCGTGGTTTCCGCCCGGCGCACGGTCAGCGCGGGGATGGTGAAGCCTTCCACCGTCACCGCGCCCTGGCTCGACAGCTCGGACACCTCGGGCCGCACGCGGATCGAGATCCGGCCGTTGGACAGCACCGTGGGGGTGTAGGCCAGGCTGACGCCGTACTTCTTGTATTCGATGGTCGTGGTGCCCAGTCCGCCGCTCAGCGGGATCGGGAACTCGCCGCCGGCCAGGAACTCGGCGGTCTCGCCTGAAAGCGCGGTCAGGTTGGGCTGCGACAGCGTGGTGACGAGGCCGTCGCGCTCGGCAAGGTCCAGCGCGCTGCCGATGTCGAGCCCCAGGAACCGCCCGAAGGCGCCCAAGGTCGTGCCGCTGGCGATAGGGCTGACCAGGCTGCTGCCCGTCGGGCCGCTCGTGCGGCCCACGCCCAGGCCGCCGGGGCTGCCCGGGGTGAACTGCGGGATCGCGCCGGCGCGGCCCTGGCCGATGCCGAACTTGAACCCGCCGGTCGTGTCGACCGTCGTCAGGTTCACGCCCAGTGCGCGGGTCAGCGAACGGCTGACTTCGGCGAAGCGCACCCGCAGGTTGACCTGCAGCGGAGTGGCCATCTTCAGGCGGGAGATCACGTTGGTCCCTTCACCCACGAAAGCGGAGACCAGCCTTTCGGCCTCGGCGGCGTCCTCAGGGGCGGCGACCGTGCCGGTCAGCAGCACCGTGTTGGCGCCCATCGTGGCGACGTTGATCTTGGCTTCCGGCATCGCCAGGCCCAGCATCTGCGGGATGCTGTCGAGGTTGGAGCCGACGCGGACGTTGGCCGACCAGATGATGTCGCCGCCGGCGTTGCTGGCATAGACGGTGGTCTCGCCGCCCGCCCGGCCGAAGATATAAAGCTGGCGCTGCGATTTCACCTGCACGTCGGCGACCTGGTCGTTAGCCACGAAAATGTCGGTCATGGAGCCGGGCACGGTGACGAGTTCGCCGCGGCCGATCGAAAGCACGATCTCCTGGGCCGGCGATACGAGCGCCTGGGCCGCGGCCGGGCCACCCGGCACGGCGGCCAGCGGCGACAGCGCGCACGCGGCAGTCAGCACTGTGATTAGGCGACGCTTCATTGTCTTGCCCCTCGATTGAGCGGCGCCTTCGGCGCGGCGCTCGGGTGTTCTGTCGATGTTGCTCATGGACCTCAGCGAACGGTGCTCAGGCCGGCCGCGGCCGTCGTGCCTGCGGCGGAGCCGGCTCCGCCCCCCTGGCGGTCGCGCAACTGCCCGGCGCCGCGCGCGACCGGTTCGACGGTGGTCGCCTGGCCCCGGGTGACACGGACCACCGGGCCCGAAGCGACCGGCGCGACGGCCGTGCCGCGAGCCGGCGCTGCAGCAGCAGGGTAATCCGCCTGCACCGGCGCGGGCGCGCTCTGCGCGGTCTGGGCCGGCATCGTGCTGCGCTGGAAGCGCGACACGTCGCCGCCGGTGACGTAGCTGGTGGCGCCGTCCTGCGGGCGGGCCATGGCGCGGCGCAGCAGCTTCTCCTCTTCGGCTTTCGACAGACCGTCCGGCATCTCGAAGTCGCCGGAAGCGATCGCCCGCTCCAGCTCCGACTGGTTGTCGGCGATCGAGCGCAGCGCGAGGCTGATCGTGCCGATGGTCTGCGCCACGGTGATCTTCTCGGCGATCCGCGGCGTCGCTTCGAGCGTCACGGTGCGGAATGCCTGGACGACCGTCTTGCCCTGGTCGTCCGTGGTGGTCTCGGTCGACTGGTCGGTGGCCAGCACGCGCAGGTTCCTGAGAACCGTCTCGGCGGTGTTGAGGCTCTGCCCTTCGGCGCCGCTGATCGTCTGGGTCAGCATCACGTCGACCCGGTCCCCCGGGAAGATGAAGCCGCCGACGCCGGTCTTCTCGGAAACCGGCACGGTGACGGCACGCATGCCCGGGCCCAGCGCCGCGGCCAGGAAGCCGCGGTCGCCCGGGCTCACGATCGAGCCCTGGGTCACCGGCTCGCCGGCCGTGATCGGGTGGCGCACGACGGTGCCGAGCAGCTTGGCCATGTCCGCTTCGCCGTCGACGAAGTAGGCGTCCTGCACCATTTCCTGCGGCCAGAGCTGGTAACCGATGGCATCGGCGGTGATGATCGTGCCGACCGGAAGGCCGCGCTTGGCAACGAGCACGCGCGGGCCCTGCGGCACCTGAGCGGCTTCAGCCTGAGGCGCCGTCGCGCCGGCGAACATGCTCCGCGCTGCCAGTGCGGTGCCGATCGCGACGATCAGTGCCGCCATCAGCAGAACCAGCTTCTTCCTGTCCATGTGCCTCAAGCCTCTTGAATGAAAATGGCGTTATGACCGGTACTTACGGCCGGAATGGTTAAAATCGGGTTCACCCGGAATTCCCGGCCGCGAAGCCCGCTGCAGGCCAGTATTGCGCCAGGAGGACCCACAATCCGGCGCTGGCGATGGCTACACCGTATGGGATGGCCAGCCGGTCCTTGCGCCCGCGGATCACGTGCCAGCCGGCGAAGACAATCGTCAGCACGCCGCCGAGCAGCGCCATGATGACGATCAGCTTGAGGAACGAGGCGGGCTCGATCCACAGCGCCAGGGCGGTCAGCAGCTTCACGTCGCCGCCGCCCATGGCGCGCAGCGCGAACAGGCCGGCGAGCACGACGAAGGCAGCCAGCGCCACGCCCACCTGCGCAGCCACTTCGGGCCACAGCGAAAGGCCGCTCGCCCACCAGAACAGCGGTGCGCCCAGGGCGATCGCGCCGTTCAGCCAGTTGCCGATCTGGCGCGAGCGCAAATCGGTGAAGGCGGCGATCAGCAGCGCGATTGCCAAGGCTGCCAGCAGCCCATATTTGAACGGATCGTCCACCCACGTGTCCCCGAGTAATTCCCGAGGTTCACTGCTAGCGATCAGGGCTTACTAAATAGTAACCACGCCAGGAGGGCGGCATAAGCCAAGCGCAACCGGCGGCCTTCGATCGCCGCTCCATTCCAGCCGACGCGATCGAGAGCAGTTGGACCGCGCCCGACGAGCACGCGATCCGCCGCATCGACTGGCCCGCGCCCGATGGCGCGGCGCGGGGAAGCCTGCTGTTCCTGCCGGGCCGCGGCGACGCTTACGAGAAATACCTCGAGACCCTGGAGCACTGGCGCCGGCGCGGGTGGTGCGTCACCGCGCTCGACTGGCGCGGCCAGGCGGGATCTGGCCGGCTCGGCGTCGATCCGGTGACCGGGCACATCGAGGATTTCGGGCACTGGGTCGCCGACCTGGCCGCCTTCTGGCGCGAATGGACCGCGGGACGCGAAGGCCCCTTCGTGCTCGCCGGCCATTCGATGGGCGGTCACCTCGTGCTGCGGGCGGTGGCCGAAGGGGCGCTGCGACCGGACGCGCTGGTGCTCTCCGCCCCGATGCTCGGCCTCCTGCCCGACTGGCTTCCCCCCAATGTCCAGCGCGCCGCCTCGGGCCTCATGTGCCGGATCGGCGAGCGGTGCCGCCCGGCCTGGAAGTGGAGCGAGAAGCCGGGCGAACTTCCCGTCGGCCGCGCCGCTCTGCTGACCCACGATGCGGACCGCTATGCCGACGAGCTGTGGTGGCGGCAGCGCAGGCCCGAGCTGGTGATGGGCCCGGGCAGCTGGGGCTGGGTGGCCGCGGCGGTGGATTCGATCGCGCTGCTCGGCCGGCGGGGCATGCTCGAATCGGTCGACATTCCCGTGCTCACGCTGGCCGCGAGCGAGGACCGGCTGGTCAGCTTCCCCGCGATTCGACGCGCCGCCGCCCGGCTGCCGCGCTGCGAATTCATCGTTTTCGGCCCGGAGGCGTTCCACGAACTGCTGCGCGAATGTGACCCCGTGCGCGACAGGGCCCTTGAAGCGATCGATCTTTTCCTCGACCGCGCATTGGCATGAGCGAAACCTACGACATCGCCGTGATCGGCGCAGGAATGGCCGGCGCGAGCATCGCCGCCGAGCTGGCCCCGCATGCGCGCGTGCTGTTGGCTGAGGCGGAAGACCGTCCCGGTTACCATGCTACGGGCCGTTCGGCGGCGTTCTGGGAGGAATGCTACGGCGGCCCCGACGTTGTCCCGCTGACGCTGGCTTCGGGCCCCTACTTGCGCGAGCATGGAATGCTCACCCGGCGCGGCGCGCTCTACATCGGGCGCGGGGAGGATGAGGCGGCCATCAACGCTTTCATGCAGCGCTTCGCCGGCACCGGCGTCTCGATCGAGCGCCTCGGACGCGCTGCGCTGGAGAGCCGCATCCCCGGTCTCCGTCGCGGCTGGGACCACGGGATTGCCGAGCCCGCCTGCGCCGACATCGACGTGGCCGGGCTGCACCAGCACTATCTCGCCCGCGCGCGCCGCGGCGGCGTCGAGCTCCTGTGCTCGGCCCGCCTGGAGAGCACTGAGCGTGAGGGGGAGGGCTGGCGCCTCTCCTTCGGCCGCGCGGGAGAGGCCAGGGCCCGCACGCTGGTCGTCGCTGCCGGCGCCTGGGCCGATCCGGTCGCCGAGCTGGCCGGGGCCCGCCCCGTCGGCATCCAGCCGCTCCGGCGCACCGTGGCGCAAGTGCGCACCGCGCCGTCCCCGCCGGCCGATCTGCCGCTGGTGCTGGGCATCGCCGGCGATTTCTACTTCAAGCCGGAGCACGGCAAGCTCTGGCTCAGCCCGCAGGACGAAACCCCGATGGCCGCCGCCGACGCCGCGCCGGAGGAGCTCGACGTGGCGCTGGCGATCGACCGCTTCGAACGCGTGGTCGACTGGCGGATCGAAGCGGTGGAGCACAAATGGGCCGGCCTGCGCAGCTTCGCGCCCGACCGCCTGCCCGTCTACGGCTTCGATCCGCACGTCGAGGGCCTGTTCTGGTTTGCCGGCCAGGGCGGCTTCGGCATCCAGACCGCCCCTGCCGCCGCCCGCCTCGCCGCGCAACTCCTGCTCGCCCTGCCCCGCGACGCGATGACCGAACGCCTCGATCCCGCGCTCTACTCGCCCGCCCGCTTCGGGTAGGCACCAAGCGCTCCCCCGTAACTACCCGCCCAAACCCGTCATGCTGAACTCGTTTCAGCATCCATTTTGCCGCCCGTACAGGTCGTGGGCGCGGGCACCAGCGGCGCCGCATCGCCCCCACCACGCTCCGCGCGCAGCGGCGGGATGGACCCTGAAACAAGTTCAGGGTGACGAGTGGCAGCAACGTGCAAGCTGTTGGAACGGTGCGCCCACACCCGTTGCACAACACCCCTGACCCGTCATGCTGAACTCGTTTCAGCATCCATTTTGCCGCCCGTACAGGTCGTGGGTACGGGCGCCAGCGGCGCCGCGTCGCCCTCCACCGGCTCCGCGCGCAGCGGCGGGATGGGCCCTGAAACAAGTTCAGGGTGACGAGGAGGAACTGGTCTGCCGAAGGGCAGCCTACCCCCGCGCCGCCTCGGCCGCGGCGCAGGCGAGCTTGTCGACGCGCTCGTTCTCGACGTGCCCGTCGTGGCCTTTGACCCACTGCCAGGTGATCTTGTGGGGCGCGGCGGCGGCGATGAGTTCGTGCCACAAGTCTTCGTTGCGGACCGGCTTCTTGCTGGCGCTGAGCCAGCCCTTCTTCTGCCAGCCGTGGATCCACTTCGTCATGCCGTCGATCACGTAGCGGCTGTCGGAATGGACGACGACTTCGCACGGCTCGATCAGCGCCTGCAGGGCGCGGGCGACGGCAGTCATTTCCATGCGGTTGTTGGTCGTGTGCGGCTCCCCGCCGCTCAGTTCCTTCTCGTGCTGGCCCATGCGCAGCAGCGCGCCCCAGCCGCCGGGGCCCGGGTTGCCCTTGCAGGCCCCGTCGGTGAAAATCTCTACTCTCTTCATCGGCCGGGCCATGCCTCAGCCATTGCCGCGAGGGAAGGCCTCCGTCCCCTTGGCGACGTAGAATTCCAGCCGGCGGGCGAAGTCCATCGGGTCCTTGCGCGTCACCAGCGCGCCGGCCGGCGTGTTCAGCCAGTCGTAGGCGCGGCTGGCGATGAAGCGCATCGCCGCGCCGCGGGCGAGGACGGGCAGGGCGGCGCGCTCATCCGCCGACAGAGGCCGGTGCGATTCGTATCCGGCGAGCAGCGCCTCGGCGATCGCCGGGCGGAAACGGCCGCCCGGGCCGAAGCACCACGCGGCGTGAGTCACCGCGAGATCGTAGGCAGTCAGGTCGGTGCAGGCGAAGTAGAAGTCGATCAGCCCGCTGACGCGGTCGCCGAGCATCAGCGCGTTGTCGGGGAACAGGTCCGCATGGATGACCGAGCGGGGCAGGTCCTGCGGCCAGTTGGCGCCGAGGTACTCCAGTTCGCTCGCGACCAGTGCTGGCAGGGTGGGATCGATCTCCGCCAGCCCATCGTCGCCGCAGCTCCCGAGCAGGTCGCGCCAGGTATCCAGGCCCATCGTGTTCGCGCGTTCGCCCGGAAAATTCGCCGCGGCCGCGTGGATCCCGGCCAGCGCTTCGCCGATGGCGCGGGCCTGCGCGGGCGTCGGCGTGTCGATCGAAACGCCGGGCAGGAACTCGATCAGCGCCACGGCCTTGCCGTCCACCATGCGATAAGCCGCTCCGTCACGATCGTGGATCGTGCGCGGGACGGGGCAGCCCTTGGCGGAAAGGTGGTCGAGCAGGCCCAGGAAGAACGGCAGGTCGTCGGCATCGACGCGGTGCTCATACATCGTCAGGATGAAGCGATCCTGGGTCGTCTCGACCAGCCAGTTGGAATTGGAGACGCCCTCGGCGATGCCTTTGGCGGAGACGAGCTCGCCCACGCCATACTCGGCGATCAGATCCGCCAGATCCTCGGCGGAAAGATGCGTGTAGACTGCCACGGGTAGGTCTAGTCGACGAGCTGGCGCGGCAGCTTGAAGGTCATCTTCTCCTCGGCCGTGACCAGCGTGCGCTCTTCCACTGCGCGCCACTCGCCCAGCTTGGCGATCACTTCGCGCACCAGCTCCTCCGGCGCGGAGGCGCCGGCGGTGAGGCCGACCGTGCCGACACCCTCCAGCCAGGCGGGATCGATGTCCGCCGCCCGCTGGATCAGCTTGGCCTCGGTGCCGCAGCGTTCGGCCACTTCGACGAGCCGCACCGAGTTCGATGAATTGGGCGCGCCTATCACCAGCACGAGGTCGCTCGCCGGGGCGATCTGCTTGACAGCCGCCTGGCGGTTGGAGGTCGCGTAGCAGATGTCCTCCGCCTTCGGCCCGACGATACCCGGGAAGCGCGCCCGCAGCGCCGCCACGACTTTGGCCGTGTCGTCGACCGAAAGGGTCGTCTGGGTGAGGAAGGCCAGCTGCGCGTCGGGGGCGAACTCCAGCGCCTCGACATCTTCGACCGTCTCGACGAGCGTCATGCCGCCTTCGGGAACCTGCCCGATCGTGCCGACGACTTCCGGATGGCCCCGGTGGCCGATGAAGACGATGTGCCGCCCGGCCGCAATCTGCCGTTCGGCCTGGCGGTGGACTTTGCTGACCAGCGGGCAAGTCGCGTCTAGATAGTCGAGCCCGCGATCCTCCGCCTCGGCTGGCACCGCCTTGGGAACGCCGTGGGCGCTGAACACCACCGGCACGCCGTCCGGCACCTGGTCGAGCTCGTCCACGAACACCGCGCCTTTGGCCTTCAGCCCGTCCACCACGTAGCGGTTATGGACGATCTCGTGCCGCACGTAGACCGGCGCGCCATAGCGCTCGATCGCCCGTTCGACGATCTCGATCGCGCGGTCCACTCCGGCGCAGAATCCCCGCGGCGCGGCGATCAGCACCTGCAGCGGCAGCTTCCCGGCCTGGCCCAGTGATCCCTGGGGCGATTCCTGAAAGGGGGCGTTCATGGGGGCACCTCTAGCGATTGTGCCGCTGCGGCGAAAGGGCTAGGGCGTCGCGTCAGTCTGGACGAGGAAGTCGCATGAAGTTTCGCACTGCCGCCATTGTCGCAATTGCCGCCGCCGCGCTGGCCGGTTGCCAAACGGAAGGCGATCTCGTGGTGCAGGAAGGCGTCGGCATCACTGCGCTGAGGACCGTGTGCCCCGCCGTCGGCGTTCCCGACTACACCGGAGACGTTACGCTGTTCTCGCCCGAGGGCGCCCGCACCGCCGATGCGATCGACGTGACCGCCGCGATCACCAATGTTCGCACGACTTGCGACGATACCGGCGCGAAGGTCTATGCCGCCGCCACCTTCGACGTGCTCGCCCAGCGCCGCGACACGCGCGGCGCGCGGACGGTCCAGCTGCCTTACTTCTCCACCGTCGTGCGCGGCACCAACGCGGTCGTCGCGAAGCGGCTGGGCACCGTCACGCTCCAGTTCGCCGACGGGCAGGCCCGTGCTTCGGCCAAGGGCGCCGCCGGCGCCCATATCGACCGCGCCGAAGCGACCCTGCCGGCGGAGATCCGTCAGCGCATCACCCGCAAGCGCGAAGCCGGCGATGCCGATGCGGCGGTCGATCCGCTCAGCGAGCCGGAGGTGCGCGCCGCGATCGGCCGCGCCAGCTTCGAGCTGCTGGTCGGTTTTCAGCTGACGCAGGACCAGCTGGCCTACAACGCCACGCGCTGATCCGCGCGCTGCTCCTTTCCGCGGCGCGTCAAACAGGCTAACGGCCCGCGCCATGTCCGATATGCACACGCTGTACGCCGCCTTTGCGGCGAAGATCGCCGCCGCTCTCGCTGCGCTGGAGAAGGAAGCCCAGCTTCCGGCCGGAATTTCCCACGCCGCCGTCAGTGTCGAGCCGCCGCGCGATCCTTCGCACGGCGATCTCGCCACCAACGCCGCGATGGTCCTGGCCAAGCAGGCGGCCACCAACCCGCGCGCCCTGGCCGAGAAGATCGTCGAGAAGCTCAGCGCCGATCCGGCCATCGAGAGCGCCGACATCGCCGGCCCCGGCTTCATCAACTTGCGTCTGGCGGACGAAAGCTGGCGCGAGGAGCTCCGGGCCATCGCCGCGCTCGGCGCCGATTACGGTCGCTCGACGCTTGGCACTGGACGGACCGTGAATATCGAATATGTCTCGGCCAACCCGACCGGCCCGATGCACATGGGCCATTGCCGCGGCGCGGTCGTCGGCGATGCACTGGCGGCGCTGCTCGAGTTCGCCGGGCACGATGTCGTCCGCGAATACTACGTCAACGACGCCGGCGCGCAGGTCGATGTGCTCGCGGAGTCCGTGTACTTGCGCTATTCCGAAGCGCTCGGCGTGGCGATCGGCGAGATCCCCCCGGGCCTCTACCCCGGCGAATACCTCAAGCCGATCGGCCAGGCGCTGGCTGGCGAATACGGCGACAAGTACCTCGAAGCCCCGGCCAGCGAATGGCGCGGTCTGTTTCGCAAGCGTGCCGTGGCCGAGATGATGGCGCTGATCCGGGCTGACCTCGCCCTGCTCGGCATCCATCACGACGTGTTCTCCTCGGAAGCCGAGCTCCAGGCCGCCGGGAAGCCCGACCAGGCCGAAGCCTGGCTGCGCCAGCACGACCTCGTCTATGACGGCGTGCTCGAAGCGCCCAAGGGCAAGACGCTGGAAGACTGGGAGCCGGTAGAGCTGCCGCTGTTCCGCTCGACCCGCTTCGGCGACGACCAGGACCGCCCGATCCGCAAGAGCGACGGGAGCTGGACGTACTTCGGCGCCGATCTCGCCTATCACATGCAGAAGGCGGGAGCCGCCGACGAGCTGATCGACATCTGGGGCGCCGATCACGCCGGCACGGTCAAGCGCATCAAGGCGGCGGTTGCCGCGCTGTCGCAAGGGCAGGGCAAGCCGATCCCGTTCGACGTCAAGCTGGTGCAGATGGTCCAGCTGCTGCGCGGCGGCGAGCCGGTGAAGATGTCCAAGCGCTCGGGCAACTTCGTGACCATCGCCGACATGGTGGAGGAAGTCGGCAAGGATGTCGTCCGCTTCACGATGCTCACCCGCAAGCCCGAAGCGCAGATGGACTTCGACTTCGCCAAAGTGGTGGAAGCCTCGAAGGATAACCCGGTGTTCTACGTGCAGTACGCCCATGCGCGGATCCGCTCCACGCTGCGCAAGGCCGAAGCCGAAGGTCTGGCGCCGTCGCCCGCGAACGTCGAGCGGCTCGGCCCGGACGAGCTGGCGCTCGTCAAGCTGGCCGCGCAGTTTCCCCGCACGGTCGAAGCCGCGGCCCAGGCGCGCGAGCCGCATCGGATCGCCTTCTTCCTCTACGACCTCGCGGCCGCGTTCCACGCCTATTGGAACATGGGTAACGACGATTCCGGCAAGCGCATCATCCTGGCACACGATCCGGAGCTGACCGGGGCGAGGCTTTTCCTCGGCCAGCAAATCGGGCAGGTTATCCGCAACGGTCTGGCCCTCCTTGGAGTGGAGGCGGTCGAGGAGCTCTAGAATGCAGGCAGCGGGCAAGGGGCGCGGGGGCGATCCGCTCGACGATGGCGCGATGGAGCCGGAGGAGCTTGCCTTCGCCGGCGAGGACGAGCGGCTGCCCTGGCTCGAGGGCGACGGCGATCTGGACGAAAACCAGGTTGATACCGGCCGGGTCATCGCGTTCGGGCTGGTCGGCCTTCTGGTTCTCGGCCTGCTCATCGGCGGGCTGTGGTTCTACTTCCGCGGCGGCTCGGAATCCCGGATCGTGGCCGACGGCAGCACGATCGAAGCGCCGGAGCAGCCCTACAAGACGAAGCCGGAGGATGCCGGCGGCACCCAGGCGCTCGGCACCGGGGCGACCAGCTTCGAAGTGGCCGAAGGGCAGAGCCCCGAAGGCCGCGTGGCCGTCAAGGAAGCGCCGCGCCCGAGCATCGACCGCGAACAGGCGGCCAAGGACACTGCCGGCGAGAAGCCGGTCCCCACCGGCGTGGGCGTTCAGGTCGGCGCCTACTCCTCGCGTGAGCGGGCCGAGGCCGGCTGGACGACGCTGGCGAGCCGCTTCTCCGCTCTCGACGGCGTCAAGCACCGCATTGTCGAAGCCACGGTGGACGGCAGCCCGATCTTCCGCCTCCAGGCCGTCCCCGGCGATCTCGCCGCCGCGCGGGCGCTCTGCGACAGCCTCCAGGCCTCCGGCGGCGATTGCCAGGTCAAGAACTAACCCCAAAATCTTCCACCTCCCCCAGAGGGGGAGGATTCGTTTAGGCGCCCCCTAAATCCACCAGGAGGACCGCCGCCGAAGGCGGTGGTGGAGGGGTGTCCACCTCAGGCGCCCACTAAATCCTCCCCGGGACGGGGAGGGGGACCGCCCGCGTAGCGGGTGGTGGAGGGGGCCCCTGGCCTGGACGAACGCCCGCGCCAGACCGCCGCCCCCCTCCGTCAGCGGCTACGCCGCTGCCACCTCCCATTCCAGGGGAGGATTTGGCGCGTGCTGGTTACTGTCCACACCGGCATCGGCGGCCGAACTTGCTCCCTCCGGCCTTTCCTGCGAATTTCCGTCCGATGACACCCGCGATCTTCGGCCTTTCCGGACTTGAGCTGACCGCCGACGAGCGGGCGTACTTCCGCGAGAGCGATCCGGCGGGTTACATCTTGTTCGGCCGCAACGTCGAGAACCGCGAGCAACTGCGCAAGCTGACCGACTCCCTGCGCGAAATCCACGGGCGCGAGCGGCTGTTGATCTCGATCGACCAGGAAGGGGGCAGGGTCGCCCGCATGAAGCCGCCCGAATGGGCGAGCTTCCCGCCGGGCGAGGCGTTCGCCAGGCTGTGGGACGTCGCTCCCGCGAGCGCGATTGAGGCGGCGCGCGCCAATGCCGAGGCCCTTGGGCTCGATCTCGCCGAAGTGGGCGTAACGGTCGACTACCTGCCGCTGCTGGATGTGCGCCAGCCCGGGGCGCACGACGTGATCGGCGACCGTGCCCTCGGCGCCGAGCCGATGCAGGTTGCCGCGCTCGGACGTGCGATCCTCGACGGACTTGCCCGTGCCGGCGTGACCGGCTGCGTCAAGCACATGCCCGGCCATGGCCGCGCCGGGGCCGATAGCCACAAGGAACTGCCCACGGTCGAAGCGAGCGAGGCGGAGCTCGAGACCGACATCGAGCCGTTCCGCACCCTGGCCGACGCCCCGATCGGGATGACCGCTCATGTGCGCTACACCGCCTGGGATGCTCAGAACCCGGCGACCCTGTCGGAATTCGTGATCCGCGAGATTGTCCGCAAGCGGATCGGCTTCACCGGCCTGCTGCTGACCGACGACATCGACATGGAAGCGCTCAGCGGCACCGTGCCCGAGCGCGGGGTGCGGGCGCTCGCCGCCGGGTGCGACGTCGTGCTCAATTGCTGGGCCAAGCTGGACGACATGGCGGGTCTTGCCGAGGTTCTCCCGGCGATGCCGGAGGAAGCCTGCCAGCGGCTGGAGCGCGCCTTATCGATCGCCGGCGGCAGCGGGCCCGCCGGCAACCCGGCCGAGCTGCTGGTCAAGCGGGATTCGCTGCTCAAGCTGGCCGAGGGCCTGGCCTGATGAAGCCGGCATGATGGAAGAAGGCCTTCTGTTCGAGCCGGTAGAGCCCGATTTCGAGGCCGATTGGGACGGCCTCGCCGCCGCTCCCAAGGATGACGAGGCGCTCTATCTGGAGTTGGAGGGCTGGGAAGGGCCGCTCGACCTGCTGCTCGATCTCGCCCGGCGGCAGAAGGTCGATCTCAAGTCGATCTCGATCCTCGCGCTGGTCGACCAGTACATCGCCTATATCGAGCAGGCCGAGGCCCTGAAGCTGGAGATCGCGGCGGACTACCTCGTGATGGCGGCCTGGCTCGCCTACCTCAAGTCGGCGCTGCTGCTGCCGAAGGAGGAGCAGGAGAACCCCAGCCCCGAGG
This sequence comes from Croceibacterium soli, assembly GCF_009828065.1. Classification (GTDB taxonomy): domain Bacteria; phylum Pseudomonadota; class Alphaproteobacteria; order Sphingomonadales; family Sphingomonadaceae; genus Croceibacterium_B; species Croceibacterium_B soli. The sequence goes on along the minus strand of NZ_WTYK01000004.1, from coordinate 204,466 downwards.
AGCTGGCGCTGCGCCTGCAACTGCGGCTGCAGCGCCTCGGCGCGATGCGCGAGGCGGCGGCCCGGCTGATGACTCGCGAGCGGATCGGCCGCGACGTGTTCCTGCGCGGGGCGCCGGAGGGCTTGCGGGTCGACAAGGTGAACGCCTGGCAGTGCGACTGGTATGCGCTCGTCAGCGCCTATGGACAGGTCAAGGCGCGCACCGAGCCGGTGGTGCACATGGTGCGCGACCGCATGGTCATGACGCTCGACAGCGCGCTGGAGCGGGTCTCGACGATGCTGGGCGTGCGGCTCGACTGGATGGAACTGCGCGACTTCCTGCCGGTCGGCTCCACCCCGCAACTGCGCCGCTCCGCGCTCGCCTCCAGCTTCGTCGCCGCCCTCGAGCTCGCCCGGCTCGGCAAGGCGGAGCTGCGCCAGGAAGACGTCTTCGGGCCGCTGCACTTGCGGCGGGTGAAGGCGGCGTGAGCGAAACGGACGACCTCGTTCGCGCCGTCGAGGCGACGCTGTTCGCCGCCGAGGAGCCGATGACCGCCGACGCCCTCTCCGCCCACCTCGGCGGCGCCGACGTGCGCGACGCTTTGCGCGAACTGGAGGAGCACTACCGCGAACGCGGCGTGCGCCTGGTCGAGCGGGGGCGGCGCTGGCAGTTCCAGACCGCGCCCGACCTCGCCCACTTGCTGCGGCGGGAGAAGGAGCAGGTGCGCAGGCTGAGCCGCGCGGCAACCGAAGTCCTCGCGATCGTGGCCTATCACGAGCCGGTCAGCCGCGCGGAGATCGAGGCGATCCGCGGCGTGCAGACCAGCGGCGGCACTCTGGACGTGCTGATGGAGGCAGGCTGGGTCCGCGTCGCCGGGCGGCGCGAAGTGCCGGGGCGCCCGGTGATCTATGCCACGACCCCAGAGTTCCTCAGCCACTTCGGCCTGCAGAGCCGCCGCGATCTCCCCGGGATCGACGAACTGAAAGCCGCCGGCCTGCTCGATCCGGTCGACGAGGCTTACGACGAAATGGTCGGCAACCGGCGCGAGGATGGCGAGGAAAGTGCCGAAGAGTCCGACCGACGTACCGACGACGACGACGAAGCCGCCGACACTCCGCACACGGCGGCGCTGGAAAAGCCGGATGAAAGCGCCTAGGTAGCGCTTACAACATTCGGAGAGTTCCAGTGGGTAGTATCGGACCATTCCAGATCATCATCATCGCGCTGGTCATACTCGTGCTGTTCGGCCGTGGCCGGATCTCCGAGATGATGGGCGATTTCGGCAAGGGCGTGAAAAGCTTCCGCAAGGGGCTGGGCGACGACGAGGAGCCGGCCGCCAAGCCGTCCGCGCGCATCGAAGGACCGAGCCACGAAGCGAAGCCGGCCGCGCAGGCCGCTGCCGAGCCGGCGCCGGCCTCCGACCAGACTCGTTCCTGATCTAAGCAAGAGCGCCGACCATGTTCGATCTCGGCGCCGGCGAGCTGCTCCTCATCGTCATCGTGGCGGTGATCGTCATCGGGCCCAAGGACATCCCGCTGGCGATGCGCACGGCCGGGCGTTGGATCGGCAAGATCCGGCGCGTCTCCGGCCACTTCCGCGCCGGTCTCGACACCATGATCCGCGAGGCGGAAATGGAAGAGATGGAGAAGAAGTGGGCGGCGCAGAACGCCAAGATCATGAAGGAACATCCCGCCGACGCGGCGCCGGAGATGGAGCCGACCGGCGCCTTGCCTTCGCCCGCTGCCACGCCGCCGGCCGCGCCGCCCGCGCCTGAGGCTAGCGCCGAAGCGCGCGCCGAGCCGCCCGTGCCGCCGCCCGAAGCGCAAGAGCCGCAGCTCCCCTTCGGCAAGCGGAAGTAACCGCGCACAATGGCTTTGAAGATTCGTGACATCGACGAGACGCAGGCGCCCCTGCTCGATCACCTGATCGAGCTTCGCACCCGGCTGCTGCGGGCGATCATGGCGCTGGCGGTGGCATTCGCCGTGTGCCTCTACTTCGCCGCCGACATCTTCGAGATCCTGGTCTATCCGCTCGCCGCGGCATTCCCGGAAGGCGAAGGCCGGCTGATCTACACCAAGCTCTACGAAGCGTTCTTCGTGGAGATCAAGGTGGCGCTGTTCGCCGCCTTCTTCGTGAGCTTTCCGATCATCGCCAACCAGCTCTGGGCCTTCATCGCGCCGGGGCTCTATGCGCGCGAGAAGAAGGCCTTCCTGCCGTTCCTGCTCGCCACGCCAGTGCTGTTCCTGCTCGGCGCCAGCCTGGCCTACTTCCTGGTCATGCCGACGGCGTTCGAGTGGTTCCTCGGCTTCGAGGGCACGACCGGCGGCATCCCGCAGGAAGCGCTGCCGGCGATGGGCGATTACCTCGACCTGGTGATGCGCTTCATCCTGGCGTTCGGAATCAGCTTCCTGCTGCCGGTGCTGCTGCTGCTGCTGAACCGCGCCGGGCTGGTGTCGCGCGAACAACTCACCGGCGCGCGGCGCTACATCGTCGTGGCGGTGTTCATCGTGGCCGCCGTGATCACCCCGCCGGACATCGTTTCGCAGTTGCTGCTTGCCGTGCCGCTGCTCGTGCTGTTCGAAGCCTCGCTGCTGTTCATGAAGCGCAGCGAAGACATGGCTGCTGGCGAGGACGAGGGCGACACGTCCGGATAGCGACCGTATATAGCCCTGTGCTTTGACAAGCTCAGCACGAACGGGGTTGAGTTCGAGAATTACCCAAACCACCTCCGTTCGCCCTGAGCTTGTCGAAGGGCAGTCCTTCCCTTCAGCGCCGCGCCCGAAGACAGAGCGGTGCTTCGACAAGCTCAGCACGAACGGGTCTTGGGGGAGAGGTCTCTCTCACCGCGTAATCGTGCGTTCTTCCCCGCCGGTTGCTGCGTCCGCCGCGTAGACTTGCGCCCCGCCGATCCAGGTTTCGAGCACGCGGATGCCGCGCATGTCCTCCGGGCTGGCGAGCAGCGGATCGCGGTCGAGCACCACAAAGTCCGCCCGTTCCCCGGCGACAAGGCGCCCGAAGCGTCCGTCCGCGAAGCCCGCGTAGGCGGCACCGGCGGTGTAGGCGGCGAGGGCGGCCTCCCGGCTGATCGCTTCCTGCGGCTGCCAGCCGCCGAACGGTTCCCCGGCGGCGTCGGTCCGGCTGATCGCCGCTGCCAGACCGGCGAACGGGTTCGGCGCTTCGACCGGCGCGTCGGAGCCGAAGGCGAGCGGAGCGCCTGTGGCGAGAACCGACTTCCAGGCATATGCACCGGCCAGGCGACCGGGCCCGAGCCGCGCTTCGGCCATGGTCCGGTCGGAAGTCTGGTGGACCGGCTGCATCGAAGCGATAGTGCCGTGCCGGGCCAGGCGCGGAATGTCCGCCGGATCGAAGACCTGGGCGTGCTCGATCCGCCAGCGGCGGTCACCCTGGTAAGTCTGGGACAGCTCGTCGATCGCGTCGAGCACTTCGGCATTGGCGGCATCGCCGATGGCGTGGACGGCGACCTGGAACCGGTCCATCGCCGCACGGCTCATCAGGTTCCGCAGCTGGGTGCCGCCGAGAAGCTGCAGGCCGTTCTCCTTGGGCGCGTCGGCATAAGGGGCCTTGAGCCAGGCGCCGCGCGAACCGAGCGCTCCGTCGAGGTAAAGCTTGACCCCGTTCAGCCGCAGGCGGTCGTCGTAAAGCCACACGGTCGGGCCGCCGCCGCCGATCAGCAGCATCGATGGTACGCTGTCCGCATAGGAGATGATGCGCAGCCGCAGCCGCCCTTCGTCTCCCGCGCGGCGGAAGGTCATCCAGTCGTCGACGCTCGTGCCCATGTCGGTCACGGCCGTGATGCCGTTTGCCAGGAGCAGCTGCTGCGCTTCGTGCAGCGCCAGGTCGCGGTCCTCCGCGCGGGGCGCGGGAACGTGGCGGGCGACGAGATCCATCGCCGCGTCGACCAGCACGCCCGAAGGCGCTTTCGATCCGGCCAGGCGCTCGATCCGCCCGCCGGCGGGATCGGCCGTGGCCGCCGTGACGTTGCCTGTCCGGAGTGCAGCGGAGTTGGCCCACCCGGCATGTCCGTCGACCCGCCTCAGCCACACCGGACGGTCGGCGACCACGGCATCGAGCTCGGCGGCGGTCGGGAAGCGGCCGAGGCCCCACAGTTCCTGGTTCCAGCCCCGCCCGACGATCCACGCGCGGTCGGGATACTTCGCAGCGTATTCCGCGATCTTCGCCTGCGCCTCCGCCAGCGAGCGCGTGTCCGACAGGTCGAGCGACAGCAGCCCCAGGCCGATGCCCATCACGTGCGCATGGGCGTCGATCAGGCCAGGGATGACGGTGCGGCCGCGCCCGTCCACGCGATAGTCGACCTTCGACGGCGCCTGGTTGCGCTTGGCATAAGTATCGACGATCCGCCCGTTGTCGTCGATCACCATCGCCGCGAACCGCTTGACCCTGCCGTCGCGCTCCATCGAGATGCCGTTGACGTTGTCGATCAGCGTCTCGGCCAGCGCGGGGGTAGGCAGCAGGGCGAGGGCGAGGGCAGTCCAAATCCTCCCCGGGACGGGGAGGGGGACCATGCGAAGCATGGTGGAGGGGGCCGGCCTCCTGGTGCAGCGCGTGCGGAGGGCCCCCTCCACCACGCCGCTTCGCGTCGCGGTCCCCCTCCCCGTCCCGGGGAGGATTTTGGCAATCAAGCGCTTCATCGTCCTGCTCCCGGCAAATGGCGGATCAGCGCGCTGGTGTCCTGGCGGCCGCCGCCCTGCGCCTGGACTTGGGCATAGAACTGGTCGACCAGCGCCGTGATCGGCAGCGACAGCCCGTGCTCCGCGCCTTCGCCTAGCGCGATCGCCAGGTCCTTGCGCATCCAGTCGACCGCGAAGCCGAAGTCGAACTGCCCCGCGGCCATCGTCTGCCAGCGGTTCTCCATCTGCCAGCTTTGCGCCGCGCCGCCGGAAATCGCCTCCAGCACTTTGTCCATGTCGAGCCCGGCCGCCTGCGCCACCCGGACCCCTTCGGACAGGCCGGCGAGAACCCCGGCGATGCACACCTGGTTCACCGCCTTGGTCGCCTGGCCGGAGCCGGGCCCGCCGACATGGACGATGCGGGCGCCATAAGTCTCCATCACGGGGCGGGCGCTGTCGACGGCCTCAGCCTCGCCGCCGCACATGATGGCCAACTTGCCGCTCTCCGCGCCAGCCTGTCCGCCCGAGACCGGCGCGTCCAGCGCCAGGATCCCGCGCTCCGCCGCGCTCTCGGCGATGCGGCGGGCAATGGCGGGGGAGACGGTGGTGTGATCGATGAACAGCGTGCCTTTGGCCATTGCCGCCAGCGCGCCCCCGTCGCCGAGCACGACTTCGGCGAGATCGTTGTCGTTGCCGACGCAAGTGACGACTACGTCCTGCCCCGCTGCCGCCTCGACCGGCGTGCCGGCGGCGGCTACGTCGAGCCCTTCGGCGCGGTGCTTCTCCGTCCAGGCCGCAGCGCGCGACGCGGTGCGGTTGTAGACGGTGACCGTGTGCCCGGCGCGGGCGAGGTGGCCGGCCATCGGCGCTCCCATCACGCCGAGGCCGAGAAAGGCGATACGCTTGGGTTCGTTCATGCGCGCTTCCTGCCGCCTTGGGCGCGCCAAAGCAATCGTTGCGCTCACAGGGTTTCCCTTGGCGCGAAATTTACGTTAGGCCGCGCCCCGGATCGACGAGGGCCCATGGACGAGAGCAAGACAGCCGAGCAGCAGCTGACGTTGGGCGATGTGCGCGCCGCGGCGCAGCGCATCGAGGGCGCGGTAGTGCGCACGCCGACGATGCACAGCATCACCCTGTCCAAGATCACCGGCGCCGAGATCTGGCTGAAGTTCGAAAACCAGCAGTTCACCGCGGCCTACAAGGAACGCGGGGCGCTCAACGCGCTGCTGATGATGGACCCGGAACAGCGCAGCCGCGGCGTGATCGCCGCATCGGCCGGCAACCACTCCCAGGGCCTCAGCTATCACGGCACCCGCCTTGGCGCGCCGGTCACGATCATCATGCCCAAGACCACGCCGATGGTGAAGGTCATGCAGACCGAGCAGGTCGGCGGCAAAGTCCAGCTCGAAGGCGAGACCTTCGACGAGGCTTATGCTTATGCGCGGAGCATGGAGAAGCAGCTCGGGCTGACGTTCGTTCACCCGTTCGACGATCCGAACGTGGCGGCCGGCCAGGGCACGGTTGCGCTGGAGATGCTCGCCGACGCGCCGGAGATCGAAACCCTCGTCGTCCCGATCGGCGGCGGCGGCCTGATCTCTGGCATGGCTACGGTGGCCAAGGCGCTCAACCCGGACATCGAGGTGATCGGCGTCCAGGCGGAGCTGTTTCCTTCGATGTACGGCCGGATCAAGGGCTCTGCCCTGCCGTGCGGCGGGGACACGCTTGCGGAAGGCATTGCCGTCAAGGAACCGGGCGAGTTCACTTCGCAGATCATCGCCCGCCTGGTCGACGACATCGTGCTGGTGGGCGAGCCGGACCTCGAAACCGCGGTGTCGCTGCTGCTGCAGATCGAAAAGACCGTGGTCGAAGGCGCCGGCGCGGCCGGACTTGCAGCCATGCTTGCCCATCCGGAGCGGTTCGCCGGCAAGAAAGTCGGCCTGGTTCTGTGCGGCGGCAATATCGACACGCGCCTGCTGGCCAACGTGCTGCTGCGCGATCTCGCGCGGGTAGGCCGTCTGGCCCGCCTGCGCATCACCCTGCAGGATCGCCCCGGCGCTTTGTACAAGGTCATGCACGAGTTCGACGCGCACAGCGTCAACATCCTCGAGATCTACCACCAGCGGATCTTCACCGACCTTCCCGCGAAAGGCCTGGTGACCGACATCGAGTGCGAGGCACGCGACCGGGCGCAGCTGGAGAAGCTGATCGCCGCGCTGCGGGCGAAAGGCTACGCGGTCAGCCAGGTCGAGCTGAACTGATCGGCGGAAGTGCCCTGAAACGGGGCGATTTGCTGCCTGCGGCTCGGCTCGGCGAAAATTAGCCCTGCAAGTGTGGGAAATTGCGGTTAAGACTCTTTAACGATTTGAGTACCGGGAGCATACCGGTGCTTGGATCGTTTTGTCCCTGTCGCTTTAGAGAGGACCGCCAGCGCCGTGACGGCTCCCGTTCGTTTCCCCCGCTTCTTCGTCACGAGCCCTGCGCCGTGCCCGTACCTGAGAGGGAAGACGGAGCGGAAGGTGTTCACCGAGCTCAAGGGTCCCCATGCGGAAGAGCTGAACGACGCGCTCGGCCGGATCGGCTTCCGCCGCAGCCAGACCGTCGCCTATCGGCCCAGCTGCCTCGATTGCCGCGCCTGCGTCTCGGTGCGGGTCGTCGCCGGCGAGTTCACGCCCTCTTCGGGCCAACGCCGCAACATGAAGCGCAATGCGGACCTGGAGGTGACCGAATGCCGCCCCTGGGCGACGTCGGAACAGTTCGAATTGCTGCAGCGCTATCTTGGCGCCCGTCACCCGGGCGGCGGCATGGCGGCGATGGACGAGATCGATTACGCCGACATGGTGGAACATACTTCCGTTTCCAGCTTTGTCGTTGAATATAGGGAGCCCTCGGTTGACGGGAGGCCGGGTCGCCTGGTGGGCGCCTGCCTCACAGACCGCCAGGGGGATGGGTTGTCGATGATCTACAGCTTCTACGACCCGGAACATGAGGCGCGTACGGGGCTTGGGAACTACATCATCCTCGATCACATCAAGCGCGCGGCCGAAGGCGGACTTCCCTACGTCTATCTTGGATATTGGGTCGAAGGCTCGCAGCGGATGCAGTACAAGGTCCGCTATCGCCCGCTCGAACGCCTTGGACCAGACGGCTGGCGCCGCTTCAGCGAACAGCAGCAGGCCGCGCTCATCGCCGCTGCAGCGGAGCAGCGCGGCGCCGTCCCCGCCGTCGATGGCGGCACCAAGGACGGCACTCCCGGCGGGCAGCAGCAGTACAAGATCGCCTGACGCGCGCCTGCGCCGCGCCATGCGCCGTTTCCTTGCCGCCCTGTCGGCTTCCGCGGTTCTGGCTTATCCCTTGGCCGCGCAGGACCGCAGCACCGTTCCAGAGCTCGAGGACCTGATCCCGGATTCGGCGCTCGACAACCCCGAGGACTGGGCTCAGCAAGGCGTTCCGCCGGAAGCCTCCGCAGCCGAGAATGCACCGGCGGAGCTGGAGCCGAGCGATCCGCTGGCCGAAATGCCGCTGGTGGACGTGCCCTGGCCCGAGGAACTCGAGCTTCCCCAGGTCGAACCGCTTGCACCGGAAGAGGGCATCGTCTTCGCCGATGCCACCGAGCAGCTCCCCGCGTTGCCCGAGGGCGCCGAACAGCGCGTGTCCGACGAACTCGTGCTGGTGTTCCCCACCGAAGCCGCTCTGTTCCCCCAGCGCGACGAGTTCATCGAGCGCTTCCGCGAGCTTTCGACCGTGGAGGAGTACGACGACGAGAACAGCGCGGCGCGGCTCGCGGCGCAGGCGCGTGCCGACGAAACGCTGCTCCAGCGCATGCTGCGGGTCTACGGCTATTACGACGCGCAAGTGATCCGCACGATCGGCGGGGCCGTGGAAGGGGAGGCGGCGCGCAGCACCGCGCCCGAAGTCCGCTTCGACATCATCCCCGGCCCGCGTTACACGTTCGGGGCGATCGACCTCGGCTCCCTGGAAGCGGCGCGGGCGGATTACGCCGCGCTGCGCGAGGCGTTCGAAATCCAGCCAGGCGATCCGGTGCTGTCCGACAAGATCGTCGAGGAGCGGGCCGATCTCGACCTCGCGCTCGGCGAAAGCGGCTACCCGTTCGCCGCCATCGCCGACCCCGATCTGCTGATCGACCACGACCGGCAGGAAGGGGACCTGACGATGCCGGTCACGCCGGGCGGCAAGTACCGCTTCGGCCGGATCACCAGCAACCTGCCGGATTTCATGTCCGGTGAGCATCTCGAGGATATCGCCCGCTTCGAACCTGGCGACTTGTACCAGCGCAGCCTGGAGCTCGACTTACGCCGGGCGATCCAGGCGACCGGTCTGGTCGGCAGCACTCGGCTGACGCTGACCGAGGCGGCGCCCCCGGTCGGGGACGAACCGGGCACCGTCGACGTGGCGGTGGACATGACCAAGGCCCGGCTCAGGACCCTGGCCGGCCGCATCGGCTATGGCACGGGAGAGGGCTTCAAGCTCGAAGGAAGCTGGGAGCACCGCAACCTGTTCCCGCCCGAAGGTGCGCTGCGGGTGCGGGCGATCGCCGGCACGCGCGAGCAGCTGGCCGGCGTCACCTTCCGGCGCAACAACTTCCACGGCCGCGACCAGGTGCTGACGATCGACGCGTTCGCCAGCACGATCGACTACGAGGCTTACGACGCGCGCACGGCCTCCCTCGTGGCGACTTTCGAGCGGGTCAGCACGCTGCTGTTCCAGAAGCCGTTCAGCTGGTCGATCGGGGTCGAGGCGGTCGCCACTGCCGAGCGTGAGGCCGATGCCGAAGGCAACTTCGGGCCGCGCCAGACCTACTTCGTCGGCGCGATCCCCGGCTATGCGCAGTGGGACACTTCGGACGACCTGCTCAATCCGACCAAGGGCTTCCGCCTCGGCACCCGGCTTTCGCCCGAGACCTCCGTCACCAATGGAGAGCAGAGCTTCTACCTGCGCGGGCAGGGCGACGCGAGCTACTACCTCAAGACGAGCGACAGCATGGTGCTGGCCGGGCGGGTCCGGATCGCCAGCATCCCCGGCGCGCCGCTGTCCGCCATCGCGCCTTCGCGCCGGCTCTACGCCGGCGGCGCCAACTCTGTGCGCGGCTACGGCTACCGCGCGATCGGCCCGCACAACGCCGCCGGCGATCCGACCGGCGGCCGCTCGCTGGCCGAAGTCTCGGTCGAAGCGCGCATCCAGACCGGCTTCCTCGATGGGGCGATCGGCATCGTTCCGTTCATCGACGCAGGGACCGTCGGCCCCAGCACCGTGCCGAACTTCGACGAGATCAAGATCGGCGCCGGCATCGGCGTCCGCTACCTGACCGGCTTCGGCCCGCTGCGCTTTGATGTCGGCGTGCCGCTCAACCCGGGTCCGAACGACGGGCCGGTGGCGGTCTACGTCGGCTTGGGGCAGGCGTTCTGATGGCCGGGGAAGAGGCCGTCGTCGAAGGCACGGAAGGAGCGACCGTGCGCTCGGTTCGCCGCCACCCGGCGCGGCGGGCGGCGGTATGGATCGGCCGCCTGCTGGCCCTGTTGCTGGCGCTCATCGCGCTGGCCGTGCTGTTCCTCCACACCGGCTCCGGGCGGCAGTACATCGTGGACCGCATCGCCAGGGTCGCGCCGGCCTCGGGCCTGGCAGTCTCCGTGGGGCGCATCGAAGGGTCGGTCCTCTGGAACGCCACGCTCTACGACGTGGAGTTCCGCGACGCAGAGGGCACGCTGTTCCTGGAAGTGCCCGAGGTCGAGCTCAACTGGCGGCCCTACAAGTTCCTTTACGCCGGCCTCGACGTCCGCTCCCTGGTCCTCCACGACGGCACGCTCTACGCCTCGCCGGAGCTGAACCCCGGCGACCCCGAGGCGCCGATCCTGCCCGATTTTGACATCCGCGTGGACCAGTTCGTGGTCGACGATCTGCGCGTGGTCCCGGGCCTGGCCGGCGAGGAGCGGCTGATCGACTTCCGCGCCAAGGCCGACATCCGCGACGGGCTCGTGTTCCTCGATGCCGACGGCGATCTCGGCGGCGGCGATCACCTGGAGGCGCTGATCAACGTCGAGCCCGACGGCGACAAGTTCGACATCGATTTCGACTACCGCGCGCCCGAAGGCGGCCTCCTGGCCGGCCTGCTCGGGGCCGAGGAGGACCTGCACGCCCGGCTGAAGGGCACGGGATCGTGGGAGCGGTGGGACGGCTCGTTCCTGGCTCTCGGCGCGGGCGAGCGGGTCGCCGCATTCAGGCTGTTCAACCGGGCCGGACGGTACCGCATCTCCGGCCAGGCCTTTCCGGGCGCCTACCTCACCGGCCTGCCGGCGCGGGCGATGGGCGAAGTCGTCTCGCTGGCGGCGATCGGCACTCTGCAGGACAGTGTGCTGCAGGGCACGTTCGCCTTGCGCAGCCGCGGCGTCAGCGCCGATGCGGAAGGCGCCATCGACCTAGCCGAAAACGCCTTCGACGGGGTCGTGCTGGAAGCCAGCCTGGCCGATCCAGAGCTGTTCGGCGAAGGCATGCGGCTCGAGGACGCGGAGATCGCGGCAACTCTCGACGGCCCGTTCCGCGGCCTGCGCGTACCCCACGAACTGCGCATCGGCAGGGCCGACTTCTCCGGCACGGTCTTCTCCGGCTTCTTCCAGCGCGGCGTGCTGAGCTGGGACGGCACGCGCTACACCCTGCCGGTCGATGCGACCGTGGAACGCGTGCAGAGCGGCAACGAACTGCTCGACCCGCGGCTTGTCGGCGGCACGCTGAAGGGAACGGTGCTCCTCACCGGCGATACCCTGCTGTCGGACAGCCTCGCCCTCAGGTTCCCCGGCCTCAGGGCGGACCTTTCCTTGCGCGGCGACATGGCGCGGGGTGCCTATGCCCTGACCGGCCCGGTCGAGGTGCGCGGCCTCGAGCTGGAGAACCTCGGCACGATCGACGCCGGGGCGAAGATCGCGTTCAGAACCGCCAGCGGCGTGCCGTGGACGCTCCAGGCCAATTTCACCGGACGGATGCCGCGGGTCACCAACGCCACGCTGTCTAACCTCGCCGGTGAGAACATCCGCTTCAACGGCGGCGTCCTGATCGGCGCCGGCCGGCCGATCGTCTTCAACCGCACCAGCATCACCGCGAGCAAGCTGACCCTGCTGCTCGACGGGCGCGTGCAAGGCGGGGAGACCACTCTCGCGGGCGCCGGGCGCCATGTCGATTACGGGGCCTTCACCGTCGAAGGCGAGCTGACCGGCGAGGGCCCGCGCGCCGTGCTGGTGTTCGCCGATCCGCTGCCGGCCGCCGGCCTGAAGGACGTGCGTGTCGCGCTCGCCCCGACCGAGGACGGCTTCCGCATCGAAACCTCCGGCGGGTCGATGCTCGGGCCGTTCGACGGCCTGCTTCACCTCTACGCGCCCCCCGGCGGCCCCACGCGCGTCGCCATCGATCGCCTGGAAGTCTGGCAGACGAACGTCACCGGCGAAGTCGTGCTGGGTGAAGGCGCCGTCTCCGGGAATCTGGCGCTCGCGGGCGGCGGCCTGGACGGAACGATCGGTCTTATGCCGCGCAGCGGCGGGCAGGGCTTCGACGTGGATCTGACCGCCAACGACGCCCGCTTCGGCGGCGAGACTCCGCTGGCCATCCGCCGCGCCGACATCGACCTGAGCGGCTTCTTCGCCCAGGGCACCAGCACCGTCCAGGGGACCGTCAGCGCGCAGGGCCTCAGCTACGGCACGCTGTTCGTCGGCCGCCTCGCTGCCGACGCTGCGGTCGTGAACGGACGCGGCACGTTCAACGCCTCGCTCGCCGGGCGCCGGGGCAGCCGCTTCCAGCTGCAGCTGACCGGCGACGTCGCGCCCGAGCGGGTCGCCGTGGCGGCGCGCGGCAGCTACGGCGCGCGGCCGATTTCCATGCCGCGCAGGGCCGTGCTGCTGCGCCAGGACGACGGCAGCTGGCAGCTCCAGCGCACCCAGCTGAACTTCGGCGGCGGCATCGCCATTGCCGAAGGCAACTTCGGCGGCCCCGGCGGTGCGCAAGGCCGGGTCAGCCTGTCCGGCATGCCACTCTCGCTGCTCGACGTGGCGCTTTCCGATCTCGGGCTCGGCGGCACCATCTCGGGCATCGTCGACTTCCAGTCCGGCGCGGGCGGCGTCCCCACGGGCGAGGCGCGGGTCATGGTCGACAACCTCACCCGCTCCGGCCTGCTGCTCACCTCGCGCCCGGTCGATCTCGCGCTCGTCGCGCGGCTCTCGCCCACCCTGGCGCAGGCCCGCGCGGTGATCGAGGAGGAGGGCGAGACCAGGGGCCGGTTCCAGGGCCGCATCGCCGGCATGCCGCGCGACGGCTCCTTGTTCGAGCGCCTGAGCGCCGGCGACCTGTTCGCCCAGCTGCGCTACGAAGGTCCGGCCGATGCGCTGTGGCGGCTCGCCGCGCTCGACACGCTCGACATCACCGGCACGCTGCGCGTCGCCGCCGACGTGCGCGGCTCGCTCATCTCGCCGCGGGTGCGCGGTTCGCTCGCCGGCGACGCGCTCCGGGTGCAGAGCTCGATCACCGGCACCGACGTGCGCCAGGTCCGCGCGCGCGGGCGCTTCTCCGGTTCGCGGCTGCAACTGACCAGCTTCGCGGGAACGGCCCCCAACGGCGGCCGGGTGACCGGTAGCGGCACCGTCGATCTGGCGGACATGGGTCCAGGCCGGGGTCCGCGGATCGATCTCAGGATCGCCGCGCGCAATGCCGAGATCCTCGACATGGCGACGATGGGCGCCACCGTCACCGGGCCGATGCGGATCGTCTCGGACGGCGTCGGCGGAACGGTGGCCGGCCGCCTGGCGGTGAACGAGGCGCGCTGGCGCCTCGGCGGCGCGAGCGGGGCCGAGGAACTGCCCAACATTCGCACGCGCGAGATCAACGTGCCTGCGGACGTGGCGCCGGCGAGAGGGGTCAGCGCACCCTGGCGTTACCTGATCGATGCGGTCGCACGCAGCGGCGTGGAGGTCGACGGCATGGGCCTCGACAGCGAATGGTCCGCCAACATCAGGCTGCGCGGCACGACGGCCGAGCCGCGCATCGGCGGCTCCGCCCGGATCGTGCCGCGCCGCGGCTTCTACTCGTTCGCCGGCTCGCGCTTCGAGATCACGCGCGGTGTCATCGATTTCGACCAGAACTCGCCGCCCGATCCGCAGATCGATCTCGTCGCGGAAACCGAGACCGAGTCCGGCGGGATCGACGTCCAGGTGCAGGTCTCCGGCAATGCCACCCGGCCGGAGATCACCTTCAGTTCGAACCCCTCGCTGCCGCAGGAGGAAATCCTCGCCCAGTTGCTGTTTGGCGGTTCGATCAGCGACCTCTCGGCCACCGATGCCCTGCAGCTCGGTTCGGCCCTGGCCAGCCTCCGCGGCGGCGGCGGCATGGATCCGATCAACCAGCTGCGCAGCGCCATCGGCCTCGACCGGCTGCGCATCGTCGCCGCCGATCCCGCGCTCGACCGCGGCACGGCCCTGGCGCTGGGCAAGCGCTTCGGCCGCCGGTTTTACGCCGAAGTGATCACCGACGGCCGCGGCTACACCGCCACCGAGGTCGAGTTCCGCATCACCAGCTGGCTCTCCCTGCTGGCGACGATCTCCTCGCTCGGCCGCGAGAGCGTCGCGCTGGAATACAGCCGGGACTACTGATCCGGAGCCCCACGGTCACGCGGGCGCCCTTCGACAAGCTCAGGGCGAACGGGAGTGGGGGCGATGAAGAGCGGTGCTAGACTGGAGCCACCATCTCCGTTCGTGGTGAGCTTGTCGAACCACACGCGCGACCAGCTTGGCCTCCAACGGGTTCGGGCGAACGGGTGGTACATGGAGGCTTGCGCGCCACCAAGATCCTCCCCCGGAGGGGGAGGGGGACCGCCGAAGGCGGTGGAGGGGTGTCAACGCCAGCGGTTGCATCCGGCGGCCACACCCCTCCGTCAGCCCCGCGGGCTGCCACACCCCTTGCAGGGGAGGATCGCACGGGAGGATCAGGCGGGCGTGAGGTCCTTCAGCACGCCGTCCAGGGGGATCGCGACGCCATTGCTGGCCCGCAGCGCTTCTCCGGCGATCAGGGCCGAAGAGCCGTCGTCGCTGGTCACGCGGATGCTTTCGCCGTCGCGGCTGAAGCGCAAGGTCTGCTCGCCCATGGTCTCGGCGCGGACGGTGCCGCCCTGGGCGTCGATCGCCGCTCCGATGTCCGCCGGCGTCAGGTAGCCCGGCACGATGTGGTCGCGCAGGATGGCGGCCAGCGCTGCGCGGTGCTCCGTGCCGGCGCCCGCGTCGTGGACTTCGCCAAGCGCGGCGAAGGCGTCGTTGTTGGGGACGAGTATCGTGTAGGACCCGGCTCCGTCGAACACCGGAGCAAGCCCGACATCGCCGAGCGCCTTGGCTGCCGAGGACAAGTTGTCGGCGCCGGCGATCGCCTGCGCCAGGGTCTCGTTCTCGGTCTCCGATCCGGCCTCCTGCCCGGCCTGGCCCTGTTCGGCCTCCTCGGCGCACCCGCCCAGCGCGAGCGTCGCGGCGGCCAAGGCGGTAAGAATGCGCAAGTTCACGAAGTCCATGCGGTGCCCCCTCAACCTGCGATCAATTCGATGGCCGCTCTGACCAGCTGCGTCGTCGGATCGACCTCGTAGATATATCCGTCGTTGTAGCGGTAGGCGGCGTCGGGCCCGTCGGCGTACTGGCTGCGGTACGGGTAGGGCACGTTGTACACGTCGTACCCGGCGGGCATCGGCGCGCCGACGTTGATCGGATTGCCGGTCAGCAGCGCCGCGATCGAGCTGATGACGGAGGTCTGCGGGTCGACCCGGTAGAGCACGTTGTCGGCATAGCGGTATCCGCCGCTCGGCCCGAGATCGTAGTAGTCGACGTAGTAGTCGGGTACCGGCACCGGGTCGTAATAGCTCGGCCACGGATTACCCAGGGCCAGCGCGCCGCCGAGCAGCGGGATGAAGCCGGCCACGCGGTCCCCGTTCAGCCGCAACAGGTGGCCGTCGTCGTAGAGATACCGCCCGTCGCCCAGGCCGCGGAGGCCCCACCAATCCGGGTCGAAGTCGGCGAAGCGGTTGCCCTGCTTGGCCTGTCCCGGGGGAAGGCAGCCGTTGTTCTTCTTGGCAAGTCCAGGGGGGCAGCCGTCGATCAGTCCGCGGCCGGCATCGAGGAAGGCGAACTCGCCACGATCGCGGGGCGCTTCGAAGATGCGCCGGCCATCGTCCAGCACGCGGATACCGCGCGCATCGTCGTCCCTCCGGGCGACGCGGCGATCGTCGTTGCCGCGGTCGGCTTTGGAGGCGGAGTTGCCGCGGTTCTTTTCGCCGGCATCGGCCTTCGCCATGTCCTTGCGGTCGGCTTTTCCTTGGCCGGAAGCGGCCTTTGCGACGTCCTTGCGTTCGGCATTGCCTTGCCCGCGATTGCCTTCGTTGCCGCGCATGGCAGCCTGCTTCGGACCGCTTTCGCCGCGGTCCGCTTTGGCCGCATTGCCCTTGTCCGGCTTGTCGCTCTTGTTCTCGGCTGCCTTCATCGATTGCCCCGCGGCATGCTTGGAGTGATCGACGTCGTTGCCCTTGCCCTGGCTGTTGCCCTGGCCTTGCGCCGCTGCCGCGAAAAGCGCGATGGCAGCGACTCCGGTGATTAAATGTTTCATCTGGGATACTCCTTGTCCGCGAAACCGGGGGGCGACCCTTTAGGTTCCCGTTTTCCGGCGCGATTTCGGGCCGAATTCAGCCGTTTCGGTAGAGCTCGGCCTCGGCTGCCCGGCGGCGGGACAGCCCGTGCAGCACGCGCCCGCCGGCCTTGTTCCAGCGGGCGAACTCGCCCGCCGCAGCATCGTGCCGGCCTTCGCGGTGCAGCCGGGTCAGCGTCGCCCGGCCGATCGCGCCGGTGTTGTAGTGGAACGAGACCAGCGCATCGAACTGCCCTTGCGTCGCCGTGGCGCCGGCCAGCGCCCGCAGGACTTCGCTGGCGTGGCGGGCGATGTCGGCTTCCAGCCGCGCGTCGCATTCCGCCTGGGTCCACACCGTGCCGGGGCCGATACCCGGCCCCGTGGCGCCCCAGCCGATGGTCCACGGCACGCCGCCCGTTCCGGGATCGGGATAGGCTTCGAACCGGCCGTCGGGCCGCGCCTGGGCGCAGCCTTCGAAGCGCTTGATCATCGCGACTCCGGCGGGGCCGACCTGCCGTGGGCATTGCCCTGCGCTGCCGTCCAGCGCCGCCTGAATCGCCTGGTCGAGCGAGACGATCTCGTCCCGCCGAAAGCCGCGCCCGAGCATTGCCCGCACTCTGTCGAAGATGATTTCCCGCCGCATCGTCGCCCCCGCCAAGTCGATCCGGTGGCGGCATGAAGCAGGTTCGAAGCGAATAGGAAAATGGTTTTCGCGGTGGAAAATACCTAGTTGAGTCGACTGGACGGCCGATCGACCGATCCTCCCCTGGGAGGGGAGGTGGCAGCCGGGAGGGCTGACGGAGGGGTGTAACCGCCGGCGGGGACACCCCTGCACTACCCGCTTCGCGGGCGGTCCCCTCCCCTTGCAGGGGAGGATTACCTGCGCACGAAAAAGGGCGCCCGGATCTCTCCGGGCGCCCCTCCTTCTCGGTCGATCGAAGTGCGATCAGCCGCTGTAGTACATGTCGAATTCGACCGGGCTGGGGGTCGTTTCCCAGCGGCTGACTTCTTCCCACTTCAGTTCGAGGTAGGAGTCGATCTGGTCTTTGGTGAACACGTCGCCCTGCAGCAGGAACTCGTTGTCCGCGGCGAGCGATTCGAGCGCTTCGCGCAGGCTGCCGCAGACCGTCGGTACCTCGGCCAGCTCTGCCGGCGGCAGGTCGTATAGGTTCTTGTCCATCGCTTCGCCCGGGTGGATCTTGTTCTGGATCCCGTCGAGGCCGGCCATCAGCAGCGCGGCATAAGCGAGGTAGGGGTTGGCAAGCGCGTCGGGGAAGCGGAACTCGACCCGCTTGGCCTTCTCGCCCGTGCCGTACGGGATGCGGCACGAAGCCGAACGGTTGCGTGCCGAATAGGCCAGCAGCACAGGTGCCTCGAAGCCCGGGACCAGCCGCTTGTAGCTGTTGGTGCCGGGGTTGGTGAAGGCGTTCAGCGCCTTGGCGTGCTTGATGACGCCGCCGATGAAGTACAGGCACATGTCGGACAGCCCGGCATAGCCGTTACCGGCGAACAGCGGCTTGCCGCCGTCCCAGATCGAGAAGTGCGTGTGCATGCCGCTGCCGTTGTCGTTCTTGATCGGCTTCGGCATGAACGTCGCCGTCTTGCCGTAAGCATGGGCGACCTGGTGCACGACGTACTTGTAGATCTGCATGCGGTCGGCGGTCTGCGTCAGCGTGCCAAACGTCAGGCCCAGCTCGTGCTGAGCCGCAGCCACTTCGTGGTGATGCTTGTCGCAGGGCAGGCCCATCTCGAGCATCGTCGCGACCATCTCGCCGCGAATGTCCACGGCGCTGTCGACCGGGGCCACCGGGAAGTAGCCGCCCTTGGCGCGCGGACGGTGCGCCATGTTGCCGCCCTCGATCTCGGTGGCGGTGTTCGTCGGCAGCTCGACATCGTCGATCTGGAAGCCCGAACCGGCGTAGTGATCTTCGAAGCGCACGTCGTCGAACATGAAGAACTCGGCCTCGGGGCCGACATAGACGGTGTCGCCGATGCCGGTGGTCTTGAGGAAGTTCTCGGCCCGCTTGGCGGTCGTGCGCGGATCGCGCGCGTACCAGTCACCGGTCGACGGCTCGACGATGTCGCAGAACACGATCATCATCGGCGTGGCGCTGAACGGATCCATGTAGACCTCGCCCAGGTCCGGCTTCAGGATCATGTCGGATTCGTTGATCACCTTCCAGCCGGCGATCGACGAACCGTCGAACATCAGGCCTTCTTCGAGCTGGTCCTCGTCGAGCGCCGAGGCGACCATCGACAGGTGCTGCCATTTGCCTTTGGGATCGGTGAAGCGAAGATCGACCCACTCGATCTCCTCGTCCTGGATCCGCTTCACGATTTCCTTTGCGGTGGGCATTGTCTTCCTTCCTTGAGCGTAAGTTCTTGATGTTCGTGATGTTCGTAAGTCCGGCCGCGGGCTCGCCGGGCCGGGGATTGCGTCAGATCGCCGCGTCGTCCTTCTCGCCGGTGCGGATGCGCAGCGCGGAATCGATCGTGGAGACGAAGATCTTGCCGTCGCCGATGCGCCCGGTCTGGGCCGCTCCGGCGATCGCCTCGACCACCCGGTCCGACTGGCCGTCGGGCACGACGACCTCCAGCTTCACCTTGGGCAGGAAGTCGACGACATATTCGGCCCCGCGATAGAGTTCGGTATGCCCCTTCTGCCGGCCGAAGCCTTTGGCCTCGGTCACCGTGATGCCCGATACGCCGACTTCGTGCAGCGCTTCCTTCACCTCGTCCAGCTTGAACGGCTTGATGATGGCTTCGATCTTTTTCACGTGACCCCTGCGTGCAAAGCCGGGCCGCAACCCAGAGGGGTGCGGGCCGGACGGTCCGAGTTTTCCCGGCACGCCTTCTTCAAGAATCGTGCCAAGCGTGTGGCGGCTGGGTAAACGCTCCTCGCAGTCCGGGGAAGGGCGGAATCGCAAGATTCTCGCCGTTTCAGCAGCGCTTCCGAAACTTCCGTGCGCGACCAGGCTGCCGGTGCTGCCTGCGAAAAAGGCATGCCTGCCCAAGAAACGGGCACTACAGCCGTAGGCCTGCCGTTTCGTCGAGCCCGGCCATGAGGTTGAGCGACTGCACCGCCGCACCGCTGGCACCTTTGCCCAGGTTGTCGAGCACGGCGACGAGCCGGGCCTGCGATCCGTCGGCCGAGGCGAAGACATGCAGTTCCATGCGGTCCGAAGGCGCGAGCGAACGGCGCAGCAGCAGCTCTCCGTCCGGCTGCTCGCCGATCGAAACGATCGGGCTGCCGGCATAGAAATCGTCGAGACATTCGCGCAGTTCGTCGGCACCTGCAGCCCCGGTCATCGCAGCCAGCGGCAACGGCACTTCCACCACCATGCCCCGGTGCGCCGGGATCACGGCCGGGCTGAACAGCGGCGGCACGGACAGGCCGCAGCGCTCCTGCATTTCCGGCACGTGCTTGTGGCCCAGCGACAGGGCGTATCCGCGCCAGGCGATGTCGCCATCGTCCTCGAACCGGGCGATCAGCGCCTTGCCGCCGCCGGAGTAGCCGGACACGGCGTTGCAGGTGTAGGGCCAGTCGGCGGGCAGTAGCCCGGCGCGCACCAGCGGCGCGACCAGGCCGATGAAGCCGGTCGAATAGCACCCAGGATTGGACACGCGCGTCGCCTCGGCCACGGCTTCGCGCCCCGACACTTCGGGGAAGCCGTAGACCCAGCCGGGGGTAACCCGGTGCGCGGTCGAAGCGTCGATCACGCGGACATTGCTACCCGGTTCGATCAGCGCGACGGCTTCGCGCGCGGCATCATCGGGCAGGCACAGGATCGCGAAGTCGGAGGTGTTGAGCGCTTCCGCGCGGGCGGCGGGGTCCTTGCGCCGGTCATCGCCCAGCACGACGAGCTCGAACTCGGCGCGGCCTTCCAGCCGCTCGGCGATCTCAAGCCCGGTGGTGCCCGCGGCACCATCGATGAATACGCTTCGTGCCATCAGGCGAACGCCTCCAGTCGGTCCAGGTGGACGTAACCGACCGGCCCTTCGAGCGAGAGGCAGCCCCAGGCCCAGTTGCCGGCGACGTCGAGCACTTCGAAGCTGTCGCCCTCCATCAGCGTGCACAGCTCCTCGGCGCCGACCTCGGCTTCGGCGAGCAGCGAGGCTCCGCCGGGCATGACGGTGCGCGGCTGCGGCACGGCGTAATGCGGCACGAAATGCTTCCCGGCCAGGCCGATGTGGGCGAGGTCGCCGCGCAAGGGCAGGCGCCGCGAATCAGGGCGTGCAACAGGGCCGGCAAGGGTGAAGGGCCCTTGCGCATGCCTGTGCCAGGATTGGTTTTCGGACTGGCCGGTCACTTGTCTCTCGTGCTTGGTCGGGGCGGCGCTTAGACCGCGTGCGCTGTCCCGGCAAGCCGCCGGAAGCGGCGATCGTCAGCCGAAGCGATCCTGCACCATCCGCCAGGCCGCACGCAGGCCCAGTGCGGCCCCGCCTTTGGGCCTCCCGGGCTTGGCATTCGGCCGCCAGGCGAACGTGTCGAAATGGGCCCAGTCGATCCCTTCGCCGACGAACTTGTCGAGAAACAGCCCGGCGACGCTGGCTCCGGCGAAGCCGTTGGCGGGCGCGTTGTTGGTGTCGGCGATGTCGGACGCCAGCCACTCGGCGTAGCCCTGGTGCAGCGGTAGGCGCCAGACCGGATCGTCGCTGTCCTTGCCGGCGGCGAGCAGCGCCTCGGCCGTGGCATCCTCGCGCGTGAACAGCGCGGGGAGGTCCGGGCCCAGAGCAACGCGGGCCGCGCCGGTGAGGGTGGCGAAATCGAGCAGGAGCTCCGGCTTGTCCTCACTCGCCAGCGCCAGGGCGTCACCCAGGATCAGGCGCCCTTCGGCATCGGTGTTGCCGATCTCGACGGTCAGCCCCTTGCGGCTCCGCAGCACGTCGCCGGGGCGGAAGGCGTTGCCGGCGATGGCGTTCTCGACCGCCGGCACCAGGCATTGCAGCCGCACCTTAAGGCCCGCGCCCATCACCAGCCCGGCCAGCGCCAGCGCATGGGCGGCCCCGCCCATGTCCTTCTTCATCAGCAGCATGCCCGCCGATGGCTTGATATCGAGCCCGCCCGAATCGAAGCACACGCCTTTGCCGACCAGGGCCAGCTTCGGCGCCTTGGGGTCGCCCCAGGTCAGCTCGATCATCCGCGGCGCATGGCTGCGCGCGGCAGCGCGGCCCACCGCGTGGACCATCGGGAACTCCTGCTCCAGCGCGTCGCCGCGCGTGACCTTCAGCTTGCCGCCGTGCTCCTTGGCCAGCGCCTCGGCCACTGCCTCGAGCTGCGCCGGGCCCATGTCCTCGGCCGGCGTGTTGACGAGGTCCTGCACGAGGCAGACGGCCCGCGCCTCGGCTTCGGCAGCCGCGATGCGGGCCACGTCGCGGGTCAGCAGCACGCGCGGGCCCTGGGCGTCCTTGTCGTCCTTGTAGCGGATGAAGCGGTACTGCGCGGTCTGCCAGCCGTGCAGCGCCTTGCCGGGTTCCCCCTGAGCCCGGCGATAGGTCCCGGCCGGCAGCGCCTCGGCCAGCCTGGCCATGCACCAGCTGGAAAGCTCCTCGGGATCGGCCACGCCGCCGACGGCGAACCAGCTTTCCCCGTCGGGCACGATGCCGACCTGATATCCCGATCCGTCGAACTTCTGCGCCGCCAGCGCCGTGCGCTGCGGCCCGCTCAGCGTCTTCGCCCAGGCTTCGAAGCCGTCCTTGTCGACCAGATGGATGGCGATCGCATCCTGCGCGCGATCCGGCTGGATAAGGTCTTTGATCTCGCTCATAAGCCGCCCCTAGCGCCATTCGCCCGGAGAAATCCAATGCCGTTTCGCCCTCTCTTGCCGCTCGCACTGCTGGCTGTCGCCGCGTGCTCGAACGGTGACGGGACCACGGAAGAGCAACTGCCCGCCGATTCGGCGACCCCCGCTGCAACCGCCACGGCCACGGCGGAGGAAGAAGGCGGCGCCAAGTCGGTCGACGAGGAAAGCGAGCTCTACAGCTTCGAATATTCCTATCCGGCCGAGGCTGGAGAAATCCCCGCGCTGCGCCGGCAGCTCGACGCCGAGCTGGCCGGGCGGAAGAAGGAACTGATCGCCAGCGCCCGCGAGGGCATGGAGCAGGCCGAGGACAGCGGCTTCCCGTACAACGCCTATTCCTTCTCCAAGGAGTGGAAGGTGGTCTCCGACCTGCCGAACTGGCTGAGTCTGTCGGGCGGGTTCTCCTCCTACACCGGCGGTGCCCACGGAATGTACGGCCTCGATTCGCTCGTGTGGGACAAGCAGGTCGGCCGCGGCTTTCCGGCGGCGGAACTGTTCAACTCGACCGAGGCGCTCGACCGCGCGCTCGGCGAGCGCCTGTGCGAAGCGCTCAACCGCGAACGCAAGGAGCGGCGCGGCGAGCCGGTCCCGGAGGGCAGCGACGAGGAGTTCGACCGCTGCGTCGGGGTCGAGGATGCCACGGTCGTGGCCGGTTCCTCGAACGGAAGGACCTTTAACCGCATCACCGTGTGGTTCGGCCCTTACGTCGCGGGTCCCTATGCGGAAGGAAGTTTCGAACTGGAGTTTCCGGTGGACCAGGCGATCCTAGACGCCGTGAAGCCGGCTTTCCGGCCGGCGTTCTCGATCGCGCGCTGAGGGCCTCGCAATCCCGCCGTCGGATCGCTACATGGCGGTGATGACCGAATACCAGCACGTCACCGGCACCGAAACCGTCCTGCGCGACGGCACCATCAAGCTCCACGGGCCCGAGGGCTTCGACGGCATGCGCGCAGCCGGCAGGCTCGCGGCGGAAATCCTCGACGAGATGGCCCTGCGCGTGGAGCCCGGCGTCTCGACCGAGGAGCTCGACCGCGTGGTCCGCGAGATGACGCTCGACGCCGGCGGCGTGCCCGCCACGCTCGGCTACCGCGGCTACACGCATAGCTGCTGCATCTCGATCAACCACGTCGTGTGCCACGGCATCCCATCGGACAAGCGGCTGAAGGACGGCGACATCGTCAACATCGACGTGACCCCGCTGCTCGACGGCTGGCACGGCGATTCCAGCCGCATGTACCTGGTCGGCGACGTCGGGCTGAAGGCCAAGCGGCTGGTCGATGTGACCTACGAGTGCCTGATGATCGGCATCGAGCAGGCGAAGCCGGGCGCGCGACTGGGCGACATCGGCGCGGCGATCCAGGCCCATGCCGAACAGTTCCGCTACGGCGTCGTACGCGAATTCTGCGGCCACGGCCTCGGCCGCCTGTTCCACGATGCGCCCGAAGTGGTCCACGCCGCCAAGGCGGGAACCGGCCCCGAGTTACGGCCCGGCATGTTCATGACGATCGAGCCGATGATCAACCTCGGCAAGGCGCCGGTGAAGCTGCTCAGCGACGGCTGGACCGCAGTCACTCGCGACAAGAGCCTCTCGGCCCAGTTCGAACATTCGATCGGGATTACCGAGGATGGGTGTGAGATCTTTACCGCCAGTCCCAAGGGGTTGGACCGGCCGCCTTACTACTAGGCGACGGCCCTCATCCAAGCTCCGCTAGCTCGCTGCGCTCGCAAGCTGCGCTATCCTTCTCCCACCAGTGGGAGAAGGAATTTCGCTCCGGACCCCAACTTCTTCGCTCACTCGTGAGGAGAGGGAGTTGCTCCGAGCCCTACCTTCTTCTCCCACTGGTGGGAGAAGGAGTTTGCTCCGGGCGCCGACTTCAGACCCTAACTTCTTCTCCCACTGGTGGGAGAAGGATACGAAGGCTTGGCGACTTGTCGCCTAGCCGTAGTTGGATGAGGGGAGGGCCGGCGCGCCTAGCCCCCCTCACCCCTCTCGCACGGCCCTGATCGCCGCCCCCCCGGCGAACGGCGCAATCGCACACAGCAGCAAGCTGATCGCTGCAGTCAGCGCCAGCCCAGCCTCGCCACCCGTCGACAGCGCCCCCGCGCCGAAGATCAGCAGCGGCACAGCCAACGGCACGAGCAGCAATCCGCCCAGCGCTGCCCCACCGCGCAGCGACACCGTCAGCGCGGCGATAATCAGCCCAATAGCAGCGAGGCCGGGCGTACCCGCCAGCAGCCCCAGCTCAACCAGCCGCAGGGTCTCCCCCTCGATCCCGAGCAGCGCCGCGGCGGGCACGGCGGCGATCATCAGCGGCGGCCCGAAGCTCAGCCAGTGGGCGAGCAGGCGCACGGCGACGACAGCCTCTTCAGCGATCCCCCGCAAGGCGAACTGATCAAACAGACCCTGCTCCAAGTCAGGCGCCAGCAGCCGGTCGAGCGGCAGGATCGCCGCGAGCAGCGCGGCGACCCAGATCACTCCGCCGCCGGCGCGCGCCAGCAGCACCGGATCGGGCCCGACCGCGAACGGGAACAGCATCGCCACCGCCAGGAAGAACAGCACCGGCAGGATTGCACCGCCACGGCGCCCGCCGCCGAACATCTGCGCCAGGTCGCGGCGCAGGATGGTCAGGAGCGCGCTCAAGACGCGAACTCCGATAGGTCGAGCTGCCTGAGCCCGGCGAGGGCGAACGGCTGGTGGGATGCGATGACCGCGATGCCGCCGCTCGCGCAGAACGCGGCAGTGTCTTCGAGCAAAGTCGAGGCGGCCGCCGTATCGAGGCCGTTCAGCGGCTCGTCCAGCAGCCGGATCGGCGTGCCTTGCGCCTTCAGCCGGGCAAACGCGGCGCGCTTGCGCTGGCCGGTCGAGAGGAAGCGGACCGGGACGTCGAGCAGGTCGGCGAGGCCGAGGGCGGCAAGTTCCTCGGCCCGGTAACCGCCGCCGTCGACCCGCTTCCAGAAGTCGAACGCCTGGCCGAGGGGCAGGTGCTCGTCGAGCGCAGGGCGTTCGTCGAGCAGCGCGACCGCGCCCGTACGTTCGACTGTCCCCGCGAAGGGCCGGAGCAGCCCCGCCAGGATCCGCAGCAGGCTCGACTTGCCGGTGCCGTTGGGGCCGGCGATCTGCAGGGCGTCGCCGGGCACAAGCGAAAAGCCGAGGCCGCTGAACAGCAGCCGGTCGCCCCGGCGGCAGGCGAGATCGTTCACCGAGAGGCGGCACCCTTCCATCCGCAAGCGCGTTAGGCCAAGGAACGGTGACCGACAATCCTCCAGGGAGACCAGCGATGGCCGTGCCGCAACTGACCGACGCCGAACGCGACCAGGCTCTTCTGGGGCTTCCCGAATGGTCCTTGCGCGACGACAAGCTGGCGCTCGTCCGCCAGTTCAAGTTTCGCGGCTTCGGCGAGGCGTTCGCCTTCATGACCCGCGTCGCCCTGGTTGCCGAAAAGCGCGATCACCATCCTGAGTGGTCGAACGTCTACAACCGGGTCGAGATCACCCTGACCACCCACGCCGCCGGCGGCCTCTCGCAGCGCGACGTCGACATGGCCGCGGCGATCGACGCGCTGCTTTAGGTGAACCCCCACGAAGTTCAGGTGGATCCCCACAAAGGTCCGTTCGCCCTGAGCCTGTCGAAGGGCGGCAGCGCCGCGCCTGCGGGCTTCGACAAGCTCAGCCCGAACGGGAGGTGGTGTTGGGACAAGCTTAGCTGGGCAGCGAAGTCGCGCGCCGATATTAACCCCGTTCGCCCTGAGCTTGTCGAAGGGCGTAGCGCGGCCCTCGCGAGCTCTCCCTGCTAGCTCGCCATGGTCCGCGCGAAGCGGCGCAGCGCATTGGGCGCCCACCGGCCCAAAAAGAGCAGCTTGCGGGCGGTCTTGCCGGCGAGGTGGTGGAGCCGGTTGCCGTGAACGGCCTGCCAGGCGGCCTCGGCCACGTCCTCCACGCTCGTGTCGCTCGGGTCCATCATGACCGAGCGCGCGCTGACTCCCGCGCTCGCCCACTCGGCGTCGAGCGATTCGGTCAGCGAGCGCAGCCCCGCGCTGGTTACGCCGGCAAGCGCCTGGCCGGGCATTCCGTAAAGGCCCGCCGCGATGCCGATGTTGAGCAGGCACGATCCCGGCGCGGTATCCCTGAGCCAGGGGTAGGCCGCCTGCGCGCCGTTGATTGTGCCGCGCAAGGCGATGTCCAGGTCCCGGTCGATCTTCTCCGGCGCTTGTTCGGCGAATGAGCCTTCCGCCGGCTGCCTGGCGCAGTTCGCCAGGACGTCGATCCGCCCGCCGGAGGCGCGGGCGACGATCCGCAGCGCCTCCTCCCACTCGCTCCGCTGTGACACGTCGAGCGGCTGGCAGTAGGTGAACCCGCCGGGCAGCAGGGTTTCGGTCTCCTCCATCGCCGCCTCGTCGGTGTCGCCGAGGCCGACGAACCAGCCTTCGCGTGCGAAGCGCTGTGCGATCGCCCGACCTATGGCGGAACCGCCGCCGGTTACGAAGATCGTCCTGCGAACTGCCATTCCAGCCATTCCCCCCCCTTCGATGTAGCTTAGCGGCCCACTTCCGGCAGCTTGCTTTCGCCTTCGAACTTGCCGGCCTGATAGTCGAGTATCGCCTGGTGAATTTCCGCTTCGGTGTTCATCACGAACGGCCCGTGGGAGACGACCGGCTCGTCGATGGGGTCGGCATGGCCGAACAGCAGAACGGCCTCTTCGCCGCTGGCCTGAACCGCAACGCCTTCGCCGTCGGACAGTTCGACTAGGTGCCACGGCTCCACTGCAGTGCCCGCGACGTCCACCGCGCCGCGCGCGGCATAGAGGAACACGGATCGGCCCTGCGGCGCAGGCAGCTCGGCCCGGCCGCCTGGCCGCAGGCGCACGACCGACATGAACACGCCGGTGAGCGACTGGATCGGTCCCTGCACGCCCTCGAACGTGCCCGAGACCAGCTCCAGCTCACCGCCGCCACCGGGCAGCGGCACTGACGGTATCGCGTCCTTCTGCACGCCCGAATAGCGGGGGCCGGTCATCTTCAGGCGTGACGGCAGGTTCACCCACAGCTGCAGGATCTCGAGCGGACCGCCGCTGCGCTTGAACTCCGGCGGGGAGACTTCGGCGTGGATCAGGCCCGACCCGGCGGTCATCCACTGCACCCCGCCGGCTTCGATCACGCTAGCGTGCCCGCCGCTGTCGTAATGCGCGAGATTGCCTTCGAGGATGAAGGTCACCGTCTCGAACCCGCGATGCGGGTGCGGGCCGAAGGGCAGGCCGCCGTTGTTCGGCGGATAGACCTGCGGCCCGTGGTGGTTGAGGAACAGGAACGGGTCGACCTGCGGCACGGCCGGGCCGGGCAGGGGACGGCGGGTCACCAGGTCGGCGATGTCGTCGCGGTAGGCCGAGTGGATGGCGGTGACGGTTCGCATGGCTAGAGCAGCTCCGCGCCCGTGACGATCTGCGCGGTCGAACGTTCCACTTCGCCGCTGATCGGCTCGGCCCGTCCGCCGAGCACCGTCGCGAGGAAGTTCTCGGTGATCGCGTTGAAGGCGATGTTGTTCTCTGGCCGGTGGAAACCGTGGCCCTCGTCCGGGAAGACGACATAGGTGACCGGGATGCCGTGCTTCTGCATCGCTTCCACGATCTGGTCGCTTTCCGACTGCTTGACGCGCGGGTCGTTGGCGCCCTGGCCGATCAGCAGCGGGCGGCAGATCCGGTCCGCCTTGTGGAGCGGGCTGCGGTCGATCAGCAGCTGCTTGCCTTCGGGCTTCTCGGGATTGCCCATGCGCTCGTGGAACTGCCTCACCAGCGGCTCCCAGTAAGGCGGGATGGTCTCGAGCAGGGTCTCGAGGTTGGACGGGCCGACGATGTCCACCCCGCAGGCGAACACCTCCGGCGTGAAGGCCAGGCCGACGAGCGTGGCGTAACCGCCGTAGCTGCCGCCCATGATCGCGATCTTGTCGCGTTCGGCGATGCCCTGGGCGACCGCCCATTCGACGGCGTCGATCAAGTCGTCATGCATCCTGGCGCCCCACTCCAGGTTCGCCGCGTTGACGAACGCCTTGCCGAACCCGGTCGAGCCGCGGAAGTTGACGCTGAGCACGGCGTAGCCGCGGTTGGCGAGCCACTGGTGGGAGCGGTTGAAGCCGTATGCGTCGCGGGCCCAGGGGCCGCCGTGGACCAGCAGCACCATCGGCACCGGCGCCCTGGGCACGCCCCTTCCTTCCGCATCGCTGCCCGGCGGCAGGGTCAGGTAGCTCGGCAGGGCCAGGCCGTCGCGCGCGGGGATCTCCAGCGCGTGCATCGGCTGCAGCGGCGCGCCTTCGAGCTCCGGTCGGGAGACGTAGAATTCCTCCAGCGTGCCGGCGACACGGTCGTAGATCAGCGTGCGGGTCGGGCCGGTCAGCGGGTCGTGGCCGATGATCCACTTGTCGTCGGCGTCGGTGCGGGACTGGACGCCGAACTCGCCCTCCAGCCGCTCGCGCAGGAAGGCGAGCGCCTGTTCGATGTCAGGCTCCAGCGCGACCCACTCGCGCTTCAGGTAATTGACCGAGTATGCCTCGATCTCGCCCGTCAGCGGGTGCTGCATGGTCCCGCCGATGTCGGCACGTTCATCCTCGGCGATGAGCCTGCGCTCGCCGGTCTCGGTGTTCTCGGCGAAGATCGCGGCGGTATTCCGCCCGCGGGAGTCGATCCAGTAGAGCGTCTTCCCGTCGGCCGTGTAGCCGGCGACGGTGGTGCTGAGCGCGTCTTCCAGGCCGGTGCTCTCGCGCGGCGTTTCGGCGATCC
This sequence comes from Croceibacterium soli, assembly GCF_009828065.1. Classification (GTDB taxonomy): domain Bacteria; phylum Pseudomonadota; class Alphaproteobacteria; order Sphingomonadales; family Sphingomonadaceae; genus Croceibacterium_B; species Croceibacterium_B soli. The sequence continues at coordinate 175,625 of NZ_WTYK01000004.1, read as the reverse complement.
GCCCGTCCGTGATCTCGAACATGTCGTTCCCGCCGGCCGCGTTCTGCCGCAGCGCCCAGCGCAGCGTCAGGGTGTCGTCGGCCAGGAAACCGGCGTAGCCTTCGTTCTGCAGCACCAGCTCCAGCGCGCCGCTGGTAAGATCGAGCAAGTGGATGTCGTGGTGCCGCGGGTCGCGGTCGTTGAGGCCGACGAGCGCCTTGTCCTTGATCGCGTGCGAGAACCCGACGATCTGCACGCGGGTGTTCTCGAACGGCGTGAGGCTGCGCTCGTCCCCGCTGTCGATGTCGACCTGGTAGAGCAGGTAGTTTTCGTCGCCCGCCTTGTCCTGCACGTAGAGCAGGCTGCGCGAATCCGGGGCGAAGAAGTAGCTCGGGATCGGCCGCTCCGTGGCGCTGGTCATGCGCCGCGCGGCACCCGGGTCGGTGACCGGCGCGATCCAGACGTTCATCACCTCCTCGTGCGGCGCCATCCAGGCGAGCCAGCGCCCGTCCGGGCTGATCTGCGCGCCGGAGCGGGTCGGGTTGCCGAACAGGGCCGTGCGGGGGATCATCGGAACGTCCTGGACGCGCGTCGCGGCGGAGGGGAGAACGGCGGCTTCGATCATTCGGGCGTTCCTCGTAGTCGTTGTGGTGCGCTGCCCAGGCGGGCGGCATCGTGGCCGGCCCTACATTGGGGTCCTGGCGGCTTTAACCAAGCCCGCGCGTGTCAGAGCGCGGCGTTGTTGTAGCAGTGCCAGGTCAGCAGCGTGACTGCGCCCCGGTGCGGCCGCCAGTCCTCGGCTGCCGCGCGGATCTCCTTCTCCGACGGCCGCTCCGGCCAGCCGAGGATCTTGCCGAGGCCGATCTGCACCGCGAGGTCTCCGGCGGGCCAGATGTCCTGCCGCCCTTCAGCGAACAGCAGGTAGATCTCCGCCGACCAGCGGCCGATGCCCTTGATGCGGACGAGCTCGGCGATCGCTTCCTCGTCGTCGGCCGGCAGGTTCTCCAGGTTGAGCTCCCCGCTGGCGACCAGCTCGCACAGTGACCGCGCATAGCCCTGCTTCTGGCGCGAGAGGCCGCAAGCGCGCAGCGCGTCGAAGTCGGCGGCCAGCAAGGCTTCGGGGGTGACTTCGCCCAGCGCCGCTTCGAGCTTGTTCCAAACGCTGGCGGCGGCGGCGACGCTGACCTGCTGGCCAACGATCGTGCGCAGCAGCGTGCGGTAGCCGCGCTCGCGAATGCGCGGCTCCGGGTAGCCGGCAAGCTGCAAGGCGCGGGCGATCGCCGGTTCACGCGCGGCGACCGCATCGAGCCCGGCGTTGATCTGTTCGGCGGTCAGTCCCATCTTGTCCCTCGCTTGCCAAGACTTGCCCGATTGCCTAGCAGCCGCGGCCGAACACGCCATAGGGGACCCGCACACCATGCCCAAGCTGATCGTCGTCAACCGCGCAGGCGAGGAACGGGCCGTCGAGGCCATCGACGGGCTGACCGTGATGGAAGCGATCCGGGACAACGGCTTCGACGAGCTTCTGGCGCTGTGCGGCGGCTGCTGCAGCTGCGCGACCTGCCACGTCCACGTCGACCCGGAGTTCTTCGGCATGCTCCCGCCGATCAGCGAGGACGAGGACGACCTGCTCGATTCGAGCGGCGACCGCAACGAGTACTCGCGCCTCGGCTGCCAGATCCCCTTCACCGCGGACCTCGACGGGCTGAAGGTCACGATCGCCCAGGAAGACTAGTCGCAGCGGGGCGCCGGGATTGTTTATGCGCTCGCAGAGGCGCGGAGGCGCAGAGGATCTTTTCTCACGCAAAGGCGCGAAGGCGCTAAGAGCAAGCGCGGCTGACGGGCGCTGCACTCCGCATAGCTCGCATGTTCGGATTGCGGCTTCGCCGCAGGAAACTTCGCGCCTTCGCGCAGTTGCGTGAGATCAATCGCCCCTTTTTTCAGAGGAGGGGGCTATGATTGCAGCATCCCCTCCGCGCCTCTGCGCCTCTGCGAGCGCAAAAATCTCTGCATCTCCGCGTGAACCACGGCAAGACCGATTTCACCTGCAACAAGCGCATTTGCGTTGCGATGGCGCTTTGTGCCGCTTAGTCCCTCATCGCATGACGGCACCCAAGGCGCTTTCCGGCACGCTCGACCTCATCGGCAACACCCCGCTCGTTCTCCTCAAGGGCCCGAGCGAGGCGGCGGGCTGCGAGATCTGGGGCAAGTGCGAATTCGCCAATCCCGGCGCTTCGGTGAAGGACCGCGCGGCGCTGTGGATCGTGCGCGATGCGGAGGCGCGGGGCGAGCTGCAGCCCGGCGGCACGATTGTGGAAGGGACCGCCGGCAACACCGGGATCGGCATGGCGCTGGTCGCCAATGCACTCGGCTACAAGACGATCATCGTCATGCCCGAGACGCAGAGCCGCGAGAAGATGGATACGCTGCGCGCGCTCGGCGCGGAGCTGGTGACCGTCCCCGCGGCACCGTACAAGAACCCCGGGCACTTCGTGCACACCAGCCGCCGCCTGGCGGAAGAGGCGCCGAACGCGATCTGGGCCAACCAGTTCGACAATGTCGCCAACCGCCGCGCGCACGTGGAAAGCACCGCGCCGGAAATCTGGGCGCAGATGGACGGGCGGATCGACGGCTTCACCTGCGCCGTCGGCACCGGTGGCACGCTGGCGGGGGTGGGCCTCGGCCTCAAGGGCTTCGACGAGAAGATCTGCATCGCGCTGACCGATCCCCACGGCGCGGCGCTTTACGAATACTACGCCAATGGGGAGCTCAAGTCCGAAGGCAACTCGGTGGCCGAGGGCATCGGCCAGGGCCGCATCACGGCGAACCTGGAAGGCGCGCCGGTCGATACGCAGTTCCGCATCTCTGACGAGGAAGGGCTCGAATGGGTCGGCCGCCTGCTCAAGGAGGAAGGGCTGTGCCTCGGCCTGTCGAGCGGGATCAACGTGGCCGGCGCGGTCGCGCTCGGGCGGCAGCTCGGCAAAGGCAGCCGCGTGGCGACGATCCTTTGCGACACCGGCTTCCGCTATCTCTCGACGCTCTACAACGCCGAATGGCTGAAGGCGAAGGGCTTGCCGGTTTTCGACTGGCTGCGTTAATCTCCGCCCGCTAGAGTCCCCCTCATGGTCAGCGAACCCCAGGACGAGCAGGTCTATACCGCGCCGCTATCCGGCACGCGCGCACAGGCGCTGCAGCGCCTGCAGATTGGTGTGTTCGGCCTCGGCGCGATGGTGCTGCTGGTCGGTCTCGCCAATATCGTCATCGACCGTGCCGAGCAGACCGAAGCCGGCACCGTGCCGGAAGCCGCGTCTACGGTCGCGCCCAGCAAGACCCCCGAGGCGAGCGATCCCCTGGCCGATGCCGGGGTGGCGCCGGAAGTGGTGCAGCCGGCGCCGACGGTACAGCCCGAGCCTTCCCCACCGATCGTTCTCGATGCCCTCCCTGCACAAGGCGATTAAGGCCGCTCTGGCCACTGCGCTGCTGTTCCTCGGCCCTCCGGCGGTGGCGCAAGTCGAGCCCCAGACGCAGGCGCAGGCGCAGCAACCGAGGGCGCCGCTCGGCCTGATGGGTACGATCCCGATCTATTGGGGCGAGGCTGAGCAGTTCGGCGATCTGATCGGCGGCGCCGCGGAGGCGCACTGGGCGCGCGCGGAGCTGGAGCGCGAATACGAACTGCGCCCGATCGCCTACCTCGACGAAGCGGCGCTGGCCGGGCTCGACCGGCTCCTGCTGGCCCAGCCGCGGCCGCTGAGCGGGGAGGAGAACGTGGCGCTAGACGCCTGGGTGCGGGGCGGGGGGCAACTGCTGTTGTTCGCCGATCCGATGATGACCGGTCATTCGGAGTTCGGCCTGGGCGATCGGCGGCGGCCGCAAGACGTGGTGCTGTTGTCGCCGATCCTGAACCACTGGGGCCTGGCGCTGCAATTCGCAGACGACCAGCCGCTCGGCACGCGTGTGGCGCGGGACGGGGACCTCGCCGTGCCGGTCAACCTGCCTGGCCAGTTCACGCTTGCCGGCGACGAGGGATGTGCCCTCTCCGCCGAGGGCCTGCTGGCCCGCTGCGCCCTCGGCCGCGGTCATGCGACGATCTTGGCCGATGCCGCGATGCTCGACCTGCACGAGCCGAGTCCGCTCGCCGGACCCGCCCTGGGCCGGCTGGCGCAACTGGCGTTCGCCGGATCCGGGGAAATCGCGGGAGAATAGCGGGTCCGCAGCCGCAAGGCCTGCGAGTCGCTGCCGATTCCACACTTCGAGCGAGGCTGACGGCCCGGCGGAGAGTTGCGTCGCTCTCGTCGGAACTGCCGCTATATCCACGATAAAGCGCAAAATTCGCGACCGATCCCCTAATTTCCCCTTCCATCCCCGGCCTGCCCGCGATAGATAGTCAGTCCATCGGACAAATCGCCCGTATTGCATCCCGAAGTGGGATGGCCGGGCCGCGCTCATGCGCGGCCGAACGGGGAAGATTTGTTCCGGCGCAGTAGCAACCGACCAGAGGGCGGGGGACCGGGGTAAGTGGCGGATCGGCCGAACGGATACAGCGGACAGGGCTTCTCGCTTCGCGGCGAGAAGAACCGCCTCGCGCTGCCTTCGGCCTTCCGCAAGGCGGTGACCGACTCCAGCGCGGGCGAGCGCGTGCTGTGCATCGCCAAGCATGACCGCTGGAAATGCCTGACCGGCTTCGGCCTTTCCCGCACCGAACGGTTCGAGGAATACCTCGACCGCGAGGAAGAGCGCGCCACCCGGCTGAGCAAGGAATACGACCGCGACTTGCGCTCGATGCAGCTCTGGGGCTTCGAGCAGATCCCGTTCGACTCCAGCGGCCGCTTCGTCCTGCCCGACCACCTAGCCGAGTTGGGGAATTTGCGGGACGAGGTGTTCTTCCACGGTGCCGGCGAGTTCTTCACTCTGTGGAGCCCCGAAGAGCTCTACGGAATGGGCGCGGGCTGGGAAGGTCCGCAGGCCGCATGCCGCAAGCTGGCCGCCGACACCGCGAAGGGGCGCAAGAAGTGACCCTTCGACAAGCTCAGGGCGAACGGACGCCGCACATCCCCGTCCTCCTCGACGAGGTGATCGCCGCTCTGGATCCGCAGCCCGGCGACGTGATCGTCGACGCCACGTTCGGCGCGGGCGGCTACACGCGCGCGATCCTCGACGCGGGCGCCACGGTGCATGCTTTCGACCGCGACCCCGATGCGATCGCCGCCGGCCGCCGCTGGGCTGAGGCGAGCGAGGAGCCGCCGCGGCTGGTGCTCCATCACCGCCGCTTCTCCGAGATGCTCTCCGCCATGACCGAGGCGGGCGTTGCGCGGGTCGACGGCGTGACGATGGATATCGGCGTCTCCTCCATGCAGCTCGACCAGGCCGGGCGGGGTTTCGCATTCTCGGCCGACGGCCCGCTCGACATGCGCATGAGCCAGGAAGGCGAGTCCGCGGCCGACTTCCTCAACTCTGCGCGCGAGGAAGATATCGCCAACGTGCTCTACCTCTACGGGGAGGAGCGCCAGAGCCGCCGCGTCGCCCGCGCGATCGTCGCCGCCCGTCCGCTGGAGACGACCGGCGATCTTGCCCGGGTCGTGCGCAAGGCGCTCGGCTACCGCGCCGGCGCGCCGAAGGACCCAGCGACCCGCAGCTTCCAGGCGGTGCGCATCCACGTGAACGCCGAATTGGAAGAGCTGGCGGAAGGACTTTCCGCCGCCGAGGCGCTGCTGCGGGAAGGTGGCCGCCTGGCCGTGGTGAGCTTCCACAGCCTGGAAGACCGGATCGTGAAGCGCTTCCTGCGCGAGGCGGCCGGAGCGCAGGCCGGCACTTCGCGCCATTTGCCGGACACCCGCGGCGGACCGGCGCCGACGTTCGCGCGCCTGTCCAAGGCCATTCGCGCATCCGACGCAGAAACCGCCCGCAACCCGCGCGCCCGCTCGGCCACCCTGCGCGCCGCCATTCGCACCGCGGCTCCGGCCCGGCACCATCGAGGGGAAGCCGCATGAGCACCCAGGCCCGTCTGCGCAGAGTTGGCTGGATCGCGGCGCTGGCGCTGTGCACACTGTGCTACCTGGGGCTTCACCTGAAGGTGCACGCCGTGCAGAGCGAAGTCGTCAACGCCGAACGTCGGATCGTTCAGCTGGAGGACGAGAAGCTGCTGCTCGAGACCGAATTCGCCACGCGCGCCAGCCAGGAACAGCTCGCCCGCTGGAACCGGGTCGAGTTCGGCTACACCGCGCCCAAGGCGCGGCAGTTCCTCGAGAACGAACGCCAGCTGGCCCGCTTCGGCACGCCGCGCCTGCCGGGTGCGCCGGAACCGATCCGCGTGGCCAGCCTGACCGCCGGGGACGAAGCACCGCCGTTCCCGAAGTTCGTGTCGCCGCTCACCGGCAAGCCGGTGGACCCGGAACTGCTCGAGCCTGAGGTTCACCGCGTGGCGCTCAGCGCGGGCGATACCGCCGGTGCCTTGCGCATCCCGCTCGCCGCGGCGGTCGGGAACGTTGGCGAATGAATGCGCTGACCTTCAGCGCCGGCTTCGCTCCATCGCGCATCAGACTGGTCGACATCCGCCGGCGCCAGTTGCTGACCGCGCAGCTGCGTATGCTGCTTCTCGGCGGCGGGTTCGCGCTGGTGGCGCTCGCGGCGCTGCTGCGGGTCGCCTGGCTCGGCGTGGTCCAGCCGGCGCCGGCCGAGCATTCGATGGCCCAGGCGCTGCTGCCGCCGCGCGGCGAGATTACCGACCGCAACGGCACGCCGCTGGCGCGCGCCTTCCCCGCCTATGCCCTCTGGTTCAACCCCGACGCTCTGGGTGACGGCGGCACGCCGCTGGTCAAGCCGCTGCCGGACGTCGTCGCCCAGCTGAAGGCGATTTTCCCGGATCTCGACGTTGCCGAAACGACCCGCATCCTCGCGGCCGGCAAACCCGCCTACTTGCGGCGGCGCGTTCTGCCCGAAGAAGTGAACCGGGTGAACGCGATCGGCGAACTGGCGCTGGAAACGCCGGCGGAGACCGACCGCCACTATCCGCAAGGCAAGCTCGGCGCGCACGTGCTCGGCTATGTCGCCGCAGACGGGCACGGCCGCGTCGGCATGGAGGCGTTCCTCGACGAGCGCCTTCTGGATCCGGCGCAGCGCGGCAAGCCGGCGGCGCTGTCGGTCGACTTGCGGGTGCAGGGCGCGCTGGAGGACGAACTCGCCAGCGGCATGCGCATGGTCGACGCGATCGGCGCGGCGGGGGTCGTGCTGGACGTGGACAGCGGCGAAGTGCTCGCGCTCGCATCGCTGCCGGCGTTCGATCCGAACAAGATCGATGCCGAAGGCCAGGGCAACATGTTCAACCGGGTGACCAACCAGGTCTACGAACTCGGCTCCACCTTCAAGCCGCTCACCGTGGCGGCGGCGATCGATGCGGGGGCGGTTACCGATCTGTCGCGCCGCTATTCCGCGACGCCGTACCGAATCAGCGGCTACACGATCAAGGACCTGAAGCCGAAGGGCTCCTCGCTCAACGTGCCCGAGATGCTGATCTACTCGTCCAACGTGGTGACGGCCCACATCGTCGAGGATCTCGGCACGAAACGCCTCAAGCAGACGATGGTCGACCTGGGCATGAACGAGCGGCCCTATGTCGAACTGCCGGCGCGCGGCTTCCCGATCTGGCCGGGCGGCAACTGGCCGTTGCTGCGCGGCGTGACGGTCGGTTACGGCCACGGCATCGCGGTGACTCCGCTCCACCTCGCCAGTGCCTATGCGGCGATGGTCAACGGCGGCACCTGGCGCCCGGCCACTCTGCTGAAGGTCAAGCCGGGGCACGAGGCGCGCGGGCGGCAGGTGTTCAAGGCCAGCACCAGCGCGCGCATGAACCAGCTGCTGCGGATGATCACCGTCTACGGCACCGGCCGCAATGCCGACGCGCCGGGCTTCCGCGTCGGCGGCAAGACCGGCAGCGCCGAGAAGCCGGGCGCCGGCGGCTACCAGCGCACGACCCTGGTCTCCACGTTCGCCGCGGCCTTCCCCATGGACAAGCCGCGCTATGTCGTGATCATCATGCTCGACGAGCCGAAGGGCACCGCGGCCAGCTCCTATCAGCGCACCGCGGCGTGGAACGCCGCGCCGATCGTCGGCCGCCTCGTTCCGCGGATCGGCCCGATGCTGGGCGTGCTGCCGGACGAGGGCCGCGACATCGACCTCAGCGATCTCAAGCCGCTGGTCGGCGGGAAGGACTGATGCTGCTCGGGGCGCTTGCCGCCGCTGTCGGCTTGGACGCGGGCCCGGCGGCCGACGCGGCCGTGACCGGCTTCGCGATCGATCACCGCAAGGTCGCACCGGGCAACGTGTTCGGCGCCTTCCAGGGCACGGCGGTGAACGGCGAGGACTTCATCGCGGCCGCGGTCAGCGGCGGCGCAGTCGCCGTCGTCGCCCGTCCGGAGGCGCAAGTGGAAGGGGCGGCGCACATCGCGGATGCCAATCCGCGCAAGGCCTTCGCGCGCCTGGCCGCGCAGTTCTTCCGCCCAGTGCCGGAAATGATCGTCGCCGTCACCGGCACCAACGGAAAGACCTCCACGGTCGAGATGACCCGGCAGATCTGGCGCATGTGCGGCGAACGCGCGGCCTCGATCGGCACGCTCGGCGTCACCACGCCGGACGAGAGCGTCTCCACCGGGCTGACCACACCCGACATCGTCACTTTCCTGGCAAACATGGCAGGGCTCGCGCGTGAAGGCGTGACTCACGTCGCCTACGAGGCTTCGAGCCACGGGCTCAGCCAGTACCGCAACGAAGGGCTGCCGGTCGCCGCAGGGGCGTTCACCAACCTCAGCCGCGATCACCTCGACTACCATTCCGACATGGAAGACTACTTCGCCGCCAAGATGCGGCTGTTCGGTGAAGTCGTGGGCGAGGGCGGCGCGGCCGTGGTTTGGGCCGACGATGCGTGGTCGGGCCGGGTGATCCAGGTCGTCCGCGAGCGGGGCCTGCAACTGGTCACCGTCGGCGAGCACGGAGACGACATCCGCTTGCTCGGCTGCGAGCCGGGCCAGCTTGGGCAGGAGCTCGAGATCGAGATCGGCGGGGAGAACTGCACGATCATGCTGCCGCTGATCGGCGCGTACCAGGTGGCCAATGCCCTTACCGCTGCCGGGCTTGTGCTCGCGACCGGCGGAGATCCGGCGCGGGTCGTCGACGCCATCGGCCGCCTGCAGCCGGTGCGCGGACGGCTCGAGCGGGCGGTCATCACCGCCGGCGGTGCGCCGGTTTATGTGGATTACGCGCACACGCCGGATGCCCTTGGCGCCGCGATCGCGGCATTGCGCCCGCATGTCGCCGGTCGCCTCATCACCGTGTTCGGCGCCGGCGGCGACCGCGACAAGGGCAAGCGCGGCCCGATGGGGCAGGTCGCGGCCGAGTATTCGGACATCGTGATCGTGACCGACGACAATCCGCGCGGCGAGGATCCGGCGGCGATCCGCGCCGCGGTCATGGAAGGCGCAGGCACGCGGGCACGCGAGATCGGCGACCGCCGGGCGGCCATCGCCGCCGCGATCGCCGAGGCCGGCAGCGAGGACATCGTCCTCATCGCCGGGAAGGGGCATGAACAAGGGCAGATCGTCGGCGCCGGGGAGGCGATGCGAGTCCTGCCGTTCGACGACGTTACGGTCGCGCGCGAATGCGCCGCCGCGGAAGGAGCCAAGTGATGAGTGCGCTCGAGAAGGTCCTCGCCTGGCCCGCGCGGCCGGCGGACAGCTACGGCCTGGCGCTGTGGACCGCGGCGGAGATCGCCGATGCGGTCGGCGGCACCGCGAGCGGACCGTTCCAGGTCTCGGGCGTGGAGATGGATTCGCGCGACGTGCGCCCCGGCGACTTGTTCGTCGCGTTGAAGGGCGAGAGCACCGACGGTCACGCGTTCCTCGACAAGGCTTTCGCCAAAGGCGCCGCCGCCGCGCTCGTGGAGCGCCCTGTCGACTGGCCGCACGTGCTGGTCGAGGACACGACGAAGGCGCTCGCCGCGCTGGCTGCCGCGGCGCGGGAGCGTTGCGCGGCGCGGGTGATCGGCGTCACCGGATCGGTCGGCAAGACCGGGGTGAAAGAAGCGATCTTCGTGGCGCTCGAGCGCTCCTCGCGCGGGGCGGCACACCGTTCGGTGCGGAGCTACAACAACCATGTCGGCGTGCCGCTGAGCCTGGCGCGCATGCCGGGCCGCGCGGCATACGGCGTGTTCGAGATGGGCATGAACCACGCCGGCGAGATCGCCGCGTTGACCGCGCAGGTCCGCCCGCATGTGGCCGTCATCACGACCATCGCGCCGGCGCATATCGAGAACCTCGGCAGCGAGGAGGCGATCGCCGACGCCAAGGCGGAGATCTTCGCCGGCCTCACGCCCGGCGGCACCGCCGTGATCCCTGCAGACAGCCCGCACAGCGGACGCTTGCGCAAGGCGGCCGAAGCTGTCGGCGCCAGGGTCCTCTCGTTCGGCAGGGCGGCCGACGCCGACGTGCGCCTGCTCGATGCGGTGCCGGTGGCGAACGGCGGATCGCTCGTGACCGCCGCACTCGGGGAGCGGCGGCTGTGCTACACGGTGGCGGAGCCGGGCGAGCACTGGATCGCCAACTCGCTGGCCGTGATGGGCGCAGTCTTCGCCGCCGGCGGCGACCTTGGCGCGGCCGGGCTAGCCCTCGCGGAGATGGGCGGGCTCAAGGGCCGCGGCGCGCGGCACAGGGTCGCCGTGCCCGGCGGCCATGCGCTGCTCATCGACGAAAGCTACAACGCCAACCCCGCCTCAATGCGCGCGACCCTGGCGCAGCTCGGGCATACGCCGGCCTCGCGCCGCATCGCGGTGCTCGGCAGCATGAAGGAACTGGGCGACTTCGCGCCCGCCTTCCACGGGCAGCTGGCGGAGCCGCTCGCGGAAGCCGGCGTCGATTATGCCGTGCTAGTGGGACCCGAGATGAGCGCGCTCGCGCGGGAACTGGGGAAAGCCGCACACAATCCGCTTGGCAAGGCGCTTGACTTTGACCATTGCGAAGGACCGGGCGAGGCCATCGCCGCGCTCGAGGAATTCGGCCTGGTTGGCGGTGACGCAGTGCTCGTCAAAGGCTCGAATTCCGTAGGTCTGGCGCGCCTGGTTTCTCACTTCGCCGCCAGGGAAGGCTGACGGGCACGAATGCTGTATCTGCTTGCGCAATGGCTTGAGTTCGAGGGGCTCTTCAACCTCGTCCGCTACCAGACATTCCGCTCCGGGGCGACGCTGCTGACGGCGCTGACGATCGGCCTCCTGATCGGCCCCAAATTCATCGCCATGCTGCGCGTGCGCCAGGGCAGGGGTCAGCCGATCCGCACCGACGGGCCGCAGACCCATCTCGCCAAAGTCGGCACGCCGACGATGGGCGGGCTGATGATCCTGAGCTCGCTGGTCCTGTCGATGCTGCTGTGGATGGATCCGCGCAGCCCGTTCGTGTGGGCGTGCCTGCTCGTGACGGTCGGCTTCGGGATGATCGGCTTCCTCGACGATTTCGACAAAGTGACCAAGCGCAGCCACAAGGGCGTGTCGGGCAAAGTCCGGCTGATGATGGAATTCGCCGTCGCCGCCGTGGCCACGTGGATGATCGTGGAGCCGACCGGGACGAACCTCTACGTCCCCTTCATGTCGGACCGTTACATCCCGCTCGGCCCGCTGTATTATGTGTTCGCGGCCACGGTGATCGTCGGCTTCGGCAATGCGGTGAACCTGACCGACGGGCTCGACGGACTGGCGACGATGCCGGTGGTCATTGCCGCCAGCGCGTTCCTGTTCATCTGCTATCTGGTGGGCCGCGTCGACTATTCGGCCTACCTGGGCATACCGCACGTCCCCGGCGCGGGCGAACTGGCGGTCCTGTGCGCGGCGATGATCGGCGGCGGGCTGGCGTTCCTGTGGTTCAACGCGCCGCCGGCGGCGGTGTTCATGGGCGACACCGGCAGCCTCGCACTCGGCGGGGCGCTCGGCGCGATCGCAGTGGCGACCAATCACGAGCTCGTACTGCTGATCATCGGCGGCCTGTTCGTGATGGAGACCGCCAGCGTGATCATCCAGGTCTTCTGGTTCAAGCGCACCGGCAAGCGGATCTTTCGCATGGCCCCGATCCACCATCACTTCGAGCAGCTCGGCTGGTCGGAAGCGACCGTCGTGATCCGCTTCTGGATCATCGCGATAGTGCTCGCCGTCCTCGGGCTGGCGACGCTCAAGCTGCGATGATCGTCTCGCCCATCTTCGCCGGCAAGCGCTACGCCGTTCTCGGCCTAGCCCGATCCGGCATGGCGACGGTCGAGGCGCTGGCCGCCAGCGGCGCCCAGGTCACCGCCTGGGACCGGCGGGAAGGCCCGCGCGAACAAGTGGCGGATAAGGCCGTGATCGCCGATCCGCTGGAGATCGATCTCGCCGGCTTCGACGGGGTAGTCGTCTCGCCGGGCGTGCCGCTCAACACCCATCCCATCACCGAGAAGGCGCGCGCAGCCGGCGTGCCGGTGATCGGCGATATCGAGCTGTTCGCGCTGGCCCGCCCCAGCCTGCCGGCGCACAAGGTCGTGGGCATCACCGGAACCAACGGCAAGTCGACTACGACCGCGCTGGTCCACCACCTGTTCGAACGCTCCGGCATACCCACCCGCATGGGCGGCAACATCGGCCTGCCGATCCTCGGCCAGGAGCCGCTGCCCGAAGGCGGGGTCTATGTGCTGGAGCTGTCGAGCTATCAGATCGACCTCACCCGCTCGCTCGCCTGCGAGGCGGCTGCGCTGACCAACATCACGCCCGACCATCTCGACCGCTACGACAGCTTCGCCGATTATGCCGCGTCGAAGGCGCGGCTATTCGCGATGCAGGAGGCCGGGCAGTTCGCCGTGTTCGGCTGCGACGACGCCCCCACGTGCGCCGTGTTCGAAGCGGAGACGGCGCGCCGGGCGGCCGGCCGGGCGGTCTGCGCCGAAACCGAGGCCATGGCTCAGCGCCAGACGGGCTGGCTCGGGCTGCAGGGCCCGCACAACCTGCAGAACGCCGCCATCGCCGAAGCGATCGCGCGCGAACTCGGCCTGCCGCAGGACGCCATCGAGGGCGGGCTAGCCGATTTCCGAGGCCTCCCGCACCGCATGGAAGTACTCGGCACGTTCGGCGGCGTGACGTTCGTCAACGACAGCAAGGCGACCAACCCGGCGTCGACCGCGCCGGCGCTGGCTGCCTATCCGCCGAATCCCGGAAGGCGGGTGCACTGGATCTGCGGCGGGCTGCCCAAGGGCGACGATCTCGACGATTGCGCTCCGGCCTTCGGCAATATCGTCGCCGCCTACACGATCGGGGAGGCCGGCCCGCGCTTCGCCGAGATCCTCGCGCCAGCCATGGCGGTCGAGCGCTGCGAGATGCTGTGCGAAGCCGTACCTCGGGCCATGGCCCGGGCGAAGCCGGGCGACGTGATCCTGCTGTCCCCTGCCTGCGCCAGCTTCGACCAGTTCAAGGACTACGAAGCGCGCGGCGAGGCTTTCCGCCAGATCGTCGCCGGTCTGACCGGCAGCGTAGCGCCGTCGCACGAGTTCGCGGCCAGGTCTGCCGCATGAGCGCCGCGCGCCCCTATATCCCCCGGCCCGGCGTGCGGGCGCCGGCCGCGCCGCGCTTCAGGCAGAACCGGAAGGCGGAGCTGCGGATCTGGTGGCGCGAAGTCGACCGGGTTCTGCTGGGGCTGGTGCTGGCGCTGATGGTGATCGGCTCGGTCGCGGTGGCGGCGGCATCCCCGGCGAGCGCCCGGCGGCTGTCCAGCTCTTCGGTGCGGCTCGACGATCTCTATTTTTACTGGGCGCACCTGCGCTGGCAGGTGGTCGGTCTGGCGGTCATGCTCGGCGCCTCGCTCCTCACGCGCGACACTGCGCGGCGGGGCGGGATCATCCTCGGTGCGGCGATGATTGCGGCGCTGGTGCTCGTGCCTGTCCTAGGTAGCGAAGTGAACGGCGCCAAGCGCTGGATCGATCTTGGGATCCGCTTCCAGCCGAGCGAGTTCCTGAAGCCCGCCTACGCGATCCTGCTCGCCTGGATCCTCTCGTGGAAACTGCGCGATCCGGACCTGCCGGTCATCCCTGCGACCATGGGCCTGATGGGCCTGGTCGGCCTGCTGCTGATGATGCAGCCGAACCTGGGTGACGCCATGCTGTTCGTCGGGGCCTGGCTGGCCGTGGCGATGCTGGCCGGGATGCCGATGCAGCGGATCATGATGGCCGGCGGCGCCGGCATGGCGGCGCTCGCGCTCGCTTACGTGTTCTACGACAACGCACGCCACCGCATCGACAGCTTCATCGGCGGCGGCACGGCCTTCGACCAGGTCGATCTCGCCAGCAAGGCCCTGCTAGGCGGCGGTTGGACCGGCGCCGGGCTGTGGCTCGGCCGCCGCAAGATGCAGCTGCCGGAAGCCCACACCGATTACATCTTCTCGGTGATCGGCGAGGAGTTCGGGCTGCTCATGTGCGGGCTCGTGGTGCTGCTTTACCTCGCCATCGTGCTGCGGGTGATCGTCCGGCTGCTGGAAGAAGAGAACGTTTTCGCCCTGCTGGCCGCTGCGGGCCTGGTGGTGCTGTTCGGCGGGCAGGCGTTCATCAACATCCTGGTGAACCTGCAGCTGTTTCCCTCCAAGGGTATGACCCTGCCGCTGATCAGCTACGGCGGATCCTCGACCATCGCCCAGTGCCTGACGATCGGGCTGCTGCTGGCGCTGACCCGGCGCAACCCGTTCCTCAGCCGCGATGGACTCGGCCTCAAGGCCGCCCTGGCGCGGCAGGAGAAGCTACGATGACCGGCCCTAGCCGCCACTTCGTCCTTGCCGCGGGCGGCACGGGCGGGCACCTGACGCCCGCCTTCGCGCTTGCCCATGCGCTGGAACGGCGGGGGCATCATGTCGCGCTGATCACCGACAAGCGCGGCGCGGCGATCCCGGGGAAGCCCGACTTCCTGACCGCGCACGTCCTTCCGGCGGGCCGCTTCGGCAAGAACCCGCTGCACTGGTTCAAGGGCGTTGCCGCGGTGCTCGAAGGGCGCCGCATGGCGCTGCGCCTGTTCGAAAGCTTCCAGCCGACCGCGGTCGTCGGGTTCGGCGGCTATCCGGCGCTCCCGGCGCTGCTCGCCGCGCGGGCGGCAGGCATAGCTTCGGTGATCCACGAACAGAATGCCGTGCTCGGCCGAGTCAACCGCCTGCTCGCCGGCCGGGTCGATGCGATCGCGACCGCCTATCCCGAAGTCGAGCGGCTGAAGCCGAGCTGGGCCGAGAAAGTCCACCTCGTCGGCAATCCGGTGCGGCCGCAAGTCCTGTCGCTGCGCGAGGAGCCGTTTCCCGCATTTACGCAGGACGGCCTCCTGCGCGTGCTGGTCACCGGCGGGAGCCAGGGGGCGCGCGTGCTGTCGGAAATCGTGCCCGATGGGCTCGCGATGCTCCAGCCGGCCTTGCGCAGCCGCCTGCAAGTCACCCAGCAGTGCCGCGCGGAAGACCTCGAAGCCGTGCGCCAGCGCTATGCCAACCACGGCATTCCTGCGGAGCTCGGGACCTATTTCGACGACATGGCCGGGCGGCTCGCCGATGCGCACTTGTTCATCGGCCGCGCAGGCGCTTCGACGATCGCGGAGTTGACCGCGGTCGGCCGTCCGGCGATCCTGGTGCCGCTGCCGATTGCCACCGACGATCACCAGGCTGCCAATACCCGCGAGATCGTCAAGGCCGGCGGCGCGCGGGCGATCCGCCAGCACAAGTTCACCGCCAAGGAGCTCGCTAAGCAGATCCAGGCCATGGCCCAGCACCCGGAAACCCTCGCCACCGCCGCCCATGCGGCCTGGAACTGCGGCCGGCCCAAAGCGGCCGAGGACCTGGCCGACCTGGTCGAGAGCTTCGGCGGCGCGCCGATCCAGGACGTGATCCGCGTCGGGCGCACCGCTCCGGCGGCCTCGGGCGCGACAGCTTCGGCAGGCACGGCACGGATGGAGGGCGATGAGACGGTCTTCGGCCCGCTCGCCCAGCATCTCGCCCAGTTCGCCGGTGGCCGCTCGTGAAGGGCGTCGGCACCGATATCGGCACGATCCACTTCGTCGGCATCGGCGGGATCGGCATGTCCGGCATCGCCGAGGTGATGCACAACCTCGGCTACACCGTGCAGGGCTCCGACATCGGTGAAAGCGCGACGGTCGAACGCTTGCGCAAGCGCGGGATTGCCGTGTTCATCGGCCACGATGCCGCGAACCTCGGCGATGCGGCCGTGGTCGTGACCTCGACGGCGGTGAAGCGCTCCAATCCCGAAGTCGCCACCGCGCTGGAGCGCCGCATCCCGGTGGTCCGCCGCGCCGAGATGCTGGCCGAGCTGATGCGGCTGAAGAAGACCGTCGCCGTCGCCGGCACGCACGGCAAGACCACGACGACCAGCATGGTCGCCGCCCTGCTCGATGCGGGCGGGATCGATCCGACGGTGATCAACGGCGGCATCATCGAAAGCTATGGCTCGAACGCCCGGCTCGGCGACAGCGAGTGGATGGTGGTCGAGGCGGACGAGAGCGACGGCAGCTTCCTGCGGCTCGACGGCACGATCGCGGTGGTCACCAACATCGACCCGGAACACCTCGACCATTACGGCTCTTTCGAAGCGGTGAAGCAGGCATTCGTCGAGTTCATCGAGAACGTGCCGTTCTACGGCGCGGCGGTGCTGTGCATCGACCATCCCGAGGTGCAGGGCGTCATCGGCAAAGTGCGCGACCGGCGCGTGATTACGTACGGGTTCTCCGCCCAGGCGGACTTGCGCGGCGAGAACATCCGCAGCCACGAAGGCGGCAACCTGTTCGACGCCGTCCTGCGCGAACGCGACGGCAGCACACGCCGCATCGCCGACATTTCGCTGCCGATGCCCGGTCGGCACAACATCCAGAACGCCCTCGCCGCCGCCGCCGTGGCGCTGGAGATGGGTTGCAGCGATGAGGTGATCCGTTCCGGCTTCGCGCAGTTCGGCGGGGTCCGGCGCCGCTTCACCCGCGTGGGCACCGTGGCCGGCGCTACCGTGATCGACGATTACGCGCACCACCCGGTGGAGATCCGCGCGGTCCTGTCGGCGGCGCGGGAAGCGGCGCGGGGCAGGGTGATCGCCGTGGTCCAGCCGCACCGCTACACCCGCCTGCGCGACCTGATGAGCGAGTTCCAGGCGGCCTTCAACGATGCCGACATCGTCTATGCCGCGCCGGTCTATCCCGCTGGCGAGCAGCCGATCGAGGGCGTGGATTCCGCGCGTTTGGTCGAAGGCATGCGCGCCGCCGGCCACCATTCGGTGAACGAAATCGCCGGGCCGGACGAGCTGGCGGCGGAACTCGCCGGCATCGTGCAGGCGGGCGACATGATCGTCTGCCTCGGCGCGGGCGACATTACCAAGTGGGCCGCCGGCCTGGCCTCCGCCATCGAGGCGCGGCGGGAGCGGGCGGCATGACCCGGCAGCAGGGCGACGACCTCCGGGCCTGGACCCGCGCTCCCGCCTCCGAAGACGCGAGCGCGCCCGCGGGCTTCGCCGGCGGCAAAGTGCGCGGCAAGCTGACCCGCGACGCGCCGCTGGCCAAGCTGGTCTGGTTCAAGAGCGGCGGCACGGCCGACTGGCTGTTCGAGCCGGAGGACCGCGAGGACCTGCTGGCCTTCCTTGCCGGGATCGATGAGGGGACGCCGCTCATGGCGCTCGGCCTCGGCTCCAACCTGATCGTCCGTGACGGCGGCGTACCCGGTGTCGTGGTGCGGCTCGGCAAGGCGTTCTCGCAAGTCGAGGTTCTCGGCGAATGCGAGCTGCGCTGCGGCGGCGGGGCGAGCGGCATCCTCGTCTCCTCGACCGCGCGCGACGCGGGGATCGCCGGGCTCGAGTTCCTGCGCGGAATCCCCGGCACTGTCGGCGGTTTCGTGCGCATGAACGGCGGCGCCTATGGGCGCGAGGTGGCGGACGTCCTGGTCGATTGCGAGGTGGCGATGCCCGGCGGCAACGTGGTGACGCTGCCGGCCCGCGAGCTGCAGTACACCTATCGCCATTCGGCGCTACCGGAAGGCGCGGTCGTGATCTCGGCGCGGCTGCGCGGAACGCCGGGCGATCCGCAGCAGATCGGCGCGGAGATGGACCGTATCGCCGCCGCGCGCGAGGCATCGCAGCCGCTGCGCACCAAGACCGGCGGATCGACATTCAAGAACCCTCCCGGTGACAAGGCCTGGCGCCTGGTCGACGCGGCGGGTTGCCGCGGGCTCGTGATGGGCGGCGCGCAAGTGAGTGAGAAACATGCCAATTTCCTCATCAACACCGGCGATGCGAGCAGCGCCGACATCGAAGGCCTGGGCGAGGAAGTGCGCCGCCGCGTGGCGGAGAGCCAGGGCGTGAACCTCGAATGGGAAATCCAGCGGGTGGGGCGGCCGTGAGTGCGCATTCCAAAATGCTCCCCCTCTGGGGGAGCTGGCAGCGCGAAGCGCTGACTGAGGGGGCTTGCCACGCACTGGCCCCCTCCACTACCGGCCTGCGGCCGGCGGTCCCCCTCCCCCAGGGGGGGAGGATCTTGTGAGCCGTCTCCCCAAACTCCACGTCGCCGTGCTGATGGGCGGCTGGGCGAGCGAGCGCCCGGTCTCGCTGATGAGCGGAGAAGGCGTGGCCGAGGCGCTGATCGAGCGCGGCCACCGCGTCACGCGCATCGACATGGACCGCCAGGTCGCGGCGCGGCTTGCCGATGCCGATCCCGACGTCGTGTTCAACGCGCTGCATGGCGTTCCCGGCGAGGACGGCACCGTACAGGGCATGATGGACCTGATGGGCGTGCCCTATACCCACTCGGGCCTCGCCACTTCGGTCATCGCGATCGACAAGGAGCTCACCAAGCACGCGCTGGTGCCGCATGGCATCCCGATGCCCGGCGGGCGCATCGTGCGGAGCGAGGACCTGTACCAGGGCGATCCGCTGCCGCGGCCTTACGTGCTGAAACCGGTAAACGAGGGATCGTCGGTCGGCGTGGCGATCGTCACCGAAGGGGGCAACTACGGCAATCCCATCAACCGGGACAGCAAAGGACCCTGGCAGGAGTTCCCCAGCCTGCTGGCCGAACCGTACATCCGTGGGCGCGAGCTGACCACGGCGGTACTGGGCGAACGTGCGCTGATGGTGACCGAACTCGTGCCCAAGAGCGGGTTCTACGACTTCGACGCGAAGTATACCGACGGGATGACGCAGCACGTCTGCCCAGCGGAAATCCCCGAGAACATCGCCCGCCTGTGCCTCGACTATGCGCTGCGCGCCCACCGCCTGCTCGGGTGCCGCGGCACGAGCCGCTCCGATTTCCGCTGGGACGACGAGCTGGGCGAGGAAGGGCTGTTCCTGCTCGAGACCAACACCCAGCCGGGCATGACCCCGCTGAGCCTGGTGCCCGAACAGGCGCGCTACTGCGGTATCGAATATGGCGAGCTGGTCGAGATCATCATCGAGGACGCGCTGCGCCACTTCGGCAGGCTGCCGGAGGGGCAGGGCTGATGGCCCAGACGATCCGCCGCAAGCCCACCGGCGTGCGCCGCCAGGCCCGGGCCCAGGGAACGCAGCAGCAGGTCCGCAAGGCGCGGGCGAAGACCAACTCGGCGGTCGACGCCCTGATGCGCGTGCTGCCGTTCACCGAGGAGCAGCTGCACCGCTTCTTCCTGATCGTGATCCTCGGCGCGGCGGCGGTGCTGGCATGGCTGGTCGCCAGCCTGGCCGGGCTGACAGCGCTGATCGATCACAAGATCGCGGTGGTCGCTGCCGATGCCGGCTTCGAGGTCAACCGGGTCGAAGTGCGCGGGGTCGAGCGGCTGAACGAGCTCAAGGTCTATGAGCGCGTGCTGGGCGAGCGGGACCGGGCGATGCCGCAAGTGGACCTCCACGCCCTGCGGGATTCGGTCATGGAGCTGAGCTGGGTCGAGGATGCCAGGGTGTCGCGCCAGCTGCCGGACCGGGTGGTCATCGACATCGTCGAACGCACGCCGCATGCCGTGCTGCGCAAGCCGGGCAAGCTGGTCCTGATCGACGCCGCGGGCCATGAACTGGAGCCGGTTTCCGCTGCCGAGGCCAAGGGCAAATTGCTGATTTCCGGCCCGGGCGCACAGGCGCAGGTGGGGGCGCTCTCGACGCTCCTCGACGCCGCGCCGGCGCTGCGCCCGCAAGTTACCGAAGCCGAATGGATCGGCAACCGGCGCTGGAACCTCACCTTCAAGACGGGCCAGGTGCTCGCGTTGCCGCAGGGCCCCGAAGTGGCGGCGGGCGCGCTGATCAACTTCGCGCGGCTCGACGGCCTGAACCGCCTGCTCGGCGGCAAAGTCGTGGCGTTCGACATGCGCACGCCGGAGCGGATCTACATGCGCTGCCCGGACTGCGCGGGACCGCCGCAGATCGCGGAGGGCACCTGATGGCCAGCCAGCCCCGCATCACGCGCGTATTCGGCGCGGTGAACATCGGCAGCTTCCGCGTTTCCGCGATGATCGCCGGGATGACCGAGAACGGCGAGATGACCGTACTCGGATCGGGCCACCGCGCGGCGCAGGGGATCAAGCGCGGCTATGTCACCGACATGGCCGCGGCCACTTACGCTGTGCGCGACGCGCTGGAGCGGGCCGAAAAGCTCGCCGGAACGAGCGTCACGGACGTATGGATCGGCGCGTCCGGCGCCGGCCTCGCCAGCCGCATCAGCCAGGTCGAGATCGAGATTGGCGGCCGGCGGATCGAGGAAGAGGATATCGAGCAGTTGCTCGCCGCCGCCCGCGATGCGCTCGAGCCCGATGGACGGATGGTGCTCCACGCGCAGCCGGCCTGCTATTTCCTCGACGGCGCGGATGGGGTCGCCAACCCGAAGGGTCTCCATGCCGAACGGCTCGGGGTCGATATCCACACGATGCTGGCAGACGGTGCGCCGATGCGCAACTTGCGGGAAGCTGTTGAGAACGCCCACCTCCATGTGGAAGCCATCGTCGCCTCGCCGCTCGCGACCGGTTATGCCTGCCTCACGGCTGAGGAACGCGATCTCGGCGTTGCGCTGGTGGAATTCGGCGGTGAGGTGACCAACGTCGCCGTGTTCGCCGCCGGCATGCTCGTGGGGCTGACCGCCATCCCCACCGGATCGGCGGACATCACCGACGCCATCGCAAGCACCCTGGGCATCCGCCGTTTCCAGGCGGAGCGCCTCAAGTGCGTCCACGGCTCGGCCATCGCCAGCCCGAACGATCACCGGGAACTGGTCGCCGTCGCCGGGCCGGGAGACGACCGCTCCGGGCCTATCGCCCGCGGCGCGGACGAGCAGAACCGCATCCCCCGTTCGGAGCTCATCTCGATCATCACCGGCGAGCTCGACCGCCTGGTCAGCGACATCGGCCGCGCGCTGGAGACACACGGCTTTTCCGCGGGCTTCGCAGGCGGCAGGTCCGGCTCGCGCAGCCGGCAGGTGGTCTTCACCGGCGGCGGCGCGGAACTGGCGGGCCTTGCTGACTATGCCCAGGCGGCGCTTGGCAAGCCGGTGCGGATCGGCCGCGCGCCGCAGCTGCGCGGGCTGCCCGAAGCCCATGCCGTGCCGGGTTTCGCCACGCTTGCCGGGCTCGTGCTCTACGCGGCGGAAGATCCGGTCGACGTGCGCACGGTGAACACCGGCCAGCAGATCACCGGCCAATTCGGCGCCACGGCGATGGCCCGGCGGCTGTGGCATGCGATGAAGGAGTACTTTTGAGGGCCTCTGACCCTCGGAAGGGCTCCAACCACGTTTGTGGATAAGGCCATTTACCTTTTGCACCCCTGAATCGCTTTGTGGCAGAAGCGATAAGGAACCTATTCAAACTCCTTCTGGAGACATCGGAATGAGCATCAACATCGGCCCGCCCTCGGTGGAAGAGCTGCGTCCTCGCATCACCGTGATCGGTGTCGGCGGAGCCGGCGGCAACGCCATCGCCAACATGATCCAGGCCGAGATCGAAGGCGTCGATTTCATCGTCGCCAATACGGACGCCCAGGCGCTCAACAACGCCATTGCCGAGCACCGCATCCAACTCGGGCCGGAAATTACCCAGGGCCTGGGTGCCGGATCGCGGCCGGAAGTCGGCCGCGCTGCGGCGGAGGAGACCGTCGCAGAGATCGAGCGCGCGCTGGAAGGCGTGAACATGGTCTTCATCGCCGCCGGCATGGGCGGTGGCACCGGAACCGGCGCCGCGCCGGTAATCGCCGAGATCGCGCGCCGCCGGGGCGTGCTGACCGTGGGCGTGGTGACCAAGCCGTTCCTGTTCGAAGGCACGCGCCGCATGCGTTCCGCCGAGGCGGGCATCGACGAGTTGCAGAAGCACGTCGACACGCTGATCGTCATTCCGAACCAGAACCTGTTCCTGGTGGCCAAGGCGGACACGACCTTCAAGGAAGCGTTCCAGCTGGCGGACGAAGTGCTGCAGCAGGGCGTCCGCTCGATCACCGACCTCATGGTCATGCCGGGCCTGATCAACCTCGACTTTGCCGACGTCCGCTCGGTGATGGGCGAGATGGGCAAGGCGATGATGGGCACGGGCGAGGGCGAGGGCGAGAACCGCGCGCTCGAGGCCGCCGAACGCGCTATCGCCAACCCGTTGCTCGATGGCGTGTCGATGCAGGGCGCCAAGGGCGTGATCATCTCGATCATCGGCGGCGAGGACATGAAGCTGCTCGAGATCGACGAAGCGGCGAACCACATCCGCGAACTGGTCGATCCCGAAGCCAACATCATCTGGGGCTCGGCGTTCAATCCGGACCTCGAAGGCAAGATCCGCGTGTCGGTCGTCGCCACGGGCATCGAGCAGAACGCCGAAATGGCGCAGCAGGCGCGCCAGCCGCTCAACCTTTCCGCCGCGCGCGGGCCGAAGAAGCCGGTCCTGCCGCTGCCGACCGAGGACGAGCTGGCCGAAGACGCCGCCGCCGCGGAGGAAGCCGCCGGCCTTTCGATGCAGCCGGACGACTGGGCCGCCGAGGAAGGCGCTAACGACGAGCGCATGCCGGAGCCCTATGTGCCGGACGAGTACGCCGCGGCCGCTGCCGATCTCGATGGCGAAGCCGAGGGCGCCGAGCAGACGCCGCCGGGCGGCTTCGCCTCGCTTGCCGGAACGCGCATCAGCCGCGACCCGGCCGATCCGGACGGATCGGGCGAGTGGGACGGCAACGAAGGCGACGAAGCGCTCGAGCTGACGACGGAAGCCGGCGAGCCGGCGTTCAGGCCGGCACAGCAGCAGGACGAACTCCTGCTCGGAGCCGACCCGCTGGATACGGACGAGCAGGCGCAGCCCGGGCGGCGCCGGCGCATGCTGGGCGGAGCGGCGGAAGCGGCTCAGCCCCAGGCTGCACCGGCGAGGCCCGCGAGCGGCGGCAGCACTCTGTTCGAGCGCATGGCCAATCTCTCGCGAGCGGGATCGGATCCTGCGGATGACGAGGAAGAGGACGATGAAGGCGCCTCGTCGCTGCGCATCCCCCGCTTCCTGGGCCGGCAGAACAACCAGTAACGTGCCATTCGCGCGCGGTTCAGACGCGCCGGGGTAGAGGCCAAGCCATGACACTTCGCAGGAAGCAGCGCTCGGCCGCGGGCTTGGCAGGTGTTGCCGCCTGCGCGGTCATAGCCGTGCTCGCCGGCGGGCTCAGTTCGCCGGCGGCAGCGCAGGGCGCATCACGCGCGGTGGTGCAGTCGATCCCGCCGGCCGATCTCGCCAACCTGAACGGCGCGCTGCGCGATCTGGCGCGCAATCCGAACGACGTGTTCGCGCTGATCCGCGCGGGCCGAGCGGCGATCGGGCTCAACGACACCGAAGCCGCCCTGGGGTACTTCCGTCGCGCCGAAGCAATCGCGCCGGCGGACGGCCGGGTGAAGGCCGGGCTGGCCTCCGTCATGGTGCGCACGGGTGATCCGCTCACGGCCGTGCAGCTGTTCGCGCAGGCGGAGGCGAGCGGCGCGCCGATGGCCGAATACGCCGCCGACCGCGGCTTGGCGCACGATCTGCTGGGCGAGAATGCGCGCGCGCAGCAACTCTACCGCCAGGCACTGGCGCGCGCCAACGATCCCGAAGTCGTGCGCAGGCTGGCGCTGAGCCAGGCGATCATGGGCGACCAGCGCGGGTCCGAAGCGTCCCTGCTGCCGCTGCTCCAGCGCCAGGATCTCGCCGCCTACCGTACGCGCGCTTTCGCTCTTGCGATCCTGGGCAAGAGCGAGGAGGCCGTATCGATCGCGGAAACGATGCTGCCGGACCGTCTGTCGAACCGGATGGCGCCTTATCTGCGCTACATGCCGCGGCTGACACGGGCGCAGCAGGCTGCAGCGGCCCACCTCGGGCGTTTCCCGCGCGCGTCGGAGATCGGCCGCGATAACGCGCAGATCGCCGCTTACGCCGGGGCAGCAGCACCGGCGCAAGCCGCCGCCGGCTCTTCGGATTCCCGCCTGATCCCGACGGGGGAGCCGCTCGGCGCCGCACGTCCCGCAGTGCAGAGCGCCGCCGCGGCGCCGCCTCCGCAGCGACAACCGGTGGTCGTGGCAGCGGCAGTGCCGCAGCGCGTCGCCGCCGCCGCGCCGCCGCCGGTTGAGGCCCAGCCTCAGTTCCAACTCCAGGCCCAGCCTCAGCCTCAGCCTCAGCCTCAGCCTCAGGCGCAGCCGGTGCTTGTGGCGAGCTTGGCTGCCCCGGCGCCGGCGACCGCGCCTTCAGCACCTCCGGTCGAAGAACCGCGCCCGTCGCTGTCCGTCGCCGCTCCGGCGGCAGAGCCGGCCGAGCCGGAAGTCAGCCTCAGCGAGGCGTTCGCGGCGTTCACGCTCGTACCCGACGCCCCGCCCCCTGCCGCACGTGGGGCGGTCGACATAACGGCGATCAAGCCGCCGCGCGAAAAGCCGAAGGTCGAAGAGCCGACGAGCGAGAAGCCGAAGGCGGAAGCGCCCAAGCCGAAGCCCAAGGCGGAACCGCCCAAGCCGCCCGCTCACCCGAGCCGGTTCTGGGTGCAAGTGGCGACCGGGCGCGATCTGGCCGCGCTCGCATTCGATTGGCGGCGGATCAAGCGCACCGCAGGCGATCTGCTGGCGAAGCGCGAGCCATTCACCGCCGATTGGGGTAAGACCAACCGCCTGGTCACGGGCCCCTACGCCAATGCTGCGGAGGCGCAGAAGGCCGTCAGCGCGCTTAAGGAAAAGGGCCTGGACTCCTTCACCTTCACCAGTGCCGCGGGCGAGGAAGTGGTGCCGCTCAAGTAGCCCGCGCCGCTGTGCTCCCCGGCTTCGGACCGTTGTGGAGAACAACTTTTGCACACTTTGTGAACAGGCTTGTCCGGTTTTGCACGGTGGCGTCAGGGCCTGCGATTGATCGTGGCCATGCCGGCAGCGCATTGCTGTGAGCGTTGGAACGGAACTGGAATTTCGATGATGAATATCGGCCGCGAGCCGCCTGCGAATGACGATGCCGCGCCGGTGGAGATGCTCGCGCAGCTCTTCGAAGCGCATGGCTGGCCGTGCGAGTTCGTCAGCGAGGACGAGATCAGCGGCGAGATCCAGGGCAGCTGGACCACTTACCAGATGCGCGGAATCTGGCGCGCGGAAGACCGCGTGCTGCAGCTCCTCTGCTTGCCGGAGATCCGCGTGCCCGACGCCAAGCGCGCCGACGCCTTCGAGCTGCTCGGGCTGATCAACGAGCAGCTTTGGATCGGCCACTTCGACATCTGGTCGCAGGGCGGCGTGCTGCTTTACCGCCACGGGATGATGCTCGGCGACGACGGCCTGCTAGGCCTGTCGATGGCGCAGGCTGCGGTCGAGACGGCGGTTTCGGAATGCGACCGGTTCTACCCTGCCTTCCAATTCGTGCTGTGGGGCGACAAGGCTCCGAAAGACGCGCTGCTAGCCGCAATGGTCGATGCTGCCGGCGAGGCTTGAGAGGTCCCCAACATGGCTGAACGCTTAGAGAAGATTCTCATGATCGGCTGCGGCAATATGGCCGGAGCCATGCTCGACGGGTGGCTCGCCGCCGGCCTCGATCCCGCGCGTTTCACCGTCGTGGAGCCCGGCGCGAAGGCATTGCCGGCGGGGATCGAACGGGACCGCTCGGTCCCGCCGAGCGGCGTTTTCGACGCGATCCTGCTTGGCGTGAAGCCGCAGATGCTGGGCGATGTGGCACCGCAGGTGGCGCCGCTGGCGGGCGAGGGCACGACGCTGCTCTCGCTGCTGGCCGGGGTCGAGCTGGAGACGCTGGCGGCGCGGTTTCCCGCCGCCAGGGGCCACGTGCGGGTCATGCCGAACCTAGCTGTGGCGCTCGGCAAGTCGCCGGTGGCCCTGGCGGAGCGCGGGCTCGACGACGGTGGCCGGGCCGAAGTGCTGGCGCTGATGGAGCCGCTCGGAGCTCCTGAGTGGGTGGGCGAGGCGGAGTTCGACCTTGTCACGGCGCTGACCGGTTCCGGCCCGGCGTTCGTGTTCCGCTTCATCGACGCGCTGGCGGCGGGCGCAGCCGAGCTTGGCCTGCCGCGCGAGCAGGCCGGCCGAATGGCGCTGGCCATGGTTGAAGGGGCCGCGGCGCTCGCCGCAGCCTCCCCTCACAGCCCGGGTGAGCTTGCCGATCGGGTCGCCAGCCCGGGCGGGATGACGCGCGAGGGTCTCGACGTGCTCGATGCCGACAAGGTCCTCGAGCGCTTGCTTACGGAGACCCTCCGTGCCGCGCGCGATCGCGGGGCGGAACTGGCCGCCGCGGCGCGCGGGTAGGGTGCTGCCGCCATTATCGGCATTCTATCCGGTTTTCCTTGAAAAGAGCCGGCGCATTGCCGATATTCGCCCATGAACCGGCCTGACGATGATGGCCGGAAAATGGAGTTAGGACAGAGATGGCAAACTGGAACGATCCCCGTACGACCCGACCCGGGTTGGGCGCGTCTCAGGGCTTCACTGGCGCATCGGTGCCGCGCACCGGCGAGGTTTTCGACGCCGGCCTGCGCAAGCACATGCTGTCGATCTACAACTACATGACCTCCGGCGTCCTGCTGACGGGCATCGTCGCCATGCTGTTCGCGCAGTCCGGCATGGCGGCGGATCTGTTCGTCAACGGCGGCCTGCTCTCGTGGGTGGTGATCCTGGCTCCGCTCGGCTTCGTGCTGGCGATGAGCTTCGGCGCCAACCGCTTCAGCAGGGGCGCGCTGCAGGCGATGTTCTGGGGCTTCGCTATCGCGATGGGCCTGTCGCTTTCGACCGTGTTCCTGGTCTACACCGGCAGCTCGATCGCGGCGACGTTCTTCGCCACCGCGGGCGCCTTCGCCGGCCTCAGCCTGTTCGGCTACACCACCAAGAAGGATCTGTCCGCCATGGGCACCTTCCTGGTCATGGGCGTAATCGGCCTGCTGATCGCCATGGTGGTGAACATGTTCCTGCAGTCCAGCGGCCTGGAGCTGGCGATCAGCTTCCTCGGCGTGCTGATCTTCGCCGGCCTGACCGCCTACGACACGCAGCGACTGAAGCGCGAGTACGCTCACCTGCGCGGCACGGAGTTCGCCGGCAAGGCGATCATCCTCGGCGCGCTCAGCCTCTACCTCGACTTCATCAACATGTTCCTTTTCCTGCTGCGCTTCATGGGCGCCAGCCGCGAATAACCGCGGCGCGGAATCGCTTCGTCGTGCCCGGGGAGCATAACTGCTTCCCGGGCATTTTCTTTGCCGTTCCTGCGGCTTAAGGTGGCCGCTTCATTGCCGGGCAAGGTGGGTGCTTCCATCCTGCCGGGGGACTCCGAGAGGCAGGTTTACCGATGCTTACCGTTCGTCGCATTCCGGTGCGCAGTTTCATGGCTGCAGGCGGCCTGGCCGTGCTTGCCGCTTGCGCCACTCCGCCTCCCCCGCCGCCGCCTCCTCCTCCGCCGCCTCCCGTGGTCGAGGCCGTGCCTTATCGCCCGATCCCGCCGGGCGGGGCATCCTACATAATGGCGATCCCGCCGGTCGGGCCCGACGGCAAGCGCGTGACGGTGAACACCGGCCTGACCGAGGACGAAACGCTGTGGCACCTGCGTTCGGCATGGAACGTGGCGGCGCTCAACTGCATGGATCCGATCCACGCCCCGATCCTCGAGGGCTATGGGACGTTCCTGAAGCAGCAGTCGCGCAAGCTGGCTGCCGCCAACACCGCGATCGACAAGGCATACCGGCAGGAGCACGGATCCCGGTCAGACGCGCTTAAGGCGCGCGAAGCGGAGATGACCCAGGTCTACAACTACTTCGCACTGCCGCCGACCCTGGGCAGCTTCTGCAACGCGGCCCTGCAGCTCGCCAACGAGTACATGCTGACCCCGCCGGAAGACCTGAACCTGTTCGCGGTCACCGGCATCCAGCGCTTCGAGGCGGTATTCGATCAGTTCTTCCGCGAGTACGAGCAGTACCGCATCGACTCCGCGGCCTGGGATGCGAAGTACGGCCAACAGTACGGCGCGTCGCAGCCCGGCTACGTCGCCGTGCACATGACGCCGCCTCCGGCCGATCCCAACCTCGCCAGCACGGGAGCGGTGCAAGTCGTCGGGGAAGTGGTGGACGAGGCGACCGGGGCACGCATTCCCGTGCTGTCCACGCCGGCCACCGACGTAGCGACACCCGTGGTGCAGCCGGTGGCGACTCCTGTCGTGCCGCCGGTGGCGGAGGGCGCGCAGTAGGCCTTGCGCCACTCGGGCCCCTGCGTCGCCGGCCACATTTGATCTTCCAACCGCGCGGGCTTTTCGCTAGGAGGCGCGCTCTTCGCCGGGCGTGTTCCGTGCGATGAAAACTGGACGGGGCCGTAGCTCAGTTGGGAGAGCGCGTCGTTCGCAATGACGAGGTCAGGGGTTCGATTCCCCTCGGCTCCACCAGTTTGGACCAGGGAAACAGCCGTCGACGCGACGGTTTCCCGCCGATTTTCGCGCAACAGCGAAGGCCAGGGTAGCAGCGGGCGCTGCGCTCGACTGGCGCTTTCTTCTCCCGCCGCCTATCTGGATCGCCATGCATTTCCTTGACCAAGCCAAGATCTATCTCCGCTCCGGCTCCGGCGGCCCCGGCGCGGTCAGCTTCCGGCGCGAGAAATACATCGAGTACGGCGGGCCCGATGGGGGCAACGGCGGGCGCGGGGGCGACATCGTGTTCGTCGCGGTGCCCGGCCTCAACACGCTGATCGACTTCCGCTACACGCAGCACTTCAAGGCCAAGCGCGGCGGCCACGGCATGGGCCAGAACCGCACCGGCAAGAGCGCCGACGACCTGGTGATCGAAGTCCCCGTCGGCACGCAGATCCTGGACGAGGACCGCGAGACGGTGATCGCCGATCTGGTGGAAGTGGGCCAGCGGGTCACGCTGCTGGAAGGCGGCATGGGCGGGCGCGGCAACGCCAGCTACAAGACGGCCACCAACCGTGCCCCCCGCCAGCACCAGCCGGGCGAAGCCGGGCAGGAGTTGTGGGTCTGGCTCCGGCTGAAGCTGCTGGCCGATGCCGGGCTCGTGGGCCTGCCAAACGCCGGCAAATCGACGTTCATCAACCAGGTCTCCAACGCCCAGGCGAAAGTCGGCGACTATGCCTTCACCACGCTGGTGCCCAAGCTGGGAGTGGTGCGCCACAAGGGCCGCGAGTTCGTGCTGGCCGACATTCCCGGGCTGATCGAAGGCGCGGCGGAAGGCGCCGGGATCGGCGACCGCTTCCTGGGCCACATCGAACGCTGCCGGGTGCTGATCCACCTGGTCGACATCACCGGTGCGGATCCCGCGGCGGCGATGCGGGTCGTGGAAGGCGAGCTCGAGGCTTATGGCGAGGCGCTGGACGACAAGCCGCGGCTCGTCGCGCTCAACAAGATCGACATGGCCGATGCCGAGCTGATCGCCGGGTTCGCTGCGGAGCTGAAAGAGGCGGGCGCCGACGAGGTATTTCCGATCTCCGGAGCCACCGGCGCGGGCGTCGAAGCCCTGCTCGATGCGGTGCTGAGCTACCTTCCGCAGCGGACCGCGACCGAACAGCCGCGCCAGGACCCTGACGACGAGGACGAGATCGGGGACTGGTCGCCTATCTGACTCCGGTCGTCCCGCGCCCGTATTCCCCAACGCCACTCTCTCGGGTAAGCCCCGCCGCCATGCCGATCGACCGCCTTGCAGACCTCGCCGACGCCGCGACCGCGCCCCGCCTGGTGGTGAAGGTGGGCTCCTCGCTGCTCGTCGGCCCGGGCGGCACGGTGCGCGGCGAATGGCTGGACAGCCTCGTGCGCGAACTGGCGCAGGCGCGCGCCCGGGGGCAGGAGGTGATCGTGGTCAGCTCCGGCGCGATCGCGCTTGGCGCGGCGCGGCTCGGGCTGGCGAAAGGCGGGCGCGGAAGCCTCGCCGATGCGCAAGCCGCGGCGGCCGTCGGCCAGATCGCGCTGGCTTCGCTGTGGGCCGAGCGGCTCGCCGCGCACGACATCCCCGCCGCGCAGCTCCTGGTGACGCTGGAGGATCTCGAGGACAGGCGCCGCTACCTCAACGCAGCGGCTACCCTGGCCCGGCTGCTGAAGGCCGGCGCGATACCGGTGATCAACGAGAACGATTCGGTGGCGACAGCGGAAATCCGCTTCGGCGACAACGATCGGCTTGCCGCGCGTGTGGCGCAGGCGGCATCGGCTCATGCCATCGTGCTGCTGTCCGACGTCGACGGGCTCTACGACCGCGATCCCAAGGACCCCGCCGCGCAGAGGCTGGCGAGGGTCGAAGGCGTCACGGACGAGGTCCACGCCATGGCGACGGGCGCAAGCAGCTCCGGCATGGGTTCGGGCGGGATGACCTCCAAGCTGCAGGCGGCCGAGATCGCCGAGCGCGCCGGCATTGCCCTGGCGATCGTCAACGGAACGCACACGGCGCCACTCGCGCGCGGCCTCTCCGGCGAGGGAATCGGCACGCTGTTCCTGCCGCGCCGCCGCGACGGGGCCCGCAAGGCCTGGCTCGGCGGGCGGCAGCGGATGCACGGCGTCCTGGTGGTCGATCCCGGCTGCGCCGCGGCCCTCGGCAGGGGCGGCAGCCTGCTCGCCACCGGGATCACGGCGGTCGAAGGCGATTTCGGCCGCGGCGATCCCGTGGCTGTCCGCGACGGCGACGGCCGCACTTTGGCGCAAGGCCTGGCCGAATACACCGCGGCCGAGATCGAGCGCATCAAGGGCCGCAGGAGCGAGGAAATCGAAGCGCTGCTCGGCTACGCCCCGCGCGCGGCGGTGATCCACCGCGACCAGCTGGTGCTGCTATGACGATAGCCGTGACCGGCGCGACCGGTTTCGTCGGCTGTGCTCTGCTCGAACTGGCTGCCGGCCAGGGGCAGGAGATACGGGCGCTCACGCGCCGCAGGCAGCCGAAGATGCCCGGCGTGGAATGGGTCCCGGGCGATCTCCACGACCGCAAGGCGCTCGTCCGCCTGGTCTCTAAGGCGGAGGCGGTGATCCACGTGGCCGGGGTGGTCAACACGCCGGACCCGACGGGCTTCCATCTCGGCAATATCGAAGGCACGATGGCCGTGGTCGAAGCGGCCGTGGCCGCGCGGGTGCCGCGCTTCGTGTTCGTCTCCTCGCTGGCGGCGCGGGAGCCGCAGCTGTCGGAGTACGGCGCGTCCAAGCGCCATGCCGAGAAGCTGGTCTCCGCCAGCGGCCTCGACTGGACCATCGTTCGCCCGCCGGCGATCTATGGCCCGCGCGACCGTGAGATGCTCGAGCTGTTCAAGCTGGCCAAGTGGGGTGTCGTGCCGATGCCGCCGCAAGGGCGCGCGTCGCTGATCCATGTGGAGGATCTCGCCCGGCTGCTGCTTGCGCTAGTACCATCCCGCGAGGACGTGACACGGCAGGTGTTCGAGCCCGACGACGGCAAGCATGACGGTTGGAGCCATCGCGAACTCGCCAAGGCGATCGGCTGGGCGCTGGGCCGTCGCCCGTGGGTACCGCACTTGTCCAAGCCGATGCTCGAACGGGTGGCGCGGCTCGACAAGGCGCTGCGCGGAGACAAGGCCAAGCTCACGCCGGATCGCGTCGGCTACATGACCCACCCCGACTGGGTCTGCACCCCGCGGATGCGGCCGCCGACCGGGTTATGGATGCCGGAGGTGGCGACCCTAGATGGGCTCCGCTCGACGGCGAAGTGGTACCGCGAGAAGGGCTGGCTTTAGGTCAACCCCTCCTCTTCAGAGGAGGGGCAGCGAGACTTGGTGAGCCGGGGGCGAACCTAGTCGCAGCGGGGCGGTGCTGGGGCGTGAGCAACGTTTCGCGCCTCCACCAGCCCCAACCCCCTCCTCTAAAGAGGAGGGGAATCTGGCTAAAACGCCGGTTCGAAGCCCGGGGGAAGCTCGTCTTCCTTGGTGTCGGTCTGGCCGGGCACATGGATGCCGCACTCGGTCTTGTCCCAGCCGCGCCAGCGGCCCGCGCGCGGGTCTTCGCCGGGAGCGACGGGGGACGTGCACGGCTGGCAGCCGACCGAGAGGAAGGCTTGGGACTCCAGCGGGTGTCGCGGGAGGTCGTGCTGCTGGAAATAGGCTTCCAGGTCGTCCTTGGTCCAGTCGCCCAGCGGGTTGATCTTGAGCCGGCCGTCTTCGATTTCGAAGCGCGGCAGGTTCTGCCGGGTGACCGACTGGAACGCCTTGCGGCCGGAAATCCAGGCGTCGAGGCCCTGCTTGGCGCGCTTGAGCGGCTCCACCTTGCGGATTTCGCAGCACCCGTCGGGGTCCCACGACCAGCGGAGGCCGTTCTCGTCCTTCGCGGCCAGCACGGCCGCGTCCGGCTGCACGACCGAGGAATTGGTCAGGCCGAGCCGCGAAACCAGCGTGTCGCGGTAATCGAGCGTTTCCTGGAACATCTTCAGCGTGTCGACGAAGATCACCGGCACCGTCGGGTCGGCCTGGGCGACGAGATGCAGCAGCACCGCGCTTTCGGTGCCGAACGAGGAGACGACCGCAACGCGGCCGAGCGAGCCCTCGGCAAACAGCTCGCGCAGCATCGTGCCGACTTCGACCCCAGCGAAGCGGGCGTTGAGCGCGTCCGCGTCGGCCTGGGTGAAGCTCGGGCCCGTGTCTATGACGTCTATCGGACGGCTAGCCATTGGCCAGGTCCGGGTGGCGCAGCTTCCAGATCGGCACCGCGTCGTCGGCGGCCGGCTGGTAGACGTAAGGGTAGCGGCTCATTGCGGCGTTCACGTCTTCGCGGTTGAACGGCACGTTCGGGGCGAAGCTGTCGAAGCCGCAGCGGCGCATGAAGTAGATCAGGTCCACCAGCACGTCGCCGGTGGCCTTGATCTCGCCGGTGTAGCCCATCTCGCGCAGGACTCGGGCGCTGGAGAAGCCGCGGCCGTCGCGGAAGCGGGGGAAATCCACTTCCACCAGGCGAAGGCGGTCGAGCACCGGGCCGAGCCGGCGCACGTCGTCGCCCGCTTCGAGGCGCACGGAACCGGCGTTCGACTGGTCGAGGAACGCATCGAGCGTCACCGCGGGTTCGTCGGGAGCTGGATCGTCGCGGAAGCGCAGCCAGTCCCTTTCGCCGCCAGGTGCCGGCTCGAGAGTTCCGGGACCGCCGCCTGGGCCGCCCGCAACGGGGTTACGATCAACCATAGATCGCCTCCTTGAACTGATCCATGCCGACACGGCGGTAAGTATCGATGAACCGCTCGCCCGGCTCGCGGATCGCGCGGTAGCGTTCGACGGTGCGTTCGATCGCGTCGACAATCCCGTTTTCGTCGAAGCCGGGGCCGGTGATCTTGGCCTGCGACGTCTCCTCGTCACCCGATCCGCCGAGCAGGAGCTGGTAGCTCTCGCTGCCCTTCTTATCGACACCGAGGATGCCGATGTTGCCGGCGTGGTGGTGCCCGCAGGCGTTGATGCAGCCGGAGATCTTGATCTTCAGCTCACCGAGGTCCTGCTGGCGCTGGCGGTCGGCGAAACGCTCGGCGATCTTCTGGGCCAGCGGGATCGAACGGGCATTGGCGAGGCTGCAGTAGTCGAGCCCAGGGCAGGCGATGATGTCGGTCACGAGGTCGAGGTTGACGTCGGCCAGCCCCGCTTCGGTCAGCGCCTGCCACACCGCGTAGAGATCCTGCTTGCGGACATGCGGCAGGACGAGGTTCTGCGCATGGGTCGCGCGGATCTCGTCGAAGCTGTAGCGCTCGGCCAGGTCGGCGACGAGGTCCATCTGGTCGGCCGAGATGTCGCCGGGGATGCCGCCGATCGGCTTCAGGCTGATGTTGGCGATCGCATAGCCCGGCGCCTTGTGGGCGACGGTCTGGCGGTCGACCCACAGCGCGAACTCGGGGTCGGAGCGGTCGATCTCGTCGCTCAGGCCCTGCTCGAACGGAGGCGGGGCGAAGTAGGCGGCGATGCGGTCGTACTCGGCCTGCGGGAAGTCTGTCGCCAGCGTCAGGAAGTGCTGGAACTCCTCCTCCACCTGGCGGGCGAACTCCTCCTCGCCCAGCTCGTGGACGAGGATCTTCATCCGCTGCTTGTGGATGTTGTCGCGCCGCGCGTTGCGGTTCCACACGCGCAGGACCGCCTGCAGGTAGCTGAAGATCTGGTCCGTCGGCAGGAAGTCGCGGATCTTGAAGGCGATGAACGGGGTGCGCCCCATGCCGCCGCCGGCATAGACCTCAAAGCCGATCTCGCCGGCGTCGTTCTTGACGATGCGCAGCGCGAAGTCGTGCCAGCGAAGGGCCGCGCGGTCGACCTTCGATGCGATCACCGCGATCTTGAACTTGCGCGGCAGGTAGCTGAATTCCGGCATGAACGTGGTCATCTGCCGGATCATCTCGCACCAGGGGCGGGGATCGATGATCTCGTCGGCCGCGGCGCCGGCATACTGGTCGGCAGAGATGTTGCGGACGGATTCGCCGCTCGTCTGGATGGCGTGCATCTCCACCGTGGCGAGCTCGCCCAGCAGGTCGGCCGCCTCTTCCAGCTTGATCCAGTTGTACTGGATGTTCTGCCGGGTGGTGAAGTGCCCGTAGCCGCGGTCGTACGTGCGGGCGATGTGCGCCAGCTTGCGCATCTGCCGCGAATCGAACGTGCCATAAGGGATCGCCACCCGCAGCATGTAGGCATGGAGCTGCAGGTAGAGACCGTTCTTCAAGCGCAGCGGCTTGAACTGGTCGTCGGTCAGATGGCCTTCGATGCGGCGGCGCGCCTGGTCGCGGAACTCTTCCACGCGCGCGTCGACCATGGCCTGGTCGTATTTGTCGTAGCGGTACATCAGATCACCCAGTTTCCGGCCTCGGGATCGGCCGGCTTGAGAGTAAGGTCGGGGCGGACGGTGGGGCCGTAGGCGCGGACGCGGTCCTTGATATGGGCCGGGCGCACGCCGTCGGCGGTCTTCTCGCCATCGATCGCGTAAGGATTGTTTACCCGGCAGGCCGCTTCCTCGCGGGCCATGATGCCGTCGGCGGCATCGCCCACGTCGACCGCGTCGTCGACGTAGATCGACCAGCCCTGGCCGTCCCACCAGACGACCGAGCCGGTCTTGAGATCGTTGCCGGTTAGTATCTTCATGCCGAAATCTCCGAGGCAATCCGCGCCAGCGCCGCGTCCTCGCGGGCGGTCACTTCGCCGATGATGATAAGTGCCGGGCTCTTCACCCGCTCCCGCTCCACGAGATCGGGCAGGCCCGCAAGTGAAGCGCGCAGCACGCGCATCTGCGGGCGCGCGCCGTTCTCGATCACCGCCACCGGCATGTCCGGGGCGAGGCCGTCGGCCATCAGCTTCTCGGCGATCTGCGGCGCGGTCTTCACGCCCATGTAGATCACCAGCGTGCGACCCTTGCCGGCAAGGCCGGCCCAGTCCTGCTCCGCCAGGCCCTTGCACTGGCCGGCGACGAAGCTGACGATGCTGGCCGCATCCCGGTGAGTCAGCGGGATCTGCGCCGCGGCGGCCGCGCCGTTGGCGGCGCTGATGCCGGGGACCACTTCGACCGGAACGCCGGCTGCGCGGCAGGCTTCCGCCTCTTCGCCCCCGCGGCCGAACACGAACGGATCGCCGCCCTTCAGGCGAACGACATCGCGCCCGGCGAGCGCTTCGCGCACGAGCAGCGCGTTGATTTCGGACTGGGGAAGGGTGTGGCGCGCACGGCTCTTCGCGACGGAGATCAGCTCTGCATCGGGGTGGGCCAGGGCCAGGACCGCGGGATCGACCAGCCCGTCATGCACGATCAAACGGGCGCGCTCGAGCAGGCGCGCGGCACGCAGAGTCAGCAGGTCCGGGTCGCCCGGTCCTGCGCCGACGAGAAAAACGGTGCCATGATGTGCCATGGCGCAGAAATGGCCACTGGGGCGGCAAGCCGCCAGCGAGAATGGGTATCGTGGTGGCTAGGTCAGCTTTAGGAGCTGGCTGCCCCGGCGTGAGCGAAGCTGGTGCGTTGTTGCGGGCGGCGAGCCCTCACCCAACTTCGGCTAGGCGGCAAGCCGCCAAGCCTTCGTATCCCTCTCCCACCAGTGGGAGAGGAAGTTGAAGCGCTGCATGCCCGGTAAACTCCTTCTCCCACTGGTGGGAGAAGGATAGCGGAGCTTGCCCGCGAAGCGGGCTAGCGGAGCTTGGATGAGGGCATTACGTCATTCGCCCCGCGCCATCCGCTGCGAGATCGCCGCGACAAGCTGCCGGAATTGTTCGTTGTCTCGGAAGTTGAGGTCACGCTGCGGGAAGGGGATCTCGATGCCGTTCTCCTGAAACAGCTTCCACAGCCGCTTGAGCACGTCGGAGCGGACGTTGCCGACGCCTTCCTCCGGGTCGACGATCCAGCACTGGATCACGAAGTTCACCGAACTGTCGCCGTAGGCGTCGAGCCAGACCGTCGGGGGCGGGGAGTCGAGCACGCGGGGCGTGGCTTTCGCCGCTTCGAGCATCAGCTGCTCCGCATGCTCGATGTCGCAGGTATAGGAGACGCCGACCGGCACCTGGATGCGGACGGTCTTGGTCGAATAGGACCAGTTCTCGACTTGGTTGATCATCAGCTGCTCGTTCGGGATCAGGTATTCGCGTTGGTCGCGGGTCACGACCGAGACCGCGCGGATGCCGATCTTGCGGATCTGGCCGAACGTCGAACTGCCCGCTTGGTCGGTGATCGCGATCACGTCGCCCGGCTTGATCGAACGGTCCATCAGCAGGATGATCCCCGAAATCAGGTTGCCGAAGGTCTTCTGCAGGCCGAAGCCGATGGCGAGGCCGAGGGCGCCGGAGAAGACCGCCAGCGCGGTAAGGTCGATCCCGAGGATGTCGATGCCGACGAGGATCGACACCGTCCAGATCATGATCGAGAGCAGCTTCTGGCTCAGCAGCCTCTGCGACGGGTCGAGGCCGGTCAGGCGCGTGAGCACGCTGTGCGCGAAGGCGGTGAGCAGGCGCGTGACCACGTAGATGCCGATCAGCACCATGATCATGAGCAGCACGGTCCACAGCGAGAAGCGCGTGTCCGCCACGGTGAAACCGAACGCATCGAGCTTCTCGATGACCTTGGCGACGGTCATGCTCTGTTCGGCCACGGCGTCCTTGATGGCGTCGGCGCCCTCGATCGCGCCGCCGTCCTCCGCCTGTTGCGCCTGCGCATCGCCCACTTGCCGAGCGGCACCGGTTCTAGCTGCGATCATTCGTCCCCCATTGCCGCAAGGCCGCGCTCGAGATCGGCGATCAGGTCCTGCGGATCCTCGAGCCCGATCGACAGCCTCACGCCCAGGCGGTCGGCGCTGTCCCATCCTTGCGGCGGCCAGGCCGTCGCGCTGCGCACGCGGGCGGGATCGAACGGGATCACCAGGCTCTCGTAGCCGCCCCAGCTGTAGCCGATGCCGAACAGCTCGAGCGCGTCGATCAGGCGCGCGCGGGCGGCGACGCTCCGACCCTTTAGGACGAAGCTGAACAGGCCGCAGCCGCCGGTGAAGTCGCGCTGCCAGAGTTCGTGTCTCGGCGCGCCGGGCAGCATCGGGCACAAGACGTAAGCGATCTCAGACCGTTGCGAGAGAAACTCGGCAACCTCGAGCGCGCTGGAGGTTGACCGTTCCAGCCGCAGCCCGAGCGTCCGCAGGCCGCGCGTTGCAAGGGCCGCATCGTCGGGTGCAGTGACCTGGCCGAGCGACTGCGCTTTGGCACGCAGCCTGCCGTAAAGCTCCTCGCCCGCGGCTACGGAGCCCATCATCAGGTCGGAATGGCCGCCGACATGCTTGGTGAGCGACATGATCGCCGCGTCGCAGCCGTGCCGCAGCGCCTGGAAGCCGAGCGGGCTGGCCCAGGTGTTGTCGAGCAGGCTCAGCGCGCCCTTTTCGCGGGCGATGGCGGCGAACGCGGGGACGTCGCAGACTTCCATCGTCAGG
Organism: Croceibacterium soli; assembly: GCF_009828065.1. Lineage (GTDB taxonomy): Bacteria > Pseudomonadota > Alphaproteobacteria > Sphingomonadales > Sphingomonadaceae > Croceibacterium_B > Croceibacterium_B soli. Next base: position 137,381 of record NZ_WTYK01000004.1, on the reverse strand, counting down.
CTGCCGGGGCTCTCCAGCAGGACGGCGGCGGTGCGGTCGCAGAACGCCTGCGCGAAGGCGTCGATGTCGAGCGGATCGAAGAACCGGGTTTCTATGCCGAGCGGCGCGAGCAGGTTCCTGGCCATCGCCCGGCTCGGCTCATAGGCGTTGTCGGTCATCAGCAGCGCGTCGCCGGTTTTCAGCACGCCCAGCAGAGCCCCCGCGATCGCGGCGACACCGCTCGGGTAGAGCAGGGTGCCGTATGCGCCCGGCTCCAGCTCGGTGAGCGCCTCCGCGAGAGCCCACTGCGTCGGAGAACCGCGGCGGCCGTAGTAGAAGTGCCCGTCCGCGTTCGGCCGCCCTTCGGCGAGATCGGTGGAATCGGCGTAGAGATGCGTGCTGGCCCGCCACACCGGGGGATTGACCACTGCCCCGGTCCATTCGTTGCGGCGTCCAGCCTCGACCAGCCGGGTAGCGGTGCGGCGGGGCTTGCCGGGCCGAGTCATCGATCGCTCCGTCGTCCCGGGCTTGACCCGGGACCGCTGGCCTCGACGCGCCAACCGTGCAGGCTCGACCTGGCGGGCAGCGGTCCCGGCGTTCGCCGGGACGACGCGGGAGGGAAAGAGCTCAAAGCGCCGGTCCTGTTTCCTTGGGGGTTGCCGGATCGGCACCCCATTCGCTCCAGCTGCCGTCGTACAGCGCGACGTCGGTCTTGCCGAGCAGGTGAAGCGCGAACAGCAGCACCGCCGCGGTCACGCCCCCGCCACAGGTCGTCACCACCGGGCGATCGAGATCGACGCCGCATGACTCGAAGGCACGCCTCAGGTCCTTCGGGAGGGCGAAAGTTCCGTCATGCGCGAACAGCAGGTTGTAGGGCAGGTTGCGCGAGCCGGGGATGTGACCCGCGGCGATGCCCGGGCGGAAGTCCGGCTCTTCGCCGCTGAAACGCGCGCGGCCGCGCGCGTCGACGACCTGCTCGAACTTGCGCCCCAGATTGGCCAGCATCTCGGCCTTGAGCCGCACCGTTCCGGGACCGGCGGAAGCGGTGAACTGCCCGCACTCGATCGCCGGCTCGCCGCTCTCCAGCGCACGCTGTTCCATGCGCCATTTGCCGAGCCCGCCATCCAGGACCGCCACCGCGCGCACTCCGTGCATCCGGGCGATGAACCAGGCACGGGCGGACGTCTTCACCGCGCTGTCGTCGTAGATCACCAGCCGGTCGCCGTCGTTGACGCCGAGCGCCTGCATCCGCTCGGCGAACTGCGCCGCGGTCGGTACGGCGGAAGGAACCGGGCTTTCGGGATCGATCAGCGTGGCGAGATCGAGGAATCGCGCGCCGGGAATATGCGCCGCAGCGAATTCGCCGCGGGCATCACGCTTGGCGTCCGGCAAGTGGCTGGAGGCATCGAGCACGACGAGGCGGGGCTCCGCCAGGTGCTGCGCCAGCCAGTCGGTGGATACGAGGCTCTCCATAAGCCCCGGCCTACCGCCTAAAAGGCGCGTCCGGCAAGCCCGTCATAGATGCGCGGGCCGAGGTCGAGGCGAACGGGCTGAATCGTGGCCTCGTTGCGCGGGCTGGGCTGGCCGACCACCACGGTGAAGCAGCGCGGTTCCTGCCCGCGCGCGGCAACGCGGAAGCGTGCAAGCGGCACGAACAACGCCGCCTTGCCCTGGACGATCGGCCGGACCATGGCCAGCGGCAGCCGCAACTGGCCGGAGACCTCGCCGCTTTCGTCCGGCGCGAGGCCGGCGAGGCGGTGGCGCTCGGCGAGTTCGGTCAGCGGCCCCGCCAGCTGCTCCTCGCGCGAAAGGGCGGCATGAGCGCCGATCAGGTCGGCCGACACGACGAGGTCCTCCAGCGGCTCGGCTCCGCGATTGGTCAGCGTCAGGCGGTAGCTGAGCGTCGCGTTCATCAGCGTGAGGGACAGCTTGCCGGGCTCGATCGAGATGTGCAGCGGGTGCGGTGCGGCCGGGAGCGGTTCGCCGGCGGGTGCCGGCTCGGGGGCTTGCCGCACGGGTGGCAGCGGCGCGGGCGAGGGTGCGGGTTCGGGCTCCGCCGCGGCTTGGGGGCGGGCGGGAACGCGCGGCCGCTCGATCTCCGGGACCGCAACCGGCCCCGTCGGCCCGACCCGGCGGCGTACCCACAGGAAGGCGGCGAGAGCCCCGACCAGCAGGAGCAGCCCGGCTACCCATGGCCAGGAGCTGCCTTCGTCGCCCTCATCCGCGCTTACCGCAGCGGGAGCGGGCGGGGCGGCGGGAACGGTCTGCGGAAGCGGCAGCGGTGCCGGCGTTGCCTCGCCCGTGGGTTCGGCTTCGGGCGCTGCAATCGGTGCAGACGGGGTTGGCGTCGCCGCGGGCGCCGGCCGCGTGGCAGTGCTGCGAGGTGCCGGTGTCGGTGTCGGGCTCGGGTCCGGCAGCACTGGGACGGTGATGGTAGGCGTCGGAGCCGGCGTGGGACTCGGCGTCGGCGTCGCCACGCGCGGCGGGGGGAGGCTCGGGTCGACCGGCCCTTGCGCGCGCGGAGTCGGGGTAGGCGTCGGCACAGGCAGCCGGAAATCGGACACGGCGGCCCCTGCGGGTACGGCGAACATTGCGGCGATGCCGGCAAGGAGGAAAGCGCGATGTGTCATGTAAGGGCCTGGTCCCGCGCAAGACGGGGAGGGGGGTGAATAGCCCCTGAATTCGCCGCGTCAACGGACACCCTTGTGCCGCGGCGTAGGACCCGCCATCAGGCGCGGCATGTCAGACCCGGATTCCCCCGGCGCGCCGCGCCATCTCGGCCGGCAGAGCGCTCTGCCCGCTTCGCCGGAAGCGGCGCTGCTGGACTACGTGCCGAACCCGCGCGCCGGTGCGCTCTACTGCGTGCGCTTCGCTGCGCCCGAGTTCACCTCGCTCTGTCCGGTAACCGGCCAGCCCGATTTCGCCCACCTGGTGATCGACTACGCTCCGGGCGATACGATCGTCGAGAGCAAGAGCCTCAAGCTGTTCCTCGCCTCGTTCCGCAACCACTGCGGCTTCCACGAGGACGTCACCGTCGGCATCGGCCAGCGGCTGGCGGACGAAATGCAGCCGCGCTGGCTGCGGATCGGCGGGTACTGGTATCCGCGCGGCGGCATTCCGATCGACGTGTTCTGGCAGACCGGCCCCGCGCCGGAAGGGCTTTGGGTGCCGGATCAAGGCGTTGCGTCCTATCGCGGGCGCGGCTGACTTGCTTTCGCGGTTGCCGGTGGACTAGGCGCAACCGCCAACGTCGAAGATGATCCTTCCAATCAGCAGGGGAACGCGATGCGCATTGTGATGATCGGCACCGGGTACGTCGGGCTCGTGTCGGGCGCCTGCTTCGCGGATTTCGGGCACGAGGTGACTTGCGTCGACAAGGACGCGGGCAAAGTCGACGCGCTGCTCGGCGGGACGATCCCGATCTTCGAGCCGGGGCTTGAGGATCTGGTGGCCAGGAACGTCGCGGCGCGGCGGCTGCGCTTCACGCTTGACCTGACGGAAGCGGTGCCGAACGCGGATGCCGTGTTCATCGCCGTCGGCACGCCATCGCGCCGCGGCGACGGGCACGCCGACTTGTCCTATGTCCATGCCGCGGCCAAGGAGATGGCCGAGCACTTGCGCCCCGGCGCCGTGGTGGTGACCAAGTCGACCGTTCCGGTCGGCACCGGCGACGAGGTCGAGCGGATCATCCGCGAGGCGCGGCCGGACCTGGAGTTCTCCGTCGCCTCCAACCCGGAGTTCCTGCGCGAAGGCGCCGCGATCGAGGATTTCAAGCGACCCGACCGAATAGTGATCGGGGTGACCGACGATCACGCGCGCACCGTGCTGCAAGAAGTCTACCGCCCGCTCATCCGCAACGAGAGTCCGCTGCTGGTCATGGCCCGCCGGGCGGCCGAGCTGACCAAGTATGCCGGCAACGCGTTCCTGGCGACCAAGATCAGCTTCATCAACGAGATCGCCGATCTGTGCGAGCGGGTCGGGGCGGACGTGCAGGACGTGGCCAAGGGCATCGGCCTGGACGACCGCATCGGTCCCAAGTTCCTGATGGCGGGGCCGGGCTATGGCGGCTCGTGTTTCCCCAAGGACACGCTGGCCCTGCTCAAGACCAGCCACGACTACGAGGCGCCGCTACGGATCGTCGAGGCCGTGGTGCTGGCCAACGACAACCGCAAGCGGGCGATGGGCCGCAAGGTGGTGCAGGCGATCGGCGGCGACGCGCACGGCAAGACGGTCGGCCTGCTCGGCCTGACGTTCAAGGCCAATACTGACGACATGCGCGATTCGCCGGCGCTGGCCATCGTCCAGGCGCTGCAGGATGCCGGGGCGACGGTGCGTGCCTACGATCCCGAAGGGATGGAGCAGGCGGCCAAGCTGCTCGACGACGTGACTTACTGCGGCGACGCCTACGAGGCGCTGCAGGGTGCTCACGCGGCCGTCATCGTGACCGAGTGGGACACCTTCCGCGCGCTCGACTTCGACCGCATGAAAGGCCTGTTGGCAGAGAGCCTGCTGGTCGACCTGCGCAACCTCTACAACCGCGAGGAAGTGGAGCGCCACGGCTTCCGGTACGTGGCGGTCGGCAGGTGATGCCGACCGCTACGCGGGTCGGTCCGGATTAGGCCTTCGCGTCCAGATCGACCATCAGCTCGCGCTGCCAGTGACGGAGGGGAGCGCAGGCGGCGATGAACGCGGGCGCGTCGCCGGGAGCGGCGAGCGTTATGCAGGCCTCGTCCAGCTTGTCGCCGAGGCCCGCTGCGGTCATCAGATCGGCGCCGCCTTCCGACAAGCCGATGAACTTGCAGTGCACGAAGGCGTCGCTGACGAAGTCGCGCGAGGGGCCGTCGCCGGCCAGCAGCTGAGCCCCTTCGCTCGAGGGAATGACCGCGACCGCATCGAACAGCACCGATGGCCCACCATCGATCTTGTGCTTGGCAGCCAGGGCCGCACCGTCGGACAGCGTCACTCCCCCGATCTTCGGGGCCACGACTTCGAACACTCCGCCCGCCGCCGTAACGGCTTCGGTCAGGGCATCGAACAGATCCGCGTCGGTCCCGTCCGTGACCAAAATGCCGAGCTTGCGGCCTGCAAAACCTTGCGGACCGTTCTCGACGATGCTGAGCGCCGGCGAGGGATCGAGATCGTCGCGCGTCGGCATGGCGGCCTGCGCGGGTTGCGGCAGCGCCGCTCCCAGCCCGTCGGCGACGGTCTGGGCCAGATCCGCGTCGATATTGAGCAGGTGCGAGAGCATGCGGATGCGGATGTCCGGCCGCTCGACTTTGCTCAGTTCGAACACCAGCGCATCGCCGATGTGCTTCTGCTCGATCGGCGTCTGGCTGATAAAGAACTGGCGCGCCTGGCTGTAGTGGTCGGCGAAGCTTTCCGGGCGCAGGCGCTGCTTGGGCTCGGGGTTGGTCTCGGCGAAGCTGCGGAAGCCGCGCAGGGGATCTTCGCGCGGGCCGCCCATCTGCGGGCCCCAGCTGTTGGGCTCGTAGTTCACCCGGCCCTTGGGGTTGCGCATGGCCATGTGGCCGTCCTGCTGGAAGTGCGCCATCGGGCAGCGCGGCGCGTTGATCGGCAGGTGGGTGAAGTTCGGCGAGCCGAGCCGCTTGAGCTGCGTGTCGAGGTAGGAAAAGTTTCGCCCCTGCAGCAGCGGATCGTTGCTGAAGTCGATCCCCGGCGGCACGTTCTGGGTGCAGAACGCGACTTGCTCGGTCTCGGCGAAGAAGTTGTCGACCACCCGGTCGAGCACCAGGCGTCCGATCGTGCGGACGGGGAGGATCTCCTCCGGGATGATCTTGGTCGGATCGAGCACGTCGAAATCGAACTGGTCGGCGAACTCCTGGTTGAACAGCTGCACGCCCAGGTCCCAGGCGGGGAAGTCGCCGCCCTCGATCGCATCCCATAGATCGCGGCGGTGGAAGTCCGGGTCGGCGCCGTTGATCTTGACGGCTTCGTTCCAGACCACCGACTGCAGGCGCAGTTGCGGCTTCCAGTGGAACTTCACGAACGTCGAGTTCCCCTCGGCATCGAGCAGCCGGAAGGTGTGGACGCCGAAGCCTTCCATGAACCGGTAGGAGCGCGGGATCGTCCGGTCCGACATGATCCACATGACCATGTGCATGCTCTCGGGCGTCAGGCTGATGAAGTCCCAGAAGTTGTCGTGCGCGGTCTGCGCCTGGGGGAAGGCCCGGTCCGGCTCCGGCTTGGCGGCGTGGACCATGTCGGGAAACTTGATCGGGTCCTGGATGAAGAACACCGGGATGTTGTTGCCGACGAGGTCCCAGTTGCCTTCGTTGGTGTAGAGCTTGACCGCGAAGCCGCGCACGTCGCGGGCGAGATCGAACGATCCCTTGCTGCCGGCCACGGTCGAGAATCGCACGAAGGCGGGCACGCGCTCCCCGACCCGCTGGAACACGTCGGCGCGGGTCACGTCGGCGAGCGATTCCGTCAGCTCGAAGAAGCCGTGCGCGCCGTAGCCGCGGGCGTGGACGACGCGTTCGGGGATCCGCTCGTGGTCGAAGTGGAAGATCTTCTCGCGGTAGTGGAAGTCCTCCATCAGGATCGGCCCACGGGCGCCCTGCTTCAGCGAGTTCTGGTCGTCGGCGACCGGGATGCCCTGCTGCGTGGTGAGCGTCGCGACGCCGCCGCCGGCGACCTGGTGAGTCTCGCCGCCGGTGCCTTGCGGCTCGCCATAGCTTTCGCTGAGCTGGACGCCCGGCGGCACTTTGGGCGCCTTGCGCGGCGTTTCGCCGCTCTTGATAGGCGGCGGGGTCATGCTCTTGGGTTTGCGGGCCACGGCAGGCCTCCGATCGTGTTCGAGGTCAGGAAAGTGCGAGGATGGGATTGGAGACCAGGAAGCCCGCCATCAGCTCCTGCTTGCGCAAGGCCATGATTGCGCCGAGCGCGTCGAGGTCCATCTTGCTGCGGCGGCACTGCGGGAAGATCTCTTCCTCTTCCTCGGTCACATGGTGATCGACGTATTCGGCGAGGACTTTCACCCGCGCGTCGTAGAACGCCTCGCCCGGCGCGCCGGTTTCGATCTGCGCGATGAGATCCTTGGCGCTGGCGTGCTCGACCTGGGCTTCCTCGATCAGGCTCTTGTCGCCCAGCACTGCGTAGGCGGCCGGATAGAAGAGCTCTTCCTCCAGCCGGGCATGGACTTTCAGGGCGACGCAGATGGCGTTCGCCAGATCGCGCTTGTTGGCGTCGCCTTCGGCCGCCTCGAACTTGTCGAACAGCCGTTCGACTTCCCGGTGGTCGGCTTCGAGGATGGCGATCGCGTCGGCGGCAGGATCGGCGCGCGGCGCGACTTTGCCTTCCTTGCTCGATTTGTTCGGCTTGGCAGCGGCTTTCTTAGCCGAGGAAGAGCCCTTCGGCGGCGCTTTAGCAGATCGGGACATTGGGGATGATCCTCCTGCCGCCTAGAACAGAGCGGCATCCCACAAGTTCCCGAACTTTACCGAGTACTTCGATTTACATCCGCGACTTGGATTTGCCGCGCTTCTGTTAAACGTAAGACTCTGTAGAGACTTTCAATTCCTGTTTGATGCGGCGCCGGCGATTGGTACCGGCCGCGACCGCCCGGGACTGCTTCTCGGCGTGCAACGCCTCTCGTCCCGGAGCGTCGAGAAGCTCTTCGACAATCGCATAAGTGCGGTCGTTATCGACGTCGATCGCCTGGCTGCCGTCTTCGAGCACCACCGGGGCGATCGACAGACCCATTCGGCGCGAGATGAGCGCGATGCCGCCGCTGAGGGAGACGATCCGGAAGCGCAGGAGGAGAAGGTTGACGATGCCGAACGCGGAAACGATCCGCGCGGCGTTCTTCGCGAATTGGCCGCCGCCACGGAAGATCTCCGCCGCCTCGAGCGCGCCTCGCCCGGCCAGGCCGTAGAGATTGCAGTTGGAGTAGCCGCCGTCGCGGAACTCGTAGAAGCGCCGCTGGCCTTGCGGATGGGCAGCAAGCACCGCCTCCCGAGGGCACATGGCGATCGCCGCCGCATGGCTCTGCAGGGCCACTGCGAGCGCGTCGAGCGAGCGGCCGTCGAGCAGCGCGTGATCGGCGGTCGTGATTACCAGCGGCCCGCCGTGATCTCCAGCAGCGGCGATGACGCTGTCGGCCAGATTGTCGGCCGCGGGGACACACTCGATGGGCAGGCCGGGGGGCAGCAACCGCACGACATCGTCAATCGCCGCGAACGCCTCCGGCTCCACCGAAATGGCGATGCTGGCCACGCGCGGATGCGAGCGAAGAGTGCCCAGCACATGGGCGATCAGCGGCTGGCCCTTCAGCGGGATCAGGCACTTGTGCGAGACCCCGAAACGTTCCGCCAGCGGATTGGCCACTCCCCGGCGCTGCGCTGCCAGGACGACGACATGCAAGGACCTGGTCACGCGGCGATGCTTTGGCGGCTGGCGAGCAGGCCTTGCCGTGCCAGGCTGCCGCAGAGGATCGTCTCGATCAGGTCGGCGTGGCTCCAGCCGAGCAGTTCGGCCGATTTGCCGAAGACCTTCTGCGACCAGAGATTGCAGTTGAGGTTCACCTCGAGGAAGTGGATCGCGCCGGTCCGGGGGTCGAGGCGGAACTCGAAGCGGCCGTAATCGAACGGGAAGAACACCTGCGCCATCCGCCGGGTGTAATCGGCGATCAGGCCCGTCTGTTCGCCGTCCGCGAACGGGACGAGACGGTACTGGTCTGCCCGCTCCACCAGATCGCGCTTCTCCTGATAGGTGCGCAGATGGCCGGGGTCAGCCTGTTCGAACAGCATGAGCGGCATGATTGCCGGCTCGCCTTCGCAAGTGATCACCGGAACCTCGACATCGCTGCCGTTGAGGAACGGCTCTACGATCGCGTCGTGGCCTTCTGCGTGGATCTCGTCGACCGCGCGCAGGGTCCCCGCCCAATCCCCGGCTTCGCGCACGCCCCAGCTTGCGGAGGAGGCGTTCGGCTTGATGACCAGGCGCTCGGCGCGCGGGCAGGCATTCGGGTCCGGCGCCGCTCCGCGGCGGTACACGGTCCACGGCGCCGTCGGCACCCCGCGGGCCTGCGCTTCCAGCTTGGTCAGGTGCTTGTCGTCGGAAAGGCCGCGCAGGATCGGGCTGGCGCCCAAGAACGGAATGCCGAGGCGCGTCGCCAGAAGTGGCAGCAGCATCTCCGAATTGAGAAACCCCCCGCGGTTGAGCAGCGGGAAGATGAAATCGCACCCGGGGTCGGCGAACAGCGCTTCGTAACTGTCGGCGAGCATGAGCTTTATCCCGAGACGGGAAAGCACCTCGCGCATCTCACGGTGATAGACGGCGTGGTTGCCGTCCTCGTGGTGCAGGCCGCCTTGCCAGAAGACGTGCTTGGCGATGAACAGGACCCGCAGACGTTCGCGCGCCTCATAAGGAAGGCGGGCGAGGGCAGGGGCCACGAATTGGGCGCTGTGCATGGCCCGGGCAATCGCCCGCTTGTGTTACGCCGTTGTGAAGCCTGTCACGGAAAAGACGCCGTACCCGTCTAGGTCCATGGCATCGGACCGGGAGACGGACCATTCACGGATCGAATTTCATCTCGCAGATGCTCACTTCGGGCGGGGACCGCCGGATCTGGGTCCGTCCGGGCGAGAACACCAACCAGTACGGGGCTTCGCCGTTCGCGCGGTCCACGCTGGGTTATGCCTCGTCCACGGCCAACGACATTTCGCTGGCCGCGTTCCAGCATCTGGAACGGATCGTCGCGGCCTGGCCATCGGGCTTCCTGCTCGACCAGGCCGCTTATCGCGACCGACTGGACCACGCGCGGTCGCGGATGCGGGCGGCCTGGGACCTTCGCGCCGATACGGACATCGTCTTCGCTCCTTCCGGAACCGATCTCGAATATGTGGCGCTGGCGCTCGCCGGCGCGCGTGCCAGGGGTCCGGTCACCGGCATCCTGCTGGGTAAGGACGAAGTCGGCAGCGGCTGCGTCCATTCGGCGGCAGGGCGCTACTTCGCCGGCGAGACCGCGCTTCGCAAGCGCGTTGCCGCCGGCACGCCGATCGAAGGTCTTGCGCAGACCACCCTGCGCGACCTGCCGATCCGCGACGAGCAAGGGATACCCCTGTCCAGCCGGGCCGTGGCGGCAGGCATAGCGCGGATCGCCGGCGAGGAGATCGCAGCAGGCCGCCATCCCCTGGTGCACGTCGTCTACGGATCCAAGACCGGCCTGGTGCTGCCGGATCTGAAGCAGCTCGAGGAACTCGTCTCCGCGTTTGGGCCCCGCGCGACTTTCGTCGTCGACGCCTGCCAGGTGCGCATCGAAGGCGCGCGCCTGCGCCGGCTGATCGCGCTCGGCTGCATCGTCATGCTGACCGGTTCGAAGTTCATCGGCGGACCGCCGTTCTCCGGCTTCGCTCTCGTGCCGGCGGAGCTGGCGCCGGCGCAGCGCCTGCCCGCGGGGCTGGCGACCGTGTTCCGGCGCGCCGAGTGGCCCACGCACTGGCATGGCTGCGAGCACCTGCCGGCCACCGTCAACCCGGGCCTTCTGCTCCGTATCGAGGCCGCACTGTTCGAGCTGGAACGCTTCACAGCGATCGCGCCCAACGCCAGGGAGCGGGTGATCGCGGCTTTCGGCGCTGCCGTGCACGGCTTGGCCGAACGGCTCGGCGCCCGGCTGGTCGCGCCGAGCTTCGGAGGGCCGGAACTGCACCTCTCCACACTGGCCACGCTCGACCTCTCGCCGCTTCCGACCTCGCCCGATCTCGCCCTGGCCCGGCGCTGGCACCGCGTGCTGGCCGCGCGCGGCCTGCGGCTGGGGCAGCCGGTCAAATGCGTCCACCGCGCCGACGGCGAATGGGCAGGCACTTTGCGGATCGGGCTCTCGATGCCGCTGATCGCGGAACTTGCGGGCCTGCCGCCCGGCACGCTCGAGACGCGGCTGCAAGGCGACATGCTGCAGGTCAGCGAAGTGATAGAGGCGGCGCAGAGGCCAGTCGTCGCCTGACCGCCCAGCCGTCCGCATGAAACGTATCCTCCGCAATATCGGCTGGCTGCTCGGCAGCCGGGGCGTCAATGCCGCCTTCAGCCTGGTCTATCTCGCGCTTGCCACGCGCGTGCTCGGGCTCGAAGGCTTCGGGCGCTTCGCCCTGCTGATCGTCCTGGCGCAAGGCATCGCCGGGCTCGCCAGCTTCAACACCTGGCAGGCGGTGGTCCGCTGGGGTGCCGAGGATGGCCGGGCGGCAACCGCCACCGGTTTCGCGCTTGCGCTCGACCTGGCGAGTGTCGCCTTCGGCAGTGTCCTGGCGCTCGCCGCCGCCTGGACCGCGCCGTACTGGCTGCCCCTGCCGGCGGAGCTGCGGCCGCTCATCTTCCTGCTGTGCATGGCTCACCTGCTGGCGATCCGCAGCACCCCGACGGGCGTGCTGCGCCTTCACGACCGCTACGACCTGGCGATGCTGGCGGAAGCCGCGCTTCCGGCGACCCGCGCCGCCGGCGCGGCGATCGCTGCCTTCGCCGGCCTCGGCATTGCCGGTTTCGTCGCCGCCTGGGCAGTCGCGGAACTGGCCTGCGCCGCCGCGCACTGGCTGCTCGCCCGCAAGTTCGCCCCCTTCCGCATGTCCGATATCAGCCTCAAGCGCCTCCCGGCCGAGCGGGAGCGGGTCTGGCGGTTCGTTTTCGCAACCGGTTTCTCGCGCAGCCTGGCGGTCACGGGCAAGCAAGTGCTGATGCTGCTGGTCGGCGCGCTCGGCGGAGCGGCGCTGGCCGGCGGCTACCGCGTGGCGGTGCAGTTCGGCCATGCCCTGGTCCAGCTCGGGGAGGCGTCCGCGCGGGCGCTCTACCCCGAACTGGTAAGGGTGAGCCACGCGGCCCACGGGCTGGCCGGGAGAATGACGCTGCTGGCGTTTGGGGCAGGGCTGATCTCCGTCGCAGCAGCGGTCCTAGCCGGGCGCTGGGCCATCGCGGCGATCGTCGGTCCGGAGTTCGTCTTCGCCTACACCACGCTCGTCCTCCTGGCCCTGGCCGGAGCGGTCGAGCTGCTCGGGTCGAGTTGGGAGGCGCTGCTGGTCTCCAAGGGCAGGGCCGAGCTGGCCTTCGGCCTGCGCGCCGGCCCGTTGGCCCTGGCCATGGGTCTGTTACCGGCGGCGATCGGGGCGTGGGGGCTTCCGGGCGTCGGCGCCTGCGTGGTGCTGGCGAGTTCGGCGACGGTGGCGGGGTTCGGCTACGCCGCGTCGCGCTTGCCGCGGGTCGCGGAGCTGCCCTGCGGCACGACCCGATAGTGGATCATAAAGCCCATGTGATCGGATAGCGCCGATCCGCCCGCTTCCGTGCCGAACGGGATCGCCGCGCCGACCGGCTTCAGCGACCGATCCTCGCCATCGAAGATGAACTGCATGTCGCGGGCGCTGTCGCGGATCGACAGTGCGTCGGGCGAGCGGCCGATCCCCGCCTTGTCCGCGGTCATCGTCGCCCGCAGGCCCTCGGCCGGCGCACGCTCGCCCGATACGGTCGCCAGCGCCTTCGGCAGGGTCGCCATGCGGAACGGCCGCCGGCCTACGTTGAAGTCCCCCGCCAGGACCAGCGGCGTGCCGGCGCGCCATTCACGCTTGAGGAACGCGGCGAGGAACTGCGATTGCGCCGCGAAGGCGTGGGCCGTCGCCGGCCCGGGTGCGAGCGAGGCGCCGCGGCTGTTGAAATGCGTCGTGGCGACCGCAACCGGGCCTTTCCCTGGCACCTCGATCGTGACGAGCACGACCCCCTTGGCCGCCAGGCAATCGAACCCGGCGCAGGCGTCCGTCGGGAAGGCGGCGCTGGCCATGTCCGTGATCGGGAAGTCGGACAGGATCAGCAGCCCGCTGTCGAGCTGCTTCCCCTGGGTCTCCCCCAGGTACCAGCGGCGCTCTATGCCCGGGTGCGCGGAAGCCACGCTGTCGCGCGGCCCGAACACGCGGTAGCGGTAACCGGCGCGTTCGCCGATCGCCTTGGCTTCGCCGATGAAGGCTTCCTGCAGCACGACTACGCTCGGCTGCTGTCCCGCGGCGCGCATATGCGCCAGCCGGTCGCCGATCCGCTGCAATGCCGCTCCGCGCCCCAGCGCCACCGGCCACGGCAGCCCTTTGACGTTGTAGGTCAGGACCGAGAAATCCCCCCGATCCGCCGGCGGGGCCGGGAAGGATGCCGGATCCGGCGGAACCCCGCCTCCGCCGCTCATCGATGCACCGCCGAGGAGCAGCCCGGCTCCCGCCAGCAGAAGCAGCCGGGGCCGACGGCGAAGCGCCTTCACCGCTGCACCCCGCTTGCAGGTATGCGGCTGGCGATGACGCTGCGGCTGTCCCGATCGATCGACCAGAGGAGTGCGGGATCGTGCGGATCGAAGTCGATCGCCTGGCCGAACGACGCGACGGCGTAAGTCTCCTCGTGGCGCAGCACGTCGCCTTCGGGCGGAACCGTCATGGCATAGACCTCCGGTTTGTCGTGTCCGCTGACGTAGAGCCTGCCGTCGGCTCCCCAAGCCGCGCCGGACACGCTGCGGGGGGAGATGCGGTCGAGCACGCTTTGCGGGAACGCGAAGCGCCGCACGGCGCGGAACTGCGCGTTGAGTTCGGCCAGCATCGTGGCGCGGTGATCCCGCCCGGGAACGCCGCCCTTGCCGTCGTAATGCGCGAACACCGCCCACCAGCGGCCGTCGCGGCGAGTGAGCGCCGTCAACGAGCCGGGGTTGTCGGGCAGCGCGACCGACCGGAGATGGGCGAGCGTTTCGGGGTCGAAGAACTCGATCGTCCCGCGGTGCGGCGTCGCCGGGTAATTGGAAGCTGCGCAGACGAGCTCGCGCTCGGCGAGAGTACAGCTGTTGAGATGCGGAAATGCCTCCGGGTCGCCGGCGAACGCAGCGATCCTGGCACCGTCCGGTGCGTATTTGCCGATGTTGCTGTTGTCGATGGCGTAGATCGCCTCGCCGCTCGACGCGACGCCCTGGCGCGCTTCGGGCGCCACGAAACGGCGCTCCGGCACAAGGTAGCGGGGGTTGTCGCCCGGCCCTGCGGCCAGCAGAGGCACCGCGAAGCATGAAAGGACCACGCAGGAGCCTGCCAGGAAACGCGCGAGACTTGCAGCTGACCCCGGCTTGATCATGGCGGCATGATAAGCCCGCTATGCTACCGCGGTATGATATTCCTGCGACGTTCCGATGAAGTCGGCGGCGATACCGTCATACGATTGCAGCGATCGGCCCGGGGGAACCTGTCCCGCCGGCAGCCATTACCTGAGCTTCCAGGCCGGCGCGTCCGAACGGCATTCGGCACCCACGCCGCCACCGGCTGCGGCCAGCTTCAGGAGACGATCGTGACAGACATCGAAGGCAAGGTCGTTGTGATCACCGGCGCTTCCTCCGGCCTCGGCGAAGCGACCGCCCGGCTGCTCGCCTCCCGCGGCGCGAAAGTGTTCCTCGGCGCCCGGCGAGAGGAGAACCTCAAGCGCATCGTCGGGGAGATCGGCGAGAACGCCGGCTATGCCGTGGTCGACGTCACCAGCCAGGCCGGAGTGCAGGCTTTCGTGGAGGCGGCGCGCGAGCGGTTCGGGCGGATCGACGTGCTGGTCAACAACGCGGGGCTGATGGCGATCGCGCCCATGTCGGCCACCCAGGTCGACGAGTGGGACCGGATGATCGACATCAACATCAAGGGGGTGCTTTACGGCATCGCCGCGGCGCTGCCGATCTTCGAGGAGCAGGGCTCCGGCCACTTCATCAACATCTCGTCGGTCGCCGGCGTGAAGGTCTTCAGCCCGGGCGGAACGGTCTACTCCGGCACCAAGTTCGCGGTACGGGCGATCTCCGAAGGGCTGCGGCACGAAGTCGGCGGGGCCATCCGGGTGACGACGATCTCGCCCGGAGCGGTCGACACCGAACTGAAGCAGGGCACTTCGCACGCCGAAGCGGCGCAAGGCGTCAACGCGTTCTACGAAATCGCCATCCCGTCCGACTCGGTGGCCCGCGCGATCGCCTTCGCCATTGCCGAACCGGCCGATGTGGACGTCAACGAGATCGTCCTTCGGCCCACCGTGCAGGATTTCTAGCGGCTCGGGATTGCTTCACTCGACTATCAACTCGCCCGATCCGCCGATCTCCACCGGCATATCGCTGAACTTCGGCAACCCGTCCCGCACCGGCATCACCCGCGCGGCGTAGTTCAGGTGCGAGCGTGGCGTGAACGTCACGCTCGGGAGGATCCCGGCGCGGATGTCGGTCAGCCCGAGGTGCGGGTGACGCAGCAGCAGGTGCCCGCCGCAGCGCGAGCAGAACACGCGCTCGCTCGTCCCGGCTTTGTCGTAGCTGCCGACGTGCCCGGTGACCTCCACTCGATCTTCCGGCCAGATCGTGAAGGCCACGAAGGGCGCTCCCGAATAGGCCCGGCAGGAACCGCAGTGGCAGTAACCCATGTCGATCGGCTCTCCCGAGGCGCTCACTTCGACAGCGCCGCAGAAGCACGTGCCGCGATGTTGATCCGCCATCGGGCGAGCTCCTCAGGCCGCCTGAAGGGAGCGGGATGCCGAGGGGCGGAGCGCGATCCGCTCGAGCTCCTCAACGACCGGGGAATGCTCCGCATCGGCCGCCACCCTGTCGCCCAGTGCCCTTGCCGCAGCTCCGAAGCCGGGTTCGGAGAGCACCTGCTGGATCGCGGCCGCGAACTCTTCCGCCGAGCTCTGCGCGCCGAGCACGAGGCCGGCCCCGCGCGCGGCGACCCGGGCGGCATTGTCGTTCTGGTCGCGCCCATGGGGCACGACGATCAGCGGCTTGCGGTGCATCAGCGCGCGGGTGACGGTGCCATGCCCGCCATGGGTTATGACGAGCGAGGCCTGCGGCATCACCATGTTGTGGGGCGCAGCCTCGACCAAGCGGCTATTGGCTGCCGCGCGAAGTTGGCTCGGGGCGATCGTCGCGCCGAGCGTCACTAGCAGGCGGACCGGCAGGTCGGCCGCGGCGTCGGCGATCCGCTGCAGCACCGCGGCATGATCCTGGAAGCTCGTGCTGAAGGAGACCAGCACCAGCGGCCGCCGGTCGTCCTCGCCCCATGGCGATTGCCAGTCCGGGGCCCATGCGGGATCGTCGAGCTGTGGGCCGACATAGCGGATGTGCGGCGGGATTGCCTCGGGGGCGAAGTCGAAGGCCTGGCTCGTGCCCAGCAGCATACGCTCGGCGGAGGCGAACTGTTCTTCGATGTTCGCCAGCGGCCGCAGACCGAACTCGGCTCTTGCCGCGTTGACCGGGGGCAGGGCGCGCTCGAACAACTGGCGGTTCGCCCGGGTGATCTCCTCGTGCAGCGCCTCCTCCTCCGGGGACTTCGCGGGCAGCAGCCCGGGCCCGAGCGGCGGCACTCCGGGGGTCGGGAACAGGTTGATGTTGGCGGTGAGCAGGGCATGCTTTTGACCGATCGCCTCGCAGCCGATCATCACGCCGAACAGCATCTCGCTCGAGACCACCAGATCCACAGGGTTCCGCTGCAGTTCCTCGATGATGTCCTGGGCATAGGCCAGCGCCGGCCCGGCCATGATCCGGTCGATCACGCGCCCGATCTGCTCCGGCGGGGTTTCGGCTTCCCAGTCGCGGAACACGTCGCTGTCCTTGCTGCGATCGGGCCTGCTCGGGGCCCGGGACCACGGCACGAACTCGGCGCCGGCCGCCAGGGCCTCGGGTTCATTGCACCGGTCACTCATCACACGGATCCTGTGGCCGTGCTGTCGCAGCTTGCGTGCGACGGTCATGGCCGGTCCGACCGAACCGCCGCCTTCCCAGGTGGTGAGGAGAAAACTGAGCACACGTTCACAGGTCATCACGCGTCTCCCGACTCCGTGTCGTTGAACAATTGCTTATGTGGGATGCCCACCGCGGCGGCGCACATGCGCTGCACCAGCGCGCGATACTCGGCGATCGGCCGCTGCATGTCCTTGCGGATCAGCTTCCACACGTAGATGTCTCCCGCGACCACCAGCGCATCCACTGCCTTCCGCCGCTCGCCTTCGGAAAGCGGGTCGAGCCACGGCTTGAACGCGATGCTCATCCATTCGCGGTGCATCTTGCGGCCGATGTCGGTCATTGCCTTTACCGGGGCATAGCGCTCCTCCTGGGCGAGCGATCGCAACACCAGTTCGCCGACCGCCTCGTAATCCGTCGCCAGCGCGGACACCGCACCCGCTGCATCGCCGGCGGGCACTTCGCGCCGCTGGCGGATCTGCCAGCCCAGGCGGTCGTGCACCGCTTCCAGTAGCCCTTCCTTGCCGCCGAAGCGCCGGATGACGGTTTGCACCGTGACGCCGGCTTCGGACGCGACGTCCTCCAGCTTGATCTCGTCGAACCAGCTTTCGCTCAGCCGCGCGGCGAACACGTCGAGGATACGCTCCCCGGTTGCTTCCGCGGCGCGAGCCCGAGCCGATTGCCGATAAGGCCGCTTCTTGGTGACATCATCTTTCATGCGACTCGGCTTAACACGAAAGTCGCGTAAAGGAAATCCGCGTTAGTCGAAGTGACATCAAAAGCGGACAAGCCGCTGCCGCAGCCTCCGTGCGGTTGTGCAATATTGGAGAGGTAGCAGCGGCGGCTAGGAGGAGGCGCCGGCCTACAGACCGGGGTCGGCGTTCGGTACCGGAGTGGTGAAGCGGCAGCGCAAGCCGTCTGCGGCGTACTCGATCTCCGCTTTGCCGCCGAGTTCGGCCTCCAGCATGCGGCCCAGCAGGATCGATCCGAACCCCGTGCGCGAAGGCGGTGAAACGGCTGGTCCGCCGATCTCGCGCCACTCGAACACGAACTGATCCCCTTGGTCCGAGCGGCCCCAGTTGAGCTGCACCACGCCCTCGGGCGAGGAGAGCGAACCGTACTTCACCGAATTCGTGCACAGCTCGTGCACCGCCAGCACGATCGGCGTGGCGTAGCTGCCCGGGACCGGAGTGTTCCTGCCGTCGATGCTGAACCGTTCGAGCGCGCTGCCGGAACCCTTGATCGCCCCTTCCACGACGTCGCGCAGGCCGACCTCGCGCAAGTCCGAAGCGAGCAGCAGGTCATGCGCCTTGGCCAGAGCCGCGAGGCGGCCGAGAAACGCAGTCAGAGCGGCTTCGGGCGAGGGGTTCCAGCGGAACGTCTGCCGGGCGACCGACTGCACCACCATCAGCAGGTTCTTCACCCGGTGATTGAGTTCATCGACGAGCAGAGCCTCACGGTCCTGCCGGCGGCGGCGCTCGAACACCCGGCCGACCTGTTCGCCCAGGGTGCGGACCGTCAGCAGGAGTTCGGGATTGGGTTTCTCGGGAGACCTGGAGAAGAACTCCAGGATGGCGATGACCCGCCCCTCGCAGGTCAGCGGGAAGCCGAACCCGGCGCGGAAGCCTGCCGTCTTGCGGAAGAAGTTGAGCTCGTGGTCGGTATCGGTCAGCCACAGCGGCTCGCCGGTGCGCAGGATCGTGCCAGGCAGCCCCACGCCGATGTCCCAGGCGACCGCCTCGGTCGCTTCGCGCATCGCCTCGGCCGCCCCCGGTTCGGCCTCGTGCCAGATGTCGGTCGATATCAGCCTGCCGGGATCCTGTCCGAGCACGGTAAACGCGTGCCCGACCGGCCAGCCCGACAGGCGGCAGATCGCCGCCAAGCCTTCCGCGAGCGCCTCCTCGAACGATTCCGCCTGCGTCGCCATCGTCGCCAGGTCGAACATCAGCCGGGATTCGATCGACTGCCGGCGCAGCACCTCCTCGGCCAGCTTGCGCTGGGTGATGTCGCGCAGGAACCCGACGAACACGGGCCCGCCGGAAGTGTTTACCGAGGTGATCGACAGCTCGACCGGGAACTCCGATCCGTCGGCCCGCAACGCGGATATTTCGATCCGCCGGTTGAGCACGCGCGGCGGCGCGCCGGCGATCAGGCGCTTGATGCCCTGGTCGTGCGCTTCCCGGTGCTGCGGCGGGATGATGAGATCGGAAAGGGCGCGGCCCAGGGCCTCCCGCGCAGGCCAGCCGAAGATCTCCTCGGCAACCGTGTTCCAGCCGATGACCCGCCCCTCGATCGTGACCACGACCACGGCGTCGAGCACGGTTTCCAGGATCGGCGACAGCTCGGGCGGGAGGAGCACATGATCTGCCGGATCCATAGCCAACGGTAACCTCAACTGCGTTCCTTCGTCCAGCGGAGAGGACGAAGTGCGCCGATCGTCTGCTCTGCCTCTACTTCTTGCGCTTCTTCCGTGCGGCATAGCGCGCGTCGCGCGCAGCCTTGAGCTCCGCTTCGGTGCGAACCGGTGCCGCGGCCTTGAGCCGCTCCTGCTCCGCCGCGAGCTCCTGCTCCTTCTTCGCCTGCAGCGCTTGCTCGCGCTCCAGGCGCTGGGCCTCTTGCTTGGCCTCGCGCTTGGCGGCTGCCTTCGCCTCGCGCTCCGCGGCGCGGGCGGCTCGCTCGGCCAGCTGGGCCTCGTCCAGCTTGGGTGCCGACTTGAGCTTTTCCAGTGCGGTGGTCTTGGCCCGGGCCGAAGCGGCCGCCCTGTCCTGGAAACTCGGCTCCTTGAAACCCTTCATCTATCCTTGCTCCTTAAGTCGTTGAACGATCCTGGGCCCAACTCGGTCCGCGGCGATCGCTAGCTTGAAATTCATGTCCACGAACTTGGTGTGGGGCCTCTCCGGCTGCACGGGTTGCAGGCGCGATAGCTCGCACACCGGCGAGTGGGTGGCCCCATGTATCGCGAATGCGGCGGCGTCCAGCCCGGCTGTCGCGTCGATTGCCGATGGGGCGGCGGCGATACCGCCGATCCGTTGGCGAACGGCGCCCGTCAGGCGACCGCGAGAACGAGCTGATCGTCGGCCTGCGGAACCGTGTCCTGGAACCCGGCTATGGGCTCGAACTGCTTCCGCGTCACCGTGACGTCGCTCAGACCCGCCAGCTTGAAGTAACCGAGCCGCGGGCTTTCGTCGGAGCGCCAGGTCTTGTCGAGGTTGAGAGCGCCGGCGTACATCTCGCCGTGCCGCAGGATCAGCGTGTGCGGGGCCAGCGTCATCTCCCGCCCGTTGTAAGTCGCCGTAACCAGCAGCTTGCCCGCGACCGCTTCCATCATAGCCAGCCTGACCGCGTCGCTGGGTAGCGGAGCGCGTTCGCTTCCATCTTTGTGTTGCATCGCAGCAATGTGGGCGATGCCGGTGCAAATTGGAAGGTCTGATCGGACCGATAGGCTCCGAAGCACGACGATTTCCTGGAGGGTAGGGGAGGGGCGCTCGCTCGCGATCTGCGCCTGAACCGTCGTCAACTCGCCGTACCGCTTTCCTTGTTCCGCTGCGCGCGCAGCAGCCGGAAACGCACGGTGGCGTCGCGGACAAGGGCGCCTGGCAGCTCCGTCGCGGCGCGCAGGCCGGCCACGCTCGAAGCGTTCCGCGCCGTCCGGCGGGCCCGCGCCAGGACTTCCTCGACCAGCGCGGTATGATGAATTTCGCCCTCCTCCTTCACCAGGCTGAGATGGTGGATCGCATAAAGGCCGATCAGTCCGGACAGCAGGAAATAGAAGTCCCAGTGGCTCAGAGTCAGCGGCAGCGCCAGGTTCGCGCTCGGGCTGGTCCAGCGCACGATCAACTCGATCTTCCGCGCCGCAAAGAAATCCGCCAGCAGCCCGCCGACGATCGGCGCCAGGCCCGCAGCCGCCGACGTCGCCAGCGCGTTCGTGGCGAGGTAGGCGGTGGCCGAGCCTTTCGGCGAAAGCTTGAGCGCGATGTTGGTGGAAGCGAGCGTGACCCCGGCAACCGAGGCGCCCATCAGCACGTGCAGCACGGTCAGCCAGGTCACCACGAAAGTCTCGTTGCTCGACTGCGAAGCGCCGATCATCGCGACGATGCCGAAGATGTAGGCCGGCGCCGCGACCCTGAGCACGGACTTGTTGGAGAACCTGTCGCTCAGCTGGCCCCAGGTCCTGAGCGCCACGAGGTTGGCAAGCTGGCTGACCGCGCCGAGCACCATCACCAGGCTAACGTCGAAGCCCAGCCGCCTGACGATGAACACGGTGAAGAACGGCGTCGCGAAGTTCACCGCGAACTGCCAGGTCATCACGAAGATCATCAGCCGCTTGAAGTTGTTGTCCGACATCGGCGCACGCAGCAGGCTGGTCAGGCTCAGCCGCTCGCTCGGCGCGGGCATGACCGGCTCCGGCATCCGCGCGACGATGTGTGCGCTCAGCAGACCGGTTACGCAGCCGACCACGAACATCGCGGCGAAGGCCATGCTGCGCTCGGTCGATCCTTCCGGGGTTCCTTCCATGATCAGGGCGGCGGCGATCCCGGTGAACAGGCTCACGGCGGCGCTCCACGCGGTCCTGCGCGCGAACACCCGGCCGAGCCGCTCTTCCGGTGCCAGATCCCGCAGCCAGCCGTTCCAGGCACAGCCGCCGACCGCGCCCAGGCCGCACAGGAAGTACTGTGCCAGTAGGAAGACCAGCAGCGGGCCGAACCCGGTGTAGAATGCCGTGGCTGCCATCGGCAGGAGCATGAGCCGGCTGATCACGCTGGTGACCACGCAGAGGCGCTTGCGCTGGCGCAGGCGCTCCACCACCAGGATGGCGGGCACCTGGATCAGCTGCGTCAGGAACGGGGCGCTCGCCAGCAGGCCGACCCACAGGTTGGAAGCGCCGAGATGAAGCGCGAAGGCGGTCAGGATCACGCCGCTGGTTAGCGCGACACCACCGCTGGAATACGCGGCTTCCCGGACGAGGAGCTTGATCCCGCGTTCCCGCTCTTCGTCGGTTATGGTCGCTTGCGGCGCGAGGCTTATCATTCCGTCGGCCCCGGGATCAGGGCATCAAAGGTGGGCGGCACTGCGGAAGCGGACCGATCAGTGGTGATCCCCCGCCGCGAAAGTCAGCGTGTGCGGTTCGGTGAAAGCCAGGATGCCGTCGAGCCCCAGTTCACGCCCGACGCCGCTCATCCGGAAGCCGCCGAACGGGGCGCGGTCGTCCTGTGTCACCGCATTGGCGTTGTTGATCCAGGTCGTGCCGGTGCGCAGGCGGCGGCCGATCTCGGCGGCCCGCTCCACGTCCGCGCTCCAGACGGACGAGCATAGGCCCGACCAGTGGTTGTTCACGCTTTCGACCAGCGGCTCGACATCATCGAACGGCAGGATCGGCATGATCGGGCCGAACTGCTCCTGGTCGACGACGCCCAGGGCCGGGTCGGGGGCGAGGACCAGCGACGGCTTCAGGTAGTAGCCGTTGCCGCCCGCCGCTTCGTCCGACAGCTTTCCGAATTCGCGAACCTCGTGCCCTGCGGCCTCGGCTTCGCGGCGCAGCTGCTGCACGTAATCGCGCTGGGCCTTGCTGTTGAGCGGCCCCATCGTGGTCTGCGGGTCGAGCCCATGGCCGATCCTGTAGGTGGAAAGCACCGCCGACATGCCTTCGACCAGCTCGTCGAAGCGGGACCGATGCACGTATATCCGCTTGGCCGCCATGCACACCTGCCCAGTGGTGAGGAAGCCCGCCGTCACCAGCCTTCCGAAGGCGGCGTCGTTCAGCTCGACGTCCTCCAGCAGGATCGCCGGATCGTTGCCGCCGAGCTCCAGGGTCACCCGGGCGAGATTGCCGGAGCACATCTCCATGATCCGCTTGCCCGCGCCGGTGCTGCCGGTGAAGACCACCTTGCGCACCCGCGGGTCGACGATCAGCGGCTGCACCGCCTCGTTGCTGCCGCTCACGACGTTGAGAACGCCGCGGGGCAGCTTGCTCGCCAGCTTCGCCAGGGTCAGCGTGGTGGCGATCGGAGTCGTGGGCGGCGGCTTCACGATCACGGTGTTGCCGGCGACGAGAGCGTAAGGGAGGCTCGCGGCCAGGATCGCCAGCGGCCAGTTGAACGGCACGATGATCGTGACCACTCCCACCGGCATCCGGCTGATCTCCGAGACGTAGGGGATCGTCGGCCGCGCCCGCTCGATGCCGCCTTCGACCGTCGGCTCTAGCCGGAGGCCTCGTTCCGGCGAGAGATGGACGACCCGTGACACCTCGGCCGCCAGCTCTGCCGCCAGCCGGCACCGGTTCTCGAACACCGACATCTCGATGGTCGCCTCCATCCGTACTTTGCCGTTCTCCCGCACCAGCAGTTCGATCCGCTCGTCGAGCCCGTCCTGCAGCGCGCCGAGCGCGTCGATCAGCAGCTCGGCCCGCTGTTCCGGCGCGAGCAGGGCCCAGTCGCGAAACGCCCGGTCCGCTGCGGCGACGGCGTCCAAGGCATCGGCTTCGGTGGCCGAAGCCGCATGACCGACGACGTCCTCCGGACGGCCCGGGTCGAAGACCTGGAACGTCTCCGCGGTCTGGCGCTCCTCACCCTCGATAAACAGGGGGACGGTACCGAATTCCGCGCGATTGGTTTCGACCTTATCGGCGAAGCTCGCGCCTTCCTGGCCCGCTTCGGCAGCCTTCTCCTGAGCGCCGCTGGAAGTGAGTGGCTGCTGTTCATGAGAAGTCATCGCTGTCTCCGTCGCTCTCGAAGCATGGTGGTCGGTGGAGGTTTGATCCCGCTGGGACAAGCGCACCACCGCCCGGTTCGGTTCCGCGCCCCACCCGCCTAGCTACTTCTACTCACTTATTGAGAATAGCTTGCATTAGCCGAACCTATCTGCAAGTGACTCGCAATAGAGCAATGATTCGTTGCCATCAGGGGACAGCGTGAGGAAATTTTCAACAGTGCGCATCTGTGCGTTCGCGATCGCTGGCGCCGGCTTCCCGGCAGCCGCTTTGGGGGCGCCGGTAGAGACGATCCCGACCGATCTTTCGGTGGGGAGCATGTTCGCCGAAGCCGATTGGGTCGTGAAGCTGGTGATGATCGGCTTGATCGTCGCTTCGATCGTTAGCTGGACGGTGTTCGTCGCCAAGACGCTGGAACTGCGCAAGGCCACGCTCCTGGCCAATCAGGTGCGCCAGGATGCGGACGCGCTGCGCTCGCTGGCTGAAGCAGGCGACAAGCCGGCCCTGGCCGGATCGGCGATGGTTCAGGGCGCCAACGCTGAGCTACTCCTCTCGGCCGACGCTCTGCACGATCCGGAAGGCGTGAAGGAGCGCGTGGCATCCCGCTTCGACCGGCACGAGGCGCAGGTCGCCCGCACGATGACCAGGGGCGTCAATGTTCTCGCGACGATCGGCGCCACGGCGCCGTTCGTCGGCCTGTTCGGGACCGTCTGGGGCATCATGAACAGCTTTATCGGCATTGCCGAGAAGCAGACCACCAACCTCGCCGTCGTCGCTCCGGGTATCGCCGAAGCGCTGCTGGCGACCGCGCTGGGCCTTGTCGCCGCCATCCCCGCAGTGGTCATCTACAACCACTTCGCCCGGCAGATCGCCGCCCATCGCGCGGTGGTGGCGGATACCGCCGCAGCGCTCCTGCGCGTCGTCTCGCGCGATCTCAGCCGCGGCACGATCGCGGCGGCGAGGGGCTGAGCCGGTGGCGATGCGGCTCGGAAGCAGCAGCAGCAGCGGCGAGGACGACCTGGCCGTGGCGCATGAGATCAACGTGACGCCGTTCATCGACGTCATGCTGGTCCTGCTGATCATCTTCATGGTCGCAGCCCCGCTGGCTACGGTGGACGTCGATGTCGATCTGCCCGTCGCCAGCGCCGAGCCTGCGCCGCGCCCGGAAACGCCGGTCTATCTCTCGATCCGCGCCGGCGGTGCGATGGTGGTCAACGAAACGCCCGTCAGCGCCGGGGGGCTCGGGCAGGCGATCGAGGCCGCGACCGGCGGCGACCGCGAGCAGCGCGTGTTCCTGCGCGCAGACAAGGCCGTGCCCTACGGCACGATCATGGAGGCGATGAACGGCCTGCGCGCGTCCGGTTATCTCCACGTCGGCCTGGTCGGGGTCGAGGCGGCGCCGGGCCGATGATCGCGCGGGCGGCCTCCTCGCCTGAAGCGGTGCGCTGGGGCGGCGCGGCGGCGGCGGTGTTTGCTGCTCACGCTGCCGTGGTTGCGCTGGCGCTGACCTGGGCCCGCGCGCCTGAGGTCCGCGAGCCGGAGCCGGTGGTGATGCTCGAGCTTCCGCCGCTGGCCGCCGCCGAAGCGGCGAGCGAGCCGCAGCCCACTGCCGACCCGGTGGAACCGGCTGTCCAGCCGACGCAGCAGCCTTCGCCGATCGACCTGCCGCAGCCGCGCGCCCCGCTCCCGCAGGACGCGGTCCGCCTCCCACCACCTGCGCCTGCACCCGTCGCGCCGCGCCCTGCGCCGCAGACCGTCGCGGCCGCCGCCCCCGCACAGCCGGCCGCCCAGGCCCCGGCCCGCGCGCAAGCCAGCGAGGGGCAGGAAGACAGTCCGGGCGATTCCGCCCAGGCGAAGCGGCAGCAGCAGGACTATTACGCCAAGGTCATGGCTCACCTTGCGAAGCGCAAGGTCTACCCGCCCGAAGCCAAGAAGGCGCGGCAGCAAGGGGTCGTGACCGTCCGCTTCACCGTGGACCGAAACGGCGGCATCTCCGGCGCCAGCGTCCGAAAAAGCAGCGGTTACGAACTGCTCGACGGCGTCACGCTAGAGCTTCTGTCCCGCGCCGCGCCGCTGCCGCGCATGCCCTCCTCCATGCGGCAGGACAGCGTCACTCTATCCCTGCCCATCGAATACTCGCTCAGAACAGATTAAAAACAGGAAGGACACGACAATGCGTAACCAGCACACGGGCGTAGTGCGCCCGGCCAGCCTGCGCCGGCCGACTACGGCGATGGCGCTCGGCCTTACCGCCGCCCTCATGGCCAACCCGGCCGCCGCCCAGGATGCGGAGAGCGCGGAAGCCGAGGAAGTCGAACTCGGCACGCTGCGGATCGAGGACCGCACGGCCGACGTGAACCCCTACACGCAGGAAGGCGCGCCCTACAAAGCGCGCGTGTCCGGCGATCCGCGCCGGGTGAAGCCGCTGTCGGAGACGCCGGCGACGATCACCGTGCTGACCGAGACCCAAATCGAGGAATCCGGCGCGAGCGACTTGCGCGACATCCTCGACGGAACGCCGGGCGTAACCGTCGGCACGGGCGAGAACGGCAATGCTTTCGGCGACCGCTACATCATCCGCGGCGAGGAAGTGCGCAGCGACGTGTTCGTCGACGGCCTGCGCGATCCCGGCATGACCACGCGCGAAAGCTTTGCGGTGGAGCAGATCGAGATCACCAAAGGGCCGAGCGGCACTTTCGGCGGCCGCGGCACCAGCGGCGGCGCGGTGAACTCCATCACAAAGCAGGCGAGCACCGACTACAACTTCAACAAGGTCGAGCTGGGCGCGGGCACGGACGAGTACTGGCGTGCGGCGCTCGACAGCAACTTCCGCCTGTCCGACAGCGCCGCGATCCGCGCCAACCTGCTCTATTCCAGCCAGGACGTGCCGGACCGCGAGCCCGCCGACCGCGAGCGCTGGGGCGCGGCGGTGTCCGCCCTGCTGACGCCGAGCGAGAGCGTGCGCGTCCTGCTCGACTACTATCACCTCGCGGCCGAGGACTCGCCGGACCTGGGCGGCTATCTCCCGCCGCCGACCGGCACCGAGGGCAACGTCACCCGCTACGCCCCCTGGCACGATGTGCCGGCCTACCTGCAAGACGAGGACTTCATGGAGTCCGAGGTCGACACTTTCACCGGACGGATCTTCTTCGAACCGTCGGAGAACCTGCAGGTCATCAACAGCACCCGCTACGGCACCACGGAGAACGGCTATGTCGTCACCGGGCTGCGCGGAGGGGCCTACGATCCGGCGACCGGCAACTACGCGGCGCTGACGCTGAGCACCCACCAGGGTTGGCAAGAGGTCGAGTATTTCGTCAACCAGCTCAACGCGATCGGCAAGTTCGCCACCGGCTCCATGCAGCACACGCTGATCGTGGGTGCGGAATATTCCGACCAGCAGGTTCGCAACGGCGTCTTCCAGGTCACCAACACCGGTACGCCGAACTGCGGCACGAGCTACTGCCTGACCACCGCAGGACCTGACCGCACGGTAGTGGCGGGTGACATCGGTTCGCTGCTGGGCCGCCAGATCACGCGCGGGGGTGAGGATTCGAACTGGCAGGTGGAAACCTGGTCGTTCTACTTGATGGACACCGTCGATGTGACCCCCTGGCTCACGCTGCACGGCGGAGTGCGTCTCGACAACTTCGACTACAGCAACACGATCACGGCGCTCAGCCGCCCGGTCGGCGATCCGCTGCGGACCACCGAATACAGCTATGGTGACACGCTGTGGAACGGCCACGCCGGCGTGGTGGTGAAGCCGCATGAAGAAGGCATGGTCTACTTCAGCTGGGGCACTGCCCGAAACATCAATGGCGGCGAATCCGATCTGGGCAGCAGCTGCGGCTATGGCGGCATCTGCGTTCCCGGCGACGGTACTTCGACCGCGGGCGACGGGCGGCCGGAAACCTCGACGAACTTCGAACTCGGCACCAAGTGGGACCTGTTCGACGACCGCTTCATGGTCACCGCAGCGCTGTTCCGGACCACCAAGGACGATGTCTTCGAATCGGTTGGCACCGGCTACGAGCCCGGCGGCTCGCTCAACACCGGCAAGCACCGGATCAAGGGCGTGGAACTGGGCCTGGTCGGCAACATCACGCCGCAGCTTTCCGGCCAGATCGGCGCGACGTTCATGGACTCGGAGATCCTCCGGACCAGCGCGGCAGCTCCGGCGGGCGAGACTTACGTCGGCAAGAACCTGTCGAACTTCGCCAACAACCATTTCACCGGGCAGCTGCGCTACCAGGCGACGGAGGCGTTCGCCTTCGGCGGCACGGCGACCTACAAGGGAGCGATGTACACCGGCCAGCCGGACTCGGCGCCGAGCTACAACTTCACGCTGAACACCTACACCTACAAGGTGCCCTCGTATTGGACGTTCGATGCCTTCGCGAGCTACAAGCTCAGCTCGAACATCGCGGCGCGGGTGAACGTGACCAACCTCAGCAACGAGAACTACTACGTTGCCGGTTACCGAAGCGGTCACTTCCTCTACAAGGGTGACGAACGCCGCGCCACGCTGACCCTGACGGGCCGGTTCTGACGAAGCGGGGCCGGGGGCGGCGCAAACCGCCTCCGGCCCGTGCTGCAAACAGGTAAGACATGCTGATCGTCATCGAACAGGTCCTGGACCGGGATGAAGTCGCCGCCATGCGCGAGCTGCTCGATGCAGCAGCTTGGGTAGACGGGGCGCAAACGGCCGGCTCGCGTTCGGTGGCGGTTAAGCAGAACCTCCAGCTCGACCGGGCCGATCCGCTGGCCGGCGAACTCGGCAACACCATCCTGCGCAAGCTGGGGCACAACGCGCTGTTCATCTCGGCCTCGCTGGCAGAGACGATCTTCCCGCCGATGTTCAACCTGTACCAGAACGGCGGACACTACGGCACGCACGTCGATTCCGCGCTGATGCGCATGCCGGATGCGAACAGGACGATCCGCAGCGACCTTTCCGCCACTCTCTTCCTTTCGGACCCGGCCGATTACGACGGCGGTGAACTCGTGATCGAGGATGCCTATGGCGGGCAGGGGGTGAAGCTCGCGGCGGGGGACATGGTGCTCTACCCGTCCAGCAGCCTGCACCAGGTGACTCCCGTGACCCGGGGCCAGCGCATCGCGGCGATCCTGTGGCTGCAGAGCGCCGTGGCGGATACCCAGGCGCGGTCGATGCTGTTCGATCTCGACCAGTCGATCCAGTCGCTATCGGTGGGCCGGACCAAGGACGATCCCGATCTCGACCGGCTGATCCACGTCTATCACAACCTCCTGCGCCGCTGGGCGACGCTATGACGCTCTTGCCGCGCGCCACAGCCAAGGCGATCCTGTGGCTCCTGCTGGCGGTCCCGGCCGCGCTGATGCTGCGCGGGCTAGTGGGCGGAGAGGCGTTGCCGATGGACCTGCTCCACCCGAGCGGCGAGACGTCCGTGCGCCTGATGGTGCTGGCCATGCTGCCGGGGCCCCTGATCGACGCCTTCGGCCCGAACCGCTTCCTGCGCGGCTGGCTTTCCATCCGCCGCAACCTGGGAGTGGCGGCGTTTGCCTATGCCCTGCTGCACCTGGCGATCTATGTCATCGACATGCGCACTATCGCGGCGATGCTGGACGAGCTGGGCCTGCCCGGCATCTGGACCGGATGGCTCGCGCTTTTCCTGATGATCCTGCCGGCGGCGGTCAGCTTTGACCGCGCGATGCGGTGGCTTGGGCGAGGCTGGAAGCGCATCCAGCGGCTCGTCTATGCGGCGTTTGTGCTGGCGCTCGCGCACTGGCTGCTGCTCGACTGGAACTGGAAACCAGCGGCCATTCATCTTCTGCCGCTAGCCATGGCCTGGCTGCTGCGCGCCTGGCGCGTTTCGACCAAGGTAACACGAGAAAGGACTTTCGCATGAAAACGATTCGCCCCCCACTGGTCGCCTTCGCCGCGGCGCTCGGCTGCGCCCTAATGGCGTCGCCCGCCCAGGCCGATGGGGAGGTGACCTGCAACTCCGGCCCCAAGGACAAGTGGAAGCCGATGGCGGAGCTGCGCAAGAAAGTCTGGGCCGAAGGCTGGCAACTCGAAAAAGCGCTGGTGCAGGGCGATTGCTACGAGGTTTATGCCCGCAACGAAGCCGGCCAGGTGCTGGAAGCGTTCTTCCATCCCGTCACCCTGAAGAAGCTGATCGTGTACCGGCGCGGCCAGGAAATCTTCCGCGCCAAGGGCTTCGATCCGGCGGGCTGAAGCCCGACCGCGGCGCGGGTGTTGAAAAAGCACCGAAAGCGCTCGTCGGAGCCTTGGGCCTGACGCCGCCGGCGGCTATCGCCAGGCCGGTGGAAGCGCAGGTTGTCATTGGCGAGGACGAGTCCGGCAAGCCTGTGCGGATTGACATCGAAGAACTGCTCGCCACGCGCCTGCTGGTGCAGGGGAACAGCGGCTCCGGCAAATCGCATCTGCTGCGGCGTCTGCTGGAACAGAGCGCGGGGCTCGTCCAGCAGGTTATCGTCGATCCGGAAGGCGATTTCGTGTCGCTGGCCGACCACTTCGATCACGTGGTCATCGACGGGGCGAGTCACTCCGTCGCCGAGATCGAGACACTGGCGGAGCGCACCCGCAAGCACCGGGTCTCGGTGGTCCTGGCGCTGGAAGGCCTCGACGTGGAGCAGCAGATCCGCTGCGCGGCGCACTTCCTCTCGGCCCTGTTCGATGCCCCGCGCGAGCACTGGTTTCCCGCGCTGGTGGTGGTCGACGAAGCGCAGATGTTCGCTCCGGCGGTGTCCGGCGAGATCAGCGAGGACACGCGGCGGATTTCGCTGAATGCGATGACCAACCTTATGTGCCGCGGCCGCAAGCGAGGGCTTGCGGGCATCGTGGCGACGCAGCGCCTGGCGAAGCTGGCCAAGAACGTGGCCGCCGAAGCCTCGAACTTCCTGATGGGCCGCACCTTCCTGGATATCGACATGATCCGCGCGGCCGACCTGCTGGGCATGGAGCGGCGCCAGGCGGAGCAGATCCGCGACCTCGAACGCGGCCGGTTCCTGGGTCTCGGTCCGGCGATCTCGCGGCGGCCGATAAAAGTGCGGATCGGTTCGGTCACATCGGGCCCACGGGCCAGCAGTGGGGGACTGCTCCCTCTGCCCTCGGCCCCGCCGGAAGACATGGAGGCGCTGCTCCACACGCAGCTTGCCCCCGCCGCCAAAGCGCGGATTGAAGCTCCGCCGCCGCCGCCTGCGCCCTCTTCCGACAGTGCAGCCGAGATCGCCCATCGCATGGAAGAACTGGGGCAGCCGCAACCGCCGGCAGGGCCTGAGGCCCCGGAACAGCCCGCGGAAGAGCGCACGGAGGCAGTCCAGTCGATCTTGCGCGAAATGGCCGCCGATGCGGGCTCTGCCTTCCGACCCACGGCCGCGCTATTCCAGGCCTTTCTCACGCAGTGCCGCAAGCGCCATGTCTCCGCTGGGCTCGACATGTCCGGCTTCCGCCGCCGCTTCGCGATGGCTCTCGCCGGTCTCGACCGCCTGCCGGAGCGGGAACGGGAAGCGATCGCGGAACTGGGCTCCGAGCTGGAAGACGACGTGCTGGCGCCGTTCCTGCTCATCGCCCGAACGATGGCCGAACGCGGCGAAGGTCCCGACGAAGACGAACTCTCGCGCGTCTACGGGACCAACTCTCCCGGCCGCATCAGGCGCCTGCTCGAGCATCTGGAGAAGAAGGGCGTGATCCTCGTCCGCGAGGATTATGGGGGAGGGCGCACACTGAGCGTTCCCGGCCTGGAGCATGCGCAGCCCTGATCTGCGTTTGCGGTGAGCAGTGCTTCGGCGGCGGCGCGCGGCGCTCGCGCGGCGATGTGAGTGAATGTTCCTATATTCACAGGGTTGCCTCTCCTGTAGCGGCTTGAGAAGGCAACCGCCGGCCGCTGCAGCGGTCCCAAGCAGAAGCGCGGCAAAGCAACCCAAGACAGCTGCCCGGGATCAGGATGAGCACCGCAGCGGCAACGAAAGGTCCTTTTGCGTAAACACTATGTCCCAGAATGCAGCCGCGGCGTCCGTTCCTAAACCTGAAATTAACCTGGATGGGCTTGAGTCCTCCCGCAAGGGAGATTGCAACATGTCGATAGAAGCCCATCTCGAGCAACGCCGCCGCGCCGTGGAAAGCCGTGTCGGGCCGCGCCGCAAGCTGCGCCTGCTTGCACCGGGGGCGAGCAGTTCGGGCGAAGCGCTGAACGTCGTCGTGCACGACCTCTCTGAGACCGGCCTTCTCCTGCAGACATCCGGGCAACTCTCCGTCGGTGAACGGATCGAAGTGGTCCTGCCCCACGCCGGGCCAACCGAGGCCGATGTCGTATGGGCGAGCAACGAGTTCTTCGGCTGCAAGTTCGAGAAGCGCATCAGCCGCGCGACGCTGAGCGCCTCGCAATTGCTGAGCGGGCCGCAGCCGGTTTCTGCGGAGGACCACGGCTCGCCGCCCGCGGACGAGCCGGCCAGCGAGGAAAGCTTCGGCACCCGTCTCCGGCGAATTCGCAAGCAACGCGGCATCAGCCTTATCGGCCTGGCGCGGCTCGTCGGCGTCAGCAAGCCGACCGTCTGGAAGTGGGAACGGGACGATGTGCGGCCCCGCCAGAAGTCGGTTCAGGCACTTGCCGTGGCACTCGGCGCATCGGAGCGCGAGTTGCTCTTCGGCGAGACCTCTGCCGCACGTCGCTCAGCGGACGAGCATCGGGGCGCCGCGGAAGGCGAGACCGTGCCGCTGGGAGAATTGGTGCAGAGCTGCAAGCAGAGGATCGCCGAGGCAGCGGGCACGAGTTCGGAGAACGTCTCAATCACGATCCAGATCTGATCGCGCTTGCGGGCCGGGGACTGCGTGAGCCGTAGTCAGATCGAGACCAGGATGCGGTCCAATACGGGATCGTAGCGCACCTCGATCCCCCGGCTGCGCATCTCATCGAAGCTGACGAAGCGCCCGCCGGAGCCGAGTTGCCCGATAAGCTCCTGCCGGCCGGACTTGACCAGGATCCGGCCCAGTTCCTCCCGTGCCATCGAAAGCGTGGAACTGGCATCCACGTGGATGCGGGCGTCCCCTGCGTCGGCCCCGTTCAGGCGTATGGCCTTGCGGATTTCGATCGCCGATCCCCCAACTCGCGATCCCGTCGTGTCGGCGAGGTCGAACTTGATCGCCAGCGCCCCATCCCCCGTAGGGCTCTGGCCTGACATTGCATTCGCCAGGCGCGGGCCAGCCGAGTGTTGCGGCAGCAGGTGGGCCGCGCCCTCCGCCGCCGTGGCCGTTTCGGCGGCAGGCGCAAGGTCCCCCGCGCCTGGTTCGTGCGCCTGGGCGAGAAATCGGCTCCCGGAGGCTGGCGGTCCGGACCGCCGCAAGGCGATGCGCACCGGGTATTCCCCAGCCGCCGAAGGTGCGCGCCCGGCGATTACGTACCATCCCGCCACCACGTCTCCGAGCGAAACGGCGGCCACGCCGGAAAGCGCAAGCACCGCCACCGGCCACCGCCGACCGAACCTACGCTGCAGCTGTGCCATGCGTCACCCCCGCGTTCCCCCGGCATTATCCAGCAAATGGGACCGGAGGTAAACCGACGAAGGGGATCGTGCCTTAACCGGCGGGCGGACTGCTCGCGGCCGGCTCCCTCGGCATCCCCGCCGCCACGGCTGCCGCGCAGCAAAGGGCGAACAGCGAGGTGGACTGAACGTAGAAGAGCGCGCCGTCCACGAACGAATAGGCCGCGAGGATCAGGGCCGCACACTGGAACGGCGCTGCCTCCGCCGTGCGGTTCTTCAGGAAGCGGGGCGCCAGCCACAGCGCCAGTGCGGCGCAGAACGAGGCACCTACGATGCCCCAGACGTAAAGCAGTTGCAGGATGATGTTGTGGGGTTGGGCGACCGACATGGATCCCCAGCGATGCACGAACTGTCCCTCGCCCCAGCCGAACAGCGGCCGTTCAAGCACTTTCGACACAGTGGCTTGCCACAGTTCCATCCGACCGCTCGAGCCAAAGCGAGCCATGCGTGCGGGACCTTGATCGTCGATGGGGAGGAATGCGGCCAATCCGAACGACAGTGCCAACCCGGAGAGGCCGACCAGCCCCAACAGCAGCCAAAGCCGCGAAGAGCGGAAGCGCGGGAGCAAAACAGCACACACAGCAAAGCCAACCACGACAGCCGCGACCACGCCCCGCGCACCTGTCCAGAAAGCCACGGCAAATGCCACCGCAGCGGCAAGCAGGGCGATCTTGTCGCGCTGGAGAATGCGCATGGCGCAAAGACCGATGACCGCGGCGGCGTAGTACCCGAACCAGCGGATATTGCCGAACGCCGGTAGGTCGAACGCACCGACCACGGGGTGCGCGGTTGTCGCTACGAAGCCGCCAAGGAGTGCGAAGAACACCAGGAACCCGACCAACTGCGCCCGGACGACGCGATCGAAGTCGAGCATGCCTTGTAGCCGCAGGTTGACCAAGGCCAGGCCGAACAGCACGTGGATGGTCCAGGCCGCCGTTCGCGCGAGCGCCGCAGCAGGCTCGGCAGCAGTGATTGCCGTGCCCCAGGCCAACAGGCCAAGCGCTCCGAGAAGCGCCAGCGGGAGTGCTTGGAGCTTGCCGAGCCGGTTTCCCTCGCCGAACGAGACGATGACGATGGTCAACTCCGCCGCCAGCACCGGAAGTGCGAACGCCCGGGCCATCTGCTGCAGGGGCGTGAACTCTTCGGTCCAGGTGAGCAGGAACAAGGCAGCCGGCGCGAGTCCGAAACTCCACGCGACGAGGCGGTCCAGTTGATCGCGATGTGCGGCAAGGCTGCTCACGAGTCGCGCTGCGGCACCGCGGTGCTCGCCTCCGCCGACCGGGCGAGGCCAGCGCCGGACGGGGCAACCGGCAGTTCGACGGCCCCGTCTGCGCGGGCGATCCGGCGCGCTGCGGCACCGGCGGCGAGCCAGATCAACCAAGTCGCCGCGATCGAGACATATCCGTCGACTGCGTAGTGGTACGCCAGATGTACGGAGCCGATCATGATGATCACGAAGAAGGCGCCGAACAGCAGCCCAGCTATCCTGGATATTCGCCGCATCGCCAGGAAAAAGAGGAATGCGATGGACACGTGCATCGATGGCATGGCGCTGATCCCGCGTCCGAGACCGCCACTGCCGGATGTGTACCAATCGATCAGCTGTTGCTGTACGGCCAGGGTCATCACCGGGTAGTGCGCGTTGGCGGCCTTGAGATAGGCCATCTGCTCGTCGAAACGCGGATCGCCCAGCATCGGCCCGACGAAGCACGGGCCCACGGATGCGAGGGTGATCGCCAGCCCATTTCCCAGCAATGCCCAGCAGGCGAAGTAGGCGACGAAGAATTGCGCCCTCAGCTGGCGGTCGCCCACGAAAAAGCAGAAGCCCACGCCGCCCGCGTAGATCAGCAGGATCCACAGGTGATAGAACCCGGCCAGGATCGAAGTGACGAGAGGGTAGCCGAAGACCGGCTGCAGAATCCTCCATGGATCGGTGCCGTGCAGCGCCCGGTCCAGCGCGATCCAGGTGTCGTCCCAGGTATAGGAACTGAACAGCGGGATGGCGCTCTTCATCGAACCGAACACGGGCAGGAAGATTACCAGCGCCAGCAGCATCGGAATACCGCGCACCAGCTGACTGGACACGCCGCTGGAAACGAACGACGCCGCGACGAAACGGATCGGACTAGCCGGGCGATGTCGCGCAAGAACGCTGGCCATGCCGAGGACCAGGCTGACGAGAAGCGCCGCGAGGTAGAGATTGAAGTTCAGACGGTAAGTCTGAGGGGCCAGTGCATTGATGCCTTTCCCGGCAAGCAACGCGACGTAACCGGCCCAGGTGAGGCACAGCGCGAGCAGTATCGCTCGATCCGCCGCCGCACCGCGGCGGAGTTCTCTCAGCAGTTCTCGCACCCGGTCCCCTCCAACGGCCTGCATCGCACACCTAACGGCCGGCGGTTGGTGCAGCAACAGGGCCGGGTGCGCCGCTGGTTAAATGCAGCGCGCTTTGTGTGCTTGGATTGAGTGATTCGGGGTGATTCGAGGCTCACGACCCTTCATCTGGAGGTAAGCTGCGCGTTGCTCTTCAGGCACTTGGGGTGGGAAAATACCCCAAAATGGGTAGCCGCCGCAGTCAATAGCGTCTCGAAACGATACTGCAAAGGAAACCAAGTCGTTATGCAATTGACTGTTTTGGCAACTAGGGAAACATAGCTGCAGTTCGCAAGGAAGCCTGCGTTTCGGGGTCCGGCAGCAGCCGGAAGACAAAACGGGATCGTGCCGGTTTCAGGAACTTCCTCAGGCGAGCGGGGGCAAGCCGGAAATAGAAGCCGGAGCCTGTGGTAAACTCCCGCGGCATGCACTGCCCGCGGGCTTAGTGGGGTATTGTGACATGAAGACTTTTCTCAAGACGTTCCTCGCGGACGAATCCGGCGCTTCGGCTGCCGAATATGCTCTGATCCTGGTTGTGATCGGTGTTGCCATCATCACTGGCGGTTTGGCACTCGGCGATGCGATCGGGAGCGCCATGTCCAAGGCTGGCGAGTGCATCCTGGATCCCTCGACGGGTGGCGTAGTGAACAAAGCCGACTGCGGGGACTAAGCGCCAACAAACTCCGCCCGCCTTCGCGGGTGGGCGGAGTTCCTTCTTAACGGGATCATCTGGGGGCGAGCCGCATGGAACGGCGTAATCTGATAATCGTCGGCGTTGCCGTGGTTCTCGGCTTGATGGCCGTCTACTTCGCCAACGCTTGGTTTAGTGGCGTTGAGCAGCGCCAGGAGCGGGTGGCCGAAGAACAGCAACTCGTCCGCGTTGCGGTTGCCAACCAGGATCTGCAATTCGGCAGTCCGTTGACGCGCGACAACGTCCGCGTGGCTAACTGGCCGGCGGACTCCGTCCCACAGGGAGCATATCGCGACAGCGAGTTCGACCGGCTGCTGTCCGGCGGCAACGTTGCCATTCGCCCGATCGCGCGCGGCGAACCGATCCTCCTATCGAGAATTTCCGAGCGCGCGGTCCTTTCCGCCAATATCCCGGAAGGCATGCGCGCTGTGACCGTGCCGGTCGACGCCGTGAGTGGCGTCGCCGGCTTCGTTACTCCGGGCGACGTGGTCGACGTGATGTTGACACGGCAAATGCCCGGAGAGGGCGCAAGCGGCGACGACAAAATGGTTTCCATCATCCTGGAGAGCGTGCCGGTTCTGGCGATCGATCTGCGCGCCGACGAGCAGAACTCCGAGGCGGCCGTAGGTCGGACCGCCACGCTGCAAGCCACTCCGCGCGATGCGCAGAAGCTGGTGCTAGCCACGCAGGTCGGCCGCCTCAGCCTGGCGCTGCGCAATATCGAGAGCCTGGACAACGGCAGCCGGGCCACCGTCACCACCCGCGATCTCGGCGGTGGGTACTACATCCGCGGCCGCTCGTCCGCGCCGGTGCAGCAGGTGCAGACCGTGCGCGCTTCCGCGCCTGCGGTTGCCGGTACGGCCGCATCCGCTGCCGCTCCTGCGCCGCGGCGCCCGTCCGGACCCACGATGGTCGTGGTGCGCGGCGTCGACACCACCAATGAAGAGGTCCAGCGCTATGGTTCGTAATATAGCCCGCAGCACCGCGAGTGCGGCGCTGGCGCTGGCGCTGCTCGGCACCGCCGTCCCAGCCAGCGCCCAGCTACTCGAGAACGGCGTCCATGGCGGCTCCCTCGAAGTGCCGGTCAACAAGAGCCAAGTGGTCTCCGCCGACCAGCCGATCGCCAAGGCGATGGTCGGCAATGCTGCGATCGCGGATGTCGTGCCGCTCACCGACCGTTCGATTTACGTGCTCGGCAAGGCGATGGGTACTACCAGCCTGACGCTTTACGACCGTGGCGGTCGCGTGCTGGTGGTGATGGACATCGCCGTGGGGCCGGACGCGCAAGGCTACCGCGAGCAGATCGCGCGCCTCGTGCCCGGCACGCAGATCGATGCGCAGATCTCGGGCAATTCGCTGATCCTGACCGGCATGGCCAACGACGCCGGCGCGATCAGCCGCGCCGTCCAGCTGGCGCAGACTTATGCCGGCGAGAACGTCGTAAACATGATCGGCCTCGGCGCCAGCCAGCAGGTCATGCTGGAGGTCAAGTTCGCCGAAGTGCGCCGCGAGATCGGCGAGGATATCGGGGTGCGCGGCTTCGCGAACGGCGACAACTTCGACGGCGCGTTCGGCGGTGGCGCCTCCGTCGTCCCCGGTGCGGACGGCCGACCCGTTTTCGAGATCGGCAGCATCCTCAACAGTTTCGGTGTGTTCGGTACGACCTTCCGCGCGCTCGGCCTGGATTTCGAAGCATATCTCAACGCGCTGGAGAACAAGGGCTTCGCCAAGACCCTGGCCGAACCGACCTTGGTCGCGCTGTCGGGCGAGACAGCCTCCTTCCTGGCCGGCGGCGAGTTTCCGATCCCGGTGGTGCAGTCCGGCGGCGGCGGTGACGACGGCGCGAGCAGCATCACGGTGGAATTCAAGCCGTTCGGCGTCAGCCTCGGCTTCACACCCACGGTGCTCGGCGACGGCACTATCAACCTCAAGGTCGAACCGGAAGTGAGCGCGATCGACCCGGCGGCCTCGCTGCAGCTCAACGGCATCTCGATCCCCGGTCTGCAGACGCGACGGGCGAGCACCACGCTGGAACTGCGCAACGGCGAAAGCTTCGCCATCGCAGGGCTGCTGCAGCGGAATTTCCAGACGACGATCAACCAGGTGCCGCTGCTCGGCGGGATTCCGATCCTGGGCGCGCTGTTCCGTTCGACCGAGTTCCAGAAGGGCGAGACCGAGCTGCTGATCGTTGTCACTCCGCGCCTGGTAGCGCCGATCCGGCCCAGCCAAGTGCGGCTGCCGACGGACCGCGTGAAGGATCCCGATGTCGGTGCCGCGGTGTTGCTGGGTGAAGCTTACGATCCAGTACCTGCAGGCGAACTGGCGGCCCAGCCCGCCGAGGGGAGTGGCGACTATGAATACTGATCTAGTTCGGCGCGCCGCATGCCTGTCGGCTCTTTCTCTCCTCGCCGGCTGCGCCAGCGTTCCCTCGGTGTTCGAGGAGCCCGGCGACGCTGCTTTCGGCGAGGCCAACCGGCAGACGATGATGGCCCAGGTGATCGATCCCGACCCGGTCTACGGCGGCCCGATGATCACCAGCGGCGACCACGCTGCCGATGCGATCGAACGCTACCGCAACGATGCAGTCAAGGAACCCGAGACGATCAGCACGACCAGCGGCGCTGGCGGCAGCGGCAACTGAGTTTCACGGTGAGGGAGGCATATGTCCAAGCGCGGCTGCAAGGCTTTCTGGCGTAACGAGAACGGGGCCACAGCCGCGCTTTACGCGCTGGCCTTGCCGGCGCTCGTGGCGGTCGGCGGCGTCGGGTTCGATTATGCGCGGCTGGCGGGCATGGACTCCGAACTGCAGAATGCGGCGGACCAGGCGGCGCTGGCCGGGGCTACGCAGTTGGATGGGAAGACCGATGCAACATCCCCCAGCGGCATTGGCGCGTGCCAACGTGCGATCAACGCAGCGCGAGGCGATCTCGTCACCAACAACACATTGCTGGCGAACGACGCGAATCAAACTCGAGCCGTTGATATTGCTCCTGCCTCCGACGATGAGGACGCGGCAGAGATCGCATTCTTCGCCGAACGATCGCACGCGGAGGCCTACACCGGCGATCCCGCGGATGCAAATCGCCTCGACCTCGCTGACGCCGACTGCGACGAGGCCGCTCGCTTCATCATCGTGGAGACGGAGACGAGGGCTGCCAACTACGCATTGACGCCGGTTGTCGGCGCGTTCGCGGGCCGACTTAAAGCGGCAGCAATCGCTGGCTTGGGGTCTTCAGTGTGCAAGGTGCCGCCAATAATGATCTGCAACCCCAACGACACACCTGGGGATGGGGTTCCGCCGTTGCCGTTCAACGCGGCTTCAAATCGGGGGATTGGTGTCGTTGCGACGGGACATAGTGTCGGGAAAAGCAACAATGGAGGGGAGCCCGGTAGCGACACCCGCACCACTTGGGCGCCAGGCGACTTTGGTTTCTTGGAAGTCGGCGAGTCAAGCGAACCAGGTCCAAAAAATGCGGCGCTGCTGAGGGCGCTTGCCTACTCGAACCCGCCAACGAACTGCGTGCCTATCGGCGAAAACCGTGTGAGCACTGGAACTCCGCAAAGCTTGTATAATGCGATAAATACACGGTTCGATATCTATGACTTCAACGATAATGGAAGCAATGTACTTGCGAGCTGCCAAGGGTCAACTTGCCCTCCTTCCTCGAACGTCGTAAAAGACTTCATCAATTCCAAACCGGGAAGTAGTTGCAAGTTGAAGACTGGACAAGGAAACAATGGAGGCTGGGAGCTTCCTGCTGCTGGTAGCGAGTTCAAACCACTGGGGCCAACTGCACAGAGCGATGGCACCTATGATGATAACGGTGTCGTTGCGGCGATGGGCTTACCACGCGACCTCTGTCACTATACGTCATTCAACAATAGCGGGTTTTGCGCTGGAGGCGGTGGACGGTTTGGCGATGGTATCTGGGCCAAAGCCGACTATTTCCGGTACAATCACCCGGGCGTCACTCCCCCTTCCGGTTTAAATACGCGGTACGATGTCTATCGTTGGGAATTGGGGCTGCTCGGTTCCGGGGGCGTGATACCAAGCCTTGCGCCTCAAAGGGGTGCTCCCGTCTGCTTTACGGGGAGCGCCACGCCGCATCACAACAGGCGGGTCTTGACTGTAGCGATCGTCGCGAACTGCGGCGATGATGTGGGCGCTTACCGACGGTTGAGTGGTCAATCAAGCGATGCGCTGATCGAAGAATGGGTCGATGTATTTCTTGTGGAACCTTCAACTGACCACGCCCGGCGGTACAATGCATTCAAGGACGCGATCTACGTCGAAATCATCGGACGGTCTCAAATGGCAGGCGATGGGTCTTACGCTTCGCAGCAAGTCCGCCGCGACATGCCGTATTTGGTCCGATGATGCGGTGGCTCTGGTCCTTCATTCAGAACAGTCGCGGTGCGGCGGCGGCGGAGATGGTGTTGATGCTGCCGCTGTTGGTCATCTTATTGTTCGTCACATTCGAAGGCGGTTACTTCTTGTGGAGCGAGCATAAGGTGGTGAAGGGCGTTCGTGACGGCGCGCGTTACGCCGGGCGGCTCGACTTCTCGAACTACACCTGTTCCTCCTCAGCCGCAGATGCCACGGCTACGACTAACATCAAAAATCTGACCCGCACAGGCGAATTGAGTGGCGGAACTGCGGTGGTGCGCGGCTGGCAGAATGCGCACATTACCGTTTCCGTCAGTTGCGTAACCGGTCAGGGCGGGCTCTACGACTCCGTGTCCGGTAACGCCCCTCGAGTCACGGTAAGCGCCGCCGTTCCTTACCCCTCGTCGCCGCTCTCCGATTTGGTCTCAGTACTGGGCTTCGACAGCGGCAGTATCAACCTGAGGGCCTCGGCGCAAAGTTCGGTGATGGGGCTGTGATCGTTCTACTCGCCATCCAGCGCGACCAGCGCGGCGGTAGCGCCACCGAGTTCGCGCTGATCCTGCCGCTGTTCCTTCTGTTCCTGCTCGGCATCATCGATGCCGGACGCTATGCGTGGGAGTACAACCAGGCAGAGAAGGCCACGCAAATCGGCGCGCGCTGGGCGGTCGCGACCGACATGGTCCCGGGCGCGCTGAAGGACTACAGCTACGCGGTTTCGTGCAGTGTTCCGCAAGGAACGCCTGTCGGGCCGGCCGAGTTCGAGGGTACCACTTGCACCGGCGACGGTACAACGGCGACTTGCACGCCGTTCTCGCAATCCTGCTCCCCCACGGTTCCGGCAACGGGAGGGGACGGTACAGCGTTCGGCACGCTCGCCAGCCGTATGAAGGACATCTATCCCGCCATTCAGCCGCAGAACATCGTGGTCGCCTACGCCAACTCCGGCCTCGGTTTCTCCGGCGATCCGAACGGTCCCGATGTGGCACCGCTGGTGACCGTCAGCTTGAGGAACCTCACGTTCCAACCGATGACGCTGATGTTGTTCAACGGACAATTGGGCATCCCCTCCGCCAGCTACACCCTGACGATGGAAGATGGCCGAGGGGAGAGTTCAAACTGACATGGGACAACAAGACAGCCCTCTCAGCCCCGGAAAGGAACGGCGCTTGCGACTTCCCGCGCCACTGACGGTGCTTGCCGCCAGCGAGCAGATCGCTGCCTTGCGTGCGGCTGCCGGAGCGCCGTGGATCGAGGGCGCGCGGCTGCTTCCGCTGGAGCTGCACGAAACGATCACCGACGCGCACCTGTTCGGCGCCGGCATTCTGGTCGTGCAGGTCGATCCCACAGTGCCCGGCTCGATGGACCGCGTGGAGAGGGTCCGCGCGCTGCGTCCGGACTTGCCGCAGATCGTCGCGCTGGAGAGCGCCGACCTGCGGCTGGTCCGCACCCTCGTGCGGCAGGGCGTCGCCGACGTCGTTTCGTTGCCGCTGTCGCCGGAAGAGCTGCTGCAGGTCGTGATCGCCGTGATGGAGGTCCAATCCGCGAAAGACGGTTCGCGCGCGGGGCTCGCGCCGCTGATCGCGGTCACACGGGCACTGGGCGGGGGCGGAGCGACCACGCTGGTCACGCATCTGGCGGCGAGCTTCGCCGATCCCGAAGCCGATAAGCCGAATGTCTGTCTGCTGGATCTCGACATTCAGTATGGGCGCGCGGCGGAAGTTCTGGGCCTCTCCCCCAAGCGCAATCTGGCCGATCTTCTCGAGGCCGGCGACAGGCTCGACGCTTCCCTGCTGGGGTCCGTGGCTGCACCCCATGCCAGCGGCGTGGCGGTGATCGCCGCGCCCGCCGAGATCGTCCCGCTGGAGTCGATCGACGCCGAGCAGTTGCGGCGCGCCATCGATCTGGCACGGCAGGAGTTCGACTTCGTCTTCATCGACTTCCCTTCGAACCTGACCAACTGGAACCTCTCGATCCTGGCCGAGGCGGACGGGATCGTCATGCTGGCGGAGCAGACCATCGCCAGCCTGCGCCAGGCGCGGCGGCGGCTGGACCTGTTTCGCAGCGTCGGGATCGATCGGCGGATCGTCTCGGTCGTGGTCAACCGGATGGAGCGTCGCCTGTTCGGCACGATCAGCTTAGCGGATGTCGAGAAGGCGCTCGACCACCCGGTCC
The DNA here is from genome assembly GCF_009828065.1 of Croceibacterium soli. Classification (GTDB taxonomy): domain Bacteria; phylum Pseudomonadota; class Alphaproteobacteria; order Sphingomonadales; family Sphingomonadaceae; genus Croceibacterium_B; species Croceibacterium_B soli. The sequence goes on along the minus strand of NZ_WTYK01000004.1, from coordinate 94,825 downwards.
TGTGCGGCCTCCACGCCGACGGGCAGAGCATCGCCGTGGCGCAGGACCAGGGTATCCTCGTCCGGCAGGTGCGCGCCAAGAGCGCCTACGCTGCGGATGTCGCCAAGCTGGCCGACACGCTGCGGCCGCGGCTGGAGGGAGGAGCAGGGCTATGAGGTGGCAGATCGCAGGCGGGCGGGCGTCCAGTGTCGCCGTCGAGGAAGCCGCGGCGGCATCCGCGCTGCTCACGGCCACGGCCACATCGGAAGCCGAAGTCGACCGGTATCTCGGCCTGAAGACCACGATCCACCGCAAGCTGCTCGACCGGATCAACCTCAGCATCCTCGACAAACTCTCGCGAGAGCAGATCGCAGCGGAGGTCGGGGACATCGTCCTGGGGCTCCTGATCGACGAGGATGCGGCGCTCAACTCGCGCGAGCGGGACCGGCTCGTCGGAGAAGTGCTGGACGAGCTGCTCGGCCTCGGCCCGCTCGAGCCGCTGCTCGCGGACGAGTCGATTACCGACATCCTCGTCAACGGCCATAGGACGGTGTTCGTCGAGCGCCACGGCCTGCTGGAGAAGGCTCCCACGCGTTTCCAGGACGAGCGCCACCTGCTGCGCATCATCCAGAAGATCGTCAGCGCCGTGGGGCGGAGGATCGACGAGTCATCGCCGTTCGTGGACGCCCGGCTTGCCGACGGTTCGCGCGTCAACGCGATCGTGGCCCCGTTGGCCATCGACGGTTCGCTGCTGTCGATCCGCAAGTTCGCCAAGAAGCGCATCGGCATGGCCCGGCTGATCGAGCTGGGCAGCATTCCCGAAGCGGTTGCCGAGGTGCTTTCCGCGATCGTGCGCTCGCGGCGCAACGTGCTGATTTCCGGCGGCACCGGTTCCGGCAAGACGACGCTGCTGAACGCGCTCTCGTCCTACATCGACGGGCGCGAGCGGATCGTCACGATCGAGGATTCGGCGGAGCTGCAGTTGCAGCAGGAGCACGTTGCACGGCTCGAGACGAGGCCGCCGAATATCGAAGGGCGGGGCGAGGTTACCCAGCGCGAGCTGGTCAAGAACGCGCTCCGCATGCGCCCCGACCGGATCATCGTGGGCGAGGTGCGCGCCGGCGAGGCGTTCGACATGCTGCAGGCGATGAACACCGGGCATGATGGGTCGATGACCACCGTCCACGCCAACACCGCGCGCGATGCCCTGTCGCGCCTGGAGCAGATGATCGGCATGAGCGGGATCGACATGCCGCCGGCGTCGTCGCGGGCGCAGATCGCCTCGGCGATCAACGTCGTCGTCCAGATCGGCCGCCAGGCGGACGGCCGCCGCCGCCTGCTCAGCCTGTCGGAGATCACCGGCATGGAAGGGCCGACGATCACCATGCAGGAAATCTTCCGCTTCAAGATGAGCGGCCGCGGGGAGGACGGCGAAGTGCTCGGCCACTTCGAAGCGACCGGGATCAGACCGAAGTTCCTGCAATATGCGTCCGAGCACGGCATCGAGCTTCCGGCCGAGCTGTTCCGGCCCTCGCTGCGGATCGGGAACGCATGATGCCCAGCACCGAGATCGTCCGGTTCCTGATCCTGGTCGCGGTGTTCGCGTCGGTGTTCCTGCTGATGCAGGTCGTCCTGCGGGTGTCGGTCGAAAGCGGCCTTCACGCGAATGCGGTGAACCGGCGCCTGAAGCTGATCGCCGGTGGCGCCGACAGGCGGGATATCATCGGCTCGCTGCGCAAGAACGATCCCCTCCTGGGACCGGAGGGGGTGGGGCCGTTTGCGAAGCTTTACCGCACCTTCCGCCGCAACCTAACGATGGCGGCAGTCCGCTTCACCGCGGCGCAAGTGGGGCTCGCGATGGCAGTGCTCTTCGCGGCCATCATCCTGCTCGTCGCCATCCTGGCCTGGAGCGCGAACTACCCCCTCTCGGCAGGCGTGATCCAGCTGATCGTGGCGTTCGCGGCGGCCACCGCAGTAGGTATTCCCGTAACGGTCGTGGGTTTCCTGGCGCAGCGGCGGCGTAAGAGGATGCAGGCGCAGTTTCCCGTGGCGCTGGACATCTTCGTCCGCGCTTTGCGCTCCGGCCATCCGGTCGCCAGCGCGATGGACCTCCTGACCCACGAGCTGGAGGATCCGATCGGTTCCGAGTTCGGCCTGGTGATCGACGAAGTGTCCTATGGCGCCGAACTGACCGACGCGCTCCACGACATGGCCGAGCGGTGGGACCTCGACGATATCCGCATGTTCGTGGTGTCGCTGTCGGTGCAGAATGAAACCGGCGGCAACCTGGCGGAGATCCTCGACAACTTGTCCAAAGTTATCCGTGAACGCGCTTCGCTGTACCTGAAAGTGCGCGCGCTCAGCTCCGAAGGCAGGATGACCGGCTGGCTGCTCGTCGCGCTGCCGATCATCACTTTCGTCATGCTGTTCTCGATGAACCCAGGCTTCTACCTCGACGTGGCGACGGACCCGATCTTCTACATCGGCTTTCCGGCGATGCTCGTCTGGTATGCTGTCGGGGTGATCGCGATCCGCAAGATGGTCAACCTGAAGGTCTGAGATGGTCGAATTCCTCGCCAACAACGTCATCGCGCGGGCCGCCTTCCTGGCCCTGCTGTTCACGGCCGTGATGGTGGTGGTGCTGCTGAGCTCCCGCGCGGCAGGCCGGCGCGCCGCGCTGAGGGCCGACCTTAGGGCGATCGCCGGTTCCGGCTCCACCGGCGGCCGAATGCGGCTGCAGGACCAGAAGGACAGCGGCTGGGCGAAGCTGGCCGAAAAGATCGAGAAAGCCGGGCTCAGCCTCACCGACAGCAAAGGCGACAAGCTGCGCGCGAAGCTGATCGCCGCGGGATTCACTTCACCGGCGGCGCCGAAGATCTTCACGCTGGCGCGCCTGGTCCTGGTGATCGTCCTTCCAGCCGCGTACCTGCTGATGGCGAGCGCCGGCGGGGAGGAGATCTCGTTCATCAGGCTGTACTTGTTCGGTTCGGTCCTCGCGCTGACCGGGCTGTACGTGCCGAACCTCTATGTCACGGCGAAGGCCGACCGCCGGCAGGAGGCGATCAGGAACGGCTTCCCGGACTGCCTCGATCTGATGCTCGTGTGCGTCGAAGCCGGGCTGGGGCTCGAAGCGGCCATGGACCGGGTCGGCCGGGAGATGGTCACGTCCCATCCGCTGGTGGCGGAGCTGCTCTCCGGCGCGACGCTGCAGCTGCGGGCGGGGGCTCGGCGCGAGGAAGCCCTGCGCAAGATGGGGCAGAGCAGCGGGGTGGACGAGATCCGCAGCTTCGCCACGCTTCTGATCCAGTCGGACAAACTGGGCACGAGCATCGCCGACACGCTGCGCGTCTATGCCGCGGAAATGCGCGAGAAACGGCGTCTGCGGGCCGAGGAGAAGGCGCACCGCCTTCCGGTGATGATTTCCATTCCGCTGGTCGTCTGCATGCTGCCGACGATGATCGGGGTTCTGATGATGCCAGGGGTTGTCCGAGTGGTGCGGCAGCTGATGCCCGCCCTTGCAGGGGGATGATGATATGAAGAGGCTGGTCAAGTTTACGTGCGTGGCCGCGTGCGCGGCGATGCTGGGGGGATGTCAGTCGTTTCCGCTCACCGGCTGGATGTTCAAGGGCAAGCGGCCGGCAGCGGAACAGCGGACCGAACTGGCCGGTAACACAGCGGGCGCGCTGGAAGAGGGCCGGGCGCAGCTGCGCGACGGCAAAGTGTCAGCCGCGGTCGCGTCCTTCCGCATCGCGCTGCTCGATCCTGCCACCAGGGCGGAAGCAAGCAACGGCCTGGGCGTCGCCTATGCCAGGCTTGGGCGGCCGGACCTTGCGGAACGCTACTTCCAGGGGGCCATTATGGCCGAACCCGCGAACACCAAATACGTCGCCAACCTGTTGCGCCTGCAGCAGCAGGTCATGCTTGCGACCCGCGCGAACGCGTTCGAAGCCGCCGCGCTGGCGCACACGGTGAACGCCGCCGAGCCGCGGAGAGAGCGCGAGGCGCTCGCCGGCGGAAGGGTGGTCCGGGTCTCCCGAGGCGAGGTCGTGGTGCAGTCGCGCGGCGACCTGGGCAACGCTCCGGCGATCGCCGTCGCCTACAGGGACGCGACTGCGGACCCCGCGGCTGTACCGGGCGCTCCGTCAGAAGGCAGCTATCCCGTGAGAATAGCGCTGCCCGAATGAGCTTCGCCTTTGCGCTGCTGCCCGCTGCCGTCCTTGCAGCCGCGGGCGCCTATCTCGACATACGCCACCGCCGCCTGCCGAACCGGCTCTGCGCCGCTCTCGCGGTGGCTGCGGCGGCCGGACTGGCCCTCAGCGCGGGCGCGGGCGCTCTGCCTTGGGCCCTGCTCCATGCAGCGATCGCGCTTGTCATCGGCATGCTGCTGTTCGCGCTCGGCGCGATCGGGGGCGGCGACGCAAAGTTCTATGCCGCCGCGGCGCTGGCCATTCCTGCTTCGCCCGTGGCCGGTCCGCTCGCCTTGCTCGGCTGGACCTCCGCCGCCGGGCTGGTTCTCCTGATTACGATGGCTGTCGGGCGCCGCATGCTGGGCCGCCCCGGCAGCTTCCTGAAAGGCTGGGAGGTTCCTTACGGGGTTGCGATCGCGGCGGGCTTTTTGCTCACCCACTGGCTGGATACGCCGATAGCACTGCCTTCCGGCGTACTTTGAGATAACGGCGCCGGTTGCCCCCCCAGTGCTTCCGCCGACCTTCCGGTTGAGCTGACGCGTCGAACTCGGCGCCGCGAATACTTCGCAACGCTCCGACAATCTCGCGGTGACTATCCCAAAACGAGACAGCTGCCCCAAGGCTTGCGCCAGCCTCGGGCGCGGTTGCGTGGCACGTTTACGGATAGCGCGCTGATAATGCGACCGTTTTTGAGCTTTTTCCAGAGCCGCGAACGGACTGTTGCAACAAGTTAACAAGATTGCAACCGACCGGGAAACCTGCTTGTTGGACGGGTATTGGCGACTCACCGCTGGAGCAGAACGTTTCAGCGAGCGGGCGCCGGACGAGGCCGCAGGATTGATGGTGAATCCAACGGTGCTGCAGGAGCACAATCCTGCAGTTCACGCCGCCGCGCGGATGGCTGCGCGGGAAAATCCATCCTTCAGGGTCTCCGAGGTGGGGCAAGACGATGATGGATTTCGAGGGCCAGGGCGGGAACGCATTCGACAACCCGGATTTTGCGCAGACCGAAGGCGGAAGCCCTTTGCCGGTCGCAGGCGCGGGTGTCCGTATCGTCCTGACGCCGGACAGCCAGGGCGTGGTCGTGCTCCCCGCCGGCCTTACCCTCCAGGACATCCAGATCCAGGGCCGTGACCTGGTAGTGATCGGCGCCGACGGCGCTCGGTACGTGATCGTCGACGGCGCCATGGTCGTTCCACAGATCGTGGTCGAGGGGGTGGCCGTGCCGCCGGCCAACCTTGCTGCCCTGCTGGTCGGCAACGAGCCGGAGCCCGCCGCCGGCCCGCCCCGGAGCTCGGGCGGCAACTTCGCCGATCCGGTCGGCCCCCTCCAGGACGCGTTCGGGTTGGGCGATCTGCTGCCTTACACGGAACTGCAGTTCACCGCGGAGGACGAGCGGGAGGTCATTCCCGCCGAAGCCGACCCTCGTCCCGATATCTCGATCGAGGTCGGCAACTCCGGCGTTTCGGTCCGCAACGCGGAAGCATCGGTCAGCGAGGCAGGCCTCCCCGCGCGTGCGGGCGAGCCCGCCGGCAGCAACAGCGCCGCGGACAGCGAAAGCACCTTCGGCTTCATCAACTTCTCGTCGCCCGACGGTACCTCGCAGGTTGCCCTCAACGGCGTCCCGATCACCGCGGTAGGGCAGACCTTCGCCACGCCCTTCGGCGTCCTGACGATCACCAGCATCGCAGACGGCCGGATCGGGTACAGCTACACCCTGACCGACAACACTGCCGACCCCGCTCCGGAACAGCGGTTCACCGTCACGATCACGGATTCGGACGGCGATACCGCAACCGCCACGCTGGTCATCACGATCGCCGACGACGCGCCCAACGCGGCCAACGACACCGACAGCGTTGCGGCCGGCAGCTATGCCGCGATCGGCGGCAACGTGATCACCGGCCAGGGCACCGACAGCGGCGCCGCGGGCGCCGACACCCTCGGGGCGGACAACGCCCGCGTCACTGCCGTGGCGAATTCGGCCGGACAGTCGGTCAGCGGCAGCACCGTGCTGGTCATCCAGGGCGCTTACGGCACCCTGACCCTGAACGGAGATGGGTCCTACAGCTATCAGCGTGCGCCGGGCACGCCGGGCGGATCGACGGACACCTTCACCTATACGCTGACCGACGGCGACGGTGACAGCGACACTGCCACGCTGACGATCGCCATCGGCGATGCCCCGGCAACGGTGACTTCCGTGCCCCTGGTGGGCGATGGCACCGTCGTCGACGAAGCCGGCCTGCCGCCGCGCGGCACCGAGGCACCCGGATCGGCCGAGGCCACCGATGTCGAGACGACGTCCGGCACGATCACCTTCGCGGCGCCCGACGGGGTCGCCGGCGTCTCCCTCAACGGCGTGGTCGTCACCGGCGCCGGGCAGCAGATCGCGCTGCCGCAAGGAACGCTGACGATCGTGTCCTACGATCCCGTCGCAGGCACGCTCGAGTACAGCTTCACCCTGGCCGACAACACCTTCGGCGATGCCACCCAAATCGGGCTCAGCGTCACCGTGACCGATACGGACGGGGACAGCGACACCGAAGATTTCGTGATCATGGTGGTGGACGACACTCCCCTCGCTGTCGACGATTCCGCGGCCCAAGGCGCGGAGAACGCGCCCGTGATGGTCGACGTGTTCGCCAACGACACTCCGGGCGCGGACAGCGTGAGCCTCGTTTCGGGCATAGCACTCGTCGCCGGCTCGCTGAGCGGGTCCGGCACGGTCGTCTACAACAACGACGGCACCTTCACCTACACGCCCGCGCCGGGCGAGGAAGGCACCGTCACTTTCGACTACACGATCACCGATGGCGACGGCGACACCTCGACCGCGACCGTGACCATCGTCCTCGCGCCGGATTCCACCCCCACGATCGACGTGATCGAAGCGCAGGGCGGGGCCATGGTGCACGAAGCCGGGCTGCCGGCGGGCTCCAACGCCGCGGCCGACAGCGAAACCACGGTCGGCACTTTCGCGATCGCGACCGGCAACGATCCTGTCGGCTCTCTTGTGATCAACGGCGTGAACGTGACCGGCGGAGGCACCGTCGCAGGCGCGCACGGCACGCTGACCGTCAGCCTGTCGGGTGGCAGCTATAGCTACAGCTATACGCTGACCGGCAATACCGCCGGGGACGGCACGCAGGACGTGTTCAGCGTGGTCGTGACCGACAGCGACGGGGACAGCGCCAGCGCGCCGCTGGTCATCGACATCGTCGACGACGTGCCGACCGCGCGGGCCGATGCGGACAGCGTCGGCGAAGACACTGCCCTCGTGGCCGACGGCAACGTGCTGACCGGCAGCGGCGGAACGGACGCCAATGCTTCCGACGGTGTCGCCGATACACGGGGCGCCGACGGCGCTTCCGTCACCACGACCGGCAGCTTTGCCGGGCTCCACGGTACGCTCGTGCTCGCCGCCGACGGCAGCTACAGCTACACGCTCGGCAACGGCAGCACGGCGGTGCAGGGGCTTTCCGCCGGCGAAACGCTGACCGAGGTCTTCACCTACACCATTCGCGACGGTGACGGAGACACGTCCGCCGCCACCCTGACGATCACGATCAACGGCACGGACGACGGCGTCTCCATCGGCGGGCTCGACGGCGCCGGCGCCGAAGAACTGGTCGACGAAGCCGACCTGGCCGACGGCTCCTCGCCCGATGCGGCGGCGCTGACTCAGGCCGGCACGTTCACCTTCACCGCGCCCGACGGGCTCGACGATGTCGGCATCGGCGGAACGCAGGTCGTCACCAACGGCGTGTTCACTCCCGGCCTCACCGCCTCGAGCCCGCTCGGCACGGTGACGATCACCGCCTTCACCCCCGTACTTGCTGCCGACGGCTCGATCGTCGGCGGCACGTTCAGCTACTCCTATACTCTGGGCGACAACACGCTGGCACACGCGGGTGCGGGCCGGGACAGCGTCACCGACAGCTTTGGCGTCACGGTGACCGACGTGGACGGCTCAAGCGCCACCGCCAGCCTCGACATCCGGGTGGTGGACGACGTGCCGACGGCGCAGGCCGACGCGAACAGCGTGGCCGAAGGCGCGGTGGCTGCCGGCAATGTGGTCGGCAATGACAAGTTCGGTGCCGACGGTGCGGCACCAGGGGGCGCCGTCACCGGCGTGGCTGCCGGCAGCGATCCGTCGAGTCCGATCACGGGGGGCATTGGGGGCGTGATCGCCGGCCAGTACGGTACGCTGACGCTGAACGCGGACGGCAGCTATACTTACGACGGCGCCCCCGACACCGTCCCGCCGATCGGGGCGGTCGACACGTTCGTCTACACGATCACCGACGGGGACGGGGACACTTCGACCACGACCCTGACGATCACGCTGAGCGACAGCGGCCTCGCGGCGGCGAACGAGGATGCCGCGGTCGACGAGGCGGCGCTGGCGACCGGCAGCGATCCGCTCGGCACCGGCGAGACCGCGAGCGGCACGCTGGCGAACAACGTCAGCGGCGGCACCGGGCCGTACAGCTTCGCGCTGGTCGGCGGCGGCGCCGGCAGCAACGGCACGCTGACGCTGAACGCCGACGGCACCTGGAGCTACACGCTGGCGACGCGGGTCGACGGGGCGACGTCGGACAACGGGCCGAATACGCTCAACGATGTCGAGACGTTCACCTACCGGGTGACCGACGCCAACGGCAACACCGTCACCCAGATCCTGACCATCGACATCGTCGACGACGTGCCGACCGCGCGAGCGGATGCGGCGACCCAGGCGGCGGAGAACGCGCCGATCGTGATCGATGCGCTCGCGAACGACGTGTTCGGCGCCGACGGAGTAGCTCCGGCAAGCGTGTCGGTGGCGACGCAGCCGGCTTTCGGCACGGTCAGCTACTCCGCCGCGACGGGGCTGTTCACCTATACGCCCGCGCCGGGTGCGGGCAGTGCATCCCTCACGGACAGCTTCACTTACACCATTGTCGATGGCGACGGGGACAGCTCGACCGCGACGGTGACGATTACGCTGCGTCCGGACTCGCAGCCGGTCGTCGAGGCAGTGACGGCGGCCGTGGACGATGACGGCCTGGGCGGCAGCGCGCTCTCCGGCACCGGCGATATCGACGCGAATGCCGGCGAGGTCCCGTTCAGCTCCAGCGAAGCGGTGTTCAACGGCAAGATCGACGTGAACTTCGGTGCCGACGGCGGCACCGTGACTTTGGCGAACCTCCACGGGACGGCCGGCCAGGTCGGCGCCGAAGCGGTGACTTACGGCTGGGACGAAGGATCGCGTACACTGACCGCGACGGGCGCTCGGGGTCCGCTGTTCTCCGTCACTCTCCAGCCGGACGGCACCTATACGGTCACCTTGCTGGACAACGTGCTGCACTCCGCGGGAGGCGATGAGACGAGCGCTCCGGCAGTCGTGCTCGATTATCTCGCGACCGACGGCGACGACGGCGATCCTGCGACCGGGACGCTGACGATCACGTTCAACGACGATGCTCCCTTCGCGACCGACAATTCCGCGAGGGCTGAAGAAGGCGAGAGTGTCAGCGGCAATGTCCTGACAGACGGCACGCCGGATCAGTTCGGAGCCGACGGCGCGGCCGCACCCGGGGCGGGGGTGATCGGCTTCGCCCAGGGCGGCACCAGCGCGGCGCCGGGTGGATCGATCTCCACCACGCTCGGGACCCTGACCCTGAACGCCGACGGCAGCTACACTTACGTCGCCAAGTCCAACACGATCACTGCCGATACGACGGACACCTTCACCTACACCATCGAGGACGGCGACGGCGACCGGTCGACCGCCACGCTGACGATCAATGTCAGCGCGGTGACCGGAACGGTGTCCGACGACAATGTTCTCGTGAACGAGGCCGGCCTGAACGGCTCCGGCGGCGTAGGCGTCGGCAGCGCAGCAGGCACCGACAGCGAGACCGATTCGAACGGCTCCGTCACGGCAAGCGGCGGGACGCCACCTTACACATATTCGATCACCAGCACTCCGGGCAGCCCCGTGGGTACGCTGACCCTGGACAGCTTGACCGGCGCGTACAGCTACACGCTCGACGGGCCGATCGATGGGCCGACGGCGGCCGATGGCGCGCAGACGCTGTCGAACGTGGAAAGCTACGGCTACGAGGTCCGTGACATCCTCGGCAATCTCATCGGGACCGGCACGATCGTGATCGACGTGGTCGACGACGTGCCGACGGCGCGGGCCGATGCGGGCGTCGTCGTGGCAGAGGATAGCCCGGCTGCCGTGGGCGGAAACGTGCTCACGAACGATACCCCGGGGGCGGACGGGGCGACCATGGTTTCGGTCAACATCGGCGGAACGGACTACCTCGTGCCCGCCGCCGGAACGACTATCCCCCTCGCCAATGGAACCTATACGTTCCAGGCGAACGGCGCCTGGACCTTCGATCCCGCCACGGGGCTCGACCACACGGGCGGGGCGATCGACGCCTCGTTCACCTACACCATCGAAGACGGAGACGGGGACCGCTCGTCGGCCAGCCAGCCGATCTCGATCACTGACGGAGCGGGCCCGACAGCCGGTCCCGCGATCGACCTGGTGGTGGACGACGAGAACCTCGCGGACGGTTCGAACCCGGCTACTCCCGTCACCGACAGCCAGGACATCGTGTTCACCGCCGGATCGGATGCCATCGCGACGGTCGCCTTCGGCCTCGACCTTTCGGGACTTAGCCCGAGCCTTTCGTGGACGCGCGTAGATGGCGACACCATCGTCGGCCGGGACGGAGCCACGCCGATCGTCACGCTCCAGCTGACCCGCACGGGCAACACGGCGACCGTTACGGCGACGCTGCACGACAACCTCAGCAGCCATCCCGGCATCGACGCCGACGACCTGCTGGCGCTCGGTTCGGTCGATGTGATCGCCACGGACAGCGACGGCGACACGGCCACGTCGTCCGTTTCGATCTCGGTCTCGGACGATGTGCCGGTGGCGGACGACGACGCGAACAGCGTGACGGAAGGCCTTGGCAATACGGCCGCAGGCAACGTCTTCGGCGCGACCGGCTCGAGCCCGGGCGACGATGCCGATTCGATCGGAGCCGACGGGCCGGCAGCGGGCGGTGCGGTGACCGGAGTGCGCGTGGGGACCGAACCGAGCGGCGGCGCGCTGGCCACTGTGGCCGGAGCGACGGTGGTCAGCGGGGCTTACGGCAACCTGACCATCAACCCTGACGGCACCTACAGCTACCAGCTGACGACGGCGTCGATTCCCACTGGAGTTACCAGCGAAACGTTTACCTACCGGATTACCGATGGGGACGGCGACACCGACCTGGCCGAACTGGTGATCGCGCTGAACCAGGATGCCAACGCGCCCAACGTGACCGGCGACGCGCGGACGGTCTACGAGGACGGCCTTGCGGATGGAGCCCAGTACGGGGCGACGAGCGAGACTGTAACCGGCACCTTTACGGTCGCCGCCAACGGCGAAGGCTACACGCTGACGCTGGACGGCGACGTCGGCGGCCCCGTGACAATCCTCGCCGCTGGCGACAAGGTCACCACCAGTAAGGGCGAGCTGACGATCACTTCGATTTCGGCCCCGGTCGGCGGAGTGGTGACCTATGGCTACAGCTACACGCTCTCTGGGCCGCTGACGCACACCGGCGCGGGTGAAGCGAACCCGCTGCTCGATACGATCACCATGACCGTGACCGATGCGACCGGCGACAGCGACGGAACGCCGGGCTCGATCGTCATCACGATCGTGGACGACGTGCCGACGGCGATCGCGCCGGCGGCCGCCAGCGTGGTCAACAAGGCCGGCTCTTCGACGACCGCTGCGCTGGACCTGAACGGCGTGACCGACAACTTCGGCGCGGACGGACCTGGCCTGATCACATTTGCGAACATCGCGCAGGGCTCGAACTCGGGCATGACGTCCGGCGGCACGGCGATAACCCAGTGGCTGTCGAACGACGGCCAGACGCTGCAGGGCCGCATCAACAGCACCGACGGCTCGGACGGTACGCTGATCTTCGAAATCGATCTGAACCAAGGCGCCAGCAACTATACGATCGCCATGTCGGGCACGATCGACAATGGCGCGGGCGTTTCGTTCAGCAATCTCACCAGTACCAACGCGGGCAACGATCTCTACCGCGGCGTGGGGGCCAACAGCGCCGCCACGAAAGTGGACCTGCTCCTCTCCGGCTCGGCCCCCGGAGGGGCCCCGGATACGGTGAACACCAACAACACGGCAATCGGCGTGGGGAATCAGTCGGTGGGCCCCGGCGACACCCTGCGCATCGATTTCGTGAGCAACCTGACCAGCGGTGCCGCAACGCCGAGCGGCTTCGGCTTCACCGGACATGTCTCGACCATATCGTTCCTCGGCCGCATCGCGGAAGTGCAAGGGAACCAGAACGAACAGGTCAATTTCAAGGTGTGGGCGCTGAACACGACCTTGACCCAATCCGGTACCCCCGACCGTAATCCCGCTGGCGGCTTCTCGGACAGCAGTACCGTCACCATCACGGAAGTCACCGTAAGGGATTATGCAACCGGGGGCACGACGACGGTCGACATCTCCAGCTTGCCAGTGACCGGGGCGAAAGCCATCGCCTATGGCATCAGCGTTGTTCGCAATGCGGATGGCTCGATCACATTCCAAGGTGTTCAGGAGGGAGATTCCTACGGGTTCAAGACCAGCTCCGGCACTTTCGACGCGGTTGCGGTTCAGGGGCTTACGGGCGGGTTCGACGTCGGAACCTTTTCGATCGGCACCATTATCACCGGGGACCCGATCGATTTCTCCTATGATCTGCAAATCACCGATGGGGACGGCGATTCCGTGCTCATGCCGGATGCGCTGAACATCACGGCCAACCCGGCCACCCCGCCCGTTGCGCTCGATCTCGATGGCGATGGCGTGGAGTTCCTCGGCCTCGATGCCAGCGTGGCCTACGATTACGGCGATGGCCTGAGGACCACGGGATGGGTCGCGCGCGACGACGGACTGCTGGCGCGGAACACCGGCAGCGGCCTGGACATCGTCTTCACCGACGACGCGGTCGGCGCCACCAGCGACCTCGAGGGTGTACGGCTCGGCTATGACAGCGACGGTGACGGGTTGTTGACCGCCGCCGATCACCGCTGGGCTTCCTTCGGCGTGTGGCAGGATGCCAACTCCAACGGGAAAGTCGATGCCGGCGAGTTCAGATCGCTGGCGGAAGCGGGCATCACGTCGATCGGTCTCGTTTCCGACGGTCAGTCGTACAGTGCGGCGGACGGCGATGTGCTGGTCCAGGGCACCGCGAGCTTCACACGAGCGGACGGAAGCACCGGCGATGTCGCCGATGCGCTGTTCGCGACGACTGCTCAGCAGAAGGCCGACCAGCGCACCGTGGAAACGGTCGTCACCGCGGCCGCTGCGGGCGCGCTGCTGGTGCCGCAGCCGGTTCTTGCGGACGATCGGGTGATAACGGCAGACGTACCGCTGGAGCGGATCGATGCGGGCCTGATCGACCCGGACGCGCCGGAGCCGGCCGGCTTCGCGACGGAAGCCGATCGCACCACCGACGCCGACCTGTTCGAAGCGGCGGTTCAGGCTCAGCCGGCAAACCCTGCGGCGACCGCGGACCTGTCGGATGAGGATTTCGCTCCTGCGCAGAACGCAGCGGCGGATGCCCCCTCGGCCAGTGTCGCTCTCGATTCCGCTTCCGAGCCGGCGGCCGACTTCGGCGGCTCGGTTTTCGCGGGCTTCGATGCCGATGTAAGCGGCGGCGCGCTGATGGAAGCGCTCCTGGCGCTTCAGGCAACGCCGGCGCAGCCTGCGGCCTTGCAGGCTGCGGCGATCGGGGAAGCACTCGGCGAAGCGGCCGACAGTGCCGCAGTCGACGCGGTCATCGACCACTATGCCGGCGGGGAAGCCGCGGAGTTCGCCAACTGGGGCGGCGACATCGAACCCGCGATGCTGCTGCAGGCGCTGGATGGACATGTCTTCGCCGGCAACGGGGCGGTCATTTCCGATGCGATGGACGATGCGGCCACGATGGCCGCAATGGCATCGGCTTGAAATCGAAGAGCGAGGGGCATCCGATGAGAATACGATTGGCGCTACCGGTCATGGCGACCTGCCTGGCCGCGGCCCTGCCGGGCGTGGCCCAGGCGCAGGCAAACACCGACGGTCTGGCGGGGGCCGATGTCGGCACGCTGCGCTCTGAGATCGGGCAGAGGTACGATGCGGCTCTGGCCGCGACGCTGGACCCGAGCGTGGTCAACGCGGACGATTCCCGCTTCACCTGGGCTTCGGAAGCCAAAGTGCAGTGCGGCATCGCGCTCGGCTTTCTCAAGTCGGGCACACGGGACCAGACGAGCATCGCCAAGTGCCAGATGGCTTCCGACCTGATGACCCGGCAGCCGGCGCCGCAGCAGGCCGCCCCGCCGCCCCCGCCGCCGCTGTCCACGCAAGCCTGCCGCGGCGATCTGCCCGGGATGGTCTTCTTCGACTTCGATTCCGCCGTGCCGCCGGCCGATGCCGGGCAGACGGCGGATTTCGTCGCCCGCAACGCCGGCCCCTGCGGCTGGAGCAGCTTCACGCTGACCGGGCATGCGGACCGTTCGGGCAGCGAAGCCTACAACATCGATCTGTCCCGCCGCCGGGCCGAGGCCGTAGCGAGCGTGCTGGCTTCCGCCGGCCTGCCGCGCGCTTCGATCACGACCGATGCCAAGGGCGAACAACAACCGCGAGTGCCAACGGCGGACGGCGTGCGCGAGCCGCAAAACCGCCGCGTCGAAATCACGGTAAGGTAACTGGGGGTCACATGCGCAAGATCACACTGCTCGCAACCGCGGCCTTGCTGGCCGGCACTGTGCCGGCCGCGCAGGCGCAAGACGGAGCCATATCGCTGCAGGACGCCATTTCGGTGGCGATGCAGACCAATCCGCAGATCATCCAGGCCCAGATGAACAAGGAAGCGATCGAATTCGAGCGCAAGCAGGCCCAGGGCCTGTTCTTGCCGCGGGTCGATCTCGAAGCTTCCGCGGGCGTCCGCCGGCTGGAGAACCGCACGCGGCGAACCCTGGGGATCGCCGACGACGAGCTCTACCCGCTCGAAGCCGGGCTGACCGGCGAGTGGACCGTCCTCGATTTCGGCCGCCGCCGGGGCGAACTGCTGCGCCAGGCGGCCCGGGTCGACGGTGCCTCGCTGCGGGTGGTCGAGCGGTCGGAGTTCGTCGCGCTGCAGGTGGCGCGCCAGTATTTCGACGTGCTGCTCCAGCAGCGGATCGCCGCCGCGTCGGAAGACAATGCCGCGTTCCACCAGGCGCTCGTCAACGACCTCGGGCAGGGCGTCGACCAGGGCTCGATCAGCATCGCCGACCGCCAGCAGGCGGAAGAGCGGCTGCAGTCCGCGCTGGTCCGGCGCGAGGAGGCCCGGCAGGGCCTCAACGAAGCGACCATTGCGCTGCGCCGGCTGACCGGGCTGGAGATCGGCCAGGTGACGCTGCCGCCGAACCTCGCCAGCGCGCTTTCGCCCAGCCTGGCGGACGCCGTCGGGCAGGCGCGCAACCAGCACCCGCTGGTGCGGGAAGCCATGGCCGATGTCGATGCGGCGAACGCATTGGCGAAGTCGGCGGAGGGCGATCTCTACCCCACGGTCGGCGTCGAAGTGCGCGGCCGCGTCGGCGAGGATATCGACGGGTTCCAGGGCGCGACCAACGACGTGCAGGCCCGCGCGGTGCTGCGCTGGAACATCTGGGACGGCGGCATCAACCGCGCCAAGCTGCAGGAAACGGTCCGCCGCGCGAGCGAGACCCGCTACCGTCTCCACGACCTGCAACGCCAGGCGGAAGAGGACGTGCGGATGGCCTGGTCGACGATGCAGACCCAGGCCAACATCGTGGAAGTGCTCAACCGCCAGAGCCAGGTCAGCGACGATCTGCTGCTGTCGTACCGCAGCCAGTTCAACGTCGGCCGCCGGTCGCTGCTCGACGTGCTCGACGCCCAGAACACCCGCTACAACACGCAGGTCCGGCTCGAGACGGCGCGCTTCTCGCAGCTTTTCGCGCAGTACCAGGCGCTCGCAGCGGCGAACGATCTGCTGGAAGCGCTGAACATCACTCCGGGCGCCGGAGCGGGCGCCAACGAGCGTGCGCGGTTCGAATACGGCCCGCCCGTCGCGGCCGAACTCCAGCGCCGCGTGAACCCCTGACCCCGTCCGTCGCGGCCGATTAGAAAGTAGCGCGTGTGTCCAGGTTCGATGAACGTACCGAAGGCCGGCTGGTGGATCCCCTCGCCGAATGCGTGGCGGAACTCGCCCGGCGCCTGTCGGCGGGCTTTTCGGCCGTCGTGCTGGACGATCTCCCGCGCGACGTTCACGGGCGCCTGCCGGCCCATCAGGCGGGCGCCGCGCTCGAGCTGGCGGGGCTGAACTTCGACATCCGCGGCCGGCGCAAGCTGCCGCGCAACGGCGCGCCTTATCCGGCGCTCGTCGAGCTGCGGGGCGGCGAGTTCGCGATCCTGCTCGACGTGCGGGACGAGGACCTGCTGGTCTGGCGGGCCAAGCGCGGCGAGGCGTGGGAGCCGTTCAAGAGCGTCGCCGCCGAGTACGCGGGCCGCTTCATTTCGGTCTACGGCGATCCCGATACGCTGCGCGAAGGGGAAGCGCCCTGGCACGCCAAGGCGCGCAGCCACTGGTTCTGGGGCGAACTGCGCAAGGAACGGCGGGCGTTCTCGCCCGTGTTGCTGGCCTCGCTGCTGATCAACTTGCTGGCGATCGCGCTGCCGCTGTTCACGATGAACGTCTACGATCGGGTGATCCCGAACCGTGCGGGGTCGACCTTATGGGTCCTGGCCCTGGGCGTGGTCTTCGCGTTCGCGCTGGAGTTTGCCCTTCGCCGGGCCCGGACGGCGGTGGTCGACGACATTTCCCGCCGGCTGGACTTGCGGCTGTCGCAGAAGATCTTCGGGCGGCTGCTCGCCACTCCGCTGGAGGAACGCCGTGGCCACACCGGCGCCCTGGCGGCGCGGGTCTCCGAATACGCCGTAGTGCGGGACTTCTTCGCCGCCACGACCGTGATGCTGATCGTGGACCTGGTGTTCATGGTCGTGTTCATCGCCGTCGTCGCTATCATCGGCGGCTGGCTGGCGCTCGTGCCGCTGACCATCATCGCGGCCATGGCGGCGGCGGGCTTCGTGCTCCAGCGCAAGGCCGTCGAGGCGGCGCAGGACGCGCAGGCCGATCACGGCCTGCAGCAGACCCTGCTGGTCGAATCCATCGCGGGCATGGAAACGCTGAAGAGCATGGCGGGCGAGGGCGGGATGATCAGCCGCTGGCACCGCCTGGCGGAGATCGGCGCGCTTTCGCAGCAGCGGCTGCGCGACGTCACCTCTCTGGCCGTCGGCCTGGCGCAGACGTTCCAGCAGGTCTCCACCATCGCGCTGATCATCGGCGGGTACTACCTGTTCGCATCCGGCGAGATCACCATGGGCGCCATCATCGCGATCGTGATGCTCGCCTCGCGCTCGATGGCACCGGCCGGGCAAATCGCGTTCCTGCTCACCCGCGGGCGGCAGGCGCAGGAGACGCTCGGCAGCATCGAGCGGCTGTTCGACGGCGAGGACGAGCGCCGGAAGGGCAGCAGCCTGGCGCCCGCGCGCATCGAAGCGCCGGCGATCCGGTTCGAGAACGTCCAGTTCCGCTATCCGGAGGCCTCCACGTCCGCGCTCGACGGCATCGATCTGGAGATCCGGCCCGGGGAACGCATCGCCATCGTCGGCCGCGTGGCTTCGGGCAAGAGCACCCTGGGGCGCGTGCTTTGCGGGATGTACCAGCCGACCGACGGCTCGGTCCTGATCGGCGGCATCGACAGCCGGCAGTACCGCCCGCAGCAGCTGCGCGCCGCCTTGCGCTTCGTCGGGCAGGACTCGGCGCTGTTCACCGGTACGGTGAAGGACAACCTGACGCTGGGTAACCGCGAGACCTCCGACGATGAACTGATCGCGGCCATGCACGCCACGGGTGCGGACCAGTTCCTGTCCCGCGACGCCGGCGGCTTCGACCGTCCGGTGGGCGAGGGCGGGCGCAGCCTCTCAGGCGGTCAGCGCGCGTTCCTGGCGCTGACGCGAGCGCTGGTCTCGCCTAGCGAGCTGCTGTTCCTGGACGAGCCGACAGGGGCGATGGACAGCCAGACGGAGAAACATTTCGTCGAGCGACTGTCCCAGTCTCTGACAGATCGACAGACCCTGGTCATTTCGACCCATCGTCCGGCCCTGTTTTCGATCTGCGACCGCCTTATCGTACTCGACAAGGGGCGCATCGTGGCTGACGGACCCATGCAGGAGGTCATTTCCGCCTCGGGCGCAGAAGGCGCGATCGTTCGATGACAGCTTTGCACATCAACCCGCCCGTAAGCTTCGCGGATCGGATGCGGCCTCGCGGCGTGGCGCTGCCCAAAGTCGCCGCCGCCGTGGCGGCGCTTGCCGTTGCAAGTGCCGCCGCCGGGTTCTTCCTGCTGCGCCAGCCGGCTGTCGCAGCGCCCAACGTGCAACTCAGCAGCACCATGCGCGCCGAGATCGGGGCGATGTCCACCGGGGCGGAACAGGCCGTGTTGGTCTCCGGCGAAACGGCGCAGTTGCGAAACGCTCGCATCCCGTTTGCGGCCGAGAGCCTCGGCGGCATGCGCGGCTTTGCCGACATCGACAGCGCATCGCCGCAATACGGCACCGCGCTCAAGTGCCTGACCCAGGCGATCTACTACGAAGCCGCGAACGAGACTGAACTCGGCAAGCGCGCCGTGGCGCAAGTCGTGCTCAACCGCCTGCGCCATCCGGAGTATCCGAACTCCGTGTGCGGCGTGGTCTATGAAGGCGCCAGCGCGCCGGTGTGCCAGTTCAGCTTCACGTGCGACGGTTCGCTGCTGCGCCGGCCGATGGCGCGCCAGTGGGCCGAGTCCCGCCGGGTCGCGGCCGCGGCGCTGGCCGGCAGTGTCGTCCCCGAAGTCGGATCGGCGACCCATTACCACGCCGACTACGTCCTGCCCCGCTGGGCCTATTCGCTGGGCAAGCTGCGGCAGATCGGAACCCATATCTTCTATCGCTTCCCCGGCCGCGTCGGCATGCCCGAGGTGTTCGCCGACCGCTGGTCAGGCAGCGAAGCCATCCCTTCGCTTGACTTCGGCCGCCTTCGGTCCAAGCTGGCCGTGGCTGACGAGCCGGTGATCGAGGAGGCGGAGCCGGCCTACGTGCCCGGCCTCGCCGTGGTTCCGGACGTGAAGGACCGCCACGCGCCCGCCGACGTCGGTGGCCGGATCGATCCCGCTGCCGGCTGGCGCCTGTCGATCCCCGATCCGGTCCAGCTGAGCGCCAACTATCGCTCCGCGCTGTCCCAGCAGGGCGCAGCCAAGGCGGATGCGGGTGCGGCGGAACCTGCGGCTCCCGCGCCTACCCAGGGTCACGCAGCGCCATGATCGCTGCTTTGCCCGCGCGTTTCGCCGGCTGGGATTCCAGCCGCCGCCTGATTGCCGTTTCCGCGGTGGGGATGCTGTTGCTGATCGTCTGGGCGGCGTTCGCCCAGGTGGACGAAGTGACGCGCGGAACCGGCAAGGTGATCCCTTCGAGCAAGGCCCAGCTGGTGCAGCCGGCGGAGCCGGCGATGGTCGCCGAGATCCTCGTCCGCGGTGGACAGACCGTGAAGCAGGGCCAACTGCTGGTGCGGCTCGACGATGCCCAGGCTTCCTCGGAACTAGGGCAGCTGGAGACGGAGAACGAGCGGCTCTCGGTCCGCGCCCGGCGGCTGGCGCAGGAGGCGGCCGGCGGTTCGCTCGGCTGCGCGGAAGGCACGGTCTGCGCCGAAGAGCAAAGGCTGCAGCAGGTGCGCATGGCCACGGCCCGCTCGCGCGAGGGCGCGCTTGCGGCCGCGATCGAGCAGCGCCGGCGCGACCTGCAGGAAGCGCAAGCCACGGCCGGTTCGCTGGAGGACAGCCTGCGCCTGGCGCGGGAGCAGGTGCGGATGCTCGAACCCCTGGCCAGGCAGGGCATCGTCCCGCAGACGGAACTGCTGACGGCGCAGCGGGAGGTTGTCGACGTGCAGGGCCGGCTTTCTGCCGCCCGCCAGGCCGCCGCTCGCGCTTCGGCCTCGATCCGGGAGGCTCAGGCCGAGCTGAATTCCGCGCGGCTGGAGTTCCGCCAGCAGGCGCTGGACGAACGCAGCGAAGTGACCACCAGGATCGCCGTCAACCAGGAGACCATTCGCGGCGCATCGGCACGGCAGCAGCGCAACGAGTTGCGCTCCCCGGCGGACGGCATCGTCAACGACCTGCAGATCACCACGGTCGGAGGTTTCGTCAACGCCGGGCAGAAGATCATGCAGATCGTGCCGGTGGGCGACAAGCTGCTGGTCGAAGCGCGTGTCGCGCCGAGCGACATCGCCTTCATCAAAGTCGGCGATCCGGCGAACGTGAAAGTCACGGCTTACGACTTCTCGATCTTCGGCGGGCTTCGCGGGCGGGTGCAGCAGATCTCTGCCGACAGCATCTTCGATGAGGTCGAGCGGGAGGCCTATTACAGCGTGCTGATCGAAACCGACCGGTCCTACATCAGCAGGAACGGCCAGCGCCTGCCGATCGTGCCGGGCATGATCTGCGACGTGGAGATTCTCACCGGCCGCAGGAGCATTCTCAGCTACCTGCTCAAACCCGTGAACAAGGCGCTCGACGAGGCCCTGACCGAGCGGTAGCGCTCAGTAACCGTGCAGCCAGACCTGGTGGCCGCTGAAGCTCAGGATCGGCCGATAGTCATGGGCCTGCGAGGCATCGAGCAAGGCGTCGCTGCCGTCGTCGAGCATCACGAACCCGCCTTCGTGGCGGACGATCAGCACGGCATGGTCGGCATTGCGCACGAGGTCGCGGGCGATCGTCAGAAACATGTCTCTGCGCGGGATCCCGGCGGCGGCGAGGAGCTGCATCTTGGTCAGCGCGATATCCTCGCAGTCGCCGCGTCCAAGCTCGAGAGTCTTCTTCGCCCCGGCCCAGAAGTCGGCGCGGGAGAACAGGTTGCGGTCCTCGGTATAGACGATGCGATCGTTCACCCAGGCGTTCACCCGGCTCAGGATAGCCGAGCGGCCGTGCGCTCCGTCACCGATCAGCGCCCGATAGCGCGCCTTGCTGACTTCGTCGTTTCGAACACGCTGCCAGTCCCGGTCGAACCCGGTCCGCCCGATCGCGAGCCGCTTGCTGGCGAGGAAGTCGTCGCCCGACAGCACGGCCGGACGCGGCATGGCCATGCCGGCGTCCGGCGCCCGCCAGCCGGCGCATCCAGCGGCCTGTACGCGGAAGCCGCCGGCGGCAGGGGCAAGCGGCTTGCGCTGCGTGTGCCCGGTTGCAGCTATGGCGGCTGCCGGTTGCGGCATGGCTGGGCTGGCGCTTTGCAACATTCGGATGCGGTCGAGCGCGCTCGGCTGCCCGCCGAGGATTGCGGCGCTCTTGGATGCCGGAGCCGCGGGTTGCAGCGGACGCGCCGCCGCCAGTGAAGTGATCCCGGTCTGCTCGCATGCAGCGGAAGCAAGGGCCGCGGTCTCGGGCTCGGTGGCAAGAGGCGCCGTGGCAGCCTGGCCGGGCGACGCGCCGAGCGCCAGGCCGCTCACAGCCGCCGCCAGGGCGGTTCGTGCAAGTGCCGGTCCGGTTGTCCAGTGAGCCACGCTCCAGAATCTGGAGCCAAGCGGTCAAGGTTGAGTGACCGGCTGTAGTTAACGCCCCGGTAAGGAATATCGGCCAGAAGCCCTGGCCCTTGCACGGGAGGGCCTTGTGTAAGCAGTCGGAGTCTCTAGCGGGATAGGGGATCGAGCGGCGCGCCGTTGGATCGCACCTCGTAGTGCACGTGCGGCCCGGTGGAATTGCCGGTCGAACCGACGAATCCGATTACGTCGCCCTGCTCGATGGCCTGGCCGGCCGTGACGTTGAGCCGTGAGAGGTGGGCGTAGCGAGTCTCGACACCACCACCGTGCGCAATCGTCACCAGCAGGCCATAGCCCCCGGACCAGCCGGCGGTCTTCACGACGCCGCCCAGCGTGGCCTTGAGGGGCGAACCGGCAGGCGCCGCAAGGTCGATCCCGGAATGGAAGCGGGAGCCGCCGTGGATCGGGTGATAGCGCATTCCGAAGCCGCTGGTCAGCGAGGCTGCGGCGATCGGCAACATGGTCGGGAAGGCGGCGGGGCCGCCGATTTCGCGAAGCAGCGGACTCGCGGCGAAGGAAACCGCCAGCGCGCTGCCCGCGACAGGTGAGCGAACCGCATAGCGCACGGGACCGACGTCGGCGTTTTCCGCCCCGACGGTGATCCGCACGGCCGGAGGGGGAACGTTGCGCAGCGGCTGTCGTTCGTTTCGTGTGGTATCCTTGCCATTCGCGATCTCAGGCACTTGCAGCGAAGCCCCGGCGACGGTCAACTGGACAGGCGCAGCCGCCGTCATCGGAGCCTGGGCAAAAGCCACGCCCGACATCATGCACCCGCAAGCGGCCGCCGCAATGGCGAACACGTTCGGGTTGAAAACGGCCCTGGAACCCATGATCCCACCACCTCCCAGCGGCGTGCGGTATCGTACCCGATCCACCGCGGGCCCCCAAGTGGAATGGCTGCATCGGCACGCGGCAAATGCGGGGTGCCCCCGATTGGTACAAAGCTGCAGGCCTGCAGCGACAAAATCGGCCCGGGGTCAGCTTGTTGTCACAAACCCGTAATACGGAGATACCAAGACAGCGCGGCTGCACAGCGATGGATATTCCCAAACCCAGCGGACCTGAGATCCTTTCCGAAGGCTTTGCGCCGGCGCGGCAGCGCTATTTCAATCGCGAGCTGAGCTGGCTGGCGTTCAACGAGCGGGTCTTGGCCGAAGCGCGCAACCCGGAATACCCGCTGCTCGAACGGCTGCGGTTCCTCTCCATCTCCGGCAGCAATCTCGACGAGTTCATCATGATCCGCGTCGCGGGCCTGGCCGGGCAGGCCAACCGCGGGATCGAAGCGCGCTCGATCGACGGCAAGACGCCGTCGCAGCAGCTCACCGAGATCCGGCGCCGGGTGAAGGCGCTCGACCTGGCGCAGCAGGCTGCGCTCGCCGACCTGCGCGGGCTGCTGGCGAAACGCGGGATCGAGATCGCCGACGGCAAGGCGCTCCGCCCCGACGTGCTGCGCCATTTGCGCCGCTATTTCGTAGAGCAAATCAGTCCGGTGATCACCCCGCAGGCGATCGATCCGGCGCATCCCTTCCCCTTCGTCGCCAACCTGGGCATGGGCGTCCTGTTCAACCTGACGCGCAAGGCCGACGAAGCGGCGCTGGTCGAAATGGTGCTGATCCCTTCGGCCATCCCGCGCTTCGTGCGCATCCCGGGTGACGAAGCGATCTTCGTGTCTATCGAGGACGTGATCCGGCTGTCCGCCGACTTGCTGTTCCCCGGCTTCCGGGTGGAAGGCAGCGGCGTGTTCCGCGTGCTGCGCGACAGCGACATCGAAGTGGAGGAAGAGGCGGAGGACCTCGTCCGCTACTTCCGCAGCGCGATCCAGCGCCGCCGCCGCGGCCGCGTGATCCTGCTGGAGCTGGACGGCGATTTCGACCCCGACGCCGAGCAGCTCCTGCGCCAGCAGCTCGGCCTGCGGGGGGCGTTCATCACCAAGACCGGCGGACTGCTCGGCATCAGCGCCCTTTCGGCGATCGTCGAGGAGGACCGGCCGGACCTGAAGTTCGAATCCTTCAGTCCGCGTTACCCCGAACGGGTGCTCGAGCATGACGGCGACTGCTTCGCCGCGATCCGCGAGAAGGACATGGTCGTCCACCACCCCTACGAGAGCTTCGAGGTTGTGGTGGACTTCCTGCGCCAGGCGGCGGCCGATCCGGCGGTGGTCTCGATCAAGCAGACGCTCTACCGCGCCGGGCACCAGTCGCCGGTGATCGCCGCGCTGATCGCCGCCGCCGAAGCTGGCAAGTCCGTCACCGCCGTGGTCGAACTGAAGGCGCGGTTCGACGAGGAGCAGAACCTGCACTGGGCGAACCAGCTCGAACGTGCCGGCGTTCAGGTGATATATGGCTTCGTAGACTGGAAAACCCATGCAAAGGTCTCGATGGTGGTGCGCCGCGAGGAAGAGGGTTTTCGGACTTACTGTCACTTCGGGACAGGGAACTATCACCCTGTAACAACGAAGGTTTATACGGACCTCAGCTTCTTCACCGCCGATCCGAAGCTCGGGCGAGATGCCGCCCGGCTGTTCAACTTCGTCACCGGCTATGTCCAGCCGGTGCGCACCGAACTTCTCTCGATCTCGCCGCTCGATCTGCGTGAGACGCTGTACCGCCACATCGACCGCGAGATCGAGAATGCCCGCAAGGGCCGCCCGGCGGGTATCTGGGCCAAGCTCAACTCCCTGACCGAAAAGGCGATCATCGACCGGCTCTACGAAGCCAGCGCGGCCGGGGTGCAGGTGGAGCTGGTGATCCGCGGCAATTGCTGCCTCCGCGCGGGCGTGGCGGGGCTGTCGGAGAACATCCGCGTGAAGTCGATCATCGGCCGCTTCCTCGAGCACAGCCGGATCTGGGCGTTCGCCAACGGCTATGCGCTGCCGAGCGCGCGTGCCCGCGTGTTCATCTCGTCCGCCGACGCCATGTCGCGCAACCTGGACCGGAGGGTCGAAGCGCTCGTGCCGATCCGCAACCGGACGGTCCATGACCAGGTCCTGGAGCAAGTGCTGCTGGCCAGCTTGCTCGACACGGAGCAGAGCTGGGCGTTGGCGCCGGATGGGACCTACACCCGCATGAAGAAGCAGGGTGAGGCAGGGTTCAATTGCCACACCTATTTCATGAACAATCCTAGCCTCTCGGGCCGGGGCGCCGCTCTTGCCGGGTGGAGCGTCCCAAAGCTGACTTTACGCAAGGGGGCCTTATGATCGCCGAATGGTCCGCCCCGCGCTGGGCTCCTCCGAGCCCCGACCGGGCGGTGATCGATATCGGTTCGAACACCGTGCGGCTGGTCGTCTACTCGGGCGCGCAAAGAGCGCCCGACGTCTGGCTGAACGAGAAAGTCGCCGCGCGGCTCGGCCGCGACCTGGCCGACACCGGGCGGATTTCGGACAAGGCGGCCGACATGGCGCTCGTCGCTCTTCGGCGCTTCGGCGCGCTGCTGTCCGGCCTCGGCGTGCGACAGGTGGAAGTCGTCGCCACCGCTGCCGCGCGGGATGCGACCAACGGCGGTGAGTTCCTCGACAAGGTCCGTGCGCTCGGCCTCGAGCCGCGGCTTCTCACCGGGGAGGAGGAGGCGCGCGCTTCCGCCTGCGGTGTGATCTCGGCGTTCCCCGGTGCGCACGGCGTCGTCGCCGATCTCGGCGGCGGCAGCCTGGAACTGGTCTCGATCGAAGGCGAACAGGCGCACCAAGGCGTCAGCCTGCCGCTCGGCACTCTCCGCCTTGGAGCGCTGCGCAAGCGCGGAGCCGGGCCGTTCAAGGATACCGTTCACCAGGCCCTGGCGCAGGAGGGGTGGGCCGCGGCGCATCCCGGTCCGCTGTACATGGTCGGCGGGACGTGGCGCGCTTTCGCACGCTTTGCGATGCAGCTTCTCGGCCACCCGCTGCACGATCCGCACGGGCTCGAGATGGGCGTGGAAGAGGCCGATCGGATCGCGCGCGATCTGGTGCGGGCGGATCCGGCGAAGCTGAAGGAAGACGCCGACCTCCCCACGATGCGGGCCGTGAGCCTGCCCGATGCCGCCGCATTGCTGCGGGTGATGCTGGCGGAACTGCAGCCGACCGCCCTGGTCTTCTCCTCGTGGGGCCTGCGGGAGGGCTTGCTGCACCAGAAGCTCCCTCCGCTGGCCCGCAGGCAGGATCCGCTGCTCGTCGGCGTGTCCCATTTCACCGCCCCTCGTGGAGGCTCGATCTCCCGCGCCGCGACCATTGCCGGGTGGACCGCCGACGTGGCCCGGGGGGAGGGCGCCTATAGCGAGCGCTTGCGCCTTGCCGCGATCATGCTCGCGCTGGCCGCCGCACGCCTGGAACCGAACATCCGTTCCCGCCATGCGCGCGACTGGGCGCTGGAGAAGCGCTGGATCGGGCTCGACATGGGCGGCCGTGCGCGCCTTGCAGCGGCGCTGGTCGGGGCCTGCGACAAGCCGGCGTTGCCGCCGGAGCTGCTCGCGCTGGCCGACGAGCCGCTGCTTCGGGAGGCTCTGGGTTGGGGCCTGGCGGTGCGGCTGTGCCGCCGCCTCGGCGGGGGATCGCGCCTCTCGCTGGCGGGCAGCGCCTTGCGGGTCAGGGACGGCAAGCTCGTGCTCTGGTTCGATCCGAGCCAAGCCGATCTGGTCGCCGACACCGTCAGGGCCGACCTCGCCACGTTGGCGAAGTGGCTGGGCATGTCGCCCGAGATCGTCGTCGGCGAGAAGGTCGCTGCCTTGCCGATTTGACAGTAATGTGACTGTCCCCCGCTGCGCCTTGGCGAGCGGGGGCGGCAGCGCGATACTGCAAGGTCAGGCGCGATGAGGGGGCCATGCATGGAGCGTACGAATACCGTGGATACGGACGCGAAGGGCTCGCCGGCACAGGAAGCGAGGAGCCCCGCGCATGCGGATCTGACCGACCGGCAACTGGCGGAAGCCGTGCTTGCGCGCACGCTTCGCCCGCGGGCGGCCGACATCCGCCGCCTGGCCGAAGCCGTGCTGGCGAAGTCCGCGAAGAAGAAGGCCAAGGACGGGACGAAGAAAGCGGCCGGGAAGAAGGCGGCCGGCAAGAAGACGAAGGCTCACAAGGCCAACGGCAAGCTCGCCAAGATCCCGGGGCAGAAACGCAAGAAGGCCTGACGGCGGCCCACGTGGTTCGGCTCTACCCCTGACCCGTTCGTCCTGAGCTTGTCGAAGGGCGGCCGGCGCGCCATGCGTGGTTCGACAGGCTCACCACGAACGGAGCGTTGAGTGGGTTCGAGAGGTGCCGGACCCTTCCGTTCGTCCTTAGCCTGCTTTCCGTTCGTCCTGAGCTTGTCGAAGGACGTTGGACCGGCAACCTAGCCGCAGATATCCTGGCTCCAGCCGATCGCCGAGATCCCGCGCCGCCCTTCGCTGCGGCCGAGCTGGACGATCACGTCGATCACCGAAGTGGCGTATTCGATCGTGTCGGACCGGCTGAGGCCGATGCCGGTCTGCATGACCATCAGCGAAAGCTGTTCGAGCGCCCCACGCAGCGAGTTGGCGTGAATGGTCGAGAAGCTGCCCGGGTGGCCGGTGTTGATCGCGCGCAGGAAGCTGACGCTTTCCGCGCCGCGCAGCTCGCCCAGCACGATGCGGTCGGGGCGCAGGCGCAGGGCCGCCTGCAGAAGGTCGTTGGGCGTGACTTTCGCCTCGCCCAGTTCGCCCTTGACGGCCACCAGCCCGACGCCGTTCGCGCCCGGCAGGCGCAGCTCGGGCGTGTCTTCGACCAGCACCACGCGCTCGTGCCCGGGGATCTCGCCGAGCATGGCATTGAGGAACGTCGTCTTGCCGGTGCTGGTACCGCCGGAGATCAGCACGGTCTTGCGCGCGGCGATGGCTGCCCGGAGGAACGCGATCGGCTGCTGCTCCGGGTCCGGAAACGCTTGCTCCGGCGCGGCGCTCAGCGGACCGCAGTCGTAAGCGTCGAGCGGCAGGTCGAGCCTGCGGTGCCGGCGGATCGCCATGGCCCAGTGCCGCCGGGTGGCGGGCGGACCGCAGAACTGCACGCGCGCGCCGTCTGGCAAAGTCGCGCCGAGCAGCGGGTGCTCCCGGTTGATGCCCTGGTGGCTGACCCGGGCGACCTGTTCCGCGAGGCGCTGGATCAGCCGGTCGTCGATCTCTTCGGCAACGACGCGCTGCATCCCGCCGTGGGCGGAATCCTCCACCCACAGCTCTCCGGGGCGGTTGACGAGGATCTCGGTCACCGTGTCCCGCTCCAGCCAGTCCCGGAACGGCAGCAGGTAGGCATCGAGATAGGCGCTGCCGCCGGAGGGCACGACCGGAGGCTCGGACGCGGCGAGCTGGTGGATCTTCGCGGTCACAGGCGGGGCGCGCGCGAGAAATCGAGGTCGCGGGCGGTAAACACGCGGATCGGTTCGCCCTGGCGCACCCGGACGGTCGGGCTGATGTTGTTGCCCTGCTGGACCGCTGCCGCCGCCGCGCTCTGTCCGCCGCCGAGGATGACGCCGGCGCCGCCGGTGCCGAGCGTGCTGAGGCCGCCGATCACCGAGAGTAGCATCGCCGAACCGAAGCGCTGGAAGAAATGACTGTTGACCTTCCCCTCGAGCCCCGTGCTGCCGTCGAAGCCGGTCGCCGGGGAGGCGAGGTTGACCGAGACGCCATCGGGCCGGATCAGGCGCGTCCAGATGACATAGGCGCGCTTCTGCCCGCCCTGCAGGCCCGACTGGTACTGCCCGATCAGGCGGCTGCTCCGCGGCACGAGGATGCGGGTACCGTCGAAGCTGCGCACGTCCTGGCTCACCACCGCGCGGGCATAGCCCGGCACGTCGGTATTGATCGCGGTTTCCAGGATCGCCGGGATCATCGTGCCTTGCGTGACAGTGGTCTTGGGATCGACATCGACCCGCGCCTGAGCCGGTCCGCCGCCGACGCCGCCGATGCGGCTGGCGAAGTCGTTGGCGTTGTTGCCGGTGGCCGCTTCCGTGCCCGGTGCTGCCGGTACCGCGAGACTTGGCAAGCCGCCCGCGTCGAACACCACCGTGGGAGAGCTGTAGGGATTGCCAGCCGGCGCGAGATTGGTCTGGGGCGGTGCGGCAAGAACCGGCGCCGGGGCGGGATCCGGCTGCGGCGCGACCGTTTGGGCCGGCGCGGGCTGCGGCTGCTCCGCCAGCGGCACGGGAGCTTGCGCGGGTTGCTGCTGCTGTGCCGGCTGCTGCGCTTGTGGCGCGGCCTGTTCGGTGCGCGTGGCGTTCATGCCCCACAAGGTCGCGGCGCCCAGCAGGGCCACCACGCCTACGCCGGCGGCGAGACCGAGCGCGTCGGACTTGCCCTTGCGCTGGCTGACGACCGGGTAGGCCGTGCGGCTGGCGAGATCGATGATCTCGGCGGTTTCGCTCTCGCGCGGGTCGCGGTCGTTTTCCTCCGCGATCGCCGGTTTGGCGGCCAGGCGCATTGCAAGCTTCATCACTTCACCTCGTCGAGCTGGGCGAGGGCGGCGCTCTGCCGCTCCGGTCCATTGTTGCCGATCGTCGCCAGGTCCTTGCCGGAGCGCAGGATGATCTCGCGCGGGACCCCTTCGATGACGATCACGTCACCGCGCACGGCGAAGTTCACCGGGCCTTCGGTGCCCGCCTTGTCCTTCACCAGGATCGCCGGGACCGGAGTGCCCGCGGGCCAGGACAGGAACGTCGCCGCGCCGTCGTCGTAGATTCGCGCAGGGAGCAGCTTCCGGTCGCCTTTGCCAGCCCAGGCGAAGTTGAGCTCCGCCGGATCGACGATCGCTTCCGGAGCGGTCGCGGCCGCCATCTCCAACTCGTTCGGCTGCTGCGCATCGAGCTGACGCGCGGGCGCGGGCTCGATCTCTTTGGGGTAGGAAAACGAGAGCACATAGAGCGGGTTGGCGTTGCGCGGGCTGGCGACCAGGTCGAAGAAATAAGTGCGGTTGTTGGTCACCACGGTCATGTTGGTCGCGGCGCGCTCGGCCAGCGGTTTGAGGAACAGCAGGTTGGCGCGCTTGTTCGGCGTCACCTGCCAGCTTTCGGAGTCCCCGATGGCGACGTTCTCGATCAGTTCGTCGTCCGCGAACTTGATCGTGGTCTGAACGTTGGCCTTGCCGTTGATGCGCACGACTTCGGCAGGCTCGTAGAACCGCTCCACCAGGCGCGGGTCCTCGGCGTGCAGGGGCGTGGCGATGGCGAGCAGGGCGAGCGCGGCTGCCGGCGGGAGGCGGGTCATTTCAGCTTCTCCGAGTGTCGAATGGGTGCGGCGCGGAAGCGGCTTCCGACGCCGCGCGCACGGGACAGGAACTGGGTCGATGTCGGGGCGGCGTGGCCTGCCGCGCTGCCGACGATGCGGGTCTCGCGGCGGGTGGTAGCACCGCCGCCTTGATCGTTGGCCGGGGCCGGTGCGGGGGCCGCCATGCGGATCTGGCGCGACGGAGCCGGTGCGCTGCTGCGCGCCTGATCGACCGCGGCCGCTGCGGCGGACTGGGCGTAGACTTGCCTGGCGGGCGCGGCGCTGGCGGCTTCGCTCCGTTCGCTCGCGGCGCCAGCGGTGAGGCCGAAGACCGACCAGCCGGCGACCATCGCCCCGGCCACTTTCATCACCAAGACCATCAGCGCCATGTGAACCGCGCCGATCATGAAGAAGGCCATCGCCGCCTGCGCGTTGATCTCACCGGGCACCGTCACCAGCGAGGAGAGCACCGGAACCGCCAGCTCCAGCATCAGCGATCCGCCGAGCACCGCGAACAGCGGGGCCATGGCCAGCAGGACCACGCCCTTCAGCCATCCGGTGAACAGCCCGCGCGTGCCGGGGAACAGCGCCAGGACCACGAAGACGGGGCCGAGCGCGAGGAGCACGGCGAGCGCGATGCGCGAGGTCGCCAGCACGCCGACGGTGCCGAGCAGCAGCAGCGTGCCGCCTAGCCACAGCAGCCCGGGGGGCGAGAAGGTGCTCTGCGCCTGCTGTCCTTCCGAGGCCTGGACCAGCGACTGGAACACGATGTCGATCTTCTGCGCGAACACGTCCGTGGCGTTGCCGGGTGTGCCGGTGAGGATCGCGGCAAGCTGGTTCGGCGTGCCGGTCGCAAGGTTCCAGACGACGCTCTGGTAGGCGATCCAACTCGTCGCGAACGTCAGCACCAGCCCGAGCGTCACGATGCGCGGCGTCAGCGAGGAAATTCCGATCCGGCTGCGCCCGGTGATCAGCGCGAAAGCGAACAAGGCGACGAACAGCGTGAGCAGGATCGTGAGCGCCGGCACCAGCACCCCGCCGCTGCCGAAAAGGCGGCCGAACGCCGCCTGGGCCATCTGGCTCGAGGCGCAGTCAACGGCGCGCAGCGAAGCGGCGACGCCGCTGCCGACGCCTTCCATCGTTTGCTGGCAGGCAGCGGCGTTCATTCCGCGGCTTCCCACACGTAGTCGTCATCCTTGCCCGTCTCGCCCGGCCAGGGATGGCCGGTGAGCGCCGGGTACCAGTCGACCGGATCGTCACCGACCGAAGCCCGCACCACGTCCAGGCGGCGCACGGCGCTTTCCCGGCCGGAGAGCACCGTCAGCACTTCCGGGGCATTCGAGAGGTCAAGGCGCACCACGACCGAGGCATCGGGCTGGCGAACCAGGAACGCACGGCTGTGCGCCGGCAGGCTGCGGATCAGCGCCAGTTCGTGATCGGTCAGGCCGAAGCCGTCGCAATAGTCCTCGGCGCGCGCCTTGGCGTTGGGCATGAAGATCATCGTCGCGGTCTGCTCGACGAGCGCGGTTGAGATGCGGCTGTCGAGGGCGTCGCGGGCGGACTGGGTGGCGAAGCCGACCAGCGCGTTCCGCTTGCGCAGAGTCTTCAGCCAGTCGCGGATGCGGGCGGCGAAGACTTCGTCGTCGAGCGCCTTCCAGCCTTCGTCGATGAGGATCATCGTCGGATCGCCGTCGAGCCGCTCGTCGATCCGGTGGAACAGGTACATCATCACCGGCGTGCGCAGGCGCGGGTTCTCCAGCAGCGCGGTCATGTCGAAGCCGAGCACGCGGTTGGAGAGATCGAGCCGGTCGGTCGCGTTGTCGAACAGCCAGGCGTGCTCGCCGCCCTCGATCCACGGGGCGAGCCGGTCGGCCAGATCGCCCGGCTGCGGCCGGCGCGCGCCCGAAAGCAGCTCGCGGAAATGGCGCAGGCGGCGCAGGGCGGCGGCGTTGGCGTAAGCGGCGTCGACCGCCTGCGCGATCGTGGCGAATTCCTCCGGCCCTTCGGCCTTGAGCATCACCGCGAACCAGTCGCGCAGGAAGGCGCGGTTGGCCGGGCTGTCGGGCAGGGCGAGGGGGTTGAACCCGGTCGGTTCGCCCGCGTGGATGCGGTCGTAGCGCCCGCCGATGCCGCGGATGAACAGCTCCGCGCCGCGGTCCTTGTCGAACAGCACGGTGCGGGGGCTGAACTTCTGCGCCTGGGCGGCGAGGAAGTTCATCACCACGGTCTTGCCCGAGCCGCTCGGCCCGATGACCGAGAAGTTGCCGAGATCGCCGTGGTGGAAGTTGAAGAAGAACGGTGTCGCGCTGGTCGTCTCCAGCAGCGCGACGGCGTCGCCCCAGTGGTTGCCCTCGGCCTTGCCCAGCGCGAAGCCATGGAGCGAGCCGAAGCTGGCCATGTTGGCGCTCGAGATCATCGCGCGGCGGACGAGATAGTGTTCGTTGCCGGGGAATTGGCCCCAGAAGGCGGGTTCAAGATTAGTATCTTCGCGCACAGCGATCGCACCAGTATCCGCAAGCGCCGCCGCGCAGGCGGCGGTGGCGTCGTCGAGCCGCTCGAGGTCGCGCTCGCGCACAAGGACGGTCAGGTGGTGATCGCCGAAGCTGACCGAGCCGCCGCCGAGCGCGTCGCGCGCGGCGAGCATGTCGGAGCGTTCGGACATCGCTTCCTCGTCGGCCGACTTGAGGCGGCGGATGGCGAGGTCGATCCGTTCGCGGGCGGTCTGCCGCTCGTGCGGGGCGAAGCTTTCGCTCACGACCATCTCGCACGGCAGCCGCAGCAGCGCGTCGAGCAGGCCCGGCGAGGTCGCGTCGGGATAGTCCTTCAGGCTCAGCATCGCGCCGAAATCCGCGCCGGACGATCCGCGCAGCTCCATCGCGTCGAGGCCGAAGCTGGCCCGGCGATAGGGCAGCATGCGGCCGATGTCGGTATCGTCGGTGGGCCGCCGGACCGGCCGCATCTCGCCATTGTAGAGCGCGCTCAGCAGTTCGAGCAGCTCGTTGTTGGTGGCCCCGCTCGGCCCCTCGTAGTCGCCGAGCATCTGCGCGCCGTAGTCGCCCAGCGTCGCGGCGAGCGCCTGGACGGCGGCGCGGAGCGAACGCAGCTCGCGCGGGTCGGCCTCGACCTGCTTCCGCCCATTGCGGCGCCAGAGCTTCGCCGCCTTCTCCGCCAGGCCGGCCTTGCCGCGTGCCGGTCGGCGGATGAGGGTGACGAACTGGTCGTTCACGAACAGCGATCCGCCGGCCAGCTTCTCGCGCCAGCGCCGGTCGATGTGCGCCGAGAGCGGGTCTTCGAAGGTGGCGTCCAGTTCAACGCTGACCTTGCGGCGGACGACGTGATGGTAGAGCACGAAACGCGCATCGAGGCTGGAGCGGAGCATCACCTCGCGCGTCGCCGCGTGGGCGTTGAGCGCGGCGCTGTCCTCGGTCTCGAACAGCAGCCCGGGCACCTGCAGCGCGCACATCAGCGATCCGTCACGCAGCATCATCGTGTTCGCGTCGACCAGCCGGGCATAAGGCAGGCGGTCGCCGGCGTGGGTTTCCTTGGCGCTCCAGGCGGCGGCACCGAGCCATTTCTTGGTCATGCTTAATTTCCCAGCCCGGTCATGGGGCGTAGCTGTTGCAGCCCCAGCGCTGCCAATTCTTCACCCGTGGGCACTTGCTCACTTTGGTCATCCACAAGTCGAACACCCGGGGTTCCCGCAGGCAGGCGAAGTAGCCCACGCCGTGGATCGCCAGCGCCGCCAGCAGCGCCAGGAAGCTGCCCGTGATCAGGAACAGCTCCGTCGTCACCGCGGCGTTGATGATGAAGAAGTTGTACGTCACCCCGGCGAACATCTGCGGCCGCGTGAGCGTGCGGTGTACCGGGTGGCGGACCAGCTCCATCGGACGGGCTCAGCCGACCGCAGCGGCGGACTGGATGCCCGAGACGATCGAGGCCGCGCCGAACAGCACGAAGCAGCCGACGATCACCGTCGCGCCGAAACGCCAGTTCATCCGCCCGGTCAGCATCATGAAGCCGACGGCCGCTACGGCCATGACCGCCACCGCGGTGGCGACATTGCCGAGCAGCGTGCCCTGCATCCACGACAGCGCCGCGACGATCGGGCCGGAACCCTGCGGGTCCGTGCTCTGCGCCATGGCCGCCGCCGGGCTCAGCAGCGCGAGGACGGCGGCAGGGAGGGTGAACTTGCGCATTGTAGCTTATCTCCGGGAGTGAGCAGACAGGCGGCCCATGATGGCCGCCACGTAGGTTTGGGTTTCACGGATGCGCGGGATGCCGCCGGCGCGCAGGACACGCCCTGGGCCCGCGTTGTAGGCGGCGAGCGCCTTCTCGACATCGCCGTCGAAGCGGTCGAGCTGTTCGCGAAGGTAGCGCGCGCCGCCTTCGAGATTGGCGAAAGGATCGTCCGGGTTTACGCCGAGGTCACGTGCCGTGCCGGGCATGAGCTGGGCAAGGCCGCGGGCCCCGACCGGCGAGCGGGCATCGGCCCGCCAGCGGCTTTCCTGCCAGACCAGCGCCTCGATCAGCGCGGGGCTGAGGTCGAAGCGGGCGGACAGCTCCTTGACCTTGGCGGCGTAAGTGGTCGGAACGTTGGCGGCATTGTTCGAAACGTCGGCGACGACTGCTTCGGGAATGGCGGGCGCTTCGTCGAGATTGAGCGCGGGAGTCTCGCTTACCGGCTGCTGCCCGCCGACGATCCATTGCGCACCGGCGGGGCCGATCTCGAGGACATCGGCGCGTGCAGCCGCAGGTGCGCCGGCGAGGGCGCCCAAGACTGCCAGCAATGCGACTCGATTCCACGTCATCGGACCCTCCGGAAGCGGGCTCTGCGATTCCGAAATGACAGGGCTGTGACAGTGCTGTCGCAAATGCGGCAGGTGGAAGACGGCCTATGCGCAGGAGCTGCCGGATGCCCTCTAAAACGGGCTCAGCTGGCGTCCGACGTGACAGCAGACCTTCGAGCGGGGCTGCCGGATGGGCCCTGAAACAAGTTCAGGGTGACGAAGGGGGATGGGGGATGGGGGTGACGTTGGGAACTGAGTGGAGGTCATAATGCCCGTCATCCTGAACTTGTTTCAGGATCCATCTCGCCCCCAGGTGCGGAGCAGGCCGCTAAAGGGCCTTGCTCTCGGCCAGCTCAGA
Source organism: Croceibacterium soli (assembly GCF_009828065.1). Taxonomy (GTDB): domain Bacteria; phylum Pseudomonadota; class Alphaproteobacteria; order Sphingomonadales; family Sphingomonadaceae; genus Croceibacterium_B; species Croceibacterium_B soli. The sequence continues at coordinate 59,652 of NZ_WTYK01000004.1, read as the reverse complement.
CGCACTCCGGCGCCGGCGGCGCATACAAAAAGGGCCGCGCCGGCAGTGCCGGGCGGCCCATGAGTCAGGGCAATCGGCTTTGGTTCAGCGCGAGGCGAACTGCGTGGAGGCGAACGCGCCCTGATCGAGCATGGCCAGCGCGCGCCTGGCGAGGTCCCGTGAATCCATCCAGTCGCCGCTGGCAGTCTCCAGCCGATAGCGCTGCTCGCTCCGCACCGCGGCCTTGAACATCGCCCTGGCGTCTTCCGCCCGTCCGGCGCGGGCATAGGCGATACCGAGGTTGATCAGCCGGGCGGGGTGATCGGCATCCCCTTCGGCCTCCCGCTCGATCTTCGCGATGGCTGCCGCCGTGTCGCCCGACGTCAGTTCGTCATACGCGACCTCGACAGCAGGCGCTTCCACCGTTGCCTGTGCCATCAGCAGCGAGGCGATGAGTGCAGTAACAGCCATGATCCTTACTCCCACTTCTTCTTAGTGGATTGAGAATGATCCCGTTTCGCCTCGACTGCAACACAAATGAAACACTGTCATCAAGATGTAACATTGATCTGCTGGCGACTCGGAAAGCGCCATGTTGTCACATCGCGGTCATACAACGGTCACTGACACATCGCGGCATTTATTGCAAAAAAAGCGTCACTTTCCGGTCCTACCCCGCCGCTCGCGACAACCGTTCGCGTTTCCGATTCTCGGATCATGAGGGGACAGTTTCCTGTGACATACTTCCATCGCTCGCTCGTTCTTGGCTGCAGCATGCTGGCGCTTTCCGCCTGCGGCCCCGACGACATCGCGTCGCCCGGCGCCGGCAATGTCGACATCGACATCAACAACCCGGCGCCGTCGCCCACTCCCACGCCGACTGGCCCGGCCCTGGTCACGCCGGCCGGCGCCTGCCCGACGATCGCCGACCCGCAGGGTCTGTCGGACGAAGGCACGATCACCGGGCCGACCGGTACGTATCGGGTCTGCGAACTGCCGAACCTGATCCGGGTGTCCTCCACCCTGCCGAAGGTTCCTGGGCTGCTCTACTCGATCAACGGCCGCGTGAACGTCGGCTGCGACGGCGGCTTCACCGCGCCCACCACGGCTGCGCCGCACACCTCCACCACCGTCGGCTGCGGCTCGCTGACCTCCGACAGCAACGTGACGCTGACGATCGCGCCGGGCGCGGTGCTCTACGGCGCGACCGGCCAGTCCTGGCTCGTCGTCAACCGCGGCAACAAGATCAACGCCGACGGCACGGCGACCCAGCCGATCATCTTCACCAGCGAAGACAATGTCGCCGGGTTCAACACCGACTCCTCGCAAGGCCAGTGGGGCGGCGTCGTGCTGCTCGGACGCGGCCGCACGACCGACTGCGCCGTCGGCTCGGTCGCTTCCAATACCTGCGAGCGCGACACCGAAGGCGCCGCCGACCTGGCCCGCTTCGGCGGCACGGACGACACCTACAACGCCGGCACCATGCGCTACGTGCAGATCCGCTACTCCGGCTTCGTGCTCGGCGCGAACTCCGAGCTGCAGGCTCTCACCACCGGCGGCATCGGCAGCGGCACGACCCTGGAATACATCCAGTCGCACAACAGCTCCGACGATGGCGCCGAGTTCTTCGGCGGCGTCGTCAACCTGAGGAACTTCGTGGTCACCGGCGCCGATGACGACAGCCTCGACGTCGATACCGGTTCGCGTGCCGACCTCCAGAACGTGCTGCTGATCCAGCGTCCGGGACAGGGCGACGCCCTGATGGAGATCGACAGCAACGGCAGCGAGGGCGACACGCCGCGCACCCGCCTGCGGGTCGCCAATTTCGTGGGCCTGCAGCCGCAAGTCAGCGCCTCCAACGAAAGCAGCTCGCGCGCATCGCTGTTCTTCCGCGGCAATGCCGACGTGACGCTGGTCAACGGCCTGGTGGTCACGCCGAACAACGAGTGCATCCGCATGAACGGCTCCGGCACGACCCCGGCGACGCTCACCGCCCGCTCGGTGGCGCTGACCTGCAGCACCGACAAGTACATCGGCAGCGGCTCGTATACGCCTGCCAATGTGCAGACGATGTTCGGCTCGGGCTCCAACAACAACGACGACAACCTGGCCTCGACGCTGACGATGCAGTTCGTCAACGGCGCGAACGAGAATGGGATCGTCGCGTTCGACGCCAGCACCTTGTCGAGCTTCTTCACCGTGCCGAGCCCGAACCGGATCGGCGCGGCCTGGAGCGGGAACACGTCCTGGTACACCGGTTGGACCTGCAACAGCTCCACCGCGAACTTCGGCACCAGCTCCACGTCGTGCTCGTCGCTGCCCACGACCTGACCGGCTGCTGACACTCATGCGGGGGCAGCCGGTCTGGCTGCCCCCGTCCATGCATCTGAATTGAGGGAAATCCGATGGCCACTATGTCGCGTCTCGCCGGCGCCTTGCTGATCACATCCGCGCTAACCATGCCCACCGTGGCCTTCGCGCAGCAGGCGGATGCAGGCACCGCGCCGGCAGACCTGCCACCCACCGAGCCGCTCGACGAGCAGGCGGACGTCCAGGAACAGGAAGAGGTCGAAGTTTCCGTTCCCGGCGGCAGCGAGATCGTCGTGACCGGCCGCGCCAACCGCAATATCGAGCAATCCTCGACCCAGGTCCTGTCGGTTCTCTCGAGCGAGCAGATCGCCCGGACCGGCGAAGGCAACATCGCCGGCGCGCTCAGCCGCGTCACCGGCCTCAGCGTGGTCGGCAGCGGTTATGTCTACGTGCGCGGCCTGGGCGACCGCTACTCGCTGGCCCTCCTCAACGGATCTCCCTTGCCGAGTCCGGAGCCGCTCAAGCGCGTCGTTCCGCTCGACCTGTTTCCCACCGGCGTGATCGCCTCCTCGCTGGTCCAGAAGAGCTATTCGGCGAACTTCCCGGGCGAGTTCGGCGGCGGCGTGATCAACCTGACCACCAAGGCGATTCCGCAAGACGATTTCCTGACCATTGGCGTCGGCGTGTCGGGCGATTCCTTCACCACCGGCCAGCCGGGCCTGACCTATTACGGCAGCAGCAGCGACTGGACCGGCTACGACAACGGCAACCGCGACATCGCCCCGGCACTGCAGGAATTCTTCGACAGCGGGGAGCGGATCAGCTCCGGTAATGTCGACACGTCCGCGATCGCGGGCGAACTGGTCACCAGCCGCAACGCGGTGATTCAACGCTATCGCAACATGCCGGTCAACTTCTCGGCCAGCTTCTCCGGCGGCAAGTCCTTCCCCTTGGCGGACGGCGACTTCGGGGTCATCGCCGGCGGCGGCTACAGCAACAAGTACCTGACCCGCCAGCCGCGCCAACAGGTTTCGCTGAGCGCCGACCTGTCGACGCTGGAATCCGACTTCTTCTCGACCACCACCGACCAGCGCATCGTGGTCAACGGCCTGCTTGGTTTCGGCTACGAGTTCGGCGAGAACACGATCCGCTGGACCAATCTCTACATCCACGACACGCTCAAGCAGGCGCGGACGGGCATTGGCAACCGCCAGGAGACCGCCGCCGACTTCTTCCAGCAGCGCACCGGCTTTTACGAGCGGCAGCTGATCGACACGCAGCTTGTCGGCGAATTCGAAGTGACCCCGGCGCTTTCGGTGGAATTTCGCGGCGCCTACGCCAATTCGAAACGCGATGCGCCGTACGAGCTGTTCTTCGAATATGTTCGCACCAACTCGGCGGCCGATCCCTTCGGCCAGTACTTCGTCAACCGCCTGAACAACGGCAACGGCGGCGATGCCGGCGTGACCTTCTCGAAGCTGAACGAGGATCTTTGGTCGGGCGGCGTCGACGTGAGTTACGAGCTCACGCCTTCGATCAAGCTGACCGTGGGCGGCGCCTATGCCGACACGCACCGGACCAGCTCGCGGCGCGACTTTACCTTCCTGGCGCCGAACGACTTCATGGGCCAGCCGGCGATCATCAGCGCCATCGGAATGTTGCGTCCGGATTTCCTCATGGGCCCGAACGTGGTCGATACTTTCGGCATCACGATGATCGAAACCGACGAAGGCAACCCGGCATTCGCGGCCGATCTCGTCAACCGGGCTGGATACGGCAAGCTCACCGGCAGCCTGACGGATGCGCTGTCGTTCGACGTCGGCGTGCGCTACGAAGACGCCCAGCAGGACGTCGCGCCGATCCAGGTGTTCACCGATCCGGGGGCCAGCGACGCGACCACCAACCTCGACAACAACTACTGGCTGCCGGCGGCGACGCTGACCTACGAAGTCCAGCCGGGGATGCAGCTGCGCCTCAGCGGATCGAAGACGATCGCCCGACCGCAGTTCCGCGAGCTGATCAACCAGCCGTACTACGATCCGGAAACCAACCGGCCTTACCGCGGCAACCCGCTGCTGCAGGACAGCCAGCTGTACAACGGCGAGGCGCGCTTCGAATACTACCTCGGGCGCGACGAACGGGTCTCCGTCTCGGGCTTCTACAAGAAGATCGACAACCCGATCGAGGCGTTCATCAGCCCGCTCAACGCCAATCTCACGACGTCGTACGCCAACGCTCCGGAAGCGCAGCTTTATGGCGGCGAGCTGGAGGTCCAGAAGTACTTCGGGCTCGGCGACCTGGCAGGCGAGGGGTACCGCCGCATCGTGCTGATCGGCAACTACACTTACACCAAGTCGAAGCTGAAGGTCGGCCCCGACGACACGGTGCAGGTCTACGGCGCCGCGTCGACCATCGCCAGCGACTACTTCCGTGACGGCGTGCCGCTCACGGGCCAGTCGGACCACATCGTCAACCTGCAGTTCGGGCTCGAGAACGAGGATCGCCTGTCGCAGCAGACGTTCCTGCTCACTTACGCAAGCGAGCGCGTCGTCAGCCGCGGCCTCAACGGCACGCCGCCGCAGCCCGACGTGGTGGAGAAGCCCGGCGTGCAGCTCGACTTCGTCGCCCGCGAAGGGTTCGACCTGTTCGGCCGCGCGCTGGAGTTCAAGGCCGAGATCCGCAACATCCTCGGCCAGGACCATGAAGAGTACCAGCAGAGCGGCGACCGCCGGATCGACGTCAACAGCTACGACGTCGGCACCAGCGTGGCGCTGTCGCTGTCCACCACGTTCTGAGGGGGCCAGGCGGGCAGGGGTGACCTGCCCGCCGAGGTTCCGCTACCTTGCTTTGGAGTGTTCCTGCGGGCGTGCCGATCCTCCCCCTCTGGGGGAGGTGGCACTGCGTAGCGATGACGGTGGGGGCGTGGCCTGGTGCAACCGTTCGTCCAGGCCAGCCCCCTCCGTCACCGGCCTTCGGCCGGCGCCACCTCCCCCAGAGGGGGAGGATTTGGTTACCGCTCCAGCAGGCGGCGCCAGCGGTCGGACCAGCTGCGTTCTGGCCATTCCTCGCCGTGCGGCTTGATGCGGACGACGTCGAGCCGGTTGAAGCCGCTGCGGATGCCCTCGATGGTAACCGCCTGATCGACGTAGCGCGGCAGCCGGCCGCTCAGTTCGAGCTCCCACTCCCCGCCCTCGAACAAGGCGATCACGAAGCGCATCCGTTCCGGCCGCCTGACAACGCCTTCCACGGTATGAGATGTTCCGAGCGGCATTCCCCCCACTCCCCCGGAAGTCGATGGCGGTGCGCCCCCGCTTTCGACTTCACACCATGAACCCTGGTGATCGGGGAGTTAGTAAACCGACATAGCTCGGCCCCTACGACCTTTAGGCTGGGTAGCCCTGGACATACGTCGCAGGCTCCCCGACCAAAGGGTCAAGGATGTGCGGGCTGTATCGAGCAGCCCCCTCGGCTATGGCGGGGTTACTATGCCCCGGAAGCCGTGCGTGGCGGCTTCGCGGCCTGTATGGAATGTTTCCCGCGCCGACTCAACGCCCAGCTTCAGGAAGCCCGGCGCGATCCGCAAATCCTCCCCCTCTGGGGGAGGTGGCATCGCGTAGCGATGACGGTGGGGGCGTGGCCTGGTGCAACCGTTCGTCCAGGCCAGCCCCCTCCGTCACCGGCCTTCGGCCGGCGCCACCTCCCCCAGGGGGGAGGATTTAGTCACTCCGAATCCTCCCCCTGCAGGGAGGATCTGACTAAAGATCCAGCACGTAGCCTTTGTCGTAGACGGTGCGGAGGACGTGGCCGGCGCCGACCTGGCGGAGGCCGTGGCGCAGGCGGCGGACCCAGACGTCGACAGTGCGCAAGTATTCGGGGTTTCCGGACTTGCCGATCGCGTCGATCAGTTCGCGCCGGGTCAGGACGCGGTTGGGGTTCTCCGCAAAGAAGCGCAGCAGGCGGAACTCGTTGGGGCGCAGGGTGACCGCCGCGCTTTCCCAGAACGCCCGTTCGGCGACGAGGTCGATCCGCAAGTTGCCGGCGCTGATCACATGGCCGGCGCCGCGCCAGCCAAGCGAGGGGTGCAGCGCGAGCACGCGGTCGAGGATCGTCTGCCGGTCGACCGAACCGACCAGGTAATCGTCGGCCCCGGCCCTCAGGGCGCGGCGGCGATCCTCCGGGTCGTCGCGTTCGAGCACCATGGTGATGTGCGCGTCCTCGGTCCGCGGATCGGCGCGCAGGCGGCGGCACATTTCCAGCCCGGAAAGATCCGGCATCACCCAGTCGACGAATACCCACACCGCGCCTTCGAGCAGCATCGGCGGACCATCGGCCGTGAGCCGCCGGAACGCGAACAGGGTATCGTTGTGTTCGAAATCTTCGAATGTTTCCGCGGCACTGTCTGTGGCGAGAATGATGACACGATCCATACGCTGGCAATTTCCCCTGCTTGGGGCGCCGTTGTGCGTCGGCGATATGACTCACTTATGACGACGGAGACGGTGCCGTTCGGCGAATTTGCGAGCTGGCCGTTCCCGCCCCTTAAACCTGCCGCGCTCGCGCCGTTCAGAAGAGCACAACCTGAGACAGGAAGGACCGGTGTTGGAGTCGGGACTGGCAACACGCTGGCTGAAGAGAGGCCCCAGGCCGCCCACCGCGGGCAGTTCCGCAGATGCGCCGGAAACCAGGCTCGCCCGCCTGGCGGGGGAATCGCGCCGCGAGCTGCTGACGGCGATCAGCGAGTTCATGATGCTGCATCAGCTGGCGGTCAGCCCGGAGAACCTGTCGGCCGCCTACAACGCCGTTTCGGGCGCGTCCCCCAGCCTGACCCGGCGCGTCGCCGCGCGGATCGCGGAGGGGGAGCCGGTGACGCAAGGCTGGCTGCAGGAGGCCAGCGGCATTCTCGACACGGAAGCGGAGGACGAAGCCTCGCGGCGGCTTTCGACCGAGCTCGACCGCTCGCTGAACCTGTTCGAGCGCAGTACCAGCGCGGCGCGGAGCGCGACCAGCGAATACGGCGACCAGCTCGACCGGCAGGTATCGCGGCTGTCCAGCGGCGGAGTGGGCGAGACAGTTCGCGAACTGGCGGTCCTGGCGCAGCAGATGGCCGAACGCGCGCGCATCGCCGAGGGCGAGCTGCGCGCCAGCGAACGCGAGGCCAAGGCGCTCCGCCGCCGGCTCAACCGCGCCCGGCGCGAAGCGGAGCGGGACCATCTGACCGGCCTGCCCAACCGCCGTGCCTTCGAAACCGAGATGGCCCGGCAGTACGCCGAAGCCAGCGAGCAGGGCCACAAGCTGAGCGTCGCCTTCTGCGACATCGACCGCTTCAAGCTGATCAACGACCGGCATGGTCATGCGGCCGGCGACCGGATCCTGAAGCTGATCGCGCAGACTTTCACCGCCATTTCGGACAACAACTGCCACGTGGCGCGCCACGGGGGCGAGGAGTTCGTCCTGCTGTTCCGGGGACAGAGCGTGCGCGAGGCGATGAGCCGGCTCGACGCCGCGCGGGAGGACTTGGCCGCGCGGCGGCTGGTCAACCGCGAAACGGAAAACCCGGTGGGTCAGGTCACCTTCTCCGCGGGGGTCGCCGATGCGCTGGCCTTTCCCACGCCGAAGGAGGCCTTGCGGGCCGCCGACCTGGCCCTCCTCCGCGCGAAGGACGAAGGGCGCAACAAAGTCGTCGCCGCCGACTGCTCCGTGTAGCGGAGCTCAGGCGGCGCGGGCCTCCAGGAGGCCGGCCTGGATGGCGATCCGCACCGCGTCGGTGGAGGATCGCGCGGCGAGCTTCTTGACCACCCGCTTGCGGTAGATTTCGACGGTGCGCGTGCTCAGGCCGAGGTTCGCGGCGATTTCCTTGCTCGAATTGCCCTGGACGAGCGCGAGCAGGACTTCGTTCTCGCGCGCCGTCAGCGTGCGCGTGAGGGCCCGGGCGGCGGCTTTCTGCTGCTCCTCCGCGCGGCGGCGCTCGCCCACTTCGGACAGGCGCTGCAGCGAGAGATCGAGCAGCCCGATGTCGAAGGGCCAGCGGAGATAGTCGATCGCGCCCGCGTGGAGCGCGCTGACGATCCGTTCGGGCCTGGGCTCGTCGGAGTAGAGCGCCACCGGAAAGTAGCGGCCGCGGGTCCGCGCCTGTTCGAGCAGGCTCGCAAGCTCGTCGCGATCCTCGATTTCCATCATCAGGACCGGGCCTTCGGCGGGCAGACCCCCGAGGAATTCGCCCACGTCTTCGTAAATCTCCGGGTGGAGGGCGCGCGCCAGGAGATCGCGGGAGATCTGCGCGCGGCGCCGGAAGTCGAAATCGATCACGTGCACATGCGTGGCTTCGGGCATCGGCGGAAGGGCTCTCCTAAGGGAAGTCCGTCGCGCCAGAACGGCGCCGCCGGTGCTTAGTGCTTCTGCGCGGGGACCGCACCTGCCGGCGGGCGGATTTCCACGGTGTCGCGGCCTCACGGGCGGGCGTGGAGCGCCTTTTCGATATCGACGAGGTCCTGCCGCACGGAAGCGAGCAGTTCAGGCTGGAAGTTCACGACGCTGCCCAGCACCGCGTGGCGGGCGGCGCCGTACATCTGCAGCAGGGCTCCGGCCAATGGCGCATTGCGGTCCACGCCCATCTCGAGCGCGGTGATCGCCGTCAGCGCGCGGGTCAGCGCCTTGCTGCGGCCGGCGGCATCGCTGCGCTGGTGAGCGAACAGCGCCCCGCCAAGGCCGGTGATGGCGTGTTCCAGGCACAGCTGGACCAGCGCGGCGGTGTCGCCGCCCTGGACGCGCGCGTCGAACACGCTGCGGCGGTAGGCCTCCTTCGGATCGGTCAGCGCCAGCATCTCAATCCCTCTGCGAATTCCACGCGTCGATCTGCGACTGCAGGAACGACAGCGTCGATTTCGAGGCACTGATCCGGGTGTCCGCGGCCGCGAACCGGGAGACGAGCGTGGCGCGCAGGCGTTCCTGCTGCTCGGTCAGCTTGGCTTCGGCCTTGTCGAGCTGGATCGACTGCTTCTGATAGCGCGCGATCGAGCCGCCGAGGGAGCCGGGATCGCCGGTGACGGAGGCCGCGCGGGAAACTTTGTCGAACGTCGCGTAGACGCCGTAGAGCCCCGCCGTGAACATCGCGGCGGCGCCGGCCGGATCGGCCTCCAGCGCGGCCTTCAGCCGGACGGTGTCGAGCCGGAAGCTCCCGTCCCGCTCCGTCGCCAGGCCCAGGTCCGCCAGGGTGCGCGGGGTGCCTTCGGCCGCGTTCGGCATGATGACCTGACCCGCGAGCTCGGAGAAGGTCCGCTTCAGGGCGCGGGCGCCTGGATCGCGGGCGAGATCGCCGCCCATCGGGTCGGTCGCGGTGCGCAGTTCCCCGGCGATCTCGTTGAGAGCGCCTGCAAGGTCCTGCATCGCCGTGGTGATGTTCGCGACAGGGCTGGAGAAGCCGATCGTGGTCGGCGCGCCGGCGTTGGTGCCGGTCAGCTTCAGCGACAGGCCCGGAGCAATGGCGCCGGTGGTGTTGCTGGCGCTGGACATCGCCAGGCCATCGAGCTTGAACTGCGCGTCGGCGGACGCCGCCAGCAGGCGAGCCGGGTCGCCGCCGGCCGAAGGGTTCCAGGCCAACGCGGCCAGGCCTTCCTCGCCCGCCGTCTCGGCAGCTTCGACGATAAAGCCGTTCTGCGCGCCTTCGGGCCCTTTGAGCACGAGTTGCGCGCCTTGCGAGGTCTGCGCGACGTAGGCGGTGACGCCGGCCTTCTTGGCGTTGATCGCATTGGCGATGTCCGCCAGCGTCGATCCGCTGGCGATGTCCACCGTCACCGCGGCGTGGGAGGTATCCTCGGTGAACGCCGAGCCGCTGGTCTGGCCGAAACGGAAGGTGAGCGATCCCGCGCCGACCACGTCGGTGGAAGCGGCAAAGGCGGGGCTGGCCAGCGTCTGCGTCTTCGCGAGCGACAGGACTTCCAGGCTGTAAGTGCCGGAGCCGGTCGCCCCCGCCGGGCTGGAGGCGGTCGCCACCGAAGCGTTGGCCACGGTAGGAGTGACTGCGAGGTCACCCGTGCGGACCCGGTCCCCCAGCGCGCCGGCCAGGAGCGAAAGCGAGCTCTTGAGCGAGGAGGCGGTCGATATCTGCCGTTCGAGTACGTCGCCCTGCGCAGCCAGGCGATCGGCGCGAAGCTGGAACTGCGCATCGGCGAGGTTGTTCGCCAGCGCGACCATGTCGACACCGCTCCCCCCACCGAGGGCGAAAGCTATGGAAGAGGTTTGCGTCATGGAAAGGAGAACGACGCCCGCGCCGGCCGCTTAAGAGGCCAGCCGCCCCTCGGCGTCGAAACGCAGCTCGACGGGGACTTCGATGGCCGGGACAGGGCGGTTCTCCCCGCGCTTGAGCGAGAACACGAAGGCGAGCACCGCAGCGATCGCGCCATAGAGCTCCTCGCGGATCGTCTGGTTCTCGCGCGTGGTGAAGTAGACCGAGCGGGCGAGCTGCGGGAATTCCAGCATCGGCACGCCGTATTCGCGGGCCAGCTCCTTCATCGCCTGGGCCTTGTCGCCGCGGCCCTTGGCCAGGACCAGCGGGGCCGATGCCTTGTCCGGATCGTAGATCATCGCCACGGCGAAATGGCTGGGGTTGGTCAGCACGAACTGCGCCTCCCGCATCGCGCCCGCGACACCGCCGGCGGCGATTTCCCGCTGGCGCTGGCGGCGGTGCGCGCGGGCTTCGGGCGAGCCTTCGGCTTCCTTGTTCTCGTCACGCATTTCCTGCATGCTCATCATCAGCCGCTTGTTGCGGCGGACCATCTGGATCGGCAGATCGACCAGGGCGATGAGCACGAGCCCGCCGGCAAGGGCGAAGAGCAGCGAGGTCAGCGCGCCCCAGCCGGCGGAAAGCTGCTGCGAGAGATTTCCGCTGCCCATGCCGGCGATGGTCTCCAGCCAATTGCCGCCCCAGGCGTAGGCGATCGCGCCGAGCAGGACGATCTTGAGCAGGCCCTTGCCCATTTCGATCCAGCCGGTCGGGCCGAACATCCGCTTGAGGCCGGAGAGCGGGTTGATCCGCGAGCCCTTGAAGGAGAGGTTCTCGCCGACCCAGCGTCCGTCGCCCGGGCCGAGCTGGGTGAGCAGCGCCAGCAGGGCGATGGGCGCGGCAACCGTGACCACCGGCGGCAGTGCCGCCATGAGCCCGATGGTGAGCATCTGTCCGGGGCGGAAGTCGACCAGGTCGGAGCGGCCGAAGGTCAGCCCTTCGCGCATCAGGGCGCCCATTTCGCTCAGCAGCCAGGGGCCGGCGAAGGTGAGCCAAGCCGCCCCGAACAGGACCGCCGCCGCGGTGGCGAACTCGCGCGAGCGCAGCACGTCGCCCTTGCCGGCGGCATCGCGCTTGCGCTTTTCTGTCGGGGCAAAGGTCTTTTCGCCGCTCTCGCTCATCGCAGCAGGACGCTTTCGGTCTGGCCTAGCGCCACGTCGATCAGGTCGGCGAACTGGTCGTAGAGGATCGGGGCGGCGATGATCAGCGCTGCGATCCCCGCCAGGACGCCGGCCGGCAGGCCGAGCGCGAACAGGTTGAGCGCCGGGGCGGAGCGGCTGAGCACGCCGGTGAGGACTTGCACGAGCAGAAGCACCAGCGTGACCGGCAGGGCGATCCGCACCGCCGTCTCCAGCATCGTCCCGGCGAAGGAGGCGATCATCTCGAACCGCGCGGCGCCGAGCCAGGTGTCGCCGGGCGGGAACACGCGGTAGCTTTCGACCAGCAGCCCGATCCAGTGAAGATGCGCGCCCATTGCCAGGAAAATCAGCGTCAGCACGATCGTGAAATACTGGCCGAAGGCCGTCGTCGAGCCGCCGCCGCTGGGGTCGGCCGAGATGGCCATGCTCATGCCCATGCCGCCGCTGATCAGCTCGGCGGCGACGGCGGGTGCGGCGAAGGCGATCTGCAGCACGAAGCCGAGCGTCAGCCCGACCAGGACTTCGCCGGCCACGGCGAGCAGACCGTCCGCCGAGAGCAGGGCGGGCGGGGCGGCCACGGGAAACCAGGCGGCCACGAAGATCGCCAGCGCGGCGGTCACCGCCACCCGCACGGTCATCGGCACGGAAGCCGCGCCGAAGAACGGCGCGGCAACCAGGGCCGCGCCTATCCGGGTCATCAGGAAGACCATGCGCCAGAATTCCTGCTCGATGGCGCCGAGACCGAAATCGAGTGCGATCACCGGCCGATCCTGGCGATCTCCGCGAAGATCTCCTGCATGAAGTCTCCGACCAGGGTCATCATCGAGGCGCCGAACAGCACCAGCACAAGCGCCGTAGCGGCCAGCTTCGGCACGAACGTCAGCGTCTGTTCGTTCACCGACGTCGCCGCCTGCACCAGTCCGACGACAAGGCCGACGGCCAGGCTGGCGAGCAGGATCGGCGCGGCGACCAGCGCGGTGGTCCACAGCATGCGGTCGGCCAGCGAGAGGAGGATGGGAAGATCGTCCATGGCCGGTTATCCGAAGCTGGCCGCGAGCGAGCCCATCAGCAGGGCCCAGCCGTCGACGAGAACGAATAGCAGCAGCTTGAACGGCAGCGAGACGAGCATCGGGCTCATCATCATCATGCCCAGGCTCATCAGCACGCTGGAAACGACGAGGTCGATCACCAGGAACGGCAGGAACAGCATGAAGCCGATCTGGAACGCGGTCTTGAGTTCGCTGGTCACGAAAGCCGGCAGCAGGATCGAGAATGGGACGTCCTGCGGCGTGCGGAACGCCGGCGCCTCGGCGATCTCTGCGAACATCTCGAGGTCGTTCTCGCGGGTCTGGCGGATCATGAAGGCGTGGAACTGGTCGCCGGCGATGGAGATCGCTTCTTCCGCGTTGATCTGCCCGGCCGAATAGGGGGCGATCGCGGCGTCGTTCACCCGCTCCAGAGTCGGGGCCATGATGAACAGGGAGAGGAACAGCGAAAGCCCGATCAGCACCTGGTTCGGCGGGGACTGCTGCAGGCCGAGCGCCTGGCGCAAGATCGCCAGCACGATGATGATGCGGGTGAAGCTGGTCATCATCAGGACCAGCGCCGGCAGGATCGTCAGCAGCCCCATGATCAGCAGGAGCTGCAGCGACAGGCTCAGCGGCTCCCCGCCGGCGCCGCCGAGCTCGCCGAAGGCGCGGTCGAGCGCGCCGGGCACCACGCCTTGAGCGTGGGCGGCAACCGGAACGGCCACGGCGCCCAGCGCGCCGAAAAGGGCGGCGAGACGCTTCACGCGGCGTTCTCCAGGGTCGTGCGGGCGGGGGCCTCGGCCAGGCGAGTCATGCCGTGGCGCGAGGTGGAGACCAGGATTTCGCGCCCGTGGAATTCGATCACGGCCAGTCGCATCGTGGGGGAGAGCATCGTCGATTCCACGATGCGCACCGCCTTGGTGCCGCCCTGCGGCGCGCCGAAGCGGCCCTGCATGCGCTGGGCCAGCTTGAGGCTGCCCCAGATCATCAGCCCGATCAGGGGCAGCAGGACCAGCAGCTTGAGAACGTACCAGAACATCAGGCGGCCTTTTCGACCTGGGCGGCGGTGACCTGGATCGGCGGCGCGCGGCGGTCGCGCGGAGCTTCGCCGCGGCCGCTGCCGACCAGCTCGAGGATGCGCAGCCCGAAGCGGTTGCCCTCAGCCACGACTTCGCCGCGGGCGATCAGCTTGCCGTTGACCATGACGTCGAGCGGTTCGTCCGTCAGGCGTTCGAGCATGACGACGCTGTCCTCCGCCAGCTCGAGCACGTCGCGCAGGCTCATCTGCGCACGGCCGAGCTCGACCGTCAGGCGGACGTCGATGTCGTGGATCAGGCCAAGTCCGTTGGCGGAGTCGATCATTGGTTTTCCTTTCCGGAGAATGTCTGGGTGATCTGGAGGGCGACCTGGTCGTCGACCTCGCCGATGGAGCCGCGGGCCAGGACGATGTCGCCGATGCGCAGCGGAACGTTGCGGGCGACCATGATCGGCAGCACGTCGCCAGGCTGGAGATCGGCCAGGCGGTGCAGCGGCACTTCCATGTCGACCAGGGTCGCGCTCGCGGTCAGCGGCAGGCCGGCGAACGGCGCTTCGTGCGCTTCCGCTTTGCGTGGCTGGGTGGCCCGGCGCGGAGTGTTGCGGGGGAGCAGCGCGGCGAGGGCTTCGGTCTCCAGCGCTACGCCGATGCGCCAGGGGCGGGTGTCGCCGACTTCGAGCTCCAGCAGCGAAAGTTGCGCCTGGGCCTCGAACGGGCAAAGCCGCGCCGCATCGGAGCCGCGCTCGCCGGGCTGGAAGTCCACTTCGGGCAGTTGGGCGGCGATGGCTGCGAGGATCTGCTTCTCGAGACGTCGGGCCAGGAGTTCGGCGGATGTCGGCAGTTCGGCGGGCAGCTTGTGCTCGACGATGCCGGTGCCGCCGAACGTGCGGTCGAGCTGTTCGAGCAGCGCGCGCGCTTCGAGCGAGAGCAGCAGCTGGCGCTCGTCGGCGCCGAAGCGATGGAGGCTGTTCGCGGCGATCGGGCCGCAGGCTTCGCCGAGCTCCGCCCGGGTCACGGAGCGGACGCCGAGGGAGCGGAGCTGCAGGGCCGGATCGCTGCACGCGGCGGCGAGGGCGGGGCGCAAGGTGCCCGCCAGCCGCTCGCCGAAGCGTTCGAAATCGGCGGAGAGGTCGGCCGGCGCGGCCCTCCGCTTGAGGAGGGCGTCGCAATGGCCGGCCGTGCGCCGATCGCGCTCGCTGGAGCCCTCCTGGGTCATTGGACGATGAAGGTCCGGAAGTGGACGGCATCGACGCCGCCGAAGCCTTCCTGCTCGACCAGGACGTCGTTGACGGCCTTGGTCAGGCGCTTCTGCAGGCGCTCCTTGCCCTCGGGCGAGTAGATGTCCTCCTCCGGCGTGTCGGCCAGGGCCACCAGGATGCGCGAGCGGATCGCCAACTCGTGCTCGGCCAGCCACATCAGCACGCGGCCGTCGCGACGGGTGGAAGCGGCCAGGCTGACCTGGACCAGCGCGTCGGTGTTCCTGAGGTTGGAGGTGAATTCCTCGGCGAAGCTGTGATAGGCGGTGCGGTACTTGCTGCCGCCTTCGCCGTAGACCACGGGGGCGGCTTCCTTGCCTGCCTTGGCCGGCGGGGCGAAGCTGTCTTCCTCGCCCTTGAGCACGAGTTGCGGGCCGGCCTCCTCGGCCTTGGCAGGCTGGTCGCCGAGGATGCCGGCAGCCATGAGACCGAACACCGTGCCGCCGCCGGCGCCGGCGAGCAGGACGCCCATCAGCAGCATCTTGAAGAGCTTCGGCCTCTTCTTCGGCTGGGCGGACTTGTCGTTCTTGTCACTCACGGTGGGTTCCTCGTCGGTGTGCTGGTTGGGTGTCAGGCGAAGATGCCGGCGCGGGCCGTGTCGCCGTTGCCGGAGGGGCTGCCATGCCGGGCAGAGCGGCGCTGCTGCGCCTGGTCCTGCCTTTCGGGATGGCGCTGGGCGGAGTTGCCGCCGGTAGCGTCGCGCTCGGCCGCGGCCCCGCGAGGCTGAGCTTGTGACTGGCTTCCGCCGGTGTGGCTGTCGGTGGTGGCAGCGGCGGCGCTGCGTTCGCCCACGGCGGCGGCGACGGCGCGGTGCGCGTCGGGATCGCTGGCCGAAAGGCGAACCGCGAGCTGGCCGTCGCGCTGCTGGTCGAAGCTCAGCGAGATCTCGCCGAACTCGTCATGGGTCACGGCCAGGGCAGCGGCGGTCGGCGCGAAAGCCTCGCGGGCCGCGGCAAGGCGCTCGACGACGCGCGTCAGGTCCTGCAGCGCATCGCTGTGCAGCGCGGGCCGGGCGGTCTCGACCGGCCTGCCGGCTTGCGAACTCTCGGCTGGAAGCGACTGTGCGGCAGCGGCGGACGGTGCCTGCGGCGCAGCCTCGACCGCTGCCGCCTTGGCGAAGGGCAGTCCCTCGACGGCGGGCTCGCGGACCTTGGCCGGCTGGACCTCTGTCTCGGTGCGGAGCTGACTGGAGGAGGAAGGCGCAGCCGGTTCCGGTGCGACTTGGATCGCGACGGAGCGTCCCTCGGCCTTTTCGCCGCTCTCGCGCCTTGCCGGCGCAAGCAGGGCGGCGGCTGGCAGCGACAGTTCGGCAGCAGCCGACGTGGCTTGTCCCGCGGCAGCGTGGGTGGGTTTCGGGCCTGCCTGGGCAGTGTCCGAGGCTGGCATGGGCGAGGGGGCTTCACCGCCCTCCTGCTTCGCCTGCGCCGCAAGTGCGGGAAGCGGCAGGTCCGTCCGGCCCGGTGTCGCGGGCGCAGCATGAGCGCCGGGCTGGGCCGGTTCGATATTTGCGGCGAGGGGCGTCTCGGGCGCCAGCATGGTGACCGGCGCCTGGAGGAGAGGCGCGAGGTCCGCGTGATCCGCGGTCGGAACATTCGCCCCGATTTCCGCGCGATCGTCGCTACCTTTGGAGACTTCGGCAGGAAGATCGGCAGGACCGTCGGCCGGCAGATCGGCAAGAGCGGCGGCAACGTCCGGCAAGTTTTTGCCGGTTTTTGTTGGGACCGGCAACCGGACGTCGCTCGCCGGGGCCGTGGAGGGCTCTTCGGCCGGGGCGACGAGCTTTGCCTCGCCGGCGCTCGGCAGGAGATCGAGGGACTGCAGGACGGCGGAAAAGGCGCTCTTCGCTCCCTCGCCGCCGGGGGCGGACGCCGATGCGTCGCCAGCCTCCGTGGAGGTGTGGGATTTCGAAATTGAGAGTGCCAGAGAGATCATCGACTTGTTCGTCCGCCGTTGTACCTCCCCGTCTATTCAAGATGCGTGCCAGCTTTCCTCACAGGGATGCGGTCGTCCTTGCCGGCTTCCTCCAGAACGGAGCGATGAAGCACCTTGCGGCCCTCTTCGGCGCGCTGGCGGCGGCGCTCGGCGGCGGCGAGATCGGCCATTTTGCCGTCGGCTTGCTGCCGGGCATAGTCGGCCTGCTGCGCGGCGGTCCGGCCGAGATCGCGCAGATGACTGCCGAGTACGGTCGCGCTGCGGAGATCGGTGCCGTCCTGCGACTTGTCGCGCAGGGCGTAGAGCTGGGCCAAAGATCGGGTGCGTTCGGAGAGCTGTTCGAGCTTCACCCGCACGGCTTCCGCCTGGAAGGCATCGAGCGCGGCTTTGCGCTGCTCGGCCGATCGGACGCGTTCGATCAGGTGCGCGCGGCGCAGGCGCGCCTTGTCACTGCCCATGGCCCATGAGCTGCGCGAGCTGGTCCATCGAGTCCTGCAGCGCGACGTGCTCGCCGCCGGCCTGGGAGAGGAAAGCGGCGATCTGCGGTTGCAGGGCGATGCCGCGGTCGATGATCGGATCGGCGCCGGCACGGTAAGCGCCCATCAGCACCAGGTCGCGGTTGCTCTCGTAACCCGAAACGAGCGCGCGGAAGCGGCGCGCGACAGCGCTCTGTTCTGGCGGCACGACATCGCTCATCACACGGCTGAGCGAAGCGCCGACGTCGATCGCCGGATATTGCCCGCGCTGGGCCAGCTCTCGCGAGAGCACGATGTGGCCGTCGAGGATCGAGCGGGCGGTGTCGACCACCGGATCGTTCTGGTCGTCGCCGTCGGCGAGGACGGTGTAGATCGCGGTGATCGAGCCGCCGCTTTCGGCCGAATTGCCGGCGCGTTCGACCAGCTTGGTCACGGTCGAAAGCGCCGAGGGCGGATAGCCGCGCGCCGCGCCGGGCTCGCCCAGCAGAATGCCGATCTCGCGCGCCGCATGGGCGATGCGGGTGAGGCTGTCCTGGATCAGCAGGACCCGGCGGCCCTGCGCGCGGAAGTATTCGGCCAGCGAAGTGGCGAGAAGAGCGCCGCGCAGGCGCAGGTTGGGTGCGTGATCGGCCGGAACCGCGACGACGGCGGTGCGGGCGGCCGCTTCGCCGTTCATGTGGCGGGAAACGAAGTCGGAAACCTCGCGCGCACGCTCGCCGATCAGGCCGACGATCACGATGTCGGCTTCTGCGCCGCTGGCGATCATGTCGATCAGCACGGACTTGCCGACGCCCGACCCCGCCATGATGCCGACGCGCTGGCCGATCCCCAGCGTGGTGAGGGCGTTGATCGCGCGGATCCCCGTGTCGAACGGCTCGCGCACGCTTGCGCGGTCGAGCGCGCCGGTGCGCTTTCCGCCGGAGGGCCATTCGGCCATGCAGCGCAAAGCCGGACCTCCGTCGATCGGCTGGCCGAGCCCGTCGACCGCGCGCCCGAGATAGGCGGGGCCGACCGGCAGCATCCCGGGCCGCCCTTCGGGGCGCACGGGAACGCCCGGGCGCAGCAGGACGCTGTCGCCGAGCATCATCATCATCGTGCGGCCGTTGCGGAAGCCGATCGCTTCGGCCGTCAGCATCGTCCCTTTGCCGTCGTCGATGCGGCACAGGCCGCCGATCGGCACCGAAAGCCCGCTGACCTCGATCAGGCCGCCGTCGCAGGCGGTCACCCGGCCGAAGCGGCGCGGGCTCAGGTCGACCGGCGACATCGCCAGGCCGCCGAGCATCTCATCGAACTGCCTCAGCACTCGCGAAAGGCCTCGGCTAGGATCCGCCGCCATTGCGCCGGACCGTCCTCGATGCCGCCGTCGGCGGTCTCGATGCGTAGCCCGCCGCGCTCGACTGTCGGCTCCGCCTCGACCGCAAGGCCTTCCGGCAGCCGGTCTCTGACCAGCGCAAGATCTTCCGGATTGAGCAGCACCCGGCGTTCGTCATGGGCGCGCTGGAGCATTCCGGTCGCTTTCTCGACCCGCGCGGCGAGGCCTTCGGGGTCGATGGCCACAGGCATGATCGTCGCTTCGCAGAGCGCGAGCACGGTCTGCCGCAGGCGCTCCCGCAGTTCGGCTTCGCTGTGTTCGTCGAACTGGGCGAAGGCGAGCTCGATCGCCCCGCGCTGCGCCTCGCGCTCGCGCTCGGCAAGGAGTGCGGCCTCCATCGCGTGGGCGCTGCCTTCGGCGAACCCCCGCTCGTAAGCCTCGACCACGGGGTCCGGCGCTGCAGCGGTGGAAGCGCGGGCCAGCATCGGCGAGAAGCGGGTGTCGCGGGAGAAGCCGCCGCGGCTGCGGAGCAGGTCGAGCGGAAGGCTAGACATAGTCTTCCTCCCCGCCGCCGCTGCCGAACACGATGGTGCCTTCGGCGGCGAGACGCTTGGCGACCGCAACGATCGCCTTCTGCGCCGCTTCGACTTCGGTCCGCTTGATGCGGCCGCGCGCCTCGATCTCGTCGCGTAGCCCATCGGCCGCGCGGCTGGACATGGCTTCGAAGAAGTGATCGCGCTTGTCGGGTTCGATGCCCTTGAGGGCGTCGATCAGCAGCTCGCTCTCGATCTCGCGGAGCAGGGCGCCGGTCATCTTGGTGTCGAGTTCGAACAAGTGCTCGAACTTGAACATTTCGTTCTCGAGATCGCGCGCGAGCTGCTTGTCGATCTTGCCGATCGCCGGCATCACGCGTTTCTCTACGCTGCGCGCGGCGTTGTTGATGATCTCGGCGGCTTCGCGCACGCCGCCCATCGTCAGCGGGGCCTTTCCGTGGGTCCTGGCGATCTTGGCCGCCAGGGTTTCCTCGAGGATGGTGATCGCCTCGGGCGATACCGGGCCCAACTTGGCGATGCGGTGGACCACCGGGGTGTGCAGTTCCTCCGGCAGGCCGGCAAGCACCGCCGCGGCGGCGACCGGCTCCAGCTGGACCAGCAGGACCGCGATCGCCTGCGGATGCTCGTCCGCGATCAGCGGGATGAGAACTTCGGGCTCGAGCCACTGCGCCAGCTCCAGCGCGGGCGTGCGCGGACCTTCCTGCGGCGGGGCCACGCGGCGCATAAGGCTGTCGGCTTTCACCTCGCCCACCGCGCTCGTCATGATGCGGCGGACGTTCTCGACCCGGTCGTGCGAAGCGATGCCGGACCGGCCGGCGGATTCGGCGAAGCTGCTGATGGCAGCGGCGATCGCGCCAGGCCCGATCTCTCCCATGGCGCACATCTTCGCGCCCAGGGTCCGCAGTTCGTCCGGTGACAACCCGGCCAGAAGACGCGCCGCGTCCTCTTCGCCGAGCAGCATGACCATGACCGCGGCGCGGTCGGGCCCCTCGGCGGTCACTTCGGCCAGGGCGCTCATCGCGCGGCTCCTTCGTTGCCTTGGGCTTCGCCGAGCATTCGGCGCAGCGCCTGCAGGGCATCGTCAGGCTGTTCGCGGACGATGCGCTGGGCGAGCTCGATCTGGGCGGAGAGCCGCTCCCGATCGGGCATTTCGCTGAACTGGCCGGCCGAGACCAGCGCCTGGCGCCCAGCGATCATGCGCGGCTCGCCGCCGCCGGCTTCTTCGGCTTCGCTCTTGCGGCGGGTCAGCGCCTTCACGATCGGGCGCACGGCCAGGAACAGAACCAGCAGGACCGCGATCAGCGCCACGACATTGCGCAGGATGGTGCCGAACCAGGCGGTTTCCCAGAAAGGCACGGCTTCGATCTCAGCAGCCTGGAAGGGGCGGACGATCACGGCCACGGTGTCGCCCCGTTCCGGGTTTGCGCCCACGGCGGCTGCGACCAGACGTTCGAACTTCTTGAAATCAGCGGCCTTGGCGCCCTTGAGCGCATCCTGGTTGAGCGCCACCGCCACGGACAGGCGCTTCACGCTGCCCGGGGTGATGTTGGACACGGCGACTTCGCGGCCGAGCTCGAAAGTCCGGGTAGCGCTGCTTTCGCCGCTCGCCTGCGGGGCGGCCGGCGCCGCTTCGCCGTCGGGCGCGTCGGGGCGGGCTTCGGCCGCTGCGGGCGGGGTGTTGGCGAGCACGCCAGGGACGCCGATCGCGCCGCCGGCGACTGCCTGAGAGCGCTGCGTCGTCTCGCGGCGGATGGCGCCGTCCTTGTCGTAGCTTTCGCGCGCGGAGGTGACTTCGTTCATGTCGAGCTCGACCTGGATCTCGCTCGAGAAGTTGCCCGTGCCGATCATCGGGGAAAGCAGCTGCTCGACCTGCATGCGCAGCTTGCCTTCGATCCGCGATTGCAGCTCGAGCCGGTCGGAATCGGCGTTCTTCGCCTGCGACAGCAAGCGGCCGTGCTGGTCGACGATCTGCACCGCGTCGATCGTCAGGCCCGGCACCGATCCGGCGACGAGGTTGGCGATCGCGTTGACCTGCGAATCCGCCATCTGCCGGCCGCGCGCCATGCGCACCATGACCGAAGCGGTCGGCGCCAGGTTCTCGCGCACGAAGACCGAGCGTTCGGCCCGGCCGAGGTGCACGCGGACCGCCTCGACGCCGTCGATTTCCATGATGGTGAGGGTCAGGTCGCGCTCCTGCGCGGCCCGCAGCCGGTCGCCTTCGAGCGTACGGCTGGCGCCCATCGGCAGCGCATCGAGCATGTCCGTGCCGCTCTCAGGCGCGGCGAGCGCTCCGTCGGAGGCCACGAGCATGCGCGCGCGGTAGAGATCGTCCTCCGCCACGGTCAGCGCGCCGGTGGCGCTGTCGATCGTGTAGTCAATGGAGGCCTTGTCGAGCGCGCCGACCACTTCGGCCCGCTCGGCATCGCTGAGCGAGGAGTAGAGCACGCGCTGCGGTGCGGGCGAGAGGCCGGCCCAGACCAGCGCGAGCAGCCCGACCCCGGCGACACCGGCGAACCAGGGCAGCGCTTTCCTGACCGGCGGCTGGGCAGCGAAGGCGCCGAGCCGGGTCAGGACCGATCCGCCCCGCGCGTCGCGTAAGGGGGTGAGCAACGATCCGGAGGCGTTGGCTGCGGGTACCAGTTCGCTCATCTATCAGATCCCGATCCGCATGATTTCTTGGTAGGCGGAGAGCAGCTTGTTGCGGACCTGCAAGGTCGCCTCGAAAGCGACACCGGCTTCCTGCCTGGCGAGCATGACTTTGGCGATGTCGGTCACTTCGCCGCGTTCGTACTGCGCGCTCAGGTCCGAGGCCTTGCTCTGCGTGGCGCTGACCCCGTCGAGCGCGTTCTTCAGCGTGTCGGCGAAGCCGCCGCCGGGTTCGGCCGGCGCCTGACTGCCTTTCGCCTGATGCAGTTCCTGCAGCAGGCTCGAACGATCGATGATCTGCTGGCGAAGCGAGATAATCTGCTGGACCGATCCCGCGCCGCCTATTCCGTTGACACTCATCCACGGCCTCCCATCGCAAGCCCGGCTTCACGGAACGATGCCAGGCGATACCGCAAAGTCCGCTCGCTGATGCCGAGCTGGCGCGCCGCTTCGGCGCGGCGCCCGCCGCAGGCGTCGAGCGTGTCCATGATCGCCCGCGCTTCGGAAAGCTGGACGACCTTCGAAAGCTTGGCGCCGCCCGGGGCTTCCGGCTCCGGCGCATTGCAAACGGGTTCCGGCGCGCGCTCGACCAGACGGGCGGCCCGGTCGAAGACGATGTGCTCGGCCATGATCATGTCGCCGGTGCCGGCCAGGACCAGCGCGCGGCGCATGACGTTCTCGAGCTCGCGGATGTTGCCGGGCCAGCCGTGCTGCTTGAGCATCGCGACCGCGGCGTCGGCGATCCAAGGCACGGTGCGGCCCTGCGGCACGTGGCGCAGCAGCATGGCAAAGGCGAGCGGCACGATGTCCGCGGGCCGGTCGCGGAGGGCGGACAAGGCCATCGGGAACACGTTCAGGCGGTAGTAGAGATCGGCCCGGAAGCGCCCTTCCTCCACCTCCAGCGGCAGGTCGCGGTTGGCGCAGGCGATGATCCGGACGTCGATCTTGACCGGCGTGGTCGCGCCGACCGGCACGACTTCGCTTTCCTGCAGCGCGCGGAGCAGCTTGGCCTGGAGGGACAGCGGCATCTCGGCGATCTCGTCGAGCAGCAGCGTCCCGCCCTCGGCGGCGCGGAAGAAGCCTTCGCCGCCAGTATTGGCGCCGGTGAAGGCGCCCTTCTGGTGGCCGAACAGCAGCGCTTCGAGCATCGTTTCCGGGATCGCCGCGCAGTTGATCGCCACGAACGGCTTGTCGCGGCGCGGGCTGCGCTCGTGAATGAAGCGGGAGAGGACTTCCTTGCCGGTGCCGGTCGGGCCGTTGATCAGGACCGGGATGTCGGTCGCCGCCAGGCGGTCGGCCAGCGCCAGGACCGAAAGCGATTCCGGATCGGCCGCGATCGGGCCGCCCTTCGCGGAGATCAGCGCCACGAGCGCGCCGAAGGTGGCTTCGGAGGCAGGGTCCTCATAAGTCAGCGAGGCCCCGGAGCCCGAGCGGACGATCGACGGCGCTTCGGCGCGGGCGATGGAGAGCGCATTGGGCAGGCCCCGCGTCGCCGCTTCGGCCGCGTCGCCGATCTGTACCGGGTTGGGCGGAAACAGCGAGGACGTTACCCCCGCCAGCTTGCCCGCAAGTGCCGCATGAACTTTCTCGAACCTCTCGGTCCGCTGGATCGATCCCACGTTGGCCCCCTGATTAACCAAACCCCTTGAGAGGGCAAATGCGGGCCGATCATGCAAATTTGCATTAAGGTTAACGTACCCATTTATACGTACGCGCGGATACTTATTCGCCCTGGGAGGCGAGCAGCACCCTAAAAAATTCCGGGGCAGTGCCGGTCTGGGTTCCAGCTGCCAATCGTGGAGGGGATCTCTGGGCAGCCTCGTTCGACACCTCTCGGGAGATTTCAAATGTCCATTATCAACACGAACATCAGCGCCATGAAGGCTGCTAACTCTTCGGCCCAGGCCAACAAGGCCCTCGGCACCGCGATGGAGCGCCTGTCCACCGGCAAGCGCATCAACAGCGCCAAGGACGACGCCGCCGGCCTCGCCATCGCCACCTCGATGACCTCGCAGGTTCGCGGCATGAATCAGGGTATCCGCAACGCCAACGACGGCATTTCCATGGCGCAGACCGCGGAAGGCGCCCTCAACGAAGTCACCAACATGCTGCAGCGCCAGCGTGAGCTGACCGTGCAGGCGTCGAACGGTTCCTATTCGGCCGACGATCTCGCCAACATTCAGTTGGAGATGGACGCCCTGACCACGCAGATTGGCAGCGTCCTGACCAATACCGAGTTCAACGGCCAGAAACTGTTCGACGGCACTGCCGGTTCGGTATCGATCCAGGCTGGCGCCAACGCCACCGACACGGTCACCCTCGACCTTTCGGCCAACCTCACGACGCACGCGGATATTGCGGCCGCTGCAGCGGTAGACGTCACGGCGCTGGCCGGTGACGGCAGCGAGCTCACCACGTTCGACGATGCGATGAAGGTGATCTCCACCACGCGGGCCAGCCTCGGTGCGTCGCAGAACCAGCTCGAATCGGCTATCAACAACCTGAGCAACAACGTCACCAACCTGTCCGACGCCCGCTCGCGGATCGAGGACACGGACTACTCGGCCGAGACGACCGCGCTCGCCAAGGCGCAGATCCTGAGCCAGGCTTCGACCGCGATGCTGTCGCAGGCCAATCAGAGCCAGCAGAACGTGATGTCGCTCCTCCGCTGATCGATCCCATCGATCGGCTCTCCAGGGCCCGGCGCTTCCCCAAGCGCCGGGCCCATTTTTTATGCGCATTGGGGCGGGCGAAAGCGCGCGGCTGCCGCATGGACCCTGAAACAAGTTCAGGGTGACGATGGGGGCCTGGGTTGAGCTCACGGAACTCTGCCACCTCCCCTTGCAGGGGAGAATCGTACGGCTACCGATCAAGCCGGGAGCGGCGAAGGAGCCCCCTCCTCTTCAGAGGAGCGGGTTGGGGGTGGTGGAGGCACCGCGACGCCTCGCCAACCGCAGCACCACCCCCGTTGCGACTAGGTTCGCCTGCGGCTCACCAAGTCTCGCTGCCCCTCCTCTGAAGAGGAGGGGTGTCGTCCAGCGCCACGCGCGCAACGCCTTCGTGCCTTTGTGCCTTCGTGTGTCAAATACCCGCGGGGTACTGCCTCCTTTTAGGGGAGGGAGTAAACTCGCGCAGGCGCGCCCCGGGGGCGTCCGTCAGTGGCTGCTAAATGGACCCTGAAACAAGTTCAGGGTGACGATGGTAGCTACGGGAGATGGTAGCTACGGGAGATGGTAGCTACGGGAGATGGTAGCTGGGGTGAGGCGGGCGGGAGCAAGGCCCCAACTCCGTCATCCTGAACTCGTTTCAGGATCCATCCCGCCCCAACCTTCGGGCTGCCACTCCTCGAGCATACACAACCCGTTCGTCCTGAGCTTGTCGGAGGACCGGGGCGTCGCACGAAGTTCGTGGTTCGACAGGCTCACACGAACGGTAGGGGGGCAAGCGGTCGCGAACCCTACTTCATCAGCAGGATGGAGATCCGGCGGTTGCGAGGGTCCTGGGGGTTCTTGGCGATCAGCAGCTCGCGGTCGGCGACGCCTTCGATGCGGCGGAAGCGGGCTTCGGCGATGCCGCTGCGCATGAGCGCCTGGCGGGTCGCCTCGGCGCGGCCGGCGGAGAGGGACCAGTTGTTGGCCTTCAGGCCGCTCTTCCACGGCAGAGCGTCGGTGTGCCCGCGGATCGTCAGGTCGCCCAGTTCCGGGCGGACGGCGTCGGAGATCACCCCGATCAGCGCCGCGGCATCGGCCGTGAGCACGGTCGTGCCGAGCACGAACATGGAGAAATCGGCATCGTCGACCAGATCAATGCGAACGCCTTGCGTCGTGTCGACCATTCGCACCTGGCGGGTCAGACGGCGGAGCCGCTCGCTTTGCTCGAGCTTGCTCTGCACCCGCTGGCGCATGCGGCTGATCGCGCCTTCCTTCGGGCCGCCGGTGGCGTCGCGCGGGATCGTGAGCGAGCGGCTGCCGGTCTGGCTGGCGCGGTGAGGGTAGTTGTCTGGATCGGTCAGCGACGCTCCGCCGAGCAGGCCGGTGGAGCCGGCGCTCTGTTCGCGGGTCTTCACCAGTGTCGGGGTGAAGTAGTCGGCGAGGCCCTTGCGCTGGTCCTCGGTCGTGGAGCCGAGCAGCCAGAGCAGCAGGAAGAACGCCATCATCGCGGTCACGAAATCGGCATAGGCGACCTTCCACGCGCCGCCGTGATGGCCGGCGGCGACCACCGTCACCTTCTTGACGATGATCGGCGGCAGATCGTTGCGCCCGGCTTTCGAGGCCATGTCAGCGGCCCCGCAGGCTGTCGAGCAGCTCGGACAGGCCCGGGCGGAAGGCGTGGCTCAGGCCAGAGCGGGCGCTTTCCACCACCAGCGGCTGGGGATAGCCGTTCAGCGAGGCGACGATCACCTGCTTCACCGCGTGGAAGATCTGCTCGTCCTGCTCCAGCACTTGCTTGAGGCGGGAGGAGAGCGGGCCGACGATCCCATAGGCCAGCAGCACGCCGAGGAATGTGCCCACCAGCGCCGAGCCGATCATCCCGCCGAGCACCGCCGGCGGCTCGTCGATCGAGCCCATCGTCTTGACCACGCCCAGCACGGCCGCGACGATGCCGAGCGCCGGCAGCGCATCGGCGAGCGACTGAAGCGCGTGCTGAGGTTCGTGGATCTCGTGGAAATGCGTCTTCATCGCATTGTCCATGACCTCTTCGACCGCGTGGGTTTCGAGGGTGCCGGAGGAAACGACCAGCAGCGTCAGGGTGTCGGCGATCAGCGCGATCAGCGGCTTGTTCGCGAGGAGGTTGGGGTACTCGGCGAAGATCGCGGAATTTTGCGGCTCCGCCACGTGCGCTTCTAGCGCGACCGGCCCGTCCGTGCGCATCAGCTTCATGAGCTTGGTGGTCAGCGCGATCGCATCGATGTGATCCTGCTTGTTGTGGCGCGGACCCTTGAAGATCTTCTTGAACGAGCCGCCGATAGCCTTCAGCTCGTGCAGCGAATTGCCGGCGATCATCGCGCCCAGGGCCGCGCCGCCGATGATCATCATCTCGTGCGGGATGGCGTGCATCACCGGGCCCAGCGCTCCGCCGGTAAGAGCGAAGCCCCCGAACACCATGACCAGCAGGACTACGATACCGATCGCTGCGTACATCTCGATTGTGACCCTTCGTTCTTCGTATCAGCGCATCATGCCGAACAGCGACAGGCCGGACAGGCGCACGAAGCTTGCCTGGCTCGCCTCCAGCACGGTCATGACTTCCTGCAGACGGGTCATCGTGGCCGCGAGATTGGCACCGCCGACCGCGGCCTTCTCGTCGGCGACGAGCTCGCCGTTGGCCTCGCGCCGCTGGTCCATGATTTCGATCCAGCTCAGGCGCCCGCCGACAACGGTCTGGGCAGTGGTCACTTTGTCGAGCCCGGCGTCGAGGCCCGCCAGGGCGGCGCTGGCGGCCGCGCTCGAGTCACCGCCGCTCTGGAGCGCGCTGGCGAGGTTGCCGAGCACGGCGAAAATGTCGGTCGTGGTGCCGTCGACCTCGAACGCGAAAACTTCAGGCCCGGTGACTGCAGGATCGACTGACTGGCCGTCGCCGAGGCCGATCAGGTCGGCGCCGTCAGTGCCGACGTAGGTCGCACTCGTTTCGTCGTAAGTGTAGGCCGCGCCCGTCGCCTGCCCGCCGAACAGTGCGTGGCCGGCGGCGTTGCGGCCGTTGGCGATGGAGAGGAGGCTTTGCCGCAGGCCGGCCAGCTCGCCGCCGATGGCGGATCGCTGCTCCGGGCTGATCGTCTGGTTGGCAGCCTGCATTGCAAGCTCCTTGGCGCGGATCACCACGTCGGCGATGGAGCCGAGAGCCTGGTCGGCGATCTTCAGGTCGGTCTGCGCCCGGCCGGAGTTGCGCTGGTCGATCTGCGCCAGGCGCTCGCCACGTTCCAGCATGCGCATGCGCGCCGCCGCGACGGGATCGTCGGAAGACTTCGCAAGCCGTTCGCCGCTGCCGATCTGCTGCTGCAGCTTTTCGGCCTGGGAACGCAGGCCGCCGATCTGCCGGGTCGCCCGTTCGTAGAATGCGCTGGTGCTCAAACCGATCATCGTCCGATTCCGATCAGTGTGTTGAAGATGTCGCTTGCCGCCTGCATCGCCCGGCCGGAGGCCTGGAACGCCTGCTGGAACCGCATCAGGTTGGCCGCCTCGGTGTCGAGATCGACGCCGGACTGCTGCTCGAGCGAGATGCGCGCGGAAGCCGCGATGGAGTCGAGCGCCTCGTAAGTCACGCCGCGCCCGGCCACCTGGCTTGAGATGTCGAACAGCAGGGCGCTCATGCTTTTCGCTGCACCGCCTGCGTCGAGCGCCTGGCGCAGGGCCGCCAGGTTGCTGGAGTCGATGCTACCAGCCGGCGCACCGGCCGGAGCAGTGGCGAGAGCTGCGCCGCTGGTCGCGACGAGCCTGAGACCGCCGGCGCCGGCGCCGGCGAACAGCGGTTGGCCTGGGTTGCCGTCGGCGTCCGTGCCGTTTGCCTGGGCGGTGTTGACCGTCTCCGCGATGGCGGCAGCGAGGGTGTCGAGCCGCGAGCGGGTCTGGGCGATCTGGTTCAGCGCGAGCGCGCTGCCGGACAGCGAGCCGCCGGAGGGGACAATGGCGGCGCCATCGACGGCGAAGGACACCGTGCCGTCGGGCGCCGTGGCCATCGACAAGGCCGCCGAAGTGCCGCCGGTCACCAATGCGGGGCCGTTGCTGCCGCCGGCCTTCACGGTGACGGTGCCGTCGGGGGCGAAGCTGGTGGAGATGTTGACCGTGCCGCTCAGGCGCTCCAGCAGTGCGTCGCGCTGGTCGAGCAGCGAAGCGCGGTCGCTGCTGCCCTCACCCGCTCGGGACAGGCGCAAGTTCACCCGGGCGAGTTCGCCGCTGACGATGTTCGCGTCCTCGACCGCCGCGCTCGCATCGAAGCGGGCGCCTTCGCCTACCGCGTCGAGGCTCTCGGCGGCGATGTTGAACTTGCGGGCCATAGTGTCCGCGCTGGCGAGAACGGCGGCGCGCTGCGAGGGATCGGACGGGTCGGAAGCGAGCTGCTGCAGCGAGGCTTCGAATTCGACGATCGCCGAATAGACGCCGGCCTGCTCCACGGCGCTTTCGATGTTCTGCAGGCCACGCAGTTCGGTGGCCGCGCGGGTGAGATCGCTGTTGGTGCGCCGCACTTCGGCCTGGCGGAACAGATCCACGTTGCGGTCGATACCGGCGACCCGCGCGCCGGACAGCGACAGATCGCCGGTGCGCAAGTTGCCGCCCGAGGCGGAGACTTCCTCCATCCGCACGCTGCGGCGGACGTAGCCGTCGCTCGAAGCATTGGCGATGTTCTGCGCGGTCACATCCAGCGCGCCGCGCGCTGCGCGGGCGCCGCTGGCCGCGATCGTGAGGAGGTCCGATGCCATGGCCTAGTTCTCCGGTCCCATGAAGCGGGCGAGCTGCGCCTCGATCGATGCGGCAAGGCCGATCGCGCCGGTGCTGGAGGCGATTTCGGCGAAGCGCGCGTCGCGCATCTCGGCGAAGGTTTCCTCGCCCTGGCCGCCGAACAGGTCGTCTCCGCCGAAGTCCGCGCTTCGCGCTGCGGTGAGCATCTGGCGCAAGAAGATCGCTTCGAACTGGCGCGAGGCTTCGGCCAGACGCGCCCGGTCGCTTCCTGCCGCGGGAGCAGCGGGAAGCGCGGAGGCGGCGGCGGTGAGGGCGGTGGGGGTCGTCATATCACCACCATCTCGGCCTTGAGCGAACCGGCCTGCTTGAGAGCCTCGAGGATGGCGACGAGATCCGATGGGCTGACGCCGAGCATGTTCAGCGCGTCGACCAGCTCGGCCAGCGAAGCACCGGGATCGAACAGGGCCACGCGGTTGGGTTCCTGCACCACATCGATGGTGCTCGATTCCTCGAACTCGGTTTCGCCCCGGCTGAAGGGTTCCGGCTGGATCACCATCGGAGCCTCGTCGATGCGCACGACCAGGCTGCCGTGGCTGATCGCCGCCGGCGCCAGGCGCACGGCGCTGGAGATCACCACCGTTCCGGTGCGGCTGTTGACGATCACCTTGGCGGCGCTTTCCGCCGGATTGACGTCGAGCATCTCAATCGCCGCCATCATTCCGGCGCGGTCGTTGGCGCCCGGGGGCAGCCGCAGGGCCAGGGTCACGCCGTCTTCGACCATCGCGGTGCCGGGATAGCGGCTGTTGATGGCGTCGCGCACCCGCGTGGCGGTGAGGAAGTCGGCCTGGAACAGGTTCCAGCGCAGGATGTCCGAGCTGTCGAAGCCCGTGGCCACTGCCCGCTCCACGCTCGCGCCGTCGGGGATGCGGCCGACGGTCGGCACGTTGACGGTCAGCTTGGAGCCGTCGCGGCCCGACACGCCCAGCCCGCCGACGGCGAGGTTGCCCTGGGCCATCGCGTAGACCTGACCGTCGGCGCCGTAGAGCGGCGTCAGGACCAGGGCACCGCCGCGCAGCGACTTGGCCTTGCCCATGGTGGAGACGGTGATGTCGATCCGCTGGCCGGGCTTGGCGAAAGCAGGCAGCTCCGCGGTGATGATCACCGCCGCCGCGTTCTTCAGCGCCGGGCTGGCGCCGGGCGGCAGCTGCAGGCCGAAGCGGTCGGAGACGCCGCGCATGGCCTGCGTGACATAGGCGAAGTTGTCGTCGCCCGTACCGTCGAGCCCGACCACGATGCCGTAGCCGGTGAGCTGGTTGGAGCGGACCGACTGGAACGTGCCGAGATCGCGGATCCGTTCGGCCTGCGCCGGGCTGGCGAACAGCGCCAGCGTGGCGGCGGCGGCTATGATGAGGTGCTTGATCATGGCCGGCCTCAGAACGGGGTCACGGTGTTGAAGAAGCGCGACAGCCAGCCTTCGCGGCTCGCCCGCTGGACCGCGCCTTTGCCCGCGTAGGTGATGTAGGCGTCGGCGATGCGGTGCGAGGGCACGCGGTTGTCGTGGTCGAGATCCGCCAGGCGGACGATGCCGGAGAGCTGGATCCACTCCTCGCCCTGGCTCAGCTGCATCACCTTCTCGCCGCGGACAAGCGCGGTGCCGTTGGGCCGGACTTCGACAATGGTCACCGTGATGTCCCCCCTGAACATGCTCGTCTGGGCCGCGTCTCCCCCACCATTGAACGACGATGAGCCGCCGGAATTAAGAACCCCGGGATCGAACGAGAATGGACCGGCGCTGGGCGGGGTCAGCGAGATGCCGCCGTCGCGCTGCTGGTTGGAGCTGGCGGACTTCGATGTCTGGGTGCGCTCGAGCAGGACCACGGTGACCAGATCGCCCACGCGGCTGGCTCGCAACCCGTAGTGCAGCGGGGCATAGCCGGCAGCGGCCTGGTAGATCGCGCCGTCTGCCGGCGCCTGCGTGTAAGGCGGCGGCGGGGGCAGCGCGGCGGCGAAGCCGGCGGGCCGCTCGTCTCCGCAGGCGCAGAGCGCCAGCAGCGGGGCGAGGGCGGCCATGCGGTGGAGGATCTTGCGGTTCATGGTCACAGCGTCTGGTTGGCGTTGCGGAGCATCTCGTCGACGGCGGAGACCATCTTCGAGCTGATTTCGTAGGCGCGCTGGCATTCGATCATGTCGACCAGCTCTTCGACAATGTTGACGTTGGAGGATTCCAGCATGCCCTGGCGGATGTTGCCGCGGCCGTTCTCGCCGCCTGGGGCGAGCTGGACCGCGCCGCTGGCGGCGGTTTCGACCAGGAAGTTGTCACCGATCGCCTGGAGCCCGGCGGGGTTGGCGAAGCTGGCGACCTGCAGCTGGCCGAGTTCGGCCGGCTCGGCATCGCCCGGGATCGACGCGGTGACCGTGCCGTCCGGCGAGACTGCGATCGCGCCGGCGCCTTCCGGCACGGTGATCGCCGGCTGCACGACATAGCCCTGCTGGGTGACGAGCTGGCCTTCGGCGGAGCGGGTGAAGTTGCCGGCGCGGGTATAGCCGAGCTTGCCGCCCGGCAGCTCGACCTGGAAATAGCCTTCGCCGTCGAGCGCGAGATCGAGCGCGTTGCCGGTGGTGTTGAGCGCGCCTTGCGTCACGACCTGGCTGGTCGACTGCACGGCCACGCCGGTGCCGAGGTTGAGCCCCGAGGCATAGGCCGTTTCGCCCGACGAGCGCTGCCCGGCGACGCGGGCATCCTGGTAGGCGAGGGTCGCGAAGTTGGCGCGGTCCTTCTTGAAGCCCGTGGTGCCGACGTTGGCGAGGTTGTTGGCGATGACGCGCATGCGCGCATCCTGAGCCTCGAGCCCGGTGCGGGCGACCTGGAGAGCGGAAGTGGGCATTGCTTATGTTCCTTTCGTCAGCTCAGTCTAGTCAGCTCAGGCGCATCAGCTGCGCGCTGCCTTCGTCGCACTCGCGTGCGGTGGCGATCAGCTTGCTGCGCATGGCGAAGAGCCGCTGCGCATCGATCATGGCGACCAGCACTTCGGTGGATTTGACGTTCGACTGCTCGAGCGATCCGGTGAGGACCGTGGCCTCCTCGTCGGTCGGCAGGATCCCACCGCCCTCGACCCGGAGCAGCCCGTCCAGGCCCTTGGCGATGGGGCTACCTTCCCATCCGGCCAGCTTGATGCGGCCGATTTCCTGCGGCGGCTGATCCGGGGTTGCAGGATCGGTGACGGACACGGTCCCGTCCGGCGCGATGGAGGGCTTGGCCCCCAGCGGCACCGTGATCGGCCCGTTGGCGCCGAGCACCGGCCGGCCTTCGCCGTTGACCAGCGCGCCGGTCGGCGAGATCGACAGGTCGCCGCGGCGCGTATAGGCCTCGCTCCCGTCTTCCGCCTGCACCGCCAGCAGGGCCTTGCCCTCTATGGCGATATCGAGCGGCTGGCCGGTCCGGACCACCTCGCCGGCGTCCATGCTGGCGCCGCGCACTTCCGCCTGCTGCATCGCGCGCGCTTCCAGGCTGTCGCCTTCGATCGTGATCGCTCGCTGGTCGAGCAGTTCGGCGCGGAAGCCGACAGTCTGGGCGTTCGCCATGTTGCTGGCGATCACCCGCTGCTGGTTCATCGACGCCTGCATGCCCGAAAGCGCGGTGTAGATCAGCCGGTCCATGGCCTATCAGGTCCTGAGGTTGATGACCGTCTGCGAAATCTGTGTCGCAGTATCGATCGCCTTGGCGTTGGCCTGGAAGTTGCGCTGCGCGGTGATCAGGCCGACGAGTTCCTCGGCGATGTCCACGTTGGAGCGTTCGAGCGCGCCGGAGAGCAGAGAGCCGTACTGCCCGGCTCCGGGCGCGCCGTACTTCGCCGCACCGGAGATGCCGGTCGCTTCCCAGTTCGACGAGCCGACCTGCTTGAGGCCGGTCGGCGAGATGAACGAGGCGAGGGCGACAGTGCCGACGACCTCGAAGGTGCCGTCGGCATACGTGGCAGTCACCGCCCCGTCGCTGCCGACCGTCACGCCGGCGAACTCGGCGCCGTCCGCGTTGGTGGCGGGGATCTGCGCGTCGACCGGCGTGGTCGAAGTAATCGTGCCGTCGGCATCGGTCGGGAAGACCTGCAGGCGGTTGTTCAGGCCGTCGTTGATGTAGCTGGCCTCATCGATGCCGAAGCCGCCGTTGCGGGTGTAGAGCGTCTTGCCGCCTTCGGCCGAGCGCATGGTGAAGAACCCGTCTCCGGTCAGCGCCAGGTCGAGCGCGCCGCCGGTCTGTTCGATCGGGCCGAGCGCGAAGTTCTGGCTGATCGCCTCCAGCGTAGCCCCGATGCCCTGGATCTTGCGCGGGTCGCTCTGCGCCGAGCCGGCGACGACGTCGGCGAAGTCCGTGCGGCCCTTCTTGAAACCGTTGGTGTCGACGTTGGCGATGTTGTGGGCGATCACGCCGAGTTCGGTCTGGGCGTTCTTGAGGCCGTTAAGCGAAGTGTAGAAGGACATGACATGGGTCTCCTGTTCATTCTGTGGGGCTGGACGCTGCCTGAGCGGCGGCGAGCACATCGAGCTTGTCGGAAATCTTCTGCAGCGTGGCGTTCACGTCGTTGATCCCGGCGAGCGAGGAGAACTGGGCCATCTGCGCCAGCATCTCCTTGTTATCGACCGGATCGAACGGATCCTGCTGCTGCACCTGCACGGTCAGCAGGCGCAGGAAATCGCTCTGGCCAAGCGACGCGTAGTCGCGGCCGGTGGCGCCCGGCGTGCCGGGCACGGTGGGCGCGGCCCTGTTCGTGACTACGGTCATTTCATCCTCATCGTTTCGAGCATCAGTTGCTTGGCGGTGGAGAGCGCCTCGACCATGTTCTGGTACTGGCGCGAGGCTTCGAGCATCTCGACCATCTCGGCGTTCTCATCGACGGGCGAGGCCCAGACGTCGCCGTTCTCGTCGGCCAGCGGGTGGCCCGGATCGTGACGGCGCACAGGCGCCACGTCGGCGCGCTGGACGCCCGCGACCCGCACCGAACTGAGGCCGGTGGCGGCGTCGAGCTGTTCGGCGAAGACCGGGCGCAGCGGGCGGTAGGCTTCGCCTTCGCTGGCTGCGATGCTGCCGGCGTTGGCCAGGTTGGAGGCGGCGGCGTTCATCCGCACGAGCTGCGCCGACATGGCGCGCTGCCCCAGCTCGAAAATGGTCATCGGGCCGGGCATGTCACTCGCCCCTGATCGCGCGGGTGACCGTCTCCACCCGGCCGCGCAGGAAGCCCAGCGTGGCGGTGTAGGCGACGGCGTTCTCGGCAAAGGCGGACTGCTCGGTCGCCATCTCGACAGTGTTGCCGTCGAGGCTGGGCATGACCGGCACGCGGTAGCGGGTAGCGGCGCCGACGGACTGGGTCTCATCGGCGCCACTGAGCCGCGCCTGAAGCGCGGCGGAGAAATCGATGTCCTTGGCCTTGTAACCGGGCGTGGCGGCATTGGCGATGTTCGATCCGAGCACGCCCATGCGCTGCGCCCTGATCTCCAGCGCCGCCCCGTGAATACCGAAAAGACCTTCGCTCATGACAGTCTCCAGACTTGTTCGAGCAACCATCAGCAAGGAGCGTGCCAATTGGGATTGCGAGGGCCGGGGTAGGTTCCCGATCCTCCCCGGCACGGGGAGGGGGACCATCCGAAGGATGGTGGAGGGGGCCCGCCACAGGCACGAGGCACCAGGAGGCGGGCCCCCTCCGTCACCGGCCTGGGGCCGGCGCCACCTCCCCGTGCCGGGGAGGATTGAGGGGGGCTTGGATTTCCACGACCAGGCGGCAAGCGCTTGCCGGAAGCGGCAAAGTTCCGCCGAACCCTAAATTGCCTGCGCTGGCGCGCCGTTCTTCCCAATCGAGGAGAACAATTGGTCATGACGAATCTGTTCGATCCGCTGTCGCTTGGGATCGTGCTCGGGGGTACATTGGCAGCGGTGCTGCTGCGCTGCGGCTGGCGCGACAGCAGCAGTGCGCTGGCCGCGGTGGTGCACCTGTTCGCCAGGCCGTTCGACAGCGACCGCGTGCGCGCGGAACTGGCGGTGCAGATCCAGGAGATCGACCGCGACGGCCTCCTGCGAGCGCAGCCTCACCATTTCGGCGACGGCGAGTTCGACGAACTGAGCGATACCCTGATCCGCCGCCGTTCCGTCCAGAGCCTGTACGACGAGCACGAGCGCTACCGCTGGCGCCGCGCCGTTACAGCCGGGACCGCAGGGCGCGTGCTGGCGGAGGCTGCCGACCTGGCGCCGGTCCTCGGCCTAGCCGGCACGCTGCTGTCGCTGAGCGGCCTGTCCACGATCGCAGAGGGCGACTATGGGCGCGCGATCGGCATGGCAGTCATGACCACGCTCTATGGCCTGGTTGCCGCGAACTTCCTGTTCGCCCCGCTGTCCGCCGCCGTGGAGCGCCGGGCGCAGTCCGAGGAGAAGGCGCGGCAGGCTCTGCTCGACTGGCTCGCGGGGGCAATCGAGCGGTCCTGCAATCCGCCCGAAGCGCCCGCCGCTAAAAGAGCCGCCGCATGATCGCGGGCGTACGCGGGAACTGGCAGACGATCATCGCCGACCTCGCTCTGATCCTGTTCATGGTCACCGCGGCGGCGATGGGATCGAAAAGGCCAGAACCGGCGGGAAATCCACTCCCCGCCGAGGGCGAGCCGCTGGCGATCTATCGCCCGCACCGGCAGGCGCCGCCGCTCGGCGACTGGCTTGCCGCACAGGCGCCGGACGAGCGGCAGCAGGTCACGATCATCGGCCGTTACCGCGATGGCGATGCACGGATCGCCGCGGATGCCGCGCTCAAGCTTGCATCGGAAGCAGAGACGCGCGGAGTGCGCCCGCGCATCGTGATCGAGCCGGCGGAGAGTTCGGATCTCCTCGCGGTGCTCGCGTTCGACATCCCTGCAGACTGGCACGGCGATTGCAACGCGGCAGGCACGAATGGCGCCCCGCGCCCGCCTGGAAAGGACAAGACATGCGATTGATTCCGATGCTCGCTTCCGCCGCCGCGCTCGGCACGGCAATGCCCGCGTCCGCTGCCGGCTTCGCCGATCCGGCCGAAATCGACCGCGCCGTTGCGCAATTCGCCGGGGCGCCGACCGGCTCCCAGGGCGGGGCCCGCCTGCCGGTCGACCGCCGGCTCAAGCTCTCGCAGTGCCTGGCGCCGCTGGCGCTCGAGTGGTACGGGCGGGCGCGGGACACCGTGCTTGTCCAGTGCCCCGTGTCCGGCGGCTGGCGTCTGTTCGTGCCGATCGAGGCTGGTCCCGCTGCCGCCGCCAGAGCGGAGAAGGCCGTAACGCGCGGCGAAGTCGTATCCATCGCGGTGCATGGCAGGGGCTTCGTCCTGTCGCGCCAGGGCGAGGCCCTGGAAAGCGGCGCGGTGGGGGATTGGATCCGCGTCCGCCCGGCAGGTGCGAAGCAGGACACCGTTCGCGTGCGGATCCTGCAGCCCGGCAAAGTCGGCATGGAATTGCCGTAAGCGGCAAGATTTCGTCGGCGGGCCTTAAACGTCCGGCGCAGCGGCCGTTCTCTCATGCGGGAATTGAACGGAGCCGAACGATGGACCGGATCGACATGCAAGGGCCGAATGGCATTTCGTCCCGCCTGAAGGGGAAGGGACCCGCTCCCGTCACCCAGGCGGAGAGCGTTCGTCCGGCGGCAGGCGGGATTGCCAGGCAGGGCGACGCCTCCGCGGCGAGCATCGTCTCTGCCGGTACCGAAGCGCCTGTCGACAGCGCCCGCGTGGCCGAACTCCGCGCCGCCATCGAACAGGGCCGCTACAAACTCGACCCGGCGAAGACCGCCGACGCGATGATTGCCGCAGGCTTCCTGTCGAGGAAATGACCATGACCGAGAACAAGCCGCTCCGTGAAACGCTCCGGCAATTGCTTGCCTTGCTTGAAGGAGAGCGGCAGGCGCTTGCCGAATTGGACCTGGAGCGCATCCTGACTTGCGCGGACGGCAAGCTGGAGCTCTGCAATCGGATCGAGATGCAAGCGCAAGGCCGGCTCGACGAGGAATGCAGTGGCCTGCTCGACGCGGTGGCTCGCCTCAACGAGATCAACCGCAAGCTGCGCAACCTGATCGCCGCCAATGTCGAGACCCGGCTTGGCGCGCTGACCGGGCGGATCGGTGTTTATGACTCCGGCCGCCCGGCGGCACTGCGCGGGATGCAGCGCTAAACCTGTTTGGCATGGATGTTGCTGAGATCCTGGCGAAGCAATTCGCAAGCCGGGGGATCCAGTGTCCGCAGTTTCAGCAGTCCAGCGGGGAGAGGTGCACAGCGCGATTGCGCGGGCTTCCGCTGCGACCGGCGTCGATTTCAATTATCTGCTCGCCCAGGCCAAACTCGAGTCCGGATTGGATACGAACGCCCGCGCCGGCACCTCCAGCGCCGCCGGCCTGTACCAGTTCATCGGCGGGACGTGGCTTGAAACGCTCGACCGCCATGGCAGCACGCATGGGCTCGGCTGGGCCGACTCCCTGATTTCCCGCCGTGGCGGCCGGGCGGACATCGCCGACCCCGCAGTCAAGGCGGAAGTGCTGGCGCTGCGCTTCGATCCGAACGTCTCCGCCCTGATGGCTGCGGAGCTGGCGCGCGACAACGCCGCCGAACTGAGCGGCTTTCTCGGCCGCGAACCGGATTCCGCCGAGCTCTACCTGGCGCATTTTCTCGGATCGGGCGGCGCGAAGACCTTCCTCGGCGCCTTGCAGGACAGCCCGCATGCATCCGCCGCCGGGCTCTTCCCGAAGCAGGCCGCGGCCAATCGCCCGATCTTCTACGACGGCGCCCGGCCCCGTGCCGTGGGCGAGGTGATGGACCTCCTGCGCAGCAAAGTCGCAGCCGCGATGGAGGGCGGGGCAGCCCTGCCGCCATCCGCCGGCGGCTATGCCTATTCGCCCGCGCAGGCCACTTTCACGCATGCCGCCGCTTCCTTTGCCGAAGCGCCCGCGCCTGCTCGCCGCCCATCGATGGCCGAGACGCTGCAGGCGACATTCGGCGGAGCGGCCATGGATGGCCGCGCGGCGCAGCGGATCGGTGACGCTTACGGCAAGTTCAAGGCGTTCGGCCTGTGAGCATCCGCAGCTTCATGTCCCCCGCCGTGGCCCTGCCGGCCGGCATCCTGACCATCATCGTCCTGATGGTGGTGCCGATCCCCGCCGTGATGCTGGACGTGTTCTTCGTCCTCAACATCGCGCTCTCCGTCGCCGTGCTGATGGCGGCGATGAATGCTGCGAAGCCGCTCGACTTCTCCTCGTTCCCCTCGGTCCTGCTGTTCGCCACACTGCTGCGGCTGGCGCTGAACGTCGCATCCACCCGCGTGGTCCTGCTTTACGGGCACGAAGGAGAGGCGGCCGCCGGAAAGGTGATCGAGGCTTTCGGAGCCTTCCTGATCGGCGGCAACTTCGCCGTCGGCCTGTTCGTGTTCATGATCCTGATGATCATCAACCTGATGGTCGTCACCAAGGGTGCCGGGCGCGTCTCCGAAGTGTCGGCTCGCTTCACGCTCGACGCCCTCCCGGGCAAGCAGATGGCGATCGATTCGGACCTCGCCGCAGGGCTGATGACGGCCGACGAAGCCAAGGCGCGCCGCCGCGAGATCGCCACCGAGGCGGATTTCTACGGCTCGATGGACGGCGCCAGCAAGTTCGTGAAGGGCGACGCCGTCGCCGCGCTGCTGATCCTGTTCGTCAACATCGTGGCCGGCCTGGTATTGGGCATGGTCTCCCACGGCCTCTCCGCCGGCGATGCCGGCCAGCTTTATGTTACCCTCGCCGTGGGTGACGCGCTGGTCGCCTCGGTTCCCGCACTGCTGTTGTCGATCGCCGCGGCGGTCATCGTCACCCGCGTGTCCGATACCCGCGACCTGACCGGGCAGATCGGCGGCCAGTTCGCCGATCCGCGCATCTGGCTGCCGGTGGGCTGCATCCTCGCGGCCATGGGCATGATCCCGGCGATGCCGCAGTCGATATTCCTGCCGCTCGCCGGTGGAGCGTTCCTGCTCTGGCGCGGGCTCAGGCGACGGGAGACCGCCGCGGCAGCGTTCGCCAGCGAGCCGCCGGTGAAGGCCGACCCCGCGAGGATCAGCATCGACGAAGTGTCCGAGCAGGCGCTGGTCACCATCGAGCTCGGCTATGGCCTGGTCCATCTGGCCGACGAACGCCGCGGGGCGCCGATCGTCGCGCGGCTTACCGGCCTGCGTCGCCAGCTCTGCCAGTCGTTCGGCTTCGTCGTTCCGCAATTCCGCATCAAGGACAGGTTCGATCTGGCGCCGGACCGCTATCGCATCACGCTGGGCGGTGCGCCGCTCGGCTCCGGCCAGTTGCGGCCGGACTTGATGCTGGCGATCGACACCGGCGAGGCCGGCGCGGCAACGACATTGCCCGGGGAAGTGACCGTTGATCCCAGCTTCGGCTGCCCGGCGATCTGGATCGAGCCCGGCGCGCGCGATCTCGCGGTCGCCGAAGGGTATCTCGTGGTCGACGCGGAAAGCGTCATCGCCACGCACGTCAATCAGCTGCTCTCCGCCCGGCCGCAGGAGCTGCTCGGGCCGGACCAGGTGCGCGAGCTGCTCGACTCCGTGCGCGAACGCCACGCGCAGCTGATCGAGACCATCACGCCGCAGCCGCTTTCGCTCGCCGCGATCACCCGGCTGCTGCGCGCGCTCCTGGCGGATGGCATCTCCCTGGCCCATCCGCTCCCGGTCCTCGCCAGCCTGTCGCAGGCCGCCCAGCAGACGACCGATCACGAGCGCCTGATCGACATGCTCCGCGCGGATCTCGGGCCGATGCTGGTGGGCGCGATCTGCCCGCCGGACGAGCGCCTGCCGGTCATCACCCTGGCTGCGGAGCTGGAGGAGATGGTCGTGAGCGGCCTGCAGGATCCCAGCTCCGGCCAGATCATCATCGAGCCCGATCTCGCCCGCTCCATCGGCGAGCGGATCGCGGCCATCCTTGCGAGCCGCCCCCCCGGCGCCGGCATGCCGGTGCTGATCGTGCAGCCCCGCGCGCGCCGGCCGCTGGCTGCGCTTCTCAGGGTACGAGCGCCGGGCTGCGCCGTGCTGTCCATCAACGAATTGCCCGCCGCCCAGCCGATCGAGGTGATCTCGGTCGTCGGCGGCGAAAGCGAAGCCGCGCCGCAGCTTGCCAGCGATGCCGGCGCCGAACTGCATGAGAGGGAGCCTCTGGCAGCATGATTCAGGATCATTCCCATTTTTCCGCGACAAAGGCCTATCGCGGCGCCGTCGGCGACCGGGTCAACCGGTTCCTACCGATGGTCCGCAAGCTGGCCTGGCACCTTTCGGGCAGCGGCGGGCCGACGGTGGAGGTCG
The DNA here is from genome assembly GCF_009828065.1 of Croceibacterium soli. Lineage (GTDB taxonomy): Bacteria > Pseudomonadota > Alphaproteobacteria > Sphingomonadales > Sphingomonadaceae > Croceibacterium_B > Croceibacterium_B soli. The sequence continues at coordinate 18,996 of NZ_WTYK01000004.1, read as the reverse complement.
ACGATCTCGTGCAGGCCGGCCTCGTCGCGCTGACCGAGTGCGCCCAGAAACACGACGGGCCGAGCGAGGACGGTTTCGCCGCCTACGCCAAGTTGCGCGTGCGCGGGGCGATGGTCGACATGCTGCGCAGCAGCTCGCCCGATCCGCGCGGCGCACGGGCGAAGCGCAAGCGGATCGAGCAGCAGCAGGCGCGCCTCGCCGCGATGCTCGGCCGCGAGCCTTCGGCTGCCGAGTTGGCCCAGGCGCTGGGCATGGACGTGGACGAACTGCACCGCTTGCGCAGCGGGCTTGCGGAGACGCGGCTCAGCTCGATCGAGGAATGCTACTCTGAAAGCGACAGTGCTTTTGCCGCGGACGAGCCCGATGCCGAGAACCTGCTGCTGCAGCAGGAGGATCGCGAGCAGCTGATCGCCGCGATCGGCTCCCTGCCGGAGCGGCACCGGCTCGTGATCCAGCTCTATTTCGTCGAGGAGCTCAACCTGGCGGAGATCGCCGCCGTACTCGGCGTCAGCGTGCCGCGGGTGCATCAGTTGAAGGCTTCCGCTCTGGAAAAGGTGCGGGCGGCGATAGCCGACGACAGCTAGGGGGTGGCGCACGGGCGCGGCTTGTGTTCTGAGTGCCGCCGAGCAACTCGAAGGACGCTATGACCGTTTTCGACTGGGCCGATCCCTTCACCCTCGACGACCAGCTGAGCGAGGAGGAGCGGATGATCCGCGACGCCGCGCACGGCTTCGCGCAGGACGTGCTGCAGCCGCGGGTGATCGCTGCCTACCGCGACGAGGTGGATGCACCGGAGCTGTTCCCGCTGATGGGGCAGGCCGGGCTGCTCGGAGTGACCGTTCCGCCGGAGTTCGGCGGGGCAGGGGCGAGCTATGTCGCTTATGGCCTGGTCGCGCGTGAGATCGAGCGGGTCGATTCAGGCTATCGCTCGATGGCATCGGTGCAGTCGAGCCTCGTGATGTACCCGATCCACGCCTACGGCTCCGACGAGCAGAAGGCCCGATACCTGCCGGGCCTCGCCAGCGGAGCGCTGATCGGCTGCTTCGGCCTGACGGAGCCGGATGCCGGTTCGGACCCTGGCTCCATGCGCACCGTCGCGCGGAAGGACGGCGACGGGTTCAAGCTCTCCGGCACCAAGACCTGGATCAGCAACTCGCCGTTCGCCGACGTGTTCGTCGTTTGGGCCAAGAGCGAGGCGCATGGCGGCAAGATCCGCGGCTTCGTGCTCGACAAGGGCATGAAAGGCCTCAGCGCGCCGAAGATCGAAGGCAAGCTGTCCCTGCGCGCCAGCACGACCGGGGAGATCGTGATGGACGAGGTGGCGGTCGGCGCCGAGGCGCTGCTTCCCGGCGCCGAAGGGCTCAAGGGGCCGTTCGGCTGCCTTAACCGGGCGCGCTACGGCATTTCCTGGGGCAGCATGGGCGCGGCGGAATTCTGCTTCGCGGCAGCCCGGAGCTACGGGCTGGAGCGCAAGCAGTTCGGCAAGCCGCTAGCGGGCAACCAGCTCTACCAGAAGAAGCTCGCCGACATGGCCACCGAGATTACCCTTGGGCTGCAGGCGAGCATGCGGGTCGGGCGGCTGATGGACGAAGGCCGCTTCGCGCCGGAGATGGTCAGCCTGGTGAAGCGCAACAACGTCGGCAAGGCGCTCGAGATCGCCCGCGCGGCCCGCGACATGCACGGCGGCAACGGCATTTCCGAGGAGTACCAGGTCATCCGCCACATGCTGAACCTGGAAACGGTCAACACTTACGAGGGCACGCACGACGTCCACGCGCTGATCCTCGGCCGCGCGATCACGGGGATCGCGGCGTTTTGAACTAGCCGTCTGTTCGTCCTGAGTTCGTTGAAGAAGGAGAGGGCGCGCCAGTCGTGGTTCGACAGGCTCACCACGAACGGACAGGGCGGGGGCGTACTCCACCAACGTTCGAACGGGAGTGGGTGATTGTCCTTCCCCAACATCCGTTCGTCCTGAGCTTGCTGAAGGACGGGTGGCACCACGCACCAGCCAGGTCTAAAGCGAGTCTGCTCCCGGCTGCCTGTCCGGATGGGCGGCGGCTACCGCCTCGACTGCCATCGCATTCTTCGCCGCCGCCACGAGCCGCGGGTAAGGCGTGCAATCGGCCCCGAATCGCTGGGCGGAATAGTACTGCGGTACCAGATGGCAGTCGGCGAGCGTGAGCGTGTCGCCGAAGGCGAAGCGGCCGCCGTGGCGGGCGATCGTCTGTTCCAGCGCTGCAAAACCCTCGGCGATCCAGTGGGCGGTCCAGGCGTCGATCGCCGGCTGTTCCTGGCCGAGCGGGCCCTTGAGGTGCTTGAGCACGCGCAGGTTGTTCAGCGGATGGATGTCGCAGGCGACCGTCATCGCCATGGCGCGGACGATTGCCCGTGCGGCGGCAGTGCCGGGCAGCAGGGCCGGCTCGGGATATTGCTCTTCCAGCCACTCGAGGATTGCCGACGACTGGGTGAGGACGCCGTATTCGGTCTCCAGCGCCGGCACGAGACCTTGCGGGTTGAGGGCCGTGAACGCCTCCGACTTCTGATCCCCGGCGCGCAAGTCGACCAGCGCCTGCTCGTAAGCGACGTTCTTGATGTTCAGCGCGATGCGCGTGCGATAGCTGGTGCCGGAGCGCCAGTAGCCGTGGAGGACCAGCTTCCCGCTCATCCGGCGATCCTTGCCCGGCATTCGCCGAAGCCGATGGTGCGGAAGCCTTCACGCACCGCATGGGCGGTCATGATCACTTCGTCCCCGTCTTCCAGGAAGCTGCGCGTTTCGCCGTTCGCCAGAGTTATCGGGTTCTTGCCGCCTTCGCTCAGCTCCAGGAGGCTGCCGAACGTGTCGCGGCTCTCGCTCGAGAGCGTGCCGGTGCCGAGCAGGTCGCCCGGCTGGAGGTTGCAGCCGTTGACTGTGTGGTGGGCGACGAGCTGGGCGGCGGTCCAGTACATCGCGGTCATCGGACCCCTGCTGAGCCGCTCCGGCGGCAGCCCGGCATCGCGCATTTTCGCGGTGAGCAGGTGCACTTCCATCTCGATGGCATAGGCACCTGCGGCCTGATCCTGCTCATCCAGCAGGTAAGGCAGCGGCGCCGGGTCGCCTTCCGGGCGCGGTGGCTGGGCCACGCGGAACGGCGCAAGCGCGGCGCTGGTCACCACCCAAGGCGAGACGGTGGAATGGAAGTTCTTGGACAGGAACGGACCCAGCGGCTGGTATTCCCAGGCCTGCAGGTCGCGCGCCGACCAGTCGTTGAGGATGCAAAGCCCGGCGATGTGCTCCGCGGCCTGGGCGATCCCGATGTCGCTGCCGAGCTCGTTCGAGCCGCTGGTCCAGATACCCATCTCCAGCTCGTAGTCGAGCCGCTGGGAGGGGCCGAACACCGGGCCTTCGCCTTCCGCCCCCTTGCGCTGGCCCTGCGGCCTTCGAACGTCGCCGCCGCTCGGCCTGATCGAGCTGGCGCGGCCGTGGTAACCGATCGGCACGTGCTTGTAGTTCGGCAGCAGCGGGTTGTCCGGGCGGAACTGCTTGCCGACGTTCGTCGCGTGATGGATGCCGGTGTAGAAATCGGTGTAGTCTCCGACCGCGAATGGCAGGTGCAGCGTGACGTCCTGCATGCGTATGAGTGCGGGCAGGACCATGTCTCGCCGGCTCTCGTCGGTGATCAGCCGGAATACGCCCCGGCGCAGGGCGTCTGCCGCGGCATTGCCCCCTGCGAACAGCGCATTGAGCGTTTCGCTGGTGGCCAGCCGTGCGGCGTCGGAGGCGTCGCCGTCGAGCAGCAGGGCCACGCCGGCGAGGTCGAGCACATAGTTCCCGATCGCCACCCCTCCGCGCTTGCCCCCGTCGGGCGGCGAGAAGATGCCCAGCGGCAGGTTCTGCGGCGGGAATTCGGCGTGTTCGTCGGCGCCGTCCACCCAACTCGCGGCCGCGGGATCGTGGGTCTCGTTCGTTTGGGTCATTCGGAGAGTCTCGCCTTCTCGAAGCCGCGCCAGCACTCGTCGTAATCCGGCTGGAGGGTCGGCAGTTCCATTGCCGCAGCAGTGGGGCGGATCACCCAGCGGCTTTCGAACATGAAGGCGAGCGTGTCTGCGAGCTTCACCGGCTTCAGATCGGCCGCCATGGCGCGGCGGACAGTCTCGGCATCGGGGCCGTGGCCGTTCATCTGGTTGTGCAGCGACGCGCCACCCGGCTCAAACCCGCCGCCTTCCTTGGCGTCGTAGGCGCCGTGGATCAGGCCCATGAACTCGCTCATGACGTTGCGGTGGAACCACGGTGGGCGGAAGGTTTCCTCGGCCACCATCCAGCGCGGCGGGAAGATCACGAAATCGCAATTGGCGGTGCCGTGGATCTCGCTCGGGCTGGTGAGCACGGTGAAGATCGACGGGTCCGGATGGTCGAAGCTGACCGTGCCGATGGTGTTGAAGCGGGCGAGGTCGTAGCGGCAGGGCGCGCTGTTGCCGTGCCACGCGACGACGTCGAACGGCGAGTGGCCGATCGTGGTGCGCCAGAGGCGGCCCTGGAACTTCTGCACTATCTCGTGCTCGGCCTCGATATCCTCGAACCAGGCCACCGGCGTTTCGAAGTCGCGCGGATTGGCGAGCCCGTTGGCGCCGATCGGGCCGAGGTCCGGCAACTGGAACGGCCCGCCGTAGTTTTCGCAGACGTATCCGCGGCTTGGGCCATCGAGCGCGACGCTGAACCGCATACCGCGCGGGACGAGTGCGATATGACCGGGCGGCACCTCCAGTCTGCCGAGCTCCGTGACGATGTGCAGCGTGCCCAGCTGCGGCACGATCAGCAGCTCGCCGTCGCTGTTCTGGAACGCCCGCCGCTCCATCGAACGGCTGGCGGAATAGAGATGGATGCCGATCCCGGTCGCCGTGCCGACGTCGCCGTTTCCGCCGTAGGTTACCAGGCCTTCCAGCCAGTCGCACGGCGGCTCCGGCAGCGGCAGCGGGTCCCAGCGCAGGCGGTTGGGGCTGACGGGATCGATGAACGGGGCGCTCCGCAGGGCCTCGAAGCCGGCGAGCGGCTCGTAGGGCGCGTGCTCGGCTAGGGGACGCATGCGGTAGAGCCAGGAGCGACGGTTCTCCGCCCGGGGCGCGGTAAAGGCGGTGGTCGAGAACTGCTCGGCATAAAGCCCGAACGGTGGCCGCTGCGGGCTGTTGCGCCCGACCGGCAGCGCGCCCGCGACCGCCTCGCTGGCGAAATGGTTGCCGAACCCGGACTGATAGTTGGTCATGAAACTATCTCCTTGGCTTTCGATATTCCGGTGCGGGCTGCTAATCAACTCCGCAGAAATTGCATTTGGCGGGAGGATCGGCGAAGCCGGAGGGCGATGAGTCAGCGTTCCCTCCCTCCGTCCGGCGACCACTGTGCGCTGCTTCACGCCGCCGGCGGCGAGGCGGCGCTGTGCACGCTCGTCGGCATCGATGGCAGCTTCTCGCGCCGGGTCGGCACGCAACTGGCGGTCTCCCGCGACGGGACCCGCGCCGGCGACATGGCCGACAAGTGCCTCGACGACGAGCTGGTCAGCCAGTCGCTCGCCGCGATGGCGGAAGGGCGGCCGCGCCTGCTGCGCTACGGCCGCGGATCGCCGGCGGTGGACTTCCGCCTGCCGTGCGGGTCGGGGCTCGACATCCTGATCGATCCCGCGCCGGACCGGGCAGCGCTGGCCAGTTGCATCGCCGACCTCGATGCGCGCCGCGAGGCGGCTCTGCCGCTTCCTCTGCCCGAGGATGCGGCGCCCGGGCTGCTCGGCGAACGCCGTTACGTTCCCCGGCTGCGCCTGGTGCTGATGGGAGCAGGGATCGAGAGCGCGGCGCTGGTCCGCTTGGCCGCGGCTCAGGGCATTCCGGTCGAGTGGCGCGAGCCGGGGCAGGGGCTCTCGCTGGGCCAGGCGCCGGGCGGCGTGGCCGCCGATGCCTGGACGGCGGTGCTGCTGCTGTTCCACGATCACGAGTGGGAGCATGCCCTGCTCGACTGGGCTCTCGGCACGCCGGCGTTCTACATCGGGGCCCAAGGCGGCGCGCCGGCACGCGAGGAGCGGCTCCGGCGGCTCAGCGCAGCGGGGCACACCGATGCCGAGCTGGCGCGCATCACCAGCCCCGTTGGCCTGATCCCCCGCGCGCGCGACCCCGCGGTGCTGGCGCTGTCCGTGCTTGCCGAGATCGTCGGCGCATACGAGGGGCTCCACCCGCACCGATGAGCGGCCTCGCGATTGCGATCCTCGCTGCCGGCAGCGCCAGCCGCTTCGGCGGCGGCAAGCTGGACGCGGAGCTTGCCGGCAAGCCGCTGGGGCGCTGGGCGCTCGATACTGCGCTGGAGGTCGAGCACGAGCGGCTGGCGGTGGTGGTCGGCGATGCGGTGCCGGAGTTCGCACGGGTGGCCGGGTGCGAGGTGCTGGTGAACGACCGTGCCGGGGAAGGGCTGGGCACCTCTGCCGCGCTGGCGGCGAAGTGGGCTGCCGAGAGCGGCAGCGAGGCGCTACTGATCCTGCTCGCCGACATGCCGCTGGTCTCGCGGGCTACGCTTGGGAGGCTGGCCAGCGCCGCACTCGCGGGGACGCCGGCTTCGGTCCATTATCCCGAAAGGCAGCCCGGGGTGCCTGCCGCCTTCCCGGCGGTGCTGTTTCCCGCGCTGCAGATGCTTTCCGGTGATGTCGGCGCTGCGCGGGTGCTGCGCGGGCGGACGGATGTGATGATGACCGAAACCGCGACGGATGAACTGCTCGATGTCGATCGGCTAGAGGAGCTGGCGGAAGTCGCCGAACTACTCCGCCGATCCCAGCTCCGTTCGTCCTGAGCCTGTCGAAGCTCGCGCGCCCGTGGTTCGACAAGCTCACCACGAACGGAGTGGGTAGGCTCCCCATCCACCCCCGTTCGTCCTGTCATCCACCCCCCGTTCGTCCTGAGCCTGTCGAAGGACGGGAGCGCTGGGCCAGTCGTGGTTCGACAGGCTCACCACGAACGGCGGTGGGTGAGGGCCCCATCCAACGTCCGTTCGTCCTGAGCCAGTCGAAGGACGGGAGCGCTGGGCCAGTCGTGGTTCGACAGGCTCACTACGAACGGGGAAGGGTGAGGGCCCCAACCAACGTCCGTTCGTCATGAGCTTGTCGAAGGACCAGAGGCGCTCCCGTCCGTGGTTCGACAAGCTCACCACGAACGGGGCATCCTGGTTCCTAAGCGAACAGCTTCCGGTCGATCGGCAGGCTCCGCACGCGCTTGCCGGTGAGGGCGTGGAGCGCGTTGGTAAGCGCCGGGACGACCGGCGGGAGGGCCGGTTCGCCGAGGCCGGTCGGCGGGTTGTCGCTCTTGACGAACTCGACGTCGATCGTGGGCGTCACCGGCATGCGCGGCAGCGGATAGTCGTGGAAGTTCGACTGCTGCACCGCGCCGCCTTCGATCTTCACCGCCAGGCCGAGCGCCTGGCCGATGCCGTCGATGATCGAGCCTTCGATCTGGTTGAGCGCGCCGTGCGGGTTGATGATGTGCTTGCCGACGTCGCCCGCAGCCCAGACGTGGTGGACGACCGGCTGGCGGGAGCGGGACAGGCTCGCCTCGACCACTTCCGCGAAATAGCCGTTGTGGCTGAAGTAGAAGCCGAAGCCCTTGGCGCGGCCCTCTGCGGCAGGCGTCGACCAGTCGGCCATCTGCATCGCCTTCTCGATCACGCCGATCGCCCGCTTCGGGCTGAAGCCGGGGCTCTCGCCGCCGAAGCCGCGCTGCATCGGCTCGTCCGGCTTGCCGCGCAGGAGTGACAGCAAGAGGGTCGGCAAGTCGCTGCCCTGCTCCGCCGCCACTTCGTCGAGGAACGACTGGAACACGTATGACAGCGCGTTCGACTGCGGCGCGCGCAGCGCGCCCATCGGCACGCGGCTCTCCATCTGGGAGACCGTGTACTTCAGGTTCGGCACGTAGCCGGCGGGAAAGACCTTCGGGCCCATCTGGGCGAACATCGGGATCTCGCCTTTCGTGGAGAACGTCACGAAGTGATCCTCCAGCCCGGTCAGCTTGCCTTCGGCATCGATCGCCGCGCGGAACTTGTGCCACCCGGCCGGGCGGTAGAAGTCGCTGCGCAGGTCGTCCTCACGGCTCCAGATGAGCTGGATCGGCGTGCCCTTCTTGCGGGCGGCAATAGCCGCCGCCTGGTGCATGAAGTCGTTGGTCAGCCGCCGGCCGAAGCCGCCGCCCATGCGGGTGATGTGGACAGTGACCTTCTCCCCCGGAACGCCCAGCATCTTGGCGACGCCCTGGTGGCCGGACTGCGGCATCTGGGTCGGCGCCCACATCTCCACCGAGCCGTCTTCCTTTACCAGCGCGGTGCAGTTCTGCGGTTCCATCGGCACGTGGGCCAGGAACGGGTAGTGGTATTCGGCCTCGATCACCTTGGCGGCACCGGCGAATGCGGCGGAAACGTCACCTTCCTCGACGATCGTGTCCTTCGGCGGCTCGGCCCACAGCTTCTTCGCCTGGGCGTCGTAATTGGCGCTGCTGTGCGAAGCCCACTCCCCGGTGTCCCAGTCGATCTTGAGCTTCTCGCGCGCCTTGTTTGCGATCCACCAGTTGCCGGCGACGATGGCGACGCCATCGACCAGCTCCGCCGGATTGTCGCCGCCTTCGATCACGAACACGTCTTCGACCCCGGGCACGGCCTTGGCCGCTTCGAGGTCGGCGGAGCGCAAGCGGGCGCCGAACACCGGCGCGCGTTCGAACGCGGCGTACTTCATGCCCGGAAGCTGCGTGTCGACGCCGAAGATCGGCTCCCCGCGCACGATCTTCGGGCTGTCGATCCCGCCGATGGCGCGGCCGATGATGACGAAGTCCTTCTCGTCCTTCAGCGGAACCTTGGCCAGGTCCGGCACCTTCGACTTGGCGGCGGAGGAGGCGACCTGGCCGTAAGTCATCGTGCGGCCGCTCGCCGGATCGGTGATCGTGCTCTTCGAAGTGCGCAGGCCGGCCGGGGCCACGCCCCATTCCAGCGCGGCGGCTTCGAGCAGCATCTGCCGCGCGGCGGCGCCGGCCTGGCGCATCGGCAGCCAATTCATCGGGGTCGACATGCTGCCGCCGGCAAACTGGAAGCCGTACTTGGTCGGGTGGTAATCGGATCCGACGATCTTCACCTGGTCCCAGTCGGCATCGAGTTCCTCGGCGATCAGCATCGGCAGCATCGTCTTGATGCCCTGGCCGATCTCCGGGTTCTTGCTGACGATGGTGATCACGCCGTCAGGCGCGATCGAGACGAAAGCGTTGAGCTCCGCGGCTCCACCGCCGGTTGCCGCCTGGGCCATGCCGGGCAGGGTGACGGACAGGAACAGCCCGCCGCCGGCGAGGGCGCCGGCCTTGAGCAGCGAGCGGCGCGAAAGCTGCGCGGTCTGGGCCAGCTCACGCATCGGCGGACACTCCGTTGGCGGCGACTTCGGCAATCGCGGCGTGGATACGCTTGTAGCAGGCGCAGCGGCAGATGTTGCCGGCCATTGCCGAGGTGATCTCGTCGCTGGCGGGCGAGGGGTTCTTCGCCAGCAGGGCGGTGGCGTTCATCAGCTGACCGGCCTGGCAGTAGCCGCACTGCATCACGTCCGCGTCCAGCCAGGCCTGCTGCAGCGCACGGCCGACAGGGCTTTCGGCCAGGCTCTCGATGGTCGAGACCTGCTTGCCGGCGAGCGAACTGACCGGGGTGGAGCAGGAGCGCGTCGCCACGCCGTCCACATGGACGGTGCAGGCGCCGCAAAGGCCGACGCCGCAGCCGAACTTGGTGCCGACCATGCCTAGCTCGCCGCGCAGGGCCCACAGCAGCGGCATGTCGTCGGGCACGTCGAGTTCGCGAGTCTCGCCGTTGATGGTGAGCTTGGTAGGCATCCGATCCCTCCGGGAAGTGTTTGACAATGTCTACAAGGTTTGGCCGCGCGTGGAAAGCCGCAACGGTCGCTGGTCGCGGCCGATCTCCACGAGGATGTCGGCCCGTGCCGGCAGCTCGGCGAACATGTGCTCGGTAAGGCGCTGGTAATGGGCCAGGAAGCGGTCGAGGGCCGCCTGGTCCATCACCGCCGGCCCGGCGCCGAGCTTCTCTTCCTGCAGCCGCCGGTTGGCGCGGACCGCTTCGAAGTCCCGCACCTCGAGCATGATCAGCAGATCGATTCGCGCGAACAGTTCGGCGTAGTCGGTGGCCAGGCGGCGGTTGACTTCGCGGCGCCAGGTGCCGTCGGGGTCTTCGTCGCGCTCCAGGCCATTGAGCGGCTCGCCCAGGGCATAGGACGGCTGCGGTGCAGCTCCGATGCACCAGCCTTCGAACAGCACGACGTCGACCGGGCCCGGGACGTGGCGGCTGGCCGAGTCGCGATCGTCGGCGGCCTTGTCGAAGCGCGGAAGATCCGCTGGTTCGCCCGCCAGCAGCCGGTCGAGCACCGCCATGCCGAGCGGCACGTCGTGGGTGCCGGGCACGCCACGAGTGGCGAACAGGGGGTGGACGCTCGCCGCCAGGGCCCGGCGCTCAGCGCGGGTGAGGTAGAGGTCGTCGAGCGAGAGCGTGACGGCCACGAGGCCTCGCTCCCCAAGCAGCACCTCCAGGAAGCGGCACACCGTGGACTTGCCGCTGCCCTGCGCGCCGTTGATGCCGACGAGGAGCGGGCGCTTGCCGTCCTTCCGCCGGGCGATCTCTTCCGCCAGCGGCCGCCAGTACTGCTCGACCACCTCGGCATAGTCGTCCGGCAGCCGCTCGGCTTCGATCAGCGCCCCAATTGACTCGCTGCTCATGCCACGCGGTCGGGAAGCGGCTCGCCTTCGGCCCAGGCGATCACGTTCGCCAGCGCGCGCTCGCCCATCGCGGTGCGCGTCTCGCGCGTCGCGCTGCCGAGGTGCGGCAGGAGGACCACGTTCTCCAGTCCGAGCAGTTCCTGCGGCACTTGCGGCTCTGCCGGATAGACGTCGAGCCCAGCGCCGGCGATCCGTCCTTCGCGCAGGGCCGCCGCCAGCGCCGCGTGATCGACGATCCCGCCGCGCGCGGTGTTGATCAGGTATGCGCCGGGTTTCATCGCCGCGAGCGCCGCATCGCCGATGAGGTTCTCGGTCTCGCCGCCGCCGGGCACGTGGAGCGAGACGACATCCGATGCCCCGAGCAGAGCGGTCAGGTCCGGGTAGAACTCGGCGCCCAGCTCGCGCGCAATCTCGGGATCCGTTTCGCGGCGGGCGTAGTACGCGATCTTCATGCCGAAGCCGTGGTGCGCTCGCCGCGCGGTGGCGATGCCGATCCGACCGAAGCCGACGAGGCCGAGCACTTTGTCCTTCAGCGAGGAGCCGAGCAGGTGCGTCGGCCGCCAGCCGGACCAGGCGCCGGCGCGCAGCTCTCGCTCGCCTTCGCCGGCGCGGCGGGCGGCCATCAGGATCAGCGTCAGGGCGATGTCGGCGGTCGCGTCGGTCAGCACGCCGGGCGTGTTGGTGACGGCGATGCCTTTGGCTTTGGCTGCACCCACGGCGATATGGTCGAAGCCGACGCCGTAGTTGGCGATCAGCTTCACCCGGTCGCCACCGCGGATCACCTCGGCGTCGATCCGGTCCGACACGGTCGGGCAGAGCACGTCATACTCGGCCATCGCAGCGGCCAGTTCGGCCTGGCTCAGCGGGCGGTCAGCTTCGTTGAACGTCACGTCGAACCGCTCGGCGAGCTGGCGTTCGACCGCCTCCGGCCAGCGCCGGGTGACGAGGACTCTCGGGCGCGCCACGTCAGGCCTTCTTCGTGATCTTCTGGGTCTCTGCCTGGGTCGAGGCAGGGCCGGTGTTCCGCTTGAAGATGCCGCCGCCGGCGGCCTGCGGCTTCATGAACAAGTCGGGATCGCCTTCGCGCTGCTCGAGGCCGTAGAGCTCCTGCAGGCCGGGGTGACGGCCGAGGCCGCCGAACAGGTCGCGGCAGCGTTCGATCCAGTCGCGCAGCGGGTCTTCCGGCGAAAGCGGCGGCGTCCGCGCGACGGAGGCGAGCCACAGGATCGAGCCGAGGATGCGGTAATCGGCGTAGTTCGGCTCGCTGCCGCCGAGCCACTCATGCTCGCGCAGCGCCAGGCGCAGCGGCTCCAGGCTGGCGGAGATCGCCGGCAGGCGGTTCTCGCGGCCTTGCTGCATCTCCTCCAGCTTCTTGCCGAGCATCACCTCGCGGCTGGTGGTGACGTATTCCTGATCCTGCGGCAGCGAGAGATCGCGGTAGTCGGCGCAGAAGCAGCGCATCCACGGCCCGGTGGCCGCGCCCCAGAACCAGGCGTCGAGCGCGCGCGTGAGGGCGGCGATGCTCTCGTGCGGGATCAGCAGCGGCCGGTCGGGGTACTTGCGGTCGAGGTATTCGACGATGCCCCAGCTATCGAGCACCCATTCGCCGTCGTCGACGATGGCCGGCAGGCGCTCGGTCTTGCCGCCGGTGCGCTCCATGATCCCGGTGAAGCCGCCGTCCACCACGTCGAGTTCGAAGCCCTTGTGCTTCACGGCGTACTTGGTCGCCCAGACGAACGGGCTGATCGTGCAACCGCTGGCGAGTTGCAGGTCGTAGAAGGTGATGGTGTTGTTCGTTGCCACCGTGGGAGGCTCCTCTCGAGATCGATTTTGTTCGATTGCTATGGGTTGGGCGAGCAAAAGGAAAGTGCCGGGTGCACTGGCGAGCCGCTTTCGGCTGACTTACACCAAGGCCATGGCCGAAATCGCATCCGTTTCGCTCGCCCACCCGCTGGAGGAGTTCGCCCGCGAGCTGGGCGATTCCTTCGAGGAGTTCGGCTTCGCCATCGTGCGCGACCACGGCATTCCGGCGGACTTGATCGGGCAGGCGGAGGCGGCCTCGCGCGCCTTCTTCGCGCTGCCGGACGGCGTAAAGCGGCGCTACCATCTCGCGGGGCAGGGCGGGGCCCGGGGCTATACGCCGTTCGGCACCGAGCGGGCCAAAGGGGCCGCGGTGCAGGACCTCAAGGAGTTCTGGCACATCGGCCGCACTTTGCCGCGGGGCGATCCATTGGAGCGGTTTATGCCGCCCAATATATGGCCCGACGAGGTGTCGGACTTTCGCGGAACGTTCGAAACGTTGTTCGGCACCTTCGAGGAGAGTGGCGGTCGGATCCTCTCGGCCATCGCGATCTATCTCGGGCTGGAACGGGACTTCTTCGCGCCGACGGTCGATCAGGGCAATTCCGTGCTCCGGCTGCTGCACTATCCGCCGGTACAGCCCGGAGCCGAAGGTGCCGTGCGCGCCGCGGCCCATGAGGACATCAACGCCATCACCCTCCTCCTCGGAGCCGAGGAGGCGGGGCTCGAACTGCTGGCGAAGGACGGGCGCTGGCTGCCGGTCTCTCCGCCGCCGGGCGCACTGGCGGTCAATATCGGCGACATGCTCCAGCGGCTCACCGGCCGGCGCTTGCGCTCCACCACACACAGGGTGGTCAATCCGGCGGGCGAGGCGGCGCGGCGTTCGCGTTACTCGATGCCGTTCTTCCTGCATTTCCGGCCCGATTTCCTCATCGAGCCGATGTACGGGAGCGGCGGGGAGCCGATCACCGCGCACGATTATCTCCAGCAGCGCCTGCGGGAGATCAACCTGGCCTAAGATCCTCCCCGTGCCGGGGAGGATTTTAGTGGCCGAGCTTGGCTTCCTCGAGCTTGACCATGCGCCACAGGGTTTCGGTGACGGGCACCGCCACTCCCGCTTCGCGGGCCGCGAGGACGATCGCGCCGTTGATGGCGTCGACTTCGGTGCGGCGGCCGGCTTTCACGTCCTGCAGCATCGAGGCTTCGTGATCGGCATGGTCGGTGACGGAGACCACGGTCAGATCGTGAATCGGCTGCGGGTCGACCGCCACGCCGCTTGCGTTGGCCGTGGCCGCGCCTTCCTCCACGACAGCGCGGATCATCGCCTTGCTTTCCTCGTGCGCGCCGAGGAAGCCGGGGGTGCGGCGGGTGAGGGCGCAGAGGGGGTTCATGGCGGCGTTGAAGATCGCCTTGGACCAGACCGCGGTGTGGATCTCCGGCTCCAGCGAGGCGGACAGGTCGCCCTCGGTCAGCAGATCGGCGATGCGGCGGGCAAACTCCGGGTCGGCGCCGAAGGCCGGATAGAGCTTCGTCCCGCCTTCGCCGTGGCTGCGCACTTTGCCCGGCCCGACCAGATCGGCGGGCAGCGAGCTGACGCCCACGAGCACGCGGTCCGGGGCGGCGTGTTTCGCCAGCCGCGCATCGTTGCCGAGGCCGTTCTGCAGGCTGAGGAGGTGCGTCTCGGGCCCGATCGCCTGGGCGATCCCCTGCAGGGCCGTGTCGGTGTGGAACGTCTTGGTGAACACCACTACGAGATCGGCGACATTGGGCACCTGCTCGGGCAATCGTGCGGGGATCGGCAGCAGTTCCGTGCCGGAGCGGCGCTCGAGCTCCAGCCCTCTCGCGTTGATCGCCTCCACGTGTTCGCGGTTGACGTCGACGAGGGTCACGGCGCAGCCGGCGCGGTGCAGGGCGGCGCCGTAGAGACAGCCCATCGCGCCGGAGCCCAGGATCAGAACGTTCATTGCGCGGCATCCTCCAGGAAGCCGCTGCCGAGCAGCAGCAGCAATTTGACGTCGATGGCGTTGCCGCGCGCGCGGTGCTCGGCCACCGTCTCCGCGACACGGTCAAGCGGGACGCGCAGGACCACGATATCCTCGTGCTCGGTCCCGCCGCCATGGCCGACCTGGCTGAGGCCGGTGGCCTTCACCAGCGTGAAGCTCTCGCTGAGCATGCCGGGGGAGGAGCAGAACTCGCCTAGCTCTTCCCACTGGGCTGCGCGGTAGCCGGTTTCCTCTTCAAGCTCGCGGATGGCGCTTTCCAGAGCGTTCTCGCCTTCGGTCTCGTCACCGATCAGCCCGGCCGGAAACTCGAGGCAGAACCTGCCCAGGGGCACGCGGTACTGCTCGACCAGGATCACCTCGCCGGCGTCGATCGCCAGGATCACGGCAGCGCGCATGCCCCCCGGCCGGCCGGCATATTCCCAGCGGCCGCGGCGCTTGGCTTCGACGAACTTGCCGGCCCATTCGGTCTGTTCGGGGGCATCGGCATCGGGGGGGAGGGGGCGTTCTGACACGCCCGGGTTCATAGCTCGATCAGCCGGTCTGGCAACTCGTTGATGTCGTCCTCGGCGCGCGGAAAGTGTTCGGCGAGGACCGCCCCCACGCGCTCCACGGCGGCGATCATCCCCTCGGCGAGGCGGCCCTGCTTCAGCTCCGCCAGCATTGCTGCCATCGCCTCGCCCCAGACCTCGTCATCGACTTTCGTCACGATCGCCTCGTCCGCGACGATCTCGGCACGGTGTTCCCGCATCGAGAGATAGATGAGGATACCGGTGCGGCCGTGCGTGCGCCGCTCGGCGCCGACCTTGAACAGGTCGATCGCGCGGCCGAGGGCCCGGCGGGTCTTGATCGTGCCGGGGATCAGCGCGAACTTGAGCGGGGGCCAAAGCTGGATCGCCCAGGCCGCGGCGAACTTCAGGATGCCGACCGCCAGCGCCAGGCTGAAAACCTGCTGCGGCGTCCACTCGTGGTTCCACCCGCCGAGCATGCGGTCGACCACACTGAGGTAGAAGTCCGGGAAGAAGGCCAGGAAGGCGATCGCGGTGAAAGCGACGATCGCCGCCCACGCAAGCGCGACATCGCTGTACCCGTCCGAACGGTCGGCCACGACGGTGACGATCTCGCCGGCCGTCTGCGCCTCCGCGCGGGCTACCGCATCGCTGACCGCCTTGTGTTCGGCTTCGCTGAGATAGGCCATTACCAGCTCCCCGATGCGCCGCCGCCGCCGAAGCTGCCGCCTCCGCCGCCGAAGCCGCCGCCACCGAAGCCGCCGCCCCCGCCGAAGCCGCCACCGCCGCCCCGGCCGCCGCTCATGGCCGCGTTGATCGCGCTCCACAGGATCACGTCGCCGACGACGCCGGCCGCCCCGGCCGCGCCGCCCCGGCGATAGCGCCGGCCGCCGACGCGGCGCAGCATCGGCAGGACCACGAAGAAGAACAGCAGGGCCATCCAGATGAATGCGCCGGCGGGGAAGCCGCCGCGGCTTTCGGCGCGGCGCTCGGTCGCCTGCGCGGCGATCGCCTGCGCCTCTTCCGGCGGGAGCTCGAGGTGCTGGATGATGCGCTCGGCCCCGGCAACGATGCCGCCGGGCATGTCGCCTTCGCGGAAGCGCGGCAGGATGTCCTGCTCGATCACGTCGTAGGCCAGGCCGTCGGGCATGATCGCTTCGAGCCCGTAGCCGACTTCGATCCGCACTTTGCGCTCATTGGGCGCTACCAGGAGGATGATGCCGTCGTTGTTCTCGGCATCGCCCAGGCCCCAGTGGCGCCCGAGCTGATAGCCGTAGTCGGAGATCTCGTTGCCCTCTAGGCTGGGCACCGTGGCGACGACGAACTGCCGCTGGTTGGCTTCCTCGAACGCGTCGAGCCGGGCGGTGAGCTGCGCCTCCGTCGCGGGATCGAGGATGTTCGCCGCGTCGACCACGGGTGACGTGCCGCGGTCGGGAAACTGCGGCTGGGCGCTCGCCGCGCTGCCGGCAAGCGACAGGCAGAGAGCGCCCAGCAAGGCGATCAGGCGGGGCAATGCGCCCATCTGCCGATCAGTTGGCTGCTGCGGCGGGAGTGGCCGCCGGAGCAGGAGCGGGGGCATTGTCGTTGGCGCCGGCCGGCGCGGCGCCGTTGTTGCCCGGGCGCATGTCCAGCGTCGGAGCGACTTCAGCGCCCGGTGTCACTGCTTCGTAGGGCGTCAGCGGATCGGCGCCGTAGATGATGTTGGCGGCGATGATCGAGGGGAAGGTGCGGATCTCGGTGTTATACTGGCGCACCGCCTCGTTGTAGTCGCGGATGGCCACGCGGATGCGGTTCTCGCTGCCTTCGAGCTGGGTCATGAAGCGGCCGAAGTTCTCCTGGCTGCGGAGCTGGGGATACTGTTCGACCGACACGAGCAGGCGGCTGAGCGCGCTGCCGAGCTGGTTCTGCGCCTGCTGGTAGCGCTGGACGGCGGCCGGATCGTCGAGATCCTCGGCGCTGATCTGCACTTCGGGCCGAGTGGCGGAGGCGCGCGCCTGGATCACGTCGTTGAGCGTCTGGCGCTCCTGCTCCGCCGAGGAGAGGACGATTTCCTGCAGGTTGGGGATCAGGTTCGCCCGCTCCTGGAACGCGGCCTGGACGTCGGCCCACTTGGCCTTGGCGGCTTCCTCCGCCGTCGGGACCGAGTTGACCCCGCAGGCGGACAGCGCGGCGGCGCCGGCGATTGCCACGGCAAACCGTACGAGGCGGGTAGCAAGGGACATGGACATCTGCGGACCTCCCAGAGAATGGTGTATTGCCTAGATAGCACGCTTCACGGGCGGTTCAAGCGAACGTCTTGTGAGGCGGGCGCGGCGGTGGCAACGGTTGCGCCATCAAGAGTTGAGGAGCGGCTGTGTTCCAGGAATTCAGGAAATTCATCGCGCGCGGCAACGTGCTCGATCTGGCGGTCGGGGTGATCATCGGCGCGGCGTTCGGCCGCATCGTCACCTCGTTGACCGAAAGCATCATCATGCCGCTGATCGCGGCGGTGTTCGGCGATGTGGATTTCTCCAACTATTTCATCCGCCTCGGGCCGGTGCCGAAGGACTTCTCGGGGAACGCCACCAATTTCGCCGAACTCAAGGCGGCCGGGGTGCCGGTTCTCGGGTACGGCGATTTCCTGACCCAACTGGTGGATTTCCTGATCATCGCCGCCGCGCTGTTCCTGCTGCTCAAGACGGTCAACCGCGTGCTCGACGAGATGCAGGAACGGCAGAAATCGACCGCCGACAGCTCGAAAAGCCCGGAACTGCCGACCGATCCCCAACTCGACGTGCTCAAGCAGATCCTGGCGGAGCTGAAGAAGGGCGAGAGGCCGGGGACGTGAGGCCCTGGGAGGCGCCACCGCTCGCCTCCGCCAGAACCTCGCCTGCGGCGGAATGGATCCTGAAACAAGTTCAGGATGACGAGGGTTTTTGTTCGGTATGACGTTGTTCTGCGACGGAGAATTCTCGGCCTGCCCTATCCCTCATCGGCCCCCCATCACCTCATTGTCACCCTGAACTCGTTTCAGGGTCCATGTGGCAGGCCGGCGAAGGCGTCTGCTGGCACGCACCGACAGCGCACCTCGCTATTCCCCTCAGGGAGGATCGTGAAACCGCTCACTTCACATTAAGCTGCGCTTGCCTATATAGGGCTCTGCCGGTCTCGGCCGGCTATGGCGATAAAATGCGGTGTGCAATAGGCACAGCGGACCCGGGGGCAGTACCCGGCGGCTCCACCACAAAGCTCGGTTCGCCGAGGTTCGTGACGGGGCCGAACCAGGATCGACGTGTGTTGAAAGGCATCGTTTTCGCTCGGGCTGAGTAACCCGTTAAAGGCTCAAAAACCCACAAGTGCCAATGATAATGAAGCACTTGCTCTCGCTGCGTAACCTGACGGCCTAACGGCCTGACATTACAAAGCTAGAGCACGGTTCGGACCGAACCGGGTAACAGAATCGGAAACCGGGGGCCCGGGGGAGCCTAGCAACAGAATCCCCCACCTAATCCTCTACATCTCCGTCATGCTGGGCGTCTTGCGCGCCCCTTCCTCCGCACGCGCTGGTGCTACCACCGCAGGCTCATTGCCCGGCTGCTACATGGACCCTGAAACAAGTTCAGGGTGACGAGAAGGGGTGGGACAGCATGCAAGAAGTCGTCATCCTGAACTTGTTTCAGGATCCATCTCTCGGCGCAGGCGTGAGGGCGGCTGGGGAGTCGTGACGCCTCACCGGCCCATCCGTGCACGGCTGCCAGATGGACCCTGAAACGAGTTCAGGGCGACGATGATAGGTGCGCAGTTACGGCTGATGGCCGCCGTCATCCCACGGAACCGCCATCCGGAGCAAACCCGCCATCACGCGAAAACCCGCCATCCCGCGAGGGCCCGTCATCCGCGAAGGCCCGTCATCCGCGAAGGCCCGTCATCCGCGAAGGCCCGTCATCCGCGAAGGCCCGTCA
>NZ_WTYK01000003.1 GCF_009828065.1 Croceibacterium soli | reverse complement strand
CACCTTCGGTGTCGCGGTCCCCCTCCCCATTCGGCTGCGCCGAACAGGGAGGATTTTCGATCACACGAAGCCACGAACGGCCAGCCATCACCCCTTCGCGTCCTCGCGCCTTTGCCTGACAAAAAAATTCCTCCCCGGCACGGGGAGGGGGACCGCCCGCGCAGCGGGTGGTGGAGGGGGCTCGCCGCCAGCGCTGCACTAGGAGGCGGGCCCCCTCCGTCACCGGCCTCCGGCCGGCGCCACCTCCCCGTCCCGGGGAGGATTTGGCGGCCCGGCGGGACATCTTCGTGTCTTCGTGGCTTCGCGTGAGCCCCCTTCGGTGGCGACGAAGGAACCGGCACCATCTCTTCGCGCCTTCGCGTGAGATCCAAAAATCCTCCCCGTTTCCGCGCAGCGGGAATGGGGAGGTGGCAGACGCCGTCAGGCGTCTGACGGAGGGGTCCGGTGCGCCTTACCCCTCCACCACGACACCTTCGGTGTCGCGGTCCCCCTCCCCATTCGGCTGCGCCGAACAGGGAGGATTTTCGATCACACGAAGCCACGAAGGGCCAGCCAAAACCCCTTCGCGCCTTTGCGCCTTTGCGTGACAAAAAAATTCCTCCCCGGAACGGGGAGGATCGATCTTACCGCCGTTCAGGCGAACGCCGCCGCGCGGCTTAGGAGTTTGTAGGCTTCGACGACGCGCTGGAGGCGGCCTTCGTGGCTGCGGTCGCCGCCATTGCGGTCGGGGTGGTAGCGGCGGACCAGTTCGGAGTAGCGCTTGCGCAGGCGCTGGCGGTCCGCCTGCGGATCGAGGCCCATCACGCCGAGCGCCTCGCGTTCGCGCGACGTGAACCGCGCTGCCGCGCCGGGATGCTCCTTCCGTCCGGCAGCACGGCTGCGGATGTTGCGGGCGCGCGCGCCGATCGCGTCGAGCGGATCGTCGAAATCGGCCCAGCGCGGGATCCCGTCCACCGCGGCGTCGGCGCGGAAGGCGCGGGTTTCGGTGCGCCAGCCGTTGATCGGGGACTGCGCTTCGAGGATCTCCTCGGCGCTCATCCCGGCGAACCAGTCGTAACCGGCGTTGAATTCGCGGACGTGATCGAGGCAGAACCAGCGCCAGTCTCCCGGCCCGTCGGCGCCGGGGCCGCGGTGTCCGGGCGCGCGGAATTCGCCGGCTTCGCGGCAATTCGGCGCCTGGCACTCCCGCCCTTCGCCTTCGTATCGGCCATGGAACTTCTGTTGTTTCACCGCCATTAGGATGGGGACGAATCCCCCCGTTGAAAACCCCCGAGGAACTCGAATGACCGGACCGGCTGCACGCGAGATCGAAACCCTGCTGCGCGAGGCTTTCGCGCCGACGCGGCTCGACGTCATCAACGACACGGCGAAGCATCACGGCCACGCCGGCGACGACGGCAGCGGCGAATCGCACTTCACCGTGGTGATCGAAAGCGAGGCTTTCACCGGCAAGAGCCGCCTGGAGCGCCAGCGCATGGTCAACCGCGCTCTCGGCGACATTCCCGGCCAGCGCGTCCACGCGCTGGCCGTGCGCGCCACTGCCCCCGGAGAGGGGCAGTGAGCTACCAGCTCTGGTACTGGCCGACGATCCCCGGCCGCGGCGAGTTCGTGCGCCTGTTCATGGAAGCGGCCGAGCTCGAGTACGAGGACATGGCCCGCGAGGAGAGCGCCGATGCGCTGGTGGAAGACCTCCACGCGCGCGAGGGCGTGCGGCCCTTCGCCCCTCCCTACCTGGTCGACGACGACGTGGTGATCGGCCAGACCGCGCTGATCCTGACCTATCTCTCCGACAAGGAGGGCCTCGGCACCGGCGACCTGGCGACCGACCTCGGCCTCGTGCAGCTCCAGCTCGACATCGCCGATTTCGTCGAGGAGGTGCATTCGGTCCATCATCCGATCGCCAGCAGCAAGTACTACAGCGAGCAGATGGAAGCGGCCTTCGAACGGGCGGAGGACTTTCGCGCCAATCGCCTGCCCAAGTACCTGATCCACTTCGACAACGCGGTGGCGACGAACGGTGGGCCATTCCTGCTCGGCGACCAGTGGAGCCATGTCGACACCAGCCTGTTCCAGGTCATGGAAGGGCTGGATTATGCGTTCCCCAACCTGATGCGGCGGATGCAGGGCACCTGGCCGCATCTGGAGGGGCTGCAGACGGCGGTGCCGGATATCGACGGCGTCGCGGCCTACCTTGCCAGCGAGCGGCGGATGGAGTTCAACCAGGACGGCATCTTCCGCCACTACGAGGAGCTGGACGAGCAATGACCATCCTCAAGACCGTCACGCCGGTGACCCACGATCTCGGAGGTTTCCAGGTCCGCCGCGCGGTGCCGAGCGCCGAGTGCCGAATGGTCGGCCCTTTCGTGTTCGTCGATCAGTTCGGCCCGGCGCGGCTGGAGGCTGGCCATGGCATGGACGTGCGGCCGCACCCGCACATCAACCTCGCCACCGTGACCTGGCTGTTCGATGGGGCGATCGACCACCGCGACAGCCTCGGCACCCACTCGACCATTCGCCCCGGCACGGTGAACCTGATGACGGCGGGCACCGGCATCGTCCATTCGGAGCGCAGCCCGCAGAGCGAGCGCGAGGGCGGCGCGGCGATGTACGGCATGCAGACCTGGCTCGCCCTGCCGGATGGGCGCGAGGACATCGACCCGGCGTTCGAAGCGGTCAGCGACCTGCCCATGGTCGAGGACAGCGGCGCTTCCGCTCGCGTGATCATGGGATCGCTATGGGGCCGGCGCGCGCCGACGACCTGCTATGCCGACACGATCTATGCCGAAATCAACCTCAGCCCGAACGGCGCGATCCCGATCGATGCCGAGGCGGACGAGCGCGCCGTCATGCTCGTGGCCGGGGACGCCAGCATCGACGGCGAGCCACTGCCGCTCTACGCGCTGCTTCTGCTGAAGCCGGGCGAAGCGATGGTGCTGCGCTCGGCCGGGGGCGGCAAAGTCATGCTGCTGGGCGGCGAGGCGTTCACCAGCCATCGCTACGTCTACTGGAACTTCGTCAGCTCCAGCCGCGAGCGGATCGAGCAGGCGAAGGAAGACTGGAAAGCTGGCCGCTTCGCCAAAGTGCCGGGGGACGAGGAGGAGTTCATTCCCTTGCCGGAGCGGCCGAAGACGGTCAGCTATCCATAAGTCCTCCCCCCCCTGGGGGAGGTGGCAGACGCCGAAGGCGGCTGACGGAGGGGGCGCCGCTTGGATGAACGGCTTAGCCAGGCCGCGCCCCCTCCGTCATCGCTACGCGATGCCACCTCCCCCAGAGGGGGAGGATTGGCGATCACTTCCCAAACCACTCCACCCAGGCGCCATGCGGGTGGGCTTCGGCGAGGTGCGCCGCCTCTTCGCCGCCGGGCCAGTAGCGGACGCGCAGTTCGTGGCGGAAAGTCTGGCGGTTGGTCTCCAGCGCCAGCCAGGCAAGCGGCCGTTCGAGGGTGGCGCGGGCGCCGGCTTCCTCCATCATTGCGGTGATCGCCTGCTGCGTTTCAGCCGGCAGGTATTGCCACATCACGGTGTGGAAAAGGGCGCGGGTGACGCCTGCTTCCTGCGGCGCGGCGAGCATCTCGCGGACGAAATCGGCGGCGTCCATCTGCACCAGTTCCGGCGGCACGCGCTCGGCCATGGCGATGGCGGTGTCGAGCCGCGCCATGCGCTCGCGGGCGTCGGCCCAGACGTAGGCTTTCAGCCGCAGCGCCTCATCCGGGTCGGTCAGGTCGACGGGGGCGACGTCGCAGCCGCGCACTGCCACGATCTCGACCTTTGCGTGGGGCGGCGGCGGGCCGCGCCACTCGGGCACGATCTTCATGCGCGACAGGCTCGGCCCGGCTGTCACTCCGCCGAGGTCGTAGAAGTAGCGGCCCATCATCGTGTTCACGCCCGCGCTGGCGCCGATCTCGTTCAGTTCAAACCTGGGACCAAGCCGCTGCGACAGCCACAGCAGCCCCGCCATGATGCCGGCGGAGCGCCCCGCTTCGTTGGTCTGCGGCGGCCCGTCGAGCCAGGCGAGGAGTCGGGCATCGAACCGCACCGCCATGTCCGCGACGATAGCGTCGATCGCGTTCTGATCCGTAAGCAGCCCGGCATAGACTGGCTCCAGCCGCCGGTCCTCTCCAGCGAGGTAGAGCCAGTGCAGCCCTCCGGCGACGCGCAGCGGCAGGGCATCGGCCAGCGACAGCCCGTGCCAGTGGGTCATCCGCCTGCCGGTCGCGGTGTCGGTGTCCAGGATCGCCAATTCGGCGCGGATCACGCGGGCGGTGCATGGGGCGAAAGCCTGCTCGGCATGCTGCGCCTGCCACTCGATCGCTTCGCGCACGTCCGCGATCTCCATCACACCCGTTTCGGCCATATGCGTTGCCCTTTCCCCGGCCGCCCTCTACATGCGCGCCGCTATGTCCGAACCGCTGACCTTCGCCGTGCCCAAAGGCCGCATTCTCGACGAGGCGCTGCCGGTGATGGCGCGCGCCGGTCTCGTGCCGGAAAGCGCCTTTCACGACAAGGGCAACCGCTCGCTCAGCTTCGCCTGTGAGCGCAGCGACATGCGGATCATCCGCGTGCGCGCGTTCGATGTGGCGACGTTCGTCGCCTTCGGCGCGGCGCAGGCCGGGATCGTCGGCTCCGACGTGATCGAGGAGTTCGACTTTTCGGAGCTTTACGCCCCGGTGGACCTCGACATCGGGCACTGCCGCCTTTCGGTCGCTGTGCCGCAGGATGCAAGCGCCGGTCAGGCCAGCAAGGCAAGCCACATCCGCGTGGCGACCAAGTACCCGAACATCACCCACCGCTGGTTCGAGCAGCAGGGCGTGCAGGCCGAGTGCATCAAGCTCAACGGCGCGATGGAACTCGCGCCGAGCCTCGGCCTGGCCGGGCAGATCGTCGACCTCGTCTCCAGCGGGCGCACGCTGAAGGACAACGGCCTGGTGGAGACCGGCACGATCATGCAGGTTTCGGCCCGGCTGATCGTCAACCGCGCCGCGCTCAAGACCGATCCGCGGGTCGCCGCGCTGGTGGAGACGTTCCGCGCCCTCACCGCGCAGGAAGCCGCCTGATGCTTACGCTGAAGACCAGCGACACCGATTTCGAGGCGAAGTTCGCCCGCGTCGTGAACGGCCGGCGCGAAAGCGGGGCCGACACCGCGCGCACCGTGAGCGAGATCCTGACCAAAGTGCGCGACCGCGGCGACGAGGCGCTGGCGGAAATGACCGCGCGCTACGACGGGTACCACCTGACCGACGACGAGAGCTGGCGCATCGGCCCGGAAGCGTGCCACGCCGCCTTCGCCGCGCTCGATCCGGTGCTGCGCGAGGCGCTCGAACTCGCGGCCGACCGCATCCGCGCCTATCACACCGACCAGTTGCCGGGCGACCGCGACTTCACCGACACGGCCGGCGTGCGCCTCGGCGCCCGATGGCGGGCGGTCGACGCCGCGGGGCTCTACGTTCCCGGCGGGCGGGCGGCCTATCCTTCTTCGCTGTTGATGAACGCCATTCCCGCAAAGGTCGCCGGGGTCGAGCGGCTGGCGGTCGTGACACCGACGCCCAAGGGTGCGGTCAACCCGCTGGTCCTGGCCGCCGCTCACCTCGTCGGGATCGAGGAGATCTGGCGGGTCGGCGGCGCCCAGGCGATCGGCGCGCTGGCTTACGGCACGCGGCGGATCAAGCCGGTCGACGTGATCACCGGCCCGGGCAACGCCTATGTGGCGGAAGCCAAGCGGCAGCTTTATGGCGTGGTCGGCATCGACATGGTCGCCGGGCCGAGCGAGATCCTCGTCATCGCCGACAGCAAGAACGACCCCGACTGGATCGCCGCCGACCTGCTGAGCCAGGCCGAGCACGACCCGACCTCGCAGTCGATTCTCATCACCGACGATCCGGCTTTTGCGGAGCAGGTCGAGGACCGGATTGACGTGCAGTGCTCGATGCTCTCGACGCAGCGGACCGCGCGGAAGAGCTGGGACGATCACGGCGTCATGCTGATCGTATCGGACTTCGCCGAAGCCCCCGCCCTCGCCAACCGCCTCGCCGCCGAGCACGTGGAGCTGGCGATCGACGATCCCGAAGCGATGTTCGCGGAGCTGCGCCATGCCGGCAGTGTGTTCCTCGGCCGCTATACGCCCGAGGCGGTCGGCGATTACGTCGCCGGGCCCAACCACGTGCTACCCACGGGCCGCCGCGCCCGCTTCGCCAGTGGCCTCTCCGTGCTCGACTTCATGAAGCGGACCAGCTTCATTTCGATGGACCGCGCGGCGCTCGGCAAGATCGGACCGGCGGCGATCGCCCTGGCCGAAGCCGAAGGCCTGCCCGCCCACGCCCATTCGGTGAAAGTACGCCTGTCATGAGCAATGCCCGTTCCCTCCCCCGCTCCGCCGCGCGGCTTGCCGCCGTGCAGGCGCTGTACCAGCACCAGATGGAGGGGACCGCTCCCGCTCGGCTGCTGAACGAGTTCCACCAGCACCGCCTGGGCCGCGAGATCGAGGACGATCAGTACGCCGAGGCCGACGTCGACTTCTTCGACGACGTGGTCAGCGGCACGATCGCCCGGCGCGACGAGATCGACACGCTGCTGACCGAGCGCCTGGCGGAGGGCTGGACCATCGCCCGGCTCGACAAGACCATGGTGCAGATCCTGCGCGCCGGGGCCTACGAGCTGCTCGCCCGGCCGGACATTCCGGTCGGCACGGCGATCAGCGAATACATCGACGTGGCCCATGCGTTCTTCGACGAGCGCGAGGCGAAGTTCGTCAACGGAGTGCTCGACGCGGTGGCGAAAGCCGTGCGGTGAGCGCCGAGCGCGCCTTCGTCGATTCCCTCAAAGCACTGGCAAGCGACCCCGCCGCGCGCGGGCTGGTGGACGACTGCGCGGTCCTCGAGATCGGCGGAGAGACGCTGGTGCTGACGCACGACATGCTGGTCGAAGGCGTCCACGTGCCGATGGGCGCGGATCCGGCGGACGTGGCTTGGAAGCTCGTGGCCTGCAACCTCAGCGATCTGGCGGCCAAAGGTGCGCGGCCGCTGGGGGTGCTGGTCGGGCACATGCTCGGTGGAGATGATGCGCGCTTCGCCGAGGGGCTCGGCGAGGTGCTCTCGCGCTACGGCGTTCCACTGCTCGGCGGAGATACCGTCTCGGGCCAGGCGCCGCGAAGCTGGGGTCTGACCGCGGTGGGCCGTGCGACCTACCGTCCCGTGCCTTCGCGAGCGGGTGCCCAGCCTGGCGACGCCGTATGGATCACGGGGCCGGTCGGCGCAGCAATGATCGGCTTCGAAGGGCTGCGCGACCGTACCGGCGGCGACAGCACCGCTTACCGCCGCCCTGCCCCGCGCCTCGCCGAGGGCGAAGCTCTGGCGCCTCTGGCCAGCGCAATGATGGACGTGTCCGACGGCCTGCTGCTCGACGCGTCGCGCATGGCCGAAGCAAGCGGCGTCACCTTTGCAATCGACAGCGCCGCCGTTCCGATCGCCGCACCCGAAGCGCGCCGAGCCGATGCGCTGCGCTGGGGCGACGACTACGAACTGCTCGCTACCCTGCCCGCCGGTGTGGAGCCACCGTTCGAAGCTTGGCGGATCGGCGAAGTCCTCCCGCAGGGCGAAGCGCCGCTGCTGCTAGATGGTGAGCCGCCGGAGGGCTCACTCGGCTACGAGCACGGCTAAAGGGCCGAGCAGTCCACTCCGCGCTTCTGCAGGATCGGCTTGAGCTCGTAGTACGCGGGCTTGGTCGCGTGGTTGGGGATGCCCGGGTAGAGGTGGTGCACGACGTGGTACTGCATGCCCATCGACAGCCAGTGGCCGAAGACCGTCCTGAACACCCGCGTGTTGCTGTAGCGGTCGCGGCCCTCGCGCGGATGGTGCGGCGCCCAGCTGAGCCAGTAGCGGATGTAGCTGAGGCCGATGTGCCGGGGCAGCCACCACAGCAGGGCCGCTTCGAACGCATATCCCGTCCAGCACATCGCGAACATGAAGAACATCGCGAACAGCTGCAGGTAGGCCGTATCGCGCAGCGCCTTCGCGGCAGCCGGGGTGCCGATCCGCTGGAGCACGCGCTTGTAGTGGTGGATCGAACCGTCCGCGCCCGGCTGGCGATTGAGCCAGGTCTTGACCCAGGCCGCGAGAGGACCGCTGGCGGAATCGGTGTAGTCCGGATCGTTCTCCGGGTGATTGCAGTGATAGTGGTGATGCAAGTGCATCATCCGCGCCATCGAGAACGGGAAGATCAGGATGATCGTGCTGACTTCGCCGACGAGTTCGTTCCAGAAGCGATACTTCGTCCCGCGGCGACCGATGTTGTCGTGCATCGCTTCGTGGCTGGTGATGTAGCCGCCCGCCGCGAAAATGCAGCTCAGCACGAAGCACGGCCACAGCGGCACGACGTCGAGCATCGTCAGCGGGAAGAAGGCCAGCCACATCGCGAAGCAGGTCAGCGTGACGACCGTGTAGATCCGCATCTTGCGCGGATCGGACATGTACTTGGCGGCAATCGCCCGCTCTTCCTTCAGCAGCTGCACGCGCGTGTGCTTGTCCAGCCCGTCGCCCTTCGGCAGCGGGAAGGCCGTCCGCTCCGCCGCGCCGCCTTCGCTGCGGCCTTCGATCAGCGCGGCTTCGCCGACCGCGGCGAAAGTCTCGCGCGCATCCCCCTGCGCCAGGCCGTCCACCGGGCGGTCCATCACAGCCAGCGACCGCCGATGTTGGCGTAGAGCCCCCAGAGCCCGCCGAAGATCAGCCCGAAGGCGATCGGCGAGAGCCCGAGCGGCGGTTGCACGTCCCAGGCGGTCATGAGTTGCGCCGTCAACGGCGCGATGAAGCCGATTCCGAAGAGGAATGGCATCCATATCAAAAGCTTCTTGATTACCACCGCGCCCATCTTGGTTAATCTAAATTAAACCATGCTGCACTGCAAGAACCTGAACTCACGTGTCACAAATCGGAACGGAGCGTGGCTATTCGGCCAGCCGCTCCCCGGTCGCGAGACAGGCGGCAGTTACTCTGTCCCGGCGCAAGGGACTTGCACCCGCCCCCGCCGCCCTTTAGCCATTCGCCCAGCCTGCGGTTACGGGGGCTCCCCGTGACCACGGCTTTCTTTGGGAGAGAGAGGGGGAAGGTCGCATATGGACCTCGTAATCATCGCAATCTCGCTGGGACTGCTTGCCATCGTCTATGGCTTCGTCACCAGCCGACAGGTTCTCGGCGCGAACGCCGGAAGCGCCCGGATGCAGGAAATCGCCGGGGCCATCCAGGAGGGCGCGCAAGCCTACCTCAAGCGGCAATATACCACGATCGCTATCGTCGGCGTGGTGGTCGCGGTGATCGTGGCCTACTTCCTCGGCGCCATCTCTGCGACCGGGTTCGTGCTCGGCGCGATCCTGTCGGGCGTTGCCGGGTTCATCGGCATGAACATCTCGGTCCGCTCCAACGTGCGCACAGCGGCCGCGGCGCAAGTCGGGCTGCAGCAGGGCCTGACGATCGCCTTCCGCGCCGGCGCCATCACCGGCATGCTGGTGGCGGGCCTCGCCCTGCTCGCGATTGCGGTGTTCTTCTACGTCCTCACGGGTCCGATGGACCTGCCGGCGAACGACCGCACGGTGATCGATGCGCTCGTCGCCCTCGCCTTCGGTGCTTCCCTCATCTCGATCTTCGCCCGTCTCGGCGGCGGGATCTTCACCAAGGCGGCTGACGTCGGCGCCGACCTCGTAGGCAAAGTCGAAGCCGGAATCCCGGAGGACGACCCCCGCAACCCGGCCGTGATCGCCGACAACGTCGGTGACAATGTCGGCGACTGTGCAGGCATGGCGGCCGACTTGTTCGAGACCTACGTCGTGACCGTCGGAGCCACCATGGTGCTGACCGCGCTGCTGTTCACCGGCCTCGGCGACCTGCTGCTGCCGATGATGAGCCTTCCGCTGCTGATCGGCGGCGGCTGCATCGTCACTTCGATCATCGGCACGTACTTCGTCCGCCTGGGAGGCGGCAAGAACATCATGGGCGCCATGTACAAGGGCTTCCTGGTCACGGCGATCCTGTCGATCCCGGTGATATGGTTCATGATCCAGTTCGCCCTGGGCGACATGAACGCGGTGATCGGCGGTGAAGCGCAGAACGTCGACGTCGGGGCTCCGCTGGCGGAGGAAGGCACGGCGGCGCAAGTCGGCGGCTTCACCGGGTGGGCGCTGTTCTGGTGCTCGATGCTCGGCCTGGTGATCACCGGCCTGATCATCTGGATCACCGAATACTACACCGGCACCAACTTCCGCCCGGTGCGCTCGATCGCCAAGTCCTCCGAGACCGGCCACGGCACCAACGTGATCCAAGGTCTCGCGATCAGCCTCGAGGCGACGGCCCTGCCGACGCTGGTGATCGTCGCCGGCATCATCATCGCCTTCCAGCTAGCCGGCCTGATCGGCATCGCTTATGCGGCGACGGCGATGCTGGCGCTGGCCGGAATGGTCGTGGCGCTCGATGCCTACGGCCCGGTGACCGACAACGCCGGCGGCATCGCCGAAATGGCGGGGCTCGACGACAGCGTGCGCGAGAAGACCGATGCGCTCGACGCCGTGGGCAACACCACCAAGGCGGTCACCAAGGGCTACGCGATCGGTTCCGCCGGTCTCGCCGCGCTGGTGCTGTTCGCCGCCTACACCACCGATCTCGCCGAGTTCTTCCCTGACGTCGACGTCGATTTCAGCCTGGAGAACCCCTACGTGATCGTCGGGCTGCTGCTCGGCGCACTGCTGCCGTTCCTGTTCGGATCGATGGGCATGACCGCCGTCGGCCGCGCGGCCGGCGACGTGGTGAAGGACGTGCGCGAGCAGTTCGCGGCCGATCCGGGCATCATGGCCGGGACCAGCCGTCCGAACTACGCGCGGACGGTCGATCTCGTCACCAAGGCGGCGATCAAGGAAATGATCGTGCCCAGCCTGCTGCCGGTGCTGGCGCCGATCGTGGTCTACTTCGTGATCACGCTGATCGCCGGGCAGCACAACGGCTTCGCGGCCCTGGGCGCCCTGCTCCTCGGCGTGATCGTCGGCGGGTTGTTCGTGGCGATCTCCATGACCGCCGGCGGCGGCGCATGGGACAACGCCAAGAAGTACATCGAAGACGGGCACCACGGCGGCAAGGGCTCCGAAGCCCACAAGGCCGCGGTGACCGGCGACACGGTGGGCGATCCGTACAAGGACACCGCCGGCCCGGCGGTGAACCCGATGATCAAGATCACCAACATCGTCGCGCTGCTGCTGCTGGCGGCGCTCGCGGCCTGAGTTAGCGAACGACTACGGATTGGCCCCGTCCGGCGCTGCCGGGCGGGGCTTTTTCGTGCCGGCGCCCGGCGCCGTTAAACCTTCCTTGGCAGAGAGAGGCTAGGACGCGCACGACGGCACGACCGCCGCCGCTGCGAGGTATGACGCCAGCATGGCCAGCCGAGCTCTCACGACAGCCGCCCCGGTGCGCATCGACGCGCCGGCCGGCCGCGCGCCTGAGGTCCGCCTGACGGCGCACGACTGGCGGAGCTTCGACACGCCGGCGCAAACCGCCCGCTGGGACGCACTGGCGCAGCAGGCCGGCGAGCCGAACCCGTTCTTCGAAAGCTGGTACCTCCTCCCTTCGCTCCGCGCGCTCGACCCGAGTGGGCGGGTGCAGTTGCTGTGTCTCGAAGCAAACGGGGAACTGGCCGGCCTGCTGCCGCTGCGGCGCGAGCGCGACTACTACGGCTATCCGCTGCCGCATTGGCGCACCTGGACCCATGCCAACTGCTTCCTGGCCGCCCCCCTGGTCGCGCGGGGCTGCGAACGCCTGTTCTGGCCGGCCCTGTTCGCTTGGGCCGACAAACGCGCCGGTGCCCGGCTGTTCCTGCACTTGCCCGAGCTGCCGCGCAACGGCCCCTCCTACGAAGCGCTCGGGATGGCGCTGACTCGCCAGGGCCGCCAGGCGGTGCTGGTGCACCAGGAAGAGCGAGCCATGCTCTCCTCCGGCCTTTCCGCCGAAGCCTACCTCGATGCCGCGCTCCCGGGCAAAAAGCGCAAGGAACTGCGCCGCCAGCACCGCCGCCTCTGCGAGGAAGGCGCTCTCGTAGTAGAACGCCTGCATGGCGACGCGAACCTGACCCGCTGGATCGACGAATTCCTGGCGCTCGAACGCGCCGGCTGGAAGGGCAAGGCAGGTTCCGCCCTCGCCTGCAACCCGGCCACCGAAGCGCTCTTCCGCCAGGCGCTCACCGGCGCGGCGGCGCGGGACAGGCTCGAGCGCCTCGCGCTCAGGCTTGATGGCCGCCCGCTCGCCATGCTCGCCACTTTCCTCTCGCCGCCGGGCGCGTTCTCCTACAAGACCGCGTTCGACGAAGATTTCGCCCGCTTCTCCCCCGGCGTGCTGCTGCAGCGTGAGAACCTCGCCCTGCTGGAGCGGGACGATATCGACTGGTGCGACAGCTGCGCCGCCGCCGATCACCCGATGATCGATCACTTGTGGCGGGAGAGGCGGACCGTCGCCGGTATCAACGTGGCCATCGGCGGCAAGCCTCGGCGGGCGCTGTTCCGCGCCCTCGCCGCCCTGGAGACCCGCCGCCGCGCAGGAGGACCCGCATGAACGCCCCGTTCCCCCCGATCGCACACGCCGGACCGTTCCCGGACGTCTTCCCGCCCGAAACGCGCGCGCACTTCGCTGCCAGCTACCCCGAGGCGCCGCACCTGCTGGATCATCGTCTGCGCGAGCATCCCCTGCTGACGCTCGACGCCCTCGCCGCGCTGGGCGAAGCGCTTCCGCCGGCTTCGGTGGAATACAACCGGGGGGACCTGCCGATCGGCGTAGACGGCAAGCCCGAAGGGAACGGCCTGACCATCGGCGAGACGATCCGCTCGATCGCCAGCGCGCGGAGCTGGGCCGTGCTCAAGAACATCGAGCAGCAGCCCGCCTATGCCACTCTGCTGGCCGCGCTGCTGGACGAGATCGAGGGCGAGATCGTCGCCAGGACAGGCAGTATGCGGAAGACGCAGGGCTTCATCTTCGTCTCCAGCCCCGACGCCGTGACCCCCTACCACTTCGATCCCGAGCACAACATCCTGTTGCAGCTGGTGGGATCGAAGGAAATGACGGTCTTCCCCGCCGGCGATCCGCGCTTCGCCCCGCACAGCGTGCACGAGAGCTATCACACTGGCGGCCCGCGCGAGCTTGTCTGGCGCGACGAACTGGCCGCAGGCGGCACCGCGTTCGCGCTGGAGCCGGGGAAGGCGCTCTACGTGCCGGTCATGGCGCCGCACTTCGTCCGCAACGGACCGGTGCCGTCGATCTCGCTGTCCATCACCTGGCGCAGCGAGTGGAGCTTCGCCGAGGCCGATGCCAGGGCGCTCAACCGCCTGCTGCGCCGCTTCGGACTCAGCCCGCGGCCCCCGGGCCGCTGGCCGGCCCGCAACTTGGGGAAAGCCTATGCGTGGCGGGTCCTGCGCAGGCTTGGCGTGAGGGATTAGGGTCTTTCACGCGACGTCCCCCCAGTCGTGGTTCGACAAGCTCACCACGAACGGAGAGGGGTGGCTCACCACGAACGGAGAGGGGTGGCTCACCGCGAACGAAGAGGGGAGGCTCACCGCGAACGGAGAGGCAAGGCTGGCTTCTTGCCCTGAGCCCTTCCCTCGATCCGTTCGTCCTGAGCCTGTCGAAGGACGAGAGGCACGGACTAAGAGGAGTGGGCAGGTCAGACCGCCTTGACCCGCCCGGCAGCGGCCCGCAAAGCCGGGTCATGGCCGAACCGACCACCGAGGAACTCGTCACCAGATTGCTAGGCCTGCTGGATGTCACCCCACTGAGCGGCGACAGGTTCGAAGGGCCGCGCCAGATCGACGGGGTCGGGCGCGTGTTCGGCGGGCAGGTCATCGCGCAGGCGCTGATCGCCGCGCAGGCAACTGTTGCCGAAGACCGCCCGGCCCACTCCCTGCACGCCTATTTCCTGCGCGGCGGCAGCGAGGACCACCCGGTCGAGTACCGTGTGGAGCGCGCGTTCGACGGCGGCAGCTTCGCCAACCGGCGGATCACCGCGATGCAGCAGGAACGGCAGATCCTCTCCTGCTCCGTCTCGTTCCATCGCAGGGAAGTCGGACCGCACCACCAGAGCGAGATGCCGCAAGTGCCTCCGCCGGAAGATCTCGAGCCCGATCACGTGGTGATCGACCGCCATCGCGCGGAGATCGCGGGCAGCGCTCCGCCGATCGTTTTGCGGCCGCGGGCTATCGAAATGCGTGCGGTACGCCCACTGGCGGTGCTCAGCCGGGAGCCGGATCCGCCGGAGCAACACGTGTGGTTCCGGGTTCGCGCGCCCCTGACGGACGATCCGGCGCTGCACCGCGCGGTGCTCGCTTACTGGAGCGACATGCGCCTGATGGGCACGGCCCTGTTGCCGCATGGACTGGCCTTCGCGCGCGGCGACGTGACGGTCGCGAGCCTGGACCATGCGGTCTGGTTCCATGAGGACGCCCGCACCGACGACTGGCTGCTCTACGCGATGGATTCGACCTGGAGCGGCCGCGCCCGCGGGCTGAACCACGGGCGGATCTTCACCCGCGACGGACGATTGGTGGCCAGCGTGGCACAGGAAGGCATGTTCCGCCCGGTGAAGCGGTAGAACCGGTCAGCGCCAGCCTTGCTCGCGCGCCGCGGCTTCTTCCTCGGCCGTGAGCGCGGGTCCTGCGGCCAGTTCCTGCGCTTGTGCGAGGATGCTGCCGGCGTCGGCGCCGGCCATGCGGTAGTCGCTCTGCTGCGCCGAAGCCCCTGCGCCCGTGGTGTGCAGGCGCCAGCCCTCGCGATCGCGACAGGCGATGCCGCTCTGCGCTTCGCCTGCAAAGGCTCGGCAGAACTGGCCGTCATCGTTGCGGAAGCTGAGCAGGATGCGGGTGTCGGCGCCGGCCGGCTGCGCGGAAACGAGCTGCTGTTCGAGAGCTGAGGCAAGCTGCTCCCCGGCATAGCCTTCGGGCACCTCACCGCCGCGCGGCAGGAACACCGCCAGCGCGAGCGAAGCGGCAAGCGCCGGCCCCGCAACCCAGCCCCAGCGCACGCTCGAAAGCGCGCGCCGCGCATCGCGCTTCTCGCGCGCGGCGGCAAATTCGGCCACCGGAGCGGGCTGCCTCGTGCGCAGCAGTTCGGTAAGGCGATCGGGCACCGGCGCTTCAAGGATCGGCGCGAAATGGGCCGCCAGCTTCTGCTTCAGGGCTGCATGGGCCGCTACCTGGGCGGCGAGCGTAGGATCGGCTTCGACCTGGGCCCGCACTTCCTCGCGGCGAGCGGGATCGAGCTCCCCGTCGGCATAGGCGGCCAGTTCTTCGGACGTGACGCTCATGGAGCTTCTCCCAGGAGTTCGAGCAGCGCGTCGCGTCCGCGCACCAATCGCGAGTTCAGTGTACCGACCGGGCAGCCGATGATTTCGGCGGCTTCCTTGTAGGCATAGCCTTCGACCATCACGAGCAGCACGGCTTCGCGCTGCTCGTCGGGCAGGCGGGCCATCGCGCGGCCCACGTTGCCCAGCTCGACGGCGGATTCCTGTGCACCCTCTGCGCCGACGGAGAGCCCGCCCTCTTCGGCGACGAACGTCTGGCCGCGCCGGTTGCGGGCCCTTTGCTCGTCGATCCAAATGTTGCGCATCATCGTGTACATCCAACTATCCAGGCGTGTGCCTTCCTGCCACTTGCCGCGATTGACCAGCGCCCGCTCTATGGTCGCCTGGCACAAGTCGTCGCCGTCAGCGGCGCTGCGCGACAGTCCGATGGCGAAGCGCCGCATTCGCGGCAGCAGTGCCAGCACCCGATCTTCAAAGCTTTCGGCCAGTTTCGCAGCCTTCCATGGATGAAACGGACGTGGCCGTACGTTTCATCCCTGCTTAATGCAAAAACATCAGAGTTGGACAGATGCACCGCTGGCGTACCATCATTGCCCTTGTCGCCGCCCTGGCGACCGCTCCGGCGGCGGCCCAGCTCGTGCCCGGAATCCCCGGTGTCAACCTGCCCGGCATGGGGCTGCCGACGGAGCCGCTGCTTCGCACGCTCGAGGAGACGACCGAGCCGCTCGTGCGGACGGCCACGCGCCTGCTGGAGGAGCGGACAGACCGCCTCACACGCCTGATCCGTAGCAACCGCGACATCATCGAAGTGGATATCCAGGGCGAACCCGCGCGGCGGGGCGAGCTGCTGGTGCTCGATCCCTCCCCCGCCGATCTTGCCCTGATCCGCACGACCGGGCTCGGCGTGGCCGAATCCGAGCAGCTCGGCGCGCTCGGCATCACCGTCGTACGGCTCACATTGCCCAAGGGAATGTCGCTCGCCGAAGGACAGCGCCTGCTGGCCGAGCGCGTCCCCGGAGCGCAAGTTTCAGCCGACAACCTCCACTTCCAGAGCGGCAGCGCGGTCGGCTCCGTCGCGGCGCAGGCCGCTTCGGGGGGTGCGACGATCGCCACCCCGGTCGGCATGATCGACGGCGCGCCTAGCACGGCGGTTGCCGTCACTGCCACGCGCGGGTTCGCCAAAGGCGCGCCGCGGGCGAGCAACCACGGCAGCGCCGTCGCCTCGCTGCTGCGTCAGAGCGGCGTGCGCGATATTCGCGTGGCCGATGTCTATGGCACAGACAAAGCGGGCGGGAATGCCCTGGCCATTGCCCGAGCTCTCTCCTGGCTGATCGGCGACGGGGCGAAAGTCGTTTCGATCAGCCTGGTCGGCCCGCGCAACTCCGTGCTCGAAAAAGCCATCGCCGCGGCGCGCCAGCGCGGGGTGATGGTGGTGGCGGCGGTCGGCAACGACGGGCCCGCAGCGCCGCCCGCATATCCCGCCTCTTATGCCGGCGTGGTCGCCGTGACCGGGGTCGACGGACGCAAGCGCGCGCTGATCGAGGCCGGCCGCGCGCTCCACCTCGACTACGCGGCCCCGGCCGCCGACATGCGCGCCGCCAATGCCAAGGGCCAGTGGATCAAGGTCCGCGGCACATCGTTCGCGACCCCCTTCGTCGCCGCCCGCGTCGCGGCAGCCCTGCAGACGGGCTCCGCCCCCCTGGCGAAGCTCAACCGCGAAGCCGAGGACCTCGGACCGCGCGGACCAGACGACACCTACGGCCGCGGCCTGGTTTGCGGCGGCTGCGCGCGGCGGTGAGGTTCCGTCAGGCGCCGCGCTTTGCTGCAGCACCACCCCGCTGCGACTAGGCTCGCCTCCGGCTCGCCAAGTCTCGCCGCCCCTCCTCTGAAGAGGAGGGGCGGAAAGAGCCCCCTCCTCTTCAGAGGAGGGGGTTGGGGGTGGTGGAGGCGCAGAGTTTTTTCACGCAAAGGCGCAAAGGCGCTAAGACCCTGCGGCGAAGCCGCCCCAAACACGGTCTGACCTTGGAATTCCGAGCCCCCTGCGGGCGCCCTCTTTGCGCCTTCGCGTCTTTGCGTGAACTAAATACCTCTGCGCCTCCGCGCCTCTGCGAGCGCATCGAACGGCACGCGAAACCTCGCCACACTCGAATGCAGAAGCGCGCGATCTAAAAAAATCGCAGGTGCCATGAATTAAACCGCGAACCCGGTCCGTTTCCTTCATGAGCCGGCGCAATCGACCGGCCTTCAGTTCAACGAAGGAGCGAAATCATGAAGACGATCCTTATCTCCAGCGCAGCCCTGCTGCTGTTTGCCGCGCCCGCCCAGGCACAGATCCTCGGTGGCGGTGGCGCTGTCGGCGGCGTGCTCGGTGGCGCAGGTTCGGTGGGCGGCGTGCTCGGCGGCGGTTCGGTGGGCGGTGTGCTCGGCGGATCGGGTTCGGCCGGCGGCACCCTCGGCGGCATCGGCAATCCGACTGATACCGTTCGCGGCGCGACGCGCGGCACGATCGAAGGCTCCGCCCGTGGCGAAGGCCGCGCCAACGTCGATCGTCGCAGCGGCCGTGTCGAAGCCCGTGGCAACGGCGGCGGCAATGCCGGCGGTTCCGTGACCCAGACGATCACCGGTCCGCTCGGCGCGGGTTCGGCCAAAGGCTCGGCGAACGGCTCGGCTTCGGCCGGCGGTAGCGCCAACGCCCAGCTCATCGGCACCGACGCGGTCGGCGCGACCGTGAACCAGGCCCGCAACGTCGCTCTCGGCACCGCTGCCTCGGCCCAGGGCAGCGCGAACGCCGCAGCCAACGGCGCTGCCGGTACTGCCGGCGGCCTCGTGGGAACCACCGCGAACTTCGCCGGCTCCGGCCAGGGCGCTGCGAACGGTGCGGCCTCGGGTGCGCTCGGCCAGCTGGCTCTCGCAGGTAGTGCGGCCTCGGCAGCCAACGGAGCCTTCGCGGTCAACCAGGGAACGCCGGTGCTCGCCCCCAACGGCCAGGCCATCGGGGCCGTGACCGGAGTTGTCGCGAATTCCCAAGGCCAGGTGCAGCAAGTGCTCGTCAACGTGGACGGCGCCGAAGCCATGCTCCCGGCGAGCAACTTCCAGGCGAGCGGCAACGCCCTGGTCTCGGCGATGGGTGAAGGTTCGATCAGCACCATCGCCCAGCAGCAGGATGCCGCTGAGTAAGAGATAGACCTCGGGCCTGCCCCCACGCCCCCCGTGATTGGCCCGACGTCTCGCGCCCGGAAAGGTACCCCCCTTTCCGGGCGCTTTCTTTTGCCTGTAGGGAGCGGGCTCAGCCGCTCGGATGGTAGAAGTCGTAGACAGCCTGGGCGACAGCCTCGCTGACGCCGGGCGCGCGCTTCAGATCTTCGAGCGCCGCCGCCCTGACCTTCCCCGCAGTTCCGAAGTGGAGCAGCAGCGCCCGCTTCCGCGCCGGGCCGATGCCCGGGATCTCGTCCAGCGGGCTGGCGCTGATCGCGCGGCTGCGCTTGGCACGGTGGGCGCCGATGGCGAAGCGGTGCGCCTCGTCGCGCAGGCGCTGGAGGTAGAACAGCACGGGGCTGTTCACCGGCAGGGTCTTCTCGCGTCCATCCGGGAAATGGAACACCTCTCGCCCCTCGCGCCCATGGTGCGGCCCTTTGGCGACGCCGATCAGCGGCACGTCCTCGATGCCGAGTTCCTCCAGCGTGTCGCGCACGCTGGACATCTGGCCTTTGCCGCCGTCGATCAGCACGAGGTCCGGCCACAGCCCGCCGTCGCGGTCCGGATCTTCCTCCAGCGCGCGGGAGAAGCGGCGGCTCATGACCTCGCGCATCATGCCGAAGTCGTCGTTGGTCTGGGCCTGGCGGATGTTGAACTTGCGGTACTGGTTCTTGCGGAAGCCTTCCGGCCCGGCGACGATCATCGCACCCACCGCCTTGTCGCCCTGGATGTGGCTGTTGTCGTAGACTTCGATCCGGCCCGGCACTTCGGGCAGTTCGAGGAATTCGGTCAGCTCGCGCATGACCCTGGCCTGTGTGCCGCTCTCCGCCAGGCGCCGGTCGAGCGCCTCTACGGCGTTGCGGCTTGCCTGCTCCATCAGCCGGCGACGGTCGCCGCGCTGGGGCACGCTGATCTCGACCTTGCGGCCGGCCAACTCGCAGAACGCTTCCTCCAGCAGGACGCGGTCGGGCAGTTCGCGGTCGAGCAGGATCGTGCGCGGCGGCGGCACTTCCTCGTAGAACTGCGCCAGCACGCGGCTGAGCACTTCGTCCTCCGAGACTTCGGCTATGTGGCTCGGGAAGAACGCCCGGTGCCCCCAGTTCTGGCCGCCGCGGATGAAGAAGCCCTGGATCGCGATCTGCCCGCCCTTGTGCGCCAGCGCGAAGACGTCGGCGTCGCCGACCCCTTCCGCGTTGATCGCCTGGCTGCCCTGGATGAAGGTCGCCGCGCGCAGCCGATCGCGCAGCATGGCGGCGCTTTCGAAGTCGAGCGCCTCGGCCGCGCGGGCCATCTGGGTCTCGATCTCGCGCTGGACCGCGCCGGACTTGCCGCCGAGAAACTCCTTCGCCTGCCGAACGAGGTCGGCATAGCCGTCCTTGTCGATCCGCCCGACGCACGGGGCCGAGCAGCGCTTGATCTGGTACAGCAGGCATGGCCGATCGCGCCGGGACAAAAAGCTGTCGGTACAGGATCTTAGGAGGAACAGCTTCTGCAGCGCGTTAATCGTGGTGTTGACCGATCCGGCGCTGGCGAAAGGCCCGTAGTAGTCGCCCTTCACCTTGCGCGCGCCGCGGTGCTTCATAATACGTGGGAAATCGTGCCCGGCGCGCAGCAGGATGAAAGGGAAACTCTTATCATCGCGCAATAACACATTGTAAGGTGGGCGAAATCGCTTGATGAGCTGGGCTTCCAGCAGCAGCGCTTCGGCTTCGCTGTTGGTGGTGATGATCTCCATCGCCCGCGTCTGACTGACCATGCGCTGCAGGCGGCTGGAGAGGTTGGAGATCTGGCAATAGTTCGCCACCCGGTTCTTCAGCGCGCGCGCCTTGCCGACGTAGAGCACGTCTCCGCGCGCATCGAGCATGCGGTACACGCCGGGCTTCGGCTTCAGGGTCCGCACGGTATCGCGGATCGCCTTCACGCCCGTTTCGATGTCGGGCTGTGTCGAGCCTTTCACGACATATGTCGCGCGGTCCTCGTGAAAGCGCTCGGCGCCGTTCGGGTGTGAGGGAGTTCCTGCGGGAGTGCGGGCCATGCGCAGCACATAGGTGCTCGCACGGCCCCCGTCATCCCGCTCCGGCGCCCAAGCGTCAGAACATCTTGCGGAACTCGATCTCGAACCGGCGGCCGACCGGGTCCATCAGGAACGGCTGGTAGCGCAGCGGCACTTCGCCGTTCTGGTCGGTCACCTCCTGCCGCGTGTCGAACACGTTATCGATCGCGAAGGAAACGCGCGTGTTCTTGAGGAACGGCACGCTTTCGACCAGCTTCTCCTGCCGCCCGAGATCGGCAAACATGCGCCAGTCGAGCGTGAACAGGTCGCCGAATGTGAGATCGCTGCTGCCAGGAAGGCCGCTGCCTTCGACACGCGTGCCGCTCTGGTAATCGGCGCTCAGGCGCGTGCCGAAGCCTTTGTAGAACGCGCCCCCCTGGAGGCTGAGCGTGTGGCGCGAGACGCCGCCGCCCGAGAGCGCATCGCCGTCGAGCAAGTCGAGCAGCGGGCCGCCATCGGCGATCAGCACTTCGTTCTCCAGTTCGATCGTATGGTTCAGGCCGATGTTCCAGCGGCCGCCCCCGCCGCCAGGACCGCCGCGCCCGCCAGGACCGCCGCCGCGGACGAAGCCGGGTCCGCCCGGTCCGCGTCCGCCTGGGATGCGGACTTGAGGCGCAGCCCCTGTCGGAGCGGCCCCGCCCTGTGCGGCAGCGGCCGCCTGGCCTGCTTCCGCGCTGCAGATGCGGGTGCGCAGTTCCGCAAGCCGCTGCGGATCGATCTGCCCGTCAGCGCCGCGCAGCCGGGCCTGCATAGGCTCGGGAAGAACCGACAGGTCGGGCGGCGTGTCGCCCTCAGCACACAGGCTCTGCCGGATCGCCGCGAACCGCTGCGGATCGAATGTCGCCCTGAGTGGCCCGCCGCCTCCCGGCGCGGCAGCCGGAGCGCCTCCGGCAACAGGACCTGGTCCACGCGAACCGCCGCCGCTCTGCTCTTCGCCGCCGCTGATCTCGCCGGAGAAGTTGAGCCCGATGCGGATGCGCTGCGAGTTCTGCTCGGCGAAAGTCACCGGGCGCTGGTCGATTGCGAGCAGCGTGCCGCCCGACCCCCGGGTTACCCGATCGGGGAAGGCCGCCTCGATATCGGGCGTCAGCAGCGGGAAGGAAGCCGTAACGTCGCTCGAACGGTTGCGGAAGTACTCCACCGAGATGTTCGAGCGGTCGAACCACGGCAGATCGTATGTCAGCCCCAGCTTGATGTCGCGCTGAGTCTCGCTCGTAAGCGCCGGGTTGCCGCCGGTGGTGACCGTCGCCAGCGCGGTTTGGCCGGTGGTGAAATCGTAGACCGGCACGTTGAGGTTCACGATCGTCGGCGCGCCGAGCTGGCTCAGCCCGGGGGCCGCCTCGCGGAAGATATAGCTGGCCTGGAAGTTGAGCTCCTCGGTCAGCCCCCAGTTGAGCCCCGCGCTCCAGTCCATCAGCGTGCCGAAGTCCGAGAGGTGCTCCGCCCCGGCGCTGAAGTTGGCGGTCAGGTCGCCGAGGAAGGCCCAGGCGTCGTCCCTGCGGCTGGCGATCGGGACGGACACGTTGACGCCGCCGTTGAGATTGCCGCGGGTCAGTTCGGTGTCGAATTCCGGGTTGCGGGTGTCGCTGCTGTCGATCCGCTGCCAGTCGTATCCGCTGTCGAGCGTCACCGAGATCTCGCCGGCCGGTAGCAGGATCGGATTGCCCATGGCGGTGATCTTGGCCGCGGCGCTGTCGGTCTTGCTCTTCGCCGTGTCGAAGCCGGCATCGGCCAGCGGCGGCAGCGGCCCGTCGATCGCCAGCGTCCCGTCCGCCGCAGCCTGGACCAGCGCGGCGGTCTCGGCGCGGCGGTCTATCCGGCTCGTGCTGTCCGCATGGCTCGCATCGATCGTGCCCGTGAGTTGCCAGTCCCCGGCGCGGGCGTTCAGCGTGCTGCCGAACGAGAACGTATCGGTGCGGGTGCGGCGCGTGAGCGGATTGTCCGCGCCGAAGATGCGCAGTGCGCTGTCGCCGTCCGGATCGGTGAGGGTCACCGTGTCGAGGCCGGAAAGCGAGCGGCCGTCGCTGCGCTGCGCAGTGCCGTTGAGGCTGAGCGAGGCGCCGGCCTCGCCAATGCCGCGGGTCCAGTTCGCCGTCAGTTCGTAGTCCTCGCTGTCGGACACGAGGCTGCGATAGGGGCCCTGGTCGGGATCGCCGGGAACCACCGGAACGACGCTCTGGATCACGCCGCGCTCCGCCTCGGTGAGCAGGCTCGTGTCGCTCAGCTCGAGATTGATGTTCAGCCGGCTCGGCCCCGAGATGTTGAGCAGCGTCGCCTCGAGCTCCTTGTCGGAGGTGCCGCCGTCGAACGGCTGCCCGTACTCGACTTCGATCTCGCGGCTGGAGAAGTTGTCCTTCAGGATAAAGTTGATGACCCGCTGGTCGGGCGAGAAGCCGTATCGCTGGGCCACTTCCTCGGCGAGGACCTCCACCTTCTGGATCGCTTCCGGGGGGTAGGAGCGCATCTCGCGGAAGCTGGACACGCGCAGGCCGTTGACCAGGAACGTCGGCGGGCCGCCGCCGCGCCCGCGGCCGCTGCCCGTCTCGGTGCTGAGCGCCTGCACCAGCTCGGCCAGGGAGCCGGCGCCGTAAGTGGCGATGTCTTCCTCGTCGAGCTCCAGGATCGGCGGCTGCGGCGCATCGACCTGGCCGCGCAGCGTGTTGCCGATGACGATGATCTCGTTCTCGGAACCGCCGTCGGTGGCGTCGATCACCTCCGGCGTGTCGCCGACTTGCGCGGGCTGCGCCGTATCTTGAGCGGCGGCCGGATAGGCTAGCGAGGCTGCGATCGCGGTGAAACTGGAGGCCAGGAGAATACGCAAGGTCATCGACCCCTTCTTGCAAGGTTGCTTGTCTCTCCCCGGGCCGCCTAATCGCTTCCAGGCGGCCGGCCAGCAAGGCGGGCGTGGTAATAAAGTGTCGCAGTTGTATCGCAGCTAAACGGGGCTTGCGGAGGCGAGGCTTCCCTTTTGCGCCAGCCGCCGCTATGCCGCGCGGCCATGCGAACCCACGACACTGGAAACTGAGCATTTATGGCGAAAGAAGAACTCCTCGAGATGCGCGGGAAGGTGGTCGAACTGCTGCCGAACGCGATGTTCCGTGTGGAGCTCGAAAACGGCCATAAGATCATCGGCCACACGGCCGGCAAGATGCGCAAGAACCGCATCCGCGTCCTTGTGGGCGACGAGGTGCTGGTCGAGCTGACGCCCTACGACTTGACCAAGGGCCGCATCACGTATCGCTTCATGCCCGGCCGGGGCGGCCCGGGGCCGCAATAGCCGGCCGGCGCGTGACTGCGCCCTCCCTCGTCCTAGCTTCGGCCAGCCCGCGGCGGCGCGAACTCCTCGCGCGGCTCGGGGTCGAACCCGTGCGCGTGGCCGCTGCCGATATCGACGAAAGCCCGCTGAAGGGCGAGTTGCCGCGAGCATATGCGGAGCGAATGGCGCGGGAGAAGGCGCAGGCCGCCGCCGACGATGAAGCTTTCGTGCTGGCCGGCGATACCGTCGTCGCAGTTGGCCGCCGGATACTCCCGAAAGCGGAGGACGAAGCCACCGCGCGGCAATGTCTGGAGCTGATGTCCGGTCGCCGTCACCGCGTGCTTTCCGCCGTGGCATTGCGCGCGCCCGAAGGTACGGTCCGCGAGCGGCTGAGCGAGACGCAAGTGCGGTTCAAGCGCCTCTCCGCCGAAGAGATCTCCGCCTATCTCGCCGGGGGCGAGTGGCACGGCAAGGCCGGCGGCTACGCCATCCAGGGCAGTGCCGAAGGGCTGATCGCCTGGATCGCCGGCAGCCATTCCGGGGTGGTCGGCCTGCCGCTGTTCGAGACCCGCGCGCTGCTGAAGGCAGCGGGGTTCGATGTCTAGCCGTCGTCCCGGCGAACGCCGGGACCGCTGGCCGCCAGGTCGAGCCAGGTGGCCA
Organism: Croceibacterium soli; assembly: GCF_009828065.1. Lineage (GTDB taxonomy): Bacteria > Pseudomonadota > Alphaproteobacteria > Sphingomonadales > Sphingomonadaceae > Croceibacterium_B > Croceibacterium_B soli. The sequence continues at coordinate 369,681 of NZ_WTYK01000003.1, read as the reverse complement.
GCGGTCCCGGATCAAGTCCGGGACGACGAACAATGACCTGGATCGTCGAGGAGGGGATCGGCGAGCAGCGCGCGCTGCTGCTGGAGGGCGATGAGGTCCTCGCGGCGCGGCTGCAATGGCCCGGAGGCCTTACAGCAGGGCAGGTCGAGGACGCCGTTCTCGCCCATTTCGATCCGGCCCGGAGACGCGGCACCGCGCGCTTCGCCAATGGCGAGGAAGCGTTGGTCGACCGCCTTCCCGCGAGCTCCCGCGAAGGGGCCCCGATCCGGCTGGAAGTCGCGCGCGCGGCAGTCGCGGAGCGCGGTCGGCTGAAGCGGGCGCAGGCCCGGCCGAGCGATGCCGAGCCTCGCCCTGCCCCCGGGCTCGCGGAAACGCTTTCGCAAGATGGTGCGCCCGTGCGGACCGTCCGCCGCTTCCCCGCCGGGGCGTGGGAGGATGTCTGGGCCGAGGCGTGGAGTGGTGAAGTCCATTTCGCTTCTGGGTCGCTGCTGTTCGCCGTGACTCCGGCGATGACCCTGATCGACATCGACGGCGCTGCCCAGCCGGCCAGCCTGGCGCTGGAGTCCGTGGCGCCTCTCGCCCGCGCAATCCGCCGGCTCGATCTCGGCGGCGCGATCGGCATCGATTTCCCAAGCCTTCAGCGCAAGGAGGATCGTCGCGCCGTCGACCAGGCGCTCGGCGAAGCCTTGGCGGACTGGCCGCACGAGCGGACGGCGATGAACGGCTTCGGGTTCGTCCAACTCGTCGCCCGACTGGAGCGTCCCCCGCTGCTTCACCGCCTCGCCCATTCCCGTGCCGCCGCAGCCGCCCGCAAGCTCTTGCGGCAGGCGGAGCATGTCGACCAGCCCGGCGCGCTGCTGCTGACCGCGCACCCTGCGGTTCGCGCGAGGCTGTCCGAGCCGTGGCTGGAGGAACTCGCGCGGCGGACCGGCCGCGAAATCCGCCTCGCCGCCGACCCCGGCCTTGCACTCGAAGGCGGCTTCGCGCAGGCGGTGCCGCTATGAGCAAGATCCGAGCCTGCCCCATTTGCAAGAAGCCACGTAGCGAGGAGTTCTCCCCGTTCTGCTCGAGCCGCTGCCGCGACCGCGATCTGGCGAACTGGTTCGGCGAAGGCTACGCCGTTCCGCGCCCTCCGGCCCCGCCCGAGGACATCGCCCGCGAAGAGGACTGATTACCCCCTTGCCAAGCGCCGCCTCACTCGTCATAGGCGCGCTTCCAAGCCGCTCGCCGGTCCTATAAGACCGCTGCCGCAGCGATGCCCAGGTAGCTCAGTTGGTAGAGCATGCGACTGAAAATCGCAGTGTCGGCGGTTCGATCCCGTCCCTGGGCACCACTCTCCCGGTGCCACTAGAGATTGCCTCCTCCGCACCTGCACTGCGCCGATCGATTCCGTTCCCATCGTTGGGCGCTGCTGACGCAGCCTTCCCGAAGCGGGACGCCGCCTTTCTCGCCATTGCACGAATGCTGGCAGGTGCCCCACTCGGAAGGGGATGCAACCAGGGGGACTTTCATGAAGTTAGGGAGCTCTAGGCGCGACCAGATTCTTCGGGGAATTGCCGAACCTCCACAAAGGCCCGCGCTTGACGAGCGACGCTGCAGCACCCGATCCTTGCCTGCGGTAGGAACTGCGCGGCCCACGATCGGAACCCGCGTGGGCCGTGTGGAGAACGTCTCACCCGCTGGTGCAGCAATCTGTGCGGACATCGCGCTCGATGTCGGCGACAGTGTTCCAGTGAAGTTCCATGGGCGCGAAGTCATAGGAGCGCGCATCGCCTGGAAGCGCGGCAAGCTGGTGGGCCTCGCCTTCTAGCGGCATCGAGGCCACTGGAGGACGAGGCGCCGGCCCAGTGCGCCAGAGCCAGACCCGGTCCCAACGGAAGCGCTCCCTGGCAAGTGCAGTGGGTCGAATGCTTAATCGAGTGAAACACATCCGTTAATCTGCGAGACAGTAAGGATGAGTTGAGCCTTTATAGCGCCCGGTCGGGGACCTATTAACCCTGCCAAAGCTTCTCCAAGTCTTGCTGCACAGTTAGCAGCCAAACATCGGAGAGCTTTATGCGTACCCTCATCTTTGCTTCTATTGGCGCCCTCAGCCTGATTGCTACCCCTGCCATCGCCCAGACTACGGTCGGCGGCGGTATCTCGGCCTCTACGCCGCACGGTTCGGTCGCTGGCGGGGCGAGTGCCGGCACGGCTGACAAGCAGGACGGGAAGCGGAATCGCGCCGAACGCCGCCGCGACCGAGACCATCGCGACCATGACCAGCAGCGCGCCAACTCTGCGACGACTTACGGGTCGGGGACGGTCTACACCGACCGCCGTACGGCCACTGGCGGCGTGACGGCCGGGGCCAGCGCTTCGGGCACCTCGACCCAGAGCGCATCGACTGCAATCGACGCCTATGGACGGACTACGCGAGAAGGCGGTGAAGCCGAAGTTTACGGCGAGTCCGACGCTCGTTCGGGTCGGTAAAGACGCTCCAGGGGGCAGGCTTGTCCTGCCCCCCAACGCGGATCCACGACGATGATCCCGTTACTGCTCTTCGCTGACGTTGCCGACGACACTGCCATGTGCCGGCGCATCTTTTACGGATCCGACGGCGCCTACAGTGAAAGCTGGACGACCGAGATGGAGGCGGAAGCGACTGCAACCGGCTTTAGCGCGAACAGCCGATCGTCGGCGCGCTCGTCGGATCAGGCCAGCGCCAGCAGTTCGGTCTCAGTGTCTTCGCGCAATGGCAAGTCGCGTGCCGCAGCGAGCTCGAGCAACGGAACCGCTCAGCGAACCGTCACAATCACTCGCGATGAGAAAGGCTGCACTATCGTTATCGATGAGCGGCCGCATCAAGGAAACAAGCCATGAAGATCACAGCCCTACTTGCGGCAGCGTCGATCGCCTTTTCAGGCGGAGCGCTGGCGCAAAGCCGAACGGCAGACAGTGCCGCTGGAACTCCGACCGACGGAGACGTGGCCGCCAGTACTTACGGGTCGGGCACGAGCACGCCGGATAGCGTGGCCGTAAGCGGCGGCGGCCAAGCCACCGCCGAGAATGGCGGCACCGCAACGAGCGAGTCGAGAGCACGCTTCAACAACAACAATGCTCACCAAAGATCCGTAGCCGCCGCCCGCGACGATGATGAGCGGGCTCGGTCCACCACGATGACCCGCGTCCGCAAGGACGGGGAAGTCAGCTCGCGGTCGATGTCGATCTACAAGCAGCGCGGTGAAAAACCGGTTATCGAACGCGACAGCAGTCGCAGCGGAAATTAACGCTCCTGAGGCGGGCTCCGGCCCGCCTCGGCATGCGCCGTCTCCGTAACCTGCTGCTTGCCGTCCACGACCGTCCGCCGGTCGGTCCCAGTCGGTTCGACGGGGCTGTCTCCAGCAGAACAAGACAATTCACCCTCGAAGCTATGCCGGCGCCGCGTTTGCTGGCCTCTCACTGCAATGCGCGCCTCGAAGTCCTTTCGCTTGGCCCGAACATGCTCCTCATATTGCACCACGTGAGCAAGCGGCGCGCCCTGGAAGAACATCAACTCACAAGCGAGGGCGACATCCGGTCGAATATGCTCGCTTATAGTCAACCGCCCTGGGTGGACTGGCCCCTCCGGCCGTTCGCACGTGAGTTCAGGCTGCTGGTTCATAAGTCCCCCGTGTTACGGAGGAGAATCATTCCAGCGCGAGTACGTTCCTGGTCCCGAAGATTCTCCTGGTTAACATAGGATTTGCACCGTCGGGCAAAAGGAACGGTCGGGGAAACGCGAGAAATACCACGACACTGCGTGGATTCCTCATGTCGTTTGTCCACCCGCTCCTCCCGTAGTTCTTCCCCTGAGCCATTCACCGTTTCTGAACGATGTTCGTACCGATCGCATCAACACCGCACCGCGCATAAGCTCCTCAGGGAGATGAAGTATGATGCAACTGCTCAGACGCATCGCCGGCGACGCTCATGGCAACGTCCTCTTGATGGTCGGTGCAGGTATGTTCGTGCTGGTCGGCGGCGCAGGTCTGGGCGTCGACACGATCCAATGGTACCTCTGGAAGCGCCAGTTGCAGCAGGCGGTCGACGCCGGGGCTCTGGCGGGCGCGCACGCCATTGCCCAGGGAGCGCCGTTCGAGAGCGTCGCCAAGAGGGACTTGGATCGCAACGCGAACACAGCGATCGTTGTCGAGCGCCTTTCACGGCCTCCCGTGTCGGGCGCTTATGCTGGGAACACCAGAGCCGTCGAGGTTATCGCCACCACGTCGAACGTGCTGCCGTTTTCCAGCCTCTTCCTCGTCTCTGCGCCGACGATACGGGCGCGCGCCGTTGCAGCACCGGTTCGCGTGGGAAAGCACTGCATCATCTCGCTCGCCAAGACATTCACAGGCATATACGTGGCCGGTTCGGTCAACGCGGATATCGGCTGTGGGATCGCATCGAACTCCACCGCGACCGGAGCCATTGCAGTCGATGGGAAGGCCTGGATCAACGCGAGCCCCATGACGGCTGCGGGGACGATCGCTGCAACAAGCCACAACTACCCCTCGGATGCCGTTCTCCAGCCACACAGCGCACCGTTGGAAGACCCGTTCGCAGCGCGCGACGTCGAGGTCCCGACCCAACCGTCGGCATGTACCGCCAGCAAGCTTACGATTGAGGCGAAGCAGAACGTGCGCTTGCGGCCGGGGCGCTACTGCGACGGCATCGACGTGAAGGGCACGGTCACGTTGGACCCCGGAGTCTATATCGTGCACCGGGGTCTCTTCCGGGTCTCGTCCGGCGCGCGGATAACCGGTGAAGGCGTCACGATCGTCCTCACCGGAGACAGCAACAAGGATATCGCCACTGCGGAGATCGCCGGCCATTCGGTGGTCAACCTGAGAGCCCCGACCGATGCCGAGGACCCATACTGGCGCGACATCCTGATCTTCCAGGACCCACGTGGAGCAGTCGCCATCTCCAAAAGCGGAACCGTCACGTCGCGCGAGACTCTGATCACGGGCACCAGCGACACGCGGCTTCACGGCGCCGTCTATTTGCCCGGAGGCGACGTTACTTTCACCGGCAGCTCGTCATCGGCAATGGCGTGCCTGAGCATGGTCACGCAACGCGTGACACTGCAAGGAACGCCAAATCTGCGGAACGGCTGCCCGCCGGATGCAGCACTCGCCACGGCGGCGACCCGCATCAGAGTGGTGGAGTAAGGTGAATCGCGATGCTTAACGGGCGATTGGGAATTCGGTCCGACACCGCAGGTGTGGCCGTTACCGAACTGGCGCTGGTGCTGCCCGTCCTGCTGCTTCTGCTGCTGGGCATGATCGATGTCTCCCGCATGTTCGCCGCTCGCCTGGCGCTCGAGCAGGCGGCGCAGCGGACCACGGACCTCGCGCTCGCGCGGCCGCCGAGCAGTTCGGACACTTTCCTCCGCGACGAGGCCATGGCGGTGGCCGGCGTCCCGGCAGAGAACGTCACAGTAGAGTTAATCCTGGAATGTAACGGCACGCCGCAGTCCGATTACTCGACGTCGTGCCCGGAAGGCGCGTTTACAGGCCGCTACGCCAGCGTGTCGATCGTCAAGCAAGCCGAGCCGATCTTCGACTGGACGAGTTTGTCGCAGGTCCTGGGCCTGGAGCTTTCTCCGACCGTGGTTTCGGGCGACAGCCTGGTGAGGCTTCAATGAGGCTGGCCAGACTAGCCGCGGACCTGCGCGGCGCTACGGCCGTCGAGTTTGCGCTCGCAATGCCCGTGCTGATCACGCTGATGATCGCAGTTCTTCAGTTCGGTATCGTGCTGCATGCATCGGGCGGGGTGCGGCACGCGGTCGGTGAAGGGATCCGGCATGCCAAGGTCTATCCGGAAGCTACCGAGGCCCAAATCTACCAGAAGGTGCGCAGCAGCATGGCTGGGGTCAATCCCGCCGGCATCGCCTCGCTCCGGTTCGAGCGCGGAACCTCGAATGGCGCCGACTTCGGGCGGGTGACGATGCGTTACGAGTTGCAGCCGCTCATTCCCTTCGCGGCCATCCCGCCCATCACCTTGGACGAAACCCGGATGGCGTACTTACCTCGTTGACGCTTCGGCCGCCGCGACCGCGTCGTGATCTCGGACGTCCGGCCGAAGTCTCGACTGCTCATCTCGCAGCAGAAATCCTGCAACTAATCGCGAAGCGCTCCCGCTGGGAGCAGCATGCGCGTAACACGCGGCTCGGCGGGAGCGACTTGAAAGAGCGGTGCCGCGCTATGTTGCAGAAATTCGGGCAGCCGGTTGCGGAGGAAGTGCGCATCCAAATGCTCCGTCGAGCCCTCTCGCAAACCATTCCTGCGCCGGAAGGCCGGAAAGCCGAGGGTATGCTCCGGGAGCTATGGCGATTGGAGATGAACCGATCGCCGGGCCCCGCAACGGGCTCCTGACGCCACCTCCGGCAACGCCGAACCGGCGCGGCTCTACAGGCGTGCCGTCAGGAAGAGCTCTCGGCCACCAATCGCGCAAGAGCCGCTCGGAGTGCGGCAGGATCGACAGGCTTCGGCAGCTTGGCAGAGTCCGGCGCGGGAAGCTTTCCCGGTTCGGCGTATCCGGTGCAGTAGACGAACGGAACCCGCAGTGCCGTCAGCGCCCGTGCGATGCTATCGCTGGACTCGCCCCTTACATTCACGTCCAGGACCGCGATGTCCGGCCGCTGCCCTTTCAGCAACTCTTGCGCTTCAGCCACTGAGGGCGCCGGGCCAAGCACGTTGTAACCCATGGCCTCGACCATTGCCTGCATCTCCAAAGAGATGAGCGGCTCGTCCTCCACGATCAGGACCGTGCGGCCGCCTGGCGAGAGCTTGCTGGCTGTCGGCGGAAGAGCCCGGGCAGGCTCGCCGGGGCTCGAAACCTCCCCCTCGATGATCTGGCCCAGGGGCAGCGTGATGCGACAGCGAAGACCCTCCTCGAGCCAGCCGAGCTGCAGAGTGCCGCCCAGTTGACGCTCGATCGAAGATTGGATGACGGTCGAGCCGAAACCCCGCTTTTGCGGCGCGGTGACAAGCGGGCCACCACTCTCGATCCACGAAAGTTCGAACGACTCTCCTTCACCCTGTAACAAGCGCCAACTGACCTCGAGCCTGCCCGTCGGACAACTCAGGGAGCCGTATTTCGAAGCATTGGTCGCCAGCTCGTGGATCGCAAGCGCAAGGGATTGCGACGCGGCGGGATTGAGCCGCAGCGGTTCGCCCGAAATGGCGAGCCGCTCGCCACCCTGGTTGAACGGCGCCAGTTCCTCGGCGACAAGCTGCGAAAGGTTCACGCCTTCCCAGCGGCCGGCAGCGAGGAGGCTGTGAGCGCGTGCCAACGCCTGGATACGGCCCGCGACCGCTTCCTTGAACTCTGCCGTGCTGTCCGCGCGCGTGAGCTGCACCATCGACTGCACCACCCCGAGAAGGTTCTTGGCGCGGTGATCGACCTCTCGAGCAAGCAGGCGCTCCCGCTCCTCCGCGCGGCGCCGCTCCGTTATGTCCACGGACGAACCGATCAGGCCGATCACCTTGCCGGCCTCGTTGCGGAGCGGGGCCTTGGTCGAAAGCCACACTGCCGCATTGCCATCAGGCAGATGCAGAACTTCTTCGAGCTGCTCAGGCACGCCGGTTTCCATGATGCGGCGGTCGTTCGCCATGACCGCGAGAGCCTCGGCTTTGTCGGCGAGGAACTCCACATCGGTCTTGCCTAGATAGAATTCCGGGGGCTTTCCGATGAGCTCCGTCGTTCCGCGGTTTGCCACGAGCATGCGGCCGTCGCGATCCTTGGCGTAGACCACGCCAGGAACCGCTTCTGCGAAGGTTTCCAGCAACCGCATCGCGCGGTCGCGCTCGGTTCGCAGTGCGCGCTGCTCCTCGACATCGATGAGCACACCGGGGAACGACACGGGCGTTCGATCTGCCGAGTGCTGGACGTGGCCGTTGGCCTCTATCCAATAGTAGTTCCCGTCGGCGCGGCGCACCCGGTACTGATGGGCGTAAGGGCCGCCACGTGCGATGGCGGCCTTGATCGCCGCTGCCAGCCCCTCCTTGTCATACGGATGAACGGTCTCGATGACCTCATCGAGGCTCAAGGGATGAGAGGCCCGTGCAGGGTCGATGCCGAAGGAGCGGGCGAACTGCTCGTCGATGTTGAAGCGGTCTGCCGGCAGATCCCAGAACCAGGTGCCGATGATTGCGCCGGCATCCAACGCAAGTTGGACCCGCTCCGCGTTCTCTCGCATCGCGCGCTTGGTAGCGGCCTGCTCCGCCAAGCTGACGCGAAGCTCGAGCTCGGTCATCACCTGGCGTGCGAGAGCCTTGAGCACGCGGGCCTGTTGACTTGCCAGTCCATCCGGGCGTGGCCTGGTGTCCAGGACGCATATGGTCCCAACCGGCAGCCCCTCAGGCGTTTCGAGAACGACCCCTGCGTAGAACCGCAAGCCACCTGCCTGATCGACAAGCGGGTTGCTCGCGAAGCGACTGTCGGCGGCCAGGTCGGGGACAACGAACAAGCCCGGCTGAAGTATGGCGTGGCGGCAGATCGAAACGTCCAGCGGCAGCTCGCGCGCATCGATCCCTACTTCCGCTTTGAACCACTGCCGCTCCTGAGCGACGAAGTTGACGACGGCGATGGGAGCTTCGCAGACATCGGCCGCGAGCTGCACGATCTCATCGAACAACGGCTCCAGGGGCGTATCCAGGATCTCATATCGATCCAGAGCGGCAAGGCGATCGGCTTCCGTCCAGGAAGGCCGGTCGCGGGTTCCGCTTGCGGAGGGTCGACCGCCTTCTTCCAGCCGCTCCTCCTCGCGCCCACCGGCTTGGGCAAGCGCCTCGGCTCCGGAGCGGGTATGCTCGGTTCCCGTCGCCACGATCAAAGACGAGCGTCGATCGGTGGTCGGCTGGGCTTGAGCGTCATTGAGTTTACCTCTCGGTCCATCGTTTCGGCATCCGTCTCGACAATCCGGAGGCGGGCAAACAGTGACATAGTGATCTGTTCTCGAGAAGAAACCACATCCGCTCGCGGGCTGGTGCTTCGTGGCTGCAATTCACGGCTGGTAACGGGTATTGTTCGGCCTTGTAACCGCCTGGGAACCGGTTGTTTCCGATCGGCGGAAGCAATCGTCCGCTGTCCCGACGGACGGTTTCTGGCGCTGCGCTTCCCTTCGGCGCATGCCCATCAAGGGCTCCAGGAGAGCCTAGCTTCAACCCCGATGCCACTGCGCTCACCCAAAGCACCGGGCAGTCTGCCCGGGCGGATACGCAGGCGATCGCCATTCGCCCGTAATACTACCCTCAGCCGGTTCGGCATGTCGGAAGAGGGCGCCGGTTACTCCGGGCTTACGAAGGAGGCGGGGGTAAACCGAACAGCCCCTGAGCCGTCCATTTTGCCCTGATGGTTGGCTCCCTCCTTCTCTCCGTTTGCGAGGGAAGAGCGACAGTGCGGTACCGGTTGATATTCAAGCATCCAGAGGCGCAGCAGCCGGTGGCGTCGATGGAATTCGCCGGGGCCGACGAGAGCGCTGTCGAACGCTTCCGCAGCATAGCCGGGCATCTGCACGCAGAGCTGTGGCGGGGCGAGACCTACATCCGGAGCCTTGCGCCGGAACCGGTTGCGCCGGCGCGATGATCCGGCCGCATTTGCTCTCCGCCGACACCACGCAGCCGCGGGCGCAAACGGCCCGGGACACGACGGCCCGTGACGCGACCTGAAGGGCAAAGCGGCTTCGTCAGGCCCAAGCCGCGCGAACCCAGAAGTCCGGTTCTGCTGAACGCCCTGCTGCGCGGTGGCGGCCAGGAGCGTATCGTCCGCATCAGGAACGTCTCCTCCCGCGGAATGCTCATCGAAACCAACGAGGCGCCCAACGTCGGCGTCACGGTCGAGGTGTCGGTCGGCCGCGTCTCGGTCCTGGGGCGCATCGTCTGGCGCAAGGACAAGCAACTCGGCTTTCACAGCCGCAACACCATCGACAAGGATGGCCTGGCGAAGGGGCACCGTGCCGCCAAGGAGGCCCGCCGGTCAGACCCGAGCCCCAGCCCCTCGCCCGGAACCGACCGGGCAGCGCACTACCGGCTCGTATCGCGCGCGACACAGTTCGTCGCCGGGATCGCGTTCGCACTCGGCGGCTGCACCGTGATCGCCATATTGCTTCACGAAATGCTGCTAAAGCCGGTACAAGCGCTCTCAACCCACCTGTCGCCGTAGAGAACAGCATCCATGACCGAACCAGCCCGGCGACCCACGGAACAGTCGGCGGACGAGCCTGCCGGCCAGGGAACAGCGCTTCCACTCGAGCTGCTGGACGCGACGAGCGACTGTGTGATGGTTCTCGATGCGGACTGGCGCATCGCTTACCTCAATGCCCAGGCGATCGCGGAACTGGGTGACCGGGACCTGCTGGGGTCGTCGGTGTGGGAAGCGTTCCCGTACGTGATCGGGACCAAGACGGAATCAGCGCTCCGCAGAGTAGCGGCGACCAGGAAGAGCGAGGCTTTCGAGGCACTCTCGGCCTCCCCGTCCGCAGCCTGGTACGATGTCGATCTGGTACCGTTCGGGGCGCTCCTCGTCGTTTACTTCCGCAACATCACCAAGCAGCGCAGGGCGGCCGAAGAGCTGCTTCGCCGGCACAACGAACTCGATACCGTGCTTAGCCGGGCCGGCGTCGGGATCATGCAATATGCCGAGAACCATCGGCTGATCGTCATCAACGATCGGTTCTGCAAGATCCTGGGGCGAACCCGGGAGGAACTCGACGGCCTCTCCATGGAGGCGTTCACCCATCCGGACGACATTCCGGGGAACGTCGGCCTCCTGAACAGGCATGCGCAGTCGGAAACTCCGTTCTACCTCGAGAAGCGATACGTCCGGCCCAATGGAGAAGTCGTCTGGTGTTCGGTCGCCATTTCCTTCGTCCGGCATAGCGAAACGAACGAGCCCACCACGATCGTCGTCGCCCGGGAAATTACCGACGAGGTGGAAGCGCGCCAGAAGGCGGCGGACACGCAGACGCTGCTGCGAGGGGTGATCGACGGTGCCGAGGACCTGATCTTCGTGAAAGACACCCAGGGCGGCGTCGTCCTGGCGAACAAGAAGATGACCGAGGATTTCGGCGTCTCCGCAGGCCAGGCGGGCGGGGCCCAGTTCCCGGAACTGTCCAGGCGCTTCGAAGAGCAGGACCAGCAAGTCATCAGGACCGGGCAGCGCCTGATGATCGAAGAGGAAGTCCCTACCCCCGACGGGATCCGTACCTTCCAGACGATCAAGGTGCCCTGGCAGCGAGACGGCGTCACCAAGGGCGTGATCGCCATCTCCCGCGACATCTCCGAACGTGTTCGGAACGAGCAGGCCCTGCGCGAAAGCGAGGAGCGCTTCCGCCTCGCCGCGCTGGCCACGGGAGATGCGATCTGGGAATGGGATCTGGTGCGCGACACCATCGTGTGGAGCAGTTCTTCCGCCAGCTTAACCGGAGAATCGCCTGGCGAGGGATTCGACTGGTGGCACGAACGCATCCACCCGGACGACCGCGAAGCGGTGGTGAACAGCCTCGCGCGCTTTGCCGAAGGCGCGGAGCAGCGGTGGGAATCCGAATACCGCTTCCTGCGCGCAAGCGGCTCCTATGGCTGCATACTCGACCGCGGCTTCCTATTGCGGGACGAAGCGGGGAACGTCGTCCGCATGATTGGCGCCATGTCCGACATCACCGAGCGTGTGGAGGCGCAGGAGCGGATCAACAGGCTGCAGGCCGAGTTGGTCCACATCTCGCGGATCAGCGCCATGGAGACGATGGGCTCCACCCTCGCTCACGAGATCAACCAGCCGCTGACCGCGGCCGGAAACTACCTCCTGGGCGCGCGGCGGATGATCGACGCCGGCGAGCCTCTCGACTCCGCCGAGGTGAAGGACGGGCTGCGTCAGGCGCAGGCCGAGATCACCCGCGCTGGCGAGATCGTCCGCAGGGTCCGCCGGATGGTCGAACACGGCACCGCCGAGATGCACCCGGTTCCGCTGCTCGATTCCGTCGGGGCGGCCCTGAGGATGGCAATCCCCGCTCCCCACGCGGCCGGCATCACGGTCTCGACCGACGTCCCTGCGGACGTGGAGGTGATGGCCGATCCGGTCCAGCTGCAGCAGGTCCTGTTCAACCTGCTCCGCAACAGCGCGGAAGCCGTGGCCAACAGCGAACGAAAGAACATCGGCATCACTGCCGAAGTGCAGGCGGGCGAGGTGGTGATCCGCGTGAACGACCGCGGCGAAGGTGTCCGTCCGGATATCGTCGACCGCCTGTTCTCGGCATTCGCCTCGACCAAGCCGGGCGGATTGGGCGTAGGGCTGAGCATCTGCCGGACGATCGTCGAGGCGCACGGCGGAAAGATCTGGGCCGAGAACCGCCCGGGCGGCGGCGCGGTTTTCGCCTTCACCTTGCGGGCAGCGCCAGCGGGCGAGGAGCTCAGTCCAGCGGTGGCAGGTTGAGCAGGATCCCGAAGCGTACGAGGTCCGCCACCGAGGACATCTCCAGCTTGCGCATCAGATCGGCGCGGTAGGACTCCACCGTTCGGACGCTGAGCGAGAGCTTGAGGGCGATCTCCTTGTTGGAGTAGCCGCCGATGAGGCCCTGCAGCACCTCTCGCTCGCGCTGTGTCAGCAGCGCGATCCTTTCGCTCGCCTCCGCCAGGCGGCGGTCGTGCTCGGCATCTTCGTTGAGCCGCGCCGACAGCGTCTCGAGCGAGCGCAGCAGCACATCGTCGACGAACGGCTTCTCGAGGAAGTCGTCGGCCCCCAGCTTCATCGCTTCCACGGCGGTGGGCACGTCACCGTGCCCGGTGATCACGAGGACGGGGAACCGGTTGCCCCTCTCCCGCACCGTGGACAGAACCTGCAGGCCGTTCAGCTGCGGCATGCGCACGTCCAGCAGAACGCATCCGGGCTGCAGGTGCGGGAGTTCCTCGAGGAAGTCCTCTCCGGAGGCGAACGGCCGCGGCTCATAGCCGGCAGCCGCCAGAACGAACCGCATCGAACGCCGAACGCTGGAGTCGTCGTCGACGATGTAAACACGGCGATTGGGTTTGCTCATGAAACTCGCAAGGTACTTGATGATGGTCCCAACGAAACCGCCCCCCAACCCAAGTTGTTCCGGAACGGTGTCGCCGCAGGCACCGTCGGAATGAAAGCGAACGCGGTCAAGACCGTTTCGCTGCCAGGGCAAAGCGGCTGCGGGCGATCATCGGGCGATGGATTAAGCGCCGGCTCCCATTCGTTTCAGCAGGTAAGTGCCAACGAACGTCTGGAGAACCGCCTTGCGCTACGCCATTGTTATCGCCGCCCTGCTCGCACCTTCGCCCTTGCTGGCGCAGGACCTGGAGGACGCTCCCGCTGTCCGCGACCGGAGCGGCCCCGGGTTCGAGCTTTCGACCGGCCTCGACTTCGAACAGGGCGATTACGGCACCGGATCCGACATCGAGAAACTGTCCATACCGGTAACCGTGCGGGCCTCGACCGGGCGCGTCCACGCGAGCGCGCAGCTGCCGTGGGTGCGGGTTACCGCGCCGGAGAACGTTATTCCGCCGACCGGTCCGCTCGGGCTGCCGATCCTGGTCGATCCGAGCCGGCCGGCAGGCGTCACCACGCGCGAGGGCCTCGGCGACCTTCGCCTCGGCCTCGCCTATGATCTCTCCGGCCGAGGCGTGATCGCCAGCGTCCGCAGCGGCGTGAAGCTGCCGACGGCCTCCACCAGCGAAGGCCTGGGTACCGGCGAGACCGATTACTCGGTCGGCGCGGACCTGGCGAAGCAGATCGGACCGGTCACTCCCTTCGTCGGCGTCACCTACACGATGCCTGGCGATCCCGAGGGCTTCGAGCTGAGGAACTCCGTGTCCGGACACGCGGGCGCCTCTCTCCGCCTTGGCGGCGCCACCACCGCGCATGTCGGCTATGGCTACGCCGAGAGTTCGCTCGATACCGTAGAGGACGAGCAGCGGGTCTTCGGCGGCGTCAACACGGCGGTCGGCGGCGGCGTTTCACTCGGGTTGTACGGCTCCGGAGGGCTCAGCGAAAGCGCCCCGGATCTCGGAGCCGGCGTTACGCTGGGGCTCAGCTTCGGCCGGTAAGCAGTCCGGCCGGACCCATCCGCGCTTTGCCTCGTTCCAGCTTCGCCCCAAGGCGGAGAACAGCCGATGACCCTGGAAAATCCGAGAAGCACAGCGCGGGTGGCCGGCCACCCCATTCATCCGATGCTGATCCCGTTCCCGATCGCCTTCCTGATCGGCGCGCTGGTCAGCGACATCGTCTTCACTCAGACGGACGACCGATGGTGGGCGACCCTTTCGGCGATCCTGCTCGGCTCCGGCATCGTGACCGCACTGCTGGCGGCGGTGGCCGGATTCATCGACTTCTTCGGCGACCAGCGCATTCGGGCGCTGTCACACGCCTGGCAGCACATGCTCGCCAATCTCGCCGCCGTGACCCTCGCCTTGGTCAACTTCGTGCTGCGCATGGACGACGTGGCGGATCCGATCGAATCGACCGGGCTGATCCTTTCGGCCGCCACCGTGGCGATCCTGGCGTTCTCCGGGTGGCGCGGCGGCGATCTGGTCTATCACCACCGGGTGGGGGTCTCGGATCAGCGAGAGCACTGATCCGGGGAGCCGGCCCTCATCCAACTGCGGCTAAGCGGCAGAGCCGCTAAGCCTTCGTATCCTTCTCCCACCAGTGGGAGAAGGAAGTGGTCGCGCCCTCTCCATCCTCCTTCTCCCACTCGTGGGTACAGGAAGCTGAAGGCGGCACACTACTCCTTCTCCCACTGGTAGGAGGAGGAAGTTGGAGGCAGCGCACTACTCCTTCTCCCACTGTTAGGAGAAGGATGTTGGAGGCGGCGCACTACTCCTTCTCCAGCTGGTGGGAGAAGGAAGTTGGAGGCAGCGCACTACTCCTTCTCCCACTCGTGGGAGAAGGATAGCGCAGGTTGCCGGCTTGCCGGCTACCGAAGCTTGGATGAGGGCCCGGGCCCGCCCAACCGAACCACCCCCGCAGAGGCTCAACTCGTCTTCTGCACCCGGGGCTCGATCCTCAGGGTCACCACGTCGCACCGTTCCGAGCGGGTGAGCGTGAACAGGATCGCCTCGGCGATCTCCTCGGCATAGAGCATCTCGTGGTTGGCGATCGCTTCGCGCTGCTCCTCGATCGTGCACTCCTGCATATCGCTCCCGACGGAGCCCGGCTGGATCACCGAGACCTTGATGTTCTTCTCCTCGGAGATTTCCTTGCGCAGGGTCTCTGCGAAAGCATCGATGCCGGCTTTGGTGGCCGAATAGACGCTTTCCCCCGGCGCCTTGATCGTGCTGCTGATCGAGCCGACGAACAGCAAGTGCCCGCCGCCGGAGGTCTCCATCCGCTTGATCGACTGGCGCGCGCAGCCGAGGTAGCCGAGCAGGTTCGTCTCGACGATGTAGCGCCATTCGTCCTCCTCGTGCAGCGGGCCGGCCCCGAGGGCGGCGCAGCAGACGAGCATGTCGATGCCGCCGAGCCGCTCGTCGACTTCGGCGAAGACGCGCTCGATGCCTTCGCGCGTGCTGCTGTCGGCGGTGAAGCCCGACACTTCGCCCTCCCCGCCCGACGCGTTCGCCAGCGAATCCTCCAGCTCCGGCTGGTGCCGGCCGAACGTCAGGACGCGGGCGCCCTCCTCCACCAGCATCTTCACGGTCGCTCGCCCGATGCCCGTGGTTCCGCCGGTTACGAGGATGCGCTTTCCGGCAAGCGGAGTGTGGGTGGCTTTCATTCCGGTTTCACTCCCAGGTGAGCACGAACCGGCCATGGGCCGGGACGTGGAAGTCGATGCGGTCGTCGGTTGTGAGCCGGGGCCGGATCGCGTCGCCGCCGGCTGTCGCGACCCTGATCTTCGGCAGCTTCTTGCGCTTGAGCCGCACGAGGCTGACGTTGGCCGTGCAGTTCTCCCCGCCGTCGAGCCGCACGCTCAGTGCCCGCTCGCCGGTACGCTCCTGGGTCCTGACGAAGTGGTCGCAGTACAGCCGGAAGGGTGCACCTTCGACGTGATGGTGCGAGCGCGTGGCGAAGACGAACGCACCGCCGCAGCCATAAATCTCCTGCCCGATCTGGCCCGGAGACTGTCCGTCGCCATAGAGATCCTCGAGCGGGAACGAGAGGGTCGGATCGATCGTCCCGCTCTGGTGCTCGCCCGTGTGAATGATCTCCCGCGGCAGCACGTCGGGATAGTAGAACCAGGCGCGGTCGAGCGCATACTTGCAGTATTCGCTGACCAGCATGCGCACGGCGGTTTCCAGATCGGGCCCGGCCTGGGAGAGATATTCGTCGAACCCGGCGAAAGTTTCGAAGCACTCGTACATGGCCATGTACGGAGCGTCGTGGAGGCAGGTCACGCCCATGAAGTTGCGGTAGTGCTTGGCGTGCCCGATCTCGGATTCCCAGATCTCGCAGTTATGGAACAGGCCCGCCAGGTAAACGTAGCTCTGCGCCAGGTACTCGGGATCGTCGGTGATCCGCCACAGGCGCAAGCACGCCACCGCACCCCAGACGGTGAGGTTCGCCTGGTAGAGCAGGTCGAAGCGCAAATCCTTCGCCGCGTCGAGCGCCGCCCGCGCCTCCTTGATGAACCGATCCTCGCCGGTCAGTTCGAAGCACTGCAGCATGACATAAGCGTAGATCCCGCCGACGTCGGTTTGCCCGAAGCGCTCGTCGCCGCGGGCCTTCTGCATGATCGAGAAGTCGCGGATGTCGTACATGATCGGCCAGGCGTATTTGAAGTGCCGCGCCGCATCGATCCCGTAATCGATCGACTTCAGCAGCAGCTCGCGCGCCTGCTCGTCGCCGTCCAGCGCCAGCCGGCCGAGGTTGAGCATCGGGTGATAGAGGTACCATGAATCGACCGCATTGTTGTCCTTCTCGTCGCCGACGTCCGGCAGGAAACGGCGCAGCGTCTTGACCTTGGGATCGTAGAATTTCTCGAGGCCCTTCTTGAGCTCGTCCTTGAGCGGGATCGGCTCCCGGCCCCACTTGGCGTATTCGTGCAGCGCCTGGATCACGGAGAGCTGCACCATCACGTCGGGCACCTCGCCTTCGACATATGGCATCACGTAAAGATCGCCGAAGTGCTTCTCCAGTGCCACCGGCGCGGTCTGCAGGTCGCGCAGCGTGCGATCGGCACGTCCGACCCAGTCGCGGTAATCCACGCGCGGCAGTTCGAACGACTGGTATGCTACGCCGAGCATCTGCAGGAACTGGCGCGCCATTTCGCGCTCGTTGTTCGCCGCCCAGTCGCGAACGACGATGATGGCGTCCGACAGTGCGATCTCCTCCCCCTTGGCCAAGAGCCCGGGGTTGTCGACCTGCTGGCTCTCGGGCGTGGGCGGCAGGTAGCCCAGTTCCGGCCATGCTCCCCCGACCACACCGTCCGGCTTGGTGCCGGTGGCTTCGAAATACGGGTTCAGGGAGGTGAGGTTCTGGAAGTAGAGGACGCTGCCGAACTCGGGCTCGTCCATGCGAAAATAGACCAGGCCTGCGTTCACCCCGCGCTGCGCCGCTTCGACATTGCCCTGGACTCTGCTCGGATCGTCCTTCTCGTCGAGCGGGTAGAGATCGCGCGGGATGTGCGGGATACGCATCGTCTCGGCAGGCGTGAACAGGACTTGCGCGCGCAGCCGATGCAGATCGGCGCCGCTGGTGGTGAAGCACAGTCGGTGGCGGCCGAGGGCGCTCTTCACTTCGATCTGCAGGGCCAGCCCGGGCTCCGCAGTCGCCTCGGTGCAGGTGAACGCCGCTCCGCCGAGATAGGCGGTGCGCAGCGCCAGGCCGCCCTTCCCGTCACGCCGGATAAGGCACCACACGGAATCGCGTCCGGCGCGGACCTCCACGTCGAGGTCTCCGAGTTCGAACCGGCCCAGGCGCTTCATCGCATTCCCGGCCAATTCTTCCCGAAGTGACAATGCGTTAGGGCTGACGGTGTTGGGTTGTTCGGTGGCTTGGGTCATCGCCTTGCGAAACTGATCTGAAGTCCGGCTGTTCCGGAGTTTCTGCGGGCGCCGACATCGGAACGTTCAGTAAGATTGTCGGAACATTTCCAGCCTGGTGCGGGCTTGGTAATGCCGGTGTCGGCATTCGATCGACGGAACTGCTCGCCGGGCGGCGCGCTGTTCCGGTGCATTCGCCACTTCGGAAGGAAACATCATGGCTCGCATCCTCGTGCTCTACTACTCGTCCTACGGTCACATCGCGCAGATGGCCGACGCCGTCGCCGAAGGGGTGATCGGCGCCGGGCACGAATGCGACATCCGCCACGTGCCCGAAACCGCCCCCGCCGAAGTGGTCGCGGCCGCCGGGTTCCAGCCGATGAAGCACGACTGCATCGAAGGGCCGGATGCGCTGGCAGATTACGACGGCATCGTGGTCGGCACCCCGACCCGCTACGGGCGCATGACCAGCCAGATGGCGAGCTTCTGGGACCAGACCGGCGGGCTGTGGATGCGCGGCGCGCTGATTGGCAAAGTCGGCGCCGCGTTCACTTCCACCGCCGCGCAGCACGGCGGGCAGGAAACGACCCTGTTCTCGGTGATCACCAACCTGCTGCACATGGGCTGCACGATTGTGGGGCTGGACTACGGCTTCACGGAGCAGAACGGCGTCGACGTGGTCCGCGGCGGCGCGCCTTACGGCGCCACGACGATCGCCAACAACGACGGATCGCGGCAGCCGAGCGAAGTCGATCTCAACGGCGCGCGCTACCTCGGCCGCCGCGTGGCGGAGACGGCAGCGAAGCTCTCCGGCTAACCGGCAGTTGGCATCCACCGCCAGAGGGCGGCGGAGCCGATCCGATTCGAACAGAAGCCGCGAAGGGTCCGGTCCGGTCCTTCGCGGCTTCGCGTGCGCGAAAGCCTCACACAACGCCGCGATGCCACGAAGATGGCAGCGGCTCGGCTGCCGCTCGCCGGGGCTTTCCGCCATATCGCCAACTAGTTACGGTGATAAACCATTTTGATTAAGATTTTTGCATTGCAAATCTCTCTGGACGTAAAGATTAGCTAGCTATACGACGGCGCCTCTCGGGCCCGACCGGCTCGAGGACGGGGAGAGATGCAGGACTGGGGCGGGCGCGGAAAACGCCTGAAACCCAGACCGATATGAGCCAACGAACGCCACGATCTCCCCTCGAATCGCCTTCTCCGCCCGGCGCGCCGCGCGGAGCCGAACACAAGAGATCGGCCGAACGAGCCGAGACGAGCCATGAGGGAGTGGTCCATGAGAATGAGAGCGGAAGGACGGGCGGTTTACGGCCTCGTCCTCATGACGACAGCAGCGTCGATGGCCTTCGGCGCCGCACCGGCTTTGGCGCAGGACGTCGATTCCGAGACCGAGCTGGATGCCGGCGAGGAACCGGACACCACGATGCCCGACGCCAGCGGCCCCACCACCGAGCGGGGCATCGTCGTCACGGGCTCGCGCATCGCGCGACCGGACTACACGGCGACGAGCCCGATCGTGACGGTCGATGCCGACCTGATCGAGCAGTCGAGCGCCGTGAGCCTGGAAGCCAACCTCAACAAGCTGCCGCAGTTCAGCCCGGCGCTGACCCAGTTCGACACCGCGGATATCCAGCCGAACGCCAACTCCACGCCGGGCGCATCGACGATCAGCCTTCGCCAGCTCGGCTCCAACCGCAATCTCGTCCTGCTCGATGGCCGCCGCGCCACGCCGATCAACGGCACCGGCGTGATCGACATCAACTCGATCCCCTCGGCCGCGATCCAGCGGGTGGAGATCATCACCGGCGGCGCTTCATCGACCTATGGCGCCGATGCTGTCGGCGGCGTGGTCAACTTCATCCTAAAGGAGGATTTCACCGGCGTCGATTTCGACGGCCAGGTCAGCTTCTCGCCGCAGGGTGGCGGAGAGGAATACCGCCTGTCCGCGATCGTCGGCTCCTCGCTCGACGGCGGCCAGGGCAGCGTCCTCCTGGGAATGGAATACTACAAGCGGGAGGAGCTGCTGCGTTCGGACCGCAAGTCCTACCGCGAAGCGCGCGCCGACCCGTTCGTGCGCGGTGAGGAATTCTTCCTGTCGGAGAATTACCTGTCCACCGCCGGTTCGAACCCGTTCGACCGTGCGCTGCTCAACAGCTACTTCCCCAGCCGGCCCGCCGGTGTGAACATCCCGAACAGCACCCCGATCTATTTCAACCCGGATGGTTCGCTGTGGGTGAACACGTCCACCACCGCCAACGGCACCTACCACCCGCTGCTGCTCAACTACAAAGGCGTGCTGGACGACGGGGTCACCCGCAAGATCATCGACACCGGCCTGCTGGAGCAGAATAACCCGGATCGCATCCTGTCCTCCCCGCAGGACCGCTATTCCTTCTTCGCCAAAGGCGATTACGAGGTGGCGCCGTGGGCAACCTTCGTGGGGCAGGCCTACTTCGCCCGTACCGAAACGCGCTCGCTGTCGTTCAACACGGTGCTGCTCGGCTCGACCGGGACCGACATCCCCTACAACGACCAGGTCTACACCGGCAGCCCTTACGCCCCCGAGACGGCCAGCTTCCGGGTTTCCTCTGTCCTGCCGGATGGCACGCCGAACGACCTCAGCGACAACCCGACCAATCCAGACTTCATGGCCGGCGGGCGCTATGGGCTGAACTGCGGGCCGACCGGCGGCTGCACCAACAAGCAGGTCTTCCCGGTTCCGGCGAACATCGCCGCGCTGCTGGACAGCCGTCCCAATCCGAACGCGCCCTGGACCGCGAACTACTCGCTCGACGCGTTCGGACGGCGCGGGGTGAACACCTTCAACAACACCTTCCAGATGCAGCTCGGCTTCGAAGGTGAAATCCCCGGCACCGACTTCACCTGGGACGTGATCGCATCGCATGGCGAAACCGTCGCCAAGACCAACCTCGTCGGCCTCGTCTCGATCGAGCGTTTCCGCACGATCCTCACCTCTCCGAACTTTGGGAGGAACTTCTTCGCCCTGGGCAACAACGGCGCCCGCTATGGCGCCACGGCAAGCTGCGAGACCGGACTTAGCCCGTTCATCGTCAACTCCGCCTTCAGCGCGGACTGCGATCCGGCCACCAGCGCGGACCTGCAGTTCGAGAACCGCATCGTGCAGGATCTCGTGGAAGCGAACCTGCAGGGCGGCCTGTTCGAACTGCCTGCGGGCCAGCTGCGCTTCGCGGTCGGCGGGCAGTACCGCAAGAACTCGATCGAGTTCACCTCCGACAGCTCGGCGTTCGAGGGCTCCTCGTTCTACGAAACCACGACCACGTTCCCGCAGGCGAGCACCGAAGGCTCTACCGCGGTGCGCGAGCTTTATGGCGAGCTGCTGGTTCCCGTGCTCGAAGGCCTGCCGCTGGTGGAGGAGCTCAACCTCGAGCTCGGCTACCGCATGTCGGACTACGATTCGGTGGGCACAATCGGCACCTACAAGATCAACGGCGAGTGGGCGCCGACCAGCTGGCTGCGGTTCCGCGGCGGCTATCAGAAGGCCAGCCGCGCGCCGAACCTGGGCGAGCTGTTCACCGCGCGCACCAACCAGCTCGTGCTGGCGAGCGACGGCGATCCCTGCGCTCCGGAGAACGGCACCTCCCCCCTGCAGTACGGCAACTACTCCGCCAACCCGGACCTCAACCCCGATTCCGCGGCGCAAGTCCGGTCGCTCTGCGAGCAGCTGATGGGGGCGGACGGCGCGGCCGCTTACTACAGCGACTCGCGCACCACCGAGCTGATCGGCAGCCAGTTCTTCACCTCGCTGCTCGCCGGCGCGGACGAACTGCAGGAGGAAACCGCCAAGACTTACACCATCGGCGCGGTGATCTCCGATCTCTCCAGCAACCCCTGGCTCGACCGGCTGCGCCTGTCGGTCGACTACTACAACATCCACCTGACCGACGGCATCTCGCAGCAGGGCATCGATTCGGTGTTCCGCCAGTGCTTCACGCGCGAGTTCAACCCGAACTTCGAGCTCAACAACGCCTGCCGCCGCATCGAGCGGGATTCCGCCAACGGAACGCAGCAGGTGGTCGAGGTGAACTACGACAACCAGGGGGCGGTGAAGACCTCTGGCGTCGACGTGCAGCTCGACTGGGCGCTGCGCTTCGCCGATGCCGAGCTGCCGCTGCCGGGCGCGATCTCGCTCAACGTCAACTTCACGTATCTCGACGAGTTCGCGACCACCCCGGACCAGATCGCCATCCCGCTGACCGACTATGCCGGCACGCTCGGCCCTTCAGCGGCCAACGCGGTCGGGACGCAGTCCGGATCCTACCGTTGGAAGCTGTTCACCCGGCTCAACTACTCGGTCGGACCGGCTTCGGTCGGGCTCCAGTGGCAGCACAAGCCGTCCATCGATTCGGTCGAAGCAGCCACGAACGAGACCACGAACGTCGCGGGCGCCCCGGCCTACGACCTGTTCAACCTGACCGCGCGCTACGAGCTGATGGACTCGATCGCCCTGCGTGCGGGCATCGACAACCTGTTCGACGCCGATCCGCCCTACGTCGGGTACTTCACCGACGATGTGATCGGCGACGGCACGCCCCGTTTCGGGCGGGCGGCCAATCCGTACAACCCCAGCCAGTACGACGTTCTCGGGCGGCGCTTCTACGTCGGCGCCACCGTGAGCTTCTAGCAGGCAGAGCGGCCGGCCGACGGTCGGCCGCGAAGCATGCAGTGGCGGCGGGTCCTTCCTCCCTTAGTGGCCCGCCGCCACTGCTCCCCGAATGGAGACAGGCCGATGATCGCGATCCGCACCCTCGCCGCTGCCGTTCTGGCCGGCACCCTTCTGGCCTCGGGCGCCCATGCGCGCACTGACCATGAGGCCGTGGTCCGCCTGATGGCGGAATGCGCCCGCATCGGAGAGATCGGCGCTCGGGTCGCCTGCTATGACAAAACGATCGAAGCGGCGCAGCTGATCGCGGCAGCGGCGACGGTCCAGGCCGAACCGAAGATCGCCGCCCCGGCCCCTGCGGAGCGGCCGCCTGCCGGCTTCGGCGCCGAAAGCCTGCCAAAGCCGGAGCCGGTGCGTGAGGCGCGGCCTGCCGAAGAGATCGAGGCCCGGGTGCGGACGGCGCGGCAGACCGAACCGGGGCTGTACCTCTTGACGCTGGAGGACGGGGCGCAGTGGCGCTTCGCGGACGCCGCTCCGCCCTCGTACGATCCACCGCGCGCGGGCAGCAAGATCGTGCTGCGTAGCGGCGCCCTGGGCAGCTTCCTCATGCGCTACGCCGACCAGCGCTCGCTCCGGATCCAGCGGGTGAGATGATTACCCGCGCCCTCGCCTGTTCCGAGAGCGGATTGCCCGCCCATCGCACGCCTAAAGACGGACTGATACCATGGCTTTGACTGGAAGATTGCGCCTGCTGGCTTGTGCCGCGGCCCTCGCCCTTGCCCCCGCTGGGGCGAGCCCGACCGCCGCGCAGGACCAGGATCTCACCGTCCTGCCCCCGGTGCCGGACGATTTTGCGCCGTCCAAGACCGCATGGGGCGATCCCGACTTCCGCGGGACCTGGCCGATCTCGCACCTCAACGGCCTGCCGCTGCAGCGCACGCCCGAGCAAGGCAACCGGGTGTTCCTGACCGACGAGGAGTTCGCCCAGCGCGACGAGCGGATCGAAGGCCTGGCGAATCGCTACGACAACGAGGACGCCGGCGACAAGATTGGCCAGGGCCACTGGGTGGAGATGGGCGAGACCAGCCGCCGCACGTCGCTGCTGGTGCAGCCGGCGAACGGCCGGCTGCCGGAGATGACCGCGGAGGGCAAGCGTCTGTCGGCCCTGATGCGGTCGAGCTGGCGTGCCGGTCAGGAGTTCGACTGGGCGACCGACTTCGACAGCTGGGACCGCTGCATCACCCGCGGCCTGCCCGCCTCGATGCTGCCGATGCAGTACAACAACGGCATCCGCCTGTTCCAGGCGCCGGGGCTCGTCGCCATCCAGCTTGAGATGATCCACGAAGTGCGCATCGTACCGGTCGACGGCACGGCGCATGACGTCCCCGCGATCGGCAACTGGATGGGCCGGAGCCGCGGGCATTGGGAGGACGAGAACACCCTCGTCATCGAAACCACCGACTTCCGCCCGGGCCCTTCCGCGACCAACATCGTCACCACCGGATCGCCGCCGGAGAACGACACGCCGATCAGCACCGAGGCGAAGCTCGTCGAGCGGCTGACGATGACCGGGCCTGACACGATCGTCTACGAGATGACCTGGTCGGATCCCGTCATCTTCACCGCCGACTGGGGCGCGCGGCTCGATTGGCAACGACAGGACGATTACGAACTGTTCGAGTACGCCTGCCACGAGGGCAACGTGCAGTTGCGTAATTACGTCACCGCCTCCCGCGCCGAGCGCGCGAAAGCGGCCGCAGCGGAAAAGTAAGGCTCAGCGTTCTTCGGGGAGCGTGTCGCGCTCTAGCTTCGCAGGCGGTCGACGCTTTCGAGCGGCTCGATGACGACCTGAGCGGCCGGCTCGGGCTCGTCCAGCCGGGCGGTCATGAGATCGATCATCGCGTGCATCTGCTCGACGTCGTCGGCACTCAGGTCCTGCAGCAAGTGGCTCCGCAGGCGATCGTAGACGCGGAAGATCTCCGCGAGAACGGCCTCGCCTTTCGGCGAGATGGACAGCAGGTTGACCCGCCGGTCGTTCGGGTCTGGCGTGCGTTCCACCAGGCCTTCCTTGCCCAGTATGTCGATCATACGGGTGACGGTGGCCGCCTCGACCCTCAGCCGGCGAGCCAGGTCGGTCTGCGACTTCGGTCCCTGCATGTTCAGGATCGCGCTCAGCATCTCCATGCGCGCGGTGCTCTGGTCGATCCGGCGCAAGGCTTCGTCGAGTTGATTGCGGAAGCGGCGGACCATCAGGACCAGCTTGATCAGCAGGGAGATGTCCCGCGTCGTGCCGCCTTCGCGATAGATGTCGAAAGTGCTCTTTGGAGGGCGATGGGGCACGGGATCTCTTACTGGATAGGAGCCGCACGGACGTGCGGGAGGCGGAATGTGACACGATGTTGTGACCGCCCGGCCCCAGCGTCAACCAGATAAAGTCAACGATTGCGGGGTAGCGCAAACCGGCCCGGTCCGGGACGGTCTGTCCGTTCCGGACCGGCCCGGGCCGGAGGATCTGGTGCGACTCAGGCCGCTCGCATTCGGTCGCGTTGATCGGCCACTTCGGCGTCGGCTTCCGCCGCGTCGAGTTCGAGGCCGTAGCGCCGGGCGAGCACCAGCTCGCCGCCGCGGGCGCGGCAGAACGTCGGGCTGATCTCGCCCGTCTCGCGGAAGCCCAGCTTGCGCAGCACGCGGCCGGACGCGGGGTTGTCGAGATAGTGGTCCGCCTGGACCCGCCGGTGGCCCAGCGCGCGGACGACCTCCAGGGCTGCCCGGCCCGCCTCCGTGGCATAGCCGCGGCCCCAGTGGTCGCGGGCGATCCAGAAGCCCATGTCGAGTCCACCGTCGGCACGCTTGAAGCCGACGGTGCCGATGATCGGCGCGCCTTTGGCGCCCGGCAGGGTCACGACGAAGCGCGGGGCCAGCGGATCGACCGGCGCGGCGCAGAACGCCTCCGCATCCTGCCGGAGATAGGGCCACGGCGCGCTGGCCAGCATCGAAACGATGCCGGCGTCGCAGATCGCTTCGTAGAGTTCCCGGCTGTCTTCCGGGAACGCCGGCCGCAGGAACAACCTGCCGCTACGGATGAACATCGTCTCTCTCCTTCGCCCCCGCCCGGCGCCCTACTCGGGTTCCGTGACAGGTTGGTTGCGAGGGAGAATCAAAAAGGGAGACGGGCTGGCCCATCTCCCTCGACTTGCCGGATTTTAAGACCGGCTGGGCCATCCCGGTGGATGACCCCTTTGCTGGTCATCCGATTATTCTGCGGCTTCCGCCATAATGTCGACCGACACGTACTTGCGGCCTTGCTTGCCGCCGTGGAATCGCACGCGGCCCGCGCCAAGCGCGAACAGGGTGTGGTCCTTGCCGATGCCGACATTGGTGCCCGGATAGACGCGGGTGCCGCGCTGACGCACGATGATGTTGCCGCCGATCACTTCCTGACCGCCGAACTTCTTCACGCCGAGGCGACGGCCGGCCGAGTCGCGACCGTTGCGGGATGAACCGCCTGCTTTCTTATGTGCCATCTCGATCTACTCCGTCTCGGCTCTTACTTCTCTTCCGCCTTCTTCGCCGGTGCCTTCTTGGCGGCCGGCTTCTTGGCGGTGGTCTTCTCTTCGGTGGCGCTGACGGCCTCGGCCTGCTGGGCCGGTTCCGCCTTCGCCTTGGTCTCTGCCTTCACCGGGGCTTCTTCAGCCTTCGGCGCGGCTTCCGCCGTCGGAGCAGCGGTCTTCTCGAACTTCGAATCGCCGACCTGGACGATGCGCAGCAGGGTCATCTGCTGGCGGTGCCCGGCCTTGCGGCGGTAGTTGTGCCGCCGGCGCTTCTTGAACACCGTGACCTTTTCGCTCTTCGCCTGAGCGATGATCTCGGCCGCAACCGTTAGACCGGCCACGTCCTTGATCTCGCCGCCATCGCCGGCCAGCAGAACGTCACCCAACTGGATCGTGTCGCCGGCGTCACCCGCCAGCTTCTCGACTGCGATTTTGTCTCCGGCGGAAACGCGATATTGCTTGCCGCCCGTGCGCACTACTGCGAACATGGTCACCTAATCCGTTCGTATCGACTGCCGCCCTCACCGGTCTGCGCCGGCACGAACGACAAAAAAGGGCGCCGAGCTGGGCGCCGGAAAGAGCGCAGCCGTTAGGCCAAGAGCTTGTGGCTGTCAACGCCCAGCACAGGCAATTTCGCCCGATCGACGCTGGAAAGCGGTCATGGGCCGGGCTAAGCCACAAGCATGTTGCCGCGCTCCTTCGCTCCCCTCGCCCTCGCCGGCCTCGCCGCCTGCTCGACACCTTCGGGGGAGTACCCGAGCCTGGCGATCCGCGATGCGGAGCGCGTTTCCGGCACCATTCCCGCGCCGGCCCCCTTTGTGCCCTCGGCCACTCCTGCGCCCGTGCTCGACCGGCTCGCTGGCCTGACCCGCGATGCCGCCTCGGCCCACGCGGCGTTCCAGAACCAGGCGCCGGCGGCCCGCCGCACCGTTTCCGCCGCCCGAGGGGCGGGGGTTGGCAGCGAGAACTGGGCCCAGGCGCAGGTCGCGCTGGCGGGACTGGAAGCGGCGCGCAGCCAGGCGATGATCGCGCTGGCCGATCTCGACCGGATCTATGTCGACGCGGCGGTGGAAGGGACGGAGCTGGAGCGGATCGCGGCGGCACGCCAGCGAGTCGCCGATATGGTCGAGGCGGAGAGCGCCCTGATCGCGGAACTCGCCGCGGCCCTACGCTAGCCCCAGCGGGCCAGGTCCGCGTGATCCTCGGCTCGCGGTTCGATCCAGTGCCAGGCGCCGGCGCGCTTCTCCCGCTTCCAGAACCAGGCGTCGGACTTGAGGTGGTCCATCGCGAAATCCACCGCCTCGATCGCCGCGCGGCGATGGTGGGCGGCGGCCGAGGCCAGCACAATCGGCTCGCCGGGGCGCATTTCGCCGACTCGGTGAACGATGAGGATCCCCATCAGCTCGAACCGTTCCAGCGCCCGGTCGGCCAGGGCGTTCATCCCGGCAAGCGTCAGCGGCTCGTAATGCGACAGCTCCAGCGCCTCCACAGCCTCGTCAGCGCGGACCGCGCCGACAAACGTGCAGATCCCGCCGAGCCCCGGATGGGCCTGCGCGAACGGCTCGAGGAACTGCCCGGGAGCGAAAGCTTCGGCCAGCAGTCGAACGTCCTTCATGCGCTCAGCCCCCGGAAACGGGCGGCAGCAGCGCGACCTCGTCGCCATCCTTTGCGCTGAGCGCCGTCTTGTCGGAAAGCACCGCGCCGTTGACGGCGACCTTCACCTTCTCGCCCGCCAGCGCATCGCCAAGTTCGGCCCCGAGAGTGCCGACTAGCGCCTGCCAATCGAGCGGCGCCTCGACCTCGCGCTCGGGCGCGCCCGCCAGATCGGCCAGCTTGCCGAGGAACACCAGTTTGACGGGCACTGTCAGCCTCCGGTGAGCGACATGTGCCGCGGCTGAGCCGGCCCCGCACCCCGTTCGATCAGGAAGTGGTGCCGTTCGGGCTTGATCCGCATCGCTTCGTCGAGAGCCTCGGCGAGCCGGGCGTCGGGCGCATCCGAGCGTAGCGCGGCGCGCAAGTCCACCTGCTCGGCGCCGCCGAGGCAGGCATAGAGCTGGCCGGTGGCGGTGACGCGGATGCGGTTGCAGCCGGCGCAGAAGTTGTTCGTCAGCGGCGTGATCAGGCCGAGGCGGCCGCCGGTCTCCGCAACATCGAAATAACGAGCCGGTCCGCCGGAGCGGTGATCCGAAGGCGTCAGCGTCCAGCGGGCTGCCAGCGCATCCTGTACGGCGGTCAGCGGCAGGTAGTGGTCGACCCGCTCCCCATCCACTTCGCCCAGCGGCATGACTTCGATCAAGGTGATCTCGTGGCCGTGGGCATGGGCCCACTCGACAAGGAACGGGATCTCCTCCTCGTTCAGGCCCTTGAGCGCGACGGTGTTGAGCTTGACCTTGAGCCCGGCGTCCTTGGCCGCGGCGATCCCGCGCAGCACGTGGTTCAGCCGGTCGCGGCGGGAGAGCTCCTGGAACAGCGTGCCGTCCATCGTGTCGAGCGAGACGTTGATGCGGCGGATTCCGGCAGCGGCCAGATCCTCGGCGAACTTCTCGAGCTGGGTGCCGTTGGTGGTGAGCGTCAGTTCCTCCAGCCCGTCGCCCAGCTTGCGGCCGAGCGCGTGGACCAGCTCGATCACGTCGCGCCGCACCAGCGGCTCGCCGCCGGTCAGGCGGATCTTCGAGATACCCCGGTCAATGAACGCCAGCGCGAGCTTGTGCAGCTCTTCTAGGCTGAGCACTTCCTTGCGCGGCAGGAACTGCATCTGCTCCGGCATGCAATAGCTGCAGCGCAAGTCGCAGCGATCCGTCACCGACAGGCGCAGATAGCTGATCCGCCGGTTGAAGGCGTCCACAAGGGGTTTGCTGCAGCTCATTATCCGGCCAATCTAGTCCTTTGCGCCGCTTTTGCCATCCACCGCGAGCAATTGCCCGGTAATTCCCGGCGCCTGCTCCAGCCAGGCGAGCGCTTCGGCCACCGCGCTTTCGTCGTCCCCGGCAACCGCGTTGACCCGCCTCGGCGCCGCCTCACGCGCCAGATCCTGCACAGCCGCCAGGCGCCAAGCCCGGTGATCGTGGGGCGCCGGAGGGAAGATCAGGACCAAATCCTCCCCGGGACGGGGAGGTGGCGCCGGCCGCAGGCCGGTGACGGAGGGGGCTCGCCTCTCTTGCAACGGCGGTAGTTGCCGCGGGCCCCCTCCACCATGCTGCGCATGGTCCCCCTCCCCGTCCCGGGGAGGATCTGAGAGGCCCAAATCAGCCCTGATGGCGGGAAGGAACCGCGCGTAGAACTCGGCCGCCGCCGCAAGCGCTCCCTCCGGCAACGGACCGACCCTGAAGGCGGCCATCACCGCCGCTCGCGCGTCAACGTTATGCCGATCTGCTCTTCACCGACGCTAAGGGCGAGTTTGACAATTTTGACGCTGACTTCCTCGACCCGCTCATCCTGCAGGAACAGCGTCTCGCAGATATGGTCGGCCACGGCCTCGATCAGCTTGAAGTGCACTCCCTCCGGCAGCGCTTCCGAAGCGGCGAACTTCAGGTCCATGTAGTTCTTGCTGGCGTCGAGCGGCGTATCCGCTTCGTAGCGGGCGATCGGCTTCAGCTTGATGCGGATGGTGAAGCGCAGCGGCTGCGGGCGGCCGGTCTCCTCCGAGTAGATCCCCGTGTGCACCATGTGCACGAAATCCGCGAGTTCGAGATAGAGCGAATCGGCCATGGGCTGCGTTACTCCGGATTGGACCAGCGGGCGAAAATCGCGGTCGGTAGAAGCCGTCCCTCCGTCCGATTACCCTGAGCCTGTCGAAGGGCTTCCTCGCGCACTGCGAGATCGCCGTGCTCGATCGTGCCGGGCAGTTCGGCGAAGTGCTCCGCCAGCAGGCCGGCGAGCGCCAGGCTGCTCATGCGAACGGCATAGACGGTCAGGAACAGGAACCGGCTGTCGGCGTCGAGCAGCTGCCGGCAGTCGGCGATCAGCGGCGGCAGCCCTTCCTCGAGCCGCCAGGTCTCGTTCTTCGGACCGCGCCCAAACTTGGGCGGGTCGAGGATGATCCCGTCGTAGCGGCTCCCGCGCCGCACCTCGCGCGCGGTGAACTTCGCGGCGTCGTCCACCAGCCAGCGGATCGGGCGTTCCGCCATGCCGGAGAGGGCGGCATTCTCGCGCGCCTGGGCGACCGACTTCTTGCTGGCATCGACGTGGGTGACCGGGCCGCACTCGCTCAGCGCCAGAGTGCCGACGCCGGTGTAGCCGAACAGGTTGAGGGTACCGCGTCGTCCCGGGCTCGACCCGGGACCGCTGGCCTCCAGGTCGGCCGGCGCGGGCACCGGTCCCGGATCAAGTCCGGGACGACGCAATTGCCCCCGCATCCAGCTCCACACCGGTGCCATGTCCGGGAAGAAGCCTAGATGACGGAACGGCGTGCATTGCGCGGTGAAGCGCACCTGGTTCCAGGAGAGCGGCCAGCCCTCCGGCGGCACGTCGCGTTCGAAGTGCCAGCGCCCGCCGCCGTCCTCGTCCGAACCGGGCACGAACTCGCCGTCGGCCTGCCAGTCGTCCAGGCGCGGAGACCACATCGCCTGCGGCTCGGGGCGGATGAAGCGATGGGGGCCGTAGCGCTCCAGCTTGCGGCCGTGACCGCTGTCGACCAGGCCGTAGTCGGCCCATTCGCTCCCCTCCAGGAGGATCGGCTGCTCGATCAGGCTGGCCATGGCGCTGTTCGTTTCGCACGCAGAGGCGCGGAGGCGCGGAGGGGGAGTACATCAGGTATTTTCGTCTTCCCCGCGAGAGCGGGGATCCCGCTGCCTTCCGGCGCAGCGCTCGAAGAAAAGCGGGGCCCCCGCTTTCGCGGGGGTGACGACGAGAAGGGCAGCGCCCCTCTGCGTCTCCGCGCCTCTGCATGAGCAAACACCATCAGCGGGAGGGAGTCGCGTGCTCCGCGACGTAGGCGGTGACGGCTTCGTATTCGCCGGGGAGTTCGACGTAGCTCTCGTCGCGCTCGAACAAGTCGCCCATCCGCGCGGGCAACGGCGGGCGCAGGCCGGTCGCGCGCTCTACGGCATCGCGGAACTTGGCGGGATGGGCCGTTGCCAGCGTCACCACGGGAACGTCGCCCGGGAGATCGGCCTCGCGCGCGGCGTGGAGGCCGATCGCGGTGTGCGGATCGATCACCTCGCCGCACGACTCGTAAGCCCAGCGCATCGCCTGGCTCATCTGGTCGGCATCGGCGCTGGTGCTGCTGAACAGCGTGGCCGCGCCTTCGCGCTGGGCGTTGGTCAGCCGCATCGCCTTGCTAGCTTCGAAGCCGCGCATCTGTTCGGCCAGCGCCAAGCCGTCGCGGCCGCCTACGTCGAACAGCAGCCGCTCGAAGTTGGAGCTGACTTGGATATCCATCGACGGGGCCGCGGTCGGCGTGACGGTGCCGGTCGAATAGTCCCCGGCGGAGAGCGCGCGGTGGAGGATGTCGTTGACGTTGGTGGCGACGATCAGCCGCTCGATCGGCAGGCCCATGCGCGCGGCGACATGGCCGGCGAAGACGTCGCCGAAATTGCCGGTCGGCACGCTGAAAGCCACCTTCCGCGCCGGTCCGCCGAGCTGCAGCGCGGCGGCGAAGTAGTAAACCACCTGCGCCATCAGCCGCGCCCAGTTGATCGAGTTCACCGCGCTGATGCGGAAGCGGCCGGTCAGCTCGGTATCGCCGAACACCCGCTTCACCATCGCCTGGGCATCGTCGAAGCTGCCCTCGATGGCGATGTTGTGGACGTTGGGCGCCTTGACGGTCGTCATCTGGCGCCGCTGGACGTCGCTCACCCGTCCATTGGGATGGAGCATGAAGATGTCGATCCGCTCGCGGCCGGCGACGGCGTCGATCGCGGCCGAACCGGTGTCGCCGCTGGTGGCGCCGACGATCGTCAGGCGCTCATCGCGGCGGGAGAGGAATTCCTCGAACAGCAGCCCGAGCAGTTGCAGCGCCACGTCCTTGAACGCGAGCGTGGGGCCGTGGAACAACTCCAGCAGCCAGTTGCGCTCGTCGAGCTGCGCCAGCGGAGTGACCGCGGCGTGGGCGAAGCGGCCGTAGGCCTGCTCGCACAGCTCGCGCAGGCGCTCGGGCGCCAGGCTGTCGCCGACGAACGGCTTCATCACGCGCGCGGCGAGCTCCGCATACGGGAGCCCGCGCATTGCGGCGATCTCGTCGAGCGAGAAGCGCGGCCATTCGCGCGGAACGTAAAGGCCGCCGTCGGACGCCAGCCCGGCCAGCGTCGCGCCTTCGAAATCGAGCGGCCCATTAACAGGTAACTGGGCGCTGCCGCGTGTCGAGATGTATTCCATGCAGCAGGGCGGTTAGCCGCACGCCGCGCGCCGGGCAAGCAATGGGGGCTAGGCGGGCGTAAAGTCTCCGTTCTGGCGGGCCTGCCGATCCCTCGATGTCGCGCCCTCGTCCTTCGACAAGCTCAGGACGAACGGACCTTTTGCTTGGAACCCACCTGCCGGTGGGGATTCGCCGGGTCACAAACTCTCCGTTCGTGGTGAGCTTGTCGAACCACGGAAGGCGCGCCCTATCGTCCTTCGACAGGCTCAGGACGAACGGATGTGGATTGGACGCCCTCCAACTCTCGCTTGAGCCGATTGAGCCCCGCCGCCGCGCCGGCAGCGTGCGGGCCGATCCAGCGCTCGTGGATCGTCTGGATGGGCATTGCGTCGAGATAGTTGAACCGCTCCCGCCCCTTGCGCACCGGCACGACCAGCCCTGCCTCCTCCAGAATCCTGAGGTGCTGCATCACCGTGCAGCGGTCGAGCTGCGGGAACGCGGCGCAAAGCTGCTTGGTCGTCAGCGGGCGGAGCTTGAGCTCGTCGCAGATCCCGCGCCGCACGGCATTGGCCAGCGCCTTGAAAACGGCATCGAACTGGTCTTCGGTTGACATGTTATGATTTTATAACATAACTCGCAGCGACTCAAGAGGAGGCTTCCGATGGAACTGAAATTCAGGGTCGCCGCGCGGATCGCCAAGCCGGTGCACGAGGTGTTCGAGGCGGTCGCCGATCCGGACCAGCTTTCGCGCTACTTCACCACCGGCGGCGCTCAGGGGCGCATCGAGGAAGGGGCGACAGTCACCTGGGATTTCCACGACTACCCTGGCGCCTTCCCGGTCCAGGTGACCGAAGTCGTGCCGGACGAGCGGATCGTCCTGGAATGGCAGGCGAGCGAAGGCGAAGCGCCGAACCTCGAGGGCGGCGAGCTAACGGATGCGGATTACCGCACCACGGTGACGATGACCTTCAAGGCGCTCGACGACGGCCGCACACTCGTCGAGATCGCCGAGGAAGGCTGGCGGGAGAACCAGGGCGCGCTGCAGGCAAGCTACGGCAACTGCCAGGGCTGGTCGCAGATGCTCTGCGCGCTCAAGGCCTGGCTCGAGCACGGCATCAACTTGCGCGACGGGATGTACAAGTAGGGATAAGCAAGAGATCGGATCGATTAGGCCCTGACCATGGTTGCCAATCACGACGCCTACATAGCCGAGGCTCCTGAAGGCCTCCGCCCCCTGCTGATGCGCTTGCGCGCCCAGCTCGCGGACGCACTGCCCGACGCCGAGGAGGTCATCGCCTACAAGATGCCCGGGTTCAGGATCGGACAATCTATCGCCGCAGGCTATGGCGCTTTTAGCAAGCAATGCGGCCTCTATCTGGCGCCTTCCGCGATCGAGTCGCATGCCGGTGAGATCGCCGCGGCGGGGCTCAAGGCCAGCAAGACCGGCGTCACCTTCTCGCCGAGCCGACCCATCCCCGACGAGCTCGTCAGGAAACTCGCCCTGGCATCGCGTCGGGATCAGAATCTCTAGAGATCCACCCACCGCCCATCACCGTCATGCTGAACTCGCTTCAGCATCCATGGTGCCTCCGGGCGCAGGTCGTGCAGGCGGAGAGATGGACCCTGAAACAAGTTCAGGGTGACGGTTTCGAACATGGGCGCAGTCCTCACTCGGACCGTGATCCGCTCAGCGTGGAGACGGAGAACTCCGCCGCCTGCGCAGCGCCAGGACGTAGATCACGAGCGCGGTGAGTGCGAAGAAGAACCACTGGCCGGCGTAGGCGAGGTGGTTGTTCGGCAGGTCGCTGGGATCGGGCGGAGCAAGCGGAGCGAGCCCCTCTACAGGCTGAGCGGCCTGGAGGACGCCGCCGGGCGCGATGATGCCGCGTACTTCCCCGCCCGGCCACTGCGGCGCCTGCGGCCCTTGCGACCAGCCCAGCGCGACCTCCGCCTCTCCCCCGCCGTCGACGGCGCAGCGGGCCACGTGCCGCCAGCCTTTCTCTCCGCGCGCACTCGTGCCGGCACCGGATCGCATTTCCAGCACCCGCTCGCAGGTGAAGCCGCTCCAGCGAAACAGGGACTGCTCCAGGTCGGTCTCGCTGCGAGGCCAGGGCACTTCGGAGGACATGGACTGCGCCTGGCCGTAGCGGGCGATCAGATCGGCTTTCCATTCCGCGCGGCCGAACTGCCAGATGCCGAGCGCGATCATCGTGGCGATGGCCGCGGCTACGACGATGGTGGCGAAGATGGGAACGCGGCGGGTCATATCTTGGCGCCGCACTCGGGACACAAACCGAAAAGGGCAGCCTCGCCGAAAGCGGGCTGCCCTTTGGAAGACGGATCGCCCGTCATGGGATCAGTGGACTTCGGCGCCCCAGCCGCCCCACACGTAGACGACCACGAACAGGAACAGCCACACCACGTCGACGAAGTGCCAGTACCATGCCGCCGCTTCGAAACCGAAGTGCTGGCGCGGAGTGAAGTGGCCCTTGTAGGTGCGCACCAGGCAGACGATCAGGAAGATCGTGCCGACCAGCACGTGGAAGCCGTGGAACCCGGTCGCCATGTAGAAAGCCGAGCCGTAGGTGTTCTGGCCGAACGGGAACGGCGCGTGGGCATACTCGTAAGCCTGGATGCAGCTGAACAGCACGCCCAGCAGGATCGTCAGCCACAGGCCCTTCTTCAGGCCGTCCCGGTCGCCGTGGATCAGCGAGTGGTGCGCCCAGGTGACGGTCGTGCCCGAACACAGCAGGATCAGCGTGTTGAGCAGCGGCAGGTCGAACGGGTCCATCACGGCTTCGATCGACGCCGGCGGGAACGTGCCGCCGATCGCCTCGCTCAGCGTCGAGGGGAACAGGGCGAAGTCGAACCACGACCAGAACCACCCAACGAAGAACATCACTTCCGAAGCGATGAACAGGATCATGCCGTAGCGCAGGTGAAGCTGCACCACCGGGGTGTGGTCGCCCGCCTGGGCTTCCTTCACGATGTTCGAGAACCAGCTGAAGAACGTCGCGATCAAGCCGGCGACGCCGAGGCCGAGCACGAGCCAGGCATTGGCCATCTCATGCATGTACAGCACCATGCCGGTGGTGAACGTAAGCGCCGAGATCGAGCCGGCCAGCGGCCAGATATCGGGCGGCAGGATGTGGTAATCGTGGTTCTTGGCACCGGCCATGACAGTCGCTTCCGTGTCCTTGTTTGCGCAGGCCCTTAATGGGCCGCGTCGCGCGGGTCCAGAGGGTAAGGGCCCAGATTCAGGAGCCCTGCTTCTCCAGCTTGTGGAATGTGTAGCTGAGCGTGATTTGCTCGACGTCGCGGGCGTTCTCGTCGTCGAGGATCTTGGGGTCGACGTAGTAGATCACCGGCATGCGAACTTCCTGCCCCGGCTGGAGCGTCTGCTCCGTAAAGCAGAAGCACTGGATCTTGTTGAAGTAGGCGCCGGTCTGCACGGGCGTGACGTTGAAGGTGGCGCTGCCGGTGACCGGCACGTCCGAGTTATTTTTCGCCACGAACACGGCCATGTCGCGCTCGCCGATGGCGACGGTGTCGGTCACCTGCAGCGGACGGAAGTCCCACGGCACGTCGCGCGTGGTGTTGGCGTCGAAGCGCACCGATATCGTCCGGGTGCCGGCGCTGCGGGCGATCTCGGCTGCGCTGGCCGCCTGGCCATCGGTCGCGCGCTGGGTCGTGCCGCCGAAGCCGGTCACCTGACAGAACAGGCGGTAGAGCGGGACCGCGGCATAGCCCATGCCGAGCATCGCCACGGCAGCCAGCAGCGCGATGATGCCGGTGCGGCGGTTGCGGCTGTCGAGCGGGCGGCTGGCCATGGTCAGCTCCCGCCGATCTTCGCGATCGTGATGGCGTAGAACAGCACCACGAACCCTACCAACACGAGCGCCAGGGCGATGTTGCGGCCGCGGCGGGCCCGTTTGTGAGCGTCTTGTTCTTCGGGAGTCATGACGAAAGCCCCTGCCCCAGGATCAGCCGATCCGCAACCAGCGCGGCGAACAGCGCGAAGAGATACAGCACCGAATAGCCGAACAGGCGCTTCTCCGGCTTCATCCGGTCATCCTCCCCGCTGCGGCGCACCCCCACGGGCAGGGACAGGACCACGAACAGGGCCGACAGAACCACCGCGGCAATGCCGTAGATCATGCCCGTGCCGCCGATCCACCAGGGGGCCAGGCTGACGAGGAACAGGACCAGCGAATAGGCGAGGATCTGCCGGCGAGTTGCCGCCTCCCCCTTCACCACCGGCAGCATCGGGATGCCGACTTTGGCATAATCGGTCTGCACGAACAGCGCGAGCGCCCAGAAGTGCGGCGGGGTCCACACGAAGATGATGGCGAACAGCAGCACCGGCATCAGCGTGATGTCGCCGGTCACCGCGACCCAGCCGATCAGCGGCGGAAAAGCGCCGGCACCCCCGCCAATGACGATATTCTGCGGCGTGCGCGGCTTGAGCCAGATGGTGTAGACGACCGCATAGTAGACGATTGAGAGCGCGAGGATCGCGGCGGAAAGCCAATTCACCGCCAGGCCCATGACCAGCACGGAGGAGACCGACAGCGCAATCCCGAAGTCGCGCGCGTTGGTCCGCTCCATCCGCCCGCCGGGCAGCGGGCGCTTGGCGGTACGCTTCATCCCGGCGTCGATGTCCGCTTCCCACCACTGGTTGAGCGCGCCCGCCCCACCCGCGCCAAGCGCGATGCACAGCACGGCGGTGAAGCCGAGCACCGGATGAATCGAGCCCGGCGCCGCGAGCAGCCCGCAAAGCCCGGTGAAGACCACCAGGCTCATGACCCGCGGCTTCGTCAACGCGAAGAAATCGCGCCATTCGGCCGGGACTGGGGTTGCGGCGCTGGTCATAGCGGGTTCGCGGTTTCCTCATGCGACAGGGGCGCACCGTCTCCGGCGCGCCCCCACCTGTAGCATGCCGCAGGCGAGGCCTGCAGCCGTGCTGTTTATGCCTTCGCCGGGCTGTCGGCGATGTGATCGTGATAGTCGTGATGCTCTTCGATCACCGGCAGCGTTTCGAACTGGTGGTACGGCGGCGGGCTGGTCAGCGACCATTCCAGCGTCGTGGCACCTTCGCCCCAGTAGTTCGGAGCAGCCTTCCGGCCCGCCACGAACGCGTAGATCAGGTTGGCGAAGAAGATCAGCATCGAACCGGCCATGATCCAGTAACCGACCGTCGCGATCTCGTTCCAGTAGGAGAACGCCGGGGTGTAGTCCGGATAGCGGCGCGGCATGCCGTTCATGCCCAGGAAGTGCATCGGGAAGAAGATGATGTTCACGCCGACGAAGAACACCCAGAAGTGCAGGTGCGCCAGGAACTCGGAGTGCATCTTCCCGCTCATCTTCGGGAACCAGTAGTAGAAGCCGGCGAACAGCGCGAACACCGCACCCATCGACAGCACGTAGTGGAAGTGCGCGACGACGTAGTAGGTGTCGTGCAGGTTGTCGTCGATGCCGCCGTTGGCCAGCACGACGCCGGTCACGCCGCCGACGGTGAACAGGAAGATGAAGCCCAGCGACCAGACCATCGGGCTCTTGAACTCCAGGCTGCCGCCCCACATCGTGGCGATCCAGCTGAAGATCTTGATGCCGGTCGGCACCGCGATGACCATCGTGGCGGCCGTGAAGTACATCTTCGTGTTCACGTTCATGCCCACGGTGTACATGTGGTGGGCCCAGACGACGAAGCCGACCACGCCGATCGCGACCATGGCGTAAGCCATGCCGAGGTAGCCGAACACCGGCTTGCGGCTGAAGGTCGCGACGATCTGGCTGACCATGCCGAAGCCCGGCAGGATCATGATGTACACTTCCGGGTGGCCGAAGAACCAGAACAGGTGCTGGTAGAGCACCGGATCGCCGCCGCCGGCCTGGTCGAAGAACGTCGTACCGAAGTTGCGGTCGGTCAGCAGCATGGTGATCGCCGCGGCGAGCACCGGCAGCGCCAGCAGCAGCAGGAACGCGGTGACCAGCACGGACCACACGAACAGCGGCATCTTGTGCAGGGTCATGCCCGGCGCGCGCATGTTGAAGATCGTGGTGATGAAGTTGATCGCGCCCATGATCGACGCGGCACCGGCGAGGTGCAGCGAGAAAATCGCGAAATCGACCGCCGGGCCCGGCGAACCGCTCGTCGAGAGCGGAGCATAGACCGTCCAGCCGGTGCCGGCGCCGAGGCCGGTGCCACCAGGAACGAAAGTCGAGGCCATCAGGCTGACGAAGCCGGCGGCGGTCAGCCAGAACGAGATGTTGTTCATGCGCGGGAACGCCATGTCCGGCGCGCCGATCATCAGCGGCACGAACCAGTTGCCGAAGCCGCCGATCATCGCCGGCATCACCATGAAGAACACCATGATCAGGCCGTGGGCCGTGATCAGCACGTTCCAGGTGTGCAGCGCCTGGTCCATGTCGACCGTGCCGCCGTTGAGCCACGCCGCAACGCTGCCCAGCACCTGGATGCCCGGCTGCGCCAGTTCCTGGCGCATGATGCCGGAGATCGCGCCGCCGATGATACCGGCCATGATCGCGAAGATCAGGTAGAGGGTGCCGATGTCCTTGTGGTTGGTGGACATGAACCAGCGGGCGAAGAAGCCCGGCTTATGGTCGGCATCGTGGTGGTGCTCTTCGTGGTGAGCCTGGAAGGTGTCGGCAGTGGTGGCCATGACGTGATAACCTTGGTTCTAAATTCGAGGCGCTCAGGCCGGGTTGCCGGCGGCGGGGGTGACTTCGGGCGTGCCCGCTTCCGGGGCCTCGCCGGCGCCCGGGGCGCCCTCGACAGCGGATTCGGGTTCCTGCGGCGCCAGTGCCGGTGCCGCCCCCTGCGGAGCGCCCTCACCCTTCGGCGTGCCGCCCTGCGAACGGAGCCACGCGTTGAAGCGGGCCATCGGCACTGCCTCGATCGCGATCGGCATGTAGGCGTGCCGCGCGCCGCAAAGCTCGGAACACTGGCCGTAGTAGATGCCGGGTTCGTTGATGGTCATGACCCGTTCGTTGATCCGGCCGGGCACCGAGTCGATCTTGAACCACAGGCTCGGCACGGCGAACGAGTGGATCACGTCCGCCCCGGTCGTCTGGATGCGGATCGGCACGCCGACAGGAACGACCATGCGGTTGTCCACCGCGAGCTGCGCGGGCTCGCCGCGGCTCAGCGCCGCTTCGTCGTCGAGCATGTTCGAGATCACCTCGAACCCGCCGTTGTCGGGGTAGCTGTAGCCCCAGTACCACTGGTAGCCGGTGACCTTCACCGTCAGCGCATCTTCCGGCGCGCTCTTGTACTGGCGCGACAGCAGCGTGATCGAAGGCACCGCGATGATCACCAGGATCAGCACCGGAACGACCGTCCAGATGATCTCGATAAGGGTGTTATGGCTGGTCTTCGAAGGAACCGGGTTCCTGCGGCGGTTGAAGCGCGCGATCACCCACAGCAGCAGCCCCAGCACGAGCAGGCTGGTGACCGTGATCATGGGGATCAGGATCGCGTCGTGCATCCACAGGGCGAACTGGCCGTCGTCCGAGTACTGCTCCTGGAACGAGATCGATGCGAGCATGTCCTCCGACGGAGCGGTCGGGCGACCCTTAATCCATTCCGGCCCGAGCGGCGTGTAAGCATCGGCACCGGGCGCGGCCTCGGTCACCGTCGGCTCCGCCGTCGCTGGCTCCGGAACGGCCGGGTCGGCCACGTTTTCCGCCTGCGCGTCGAGCTCTCCGGTCGCTTGCGCGAGCGCGCCCTGGGGGGCCGCGGAAAGGGCCAATGCGGCAAGAAGAATTCCAAGAAAACTCAACCGCTTGCGGGCGATATCGCCGAAGTTCATCTGTCTGACGCTTTCCGTATCCGTAAGCATGGGCGCGCGGATGCGCGTTCCGCCCGGGAGGGCAGGTTTCGCGGCGCCTATACGCGCGCTTGCCCCATGCCTCAAGCGCTTCTAGGGAGATTTTTCGACAGGCCCGTGCCATGCCGCAAACGCGCATCGAAAGAGGGGTTTACCACACCGCTATGACCGAAGACGAGGTCCTCGCAGAGTTCCGCGCCAGCCATGCCCTGCTGGAAGGCCACTTCCAGCTCTCATCCGGGCGGCACAGTGCCTATTACCTGCAGTGCGCGCGCGTGCTGATGAATGCGGAACGGGCTGCGACGCTCGCCCGTGCGCTCGTGCACAAGCTGCCGCGCGATATTCGCACGCAGATAGAGAAGGTCGTCTCCCCGGCGATGGGCGGCGTGATCATCGGCCATGAAGTGGGCCGCGCGCTGGAAGTGGATGCGGTGTTCGTCGAACGCCCGACCGGCACGTTCGAATTCCGCCGTGGCTTCGACATGAAGCCGGGAGAAAAGGTCCTGCTGGTGGAGGACGTGGTCACCACCGGGCTTTCCAGCCGCGAGGCGATCAAGGCGATCAACGCCGAAGGCGGCGAAGTGATTGCCGCCGCGGCGCTGGTCGACCGCTCGGCCGGAGAGGTCGATCTCGGCGTTCCACTGTTCACTCTGGTGGAGATCAACTTCCCCACATACGGGCCCGACGAAGTTCCGCCGGAGCTCGCCGCAAAGCCGATCGAGAAGCCGGGGAGCCGCAAGGCTTGAGCCTTCCGCAAGCCCAGGAGGGGACGCCGCGCCTCCGTCTCGGCGTCAACATCGATCACGTCGCCACGATCCGCAACGCCCGCGGCGGCGACCATCCCGATCCGGTGCGCGCGGCCGAGATCGTCGCCCGCTGCGGCGGCGACGGTATCACCGCGCACTTGCGGGAGGATCGGCGGCATATCCGCGACGACGATCTCAAGCGGATCCAGGACGCCACGGACCTGCCGCTGAACCTGGAGATGGCTGCGACCGAGGAGATGCTGGCCATCGCCCTGGCCCACAAGCCGCACGCTGCCTGCATCGTCCCGGAGAAGCGCGAGGAGCGCACCACCGAAGGCGGCCTGGACGCGGCCGGGCAGCACAACCACCTGGCGCCGATCGTTACCCGACTGGCCGACGCCGGCATCCGCGTGAGCCTGTTCATCGAAGCCAGCGAGCGCCAGCTCGAGGCCGCGCTGCGCCTCGGCGCGCCGGTGGTCGAATTCCACACCGGCGAATACGCCCACGCGACTGGCGACCAGGTGGCAGCCGAGCTGAAGCGAATCGCCGACATGGCCGCCCTCGCAGCCAAGAACGGGATCGAGCCGCACGCCGGCCACGGCCTGACGTACGAGAACGTCCAGCCGATCGCCGCCATTCCGCAGCTCGCCGAGCTCAACATCGGCCACTATCTCGTCGGCGAAGCGATCTTCGTCGGGCTGGAGCCTGCAGTCGTGCGCATGCGCGAGCTGATGGATCTGGCGCGGTGAGGTTCCAACGGTGAGCGGCAGGCACCCAATCCTCCCCGGGACGGGGAGGGGGACCATGCGCAGCATGGTGGAGGGGGCCCTCCGCCGGCGCCCCGCTTGTGCCCGGGCCCCCTCCACCACCCGCTGCGCGGGCGGTCCCTCTCCCCGTCCCGGGGAGGATTTCACGTGATCATCGGCATGGGTTCCGACCTGTGCAACATCGAGCGTATCCAGGCGGCGCTCGACCGTCACGGCGGCCGGTTCGAGCAGCGCTGCTTCACCGAGGTCGAGAGGGCCAAGGCGGCGCGGCGGCCCTATACCCGCGCGGGGACTTACGCGAAGCGCTTCGCCGCCAAGGAGGCGTTCTCCAAGGCTGTCGGCACCGGTTTCTACCGCGGCGTCTACATGAAGGACATCGGGGTGGTGAACGCACCGTCCGGCGCACCGACGCTGCAGCTCACGGGCGGCGCGGCCAAGCGCCTTGCGGAAATGGTGCCGGACGGCCATGAGGCCGTCATTCATCTCACCCTCACCGACGACCATCCATGGGCGCAGGCCTTCGTGATCATCGAGGCCCGCCCGCTATGAGTTCAGCGCCCGCCAGTCCGACCATGGAAGAGAAAACCGACAAGAAGGCCGACAAGGTCAACTGGCTGCAGGAACTGCGCGGGCTGGCGCTGATGCTGCTGGCGGTGCTGGCGTTCCACACTTTCATCGCCAAGCCGTTCTACATCCCTTCCGCCTCGATGCAGCCGAACCTGCTGGTCGGCGACCGGCTGGTGGTGAGCA
Organism: Croceibacterium soli; assembly: GCF_009828065.1. Classification (GTDB taxonomy): domain Bacteria; phylum Pseudomonadota; class Alphaproteobacteria; order Sphingomonadales; family Sphingomonadaceae; genus Croceibacterium_B; species Croceibacterium_B soli. The sequence continues at coordinate 327,114 of NZ_WTYK01000003.1, read as the reverse complement.
AGTATCCTTATGGCTGGAGCTGGGTTTCGGCGAGCTTCCACATCCTGCCGCGCGGCGACTGGCGGATCGCACCTTCGACGCCCGAGTACGGCGACATCGTAATCGCCGTGCCGCCGGACAAGAACGAGGACTACATCAAGCGTGTCGTCGCCCTTCCCGGCGACCGGATCGCCGTGGTCGGCGGGCAGATCATCCTCAACGGCGAGGAGGTCCCGCAGGAATTCGAGCCGCCGGTGCGCATCGCTGAGGACGGCCAGATTTGCGACGGCCGCCCCTGCCTAGCCGAGTTCGATCGCTACCGCGCCGTCCTGCCGAGCGGCGAGGTCGTGTTCGAACCGCCGACCTACCGCGAAACCCTGCCCAACGGCGCGAGCTACCTGGTGATCGACCACATGAACCAGGCGCTCGACAACTACCGCGAGATCACCGTTCCCGAAGGGCACGTGTTCCTGATGGGCGACAACCGGGATCATTCGGCGGACAGCCGCGCCCCGGCCGGTTTCCTCGGCAACGGCCTCGGCGGCCCGGTGCCGATCGAGAACATCGGCGGACGGGCGGAGTTCATCACCTTCTCGCTCGACGGCACGACCTCCCTGAACCCGCTGAGCTGGTGGAACTCCTTGCGCGAAGGCCGCGCCTGGACCAGCTTGCGCCCCGAAATACGGGGAAAGGGCCAGCCGGATGAGTGAAGCCGCTGCGGACGAGGACGCCCACGAGCCGATCGGCAGCAGCCCGACTCACATTGCCAGCCCGCAACTTCGCTACGAAGCCAAGCGCGCCGCCATCTGGGTGGCGGTCGTCGGCCTGGCGCTGCTGTTCGTCTACGTTTCGCAATCGCTGCTGGTGATCTTCGGGGCGATGGTCTTCGCGGCGATGCTCGACGGCGGCGCAAGGCTCGTCGGCCGGGTCCTGCCGATCGCCCGCAGCCTGCGCTTGGTCGTGGTGCTGTTGCTGGTCGTCGCGTTCTTCGTCTGGCTGTCCTACTTCGCCGGCTCGCAGATTTCGCAGCAGGCGGCCCAGTTCCCGGCTCTGGTGAGCGAACAACTCGCCCGACTGTTCGCATGGCTTCAATCCCGGGGCTTCGCGGTCAGTCAGTCGGATATGAGCAGCTACGCCGGCAACCTGGTCAGCGGAGTCGGCACTGTGACCCGCGCCATCGGCGGCATCTTCGGCAGCCTGGCGACGGTGTTCCTGATCGTCATCATCGGCATCTACGTGGCTTTCGAGCCGCGGCTTTACGAGCGTGCCGTCGCCTGGCTCCTGCCGAGCGCCACCCGCGCGGACTTCTACGTCACCGCCAACCGCATGGGCGCGACGATGCGGCGGCTGATGGCTGGGCGCCTGGTCGGCATGTTCTTCGAAGGCGTGTTCACCTGGATCATGCTGTTCGCCTATGGCGTGCCGATGGCCGCCCTGCTCGGCATCCTGACGGGGCTGCTCGCGTTCATCCCCAACCTCGGAGCACTCATCGCGGGCATCCTGATGGTGCTGGTGGGCTTCTCCGGCGGCACCGAGATGGGGCTCTACACGATCTTCGTCTACTTCCTGGTGCAGACCTTCGACGGCTACGTGGTGATCCCGCTGATAGCCAAGAAGACGGTCGACCTGGCGCCAGCCATGGTGCTGGCATCGCAGCTCATCATGGGCATCCTGTTCGGCGTGCTCGGCCTGTTCCTGGCCGATCCGCTGATGGCGATGATCAAGGTCTGGCTCGAGCGCCGGGCAGAAATGAACGACCGGGAGAACCCGCAGGCAAAGGCGGCGCATGGCGCGTAAGTTCCTCTATTTCATTGCCGTCTGCATCGTCCTGGCCATCGCCGGGCTGATCGCCCTGCGCCTGTGGTCGGACAAGCTGACCCGCATCGCCTTCGTGCCCGACAGTTCGTTCGTCGAGCAGCAGCCGCTCGAGGCGAATGCCTATCACGACCCGGCGATGTGGTTCTCGCGCCCCGGTCTCGGGGTGACGAACGACCCTGCGCGCTGGCAGCCGGAGTTCGCCGAAGCTTCGGGGCAGGCCGCCGAGCCGCAAGAGGCGGAGGAGGCGCCGCGGTTCGCTGTGTTCTTCGTCCACCCGACCAGCTTCCTCGACCGCAGCAACTGGAACGCCCCGCTGGACGATGCCGACTCCCAGGCGCGCGCGCGGCTGTTCCTGCGGGGACTCGCCAGCCCGTTCAACCAAGCGAGCGAGATCTGGGCCCCGCGCTACCGCCAGGCCACTTTCGGTGCCTACCTGACGGACTCGCCCGCGGCGCTCCTGGCGATCGACGCCGCCTATCGGGACGTAAGCCAGGCATTCGACTTCTTCGTCGAGACCGTCGGCCCGGATATGCCGATCGTGCTCGCCGGGCACAGCCAGGGCGCATCGCACATCGTCCGCCTGCTGAAGGATCGCATCGCCGGGACTCCGCTGCAGGACCGGGTGGCGATGGCCTATCCGGTCGGCTGGCCGATCTCGGTCGAGCACGACCTTCCGGCGCTGGGCCTGCCGGCTTGCGCCACGGCGGACCAGGCCGGGTGCATCGTGTCCTGGTCCAGCTTCGCCGAGCCAGCCGATCCGGGCATGCTGCTGGAGCACTACCGCGGATCGCCGGGCTACGACGGGAAGCCGCGCGGCGAAAGCGGCGTGCTGTGCGTCAATCCGCTGACCGGCAGCATCAACGGCGCCGCCCCGGCGGAGCGCAACCTCGGCACCCTGGTTCCGAACGGCGACCTTTCGTCCGGCGAACTCGTCGTCGGCGCCGTTTCCGCGCGCTGCGACGAGCGCGGGCTGCTGCTGATCGGCGACCCGCCGGACCTTGGCGCCTATGTGCTGCCGGGCAACAACTATCACGTCTACGACATCCCGCTGTTCTGGCGGAACCTGCAACTGGACGTTGCGCGGCGGGTACGGGCATGGACGACGCAGCCCCGCTGATCACCACCAGCGCCATCGACTTCCGCGAAGCGCTGCCAAACGGAGGCGTGCTGCTCGGACTCGACCTCGGCACAAAGACCATCGGCACGGCCCTGAGCGACGCCGGCTGGCGCTTCGCCTCGCCCGGAAAGACCCTCCCGCGTGGCAAGTTCGCACGCGACCGAGCCTTGCTGGAAGCGCTCGCCAGGGAGCGCAGCGCCGCCGGGATCGTGCTCGGCCTCCCGCTCAACATGGACGGCAGCGAAGGGCCGCGGGTCCAATCGGCCCGCGCCTACGCCCGCAACCTCGCGCCGCTCGGCCTGCCGGTCCTGCTGTGGGACGAGCGCTGGTCCACCGCCAGCGCCGAGCGCGACCTGATCGCGCAGGACTTCAGCCGCGCCAAAAGAGCCGAACGGATCGACAGCCACGCCGCCGCGGTGATCCTGCAAGGCGCCCTCGATGCCCTCGTCGGGGGCAGGTTCTAGAGGCGCTACGCATCGCCGCGCGGTTGGCGGCGATCTCGAGCAAGCAGTGAGCGCCGTCCCGGGGCGGATTTCGTAAAGCTGACATCCGCGCGTCTTACAGTTAGATGACAGTCAGCTTCGCCCGAGCCGCGTCCATGATCACGCCGAGTGCAGACGACCTGAGCGACCTGGACCGCCGGCTGCGGCCGGCTCTGCTGTCGTTCTTCATGCGGCGCGTCGGCAATCGCGCCGAAGCCGAAGACCTGGTTCAGGAGGTCTTCGTGCGGATCGCGCGCAGCGCCTCGACGCGGATGAAATCGGCCGATGCCTACATCTTCCAGGTGGCCGCCAATCTCTTGCGGGACCGGGCGCGGCGGGAGAAGGTCAGGGCCGACTATCACGACGAGGTCCGCCTGGCGGGAGACGTCGACGTCGATCCGCTCGACCCGTACAGGATCACCGTGGCAAGGGAGGAGTTGACGGTCCTCATCTCCGGCATCGCCGACCTGCCCGAGAAGACCCGAAGGATATTCACGCTGTACAGGCTCGAGAACATCGACAAGCGCACGATCGCCGACTGCTTCTCGCTGTCCGTGAGATCCGTCGAGCTCCACATCCAGCGCGCGCTCGAGACGCTGGCCGAGCGCCTGGGACCGAAGCCATGAGCTCCCTGGCGCCCGACGAGACCGGCCGGCCGCGCAGCGAGGCGAGCGCCTGGTGCGTCCGCCTGGCCGGCGGGGAGCTGTCGCTGGAGGAACAGATCGCGTTCGAAGTGTGGCTCGCCGAGCCCGGCAACCGCGCCGCTTTCGACCGGGTCATGCTGGCCTGGCACGGCGCCCGCCAGGCTGCCGACGCGCCCGAGCTGATTGGCGTGCGCGCCGATGCGCTGGAGGCCATGCGCAGCGCCGGCGGCAGGCGGTGGGAACGGCGGTTCAGGAGCTGGCGCATACCGGCGGCGGCCGCCTGCCTCTTGCTGCTGCTGGCTTCCGCGCTGCTCCTGTATCACCAGCCCCTCGCGTATCAGACCGGCGTGGGCGAGCGCCGCGTGGTCCGGCTCGAAGACGGATCGCGCGTCTCGCTCGATGCGGCGACCGAGGTCGAGGTCGACTACGGGACCGAGCGGCGATCGCTGCATCTGCTGTCGGGCCGGGCCCGGTTCGACGTGGCCAAGGATGCGCGGCGGCCGTTCACGGTGCGCGCTGGCGGCAAGATGGTGGTCGCGACCGGCACCTCGTTCAGCGTCGAGATGCTGAACGACGAGATGCGGGTGATCCTCTACGAAGGACGCGTATCGGTGCTGGAGGACGGGCCGAGCGACGCCCCGCCGCGCCCCGTGCGGCTCGCCGCGAGGCCGATCGCGGCCGAACGCGCGCTCACTCCCGGCACCGAGCTCGTCGCCGCCGTGGGCGCGCCGACCGCGACGGTAGCTCGGGTCGACGCCCAGCGCTCGCTCACCTGGGAAGGCGGCCAACTCAGCTTCGCCGACGAGCCGCTGAAGCTGGCGGTCGAGCGGGTCAACCGGTACTCCGACCGGAAGATCGTGCTCGGTGACGCGGCGGCCGGGCGACTGCTGGTGAGCGGGGTGTTCAATGCCGGCGACACGGCGGGCTTCATCGATGCCGTGACGACGGTGTTTCCGCTTCGCGCGCGCGAGCAGGACGGCGCCGTCGCGCTGATCTCGGATTCCCCGGCCGGCTGATTTCGCGGCTCGGGGGCTTGTGCGTCTAACCCATGCCGCGACGATCGCGGCGATAGGGGGAACGACGAAATGACCATCAGGCCGCGCCGCCGCCGAAACCTGTTCCTGGGATCGGCCATCGCCTTTGCCGTTCTGGCTACGCCGCCGGCAGCCTACGCCCAGGCCCGCACGCACGATTTCGACGTGCCCGCGCAGGACCTCGGCGCCGCCTTGCGCGCCCTGGCCCGCCAATCCGGCGAGCAGGTCATCTTCGAAGGACGCGTCGTGCGCGGCAAGCGTAGCACGGCCGTAACCGGCGCCCATGCGACCGACGAGGCCGTGGCGCTGCTGCTGCGCGGCACCGGCCTGCAAGCGAGCCGCAGCCAGCGAGGAATCCTCGTCGTCACGGCGCCTGCTGCTCCGGGGGAAGACAGAGCCGGAGGCGCCGCGGCGGGTAGCGGGAGCGCCGGAGCGGGGGCGACGCCGGAGATCCTGGTGGTGGGGGCCAGGACCGGCAATGTCGATATTCGCCGTACGGAAGACGACACCCAGGCTTATGTCGTGTTCGGCCGATCCGAAATCGAGAACTCCCAAGCCAGCAGTATCAACGACTTCTTCCGCGCCCGCCTGCCGATGAACACGGTCCAGACAACGCCCGGCCAGGCCCGGCTGTCCCGGGCTGCTTCGTCCGTCGGCAGCGAAATCAATCTGCGAGGCCTGGGCACCAACCAGACGCTCGTCCTGGTCGACGGGCGCCGCATGCCCAGCGCGAACGGTCTCAATTTCGGCCTCACTCAGCCCGACATCAACGGCATTCCGCTCGCCACGGTGGAACGGATCGAGGTGCTGCCAGCGACTGCGGGCGGCATCTATGGCGGCAGCGCCACTGGCGGCGTCATCAACATCATCACCCGGCGCGACTATAGCGGCATCGATATCAGCGCGACCTACGGCAACACCTTCCGCGGCGACTTCGCAGAGTTTCGGCTGGACGGCTCCGCCGGCTTCAGCCTGGAGGGAGGCCGGACCCGGATCATGATCTCGGGCAGCTATTCTGGCGCCGGCGAGCTTCTCAACGGCGAGCGCGATTTCGTCGCACGTGCGCGCGCATTACAACAGACCAACAATCCGGCAGCATTCGCGACGCTTACCGCGCCGCCGTTCGGCTACACGACCAACATCTGCACCGCAGCCTCGGCGACCGCGACGACTTGCACCGATGCGCCCCTGGTGCTGCGTGCGACCGGCCAATCGCTCGGATCCAACCGGACGTTTGTGCCGGTCGGTTATGCCGGCCCGGGCAGCGACAATGGCGCCGCCCTGCTTGCCAACGCAGGCCAGTACAATCTCGTAGCTCCTGACGACACATCGAACGGCGCGCGAGGCGCCATCCTGGCCAGCCCGACCGTGGCCTCTGCAAGCTTCGATCTGCGCCGCGAGTTCAGCTCCATGCTCGAGGCCTATGCTAACATGTCCTGGCAGCGCAACGAGGGTAAGTTTCCCGGCATCGCCGTTGTGCTCAGCGGCGTGACCATAGCTGCCGACGCGCCCAACAACCCGTTCACTACCCCGATCCGGGTACGCTTTCCGACGCCCAACCTCGAAGACGAGTTCATGACGGTCGTCGACACACTGCGCGCCAATGGCGGCTTGCTCGTGCGGCTGCCGGGCAACTGGAGCGCGAGCTTTGACTACATCTGGGCGCGGTCGCGCTCGATCCAGACCTTCTCCAATGTCGGGGCTGGCGATCCCGACGGGGAAGGACCCGGCCTGCCCGTGACAACCCTTCTGAGCAACGGCACCCTCGATGTGTTGAGGGACGTCAACACCCACCCGATCGACTATGGACCCTACCTTCTGCCGTCGCCGACGAACCGTCTCGGACCCGCCGATACGATCCTCAACAATGGTGCGTTCCGCATCTCGGGGCCTCTGCTGCGGCTGCCGGGCGGCGATCTGACCCTCACCGGACTGCTTGAGTATCGCGACGAGGCCCAGCGGCCGTCCCTTCAACGCGCACTGGTCAACACGGTCTACATCCCGAGCCGTTCGCAGACCGCCCGGTCGGCCTATGCCGAAGCCCGGCTGCCGCTGATTTCACCTGCCAACAATTTCCCGATGGCTCACACCCTCGAATTGCAGGCTTCGATCCGCCATGACGCCTATCGCACAAGGCAGCCCTTCCCGGTCCAGGTGACTCTGCCGAGTCCGGATAGCCCGCTTCCAGAGTTCACACCGGATGTGAACAGAGTGAACGATACGCTTTTCACCTTCGGCCTGCGTTATCAGCCGATCGAAGACATCACCGTTCGCGCGAGTTACGGCACCGGTTTCCTGCCGCCCAGCGTCACACAGATTGCCGACGATGGCGGCCGCGATATCGGTGGCAACCTGATCGACCCGAAGCGAGGCGGTGTCCGGCAACCCGTCGCTCGATTCCAAATCGCCAGCGGCCATCCCGATCTCAAGCCGGAAAGCTCGACCAGCTGGTCGGCGGGGCTGGTGCTGACGCCGCGCTTCGTTCCGGGACTGCGGCTGTCGGCCGATTATGTGAATATCCGCAAGACCAATGAAATCCGCACCCCAACGCCGCAGCAACTGCTGGACCTAGAGGACTTCCTGCCCGAACGGATCATCCGCGATCCGCTTGAACCCGATGCACCCGCGGGCTTCACCGCCGGGCCAATCCGCATCATCGACGCGCGTCTTCTCAACGTCGCCCGCACGAATGTCGAGGCGGTCGACCTGCAGGCTGACTACGTGGTCGAAAGCCGGGGGCTGGGGACATTCCGCGCCTACGCCGTCGCGACGTGGCAGCCGACGTTACAGCGCAAGTTCCTGCCCGAGACGCCGTTCATAGACTCGGTCGGATTCTCCAGCACCGGCAGCGCCTTGGAATGGCGCGGCAATGCCGGGCTGGACTGGACGTGGGGAGCATGGTCGGCCAGCTGGAACGCGCAGTATTATGACTCGCACCTGGTGTACGCAGCAGCCGCCGAGCCGCTGACCCCGGCTCAGCAGGCGGCCCGTGAGCAGGCTATCCTGAACCAGGGGTCAACGCGGATCCGCGCGCAAACCTACCATGATCTTTATCTCCGCTACCGCTTCGGCAGCGGCCACTCGGAATTCCTTAACGGCACGGACATCGTGGCCGGCGTCCAGAACATCTTCGATTCAAGCCCGCCGATCATCGCCGACACGGGCTCAACAGACGGGTACAGCACATATGGCGACCCGCGGCTGCGCCGGTTTACCCTATCCCTTCGCAAGCACTTCTGAGGTGACCATGAAGCTCTGTGCTCGTCTGTCGGCCTCGCTGGCCTTGATCATCGGCGGCCTGGTCGCGCAGTCCGTCTACGCAGCCCCGCCGGCCGATCGGCCGGTAACGATCGAACAACTGCTCCAGCAGCCGCGCTACCGTGCCGTCGATTTCTCGCCCGACGGGGCTTGGTTGGCGGTTGAAAGCGGCTCGCGAACAAGGAGCAGAGAAATCCGCCTCGTCGACCAGGCCAGCGGGCGGACCATCCCGCTCGATCACGATGAGCGCGATGCGCGGATTGCCGGCTGGTCGCCGGACGGCCGTTATCTCGCTTACGCCGTCGATAGCGGAGAGCCGCTGATGGAGACGCTGTGGATATGGGATCGCCAGACAGGTCGGAGCCGCGCCATCGAGGGCGCGTTTATCCGTGGCTGGCGGGTTCGTTGGTTTTCGGACAGCCGGCGCCTGGTTGCGGTGGCCTGGCCCGAAGGTGAAAAGCCGATGGTCGCCTCCGATGGGGCGGCAACCGACGCTGCCGGTCCGCAGTTGCGCTCCAATGCCTTCCAGCCGCCATTTACGCGCTCTCCAACGACCGGCGCGTCTCTGCATGTGTTCCGTGCAAACCTGCCGGCGTCCGCTTCCGTACAGGGAAATCGCGCGGCGATGACACCGGGCGCGGTGCATCGCTGCAACGAAGGTCAAGTCGGTCGCTGCGACATAGCCGTTTTCCACGTCGAGGAAGGCAGGATCCAACGAATCGCTCGCAATGTCGCCGCCGGCTATTTCCACGCGCCGGCACCCGATGGCAGCGCGGTGGCTTATGCCGCTTTTGCCGGTCGCGATATCCGGGGCACCCAGGAAAACCTCTACGACCTGCACCTCGTCGACCTTGCGAGCCGCGAGGACCGGATCCTGGTGCCGGGCGCCGCAGTGTCTGGCAGCAGTACCTTCAGCTGGTCTCCGGACGGTCGCTTCATCGCCTTTCCGGCGGCACGCGCGAGCGAGGGCAATCGGGTGAAAGAGCCGCTCGCCAGTATCGCGATCGCGCCGGTCGCGGGGCCCGCGCCGGTGCTGCTCGAACTCCCCGATGGACAGGCGGTAACCGGAACCGAGTCCATCCTGTGGTCGGCCGACTCGTCTACGGTGTATGCGGTCGGAATCGACGGCGGCATCTGGGCGGCCCGGCGCGACGGACGCGGTGCGCGGCAAGTCGCCGCCGTGGATGGCGTCCGACTGCAGCATGTGGTGACGCCGAACGAACAGGATTTTGTCACGTCCGGGCAATTGTGGGTAACCGGTGGGGAGCCCGGTGCAGGCAGCGGCCTATTCGCGATCAACGCTGCAGGTTCGGCACGCGCGCTTATCGATCCTGCGCGCGGCCGCCTCGACACGCTCGACATCGATGCCCGGTATCGCCGCATCGTCTATGCCGCGGGCCAGGGCCAGACGCCGCAGCGCCTACATAGCTGGTCCGCCGGTCCGCCGGTCCGGCTTCCGCAGGACGAGCCGCTCGCCGAGGTCCGATTCGGACAAGCCCAAACGATCAACTGGCGCAATGCCGAAGGGCAGGAACTCGCGGGAGCGCTGCTGCTCCCCCCGACCTATCGCCCGGGTCAACGGTTGCCGCTCGTTGTGTGGGTCTATGGCGGGAAGATGGGATCGGAGGCCGTCGACCTGTTCGGGTTCGCCGGCAGCGGCGATCCGATGGCCAATATGCAACTGCTGGCGACACGGGGCTACGCCGTCCTCTTCCCGGATGCGCCGCAGCGGGTCGGGCAGCCTCTCGCGGACTTGGTGGCCAATGTCATACCCGGTGTCGATGCGCTGGTCGCGCAGGGTATCGCCGATCCCACGCGCGTCGCGGCGATGGGCCATAGCTACGGCGGCTATTCGGTGCTGGCGTTGCTTACTCACTCGGACCGGTTCCGCGCGGCCGTGATTACCAGTCCCGGCCATCCCGACCTGCTCGCCATGACGCTGCGACTTAACGACAATGGCAACTCCGGCGAGCGCTGGACAGAATCCGGACAGGGACTGATGGGCGTGCACTACTGGCAGGACCCGGACCTCTACCGGCGCAACTCACCGATCCACTTCTTCGACAGGATTCGGGCACCGCTGTTGATCGGCCAAGGAGCGCTCGACACGATCGGTCCCGATGGGGCCAACGCAACCTTCGTCGCGCTGCGCCGGCTCGGGCAGCCCGTTGAATACCGCGTCTATGAAGGCGAAGGGCACAGCCTCTACCGCCCCGCGAGCATCATAGATTTCTGGAACCGACGGCTCGAGTTCCTTGCCGAGCATCTCGATATCGCGCGAGACGAAATGGGCCGGGTCATCCTCGATCGGAGCAACGTCCGCTCGCTCCGCAGCGCAGGCCTTGGGCCGAGCGGAGAAGCAGGGAGGAGCGAATGATTGAGAAGCCTGAGGATCGGGGAATGGCGCAGCCGGCAAACACGCATAGCCTTGGCAATGCGTAGATCGCTTCGTCGTTTTGCCCGATCTCCGCTCGCACTGGCATTCGCCGCAGTGCTTGGGCTCGCGCATTACAGTGTTGCCGCCCAATCCGCGCCTGAGCTGCACTGGTACCGCGGCAACACGCACACGCACACCGTCAACTCCGACGGCGACACGGCGCCTGATGGCGTCGTCCGCTGGTACCGCGAGAACGGATACCAGTTCCTGTTCGTCACCGACCACGAGTTCGCCACCGATGTGGCACCGCTGAATGCGCTGTTCGGGGCCGAGGGGCGCTTTCTGGTGCTGCCGGGGCAGGAAATCACCCAGTGGGGGGAGGACCCGGCGCGCTCCGCCGCGCACGTGAACTCGCTGTTCACGACGCGCGTCATCTGGCCAGTGGGCGAGCGGCGCTGCACCGGCTCGGGCTGCGGGGCCCATGCGCCGGCGGCGATGCCGCTCGCCGAGACCTTTCGCGCCAACATCGCCGCGGTGCGCGCGCAGAACGGCATCGCCCAGGTCAACCATCCGAACTACCGCTGGTCCGTGCGGCCCGAGGACCTTGACGAGATCCCCGACGGCACCCTGCTCGAGATCTGGAACGGGCTCGGCAGCGTGAACGATCTCGGCGGCAGCGACGGCAATGGCGACGTGCGGCCCTCCGCCGAGGGATACTGGGACTATCTGCTCTCGCGCGGCAAGGTCGTATGGGGCGTCGGCTCCGACGACAGCCATAACGCGGAAGGCCGCGGCCATGCCTGGATCGTCGTCCGCGCGAGCGAGCTCACGCCGGCCGCCATCCGCGCCGGAATCGAGCGCGGTGACTTCTATGCCTCCACCGGCGTGACGCTCACCGATATCGCCGCGAGCGACGCCGAGTTCGCGGTGACCATCGAGCCGGCCCGCTCCGGCGCTCGTTACACGACCCGCTTCATCGGCCAGGACGGCAAAGTGCTGGCCGAAGCCGCCGGCACGAGCCCGCGCTACCGCTTCACCGGAAACGAAACCTACGTCCGCGCCGCGATCACCGATAGCAACGGCAAGCACGCCTGGACCCAGCCGGTGTTCCGCGATGGGCGGGGGCAGACTATGGCGCCGGGTGCGCCGGCGCCCCGATAGCGGGCGCCTTCAGGCGATCTCGGCGAGCACCTGCTCGAGCGCTGCCGGGCTGAGCTCGTGCGCCAGTTGGTCCTGCGTGCACTGGTCCGGTCGCTTGTCGGGCCGCCAGCGCCTGAACGTGGTGCCGTGGCGGAAGCGGCCGGCGGTAACCTGGTCGTAGGTCACTTCGGCGACGAGCTCGGCGCGTAGCGGGGTCCATTCGGTGCTGCGCCCGGCGCTCCAGCGGCTTTGCCCGCCGGGCGCGCTGCCGGTAAAGGGTGACGGGCCTTCATAGGGCGCGAGCAGCTCGGCGAGGGCCGCGCGGTCCGCATCGCTGAAGGAGGAGGTGTAGCCGACGTAGTCCAGCTTGCCGACGCCGTCATAGAGTCCGAGCAGGAGCGAGCCGATCCCGTGCTTGCCGGTGCGGTAGCCGCCCACCACGCAGTCGGCGGTGCGCTGCTGCTTGACCTTGATCATCGCCCGCTCGCCCGGCCGGTATGGCGCGTCGGTGCGTTTGGCGATCACCCCGTCGAGCGCTTCCCCGCTGCGTTCGAACCAGGCCGCGGCGACCTGCGGGTCCCCCGCCGCCGGGGAGAGGTGCAGGCGCGGGCCTGCGGCCCGGCGCAGGAAGCCCTCAAGGGCCGCGCGGCGCTTTGACAACGGCTTGTCCAGCAGCACGTCCCCGCCGAGCTGCAGGCAGTCGAACAGCATCAGCTGCGCCGGCGTCTCGCGTGAGAGCTTCTCGATGCGCGAAGCCGCCGGATGCAGCCGGAGCTGCAGCGCGGCGAAGGACAGCACCTCGCCCACTGGCAGGACGAGCTCGCCGTCGAGCACGAACCGCCTTTCCCGGAGCGCCGCCAGCGCCTCCACCACTTCTGGGAAGTAGCGCCCCAGCGGCTTGCCCGACTTGCTCATCAGCTCGACCGCGTCGCCATCGCGGAAGGCCAGGCAGCGGAAGCCGTCCCACTTGGGTTCGAATTGCCAGCCCGGGCCGGCGGGGATCTCGTCGCCCAGCTTCGCCTCCATCGGCGGCGTTTCGGGCGCGATCGCAAGACCGGAGAACGGGAGCGGCATGGAGCTGGAATGCGGTTGCCGCCGCGCCAGTTCCGCCGCGCCCGACTTTGCCGGCCGCTATCGCTTCCCGGTCGCGCCAGCGGAGGTGGGAAGCGGCCGCATCATGCTGCTGGTCGCTCGCAGCTCTACGACATGCTGCGGCGGTGCAGAACGATCACCAGACCCTCCGGCAGCGGGGCCTCGTGAGGCAGCGGAAAGCGCTCGGCATCTGCGCGGGCGCGATCGAGGATGGCAGGCGGGATCGCGGGGTCGAACAGGATCGCGTCGGCTGCGCCGAGCGCCTGGAGCTGGCGCAAGGTCAGGTCGCCCGGGTCGTCGCTGGCGAGTGCGAACTCGATCCGCCTGCCCTCCCCGCCGGTGCTCGCGGCCCCCAGCCAGGCGGCCACCGCGTCGCCGTCATGCGCAGCCAGCGGGTCGAGCTCGCCGCCCGGCCCCAGCGCCCCGTCGAGCGCCCGCCGCCGGTCCGCGGCATCGGGCCAGCGTTCGCGCAGCTTGCCGCGGGCTGCGGCGAGCGAGCGGGCAAGCAGGCCGAGGCTTTCGGGAACGATCGCCTCCAGGCGCAGGCGCAAGTGCTTGGCCAGACCGGCGGAGGCCCCGCCGGTGCCGATGGCGATCAGCACGGGATCGCGGTCCAGGATGCTCGGAGTGGTGAAATCGCACAGTTCGGGACGGTCGACGACGTTGACCAGCAGCCCCGCCGCCCGCAGCCGGGCGGCGTCGTCTGCGGCATTATCCGTAGCCACGAACGCCAGGCGCGCGCCGCGGGCGATGCCGGCCTCCGCATCTGTAACCACCTCGCCCCCGGCACGCGCGACCAGGCGGCGCTTGGCTTCGGCGGCGGGCCCCTCCCCCAGCACGATCACCGGCTGCCCGGCGACGCGGTGGAAGAGCGGCAGGCTTTTCAATCAAGCCACTCCGGCACGCGTTCGGCGGCGTAGATCTCTTCCGGCAGGATGCGGTCGGCCACGACGGCAAAGCGATCCCCGTCGACCAGCACTTCGGCCACGAAGCCGCGGCTGTTGTAGCTGGAGGCCATAGTCGCGCCATAGGCCCCGGCGGTTCGGAACACGGCGAGATCGCCGTCGGCCAGCGCATCGCAGTTGCGGTCGCGGGCGAACGTATCGCCGGTTTCGCAGATCGGGCCGACGATGTGAGCTGTCATCCGCTCCCCGCTGGGGCGGACGGCGTCGAAATCGTGCCACGCGCCGTAGAGCGCCGGCCGCGCCAGATCGTTCATCGCCGCATCGACGACCATGAACGGCGTGCGATTGCCGTTGCGCTTCACGCGGATCACGCGGGTGAGCAGCACCCCGGCATTGCCGGCGATCACCCGCCCGGGCTCGAACATCAGCTCGACATCCCAGCCTTGCGTAACACGCGCCACCATCGCGCCGTACTCCGCCGGGCTCGGCAGAACGTCGCCGGCCTTGTACGGGACGCCCAGCCCGCCGCCGAGGTCCACGTGAGTGACCCTGTGCCCGGCGCTGCGCAGTTGACCGAGCAGCGTGCCGACTTTCTCGAACGCCAGCTCCAGCGGCTTGAGATCCGAGAGCTGGCTGCCGATGTGCACCGCAAGCCCGCGCATGTTCATGCCAGGCAGCTCCGCCAGCCGGGCATAGATGCCCGTGGCGAGGTCGAACGGCACGCCGAACTTGTTGTCCGCCTTGCCGGTGGAGATCTTCTCGTGCGTGCCCGCGTCGATGTCGGGATTGACGCGCAGCGCGCAGGCCGCGCGCTTGCCGCGTTCTGCGGCGATCCGGGCGAGCTCGAGGCCCTCTTCCTCGGATTCGATGTTGAACTGGCCGATCTCCGCATCGAGCGCATCGGCCAGTTCCCGCGCGGTCTTGCCGACGCCCGAGAAGACGATGTCCTTCGCCGGAATGCCCGCCGCCAAGGCGCGCCGCATCTCTCCGCCGGAAACGACGTCGGCGCCGTAGCCCTGCCGCCCGAGCACGCGCAGCACGGCCAGGTTGGGGTTCGACTTCACGGCGAAGGCGATGTGCTTGCGCGGAATGGCGGCGAGCCCGTCGCGGAACACCTGCGCGTGGCGTTCAAGCGTCGCCCGCGAATAGACGTAGACCGGCGTGCCGACTTCCTCGGCGATGCGAGCAAGGGGCACGTCCTCGGCGAAGAGCTCGCCGTTACGGAGCTGGAAATGGTCCATGAATCAGTCTTCCGGCGGCAAATCGAAGGGATCGTCCTGGCGCTCTTCCGAGCGCCGGCGCAGTTCCACGCTGCGCTCCGGCGCGGCCTGCGGCTCGGGCTCGAGCAGTTCCTCGGCAGTCGGCTGGTGATCGCTGCCGTAAGCCGCCGGCGGGAGCGCTTCGCCAGGAGGAGGCGCAAGATCGCGTTTCTGGCCGCAGGCGGCGAGGAGCGCGAAAGGAAGCAGCAGGATGAGCTTGCGGGTCATCGGTCCATCTCCAGCGCGGTGCGCGCATCGGCCACGCGGCGGCGCACCTGGTCGGGCGCCGTGCCGCCGTGGCTGGCGCGCGCCGCCACGGAGGCCTCGACCGACAGCGCCTTGTACACGCCCTCCCCAATCCGCGCATCGATCGCCTGAAGCTCGTCCAGCGACAGCGCGTCGAGCGCCACGCCTTTCTCCTCCGCCAGCCTGACGGCCGCGCCGGTCACGTGGTGGGCCTCGCGGAACGGCAGGCCGGCCTCCCGCACCAGCCAGTCGGCCAGGTCGGTGGCGGTGGCGTAGCCGAGCTCGGCGGCCTGGCGCATGCGA
This sequence comes from Croceibacterium soli, assembly GCF_009828065.1. Classification (GTDB taxonomy): domain Bacteria; phylum Pseudomonadota; class Alphaproteobacteria; order Sphingomonadales; family Sphingomonadaceae; genus Croceibacterium_B; species Croceibacterium_B soli. The sequence continues at coordinate 311,460 of NZ_WTYK01000003.1, read as the reverse complement.
TCGGTGCGGAACTCGGCATCGGCGATCATGCCGGTCATCGCCGCGATCGATAGCGCGAGCAGCGACGCCGCCTCGAACACCGGCGGCTTATCGTCCTGCATGTCCTTCGAATAGGCGAGCGGCAGGCCTTTCATCGTCACGGTCAGCGCTGTGGCGCAGCCGACGATCCGCCCGGCATGGCCGCGCACCAGTTCCGCCGCGTCCGGGTTCTTCTTCTGCGGCATGATCGAGCTGCCGGTGCTGAGCGAATCGGGCAGGCGCACGAAGCCGAACGGCTGGCTGGCCCACAGGATCAACTCCTCGGCCAGGCGCGAGAGATGCAGTGCGCATTGCACAGCCGCCTGCAGGTAATCGAGCGCGAAGTCCCGGTCCGAGACGGCATCGAGGCTGTTGGCGGTCGCCCGGTCGAAACCGAGCGCCTGCGCGGTCATCTCCCGGTCGATGGGGAAGCCCGTGCCGGCCAGAGCCGCGCTGCCGAGCGGGCTTTCGTTCAGCCGCGCCCGCGCGGCCTGGAAGCGCGAACGGTCGCGCCGGATCATCTCGTAATAGGCCATCAGGTGATGGCCGAGGGTGACCGGCTGGGCCGCCTGTAGGTGGGTGAAGCCGGGCATGATGCTGTCGGCATGCTCGCCCGCCCGGGTGACCAGCGCGCGCTGCAGCGCCGAAAGGCCGGCGTCCACAGCATCGATCGCATCGCGGACCCACAGGCGGAAGTCGGTCGCCACCTGGTCGTTGCGGCTGCGAGCGGTGTGCAGCCGGCCGGCCACGGGGCCGATCAGTTCGGCGAGCCGGCTCTCCGTGGTCATGTGGATGTCTTCGAGGTCCCAGTTCTCCGGAACGCCGTCAGCCTCGTACTCGGCGGCGACGGAGTCGAGCCCTCGCTCGATGGCCACGGCATCCTCGCCGGAGACGATCCCGCAGGCGCCGAGCATGGCGACATGGGCCTTGCTTGCCGCTATGTCCTGCCGCCAGAGCGCCTTGTCGAAGGGGATCGATGCGTTAATCTCGCGCATGATCGCAGCGGGCCCCTCGGCGAAGCGCCCGCCCCACATCTGATTGGAGCCCGTAATGCCCCGCGTACCCTTGCTGTCGCTCACGCTACCCTTGGCCCTTCTTGCGGGGGCTTGCGATAGGGAAACCGCCGTGGACGCGCAACAGCAGGAAAACTCCGCCGCGGCAAAGGCCGACGCGACCGCCGAAGAACTCACCGGCACGCTCGACCGCAGCCATGCCGGGGAGCCGATCCCGGCCGTCACCGTCACCGATCCTTCCGGCGCCAGCCTCGTGCTCGCCGAAACGCGCGGCAAGCCGGTCCTGCTCAACTTGTGGGCGACCTGGTGCGCCCCGTGCGTGACCGAGATGCCGCTGCTCGACCAGCTGGCCGCCGATCTGGGCGACGAGGTTCGCGTGCTGACCGTGAGCGAGGATATGAAGGGCGCGGAGCTCGTGACGCCGTTCTTTGCCGAGCGCGATCTCCCCAACCTGCCGCAATGGATGGACCCGAAGAACGACCTCGCCTTCGCGTTCGATGGCGGTGCCAGCCTGCCGCTGACCGTGCTATACGATGCCGAGGGCAAGGAAGTCTGGCGAGTGCTCGGCGGCTACGACTGGTCGAGCGCGGAGGCGCGCACGCTGATCGAGGAGGCTCTGCCGGCGACATGACCGAAGCCGCGTCCCAGTTCGCCCGCGATCTCGCCGCCTCCCGCAGCCGGCGCCAGGCGCTGGGGCTGCTGGGAACGGCGATCGGCGGCACGGTCCTGACAGCGTGCGGAAGCCGCGCGAACGGTCAGGGATCGGCGCAATGCCTCGCCACGCCGGCAGAGATTGCCGGCCCCTTCCCCGCCGACGGAACGCAAGGGCGCGGGGGCATCAACGTGCTCGACAAGGTGGGCATCCTGCGCAGCGACATCCGCAGCAGCTTCGCCGGGCTGGAGGGCACGGCCGAGGGCGTGCCGCTCGACCTGGAGATCGCGCTGGTCGGCACCGCCGGCGGTGGCTGCGCCCCGCTCGCCGGATGGGCCGTCTACTTGTGGCAGAACGACGCGCGGGGCGAGTACTCGCTCTACACCCTGCCCGAAGCGAACTACCTGCGCGGGCTGCAGCAAAGCGGCGACGGCGGCACGCTCCGCTTCCGCACGATCGTGCCGGGCTGCTACGGCGGCCGCTATCCGCACATCCATTTCGAGGTGTTCTCCAGCGCCGAGGCCGCGATCAGCGGCGAACCCGGCTTGCTAGTCTCGCAGTTCGCCCTGCCCGCGGCGGAGTGCCGCGCGGTCTATGCCGCGGACCAGCAATACGGTGACAGCCTGCGCAATCTCGAGCGCCTGCCGATCACCCGCGACTTCGTGTTCCGCGATGCGAGCGCGGAAGTCCTGGCCTTGCAGACGATCGCGCTGGAGGACGACCGGACCGGCGGTTTCCGCGGAAAGGCGACGGTGGGCCTGGCTTACTGATCATACAGGCCCTCACCTGGCAGGGGAGGATTGCTTTGGCGCTTCGTGCGGGCTTCGGGTTGAGGCATCCATTGGCTTACCCGAAGGCATGAAGACACGAAGGTGTCGCGCGTGCGGCTTCGTGTCTTTGTGGCTTCGTGTGAAGAGTCCTTCGCTGAGGCAAGTCGCGCCTCCGAGGACTCCGCTCGGAGGGCGAGATGAATCCTGAAACAAGTTCAGGATGACGAGGTCTTTCTGGCCCTCCTCCGAGGGGTGATCCTGGCCTGTCCAAATACCTCATCGTCACCCTGAACTCGTTTCAAGGTCCATGTGGCAGGGCGCGCAGTGCTCAGCTGGCACGCCGACGGCCTGTGCCACCCGCAAAATCCTTCCCTGGAGAGGAAGTTCAGCGCGTATGGAGTGTTGGGCTCACGACTGCGTAGGGCGATGAGCGATGGCGATGGGCTGCGCGCGGAAAATTCCTTCTCCCACTGGTGGGAGAAGGATAGCGAAGCTTGCCCGCGAAGCGGGTTAGCGCAGCTTGGATGAGGGCGGTGTGCTGCGCGGGCGACCGAGCCCTCACCCAACTTCGGTTAGGCGGCGGAGCCGCCAAGCCTGCGTATCCCTCTCCCACGAGTGGGAGAGGAAACGTCAGCGCCGCTTCCGCGACCTGGGGATGGTGTGCCTGGCCTACTAATCACACACATTCCGCCCGGTGCGGGGAAGTTGGGCGCGGATGGCGTGTTGGCCTCGTGACTGCGCAAGGGCGATGAGCTGCGCGGAAACCCCTTCTCCCACTTGTGGGAGAAGGATAGCGAAGCTTGCCCGCGAAGCGGGTTAGCGCAGCTTGGATGAGGGCAGTGTGCTGCGCGGGCGACCGAGCCCTCACCCAACTTCTCCCACGAGTGGGAGAGGAAGTTGGAAGGGCTGAGGGGAGCCTGAAGGGGCTCACGAGGTGGCCTGCGTGGTGGGCGGTGACGGGCTCGAACCGCCGACCCTCTCGGTGTAAACGAGATGCTCTACCAACTGAGCTAACCGCCCTACGCGCCAGGCAGGGGGCTTCTAGCGGGCGTGGCTTGGCGGTCAAGCGCAACGCGGCTAGGACCGCGTCATGCCACGCCATATTCGCATCCTCGCCACCGGTGGCACCATCGCCGGGCGTGGCGGATCGGCCGTGGGGCGGGCCTATCGCCCGGGGCAGATCGGGATCGACCAGTTGCTGGCCGAAGCGGCCGCCCTGGGCCTGGAAACGCTGTGCGAGGGGCGCGAGATCGCGCAAGTGGGTTCGCAGGACATCGGCTGGAGCGAATGGACCGCGCTGCACCGGGAGGTGCGGGAGGCGCAGGACGATCCGGCGGTCTGCGGAATCGTCATCACTCACGGCACGGACACTGCCGAGGAAACCGCTTTCCTGCTCGACCTCACGCTGCCGCCGGGCAAGCCGGTCGTGCTGACCGGGGCGATGCGCCCGGCCGATGCGCTCGGCAGCGACGGGATGCGCAACCTCGCCAATGCGCTGCGCGTGGCGAGCGATCCGGACACCGCCGGGCGCGGGGTGCTGGTGGTGATGGGGGACCATGTCTTCACCGCGCGCGACGTCCGCAAGGCTGCGACCCAGGGCGCCGAGGCGTTCCGCGGCTTCCCGCGCGGGAGCATAGGCGCGGTGGCGCCCTCCTCGCTCGACTGGTTCGTGCCGCCGGCACGCAGTGATGAGCCGGCGCGATTCGCCTGGCCCGCCAGCCCGCCACGGGTCGACATCCTGTTCGCCCATGCGGCGATGGACCGGGCACTGATCGACGGCGCGACCGCTGCCGGCGCGCGCGGGCTGGTGCTGGCTGGGCTCGGCCACGGCAACGCACCGAAGGCGGTGCTCGATGCCTTGAGCGAAGCGGCGGCGAGCGGTGTGGCGGTGGTGCGCAGCAGCCGCGTCGACCAAGGCCTAGTCGACCGTAACGTCGAAGTCGACGACGACGGCCTCGGCTTCGTCGCTGCACGGGCGCTCAACCCGCAGAAGAGCCGCATCCTGCTGCAACTTGCGCTCGCCGCGGGGCTGACCGACCCAGCGGCTATTCAGGCCGAGTTCGACGCCCCCCGGCACACCGCGCCTTAGACGAGCTGCGCCACCGGGCTGCCGAGCTCGGCGAAATAGCGCGCCATGGCACTAGCCGCGCTGTCGCTCAGCGCGATGAAGACGCGGCGGCGGTCGGCTTCGTCCTGGATGCGGACGAGCAGGCCGATCTCGACCATCTGGCTGATCCAGCGCAAGGCCGTGGTCGGAGGCACGCCGCTGGCGATGCACAGCGAAGTCACCGAAACGCGCTTGTGCTCGGCGCTGGCGGCGGTGAGGTCGAGCAGGATGTCCCACGCGGGGTCGGCGAAGAGTTCACCGTCGAAATAGCGGGCGCGAAGCTGCCGCTGGCGAATGATCCTGCGCACCAGCGCGGGGTCCGGAAGCGGCGGCCGGGTTGCGCGGCTGAGGCGGGCATCGCCGTTCTCGGCCGCGGCACCCCAGGAATGGGCTGCCGGGCTCTCGAAGCGGAACGCGCCGGTTCCCGCGGCTCCCTTCACCCCAACCCGTTCGGCGATTTCGCTGACCTGTTCGATCAGGCGCAGGAGCGTCAGCCGGTCCCCCTCCGACAATTCGCGCACCCGCGGCTTGGAGGCGCTGGCAAGCGCGCGGCCCAGCGCGACCAGCCGTTCGACCCGGCTCGGCTCGACCAGGATCTGCGCCGCGGACTGGTCGCAGCAAGCGAAGACGTCCTCCAGCGCGGCCACGGTGGTTGAGACGATCAGATGGATGTTCGCGCGTGCAGCGCGTGCGTCCAGCCGGCTGAGCGCGGCAAGTTCCGTGCCGGAGCCGGTCGCGCAATCGAGCAGCACGACCAGGCCCAACGGCCGCACCTCATCCTCCAGCAGGGCGGCCACCGGCCCGCAGTCGCGCACCGTCAGTCCGGCGGCGCGGACATCGTCCGATATCTCGTCCCGCAGATGCACGCGGTCGGCGAAGATGGAAACGGCCACCGAAGTGCCGACCCCATCCTTCACCGCGTCGTATGCGATATCGTCCTGCCCCATCGGAACCCCCTCAACTTGGACTCGAACAAACTGCGAACGGAGCTCGTTCGAGTCAAGGAAGGTTGGGTCCGTTTCGGTGCGATCAGGCCAGCCGCTCGCCCACCAGGGTTCCCTTGGCCCCGGGCAGGAGGGTGAAGCGGAAGTCCGGCCAGTCCCGCCGCCAGCGGCTGGCCACGACCCGTTCGCCGGGCCGCGCGGCATCGTCCAGCAGGATCATCCCACCCGGCACCACGCGATCGAACAGGACCTCCGCTCGCCCGCGGACGAAGGGGTTGAGCGTCCACGGCGGGCCGTCGATGACCAGCAGGTCGATCTGCGCCGGCACGGCGGAAAGATCGTACCAGGCGCTCGACCAGCGCGAAGGATCTTCCACGATCGGCGCGTGGCGGAGCGATGCGGAAAGGCCGTGGGTGGCCAGCCAGCGCGCGGTGGCGGCGACGAAGTCGGCGTGCTGGTCGAAGCTCGTCAGGTGGCCGTCGCCGCTGCGCTCCATCGCGCGGGCAATGACAAGGGACGAAGCGCCGCAGCCGAGTTCTACCACCTCGCGTGGGCGGAGGCGCTCGATGGCCTCCACGATGCGCCAGAGGAACCAGGTGTCCGCCTTCCAGCTGCCGAGGTGCGGCAGGGCGTCGGGCGGCAGGTCGAGCCGCTGGAGCAGCGCCTGCTTGTCGGCCAGGCGCCCGCCCCACAGGCTGCGCGCCAGCCACGGCCACTGGATCGCGCCCCAGGCGATCGTCAGCGCCCTTTCGGACAACGGCCGGGCCGGGCCGGCGGCATCGAGCGGCAGGAGACCGGTCTTCTCGCGCGATGTCATGGACGATCCAATCGTTCGAGCTGGAGCCGGTTCCTTAGCATCAGTCGGCGAACGGGTCGCGCACCAGGATGGTGTCGTCACGCTCCGGACTTGTGGAGACCGAAGCGACGGGACATTCGATCAGCTCCTCGATACGTCGGATGTACTTGATCGCCTGCGCCGGGAGGTCGGCCCAGCTGCGCGCACCGGCGGTGGTCTCGCTCCAGCCTTCCATCTCTTCGTAGATCGGCTCGCAATCGGCCTGCTCGGCGGCGTTGGCCGGGAGGTAATCGACTACCTGCCCGCGCAGGCGGTAGCCGGTGCAAACCTTGAGCTTCTCGAACCCGTCGAGCACGTCGAGCTTGGTCAGCGCGATCCCGGTGACGCCGCTGATCGCGCAGCTTTGCCGCACGAGCACCGCGTCGAACCAGCCGCAGCGGCGCTGGCGCCCGGTGACGGTGCCGAACTCGTGGCCCCGCTCGCCCAGGCGCTGGCCGTCGGCGTCGTCCAGCTCCGTCGGGAACGGGCCGGAGCCGACGCGGGTGGTGTAGGCCTTTACGATACCGAGCACGAAGCCCGCCGCGCTCGGCCCGATGCCGGAGCCGCTGGAGACAGTTCCGCTGACGGTGTTAGAGCTGGTGACGAACGGATAAGTGCCGTGGTCGACGTCGAGCAGCACGCCTTGCGCGCCTTCGAACAGGATCCGGCTGCCGGCTTTCTTCTCCTGATTGAGCCGGCGCCAGATCGGCTGGGCGAACTGGCGTACGAACGGCGCGATCTCCGTCAGCTCGGCGAGCAACGCGGCGCGGTCCACCGGCGGTTCGTTGAACCCGGCGCGCAGCGCGTCGTGGTGCGCGCAGAGACGGTCGAGCTGCGGTTCGAGTTCGTGCAAGTGGTTGAGGTCGCACACGCGGATTGCGCGGCGGCCGACTTTGTCCTCGTAAGCCGGGCCGATGCCGCGGCCGGTGGTGCCGATCTTGCCTTTGCCGGCGGCGGCCTCGCGCAGCCCGTCGAGATCGCGGTGAAGCGGCAGGATCAGCGGACAGTTGTCGGCAATGCCGAAGTTGTCCGGCGTAATGGTGACGCCCTGGGCTTCCAGCCGCTCGATCTCGCTCTTCAGCGCCCACGGGTCGAGCACGACGCCGTTGCCGATCAGCGACAGCGTGCCGGTGACAATGCCGGAGGGGAGCAGCGAAAGCTTGTAGGTGGTGTCGCCCACCACCAGCGTATGACCGGCGTTGTGCCCGCCCTGGAAGCGCACGACGACGTCGGCCCGGCTGGCGAGCCAGTCGACGATCTTGCCCTTCCCTTCATCGCCCCACTGGGCGCCGATCACGGTGACGTTGGCCAAGCTCTATCGCCTTTCTCAAATAATCGGCGCGGCCCTAGGCGCAGGCGCGCGGGAGGGCAACCGCGAAGCGATCAGAGGCGGGCCGGTTTGCCGCCTTGCAGTGTATGCGAGCAGCCGAGCGCCGCCGCGTCGTCGGCTTCGCCCAGGGCCGCGACCGTGCGCCAGCCTTCGGCACGCAGCCGCGCGGCCGCATCGCGGTCATGGCCCAGCGGCAGGAACAGCGCATCGCGCGGCGGCTCGTTCGCCGCGGCCGCCTCGACCAGTTCCTCCGGGAACAGGGAGAAGCCGGTTGCCGGTTCGTCGCTGCCGCCGATCCGGTAGGTGCCCCCGCGCCCGAGCGCGCCGCGCACGCCCTCCGCGTAGATCGTGAAGCCGAACCAGCTCTGGTACTGGAAGCCGTGCCGCTCGCTCGGGTCGAGCGTGAGGCGGGCGCGGCCACCGACTTGCCGAGCGATCTGCCTGAGTCCATCGATCCGGCTCGCGAGAACGCCGCGCGCATCGATTGCGGAAAGCTTCTCGACCGCCTGCTCGAACGGCCCCGCGGCGTAGAGCAGCGGAAGGTAGGCCTCCCCGCCGGCATCCTTCAGCGCCCCGGCATCCTTGGCGTCGAGCTCCCGCCGCACAGCCGGCACTTGCGCCGGTTCGAGCGGAAACTCTTCGGTGGCGAGGGTATCGACCAGATCGGGCAGCGTGAAATCGACCGAGATGCCGCGCGCGCCCATCGCCTCGAGCGTGGCGATCGCCAGCTCGACGATCTCGGCGGCCGCCGCGGCCGTATCGCTGCCGATCAGCTCGGCGCCGAGCTGCAGGTGTTCGCGGCGGGGATCGAGCTGCTCGCCGGCGATGCGGGCGACCTGCCCGGCGTAGCACAGCCGCAGCGGACGCGGCTGGTCGGCCAGCCCGGTGGCGGCGATCCGGCCGACCTGCACCGTGATGTCGGAGCGCAGCGCCAGCGTGCGCAAGCTGCGCGGATCGACGAAGCGGAACATGCGCCGGGTGGCGATCCCGTCCATCCGCTCCGCCATCGACTTCTCGAACTCGATCAGCGGGGGGCGGACGCAGTCGTACCCCCACCCGTCCATCGTCTCGAGCGCCGCCCGCTCGATCCGCGCGGCCGCGGCCGCACCTTTCGGCAGGCGGTCTTCGAGCCCTTCTGGCAGCAAGTCGCGGGTCGGATCGGTCATAGTGCCCCCTACCTTCTTCGTCATCCCCGCGAAAGCGGGGATCGCTGGCCTCCTGGTCCGGCCTGGAGGCCAGCGGTCCCGGGTCCAGCCCGGGACCACGATTAGAACGTCAGCGCCTTGACGGTCTTCACACCCTGCAGCTTGCAGGCCTGGTCGACGACATCCTGCGGGATCGCCTGGTCGACCGACAGCAGGACAACCGCCTCCCCGCCCGCATCGCGGCGGCCGAGGTGGAAGGTGCCGATGTTGATGCCGGCTTCGCCCAGCAGGCTGCCGATGCGGCCGATGAAGCCCGGCGCGTCCTCGTTGACGATGTAGAGCATGTGACCGTCGAGATCGGCTTCGATGCCGATGCCGAAGATCTCCACCAGGCGCGGCGCACCGGCGCCGAACAGCGAACCGGCAACCGAGCGATCGCCGAGGCTTGTCGCCACGGTGACGCGCACGAGCGTGTGGTACACGCCCTCGCGCTCGTTGCGAATCTCGCGCACTTCCATGCCGCGCTCGCGCGCCAGGAACGGCGCGTTGACCATGTTCACGCTCTGCGAGTGGTGCTTCATCAGCCCGCTAAGCACGGCCGCGGTGATCGGCTTCTGGTTGAGGTGCGCGGCGGCGCCTTCGACCTCGATGCTGATCTTCGGCAGGCTGCCGTGGGCGAGCTGGCCGACGAGGCTGCCGAGGCTTTCGGCGAGCGCCATGTAGGGCTTCAGCTTCGGTGCTTCCTCGGCGCTCAGCGAAGGCACGTTGAGCGCGTTGGTGATGCCGCCGGTGACCAGGAAGTCGGCGATCTGCTCTGCCACCTGCAGCGCGACGTTGACCTGGGCCTCGGTGGTCGAGGCGCCGAGGTGCGGCGTGCAGATGAAGTTGGGGCTGCCGAACAGCGGGCTTTCCTTGGCCGGTTCGACCGCGAACACGTCCAGCGCCGCGCCGGCGACCTGGCCGGAATCAAGCATGTCCTTCAGCGCCGCTTCGTCGATCAGTCCGCCGCGCGCGCAGTTGACGATGCGCACGCCCGTCTTGGTCTTCTCCAACCGCTCGCGGCTGAGGATGTTGCGCGTTTCGTCGGTCAGCGGGGTGTGCAGCGTGATGAAGTCCGCCCGGGTGACGAGCGCTTCCAGATCGACCTTCTCCACGCCCATCTCGACGGCCCGCTCCTCGGTGAGGAACGGATCGTAGGCGATGACCTTCATGCGCAGGCCGAGCGCGCGGCTGGCGACGATAGAGCCGATGTTGCCGGCGCCGATCAGGCCGAGCGTCTTGCCGGTGACTTCGACGCCCATGAAGCCGTTCTTCGGCCACTCGCCGGCCTGGGTGCGGGCGTTCGCCTCGGGGATCTGGCGGGCGAGCGCCATGATCATGGCGATAGCGTGTTCGGCGGTGGTGATCGAGTTGCCGAACGGCGTGTTCATCACGACGATGCCCTTCGCCGAGGCGTACGGGATGTCGACGTTGTCCACGCCGATGCCGGCGCGGCCGATGACCTTGAGGTTGGTGGCCGCGTCGATGATTTCCTGCGTCACCTTGGTGGCCGAACGGATCGCCAGGCCGTCGTACTGGCCGATTATGGCTTTCAGCTCTTCCGGCGTCTTGCCGGTGATCACGTCGACGTCGCAGCCGCGCTCCTTGAGGATGCGCTCTGCATTGGGGTCCATCTTGTCGGAGATGAGGACTTTGGGCTTGGTCATTTGATGTACTCCGTCATCCCGGCCCTGAGCCGGGATCGCTGGCCGCAATTCGCGCGCCAGGTGGGAAGCGGTCCCGGGTCAAGCCCGGGACGACGACATGTTAAAGCCGGCCGGCCTTGAGCTCTTCGTAAGCCCACTCGATCCACGGCAGCAGGCGCTTGATGTCCTCCTGCTCGACCGAGCCGCCGCACCAGATGCGCAGGCTCGGGGGGGCATCGCGGTAGCCGTTGAAGTCGTAGCCGATGTCCATCTTCTCGAGCGTCGAGGCGATCTTCTTCGGGACGTTCGCCTGCTCTTCGGCGGAAAGGCTCTCGTACCATTCGCCCTGGAAGACCATGCACACGCCGGTGTTGGTCCGCTGGGCGGGATCCGGCACCATGTTGCGCAAGTACGGCGTGGCTTCGATCCAGTCGAACACGGTCTGCGCGTTGCGGTTGGCGCGTTCGAACATGGCGTGGCGGCCGCCAATCGACTGAGCCCACTCCAGCGCGGCGATGTAGTCCTCGGTCGCCAGCATCGAAGGGGTGTTGATCGTCGCGCCTTCGAAGATGGCGCGGTCGATCTTACCCTTCTTCTTGATGCGGAACAGCTTCGGCAGCGGCCATTCGGGATCGTAGCTTTCGATCCGCTCGACCGCCTTCGGGCTGAGGATCAGCATGCCGTGCTGCGCTTCGGAGCCGAGCACCTTCTGCCAGGAGTAGGTCGTGGCATCGAGCTTCGGCCAGTCCATCTCCATCGCGAAAATGGCGCTGGTGGCGTCGTTGATCGTCACGCCTTCGCGGCCGGGGGCGAGCCAGTCCGTATTGGGGATCTTGGCGCCGCTGGTGGTGCCGTTCCAGGTGAAGACGACGTCGTTGTCCTGCGGGATCGACGCGAGATCGGGGACGAGGCCGTAATCGGCGTCGAGCGTGGTCAGGTTCGGCAGCTTGAGCTGCTTGACCGCGTCCTGGATCCACACATTGCCGAAGCTTTCCCAGGCGGCGACGGTCGCCGGACGGCTGCCGAGCATCGTCCACATCGCGCATTCGAGCGCGCCGGTGTCGGAGCCGGGCATGATGCCCACGAGGTAGTCTTCGGGAACGCCGAGCAGTTCCTTGCTCAGGTCGATCGCATACTTCAGCCGGCCCTTTGCGTAGGACGAGCGGTGCGAACGGCCGAGCGACTTGGTGCTGAGCTTGTCGAGCGACCAGCCGGGGAACTTGGCGGTGGGTCCGGATGAAAAGAAGGGGCGCTCCGGACGGAGCGTAGGTTCATTACTCATGTATTCTCTCCTCGCAGAGAGCTCGCGCGGCGTTGGGACCGCGTGGCCCGCCGCGGCCCCTATAGACGGGCGGTGGAGAGTCAAGCGCGCATGCGGTTGCATGAGAAACCGCCCCTGACGAACCGAGTGCAGCACGTCCTTCGGCAGGCTCAGGACGAACGGAGGTCGCTCGAAAATTCTTCTTGTTCCCCAGTTCACCCAACCCGTTCGTGGTGAGCTTGTCGAACCACGACCTGGCGCAACACGATCATCCACCGCCGCGATGGCCGCTGGCCTTGCGCTCTGCGGAGCGATGCGGGCAAACTGCGAGCGTCCACTAACGTGCGGACGGGACATGACAATTCGGCCTTCGTTCACCATCGAACTGCAGAGTGGCGGAATGCTTCGTGCCGCCCCTGCCCTCGCCGCGCTGCTCGCGCTGGCCGCCTGTTCCGCCCTGCCGGAAAGCGCCGGCGAGCAGTCGAGCAGCAGCCGCGACCGCCCGCCGCAGGCCGCGGCGCCGCAGGTCAGCAACAATCCGCAGGCGCGACAGTGCCTGGCCGACCTCGGCCTGACCCAGGCCAGCTTCGCGCCCCTGCCGGACCAGTACTTCAGCGAAGGCTGCAGCACGCTCAACACAGTGAAGCTTTCCAGCGTGCGCTCCGATCGGGCGAGCATCACCCTGTCGAACCTCGGTCCTGTCACTTGCCCGGTGGCCGATGCTTTCGTTGCCTGGGCCCGCTTCGGAGTCGACCGCGCCGCGCGGCAGTTGCTCGGCAGCGGCCTCCGCTCGATCGAAACGATGGGCAGCTATTCGTGCCGCAACGTCGGCGGCAGCGGGCGCCGCTCCGCGCATGCAAGCGCCGCGGCGGTCGACATCGGCGCTTTCGTGCTGGAGGACGGGCGGCGGATCAGCGTGCTCGGCGGCTGGCACGGCGGCAGCGCGGCGGAGCGGGAGTTCCTCCGTGTCGTGCACCGCAGCGCCTGCAAGCGCTTCGACACCGTGCTGGGGCCGGACTACAACAGCGCCCATCACGACCATCTTCACGTCGAAGGCGTGATCGGCGGCAAAAGCTACTGCCGGTAGGCCCAGCAGACCGGCCTGGCGGCGCTAATCCGTCAGGGTCTGTTCGTCAGGCCGCACGGTACTCTCCAACTCCGCCTGCAGCCATACGCGAATCGCCTCGGCAGCGTGCCGGGCGCCGAGCTTGACCATCATGTTGGCCCGGTGGATCTCGACCGTGCGCGGGCTGATGCCGAGCTCACGGGCGATGATCTTGTTGGAGCAGCCGAGCGACAGCCATTCCAGCACTTCGCGTTCGCGCTTGCTGAGCCGGCCGACCCGGCGCCGGGCTTCAGCCGACAACTGGCGGGCTCGGCCATAGGTTGCCGCTTCGTCCATCACGCGGCCCAGCGATCGCGCCAGGTGAGCGGGTTCCATCGGCAGGGGCAGGAAATCGAGCGCCCCGCTCTTGATCGCCGCTACGATCTGCGCGGGACCGGGTTCGGTGGCGGCGACGATCACCGGCAGCCAGATCCCGCCGTCGCCGAGCCGCCGCAACAGCGCCTCGATGTCGCAACCGGCGGCATGCTGGCGCACCAGCACGACACCGCTTTGGGGCGGCCTGTCGAGCAAGCCGTCGAGATCCGCATGGACCTCGGCGTGATGGCCCAGCGACTGGACGATACGGGCGTGTTCCGCACGGGTGCGGCGGTCGCCGTCGACGACATGGACCACAAGACGATCTTCCATGCCCCCCAACCTGCTCACGGCACAGCGTCGACGCACGGCGATGTCCAGCCGAAATGGACATTTAGCGGCCTGCGGAGGCAGCGTTTGCGGCTGGAGCGAACGTGCATTTCAACTCCGTAGTGGAGCCGATATGCGTATTCTTGCGGACGTACGTTGTCCGTACCGGTTCAGCCCTTAGGGACTTATCCTTATGCAGGGCGTCAGGCCGGCCGCTCGTCGCCCTGGTAGAAACTGTAATCCGGCAGCGAATGGAACGCGCTGCGCAGGGCCTCACTCCAGCCCGACGACACGGATTCGAAATAGGGATCGTTCGTCTCGATCCGCCGCTCGTGAGTTGGGGCGAACGAATCGCGTTCGATGACCATGACATCGAGCGGCAGGCCGACAGACAGGTTGGCTTTCAGCGTCGAATCGAAGCTGACCATCAGCAGCTTCACCGCATCCTCGAAGCTGAGCTGCCGGTCGTAGCCGCGGATCAGGATCGGCCGGCCGTACTTGGTCTCGCCGATCTGGAAGAACGGCGTATCCCAGCTCGCCTCGATGAAATTGCCCTCGGGGTAGATCAGGAACAGCCGCGGCTCCATGCCCTTGATCTGGCCTGCCAGGATGATCGAAGCGGTGAAGCGGCCCCTGCCCTCCTCGCCGTTCTCGAACTGGGTCTCGCGCACGATCTCGCGCAGGACCTTGCCGGTCTCGACCGCGGCCTGGAACATGGTCGGGACTTCGAGCAGCGAATGGTTGCGGTCCCGGGGCGCCTTCGTCCGTTCCTCCAGGACGCTGATCACCGCCTGCGTGGTGGCCAGGTTGCCGGCAGTCATCAGCGTGACGATCCGCTCCCCCGGCACGCTCCAGTGGAACATCTTCCGGAACACGGAAATGTTGTCGACGCCGGAGTTCGTCCGCGTGTCGCTCATCAACACAAGCCCGCGGTCCACCACCATGCCGACGCAATAGGTCATTCGAATCCTCTCAGCCGCGGCCGATTGCCGCTACTGCTGTTCGTGCACCTGCTGCTCGACCGCAAGGTCCACGTGGAGGTTTTCCGTAGCCCCGCCGAAGCTGATCCCGGTGATCGGCGCCGCATCGCGATAGTCGCGGCCGGTCGCGACGCGCACATAGCGGGTGTCCGGGCTGATCCCGTTGGAGATGTCGAAGCCGACCCAGCCGAGGTTGTGCACCCAGGCTTCCGCCCAGGCGTGGGTCGCCTCCTGATCGATCCGGTCGTTCATCATCAGATAGCCGCTGACGTAGCGCGCAGGGATGTCCAGCGCGCGGGCGGCGGCGATGAAGATGTGGGCGTGATCCTGGCAAACGCCGCAGCCGCCGCCGAGGGCGATCTCCGCCGTGGTATCGACACCGGTCGAGCCCGTCTCATACGGCACGGCGCTGGCGATCGCGGCGGAAAGGTTGTGCAGCGTGCCGACCATGCCGCCTTCGCTGCGCTCCACGGTGGCGATCAACTGGCGCACGCGCGGACCGGCATGGGTCAGCTTGGTTTCGCCGAGGAACGCCCACAGCGGCAAGTGCCCGGCATGGCTGCCGATGACCCCGGCCTGGTCGCGGGTCTCGACCGTCCCGCGGCAGGTGATGACGACCTCCCGCGCGCCTTCCATCGCCGAGACGAGAGTCACGCGGTTGACGTTCTGGTCGTCGTAACTGAGCTCCTCGCGCGCACCTTCGTACTCCATCTTCCAGTCGAGCACCGTCTGCCCCTGGGTCTCCTTGGGGGTCAGCCGCAAGCGCTGGAGCGCGTGGGCGATCGGCGCCGCGAAGCTGTAGCGGGTGGTATGGCGGATGGAGAGGCGCATGGGTCGGTCGGTCGGCTCCCTTCAGGCGACGAAGCGGTATTCGCGGGCGATCGCGTCGGAGATGCCCTGGTTCGATGCGATGAACCCGAGCAGGAACTCGTGCAGCCCCTGCTCGAAGATCGTTTCCACGTTGGTGCCGGCGAGCCGCTGGTGCGCGTCGCGGATCAACGTGTTCGCCTCGCCCTCGTGCCCGTGCAGCCGCGCCAGGACGCCGAGGTTCTCACGCAGTGCGGCATAGCAGAACGCCAGGCTGCGCGGAAACCGCGCGTCGAGGATCACGAAGTTGGCGATCGAGCGGGCATCCATTCGCCCGGCGTTGAGCCAGCGGTAGGCACGCTCTCCGGACAGCGAGCGCAGGACGTTGTCCCACTGCCCAGTGTCCAGCGCCGTTCCGACGTAGGACAGCGAAGGCAGCAGGACGTAGTACTTGATATCGAGGATTCGGGCCGTGTTGTCGGCACGTTCGACGAAAGTGCCGGCACGTGCGAAGCTGTAGACCTCGTCACGCAGCATCGATCCGTGCGTCGCGCCGCGAGCCAGCGTCGATTCCCGGCGGATGGCCGACAGGGCCGTGCCCAGGTTGCTCTCCCGCACTTGCCGGGCGAGCAGGTCGCGCAGGGTCATCCAGCCTTCGTTGATCGCTTCCCAGACTTCGCCGGTGATGGCCGAGCGGCAGCGGCGGGCGTTGACGCGCGCGCACTCGAACATCCGCAGCACGCTTTCGGGATTGGACTTCGACCGCAGGACGAAATCGCAGACGTGCGCGCCCGAGTAATCGCCGCGCACCGCCTCGTAGCTCGCCCGCAGGCCCAGGGTGCTGACGACGGACTTCCACTCGGCGCTCGCCGCGTCCCGGCCGCGGGTCAGCGCCATGCGGTGCCCGGCGTCGAGCAGTCGCGCGGTGTTCTCCGCCCGTTCGAGGTAGCGGAACATCCAGAAGATGTCGTTGGCGGTGCGGCCCAGCATTATCGGATCTTGCCCATCAGTCCTGCAGCACCCAGCTGTCCTTGGTGCCGCCGCCCTGGCTTGAATTGACCACCAGCGAGCCTTTCTTCAGCGCCACGCGGGTGAGGCCGCCGGGACTGATGTCGACGCCCTCGGGCGAAACGAGCACGTAGGGCCGCAAGTCCACGTGGCGCGGGGCGAGGCCGGCGCGGGTCAGGGTCGGGCAGGTCGAAAGCGACAGGGTCGGCTGGGCGATGTAGTTGGCCGGTCGGGCGCGGAGCTTCTCGCGGAACGCCGCGATCTCCTTCTTCGAAGCGGTCGGGCCGATCAGCATGCCGTACCCGCCGGAGCCGTGGACCTCCTTGACCACCAGTTCCTCGAGGTTCTCGAGCACGTACTTCAGGCTGTCCGGGTCCGCGCAGCGCCAGGTCTCCACATTGGGCAGGAGCGGCGCCTCCCCGGTGTAGAACTGCACGATATCGGGCATGAACGAGTAGATCGCCTTGTCGTCGGCGACGCCGGTTCCGGGCGCATTGGCGATGGTGACCTTGCCGGCGCGGTAGACGTCGAAGATCCCCGGCACGCCGAGCATGCTGTCGGGATTGAAGGTCAGCGGGTCCAGGAAGTCGTCGTCCACCCGGCGATAGAGCACGTCTATGGGTCGGTAGCCCTTTGTCGTGCGCATCTGCACGCGTCCGTCGACGACCCGCAGGTCGCTTCCCTCGACCAGCTCCGCGCCCATCTGGTCCGCCAGGAAGGCATGCTCGAAGTAGGCCGAGTTGTAGATGCCGGGAGTGAGAACCGCGACCGTCGGGTTCTCGCCGGCGCACTCCGGCGCACAGGCGGCTAGGCTCTTGGCTAGGCGGCGGGGGTAGTTTGAGACTGGTTGGATGGGGATCTTGGTGAACAGCTCCGGGAACATCGCCATCATCGTTTCGCGGTTCTCGAGCATGTAGGACACGCCGCTGGGTGTGCGGGCATTGTCCTCCAGCACCAGGAACTCGTCCGGGCCGGTACGCACCAGGTCCACCCCCACGACATGGGTGTAAACCCCGCCCGGCGGGGTGAAGCCGACCATCTGCGGCAGCCAGGCCATGTTGTTGCGGAACAGCCGCTCCGGCAGGCGGCCCGATCGGATGATCTCCTGCCGGTGGTAGAGATCGTGGATGAAGGCGTTGATCGCGCGGACGCGCTGCTCGATGCCGCGTGTGACCTTGCGCCATTCGCCGCCGCTGATGATCCGCGGAATCATGTCGAACGGGATCAGCCGCTCCTCCGCGTCGCCCTCCCCATAGACGTTGAAAGTGATGCCGCTGCGGCGGAAGAGGCTCTCCGCCTCGAAGCTCTTGCGGCGCAGCCAGCTTCCGTCCTGCTGGTCGAGCCACTCGCAATATTCGGCATAGGCTGGGCGCACCGAGCCATCGGCTTCGTGCATCTCATCGAAGACCGGTTGCTTCGCTCCGTCCATATTCCCCCTTGCTGCAGTGCAGCATGCCATTCGTTCGGCTTGCCGCCAAGTGCAACCCCGGCGAAAACGCCCTCAGGGAGTATCGAGTTCCCTCAAAATCGCATGCAAGCATTCGGGAGAATTGGGAAATCCCACATGCGAGCAGCGCACGGAGATGGCCCGGTCGCGCTCTCCCGGCCTCCCGCAGGAGGCACGCGGTGCAACGATCCCATCACGCGGGCTCCACAGCGCGACAGTCTCCACCGGCGGCTTGGCGGTGATATTCGCCTCGATCGGGGGCTCTTCCACCGAATGGCCGGTGACCAGGTGGTAGAGGCGCCAGGCGTTGTTGTCGTAAGGGGTGCCGGAAAACGGCGAGCCCATGGTGATGACTTTCGCGACCGCTTCCGGATGTCGTTTGGCGATCTCCCGAGCGTAGATCCCGCCAAGACTCCAGCCGACGAGGACCACCGGCTTCCCGTAACGCTCGCGCACGTCGCGCACCCGCTGGGAGAGGGTGTCGAACAGCTCCAGGCTTGGCCCCAGGTTGAAACCCATGCCCCAGCGCTTGACCTTGTGGCCGGCGCGTTCGAGCTGACGCGCCATGTAGCGCATGCGGAACGGGTGGGTGCCGAAGCCCGGCAGCAGGATCACGACGCGTTTGTGCCGGGCCTCGGGAATGTCCAGCTCTGCCTTCATCGATCGGCGGAGCGGCACGACCAGCTCGCCCAGTTCGCCCAGCAGGAAGCGCAGCGCCGGGCTCCGCGCGTCTCCCGGCGGGGAGCGGCCCAGAAGCTCGAACCGGCGGGCGACCATGTCGCGCAGCGTGGGCGTCGCCGGGCGGCGGGCCGGGGTGGCGTTTTCCTGCAGGACAGCTTTGTAGGCCATGAGTTCCTTTCAGGCGGCGCTGCGTTTCGACGATCAACTCTCCATCGGCCGCGCCGGTTTCCCCGCACATAGTGCGCCTCCTTCGTGAACGCTTGCTTGCCGCCTCAGACAGCCGAACCCGTCAACGAAATGGTGCCCCTCGCCCGGTTGCGGAACGCAGAGAGAACAGCCATATCTCCGCCCATGGCCGAACTCGTGATCCGCCGCGGACTGGAAGAACCCGATACCTCCGCGGACTTCAAGCCGTACAAGCCCGAGCGTCCGACGAAGTCGATGGGCGGGAAGCGGTTCGAACTCGTCTCCGACTACCAGCCGGCCGGCGACCAGCCGACCGCGATCCGCGAACTTGTCGAAGGGTCCGTGCAGGGGGAGCGGACGCAAGTGCTGCTCGGCGTGACCGGCAGCGGCAAGACCTTCACGATGGCCAAAGTGATCGAGGAGCTGCAGCGCCCCGCCCTGATCTTGGCGCCGAACAAGATCCTGGCCGCGCAGCTCTACGGCGAGTTCACGAGCTTCTTCCCCAACAACGCGGTCGAGTATTTCGTCAGCTACTACGACTACTATCAGCCCGAAGCCTACGTGCCCCGGTCGGACACCTACATCGAGAAGGAAAGCTCGGTGAACGAGGCGATCGATCGGATGCGCCACTCGGCCACGCGCGCGCTGCTGGAGCGCGACGACGTGATCATCGTCGCCTCCGTCTCCTGCCTCTACGGCATCGGCTCGGTCGAGACTTACTCGGCCATGATCTTCGACCTCAAGAAGGGCGAGACGCAGGACCAGCGGGAGATCATCCGCAAGCTCGTGGCGCTGCAGTACAAGCGCAACGACACGGCCTTCGCGCGCGGCGCTTTTCGCGTGCGCGGGGACAGCCTGGAGATCTTCCCGAGCCACTACGAGGACATGGCCTGGCGGATCAGCTTCTTCGGCGACGAGATCGAGGAGATCAGCGAGTTCGATCCGCTGACCGGCACCAAGGGCGCGAGCCTCGGCCAGGTGCGGGTCTACGCCAACTCGCACTACGTCACCCCCGGGCCGACGATGAAGCAGGCGACCCAGGCGATCCGCTTCGAGTTGGAGGAACGGCTCAAGGAACTGCACGCGGAAGGGCGCCTGCTCGAAGCCCAGCGGCTGGAGCAGCGGACCAACTTCGATCTCGAGATGATCGCCGCCACCGGAAGTTGCGCGGGGATCGAGAACTACAGCCGGTTCCTCACCGGCCGCCTGCCGGGCGAGCCGCCGCCGACGCTATTCGAATACCTGCCCGACAATGCCCTGCTGTTCGTCGACGAGAGCCACCAGACGGTGCCGCAGATCGGCGCGATGTCGAAGGGCGACCACCGGCGCAAGATCACCCTGGCCGAATACGGCTTCCGCCTGCCGAGCTGTATCGACAACCGCCCGCTGCGCTTCAACGAGTGGGACGCGATGCGTCCGCAGACGTTCGCCGTCTCCGCCACGCCCGGATCGTGGGAAATGGAGCAGACCGGCGGCGTGTTCGCCGAGCAGGTCATTCGCCCGACCGGGCTGATCGACCCGCCGGTCGAGATCAAGCCGGTCGAGGACCAGGTGCAGGACTGCATCAACGAGTGCCGCATCACTGCGCAGAAGGGCTACCGCACGCTCGTCACCACGCTGACCAAGCGCATGGCCGAGGACCTCACCGAGTTCATGCACGAAGCGGGGCTGAAGGTCCGCTACATGCACTCCGACGTCGAGACGCTGGAGCGCATCGAGCTGATCCGCGACTTGCGGCTGGGGGTCTACGACGTGCTGGTGGGCATCAACCTGCTGCGCGAGGGGCTCGACATTCCGGAATGCGGACTGGTGTGCATCCTCGACGCCGACAAGGAAGGCTTCCTGCGCTCCGAGACTTCGCTGATCCAGACCATCGGCCGCGCTGCGCGCAACGTCGAGGGCCGCGTGATCCTCTACGCCGACCGCATGACCGGCAGCATGGAACGGGCGATCGCCGAGACCGACCGCCGGCGGGAGAAGCAGCGCGAGTACAACGCCGCCCACGGCATCACCCCCACGACCATCAAGCGCAACATCCAGGACATCGTCGCGCACACCGCCAGCCGCGACAGCGTGCTGATCGACACCGGCGACGCGGAGCGCAACAACCTCGTCGGCCACAACCTGCGCGGCTACATCGAGGATCTCGAGAAACGCATGCGCGCCGCCGCGGCCGACCTCGAGTTCGAGGAAGCCGGCCGCCTGCGCGACGAGATCAGGCGCCTCGAAGCCGACGAACTCGGCCTGCCGGAGGGCGACAAGCGCGCCCCGGTCGTCGGCCGCAGCAACGAAGGCAAACCCGGCACGCGGAAGACCCGCTACGGCAAGACGCAGAGGAAGTTCGGGCGGTGAAAGCCGGTCGTGTCCGGGCGGCCGGATGATCGCCAGCTTCGCCGACAAGGAGACCGAACGGATCTGGCATGGCGTGCGAAGCCGCAAACTGCCGGCCGACATCCAGGCGCGGGCGCTTGCGAAGCTGGCAATGATCGAAGCGGCGGACACGCTGGACGACTTGCGGGATCCGCCCAGCAATCGCCTGCATGTGCTGGCCGGAGGCCGCGCGGGGCAGCATTCCGTTTCAATTAATCGCCAATGGCGTATATGTTTCGTTTGGAAAGGCGGAAGTGCCCACGATGTCGAAGTCGTCGACTACCACTGATCCGGACTGGCTGCACAATGCCCACGCGGGCGAGTTGCTGGTCTCGGAATTCATGGAGCCTCTGGGGCTCGATTGCACTGCCCTTGCAGAAGCCATCGGGGCCGCGCCCGCGCGCCTGCAGGCGGTGATCGACGGAGCCGCTCGGGTCGATGGCGAACTGGACCTGCGCCTGGCGCGGTATTTCCGGATGTCGGAGGGTTTCTTCCTCCGCTTGCAGGACCAGTACGAGATCCGCGAAGCCAAGCGCGCGATCGAGGGCGACCTCGACCGTATCGTCCCGCGCGCCGCCTGAGCGCAGCATACCACCCCCTTGCAGTAAACCGGCAAGGCTGACAGACGCGGCTCATGTCCGCGCGCGTCTTATTCTGCCTCTCGCTGAGCTTCACCGTCGCCGCTTGCGACGGATCGGCCGACGCGCCGGTTCAGGGGCAGCGGATCGCGCTGGAGGATGCGCGGGGGAAAGTGCGCGCGCCGCTCGCGTCGCCTGACACGAAAGATGCCGCCTGGACGGTGGCGTCGAACGGGCAGGCGGTTCAGTTCGGCAATCCGGGCGCGCCGCCGTTCCTGACGCTGTCCTGCCGGATCAAGGAGAACCCGCCGCGCATCAGGATCATCCGCCATACCCAGGCGCGTCCGGGGGAAAAGGCGCTGTTCCCGGTGCTCGGCAACGGGACGATCGCCCGCTTCAAGGTCGATGCCACGCTGGCCGACAACGAGTGGCGCTGGGAAGGCGCCGTGCCGGCCGACGATCCGCTGCTGGAAGTCTTCACCGGCGCGCGCGAGATCGAGGCGACCTTGCCCGGAGCGGGAACGCTGGCGATCGGCGGAAGCCGGATACCGGGCGAGTTCATCGGCTGGTGCCGCGCGGGCGGCGTGGTGCGCGAAGCGGTCGTCGAGGAGCAGCAGGCCGAAGCGGCGGAAGGGGCCGCCGAGTAGCGGCTCGGATTACCGTCGCGGATCTCAGAATCCGTCATGCTGAACTTGGTTCAGCATCCATCGTGCCGCCTGACCCAGCGCTTGGGCCGTGACGAGCGCTTCCGCACAGGCTGCAGCCTCCGCTCAAAGCCGCCCAATGGACCCTGAAACGAGTTCAGGGTGACGAAAGAGGCTAATCCTGCGCGAGGTCGACAAGCGTGCTCGGGGTCAGCACTTGCGGCAGTTGCTGCGGCTCGTCGCCGGCGGGATACCACAAGTAGAGCGGCACGCCGGCCGCGCCATGGTCGGTCAGGAAGCGGGTGATCGCCGCGTCGCGCCGGGTCCAGTCGCCGCGCATGGCGACCACGCCGGCAGCTTCGAATGCCTCGCGAGTCGCATCGCGTTCGATGGCGACGCTTTCGTTGACTTTGCAGGTCACGCACCAGTCCGCCGTGAACCAGACGAACACCGGGCGGCCGGAGGCGCGCGCCTCCGCCAGGGCCGCTTCGCTGAAGGGCACCGGATCGAGCACACTCTCGCGGGCTTCGGCCCGGTTGTCGGCGAAACGCGGGAGCACGACAGCGGCGAAGCCGGCCAGCGCCGCAGTGCCGAGGAGCAGCGGCGCGAGCGTCGAACGGCCTGCGCCGCGCCAGCGCCCCGCGAGCACCAGCAGCAGCGTGAAGAACGCGGCGATCACCGCCGCGATGACGGCGAAGGGCACCCCCGCCAGCCGCGCCGTCAGCCACAGCAGTGCGAGCGCCGTCAGCCCCATCGGCACGGCGAGCACGCGGCGGAAGGTCTCCATCCATTTGCCCGGCTTCGGCAGCAGGCGGCGCATGGCCGGGACGAAGCCGAGCAGCAGGAACGGCAGCGCCAGCCCAAGGCCGAGCACGGCAAACAGCAGCAGCGCCTGCCACCAGGGCAGCAGCAGCGCCGCGCCCATCGCTGCGGCCATGAACGGGCCGGTGCACGGCGTCGCCACGAAAGCCGCGAGCAGGCCGGTGGCAAATGCGCTCGATCGTCCGCCTGTGCGCGTAATGGACAGCGATGGCAGGTCGTACACGCCGGCGAGGTTCGCGGTGATCGCAGTGGCCAGCACGAGCAGGAACACGACCACGCCGGGCTCCTGCAACTGGAACGCCCAGCCGATCTCATTGCCGCCCGCGCGCAGCACCAGCAGCAGCGCACCGACCGCCAAAGTGGCGAGCATCACGCCGGCGGTATAGGCCAGCCCCTCCCGCCGGGCACCCGCCTCGCTCTCGCCGGCACGGGCGAGGCTCAGCGCCTTGAGGCTGAGGATCGGGAACACGCACGGCATCACGTTGAGCAGCAGCCCGCCCAGGAGCGCGCCACCAAGCAGCAGCCACAGCGGGGCCAGCTCCGCACCTGCCCCCGCCAGAGGCGTGCCGGCGGTCGGCACCGCACCGGGTGCGGCAAGGAAACGAACGCCCTGCCCGCTGCCGTCGATCTTGAGGATGCCTTCGACAGCGTCAGGGCCGGTGCCGATGCCCTTGCGCGGGATCTCGACGACCAGCGTGTCGCCGTCGCGGAAGAACCGCTGCGGAGCGGCGTAGTCGACCAGTTGCTGCTGTTCGACAAAGACGTGCGGGTCCTGCAGTCCGAGCGGAGCCGGCAGCGGGATCGCCAGGCGCAGCGTGTCCGCCGCAAGCTCGAAGGCGGCGCGGTCGGCGAGCAGCGCGGGAATGGCGGAGCGCCAGTCATCGAAGCGCGTGTCGCGGATCGTCGTGCCGGCGGTCGCCAGCCGCAAGGTCAGGGTCGCCCCTTCCGGAACGCAGATCTTGTCGGTGCAGGCGAGCCACTGCGCGTCGAGCGAGATCGGCATGATCGGACCGGCGGCACGGCCCGCAGGCACCGACAGCGGCACCAGGACGGCGTATTCGCCCTCGTAGACATGGTTCATCAGCCCGGCGATCAGCAGCCGCTGCGGCACGGGGTACTGCGGCTCCCCGGCGCTCCAGCCTTCGGGCAGGTCCCAGTCGAGCTCCATTCCGTAGCCGGCGTCGCCGGGGTTGGACCAGTAGCCGTGCCAGCCCGGCTCCGGCGTAAAGCGGATCGCCAGCGTCACCGTCTCGCCGGGCAGCGCCGGACCTTCGGCGATCAGCTCGGCGGCGATGTGGTTGCGATTCTGGGCATGCGCCGGCAACGCCAGCAGCGCGGCGAGGATCAGAAGCAGGCTTGTAAGAACCCGTCCATACAGGGGCAATTGGCTTGCGCGCATCGTCGGCAACGATCTAGGGGTGGCGGCGATGGCGGACAAGCGCGAACTCCTGATCCTCGGCGGCGGCCTCGTCGGCATGACCCTGGCACTGGCGGCGGCGAGGAAAGGCATTTCCAGCCACGTGGTGGACCGTGCCGATCCCGCCGAACTGACCGCCGTAGGCTTCGACGGCCGGGCCAGCGCGATCTCCACCGCGAGCTGGAACTTGTTCACCAACATCGGCCTTGCCGAGCGGCTGGAGGAGCAGGGCTGCCCGATCGCCTCGATAGCGGTGACGGACGGCATGAAGCCGGGGCGGATCGACTTCCAGCCCGGACCTGCCGAAGGCTCGCTCGGGCGCATGTTCTCCAATCGCACGCTGCGCCTGGCCTTGTTCGAAGCGGCGCGGGAGCAGCCGCTGATCACCTGGCACGCCAGGGCGCAGATCGTCGGGCGCGAGCGCGGCGAACACGGCGTAGTAGCGGAACTGGCCGACGGATCGCGGCTCGAAGCGAGCCTGATGATCGCGGCGGAGGGCCGCAACTCGCCGACCCGCGAGGACGCCGGGATCTCCATCGCCAAGTGGGACTATCGCCACCGCGCGATCATCGCGGGGCTCACCCACGAGAAGCCGCACGACGGTGTCGCCTGGGAGATCTTCTACCCGGCCGGCCCGTTCGCGCTGCTGCCGCTGCTCGACGGACCCGGCGGAGTGCACCGGAGCGCGCTGGTGTGGACGGTGGACGAGAAGGACGCGGCAGGCGTGCTCGCGCTGTCCGACCGCGCGTTCGCTGCCGAGGTCGAGAAGCGCATGCACGGGGTGTTCGGCGCCGTGGCGCTGGAGGGACCGCGTTCCTCCTATCCGCTCGGCTTCCACCATACGGCGAAGATCACCTCGCACCGGCTGGCGTTGGTGGGCGACGCGGCGCACGGCATTCACCCGATCGCCGGCCAAGGGCTCAATCTCGGGCTGCGCGATGTCGGGGCGCTGGTCGAAGTGCTGGCCGAGGGCATGCGGCTGGGGCTCGAGCCCGGCGACGCGCAACTACTCTCCCGCTACGAACAGTGGCGCGGGCTCGACAGCTTCATGGTCGCGCTCGCCACCGACGGGCTGACCCGCCTGTTCGGCATTCCGGGCCGCCTGCCGAGCGCCGTCCGCCGGTTCGGCATGGGCATGGTGCAGAGAACCCCACCGCTGAAGCGCTGGTTCATGGACGAAGCGCGCGGGATGACCGGCACGCTACCGGGTTTGCTGCAAGGCTGAGTTCCGGCCTAGCGGCCGATCCCAATGGCCTGGGAGCCATTCGCCGCGGCACCGGCCGGGCTCGGCTGCTCGATCCGCTGACCGGCCGCGTCGCGCAGTTCGCGGGGATCAAGGATGGCGGCCGTCTCCAGCAAGTCGAGCGAACGCCGCGCCGCCGAGAAGCGCTCGGCATCGGCGATCCATCCGGC
Source organism: Croceibacterium soli (assembly GCF_009828065.1). Lineage (GTDB taxonomy): Bacteria > Pseudomonadota > Alphaproteobacteria > Sphingomonadales > Sphingomonadaceae > Croceibacterium_B > Croceibacterium_B soli. Next base: position 285,597 of record NZ_WTYK01000003.1, on the reverse strand, counting down.
GGCCTGCGGGGCATTGGGCAAGTTGCGGATTTCCGCCACGGCGGGTTCGATCCGCCCGCTTTCGAGGAACAGCCGCGCGCGTTCCAGCCGGCGCTGCGGAGCCGGCGATGGCGTGGTTTCCCGGCGGATCACGAACAGGTCCGACAGCTCCCGCCCGATCCAGCCGATCGCGCCTTCACCCGACGGCGCCTCGACCAGTTCCGGCGCGAGGCCCTGCAGGCGCGCGATGAGCTGGTCGAGCGTTACCGGATTGCGGGAGAATTCCACGATCCTGGCGACCGAATTGGGATGAGCGTCGCCGAAGCGGAGCTGGAGCTGATCGCCCAGGTAACCAAGCGGCGCACCCCGCTCGATCGCCCGGCGCGCGGCGAAGGCGACCAGCAGGCCTTCGGCGCGCGCAGCATTGCCGGCCGCGGCCTGCATCTGGAGATCAAGCCGCGCAAGCCGCTGCTCCATCGCCGCCACGCGGCTGTCGAGCCCGCCTTGCTGCTCCACGACCTGCTCGACCGCAGCGGCAGCCTGGCGCACTTCGGCAGCGGCCGCTTCGGATGCTCTCGCGGTGGGAACGGTCTCCGGGACAGCGGCCGTGGTGGCCGCTTCGTCGCGTTTCACTTGCAGGAAATCGTCCGGTCCGATTTCCTGCCACCACAGCAGGCCGACGACCGCCGCGCCCAGCAGGAAGGCGCCGATGCCGACCCCGGCCAGCGCGCGGGTGCGGCCGGTCTGGCGGGTCCTGGCCCGGGCGATGGTGCGGTGATCCTCGTGCATCTAAGTCCTTACGCGGGGCCGGAGCGCCTGCCCGCGTTCCGTCTCAGTCGACCCGCCGGTCATGGCACATCTCGCGGGCAAGTGCCAAGAGCGCCGCCTCCGTCGGCTCGGCCGCCGTGCGCACGGTGGCCCAGCCCTCGCCGGCAGCGGCGGCTATGCGCGGAGCCAATGCGGCGAGCGATATTTCCGCCGGATGAACCGCGTGGCGGCGGCATTCGCCGGCAAAGTGCATCGCCGAAGCCGCGGAATGGAGCAGGACGAGTGCCGGCTGCCGCAGCAGCGCGGCCTGTTCCGAACGCAGCGGCAGAGGGACGGATTCGTAAGCGACCACGGTCTCGATCGCGATGCCTGCGGGCGCGTCCAGCGGGACCATCTCGCGCGCGCCGATGCGCAGGAGGCGCAAGCGCTTCCCGGCCAGGTCCGCGAGCAGCGCCTGCAGCCCGCCGCGCCCGGTGCGAGCGACTTCGAAACCCCGCTCGCGCGCCGCCGCAGCCGTCGTTTCCCCCACGGCATACACAGGCTTATCCACAAGGTTGTCCACAGCCGGACCCCCGTGGCGCAGCGCGTTGGCGCTGCCGAGCAGCAACCCGTCGAACGCGCCCTCCGGCATGCTCCAGGCGACCGGCCGGATCTCCGCCAGCGGGAGCGGCAGGATCTCGAGGCCGTGTTTCCGCCCGGCGGCCACGGTCGCGCTGCAGCCCGGTTCCGCCCGGATTGCCACGACCGGCAGAGTCATCGCGATCCGGAAAAGTGCGCCGTGACGGCGGGTGTCGCGCGCGCCAGCAGGTCCGCCGCCAGGTGCGCCGGGCTCTCCTCGTCGCCGGCGGCGAAGCGGGCCTCGCCGGTCACGAGCTCCGCACCATTGGTGCTGTAGAGCGCCGCGCGCATCGAAAGCTCCTGCCCGTCGAGGTCGCACAGCACCGCAACCGGGCTGTGGCACGTCGCGCCGAGCGCGCCGAGCAGCGCCCGTTCGGCCATGACTTCGGCGCGGCTCGGGGCGTCGTCGATCGCCGCCAGCAGCTCGCGGGTTCGCGCGTCGTCGGTGCGGCACTCGACGCCGATGGCCGCCTGCGCCGGGGCCGGGAGCCAGTCATCGGCTTCGAGCGGATGACCTGTCCCCGTCTCGCCGAGCCGCTGCAGACCCGCGGCCGCCAGGAAAGTCGCCTGCACCTCGCCTGCCGCCAGCTTGGCCAGGCGTGTGGCGACGTTGCCGCGGAAGGTGATTACCTGGCAGTCCGGCCGCGCGTGGAGCAGCTGCGCCGCCCTTCGGGGGGCACTCGTGCCGACCACCGCTCCCTGCGGGAGCGCGGCGATGGAGGCGGCACCGATCAGCACGTCGCGCTTGTCGGCGCGCGGGAGGACGGCGGCGATGAAAAGCTCCGGCGGGCGGTGAGTTTCGACATCCTTCAGCGAGTGGACCGCCGCGTCGATCTGGTTCTCGATCAGCCACGCGTCCAGCTCGCGCGTCCACAAGGCCTTGCCGCCGATCTCGGCCAGCGGGCGGTCCTGCATTCTGTCGCCGCTGGCGATCACCGGGACCAGCTCGACCGCGCTTTCAGGCCAGCCGTGAGCGGCGCAGAGGCGCGCGCGCGTCTCCTCCGCTTGCGCCATGGCGAGCGGGGATCGGCGAGTGCCCAGTCGAAGCTTCGGTCCGTCGGTCATCGGGTTGGCGTGCCCTAGGGTCCATGCCCGCGCCTGGCAATGGCCGGATCGGCGGTAGGGGACTGGACCCAGCCGGCAATCTGCGTCAGGGAACCCGGCCATGGCAGGCGAGCAAACCGTCGTTCTTGGAATCGAGAGCAGTTGCGACGAGACCGCCGCAGCGTTGGTGACGGGCGGCCGCCGCATACTCGCCCAGCGGATCGCCTCGCAGGACGCCGACCACGCCCCGTACGGCGGTGTCGTGCCGGAAATCGCCGCCCGCGCCCATGCGGAGCGGCTTACCCCGCTGATCGACGCGGTGCTCGACGAAGCCGGCCTTTCGCTCGGCGATTGCGACGCCATCGCCGCCACCGCCGGCCCGGGCCTCATCGGCGGCGTGATGGTCGGCCTCGTCACCGCCAAGGCTCTCGCGATGGCCAGCGACAAGCCGCTGATCGCCGTCAATCATCTGGAAGGCCATGCGCTGAGCCCCAGGCTCGCCGATCCGAATCTCGCCTTCCCTTATGCCCTGCTGCTGGTTTCCGGCGGTCACTGCCAGATCCTGCGGGTCGACGGTGTCGGACGCTACCGCCGATTGGCCACGACCATCGACGACGCACTCGGCGAGGCGTTCGACAAGACGGCCAAGATCCTCGGCCTCGGCTACCCCGGCGGTCCGGCGGTCGAGAGGCTGGCGCTGGAAGGCGATCCGAAGGCCGTTCCCCTGCCCCGCCCGCTGGTCGGCAGCGCGGAGCCGCACTTCTCCTTCGCCGGACTCAAGAGCGCCGTTCTGCGCGCGCACGAGAGCGGCGCTTATACTCGCGCCGACATCGCCGCGAGCTTCCAGCAAGCTGCGATCGACTGCATTCACAACCGCTTGAGCCGAGCTCTTGAGCGAATGGGCGAAGTCTCCGCGCTGGTCGTGGCCGGCGGCGTGGCGGCGAACGCCCGTGTTCGCACGGCACTTGAAGAGCTCGCCACAAGCGGCGGACTGCGCTTCGTCGCGCCTCCGCCGGCGCTGTGCACCGACAATGCGGCGATGATCGCCTGGGCCGGGATCGAGCGCCTGGGCCAGGGCGCGTCCGATCCGCTCGATATCGCCGCGCGGCCGCGCTGGCCGCTCGACCCCACGGCCGAGCCGGCGCGCGGCGCGGGGGTGAAGGCGTGACGGCACGGATCGGAGTGGTCGGCGCGGGCGCCTGGGGAACGGCGCTGGCGCAAATGCTCGCGTCCGACGGGCGCGAAGTGCTGCTGTGGGCCCGCGAGCCGGAGTTGGTGGAGGAGATCAACACTTCCCGCAGCAACTCCCTGTTCCTGCCGAGCGCGCGGCTTGCCGAGTCGATCCAGGCGACCGGCGACCTCCGAGAGGCGGCGGCCTGCGACATCCTGCTGCTGGTCACCCCCGCGCAGCATCTCGGTGCGGTGCTCGGTGGGCTACCCACCTTCCCGCGCGACCTGGTGCTCTGCGCCAAGGGCATCGAAGCAGGCAGCGGCCGGCTGATGAACGAGGTCGCCCGCGACCTCGCGCCGCAGAGCGACATCGCCGTGCTTTCCGGCCCGACGTTCGCGCACGAAGTGGCGGCCGGATTGCCGACCGCGGTCACCCTCGCCTGCGGCGGCGGCCAGGCGCAGTGGCAGCGACTTTCCGCTGCGATCGCGCGGCAGAACTTCCGCCCCTACTACTCCGACGACCTGACCGGGGCCGAGATCGGCGGCGCGGTGAAGAACGTCCTCGCCATCGCCTGCGGTGTGGTCGACGGCGTCGGACTGGGGCAGAACGCCCGCGCGGCGCTGATCGCGCGCGGCTATGCCGAGATGCTGCGCTTCGGAGAGGCGCTTGGCGCCGACCGCGATACACTCGCCGGCCTGTGCGGGCTCGGCGATCTCGTGCTGACCTGCTCCTCCACGTCGAGCCGCAACTTCTCGCTCGGCAAGGCGCTCGGCGCGGGGCAGTCGGCCGCCGAACTGATGGCCGACAGGCGCACCGTGGCCGAAGGGGCGCACACCGCCCCGGTGCTGGTCGCGCTTGCCGCGCGTCATGGCGTCGCGATGCCGATCACGACCGCGGTGTACCGGCTTCTGCAAGGTTCGCCCGCAGCCGAAGTCGTGTCCGAGCTGCTCGCCCGTCCGCTGACGTCGGAAGGACCGGCCGTTTGAGCCAGCCCGAGGCCGGCCAGGCAGCGCCGCCGGGCGGCGGCGATATCGCCGCGCTCGCCAGGGGCGGCCGGACGAATTTCTTCGGCTTCCTCCTGCGCCTGGCCGCGCGCCTGCCGTTCCTGTTCATCGCCGGCCGGCTCTACGGCGCGGACGCGCTCGGCCGCTTCGCCTCGGCCCTCGTCATCGTCGAGCTCATCGCGATGGTCTGCACGCTGGGCGAGAAGCGCGGACTGGCCCAGCGGCTCTCGGACGGAGACGGCGATCCCTCGCACATCGTGGCCGACGGACTGCTGAGCGCGGTGATCGCCGGAAGCGTCACCGCCGCGATCCTGTGGCTGATCCCTGCCCCGATGTTCCCGAGCGGAGTGTACAACGAACTCGACAAGCTGCTGGTGCTGGCGATCCCCGCCCTGGCGCTGACCGAGATCCTGCTGGCCGCGCAGGCCTATCGCTACGACATCGGCGCCACCGTGCGGGCCCGCGCGATCGTGGAGCCGTGGACGATCTCGATCATGGCCGGGATCCTCTTCCTGGTCATTCCAGGGAACGGGCTCTCGCTCGCCTATCTGATCTCGATCTACGCCGCGCTGCTGACCGCCGCCTGGCCATTCTTCAGGAGCTACGGCATCCCGCGCGACTGGTCGCCCAGCCCGCGGCGCATGATCCGCCTGACGGTGCGCGGCGCGCCACTGGCGGCGGCGGATGCCATCGAATGGGGCACGCGCCGGCTCGACATCTTCATCCTCGGCCTGTTCGCCGCGCCGGCCGCGGTGGGGATCTATTACGTCGCGCAGCAAGTCGCCAGCCTGCCGCAGAAGCTGAAGACCAGCTTCGACCCGATCCTCGGCCCGGTGGTCACGCGCGCGCTGAAGGACAAGGATTACGCCGCCATCGCCCGCCAGGTGTGCCAGGTCGGGTTCTGGATCACCGCAGCCCAGGCCGGCATCGCGCTGGCGCTCGGCATTCCCGGCGAGGCGATCATGGGCCTGGTCGGCCCGAACTTCGTCGGCGGCACGGCCGCGCTGGCGTTCCTGCTCGCCGCCGAGGTCGTCGCCGCGACCGCAGTCGTGTCGGAATCGGCGCTGATCTACGTCGCGCGCATACGCAACCTGATCGTGTCGGTCGGCACGATCGCTCTCCAGGCGGTGCTGACCGTGGGCGCGATGCTGATGATCGAAGCTTACGATCTGCCGGACGTCTACCTGACCGCCGCTGCGGCGGCTTCGCTGGCCGTTGCACTGGCCATAGCCTCGATCACCAAGGCGCTGATGCTCTCGCGCATTCTCGGTCGATCGATCAACAACTGGCGCTGGGCGCTGGTCTGGGCGGGCGCGCTGGCGATCCTGATAGGCCAGGGCGTGGTCCTGCTGCCGGAATGGGCTGAGCTGATCTTCGGCATCCCGGCGATCCTGATCGCCTACGGCTGGGTGATCTGGCGGCGCGGCTTCGGCCCGGAAGACCGGGTGCTGTTCCGCCGCAACGTGGAAACGGTGGCGCAGGACGGCGCCACCCCTTGAGACGTGCACCGGGACCGCTAGAGACTGCCCGCCTATGAAGCTACTTGCCGATCCCCGCATCGCGGTCATGGCAGGCGCGGCGGCGATCGCTGCGCTCGCGGCCATTGCCGGCCAGCTGAACGGTCCTGACATGGCCGAGCGACTGGAGGTGCGCGCGGCGGAGGCGATCGCCGAAGTCGGCGGCGCGCCCGTGAAGGCGCATTTCTATTCCTCCCGCGGCCTGCCGAGCCGGCACCCCCTGCTGACCGGAGGCGAGGGCCTGGACGAGGGCCTGCGCGACCGGGTCGCCAAGGCCGTCGCCGCCGTGCCGGGCGTGGGCGGCCTGCGCTGGTCGGACGGTACCGCCCTGGCGGAAAGCGCCGCGCCGCCGGTCGATCCGCTGCACTGCGAGGAAGACGTCGCCGCACTGCTGAACGCGCGGACCATCCGGTTCGAGGAAAGCTCGGCGCGGATCGACGCAGCCAGCCAGGATCTAATCGGCGAAGTCGCCGCGGCTCTGCGGCCGTGCCTCGGCAGCATCATCGCGATCATCGGCCACACCGACTCGTCCGGCCCGGAGCCGGGCAACCTCCGGCTCTCGCGGCAGCGTGCGGAAGCGGTGCGGGCGGCGCTGGTCCGGCGCGGAATACCCGACGACGGGCTGCGCGCCCGCGGCGTCGGCGCGAGCGAACCCGTTCCAGGCCTCGATCCTGCCGATCCAGCCAACCGGCGGATCGAGTTCTCGGTCGTCGCGACGATGCCGATCAGGCCGACCCCGGTCGACACCCCCGGCCCGCGCTGAGCCGCCCTCCACTCTTGCATGGCTGCGAGTCTGTCCTAGAGACACGGCTACCTAAACGGAGGTTCGATGCCGATCTGGCTGGAATTGCTGGTGCTGCTGATGATCGCCTATGCCTTGGGCCTGGCCATCGGCTGGGCCATCTGGGGCCGGCGGCCGGCTGCGACAGGGGAACGAGACGATGCTTGAGCTTATTTCCGACAACTGGATTTTCTTCCTTCTGGCGCTGGCCATCGGCGTCGCGGTGGCCTGGTGGATCTTCGCCGCTTCGCGCCGGACCCGCGTCGAACGGACCGAGATCGCGCCGGAGGCGGAAAGCGCCCCCGCACGTCGTAACCAGGCGCTGATCGACACGCCGCCGGCCGCTGCCGCCGTCACCAGCGCGATACCCCCGGCCGCCCCGATCGGCCTGGCAGGAGCGGGCGAAGCCGTGACCGCAGCGGCTGAGCCCGTTGCGGCTGCTCCTGCGGGGGCGAATCCTACGGGGGACGATCTCAAGAAGATCAAAGGAATCGGGCCGAAGCTTGAGAAGCTGCTCAATTCGCTTGGGGTTACCAGCTACGCCCAGATCGGCGCGTGGGACGATGCCGAAATCGACCGCATCGATGCCCGGCTCGGCACGTTCCAGGGACGCATCAGGCGCGACGACTGGCCGGCCCAGGCGCGGTTCCTGGCGCAGGGCGATGTGGCCGGCTTCGAAAACCGCTTCGGCAAAACCTAAGCCCTTTGCCCAAAAGGGTGATTCCCTGAACCGATGGGCTTTTCCGGGAACCGCGCCGCAGGCGAGCCATTTACCTTGTCGCCCCCCCCGCAGCGACTGGATGAGATGCATGACGCGCGCAGGAACGAACGATCGCCCGACCGTGCTGGTCGTCGAGGACGAGTTCATCATCGCACTCGACCTGTCCGAGACCGTACGCGATCTCGGGTACCGGGTAGAAGGGCCATTTGCCGACAAGGAAAACGCTTTCATCGCCATCGACCAGGAGATGCCGGACTGTGCTATCCTGGACGTGCAGACCGCCGACGGCGACGTATATCCGCTCGCCGACGCACTGGTCGACGCGGGCGTGCCGATCATCTTCCATTCCGGCCACGTGGCCCCGGCCGATGTCGCGGCGCGCTATCCGCAAGCGCAAGCTTGCGCCAAGCCCTGCCCGCCGGACCGGCTGATCACCATGATCGGAAGCGCGATCCAGGAAGCCAACCTCACGCACTAGCTCGTCATCCTGAACTTGTTTCAGCACCCATCCCTCAGCCGGTCCGGTGTACACAAGAGGGCACGAGCATCCCTGCTGTGCCCATGAGCATCTTCCGCACCAGCGGCGGGATGGGCCCTGAATCGAGTTCAGGGTGACGAGAACTGGAGGTGTGTGGGCTCGCCTACCTGCTCCTGCTCCTGCCCCCACCCCACCTCTACCGTTCGTCCTGAGCTTCGTCCGGGCCCGACCGAGGGCAAGGGCGCTTGCTCCGCCGCCCGCGCTTGCCTATTCCACGCCTCGATACAGCTCGCCGAAGGTCCGCCCTGACGCCGCTCTCGTAGCCGAGGCCCCTTGTTCCAGCCCACTCGTGATCACTTCGCCACGCGCCTGCAGTGGACTCGCGAAAGAACCGCTCGACGGGCCGCCGGCATCGTCGCCGCGCTGCTGCTGGAGGCGGTGCTGCTGCTCCTGCTGTTCACGCTCGGCCAGTCGGCTCCCGAGCCGCGGGGAGAGGACCTGACGGTCGTCAACCTGCGCTCTCAGGACACGGCCGAGCCCGCACCCGCCGCACCTGAGCCCGAGCCGGTGGAGCCGGTGCCGGAGGAAGCCCGCCCGGTCACCCCGCCAGAGGTGACCCCCGCACCGCAACTGCAACCCGTTCCCGCGCCGCCGGAGCGCCCGTCCGTGCGCATCCCGATCGTGCAGGCACCCGCACCCCCGGCTCCCCCGGCGCCCGCGCGTCCCGCCCCGCCCGCCCCGAGCCAGCAGGCTTACGGACCGCAGGACCGAGGCAGGCAGTCCGACACGGCACGGGTCGGCACGGCGCCGAACGGCGAGCCGCTCTACGCCGCTGCCTGGTACCGCGAGCCGTATGACAGCGAGCTGCGCGGCTATCTCTCCACCGCCAGCGGCCCCGGTTGGGGCCTGATCGCCTGCCGCACCGTGCCGGATTACCGAGTCGAGAGCTGCGTAGCGCTGGACGAGCATCCGAGCGGATCCAACATTGCCCGTGCCGTGCTGGCGGCGGCGTGGCAGTTCCGCGTCCGCCCGCCGCGCCTCGGCGGCCGTCCGCAAGTCGGCGAATGGGTCCGGATCAGGATCGACTACGACATCATACGCCAGTGACCTCAGGCGCCCTGCCCGCGCCCCTTCTCGAGCCGGTCGAACAGCGCGCCCAGCCGGCCACGGGAATAGGTCAGCGCCTGGTAAAGCTTGAGCAGCTGGCGCCCCGCGGAGAAGTACAACCGCGGTACGTGGACCAGATTGGCGAAGCGGAAGGCGCGGTGGCTGAACGCGCTGATCGCCGCGCGCATCGTATAGATCGCCCGTCGGCGGAGCGGCAGATCGCTTGCCGCCGGCGCTACGCGCTTCCGCGGCATGAGCCCGCCGCGGCGACGGGCCAGGCGATAGGCGAGCCCTTCGCGGCGCTGGCGGAAGCCGGCAGCCTGGGTCTCGACCACGAACTCGGCATCGACCTCCCTGAGCGTCAGGCGCTGCTCGGCGATGCCCTCCTCGACCATCGCACGCAGCTCCTGCGAGCGCACGACCACGACATTGGTGCCGCGTCCATCGGAGGAGTAAGGCTCGACCCAGGCATCGCCGAACGAGATGTCGGCGGTTTCGGCCACGACATCGTCGCAGAAGTTGCAGGCGCTGTTTTGGAAGAAGCCGGAGCCCCAGTCGCCCTCCACCAGATGCCACCAGTCCTGCTCGGCTGCGCCGCCGCCGGCCAGCCGCAGCTGCGTGCGGTACCAGTTCGCCGGCCGGTCGGGGTTCTTCAGGCGGAAATCGACCGCCTCCACCGCCGGCGGCTCGACGCCCATCTGCAGCGCGAAGCTGTCGATCATCGCCGCGCTTTTCATATGACCGCAGTAGAGCCCGAGCGTGAACACGATCCGCTCCGCCAGCACCGGATCGGCAGCGCGGGCGAGATGGACCGCCTTGATGAAGCAGGGCACACCGATGACTGCATAGCGGCCGGGCTGCTCTCGGATCGTGTCGAGAACGCCGGACAGCTCGATGGGATAGTAGCGCGACTTGGCGTTCTGCCGGACTTCGGCCAGGCTGCGCGATATGCGGTAGGCGAAGTGCCGCCCTTCCCGTGCGGGATCGGCCGCGCCGACGTGGGCGACGCCGTCGACCAGCCCGCGCGCGAGCAGCTCGACGGCGACCCAGCTGACCAGTCCGCCCGAACTGCCTTCCGCCCGAAATCCTTCCTGCTCGGCATGCCCGACCCAGGCCGCCTCGAACCGGCCGACGCGGTGATCGACGTGGCGAACCACGGGGAAGCGCTCCGCTGCGATGGCATCCTCGTCGCGCGCGTGCGGCGAGAACGGACAGATGCTGGCGAACTGCGCGCTGCGGCTGCGGTACCACTCCTGGGGTCCATGCGGCTTCAGCTGGCCGAACTTGTCCCAGCGCATGGCCCTGCCCTCCGGCCCACTGCCCGAGGCACAGCTCCCGCAGCCGATGCAGAGGCCCGACCCGACGACTTCGCGCGGGCTCAGGCGCGGCGGCTCAGCCGAGCGCATGGGCGAGGTAGCGGTTGGAGTTCTGGCGCAGCGAAGCGATCCGTGCCGCCACCATGGGGGAGAGCGGCGTCGCCAGATGGCCGGCGATCTCGCTGCCCTGCCCAGGGCCGCTGACCAGCCGCCGCTCGGCCCCAACGGCGGCGACGAGGTCGCGAAGCTTGTTGGAGCGATAGGCCGAGGAGACGGCGGCGAACGGACGGCTGTTGAGCAGCGCGAACACGCAGCCGTGGAAGAAGTTGGTCGCTACCGAAGCCGCGTTGGCGATCAGCCGCGCGAACTCGAGCGGCCCGGCGCCGATGCGCTGCTCGTCGGCCCAGTCGTTGCGGTAGCCGATGCTCACCAGGCGGTAACCGCGCTGGCGGGCGAAAGCGCGCACAGCTTCTCCGTACCAGGCGGGGAAGCTGTGGCCGTAGACGGCGACGTAAGGCTTAGTATCGTCGTCTCGAGCCGGTTCGGGCGGCTTCTTCGGCGGGAACTGCAGCACCGGGTCGAGTACGAGTTCGGGCTCGGCGTCGAGCGACCGCCGGAGCATCGCCCGGGAATTGCCGTCGCGGACCGAGATCGCGGTGAAGCGGCGCAGCTTGTCGGCCCACCAGTGGTGGAGCCCTTCCGAAGCATCGTGGTTGCCGAAGCTGGCGGCGTAGGACACCAGCCGCTCCGCCGGCAGCCCGTCGCCGTAGAAGATCGCCTTTCCGCCGTACCACGGGTGGTGCATGTTCCAGACCTCGTCGCTGCCGACGACGATCGCATCGTAACCGTCGAGCAGGTCCGGGCGATCGAGCGGGAAACGCGGCGAGCACGGCAGAGCGTCGGCGGCGGCGAGCACGCGGCGGGCCTTCTCGGCATAGAGCGGGAAGTCGCTGCGCGGGCTGCGCTGCGGCAGCAGCGGCTGGAAGGCGCAGCGCAGCTCCGCGTAGCGCACTTGCGGGCAATCGTGGTCGAGCAGCTCGGCGTCGTGCCCGCGCGCGCGGAGTCCTTCGACCAGGGCCCGCGCCTGCCAGTACGAGCCATAATTGATGCAGCGGTGGAAGGTCAGCACGCCGACCTTCAGCCTGCGCGGCGCGATGGGTTCGGGCACGTCGGGGGATACTCCTCGGGCACTGGTGTCAGCCATCGGAACGCCCCCCGGACGAGCGCGGTTCCGCTCGGTTCGGCGCATACCGTCCCCGTCGGGAGAAAACCGGCCTCCCGGGCATTACCCCTATAGCCGGCGCAGATGGCCGGCGATGGGGAGACGCGTTCCATGGCTCATCCAAGACCCCTCGGCGCCACGTTCCTGCACCCGCTGCACGCGATCCTGCTGGCCTTCCCTGTCGCGCTGTTCTCGGCGGCGCTGGCGACGGACATCACTTATCTCAACACGGCGGTGATCCAGTGGAGCAACTTCTCCTCCTGGCTGATCGCGGGCGCGCTGCTGTTCGGAGCGCCGGTGCTGCTGTGGGCGATCATCGCGCTGATCAAGCCGCGCGCGCCGGGGGTGCGCGGCCGGGCGCTGCTCTATCTCGTCATCATCGCGCTGATGTGGGCAGTGGGGCTGTTCAACGCGTTCAAGCACAGCTCCGATGCCTGGAGCTCGGTCGGCACGCTCGGCCTCGTGCTGTCGATCGTCACCACCGTGCTCGCCCTCGTCGCAGCCTGGATCGGCTACGGAACATCCACCGCCAGGGAGATCGCACGATGATCCGCCGCCTCGCCGCCGCCCCGCTCGGCCTCCTGCTCGCACTCGGCGCCTGCGAGCGCGAGACCGCCGATCTCGACCAGACCGGCCCCCGCCCCGAGTTGCCGCAGATCGAGGAAAACCTGCTTCCCTCGATGAACATCGCGACGCCCACAACCTGGGGCGGCGAAATGCCGACGGTGCCGGCGGGCTTCACGATCATGCCGCTCGCCACCGACCTCAAGATCCCGCGGCAGATCCTCATCCTCCCCAACGGCGACATCCTTGTGGCCGAAGGGTCCGGCGGCGGCGCGCCGAAAGTCCGGCCGAAGGATGTCATCGCCGGGCTGATCATGTCGCAGGGCAAGGCGGACACCAAAGGCGGGGATCGCATCACGTTGATCCGCGATCAGGACCGAGACGGAGAACCGGAACTGCAGACCGTGCTGATCGAGGGCCTCAACGCCCCCTACGGCCTGGCGCTGGTCGGCAGCGAGCTGTTCGTCGCCAACCAGGATGCGCTGCTGAGCTTCCCGTATCAGGAGGGCCAGACCCAGATCACCGCGCCGGGCCGCGAAGTGACCAAGCTGCCCTCCGAGCTCAACCACCACTGGACGAAGGCCCTCACCGCCAGCCCGGACGGCGCGTTCCTCTACGTCGGCATCGGCTCCAACAGCAACGTCATGGAGCGCGGCTCCGAAGCCGAGCTCAGCCGGGCGGTGATCTGGGAAGTCGACCGCGAGAACGGCGCGCACCGGCCTTTCGCGACCGGCCTGCGGAACCCGACGGCACTGACCTTCCATCCCGAGACCGGCGAGCTGTGGGCCGCGGTCAACGAGCGCGACGAACTCGGCGGCAACCTCGTGCCGGACTACATCACTTCGGTGGGCGACGGGGCGTTCTACGGCTGGCCCTACAGCTACTGGGGCCAGAACGTCGATCCAAGGGTCCACCCGCAGAAGCCGGAGATGGTCCGCAAGGCGATCGCGCCGGACTACGCCCTGGGATCGCACGTTGCGCCGCTGGGCCTGGCTTTCGCCGGGGGCGAGCTGGCGTGGCCCGGGTTCGGCAACGGCGCGTTCGTGGGCATGCACGGCAGCTGGAACAGCTCGAAGCTCGCCGGCTACAAGGTCGTGTGGATACCCTTCTCAGGCGGACGACCGGCGGGCGAGCCGCGCAACTTCGTGACCGGGTTCCTCGACGCGGAAGGCCACGCACGCGGCCGCCCCGTGGGCGTGGCGGTCGATCCGATCGGCAACGCCCTGCTGATCGCGGACGATCTCTCCAACACCGTCTGGCGGGTCGCCCCGGCCGGGCCGGCGAGAGCCCCGCAGACGCCCGAAGGCGCCTGAGCGGGGCTCAGCCTTCGACCAGCATCAGCGCGTCGAGCGCGACCACTCCTTCACCCTTCGGGTGAACGATCACGGGGTTGAGATCGACCTCGCGGATGCGCGGGTTGCCGGCCATGATCCGCCCCATCTGCACGATCAGCTCGGCCAGCGCGTCCACGTCCAGCGCGGGCGCCCCGCGCCAGCCCTTGAGGATCGCCGCCTGCTTCAGGCTCAGCAGCCCTTCGCGCACCTGCTCCACGCCCAGATCGGGCGTGAACAGCTTGACGTCCTTGAGGATCTCCGCGGTCACCCCGCCGAAGCCGGCGAGTACGACCGAGCCCCATTCGGGATCGTTCTTGGCGCCGACGATCATCTCGGTGCCCATCCTGCCCATCGCCTCGATCAGCACGCCGTCGAGCACGATCGACCGGTCGTATGCGGCGACGTTGCCGTACATCCGCGTGAACGCCTCGCGCACGTCGTCGGCCGACTTGAGGTTGAGGATCACCCCGCCCGCGTCGCTTTTGTGTCCGAGCGCGGCGGCCTGGGCTTTCATGACGACCGGGTAGCCGATCGCCTCGGCGGCGGTGATGGCCTCGTCCGCATCGGCGGCGAAGCGGCTTTCCGGGAAGGCGATGCCGAGCGGCCCCAGCAGCGCCTTGGCGCGATATTCGGGAACCACGCCACTGACGGCGTCCAGCCCGGGCACCGGCAGCGGAGCCTGCGAGCGGTCGGACAGGTCGCGCTTGGCCAGATCCGCCAGCCGGGCGATAGCGCGGTAGGCGCGCTCGGTGCTCGGGAACCACGGAATGCCGACCTTGCGCAGCCCTTCGATGTATTCCTCCGGCACAGTCGCGCCTTCGTCCACTCCGGCGAAGACCAGCGGCTTCGGGAAAGTGCCATCCTCCAGCACCTTGATGATGTGCGGGAACTTGATGCCGCTGGTGATCGGGTCCGACTGGATGATCGAAGCGACCACCGATCCGACGCGGTCGTCTTCCAACAGCGCAGTCAGCACCTTGGTGTAGATCTCCGGCTCCGACAGCCCGAGCGCGGTGATGTCGGTCGGGTTGGAGACCGGCACGAAATCGGGAAGGATCGCGCGCAGGGCCGGGCTGTTGTCGTCGTCGAGGTGGATCAGGTCGAGCCCGATGTCCTCGGCGATGTCGAACGCCAGGCCGCGCAGCGCGCCGCTTTCGCCCAGCACCGCCATGTTTGCGCCGGGCAGCGCCTTGCAGCGCAGGGCGATCTCGGTGATGTCGGCCAGTTCCTCCAGCGTATCGGCGAAGATCACGCCCTCGCGGCCGAGCTTGGCCTTCATCAACTGGTAGTCGCCGGCCATGGCCCCGGTGTGGGTGGCGGCGCTTTCCTGCGCCTTGCTGGACTTGCCGGGGTGCAGCATCACGATCGGCTTGCCGGCCGCGCGGGCGCGGCGGGCGGCAGCGATGAACGCCTTCGGCCGGCGCAGGCTTTCGACGTAGAGCGCGATGACGTGGGTGTCCTCGTCGTCGACCAGCCACTCGACGTAGTCCTCGACCCCGCTCGCCGCTTCGTTGCCGGTGGAGACGGAGGAACTGACGTAGAGCCCGCGCGGGTGCAGCGCTGTGGCCAGGACGGCGGCCAGGGCACCCGATTGGCTGGCGATGCCGACGGCGCGCGTACCCTTCGGCGGAGTGCGCATGTTGGTTTCGACGAACGTCAGCGGCACCCGCTCGATATAGTTGGTGCAGCCGAGGCAGTTCGGCCCTTCGATGACCATGCCGTGCTTCGCGGCGATCTCGCCCAACTCGAGCTGCTCGCGCATGCCTTCCTCGCCGGCCTCGGAGAATCCGGCGGAATAGATCACCACCGCGCCGCAGCCGCGCTCGGCCAGCTTGCGCGTGGTGTCGAGCACGAACTGGCGCGGGATCGCCAGCACAGCGCAGTCGATCCCCTCGGGCAGCGCCGTCACGTCGGGATAGCACTTCAGGCCCGCGATCTCCTCGCGCTTCGGGTTCACCGGGTAGATGTCGCCGGCGAACTCGTACTGCACGAGGTTGTTGAGCAGGGTCGCCCCGAGAGCGCCGGTCCGGTCGGACGCGCCGACGACGGCCACGGACTTGGGCCGCAGCAGCCGGTCGATCTGCTGGTTGGTGAAGCGGCGGGTGGTCATCGAAGCTCTCCTTTGGAGGGCGCCCTAGCGCCCACGATTTCGTTCGTCATCCCGAACTCGTTTCGGGATCCATCGCGCAACACTCACGGAGCGCTCCGTGGAGAGCTGCCCCCGCTGCACGGTGGTGCGACAGACGGACCCGCCGAGCGAGCTGGGACATGGATCCCGAAACGAGTTCGGGATGACGAAGACAGAACTATTCACCTTTGACTGATCAAGAAGTCTGCTCCGCCCTAAGCACCCAAAGGCACCTCGTCATCCCCGCGCAGGCGGGGACCCAGTGCGGAGCCGCTTAGCTCGCTACTGGGTTCCCGCCTTCGCGGGAATGACGAAGTTAGGAGTTCAATCCTTAGCGAGCTTGCTCTTGTCGAACGCACCGAGCCCGGGCTTGAAGGTCTTCTCGTCGAGGAACTGCTTGGTGGCTTCCCGGCGGGTTTCCCAGCCGCCGAAGTCGTTGAGAGCCTCCTGCGCGCGGATCAGGTACTCTTCCGCGTTGTCGTAGGTCATCTCGCGCACGCGGCGGACGGCCCATTTGGTGGCGCGCAGCGCGTGGCTGTCCTTCTTCTTGAGCACGTCGGCCACTTCCTGAACGCGCGCCCGCAGGTGGTCGGCCGGGAGCGATTCGTTGACCAGGCCCTTCTCGGCCGCCTGCTTGCCGGTCAGGTTCTCGCCCATCATCGCGTGGTACATCGCATCGCGGAAGCCCATCAGCTCGGCCGCGACTTTGCTGGCGCCGCCGCCGGGCAGGATCGCCCAGTTGATCTCGCTGAGGCCGAACTGCGCGTCGTCCGAACAGAACGCCAGGTCGCAGGCGAACAGCGGGCCGTAGGCGCCGCCGAAGCACCAGCCGTTGATCATGCCGACGGTCGCCTTCTCGTACCAGCGCAGCCGCTCCCACCAGCCGTAAGCCTCGCGCTGGTGCTGGCGGGTCTTGTGGATGCCTTCCTGCTCGGCCGCACGGAAGTATTCGAGCAGGTCCATGCCCGCCGACCATGCGCTGCCTTCGCCGGTGAGGACGAGCACCTGCACGTCGTCGCGGAACTCCAGCTCGTCCAGCACGCGCTTCATCTGCCGGTTGAGCTTCGGGCTCATGCAGTTGCGCTTGTCGGGGCGGTTGAAATAGACCCAGGCCACGCCGTCCTCGATCTCGTAGCGGACGGTTTCTTCCTCGGGGCGGGGATCGGGTTGGGATGGTTTGGCCATGGAATCACTCCTGATGATCGAGTCGCAGCGCCTGCCGGCGCCGATTGCTATTCGGCATAGCTTTCGCGATTGTTATCTGCAATAGCGATCTGATGAAGGATCCGCTGACCTCCTTCCCGGGCTACTCCCTGCGCCGGGCCGCCAATGCGGCGAGCGCGGAGCTGGCCCAGCGCCTCTCCGTGGTGGGCCTGCGCCAGTCCGACGCTTCGCTGCTGATGCTGGTGGAGGCGAACCCCGGCGTCACCGCCAGCGCGCTCGGCCGCCGGCTCGATATCCAGCGGGCCAACATGGTGCCGATCCTCAAGCGGCTGGAGGATGCCGGGCTGATCACCCGCGCCCCGATCGACGGCAAGAGCCAGGGCTTGGCGCTCACCGAAGCAGGCCGCAGGACACTGACCGAGGCCTTTCAGGTGATCGAGCAGTTCGAGCGCGAGCTGATCGAACGGATCCCCGCCGAACACCGCGCACATCTGCTGCCCGCTCTCGACGCCATCTGGCGCTGACTCCCCTTGCCCCGCCCGCCCGGCGGCTTTAGCCGTTGCGGCCTAACCAGCGGGAGCAGGCGATGAGCGAGCATGTGGTCCATCCGGTGCCGGAAGAATGGGCGAAGAACGCCCTGATCGACGCGGAGACTTACGCCGAGAAGTACCGCCGCTCGGTCGAGGACCCGGACGGATTCTGGCGCGAGGAAGCGCAGCGGATCGACTGGATCAAGCCCTTCACCAAAGTGAACGAGAGTTCGTTCGACGAGGACGATTTCCGGGTCCGCTGGTTCGAGGATGGCACGCTCAACCTCTCGGCCAACTGCCTCGACCGCCACTTGCCGGAGAAGGCGCAGGACGTGGCGATCATCTGGGAGCCGGACGACCCCAACACGCCCAACCGGATCATCACCTACAGCCAGCTCCACGCCGACACCTGCCGCTTCGCCAACGCGCTCAAGGCCAACGGCGTCAAGAAAGGCGACCGGGTCACGATCTACCTGCCGATGGTTCCTGAGGCGGCCGTGGCGATGCTGGCCTGCGCACGCATCGGCGCGGTGCATTCGATCGTGTTCGCCGGCTTCAGCCCGGAAGCGCTGTGCGGCCGCATCCAGGATTGCCAGAGCGACATCGTGCTGACCGCCGACGAAGGCCTGCGCGGGGGCAAGAAAGTGCCGCTCAAGGCCAATGTCGATGCGGCGCTCGAGAAAGTGCCTGTGCGCCGGGTGATCGTGCTGCACCACACCGGAGCCGACGTGCCGATGGTGGAAGGCCGCGACGTCTGGTGGTACGACGAGATCGAAGAGCAGAACGCGCAGTGCGAGCCGGAGGAGATGGGCGCGGAAGACCCGCTGTTCATCCTCTACACCAGCGGATCGACCGGCAAGCCCAAGGGCGTGCTCCACACCACCGGCGGCTATGCCGTGTGGACGGCCATGACCCACGAGTACACGTTCGATTACCGGCCGAACCAGGTCTACTGGTGCGCCGCCGATATCGGCTGGGTCACCGGGCACAGCTACGTCGTCTACGGTCCGCTGGCGAACGGCGCGATCACGCTGATGTTCGAAGGCGTGCCCAACTACCCCGATTTCTCGCGCTTCTGGCAGGTCGTCGACAAATACCAGGTGGAGATCTTCTACGCCGCCCCCACGGCCTTGCGCGCGCTGATGCGCGAAGGCGACGAATGGGTGAAGAAGACCTGCCGCAAGTCGCTGCGGCTGCTCGGCAGCGTCGGAGAGCCGATCAATCCGGAAGCCTGGGAGTGGTATCACAAGGTCGTCGGTGACGGCCGATGCCCGATCGTCGACACCTGGTGGCAGACCGAAACCGGCGGGCATATGATCACCCCGCTGCCGGGCGCGACCGACCTCAAGCCGGGCAGCGCGAGCATGCCTTTCTTCGGCGTGCAGCCGGCTATCGTGGACCCTGCCAGCGGTGAAGTGCTGGAAGGCGCATGCGAGGGCGCGCTGATCATTACGGACAGCTGGCCGGGACAGATGCGCACGGTCTACGGCGACCACGAGCGTTTCTTCCAGACCTACTTCAGTCAGTATCCGGGCAGCTACTTCACCGGTGACGGATGCCGGCGGGACGAGGACGGGTACTACTGGATCACCGGGCGGATCGACGACGTGATCAACGTCTCCGGCCACCGCATGGGCACCGCCGAGATCGAGAGCGCCTTGGTCGAGCACGACAAGGTCGCCGAAGCGGCGGTCGTCGGCATGCCGCACGACATCAAGGGCCAGGGCATCTACGCTTACGTCACCACCACCGCGGGCACTGAGGACACCGAGGAACTGCGCCAGGACCTGATCCAGTGGGTCCGCCGCGAGATCGGCCCGATCGCCACTCCCGATGTGCTGCAGTTCGCGCCTTCGCTGCCCAAGACACGCAGCGGCAAGATCATGCGCCGCATCCTCCGCAAGATCGCCGCGAACGATACCGGCAACCTGGGGGATACCTCGACGCTGGCCGATCCCGACGTCGTCGAGCACCTGCTGGCGAACCGGCCGGGTTGAACCAAAAAGATCCTCCCCCGCAGGGGGAGGGGGACCGCCCGCGAAGCGGGTGGTGGAGGGGTGTCCCCGCCAGCGGTTACACCCCTCCGTCAGCCCTGCGGGCTGCCACCTCCCTTGCAGGGGAGGATCGGATCAGAGCAAGCCCGTCAGCCTCAGCCCGCCGGCGTTGCCGCCGCCTTGGCCTTGCCCATCGCCTCGACCACTTTGGCCCGCAGCGCTGTGTCCGTGCCGACGGCCTGGGCGATCTGGTTGTACTTGACCGGCTCCAGCCCGGACTCCTTCACCGCCGCCGCCATTGCGGCCTGCTTCTGGTCGCCCTGGAGGGAGGCATCGGCCTCGATCGCCTGCAGCTTTACGGTCGCCGTGGCGAAGCTTTCCACTTCGGCATCGGTCACCTCGACCGTTGCTGCGGCCTCGGCGGCCGGGGCCGGGTCTTCGGCTGCCGGAGCCGCCTCCTGCGCCGCGGCTGCCGGAGCAGCCTCTTGCGCCGCGCCGGCGGCATCGGGCGCGCCTTCCGTCTCCGCCGACTGCGCGTGAGCCATCGTCGAGCAGAGCGCGCCGCCGAGAGCCATCACTAGAAAACGCTTCATTTTACGATCCTCTTTAACCCGGGCGGGGATAGAAGAATGCGTTCTCGTGACGAACAATTCGAACGGCATCGTTGGAATTCATATCCCGCCAAGCTTCGCCCCACTGAAGACCTGACAGCGTGAGCCGCAATGCGGAACGCTCTTTCGTCGGACCGTTCGACTCCAAAGGTGAAAAGAACGAAGCGATACCTGCCGGAGCGACTTGCCCCGTGGAAGACACAACTCACCGGCGAAGCGCAGATCTTGTGCGCAATTCGTGCCGCTCCGTCGCGATCGGCAGAATCCGTGTCGCCGTTGTGATCGCGCCCGGCCCGGCCTAGTTTCGCCTCATGCCCAAGCCCTCCCCTCCGACGGAAGACGCCAGCTGGACCTCCGCCGGGCTCGGCCGGCGCGAAGCGCTCAAGGAGTGGCGGGAATGGGCCGCCAGCACGATCGCCCCGATCGAGGTGACGGTGTTCGACGCCGACAGCTTCGCTGCCCGCTGGGTCAGCCACGGCGTCGGCCAGTTGCGCATGCTGCAGCTCCATGCTCCGGCGCAGCGCGTGGTCCACACTGGTAGGGAGGGCAGCAGCGGCCGTGCGGCGCCGTCGATCCAGCTCGTCTATGCCCGCCGCGGTGCGATCAAGACGCTGATGGGCGGCAAGCGCTTCGTCGTCGAGCCCGGGCAGTTCGTGCTGCTCGACAACACGCGCTTCTACCAGATGGAGATGGACACCGAGCACGAGGCGCTCGACCTGATGATGCCGCAAGGCTGGCTGGAGCGGTACCTGCCGGATCCGGAAGCGCTGCTGGCGCGGGCGATCTCCGCCAGCGAAGGCTGGGGCGCGCCGCTCGGCGCGCTGCTGGAGGCGATGATCGCCGGGCTGGACGACGCGCCCCTGCCCCGCCCGCTGATCGCCGAACAGATTGGCAATCTCCTCGGCCTCGCCACCGGCTTCCCCGACACGGGCGAGAACACCCGTCATCGCGGGCAACTCGCGCGGCAGATCCTCCGCCGGATCGAGAGCGACTACGCCGAGCCCGACCTCTCGCCCGAGCGCGTCGCGGAGGATTGCGGCATCTCCAAGCGCTACCTGCAGACCCTGCTCGCCGGCAGCGGCACCAGCTTCGTGCAGGAGCTCAACGCCACCCGGCTCGACCGCGCCAGCGACATGCTGTCGGACAGGCGCGCGGCAGGGTTGTCGGTGGCTGAGATCGCCTTCCGCAACGGCTTCCTCGATGCGGGATACTTCGCCCGGCTGTTCCGCAAGCGTTTCGGCATCACCCCGCGCGAATGGCGCGCGGGGCACGCGCCGCAGTCCTGACCGCGGCGGCGGAGCTCAGTTCAGTTCACTGGGGCGGAGCGGCAGCGGCTCGAGCGGCCGACCAAAGCGGTCGCGCGAGACGAAGAGGTCGGCGTTCTCGCCCGGGATCTTGTAGCCCAGGTGACGGACGACGACGTCTTGCAGCTCCGTATCGAACTGCAGGCCGAAACAGTTCCCCCGCCGCCAAGCTATCCGGCCCGGCACGGTAATGCCGTCAAGGAAGTTCAGCACCAGGCTCTCACCGTCCGCAAGCGTAGTGTCGCTCGAAGCCGCCAGCATGCAACCCTTGGTGGACAGATCGTAGACCTGAAGCTGGTACGATGTTTCGCGCACCTGGCAGATCACCTCGACATCGGTGACAACCCGCTCGACCCTCCGCTCATCCATAGAAATCTCTCCAAAGACAGCGCAACAATACTGATCGGTGCCTAACAATTGCTAAACAGTCCCGACTATCGAGCAGCGTGGAAAACAAGACATTTTCCCCTGCGCATTTGTCCTAGTCGCCGTGCGCGGGAGTCCTTGCCCCTGTGCGGCAACGGGGTAGTCTGCACCTGGATGAAGAGCCCGATCGGAGACGCCAAAGGCGCCCGGGGCTCTTTCGAGAGAGGTTGCCATACACATGCCCGAACAGAAAAGCTTCCCGCTGCCGAGCTCGCTCGAGGTGGTCCCAGGTACCGAAGCCGCACAGGCGGCACACCCGTACTACATCCAGTTCACGCCGGAGGATGACGAGCGGTTCTGGTTCTACAACTCGATGCACTTCCCTGAGCCGATGCACCATTTCGACATGGTCACGGCGGAAGCGGCCTATTGCGCGCTCGGCAGTTTCAATACCCGGGTTCACGTGCTGCCGACGACCAAGGGTATCGACCACCGCGTCATCAACGGCCGCGTCTATATCGGCGGCGTGCCGGTGACCGATCCGGCGGAGATCGAAGCGCGCATGGGCGAGTTCCAGCAGCGCGCGTTCTACTACTACGAGAACTGGGAGCGGCTCTACGACGAGTGGAAGGTCAAGATGAAGGCCCTGATCGCCGACGCGCAGGCGCTGCCGAAGCCTTCTCTCCCTGATCTGGAGCCGATCGAGACCACCCACACCGGCAAGGGCGTTGCCGCCAATCACGCGCTGCTCGACATCTACCAGAAGCAGCTCGAAGGCTACTTCCGGATGTGGCACCATCACTTCGAGTTCCTGCTGCTCGGCTACGGCGCCTACATGACCTTCTTCGATTTCTGCAAGAAGGCCTTCCCGGAGATTTCCGACCAGGCGATCAGCCGAATGGTCGCCGGCATGGAGGCGGAGATCTTCCGCCCAGACGAGGAAGTGAAGCGCCTCGCCCGTCGCGCGGTCGAACTCGGCATCGAGGACAAGTTCTACGACGACATGGTGATCGAGGACGTGCTCGGCGCGCTCGACCAGCTCGGCGAGAAGGGCAAGGCCTGGCTCGACGAGCTCGAGGCCAGCCGAAATCCGTGGTTCAACATCAACGTGGGTGACGGCTTCTACCACTATCACCGGAGCTGGAACGACGATCTGTCGATGCCCTTCGCCGCGCTCCCGGGCTACATCGACAAGGTCAAGAAGGGCGTGAACATCGAGCGCCCGACCGAGCAACTCATCGAGGAGCGCGAACAGCTCGTCAGCGACTATCGCGAGCTGCTCGACACGGAAGAGGACAAGGCCACTTACGACCAGCTCATCGAACTGGCGCACCGGGTGTTTCCTTACGTCGAGGGCCACAAGTTCTACTGCGAGCACTGGTACACCAACCTGTTCTTCAACAAGATCAGGGAGTTCGGCGCGCTGCTGGCCGAGCATGGCTTCTTCGAGAAGGAAGAGGACGTGTTCCACCTCACGCATTACGAGCTCGAAAGCGCGATCATCGACCTGATGCTGTCCTGGTCCAGCGGCACCCCGCCGCGCGGGCCGCAGCACTGGCCGGCGGTGGTCAAGCAGCGCGCGGCGGCCATCGAGGCCTGGGCCGAGCACACCGTGCCGCCTGCGCTCGGCGCGGTACCGGACGTGATCGACGACCCGGCGATTGTCATGCTCTGGGGCATTACCCGCGAGAACCTCGACACCTGGCTGTCCGAAGGTGACGAGGGCAACGAGAACGAGCTGAAGGGCTTCGCTGCCTGTTCCGGCGTGGTCGAAGGCACCGCGCGCGTGGTCAAGTCGGTCAAGGAGATTGGCCGCCTGCAGCAGGGAGACATTCTGGTCTGCCAGGTAACGAACCCGACCTGGTCGCCGATCTTCCAGAAGATCTCCGCCGCGGTCTCCGACATCGGCGGTTCAATGAGCCACATGGCCATCGTCGCTCGCGAATACGGGCTGCCGGCAGTCGTCGGCACCGGATCCGCGACGCAGAAGATCAAGGACGGCCAGCGCATCCGCGTCGACGGCGGCCGCGGGACCGTGACGATCCTCCACGACGAGCCTGTGCTGGAAGAGGTGTGATGGTGAAGCTTGCGACTCAATCCTCCCCGGTAGGGGGAGGGGGACCGCGCGCGCAGCGCGTGGTGGAGGGGGCTCGCGGCCGTGCGCGCACCTCTCCGTGTTGCACCAGGAGGCGGGCCCCCTCCACCATGCTTCGCATGGTCCCCCTCCCCGTCCCGGGGAGGATCTCATGAACCCCGTCGCATGGTTCAAGGATGTCGGCATTCACGACCGCCCCACCGTCGGCGGCAAAGGCGGCAGCCTGGGCGAGCTGACCCAGGCCGGCATCGCCGTGCCGCCCGGGTTCGTGGTCACGACGAGCGCGTTCGAGGAGTTCCTCAAGGCCCTTGAGGATCGTGAGCCGGTGCGCGCCAGGGTCTCCGCGCTCGATCCCGACGACCACGGCGCGGCGACGAAGCTGTCGGAGGAGCTGCGCCGGCGGGTCATCGAAGAACCGATGCCGGCGGAAGTGGAGCGCGCGATCCTCGCGGCCCATGCTGAGCTGACCGACGGGGTCACGCCGGTCGCGGTGCGCTCCTCCGCCACAACCGAGGACGCCGAGGACGCCAGCTTCGCCGGCCTGCAGGACACGTTCCTGTGGGTGCTCACGGGCGAGGACATGGTCGCCCGGGTGCGCGAGTGCTGGGGCAGCCTCTATTCGGTCGAGAGCATGTGCTACCGCCGCAAGCAGGGCCTGCCGGAGGAGGGCGTCGCCATGGCGGTGGTCGTCCAGGCGATGGTCGACGCGCGCTGCGCCGGGGTGATGTTCACCCGCAGCCCGCTGACCGGCGACAAGTCGGTCATCACGATCGAAGGAGCCTGGGGCCTCGGCAGCGCGGTCGTCTCCGGTGAGGTAACGCCCGACAAATGGGTCGTCGGCAAGATCACCGGAGAGATCTCCAGCCGCGAGATCTCCGACAAGCACGCCAAGCAGGTTCCGGCCGAAGGTGGCGGGATCAGGGAAGTTCTGCTCGAAGGGACGGAGCGAACGGCGCCTTGCCTCACGGACGACGAACTGATGGCGCTGCGCGAAGTCGGCCGGAAGGTGGAGCGCCACTACGGCAAGCCGCAGGACATCGAGTGGGCCTTCGACAAGCAGGGCAACCTCCTTCTGCTGCAGAGCCGCCCGGAGACGGTCTGGGCGATGAAGGACGCTGCCGCGCCGATCAAGAAGCCGGAAGACAACCCGCTCAAGCACGTGATGAGTATCTTCGGGGGACGCAAGTGAGCCTCACTGGCGCGGATATCGCCGAGATCGCCAAACTGCTCGACGAAAGCCACTTCACCGACCTCAGACTGGAGATGGGCAGCCTGAAGCTGCGCATCCGCCGCGACGGCGGGCGCTGGTCGCCGGGTTATGATGAGGACGAGGCGGAGGAAGTGCGCAGCGCTGCGCCCGCGCCCTCTTCCGCCAATCAGCCCGAACCGCCGCCGCTGGGCCAGGAAGCCGGCGCCGCCCGGGCGGGCGAGATCGACGTCCCCGCCCCCTTGCTCGGCAACTTCTACTCCGCCCCGCGCCCGGGCGACCCGCCGTTCGTCCAGCCCGGCGACAAAGTGAACGAGGAGACGGTGATCGGCATCATCGAGGTGATGAAGCTGATGAACCCGATCCGCGCGGGCGTTACCGGCACGGTCGTGGCCATTCTCGCGGAGAACGGCACCGCGGTGGAGGACGGCCAGCCGCTGATCCGGGTGAAAGTGGACGGATGAGCGTGAACCACTTCACCGCCAGACATTCTCGTCACCCTGAACTTGTTTCAGGGTCCATCGTGCCGCCGCTCCGCACGGCTGCGGTGGAGGAATGGATGCTGAAACAAGTTCAGCATGACGAAGAGAAGGCGGCTGCCGCTCTCACAACAGTTGAGGACGCCGCCTGATGGCCACCATCCAAATCGTCGAGACCTCGCTTCGCGACGGCAACCAGTGCCTGTGGGGCGCGCTGGGGATCGACACCGCCAAGACCCTGACCATTGCCCCGGTGATGGAACGCGCCGGATACCGCGCGATCGACTTCACCACGTCCACGCACATGGGCGTCGCCGTGCGCTACAAGCAGCAGGATCCGTGGGAACGGATCAGGGGGATGGCCCAGATCTGCCGCGATACGCCGCTGCAGTTCCTCTCCACCGGCTTCCGCTTCATCGCCTGGGAGACCGCCAGCCCGGAGTTCATGGAGCTGGCGTTCCGCACCCTGGCGACCAACGGCATCCGCCGCTTCGCTCTGGCCGACCCGAACAACGACGCCGCGTCCAACGTGGAAGTGGCCAAGCTGGTCAAGCGCGCCGGCGGGGAGCAGGTGATCGGCGCGCTGGTCTACACCATCAGCCCAATCCATGACGACGCGCACTACGCCGCCGCTGCCCGCACGATGGCGGCCAGCCCGGACATCGACGCGTTCTACATCAAGGACCCAGGCGGCCTGCTGACGCCCAAGCGCGCCCAGACCCTCATCCCGGCGATCCTGGCCGAGATCGGCGACAAACCGCTGGAGCTGCACAACCACTGCACCATCGGCCTGGCCGAGCCCGCCTGCCTCGAGGCGGCGGACCTCGGCGTTGCAGCGGTGCAGTGCGCCAGCGGCGGCGCGGCGGATGGCACGAGCAACCCGCCGATCACCCGCATGATCGCCAACCTCAAGGCGATCGGCCACACGGTGGAGATCGACGAGGACGCTGCCCGTACGGTCGCCGAGTACTTCACCGCCCTCGCGGAGGCGGAGGGCCTGCCGATGGGCAGGCCGATGCATTTCGACGCCGCCTACCTGCGCCACCAGCTTCCTGGCGGCATGGTCGGCACGATGCGCCGGCACCTGACGGACCACGGCGTGCCGCATCTCGAAGGCGCGGTGATCGAGGAGATGGGCCGGGTGCGCGAGGAGCTCGGCTGGCCGATCGTCATGACCCCTTTTGCGCAGATGCTGCAGACCCAGGCGATGCTCAACGTCACCGGAAAAGGGCGCTACGCGGTCATCCCCGACGAGATCATCCGCTACGCCATCGGCCGCTTCGGCCGCCCCAACGTGCCGATCGAGGGCGAAGTGCTCGACAAGATCATGGCCAATCCGCGCACCAAGGAACTGCAGGCGGAACCCGGGATGGCCGAGCTTTCGGACCTCCGGAAGCGCATCGGCAGCAACCTCTCGGACGAGGAGTTCCTGCTGCGCGCGACGATGCCGGCCGAGATGATCGACGCCATGAAAGCCGCCGGCCCGGCCCCGCGCGAGTACGATCCCTCGACCGTCGCGGTGATGAACCTCCTGCGCGACATGCTGAAGCGCACGGACCTGACTCAGCTCAGCGTCGAGAAGGAAGACTTCAAACTGGAACTGAGCGCCGGTTGAACCCAGGGCTCCCCACCGCTTCCACCGTCACCCTGAACTCGGTTCAGGGTCCATCTCTCCGCTTGCACGGACCGCGCAGGCTGAGGAATGGATGCTGAAACAAGTTCAGCATGACGGTGAGCGGGAGGTATCGGCAGAAGGACTAGAGAAGCTTTGAATTCCACTCCCCCCAACAAGCCCAAAGGCTTCATGTTCGACCTCGACGGGACGCTGATCCTCAGCAACCGCAAGCTCGGCAGCTATCAGGTGATCCCCGGCGCGGTCGAAGTGCTGCTGGAGCTCGAGCGGCGGCAGATCCCGTTCCTGGCGATGACCAACGGCAGCGCCTATGCGGCCGCTCGCCAGGGGCCGCGCCTGCGTGAGGTGGGCCTGCCGATCGCCGACGAGCACCTGTTCACTCCCAACTCGGTTGCCGCGAAAGTATTCACCGATCGCGGGCACGAGCGGGTGCTGGTCCTCGGCACGCCCGGAGTGGTCGAAGCGCTCGAAGGGCGCGGCGTGCCTTGCTGCCTGCCCGGTGACGAAACGGCATCCCGGGCCGACGCGGTCTATGTCGCCTGGCACCCGGAGTGCTCGATGAACGACATCCACGCCGCCGCCGGCCGGGTGATGGATGGTGCGGCATTCTACACCGCTTCCGACGTGCCCTTCTTCGCCACGCAGGACGGCCCCGCCTTCGGCTATAGCTGCGCGATCAACGGAGCGATCCAGCGCGTCACGGGCCGCGAGCCCGAAGTGACCGGCAAGCCTTCGCAACTGGCGATGGATTTCGTCTCCGCCAAGCTCGGGCTCGACGCCACCGAGATCGCCGTCATCGGCGACGATCCGCTGGTCGAGATGGAGATGGCCGTCGCGGGCGGAGCGATCGGCGTCGGAGTGACCAGCGGTACGACCTCGCGCGAGGAATGGGCGGCGCAGCCCAGCGAACGGCGGCCCCACCTGGTGATCGAAAGCGTCGGCGAACTGCTCGGCGGCGGCTGGCTCTCTTAGAACAGGCGGGCCTTAGCCGAGCAGCGCGGGCAGCGTATCGAAGACCACGAACAGCCCCGCGAGCGCCACGGCAAGCGTGCCGAGCGGCGTGCGGGTCCTCCGCAGCCAGAGCCACATCAGCGCTACCAACGCCCCGACGAAGGCCGCCAGGGCGATCCACAGCACCATGGCCTGCCCGGGGAAGATCAGCGCGCCTCCGTAAGCGACCAGGAAGTGGGCGGACCAGATCGCGAACGCGAGAAGCACCGTGTTCCATGTCCGGTCCTGGTCGATCGGGCCTTCGACCATGTCAGCTCCCCGGAAACAGCCGCGGCACGAGGGCGAACACGATGCCCTGGAGCGCGGAGTAGGCGATGAAGCGCGCGACCACGTCCATCGTGACGTTGCGGGGGGTCGTGAGCAGGCCCCGTGCTTCGCGGAACGCCAGGTAGATCGCCATGACCAGCGACACCGCCACGACCTGCCCCTGGAGCGCCATGAGCATGAACACCGTCGCGCCCATGCCGCTCGCGGTCGGTTGGAGCCCGGTTCCGAGCCAGCCGCTGATGTCCAGGTAAAGCGCGCCCGCGAGCACCGCCGTGCCGAGCATCTCCAGAGCCCACGGGCCGTCGTTGGCGTACTGCCCTGCCCGCTTCTCCAACCACTTGCGCCCGCCCCAGGAAAGGCCGAGCACCAGCACGTTCAGCGCCACGATGAGCGCAGTCTGGCCAAGCGCCGGAGGGGCCGACCAGACTTCCGGGTGGATGCCGTAGAGGTAGAGATAGGCGAAGATCGCCATCACGCCGATCATGCCGATCACGACCATCAGCACGTTGAGAGCCCACCAGCCGTGGCTGCGCGGGCCGGTGATGGCGATCGGCAGCACGATGCCCGCGCCGACGTCCGCCTCGCTCATCTTCACCGGGCGGTCTGTCTCCCACAGCCAGCGCAGCACCGAAAGCACGGCGAGCACGCCGCTGAACACGCCGAAGGCGTATGCCTGAACGGTCAGCGCGAGGAAGAACCCCGCCGTGAACACCGCCGCCGCCAACGGCCAGGGTGACGGCCCCGGCATCAACTGGATATATTCCGGCTCCGCCTTGATCGGCGAGGTGATCAGGGTTTCGCGCGTGCCGGTCGGCGCGTTGGGCAGGAAGTACCGCCCCTCCTCCACGTCCCCCGAGATCGACGGATCGTCCCACAAGGGATCGCGCGAGCGCACCACGGGGATGGAGCGGACCGAATAGAGCCCAGTCGGTAGCCATTCGAGCGTACCGCCGCCATAGACGTTTCCGGCGTCGTGCTCGGTGGTGAAGCGGAAGTTCCGTGCGAGATCGAACAGGAACAGCAGCACGCCGGCGGCTATGGTGAACGCCCCGATCGTGCTGGTCAGGTTGAGCAAGTCGATCTCGCGGCCCGGCAGGTAAGTGTAGACCCGCCGCGGCATGCCCATCAGGCCGGTCAGGTGCATCGGCAGGAACGTCACGTGCATGCCGGTGAACATGAGCCAGAACACCCAGCGCCCCAGCCTCTCGGAAAGCGGCTTGCGGCTGGTCATCGGGGTCCAGTAGTAGAGCGCGGCGAACATCGGGAACACCATCCCGCCGATCAGCACGTAGTGCAGGTGCGCCACGACGAAGTAAGTATCGTGCACCTGCCAGTCGAACGGCACCATTCCCAGCATCACGCCGGTCAGCCCGCCCATCGTGAACGTGACGATGCTTCCGACCACGAACAGCGCCGGCGTGCTCCACTTGAGCACTTTCCCGCTGGCGAGCGTGGCGATCCAGCAGAACACCTGTATGCCCGCCGGAAGGCTCACCGCCATGCTCGCTGCGGAGAAGTACCCGGAGGAAACGCGCGGCATGTCGGTGGCGAACATGTGGTGCGCCCACACCCCGAAGCTGATGAAGCCGGTCGCCACCAGGGCCAGCACGTTGAGCCGGTAGCCGACCAGCTCGGTCCGCGCGACGGTCGCCACCATCATGCTCATCAGGCCCGCGGCAGGAATGAAGATGATGTAGACCTCCGGATGCCCGAAGAACCAGAACAAGTGCTGCCACAGCAGCGGATCGCCGCCGCGCGTCGGATCGAAGAACGGCCAGTTGAAAGCGCGCTCGATCTCCAGCAGCAGCGTGCACAGGATCACCGAGGGAAAGGCGACGACGATCATCACCGCGAACACCAGCATGGCCCAGGCGAACATCGGCATTCGGTCGAGGGTCATGTTCGGCGCGCGGGTCTTCAGCACGCCGACGATGATCTCCACCGCCCCGGCGATGGCCGAAATCTCGATGAAGCCGATGCCGAGCAGCCAAAAGTCGGCGTTCAGTCCCGGACTGAAGGCCTTGCTGGTCAGCGGCGGGTACATGAACCAGCCGCCGTCTGGCGCCAGCCCTACGAAGATCGAGCAGAAGAACGCCAGGCCGCCGACGAGGTAGGCCCAGAATGCATATGCCGAGAGCCTCGGGAACGGCAGGTCGCGCGCGGCCAGCATCTGCGGCAGCAGCATGATCCCGATCGCCTCCACCGCCGGCACGGCGAAGAGGAACATCATGACCGTGCCGTGCATGGTGAAGAACTGGTTGTAGGTCTCCTGGTCGAGAAATTCCTGCATCGGCGCGGCCAGCTGCACCCGCATGCCCAGCGCCAGGATACCTGCCAGCAGGAAGAACAGCAGGCTGGTCGCGACGTACCAGAACCCGACGTAGTTGTTATTGACGGCCGTCAGCAGCTTCAGCCCGCGCGGGGCGGCCCAGATGCGCTGCAGTTCCTCCAGCTCACCCTCAGGCCGCGGCTCGGACGTCGGGAAGCGTTCGTACAGCCGGGTGTCGAAGCCCGTTTCCGAGCTCATTTCTGCTGCTCGAGCCAGGCGGCCAGCGCGTGGAGGTCTTCGGCGGGAAGCTGGTCGTAGCTCGGCATGCGGTTGCCCGGCTTGATCGACTGGCTGTCCCCGATCCAGCCGATGAGCGTGCCGCGATGGTTCGGCAGAATGCCGGCGCCGAGCGTGAGGCGCGAGCCTATGTGCGTGAGATCCGGTCCGGCCCGGCCCCCCGCCTCGGTACCGGCGACCCGGTGGCAGGCCGCGCAGCCGGACTCCATGAACAGCTCGCGCCCCCGCCCCGCAGCGCCGGTGCCGTCTCTGGGCGCCGTTCGCGAGGTAAGCCACTCCGACCATTCCTCACGCTCGTGCGCCACCGCAACGAAACCCATCAGCGCGTGCGGCCCGCCGCAGTACTCGGCACAGACGCCGCCGAAGCGCCCCGCCCTATCGGCCTCGACCCGCAGCAGCGTGGTGCGGCCGGGGATCATGTCCTTCTTGCCGGAGAGGTTGGGCACCCAGAAGCTGTGGATCACGTCGGCCGAGGTCAGCTCGAACACCACGGGCTGGCCGACAGGTATGTGAACTTCGTTGGCATCTTCGAAGAGTACGTCGCCACTAGGGCCGAGATACTCGACGCGGAACCACCACATCTCCCCGGTCACGCGAATGCGCATCTCCTCACCGGTGATCGGCTTCGTGAGGCTGGCGGTGAGCGTCAGGCCCCAAATCAGCAATCCGGTCAGCACCACGGCGGGAAAGGCAATGCCGCCGATCCCGACGACCTTCTCTCCGCCGATCTTCGCCTTGAGGCGCGCGGGGCCCTTCAGCGCGACCCACAGCGCCGCCACCACGATGGCCGTGACGAACAGCCCCATGGCGAACAGCGCCCAGGAGAGCACCGTTACGCTCTCGGCGTAGGGCCCGGCCGGGTCGAGCACCGGCGGCGGCCATCCCCACAGCGCCTCAGTCATGATCGAGGCCGTAGAGGTAAGCGGCGACATCGGCCGCCTGGCTTTCGCTCAGCGGCATCGGCGGCATCGTGGAGCCGGGCTTTATCGACGGCGCGTTGCGGATGAAGGCGGCGAGCGTTCCGGGGCGGTTGGGCAGCGCTCCGGCGATCAGGCCGACATCGTCGAACCCCGCGAGCGAGGGGCCGAGCCGCCCTTTCGGCCAAGTAACTCCCGGGATCTCGTGGCAGGCGCCGCAGCCGGCGTTCTCGATCAGCGCCAGCCCGCGGGCTTCGGCGCCTCCTTCGGGGGTCCGGCGAGTCTCGGCCGGCGGCTTGCAGGCGACGAGAAGAGCTCCGATCACCGCCCAGGCGGCGAGGCCGGCCGGGCGCCACTTCCCGGATGATCGTGCCTGTCTGCCCGAACCCATGCGTCCCCCGCCATGAACTTCATCGGGAACCAGCCAGTTTCGGGAAATGTTCCCGTGAACGATGGGCCTGCCAGCATTGCGATCCGGATCGAGCGCCATTCCCGCGGCCTGCCTGGCGCTCGCGGCGGCCGGCTGCACGCCCGAACCGGTGCCGAAGCCTTTCGCGCAGACCGGCGAACTGGTCGCGCTGTCCGGCGGCGATGCGGGTCCGCGCGGCGCCTGCCACACATGCCACGGCATGAGTGGAGAGGGAGACGGCAACCTCACCCCGCGCATCGCCGGGCTGGACCCGGGCTACATCGCCCGCCAGTTGATCTTCTACGCCGACGGGCTGCGCCAGCACGAGCAGATGAGCTGGATCGCCCGGCAACTGACGGACGAGCAGCGCTCCCACGTATCCGACTACTACGCGGGCATGGAACCGGCGCCGCTGGAAAGGGCTCCGTCGGTCCGGCTCGCATGCGAACCCGGAGCAGAGGCGCTCTACCTGCAAGGCGATCCCGAGCGCGGCCTCGAGGCGTGCGCCACCTGCCATGGGCGGGACGGAGGCGATGCCCAAGCAGGCAGTCCCTCGCTGGCCGGCCAACCCGCGCCGTACGTCGCCGCGCAGCTTCGCGCCTGGCGGTCGGGCGAGCGCTACGGCGATCCGCAGAACGTCATGCTGGCGGCGGCGCAAGCGATGGCCGAAGAGGAGATCAACCCGCTGGCCGATTATATCGCCCGTACTGGGGATGGGTCGGATCGTCCGGGATTTCCGGCAGAATGCCCGTCACCACGTCGTCGCGATCCCAGAAGTGGTGCTTGAGCGCCGCGCCGATGTGCAGCGGCAGCAGCAGGCACAGGCCGATCACGCCGACGACGTGCGTATCCTCGGCCCAGTCCAGTACGCGGTACTGCCAGGCAGGCGAGAGGTCGTAGAACGGCATCGGCGGCAGCGGGACGAGGCCCGCGAGATAGAGCGGCTGCGCCGGCTGGATCGCCGACCACAGGCACCACCCGCTCAGCGGCAGCAGCGCGAACAGGGCATAGAACCCGATGTGCGTCACATGGGCCGCGGTGGTCTTCCAGCCCTGATTGTCGGCGGCGTTGATCGGATCGGGGATGAACAGTCGCCACAGCCCGCGGAGGATCGCCAGGAGCAGCAGGCTCAGCCCGAGCTCGCTGTGCCGCGCATAGACCTCCAGCTTGTCGCCGCCGACCTGGTAGCGCTGCATCATCCAGCCGGAGAACAGCTGGTAGAGCACCAGCCCGGCCATGATCCAGTGGAACCACACCCCGACTGGGGAATACTTGCCGTTCTCCGTGAAGCCGACCGCCCAGGCGCGGATATGGTCGAGCAGCTTCACGCGGGCGCCTGCCTATCTCGCGAGGCCGCGCGCATCGAGCGATAGAGGACTACCATCGCCCCCAGCAGGTAGATCGCGCCCGCGGGCGCCCACATGACGATCCCGGCAAGCTGCTGATCCTCCAGCGGCGAGAGGCCCCAGGCCGATGTCGTCAGCCAGTGCGGCGCGTAGAACGCGGTGCCGGCGAACGTCAGCAGTGCGCCGAGCAGACCCATCGCCACGAGCGTCGCCAACAGCGCCGCGACGCCGCCGGCGGCGGGGGCGCGTAGAACCTTGGCCCACCAGACCGCCGCGCTCGCGGTAATCGTCGCCTGCATCAGCCAGAACACGGGGCTGGAGGACATCACCGCCTCGTAAAGCGGCGGCGCGTGCCAGGCCCAGAAGACCAGCGCGTGGATCGCCGTCCACAAGGCGAGCGAACCGGGCACCACCCGCTCGTGCAACCGCAGCGTGGCCATCACCAGCGGCCCGAGGACAGCGGCCAGTATCACGTCGTGGATCACCCGGACGAGGAACAGCGCCGAGCCCATCGCGCAGAACGGGCTGACGAACAGGAACGCCGCGACGGCGAGTGCGCACGAGCCCGCGCGCCTGTCCGCGGATCGGGAACGCCACAGCCAGGCAGCGGCTAGCGCCAGTGCCGCCAGCAGGAACGGGTCGAGGTTCCAACGCCCGATCCACTCGGCAGGGAGCGGCGCCGCCCCGCAATAGGGAACCCAGAGGTCTGCGGCGCTGGTCATTGCATGAAGCTGCCCTCGTCCGGCTGTTTCCGGGATCAACGCACGGGCGGCGATATGTTTTCACGCTATCTGGTCCGCTTTCCGGGCATTCGGTGTCGCCTCGATCCGGCATTACTGGGCGCGGGCCCCGGGAACCGCCCCCCAACTCGTCACCCTGAACTCGTTTCAGGGTCCATCTCTCCACCCGCACAGACCACGCCTGGAGGCAGGATGGATGCTGAAACGAGTTCAGCATGACGAGGAGGGACAGCAGGTTCCAGGGCGTATGACGGAACCCGGCGGCGGCGGTGCGCTTTAGGGGTGCATGACCGGGCAACCCACCAAACCCCTCGTGCTGATCACCGGCGCAGGGGGAAACCTGGGCCGCTCGATCGGCACTGCTCTGAGCCGCGAATACACGGTCGCCGGGCTCGACCGGTCGGCGGCGAGCGAGCCGTTCCCGATCATCGAAGCGGAACTCACGTCAGGCGAAGCGATCACGGCAGCGCTCGCGCAGATCCGCGAGGAGCACGGCACGCGGATCGCCAGCGTGATCCACCTTGCCGCGTTCTTCGACTTCTCCGGCGAGGAACACCCACTCTACCGCAAGCTGAACGTCGAGGGGACGCGCCTGCTGCTCCGCGCGCTGCGCGAGTTCGAGGTGGAGCAGTTCCTTTATACCAGCACGATGCTGGTCCACCGCCCGGGGCGGCCCGGCGAAGTCATCGATGAAGACCAGCCGATCGATCCGCAGTGGGCCTACCCGAAGTCCAAGGCCGAGGCCGAACGCGTAATCGAGGAGGAAGCCGGCGAGATCCCGGTGGCGCTGCTCCGACTAGCCGGAGTCTACGACGACGAGACGATGGTCCCCACCCTCGCGCAGCAGATCGCGCGGGTCTATGAGCGCGACTTCGAGAGCCATCTCTACTCCGGCCGGCGCGACGCCGGGCAGGCCATGCTGCACCGCGACGACATGCTCGACGCGATCCGCCGCACGGTTGACCGGCGGCATGATCTGCCCCGACGGACCGCGCTGCTGATCGGCGAGCCCGAGACGATCGGATACGACGCTCTGCAGGACGAGATCGGACACCTGGTCCACGGCCAGGAGGAGTGGCCGGTCCTGCGCATACCGAAGCCACTGGCCGCTGCCGGCGCATGGGCCCAGGAAAAGCTCGAGCCCCTCATCCCGGACGCCATCGACAAAGGCGAGGAGCCGTTCATCAAGCCGTTCATGGTCCGGATGGCCGACGATCACTACGCGCTCGACATCTCGCGCGCACAAACGCTGCTCGGCTGGGCTCCACACCACCGGCTGAAGGACGAGCTTCCCGCGATGATCGCGAACCTCAAGCGCGATCCGCCCGGCTGGTACCGCGCGAACAAGGTCACCCCGCCAAAAGAGTGGCCGACGCCCGCTTGATCAGGCGGCTCTTGCAGACGGCGAGGGGATGGACCGCCGCCGGCGATCCATCCACCCGGCCCGGATGCGCTGCGTCAGAAGCCCATCTTCAGCGTTCCGCGCAGGGACAGCGCGGTGCCGCCGTGGCGGTCTTCGGCGCCCAGTTCGCCGCCCATCTCGAACATCGAGCTGCCGCCCATGGCGCGCAGGCGGGCGTACCAGCCGCTGTCGACCTGCTCCGGTTCGAGCGTGAACGGGGTGCCGTCTTCGAACTTCGCGGTCGTCGCGCCGAGCGAGCCGCCGACGACTTCGCGCCAGCCGCCTTCGGTTTCGACACGGAACCAGTTCTCGTCCCGCTTGCGGGTACCGGTGAAGTCGAATCCCAGGGTGAGGCCGCCGTTGACCGCGAATTCGTCGCTCTTGCGGTCCTCCACCTCGAGGTCGAGGCCCTCGCCGCCGTGGTCGGTGTAGCCGTCCTCGTCGAGCTTGAGGTAATCGAACGAGACGCTCGGGCGGAAGAAAAAGTGGGTGCCGCCGCCTTCGTAGGACAGGCCGCCGCTGGCCGACATCATCGTTCCGTTCCATTCGCTGATGACGTGGCGCTCGACCGCCTTGTCGCCGGCCTGGCCGGTGAACGTGCGGCGTCCGCGGAAATCGACCAGGCCAATGGAACCGCGCGCGAAGGTCGTGAGCCCGCCCCACTTGCCGCGCCAATAGGCCGCCAGCTCGTAAGTATCGGAGAGGACGCGGTTGTAGTCGCTGCCTTGGTCGTACTCGTTCCACAGCCAGGTCGCGGCGAGGCCGAAGCTGCCGATGCCGGTGTCGATCTCGCCGGCGCCGGAGAAGCCGAAGCCGCCGAGGTCGTAGACGGCGGTCGCGCCTTCGTCCTTGTCGCTGGTCCAGGCTGCGGCGCTGACGATCACGTCCAGGCCGCCGCTCGAGTAGACCGGGCTCGGCGGATCGGCCACTTGCCGGGCGAAGGCGCGGGTGCCGAGGCTGACACCCTCGAACGCGCCGCCGGCGTGATCGGGCAGCATCTGCCGCACGGCGTGGCGGAACTGGTCGCCGTCGCTGATGCCGAGGAAGATCTTCTCGACATCGTCGTCCTCGCCGATCGCCGCGAACACCGCGTTATAGGCCGTGCTCTGGGAGCGGTTGAGGCCGAGTTCCTGCGAGGTACGCTTGGCGACATCGACCACGATGCGGTTCGGGCCGGCATTGCTGGCGAGGGAGGCCTTGAACAGGAACGGTACCGCCGACGTATTCACCGCGATGCCCGAGGCGCCCTGCAGAGTGCCTGCATCCACCACGACATAGCTGCCTTCCGCATTGCTCACGTCCGCCAGGCGCACAGCGAGCTTGGCTCCGCTGGCGAAGCTCGCGGTGCCCGACACGTCGTAAGCCGTGCCGGAGCCGGCCGCCTTGTCGAGCGTGACCGCGAGGGTGCCGCCCGCGCCGACGGTGAGCGAGGCGATCGAGGCAGGCTTGTTGATGTCGAGCGTACCGCCGGCGACGTTCACCGCCAGGTTGGCCGAATTCGCAAGGCTGCCGGAGAACCGCGCCGAACCGCCGATGGTCAGGGTATCCGCGCCGCCACCGAAGTCCGCCACGCCGGAGAAAACGGAGGTGCCGGCCAGGCTCATCGTATCGCTGCCTGCGCCGAACAGGGCGGAGCCGGTGTGCACCGCATCGCCCGAGAGCGCGAACGCGTTGTTGCCCGCGCCGAAGAATGCCGCGCCCTTGAAGGTGCCGTCGGCCACGTCGAGCAAGTCGTTGCCCGATCCGAGCCGGATATCGCCGTCGATCGCCGGAGCGGTGAAGCCGGAGCCGACCTGGGTCTGCTTCACGGTGACGCCGGTGGTGTTGGCGGAGAGGTCGATGGCGATATTGCGCCCCGATCCGGCCTTGGCTCCCGTCGCGGAGATTGCGCCGCTGTTCTCGACCAGGGTGGTGTTGCCGCTGCGGTCGATGATCGCAGTGGCGGAGCCGTTCTCTCCAGCGGCGGTGGCCTTGATCGTGCCGCTGTTGCGGAGGGTGGCCACGCTGGCGCCCGCATCAATGGCGAGAGCGGTGGTCTTCGCGGTGGCCGAATTGCCGCCTTTCGCTTCGACGGTTCCGGAGTTGCGGATTTCGGGCGTCGTCGCTCCGGCGCCGAAGCGCAGCGCCGTGGCGCTGGCTCCGTCGGACACGGCAGAGACCGTTCCGGTGATGCCGACGCCGTTTGCGATGGTCACGTCTCCGCCGCGTCCGCCGATGACGAGGCCGTTGGCAGCGACGCCGGAATAAAGACCGATGCCGCCCACCGCACCGTCGATCTGGAGGCCGAACTTGGTGGCCGTGGCGGCGACCGGGCCGATGGTCACCGCGCGATCGGCGGCGCCGATCACCATGGCGGGAGCCGCGCCGTAGGAGACCACTTTGGCGGAACCTTCCTTGGCATCTTCGATACCGTCGCCGTCTTCGTCGGCATTGTTGGCATTGTTGTCCTTCGGGGGTACCGCCAGAACGATGCCGCCGGTCACGTCTCCCTCGATCACCAGTGCCGATCCGCCCTGCAACAGGTCGTCGGCATCGAGCTTGGCGGTGCTGGAGGGCGCAGTGGTGTAGCGATAGCCGGTCGAGGTGATCGCGCCCTGGACGACCATGGCCCCGTCCACGTCGCCCGAGAACCGCGCGCCGATCGCATTCGTGCCGGTGGCGGTCACGGTGCCGGCCAGCCGCACAGTGCCGGTGATGTCCTGCGCCTGGACGCCGACAGCGTTGTTGCCAAGCACAGTGGTCTTGCCGTCGTGGGTGAAGGCGCCGGTCAGCGGACCTCCGAGCCAGATGCCGGCGGAGTCGTTGCCTTCCACCGTGATCGTGCCGCTGTTGTTCAGCTTGCCGGTGTGCGCGCCGGCTGTGCGGATGCCGAAGCGGCCCGAACCGAGCGCGAAGGGACCGTCGAGGTCACCGTCGTTGTCGCTGTCGGTCGGCGTGTAGGGTTCGTCGATCGTGATCGTGCCGGAGTTCACGATGTCGCCGCTCGTCCCGGCGAGCGCGGCGATACCGACCGCGCCATTGGCGTTGCCGATCGTGACCGCGCCCTGGTTGGTCACCGAATGGTTGCTGTCCATCGTCACCGCCGTGCCGCCGGTCAGGACGACCGAGCCGGCCGAGGTGATGGTGATCGAATCCGGGGCGCCGGCCTTGACGGTGGAGGTCCGCACCGGAGCGGTAACTTTGGTCGCGATGGTCTCGGCCGCGGCCGGAGTGGCGATCGCGAGCATGGCGGTAGAGGCAAGCAGGTAACGACGCATTTGGAGTTCCCTCGTCCAGATCGGTTGTCG
This sequence comes from Croceibacterium soli, assembly GCF_009828065.1. GTDB lineage: Bacteria > Pseudomonadota > Alphaproteobacteria > Sphingomonadales > Sphingomonadaceae > Croceibacterium_B > Croceibacterium_B soli. The sequence continues at coordinate 246,517 of NZ_WTYK01000003.1, read as the reverse complement.
ACCTGCATGACGGAGCCCCTGCTCGCCGGCCTTGGCGCCTCGAGCGAATTTTTCAGAAGGAGGTGTCGAACCCGATGCGCACGGTGCGCGGCTGCAACGGGGTGATCTGCTCGCGGCCGATGGCGAATGGCGTTCCGAGGGCGAAGCGGTTGCCCTGGACATCGGCGATGTTGGTGACGCTAAGCGAGACGCCGTGGCGCTCACCGCCGAGGCGCACCACGATGCCGCTGTCGAAATAGTCGCCCTGCGACTCCCCGAGCTCGGGACCGATGCCGAGCCGCGAGCGGCCGATATAGCTGGCCCAGCCCTGTGCGGTGAGATCGAGATCGCGGCCGACCGGGCGGCGGTAGTCGAAGCCGAGCCGTCCGGCAAAGCGGGCGATGTTCGGCACTTGCGTGGTGCGGGTGAAGGTCAGCGGCGCCGGCTCGTCGACGTGGCTGTCGTTGTAGGTCAACCCGCCGCTGAGCCGCAGGTCGGGCGTCACCTCGACGGCCCCCGCCACGCTGGCGGTCCAGACCGTGCCGTCGCCGATGTTGGCGGTGCTCGGCAGCCCGGAGCCATCGATGAAGTCCGCCTGGATGTCGCGCCAGCGCGTGTGCGAGAGGCTCGCGGTCAGTTCGAACGGACCCGTGCCCGGCACGCCGTGGCGCGCGCCGAATTCGAACGTCGCGGCCCGATCGTTGCGGAAGCGGCGCACGAAGTTGCCCTCGATCGCCAAGCCGCCGGGGCGGAAACCTTCCTGGTAGCGCACGAACAGGCTCGTTTCGGGCGTGACTTCGGCGAGCAGGGAGGCGGAGGGCAGGAAGGCGGTCTCGATCCGCTTGGCGGTGATTTCCATCCCCGCCAGCGCGATGGCGAGCGGCACGTCTTCCCCCTCGCCGCCCAGGTGGGAGCGCGTGTAGCGCGCCCCGGCGGTCGCCACGAGCCTGTCCAGAAGACGGACGCTCCCCTCGCCGTAGAAGGTCACCTCATTGATCGTGTTGCGCACGCCGGTCGTGCTCGCCCGCTCCTGCTCCCCGCCGATCTCGCGGGTCAGCGTGGTCCGGTTGCGGGTATAGCTGGCGCCGGCGAGCCATTCGAAGCGCTCCCCCAGCGGCTGCCACAGGCGAGTTTCGTTGGCGAACATCTCCGTGTCGTTGCGCTGCACGAACAGGCGTGCGGGGCCATTGGGCCGCGTCGCATCGTACCGCTCCATCAAATGCTGGGAGGTCGCCCCGGTCGTCGAACGGAAGCGGACCGGGCCGAGGCTGCCGGAGACGACCACTTGGCCTTGCACGAAGTCTGCCTCAGCCCCTTCCTGCACCTGAGCCGCCCGGCTCAGCGGCGGCCCGCCGCGATCGGCATACTGGCTGTCTTCGGCATGGTTCGTCTGGCCCAGCCCGATCAGATCGACCGTCCAGTCTGGTCCGGCGGCGATGCGCACCATTGCGCGTCCGCCGAGGATCTCGGTGCGGTTGACGTTCTGCTCGCCCAGCAGCGGCTTGTCGATATAGCCGCCGTGGGTGGCGGCATCGACGGTGAACCGAAGGGCCGCGCTGTCCCCGGCCAGCGGCAGGTTCACGGTCGCGTTTCCGTCGGCCCCGCCGGCGCCGTGCTGGATCAGCGAACCGCCGATCATCGCCGAGGCGCTGGTTACGCCGAGCTCCGGCGCGTTCGGGACGAGGCGGATGATGCCGCCAAGCGACCCGGCGCCGTAGAGCGTGCCTTGCGGCCCTTCGAGAACTTCCACCCGCTCTAGGTCCGACAGGCGCAAGTCCGGGTCAGGCGCGTTGTAGCTCAGGCGCAAGTCGCCGAGGTACTGGCCCACAGTGGCCTGGGTCGGCCCGGTGAAGCTGGAATCGGCGATGCCCCGGATGAACAGCTTGTTGCGTCCGCTGCCGAGGTAGGTCGAGGAGACCGTGGCGACCCGCTGCATGATCTTCTCGGTTCCGCCGACACCGCCAAGCTCCAGCTCCTCCCCGGGAAGGATCGAGACTTGCCCGGGAAATTCCGCCAGCGCCGCGTCCCGCTTGCTGCCGACGACGACGATCTCCACCGGCGCTTCCGCCTGCGGCACGGGCGGGGCGAAGCGCCGCTCCTGCTGGCGCGGCCGCCGTGGCTGGACGAACGGGCGCGGCTCACGAGGGGCCGGCAGCAGGCGCCAGGCCGAAGGACCGGCGGCGACTGCCCGCGCACCGGAAGCGCGCGCCAGCTTCTTCACCGCGTCCGCGGCGGACATGCTGCCGCGGATCGCCCGCACGCGGCGGTTGCCGATGGCGGGATCGGCGACGACGATGCTGGAGCCGGTCTGCCGGGCGATGGCAATCGCCGCATCCGCCGCCCGCCCGGCAGGCGCGTCGATCCGCACGCGCTCCGCCTGGGCGGGAGCGCTCGCTACGGCCACTGCGGCGAACAGGAAGAACCCCTCCGGCCGCATGGCTAGGGCGCTGCGATCATCCAGGCATCGTCCGCCTGCCTGACAGTCACCCCGAGCAGCGGACCGAGCGCGCGCGGGTCCTCTCGCAGCGGGCCCACCAGGATACTGCCGGAGACCGCCTGCGCGGCCGTGCCAGGATCGGCACGGTAGGCGATGCCGGTCGCGCGGCTCAGCTCGGATGCGATCTCCGCCAGCGAGGCGTTTTCGAACGTGACCCGGCCCTGCCGCCATTCGCCCATCTGGGCCGGCGCAAACTTGCGCAGGCTGTAATCGGGCGAGCCGGCGGCGCTCGTCAGCATGTCGCCGGGTTCGAGCCGCACGTTCTGCGCCGACGGATTGAAGATGACCGCGCCTTCGGAGACCGCGACCGTCATGGCCGATGCGGTGCGCCGTACGTCGAACACCGTGCCGGCATCGACCAGCGTGTCCTCGCCCACTTCGAGGCGGAAGGGATCGGTCTGGTCGTGGCGGATCGTGAACAGCGCCTGCCCCTGCTCCAGCCTGGCGAAGCGGGGATCGTCCTCCTCCAGCAGCAGCCGCGTGCCGCCGGCGAGTTCGATCTGCCCGCCGCCCGCAAGTGCCACGGTCCGCAGTTCGCCCGGAGCGGTCTCCACCGTGTAGCGCTCGTCGCTCATCTGCCAGACGCCGAGCGCCATCAGCGCCGCCAGCGACGCCGCTATCGCCCCGCCGAGCCAGCGCCGGGTGACGCGCGGGGGAACCGCATCCTCGTCATTGGCGCCGACGGGCAGCGGCGGCATCTCGGCGGCTTCGGCAACGGCCAGCGAGACCCGGTCGTAAGCAGCGGCGTGGGCCGGGTCTTCCTCGAGCCAGCAGGTGAAGCCTTCCCAATCCGCGAATTCCGGATCGCCGGTGCGGACTGCCCAGGCTACCGCCTGTTCCCTGATCTGCTGGTCATGCGGCATAGGACAGTCCTCCTGCCACCAGGACGGAGACGATCGGCTCAACCCTCATCCAAACGCTCCTTCAGGTCCGCGAGCGCGCGATAGGCGCGGCGCAGATCGCTTTCGACGGTGCTGAGGCTGACGCCGATTTCCTCCGCCACCTGCCGCTGCGGTATCCCGTCGACCCTGTGCCGGCGGAACACGGCGGCCGGGCGCGGTCCCAGCGCGTCGATCGCCTCGGCGACCAGCCGGGCATTCTCCCGGCCGATGATGTGCCGTTCCACCGATGGCGTGTCGGACACGCCGGGCTGCGCCCCGCCGGCGGCCTCGGTCCAGGCACGCTCGCGCTTGCGGGTCTGGGTTTCGGCGCGGTAGCGGTCGATCATCAGCATGTCCGCCGCGCGGAACAGGTAGGAGAGCGGCGACGCGACCGGCCCCGGCCGGCTGGCGGCAATCCTCAGCCACAGCTCCTGCAGCAGGTCCTCCGCCGCATCGCCCGCCCCGCGCGCGGCGAGGAAACGCAGCAGTCTCTCGCGGTTGGCGAGAAACACGGCTTCGAGGCCGACATGGGAAGACGTCTCAGGCAAGGACCACCCGCAGCGCGATGTCGAATGGCCGCGTGATAGGCCGAGGCGGCGCGAGATAAAAGCCGCTCGGCGCTGCTCTGTGCCGCCCGCCCCGGTACGCCCGGTCTTAGGGGTCCGTTGTCGTGGTTGCCCCGTCTTCGATCGCGAAGTGGATCGGCTTGAAGCTGCCGCCGTTGGAAGCGTAAGCCGAACAGGCGGTTAGTCCCACGATCAGGTCCATCTCGGCGCGCATCCGCAAGTAGTCCCCGGGCCGGCTCAGCGGCGGATCGACCCGCAGCTTGCCGTTCGGCTCCACCGGTACGTTCATGAACAGATTGAAGGCGCAGGGGATCATGTCCGGTTCGACGCCGTAGGGCGCCAGCGCCTCGGCCAGGTTGCCGAAGCAGCCGCGGTGCACCGGGTGCTCGGGATAAAAGTGGCGAAAGGTCGCCTCGCTGCATGGCGTCAGCAAGAAGTCGTGCCGCCCAACGGTGTCCTCGACGATCGTCAGCATCGGGTTCGATCGGTTCGACCACAGGCGGTTGCCCGCCGTCAGCGCGATCGTTTCCTCGTAATCGAACGTGCGCCCGTTGGAGATGGCCTCGCGAACGTCGTCGGCGTTGTAGGCGAGCATGTCAGATACCTGCACGCCCTGCGGATCGATCACGCGCAGGACCTGCCCTTTGCCCAGGCGGAATGCCACCCCGCTACGCGGGCCGATCTCCTGGACGGTCACGCGGCGCGCGGATCGCGGAAGGGGCAGCGCCAGTCGTCGCTGACCATGCGGCCGCTGTACTGCCGCGCCTCGCTCGCCTCGCCGAAGCGCGCGAGCATCGGGTTCGCGTCGCCCGCCAGGGCCACGTCACGGGTGATGATCGCGTCGCGCATGCGTTCGTAGCGGCCTTCCTTGCGCAGGCGCTCGAACTGGTCGTGCAGGTTGAACACCAGGGTTGGCCGCGGCATCCGCCGGGCTGGGCGTGAGGCGTTCGGGTGCAGGCCGATTACGAAGAAGGCCGCTCCGCCGAAGCTGAGCGAGAAATGCGGATCGTCGGGATTGGGGCTGACGCTGCCGTCGTAAGGCTGGCCGCGCCAGTCATCTTTGTCGGCAAGCGATTGCAGCCGCGCCCACATGGCGGCCTCAAAGCCCTCCTCATCGAGATCCTTGGGGCCTTCGAAGACCACGGCCAGGCTGCGCAGCCCTTCGGGGTTCTCACGGTAAGCCTTCGCCCACTCGAGCAGCTCGGAATGGATCTTAACGTCGTCCCACGCGCTCTCGATCGAATGGCCGACGAGAGTCTTCAGGGTCCCGCGCGCCATCGCCGACTTGGCTCCAACGCAGGGAAACCGCTCGTCGGCAATTGCCGCAAGCAACTCTTCGCGCCCCTTCAGGACGGTATCTTCATTTACAAGCATTGGGTGACACGGTTCCAGTCTGCAGCATGAACGGAGAAGCCGCTGTAATGTTCCGTTCAGGTTTCAGCGCCTGCGGTCCCCCATTTGTCGACGTGACAAGCTCGCTCCCGCGTCAGTTGGGAAACTTCGGGCCCGGTTCTGACTTTATCCTCCATGCCGGACCGCAGCGCTTCTCGCGCCACCCCCCTCGCCCTCACTTACGTCCTGCCGATCGCCGCGCGAACTTCGCAGGCCCGCGCGCTGACCGGCTACCTGCGCCGACTGGCGCGCACGGTGGACGAGGTGATCGTCGTGGACGGGTCCCTCGGCGAGACATTCGAGGCGCATGCCCGCTCATGGTCGGCCCACGTCCGCCACATTCGCCCGGAGATCCGGACCACCAACGGCAAAGTCGCGGGAGTCGTGACCGGCGTCCGCGCGGCCCGCAACGAGTGCGTGGTGGTGGGGGACGACGACGTGCGCTATCGCCGGGCGGAGCTCGCCCGGATGCTCCGCCTGCTGCAAACGCACGAGGTGGTACGGCCGCAGAACTTCTTCCGGCCGCTGCCGTGGCACGCACGCTGGGACACGGCCCGCAGCTTGCTCAACCGCCTCGGAGACGGGGACTGGCCCGGCACCCTGGGCGTGCGCAAGTCTGTGCTGGTGGAGGCCGGCGGCTACTCCGGAGAGGTCCTGTTCGAGAACCTGGAGCTCGTGCGGACCATGCGCGCCGCCGGCGGGCGCGAGGCCGTGCCGCTCGACCTGTTCGTCGCGCGGCGGCCGCCCGAGACCCGGCACTTCGTCTCCCAGCGGGTCAGGCAGGCCTACGACGAATGGGCGCGGCCCGGCCGCTTCGCCGCAGAGCTGGCCCTGCTGCCCGCCGCAGTGCTGGCGGGACGCAAGGGACCGGGCTGGCTGCTCGCGGCCGCCGCCTGCAGCGTAGCGGCAGCGGAGGTCGGGCGCCGGAAAGGAAACGGCCGGGCCGTGTTCCCCGCCAGCAGCGCCTTGTGGGCGCCGGCCTGGCTGGCGGAGCGCGCGGTGACCTCCTGGATGGCCCTGGGCACCCGGCTTCTGTTCGGCGGCGTGCGATACCGCACCTCGCGGCTCAGGAACGCTGCCACGCCGGAACACGAGCTCAGGGCGAAACTGCAGGAGCGGTCGGCGACGGAACCGGCATAGCCGCACGCTACGCTTCAGCCATCTGCTCCATGCGGCGACTACGGTGCCGCGCCTTACCCAGCTTCTCCTCAAACAGCTTCAGGAACTCGCCAGCCCAGCTGACCGGTGAGTTGGCGAGCGCGGCGGCACGGGCGAATCCGTTGCAGCTCATCCGCCCGACCGAGGTGTCGTCGATGGCGAGGTCCTTCAGCAGCCCGGTGAGCGCGCCCACGTCGCCGGGATCGAAGGACATGCCGAACCCCTCCCGTTCCGCCTCGATGGACAAGTAAGCGCGGTTGCTGACCAGCACGGGGAGCCCGCTCATCGCGGCCTCCAGGATCACCAGCCCGAACGGTTCGGTCACGCGGCTGGGCACGACCAGCACCCTGGCTCGTGAAGCTTCCGCCAGGATGCCCTGCCGGTCACGCCAGCCCAGCACGCGCGCATTGGGAAATCCCTGGCAGATCTCCTGCGACAGTTCGCCGGTGCCGATCAGGGCGATGGGGAGATCGGCGGCCTTCGCAGCTAGGGCCGCGATGTCGGCGCCTTTGTCCCGGCCGATCCGGCCCACGAACAGCAGCAGGTCGTTGTGCTCTGCCGCGATGCGCCTTCGCGACCATGGCTCCACGGGATTGGCAATCACGCGCAAGTCCGCGGCCGCGAAGCCGGCTTCGACGAACCTCCGGACCATGCGCTCGTGAAGGAAGGTGAAGGTCGCCCGGCTTTCGGCGAAGCGCGCCGAACGCTGGAGCTGCAGCTGCCGGACCGCGCGCCAGTACTTGTGCCGCCCACTGCGCCGGTCGCACTGGCTAGCCAGGCAGGCCAGGGAAAGCGGCTGAAGGGCGCACGGCTCGGAGTCCCGGAACCTGACGAAGCCGCCGTTCGGGCAGACGTTGAAGAAGTCGTGGCAGGTCACGACGGTGCGATCGTCCACAGCCCGCAAGGGTTCGAAGATCGCCGGGGAAAGAATCTGTGACCAGTTGTGCAGGTGGTAGACCGTTTGCGGCGTATCGTGGCGGGCAATCCATCGGCGCAGGGCCTCGCATGCACGCGCATTGTAGATCCCGTTCCGCATGGCTGAAAGCGGACGGCTTTCGAGCAGATCGTGGCCGCCCAGACCGATCACGTCGATCCCGTCGAGGCCTTGCGCTTCGCCGGCAGAGCTGCCGGCGAAAAACGTCACCGGCACGCCGGCCCTGCGAAACTCCCGCGCAGCCATGATCGCCAGCACGCCCGCGCCGCCCACCGGCTTCGCATAGTCATGGATCACCACCACGCGATCGACCGCCGGGGCGAACGGCGCCGTCACGCGGCACGGGCCTTCTTCGCCCGGCGCCGCGAATATCTGCCGCCGTATCTCTTGCGCACATCGAACACGATCACGTCGCCGCGAATGTCGAGATGGTGACAGCCGATCAGACCAGGGGCGAAGTCTGGCTGGATCGTGCGCGCGAGGCTTTCGCGGTACCCGTCGAGCGCCAGGCCCTCGATCCGCATGAGGTTGATGCCATAGCCGTAAGTGCCGTGGGAGTTTTCCTGCGCGGGGCGGTAGTAGGCGTCGCCCTGGCGGATGATCCGGCCGGCGTTCCGGGCGGTGCGCGCGTCGAATACCACCGGGTTCAGCAGGTGCGGCGTGATGCTCGCCAGGTTTGGGCCGTCCAGTCGGAAGATATGCAGTTCGGAGTTCACGTCACCGAACGGGTCGGCCGAGATATTGGTGAAGAGCCACCAATGGCCGTCGATCTCGGCGATGCTGGAGTCCGCCGTCACGACCCCCTCCATCGCCGTCGAGTGAAGCTCCCAGCGATCGGGGAAGCCCGTGCAGCGCCAGATCTCGATCCGCTGCTTGGAACAGCTTTCCGGCATCATGTAGAGCTGCCCGTCGTGCTCGAACACGAAGGGGAAGGAGAGGTGGTAGCCGGGGCGGATCGCCGCCCTGACCTCGCCCAGCAGCCCGTTTTCCAGCACGCCCACGCATATATGGCCGCAGGCGCTGCGATAGTCGTAATCCTCGAAGAAGCAGTATGTCCGCCCCCCGTTCTGCCACAGGAAAGGATCGGCCTGGTAAGCATTCGCGCCGGGCAGGTTCGCCCGCCCTTGCGCCGGATCGAAGCCCAGCAGTTCGCCCGAGAGGCTCTGGATCATGAACATGCCGGGGCGGAGGCCAAGGCGCGCAAGCACCTTCTGGGCGAGCCGCCGCCCGCTTTCGGCAACCACTGCGCCGAGGTAGCGGATGAATTCGGAAGCGCGCGGGCGATCAAACGGCTCGAAGGCCGAGTTCCGCGAGCTGCCGGGGCGGCCGGTGAGCGCCATGCGCCTGAGCTCCCGAAGCACGAGTGCGACCGATTTCTCTTTGAGGAACAGCTCGTTGCGGGCCGCGAGGTACTTCGGATTGACCGCTGCCGTAGCGATCGGCTCGATGCCGGAAGCACCCGATACACGTCGGAACAACGAGAGCGGGGCGATGTCCCAGCCCCGCGCCAGGCTGCGAAAGCCCGCCGCGCCGCGCTGCGCGCCCTGGCAGTCGGTGAACCACACGCCATGGCGCGCCCATGACGTGTCGACACCCTCCCCGCAGGAGCCGGTCAGATCGAGCAGCACGTCGAGGCCGAGCGCGGCGATCGCCGCACGATCCTGGACCCCGATCGGTGCCGGGTGCGGACCCTGAACTGATCTGGTCGGCTCCCGGGCGACGAACCGTGCCTCCAGCGTGAACCATGCTCGAATGAGCCAGGGCAGCCCGCTTCCACGGTCCCGCTGCCGCTCCGCTTCGACCAGGCCGACGAGCTGCAACCGGTCGTCATCCCTGATCGACTCCAGAAGCCTCGCGGCCCACCGAGGAAGCGCCTCTGCCGAAGCGACCAGGGCAGCTATTCGCAAAGACGCCATAGCTATCAGGCCGGCTGGCGCTGATCGATGGAAATGCCCAGGCTGTCCGCCAACCGCTCGATGTGGGCGAAGGTGTGGTCCTCGATCAGGATCCCTTCGGCCAGGCTGCGCTCGTATTCGGCCCAGCAGCGGTCTCCCGGCAGGCGAACCGAGCCGGGCGGACCGCTGCCCAGCAGCGCCGCCGCCAGCGCCTCGACCCGGTCGTACCATTCGTGCATGGCCATCCAGTGCCGAACATCGAGCGCCAGGAAGAAATGCCCGTTGTTGCCGCCGGCGGCCACGTGCTTGTACATCGACGAGACCTGACCGGCCACGCCCGCCCCGGAAAGAACCCCGGCAAGAAGCTCGACCAGGATCGCCAGTCCGTAGCCTTTCGCCCCCGCCGCGGGCAGCAAGGTCCCGGCCAGGGCCTTGCGCGGGTCCGTGATCGGGCGCCCTGCCGCGTCGATGGCGATACCCTCCGCCAGGTCGACATCGCGATCGATCGCCTCGCGGATCGTCGAGCCGGCGACGGCAGCCGTCGACATGTCGATCAGCACCGGCCGTCCTCCCCGGCGAGGAGCCGCGAGCGCGAGGGGATTCGTCCCAAGCACCGGAGCGATGCCTCCGGCGGCGGCGACCTTCGGGAAGGAATTGCTCAGGGCAAGTCCGATCATCCCGCGCTCCGCAGCCAGGTAGGCGTAGTAGCCCCCGGCGCCGAAGAAGTTGGTGTTATGGACCGTCACGACGCCCACGCCCGAACGCGCCGCCAGCTCGCAGGCCCGGTCCATCGCCACGCGACCGGCGTGATGGCCGAACCCGTTCGCGGCATCGAGCTTGCAAGAGTTCAGCCCCACCCGAACGAACCCCGGGTCGCACGGGCACGCGATCCCGCCGGCGGCGACTCGTTCGAGCAGGATCGGCAGCCGCTCGATGCCATGATTCCGCCGCCCGACCATGTCGCACCAGGTGAGGTTTTCCTCCAGGGTCTTCGCCTGTGCTTCGTCGACGCCGCCGCGCCGCACCAGTTCGGCAAGGAGCCGGCTGTAGGCGCGCAGGTCAATCCGCATTTTGCCACCCCACTTCGGGCCCCCGCATCCGCTTGGCGATCGGCTTCGACACGTGGCTCCACATCTCCGACAGTCCCGGACGCGGGTCGCGCAAGTCGAAGAATGGGAGAATGACCTTCTGTGCGAATATGCTCCGCAACCACCCGGCGAACGTCAGCTTGCCCATTCGGCTGAGCTGGCGATAGGCCAGGAAGTCCCGCATCGCGTCCCACTGGCGGACGTCCTGCCGATAAGCCCCCAGCTTGGGCACCGGCTGCCCGGTGAGGTAGCGATAGATCAGCAGGTCGATCGGCGCGCCGGACCGGGTGACCAGCGGATGCCCTGCCGTCAGCCGCCCGTTCACTTCGATGATCTTCAGCTTGCCGTCGCGCATGTCGCGCTTGAATTCGACGTTGCCGATCCCCTGCCAGCGCAGTCCGTCGAACAGGCGCCGGCCCAGCTCGGCGGTCTCGGGCAACCAGGCGGACTGGTGGAAGCAGGCTCCCCCACGGTTCACCGGCCAGCGGCGGATGACGCTCTTGGTGTAGTCGTAGAGCAGATGCCCTTTCGGCGTGCGGTAGGTGTAATAGCTCGACAGCAGGTCGTCGGGGCCGGGGATCATCTCGACCAGCAGGACGCCGTGCCCGGCCGCTTGGCAGATCCGCACCTTCTCGACCGCCTCGGCGAAGCTTTCCCTGACGATGAACAGCTTGCGCCCGAACTGCTTCATGAAGCGGTAGGAGTTGAGCGGCTTCACCATCACCGGGAAGGTGATCTGTCCTTCGAGAGCCAGGACATCGTCTGCGCTGCGGACCTCCCAGAAGTTGGGCGTGGGAACGCCCAGGCTGCGGGCCAGCTTGAGGGTCTCCAGCTTGTCGAGCATCGCCCGCCGCAGTTCCGGGACGAACTCCTCGACGACATAACGCTGGCGCAGTGCCTGCTGCTCGCTTTCCACGAACTCGAGCGATGCGTCGCACCCGACGAAGATGACGCTTCCCTCGAGCGCCTCCTCGGGTTCCTCGATCAGCATGCGCCGCCAGAACGCTTTCGGGTCGGCGCCGGGGGGAACCGGCCGTGCCTCGCGGCAATAGCGCGATTGCATGGCCCGGCATCCGGCCTGCCCGCTGGCGATGATGGGAACACCCGCCGCGCCCAGGCTTCTCGCCGCGGCCAGTGTGCTGGCGCCCCCTCCCAGCAGGATCACCGGCCGCGAAGTGTCCAGCGCCGTCACAGATCGATCGTCCCGCGCCGCGTTTCGAAGATGTGTTCCAGGATCGTCCGCGCGACCGGCGCGGCCCGGCCTGGTTCCGCGACCAGACAGTGGTGGTGGATCCCCGGGCCGGCGTTGATTTCGGTGAACACCGTGAGCCCTTCTTCCGGGGGGGCCGAGATATCTTCCGAAATCAGGTCGAAGCCTGCGAATCCGATCCTAAAGTCCCGTGCAACCCTGCTGCAGGTTTCGACGATGTCCGGGTGGACGGCATCCCGCACGACATGGTTCTCCCTGGCGGCATTCTCGTTCACCGCGAGCTTCACCCGGACGCGCTCGCCCAGAGCCGGCACGTGGTTCGGCGTCAGTCCCGCCGCGGCGAGAGTGTTGCGGCTTTCCCTGTCGATCATCAGCGGACTGAGCGCCGTGATCCGCTCCCCGCTGCGGCGCAGTTCGTTCTCCTGCTGGGCAAGTTGCCTGATCGATGACTGGCCGTCGCCGGTCAGGGTCGGCGGATCGCGCCTCACCGCGTCGAGGAATTCTCCATCAAGGAACAACAACCGGTACGACGCTCCCGAGAGTTGTTCCTCGACGATCAGGCGCGAATGGAATGCGGCGGCGTGCGTCGCGGCATCGCGCAACGCGGACCGGTCGGCGACATGCGTGGTCACGCCGTGGCCGCACCCAGTCCCGTCGCTGGGCTTGACGACTACCGGCCCCGGCTGCGCCAGCAGGAACTCTTCGGCTCTGGCGAACGAGCCCAGGTCGAAGCAGGCTCGGCGCGGCGTTCGCAGGCCCTTCGCGGCGAGCCGTTCGTAAGTCCACTCCTTGTCGAGCAGCAGGCGACCGGCGAGCGCGCTGTCGAGCATCACCTCGGACTGCCGGACGAAAGTCGCCGAAGAGCCCCGCGAGATCTGCAGAAGACCGTTCTTCAGCCTCGCCACGTCCGCGCCGAGCTCCGCCGCCGCATCGCTCCACAGCCCATGGTAGAACTCCTCCCGCAGGGCCTGGAACCTGCGCCTTTCCAGGATGCCCCTGACATCGGTCAGCCGACGCCTGGTCTTCATCCAGAACCGTTCTGCTTGGCTGGCGGAGAGCATATGGCGACACGCGGCGCTGGGCCGAACTCCTCTAATTGCAGATGGCGCAACCGTTTTCGCGCAGTTGCTTGTCGACCCAGTCGTTCGAGAACTCGCCGCGCTTCACGCTGGCAACGTAGTCCTCCAACCGCTCCCGGCTGTCGCGCAGGCGCTGGAGGATCTCGGCGGCATGGTCTTTCGGCACCACGGCGATGCCGGTGGAATCGGCCTTGATGATGTCGCCCGGATTCACCACCACGCCGCCGCAGCTGATCGGTGTGTTGATCTCCCCGGGGCCGCGGTGCAGCGGCCCGAAGGGAGTAACGCCGCGGGCATAGACAGGCAGGCCGGTTTCGACGATTCCGGCGAGATCGCGGATCAGGCCATCGATCACGAAGCCGGCGATGCCCCGATGGCAGGATTTGTTGGCCACGAGGTCGCCGAATACCGCATTGGACATCGCTCCGCTGCAGTCCACCACCACGATGTCGCCGGGGCGCGCTATGTCGAGCGCCTTATGGATCATCAGGTTATCGCCCGGGTAGAGCTTGACCGTGCAGGCGGGGCCGAGAAGTTCCTTGTCGTTGACCTGGTTCCGGATGCGCCCGTCCATGGCGTAGAGCCGGTTCAGCACGTCGGAGACGTCCGCCGTCTCGAAGTCGCGGAAGCCGGCGACCAGCTCTTGCGGCAGGCGCGGGAAGTCCGTGCGGATCATGAACCCCGGTCCGGGAGTCATCTCGGAAGACTTCGGCTTTACCGGAACCTGCTCGGCGACCGGCTGGAGCGCCGGAGCGGCGTCTGCGTCTGCCTCGGCGAGCTGCGGAACCCTTCCCTGATCGAAGATCATCTCTGCACTCCTCTGTCGGCTCGCCGCCGTCCAGGGCAGCGTCGGGGAATGGCTGGAGTGTAGGTTCGCCCCCTGCCTGAGCGAAGGAAACATTGGGGTCACCCCCTAAGGGTTACCGGCCTTTGTCGGCTGTTCGACGACGTGCGACCTCGGCCTGAGGAGCCGCACGACAGCCCTTCCGAGAAGGGCCGCGAAATCCTCCAGCCCCGGGAGAGGATCGCGCATGCTGAAGTAGGGGAGAAGGATGCGCTCCCGCGTTATCGAACGAAGCCATTCCCGCAGCGAAAGCTCGCCCCGCCGGCGAAGGTCCCGCAGCGCGAGAAGATCCTGGAGCGGATACCACAGCCGAAGCCGGCGATAGTTGGTGCTGAAGGCTGGCAGGCGCTGGCCGGTGAGGTGGCAGTAAACCGCCAGATCGATGGGCGCGCCGGACTCCGTCACCAGGCGGTGCGCCGCGGTGAAGCGGCCGTTGACCTCGATGATCTTGAGCTTGCCGTCGCGGGCGTCGCGCTTGAATTCCACGTTGGCGATGCCTGCCCAGCCGATGCGCTGGAACAGTTGCCGGCCCAGCCTTGCCGTTTCCGGGCATTGCTTAGTCCGATGCAGCGTTGCCCCACCGCGGTTGACCGGCCAGCGGCGGACGACCGTCTTGGTGTAGTCGTAGAGAAAACGCCCGGTATCGGTCCGGTATGTGTAGTAGCTCGACAGGACCTTGTCGGGCCCCGGGATCATCTCGACCAGCATCACTGCGTGGCCATGGGCGCGGCATAGCGCCACTTTGTCTTCGACTTCCCCGATGCCCGACTCGACGATGAACAGCTTGCGCCCGAACTGCGCGGAGAAGCGCGCCGTATCGAGCGGCTTGACCATCAGCGGGAAGGACAGTTCGTCCTGGATGTCGGCGACTTCCAGCTCTCGGTCCATCCGCCAGAACCTGGGCGTGGGCAATCCCGCAGCCTGCGCCAGCTTCAGCGTTTCGAACTTGTCCAGCATGGCCAGGCGCAACGCGGGAGAGAACTCCTCCAGCCGATAGAACGGCCGCAGCTCCGCGTCGTGAGAGGCGAGGAACGCCATCGACTCGTCGCAGTTCGCGATCACGACCGCCCCGGCCAGGCTGTGCCGCAACCGAACCGTCAGCAGGTCACGCCAGTACTCGCGCGCCGACGTGCCGCCGGGCACCGCGAAGGAGCCACGGCAGTAGCGGGACCGCATGGCACGGCAACCCCGGCTGCCGCTCACGTACACCCGGACGCCGAGCCGCCCGAAGTTGCGGACCATGGCGACCGTATTCTCGCGTCCGCCAAGCAGTATGATCGGGATGCTGGTGTCTAGACGTTCGTTCGCGGGCGCCACGGCGGCCATGCCCGCTTCCCCAAGAGGCGGCGCACCGGCTCCGGCGTGTCCGAGTGCATGCTCTTCGTATCGATGCAGCGATGCCGCGGAACGATCTACCAGCGGATGGGTCACGCAACTTCGGCGGCGAAGATGTTCTCGCCCAGCGGGTCGCGGCCGGTGCCGTTGACCTTGATGTAGAGGATCGCGGCGCCTGCCGGACGGACTCTCTCGTGGAAGATCGAGGATCCGAGAAACGCGATCACGTCCCCGAACTCCTCGTGGAGCATGACAGCTTCCTCGTTCCGATAGACGTGCTCGGCCCCGGGATGATCGCGGTCGGTAAGGAACACCGCCCGTTCTTCCTGGTTCGCGCCGAACTGCAGCGTGGGGAACACGCAGGCGGTGGATCCTTGCGGGATGCGCACGGGCAGCCCGATCGATATCTCGGATGCGGCACGGTCCTTGTGCGGCGCGGGCCAGGGTTCGGCGCCTTCGTCATAGACTTTGAGATGGCGCTCCGAGATCGTGAACCTGTCGGGGGCGATCCCGGTCAACCCGGCCATTCCGTCGCGGAAAGTCCGGCTCGCCTGCAAGGACGGGAATTCGAACAGGAATTGCCGCTTCTTGCCGCTGATCTTCCAGTCTTTCTTCTCATCGGCGGCGCCGCTCGTGGCCTTCATGTAGAACATCGCCAAGTAGGACCTAAAATCGTCGTCGAGCACGCCACGCAGGTGAACATACGACCTGGTTGCGAACTCTCCCGCAAATTCTGCAGGATCATATTGAAACATGTTCGACGCCCTTGCTTTGCTTTGCTTTCGAAGACGATCTGCAAATCATCGTGCGCGCTCAGGATGCGTTAGTGCACTGGGAACAGTATCTTCCCGCAAGCGCGCCCCCGAAAGCGCACATCGGTATTAACCCCAAAAGCTGCGGCTGCCGGCGGCTGCGCGCCATGAGGGGCCTGCCGCTCTCGCCGATGCTGCCAACGGGGAGCGAAGGACTAGACGAACGCGCCCGTTCTTCATCCCTTTGCCCGATGCCTGCCACCACGGAACCACGGTATGCCTTTGCGCTGGCGAACGAACCCCGGCGAAGCGAGGCGATGATCACACGGC
Source organism: Croceibacterium soli (assembly GCF_009828065.1). Lineage (GTDB taxonomy): Bacteria > Pseudomonadota > Alphaproteobacteria > Sphingomonadales > Sphingomonadaceae > Croceibacterium_B > Croceibacterium_B soli. Next base: position 230,577 of record NZ_WTYK01000003.1, on the reverse strand, counting down.
AATACACGGATCTGCTTCGTACCATCGCCGGCCGGGAGGACACTCGGCCCGGCCTTCCGGCCTGGGGCTTTCGCCTGGCTTTCGTGGCGGCGGTCTTCGTGATCCCGCAGTCCTCGGCGATCCGTGGATCGGACCTGCCCGAACTGCCCGGAGAGCCCGCTTCGGCGGTCCACGTCATGGCGCCGTTCGTTACTTCGGTCGCGGCCGTTCGGGCGCGGATCCGCGGCGACGCGCTGGCGAAGACGGTCGAAACGCCCCCGGCCGCGGCATTCGCGTTCCAGGGCTCCGAGACCGACCGGGCCAGGGCGATCGAATGCCTCGCCGCCGCCGCCTGGTACGAAGCCGGCCCGGACCCGGCGGGGCAGCGGTCCGTCATGCAGGTCGTGCTCAACCGCGTGAACCATTGGGCTTTCCCGAAATCGGTTTGCGGAGTGGTCTTCCAGGGTTCCCAGCGAACCACCGGGTGCCAGTTCACCTTCACTTGCGACGGTTCGCTCTTGCGCCGGCGGCCTTCAGCGGCCGCCCTGCATGCGGCGAGGACGCTTGCGGCTGCGGCGCTCGATGGGGCCGTCGACGAAAGCGTCGGGCGCGCGACCCATTATCACGCGGACTATGTGGCTCCTCGCTGGCGGCTGGAGATGCGCACGTTGGGGATCGTCGGCCGGCACATCTTCTACAGCTGGGGCGGCATGCGCGGTGCGCTATCCACCGCAGGCAACGCCGGCCCTGAAGCGGACTTCGTGACACTGGCCGCGCGAACGCCTCCTCCCGCACCGCGGATCGGCGGGACGGCGGACGGCGCCCCTTCCACCAGCGACTTGCCTGGGACCACGCAGGCTTTCACCGCGCCGGCGACTGGCGGGGCGGTGGTGCAGGCGGCCAACGTGGCCCTGCCCGCTACGTCCGCGCAATTCCTTAAAGTCGATCTCGGCGGGGCGAGCGGGCGTTGGGCGGTCGAGGCTCTGGGCCGGTGTGCCGGACGCCGGGCCTGCCAAGTGCTGGGCTACCCTTCGAGCGAGCTAGTCGAGCGCAATCGGGCGGTGCTTGCGCCCGAACGGGATCGGCCCGCGTTCGTGTTCGTCAGGGATCCCGCATCCGGCATGGATGTGGCGCTCTGGGATTGCGATAAAGTGGCCCGACCCGACAAGAAGGAGTGTCTTCCTGAAGATCGCGACAGGCTGGTCAGGATCATGCGGGAGCGGATGAGCTGATCGCCGCGCGATGATCGTGGGAGGTGCCGGCCGGCTCCGTGGAGCCGGCGACCGGCAATCAACTACCGACGAGACTTTCGGTGAGGCCGCGCGAGTTCGCCCAAATGGCAGCCTGCGTGCGGTTATGTACGTTAAGTTTGCGCAGGATCGCCTTGACGTGAACTTTCACCGTCGCTTCGCAGACGTCCAGTTGCCGGGCGATGATCTTGTTCGGGTATCCCGCCATAAGGCAACAGAGCACATCGAGTTCGCGCGGCGAAAGGTTCACTTCTTCGATCGCGCTTTCGGCGCTGTTGGATTTGGCGTAGTCCAGGCCCTGCTGTCCGCCGATCGCGTCGACGAAGTCCGATGGCACGACCTTCTCCCCGAGAGCTGCAAGCCGCAGCGAGGCAAGAAGCCGCGCCGATTTCATCGATTTGATGATGTAGCCTTGCGCGCCCCTGGCGAAGCAATCGAGCATCGTCTGGACATCGAAATGATCGGAAAGGACGACGATCTTGGCCTGGCGGAAACGGTTCCTGATCGTCTCGACCGTGTCGGACTGCTCGATAGAATTGGGGCAGTCCACAACGAACAAAACTTCACTTTCGGGTGGGGAACACGAAATGTTATCTACACAATCGGATGACTCGATGACATTGAATCCTCCGGATGCAATTATGTGCCCCAATCCTTCTCTAGTAATGTCTTGCGAGCAGATCAGACAGATGTTTATCGACATTACTCATCCCCTATTTGCGTATCATATTCCTCCGATTTTATGATTGCGAGGCATGAGCACGGGCTCATCTCCCCGTTGCGACCTTGGCGACTCGATTGTGCATAACTTTTTTGCGCCATCCTCGCCGGTCTTGCAACCGAAATTGATGTGGGCATAACGTGAAAGTTTACCTTGCGCGAAATTGTCCCATTCGTGACCGGTGCTCGCGCGGCGCACGAGTAAAGCCTTGCGAAGATGCAAGTTTCCCCATCGCCCCTGCAGGAGCGACTGGCTCCGGTGACTAGAAGAACGCTTCCTGAACCAGGATCGTATCTCCGGGCGACACCAACAGCGTCTCGCCGTCCAGCCGAACCTTTCTCGGAGTACTCCAGGTCTGCCGGCGCAGTATGACGACGCCTTTGTCCGCGCGGGGCGTGAATCCGCCGGCTTTGGCCACTGCCTGCTCCAGCGTCATGTTGCTGGCGTAGACGTATTCACCGGGTGTCTTGACCTCGCCGAGAATGAAGAACGGCCGATGCTGGGCGACTTCCACGGCCACGCGCGGCGAAAGGACGTAGCTCCCGTCACGCAGCATCGTGGCGATCATTTCAGCCAAGGTGGTGGAGGTCTCTCCCGCTGCGACGATCCTTCCGATCAGCGGCAACTGAACATCGCCTGCCAGGCCGACCTGGTAATCGCCGGTGAGGTTTTCCTCGTCGAATACGGTTACCCTGATCTTGTCGCCGCTCGAGATCGTATAGCCTTGCTCGACCCCGGTGTTCGCCTCGATCACGGATGCTGTCGGGATGTTCGTCGAAGCGCAGCCCGCCAGGCTCAATGCCGCGAGAGCGAACAGGCCGACCGCCGCTTTGCGGCGATAGCCATGCCCCTCCGCCGATCGTCGATCGCCCGGTTCTAAGTCCGCCATGGCCTCGCTTCGCTCCCACTACAACGCGGCGTGGATCCGCTGAGTTTTCCAGTCGCCCAATCTATAGTTTGGCTCGAAGCGCGGCGGTATTACCATCATGGATGATATGCCGGCAGGGCATCGCGAACCGGACTAGCCCCTCAGGATAGAGCGGCAGTACACCTGATGCTCGATTGTGCGCCTGCTCGATCTGACCGATTTTCGGGACCTCCTCTCCACCGGCTTCTCGGCTGCTGCGGGAGATCTTTTCAACCTCACGTTGAAGTGGTTCTCATGCGCGCAACGGACACTCACTACTTCTATCCCGGCGACAGTCTGCTCGACGATTTCGACCTGGGCTTGGACACGACCAGCGAACGGCCGAGCTTTGCGGCCGCCGTCGCCAGCGAAGCGGAGATGGGCCTGGTGGTCCCGTTCTCGCCCGGCGCGAAAGGTGCCGAACGCGAACCCGCCCCACCGCAAGGGTTCGATTTCCGCCGCCTGCTGGACATCGTCGTCTCCCTTGCGCTCATCCTGTTCCTGGCGCCGGTGATCCTCCTGGTGCTGATCGCCATCAAGCTGAGCGATCCCGGGCCGGTCGTGTTCGCTCACCGCCGCGTCGGCAAAGGCGGTGAAAGCTTCGACTGCCTGAAATTTCGGACGATGTGCGTCGGCGCGGAAGAACGGCTTGCCGCTCTCCTCAGCGCCAATCCGGCGCTGCGGGCCGAATGGTCGTCGAGCCAGAAGCTGATCGAGGATCCGCGCGTCACGCCGCTGGGCCATTTCCTGAGGAACACGAGCCTGGACGAGCTGCCGCAGCTCCTCAACGTTCTGCGCGGGGAGATGAGCCTAGTCGGCCCCCGCCCCATCGTCAGTGCGGAGCTGGAGCGGTATGGCCGCTACGCGGAGTTCTATCTCGCGGTGCGGCCGGGCCTGACCGGGCTTTGGCAGATTACGCGGGATGCGCAGACAAGCTACCGCAGGCGCGTGGCCACCGACGTGTTTTACGTGCGCAACCGCTCGCTAGCGTTCGACCTGAAAATCCTTGCCGCAACTCTTCCGGCAGTGATCGCCGGAGGAGGAGCTTGCTGATGGTGCGGGAACATCCTCACGCCAACCACACGACCAGTGCCCAGAACGCAGCCGCCAGCGGCGCCGCAAACGCCAGTCCTTTGGCGAAGCTGCGCCTGCCCTTCCTGCGGGCGGAACCGGCTTTGGAGCTTTTGGGCACATCGGGCATGGTTACACGTCGGTCCTTCGGCGCCAGCGCCAGCAAGCAATCGGCGGCCCGGCCCTGCGCCAATGCGGCCAGGACAGGCTTGTTCCGCCGGCCGAACCCGGGCGACGGGACGGCCGGCTACTCACCGGCCACTTATCCGAGTTTGTCGCTCCATGCAGCCGAGTTGTTGGCAGTTTTCACCCATGTTGTGAGCGGGAATGGGGACCGGGAGAATGCGAGGGCGACGGATCCGGTAATCCGCGTCGCTCCCCTTCCAGGCCAGTCGCGGCACCGCAAATACGCGCGGCGAGCGGCCGTCTTCCTGACGATCCTGTGCTTGTCCCGTCCGACCTACGGGCAGGACCCCAGGATCGTGACGCCGATGGAGATCTTCGATCCCGAACGCGGAGACGGTATCGCGCTGAGCGGCGGTCTCACGGCTCTGCCGTATGTCGACGCCGATGCGGTCTACAACTCCAACATCTACAATCTCCCGGCCAACGAGATCGACGACGTCGTGTTCTCGCTGCGCCCGACCCTGGTGGTGCGAACGACATTGCCGCGGCACGAGCTTTCGATCCGCGGCTCGTCCGAGGTTCGCCGCCACCTCGACACGGAATCGGAGGACAGCGAGCAGTTCGAAGCCGCGGCTCGTGCACGGCTCGACCTCGCTTCGCGCACCGAGCTCACGGTCGACGCCGGCTTCCGCCACCTGATCGAGCCGCGCGGCACGGCCGGGGACTTCTTCCTGACCGACGAGCCGGTCGAGTTCGACCAGAAGTTCGCGTCGGTGAGGCTGCAGCGTGTCGGGGGCTTCGTCGAGATGACGGGCGAGGCGCAAATCGCCGAGTTCGATTACGAGGATGCCACACTGAACGGCGCGCCGATCGATTTGTCCGCCCGCGATGCCACCGTGCGCAGGGCGCGGGTTCGCGGAAGCGCGCCGACCGGCCGCAACACGCGGGTGTTCGTCGAGGTGGGCGGCAACCAGGTCCGCTACGAGCGCAACCCGGCCATTCGCAACTCGAGCGGCTATTCCTTGCTGGGCGGCATGCAGGTCAACCTGACCGACTTGCTGGCCGTGGAAGCAGGCGTCGGATACCTGCACCAGAAGTTCAAGGATCCCTCGGTCGAATCGGTCGGCGGCTTGAACTATCATCTGCGGGGCGAATGGACGCCGGGCCCCACATGGCAAGTTATCGCATCCGCCGACCGCCTCGTCGATCCGAGCCCGCGCGATGCGATCCCTGCGATCGTGCGCAGTTCGTTCAGACTGGGTGCGCGGAAGGCGGTCAGCGACCGGCTGCTCGTCTCCGCCGAAGCCGCGGTGGTGGATGAAGACTACCGCTCCACCACCCTGTCGGAGCGGCGCTTCGAAGTCGGCACGCGGGCCCACTATCGGCTGACCGACAATGTCGGTCTGATCGGGCGGCTCGGCTACCGCAATCAAAACGGCAAAGGTGGAGGCCGTGACTACAACGGCTTCGCTGTCGGTCTGGGACTGAGGGTGGCGTTGTGAAGCGCGCGCGTCCCCGCCCCGGGCCGAATCAACCGCATTTCGGCGAGAGCAGATCATGAACGAAGCACGGCACCTGGTCCCCGCCTTCGGAGGAAACCTCCCCCGAACGCGCGGCGAATATCTTCCGGCGAAGAGCGACGACAGGCTCGACCTCACGGAGACGATAGGCTTCTTCCGGCGGCGGCTGAAGCTGGTCGCGCTCGTGGTGGCGCTGGTGGTCGCGGCCGGAGTCGCATTCTCGCTGCTCTCGGAGAAGGTCTACACCGCCGAGGCCACGGTCATGCTGACGAACGATGCCACCGGTGCGATCACGGCCGACGGCGTCTCCCGCCAGGAAGCCATCAGCAGCGAACTCGTGGACACCCAGGCGGAGATCATCGCGTCGCGCGAGATGGCCGAACGGGTGGCGGCGTCGCTCGGCCTGAACGAGGGGCTCAGCGAAGCGGAGAAGCGCGATCTGATCGACCGGTTGCAGAGCGGGGTCTCGGCGGAACGGACGGGGAAGAGCTATGCGCTGACCATCCGGTTCAACGCACCCGACGCCGGTGACGCAGCCAACATCGCCAACGAGTTCGCCCGCCAATTCGCGAACTGGGAACTGGGCCTCAACCAGACCAGGAATTCCGATGAGCGCGAGCTCGTGCAGGCGCGGCTGGGCCAGTTGCGCGCGCAGGCACAGGCCGACACCCAGGCGCTCCAGCAATATCGCATCGCCCACAACCTGCTCAGCACCTCCGGCGCGTCGCTGACCGAGCAGGAAATCTCCAACTACAACCAGGAAGTCACGCGCGCCCGCGCAGAAGCGGCCGAAGACCAGGCGCGGCTGCAGACAGCCTTGGCCCAGCTGCGGTCGGGATCGACCGGCGACGATGTCGGCGAAGCGCTCGGCTCGCCGGTAATCTCCGCGCTGCGGATCCAGGAAGCGGAAGCCGCGGGCGAAGTGGCCGACCTGTCCTCCAAATACGGCCGCAACCATCCGCAGCTGGTCCAGGCACAGAGCCGCCTCGGCGAGATCCGCGGCCAAATCCAGGCGGAGATTGAGCGCGTCATCTCGAACCTCGAGGCCAAGCAGAACGTCTCCGCCCAGCGCCTCGCGTCCTTGTCCGGGAGCCTTTCGCTCGCTCGCGGCAACCTGGCGCAGAACAACGCGGCGATGGTCGGGCTGAGCGAGCTAGAGCGCGCGGCCGAAGCCTCGCAGGGCATCTACGAAACTTACCTCAGCCGCTACAAGGAACTGCTCGCGGCAGAAGGCAGCGAGAAGCCGAACGCGCGCATACTCACTTTCGCCGAAGTCCCGCTCCTGCCGACGGAGCCCAATCTGGCGATGAACCTCGCCCTGTCGGTCGTGATCGGCCTGGGTCTCGGCATCCTGGCCGCCTACATCGCCGAGGCCCTGTTCCATGGCATGTCCACGCCGGAGGAAGTGGAACGCGGAGTCGGCGAGCGTCATCTCGCATCGATCCCGCTGCTGAAATCGGTTTCCCCGCAGATCCGCCATGCCGTCGGGGCGATACAGGAGGCTCCCAACTCCGCCTTCGCGGAGAGTTTCCGCACGCTCGATACGGCGATCGACCAGGTCACCAACGGCAACAAGCAGATCATCGCCCTGACTTCGGCCTTGCCGGGCGAAGGGAAGACCATCGTGTCCTGCTGCATGTCCTACATCGCGGCGCAGAGCGGGCAGCGCACGATCCTGATCGACTGCGACTTGCGCCGCGCCGGGGTCAGCCGGCTGCTGGACATGCAGAAGTACGACTATGGCCTGATCGAATATCTCGACGGCACCGCGCCCTGCAATCTCGACGAGCTGGACGACAACCGCCAGTTCTGCGTCCTGCCGCTGCGGCCGGACAAGAGCGCGCCCGAGCACCTGCTGACCGGTCCGGCCTTCCAGGACCTGCTGGAACGGCTGCGTGGGCGGTTCGACCGCATCATCCTCGACCTTCCCCCGGTCCTGCCGGTCGCTTCGGCCCCGGTCCTCGCCAGCCGGGCCGACGCAACGATCATGGTCGCGCACTGGCGCAAGACATCCACGTTTGCGATCCGCGCCGCCTTGCGCCGCCTTCCCGCGGAGCATGTGAACCTGGTCGGGGTCGCACTCAATCAGGTGGACCTCCGCCGCCGCGCCTTCTTCGAGCGCGGCGATCCTTCGTTCTACTACCGGCAGTATCGGGAATACTACGCGTGACTCAGGTCGCCGGCCTAGGATTGCAGGCTGAAGCCACTGCGCCGGCGCGGTTCTCGGATCCCCGGGTGGCGATAGTCCACTACTGGTTCGTGGCGATGCGGGGCGGCGAGAGAGTCGTCGAACGCATGCTGCGGCTCTACCCGCAGGCAGACCTTTTCTGCCACGTGAGCGATCCCAGGATCCTGTCGGGCCGCCTCGCGCAAGCGAAGATGACGACCAGCTTCATCGATCGGCTGCCGTTCTCCAAGCGCCTGTACCAGTATTACCTGCCGCTCATGCCGCTGGCCCTCGAAGGGCTGGACCTGTCGGATTACGACCTGGTCATCAGCAGCGAATCCGGGCCGGCAAAGGGGGTCATAACCCGGCCGGACGCCTTGCACGTCTGCTACTGCCACTCACCCATGCGATACCTGTGGGATCACTACCACCAGTACCGCCGCCAGGCGAACGGCCTCGCCCGGCTGCTGATGCCGGTGGCCTATGGCCGGCTCCGCCAGTGGGACGTCAGTTCGAGCGCCCGGGTCGACCGGTATGCGGCCAATTCGCGCTTCATCCGCCAGAGGATCGGCAAAGTCTGGCGCCGCGACGCCGAAGTGATCCACCCGCCGGTGGAGGTCGATCTGTTCACCCCGTCGATCGACACCGAGCCGTACTACCTCTGGGTAGGGGCGATGGTGCCTTACAAACGGCCGGACATCGTGGTCGATGCGTTCAACCGCAACGGCCTGCCGCTGCTGATGATCGGCGGCGGCGGCATGCTGAAAAGCCTGCGCGCCAGGGCACGCCCGAACATCAGGATCGTCCAGCGGGTCGGCTTCAACGAGCTGCGCGGCGCCTACGCGCGGGCGCGCGCCTTCATCATGACGGCGGAGGAGGATTTCGGCATCGCCCCGGTCGAAGCGATGGCATCCGGGCGCCCGGTGGTGGCCTATGGCCGCGGCGGCGTGCTCGATACGGTCATACCGGGCGAGACCGGGGTGTTCTTCGACCGCCAGGACGCCGCTTCGCTCGGCGAAGCCATCGATCGCATGGAGCGGTTCGTCGGCGACTTCGACCCGCGCGTCGCGGTGCGGCAGGCTGCCCGCTTTGCGCCGGAGAACTTCGACGCCAGGTTCCTGGCGATCACCCGGCCGAGCTGAGGGGGCGGGACGATGACGATCACCTTTCTCGGATACGCCTGCATCGTCATCGGCGGGATGATCGTCATCGCCGGTTCGATGCGCCATGCGCTGGCTTTCCTCGTGCTGGCGGGCCTGTTCAGCGGATCGTCGGCCGTGACCCTGCCGAACGGGGGGTCCTCGATCCCGCCGATCTATTTCGCGCTCGCCTTCGTCTACCTGAGGATCCTCGTGCCGCACGGCGGCTTCCGCGGCGTCTTGCCCGACGCATTCCGGGCGAACCGGTGGCTCGCCGTTTTCGCCTTGTACGGCGCGGCGATGGCCTACATCGGGCCGCGCCTGTTCGCCGGCGACATCGATGTCTATCCCATGCGCCTGGTCGCGCGCGACAGCCTGTTCGAAACGCATCCGCTCGCCCCGTCCTCGCAGAATATGACCGCCGGCATCTACATGCTCGGCACCCTTTTCGTGGCGATGGCCGCATGGATCGGCACGCGGCGGGAAGACGGCACGCGGACTCTCGTGGCGGCCGTGCTGTGGGCCACATGGCTCCACGCCGTCCTGGGCATCGCCGCATTGGTGGCGAGGGGCACTTCGTTCGACGCGGTCTTCGAGTTCTTCCGCAACAGCACCTACACGCAGTTCAACGACCAGGTCGGCAACTTCGTCCGGATCCGCGGCGTGTTCGCCGAGGCATCGAGCTACGCAGCCTTCGGGTTCGGCCTGATGGTGGCGAATGCGGAGCTCTGGTACCGCTCGATCAGAAGCCGGGCCACGGGCCGGGCTGCCTTGCTGATGGCGGCAGTGCTGTTCTTCAGCACGTCTTCGACCAGCTACCTGGGCCTGGCGGCCTATGTCTCGTTCTTCTTCGCCAGGGCCTTGCTGCTGCCGGGCGCCGTCCACGGCCGCAAGATCGAGTCGATGATCGCCGCGATGGGCGGGTTCGTCTTTCTCTTCGCTGTCAGCGTCGCCCTCATCCCGAACCTTGCCGAAGCCATCCTCGATATGATCGCGCGGATGACCGTCGAGAAGTCCTCGAGCGAATCCGGGACGCAGCGGTTGTTCTGGGCGATGCAGGGATGGGAGGCCTTCAAGGCGTCCCACGGCCTGGGCATCGGGCCGGGGAGCTTCCGGTCGTCGAGCGGCCTGACGGCGATCCTGGGCGCCATGGGGGCCATCGGCATCGTCTCTTTCCTGGCCTACATCGTCGCGGTGTTCCAGCCCTGGCGCAGGTCGAGCTGGGGCATTGCAGAAGACGATCGCCTGGCGGTGGGCAGCGCCTTCGCAACCGCGGCCGCCCTTTCGCTCATTCCCGGTACGCTCAGCTCGGCGAACGCGCATCCGGGCACGAACTTCGCCATATTCGCGGGCGCGGCCCTGGCGCTGCGGCCGTTCTGGATCGAGCGCAAACGGCCGGTCCGCGAACCACGGGCGCTTGCGACGGGCGCCCATGCGGCCTCGCCAAAGCCGGAAAGCATCGATCGAAGAGGAGAGGAACTGCCGGCGCGGTAGAAGGGGAGAGATCGTGATGACCATGACCGACTTTGCGGACGAGCGGAACAACTCCGCACCCGCGTTCGACGGACTGACCGTGTTCGCCTTCCTCTGGGCCGGTCAAACGATCGTCCAGATCACCTTCTTCGCCGAATTCGGCACAGTCCTCGATCCAATCGGCCTCGTCGCACTCGCATTTGCGGTTCTCACGCTGCTCTATCCAGGCAATCTGCAGCTGTTCCTCGCTACGATAGTCGCCGCGACCGCGCACTACGTGAACCAGTGGCCGTTCGTCTCCAATCACGTCGTACTCGACAGTTTCCTGAGCGTGGCGATCCTGGGCGCGGCGGTCATGGCGTTCGGCCGGGATGTGTTCCGCCCGAGCTCCGCGGATCGCGCGCCACGGGCCGAGATGATGCGGATACTGTCGCCGCCGGTCCTGGCGATGTTCATGCTGATGTACTTCTGGATCGTCCTGTCCAAGATGAACCACGACTTCGCCGACGGAAGCGTCAGCTGCATGCATGCCATGTACAATTCGTTCCTCAGCCGGGAGAAGCTGCTGGCTCTTCTGGCAAGCCCGTTCGACGTGGAGTTCCTGTTCTGGCTGTTCATGGTCGTCGAACTGATCCTGCCGATCCTTCTGCTGATCAGGCGCACCAGGCTTGCGGCGATCTACATCGGCGTGCCCTTCCATCTGCTCCTCGGCATCATGGGGCACTTCTCCTACTCTTCGCTGGTGCTGACGCTCTACGCGCTCGTAGCGATGCCGGCGATCATGGAAGTTCTGCCTGCGATCGCGGGCGCGATCGGCTGGCCTCGACGGGCGCGCGTCGCAAGGATCGTCTTCGCAGTATATCTGGCGCTCGTGCTCGGGATCTTCTTCGCCGAGTTCCTGATCTGGCAGGACATCGGGGTGTTCGGGTACAAGGCGGTCGTCTTCAATTGGCTGCTCGTCGCGGGTCCGCTGGGGCTGCTGATCGTGCTCGCTACGCTCCGGGTACACTTGCTCCGCGGCTTCTTCGACGAGACCACCGCGCCGCGCCTGCTTTCGACCAGGCCCGGCTGGCTGTGGATCGTGGTGGGTCTCATGAGCCTCAACTCGCTCTCGCCCTACATCGGCTACAAGACGACCGGTGCGATATCGATGTACAGCAACTTGCGCACCGAGGGCGGCATGAACAACCACTGGTTCATGCCTTCGGTAGACCTATTCGGGCTGCAGAGCGACCTGGTGGAGATCGTCGGCTCCAACAATGCCAAAGTACTGGCACTCGGCACGCATCCCACGCGATATGGCAATCCCGACGTCCGCCTGCCTGTCTATGTCACCTATTTCGAGCTACGGCGGCTGGTCAGTTCTCTCGGCGATGAGGAGCTTTGGGTGGAATACATCCGCAACGGGGAAAAGCGCCGCTACGTTCGCGGCGCGGCAACGAACCCCGATGTCGATCTCGACCGCGGCATCCCGCTCCTGCTCGCCAAGACAGCCAGCTTCAGGCCCGTGTTCAAGGACGCGGCATATTGCCTGCACTGATGGAGACGGAGCACGCCCCTGCCGATCCCGCAGCGGACAACTGGCTGCTTTATGACGGCGAGTGCCCGTTTTGCTCCGCCTATGTCCGCATGGTACGGCTGCGCAAGAACCTGGGCGCACTTCGGATGGTGGACGCCCGCGAGCACGGCGCGGAGTATCGCGAAGCCACGGAACTGGGGTACGATCTGAACGACGGCATGTTGCTCAAGCTGTCCGGCCGCTTCTATCATGGGGACGAAAGCATTCATGTCCTTGCCCTCGCTTCGAGCAGCCAGGATTGGTTCGGCAGGTTCAATGGCTGGATATTTCGTTCACGGAAGCGATCCGCTGCCCTCTACCCCTTGCTCCGCTCCGGCAGGAGCATGGCCCTGCGGCTCCTGGGGCGGGAGAAGCTGAAGCAGTGGTGACCCGCCGCTGTTTCCCCGCAACATGAGCACGCTGCTGTTCTGGATCTCAAAGCTGGTATGGGCGCTCGTCCGCCCGGATACGATCCTCGTATTGCTGATCGTTGCGGCGTTCTGGGCCCTGCTTCGCAACAGGATTCGCCTGGCTACTGGCCTGATCGGCGCCGTCGCCTTCTGCTCGATCGCCATCAGCTTCCTCCCGCTGGGCACGCTCCTGCTCGCCCCGCTCGAGAGTCGCTATCCCGCAAATCCCGAAGTGAAGAACGCCGATGCCATCATCCTGCTGGGAGGAGCGGAAAAGCAGGACACGACCGAACGATGGGGCGTGCCGAGCCTGTCCGCGGCGGGCGACCGCTATCTGGCAACCCTGGCGCTGGCGCGGCGCTTCCCGCAGGCCCAAGTCTATTTCGCCGGCGGCAGCGGCCAGTTGATTCCTACGGAACTGTCCGAAGCGACCATCGCCCGCGCGGTCCTGCTGTCCGCCGGGCTGGCCCCGAGCCGGCTGCATGTCGAATCCGTTTCGCGAAACACGGCCGAGAACGCCGAATACCTGTTGGCGCGCCTGGGGGAGCGGGAAACAGGTAACGCCATACTCGTGACGACCGCCGGCCACATGCCGCGCGCGATGGCGACGTTCTGCGCCGCCGGTTGGACCAACCTGACCGCCTGGCCGGTGGACTACAGCAGCGGCTACTTCGTGGACGAGATCGAATGGAGCTTCGCCGAAAACCTCGATGATCTCAACGGCGGCGTGCGCGAGTGGCTGGGCCTGGTCTTCTACCGGCTGACCGGCCGGACCGAACGACTGGTCGGCGCCGACTGCCGGTAGCCGCGCGCACCGTGGTCAATCCCGGCACTCGCCCGCCGCACCTTCAATCGGCCGGTAGACGCGCACGTAGTCTACCTCCAGCACCGAAGGATCCGGTGTCTCGTCGATGGGATAGCCGGAGCCGAGCGCCAGGTTGACCAGCGGGTAGAGCGGGGTCTGGTGCTCCGGCGGCGTCGGCTGCTGCCAAACCGGTTTCCGGTCCAGGTAATATGTAATCGTGCCGGGCTCCACGCGGACTCCGTAGGTATGGAATGCCCCGGTCAGGGAGCCGGGCTCGACAGGCACTCTGCTGCCGGAGCGATAGGTCTTGTCCTGGTCCGGCCGCGAATACCAGACGTGCCCGGTCACGTGATAGCGATCGGTGCGGTGGCCGTAGTATTCGATGACGTCTATCTCCACCTTCGGGCGCTTGTCCTCGGCCGGTTTCAGACTGATCAGCCAGAAGGCCGGCCAAGTGCCGGGGCCCGGCGGCAGCTTCATCCGTGCTTCGAAATATCCGTACTGTACCCCCGCCCCTTTGCCCGATGCGTCGGCAGCAGCGATTAGGCCGGAGCGCCACTTGCCCTCCCCGTCCTTGCTGGCGGTGATCAGCAGCTTGCCGTCGCGGACCGCGAAAGGTCCGCCGGCTCGCGGATCCGTGAACACCGCATCGCCGAAATCCCCGTTCCACGGGGTATGGGCGGTCCACCGCTCGTTTCCGAGGACGCGCGGGGCGATGCTGAGGTCGTCGAACTCGTCGGCGAACACGATCGCGTACCGGCACAAGTCGAGCGGTTCTCCCGCGGGCGCCTGGTTGTTGGCACAGCCGGCGGTCAGAGCCGCTGTCAGCAGCAAGACTTTGCTGGTCCAGGCGCCGGTCACGAGCGCACCGCACGCCGAGCGAAAAGCACGGGAAGGAGCGCCTCCGTGGCGCCGACGATTTCGGTCACCGGTCCTTCCCGCCTGCCGCCGAGTTGCCACAGGAGATAGAGGACGATGCCATAAGTTGCCGCTCCCGCCGGAACCAGCACGGCGAGGGCCACGATCGGCGAGATCGCAAGCAGCGCCCCCCACTCAGCCTGGAGGAACAGCAGCAGGGTGGCCATGGCGATGGTGCCGGTGAATGTTGCCAGATGGTCCCTCAGTTGCTGCCCCACCGGCACGCCGACCAGGCGATCCGCGATGAAGAAGCTGATGAAGCAGTTTATCGCGCTGCCGAACGCGCGCCCGAGCGCTGCGCCGACCAGGCCGCCGAACACCAGGCCCAGAACGATCAGCGGCACGCGGATGCCCAGGCCCAGGAGCTGCCTGAAGAACAACAGCCGCGTCTCGCCCATCGCCATGCCCAGCGGGCGCACGACGATGATGAACATGTCGAAGGCGTATGTGATCGACAGGATCTGCACGAAGACGGTGGCAGCGAGCCACTTCTCGCCCAGCAGCAAGGTCACCGCGGGTTCGGCGACGAGCGCCAGGCCGACCGCCGCCGGGACGGTGATCATGGCGATCGCGGACTGGGCGCGGCGGAACGATCCTCGCAGCCTCTCCGGCTTCTCGGCGATGTTGGCCAGCCCGGGGAAGATCGCGCTGGAGATCGGCGCCGACAGTTCCCGCGAGGGAATCACCGCCAGGCTGTCCGCCACGGAATAGAACCCGAGCTGCGCCCTGGTGACGGTAAGGCCGATGATCAGCTGATCGAAGCGCCAGTTGAGCGTCTCGCACAGCTGGTTGAGGAACATCCAGCGGGAGAAGCCCCAGATCTCGCCCACCCGCGAAAGGCTCCATCGCGGGCGGTAGGGCGCGATCAGGTAGCTGGCGAGCGAGGCCGCCAGGGTGCCCACCGCATTGCCGACGATGATCGCCCAGAAGCTGCGGAACCACAGCGCAAGCCCGATCGCGAGCGCAAGGCCGCCGAACTTCTGCAAGATCTGGAACGTCACCAGCGGCCGGAAATCGAATGTCCGCGTCGCCAGGGTGATATGGGGGTTGTAGAATTCCATGAAAGCGCCGGTCACCCCGGATACGATCAGCACGCCCACCAGGCGCTGATCGCCGTAAAGCGCCGCGAGCGGCCAGGCGGACGCCAGGAAGATCGCGAAGATCAGGCCGGCCCGGATGAGCGACATCGACCATACGGTGTCGACATGGTCGGGCGTCGGATTGCGGCTCTGGATCAGCGCGGGTTGCAGCGATGCTTCGGTTACCGCCATGACGATGCTGATCAGCGCCGTCGAGATCGCGACGATGCCGAAGTCCGCCGGGGTGAGGATCCGCGCGAGCACCAGGATGCCGAGCGCGTTGCCGAGGCTGACGGCGATGCGGGCCCCCGCGAGCGACAAGGAGCCGCGGATGATGCCGAGCCGCAAGCTCATCGCAAGCTGCCGGCGGCGGGCCACGCGTGCGCGGCCGGTGGAATCGGGCTGCAGATCATCTCTAGAGCAGTTCGATCCGCCGCGGATCGATCCGCCCTCGAACCAGGTCCGCAAGAGCCAGCAGGTTCCCGGCGAGCCGCCCGCGGCGGTCCACGTCGGGTTCTGGACGGATGCTCTTCACGGCATTGGCCATCAGGTTGCGGAGGAGGAGCTCTTCGCCGTGCCAGGGCTGCAGAGTGCCCTTGCGCCGGAGATAGACGATATTGGCGACCTGGGAGTAGCCGAGCCGCCGACCCGATGTCTTGCCGCTGCGGGCGCCCATGTGAATGCCGGTGATCCGGCTGGTGTGGATCAGGTCGCCGCGCCAGCTCAGCTGGTGGGTGAAGTCGACGTCTTCCTGCCAGCCGTACAAGGGCAGGGTCTCGTCGAAGCGCAGGCCTTCGGCCGCCTGCAGGCGGAAAGCCATGTTGCAACCGTAGAGCGAAGTGCACTTCCGGTGGACCGGCTGCGGCCGTTCCCGCGCCATGTCGAGGCGTGTGGCGGCCTCGCAGAACGCGATCGGGCTGGTCCGGGCCCCGTCGGCGACGAGCTCGCCGGTCAGGCCGATCACCTCGGGCTCGCTCGTCAGCATATCCTCGAGCGCGGCGAGGTAATCGTTGGCCGGCACGAAATCGTCGTCGAAGAACACGACGACGTCGCACTTGCCCTTCAGGCGATCGAGAGCGGCGTTGCGCTGCTTGCAGAGGCCCCTTTCCGCAGTCGTCACCTCGAGGTTCGGGGCCGAGCCTTCCAGTCCGGCGACGTCGGAGCGGCTTGCGCCGACCACGATCACGCCGTCGGGCCGCCTGGTCTGCTGCGACAGTCGGCGAACCACCTGCCGGGTGATCGAGGGACGACCGGTCGTCGCGATGGCAATATGGATCCGCATCGGGCCTCGCTGCTTCGGGATGCTTTGCTCTCATCCCATTCTATGGCGCGGCAAATGCGGGACCAAGGAAGCTTTGGACTCACCCCAATGGGGGTAGCGGGATCGCCACTCGGGCGGTCAGTGAACAGGGCCTTCGTTCTCGATCTTGTCAGCCAGCCCGCGCAAGAGCTCGGGAACCCCGTCGCGGATACCGAACATGTCGAACATGTTGAGCGAAGCCCCCAGCATGGCCAGCGCCACCGCCGGACCGGGGACGCCCGTCCGCTCGAACTTCGAATAGCCTTTCACGAAAGCGTCGCAGACTTCGACGAAGTCGCTAAAATGCAGCGATGACTCGTCGAGCATCAAGTCATGCAAGCTTTTCAGCAACTTCCGATTGTTGTCTTCAGAAGATCCCATCGAAACGTCCCGCCTGTTCCTTCAGTCGGGCTATCCTCACAAGGCGATTGGAGAAGCCTGCACTGTTTGGAGTGGATGTGCCGCGAACCCAGCGTATCTTGCCTGATTTCGGGCCATCTAGCGATAGTACTAGCCCGGTGTTTCCACTGTCTGCGCAACGGGAGCATGAATATTGTCCACCATACCTAGTCCCAAGGTAGCAGAGGAAGTTCACTGGACTACCGGATCGGCAAGTTGCGCAGTCGCAGACGAGCGATGCGGCTTGCTGCAAGCTTCAGCCTGGAAGTACTCGTCCCGCAGCCGGGCGGCCAGGCGGCAGGCCACGGCCAGGATCATCCAGGTCGGGTTGGCATGGCCGCCGGTCGGCAGGACCGACCCACCGGCAATGTGGAGGTTTGCGACGCCGTGGACGCGGCAATGCCGGTCGACCACGCCGCTCCGGGGGTGAAGCGACATGCGCGTGGTCCCCATCGTATGCGCAAGGTCGATCGGGCCGGCAGCCGCCGGCTCCTTGCTCTCGATCCAGCTGGCGAAGCGGGGTGTCGGCAGATCGGCCGACGCGAGGCCCGTTCCCACCCGGCGCGCCAGGGCCAGCAGCGTGCGCCGCTCCTTCATCCCGACCCGCCAATCGGCGCGCGGCAGCGGAACGCCCAGGCGGTCGCGATCCGGCGAAAGCGCGATGCGGTTGTCGCGTTGCGGCTCCTGTTCGGTCACTGCTTCCAGCGATAGCCCGGAAAGCTTGTGCGGCAGCCCGCCGCTGGAGAACTCCGCCGCGACCATGTTCGGCGACAGGCGGATAGCCGAGTTCACGATCAGCTCTTTCATGACCCCGGGGAACTGCGGCGCCGAAAGAGCCTTCACGCCCATGCCCCGCACCAGCGTGCCCGACCCTTTCGCGACCGACGCGATGTCCCGCGCCGTTGCGGAACTGCGCCCCTTCAGGAGACGCTTGAGGGCATCCCACGGATCGTCCGGCGCGCGCTGCGGGGCGAAGTACACCGCCGCGTTGAGGAGCCCCTCCCTCTCCTGGAGTTCGGGAGCGAGCGCCAGGCCATGCATGAACATGTGCGACTTGCCATTGTGCGGGACGCCGTAGAACCCGAACAGCCTGGCCATGCGCGCAACGTGCTGCGGCTCGAACGCGCCCAGGCTCGCCCCAAGGTGGTCGATCATGTAGCGGCCGACGTTGTCGTACGGATTGCCGATCCCAGCCGGCGCGACGTCGTTCGACGCGAGCAGCAGCCGGGCATTCTCGATGGCGCTGGCCGCCAGCACGAAGTGCGCGGCTTCGACCCGCGCCCGCCTGCCCGCAAGGTTGGCGACATCCAGGGAGGCGACCCGCGTTCCGTCCGGCGCAAGCGCGATCCGCGTCACCGTCGCGTCCAGGAGCACGTCCACACCGGGCGGCGAACGCGCCAGCAGCTCACGGCCGAAGCGCATCACGTCCAGCCGTTCGACTCGCGAGCGCGAGAACTGCCAGTAGAACGACACGAGATCCGTCCCGGCGAAGCGGGGGGACGGTTCGTTCGGGCAGAGGTTGAGCAAGTCTCCCGCCTGCCGGATGAAGGGCTGTAGCTCAGCAGGCGAAACCGGCCAGCCGGACGCTTCGACCCACGGGCGGCGCGCGTAGTCGATGGGATCGAAGCAGGCCGACTTGCCTGCCCACGCCTGCGTCGAACCGCCAAGGCCGCGGCACCTGACCCCGTAGCCCTGCCGCTCGGCCGACCAAAGCTCCGCCAGGCCGGCGTGGAAGGCCGTTCGCGCGCCGTGCCATTCGGCTGGCCGGTCGCAGGGTCCCAGCTGCACTTCGTTCAGCGCCTCGTGGTCGTGGTCCTGCTGTTCGAGCCCGCTCTCGATCACCAGGACGGCGATGCCATGGCGCGCGCATTGTTCGGCTATCGTCAGGCCCGCAGGGCCCCCGCCCACGATGGCCAGGTCTGTCTTGAGAACCGCGCCGTGCTTGACGGCGCTCAGCCGATCGATGCGCATCGGGGGCGGCCATCGCGGGCGTCGGGCGATCCGGGCATCAGGCGCCCCTTGCCAGTTCCACCAGCCGGTAGGCCGGGCTCGCCGGAGAGTTCGGACGATAGACGGCCTTGGCCATGAACTTCATCACCGGCGCCGGCCAGGTCGGGCTCAGATGCAGGCGGCAAGTGCGGCGCATGATCGCCAGGGTCTTGGCGCACGTCTCGGCATCGTAGGTGATCGGCCGGTGAGCCCAGGCCCAGGGATTGAGAGCGGGGTGGGCCGTCCGATGGTTCATGATCGGGTCCCAGTTGGTGTAGACGTGCTTCGAGTTGTCGTAGAGGCAATGCACCCCCGGCCGCCTGGCATAGTCGCGGGCTTCCTGTTCGGTGTCGAAGATCACCGTAACGGTCGCCGCGTTCTCCGGGTCGTTGTGCGGGGAGATCCTGATCCCGCCGGCGCTTTGCAGCACCTCTTGGACCACCTTGCGCGCAGCCTTCAGCCGGGCGACGCTCTTGGGCAGCCGCGACAACTGGACGCCCAACATCGCGCCCTGCACTTCGGTCACCCGCGAATGCGAGGCGAGGAACGCCGGTTCGTTGCCGGCTTCGTATCCGTCGCGGGCCCAGATGCCGAGATCGTGGAAGTTCATCAGCCGCGCGAAAAGGTGCGCGTCGTTGGTCACGAGCGCCCCGCCCTCTCCGATGGTCATGTTCTTGTAGTGGTTGAAGCTGTAGACGCCGATGTCGCCGATCGAGCCGAGCTTGCGGCCCTTGTAGTCGATCCCGACTGCCTGGCAGGCATCCTCCACCACGGCCAGGCCATGACGGCGGGCGATCTCCATGATGGCGTCCATGTCGCAAGGCGCGTTGACCATGTGAACCGGCAGGATCGCCTTGGTGTAAGGCGTGATCTTGCGCTCCAGATCGCGCGGATCCATCGTCAGCGTCTCGTCGATATCGACCAGCACCGGCACCGCCCCTGCCAAGGCGGGCGCCGCGGCCGAAGCGATCCAGGTGTAGGCGGGCACCAGGACTTCGTCCCCCGGGCCGACCCCGATCGCCGTCATCGCCGCGTGCAGCGCGACCGTTCCGCTGGTGACCGTGAGCGCGTGCTCCGATCCCATGTAGCGGGCAAAGTCGCGCTCGAACCGGGTCGTCAGCCCGCGGGGGCCTTCCAGCCGCAGCAGGTTGCCGCCGCGGATCGCTTGCCCCGCCGCCAACCATTCCCTGAAACCCGGCTTCGCCATCATCCTGCCTCTCGGTGCTGTGACTGCATGCGGCCGGCCTGCCGCGCATCGCGGGCCGCGAACAGCCGCCGCGCCGCCCGCTCGAGCAGAGCGACGTCGCGCGGCACGGCGCTGACGATCTCGAGACCGCCATCAGGCAGGCGGCGGGCAAGGAACAGCGCGAACTCGTCGTCCCCTTGCGCCAGCGCCTCGGCCGGTTCGCAGCGCATCTGGCGCAGGCGCCTGGCGATCGCGGGTCTGGGCTCGATCCGCTCGACAACGCTCCCGCAGCCGTGTCGGATCGACCGCTCGATCGCCACGATGCCTTTGATGCCGCCTTGGGCCGCGGCCAGGAAAGCGGCGAAAGCTTCCGCCGACATCGCCTTGCGGCGCGCGTAGGACAGGACCGCTGCGTACTCGGTCAGGCGGCGCTTGTCGTACTCGCTGCCGAAGACCAGCTTCAGGATCGGCGTCATCGGCGCACGATCCTGCCTGGCGAGGCCGGCGCTGGCGAGAAGCCGGTCGAACGCCGCGGGCGCAGCCAATGCAGCGAGCGAGAACTCGTAGGCCTTGCCCAACGCCACATGCAGCGCTTTCCTGGTCCGCACCTCGTGCAGAAAATAGGACTGCGCAGACTGCCTGGCGCGTTCGAGCAGGCTTTCCAGATCACCCCGGCCCGATACCGTGGGCGGGCCGGCCTTCGCCGCAGCGCTTGCCCGGCGCTGGCCTTTCCGGGTGATCGAACCGAAACCGTAAGAGGGGAGCGGCAGATCGTCGTCGGCGCCATGCGGTCGCAGTTCGATCGGCCGGATCGGGCCCGCTGCCGGCAGCGCATCGGTGAGAAGCAGGGTATCTGGTGCAAGAGGCAGGGAATCCTCCCCGCCAAGCTCGTCTGCCAGCAACAACTCGCGATCCAGCAGCAAGACGCCGCCGCCTGATCGTTGCTTCTCCATCGTACCTCCATGGCCTGCGGCGCCAGGATCGCAGACCCGCGGGCCGTCCCGATCGATCCAAGCGGGAGACGCCCCGTGCTCCTCCTGCCGGCAAGTTACCGCCCCGGCACGCGTGCCTCAAAGGGAGCATGCGGCTTAATTCCTTCAGGTAGATGCAGGCCGCGCCGCTGCGCTAAGCGATCAACCCTTGTCGGGTCCGATCTCCGCCTTGGGCAGATAGCCGCCGGGCAGGCGTTGGCGATCGGGCTCTTCCGCCGCCAGAGGGGCGACGGGATGGAGCGTGCGGATACAGCGCTGGCCGAGCTCCCGGTACATGGCCGTACCTTCCACCTTCCAGCGCTTCTCCTCCTCCCGCAGCAAGCGGATCTGCCGGGCGGGAGAGCCTGCCCAGAGCGCACCGGCCGGGACTTCCGTGCCGGCTTTCACGAAGGCCATCGCCCCGATCATCGCGTCCTCGCCGATCTCGACATTGTCCATGATCACGGCGTTCATGCCGATCAGCGCGTTCCGCCCCACCACGCAGCCATGCAGGACCGCCCCATGCCCGACGTGCCCGTGCTCGCCGACGATGACGGTGCGGCCGGGAAAGCTATGAACGGTGCAATTGTCCTGCACGTTCGCCCCTTCGCCGATCTCGATCCGCCCGAAATCGCCGCGCAGCGACGCGCAGGGGCCGATGTACGCCTCCGGCCCGATCACGACATCGCCGATCAGCACGGCGTCCGGGTGGACGAAGGCGCCGGGCATGACCACCGGCACCAGACCATCGAAAGCGTAACACGGCATCGGGCACCCTCTTCCTGCTTCCCAGCGGCGAACGGGAGATCACACGGCGTTCATGGTCAGGAGGTCGTACGTCGCCGCCACGTCCCCGTCGCCGTCGGTTACGCTCACCGCCCAGGTCACTTCGCCGTACTCCCCCGGCGCGCGCATCTTCTTGGACTTGACCGTCAGCGCGACCTCGATCGCCGTGCCGGGCGTGATCGGCTTGAGAAATCGCAGATTGTCGAGCCCGTAGTTGGCGAGCACGGGTCCCGGAGCCGGATCGACGAACAGGCCGGCCGCGAACGACAGGATCAGGTATCCGTGCGCCACCCGGCCCGGGAAGAACGGATTGGCGGCCGCCGCCTCCTCGTCCATGTGCGCGTAGAACGCGTCTCCGGTGAACTCCGCGAAATGCTCGATGTCCTCGATCGTGATCGTGCGGGACGGCGTGTTGTAAGTGTAACCGACCTCCAGTTCGCCAAAAGTCAGGCGGAAAGGATGGACCTCGCCCGTAGGTTGCGGCGCGCCCGGTAGCCACTTGTCCACGATGCCCGAAAGGGTGCGCGGCGAGCCCTGCAGCGCGCTGCGCTGCATGTAGTGCTTCACGCCCCTGACCCCGCCGAGCTCCTCGCCGCCGCCGGCCCGCCCGGGACCGCCGTGGATCAGCATCGGCAGCGGCGATCCGTGCCCGGTGGATTCGGCTGCGCAGTCCCGGTCGATGAACAGGATGCGGCCATGATAGGCTCCGGCGCCTTCGATGAACCTGCGCGCGAGCGCGGGATCGTAAGTGAAGATCGACAGCGCCAGCGATCCCTTGCCGCGGTTCGCCAGGGCGATCGCGTCGTCCACACCGTGGTAAGGCATCAGCGTCGCGACCGGGCCGAACGCCTCGACATCGTGGATGACATTCGCCTTCCACGGAGCATCCGCGCGAAACAGCATCGGCGAGACGAAGGCACCGGTGTTCGGCTCCACCCCGGCAGCATCGACCAGCTCCGGATCGCCGAACACGAGTTCGGCCTCAGAGGCGAACAGGCGCGCCTTTTCGCGCACGTCCTCGAGCTGCTTCATCGAGGCGAGCGCGCCCATCGTCACGCCCTCGCTCATCGGGTTGCCGACGACCACTTTCTCGAGCCGCCCCCGGATCGCCGCCTCGGCCGCGCCCAGCAGTTCGGCCGGGACCAGCGCGCGCCGGATCGCGGTGCACTTCTGGCCGGCCTTGGTGATCATCTCGCGGACCACCTCCTTCACGAACAGGTCGAACTCCGGAGTGCCCGGCTGGGCATCGGGCGCGAGGATCGACGCGTTCAGCGAGTCCTGCTCCGCCACGAAGCGCACGGACTCGCGCTGCACGACCGGATGGTTCTTCAGCTTCGCCGCAGTGGCGGCGGAGCCGGTGAAGGAGACCACGTCCTGGCAGGTCAGATGATCGAACAGATCGCCCACCGAGCCGACCAGAAGCTGCAGTGCCCCTTTCGGCAGCAGGCCGCTGTCGATCATGATGCGGACGCACGCTTCCGCAAGCTGCGCGCCCTGGGTTGCGGGCTTCACGACCGCCGGGACGCCGGCCAGCAAGGTCGGGCCGAGCTTTTCCAGCATTCCCCAGACCGGGAAGTTGAACGCGTTGATGTGAACCGCGGCGCCGGGCCGGGAGGTATAGACGTGCTGGCCCACGAAGGTTCCGCGCCTGCCGATCGGCTCGAAATCGCCGTCTGTCAGTATGTGACCGTCCGGAAGTTCGCGGCGCGCCTTGGAGGACATCACGAACAGGGTCCCCGCGCCGCCTTCGATGTCGATCCAGCTGTCCGACCGGGTGGCGCCGGTGGTAGCCGAGATGGCGTAGAGTGCTTCCTTGTGCGCCATGATCGCGCTGGCGAGCCCCTTGATCATGTAGGCCCGCTCGTGAAACGTCATCCGGCGAAGATTTGGCCCGCCGACCGTGCGCGCGTGATCGAGGACCGCGGCGAAATCGAGCCCTTCGGTGCCGGTGTGGGCGACGATGGAGTTGTCGATGGCCGAGCGGATCTCAACGAGGCCGGAAGTGGACTCGAACCATTGGTCACGGGCGTAATTCTTCAACGTCTGGGTCATCGGCAGTCCTTGGTAATGCGACCCTCGGTAATGCGACCCCTGGTACGAACTCAGCGTCCCCCGAAGCTGGGTTGGCGTTTTTCCATGAACGCGGCCACCCCTTCACGGTAATCCGAACTCTGCCCGAGGTTCCTCATCAGGTCCCGCTCGTGATCCAGTTCGGTCTGCAGGTCGTTGAGCAGCGCGCCGCGAATGGCATGCTTGGTGGCGGCGAGCCCGCGCGTCGGCCCGGCGGCCAGGCGGCTGGCCAGCGCCATGCTCTGTTCTTCCAGCGCATCGTCGTCGACGCACTTCCAGATCAGGCCCCAGTCCTCCGCCTTCTCCGCCGGCAACGGTTCCGCGGTGAGCGCGAGGCCGAGCGCCCGGGCCTGGCCGACCAGGCGCGGAAGGACCCAGGTGCCCCCGGAGTCCGGAATGAGCCCGATGTTGGCGAACGACTGGATGAACTTCGCGCTGCGCGCCGCGATGACGATGTCGCACGCGAGCGCAACATTGGCTCCCGCGCCGGCGGCGACCCCGTTCACCGCGCATACGACCGGCTTGTCCCGCGTGGCCAGGCGCCTAATCAGCGGCGACCAGAACCGCTCCACAGTGTCTCCCAGGTCGACCGCCTCGCCGCCCGGCGAAACCGCGCGGTCGTTCAGGTCCTGCCCGGCGCAGAAGCCGCGGCCGGAGCCGGTCAGCAGCAGCGCGCGGACCGTTTCGTCGGCGTCCGCCATGTCGAGCGCCTCGGCAACTTCGCGGTGCATCTGCTCGGTGAAGCTGTTGAGCCGGTCCGGCCGGTTCAAGGTTACCCGCGCAACCCCCTGCTCGACTGCGTAGATGACCGTCTCGTAGCCCATCGCCTGCTCTCCTGAATTAATAGACTGCCCGGTCAGCCGATTATTGGCAAGGGCCTTGCAGGGCGCTACAGCAGGGTATGGACAAGCATGCGATCCCCGCCAACTCCCCTGTCGCCGTCATAGGCGCGGGAGCGATGGGGACCGGCATCGCCCAGGTAGCGGCGCAGGTCGGGCATCCGGTCATCCTGATCGACACCAGTGAGGAGGCGCTGGAGCGCAGCCGGCAATCGCTCGACAAGTCACTCGCGGGGATGGTGGAGCGCGGGAGGGTGGCGGAAGCGGAGGCCGCCGAACTCGCGGCCCGGATCGTCCGCACGACCGACATGGCCCGCGCGTCCACTGCCCGGCTCGCGATCGAGGCGGTGGTCGAACGCCTTGAGGTAAAGCGGGACGTCTTCGCCCGGCTGGCGGCGGCAATGGCCGAGGACGCGGTCCTGGCCAGCAACACGTCCTCACTGTCGATCGGCGCTCTCGCCGCCGGTGTCCCGCACCCGGAGCGCTTCATCGGCCTCCACTTCTTCAATCCCGTGCCGGTCATGAAGCTGGTGGAAGTGATCCCCGGCACGTACACCGCCCCGGCGACGGTCGAGGCAGCGGAAGCGGCGATGCAGCGCTGGGGCAAGATCGCAGCCCGCGTGCGCGACGTTCCCGGCTTCATCGTCAACCGGGTTGCCCGGCCATACTATGCGGAGGCCTTCGCCGCCTGGGGAGAAGGCATACCTGCGGCCAAGATCGACGCGGCGCTGGAGAGCGCGGGCGGCTTCAGGATGGGCCCGCTGGCGCTGACCGACCTGATCGGCCAGGACGTGAACTACGGCGTCGCCGCCAATGTCCATGACGGCTACCGCGGCAAGACGCGCTTCCGGCTGCAGCCGGCGCAGCGCGCGCTCACGCAAAGCGGGAAGCTGGGGCGCAAGAGCGGCGAAGGCGTCTATACTTACCCCGCGGGGCGGCCCGAGCCCACGGCCGTAGTGCCCGCCATGCCTCTCCCCCCGGTCGAGGTGACGCCCGAGCAGCGCGAGATCGTCCCCCTTGTCGCGGCGCTGCGGGCGCAGGGTGTCGCCTGTTCGCTGGACGCCCGGCTAGGGCCGGACACGCTGCGGGTCGGCGGCGTGGTCTTGGCAGTAGGCGACGGCCGAACCTTGTCGGAACGTGGCAATACCGACGTGCTGCTCGATCACGTCCGCGATTTCGCCGCCGCCTCCCGTGTGCCGATCGCCGCCCGCACGAGCGAAGCCGCCGCGGCGGCCGCGGCCCTGTTCGCGGCGGTCGGGAAGCAGGCGCTCGCCTTGCCGGACAGGCCGGGGCTGCTGGTCCTGCGGACCCTCGCCCAGCTCGCTAACGCCGCCGCCGATGCGGTCGTGGATGATGTCGCCAGCGCGGCGGACATCGACCGAGCCATGCGCTTTGGCGCCAACCATCCCGAAGGGCCGCTCGAATGGGCGGAGCGGTTCGGGCGCGAGCGTGTGGCGGACGTGCTGCAGCAGATCGCCCAGGGCGCCGGCGATGCGATCTACAGCCCTTCCCCCTTTTTCCGCACTCCGAAGGCCGGCTGGAGCGTACCAGGAGACAACCAGGATAACAGGCATGGCTGACGCGTTCATCTGCGACGCCGCGCGCACCGCGATCGGCCGCTTCGGCGGCGCGCTTGCCTCGGTGCGGGCAGACGATCTCGCGGCCGTGCCGATCGCGGCCTTGATCGAACGCTGGCCGGCCATCGTCGGCCAAGTCGACGATGTGATCCTTGGCGACGCCAACCAGGCCGGCGAGGACAACCGCAACGTCGCTCGAATGGCGGCCTTGCTCGCCGGCCTCGGGGAAAACGTACCGGGGACCACGATCAACCGCCTGTGCGGCTCCGGAATGGATGCCGTCGCCTATGCCGCGCGCGCCATCAAGGCGGATGAAGGAGACTTGTTCATCGCCGGCGGCGTCGAGTCGATGACCCGCGCGCCGTTCGTGATGCCGAAGGCGGAGCAGGCCTTTTCCCGCGCCGGCACGATCCACGATACGACGATCGGCTGGCGCTTCGTCAATCCGCTGATGCAGCAGGCCTTCGGAACGCATTCGATGCCGGAGACGGCGGAGAACGTGGCCGAGGAATTCCAGGTTACGCGGGAGGACCAGGATCGCTTCGCGTGCGAGAGCCAGCGCCGCACCGCCGCCGCCCAGGCGAGCGGCCGGCTGGCGGCGGAGATCGTGCCGGTCGCGATCCCGCAGCGCAAGGGCGCGCCCCTGGTGGTCGAGCGGGACGAACACCCGCGCGAGACGAGCCTGGAGCAACTGGCCGCACTGCGCCCGATCGTCAGGCCCGACGGGACGGTCACGGCCGGAAACGCCAGCGGCGTAAACGACGGCGCCGCCGCGATTATCGTTGCCAGCCAGGCGGCCGTCGAGCGTTACCACCTGACGCCGCGTGCGCGCGTGCTCGGCATGGCGACGGCGGGCGTGCCGCCCCGGATCATGGGCATCGGCCCAGCCCCGGCGAGCGAGAAGCTGCTCGACAGGCTCGGACTTACGATTGCCGAGATGGACATCGTCGAGCTCAATGAGGCTTTCGCCTCCCAGAGCCTCGCAGTCCTTCGCCAGTTGGGCCTGCCCGACGACGCGCAGCACGTGAACCCGAACGGCGGCGCAATAGCCTTGGGCCACCCTCTGGGAATGTCCGGAGCGCGGCTGGTGCTCACCGCGACGGAGGAACTCGCGCGCAGGGGCGAACGGCGCGCCTTGTGCACGATGTGCATCGGCGTCGGCCAGGGCATCGCCATGGCATTGGAGCGGGTCTGAGGCAGCGCCGCGGCTCGGTATTTCATTGACCGTCCGGTCGGTGAATGATATTAGTACTTACTGGAGACGTGCCATGTACACGACCGAGATGGACAAGAAGGCGGCTGACGCGGGCCTTGCGCAGAACGACGCAGAAGACCCGGCGAAGGTCGCCCGGTTCGAAGAGCGGGTCGCGGCGGACGAATTCATCGAGCCGAACGACTGGATGCCGGAAGCCTACCGCAAGACGCTGGTGCGGCAGATCTCGCAGCATGCGCACAGCGAGATCGTCGGCATGCTGCCTGAAGGCAACTGGCTGACCCGCGCGCCCAGCCTAGCCCGCAAGGCGATTCTGCTGGCGAAGATCCAGGACGAGGCGGGCCACGGCCTCTACCTCTACTGCGCCGCCGAAACCCTCGGCACGAGCCGGCAGGAGATGATCGAGGCCCTGCACAGCGGCAAGGCGAAGTACTCGACCATCTTCAACTATCCTACGCTCACCTGGGCGGACATTGGCGCGATCGGCTGGCTGGTCGACGGCGCGGCGATCATGAACCAGGTCCCGCTGCAGCGGACGAGCTACGGCCCTTATGCCCGGGCAATGGTCCGCATCTGCAAGGAAGAAAGCTTCCACCAGCGGCAGGGCTTCGACCTCCTGCTCCAGCTCGTGAACGGCACGCCGGAGCAGAAGGCGATGGCGCAGGACGCGCTGGGCCGCTGGTGGTGGCCCAGCCTGATGATGTTCGGCCCGCCCGACGACCAGAGCCCGAACACCGCCCGTTCGATGCGCTGGCGCATCAAGCGAGAGACGAACGACGAGCTGCGCCAGAGGTTCGTCGACGCCACCGTGCCGCAGGCGGAACTGCTCGGTCTCAAGGTGCCGGACCCCGACCTCACGTGGAACGAGGAACGCGGCCACTACGATTTCGGCGAGATCGACTGGGCCGAATTCTACGCCGTCGTGCGCGGCGACGGCCCTCTCGCGAAGGAGCGCCTGAAGGCCCGGCGCGACGCGTGGGACCAGGGCGCCTGGGTGCGCGAGGCCGCCGATGCCTACGAAGCGAAACAGGCGCAGCGCAGCCTCGCCGCGTGAACAGCAGGAGCCCGACCGGATGAGCAGGGACTGGCCTTTGTGGGAAGTTTTCGTCCGCCCCCGCGGCGGGCTCGAGCACCGGCATGTCGGATCGGTCCATGCGCCCGATGCGGAGATGGCCGTTCGCCATGCCCGCGACACCTACACCAGGCGGATGGAGGGCGTGAGCCTCTGGGTCGTGCGGTCGAACGACATCACCGCGTCCGATCCCGACCGCTCGGCGGAGATGTTCGAGCCGGCGGAAAGCAAGATCTACCGCCACCCGACGTTCTACGATCTGCCCGACGCCGTGAAGCACATGTGATGGCAGACCCGCTGTTCGAATACCTCCAGCGCCTCGGCGACGACAGCCTGATCCTGGCGCAGCGCCTGTGCGAATGGTGCGGCCGCGCTCCCTCGGTCGAGGTCGACCTGAGTATCGCCAACATGGGGCTCGACCTGCTCGGCCAGGCCCAGCTCTTCCTGGCCTATGCCGGGGAGATCGAGGGCAAAGGGCGGGACGAGGACGCGCTGGCCTATCACCGCGATGCCGCCGAGTTCCGCAATTGCCTGCTGGTGGAGCAGCCGAACGGCGACTTCGCCCAGACCATGGCGCGGCAGTTCCTGTTCTCGCTGCACCGGGAGCTGCTGCTCGAAGCCCTCACCGCTTCCAGCGACACGCGGATCGCGGAGATTGCCGCCAAGGCGGTGAAGGAGGTCCGCTATCATGTCGAGCTGTCGAGCGACTGGGTGATCCGCTTGGGCGACGGCACGGATGAAAGCCACCGCCGGATGGAGGAAGGGCTCGACTGGTTCTGGCGCTTCGTCGACGAGATGTTCGAGCTGGACGCGCTTGAGACGGAGCTTGCCTCGTCGGGCATCGCCGCCGACCGCCGCGCGCTGCGCGGCGAATTCGACCGGCGGATGACCGAAGTGGTGGAACGCGCGACCCTGGAAGTGAAGCCAAGCCAGTGGCCGCTTTCCGGCGGCAGGCGAGGCAGGCACGGCGAGGAGCTTTCCCGAATGCTGGCGGAAATGCAGGTGCTGGCCCGCGCCTATCCCGACGCGCGCTGGTAGGTGAGAGATGGTCGGCACCGCCCAAGATCTGCAGCCGGACCTGCTCCAGCGCATCCGCACGGTCCTGGAGCAAGTGCCGGATCCGGAACTGCCGGTGGTCTCCCTGGTCGATCTCGGGATCGTCCGCGAAGTGGCCTGCGCCGAAGACGGGCGGGTCGTCGTACGGATCACGCCGACTTATACCGGCTGTCCCGCGACGCTGGTGATCCAGCAATCCGTGCGGGCCGCGCTCGACGAAGCCGGCTACTCCGACGTGATCCTCGAAACAGTCCTCTCGCCGCCGTGGTCGACCGACATGATCACCGACGCGGGGCGGGAGAAGCTGCGCGCCTACGGCATCGCCCCTCCGGGAGCCCGGCAGGAGGCGGTGGCCTGCCCGCGCTGCGGTTCGACCGAAACGCGCGAGGTGAGCCGCTTCGGCTCGACCCCGTGCAAAGCGCTGTGGCAATGCGGATCGTGCAGCGAGCCGTTCGACTACTTCAAGTGCCACTGATTGATGTCCGCGCAGTTCCATCCGCTGGTGATCGCCGAAGTCCGCCGGGAAACCGCCGACGCGGTGTCGCTGCGCTTCGCGCTGCCCGATCACCTGGTCGAAGTGTTCCGCTTCACCCCCGGCCAGCACCTGACGCTGCGCGCGCAGATCGACGGGGAGGAGGTCCGCCGCAACTATTCGATCTGCACCGCGCCGCACGAGAACGAGCTCCGCGTCGCGATCAAGCAGATCGCCGGCGGCCGCTTCTCCACCTGGGCGAACACGCACCTGGCCGCCGGGCAGACGCTCGACGTCATGGCCCCGCACGGCAGCTTCACGCGGCGGTTCAGCCCCGACCAGTCCGGCACTTACGCCGCGTTCGCCGGCGGTTCCGGCATCACGCCGATCCTCTCGCTGCTCAAGACCGGGCTGGCGACCGAAGAGAACAGCCGGTTCGTGCTGCTTTACGGCAACCGCGCCTCGGCCGGCGTGATGTTCCTGGAGGAAATCGCCCGGCTGAAGGACAAGTTCATGAGCCGCCTGCAGGTGTTCCACTTCCTCGAGGAGGAAGAAGGCGAGATCGCCATCTTCAACGGGCGGCTGGACAGCGAGAAGGTCGCCGCGGTGCTGGGCACTCTGGTGGAACCGTCCGAGATCGACACGGCCTTCATCTGCGGACCCGGCCCGATGATGGACGCGGTCGAGAGCGGGCTGCTTTCGTCCGGGGTGCCCGGCGACAGGATTATGATCGAGCGGTTCACGGTCGGCGCGATGAGCGAGGCCCAGGTCGCCGCCGCCCGCGCGATGGAGCAGGCCGCAGCGGGCAAGCCGGTCATGCTGACGATCGAAGGGCGCCGCCGCAGGATCGCCTTCGATCCGGCCAAGGAAACGATCCTGGAGAACGCGCGCGCCGCGGGCCTGCCGGCGCCGTTCGCCTGCAAGGCCGGCGTCTGCGCGACCTGCCGCGCCAAAGTGACCAAAGGCGAAGTGCGGATGATCCAGAACTTCGGCCTCTCCCCGCAGGAGGTGGAGCAAGGCTATGTCCTCACCTGCCAGGCCGTGCCGGTCAGCGACGAAGTGGAGCTCGACTACGATGCCTGAGGAAGCGCCCCTGCTGATCGTGGAGCGGCCCGGTCCGGGCATCGTGCTCCTGCGGCTCAACCGGCCGGAGAAGCGCAATGCCCTGGCCACGCCGCTGCTGCAGGAAATCGCCGGCGCGCTGCAACGGGCCGACGGCGACGATGAAGTGCGCGTCGCGGTCGTCACCGGCAGCGAGAGCGTGTTCGCCGCGGGGGCGGATCTCGGCGAGTTGGCTGCTGCCAGTTCGAGCGATCCGGTGGAGAGCGACCGCTTCAAAGCCTGGGCGGCGATCAGGGACTTCCGCAAGCCGCTGATCGCCGCAGTCGAAGGCTGGTGCCTCGGCGCAGGGGCGGAGCTGATGATGTGCGCCGATATCGTCGTCGCCGGGGAGGACGCCAGGATCGGCCTGCCCGAAACGAACCTCGGCATCATGCCCGGCGCCGGCGGCACGGCCATCCTGCCCCGCCTGGTCGGCCGCGCCTTGGCTATGCGCGTGGTCTTGACGGGGGAGCCGATCGGCGCAGCTCAAGCCCGCGAGGCCGGGCTGATCGCCGACGTGGTGCCTGCCGGCGGAGCGCTTGAAGCCGCGCTCGACCTCGCCTCCACCCTCGCCGCACGCGCGCCGCTGGCGCTCGCGGCAGCGAAAGCCAGCATCAAGAATGCCGGACAGCTCGCTGTTTCCGAACACTTGCGGGCCGAACGGGAGCTGTTCTTGAGTCTGCTCGGCACCGAGGATAAGGCCGAAGGCCTGCGCGCCTTCCGCGAAAAGCGCCCACCCGTCTGGCGGAGCCGCTAGGGCACGAACGCGCCCCCTGAACAAGCGTAAGATCCTCCCCCTCTGGGGGAGGTGGCAGCCCGTAGGGCTGACGGAGGGGGCTTGGCCTGGCTCAACCGATCGTCCAGGCCAGGGGGGCCCCCCCCCCCCCCCCCGCCCCCCCCCCCCCCCCCGCGGGGGGGGGGGGGGGGGGCCCCCCCCCCCCCCCCCCCCCCCCCCCGCGGCCTGGCTCTACAGTACGCCCAGGCCACCCCCCTCCACCGCCTTCGGCGGTCCCCCTCCCCCAGAGGGGGAGGATTGGGTCGCTTCACGCAGCCTCAGTGAGCGAGCGCGTGCTTCATGGCGCTGGCGCGGTCATGTCCCTTGCGGATCGACTCCATGCACTTCTCCAGCACGCCGCGGGTCTCAGGCGAGAGATCGCCGTCACGCAAGGCCACTTCGTACTTGTCCTTGATGTAGTCCTCGCCGCGCTCGACCTCGTTGACGATCGCGCCTTCGTCCTGGCCGGTCACCGCTTCCTTGATGTTCAGCCAGGTGCGATGCACCGCGCCGGCGGTGGAGCTTTCCATCTCCGGCTCACCGCCCAGCGCGCGGACATGCGCCTGCAGGTCGGATGCGACTCTGCTGCGCTCCTCCGACATCTCTCGGAAGAACTGCGCGTGAGTGGCGACCTGGCTGTCCTCTGCCGATTCGCGATAACCCTTCACGCTGTCGAGAGTGGTGGCGATCAGCGTGTTGATGACGGTAATGTCGTGCGACTTGTCCATGCGTAAGCTCCTCTTGGTTCGGCTTCGCGACACAAGCGGTTGAGCAGTGGACATGTTCCGCGCGCGGACCGGTCAATCGACGGCCCGCGCGAATGTCGGGACAGTCGGCTAGTCAGTCCATTGAACGTCGGCACCAAGGGCGACGAAGTTGCGAACGAAGCCCGGGTGCGCACGCCGGATCGGGTCGGCATCCAGGATCGTCGATTCGCCCTTGATCGAGCTCGCCACCATCAGCAACGCGATGGCCACGCGGATGATGTAGGGGCTGGTCACGGTGGCCGGCGCCAATGCATCGCCGCCAAAGGTGATCAGGCGGTGCGGATCGCACAGCAGAGTGTGCGCGCCGAACAGCGAGAGTTCGGTGTGCCAGGTCAGGCCGCCTTCGTAGACCTTGTTCCAGAACATCGTCTGGCCTTTGGCCTTCACGCCCAGAGCGATGAAGATCGGCAGCAGGTCGGCCGGGATATAGGGCCAGGGAGCCGCTTCGACTTTGGTGATCAGGTGGGAGGTGAAGTTCTCGCGCACCACCAGCTGCTCCGGCGCGGCGAGGCGCGACCAGCCGTCGGCGTGCTCGACCTCGGCGCCGAACTTGGCGAACGTGCGATCGAGCAAGGGGAAGTGCTCGGGGTGGCGGTTGCGAACCGAGATGTCGCCGCCGGTCACCGCAGCGAGGGCCAAGAACGTGGCGATCTCGTGATAGTCTTCGCTGAATGTGTAGTCGGCCGAACCGAGCTCCGCGCCGCCCTCGACCGAGACCATCGAAGTGCCCTTGCCGACGATCCTGGCGCCCATCAGCTCGAGGAAGTCGCACAGTTCCTGGACGTGCGGCTCGCACGCGGCGTTGACGACCTGCGAGGTGCCGTTCGTGGCCAGGGCGCAGAGGATGAAGTTCTCGGTCGTGGTGACGGATGCGTACTCCAGCCACATGCGCACCGCCTCGCCCGCCTGGCGGCGCCGGAAGACGATCTCCTTGCCGCCGGTCTCGACATCGGCGCCGAACGCCTTGAACACCTCGACGTGCGGATCGATCTCGCGCGCGCCGAGCGTGCAGCCCTTGACCTCGTGCTCCAGCCGGGCCTCGCCCAGGCGGACGAGCAGGCCGGGGATCATCATGATCGACGCGCGCATGGCTTGCGGCAGGGTCGCCTTCGCGCCCGCCGGCACGGTCGAATGGTCGATCGTCAGCAGCTTGGCCGCGCGGTCCCATTCGACCTTGGACCCGAGTTCGCCGAAGAAGCCGACGATGCGCTCGACATCGGTGATCTCCGGCACGTTGCGCAGGGTCACGGGGGCATCGGTCAGCAGCGTGGCGCAGAGCACCGGCAGGACCGCATTCTTGTTGGCCGACGGCTCGACACGGCCGGTCAGCCGCTGGCCGCCGCGCACCAGAAGCGAACTCATTGCTTCATTCCTCGTATTCCTTGGTCGGGCATCAGTAGCCCATCAGCTTCAGGACTTCCTCGCGGCTACGATGGTCGCTGCGGAAGATGCCCATGACCCGGCTCGTCACCATGCTCACCCCGGGGGTGCGCACGCCGCGCGCGGTCATGCACGAATGGTTTGCGTCGATCACCACGGCAACGCCGCGCGGCTCCAGATGGTCCCAGATACACTGCGCCACTTCGGCGGTGAGGCGTTCCTGGATCTGCAGCCGACGGGCATAGCCGTGCAGCACGCGGGCGAGCTTGGAAATGCCGACGACCCGGTTGGTCGGCAGATATGCGATCGCCGCCTTGCCGATGATCGGCGCCATGTGGTGCTCGCAGTGGCTCTGGAACGGAATGTCCTTCAGCAGCACGATCTCGTCGTACCCGCCGACTTCCTCGAACACGCGGCTCAGGTGGATGGCCGGGTCCTCGGTATAGCCGAGGCAGTATTCCTTCCAGGCACGCCCCACGCGCGCAGGGGTGTCGAGAAGACCTTCCCGCTCCGGGTCGTCGCCGGCCCAACGGATCAACGTGCGGATCGCGTCCTGGACCTCATCGGGCACCGGGGGCTTACCGCGCGGATCGTCCTCATCCGGGCCTACAAGGCTGCTCATTGACGCTTCGTTTCCTTTGCAGTCGCGCTTTCGCGCGGCTCAATAGGCTGCCGCGACGGAAAAGGCCACGCCTGCTCTGGAGGAACTCGAACATCTGTTCCGGAGTCTCCGGATCGAGCGTCTCGCTGTCGGCGATCTCCTTCTCCAGACCGTTCGGCTTCTCGATCTCCAGCGGCCGCAGCGATCGGCCGGGGCCGCGCCCGTGCTCCGCGATCATCGCCGCCATGGAGCCGTGCCGATCGATCAGCGGCCCGACCTCGCTTTCCTCTAGCCCGCAGTGCTCGGCCAGCAATGAATGGCGCAGCGCGCGAATGGCCGGCCCGCAATCGCCGTTCGCCGGCCGCGCGCAGTCGATGAACACGTCGCACTCGCTGTCGAGGCCGAGCGAGCGGTTGTTCAGGTTGGCCGAGCCGATCCGCAGGACCTCGTCGTCGACGATCATGATCTTGGCATGGCAGTAGATCGGCGTTTCGCCGGTGTGAGGCACGAACAGATGCAGCCGTCCCTTGTGGTCGAGCTCGCGCAGTGAAGTGACCAGCCGCGCCCGGGCGGTGTCCATCGCAAGTTGCTCGATCCAGTCCTCCGCGTGGCAGGGCTGGACGATGACGATCTCCGGCGGATCTTCCTCCTGCAGCCGCTTGCCGATCGCCTCGCCGACTTTGCGCGAGGCGAAATACTGGCTTTCTGCATAGATGAAGCGCTTGGCCCGGGCGATGTGGAGCAGGAACAGCTGCTCGATCTCGCTCACCGCATCGACACCGTCGTAGGCGGCGCGGGTACGGGAGATACCGACTTCGATATCGCTGAACTGGGCCTGCAGTCCTTCCGGCCACGCGCTCCCGGTCGGACTTTCGACTTCCCCGAGCTCGCGGCCGCCGGCGCGCCGCCAGCGCACGCGCCCGAGTTCGCCGAGCGCTTCCGCAACGTCCCCTTCCAGCATCATCGTGGCATCGTGCCAAGGGCAGTATTTCTCCCCGCTCGGCGTCTTGCGGCGCGGATCGTGCTCGACATGCTCGCGCGTGTCCCAGCGCTCGCTGGTCATGTCGATGCCGCCGCACACCGCCAGCGAATCGTCGATCACCACGATCTTCTGGTGATGGCTGCAGCCGACCGGGTGGGCGTTGTCGAACTTGAACTGGATCCGCTCGTGAGACTTCCAGCGCACCAGATCGAGCAGCATCGAGCCGCGCTTGAGGAACTTGAGAGTGCCGAAGCTCCACTTGAGGATCAGGACGTCGAGGTTCGGGCGGTGCCGGCCCAGCCACAGGATGAAGCTGCCCAGCCGCGCCGGGCATTTCCGCCGCCACGCCTTCTGCCACCAGCGCCGGCCGATCGCGAGATGGATGCGGGTGTCGAAGTCCCACCCGATCATCAGGATGCGCCGGCGGGCCTTGAGCATCGCCTGCTGCATCAGCGCGAAATAATCGGCCGCATCGACGATCACGGCGGCGCGCTTGACCTTCGCGTAACGCCATACGCCCGGCTCGACGGAGCTGTCGTCGAACCAGTCTTCGCTGCCGCTGTCCTCGTTCAATGCGCTTATGCCTACTCCTGCGCTTCCTCTAGCTTCTCTGGTGTAACCTCAGCCTGGCTGCTCTCCTCCCGCTTCCGCCGCTCGAACACCGAGCGCATGTAGGTGAGGTCGTCCTCATCCAGATATTGCGTGTAGTCCGGGAAGTTTTCCTCTTCTTCCTCGTCGATATGGTGGGTGTAGCGGTGCCGCAAGTGCTCGAACTTGGTGGCCCACTCCTCGGAAGAGGTATCGGTCGCGGCGAGATCGTTGAGCAGGTCCTCGATCTCCTTGTGCTCGGCGACCGAATGACGGGTCTCGTCGGTGGTCTCCGGCTTGCGCAACATGGTGGAATAGAGCGCCTGCTCTTCCGCCGCGGCGTGACCCTTCAACTCCTTGGTAAGGCGTTCGAGCAGCCGCGTGCGGTCGGCTTCGCTGGAGGCGTCCCCGAGCTGGGCGAACAGATCGCGATGGAGATCATGATCCTCGATCAGGCGCGCGAAAATGTCGGTGTTGTCAGCCAAAGGCCTGCCTCCTGTCCTCAGTCACCAGATGAACCGGCGGGACAGCCGGCGGTTCCGCGACGAAAAGGAGTAGCGCCGGCGCCCGCCTGCTCCATATTGCAGGCGCATGGGCATATTGCGCGACGAGGCGCCCGGCAGGGCGGAGATGGAAATGATGGCGCGCCAGGCCCTTGGCAGGCTGCCGCCGCAGTTCCGCGAGCACCTGGGCGACGTGGTCGTGAGGGTCGAGGAATTCCCCACGCGTGAGCAGCTGGCCTCGGTCGGGCTGGACGACCGCTGGGACCTCAGCGGGCTCTACGAAGGGGTGCCGCTCAGCGAACGTTCCATCTGGAGCCCAAGCGAGATGCCGCCGATCGTGACCCTGTTCCGCCAGCCGCTGATCCGCGAATGGCGCGAAACCGGCGTGCGATTCGGCGATCTCGTGACCCATGTCGTCGTCCACGAGATCGGCCATCATTTCGGCTTCACCGACGAGACCATGCACTTGCTGGAGGACGGCGAGGAGTTTTGAGGAGCCGGCTTCACCGCCGGTGGCGCCTACCCAAAACGACCCATCGTCACCCCGGCGCAGGCCGGGGCCCATCGGGCCGCAAGCGCGGAAGGGCAATGGATCCCGGCCTTCGCCGGGATGACGAAGATGAGTACGTTTATCGACAGGGCGGGGTTGTAGATTGCGCTCGCAGAGGCGCGGAGGCGCGGAGGGGTGTTCCGCGATGCTCGGCGCCCCACGCAGTGAAATCTTGGAGTTCCGCTTCGCGGAAATGACAAAACGAGCGAGACAATCTCTCCGCGCCTCTGCGCCTCTGCGAGCGTATACCTTTCATAGGGACGAGGGCAGCCCTGCGCCCCAGCCCTGAAACGCACAAGGCCGCCCCCGATGGGGACGGCCTTGCGAAGTTGGCGCGCCCGGAAGGATTCGAACCTCCGACCGCCTGATTCGTAGTCAGGAACTCTATCCAGCTGAGCTACGGGCGCGCTTGGAGGGCGCCACATAGGGGGGTGTTTCCGGCTTGGCAATCCCTTTGGGGGCAAGACTTTCCAGTAAAGTGCGATCCATGGGCGGCAGGGGAAGCGCAGCAGCCTCCGCCCAGGTGAACCAGCCCCAGCGCTGTCCCTCGCGCCCTTCGGGATCGCCCTCCCACCCCGGGCATTCGTAAAGAAACAGGACAATGGCCGGTTCGCCCCCGCCGGCCTCGCGATCCGCAAAACCGGCCGGCGCCATCGCTTCCTCGTCGAGCCCGACGCCGAGCTCCTCCTCGACCTCCCGGCGCAAGGCAAACCTCGGGTTTTCCGAGGGTTCCACCTTCCCGCCGGGAAACTCCCACAGCCCTGCATGGTGCTTGCCGGGCAATCGCTCCTGCAGAAGCACCCTTCCCTCGCTGTCGCGAATCGCTGCGGCAACCACTGCCATCCATGTCGGAATTCTTGCCAATCACTCGCTCCTGCGAACCATTCCTTAACGCTGCGGCGCCATAGGGGCCTTCTGCGCCAGCTCAGTGGGAGCACAGCCATGCGTGTGATTGCAACGTTGCGGAAGCTCCTCGCCGACCGGCAGGCTGCGACTGCGGTCGAATACGGCCTCATCCTGAGCCTGATCTTCCTTGGCATGGTCGGGGCCGTTGCGGCGCTGGGCGGCGGAACCTCCGGCATGTGGACCAAGGTCGACAGCGCGGCTTCCGCAGCGATGGCCGGCGATTAGGACTTTTTCAACAAATCACCACTATTCCGCAAAGCTGCTTGATCCAACACGAACCGGGGGGTCGAGCCGGGTACCGAAGACTGAACCAGGAGACTAACCATGAAGTTTTTCAACAATCTGCTTCGTGACGAAGCTGGCGCGACCGCCATCGAATACGGGCTGATTGCCGCCCTGATCGCCGTTGCCGCGATCTCCGCGATGAGCGGCCTGGGCACCAGCCTCTCGACGACGTTCGAGACCGTGAGCAGCTCGCTGTAATCACAAGCACTGCAAGGACTGGAATGGGCGGCAGGGCAACCTGCCGCCC
Source organism: Croceibacterium soli (assembly GCF_009828065.1). Lineage (GTDB taxonomy): Bacteria > Pseudomonadota > Alphaproteobacteria > Sphingomonadales > Sphingomonadaceae > Croceibacterium_B > Croceibacterium_B soli. Next base: position 191,839 of record NZ_WTYK01000003.1, on the reverse strand, counting down.
TTTTCTTTTGCCTGCTCAGCTCGCCCGAACAACGATCTTGTACTTTTGTCCGGGCACGACGCCCTGGTTGCCGAACAGGCCGTTGAGCACCCGGAACCGCTGTTCCTGCGCGTCGGCATAGCCCATGCGAGCGGCCAGCGTGGCCACCGTGTCGCGGCTGCCGGCAGTCACGACATCGATCCGCCGCGGAACAACTTGCGCCGCCTCGGCCGTGCTGATCCGCCGCATCGACTGGAACATCGGGTTGAACACGCCCGACTGTCCGGCCGGGGCTATGGCCTGGAAGTGGAACGCCTGATTGTTCGAAAACTCGTAGGCGAACACCACCACATCGACCTGCTGCTGGCCGCTGGCGACCCGAGCGATGCCGTAAGCGGCCGGAATGCCGTTGACGGTGGTCTGCTGAATGCTCTGCGGCTGGAGCTGGGCCTGCTGGCCGCCGATCTGCTGGAACACGCTCGCAATATAGTTCGACAGGTTACCGTTGTAGGCCGCCGTGGTGAGCTGCGCCCGGCCGCTGTCGCCGTTGATCGACACAGCGCGCGTGCTGTTCACCATGTAGAAGCCCTGCGGCGCGGTAAAGGCCAGGCGATATTGCGGATGGATGAAGCTGCGGCCCTCGATCATCCCCTGCTTGGGGTCGTCGCCGTAAAGCAGCCCGTCGATGCGGGACAGGAACGTGTCGCGATTGGTGACGCCGGTACCGCCGGCGGCCAATTGGGCGGCATTCTGCACCCGCCCGGCGGGATCGGGGTGGGTCGAGGCCCATTCGGGAATCGTCGCGGCATCGCGCCCCTGCAGCTGTGCATTCAGCGCGTTCTGCGCCGCCAGGCTCTGCAGCACCGTGGCCATCGCGCGGGGATCGTATCCGGCCCGCCTAAGGTAGGTGACGCCGAGCTGATCGGCCTCGATCTCCTGGTTGCGCGAATAGCTCAGCGTAGCGAGCTGCGGAGCCGTTCCGGCGATTTGCTGGCCCAGCTGACCCAGCGCGCTGTTGCCGAACACCGCGCCCGAAAGGACCTGTCCGAGGACGCCCAGCAACTGGTTGCGCTGTGCGGCCTGCTGGCGCCGGGCCGAATGCCGCGCCGCGACGTGGCCGACCTCGTGTCCGAGCACGCCGGCGAGTTCCGCCTCGTTGTTCATCAGGCCGACGAGCTGGCGGGTCACATAGACGTAGCCGCCCGGCACGGCGAAGGCGTTGTCGACCGAACTGTTGAGCAGGGTGACCTTGAAGTCGGACTGCGCATTGCCGAGCCCCGACTGGACCGCGATGTTTTGTCCCACCTGCTGGACATAGCTGGCCTGGGCGCCCGTCATCTCGCCGCCGAATTCGGCGACGAACTGCGGGTGATACTCGCGGCCCATCTGAGCTTCGGCAGGCGTTATCGGCGCGCCGGCGGCGACGTTTGATCCGGGGACCGACGCACAGGCGGCAAGCGCGACCGAAGCTGCACCGGCAAGAGCGAAGAAGCGGGTCTTCGCGACGAATCGGCTGGGCATATGGGAGCTCCTTGAGGATGTGCGGCGCGTTTCGGCCGCTTATTTTCATCCTCTGGGGAACACGGCTTGCCGACCTATGTTCCCGAGCGGCGCTTCTCCCGGCGGGGCTTGTGCTCACCGATGCGCAGGAAGCGGTCCTCGCGAATGCGTCGTAACTGCTTGGCGCTCTTGCCGGAAAGAGCATCGAGCTCTTCCTCCAGCGCGTCGCCGAGCGCCTGCGCAGTGGCCGCCGCGTCGCGGTGAGCGCCGCCGATGGGTTCGCCGACGATCCGGTCGATGACCCCGAGTTCCGCCAGGTCCTGCGCAGTTACCTTCATCGCTTCGGCCGCTTGCGGGGCCTTCTCGGCGGTGCGCCACAAAATCGAGGCGCAGCCTTCGGGCGAGATCACCGAATAGACCGCGTGTTCAAGCATCAGCACCCGCTCGGCACTGGCCAGCGCCACTGCGCCGCCCGAGCCCCCCTCGCCGACGATCGTGGCGATCATCGGCGTCGGCAGCGCCAGGCAGGCTTCGGTCGAGCGGGCGATGGCTTCGGCTTGACCGCGCTCTTCCGCCTCGATCCCAGGGAAAGCACCCGACGTATCGACCAGGGTCACCACCGGCAGGCCGAATCGGCCGGCGATGTCCATCAGGCGGATCGCCTTGCGATAGCCTTCCGGCTTGCCCATGCCGAAGTTGTGGCGGATGCGGCTCTGCGTATCGCGGCCCTTCTCGTGGCCGATCAGCATGATCTTGCGCCCGCGAAGGGTCGCGAAACCGCCGAGGATCGCTTCGTCTTCGCCGAAATGACGGTCGCCGCCCAGCGGCACGAAGTCGTCGAACACCATCTCGACATAGTCGCTGAAATGCGGCCGCGCCGGGTGCCGGGCCACTTGCGTCTTCTGCCATGGAGTCAGCGCCTTGTAGGTGTTGACCAGCAAGTCGGCGCTTTTCGCTTCGAGCCGCTTGAGCTCGGCCGAAATGTCGACATCTTCACCTTGGGAGGCGGCGCGCAGCTCGGCGATCCGCGCCTCCAGCGCCGCCACCGGCTTTTCGAATTCGAGGTAGGAAATCATCCCGCTGCGCTAGTCGCGACGGCTTCGCTCGGCAAGAGGATGCCGTTCGTTTACCAGCGCAACGAGCCGCGCGGCATCGACATGGGTGTAGATCTGCGTGGTGGCGATGTCTGCATGGCCGAGCAGGGTCTGCAGGACGCGCAAGTCGGCTCCGCCCTCCAGCAGGTGCGTGGCGAAAGCGTGCCGCAGCACGTGCGGGCTAAGCCGGGCCGGATCGAGACCGGCGCGAGCGGCGAGTTCCTTCAGGAGCTGGAACAGCCGTACCCGGGTCAGATGCTTGCCGCGCGAAGGGAACAGGAACTTCCCCTCCGGCCGCACCGCCAGCCAGCGCGACAGCGCCTGCCTGGCGCGGCCGGAGATCGGCACCATGCGCTGCTGCCCGCCCTTGCCGCTGATCGTCAGCAACGGCGCGTCGCGCGGCACCGAGGCGAGCGGCAGCGAGACCAGCTCGGTCGCGCGCAGGCCCGAGCCGTAGAGGAGCTCGAGCAAAGCGAGCAGCCGGAGCGATTCAGGCCGGTCGCTTTCCGCCTCCAGCTCGGCGCGGGAGAATAGCGCCTCGACCTCGGCGTGCGAAAGTATCTTCGGCAGCGGGCGCCGTGCGGCGGCGCGCGGCAGGGCCGGCGATGGATCGTCGTCCCGCAGGCCCTCGTCGAGCAGGAAGCCGTAGAACTGGCGCAGCGCCGAAGCTTTCCGGGCCACGGTGGTGGGCGCGAGATCCGCCCATTCCTGCGCCAGCCGGGCGAGATCCTCGCGCTCGGCCGCCGCGAGATCGCCGATCAGGTCCCCGGCCCCTTCGAGATCGCGCCGATAAGCCGCCAAGGTGTTCGCCGCCGCCCCGCGCTCTGCAGCGAGAATCGCGAGGAAGGCGTCGACAGGGTCAGCCATACTGCATCACCAACCCGGCTCGTCATCCCGGCGAACGCCGGGATCGCTGGCCTCCTGGCCAGGCCAAGCGGCCAGCGGTCCCGGATCAGGTCCGGGACGACGCGGAATCACGCCCGCGCCACTGCCTCGGCGGCGATCATGCGGGCTTCGGCGTTCAGCCCGACCCGGTCCAGGGCGCGGACGATGTGGAACAGATGCCGCGCAGTCATCTTGTCCCAGCCGCTGCCCTGCATGCCGAGACCGGCGAGCAGCGCGACCAGCGCAGGATTGCGGTGTTCCGCCGCGAGATCGATCGCGCGGCTCCACTTGGTGGCGCGGCTGAGATCGAATCCCAGCCGGTCCGAGAAGTTGTTCGCATCGCCGGAATCGAGCCGCCCGAGGCCTGCCAGCCCTGCTACCAGGAACCGCGACTTGCGCTGCTCGGAACTGGCATCATCGTCCAGGAAGCTGTCGACCGCACCGCTCGAGACCGAAGCCTGTCCGGGCCGCGCCAACGCGAGAAGGGCCCAGCCTTCGCTGCCGGTCGCGACGACATCGCTCCAGCGCATGGCGTTGCGGTCCAGCCCGGCGGTGAGCATCGAGGCGATCAGCGGGGCCGCATCGTCGGCGAACTCCTCGTTCACCGGGATCCGCGCCGCGGCATAGGCGGTCAGCACCATGCGGCCGTACTCGGGCTCGCTGCTGCCCCAGAGCGCGCGAATTGCGTCCAGCCGCTCCTGGGCGCTCCGTGCGACATAAGCCTCGCGCAGACGCCCTGCTTCCGCCTTCTCACCATCCTCGATCTCAGGATCGGACCAGAGCTGCGAATAGAGATCCACCATCGCGGCGGAGGAGAGCACGCCGGATCGCGCAGCAAGATCGGCGGCCGCGACCCGCTGCGGGATCGGCGCCGCCGGATAGAGCGCGTCGTTGCGCAGCAGGGCGTTGCTCATGCCGGAGCGCAGTTCCTCGGGCACTTCCACGCCGAGCGCGCGCGACAGCGCCAGGCGCCACGGGGTGATCTCCTCGACGCCGTCCCACTCGATGGTGACCGAACGCCGGCCCTCGCCCGCGGCGCCGGCATAACGCTGGGCCAGCAGCACGTCGATACGCGGCGCGATCCCGCGTGAAAGGGCGCGATGGAGCTCGCGCGTGGCGCTGCGAGCGTCGCCGTCGAACGCATCGCAGATCGACCGGCTCATCTGCCACTGCGGATCGTCCTCGTGGAGATCGCTCTTGAGCTGGGCCACCGGGCAGATGCCGAGGATGTCGCCGGTCGCCAGGTAGGCGTTGAAGGCGGCAGCGGCCAGGCCGGCGTTGTAGTTCGCCGAATCGACGTCCTGCACCAGCGCCCGGGCGGCGGCGCTTTCCCCCATGCGGTTGAGCAAGGCCGCGCGCAGGGCCGCGAATTGGACGGGGTCCATGCCCCTGGGCGCGTCGAGCCGGCTCGCCACGGCGCGGCGCAGCAGGACATGACCCCAGCGGGAGACCAGCGGACCGCGCGTTCCGGCAAGCGCCGCCCGCACCAGCGAAGCGGGCTGACCGGCCAGCGAGCGCGACGGGAAGCCGCCCTCGCCCGAGCCGATCACGCCGACGCGGCTCAGCGCGCGCTGGGCGCCCGGCGGGATGTCGTACTTCGGCTTGAGGCCGAACAGCTCGTCGATGTCGTCGGGGTCCATCGCCTCGATTTCCGCGAGGCTCGGGAAATCGGGCGGCACGACGACGTCGCCGGTTTCTTGTGCAGGCCGGGCGTTGGGCAGCGCCTGGATCACGGGAGAGGACGTTTGCACGGGCGCCGGCCCGGGGGCCGGTGCGGCGGTCGGGCGCGGAGCCGGGGCTCGCGTCGGCGCGGGTGCGGGTTCCTCGAAGATCGGCGGGAGCAGCGATTCAGGGGCGGCCAGCGCCAGCGTCGAGCTGACAGCCAGAACCGCGCCGCTCAGCCAACCGGCCCGCCTCAACGAATGCCTCATTGCGATCCCTCGGGCTGAGCCACGGGCTCTTCGATCATGCGCTGCGTCTCCCTCCCACCGTCGATCCAGGCGAAGGCGAGCACGGCAAGTGCGATTAGCGCGAGTGCGGTCAAGATCCGTTTGCGTCCCATCCGGCAATCCTTGCGCCGCCGCCTAGCCTAACTATAGCGCATGCGGCAATGACCATCGACCATCCGAGCCTGAGCGACGGGGAAATCCGCGAGCTCGTCAGCCGGCTCGATCGCCCGATCGTGCTGGTCGGGATGATGGGCGTCGGCAAGTCGACCGTCGGCCGCAAGCTCGCCGCCTTGCTGGGCCTCCAGTTCCGCGACGCCGACGACGAGATCGAGGAAGCCGCGCAGATGAGGGTGAGCGAGATCTTCGAACGCTTCGGCGAAAGCTACTTTCGTGACGGCGAACGCCGCGTCATCGCCCGGCTGATGGAAGGCGGCGCCAAAGTGATCGCCACCGGCGGCGGCGCTTTCGCGCAGGAGGAAACGCGCAAGCTGATCCTCGACCGCGGCATCGCCATTTGGCTCGACAGCGACGTCGACACCCTGGTCGAACGGGTCGGCCGCAGGGACACCCGTCCGCTGCTGCGGGGCGGCGATCCGCGCGAGATCATCGCCCGCCTGAAGGCGGAGCGGGAGCCGTTCTATGCGCAGGCGCCGATCCATATTCTCAGCAACAGCGGACCGCACGGAGAAGCGGTCACGCGGATCGTGCAGGAGCTCGACAAATGGCAGTGATTCCCGTCGCCCTCGCCGGACGCGCTTACGAAGTGCGCGTCGGCAGCGGCCTGCTGGCAGACCTTCCGGCCCAGTGCGGGCCGTTGCTGCGCAAGGAACGGGTGCCGATCGTGACCGACGCCAACGTGGCCCGGCACTGGCAGGAGCCGGTGGCGCAGGCGCTGCTGGCGGCAGGGCACGAGCCGCGCTGGCTGGTGCTCGATCCCGGCGAAGGCGCGAAGACCTGGCAGGGGCTGGAGCGGGTGACCGACTGGCTGCTGGCCGAGGAAGTCGAGCGCGGGGACCACATCGTGGCCTTGGGCGGCGGCGTAATCGGCGACCTCACCGGCTTTGCCGCATCGGTCCTCAAGCGCGGCTGTGGCTTCATCCAGTTGCCCACCACGCTGCTCGCCCAGGTCGACAGCTCCGTCGGCGGCAAGACGGCGATCAACACCGCCGCCGGCAAGAACCTCATCGGCGCCTTCCACCAGCCCGCGCTGGTGCTGGCCGACCTCGACGCCCTCACCACCCTGCCCAAGCGCGAGATGCGCGCCGGTTATGCCGAGGTGATCAAGTACGGCACACTCGGCGATGCGGAGTTCTTCGCCTGGTGCGAGGAGCATGGGGCCGAGATGCTCGCCGGCGACCGGGTGCGGCAGGAACGCGCCGTCACCGCCAGCGTCGAGGCCAAGGCCCGCATCGTCGCCGAGGACGAGCGCGAAACCACCGGCAAGCGCGCGCTGCTCAACCTGGGCCACACCTTCGGCCACGCTCTCGAAGCGGAAACCGGCTTTTCCGACCGCCTGCTGCACGGCGAGGCCGTCGCCCTGGGGATGGTGCTGGCGGCGCGCTACTCAGCGCGGCGCGGGTACATCTCCGATGCGGATGCCGAGCGCGTCGCGTCCGCGATCGCCGCTTCCGGGCTGCCGAGCGAGATCGCCGCTCTTGGCCTCGACGCGGACGGCAAGGCGCTGGCCGCGCACATGCTTCACGACAAGAAGATGGACGCCGGCACCCTGCCCTTCGTGCTGCTTGCGGCAATCGGGCAGGCATTCCTCGACAAGGACGTCTCGCTGGACGACGTCGCCCGGTTCCTCGACGAGGAACTGCAGCGGGCGTAAGCGGCCCCTCAGGCTACGACCGAGCAGGCGCCGGGTACTCGGATGCTGCCGGTCGGCCCGAGCAGGGTTCCGTCAGGCGCGACGTCGAAGCCGGCGACGCAGCCGTCCTTCTCGTGCGCGACCACGAGCTTGCGCTCATCCTCGAGCAGCACGAAGTGGCGCGGGTGACGGCCGCCGCTGGCTATGTGCTGGAGCAGTTCCAGGCGCTCGTCCGCCAATGCGAACACCGCCAGCGAATCGTGGCCCCGGTTCGAAACGTAGACACGAGACGCGTCGGCATTCAGCACGAGATGCCCGCCAAGGTTCTCGCCGGTGAAGTCTTCCGGAGCCGTGGAAAGCGTTTGGCGCGTTTCGAAGCCGAGCGGCCCTTCCGAGAGCAGCGTCAGGCTGGCCGCAAGCTCGCTGAGCAGCAGCGCCAGTGGGCGATCGGGGTGGAAGAGCAGGTGACGCGGGCCCGATCCCGCCGGGGCGGTCCAGGCGACGCTTACCTCGCCGAAGCCCTCTTCGGTGAGCGGCAGGCGGAGGACCTGGTCCGCTCCCAGATCGACCATGTAGAGCGCAGTTCCGTCATTCGAGAAGCGAACGCAGTGGGCGTGCGGGCCCTCCTGCCGTTCCGCGTTCGGTCCGCTGCCATCGTTGCGGAACAGTGCCGGCGGGGAGACGGGCAGCCCTGCCTCGTCGAGCCCGTAAAGCACCGCGCTGCCGCTGGCGTAGTTGGCGACCGCGAGCCGCCGGCCATTGGGCGAAAGCGAAACGTAGCACGGCTCCTCGCCGCCGCTCGGGACGCGCGCGACATGCCGCCAACTCTCGCCCTCGCGGCACAGCACGTTGACGGCCCCCTCCTCGCGCTCGTCCACGAGGTAGACCAGGCCGTTCCCGCTGGCCGCGAACGAAGCGTTCTCGGCTTCGGCATAAGCATCACCGCACGCCAGCGTCCCATCGATGGCGAGCGTCAGCGGCACGAGGCCGGCGCCGCCGTCCTTGCCGTAGGTTCCGATGTGGAGAGTGGGCATACCTGCCGCCAATGCGCCTGCGCGGCGGGCGTTCCGTCAGGTGACCAGCACCGGCTCCAGATCGACTTCGTCGAAGTCCTGCAGCACTGCGTGGATCAGCAGCGAGCGGTGACACTTCTGCGCCTCGCGGCAGAAGCACAGCAGGCACGTGCGCTTCTCCAGCGCCAGCGCCCGCAGCTCGGCCATCGCGGCGAGCGCCTCGGGCAGCTCCAACTGCCCAGCGTAAACGTCGGCCAGCGTCGTATAGTCGCCCTTGCGCGCGGCCTCACGGCCCTCCGGAGGCGTGCCGACGTCGCGGAAATGGCGGTACTCGATCCCGACTTCCTCGACCGCGGCCTTGAGCGACGTCTTCGAAAACCCCGGCTTGCGCGAAAGCGGCCGCGCACGAACGTCCGCCAGGACCTCCACGCCGGCTTCTCGTAGCGCCGAAAGGACCGCCGGCTGCGTCGCCTGCTGGTAGCCGATGGTGAAGATGCTGGGCATACATAGCTCCCGTCATCCCGGCGAACGCCGGGATCGCTGGCCTCCTGGACCGAATCTGGTGGCCAGCGGTCCCGGATCAAGTCCGGGGCGACGAACCATTACTCTCGTCATGCTGAACTTGTTTCAGCATCCATCCCTCCGCTGCCGCGACGGTGCTGGTGGAGAAATGGGCCCTGAAACAAGTTCAGGGTGACGGAACCAAGTTCAGGGTGACGGGAGAAAGCTCACAGCGGCAGGTTGTCGTGCTTCTTCCACGGGTTCTCGAGCTTCTTGTTCCGCAGCTTGCGCAGCCCCAGCGCGATCCTCCGCCGGGTCGAATGCGGATAGATCACCTCGTCGATGAAGCCCTTGGACGCCGCCACGAACGGGTTTGCGAAGCGGTCTTCGTACTCCCTGGTCTTCTCCGCGATCTTCTCGGGGTCGCCGCGATCGGAGCGGAAGATGATCTCCACCGCGCCCCTGGCGCCCATCACCGCGATCTCGGCGGTGGGCCAGGCGTAGTTGAGATCGCCGCGCAAGTGCTTGCTGGCCATGACGTCGTAGGCCCCGCCATAAGCCTTGCGGGTGATCACGGTGATCTTGGGCACGGTCGCCTCGGCATAAGCGAACAGCAGCTTGGCGCCGTGCTTGATGATCCCGCCGTGCTCCTGCGCGGTGCCGGGGAGGAAGCCGGGCACGTCGACGAACGTCAGGATCGGGATCTCGAACGCATCGCAGAAGCGCACGAAGCGGGCGGCCTTGCGGCTGGCGTTGATGTCGAGCACGCCGGCGAGAACCATCGGCTGGTTGGCGACGACACCCACCGTGCGCCCCTCGACCCGGCCGAAGCCGCAGATGATGTTCGCGCCGTGGAGCGGCTGGATCTCGAAGAACTCGCCTTCGTCCAGCACCTTCCGCACGAGTTCGTGCATGTCGTAAGGCTGGTTGGCGTTCGCCGGGACCAGCGTGTCGAGGCTGTCCTCGATCCGGTCCCACGGGTCGCTGCTGGGCAGTTCGGGCACCCCCGAACGGTTGTCGCACGGCAGGTAGCTGACGAAGTCGCGGGCGGCGAGCAGCGCCTCGATATCGTTCTCGAACGCGCAGTCGGCCACCCCGGTCTTGGTCGTGTGGGTAACCGCGCCGCCAAGATCTTCCTGCGTCACCACCTCGTTGGTGACCGTCTTGACCACGTCCGGCCCGGTGACGAACATGTAGGAGCTGTCCTTCACCATGAAGATGAAGTCGGTCATCGCCGGCGAATAGACCGCCCCGCCGGCGCACGGCCCCATGATCAGGCTGATCTGCGGCACAACCCCGCTGGCGAGCACGTTGCGCTGGAACACTTCGGCATAGCCGGCCAGGCTCGCGACGCCTTCCTGGATGCGCGCGCCGCCGCTGTCGTTGAGGCCGATCACCGGCGCCCCGACCTTCATCGCCATGTCCATGATCTTGCAGATCTTCTGCGCATGCCGTTCGCTCAGCGAACCACCGAAGACGGTGAAATCCTGCGAGTAGACGTAGACCAGCCGGCCGTTGATCGTTCCGCTGCCGGTGACCACGCCGTCGCCGGGATACGTCAGCTCGGGCATGCCGAAGTCGACGCAATTGTGCTCGACGTACATGTCGAGCTCTTCGAAGCTGCCTTCGTCGAGCAGGACCTCGAGCCGCTCGCGCGCGGTCAGCTTGCCCTTGGCATGCTGTGCCGCGATCCGCTTCTCACCCCCGCCCAACTTGGCGGCGGCGCGGCGGCGTTCGAGTTCTGCGATATTGGCCGACACGGACATCCCCCGAATGTTACGCTTTGGTTGCGGGCGTAACCGGGGCGGAGGGCGGGGGCAAGTGGTTGGGGGTGGCGGGCGTTGATCGAACTGCGGCTAGGTGGTTGAGGGCGGTGGGCCCTCATCCAACTGCGGCTAAGCGGGCGGGCCCTCATCCAAGCTTCGCTAGCCGGCAAGCCGGCAAGCTACGCTATCCTTCTCCCACTAGTGGGAGAAGGAGACCTTAGCCGGCTGCGCGCCTCACTCCTTCTCCCACTGGTGGGAGAAGGATACGGAGACTTAGCCCCGCAGGGGCTTAGTCGAAGTTGGATGAGGGCCGGCAGCCGCTCCCCAACCCCCTGCCCCCTACCGCATCAACACCAACTCTTCAGACATAGTCGGATGAATCGCCACGGTCGCGTCGAAGTCGGCCTTCGTCAGCCCCGCCTTCACGGCGATCGCGGCGGCCTGCATGATCTCCGGCGCTTCCGGCCCGATCATGTGGATGCCGACGATCCGCTCGTTGGCGTCGCCTTCGCAGATGATCTTGTAGAGCGACCGCTCGTTGCGCCCGGCGAGGACGTTCTTCATCGGGCGGAAGTCGGACTGGTAGACCTTCACCGAGCCGAGCTGGTTGCGCGCCTCGCCTTCGGTCATGCCGACGCCGGCGATCGGCGGGTGGCTGAACACGGCGCTCGGCACGCAGGAATAGTCGACAATGGTCGGCTTGTTGCCGAACACGGTGTCGGCGAACGCCTGGCCCTCGCGGATCGCCACGGGCGTGAGCTGCACCCGGTCGGTGACGTCGCCCACGGCATAGATACTCTCGACGTTCGTGCGCGAATACGCGTCGACCTTGATCTCGCCCCGCTTGCCCAGTTCCACCCCGACCGTATCCAGCCCCAGCCCTTCGGTATTGGGCAGGCGGCCGGTGGCGAACATGACGCAATCGACTTCCATGTCGTCGTGATTGGTCATCGAGACGGTCAAGCTGCCGTCCTCGTTCTTGCTGATGCCGCGGAATTCGGCGTTGAAGCGGAACTGGATCCCCTTCATCGTGGAGATCTGCAGCAGGCGGTCGCGCATCGACTCGTCGTAGCCGCGCAGGAGCTGGTCGGAACGGTTGATCAGCGTAACCTTGGCGCCGAACTCGTTGAAGATGCCGGCGAACTCGTTGGCGATGTACCCCGCGCCGGCGATCAGGATCCGCTTAGGTACCGCGTCGAGATGGAAAGCCTCGTTACTGGTGATGCCGAGCTCATTGCCGGGGCATGACGGGACGTGCGGCCGCGCGCCGACGGCGATCAGGATGTAGCGCGCGGTCTTCTTCGTCCCGTCCGCCAGTGTGACCTCGTTCGGCCCGGTGACGGTGGCGCGCTGCTGGATGATCTCGACGCCGTGGTTGCCGAGCGTCTGCCCGTAGAGGCCGTTCAGCCGGTCGACCTCCTTGAGCACGTTGTCGCGCAAGGTGATCCAGTCGAATGTGGCGCCCTCCGTGGTCCAGCCGAAGGCTTTTGCGTCCTGCAGGTCCTCGGCGAAGTGGGCGCCGTAGACGAGCATCTTCTTGGGCACGCAGCCGCGGATCACGCATGTGCCGCCGACCCGATACTCCTCCGCAACCGCGACTTTCGCGCCGTGCGCCGCGGCCACGCGGCTCGCGCGAACCCCGCCGGAGCCGGCGCCGATGGTGAAGAGATCGTAGTCGTAATTGGCCATGTGCTGAGCTCCGTTGCGTGGGCCGCGATATGGCGAGTGGGGCGGCGCTTGCCAACAGCGGCTCGCTTGCGGTGTGCGGGTTCGCGCGCCAGAAGCGCGCGATGCCTGGATCAACCACCTTCACCCCGCTTGCCTACCGCGCCTTCGCGCTGATCCTTGTCGGCAGCTTGCTGTCGAATTTCGGCAATGCGGTGCAGTCCGTCGGCGCTGCGTGGCAGATGACCGCCACCGGTCAGCCGGCCGACGTCGTCGCGCTGGTGCAGACGGCGGTCAACCTGCCGATCATGCTGCTGGCCCTGCCCGCCGGCGCCTGGGCCGACATGTTCGACAAGCGCACCGTCATGCTGCTGGCGCAGACGGCGATGTTCGCGGTCTCGCTGCTGCTGGTCACGCTGACTTTCGCCGGGATCACGCCGCCGCTGGCGATCGTCGGGCTGACGGCGCTGCTTGCCGCCGGGGTCGCCGTGTTCAACCCGGCGCTCGCCGCGTCGATCGGCGGGATCGTCCCGCGCGCGGAATTGGCGGCGGCCGTGGCGCTCAACATCCTCGCGTTCAACTTCGCGCGGACGGCCGGACCTGCCCTTGGCGGCGCGATCGTCTCCCTGGGCGGGGCGGGAGCGGCGTTCGTGGCGAATGCGCTGAGCTATCTCATGGCGATCGCCGTGCTGTGGCGCTGGCGGCCGGCGGCGGAGCCGGCGAAGGAGCGCAGGCGGCTGCTGCCGGTTATCGCGGAGGGCTTCCGCTTCGCTCTCGCCTCCCCGCAGATCCGCACGATCCTGCTGCGCGCGCTGACGTTCACCCTGACCGGAGCGGCAGCCTGGGCGCTGATGCCGCTGGTCGCCGCGGACCTGCTCGGCGAAGGTTCGGCGGTCTACGGACTTTTGCTCGGCGCGCTCGGCGCGGGCGCAGTGATCGGCGCGCTGACCAGCACCTGGTTTCGTGCGCGCTTCAGCGCCGAGGCGATCATCCGTACCGCGGGGATCGTTTACGGCCTCGGCTGCCTGGGCGTGGCGCTCCAACCCGGGCTGGTGCCGATGCTGTTCCTGCTGGTCGTCGCGGGAGCCGGCTGGGTCCAGGCGCTGTCGGGCTTTTCGGTCGCCGGGCAGCTCTGGGCGCCGCGCGAGGTGGTCGGGCGGATCGTGGCGCTGGTCTCCAGCCTGACCTTCGGCGGGATCGCGCTCGGCAGCTGGTTGTGGGGCCATTTCGCGGAAGTTTACGGCGTCGCCGCCGCGCTCGCGGCGTCCGGCGGCGGGATGATCGTTCTGCCGCTGATCGGTCTGCTCTTGCCCATGCCCGGTCACGAAGCGCCTCGGCCGGGAACCCCCTGACCGGAATTTTTTTCCGGGGATAACCTAGGATGTGTTCGGGCCGGCCGAAAACGTAGATGTTGCAAGGGCTTCACAGGGGCCCCTCGCATGAACAGGTCCAGGCCAACCACGACACGACACTACGAGCTTATCCTGTTGGAGGATGGGCCGCGAGGCACTCGCCGGATCGAATTCGAGGCGCTCGGCCCCGATTCGGCCCTGTTCCGTGCCGAAAAGGAATGCCGCGGCAGGGAGGCCGAACTGTTCGAGGACGGCCGCTCGCTCGGGCGAATCAAGTGCGCCTCCGACGGCGGTTACTGGCTCCTGACACCCGCCGCAGCGGTGAGATCGGCCGCGTGACGAGCCCGATCTGCCCGTAGCCGCTCGGGCGCGGGCTAGGCCGGCTTCGCTTGTTCGAGGTGCAGGTACAGCGCGTTGAAATCGGCCACCTCCTTGGTGCGATTCCAGTCGGTGAAGCTGATGTAGCGCTTGTCGCGGTGCAGGATGCCATCGGCCACGAGAGCCTTGAGCGTCCTGTTGACGTGCACCGGCGTGAGGCCGACGGCATCCGCGAGCTGTTCCTGAGTCAGCGGCAGTTCGAAGCCGCCGTTCGTGGAGACCCCGGCAGCCTGCATCCGCAGTGCCACTTCGCAGAGCACGTGCGCTATCCGCGCAGGGGCTGCCCGGCGGCCGACGTTCGTGACCCATTCGCGATAGATCGAGGCATCGACCAGGGCATCGATCCACAACGCGCGGGCTATGTTGGGCCGGGCCAGCACCAGCGACTCCAGCGCCCGGCGGTCGATCGCGACAACCTCCAGCTCCGTCAGCGCCTGCACGTTGTGGTCGGCGATGTTCAGGAACAAGTGCTCGAGATCGATGAAGTCGCCGACCAGGTGCAACGACATGATCTGCCGCGCCCCTTGCGCCGTGATCTTCTGGCGAACCGCGAAGCCGGAGCGGATGAAGCTGCAATGGTTCGGCGGCGGCTCGCCCTCACGAACGACATAGGTCGCGGCGTGATACGAACGGATCGTGTGAGGCAAGGAAAGGATCGCCTCCTTGTCCTCGCCAGTCAAAGCGGATCGCCCGCTCAACTTGTGGATCATCTGATCGAGTGCGGAAACTGTGGTGGACACGATAGCTCTCCTACTTGGCGGGAGCACACGCATCTCTCAGTCGCCGTTCACCGAGTTATCCTCACGACGATGGACCGACATTAACACATTTAATGCCTAGTCACGGCATCATATCTTTCCCAAACGCGGCTTATCATAAGTGTCGCTCCGCAAGGGGGTCCGCCGCGCGGGGAGGACGTTCAGGAAAGCCCCGCCGCCGCCAGCAGCGCTTCGGTGCTGGCATCGAAGCTCTCGCCGCCCCTCTCGATCCTGTTGGCGATCTCCTTCCCCAGCTCCACGCCGAACTGGTCGAACGGGTTGATGCCCATCAGCACGGCGCCGGCGAACGTGCGGTGCTCATAAAAGGCGATCAGCGCGCCGAGCGTGCCGGCGTCGAAGTCGTCGGCCAGGATCGTCGCGCTCGGGCGATCGCCCGGATAAGTGCGCGCGGGATCGCCGCTTTCGCGCCCGGCCATCAGCGCTGCGCCTTGCGCGAAGCAGTTCATCAGGAGGATGCGGTGATGCGCCGGATCGAGCACGTCGCCGGGCGCGATGCTGGCGACGAACTCCACCGGCACGAGGTGGGTCCCCTGATGGAGCAACTGGAACACGGCGTGCTGCGCGTCGGTGCCGACGCCGCCCCAGGTGATCGGCGCGGTCGGGCCTTCGACCAGATCGCCGCCGGCGGTGACGCTCTTGCCGTTGGACTCCATCTCCAGTTGCTGAAGATAGCTCGGCAGCAGCCGCAGCCGCTCGTCGTATGCGAACACCGCGCGTGTCTCGGCGCCCTTCACGCGGGCGTAGAGCAGGTCTGCGAACGCGGCGCGCAGCGGCAGGTTCGCCCGCGCGTCCGTGTCGCGGAAGTGCACGTCCATCGCCGCCGCCCCGGCGAGCATCGCC
The DNA here is from genome assembly GCF_009828065.1 of Croceibacterium soli. GTDB lineage: Bacteria > Pseudomonadota > Alphaproteobacteria > Sphingomonadales > Sphingomonadaceae > Croceibacterium_B > Croceibacterium_B soli. The sequence goes on along the minus strand of NZ_WTYK01000003.1, from coordinate 176,328 downwards.
TCGAAATCTTCCCAACCGACCGCGATCGCAACGGGGAAGCCGATCGAAGACCAGATCGAGTAACGCCCGCCGACGCTTTCGGAGAACGGCAGGATGCGCGTTTCGTCGACGCCCCACTCGACCGCCTTCTCGGGACTAGCAGTGAGCGCGATCACCCGGCCGGAGGGATCGTCCACGCCGTTCTCGCCGAGCCACTTCAAGGCGCTCTGGGCGTTGATCATCGTCTCGATAGTGGTGAAGGTTTTGCTGGCGACGGCGATCAGGGTCGTTGCCGGATCGCAGGCGGCGAACGCATCCTCCAGCGCCACCCCGTCGACGTTCGACACGACATGCACGTCCACGAGCGAGAAATCCCGCCCGAGCGCATCGACGACCAGCGCCGGGCCGAGCGCGGAGCCGCCGATGCCGATGTGGATCAGGTGCTTCACTTCCCCCAGCGCGCCTTCGTGGATCGCTTCGACCAGCAGCTTCATCCGCTCGCGCAAGGCGGCGGCTTCCTCGACACTGCTGTCCTTGCCGACGCCGCGCAGCGCGGAATGTTCGGCGGCGCGGTTCTCGGTCGGGTTGACCACCTCGCCGGCGAACAGGCGGCGGCGCATCTCGGTGAAGCCAGCCGCATCGGCGAGCGCTTCGAAGTCGGCCAGCAGGAAATCGGTCAGGTGCGTCTTCGACCAGTCGAACAGGATGCCGGCGCCCTCCCCGATCTCCCAACGCGTGGCCAGCTTGCCCACCCGGTCCGGATCGCCGGAAAAAAGCTCCGTCAAGGAGCGGTCGGGCTGAAGTTCGAGCGATTTCCAGGCGGCGACGCGCGGGTCGGTCAAAATTGTGTCCTTTCCTTGCCGAGGCAGGATGGGCTAGGCGACCGGACAGGATTTTGGAACCGGTAACCCACTTGAACGACACCGCAACGCCCCCCATTCGCTCGAAAGACGCAGCCGCCCCTGCCGCGGCGAAGAAGGAGGAAGGCAGCTTCCTCTGGTTTCTGATCAAGCTGGTGATCGTGGTGCTGGTGTTCCGCACTTTCGTGTTCAGCACGTTCTCGATCCCCAGCGAATCGATGCTGCCGCGGCTGATGGTCGGGGATTACCTGTTCACCGCGAAGTGGCCCTACGGCTATTCCCGCGCTTCCCTGCCCTTCGATATCGGGCCGGACACCGGGCGGATCCTCGGCAGCACGCCCGAACGGGGCGACATCGTGGTGTTCAAGCACCCGCTGGACCGCGCCGACTACATCAAGCGCGTGGTCGGCCTGCCGGGGGATACCGTGCAGATGGTGGCCGGCGTCCTGCACATCGACGGCCAGCCGATCGGAAGACAGCGCATCGGCGATTTCGTGGCGCCGATCACGCCCTACAACGCCTGCCGGGTGGAACGCTTCCGCGCGAAGGCGCCGGACGGCACGCCCGTCTGCAGCTATCCGCAGTTCCGCGAGACGCTGCCCGGCGGCCGGAGCTACACCGTGGTCGATTTCGGGCTGATGCCGCAGGACACCACGCAGGCGGTGATCGTGCCCGAAGGCAGCCTGTTCCTGATGGGCGACAACCGCGACAATTCGCAGGACAGCCGCTTCCCGGCGGCGCCCGGCGGCGGTATCGGCCTGGTGCCGGTGGAGAACGTGGTCGGCCGCGCCAGCTTCATCGCCTTCTCGACCGATGGGACGTCGAGCTGGATCAACCCGGTCAGCTGGTTCACCGCCGCACGCTGGCACCGGATCGGGAACGAGCTGTGAGCAAGCTGGGTGAAAGCCGCGCCTGGCTCGAAGGCCTCGGCTTTACGGTCAACGACGAAGCGCTGTGGATCGAAGCGCTGACTCACGGCAGCACCGGCGCGGCGCGCGATTACCAGCGGCTCGAGTTCCTCGGCGACCGGGTACTCGGCCTGGCGACAGCCGAGTCGCTGTACCGCCAGGGTGACGGGGCCGAAGGCGAGCTGGCCCAGCGCCTGAACGCGCTCGTCAGCCGCAGCCTCTGCGCCCAGGTTGCCCGGGAGATCGGCGTGCCGGATCATATCCGCCTGGGCAAGCAGGCGCGCGACGACGGGGCGCACGACAGCGACAACGTTCTCGGCGACATCATGGAAGCCATGCTCGGCGCCAGCTTCCTGGAAAGCGGCTTCCCGGCGACCGCGTCGGTGATCCGGACGATCTGGGAAAAGGCCGGAGCCGGCAGCGCCGGTCGCGCAAAGCATCCCAAAAGCGCGCTGCAGGAATGGGCCGCCGGAAACCGCCGCAAGCCGCCGGAGTATGAAGTCATAGACCGGTCCGGGCCGGACCATGCGGCCCAGTTCACCGTGCGCGTGCGCGTGCACAAAGTCGGCGAAGTCGAGGCGGTCGCCTCGAGCAAGCAGGAGGCCGAAACCGAAGCGGCGCGATTGTTCATGGAGAAGTTCGGATGAGCTGCACTAAATCCTCCCCGGCACGGGGAGGGGGACCGCGCGCAGCGCGGTGGAGGGGGCCCGCCGCAAGCGCTGCACCAGGAGGCGCGCCCCCTCCGTCACCGGCCTCCGGCCGGCGCCACCTCCCCGTCCCGGGGAGGATCGTATGACCCACTGCGGCATGGTCGCGGTGATCGGCGCTCCGAACGCGGGCAAGTCGACCCTGGTCAACCAGCTCGTGGGCCAAAAGGTGGCGATCACCAGCGCCAAGGCGCAGACCACGCGCGCACGCCTGATGGGCATCGCGCTGGAAGGCGAGGCGCAGATCATCCTGGTCGACACCCCGGGCATTTTCGCGCCCCGCCGGCGGCTCGACCGGGCAATGGTCAGCGCGGCCTGGGAAGGCGCGGAATCCGCGGACGCGATCCTGCTGGTCGTCGACCCGCTGAAGCAGCGCCGACACGAGCTGGAGCCCCTGCTCGAAGCGCTTGCCACGCGGCCGGAACGCAAGCTGCTCGCGCTCAACAAAGTCGATGCGGCGAAGAAGGAACCGCTGCTGGAGCTCGCCCAGGAGCTGACCGGCAAGATCGCTTTCGACGAGGTGTTCTACATTTCCGCGCTGACCGGCGACGGGGTGCCGGAGCTGAAGCAGCGGCTCGCCCAACTGATGCCGGAAAGCCCCTGGCACTATCCGGAAGACCAGGTCTCCGACGCCAGCGAGCGCCTGCTCGCGGCCGAAGTCACGCGCGAGCAGCTCTACCGCCAGCTGCACGAGGAACTGCCCTACGACAGCGCCGTGCGGCCGGAGAGCTACACCGTGCGCAAGGACGGCAGCATCGAGATCCGCCAGCAGATCGTCATCGGCCGCGACAGCCAGAAGGCCATCGTGCTCGGCAAGCGCGGCGCGCGGATCAAGGCGATCGGCGAAGCGGCACGAACCGAGCTGAGCGCGCTGCTCGGCGTGCCGGTCCACCTATACCTCCACGTCAAAGTGGATGAGAAGTGGGCCGAAAGCCGCGAAATTTACGAGGAAATCGGGCTCGACTGGGTGCGCTAGGGCTGGCGCAAGCTGGCCATCGTTCCGCCCGCACGCGTCACGCTGCGGAAGCGGGCCAGGCTGCACAGGGCGGCGACGACCGCCAGCGCGCAACTGACGATCAGCGGGGTCGGCCCCAGCCCCATGCCCCCGGCCAGCAGGATGCCCACGGCCACGGCCGCGACCGTCTGCCCGAGCAGGCGCGAGGTGGACAGCAGGCCGCCCGCCGCCGCGGCTCGGTCGCGCGGGGCCTGGCCGATCAGCAGGCGCGAATTGGGCGCGAAGAACAGGCCGAAACCGACCGCGGTGAGGCTCAGGCGCCAGGCGATGTCCCATTCCCCCACGCCCTCCGGCATGAAGGCCAGCAGCAGCAGGCCCGCGATCGTGATCGCCATGCCGGTGACACCCAGCTTGGTCGGGGCGATGCGATCGCTCATCCAGCCGGCCAGCGGCGCGACGACCAGCATCGTCAGCGGAAACGGCAGCAGGAGCACGCCGACTTCCTGCGGGGCATAGCCCATTGCTTCCTCGAAGCGGAACGGCAGCGATAGCATCAGCGCCCCGGCGGACGTGAACGCCGCGATCGCCGCGAGCGCGGAGAGCCCGAGCACCGGCTTGGCCATCAGGTCCACCGGCACGACCGGCGCGGTTCGCCCGCGCTCGCGGCGGACGAGGAAGATCGTCGAAGCGATCCCGGCGACCAGCATCGCGAGCCCCAGCTCGAGATTCTCGTGGGTGGCGAGCTGCACCCCGCCGATCAGCAGCAGCACGGTCGCGGCGCTCCACAAGCCGCTCAGCCATTCGGGCGGCCTCTTGCGCGGCTGCGGCACGGGCAGAGTGCGGCCGAGCAACAGCGAGACGGCGGCGAGCGGCGCCGCGGCCACGAACACCCACTGCCAGCTCACATGACCGACGATGTAGCCGCCGAGCGTCGGCGCCAGCGCAGCCGAGGAGGCGACGATCACGCTGTTGATGCCCATCCCGGTGCCGAGCTTCCGCGCCGGATAGATCTCCCGCAGCATCGCCGCCGAAACCGACAGCGCCATGCCCGCGCCGATCGCCTGCAGCGCGCGCAGGACCAGCAGGACCGCGAAGTTCGACGCGAACAGGCACAGGGCCGAGGCGATCATGAAGACCACCTGGCCGTACTGGTACAAGCGCCGGTGCCCGATCCTGTCGCCCAGGCTGGCGAACGGCAGCAGGACCATGACCAGCACGAGCTGATAGATCGTCACGACATTGGTGACGACGCCGTTAGTGACGCCGAGCTCGCGCGCGATCGTCGGCAGCGCGACGTTGGCGATTGCCCCGTCGAGCACGAGCAGCGCGGTGCCGAAGCTGATCGCGATGATGGCCCAGGTGCGGCGGGGAAACGGCAGGCCGTCGGCAGAGTGCGCGGCGGCCGGGTGCGAAATTGCCGGAGACGCGCCTGCGTCGTCTCCGGAGTCGATGTCGGGCGCCTTCAGCATCGCCCCCATGTGGAGCCAAGCCGGCCGGGCTTCAACCGCGCAGTGCGCGAAGCTGCCGTCACCGCTTCTTGGCGATGCCAATCCCGTCGAGCTTGGCGCGCTCCTTCGTGGACTCCTCCGTCCGGCCGAGCGCCTTGGCGATTTCCTTCAGGCCCTTGCCCTTGCCGGCGAGCGTCTTGAGCTTGGCGACCTCGTCGGAGCGCCAGGGCTGGCGGTGGCGTTCGAAGCGTTCGCTCATGTCTCCGCTGCCGCCTTCTTCTTGGCCGGCGCCTTCTTCGCCGCTGGCTTCTTCGCGGCGGCCTTCTTCGCCGGAGCCTTCTTCGCCGCCGCTTTCTTGGCAGGCGCCTTCTTGCGCGCGCCCTTCTTGGCCGGGGGACCCTTCGCCGCGCGAGCATCGATCAGTTCGATGGCCTGCGCTTCGGTCAGCTCCTCCGGCTTCACGTCCTTCGGGATCGTCGCGTTGGTGGCGCCGTCCGTGACGTATGGGCCATAGCGGCCCGGCATGACCTTCATCTCGCCGCCGCTGGTCGGATGCGCGCCGAGGGTCTTGATCGGTTCTGCCTTGCCGCGCGCGCCGCCGCCCTTGCGGTTGGCCGCTTCCGCCAGCAGCGTCACGGCCGAGTTCATGCCGGTCTCGAACACGTCGCGGGTGGACTGCAGCTTCGCGTACTTGCCGTCGTGCGCCAGGTAGGGGCCGTAGCGGCCGATGCTGGCGGTGATCGGCTGGCCGGTCTCCGGATGGTCGCCGATGGTGCGCGGAAGCGAGAGCAGCCGCAGCGCCCACTCCAGATCGAAGTCAGGCAAGTCCCTGGGGACGGAGGCGCGCTTGGCCTCCTTGCCCTCGCCGAGCTGGACGTAAGGACCGAAGCGCCCGGTCTTGCGCTGGACCTCGAGCCCGGTTTCGGGATCGGTGCCCATTGTCTCGTCCTCACCCGCACCGTCTTCGCCCGGCTGGCCGAACTTCCGCCGGAAGGTGCACTCGGGATAGTTGGAGCAGCCGATGAACGCGCCGAAGCGTCCTCCGCGCAGCGACAGGCGGCCCTGCCCGCACTTGGGGCACAGGCGCGGGTCGCTGCCGTCCTCGTTCGGCGGGAACAGGTAGTCCGACAGGAACTCGTCGAGCACTTCGGTGACTTCGGAGGGCTTGCGCTCCATCACTTCGTCGCTCTTCGGCTTGAAATCGCGCCAGAAGGCTTCGAGCAGCGCCTTCCATTCGGCGCGGCCACCAGAAACGTCGTCGAGTTCCTCCTCCATCTCCGCGGTGAAGTCATAACCGACGTAGCGCGGGAAGAAGCGCTCGAGAAATGCTGTCAGGAGCCGCCCGGAATCCTCTGCGAAGAAACGGTTTTTCTCCATCCGCACGTACTCGCGGTCGCGCAGGGTCTGGATCGTCGATGCGTAAGTGGAAGGCCGGCCGATGCCGAGCTCCTCCATCCGCTTGACCAGGCTCGCTTCCGAAAAGCGCGGCGGCGGCTGGGTGAAATGCTGCGTTGCGGTAACGGCCTTCTTCGCCGGGGAATCGCCTTTGCGCATCATCGGCAGCAGGCCTTCGGCCTCCTCGTCGTCGGACTTCTGGTCGAAGCCTTCCTCGTACACCGCCAGGAACCCGGCGAATTTGACCACCTGACCCGTGGCGCGAAGCTCGTGCCGCCCGGTCGGATCGCGCATCGTCACCGTCGTGCGCTCGAGGCTCGCGGCCGCCATCTGGCTGGCCATCGCCCGCTTGTAGATCAGATCGTAGAGCTTAGCCTCGTCGCCCGATCCGGCGCGGTCGCGGAAGAACTCGGTCGGGCGGATCGCCTCGTGCGCTTCCTGCGCGTTCTTGGCCTTGCTCTGATAGATGCGCGGCTTCTCGGGCAGGTAGTGCCCGTCGTAACGCTCGGCGATCGCCTTGCGGGCGGCGGAGATGGCGCTGGGGTCCATCTGCACGCCGTCCGTACGCATGTAGGTGATCGCACCGGCTTCGTAGAGGTTCTGCGCCAGCCGCATCGTGTGGCTGGCGGAATAGCCCAGCTTGCGCGCCGCTTCCTGCTGCAGCGTCGACGTGGTGAACGGCGGCGCCGGATTGCGCTTGAGCGGCTTGGTCTCGACCTCTTCGACCGTAAAGCGCCCGGCTTCGACTGCGGCCTTCGCCGCCTCGGCCGTGCCCTTGTCGCCGATCGACAGGCGGTCGAGCTTCTTGCCGTCGAACGTGACCAGCCGCGCCTCGAAGGCCGTGCCGTCCTGCTCCATCGCCGCGACCACGGACCAGTATTCCTGCGCCTTGAACGCTTCGATCTCGCGCTCCCGGTCGACGATCAGCCGCAGCGCCACCGACTGCACGCGCCCTGCGCTCTTTGCGCCCGGCAGCTTGCGCCAGAGGACCGGGGAGAGCGTGAAGCCGAACAGGTAGTCCAGCGCCCGGCGGGCCAGGTACGCGTCGATCAGGTCGCCATCGAGCGCGCGGGGCTGCTTCATCGCGTCGGTCACCGCCTGCTTGGTGATCGCGTTGAAGGTGACCCGCTCCACCTCCTTCGGCACGGCCTTGCGGTTCTTGAGCAGCTCCAGAACGTGCCAGCTGATCGCTTCCCCTTCCCGGTCAGGGTCGGTGGCGAGGATCAGGCGGTCGGCCTTCTTCGCCGCGTCGGAGATGGCCTTGACCTGGTCGCGGTTGCGCTTGTCGGCATAGACTTCCCAGTCCATCTCGAAGCCTTCGTCCGGGCGGACGCTGCCGTCCTTGGGCGGCAGGTCGCGGACGTGGCCGTAGGATGCGAGGACCTTGAAGTCCCCGCCCAGGTATTTCTCGATGGTCTTCGCCTTGGCCGGCGATTCGACGATAACAAGCTGCATGATGCGGTGGGACAATCCTTACGTGTACGTACGCGCGAGGGTGGTGGCCCTTGGCGGCATCCGTCAAGCCATCAGCGAAACTCGGCCCGCCGCATGCCGCTCCAGCCGGCCGGCGATCTCCAGCTCCAGCAGCGCGATCTGCACCTCCGCCGGGCTGGCGCCCGACTGGCGGATCAGTTCGTCGATGGCGACGGGAGCGGTGGTGAGCAGGCCGGCGATCTCCGCCGGTCCGGCCTCGGCCAAATCCTCCGGCGCAGCTTCCCACCCGTGGGGCAGCGGCTCGCGGAAGGTCGAGCGCGGCGTGCCGTCGAAGCCGCGAAGCAGCTCCACCACGTCCTCCGGCGTCTGCACGAGCACGGCGCCCTCGCGGATCAGATGGTTGCAGCCTTGCGCCCGCGCATCGAGCGGGCTGCCGGGGATCGCCATGACCTCCCTGCCCGCTTCGGCAGCGAGCCGGGCGGTGATCAGCGAGCCCGACTTCGGCGCCGCTTCGACCACGAGCGTGCCGGCCGCGAGCCCGGCGATGATCCGGTTGCGGCTGGGGAAATGGCTGCCGCGCGGTTCGGTGCCGGGCGGCTGCTCGGCCAGCAGCAGCCCCTCCTGCGCGATCTGCTCCTGCAGTTCGGCGTGCTGCGGGGGATAGGCGATGTCGATGCCGCTGGCGATCACGCCGATCGTCGCGGGCATCGCTCCGGCATGAGCCGCGCCGTCTATGCCCCGCGCCAAGCCCGAGACGACGACGAACCCCGCCTCGGCTAGCGCCCCTGCGAAGTCGCGCGCCAGCTTGGCCGCCGCTGCCGAGGCATTGCGAGCGCCCACGATCGCCACGCACGGCCCTGCGGCAAGCTCCGCCCGACCCCGTGCCAGCAGGATCGGCGGCGCACCGTCGATCGCTCCGAGCAGCGCCGGATAGTCGGGGGAGTCGTGGAACAGGTACCGCGCCGCGGCGGCGCGGGCGGCGCTAACCTCCGCCTCGATCCGCTCGCGCGGCGCCGGGCGGTATGCGCGCCCTCCGCGAGAGGCCAGATCGGGCAGAGCCTCGATCGCCTTCTGCGCATTGCCGAACCGGCGCAGCAGTTGCGCGTAGCTGACCGGTCCTACGTTGGGTGAGCGCAGCAGCCTGATGCGCGCGAAAGCCTCGTCCTGCGACAGGCCGCTCACGGCTTCTTGCTGCCCACCTTCGGCTCTTCCCCGGCCAGGAGCCGCCTGATGTTCTCCCGGTGCAGCCAGATCACCAGCACGGCGATGGCGGCGAGGACAGGCACGAAGCGCTCGTACCCGAACAGCGCCGCCGCGACGGCCGCTGCGACGACCGCCGCCATCCCGGCCAACGAGCTGATCCGCGTCAGCGCCAGCACGCCAATCCAGACCAGCGCGTATGCCAGCCCGATCGGCCAGCCGAGCCCGAAGCTGACGCCGGCATTGGTCGCCACGCCCTTCCCGCCCTTGAACTTGAGCCAAACCGGGAAGCAGTGCCCGATCACGGCGGCCAGCGCGGCGACGGACACCGCTTCGGGAAACCAGCGCCAGGCGATCAGGACCGCGACAAGGCCCTTCGCCAGATCCAGCAGCAGCGTCGCGGCGGCCAAGCCCTTGCTGCCGGTGCGCAGCACGTTCGTGGCGCCGATGTTGCCCGAACCGATCTGGCGAATATCGCCTTTGCCCGCGGCCAGCGCGAGCAGCAGGCCGAACGGGATCGAACCGATCAGGTAGCCAAGCAGTGCGGCATAGAGCCAGGCCATCCAACCACTCTCCAATTCGGGCCGAGCTTGTCGAAGCCGGGCTTTTCCTTCAGTTGGCGGCCTACTGAAAGGGCCGGCGTTCGACAAGCTCGGGCCGAACCGAAGTGGAGTGAAGCTTGCAGGCCGATTCCCCGATCCTGTTGTTCGATTCCGGCGTCGGCGGGCTGACCGTGCTCGCCGAAGTGCGCAAGCTCCTGCCCGAGGCGCCGGTGATCTACGCCGCCGATCTCGCGGGCCTGCCCTACGGCGAGAAGACCGAGGCGGAGATCGCCGCCCGTGTCGCCGGGCTGCTCGGGCGGCTGTCGGAACGCTACGCGCCGCGGCTGATCACCATCGCCTGCAACACCGCCTCCACGATCGCGCTGGGAATGGTGCGCGAAGTGCTCCACGTGCCGATCGTCGGCACGGTCCCGGCGATCAAGCCGGCAGCGGCGCTCACTCGGACGGGCACGATCGGCCTGCTCGGCACCGCAGCAACGATCCGCCAGGGCTATGTCGACGATCTCGAGGCGCAGTTCGCGAACGGCAAGCACCTGATCCGCCACGCCTGCCCGGAACTGGTCGCGGCCGCCGAGATCAAGCTGCGCGGCGTCGAGCCGGACCCGGCGGTGTTCGAAGCCGCCGCGCAAGGCCTCCGCTCGCAACCAGGGGGTGCGCAGATCGACACGGTCGTGCTTGCCTGCACCCATTTCCCGCTCGTCGAGCCGGAACTGCGCGCGGCCCTCGGGGATGTGCAGTTCGTCCATGGCGCCGAAGGCATCGCCCGGCGCGTGCAATCGCTGACCCAAGGCCAGGCATTCACCCGCACCGCGCCGGACCTGGCGCTGTTCACGGGCGATCCAGAGCGCATCGGTAATCTGCTGCCCGCGCTGCGGCGATTCGGGCTGGAGAGAGCCGAGCGGTTCTAGTTGAGAATCGCTCGCAAACTCCGTGCTTTAATCCGGTCGACGCTTCGCCTAAGCCGCGCGGGACTCACCGGCCGCGCGACGACGGGGCACTGAACGAGCGATCCGATGAACTACGACCACATCTTCGACCAGGCGATCGAGCGGCTCCACTCCGAGGGCCGCTACCGCGTGTTCATCGACATTCTGCGCAACAAGGGCTCGTTCCCCAACGCGCGCTGCTTCGCCGGTCACAACGGTCCTAAGCCGATCACCGTCTGGTGCTCCAACGATTACCTCGCGATGGGCCAGCACCCGAAGGTCGTCGCGGCGATGGAAGAGGCGCTGCACGACGTCGGCGCCGGCTCCGGCGGCACCCGCAACATCGGCGGCAACACCCACTATCACGTGGAGCTGGAGCGCGAGCTGGCCGACCTGCACGGCAAGGAAGGCGCGCTGCTGTTCACCAGCGGCTACGTTTCCAACGACGCGACGCTGTCCACCCTCGCCCGCCTGCTGCCCGGCTGCGTGATCTTCTCCGACGAGCTCAACCACGCGAGCATGATCGCCGGAATCCGCAACTCCGGCTGCGAAAAGCGCGTCTTCCGTCACAACGACGTGACCCATCTCGAAGAGCTGCTGGCTGCGGAAAGCCCCGACGTGCCGAAACTGATCGCTTTTGAAAGCGTCTATTCGATGGACGGCGACGTCGCCCCGATCCACGCGATCTGCGACCTCGCGGACAAGTACAACGCCCTGACCTACATCGACGAAGTCCATGCCGTGGGCATGTACGGCGCGCGCGGCGGCGGTATCTCGGAGCGTGACGAAGCCGCCCACCGGATCGACATCGTCGAAGGAACGCTGGGCAAGGCATTCGGCGTCATGGGCGGCTACATCGCCGCCGACTCGCGGATCATCGACGTGATCCGCAGCTATGCCCCCGGCTTTATCTTCACCACTTCGCTCAGCCCGGTGCTCGCCGCCGGCGTGCTCGCGGCGGTCAAGCACCTCAAGCAGAGTTCGGTTGAGCGCGAGGGACAACAGGCGGCCGCCGCGACGCTCAAGCGCATGTTCCGCGAAGCCGGCCTGCCGGTGATGGATTCGACCACGCACATCGTGCCGCTGATGGTCGGCGATCCGGTGCGGGCGAAAAAGATCAGCGACATCCTGCTGGCCGAATACGGCGTCTACGTGCAGCCGATCAACTTCCCGACCGTGCCCCGCGGCACGGAGCGCCTGCGCTTCACCCCCGGCCCCGCCCACAACGAAGAGATGATGCGCGACCTGACGGCGGCGCTCGTCGAGATCTGGGACCGGCTGGAGTTGCAACTGGCCAAGGCCGCCTGACACCCCATCCGGTGCGCCGCACCGCAGACCGGGCGATCGAGCCCGATCATCCCGCGTTAGGGCTATCGTAACCAGACTCCGCCAAGTTGGTGCAGGCCGGCAGTGCGTCCGGCGCCCAGCCATGGTCGAAGTGAAATGGACTTGTCCGGAATTTTCAGGGTCCGCCCGGGTTCGTCGGGGCAGGAAGAAGCGGTCGCCGGGCCGCCCGTGATCATCACTGCCGCGGATCCCGCGCGGCGGCTGGAAGTGCTCGACGATTTCGAGCAGGCCGGCATCGGCTGGATCTGGGCAACCGACAGCGAGAACAGGCTGATCTACATTTCGGCCGGCGCGGCACAGACGCTCGGCCGGACGGTCGAGGACCTGCTCGGGCAGCCGCTGTTCCAGCTGTTCGAGACCGATCCCGACAACCCCGACGAGCGCTCTGACCGGCCGCTCAAGTTTCAGCTCAGCGCGCGCAACAAGCTGACCGACCTCGTTCTGCGCTTCGCAGATGAGGAGCCCTTGGGCCGCGGCCGCGCCGCTTGGTGGTCGTTCTCCGGCCACCCCAAGTTCGATGGTGAGGGCGTATTCCGCGGCTATCGCGGCAGCGCCAAGGACGTAACCCTGGAGTACCAGCGCAAGCTGGAGGATTCGCGCCTCGCCGAATACGATTCGCTGACTGGCCTCGCCAATCGCCACCGCATGACCCGGCGGCTCGAGAGCACCCTCGCCGCATACCGCAACGCCAAGCGCAGCTGCGCCCTCATGATGCTCGATCTCGACCGCTTCAAGCAGGTCAACGACACGATGGGCCATCCGGCAGGCGACGAGCTCCTGCGCCAGGTGGCCGAACGGCTGCGCAACATCATCGGCGACCGGGGCGAGATCGGCCGCCTGGGTGGAGACGAGTTCCAGGTGATCCTGCCGGACCTCGACGACCGCGGGAAGCTCGGCGCATTGGCCGAAAAGATCATCCAGATCGTCTGCCAGCCCTACCCCATCGACGGGAAGCGGGCGATTATCGGAACGTCCATCGGCATCGCTGTCGCCCCTTACGACGGGCTCGCCCGAGACGAGATGGTCCGCGCTTCCGATCTCGCGCTCTACGCCGCGAAGAACGGCGGACGCGGCCAGTTCCGCTTCTATTCTGCCGACCTGAAGGACGAGGAGCAGGAGCGCACGCTTCTGCTCGACGACTTGCGCGAGGCGCTCGATAACGAACAGCTGGAGCTGCACTACCAGCCCGTCGTGCGCACCGCCGACAACATGGTCGTCGGCTTCGAGGCGCTGATGCGCTGGGAGCACCCGGAACGCGGCTCCGTCAGCCCAGGCGTGTTCATCCCGGCGGCCGAGGACGGCAATCTGATCGGACGCGTCGGCGAATGGGCCCTGCGCCAGGCCTGCTGGGCCGCAACGAACTGGCCCCAGTCGGTGCGGGTCGCGGTAAACGTTTCGGCGGTGCAGTTCGCCGCGGCCGGCTTCCCGGAGCTCGTCGCCAGCGTCCTCTCGGAGACCGGACTCGCGCCTAACCGGCTCGAACTCGAGCTGACCGAAGGCGTATTCATGGGGGACAGCGAAGCGATCGACGCGACGTTCAAGGCCCTCAAGCAACTCGGCGTGCGCATGGCGCTCGACGACTTCGGCACCGGATATTCCTCGCTCAGCTACCTGCGCTCGGCCCCGTTCGACCGGATCAAGGTCGACAAGAGCTTCGTCGACACCTGCACGCAGAAGGACGAGAACAGCGCCAAGATCATCACCGCGATCATCGGCCTGTCCGAAGCCCTGGGCATGGAGACGACGGTCGAGGGAGTCGAAGCGTTCGACCAGCTCGAGCTGGTGATCGCCAAGGGCGGCAAGTTCGTCCAGGGCTGGATCTACTCCAAGGCCCTGCGGCTCGCGGAGATCGAAGCGCGCTTAGGCTCGGGCGAGTTCAAGATCGAGCCGGACGGCCCGCAAATCTATCGCGCGGAACGCCGTTCGATGTTCCGCCGGATCGGCCTGATCCATGACGACCACCGGTACCAGGCCGTGATGCGGGACCTTTCCAAGACCGGCGCCCGCATCGAAGGGCTGCTGGGCGTGCCGGTCGGCACCGGGCTCGTGCTCGATCTCGGCGGCGGGCAGCTTGCGGTCTGCACCGTCAGCCGTTCCCAGGACGCCACCATCGCCGTCGAGTTCGAAACGCCGCTGGTCAGCGACGGAGCCGGCGGCCTATGCACCCGGCACCGCGTCTCGCCTTACGCGCTCGCGTCCGCCGGAATGCCGCTGACCTCGCTGCCGCAGGGCAGCTATCCGCTGGAGCAGATGCAGCAGGACGGGCCCAAGGGCGCCCCGCAGTTCATGCAGGTGGCCGTCGGCGGCAACGGCTGACGGCTTCGAGGCCCTCCCCTCCTCTTCAGAGGAGGGGCAGCGAGACTTGGTGAGCCGGAGGCGAACCTAGTCGCAGCGGGGTGGTGCTGCGGCTGGCGAAACGTTGCCCGCGCCTCCACCACCCCCAACCCCCTCCTCTGAAGAGGAGGGGGCTTCCAGGATCCTAGTGCAGCCGCAGTCCCGCTTAACGCAGGCTCACCACGTTGTCGCTCGCGCGCGGGTCTGCGCGGTCGCCGCGGTAGAGGCTGGCCATCGGCTCGTCCTCCACGGTCACCGCGACCGCCTCGCCGAAGCCGTTGAAGCCGGTCTTCATCGCCGCGCCATACGCGCCGAGCATGCCGATCTCGATGTAGTCGCCCGCCTGGATGTCCTCCGGCAGCATGAAGGGGCCCTTCATGTAGTCGGCGTCGTCGCAGGTCGGCCCGTAGAAGGCGAACTCGGCGAGCGGCTGCAGAAGATCGTCCTCCAGCGCGACAACCGGGAAACGCCAGGCGATGTGGGCGGCGTCGAACAGCGCGCCGTAGGCGCCGTCGTTGATGTAGAGCTCGTCGCCCCGGCGCTTCTCGACCTTGACGATCAGTGAGCTGTACTCGGCGCAGAGCGCCCTGCCCGGCTCGCACCACAGCTCCGCCGAATAGGAGATCGGCAGCGCTTCGAAGTGGCGCGCGATGAGGGCGAAGTAATCCTCCAGCGGCGGGGGCTCCATGCCCGGGTAGGAGCTCGGGAAGCCGCCGCCGACATCGACGATGTCGACCGTCACCGCCGCCTCGGCGATGGCCGCGCGAACGCGCTCCAGCGCCTGGACATAGGCGAACGGCGTCATCGCCTGGCTGCCGACATGGAAGCAGATGCCAAGCGCGTCGCAATGCTGGCGGGTCGCCTGCAGCAGCGGCGCCGCGTCGGCCAGGTCGACGCCGAACTTGGCGGCGAGCGAGAGTTCCGAATGCTCGGAGGAAACGCGCAGGCGCACAAGCAGGTTCAGGTCCTGCGCACCGCTGGTCGCCTCGACGATCTTCGCCAGCTCCTCGTGCGTGTCGAGGCTGAACGTGCGCACGCCGTGCTCACTGTAGGCCTCGGCGATGGCGCTCTTCGTCTTGACCGGGTGCATGAAGCACAGCGTCGCCTGCGGCAGGAGCGAGCGCACCAGCCGGACTTCGGCGATCGAAGCGACATCGAAATGGGTAATCCCCGCGTCCCACAGGATCTGGATCAGATCCGGCGACGGATTGGACTTCACCGCATACATCGACTTGCCCGGGAATCCTTCCGAGAAGAATCGGGCTGCACGCGCCGCGGCATGCGGGCGATTGAGGATGACGGGCTGATCCGGCGCGAGTGCGCGGACTACAGTCAACGCGTTAGGGTAGCTGTGCAATTCAAGGGACCCCCAAGGCATAAATTGAAGAAAGCTGCCTTGCGGTTTGGAAGTCCCCCATGGGGCAGCGAGCGGCGCATATATTCCGAGACGTGTGAACTGCAAGTGAAAACGCCCAAGCCGTGGCGTTGTACCGACCAGCCGATCCCCAAGGACGGAAGACGGCCGAGGCTCTCATCGAGAACCTCGGCCGTTTTCGGCGCATTTCCGCGGCCCCTGAAGGGCTTGAGGGTGGCGGAGCCTGTCGGCGGCCCCGCTCCCCCGTTCGTGGGAAGGACGGCGATCAGCCGGCCTTGTCGAACAGCTTGGCCCAGCGGCGCTGTTCGCGATTCTTCCAGTGCCCGCGGTGGTAGGCGTCGGAGGTCAGCAGCGGCACGACCGAACCGGCCTCGGCGAAGACCATCTGCTCGATGCCGGTGTTGACCTTGCCCCAGCTGGCCGCTTCCTGGAGGGTGGAGGAAGAGCAGGCGCCGTCACGCACGTCGGCGACGGTGATCTGCACCGCGTACTTGTGCACCGCCACGTCCTCGTGCCCGAGGATCTCGGCGCAGACGACGGTGTCCTGGATGAAGTTCTTCGGCACGCCGCCGCCGATCATCAGCAGGCCCGTGGTGCCCGCCTCGATCTTGATCTGCGTCAGTTCGCGGAAATCGGCGACCGCGTCGATCATCAGGTACGGGCGGCCTTCCTTGGCCGCATCGACCTGGTGCTTGACCAGCCCGAACCCGGCCGAGCTGTCGACGAACGCCGGGCAGAAGATCGGCACGTCATGCTCGTAGGCGAGCTTGACAAGGCTGTTGTCCTTCTTGCCGTGCTCGACGAGGTACTTGCCCATCTCGCGGATGAACTCGCGGCTGGAATAAGCGCGCGGCTCGAGCGATTCGGCGATCTCGAACACCGTGTGGTCGACGTGCTGGAGGTCTTCCTCGTCGATGTAGGTGTCGTAGATCCGGTCGATGTAGAGCGAGCGCAGCGTGTCGTCGTCGGGGATCTCCAGCGCCTGGTAGTGCTTGTGTCCGAGGCCTTCGAAGAAATCCATGTCCACGATCGTGGCGCCGGTGGCGACGATGCCGTCGACCATGTTGTTGCGCACGAGCTCCGCATAAGCGTCCATGCAGCCGGCGGCGCTGGTCGAACCGGCAATAACCAGGAAGATCGTGCAGTCGCGGTCCTCGAGCATCTGGTTGTAGATGCGGGTCGCACGGGCGAGATCGCGGCTGGTGAAGCTCATCTTGCCCATGGCGTCGATCAGCGGACGCGCATCGAAACTCTTGATGTCGATGTGCTCGACCTGGGTCGAGAGCAGCTCGGCCTTGCGCGTGTCGTTGATCTTGGATTCGGTCATTTCGGTAGGTCCTCCGGCTTGGACTCTCGAACGGGCCGCGGCAGGGGCCGTTCCCATTCGGGCGGCGCGCCTTAGGCGCTGGCGGCCCGTCCGTAAATATGCAACCGCCGGAGGCATGACCACTCCCCCTGCCCCGCGCGCCCCGACTCGCGAAGGCATCGCCGATGCGATGCGCAAGATCGCCGAAATCCTTCCGCCGACGCCGCTGCTGCGGGTCGAGATCGGCGACTCGGTGCTCTGGGCCAAGGCCGAAAGCCTGCAGCCGATCGGTGCCTTCAAGCTGCGCGGTGCCTGGCACCGGCTCACCGCGCTGAGTGAGGAGGAGCGGGCACGCGGCGTTGTAGCGGTGTCGAGCGGCAACCACGCGCAAGGGGTCGCCTGGGCGGCCAAGCGGCTCGGCATTGCAGCGACCATCGTCATGCCGAACGACGCGCCCGAGGTGAAGCTCGCCGGGACGCGCGCGCTCGGCGCCGAAGTGGTCCTCTACGACCGCCCGGGCGGCGAGCTTCGCGACGATGTGGCGGCGCGGCTGTGCGCCGAGCGCGGAGCAGTGCTGGTCCACGCCTATGGCGATCCCTGGGTCATCGAAGGCCAGGGTACCGCCGGCATCGAGATCGCGGCGCAGATGACGGCGCTGGCCGGCGGACCGCCGACGCGGATCGTCACGCCCTGCGGCGGCGGCGGCCTCGCATCGGGTCTCTCCCTCGCCTGTCCCGACGCCGAGATCGTGATCGCCGAACCGAAAGGATGGGACGACTTCGCCCGCAGCCTCGCCGCCGGGGAGATCGTGCCGGTGGGGCCGAACCCGCCGCCGACCGCCTGCGACGCCCTGCAGACCCTGGCCACCTACCCGATCAACTTCGCCGTCCTGAAAGACCGGGCCAGCCCCGGCCTGTCGGTCTCGGAGGCCGAAGTCCGCACCGCGCAGCGCTTCGCCTTCTCGCGCCTGCAACTGGTCCTGGAGCCCGGCGGAGCGGTGGCGCTCGCGGCGGTGCTGGCCGGCAAAGTGGCGACCGACGGGCGCACCGCGATTATGCTCAGTGGCGGCAATGTCGATCCCGCGGCCTACGCCCGGGTGATCGCCTCGCTCGATTGACAGCCCGCCCGCCGGTCGGCAGCATCCCCGCGCACCAGGGGAGGACAGCATGATCGGAATGGACATCCTGCAGCCGGTGGTCGCGCTGGCCGCCTGGACGATGGTCATGTGGCTGTGGCTCTACGTCACGCGCATCCCGGCCATGAACAAGGCCAAGCTCAGCGACGCGGAGCTTTCGACCCTCAACCAGGGCAAGCTCGACGCCCTGCTGCCCCCGCACGTCCAGTGGAAGGCCTACAACTACAACCACCTGCACGAAGCGCCGACCGTGTTCTACGCCGTCGCCATCGTGCTGGCGATCGTCGGCCAGGGCGACGGGCTCAACGCCTGGCTCGCCTGGGCCTATGTCGCCCTGCGCGTGATCCACTCGCTGGTTCAGGCGACGGTGAACAAAGTGATGGTCCGCTTCGCCGTGTTCATGCTCTCGAGCCTGGTGCTGATCGCGCTGATCGTCCAGGCGGCGCTGGCGCTGTTCTAGCCGCCGCCCACCAGCCGCCCCACGGTCGCCAGGTCGCCGGTGAAGTTCTCGGTCCAGCGCTGCACGTTGTCGTCGCGGACGGTGACGATCAGCTGCTCCCACCGCTCCTTCCGCTCGGCCCGGTCCATCTCCAGCGCCAGGCGGATGTTGGATGCAATGTCGTCCGGGCTGTGCGGGTTGACCAGCAGCGCGGCGTCGAGCTGCTGCGCCGCCCCGGCGAACATCGACAGGATCAGCACGCCGGGATCCTCCGGGTCCTGCGCCGCGACGTACTCCTTGGCGACCAGGTTCATGCCGTCGCGTAAGGGAGTCACCAGCCCGATCTTGCAGGCGTGATAGCAGCCGAAGAGCTGGGCCGTCGTGTGCCCCTGGTTGACGTAGCGGATCGGCACGATGTCGATCTTCGATCGCGCGCCGTTGATCTGCCCGGTCTTCTGCTCGAGCAATGCGCGGATCTGCTGGTACGATCCGATGTCCTCGCGGCTCGGCGGCGCGATCTGGATGAACACCAGGTCGTCGACCCGTTCGGGGAACCTGTCGAAGAACCGGCCGATTCCGTCGAGACGTTCGGGCAGACCCTTGGAATAGTCCAGCCGGTCGACGCCGATCATCGCCGTGCGGCGGCGGGTGCTGGAAAGCACGCGCTGCGCGGTCTGGCGAGCCTCGCCCGTTACGCCCTGGGCCATGAAGTGATCGTAGTCGATCCCGATCGGGTAGGCCCGGGCGATCGTCGTCTGACCGTCGAGGTCGATCCGCCCGGTCTGCTCGTCGACATTGGCGCCGAGCTCCTTGCGGCAATAGTGCAGGAAGCTTTCCAGCCATTCGCCGCACTGGAAGCCGACCAGATCGTACGACAGCATCGTGCGCACCAGGCGCTCGTGATAGGGCAGCGAGACGAACAGCCGCGTCGGCGGCCAGGGGATGTGCAGGAAGAACCCCATCCGGTTCTTGAACCCGCGCTCCCGCAACCGCTCGCCCAGCGGGATCAGGTGATAGTCGTGCACCCAGATCACGTCGTCCGGCTTGATAAGCGGGGCGACGCTGACGGCGAACCGCTCGTTCACCCGCTCGTAGCCCATCGCGAAGTCGCGCTCGTACGCGGTCAGGTCGATGCGGTAGTGGAACAGCGGCCACAGCGTCGAATTGGCGTAGCCGTTGTAATACTCCTCCACGTCCTGCGGGAGGAGATCGATCGTCGCCATCGTCACGCCGTCGTAGACGCCGACTTTGGGCTCGACCGCCGGATCGGGATGCTCTTCCCCCGACCAGCCGAACCACAGCCCGCCGGTCTGCGTCAGCGCCGCATTGAGAGCCCCGGCAAGACCGCCCTGCGCCCCCGCCGCGCCCCGTGCCTTGGGAACGGCGACGCGGTTGGAGATCACCACGAGGCGCGTGTCTTTGTCTAGCATCCGGTCAACGTATCATGTTCCAGCTTTGCGACAGCAGCGCCGCGCAGTTGATCACTCCGACCAGCGAGTAGGTCTGCGGGAAGTTCCCCCACAGCTCGCCCGTTTCGAAGTCCATGTCCTCCGACAGCAGGCCCGAGCGGGTCATGTGGCCGAGCATAGCCTCGAACAGCGCGCGCCCCTCCTCCTTCCGCTCGCACCGCGCGAGAGCGTCGATCAGCCAGAATGTGCAGATATTGAAGGCCGTTTCCGGCGCGCCGAAATCGTCCTCGTGGGCGTAGCGCAGCATGTGCTCGCCGCGGCGCAGTTCCCGCTCGACCATCGCGAACGTCGAAACGAAGCGCGGATCGTCCGGCGCTAGGTAGCGCAGTTCGACCATCTGCAGCAGGCTTGCGTCGAGGTAGTCGCTCTCGAAGCTGGCGCCGTAGTGGCCTTCCGCGCCCTCGCCGACCCAGGCCTCGGCGTCGATCTTCGCGCGAATGGCGGCGGCGCGCTCGCACCACAGGGCCGCCCGGCCGGGCTTGCCCAGGTGCTTGGCCGCGTTGGCCAGCCGGTCGCATGCCGCCCAGCTCATGACCGCCGAATAAGTATGCACTTCCTGCCGGGTGCGAAATTCCCACAGTCCGGCGTCCGGCTGGTCGTGCATCGCCCAGGCCATCTCGCCGACTTGCTCCAGCGCCGCGAAATCGCGATCGTCGGCCATACGCAGCAGGCGGCGATCGAAGAAGCCCTGCACAGTTGGCAGGACGATCTGGCCGTAGCAATCGTGCTGTATCTGCTTGTAGGCCGCGTTGCCCACCCGCACCGGGCCCATGCCGCGATAGCCGGCGAGATTCGCGGCCACGCCTTCGTCGAGCTCGCCCTCCCCCATTACCGAATAAAGCGGCTGGATCTGCCCGCCCTTGGCGTTGTCGACGATGTTGCGGAGGTACGCGAGGTACTTCTCCAGCACGTCGAGCGCGCCGAGGCGGTTGAGCGCCTGCACGGTATAGTAGGAATCGCGGATCCAGCAGAAGCGGTAGTCCCAGTTGCGCTGGCTGCCCGGCGCTTCCGGGATCGAGGTGGTCAGCGCGGCGACGATCGCGCCGGTCTCTTCGTGCTGGCACAGCTTGAGCGTGATGGCGCAGCGGATCACCTCGTCCTGCCACTCGAAAGGAGTCGCCAGCCCGCGCACCCACAGCTGCCAGTACTTGCGGGTCTGCTCCTCCATGTGGCGGACTTCGGCGCGCAAGTTGCCGCTGAACGGCTCGTCCGGGCCGAGGAAGAAGTGCTGGTCGCTCTCCACCCGGTAGCAGCGCTCTTCGAGCACATAGCCAACCGGAGCATCCGTGCTGAGGCGCAGGGCCTGGTCGCCGACGAGGTAGCGGATGTGATTGGTCCCGTGGGTCGTCGCCGCCAGCTCCGAGCCGTAGCCGCGCATCGGTTTGAGCACGACCTTCAGGCGCGGCGTGCCTGCGACGGGGCGGACGATGCGGCTCCAGGCGACCGGCCGGTACATCCTGCCGGACCGCTCGAAGCGCGGGCAGAAGTCGGAAATCTCCACAGCGCTGCCGTCCGCCGCCTCGAGCCGGGTGACGAGGATCGGCGTGTTGCGGACATATTCCTGGGTCGCGGAGACCTGGCCATCCAGCTCGAACCGCCACACCCCCTCCCCGCGCCGCTCGCCGCTCAGCAGCTCGCAGAAGATCGGGTCGCCATCGACCCGCGGCACGCAGCCCCAGACCAGCCCGGCCTGGGGATCGATGAGGCCGGAGACCTGGCAGTTGCCGACCGGCCAGAGTTCGAGATTGGGTTCGTGTCCTGTCATAGCCCCAACCACTGCTGCACCGCAGCAGGATCGGCAAGCCCGTATCGCGCCGCGCTGGGCGCGAGGTCGCCCACGAGAATGCCGAGGCCGCCGAGGTCCTGCACGGCGGCGAAGCCGTCCTCGTCGGTCACATCGTCGCCTATGAACACCGGGAGCGCCCCGGCGAAAGGCGGCTCCTGCATGAAGGCGCGCACCGCCGAGCCTTTGTCGCCGCCCGGGGGCACGAGCTCGATCACGCACTTGCCGCGCTTGACCACCAGCCCGTGCTCATCCGCCAGGGCGGCGGCGAAGGCGAGGCCGCGCGCCTCGAGCGAGGGATCGGCGCGGTAGTGCAGCGCGGCCCCGTGGGCCTTCGGCTCGAAGCCGAACCCCTCGGCCGCGGCGAACCCGCCGAGCGCCTCCATCACGGCCGGCGGCAGGGGGAGCGGCTCCGCGCCCAGCCGCTCGCGCGCGGCGGAGAAGCGGGACAGGCCGTGGGAGCCGGCGCAGGCTACGCCCAGCGGCCCGCAGTGCTGCTCGAGATTGTCGACCGCCCGCCCGCTGACCAGCGCCAGCCGCCCGCCCAGCCGCTCCGACAGCACGCAGAGCCGCTCCGCCAGCCTGTCCGGCACGACGATCCCGTCGGGGGTCCCGGCGATGTCCACCAGCGTCCCATCGAAATCGAGAAACACCGCCACCGCCCCGCGCGCCGAGAGCTCGGCCAGCGAGGGCGGCGCGGGAAGAGCGGCGGCGGACTGCATCGCCGTTCACATAGGCCGCGGGGCGGGAGGGTCAATGTGGGGTGTGGGTTGGGGGTGGCGGGCGATGGGTGGCGGGGCTCATGCGACCGGGCAAATGCAAGTGCAAAGTTTGGGCGGCGCGAGCGCCTTCGTCAGTGGGACAGGGTCCGGGAGCCGGCGTAGCGGCTGTCGAGCTTGCGCAGCAGGTCGTCGAACTCGCCATCGTCCACGGCGGGCAGGGCTTTCGCCAGGCTGTCGCGCAGCATCGCCAGCGTCGGGTGGCTGCCCTGCCCTGCACTTGCCGCGTTCTGCCTGACCATCATGGCATCCTTCCGGCGCCTCCTGGCGCCACTCTTCGTTCCAGGGAAGTTAACGTGCTGGGCGCGTTCGGTTTCCTGGAAACGCGCGCGAATACCATGCGCGGTGCGGATTACGCGGCGAGACGGGTCGTCTCGGCCCTCAAGGCCATCGCCGGCCGCCCGCCTATCCGCTTACCCTCGCTGCAGTGCGGCGCACAGGATGCCGGCAGCCGTCTCGAAGCCCACCGACTGCGCCCCGAAGCCGATCCTCATGTGCTCCGGCGCCCCGAAGCAGTCGCCCGGCACGACCAGCACGCCCGCTTCCGCAAGGGCTTCGCAGAACGGCCTGCTGTCCCGCCCGTCGACGAACCACGGGTAGGCTATCGTCCCACCTTCCGGGCGCACCCAGGACAAGATCCCCGCCGCGATCGCCATCACGCCGTCCAGCAGGCTCAGGTTCGCGGACGTGGTCGATGCCAGCCTCGCCAACACCGTTTCCGCGTTGTTCAGTGCATGTGCCGCGAGCGCCTCCGTGAGAGGAGAGCCACTGACGGTGGAGTAGCTGCGGGCGTTGACGATCCGTTCCCGGCGCCCGGCGTCCGCATCGATGATCCAGCCCACGCGCAGTCCCGCCAGCGACATCGCTTTCGACATGTCGCCGACCACGATCGTATTGTCGATCCCGGCTGCCGATCCCTGTGCTTCGCCGAAATAGAGCGGGTGGAAAACCTGGTCCACGACGAGCGGGATGCCTTTCTCGGCGAGGCTGCCGGCAATCTGCTCGATCTCGGCCCTCGGGCAGACGGCGCCTGTCGGGTTGTGCGGCGTGTTGACCAGCGCCAGCACCGTGTCGCCGCTCGTCGCGGCCAGTACCTGATCAGCGCTCACCCTGAAGCCGCTTCCGCGGCCGGGTGTGTAAGTGCTGGCGCGCAGCCCCCATGCCTCGCCATAGGCGGCGAATGCCGGATAACCAGGGTCCGGCAACACGACGTCGCCACCAGGCTTGGAAGCGAGGTAGAACAGGATCGACAGCGCTTCCGATGCGCCGGTCGTCACGATCACCCAGTCGGGGTCCACACAATGCCGGGCGGCAATCGCCTCGCGAAGCGCCCGCGCCCCATCCGGAGGCGCGTAATCGATGGCGATCGCGCCGAGGTCGAGCGTACCCACGGGCAACTGCTGCAGTTCGGCAAGCGTCCAATGCGGCCCGCAGCTCGACGCGAGGTTATACCGCACCGGTGGCGTGCGAAATCCGTATTCCGTGAGCCACTGATCCAACAGGAACGGCGCGAGATCCATCAGCAATCTCCCCCGGGGTGCACCACCAGCAACCGATCCGGACCGGAACCAAGCGCCCTATCGTGGAACGCCGCTATGCGATGAGCCTGCAAATCCATCCCCCCCCTTGCGGCAGCTTATCATCGGATAGACGTTCGGCACGCTGAATTCCGCATCGGCGCAGGGCCCGTGCATTTCGCTCCGGCCACGGAGCTATCGCTCGGTGGCATTTGCACGGCCTCGGGCTCCTCCACAGGCGGGGCCTCGCGTTCAAGCCGGCGCCCCGGTCTCGCGCAGTTCGATCACCGCTTTCGCGATCACTTCCAGGGTGCGGTCGAACTCCGCCTTGCGCTCGCGGTCCAGGTCTCTGGTGATCGCGGAGAAGTAGTTCCGGCGGAGGTCTCTCACTTTGCGGAAAAGCTGCTCGCCTTTCGCGGTGGGGCTGATGATCATCGTCTTCCTGCTGCCTTCGGCGAATTCCCGGCTGACGTACCCGTCGCCCTCCAAGGCCTTGACCGCCCTGCTGATCTCCGCCTGGTCGATCTCTCCCGAGCTTCCGATGTGACTGGCCGTCGCCGGCCCGTCGGTGCAGACGAAGGCCAGGATGCGCCACTGCGCCACCGAGATGCCGAACTCCACCTGCAGCTGTTTGGACGCGACGCGTTCAATCATCTTCGCCAGCAGGAGAAGCCTTTGCGGCAGATGTTCTTCCCCGAACAGATGCCAGGTTGCCGGTAGTTCCATCATCGATCCGTCGCCCCTCGCCCCCACCTGTTGCGATCGTACGCCCGACGCACGCGATCCCGTCAACCCCGGTGCGCCTGCCGCAGCCGTCGCCTCTTCGCACCATCCGCAGATTGGTTGACAAGTCAACAAAGCTGACGGAGACTGCCTGCGAGCAGAGACGAAGCTTCGTCCGATCACCAGGAGGTCGGGAAAGCCGTCCTGCGAAACAGTGCATGAGCCAGGCGGAAGACCTGCAGCGATGGGGGAGAGAACGATGAGAAAGCATTCCACTGGCAGGTTCCGCACACGCCTGATGCACTCGGGTGCGAGAGCCCTGGCGGCCGGCCTGGCGCTCGGCTGTGCCTTCCCCGCGGTCGCGCAGGACCAGGCGGGCGACGATGCCTCGCCGCTGGCCGGCGAGCCGATCGTGGTCACCGGTTCGCGCATCGCCCGGTCCGGTTTCGATTCCCCCA
Source organism: Croceibacterium soli (assembly GCF_009828065.1). Taxonomy (GTDB): domain Bacteria; phylum Pseudomonadota; class Alphaproteobacteria; order Sphingomonadales; family Sphingomonadaceae; genus Croceibacterium_B; species Croceibacterium_B soli. The sequence goes on along the minus strand of NZ_WTYK01000003.1, from coordinate 151,288 downwards.
CGCCGGTCACCGTCGTCGGCGGCGAGCAGATCGCCCGCCAGGGCGCGAGCAACGTGGCCGAAGTGCTGAACGAGATCCCGGCATTCCGCCCGCAATCGACGCCTGCCACCACCGCCATCTTCATGAACAACATCGGCGCCAGCACGGCCGACTTGCGCGGCCTGGGCGCGAACCGCACCCTGGTGCTGATCGACGGGCGCAGGGTGGTTCCGGCAACCGTGGCCGGCAGTTCCTTCGCTCCCGCCGGCGCCGTCGATCTCAACATGGTCCCTACGTCGCTGATCGAACGGGTGGACGTCGTCACCGGCGGCGCCTCGGCCGCATACGGGTCGGACGCGGTCGCGGGCGTGGTGAACCTCATCCTCGATACCGATCTGGAAGGGATCCGCGCCTCCGCCCAATGGGGCATCGCCGATGAGGGGGACGACGAGGAGTGGATCCTGTCGCTCGCCGGCGGCACCAGCTTCGCGGGTGGTCTCGGCCGGATCGTGGCCGGGGTCGAGTATGTCGACGACCAGGGAACCGGCGACTGCTATTCGCGCGATTGGTGCGCGCTGAGCTACAACACCGTCAGCAACCCTTTCATCGATCCCGCCAGGCCGCAGCTCGGCCGGGTTTCGCAGGGCGACCCGGCGACGCTGATCCTGCCGCATACCCGCGTGGCGACGGCGACCTTCAACGGCCAGATCATCGGCGGTCCGCTCCGCGGCACCGAATTCAACCCCGACGGAACGACCTTCCAGCACGATTACGGCACATACTTCGGCGCCGGCATCTTCCAGAGCGGCGGCGGCGACGAGCAGCTGGCGTTCTACCAGTGGTTCCCGATCTCCTCGCCCAGCGAGCGGATCAACAGCTTCGCCCATGCGGAATACGACGTCTCCGACAGCGTGACGCTGTTCCTCGAAGGGTCCTACGGCCGGGTGGAGGGCAGCACGCTCGGCGCGCAGCGACGCGACCTCGCGCCGAGGATCATCCGGCGAGACAACGCGTTCCTACCCGCCAGCGTGGCCGCGCGGATGGACGCATTTGGGCTCCCCGTCATCCCTGTCGCACGCATCTGGAACGATATCGGCCCGCAAGTCGGCCATGTGGAGCGGGAGACCTATCGCGCGGTTACCGGTGCGCGCGCGGAACTCGGCGCCGGGTGGGACCTCGACGCCTATTACCAGTTCGGCCGGACGAACTATTCGCAGACGGGCGAGAACACCACGATCAACTCGCGCATGGCCTTCGCGATCGACGCGGTGATCGATCCTGCGACCGACAGCCCGGTCTGCCGGGCCGTGCTGCAGGGCAACGCGGCGGCCGCCGGGTGCCAGCCGCTGAACATCTTCGGCCACGGCAGTCCGTCGCCCGCGGCGATCGACTACGTCACCGGAACGGCATTCCAGAGCACGGAGATGACCCAGCACGTGGCCTCGGTCGCGGTACAGGGCGATCTTCTCGACCTGTGGGCCGGGCCGCTGGCGATCGCCACCGGCGTCGAGTTCCGCAAGGACATCGCCAGCGGCACCGCCGATGCGATCTCCCAGGCGCTCGACTTCTACACCGGCCCCGGCGCGGGGATCGACGGTGAGGTGGAAGTGTGGGAAGGCTTCGTCGAGGCGATCCTTCCGCTGAGCGACAATGCCGAGCTCAACGGCGCCGTCCGCCTGACCGACTACAGCACAAGCGGCAGCGTCACCACCTGGAAGGTCGGAGCGGACTGGGCCCCGACCGACTGGCTCCGCCTCCGCGCTACCCGTTCGCGCGACATCCGCGCACCCAACATCTTCGAGCTGTTCGGCCCGCCGCAGAGCTCGTTCCAGTCGATCCTCGATCCGCAGACCGGGGCGCAGGTGCTCTCCTCCGTTCTGCTGGGCGGCAACCCTGATTTGCAGCCGGAAAGGGCCGATACCTGGACTGCCGGCGTCGTGCTGCAGCCGGAGATCGGCACCGGGTCGCTCCGCCTGTCGGTCGACTATTACGACATCGAGCTCGACGGCGCGGTGTCCACGCTCGGCGCCCAGGTGATCGTCGATCGCTGTTTCGGCGGTGCGACGGACCTGTGCGGGTTCGTTACGCGCGGCGCCGACAACACGATCACGCAAGTCCGCAACTTCAACCTGAACCTCAACACGCTGATCACGCGGGGCTGGGACATGGAGGCGGCCTATTCCCTGCCGCTCTCGACCTTCTCCGAGGACATGGGCGGCACCCTCTCCTTGCGCGTGCTGACCACGATCGTGGACGACCTGATCACCGTCGATTCCAGCGGCGCTTCGGTGGACCGGGCGGGGATGAACGGCTCCCCGGTGTCGCAGCCTTCGGGCGTGCCGCGCTACATCGCCAACGGCTACCTGACCTACTCGTCGGACCCGTTCGAGGCGCAAGTGCAGGTCCGGCATATTGCGGAAGGGCGCTACAACACCTCGCTGATCGGCCCCGACGAGGATGGCTATGACCCCGCCCTGCCAAACAGCATCAGCGACAACCACATCGGCGCGTGGACTTACGTCAACCTCAACGCCAGCTACAACCTGTGGCGCGACGGGGACCGCGAGGTGGACGTCTTCGGCGTGATCAACAACCTGTTCGACAAGGACCCGCCGGTCGATGCTCCGTCCAGCTTCGGGCCCACGAACAACGTCCTCTACGACGTGGTCGGACGGACCTACAAAGTCGGGGTCCGCGTCCGCTACTGAGGCAGGCTCCAGGCAAAATCGAAAGGGGCCGGAAGTCGTTTCCGGCCCCTTCTTTTATGCGGCAGCCTTGCTCCGGTGGAGCTCGGCCCGCGGCAGTTCGCGCCCGCGGATCAGGTCGGATGCTTTCTCGCCGACCATGATCGAGGGAGCATTGGTGTTCCCACCCGGCACCGTCGGCATGATCGATGCATCGCACACCCGCAGCGCCTCGATGCCGCGCACGCGCAGCTGCGGATCGACCACGGCTTCCTCGCCGATGCCCATCGCGCAAGTGCCGACCGAGTGGTGCGTCGTGATCAGCGTGTCGCGCAGCCACTGCTCGATCTCCTCGGCGGTGCGGACTTCCGGGCCTGGCATCAGCTCGTCGGCGATCAGCCCGGCCAGGGGATCGGTCCCGTAAAGCTCTCTCACCATCGCCACGCTGCGCACCATCGTGTCGACGTCGGACCGGTCCGCCAGCAGGTTCAGCGTGATGCGGGGCTTGTCGCGCGGATCGGCGGAGCGCAGCTCCATCCAGCCGCGGCTCTTGGGCTGAAGCAGGCAGACGACCGAAGTCAGGCGGTGTTCCTGCTGCGGCACGATCCCCGGGAACCAGGGTTTGGCGTCCGGCCGGACCGGGTTGAAGTAGATCTGGATGTCCGGCTGGGAAAGCTCCTCGCGGGTACGGATCTCCGCATGGCAGCTGTTGGACTGCGAAGCCATCACCCCGGTGCCGAACGCCAGCCAGCGGGCCAGCGAGAGCGCCGCCTTGTCCGCCCGCAGCTCGCGCAGCAAGGTGATCGGCTCGCGCGTCGAATGCTGCGTCCAGTACCCCGCATGCTCGGAAAGATTGCGTCCGACGCCGGGCAGATCGAGAACCGGCGCGATCCCCAGCTCCCGCAAGTGATCCGCCGGGCCGATGCCGGACAGCATCAGCAGCTGCGGGGAATTGTATACGCCGCCGGCAAGGATCACTTCCCTTGCCGCGAAAGCCTGCCGCTCCTGGCCGTCCCGCACATAGGCAACGCCCCTGGCCGTGCGGTTCTCCAGGATCAGCTTCGTGGCATAGGCATGGGTGGCGATCGTCAGGTTCGGCCGCGACCGCGCCGGATGAAGGTAGGCCCGCGCTGCGCTCGAACGGCGGCCCCGTGCGTCGGTCGTCGTATCACCGCCACCGAAGCCTTCGGGCAGCTCCCCATGGTGATCGTCGGTGATCGGGTATCCTAGCCTGCGGGCTGCCTCTATCACCGGTTCGCCCAGAAACCGCTCCATCGCCACGCGGCTGACTTGCAGCGGCCCCGAACCGCCGTGGTAGTCGCTCTCCCCCCGCCAGTTGGATTCCGACCGCTTGAAATAGGGCAGGACATCCTCGAAGCCCCAGCCGGTGCAGCCCATCTGCCGCCACAGGTCGTAGTCGCCGGGATGGCCCCGCGAATAGAGCATGGCGTTGATCGTGGAGGACCCGCCCAGCACTTTGCCGCGCGGCAAAGGCAGGCGCCGCCCGCCAAGGTGCGGCTCCGGCTCCGTCTCGTAGCTCCAGTTGGTCTCGGGATAGCGCCAGCTGTGGAACCCCAGCGCCAGGCGATAGAAGAACTGGTTGTCCTCGCCCCCGGCCTCGAGGATCAAGACCTTCACCGAAGGGTCCTCGGTCAGCCTGTTGGCGATGACGCAGCCGGCCGAACCGGCGCCCACGATGATGTAGTCGTATTCGTCTCTCACGCCTTCTCGAACCTCTCTCCATCCCGCCCGATCGACCGGCGGCAGCCTTCCCGTTCCGGTTTGTAGCCATCGGCCGCTTGACGACAAGCTTGATGCGTCAACAATCCTTTGACGCCAGCAGCCGGTGCTTTAGCGCAATGGCCGGCTCGCGCCAGAAAAGAGCGCTGCCGCCTATCCACAGCGGCGAACGGGAGAGGAATGATGGCCGAACGGACCGAAGGCTTCGAACTGATCATGCGCGAAGGGGTGGATCCCGCCACGGCCCCGCACAAGCCGCCGCTGCCGCCGCGCGACTATGCCTGCTGGCAAGAGGACGGCCTGCTGATCGAACGCAATGTCGAGGTGCCGATGCGCGACGGGATCCGCATCCTGGTCGACATCTACCGTCCCGCCGACCGGCCCGACCGCGACCTGCCCATCCTCCTTGGCTGGAGCCCCTACGGCAAGCACGGCCTGTCCGACACGCTGTGGCCGCCCTCGGGAGTCGAGAAAGGCTGGATGTCGCGCTTCACCGCGTTCGAGGCGCCCGATCCCGCCTTCTGGTGCGCGAACGGCTATGCCGTCGTCTTCGCCGACCCGCGCGGCGCATGGCTGTCCGAAGGGGATTTGCGCCACAACGGCATCGGCGAGGGAGAGGATTGCTACGACTGCATCGAGTTCCTCGCGCAGCTCGACTGGAGCAACGGCAAAGTCGGCATGATCGGCGTCTCCTACCTCGCAGCGATCCAGTACCTGGTCGCTTCGCTGCGGCCGCCGCACCTGGCCGCGATCAATCCGTGGGAAGGCTTCTCCGACTGGTACCGCGAGTTCGCCTACCACGGCGGCATTCGCGAAACCGGCTTCGTCCCGCGCGGGTCCGACAACCTGCGCTTCTCCCTGAACCGGACGGAGGACACCAACCGCAATGTCCTCGCCCACCCGCTCTACGACGATTACTGGCGCAGCAAGGAGATCGACCTGGGTGCGATCGACGTGCCCGCCTACGTCGTCGCGAGCTGGTCGGACCAGGGGCTGCACACGCGCGGCACGATCGAAGCCTGGCGCCGCATGGCCTCCAACCCGAAATGGCTGGAAATCCACGGGCAGAAGAAGTGGGCGCATTTCTACATGCCCTCCAGCCGGGCCAAGCAGAAGGCGTTCTTCGACCACTTCCTGAGAGGGTTGGACAGCGGCCTCGATGAATGGCCGCCGGTCCTGGTCGAAGTGCGCGAAAGCGCCCATGTCCGGCACACCCGGGCGGAGGAGGAATGGCCCCTGGCGCGGACGGACTACCGCCCGCTCTACCTGGATGCGGCATCCGCATCGCTGTCGGCCATGCCCGTCCCGTCGGAGGCCGCGGCGGCCTACGATCCTTGCGACGAAGCGGGCGAAGCGGTGTTCGATTATCGGTTCGAGGAAGACACCGAGCTGACCGGCTACATGAAGCTCAAGCTATGGGTAGAAGCCGAAGCCGCCGACGACATGGACCTGTTCGTGGCCATCCAGAAGCGCGACGCCGACGGCAGCCCGGTCGGCTTCCACTTCTACGCCTTCTACGACGACGGACCCGCCGCGCTCGGATGGCTGCGGGCGAGCCACCGCGAGCTCGACGCGGACAAGTCCACACCGTGGCAGCCGGTCCATACGCACTTGCGCGAACGGAAGCTGGCGGCGGGAGAGATCGTCCCGGTGGAGATCGAGATCTGGCCGTCCTCGACCCTGTTCCGCCAGGGCGAGACCTTGCGCGTGGTGATCAAGGGCCTGGACATCTACCGCGACGCGCTGCCCAACCTCCCGTTCGCGCGGCACGAGGACCTGCGCAATCGCGGCCGCCACGTGATCCACACCGGCGGCCGCTACGACAGCCATCTCCTGGTGCCGGCGATCCCGCCTACAGCACCATGAAGTAATGGATGCGGTTGGCCCGCGGCAGCTTCTCGGCCACGCCGATGAAGACATGCTTGCCGAGCCATTCGTGCGGCCCCTGGGGAACGTCGAACTTGGGTGAGACGCGCATGTAGTACTCGCCAGGCCCCACCGGCTCGTTGCGGGCCATGCGCTCCATCGCGTCGCCTTCGGCCCAGCGGTATCCGCGGCTTTGCAGGTAGATCGGCGTGCCGTCGTCGGCTTCAAGGAAATAGCGGGCGTCGAAATCGATCACCCCGTTCGGTCGGACGAGCGGGTAGTCTCCGCCGCTCATCGGGATCACTCGCCCCTTGATGCGGGGCCCTTCGAAAGTCCCTTCCGCCGCCCAGATGCCGGCGCGCGTGGTTCCCATGCTCGATGGTTCCACCCACACGGGCTTGGTCAGTGCGATGTCGACGGTGAAGGCGAATTCGAGCTGCGGCGCGAAAGGGTGATCGCAAGGCTGCGGTGCGGCCGGCGTGCTGTCTTGCATCGTGATTTCGGATCCTTAGGAAATGGCCGGTGCGGTCGGCATCGTGCGATACCGCGCCCCCAGAATGCGGGCGATCTTCCCCTCGCGGAGGTAGTAGTAGCCGATGCTCTCGATGTTCAGCGTCTCGCCTTCCATCAGCGGGCCGGCGATGAAATCCGGCCAGTCGACCAGGCCGAAGAACTCGGTCCTGACATGGACCGCCAGGGCATCGCTGTCCGCCGCGACGCTGAGGATCTCGAGCGTCTCGCGGACCTTCGATTTCACGTCGCGATAGAAGTCGAGGATGTTCTCGCGCCCGACGATCTGCTTCTTGTCGCCGAGATTGAAGATCACGTCTTCATGGTAGTAGCGGCCGAACCCTTCGAAGTCGTCGGCGTTGAAGCATGCGACATAGTCGGCATAGTCCTCTCTGGTCATCGCTCCCCCTCCTCGCCGCGGCGGCCATGATGGGCGCCGATCGGTCGAAGACTGGCCTAGAGCAGGATTGTTGACACATCAAGAAATGTTGCGTTCGCCGAAACAGCCAGTTACTCCATTCTGCAGCCACGGACCGCATTGACAGGTGCACCGGGATCAATAGGCCAGCCGGCGATTGGATGAGACTGCCGGCCTCGGAAGGCCGGCTCGCGGAGAGGACAATGGCCGGAAACACCTCGTGGGCCGAATTCGCATGACTTACGATTACATCATCGTCGGCGCCGGATCGGCGGGCTGCGTTCTCGCCAACCGGCTCAGCGCCGATCCGGACAAGCGCGTCCTGCTGGTGGAAGCCGGCGGGAGCGACCGGCACTGGCTGATCTCCATGCCGCTCGGCTTCATGCGCGCCTTCCTCAATCCGAAGTTCACCTGGCCGATGATGAGCGAGCCGGAGCCGCATCTGAACGGCCGCCGCCTGCCGATCCCGCGTGGGAAGCTGCTCGGCGGCTCGTCGTCGGTGAACGGCATGTTCTTCATGCGCGGGCACAGCCTGGATTTCGACACCTGGCGCCAGATGGGCTGCGAGGGCTGGAGCTATGCCGACGTTCTCCCCTACTTCAAGAAGATGGAGAACAGCTGGCGCGGCGCGGGGCCCTATCACGGCGACAGCGGGCCGCTGTCGGTCCAGCCGATCCAGACCGACCATCTGCTGCACGAACCCCTGATGGAAACCGCGGCAGCGGCCGGGTTCAACACGACCGACGACCTCCACGGGAAGGTCGAGGAAGGCTTCGCCAGGGGCGAGCTGACGATCGATCGCAAGGGCCGCAGGGCCAGCACTGCCCGCGCGTACCTTCAACCGGCGCTGTCCCGCCCCAACCTGACGGTCCTGACCGGCGCGCTGACCCACCGCGTCCTGCTGGAGGGACGCCGCGCCGCCGGCATCGAAGTCTCGCACGAAGGCGCGACAAAGCAGTTCCACGCCCGGCGCGAAGTCATCCTCTGCGGCGGGAGCTACAATTCCCCGCAGCTGCTGATGCTCTCGGGCATCGGCCCTGCGGAGCATCTGCGGGAGCTGGGCATCGAGCCCGTGTTGGACCGCCCGATGGTCGGCCGCAACCTGCAGGAGCATCCGCGCATCCCGGTCCATTTCGCGATGGCCAAGCCGCTCAGCTTCCTCAACCAGCTGCGCTTCGACAAAGTGGCGCTGTCGGTCCTGCGCTGGGGCCTGACGGGCAAAGGCGTGTTCGCCACCCAGGTGAACAGCTGCAACCCGATCATCAAGAGCAGGCCCGACCTCGCCCAACCCGACCTGCAGATCTGGGCCAACCCGGTGCGGATGGACGCCAAGATCTGGGTCCCCGGCATCGGCGAGCGGCAGGAGCACCGGATGACCGCCGATGTCATCCTGCTCCACCCGCGCAGCCATGGCTGGGTCAGTCTCAAATCCTCCCGGCCGGAGGACCTCCCGGCGATCACCCTCAACATCTTTTCCGACCAGGAGGATTTCGAAACCGCCCGCCGCGGGATCGAGATCGTCCGCAGGATCTACCGCACCCCGCCGCAGGCGGAGCTCACCGGGCGCGAGATCGTCCCGGGCGCGGAGCTTACCGGCAAGGAAGAGCTCGAAGCCTACATCCGCGCGAACGCCGGGGTCACCCAGCACCCGGTCGGGACTTGCGCGATGGGCGGCTCTCCCGACAGCGTCTGCGATCCGCAGCTCCGGGTCCGCGGCATCGAGGGCCTGCGCGTGGTCGATGCCTCCGTCATGCCGACGATACCCGGCGCCAACACCAACGGCCCGACCATCATGATCGCCGAGAAGGCCGCCGACCTGATCCTCGGCCGCGCGCCCCTGGCCGCGGAAGATCCCGCGGCGCTATCTTCCACACCATCGGAGACGACGGGAACGTCACCCGCATCCGCACCACTCGTTCGAAAGGCTGAAGCATGAATGCACCGTTCTCCCCCGAGGGTCTCGACAAGCTGCGCGACACGCTCGGATCGCAGCCCCGCCAGCTGTTCATCGGCGGCGAGTTCGTCTCCGCCCTGTCCGGCAAAACCTTCGACGTGGTCGATCCCGCCACCGGCGAGACTTTCGCCAGCGCCGCCGCCGGCGATGCCGCCGACATCGACGCCGCCGTGAGCGCCGCCCGCGCCGCCTTCCCCCGCTGGGCCGCCACCCCGCCCTCAGCCCGCGCCGACATCCTCCTCAAGCTGGCCAGCCTGATCGAGCGCGAAGGCGAGCGGATCGCGCTCACCGAAACGCTCGACAACGGCATGCCCTTCATGATGGCCAAGTTCGCCGGCGTCATGGGCGCCGCCGGGGCGCTACGCTACAATGCCGGCTGGGCGACCAAGCTCGCCGGCGAGACCCTGACCCCCTCCGCCCCCGGCGAATGGCACGCCTTCACCTTGCGCGAGCCGGTGGGCGTGGTCGGCGCGATCGTGCCGTGGAACTTCCCCTTCGTCATGGCGGTGTCCAAGATCGCCCCGGCCCTCGCCGCCGGCTGCACCGTGGTCCTGAAGCCCGCTGAACAGACCCCGCTCTCGGCGGTGATCCTGGGCGAACTGCTGCGCGAGGCAGGCCTGCCCGCCGGCGTCGTCAACATCGTCACCGGCTTCGGCGAAACCGCGGGCGCCGCCCTCGCCGAGCACCCTGGCGTCGACAAGATCTCCTTCACCGGCTCGACCCAGGTCGGCAAGTCGATCGTGCGGGCCTCCACCGGCAACCTCAAGCGCGTCGCGCTCGAGCTGGGCGGCAAGTCGCCGGTGGTAATCTTCGAGGATGCCGATCTCGAGAAGGCGATCCCCGCGGCCGCCGCCGGGATCTTCGGCAACTCCGGCCAGGTCTGCGCGGCCGGATCGCGCCTGTTCGTGCACGAGAAGATCGCCGACCGCGTGATCGAGGGCATTGCGCAGCGCGCCCGTACTCTCAAGGTCGGCGCCGGCCTCGCCCCCGGCACCGAGATGGGCCCCCTCGTCAGCGGCGAACAGCTCGAACGCGTGCTCGGCTACATCCAAAGCGGCGCCGGCGAAGGCGCCGAGATCGCCGCCGGCGGCAAGCGGATCGACGGCCAGGGCTATTTCGTCGAACCCACCGTGCTCACCGGCACGGCCGCCGGCATGAAAGTCGTGGACGAGGAGATTTTCGGCCCCGTCCTCTGCGCGATGCGCTTCGGCGACGACGAGATCGACGCGATCGCGGAGCGCGCCAACGCCAGCGAATACGGCCTCTCCTCGGCCATCTGGACCCGCGATATCTCCAACGCGCTCCGCCTGGCCAAGCGGCTGCAGGCCGGTACCGTCCGCATCAACGGCGGCGCCGGCGTCGACCCGTCGCTGCCGCTCGGCGGCTACAAGCAGTCCGGCTGGGGCCGCGAGAACGGCAAGGCCGGCATCGAGGCCTATACCGAACTCAAGGCCGTCACGGTCGCGCTCTGATGCACCGGTTCAGCTACCCCGACTACATCGAGGTCTTCAATTCGGGCGACGACGAGGCGCTGGTGGAGCGCTTCTATCACGAAGACCTCACCTTCACCGGCGGCACCCGCCGCCACCACGGCAAGGACGGGCTGAGAAGCTTTCTCGCCTGGGCCCACGACGGGGTGCGCGAGGTCATGCGCGTGCAGCACTATGCCCGCGAGGGCGACGTCCTGTTCGCCGACGTGGACATGGACTTCCACGCCACGAAGGAGCGGCCGGACTTCCCCTTCGGCCACCTCTTCCCGGGCGACACCGTCACCGTGAAGTTCCACGTCACCTACACCTTGCGCGACGAGAAGATCGCCGCGCTCAACTCGATGACCTGGCCGCCGGAATACGGCGTCACCAAGGCCCCGCGGCTCGGCGGCCACCCGAGCCAGAAGGCCGCCTACCTCGCCTACACCGCCGCCTTCAGCAACGCGGATCACGAGCGCTTCTCCGCCTTCTACACCGACGACGTCACCCTGAAGCTGACCGCCCTGCCGCTGATCGAAGGCAAGCAGGGCATCGTCGACTTCTATCGCCCGATGTTCGAACGGGTCCGCGAACACCTGACCATCCACAAGCTCCTGGCCGACGACGACGCGATCTTCGTCGACACGACCAGCCGCTTCACCGCCCTCGCCGACGCACCCGACTTCGTCGTCGCCCCGCTGGCGAAAGGCGAAGCCGTGGAAGTGCGCGTCTTCGTCTACTACACGCTCCAGGCCGGCCTGATCTCGTCCATCCGCGTCGCCCGAGCGGGCGAACCTACGAAGGTCGCATAATCCAGATTCTGCCCTGCAAGGGGAGGTGGCAGCCCGAATGGCTGACGCAGGGGTGTCGCCGCCGGCGGTTAAACTCCGACCGCACCCCCTGCAGGGAAGGTTCGAGGTCGGACACCCCGCCGGCTCCGCGCGTGACGCGGAATGGATCCTGAAACGAGTTCAGGATGACGATGTTCGGTAAGCCCCACCCTCCTCGTCACCCTGAACTTGTTTTAGGGCCCATCGGGCAGCCCAGGACAGACACCCGCCGCCACGCCCCCACCCCGAGCCCACCCAGATCCTCCCCGGAACGGGGAGGGGGACCGCGCGCAGCGCGGTGGAGGGGGCCCTCCGCGATCGCTGCGCCCGAGCGGGCGAGCCTCGGAAGGTCGGATAACGCCAGGCTCGAGAAGCTCCCCTGCAAGGGAAGGATCAGACGCAAATCGATCCCGCCGGCTCCGCGCGTGACGCGGAATGGATCCTGAAACAAGTTCAGGATGACGGGGTTGACTGAGCCCCACCCTCCTCGTCACCCTGAACTCGTTTCAGGGCCCATCGGGCAGCCAGGACAGACACCCGCCGCCACGCCCCGCCCCGAGCCCAACAAGATCCTCCCCGGAACGGGGAGGGGGACCGCGCGCAGCGCGGTGGAGGGGGCCCTCCGCAGTCGCTGTGCCCGAGCGGGCGAGCCTCGGAAGGTCGGATAACGCCAGGCTCGAGAAGCTCCCCTGCAAGGGAAGGATCAGACGCAAATCGATCCCGCCGGCTCCGCGCGTGACGCGGAATGGATCCTGAAACAAGTTCAGGATGACGGGGTTGACTGAGCCCCACCCTCCTCGTCACCCTGAACTCGTTTCAGGGCCCATCGGGCAGCCAGGACAGACACCCGCCGCCACGCCCCGCCCCGAGCCCAACAAGATCCTCCCCGGAACGGGGAGGGGGACCGCGCGCAGCGCGGTGGAGGGGGCCCTCCGCGATCGCTGTGCCCGGCGGAGGGCCCCCTCCGTCACCGGCCGGAGCTTGTCCTGAGCGACGCCGCAGGCGGCGTCGAAGGGGCCGGCGCCACCTCCCCGTCCCGGGGAGGAGTTGAAGGCCCGGCAAGACATCTTCGCAAGCAGCACGACCTCTTCGCGCCTTTGCGCCTTCGCGTGAGATTCAATCCTCCCCTTCCGCTGCGTGCGGCATCCGCTAATGTCGCCCGATGCCCGAAGGTGACGCCGATCCGAACCAGCCCTCGGCTTCCCCGGGCTTGCCAGCCGGCCCCGGGGATGCGGCGCTGATGGAGCCGTTCCTCCACAAGCCGGGCTTTCTCCTGGCGCGGGTCGACCAGATCAGCACGGCGCTCTTCGCCGGCGCCCCCGGCGGGACCACGCTGCGGCAGGCCGAATTCCTGATGCTGGTCGGTGCGCTCGGGCCGATGCCGCAGATCAGGCTGGCGAACGCTTCCGGCATGGACACGTCCACGACAGCCTATGTCGTCGCCAATCTCGAGAGCCGCGGCCTGGTGGAGCGGGCGCCATGTCCGGACGACCGGCGCCGCTCCCAGGTCAGCCTCACTCGCGCAGGCGGCAATCTCCTGCGCGAGGTCACCCCCCGCTACGCCGAGCTGCAACAGCAGCTTGGCGCGCCGCTTGCCGAGGCGGACCGCGGCCGGCTGAGAACCATGCTGCACACGCTCGGCGCGGATGCGCGAGGTCCGGGGCCGATCTGGACGCCGGCCTGCGATCCGGCCGGCGGAGTGCTGGACAAGGCGCTCAGCTTCCTCGCGCGCCGCGCGCTGCAGGTCTTCCAGGCGCAGTTCGTCGCCGACGCCACGCACCTCAACCTCACGCTCCGGCAGTTCTCCCTGCTGTTCCTCCTCAGCCAGCGCGAGACGCTGACCCAGGTGGCCTTCGCGCGGCTGTTCGGCCTCGATCCGTCGACTTGCGGCGTGATCATGCGCAGCCTCGCCGGAAGAGGCCTGATCGGCAGCGCCAGCTCGCATGAGGACCGGCGCGAACGCGTTTTCACGATCACCCCGGCAGGCCGCCAGGCGCTCGCCGAGGTGCACCCGCTGGCGCATCGGTCCGAAATGGCGGTGCTGCGCGGCTTCGCGCCGGCCGAGCAGGCCATCCTGATCCGGCAATTGCAGGCGGTCGTGAAGACCCACAGCCCCGCGCTGCGCTTCCCCGGGGCCATCGCCGCCCTTTAGCGACGCCCCGCCCGCTTGACTCGCATCCGGGCTGATATACAACGACGTCGGATGAATTGGGGGCCGCGAAGAGCCTCGTCGAAAGGAGAGGCGAATGGCGGAAGCCGACGTGCGCACGCTGCCCGTGCGCAATCCCCGCACCGGGGAAACCGACCTGACCCTCCGCGTGACTTCGCCACAGGAACTGGCCGCCAAGGCCGCACGGCTTCGAGAGAACCAGAAGGCCTGGGCGGAGAGATCCATCGGCGATCGGATCGGCGTGATGCGCCGCTGGCTCGGGGAAGTCGCCAAACACGCGAACGCCATCGCCGAAGCCGACGCGGAGGACACCGGCGGCTGCCACACGTCATACCTCCAGGGCTTCATCACGATGGGCAACATCGGCGGCTGGATCGAGGATGCCGAGGCCGCGTTGGAACGCGCCAGCTTCCACGGCCCCTCCAAAGCGATGCCCCAGGTCGAGGTCCGCTCGCAGCTCGTGCCCTATCCGTTGGTGGGCGTGATCAGCCCGTGGAACGCGCCGATGATGCTGGCGCTGCTCGATGCCGTGCCGGCGCTGTTCGCCGGCGCCGCGGTGCTGCTCAAGCCTTCGGAAGTGACGCCCCGCTTCGTGAAGCCGCTGTTCGAAACCGTGGCCGCCGTGCCGGAACTCGCTGGCGTGTTCGACTACGTGATCGGTGACGGGGCGACCGGGCAGCAACTGATCGACCAGGTCGATCTGGTCTGCTTCACCGGCAGCGTGCCGACGGGCCGCAAGATCGCCGTGCACTGCGCCGAGCGCCTGATCCCCTGCTTCCTCGAGCTCGGCGGCAAGGATCCGGCGATCGTCACCGAAAACGCCGATCTCGAACGGGCGGCGACCTCAGCCTTGCGCGGCGCGGTCCACGCCAATGGCATGGTCTGCTTTTCGGTAGAGCGGGTCTACGTCCACGAGAGCATCCACGATGCTTTCGTCGCGCTGCTGATCGAGAAGGCCGGCAAAGTCCGCCTCAACAGCGACGATCCCCGCGCCGGCCACTTGCACCCATTCACCTTCGCTCCGCAGGCCCGCATCGTCGAGAGTCACCTGGCCGATGCAGTCGACAAGGGTGCCACGATCCGTACGGGCGGCAAGGTCGAGGAGATCGGCGGCGGCCTCTACATGCGCCCGACCATCCTCACCGGCGTCGACCACTCGATGAAGATCATGCAGGAGGAAACTTTCGGCCCCTGCCTGCCGGTCATGGCCTATAGGACCGTGGACGAGGCGGTGGCCCTCGCCAACGACACGATCTTTGGCCTCACCGCTTCGGTAATCGCCGGCAGCGAGGAAGAAGCGCTGCCGATCGCCGAGCGCGTAAACGCTGGCGCCGTGTTCATCCAGGACACCTTCCTGACACTCGCCAAGAACCGCACGATCGGAACGCACAGCTTCGGCGCCTCCGGCCTCGGCGGGTCGCGCACCGGGCCGGAATCGATCCTGCGCTTCGTCAGGCGCAAGGCGCTGCTGACGCAGCACGGCGAAGTCGCCGACATCCAGAACGATCATCACCTCGGAACACCCGGCGGAGGACACTAAAATGACCGATTGGAAGCTCACCGCCGAGGACCGGCTCGAAATCCAGGAGCTTTACGCCCGCTACGCCTGGGGCATCGACCTCGCCGACGCCGATATGGCCCTGTCGACCTTCACCGTGGACGCCTGGTTCGATCACTTGTGGCAGGGCCGCGTGCAGGGCCACGAGGCCATTCGCAAGAACCTGGAATCGCTCTGGTACGATCGGCAAAGCTGGTGGTTCGGCCGCCAGCACATGATGAACCACTTCATCATGGATCCGCGCGACGACGGCAAAGTCGATTCCCGCTGCTTCTTCCAGATCCTGCAGTTCAACGTCGAATACCGGAACAACTTCGTCTTCGGCGTGGGCACGCGGCAGGACGTCGTCCGCAAGGAAGGCGGGAAATGGCTATTCGAGCAGCTTCGCGTGAACGCCTGGACCGACATGTCCGAAGTGCCCTGGAAGGGTGAAATCGTCATGAAAGGCCGGCCGAACCCCGCGCCATCGCCGGCGCAGGCCCGCGCCTGATGCAAGTCACCGCCGCCGTCAGCCGGGCCGGGTCGCCCGCCCCTGCCCTCGAGCAAGTGGAGCTGGAAAGCCCGCGCGCGGGCGAAATGCGCGTCCGCATCGTCGCAGTCGGCGTGTGCCACACCGACTTGCACGAGCAGGCCGGCCGCCACTCGCCCCAGCCGATCGTCCTGGGGCACGAGGGGGCCGGCGTCGTCGAGGAACTGGGTCCCGGCGTCGCGGACTTCGCCGTGGGCGACCATGTCCTGCTGAGCGGCAGCTCCTGCGGGGAATGCCCGAGCTGTCAGGCCAACCGGCCGACTTATTGCGACCTCGCCATGCCGCTCAGCTTCGGCGGCAAGCGGCTCGACGGCTCGACCGCGCTGTGCTGCGGCGGCGAGACGCTGCATTCGCATTTCTTCGGCCAGTCCTCTTTCGCAACGCACGCGATCGTTCGCCAGCGCACGGCGGTGAAGGTGGCGAAGGACCTGCCGCTCGCCACGCTCGCCCCGCTCGGCTGCGGCGTGATCACCGGGGCCGGCTCGGTGATCGAGGCGCTCAAGGTCGGTTATGGCCAGACGCTCGCCGTCTTCGGCGCCGGCGGGGTCGGCCTCTCGGCGGTGATGGCGGCGCGGCTCGTCGGTGCTTCCCGGATCGTCGCGGTGGACATCAGTCCGGCGCGGCTGGAACTGGCGCTCGAGCTCGGCGCCACCGACGTGATCGACAGCCGCGAAGGGGATGTCGCCGCTCGCGTGCGGGCCGTGACCGGGCGCGGCGTCGATTTCACGCTCAACACCACCACGGTGCCGGACATCCACACCGCCGCGCTCGAGTCCCTGGCGATGAACGGCACCGCCGGCTTCGTGGCGGCCCCGCGCGGGGAATGGGCGCCGAAGATGTTCGCCATGCTCGCCGGAGGCCGGCAACTGCGCGGCATCCTCGGCGGAGACGCCGCTCCGCGACTCTTCCTGCCGAAGCTGATCGACTACTGGCGCCAGGGGCGGTTCCCATTCGACCGGCTGATCCAGACTTACCGTTTCGAAGAGATCGGCCGCGCCTTCGAGGATGCGGCGAGCGGCAGGGTGATCAAGCCGGTCCTGCTGATGCCGCAGGGGGAGCACGCATGAGACCCGAAACGCGCAGCAAGATCGAGTCTCTGGGTCTCGACCTCACGCCCGAGATGATCGGCGGCACCCAGGCGCTGTTCGTCGAGACCTTCCGCGGCATCGACGATGCGACCCGGATCGAGCGGGACCTCGCCTATGGCTCCGATCCGCGCCACCGGCTCGACCTGTTCAGGCAGGACGGCATCAGCGGCGCGCCGGTGCTGGTCTACGTCCACGGCGGCGGGTTCGTGATGGGGGACAAGCGCTCGCCCGCGGGGCTGCCGTTCTACGACAACGTCGGCGATTTTGCCGCGCGCAATGGCATGGTCGGCGTGACGATCACCTACCGCCTCGCGCCCGACAATCCCTGGCCTGCCGGTCCCGAGGACCTCGGCCTGCTGGTCGCCTGGCTGCGCGCGAACGTCGCGGCCCATGGCGGCGATCCGGAGCGCATCTTCCTGATGGGGCAGTCCGCCGGCGCCGTGCACGTCGCGAGCTACGTCGCCCACCAGCGCTTCCACACGGCCGAGCGCGGCGGGATCGCCGGCGCGCTGCTGATCTCCGCCATTTACGATGTGCTCACCGCGCATGCCAACCCGTTCCACAAGGCCTACTACGGGGAGGACGAGAGCCGCTATGCCGAGTGCTCCACGGTGCGCGGCCTGATCGACACGCAGATCCCCTGGCTGGCCACCGTATCGGAGTTCGACGTGGTCGATTTCCAGCGCCAGGCCGCCGCCCTCGTGAACGCTTATGCCGAAGCGCGGCAACGCTATCCGCGCATGCTCTGGCTCGCCGGCCACAACCACCTGTCTCCGGCGCTGGAGATCGGATCGGCAGGCAGCGCGCTCGAACCCGTCATTGGCGATTTCGTCGCCGCCCATGCCCGCTGAGGAGAGAGACCATGGAACCGATCCGCTTTCCGGATAACCCGCTGTTCAAGGGCTGGGGCGAACCGATGCGCGCCGAAAGCACGATCGACGGGCTCGAGGTCGTTCAAGGCGAGATCCCGGCCGGGCTCGAAGGCACGCTCTACCGCAACGGCGCGGATTGGCAGTACCCGTCCAGGCGGACCGACGACATCTTCATCGACGGCGAAGGCATGTTCCACATGTTCCGCTTCGAACAGGGGCAGGTCAGCTACAAGAGCCGCTGGGTTCGCACCGATCGCTTCAAGGCGCAGGAGAAGGCGCGCCGGCAGCTCTTCGGGCGCTATCGCAACCCTTTCACCAACGATCCGGAAGCGGCCGGCGTGGACATGGGCACGGCCAACACCACGGCGATGTTCCATGCCGGACATCTTTATGCGCTGAAGGAAAGCGATCACCCGTTCGAGATGGATCCGGACACTTTGGAGACGATCGGCCGCACCGATATGGACGGCCAGATCACCGCAACCTGCTTCACCGCTCATCCCAAGGTCGATCCGATCACCAACGAGCTGCTCGCCTTCGCCTACCAGGCTCGCGGGGACGGCACGAAGGACATCGTGTTTTATGCGTTCGATGGAAACGGCAAGAAGATCAACGAGATCTGGTTCGAGATGCCTTACGCGGCCTGCGTCCACGATTTCGCGATCACCGACGATTGGATCGTCTTCCCGTTCTTCCCGCTGATTACCGACATGGACGTGGTGCGGGCCGGCGGCCCCTTCTATCAGTGGAATCCCGATCAGGAAACTCACGTAGCCCTCGTCCCGCGCCACGGCGACGCCTCCGGCATCCGCTGGTTCCGCGGCCCCGCCACCAGCGCCGGACACATGATGAACGCTGTGCACGAAGATAACAAAGTTCACCTCGACCTCTGCCTCTACGAAGGCAACTGCTTCCCCTTCTTCACCACGCCCCATGGAGAGACCACCCCTCCCGTCCCGCCCTTCCTGACCCGCATCACCCTTGATCTGGACCGTAACGACGGCGGCTTCGAAAAGCAGCGCCTGCTGGGCGTCAGTTGCGAGATGCCCCGCACCGACGACCGCTACCAGGGCCGCCAGTACCGCTACGGCTACATGATCTGCTACCGCTCCGCCGATGGCTCCAGCGCCACCGGCCGGCTCGACCTGCACACCGGCGTACTGGACACCTGGTCACCCGGCCCCGGCGATTCCGTGCAGGAATGCCAGTTCGTCCCCCGCACCCCCGATGCTGCGGAAGGGGTTGGCTGGCTTCTTGTCCCCGTCGCCCGGGTCTCGCAGTGGCGCAGCGACCTCGTCGTGCTCGACGCCCAGAATCTCGCCGCCGGCCCGGTCGCCACCATCAAGCTGCCCGTCCGCGTCCGCTCGACCTTCCACGGCACCTGGGTCCCCGCCGAAACCCTGCGAAGCGGCCGCTACGATTACAAGCTGCAGGCGGCCTGAGCGCAGGATGAGTCCATGGGTGGGGGCTCTCTCCCCCACCATCAGCTGGCCTACTCCGCTGCAAGCACCTCGCGCACGGCGTCGAAGTAAGAAACGGGCACATGGATCACCACGGGGTTCAGGCTCCCTGCGCGCAATTGAATCGGCAGGATGCCATTCTCGGCATGTTTCTGGATCTGCGCCGCTGTCGGCGCCACCTGGAAGTTCTCGCTGCGCATGCAGCCTTGCGCACTGGCACAAGAGAATGCGTGCCTGCCGTCGAACTTGCCCGGCAGTTCCTCACCATCCGGAAGGAAAGCCTGGTCATAGAACCGCCAGCCGCCCCGGTACATCAGGGTGCCGCTGACCAGGACAGGCGTCTTCGCACCACCATGGTCGACGGCGGCCACGAAGAAGAACCCACGGTTGTCCGAAAGCATGATCGCCGGCGCCGTGTACTCGTACCGCTGGGCGGCATCGTCTGCACTGATCGTAACGGGAACGCCATTCGACGCGTGAACCTCAGGCTCGACGGTCCTGCCGGTTGCTGCCGCCGTGCAGCACAGCAGAGCGATCGCCATCCCAATCCTCTTGAACATCGTTGCCCCCCGGTCCCCAAATATCCACGTCCCCAGATGTGCTCCCCGGCCGACGACGGCGGCCCTGTCCTTCACCCCGCGCCATCATCGGCGAGATGGGGGCCAGTATCGCATGAACGGCTCAGTCGCGGAAGCGCCCGCCTCGACCTGACGGCAAAGATCGACGGGTATCTGCCCGCGCTGGAGCGAGCGCTCGAAGCGGAGCTTGTATCGTTCGCTTGGCATTGACAGCAACGAGATCGAGGCAGAACTTCGGCAAAGCCGAGCCGAACCGGCCGCCTGCATCCACTACTTCATTTCCCAAGGGTGGTCCGCGCAGGCACAGTGCGGCCGCAACAGGAAGGAGAGAGAAGATGCCTCAGTTTGTCATCGAGAGAGACATGCCAGGAGTGGGCGGGCTCGATGCAGATGACCTCAAAGGGGCTTCGCGGAAGTCCTGTTCGGTCCTGCGCGACCTTGGGCCTGAGGTTCAGTGGGTCCATAGCTATGTGACCGATGACAAGATCTACTGCCTCTATCGCGCGCCAAGCGAGGATCTGATCCGGCAGCACGCAGAGACCGCCGGCTTCCCGGCCAACAGGATCTCGGAGGTTCGAGCGACGATCGATCCCACGACCGCAGAGTAGAACTCCGAAAGGCGGACGTTATTCGGCCGGTCGAGGCCTTTCCGTGCTGAAGCCCTGCGACGCCATGCGGCGCTGCCCGGGACTGGCCTCTAGCTGAGCAATCGTTGAGGCGTCGGATCCGCTCTGTGCTACACCGGCCGCCATGCACCGCTCTCTATTGCTGCTCAACATAACAGCCCTTCTGGTTGGCTGCACGACGCTGGCGGATGAGTCTCCCGCCTCCGTTCCCGACGCTTCGTCCGAAGCCGGAGCTGCTCGATCCAGCGAAGTCGAAGCTCCGCAAGCTGCATCATTCCGCGAAGATGCCCGCGCGATCGGACCGCTCATCGATCGCACCTATGCCTACCTTGATCGCCTCGACACTGCGAGCCTGCCAGTTTCGGAGAAATTGCTCAGGGAGGCGGAACAGGTCAGCGACCGCCGATCCTTGCTCCGGCATGCAGAGCGCCTTCTGCTCACCCTTTCCGACCATCATGCGATCACCGGATCGTCGCTGGCCGATAGCTGGGCCGTGGTCCCAAGTTACGCCGATTTGTGGATCGTCGAATCCAGCGGCGTCTATTCGGTCGATGCAGTTCGGAGTGGCTCCCCGGCGCAGGGAGCGGGTATAAAGCCGGGGGATCGAATTGTCGGCGTCGATGGAATGCCGATCCAAGACGCCGTTTCGGCTTTCTGGGCCGACCTCGGCCTGCCGGTAACAAGCGAGAGAGCGGCCTTCGCGGCGCGGATCCTTGCGGCTGGCCGGCGAGACAGGTCACGGCTTATCGAGGTGCAGGACAGAGGCGCCGCACGTTTGGTAGAACTGCCCAGCCTCTATTCGATGCGCCGGGAGGAGCGCCCTCCCGTCACGGTCACAGAGCAACACGGCAGCCTCGTAATCCGCTTCAATGACGCCCTCGGAGAAACCGCCACCATTGCAGCCTTCGATGCGGCGATGGCAGGCGTCCGCCCCGGACAGCCGGTGGTGATCGATCTGACCGATACCCCCGGTGGCGGCAACACGACTGTTGCGCGAGCAATACTCGGCTGGTTCGTCGACCGGCCCCGTGCTTATCAAGTTCACAGTCTCCCTGCCGAACAGCTCGCTACCGGCATTCCGCGCCAGTGGATCGAGCAAGTCCTGCCGAGAGCAGGGAAGCACCATGCCGGTCCCGTTCGCGTGCTGGTCGGCCGCTGGACCGGCAGCATGGGTGAAGGGCTGGCAATCGGCTTCGACGCCATCGGGGCGGAAGTGACCGGCCAGCGGATGGCCGGGCTGCTGCGCGCAATCTACGACCATCGGCTCGAGCATAGCGGGCTCGTTATCAAGCTGCCTACCGAGCGCCTTATGCATGTCGATGGCACTCCGCGTGAGCAATTCGTGCCCGATGTGGCGGATCGACAATGAAGGAGGTCCGCTACTCACCCTGGATCCGGACTGGAGCCGGCGCATGTCTAACCAGGCGGCAATACGATCTCCAAGGTTCAGAGTCCGATCGTTACCGACCTTGCTTATGTGCTTTGCTGTGCGCAGAGCTATCTGCATGAACTTGGCCAGGAGAGACAATTGGTCGCCGGAAAGCCGATAGCGCCGGTTTGGCGCGAGGAGCATCTTCGCCTCGCGGTCGAGGCCGCGTGCGTATGCCTTTGGGCCTGGCACGTCGACGACGATCGATTCGAGATGGACGAACGCGCCTTCGAACTGTGGGGCTTGCCATGGTCCGACAAGGTCACCTTCGAAGAGCTCTCGGCGCATATCCACCCCGCTGACCGGGACAGAGTCCGGGCGGCCTTCTCTGCCACCCGCTCCGTGGCTGGCTCCTACGAGATCGACTTCCGCATCTGCTTGGGAGACGAGATTCGCTGGATCTCCGCGCGCGGACAGGGTGCCGATGCCGGGATCGTCGATCGAACCATGTTCGGCATCTTCCTCGACGTTACTGGCCGCAAGCAGGCCGAGGAGGGCAGCGAACTCCTCGCCGGTGAGATGAGCCACCGGGTCAAGAACCTCTTGGCCATCGCCACTGGACTGACGCAGATCACCGGGCGTTCCGCATCCTCGGTCGCCGACATGACTGGCGAGCTCATGGAGCGCTTGACCGCGTTAGGTCGCGCTCACGACATCATCCGCCCGCTTCCGGGCCAGCAAGGCAAGGCCGCGCTGCTGGGCGACCTCCTGACGGTCCTGCTCGCCCCGTATGACGAGACCTCGGCGTTTTCGGGTCGTATCCGCGTGGCGGTCGCCCGAATGGGCGTGGGAGAGCGGGCTGCAACTGCGCTGGCAATGGTGGTCCACGAGCTGGCGACGAACTCGGTGAAATACGGCTCCCTCTCGTCGGCCGAGGGGTTCCTCGATGTCTCGAGCAAGATTGATGGAGATCACCTCTGCGTGATCTGGGCCGAGACGGGAGGCCCGCCCATCGTCGAGGAGCCCGTCCTTGAAGGCTTCGGGCGGCGGTTGATCGCACGGAGCGTCTCAGGGCAGCTCGGCGGAGAGCTGTCCTACGACTGGCAGGAGAGCGGCCTGGTCGTAACGATCCGTGTGCGCCAAGACCGGCTCGGCAGCTAGGCACCGGCTTCGTGCCCCGGGCCTTCGCGATCCGCTTGGCCCTCGCCGATCTCTGCGAAAGTTATGGTAGCGGAGGAGGGACTCGGTCGATCCCCCTGAGAACATGCTTTACGCTGCTGTCCGAGTAGTCAGCATGAACTGAAGTGTGCCCCGCTAGAAGATGTTCCAACCGCCGTTACCGTCTGACCGCCACATTCTTCCGTTCGCATCACCACCAAATCCGTTCCAGCCGCCGTTCCCATCGGAGCGCCACATTTCGCCGTTCCGGTTGCCCCCGTAGCAGTTGAAGCCGCCGTTGCCGTCAGTTCGGATCATGGTGCCGTTCGCATCGCCACCGTAGCCGTTCCAGCCGCCGTTCCCATCGGAGCGCCACATCTGGCCGTTCGCGTTCCCCCCATATCCGTTGAAGCCGCCGTTGTGGTCCGACCTCCACATGCATCCGCTGACATCACCACCATGGCCGCTGAATCCGCCGTTGTGATCCGAGCGCCACATGCACCCGTGCGAGCCGCCCATAAAGATCATGACCCCTCCTCCTGTGATTGTTGTTGCGCCTTCACCGCGTCGGCGCTCCTGACGCATCGTTGCCGGTCTGCGAGAGCGTTCGAGCGAACATCTCGTTATTCATTTCCAAGGCGGTTGCGATCCGCAGCCATGATCTGGCCGCCGCGATGTTGAGTTCTTCTCGCTCGACAAACCCTTGGGAGACATAAGCGCCGTCGATCAGGCTTTGGCGGGTCAGGTCAAATCCAAGCTCCTGTCCCATCGCGGCGATCATATCGGCTTGCAGGTTGATCGATTCCTGAAGGTGAGCGGCCCGTCCGGAGTCATCCTCCGGGAATGGCGTTCTGACGAACGCAAGATAGTCGGAGCGGGCCTTGAGAACGCGCTCGCACCCCTTGAAGTCGATGGGGATCAGTCCGATTGCACCTTGGTAATCCGGGTTGGCAGGCAGCGGCGAGGTGCTGATAAGAACCCGCAGCAGCCGCTCGCGCTGGTCACGGCGCGCGCTCCGCTCGGCGAGCTTTGGGCTGATGATGGCCGCCGTGATAATCGCCACCAGCAACGACGCCGCAGTTAGAAGTGCTTGCAACCAATCGCCCGCACCAATCCCTAGCAATGACGCTTCGACAACAGATGTAGGAACAGTATCCATGGTCTGAGCGTATGCGCCGCGCCTTCGCTCTGCCAGCGCGAGGGCCGCTTAGTCCCCAGCTATGATCCGGTAAATGGTAGTCCTGCCCACGCCCAGCAGCCTTGATATTTCGGTTGGGCTGACGCCCTGTTTGCGAAGCTTGCGAACTTGGCTGTAATCCACGCTGGGCGCACGCCCGCGATATTTCCCCGCAGCTTTGGCCTTCGCGATACCCTCCGCCTGCCGCTCGGCGCGCAAGTCCGCTTCGAAGGCGGCAACGGCCCCGAGGACGCCAAGCATGAGCTTCCCCGTGCTTGTTGTTGTATCGACACCCGATTGGGCGAGGCATTTGAAGCCGACGCCCTTGGCGTCGAGCATCGCCAAGATGTTGTGCAAGTCCTGAGTTGAACGAGCTAATCGGTCGAGGCGGGTCACAAGCAAGGTGTCACCCTGCCTAACAAAATCCAGCGCCTCTGCGAGCGTCGCGCGATCCCCGGCGCGACGACCTGACTTCTTCTCACTGAACACGCGCTCGCATCCGGCATCCTTCAGCGCGTCCACCTGAACTGTCAGGTCCTGATCCGCGCTGCTGACCCTCCCATAGCCTACCAACATCTGAAGTGTTCCATCTGAGCCTAATACTCAATCGGTATGTTCCAATAAGGTCCTTAAATCAAGGTTTTTGGAACACTTTTCAGTGCCTCCATACTTTCCCGATCCCGTATACCTCAACGGACGCGATCACTTCGAGGAGTTGAGCTTCGCCTTCGCAGCTTGTTCCGACTGGTTAGCAGTTCGTAATGAGTCCTGATATTTCTGGGCCGCATTGCCCCTCTTCCTTCGTGCGTTGTCGATCTGCTGGTTTGCCTTCAATCTCTTCTTTGCTTCCTTCGTAGCGTCGTCAGCTATGGACTCGATGATGTCTATGTATCGCATGTCATTCTCCTTTGAGCATTACTCTCCATTGCCCTCCTGACGGAGAGCTTCGGCGTCTGAAGATTTCACGGCGGCCTCGGTCCTGCTGGTAGCAACAGACGACGGTCGAACGGCGAGGTCGGTTGTCAGGCCGACAGCGGCAGCATGACGACCCTGTCGGTGTCGTCAGTCTGCCAGACATCCTTGAGGGTGTAGCTGTGCCACCCCTTCGCGCCGTAGATCGGTTCCACGACGCAAGTTCCGCTGGCGACCAGCGTCCGCCAGATGTTCCGATCTGGGCCACGCCGCTTCTCCTCGGCGAACAGCCCCTCGAACTTCGCCCAGTCCTCGGGGGCGACCTTGAACGCCCCGTGGATATGGCCCGTAAGCAACGAACCCTCTACAATGCCCAGCGCCGGTGTCTGCCGCGCGCGGTTTTGGGTAAGGTTGAACCCGCGCCCGATCAGGCGGCGCTGGATCAGCATGTGCGCTTTGACGAAAAGCCGATGAAGTGCGGCCACCGACTTCGTGAAGTTGGCGTCGTTAGGCTTGAAGGTGATGGCGTGACTGAAGTCTTGACTGGAAAGGAAGTCCAGCCAGCTTGTCTTTAGCTCTACTTTGTTCATAGCCTTAAGATACCAGATGCCATCCTGCGCGTGCAATAAATCAATCTGCGCTTCGTGCTGATTTATTTATGGCGGGAGACTATTCAACCTTGTCATTATCAGGGGCATGGATAACTTCAACGATACAGACAAACACTACGAGGCGCGCCGCGAGTTCGTGCGCGACCTCGCACGAGCACTTGCGAAGATCATCGCCGCCGCCGACTATGCTGCCGAAGCCGAAGCTCTGGAGTCGCGTTCATGATGCCCGCCACCGGCGCGATCTACGCGCGCTACAGTTCGGACCTTCAGGACGAGACCTCAATCGCCGACCAGATCGGACTGTCGGAGCGGCGGGCCAGTGGCAACGCGCACAGTGTGCCCGAAGCGAACCGCTTCACCGACTACGCCAAGAGCGGTGCGTCGATCCTGCTTCGCGACGGCTACAAGGCGATGATGAAGGCCGCCTACAACGGGGACTTCTCTGTGCTTTATATCGAGAATATCTCGCGCCTGTCGCGGAACAACGGCGATGTCCAGAAGGCTATTGAGCATCTGACCTTCCTCGGCATCACTGTCATCGGATCGGGGACCAATACTGTTCTCGATCCCATGGGGGCGGCGGTGAAGGGCTGGTGGCGCACCTCACCCGAGAGCAGACGGCGCAAATGGTGTGGCGCGGCCTCGACGGCATCGTGCGAAATGGTTTTACGGCAGGTGGGCGTGCCTACGGCTATCGGTCGGCACCGCGCCACGCGCACGAGAAGCGGCGTGGCGGCATCCTGTTGATCGTCGAAGACGAGGCGCAGATCGTTTTGGAGATTTTCGAACGCTACGCAGCGGGGGAAACTCCGCGCGCCATCGCTGCCGACCTCAACCGTCGCGGGGTGAAGCCGCCGCGCGGTAAGCGTTGGGCGGCATCATGTATCCACGGCGAGGCCGCGCGCGGCAGCGGCATCCTGAACAATGAACTGTATGTCGGTAGCATCGTCTGGAATAAGAGCCGCATGGTTGTAAACCCGAACACCGGCAAGCGGGTATCTCGCCGCAACGCCCCCGTCGAATGGGTTCGCGCCGAAGCCGAGCAACTGCGCATCGTGCCTGATGAACTTTGGGACGCCGTTGCGGCGCGGAAGGCGAAGAAGCAGCAGGAGCCGTCACAGCGTGCTCGTGCCGCCAAGCGCGTGTTCAGCGGTCTGCTTCGCTGCGGCGCTTGCGGCAGCGGCATGTCCACCAAGGGCAAGGATAAGACTGGGCGCACGCGCTTACAGTGCTCGCGGCACAAAGAGAGCGGGGACTGCCCCGACCCTCGCAGCTATTACATCGACGAGATCGAGGAGCGGGTGCTTGGCTTGCTGCGTCGCGAGCTTCAAGAACCCGATGCGATCCGCGACTTCCTCGAAACATACGAGGCGGAGATGAAGCGGCTGCGGATGTCATCGACCACACAGCGGGCGTCGCTGGAAGCGGAACTGGCGAAGACTTCTGCGCGGGCTGAGCGGCTCAACAACCTACTGATGGACGGCTTGTGTGATCCCGTCCGCACCCAGCCGGAGCTTCAAGCCACGCTGGCGCGGGAGAACGAGTTGCGGCAGCGGCTGGCGGCAACGGCAGCACCCAGCGTCGTTGTGCTTCACTCCGGTGCGCGTGAACGCTACCTCACCGCTGTGGCCCGCCTCCACGAAACGCTCGGCCACGACGGCGAGACCGAAGCCGCCAAGGTCGTTCGCGAGGTGATCGAGACGGTCGTGCTTCATCCGGCTGGCGAATCGCAAAATCGTCACACGCCGCCGCCGAAAATCGAGATCATCGGTCGTCTGGAAGCCCTGATCGGGCAGCGGTTCCTGATGCCCGCTGCTGTCGGGGGGATGAATGGTAGCGGAGGAGGGACTCGAACCCCCGACACGCGGATTATGATTCCGCTGCTCTAACCACCTGAGCTACTCCGCCCCGTAAGGCATGCGCCCGCTTCGGCGGGGCAGGCGGCGCACTTATAGCGCGGGAAATGCGCGGTCAACCGCGAAAGCTCCACCGCTTCACGAACTCCCACGGGCCGCCCCGGTATCGGTGCAATGCGAGGCCGGCGAAGCGGAAATCGTGAGGCTGCACCTGCGGCGCCAATTCGGCCTGGAGGGCCCTCGCCGCTTCGATCGAGACCTTGTTCTGGATGGTGACGTGGAGGCGCGGCCGGTGCCCATCCTGCGGGGTCAGGAGGCCGTGGAAGCGATCGGCGAGGTCGTCGCGCAGCGCGAGCAAGGCCGGGCTGGTGATCGCGAGCGCGGTGCCCCGCCCCAGCGGCATGAGGCCCTCCAGACGGGCGGGAAGCGGCGCGGGATCGCGGGCGGCGGCGGCGAGGCAGTCGCGCAGCTCGCTTTCGGCCGAGGGCGGCAGGGCGTGGAACAGCGTGACGTGCGCGGCGATCCGGTTGCGTTCCGGCGGGTAGTGCGCGCGCCGCAGCCCGTCCGCCCAGGCCTGCAGGTCCGGCGGCAGTTCGGCAGTGACGATAAGCGGCGCGGGATCGTTCACGCCGCCCTTCCCTTACATTTCCCCGCGCGCTCGGCGGATGGCGAACCACTTGGCGACGTTCGCGTTGTGCTCCTGCAGCGTGCTGGCGAACACGTGCCCGCCGGTGCCGTCGGCCACCATGTAGAGCGCCTCGGTCTTCGCCGGGTTGAGCACGGCTGCGATCGAGGCGCGCCCGGGATTGGTGATCGGCCCCTTCGGCAGCCCCACCATCGAGTAGGTGTTGTAGTCATTCACCGCCTGGATCTCCGACTGGCGGATGCGGCGGCCCAGCGGTTTGCCCTTGGTGATCGGGTAGATGATCGTCGGGTCGGCCTGCAGCATCATGCCCTGCTTGACCCGGTTCGAGTACAGCCCGGCGACCATGCGCCGCTCCCGCGGCACGCCGGTTTCCTTCTCCACGATCGACGCCAGGATGACCGCCTCGCGCGGCGTGGAGACGGCGATGTCGGGCGCACGCTTCGGCCACAGCTCGGCGAGGGTGTCCTTCATCGCCTTCTGCATCCGCGCGAGCACCGCGGCACGGGTCTCGCCGCGCTCGAAATCGTAGCTCTCGGGCAGGACGGAGCCTTCTTCTGGGACCGGGATCTGGCCGGTCAGCAGCGGTTCGGCCATCAGCCGTTCCCAGAGCATGATCGACGGCAGGCCTTCGGGTATCGTGACGAAGCGGCGGATCACCTCGCCGTGCTGGAAGGTGTCGAGGATCGTGGCCGGGCTCGCTCCGGCGGGCAGGAGGAACTCCCCGGCCTTGATCGGGTCCGAGCCGCCGAAGATCTTGGCGCGCAGCAGGAAGGCGTCGGCGTCGGAGATGACGCCCTCCTCCTCAAGCTTGCCCGCCACTGCGGTCAGCGTGGAGCCGTTCGGCACGACGAAGCTGCGCTCCTCGTCCAGTTCGGCCGAGCCCCACCAGCCCGCCGCGAAGACGACCGCCGCAACGGCCAGCAGCACGGCCGCCGCGGCGGCACCGATGAGGCCCGCGCGACGGGTCATCTTAGTCGACCGGCTTCATCACCAGGCTGGCGTTGGTGCCGCCGAAGCCGAAGCTGTTGTTGAGCACCGCGCGGATCTTCCGCTCCTTCGCCTTGTGCGGCACGAGGTCGACGCCTTCGCAGCCTTCCGAGGGATTATCGAGGTTGAGCGTCGGCGGGGCGATCTGGTCGCGCATCGCCAGGATGCAGAAGATGCTCTCCACCGCGCCGGCGCCGCCGAGCAGGTGGCCGATGGCCGACTTCGTGCTGCTCATGGACACGGAGTCGATCGCACTGCCGAACAGCCGCCGCACTGCGCCCAGCTCCAGCTCGTCGCCGAGCGGCGTGGAGGTGCCGTGGGCGTTGATGTAGTCGATGTCCGACGGGCTGACGCCGGCCTTGCGCAGCGCCATCTCCATCGCGCGGAATGCGCCCGATCCCTCGGGGTGCGGCGCGGTGACGTGGTAGGCGTCGCCCGACAGGCCGTAACCGACCACTTCGGCGTAGATCTTCGCGCCGCGGGCCTTGGCATGCTCGTACTCCTCGAGCACGACGACGCCTGCGCCCTCGCCCATGACGAAGCCGTCGCGGGCCACGTCATAGGGACGGCTGGCCTTCTCCGGCTGGTCGTTGAAGGCGGTCGAGAGGGCGCGCGCCTGGGCGAAGCCGGCGATACCGATCGGGCAGATCGTCGCCTCGGCGCCGCCGGCCAGCATGATGTCGGCGTCATCGTCCTTGATCATCCGCGCGGCGTCGCCGATCGAATGGGCGCCGGTCGAGCAGGCGGTGACGACCGCGTGGTTCGGGCCCATCAGGCCGTACTTGATCGAGACCTGGCCGGAGATGAGGTTGATTAGCCGCCCGTGCACGAAGTGCGGCGAGACCCGGCTCGGCCCCTTCTCGGCCAGGATCAGCGATTCCTTCTCGATCCCCGGGAGGCCGCCGATGCCGGAGCCGATCGAGCAGCCGGCGCGCAGCCGCATCGCGTCGTCCATGTCGCACAGGCCGGCGTCTTCCATCGCCTGGCCGGCGGCATCGATGCCGTAGATGATGAACGGATCGACCTGGCGCTGGACTTTGTGGTCCACCCGCAGGTTCGGATCGAAGCCATATTCATGGCCTGCCGGCTTCACCTCGCAGGCGATGCGGCACTTCTGGTCGGAGGCATCGAACCGCGTGATCGGCCCCGCCCCGCTCTTCCCTGCGAGGATGTTCGACCAGGTGGTCTCGACATCGGCTCCCAGCGGAGTGACCAGGCCCAATCCGGTTACGACGACACGGCGCATGCTACTCTCCGGAAATCAATCATTGCTCTCAATAACAGAACAGGCCCAGCCCGCGTAGGGCTGAGCCTGCCGAAACCCGCGACCTCCCCTGGCGCTGTGCCGGGAGACAGGTCGGCCCCTCGACAAGCTCAGGGCGAAACGGGGAATGAGCCTTGGGCGATCAGCCCTTGTGCTCTTCGATGTACTTGTTGGCGTCGCCGACGGTGTTGATCTTCTCCGCGGCGTCGTCGGGGATCTCGACCCCGAACTCTTCCTCGAAGGCCATCACCAGCTCGACGATGTCGAGGCTGTCTGCGCCCAGGTCGTCGATGAAGCTCGCGTCGGGGGTGACCTTGTCTTCCTCGACGCCAAGGTGCTCGACAACGATCTTCTTAACGCGGTCGGCGGTATCGCTCATGTGATGCCCTCTCGAATTGGGGTGTTGAATTTGGGTTTCGCCCTAATGAACGGTGAAGGGGCTGGCAAGTGCCCCGGTCACTGCCCGATAGTGTCGGTTGCGGCCTTCTCGGCCTCGCTCGCCCTGGGCGGTTCGGCCAGGCGAATGTGCAGTTCGCGAAGCTGGCGCGGGCTGACGGCGCTGGGGGCGCTCATCATCAGGTCCTGCGCCCGCTGGTTCATCGGGAAGGCGATGACCTCGCGGATGTTGGGCTCGTCGGCCAGCAGCATGACGATGCGGTCGATGCCGGGGGCGGAGCCGCCGTGCGGCGGCGCGCCCAGCTTGAACGCCTCGATCATGCCGGAGAAGTTTGCGTCGACCTCCTCCCTCGAATAGCCGGCGATCTCGAACGCCTTGTACATGATTTCCGGCCGGTGGTTCCGGATCGCGCCGGAGGACAGCTCGTAGCCGTTGCAGACGATGTCGTACTGCCAGGCGAGGATCTCCAGCGGGTCCTTCGTTTCCAGCGCTTCCATCTCGCCCTGGGGCATCGAGAAAGGATTGTGGCTGAAATCGACTTTCTTCAGGTCCTCGTCGTACTCGAACATCGGAAAATCGACGATCCAGCAGAAGCGGAACGCGTTCTGCTCGATCAGCCCCAGCTCCTCGCCCACGCGGGTGCGCGCGGCGCCAGCGAGCTTGGCGGCGTCCTTCTCCTTGCCGGCCGCGAAGAACAGGCCGTCGTTCTCGCCGAGGCCCAGCTCGTCGTAGATCTTCTGCATGTTCTCGGGGCCGTGGTTCTTGGCGATCGGGCCCCCGAACTCACCCTGCTTGCGGGTGACGTAGCCGAGCCCGGCGAAGCCTTCCTTGCGGGCCCAGTCGTTCATGTCGTCGAAGAACTTGCGGCTCTTCTCGTGCGTGTTCGGCGCGGGGATCGCCCGGACAACGCCGCCGGAACCAACGATCTTCTCGAAGAGGCCGAAGCCGGACTGCTCGAAATGATGCGAAATGTCGGCGATAAGCAGCGGATTGCGCAGGTCCGGCTTGTCGCTGCCGTACTTGAGCATCGCTTCGCGGTAGGGGATGCGCGGGAACTCGCCCGCCGGCGTCACGGTCTTGCCGTTCGCGAACTCGGCGAACACGCCCGCCAGGACCGGCTCGATCGTCGCGAACACGTCGTCCTGCGTGACGAAGCTCATCTCGAAGTCGAGCTGGTAGAACTCCGGCGCGCGGTCGGCGCGAAGGTCCTCGTCGCGGAAGCACGGGGCGATCTGGAAATAACGGTCGAACCCGGCGACCATCAGCAGCTGCTTGAACATCTGCGGCGCCTGCGGGAGCGCGTAGAACGTGCCCGGGTGCAGGCGACTCGGCACGAGGTAGTCGCGCGCGCCTTCGGGGCTGGAGGCGCTGAGGATCGGCGTCTGGAACTCGTTGAAGCCCTGCTCCGTCATCCGCCGGCGCAACGATGCGATCACCTGGCTGCGCAGCATGACGTTGCGGTGCATGGTCTCGCGGCGGAGATCGAGGAAGCGGTACTTGAGGCGGATGTCCTCCGGGTATTCCTGCTCGCCGGCGACCGGCATCGGCAGTTCCTCGGCCCGGCTCTGCACGGCGATCTCACGGGCATAGACCTCGATCGCGCCGGTTGGCAGATTGGCGTTGACCGTCTCCGGCGTGCGCGCCTTCACGGTGCCGTCGATCGTCACGACCGACTCCACCCGCAGGCCTTCGAGCACCGGAAGCGCCGGCGAATCCGTGTCGGCAACGATTTGCGTGATGCCGTAGTGGTCGCGCAGATCGATGAACAGCACGCCGCCGTGATCGCGCTTGCGATGGACCCATCCGGACAGGCGCACGGTTTCCCCGACGGCGTCTTCGCGCAGGGCAGCACAGTTGTGGGTACGATAGGCGTGCATCAAGACTCTTTCCGTCAGGCGGTTTATGGCGCTAGGGAGCCGGCGCTAACAGGCGATGGCCGGTCGCTTGTCAAGCCGGCCTGCCCACACCATCGGGCAGCGCCCCAGCGCCCTATAGAAAAGCGACGATGAAAATACACCCGCTGATTACGAAGACCGAAGAACTGGCCGAGCTCTGCGCTCGCCTGGCGCAAGGCGATTTCGTCTGCGTGGACACCGAGTTCATGCGCGAGAACACCTTCTATCCTCTGCTGTGCCTGGTGCAGCTCGGGAACGAGGAGGAAGCCGCGGCGATCGACCCGCTGGCCCCCGGCATCGACCTGACGCCGATGCTGGACCTGTTCTGCGAGAACGAGGATATCCTGAAGGTCTTCCATGCCGGCGGGCAGGACGTGGAGATCATCTACAACCTCACCGGCAAGACCCCGCACCCGATCTTCGACACGCAGATCGCCATGATGGCCGTCAGCCAGAGCGAGCAGATCGGCTATGCCAACCTCGTCGAAAGCTGGCTCGGCAAGACGATCGACAAAGGCGCGCGCTTCACCGACTGGAGCCGCCGCCCGCTGACCGAACGGCAGATCGAATACGCGATCGGCGACGTCACTTATCTCGCCAAGATCTTCCCGCGCTTGCTCAAGAAGCTGATCAAGACCGGGCGGGGATCGTGGCTCGATGCGGAGATGGAGAAGCTCGCCGATCCGGCGAACTACGCCAACGATCTCGGCACTGCCTGGCATCGGATCCGCGCGCCCAGCCGCAACCCGCTCGTGCTCGGCCGCCTGAAGGCCCTCGCCGCCTGGCGTGAGGTCGAGGCGCAGGACAAGGACATCCCGCGCGGCCGGATCATGCGCGACGAGACCCTGGCCGACCTCGCCAGCCAGCCGCCCAAGCAGCAGGCTGACCTCGCCAAAGTGCGCGGGCTCAGCCAGGCGTGGAAGGAAAACGACATCGGCAAGCGGCTCATGAAGGTCCTGGCCAAGGCCGAGCCGCTGCCCAGCGACGAACTGCCCGACAAGCCCCAGCGCGGCGCTCCGTTGGGCAAGGAAGGGGCCCTCGTGGCCGATCTCCTCAAGCTGCTGCTGAAGATCCGCACCCGCGAGATCGACGTCGCCAGCCGCCTGCTGACCCGCTCCGACGAGCTCGAGGCGCTCGCCGCCGGGGTCCGTCACCTGCCGGTGCTGCAGGGCTGGCGCTATGAGGTTTTCGGCCGCGACGCGCTCGAACTGGTCGAGGGCAAGCTGGCTTTCGCGGTCGAGAACGGGCGCCTCAAGATGACGCACATCGACGACGTGGCCTCCGGCGACGCGCAAGTCCACGCCGAACCGGCGGCTGAGTGATTCATTACGCACGCAGAGGCGCAGAGGCGCGGAGGAGAATGCGCCGCAGGCATTCAACCGCGCATAGCGGTCCTACGCGGACAATGATGTGTAGAGCGGCTCCGCCGCAGGCACGATTCCTCCGCGCCTCCGCGCCTCTGCGTGCGCAAAACTTGCACCCCCTCCCCCAGAGGGGGAGGATCGCGCGATGAGCACTTACCTCCCCACCATCAAGCAGCTGCAGTACCTCGTCGCCTTGCACGAGCATGGCCACTTCGGCCGTGCGGCGGAGAGCTGCTTCGTTTCCCAGTCGACCCTCTCCGCCGGCATCCGCGAGCTCGAGTCGCTCCTCGGCGTCACCCTGGTGGAGCGCAGCCGCCGCGTCGTGCGCTTCACCCCGCTGGGCAATGCCGTAGTGGACAAGGCTCACCGGCTGCTGCGCGAGGCGGAGGAGCTGTCGGACCTCGTCCAGGCCAGCGGCAAGCCGCTCAGCGGGGAGCTTCGCATGAGCGTGATCCCCACGATCGCGCCGTTCTTCCTGCCCCGCATCCTGCCGCGGCTCCGCAGGGAACGCCCGGCCCTCAAGCTGTTCCTGCGCGAGGAGACGAGCGACGCCGCGGTCGAATCGCTCCATCACGGGCGCGCCGACTGCGTGCTGCTCGCCCTGCCCTTCGCGGCCGGCGAGGTGGAGAAGGAGACGATCTGCCAGGACGAGCTGTTCGTGGCCTTCCCCAAGGACGACCCCCGCGATCCGCCGGCGCAGATCACTCCGGCGATGATCGACGAAGGCCGCCTGCTGCTGCTGGAGGACGGGCACTGCCTGAGGGAACACGTGCTGGCCGCCTGCAACCGCCCGGAGCTGCGCGCCAGCGCCACGATGATCGGCACCAGCCTGCACACGCTGGTGCAGATGGTCGACAACGGCCTCGGCGTGACGATGCTGCCGAAGATGGCTATCGACGCCGGCATCCTGCGCGAAACCAATGTCGTCGCGCGGCCGCTCAGCGCGGCGAACGCCAGCCGCGAGATCGCGCTGATCTGGCGCAAGAACAGCCCGCGGGCGGAGGAATTCCGACTGCTCGGAAAAGAGCTTCGCGCGGGTTGAACGCCGCCGCGCGGCCGCTCAATCCATGTGCTTGAGACCGACCCGCAGGTAATCCCAGCCGGTCAGCAGGGTCAGGATCGCGGCCGCCCATAAGGTCGTCAGGCCGACGGTGTGGGGCACGTTGAGCACTACCTCACCTAGCATGACGTTCCATCTGGGCAGCGCGCCGCCGAGGATCAGGGCGCCGAGGGCGACGAGCTGGAAGGTCGTCTTCCACTTGGCCAGCTTGCTGACTGGAACCGAGACCTGCAGCCCACCAAGGAACTCGCGCAAGCCCGAGACGGCGATCTCGCGCACAAGGATGATCAGCCCGGCGATCACATGCATGTCGCCGACATATGGACCGCGCAGGATGCCCTGCGCGGTCAGCACCAGGATCACCGCTGCGACCATGATCTTGTCGGCGATCGGATCGAGGAACACGCCGAGCTTCGACACCGCTCCGCTCGACCGGGCGAGATAGCCGTCGAAGTAATCGGTGATCCCCATCAGGCAGTAGAGCACGAAGGCCAGCCCGTATCCGAGCTCCCACCCCGGCCACCACAGCAGGAAGGCGAGCAGCGGCAGCGCGAGGATCCGCGACAGAGTGAGGATGTTGGGCAGAGTGAGCATCTGGGCTGGCAGTAGCGCCTAAACGCCCGATGAAAAAGCCGCCTGATCGCGCCGTTGCCAGCCGCCGGTCCGGTCCCTAGCGTCGCGCCAAACGGAGAGACCGAGAATCACCGCATGCTGACCTCGACCCACCTGCTGCGGCAGCGCCGCTTCCTGCCGCTGTTCGCGACCCAGTTGTTCAACGCTTTCAACGACAACCTGTACAAGAACGCGATGGTGCTGTTCGTGGTGTACAGCGTCTACAATTCGGAAGAGGCGGAAGCGCAGTTCTCGGCCATCGCGTCCGGCCTGTTCATCCTGCCGTTCTTCGTCCTTTCGGCACTATCGGGCCAGCTCGCCGACATGCGCGACAAGGCTGTGATCATCCGCTGGGTCAAGCTGGCCGAGATCGCGATCATGATCTGCGGCGCCGCCGGCCTGCTGCTCGCCTGGGCCGACATGCTGACGACCACGGTAGCCATCCCGCTCATGCTCGTGGCGCTGCTGGCCATGGGCGTGCACTCGACCTTCTTCGGCCCGATCAAGTACGCGATCCTGCCGCAGCACTTGCGCAAGGACGAAGTTCTGGCCGGCACCGGCCTGGTCGAAGCGGGTACCTATATCGCGATCCTCGCGGGCACGATCCTGGCCGGTTGGCTCCCTGTTGAAGCGGCGGCGCTGACGGTGATCGTGATCGCGGTTCTCGGCTACCTGACCAGCCGCAGCGTGCCGCCGGCTCCGGCGATGGTGCCGGACCAGCCGATCGACCGGCACGTGATCCGTTCCTCCTTCGCCCTCGTCAGGCACACGATGCACGATCGCGAGGTGTTCTACGCAATCCTGGCGATCAGCTTCTTCTGGACGATCGGCGCGGTGCTGTTCATCCAGTTCCCGCCGCTGGCCAAGAACGTGCTGCTGGCCAGCAAGGAGGTCGCCAGCCTGTTCCTGGTGGTCTTCTCCATCGGCGTGGCGATCGGCTCGGTATCGATCAACGCCCTGCTCAAGGGCGACGTCTCGGCGCGCTATGCCCCGATCTCCGTGCTGGCGATGGGGCTGTTCGTCGCCTGCTTCTACGTCGTGTGCCGGCTGTGGAGCGCGCAAGTCACCGGCGACTTGATGGACGTGAGCGGGTTCCTTGCCCAGCCCCTGGCCGCGCCGGTGCTGCTCTCGCTGCTGATGATCGCCGTTTCGGGCGGCATGTTCGTGGTGCCGCTCTATGCGTTCCTCACCACCAAGGTCGATCCCGGCCGCGCCGCGCGCACGGTCGCGGCGAACAACATCGTCAACTCGGGTGCGATGGTGATCGGCTCGCTGCTCGCCGGCGGCCTCAGCGCTGCCGGCATACCGCTGATCGAGCAAGTCCTGCTCAGCGCTGCGATGTGCCTGTTCTCGGCCTGGCTCGGCTGGAAGCTGCACCAGGCGGAGCGTCACGCCGCCGCCTCGGTCTCGGCAGCCTGATCAGAACAGGAACGCCGTGGCCGCCACCAGGCAGGAGCAGTACGCCATCAGGAACTCGCGCACGTCCGCGGCCGTGACTGCCGGGCCGACCCGCCCCTGCTTGTCCGGCAGGGGAGCATCTGTATGCTGACGGCGAACATGCGGCGGCATGTCGGTGAGTACCAGGGTACGGCGCATCATGCGGAGGTAACGCTTTGCTAACCATTCGGCACCCGGATTTCGAGCCACTGTCCACAAGCGAGACGGAACGCTCGCGGCGCCTGCGTTCGCGGGCGAGGTGCCGAGCATGAGCCGCACTGCTGCCGATCTTCTCGTCGAATGTCTCGACTCACAGGAATGCAGCCGGATCTTCACCGTGCCGGGCGAAAGCTTCCTGCCGGTGCTCGACGCGCTGCACGGCCATGCCACGATCGAGACTGTCACCTGCCGGCAGGAAGGCGGCGCCGCCTTCATGGCCTGCGCCGACGGCGCGATTACCGGCCGCCCCGGTGTGGCTTTCGTCACCCGCGGACCCGGGGCGACCAACGCCAGCATCGGGGTTCACGTCGCGTTCCAGGATTCGCAGCCGATGATCCTGTTCGTCGGCGACGTGGCGCGCGGGATGCGCGACCGGGAGGGATTCCAGGAGATCGACTTCCCCGCGTTCTTCGGCCCCATCGCCAAATGGGCGGCAAAGATCGAGGACGCGGCGCGCATCCCGGAATATATCGCCCGCGCCTATGCGACGGCGATCTCCGGCCGCCCCGGCCCCGTCGTGCTCGCCTTGCCGGAGGACATGCTGTCCGATCCTGCCGGCGATGCCGCACCCCGCCCCTTCGTGCACCGTCCCGCCCAATCCGCCTGCCCCGATGCGCTCAGCGCGATGCTGGCGATGATCGGCGACGCCGCGTCGCCTGTGGCGATCATCGGCGGCGCGGGGTGGGACAACAAGGCGCGCGAGTACTTCACCGCGTTCGCGGAGCGGCTCGGCATTCCGGTCGCCGCGGCCTTCCGCCGACAGGATGCGATCCCGCCCTCCTCGGCCGTGTACGCCGGCAATCTCGGCTATGGTCCGAACCCTCAACTGGTGGAGCGGATCAAGGCGGCCGACCTCATCCTGGCCGTCGGGGCACGGCTCGGCGAAGCGACCACCGACGGCTACACGCTCATCACGCCCGATCACCCCGGCCAGGTGCTGATCCACGTCCATCCCGACCCGGAGGAGCTGAACCGCGTCTATCGCGCGGACCTGGCGATCTGCGCCAACATCGGCGAATTCGCCGAATGTGCCGCGCTCTGGGACGAAGGCGACGTAATCCCGTTCGACGCTGGCGCCGAAGCCCATCAGTCCTGGCTCGAGTGGTCCACCCCCGCCAGCGACGGCACTGCGCTGGACTTGCCCCTCTGCCTCGCCGCCGCGCGCGCGAAGCTCCCCGCCGACAGCGTGATCTGCAACGGAGCGGGCAATTTCTCCGGCTGGTGGCACCGCTACTGGCCTTACGCCGGCTGGCCATCGCAACTCGCGCCGACCTGCGGGGCAATGGGCTACGGCATCCCGGCCGCGGTTGCCGCGAAGCTCCGCCTCCCTGACCGCTGCGTAGTCGCCGTCGCCGGTGACGGCGACTTTCTGATGAACGGCCAGGAACTGGCCACCGCCACCCAGTACGGCCTCGACCTGATCGTGATCGTGGTCGACAACTCGGCTTACGGCACAATCCGCATGCACCAGGAACGCGAGTTTCCCGGGCGGGTGAGCGCGACCGATCTCGCCAATCCCGACTTCGCCGCCCTCGCCCGCGCATTCGGCGCCTGGGCCACGCGGGTCGAAACCGCCGATGCGTTCGGCGCGGCGCTCGACGATGCGCTGGGCAGGACCGGGGTTCGCCTGATCCACTGCATCAGCGATATCGAGCGGCTGAACGCCGCCGGCGCCACGGTCAGCGGGCTTCGAGCGAAGGGCTAGGCTTCCGCCATCGAGAGGATCTTGTCCCACTCCTCGGGACGAATTTCGGCCACGGAAAGGCGCGAGAGGCGGACCAGCTCGACCTCGGCCAGCGCCGACTCGGCCTTGATCTCGGCGAGAGTGACGGCCCGATCAAGCTTGCGCACGGGCTTGATCTCGACCGCCGCCCAGGTGCCGCTCTCGTCCTTCGGATCGGTCAGACCTGTGCGGACGATCTCGACGACGCCGATGATCTCCTTGCCGGTCACCGAATGATAGAAGAACGCCTGGTCGCCGACCTGCATGGCCTGCAGGTTGTTCTTCGCCCGGTGGTTGCGCACGCCGTCCCACAGGGTCCCGCCCTCTTCGACCAGCCGATCCCAGCCGTAAGCCGCCGGTTCGCTCTTCATCAGCCAGTAGCGTTTGCTCATCCGCGGGTCCTTTCCGCGGGCCTCCTAACGCCACAACGGATCGTGCGCAATTAACCGAAAATGAAGGATGAGGGCTTAGCCTGTGGCCGACGAGGGAGATTGCATGCACCCTGCAAGCCAAAGGCCGATTGCCAGCGAGCGCACTGTCGCCGAACCGCTCGATCGGGCGGAGCGGGACTTCGTCGCGCTCGGCATCGCCGTTGCCGCCCTGATCCTGTTTATCGGCCTCGGCGGGCGGGTGATGTCGCAGGTCTTGCGCAACTGGATGGGCATCGACCAGCCGCCCGACATCCTGCTGACGAACGCCCTCCTGCTCAATATCGCCCTGCTGATCTTCGGCTGGCGGCGCTATGCCGAGCTTCGCCTCGAAGTCGAAGCCCGGCGCGAGGCGGAAGAACATGCCCGGCGCCTGGCAGAAAGCGATCCGCTCACCGGATGCCGCAACCGGCGGAGCGTAACGCCGGCGATCGAGGAGATGCTTCACGTCGCCGCTAGACGGAAAGGCGAAGTCGCGCTGTTGCTGATCGACGTCGACAACTTCAAGACGCTCAACGACCGCTTCGGGCACAAGATCGGCGATGCAGTGCTGGTCGAAACCGCCGAGCGGATCCACCGAATGCTGCCGCCGGACGCGATCCTGGCGCGGATGGGCGGCGACGAATTCGCCTGTGCGCTGATCGTCGAAGCGGACGGCCAGGCCCATGCCGACCGGGTCGCGCGCGACATCCTCGGCGCGATCTCCGCACCGGTTTCGTGCGAGGACGACCTGATCGTCGACGTGACGGTGTCGATGGGTCTCACGACCAGCGGGCAGCTCGGCACGAACGGAGCTCCGCCGAGCGCCGATACGCTGATCCACCGCGCCGACATCGCCATGTACCATGCGAAGAAGCACGGCCGCGACGGTTCCGCCTGGTTCGAGCCGCAAATGGAAAGCGACGCCCGCTTCCGCAGCGCCCTGCAGACGGCGCTGCGCCACGGGATCGAGCGGGGCGAATTCATCCCTTATTACGAGCAGCAGATCGACATCCAGACCGGCAAGCTGGTCGGATTCGAGATGCTGGCCCGCTGGAAGTCGCCCGAATTCGGCATCGTCGGCCCCGACATGTTCATTCCGATGGCCGAGGAGATGGGCGTGATCGCCGAGCTTTCCGAGCGGCTGATCGCGCAGGCGCTGCAGGATGCCAGGAGCTGGGACGACGGACTGACTCTCTCGGTCAATATCTCGCCCCTGCAACTCCGCGATCCGTGGTTCGCGCACAAGCTCCTGCGCCTACTGACGGAGAGCGGGTTCCCGCCCCAGCGGTTCGAGATCGAGATCACCGAAAGCTGCCTGCACGAGAACATGGGTGTGGTGCGCGCGATACTTACGAGCCTGAAGAACCAGGGCGTGTGCATCAGCCTGGACGATTTCGGCACCGGTTATTCGAGCCTGGCGCAACTGCGCGCCCTGCCCTTCGATCGCCTGAAGATCGATCGCAGCTTCGTGACCGAACTGGCCCAGGCCGGCACCAATGCGGAGCTCGTCTCGGCGATCGTCGCGCTGGGGCGCGGACTGGGCCTGCCGATCGTGGCCGAAGGGATCGAGACCGACGAGGCGCTGGAAGCGCTGCGCGCGCTCGGCGAGATCAAGGGCCAAGGCTATCTTTACGGCCGCCCCGAGGATGCCGAAGCGACCCTGCGGCGGCTGATGGAGCAAGCCGCACGGGAATTCCCTAGCGAGACCCGCAAGGTCGGCTGACCGCTCACACGCGCCATTGCCAGTCAGGGACCGGGCCCCTAGTTGGCGGGCATGCGCATACCGTTCGTCAAGATGCATGGCCTGGGCAACGACTTCGTCGTGCTCGACGGGCGTGACGGCAATCTCCCGCCGCTGGAGAACCAGGTCGCCCGCGCCATCGCGGATCGCCACAAGGGGATCGGCTGCGACCAGTTGATCGTGCTCGAACCCTCCGGCGTCGCCGACTTCCGCATGCGCATCCGCAATTCCGACGGCGGCGAGGTGGAAGCTTGCGGCAACGCCGCCCGCGCGGTCGCCCTGCTCCACGGCAAGCCGGCCAACGTCGAGACATTCGGCGGGATCATCTCCATGCGGCCCGAGGATGGCGGAGCGGCGGTCGACATGGGGGAGCCGGCGTTCGGCTGGGACGAGATTCCCCTCGCCGACGCAATGGACACACTCGACATGCCGGTCGGCTGGGAAGAGCTCGAGCGGCCGAGCGCGGTCAACGTGGGCAATCCGCACGTCATCTTCTTCGTGCCCGATTGCGATAAGGTCCCGCTCGAACGGCTCGGCCCGGCAATCGAGATCGATCCGCTGTTTCCGGAACGGGTGAACGTCAACGTGGCCACGGTCGAGGCGCGCGACGCCATCCGGCTGCGGGTGTGGGAGCGCGGCGCCGGCCTGACGCAGGCCTGCGGCACCGGCGCCTGCGCTACGGCTGTCGCGGCAATGCGGCGCAAGCTGGTCGACCGTGAGGTCGTGGTGACACTCCCCGGCGGGAAGCTGCTGATCTCTTGGGGTCAGGACGGGCGGATCACGATGACCGGCCCGGCAACCGAGAGCTTTCGCGGCAGCTTCGACTGGGGCGCCTTCGCGTGAACGCAGTACCGGGCACCGCCGAAGTCATCTCGCTCGGCTGCCGGCTCAACATCGCTGAGAGCGAGCGTATCCGTGCGCTCGTCGCCGGCGAGCGCGATCTCGTGATCGTCAACAGCTGCGCCGTCACCGCCGAAGCCGTGCGCCACACCCGCCAGGCGATCCGCAAGGCGCGGCGCGAGCGGCCGGATGCCCGCCTGCTGGTGACCGGCTGCGCCGCCGATATCGAGCGCGAGCAGCTCGCCGCGATGCCGGAGGTGGACGGCCTGGTGCCCAACACCGAGAAGCTCGACGCGCGCCGCTACAACGTGAGCCGCGCTCCGGGCCCCCTCCCCGCAGGACCGCACACCCGCGCTTTCGTGGCGGTGCAGAACGGCTGCGATCACGCCTGCACGTTCTGCGTGATCCCGCAGGGGCGCGGGCCGAGCCGCTCGCTCAGCGTCGCGCAAGCCCTGCGCGAGATCGAACTGCATCTCGAGCAGGGCGCCCAGGAAGTCGTGCTGACCGGCGTCGACGTGACCAGTTGGGGGCACGATCTTCCCGGCGAGCCTAAGCTCGGATCGCTCGTGCGCGCGGTGCTCGATGCTTTCCCCAGCCTGCAGCGCCTGCGCATGTCCTCGCTCGACGGGATCGAAGTCGACGGGGAGCTGTTCGAACTGCTCGCGGGAGAGGAGCGGGTCATGCCGCACCTCCATCTCTCGCTGCAGCATGGCCACGACCTGATCCTCAAGCGCATGAAGCGCCGCCACTCGCGCGCCGACGCCATCACCCTGGTCGAGCGGCTCCGCGCCCGCCGTCCGGAGATCGCCATCGGCGCCGACCTGATCGCCGGCTTCCCGACCGAGGACGAGGCGATGCACGCCGCCAACTGCTCGATCGTGAGCGACCTCGGCATCGTCCACGGCCACGTCTTTCCCTATTCCCCGCGTCCGCGCACGCCCGCCGCGCGCATGCCGCAGGTGAACAAGGCGGCGATCAAGCGCCGCGCCGCCGAATTGCGCGAGACGGTGGCCCGAACTCGCGCGGAGTGGCTCCAGACGCTCGTCGGCCAGCCGCAGAGCGTTTTGGTCGAGAGCGACGGCACCGGCCATGCGGCGAACTTCGCCCGCGTCGTGGCGCCGCCCGGAGCACGCCGCGGCTCCATCATCACCCTCACCCCCACGAAGCTCGAGAAAGGGCTGCTGCAGTGAGCGAGCAAAGCTGGTCGGATCGCCTGTTCGGGGGCTTCCGCAAGACGTCCGAGCGCCTGTCGGAGAACCTGACCGGCGTCGTCGGCACGGCTAAGCTCGACCAGGCGACGCTGGACGAAGTCGAGGACGCGCTGATCCTCTCCGATCTCGGCCCCTCTGCCGCCTCGCGGATAACCGCGCGGCTTGCGGAGAAGCGCTTCGGGCTGACGATCACCGACCGCGAGCTGAAGGAAGCCGTGGCCGACGAGATCGCCGCGATCCTGCAGCCCGTGGCGATACCGCTGGAGATCACCGCCTTCCCGCGCCCGCAGGTCATCCTGGTGATCGGCGTCAACGGCAGCGGCAAGACCACGACGATCGCCAAGCTCGCCCACCTGTTCCAGGAACAGGACTATGGCGTGATGCTGGCCGCG
Organism: Croceibacterium soli; assembly: GCF_009828065.1. Taxonomy (GTDB): domain Bacteria; phylum Pseudomonadota; class Alphaproteobacteria; order Sphingomonadales; family Sphingomonadaceae; genus Croceibacterium_B; species Croceibacterium_B soli. The sequence goes on along the minus strand of NZ_WTYK01000003.1, from coordinate 107,676 downwards.
GGCGATACCTTCCGCGCCGCCGCGATCGGCCAGCTCGCCGTCTGGGCGGAGCGGATCGGGGCGCCGATCGTGCGCGGCCCCGAAGGCGGCGATCCGGCCAGCGTTGTGTTCGATGCGGTCAAGGCCGCTACCCAGCAGGGCATCGACGCCCTCGTGGTCGACACCGCCGGACGCCTGCAGAACAAGCGCGAGCTGATGGACGAACTGGCCAAGATCCGCCGCGTCCTCGGCCGCCTCAACCCCGAAGCGCCGCACGATGTGGTCCTGGTGCTCGATGCCACCAACGGGCAGAACGCGCTGAACCAGATCGACGTGTTCAAGGAAGTCGCCGGGGTCACCGGCCTGATCATGACCAAGCTCGACGGCACCGCCCGCGGCGGCGTGCTGGTGGCGGCGGCGGAGCAATACGGGCTGCCGATCCATGCGATCGGCGTGGGTGAGAAAATCGACGACTTGCGGCCGTTCGATCCCGATCTGGTCGCCCGGGTCATCGCTGGAGTGGCATGATGGAACACGAAAACCGCGCCGCAGCCGAAAAGCCCAAGTCGGGCTGGCTCAACCTGCTGATCGACTGGGCCCCGGTGCTGACGTTCTTCGCCATCTACCGGTATCACGCCCCCGGCGACCCCAACGACGCCATCGCCGTGATCGGCGCGGCCCTTAGGGCAACCGGCGCCTTCATCCTTGCGGCGATCGTCGCCCTGATCCTTTCGAAGACCGTGCTCGGCCGGATCTCGCGCATGCTGGCGCTCTCCACCGTGCTGATCATCGGCTTCGGCGCGCTGACCATCGTCCTCGCCGATCCGTTCTGGATCCAAATCAAGCCGACCGCCTTCTACGCCTTCTTCGGCGCCGTGCTCTTGGCCGGGTGGTACAAGGGCAAGGCCCTGCTGCAATGGGCGCTGGAAGCAGCGTTCGAGGGGCTGGACGACGCAGGCTGGCTCAAGCTGTCGCGCAACTGGGGGCTGTTCTTCTTCGTCCTCGCCGCGCTGAACGAAGGGCTGCGCTACTTCTTCAACGTCGAAAACGGCAACTTCGGGGTCTGGGTCGACGCCAAGCTGTGGCTGTTCCTGCCGCTGTCCTTCGTGTTCACCTTCACGCAGATCCCCATGCTGCTGCGGCACGGCCTCTCCACCGGAGAGGAAGCAAAGGTGATCGAGAACCCGCCGACCGAGTGAGGAACGGCGGCGGCGGCCGAGGTCAGATCTCGACCTGGCTTCCCAGTTCGACCACGCGGTTGGTGGGCAGGCGGAAGAACTCCATCGGCGTCGCCGCGTTGCGCATCATCCAGGCGAACAGCTTCTCCCGCCAGATCGCCATGCCGGGCTTCTCCGCGCTGAGCAGGGTCTGCCGCGAAAGGAAGAAGCTCGTCTGCATCATCTCGAACGGACCGCCGCACATGTCGAGTCTGGCCAGCGCGGCCGGAACGTCGGTCTCTTCCATGAACCCGTAGTGCAGGATGACGCGGTAGAACCCGTCGCCGAGCGGGATCACCTCGACCCGCCCGGCCTCGTCGACATAAGGGATGTCGCCGATCGCCACGGTCAGCACGACGACGCGCTCGTGCAGCACTTTGTTGTGCTTGATGTTGTGCAGCAGCGCCGAAGGCGTGCCGCTGGAACCGGAGTTCATGAAGATCGCCGTGCCCGGCACTTTGGCGGTGCTGTTGCGGCCCGACTTGGCGAAGATATCCAGCGGCAGGCTGACTTCCGCCATGTGCGTCTTCATCAGCCTGCGGCCCTTGGCCCAGGTCGTCAGCAAGGTGAACGCGACCCCGCCCACGAGCAGCGGGAACCAGCCGCCTTCGGGCACCTTCATCAGGTTCGCGGCGAAGTAGGCACCGTCCACGACCACGAACAGCAGCACCACCGGTATCGCCATCCACCAGCGCCACTTCCAGACGCCGATAAGAAGGACCGCCATCAGCAGGGTATCGATCGTCACCGCGCCGGTAACGGCGATCCCGTAAGCCGACGCGAGGTTGGACGAGTTGCGGAAGGTGAGCACCAGCAGAATCACCGCCGCCAGCAGCGCCCAGTTGATGATCGGGATGTAGATTTGTCCAGAATGCTGGTCGCTGGTGTGGCGGATCGAAAGCCGCGGCACGAAGCCCAGCTGGATCGCCTGGTGCGTAATCGAGAACGCGCCCGAGATGACCGCCTGACTGGCGATGAACGTCGCACAAGTGGCCAGGATCACCAGCGGCAGGCGCAAGTCCTCGGGCGCCATGAAGAAGAAGGGGTTCTGGATCGCCTCGGCCGCCTCCGCATCTCCCAGCCCCAGGATCATCGCACCCTGGCCGAAGTAGTTGAGCAGGAGGCACGGCATCACGAAGCCGAACCACGACAAGCGCATCGGGCCGCGGCCGAAATGCCCCATGTCCGAATAGAGCGCCTCCGAACCGGTCACCGCCAGCACGACCGAGCCCAGGGCCAGGAACGCCAGCCACTTGTCCACGATGAAGAACTGCACCGCGTACCACGGGTTGAGAGCCCAGAGGATCTCCGGCGCCGAAACGATCTTGGTGACTCCCAGCACCGCTATCACCACGAAGTAGAACATCATGACCGGCGCGAAGAGCGCCCCGACTTTGGCCGTGCCGCGCTTCTGCAGGACGAACAGGAAGATGAGCAGCACGAGGGCGATGGGGATCACCCACGGGTCCAGCCGATGGTTGACCACCGTCAGCCCTTCGACCGCCGACAGAACCGAGATCGCCGGCGTGATCATGCTGTCGCCGTAGAACAGGGCCGTGGCGAACACGCCGAGCACCACCACCAGCCATCCGTGACTGGACTTGCCGATATGGCGGCTGAGCAGCGCGACCAGGGCCAGGCTGCCGCCCTGCCCGTTGTTGTCGGCGCGCATGAGGATGCTGACGTACTGGATCGAGACCACCAGGGTCATCGACCAGAAGATCAGGCTGACGACACCGAGTACGTGGAGATCGTCCAGCGTCAGCGGGTGCGGGCCGACGAAAGTTTCGCGGAACGCGTAAAGCGGGCTCGTGCCGATGTCGCCGAACACGACGCCGATCGCTCCGGCGGCGAGCGTCAGTTTCGCCGCCTGGCGACCGTCCTTGGCCTCGACTGCGCTCATTGGAACAGACGCCCCTGAATGCGACTCATGCGCATGAAGCGGCGCGCTTAGCAGCGGGCGACGCCCGCCGCAATCACGGCCGGTCTATGCGTCTCAGTCCCGGCCGATCAGGCGGCGGGCCATGGCGTCGGCGACCACGTCGGGCGAGCGGCCCGTCGCTTCGCTCTCCTGCCAGATCGCCTCGAGCCGGTCGGGGATCTGCGCGATGCGCTTGCGCACTTCGTTGATATCGCAGGGCTCGCCGTGCTGGCGGCACAGATACTCGAGCGCGACGTTGATGATCCCGCCGGCGTTGATGACGTAGTCGGGCGCGTAGAGGATCCCGCGCTCCGCCAGCAGGGCGCCATGCTCCCGCCGGGCGAGCTGGTTGTTCGCGCCCCCGGCCACGATCGCGCAATCGAGCTTGGCGATGCCTTCGTCGTTCAGGATGGCGCCCAGCGCGTTCGGGCTGAAGACGTCGCAGGCGACGCCCATGATCGCCTCGGGCGAAACCGCCTCGCCACCCACGTCGCGGGCCAGGGCCTTGGCGCGTTCGGCATGAACGTCGGACACCGTCAGGAGCGCGCCGTCCTTCGCCAGCAGCCGGGCAACGCCGCCGCCGACGCTGCCGCATCCCTGCAAGGCCACGCGCACGCCTTCGACGCTGTCCTTGCCCAGCGTGTGCGAAACCGCCGCCCTGATGCCGTGATAGATGCCCATCGCGGTGAACGGGCCGGGATCGCCGCCGACCGAGCCGTCGTCGGCCGGCAAGCCGCAGACGTGCGGGGTGCGGTGGGAGATCGCGACCATGTCCGCCTCGGTCGCGCCGACATCCTCCGCAGTGACGTAGCGGCCGCCCAGCGCGTTGACCGCATCGCCGAACGCCGCGAGCATCTCCGGCGTCTTGCCGGTGTCCTTGTCCAGCAGGACGACGGCCTTGCCGCCGCCCATCGGCAGGCCGGCCATGGCGTTCTTGTAGCTCATCCCGCGGCTCAGCCGCAGGGCATCGCGTAGCGCCGCATCGGGCTGGGGATAGTGCCAGAAGCGCGTTCCGCCCGCGCCCGGGCCCAGCTCGCTGGAATGGATGGCGATGATGGCGGTGAGGCCCGAAGCCCGGTCGTGCACCAGCTCGACCAGCTCGTGCTCGTCGTAATCCGCTTCGGTCCAGAATGCCATCGCGCTCGCCTATCCCGTTAGATCCGGCGGCGAAATAGCAGGGAAATGGGGCGATTGACGGGGTTCGAACCCGCGACCTCCGGTACCACAAACCGGCGCTCTAACCAACTGAGCTACAATCGCCACAAGCCTATGCCGCGAGGCGGCTGTTAGGCTGCTGCGCACGCCGGTCAAGCGGCGAATGCGTGGGCGCGAGCCTGTTGCACAAGGCGGCAAAATTGAAAAGCGAAATTTGCCGCCATACCGGCTTCGCGCAACAAAATTACGCGCGCGCTCGGCCTTGCCGCCCGGCACCGGCGGGCTATCAACCGCATATGGCGAATCCCGGAGCAACTTCTGCCGAGCACCTCCAGGCCAGCCCGGGCGTGCGGCGCGTGCCTTCCCCGCGCATCGAGCTGTTCTTCGTGCCCGGCTTTGTGCCCGACCCGCTGTGCGACGAGCTGATGCGGCTGATCGACGAGGGCCGCCGCCCTTCCACGATAGCCGACCCGAACGGGGATGCGTACTTCCGCACCAGCGAGACTTGCGATCTCGATCCGCACGAGCCGGCCGTAGAGGACCTCGAGCGCCGGCTGCTGGCCTTGACCGGGATCGACGCAGCTTATGGCGAGCCGGTCCAGGGGCAGCGCTACGAACCGGGCCAGGAATTCAAGGCGCACACCGATTACTTTGAGCCCACCGGCCAGGATTTCGAGCGCTACACCTCGGTCGCCGGGCAGCGGACCTGGACGTTCATGGCCTACCTGAACGATGTCGAAGCCGGAGGGGCGACCCGCTTCAAGGTGATCGACAAGACCTTTCAGCCGCGCCGCGGGATGCTCGTCGGATGGAACAACCACCGCCCCGACGGCAGCCTCAACCCGGCCACGCTCCACCACGCGATGAAGGTACGCAAAGGACTGAAGTACGTGATCACCAAATGGTACCGAGAAAGGCTGTGGGGATGAACCAGACGCAGGCACGCAAAGGATCATGCCACTGCGGCAGCGTGCGCTTCACGGTGCAACTGCGGGACGAGCCGCGTCCACGGCGCTGCAACTGCACGATCTGCGCGATGAAGGGCGTGGTCATGATCGACGTGCCCCTGGCGGACCTGACGGTCGACCAAGGCGAGGAGCTGCTGACCCTCTACACCTTCAACACGCACGAGGCGAAGCACCGGTTCTGCTCACGCTGCGGCATCCACACCTTCCACCAGACCCGCTCGCATCCCGACAGGTACGGGATCAACGCCGCCTGCCTGGAGGGGATGAGCCCCTATAGCTGGCCCGAAGTGCCGGTTACCGACGGCCAAAACCACCCGAACGACAACGGCGGGCAGCACCGCAATGCCGGCGTGATGCGATTCGTGCCGAACAGGGATTAGGTTTTCGCCCAGCTCCGTTCGTCCTGAGCTTGTCGAAGGACTAGAGGCCGCGTCAGTCGTGGTTCGACAAGCTCACCACGAACGGAGATGTTGGACAAGTTGCCGAGTGAACCCCCAGATTCTCGACTGCAAGGGGACGATCATGCGCTTCCGCGCGCCTCCGCTGAGAATTCGCCTGGGGCGAGATGGATCCTGAAACGAGTTCAGGATGACGGAAGGGGGGCCCGGCCTAACCTGGCCAAACCCCAACATCCATCGTCACCCTGAACTTGTTTCAGGGTCCATGTGGCAGCCATCGACAGACGGCCGCTAGCAGGCGCATGAAGCTCCCCCAGGCGCCCTTGGCTCACACGAGGAAGCCTTCGTGTGAGACGCCATCCAGCGAGCCCCTTCCCAAACGAAAAGGGCGGCCTCGCGGGGCCGCCCTTCGCTTGTCCGGTGGAGGTACCGCTCAGCTCTTCTTGAGCGAGAGGCCGCCGAAACGCTTGTTGAACTGGGCGACGCGGCCGCCTTCCTGAAGCTGCTGCTTGCCGCCGGTCCAGGCCGGGTGGCTCGTCGGGTCGATTTCGAGCGTCAGGGTGTCGCCTTCGCTGCCCCAGGTGGAGCGCGTCTGGAATTCCGTGCCATCGGTCATCTTGACCGTGATCATGTGGTAATCGGGATGCGTATCGGCCTTCATGGCATTGGTCCTTCGTGCGTTGACCGGTTCCGACCGGCCGGCAATATCGGGAAAGGCGCGCGCTTAGCGCCGCGCCGGGGCGATTACAAGCCTGTCATGCTTCGGCAGGCGGATCGGCGATCATCGCGGTGAACTGGACCTCGCAGGTCACCGTGCCTCCGACGCTGGCCTTACCCCAGAACTTGCACACGCGGGCGCGCTTCTGGACGAAGCCGACGTTGAGCTCGAGCAGCCAGCCGGGCTCCACCGGGGCGCGGAACTTGGCGCCTTCGATGGCCATGAAGTAGACCAGCTTGCCGCTGCCGGCGAGTTCGAGCGTCTCGATCGCGAGGATCGCCGCGGCCTGGGCCAGGGCTTCGATCTGCAGCACGCCCGGCATGATCGGGCGCCCCGGGAAGTGCCCCTGGAAGAACTGCTCGTTGAAGCTGACCGCCTTGATCGCGCGGATCTCCTCGCCGATCTCCAGCGAGGCTACCCGGTCGACCAGCAGCAAAGGGTAACGATGAGGCAGGGCGTTGAGAACCGCCGCGATATCGTACGTTTTCGCTTCGCTCATGCCCTGCCCCCTACTGGCCTCAGCGGCCCTGGACCGGAGCTGCGGCAGGCTGCTGGGCCGGCTGCGCCTGGCCTTCGGCCTGCTGCTGCGCCTGCTGCTGTTCGCGCATCTCGCGCGGGAGCCAGCCGGCCGGCGGGACCAGCTGAGCGGACGGGATGAGCGTGTTCAGCTCGTCGAGCACGGCCTGATTCATGTTGTAGGAATTGTCGGCGTAGAGCACGCTGTCCGGGCTGATCACCATCGTGACGTTCTGCTTGCGCGCGGCGTTCTGGATCGCCGTGACCAGTTGGTCGTTGATCTGCTCTTCGACATAGGCCTGGCTCAGCTGGACCGGCGCCAGGATCTGCTGCAGTTCGCGCTGGCCGGCGGCTTCGATCTGCTGGATCTGGCTGGCGGTCTGCTGCAGCGTCTGCTGGTTGGGGTTCTGTGCCTGCTGCGCGGTCTGGAACTGGGTGTAGAGCGGCTGCAGCTGGGCGGCGATCGCCTGGCGGCGGGTGTTCGCCTGGTCGATCTGCGCCTTGTAGGTCGTCGGGCGCTGCGTCTGGGCAGTGCGGAAGGCGTTCGAGTTCGCGACCACGGCCGGAACATTGACGACCGCGATGCCCTTTACGGTCTGTGCCGAAGCGGGAGCCATGACCACCGGAGCGGTCAGCGAGGCGAAAGCGATGCCGGCGGCAAACGCGGGCTTCAGTATGATCTTCATCAGAATTGGGTTCCTACATTGAAGGTGAACAGCTTCGTGTCGTCACCCTTCTGCTTCAGCAGGGGGTACGCCATGTCGATACGGAACGGACCGAACGGCGAGTTCCAGTTCACGCCCACGCCGATCGAGACACGCGGCTTGTACGTGTTTCCGTAGAATTCTTCCTTGAACGGCGGCAGGGTCCGGCCGATCGGATCGTTGGCCTCCCCGTTCGGCGCCTGCGGGTTCGTGGTAACCTCCTGTCCGACCACGGCACCGGAGCTGTCGCGCACGTCCTGGCTGTACAGAGGAGCGCCGTCCTCATTGGTCGTCGGAAGGAAAGTTCCATCAGGATAGGGGCTGTCCTCCAGCTGTGGCCGCTCGATGCCATAAACGGCGCCGACGTCGAGAAAGACCGACGGACGCAGGCCAAGCTCGCGGGCTCCGGAGCCGAGCGGGATCTCGATCTCCGCCTTGCCGACGTAATAGGCCGTGCCACCCAGCGCGTCGTCGGTGCTCGAGTCGCTGTCGATCGGCGTCAGAGGAGGCGCCGTGGACGGATCGTTATCGTCGTCGGCCATGTAGAAGCGCCGGATCACCCGCGGACCGACTCCGCGAATGTCGAACCCGCGGATCTGCGGTTCTCCGAGGAAGAACCGGTCGGTGAGAAGGACGTCCGTGGCGCCAGGGCCGCGGTCCTTCAGCCCCTTGATCACGCCCGCCTCGCCGCGCAGCGAGAAGATGAAGCCGGCGCCGAGCGGCCAGTACTGTGCCGCGTTGCTGGTCAGGCGGACATAGCGCGTGCTGCCGCCCAGCCCGGCGAAGTCCAGGCTGGCGCTCGCGGTCCTGCCGCGCGTCGGGCGCAGGCGGCTGTCGACGTTGTTGTAGATCAGCGACATGCCGAGGATCGAGCTGGTTCGCTTGCCGATCGCTTCGCACAAGTAACGTCCGGCGAGCAGCGGCTCGCACTCCTGCACGCCGTCCTCGTCGAAATCGCCGAAGAACTGCGTCTCGTCCAGGGTGATGTTGTCGTGGTTGAAGGTGTAGCGGCCGAGCAGCGAGGTGTACTCGGACAGCGGCACGCCGACGCGCAATCCGAAGCCGGTCTGCGCCTGTTCGTAGGTGGCGCTGTCGCGGTCGAAATAGCCGTTGTTGTAGTCCTTGCGGTAGACCTCGACGCCGGCTGAGATGTTCTTGTCGAACAGGTTCGGCTCGGTGAAGTTGAGCGAGCCGGACCGCGAGTAGCGCGAATAGTTCGCGCTCAGGCCCACGGTCTGGCCGCGACCGCGGAAGTTGTTCTGCTGGATCGAGCCCTGGAAGATGAAGCTCTCGAGGCTCGAGAAGCCGGCCGACAGCGTCAGCTGGCCGGTCGGCTGTTCCTGGACATTGGCTTCGAGCACGATCCGGTCGGGGGCGCTGCCCTCCACCTGCGTGACCTCGAAGTTCTCCTGGAAATAGCCCAGCGAGTTGATCCGGTTGGTGGTCCGCTTGACCGCCAGCGAGTTGAACGCATCGCCTTCCGCCACGCGGAACTCCCGGCGGATCACCTTGTCCTGGGTCAGGGTGTTGCCGTTGATGTCGATCCGCTCGACGTAAGTACGCGGGCTTTCCGCGATCTCGAAGGTGACGTTCATCGTCAGGTCTTCGCGGCTGCGCTGGAACTGCGGCCGCACGTTGGCGAAGGCGTAGCCGAACGCGCCGGCCGTTTCCGATAGGCGCTCGACCGTGTCCTCGACCAGCTTGGCGTTGTACCAGTCGCCGGTCTTCATCGGCAGCTGGGCGGTCAGGCGCTCGCTGTTGAAGTCGCGGATCTGGCTTTCCACGCCCACCTCGCCGAACTTGTAGCGCTCGCCTTCCTCGACCACGTAAGTGATGATGAAGTCCCGCTGGTCCGGCGTCAGCTCGGCGACGGCAGAAACCACGCGGAAATCGGCGTAGCCCTGGGTCAGGTAGAATTGGCGCAGCTTCTGCTGGTCGAAGGCCAGGCGGTCCGGGTCGTAGCTGGTGCCGGAGCTGAAGATCTTCAGCAGCCCGGATTCCTTCGTCAGCATCTCGTCCTTGAGATCGCCTTCGGAGAAGTGCTCGTTGCCGATGATGTTGATCGCGCGGACCTTGGACTTGGGCCCTTCGGTGATCTCGAACACGATATCGACGCGGTTCTGGCTCAGCTGCACCATCTGCGGCTCGACCGAAGCGGCGTAGCGCCCCTGGCGCTTGTAGAGCTCGATGATGCGCGCCACGTCGGCGCGGACCTTGGAGCGGGTGAAGATCTGCCGCGGCGCGAGCTTGATCTCCGGCAGGATCTTGTCCTCCTTGATCCGCTTGTTGCCCTCCAGGATGATCCGGTTGATCACCGGGTTCTCGACCACCGTGATCACCACGTCGCCATTGTTGTTGACGATCGAGAAGTCGGAGAACAGCTCGGTCGCCGCCAGGTCCTTCAGGGCCTGATCGGCGGCGGCGGGGGTATAGACCTGGCCGGGGCGCAGCTGGATGTAGCTGAGGATCGTCTGCGCCTCCAGGCGCTGGGCGCCGCTGACGGAGATCGTGCGGATCACCGAACCTTGCGGCAGCGCCGGCGCGGCGGCCTGCGGCGCGGCGGGAGCCGGCTGGGCGGCAGGCTGCTGCCCGCCTTCCTGCGCGAACGCCAGGGCCGGAACCCCGGCGAGGATCGTGCCCCCCAGAAGGGCCATAGCGAATTGCGTGGTTGCGATCGTCTCGGCCCTGCGGCTCATACACCCGTCCATTCGTTCGACACTGTGCGCGCCATTCGCGGCATTTCCGCGCCGCGCCCGCGCGGGCTCGATCCCGCGGCGGCGTGGCAGACCGCGCCATTGCCCGATGCGGCGTGGCCAATCAAGCGATCATGCCGGTGTAGCGCGCGCCGTGTGCTTCCTTATCCCCGCCTAGCCGCCGAGGATCGGCAGCGAAACGATGTCGTTGATCGTCACGAACAGCATCAGCGCCAGCACGAAAGCCAGACCGGTGCGGAACGCCCATTCCTGACTGCGCGGGCTTGCCGGCTTCCGGCGAACCGCCTCCGCCGCGTAGAAAGCCAGATGCCCGCCGTCGAGCGCCGGGATTGGCAACAGGTTAATGAATGCCAAGTTAATTGAGATCAGCGCGGCGAAGCTGACGAACTGGCGCCAGCCGAGGCTGAGCTGCTCGCCCGAATACTTGGCGATCTTGATCGGGCCGCCCAGTTCCTCCACCGAACGGCGGCCGGTGACGATCTGCCAGATCCCCAGCACCATCAGTTCGACAGTTTCGCCGGTCTGCTGCACGCCCAGGACGAGCGCCTCGCCGGGCCCAACAGGCACCAGCTCGCCGCCGTCCGACGCCACGCCGAGCAGCCCGATCTTGTATTCGTTGCCGAACCGGTCGCGCTCGACAAGTGTCGGGACTTCGAAGCGTACTTTCCGCAGTTCGTCGCCACGTTGGATGACCATGTCGAGCGTTTCGCCCGGGTTCGGCGCGACGATCGAGCGCAGTTCGTTGAAGCTCTCGATGGGCTGGCCGTCGACTTCCACGAAACGGTCGCCGGGCTCGAGGCCGATCCGTTCGGCCGCGCTGTCTTCCTGGACCGCCGCGACGACGGGCGGGACCTCCAGCTTGCCGTAAGCGAAGTTGAAGGCCGCAAGGATGGCGATGGCGATCGCGAAGTTCATCGCCGGGCCGGCGAACACGATCAGGGCGCGCTGCCACAGGGGCTTGGCCTGGAAGGTCTTCTCCCGCTCTTCCGGCGGCAGGGACAGCCACTCCTCGCTAGGCTGGCTGGCCGGGTTCATGTCGCCGGCGAACTGCACATAGCCGCCGAGCGGCAGGGCCGAGAGCTTCCAGCGCGTGCCGCGCTTGTCGGTGAAGCCGGCGAGTTCCTTGCCGAAGCCGACGGAGAACGCATTGGCCTTCACGCCGAACAGCCGGCCGACGAGGTAGTGGCCGAGCTCGTGCAGCGTCACCAGCGGGCCGAGGACCAGCAGGAACCCGACGATCCACATCCACCAGGGTACGGTTTCGAACAATTCAGGCATGCTCCAGTTGTGCCGCGGCTCGCGCCCGCGCCTCGGCATCCACCGCGAAAACGTCCTCGAGGGTTCGGGGAGCCGGCGGCAGAGTGCCGGAAAGGGTCTGCGCCACCAATGCCGAAATATCGGTGAACGCGATCTGACCGGCGAGGAAGGCGGCGACGGCGACCTCGTTGGCAGCGTTGAGCACCGCGGGCGCTGCTCCGCCGGCCTGGGCCGCCTCGCGCGCCAGGCGCGTGGCCGGGAAGCGCTCCTCGTCCGGCGCGAAAAAGCTGAGGGTGCCGATGGCCGGCAGGTCGAGCGGCTTCAGCGCCGTTTCCATGCGCCGCGGCCAGGCGAGGCACGAGGCGATCGGCACGCGCATGTCGCTGGGGCCGAGCTGCGCCAGGGTCGATCCGTCGCGGTACTCGACCAGCGAATGGATAACGCTTTGGGGATGCACGACGATGCGGATCCGCTCGAGCCCGACTGGGAACAGGTGGTGCGCCTCGATCACCTCCAGCCCTTTGTTCATCATCGTGGCGGAATCCACGCTGATCTTGGCGCCCATGTCCCAGTTCGGGTGGGCGACGGCCTGCGCGGGCGTGGCCTTGGAGATCTGTTCCGCGGTCCAGGTGCGGAACGGCCCGCCGCTGGCGGTAAGCGTGATCCAGCGCACGTCGGCGATGTCCCCGCCGGCGAGGCATTGGAAGATTGCGTTGTGCTCGCTGTCGACCGGCAGCAGCGTCGCGCCGTGGCGGGCGACGGCCGCAGTCATCACCTCGCCCGCGGAAACGAGCGCTTCCTTGTTGGCCAGGGCGATGGTCCCGCCCTGCTCGATCGCCGCCATCACCGGGGCGAGCCCGGCGCAGCCGACGATCGCGGCGACAGTCACGTCCGCCCCGCGCGCCGCCGCCTCGCAAAGCGCGGCCCGGCCGCCGGCGGCCTCGATCCCGCTGCCGGCCAGCGCCTCGCGCAACGCGGGAAGCCGCGCCTCGTCCGCCACGACGGCCAGCCTGGCGCCGAACTCACGGGCTTGCACGGCCAGTTCGGCGACGTTGCCATTGGCGGTCAGCGCCTCGACCCGCCAGTCATCGCGGTTGCGCCGCACGAGGTCGAGCGTCGAGCAACCGACCGAGCCGGTCGCCCCGAGAATCGATATCGAGCGGGTCATTGCGTCAGGGCCGTGGCGATCAGACCGACGGCGATGGCCACCGGCAGCATGCCGTCCACCCGGTCGAACACGCCGCCATGGCCGGGGATCAGCCGCGAGCTGTCCTTCACGCCGGCGCGGCGCTTGAGCCAGCTTTCGAAGAAGTCGCCCGCCTGCGCGAGGACTGCCAGCCCGGCGCCGAGCAGGGCGGCGGGGCCGAGGTTGCCGCGGTCCAGCGTCAGGCCCAGCTCGAAGCGCGGGCCCACGATGTTCCCTTCGATGGCGACGACCCACAGCACGACCCACAAGGCCGCGCCAGCCATCCCGCCGAACAGCCCCGCCCAGGTCTTGGACGGGCTGATGCGCGGCGCGATCTTGGGTCCGCCGATCGCCCGCCCGGCGAAATAGGCGAACGTGTCGGTGAACACGGTGACGCCGATCACCAGGACGATCAGGAAGTCCCCGGCCCCGGTCAGGATGCCGGCGGCAAGCGCGATGTAGACCGCGCCGGCGGTGATGGCGGCGAGCCGATAAGGCACGCTGGGCGTCGCGCGGGAGACGAGGAGGACGAGCTCGACGAAGCAGGCGAGCCCGACGACCACGATGAACGTGTCGAGCACCTCCCCGCCGAAGGCGAACGCCGCCCCGGCCAGCAGCAGCATGACCGCCGCCGAAGCGACGCGCACCGGCAAGTCCGAAGTCCGCACCGCGTAAGGCACCGCCATGTGGCGCTTCAGCCGGTCGCGGCGGCGCTCAGGGGGCGTGATCGGAGTCTCGTCCTTCATCAGATCCTCCCCGGTACGGGGAGGTGGCAGACGCCGCAGGCGGCTGACGGAGGGGTCCCAGCGCGACCTCGGAGGTCCCGCCGGGCCCCCTCCACCATCCTTCGGATGGTCCCCCTCCCCGTCCCGGGGAGGATTTGACTGGCGCCTTCCATAGCGGAGCGCCCCGTCCCGGGGAGGATTACCCTAGCGACCGCCATAGCGCCGCTCCCGCCCGGCGAAGTCGCTCAGCGCCTGCATCAGGTGCTCGGGCTGGAAATCGGGCCACAGCACATCGGTGAACCAGAACTCGGCATAGGCCGATTGCCATAGCAGAAAATTGGACAGGCGGTGCTCCCCCGAAGTGCGGATCAGCAGATCCAGCGGCGGCAGGTCCGCGGTGTCGAGATTGGCGGCGATGCTCTCCGTGGTGATCGCCCCCTGCTCGGCCGCCTTGGCGGCGGCGCGGGCGATTTCCTGCTGGGAGCCATAGTTGAGCGCCACCGCCAGCGTGTGGCTGCCGTCGGCGGTGCGCGCCAGCGCGTCTTCGAGCATCGTGACAATGTCTGGCTCGAACGCCTTGTAATCGCCGATGATCTTCAGCTTGATGCCGTTCGCGACGAAATCGTCCAGGTCCGATTTGATGAACCGGCGCATCAGCTCCATCAGGTCGCGGATCTCCTCGTCCGGCCGCTTCCAGTTCTCGGAGGAGAAAGCGTAGAGCGTCAGGCACTCGAGCCCTGTCGGCCCGAGCGCGCGCACCAGGCGGCGCACCGCCTCTCCGCCGCGCTGGTGCCCCATGACGCGCGGAAGACGGTTCCGCTTCGCCCAGCGGCCATTGCCGTCCATGATGATGGCGACGTGCCGGGCCGTGGTCGGTTGGGTGCCGGTCATCACTCCCCCTCCTCTTCAGAGGAGGGGGCCGGGGGGTGGTGGCTTACCGCAGAGAGGTCGGTTTGCGCCGCGCACCACCCCGCTGCGACTAGGCTCACCTTCGGTTCGCCAAGTCTCACTGCCCCTCCTCTGAAGAGGAGGGGATTGGGCCTGCCCCTTCCATCACTGGGTGAGGATTTCCTTTTCCTTCTGCGCGGCGGCGGCGTCGGCTTCGGCGACGTACTTGTCGGTCAGCTTCTGGACGTCGTCCTCGGCGCGCTTGCGGTCGTCTTCGGAGATGACCTTCTTCTTCTCGTCTTCCTTGAGCGCTTCCATGCCGTCGCGGCGGACGTTGCGGATCGCGATCTTGGCGTTCTCCGCATACTTGCCGGCGAGCTTGGCGAGCTCCTTGCGGCGCTCCTCCGTGAGGTCGGGCAGCGGCAGGCGCAGGGTCTGGCCGTCGATCATCGGGTTGAGGCCGAGGTTGGCATGGGCAATGCCTTTCTCGACCGCGCTGACGTTGGCCCGGTCCCAGACCTGCACGCTCAGCATGCGCGGCTCCGGCGCGGAGACGGTCGCGACTTGGTTCAGCGGCATCATCGCGCCGTAAACGTCGACCTGCACGGGATCGAGCAAGTGGGTGTTGGCCCGCCCGGTCCGAAGGCCGGCGAGATCGCCCTTGAGGCTTTCCACCGCGCCCTGCATGCGCCGTTCGATATCGGCCTTGTCGTACTTCGCCATTGTCAGGCTTCCTTCTGCACTATCGTCTGAACGCCCTCGCCCGCCAGCACGCGCGCCAGGTTGCCCTTCTCGCGGATCGAGAAGACCACGATGGGAATGGCGTTATCGCGGCACAGCGCCACGGCGGAGGCGTCCATGACCTTGAGGTTGTCTGCCAGGACTCGATCGTAACTCACGGTATCGAAACGCTTGGCAGCGGGATTCTTCTTCGGGTCCGAATCGTAGACCCCATCGACGCTGGTGCCTTTCAGCAGCGCGTCGCAGCGCATTTCCGCGGCCCGCAGGGCGGCGCCGCTGTCGGTGGTGAAGTAAGGGCTGCCGACGCCGGCGGCGAAGATCACGATGCGGCCCTTCTCCAAGTGCCGCTCCGCCCGCCGGCGCACGACCGGCTCGCAGACCTCGTTCATCTGAATCGCCGACTGCACCCGGGTGGGCACGCCGAGCTGCTCCAGCGCGCTCTGCATCGCGAGGGCGTTCATGACCGTGGCCAGCATGCCCATGTAATCCGCCTGGGCGCGGTCCATCCCTTGTGCCGCGCCGGCCATTCCGCGGAAGATGTTGCCGCCGCCGATCACCAGGCAGATTTCCAGCCCGGTTTCCTTGGCCGCCTTCACTTCCTTGGCCAATTCGCTCACAAACTTCGGATCGATGCCAAATTGCTGATCGCCCATAAGCACTTCGCCCGAGAGCTTGAGCAGAACGCGTTTGACTGGCGGCATTGGCATGAACGGGGAGACCTCCGGGGCGCTGGGCTGCGCCCTTATAGAGCGCGCGATCACAGTGCCAAGTGGGCCCATGCACGGAAAAGGCCGCCGAACCGAAGTCCGGCGGCCTTCCTGAAGCCTGTCGCTGAAAGAGGGCTCAGCCCTTGACCGCGGCGGCGACTTCCGCGGCGAAGTCGCTCTCTTCCTTCTCGATGCCTTCGCCGAGCTGGAAGCGGGCATAGTCCTTCAGCACGATCTCCGTGCCGGCATCCTTGCCTGCCTTGGCGACGACGTCGGCAATGGCGGTCTTGTTGTCCATCACGAACAGCTGGCTGAGCAGCGCGTTTTCCTTGGCGAACTTCTTCACCGCGCCGTCGACCATCTTTTCCTGCACTTCAGCCGGCTTGCCGCTCTCCGCGGCCTTCTCGGCAGCGACCTTGCGCTCGCGCTCGATCACTTCGGGATCGAGGCTGTCGGCGTCGAGCGCCTGCGGGAAAGCGGCGGCGATGTGCATCGCCAGCTGCTTGCCGAGCGGCTCGAGCACGTCGGCGCCGGCCGAGCTCTCGAGCGCAACGAGCACGCCGATCTTGCCAAGGTTCGCGGCCTGCGCGTTGTGCATGTAAGGCACGATCATGCCCTGCGAGACGGATACGCTCTTGATCCGGCGGATCTGCTGGTTCTCGCCGATCGTCGCGACGTTGTCGGTCAGCTTCTCGCCGACGGTGCCGCCGTCGGGATAAGCAGCCGACTTAAGCGCGTCGACGTCATTCGAGCCGAGCGTCAGCGCGACTTCGGTGGCCTTGCGCACGAAATCCTGGAACTGGTCGTTCTTGGCGACGAAGTCGGTTTCCGAGTTGACCTCGACCGCGACGCCGCGGGTGCCGTTGACGGCCACGCCCACGAGGCCTTCGGCCGCGGTGCGGCTCGACTTCTTGGCGGCGGCGGCGAGACCCTTGGCGCGGAGCGCGTCGACCGCGGCCTCCACGTCGCCATTGGTGTCGGCGAGCGCCTTCTTGCAGTCCATCATGCCCGCGCCGGTCTTCTCGCGCAGGGCCTTCACATCAGCGGCGGTGTAAGCAGCCATGATACTGTCCTCTTGAAATAGAAATGGTCGTGCGCCGGGCCTCGAACTCGGGGCCCGGCGCACGGATCGCAATGCGGCCGGGCTTTAGGCCTGGGCGGGGGCTTCCGCGGCCACTGCTTCGGCCGGCGGCTGCTCCATCGAACCGAAGTCCGCGCCCGAATCGACCACGCCCGCGCCGCGGCCGCTGGTGGCGGCTTCGGCGATCGCGTCGCAGTACAGGCGGACGGCGCGGCTGGCGTCGTCGTTACCCGGGATCGGGAACGCGATGCCCGACGGATCGACGTTCGAGTCGAGAACGGCGACGACCGGGATGCCGAGCACGTTGGCTTCCTTGATCGCCAGCTCTTCCTTGTTGGCATCGATCACGAACATCACGTCCGGAATGCCGCCCATGTCGCGAATGCCGCCGAGCGACATCTCGAGCTTGTCCTTCTCGCGCGTGAGCTGGAGGACTTCCTTCTTGGTCAGGCCCGAAGTGTCGCCCGAAAGCTGCTCTTCGAGGCTCTTGAGGCGGCGGATCGAACCGGAAATGGTCTTCCAATTGGTCAGCATGCCGCCGAGCCAGCGGTGGTTGACGAAGTGCTGGCCGCTGCGGCGGGCTGCCTCGGCGATCGGCTCCTGCGCCTGGCGCTTGGTGCCGACGAACAGGACCTTGCCGCCCGCGCGAACGGTCGACTGCACGAAGTCGAGAGCGCGCGCGAACAGCGGCACGGTCTGCGACAGATCGATGATGTGGACACCGTTGCGCGCGCCGAAGATGTACGGCTTCATGCGCGGGTTCCAGCGGTGGGTCTGGTGGCCGAAGTGTGCGCCGGCCTCGATCAATTGCTGCATGGAGACGGTGGGAGCCGCCATAAGTAAATTCCTTCCGGTTATGCCTCTGGAAAGCGCTGGAACCCTGCGGAGCGTCCCGCTGGGGCACCGGTGTGAACGTGCCTTCCATGTGAATTTGCCTCCGGGGCCGGAAACCGGACCTTTGGGCGGGGCCGCCTGTAGCGGCGATCGCGCGGGAAATCCACCCTCAATTCGCAGCCGTCACCCTGAACTCGGTTCAGGGCCCATTGCTCCACCCGTGCGGACCTGCGCCGGAAGGCCCCATGGACGCTCGAGCAATTTGGGCGGGATGATGAAGGTTCTCCTCCCCCTCGCTTCCTCCGTCATGCTGAACTCGTTTCAGCATCCATAGCTCAGCCTGGACCGTTGCTCCCGCAAGGGTGCGAGCGGTCGCGCCATGCCCTTGGGAAGCTCCGCCCCAGCGGCGAAATGGGCCCTGAAACAAGTTCAGGGTGACGAGAAGGAAAGAAGGAGAGACGGGTGATGCCGTTGAGGCAGCACCACAGCGCATACCCTGCCGTCTGCAGACTTGATAAATAGGAACAAACAGGGAACAAGGAACGAACCGAACGGTGATTCGTCCACAAGTTCTCCACAGGCCTCCCCACAGCCGCCTTCGGCTCGGGAGCAAAGCCAAGGTTAGCAGATCGATGTTCACAGCGTTTTTGACCGTTGCCTTCACCGCCGCCGCCCTGCTGGCCGTCACCGTCATCGCGGCATCGCTGGCGAAGGGGATCGCCGCCGCGGCATCGCTGCGCCGGCAACTCGCCGAGTGCCGGGACGAACGCTGGGTGACGATCAGGCACGGACGGGCGCTCGCCCACCCGTACGTCGATCCAGGCTTCAGTCCGGTGCGCGCATCGCGGCGGACTCTCCGGACAGCGGCTCCGCGTGCGGCTGGACAACGGCGGCTCGTTGCCGCCTGACCTTCGCGTACTTGGCGATCCCCAGCGGCATCAGCGCGAGGTAGACCACGCAGATCGCGACGAGGGTCCACCAGGGCTCGGTCAGCAGGGCAGCGAACACCAGCCCAGCCAGCGCGATCGCCTCCAGCCTGATCGAACGACGCGGGCGGATCGATGCCCAGCTCAGCGTCGCCAGGTTGGAGATCATCAGGAACGCGATCGCCGCGACCCAGACGGCCACCAGCCAGGGTTCGCGGAAGACCGGCTCCCCGCTGGCGATCCACAGGTACATCGGCAGGAACGCGAGCCCCGCGCCGACCGGTGCGGGCACGCCGGTGAGGAACCCGGCCGACTTGTGCGGCTGCTCGTCCTCGTCGATCCGGGCGTTGAAGCGGGCCAGGCGCAAGGCGCAGCAGATGGCGAAAGCGAGCGAGGCGAACCAGCCGAACCGCGGCAGGTCCTGCAGCGACCACAGGAACAGCACCAGCGCCGGCGCCATGCCGAAGCTCAGCGAATCCGCCAGGCTGTCGAGCTCGGCGCCGAAGCGCGACTGCGCCTTGAGCAGGCGGGCAATGCGCCCGTCGATCCCGTCGAGCACGCCGGCGAGGATGATCGCGAAGAGCGACTTCTCCCAGTCACCGACGATCGCGAAGCGGATGCCCGTGAGCCCGGAGCACAGCGCCGCCGCGGTGATCGCGTTCGGCAGCACGGCCCGCAATGTCAGGCCGCCGCCCAGCCGGCGCGATGCCGGCATGTCGCCCTCTCCCGCCCGCGGTCCGAGCCAGGCAGGACCGGCGTCGATCGGCCGCTCCTCGTCATAGTCGCGGCCGTTGGTCATTGGCTGACACCCTCTATCAGGCCCTGGCGGCCGATTTCCGCCAGGATCGTTTCACCGGCGATCACTCTCTGCCCCAGCAGGACTTTCGGGTCCGTTCCTTGCGGCAGGTACACGTCCACGCGGCTGCCGAAGCGGATCAGCCCGACCCGCTGCCCGGCGGCGAGAATGTCGCCCGGCTTGATGAACGGCACGATCCGGCGCGTCACGAGGCCCGCGATCTGGGTGAAGGCGAGAACCGTCCCGTCGCTGCGCTCGATCAGCACGTGCTGGCGCTCGTTCTCCTCGCTCGCCTTGTCGAGATCGGCGTTCGTGAACTTGCCGGGGATGTAGACCACCCGCCGCACGGTGCCGCCCACCGGGGCGCGGTTGATGTGCACGTCGAACACCGACAGGAAGATCGAAATCCGCGTCACCGGCTCGCTGCCGAGCCCGATGCCGTCCTGCGGGTCGAGCCCCTGCAGTTCCACCGGCGGCGCGACCTGGCCGATCTGGGTGATCAGGCCGTCGGCCGGTGAGACGATGAAGTCCTGCCCTTGCGGCACCACCCGCTCGGGATCGCGGAAGAACGCGAACACGCCCAGCGACAGCAGCAGCAGCGGCCAGCCGACGATTTCCCAGTCGAACAACAGCAGGAAGATCAGCGATACGCCGACCGCCGCGAGCCCGAACTTCCGCCCTTCCGGATGGATCGACGGCCAGCCCCATTCGGCATGCCCCCGGCCTCGGTTGTCTAGTAAATCACCGGCCATGAGGTTGCATCTAGGGCGTAACCGCGGGCGTCACAAGCGCTTCGGCAGGCGACCCGCTGCGCCGTGATCCGGCTGCTCCCGAAGCAGCGTGGTGAGCGGAAACAGGCAGCGTCAGGGGCTGACCGCTTCGTCGTCGTCATCGTCGAACACCACCACGGCGATGGCGATCGCCACGGCCAGGCCGACCAGCAGCGGGATCCACGGATTGCCGGCGATCCGTTCGCCCTGCTCGAAAGAGGCCGCGGTCCGCTCGCCGGCCTGTGCCGCCGCCGGAGCGGCAACCAGCGCGGCCGCGAGGACCGGTGTGAATATCGTGCGCATGTCGAGCTACCCCCTGTTGTCGTTAGCGAGCCAAGTATTTCCTAGTTGAGGACTGCCCGCAAGCTCCGGCGCCTGGCTGTTCACATCGCCGTTTGGACCGCGTTCCCGCTTTCGCGCCACGCCGCCATGCCGCCGTCCAGCGCGGTGGCGCGCTGAAAGCCCAGCTCGCGCAAGGTGGCCGCGGCGAGTGTCGAGATCTTGCCGAACTCGCAGATCGTGAGGATCTCCACGCCCGGGTCCGGCAACACTTGATTGACCCGCAGTTCGAGCTGCCCCCGTGGAAGGTGAACGGCGCCCGCGACGTGCCCTTCGGCGTAAGCCTCCCGCTCGCGAACATCGAGGATGACGAAGTCGTTGGCCCGGGCCGCGAGCCGGCGCCGAAGCTCCTCCATCGACATGAACGGCACGCGCGCGCCGGCTTCGGCCAGGAGCTGGCGCACCGTCTTCCCGCCGGACATGTTGGTGCGCAGCGCTTCGGTGAGATGCGTCGGCGCCGAAAGATTGAGGCTGGTCATCAGCGCCACGAAGTCGGCCCGCTCGGTCTTCGCCAGCCGCGGATTGGAGCGGCGCTCTTCCCCGATCGTCGAGCTCTCGCGCCCTTTGTAGTCGTGCGCGGGATACACCAGCGTGGCGTCCGGCAGCGCGAGAAGCCTGCCGAACAAACTGTCGTACAACTGATCGGGATCGCCGCTCGGCAAGTCGCTGCGGCCGGTGCCGCCGATCAGCAGGGTGTCGCCGGTGAAGACCCGGTCCTCGACCTGGACGGCCATCGAGTCGAGTGTATGGCCGGGCGTGTGCAGGATGTGCATGCGCATTGAACCCAGCGGCAGGGAATGCCCGTCCTCCACATGCAGGTCCACATAGGGAGCCGGCGAGTATCGGTGCATCACGATCGGTGCGCCGAACGCCTTGCGCAGCGCCTGCGCACCCGAAAAGTGATCGGCGTGGGTATGCGTGTCGATGAGGTAGCGGACGCGCAGCCCGTGCTTGCCGATCTCCCCGACATAGCGATCGACCAGGTCGAGCGCCGGATCGATGATCGCCGCCGCGCAGGTCTCCTCGCAACCGACGATGTAGGACTTGCAGCCCTCGCCATCGCGGAAGTGGGCGAAGAACACCGCTCAGCCTCTCGGGTACGGCAGCATACGCAGACGTCTCGCCGCAAAATCGAGAGCTTCGCTGCCGAACGAGAGTGTCACGCCTGATCCCCATCTGCCCGTCGACAGATGCATATCATGCCGCTCCGGAACGCGGAAGCGCCTATGCTTTTGGGGGATGCCGCCTCGGGCCGAGCGCGATGCTCGCTTGGGTGGGGCACCGGTGGTGGCAGGGCTTGTATCGAACTTTCAGCCTAGCTGGCTGTTTCAGTTATGAGATCTGGAGTCGGGTTTTGTCTCCCCCCCATTTCCTCCCACATTTCTGTAGTGCCCGAAGGCATCGGTGTTGACGCGCCCTCTCCTGTGGTCAGCGCGGACCGAAGGTCGGGTGTGTATCTGAGCGGGCGGGCGGCACTTAAGGAAGAATTCTTTGCCCTGGAGCGGGTGCCATGGGGGAGCTCGAGCGAACGCATGGGGCGCTTTCATGGTGCCTCAAAAAATTTTCGCCAATTTTTCCTGAGGGACTATCCAAGAAACACGATTTTGGCGTCCCCGGATGCTCTGATCACGTCTCCGCTGCTCGCACAGGAGGCAGGTCGGTCGTCAGGGCGGCGACGTCGCGGCGGAAGGCGCTACCCCTACCACCAAGACACGAAGGTAATCGGCCGTCACCGAACCGTCAGTTGCGAGACATCTGGCAGAGATCCCTGCGCAACAGGTGCGGCGCGGATGCTCAGTTGCAACGCATGACTGCGGCTCGGCGATTTCCGATGGCTGAGCGACTGCCATCGCGGCATGGTGCGTCGCTATCTATGTCGGCTGACATAAACCCCAACAAGGACCAGCGTAAGCACGACAAAGACCGCTCCAGATATTACCTCTAGGTATGCGAGAGTGCAGAGCTCGACGAAGGCTGCCGCGTTGAACCCTTGGTGGAAAGACTGTGAGTCGTGACCGTCAATCGCCATGAAACCTCCTCTTGATTAAACCTGCGAGCACCAGATCGCGAGACCAAACACCTGTTCACACGATCACGAGAGTGAGACGCTCGCGATCCATTCGTCCGCACAGTCACCTGACCGCTCAGAACATACTAAAGTTGATAAACTTAAAATGTGTAAACTGCGACGCGCAGTCCATGGATATGCGCAAGCTCGTGGGGAGAAATGTCGCTCGTCTGCGGCGCGAGAAGGGTCTGACGCAGGAGGAGGTTGCCGAACGCTCCGGCTTCAGCCAGCAGTATCTCAGCAGCCTTGAGCGCGGGCGGCGCAACCCGACGGTGATAACGCTCTTTGAGTTGGCTCAGGCGCTCGAGGTGCCGCATATCGACTTGCTCATGCCTGACGACGAGGTCTGATCTTTCGCTAAGCACGCCCGATCAGCAATCTCGAGTGACAAGCTCCCGAAGATTGCGCGCCGCGATCCGCTGACGTCTCTGCTTTCGTCGTAACCTCGGCAGCAGGAACAGGTAGATCCCGTAGCCCAAGCACGATCAGGGCGATGCCGGAGGCAGCATGACAGCGTAGTTCACCCGCGGTGCAAAGAAGCCTATCCGGCACGATCACCAAGCCCGACCTGAGGGTTGCCAGCTTGAGCAACTGAGCCAGCCCCCGCCACTCTGCCGGCTTCAGGTCACGGTCCAAAGGCCAATAGACATGCAAGCCGTTGCCGGAGTCGACGACCGTTGGGTCAGGCAGTCCGATCTCGCAGCAGAACTTGGCGAGAGCGAGCTTGGCTGCCGGTCTGTCAGCGTAAGGAGCGTCGTCCTTCCACTCTCGCGTATCGATATCGAGCCAGAGGGAGCGAGCCGCGGCCACGTTGTGACCTTTCCGACCGGAAGCCGGATCAGCATAAACGGCGCACCCGAAGTAGACCTGCCCCCGCCGCCCCGCATCGAGCGTGATGGCACGCGCCGCGGCTTTCTCGGCGTCAGAGCAGAAGGAGGGAGAGAACCTGCCATCGGCATGGTTGGCGATGCAGATGTGCCCGGTGCGAGGGAGGTGCATGCGGAAGAACGATGCGACAGATGCGACCTGCGCGGCTGGCGATGTGGGGGCAGTCATTCCGCCTCTCCCTGCCGAGCGTGATCGAAGCCGGCCAGCTGCCTAATGCTCGCGATCTTAACGAGCCGGCGCGAGCCGATGCGGACAGATTCAAGTTCTCCTTGGGCGATGAGTTCGCCCAGCTTGGTTTTGCCGATCGCCAGCATCTTTCCGGCTTCGGCTTGTGAACAGAGGATAGGCTCCATCGAGGGATACTCCGTCACGGCTGGCACGGGATTGCACGAGCCGTGGCGGAATCTTGCGTGCAGGAGCATGCCTGGTCATCGTCAAAAAATGACGACTATTGTCAGGAAAAGCCGGCTAGCTGGGGAACGCCTTCTTGTAGGCAGCACATAACCGCCGTTGCTTCGTTTCGAAGCAGCCACCCCCGGCGGCCTGGCCGGCGAATAGCCCCGCTGTGGAGTAGACCGTCTTGCCGGGATTGTTGGATAAATACTGCCGCATTTTTTCGACAATGATGGCGTCCACTGCACCGTGACCGCCGCTGCCTTTTGGCCGCCCCCGCTTGCTCACCGTCAAAGAGCGCCCGGATGTGAGTGCTCCAGAGATGGCTTCGATGTCCGACAGCTCGAAAGTGACGCCTAGCGCCGTGACCTCAAATTCGGCCCCCTCGAGGTAGATCGTGCTTTTGAAGTCCCCGAGTGACCAGTCTTTCCTCATGTCGCGATCGCACCAGAAGTCGCGCGGGATCAACTCGTCGAGCCACTCGTACGTGCGGCCATTCTCGATTGTTATCCACCGCCGCGCCCTTGCGCGAACTTCCCCGTTTTCCGCACGGAAGCAGATTGCATCTCCTGGTTCTCCTTCGTCTCGCCGTCCTTGCGAGACCATATCAAGTGCTTCGCTGGCACTGATCCATTTCCCGTCGGCGAGTGTCCGCGCCGCCGCTTCCTGATCGGCGAAGTCGCCGGGCTCACTTGGCAATTCTAGTGTCTCACTCATTTCCCTCCCCTCCCCTTTCCGATCGGCACGATCGTTGCGCTGTCAGCAGCAGCAGCGCTGCAGTAGCGTCCCCATTCCGCCATCAGCCTCACCCGCTGGCCCGGCTGGTCCGGGGTGCCGAGATAGGTTGTGCGGCGATAGGCGGCCTGCACTGCGTCGGGCGTCTTGTGCGCCAAGGCCGCCTCTACGACGGCATCTGGGTGCCCCTCGTTCGCCGCCCAGTCCGTTAGGGCCGAACGGAACCCGTGGACGTGGTAGGGCTCGCTCATGTCGCGCAGGACCTTCAGCAGCGTCATGTCGGACATCGGACCGCCGGCTGCGCCGGGGAAGACCTGGACGGCCCCTTCCCGCTTCAAGGCCGCCGCTTTCGCGAGCACCGCCAGGGCTGCATCGGACAGGGGCACGATGTGGGCCTTGCTGCGCTTCATGTGTTCGGCCGGGATCGTCCACAGCCGAGCTTCGAGGTCGAACTCGTCCCATGTCGCCAGCCTCACCTCCTGGCTGCGTGTCCCGGTGAGGACGAGCAGCTCGAGCGCCAGCTTTCCATAAGAGGGTTTGCGGCGCAATGCTGTGAGGAAGCTGGGAACGGCCACGTACGGCATGGCTTTCCGGTTCTCCCGGGCTTTGACCTGCCGGGGCAGCCCGCGGCCCGCTTTGAGGCTGCCGCTGCCCGAGGGAGCCTCGGTGGAGCGCCAGCCCTTCGCATGGGCATAGTCCAGCACCGCACAGATCCGATTACGGACCTGGCGCGCCGTTTCGGGGATCTCCTGCCAGATCGGAGCCAGGACCGCGATAATGTCCGCCGCCGTGATGCTGCCGGTCGGCTGGTTGCCCAGCTTGGGGAAGGCATAGTTCTCCAGGCCGGCAAGCCACTGGCGGGTGTAGACGGCGCTCTTCCACCCTGCCTCGTTCTCGGCATGATACTGGAGGGCGGCTTCGCGGAACGTCACTTTAGCGGCAGCTTCGTCCTTCCGCTCCGTCAGGACATCGCGGCGTTCGACCTTCACCGCCTTGCGCAGGCTCCCGGCTCTCTCACGGGCCTCGGCCAATGTCAGCAGCTTGGCGGACCCGAGTCCGATGTCCTGCCGTTTGCTGTCGCGCTGGAGTCGTAAAGTCCAGGAAGCGCCACCCCGCTTGTCCACTTTCAGGAACAGCCCATCGCCATCTTGGTAGGTCCCTGGATTCGCCAGAGCCGCCTTCACGGCCACCGCGGTCAGTTTGCCCATAATCTTCCCCCACACTTTTCTCCCCCACACCGGGGAATCAGAATGTGGGGGAAAGCCCATCTTCCCCCACACTTCCCCCACACTTCGGCCTGGCTGCAGGCGATAAGCGGCGGGTACAGGCGGGCCTGCACGGGCACGTTACCCTAGGAGTTCTGCGGTTTCTACGGGTTTCGGCGGGCCGCTCCGGGAAGGGCGGTGGTGGACAGGGCTGGATTCGAACCAGCGTACGCTTGCGCGGGCAGATTTACAGTCTGCTGCCTTTAACCACTCGGCCACCTGTCCACCCTGGTGCCGGCGACGGTCGAAACCGTCCGATTGCAGCCCTTGTCGCAAGGGCTCCGGCCGAGTGCGGGGGTCCATGGCGAAGCGGCGCTTGCCTGTCAATGGTGCCGCTGGCAGGGAGGGGCCGAACAAGGAGTGTCATGGCAAAAAGTAGCAGTAAAAAGGGTTTGCGCGGACGCGCCGGGCGCATGCAGGGCGGACGCGGCTCCGGCCGGGCGACGCATGGCCAGGTGCGGCTGTGGGGCCGCCACGCGGTCGAAGCGGCGCTGAAGAACCCGCTCCGCCAGCACCGCAAGCTGTGGGCCACGCGGGAGGGCGTGGCCTCGCTTGATGGAGAGCTGCCGGAAGGTTTTCCCATCGAATACGCGGAAGTCGCCGATCTCGGCCGGCTCGTCGCCCGCGACGCGCCGCACCAGGGGCTGGTGCTGGAGTGCGATCCCCTGCCCGACGTCTACCTCGACGAAGTGCTGAACGGCGAGGCCGACCGGCCGGTCGTGGTGCTCGACCAGGTCACCGATCCGCACAACGTCGGCGCGATCCTGCGTTCGGCGGCGGCTTTCGGCGCGGCCGCGATCGTCACGCAAGACCGCCATGCCCCGCCGGAGAGCGGCGTCGTCGCCAAGTCCGCTTCGGGCGCGCTGGAGATCGTGCCGTGGGTTCGGGTGGTCAACCTGGCCCGCGCGCTGGAGGAGATGGCCGAAGCCGGATACTGGCGAATCGGCCTGGCCGGCGAAGCGGACGCCAAGTTCGCCGAAGCCCTTCCCGCCGGCCCGATCGCGCTGGTGCTCGGCGCCGAAGGCGAAGGCTTGCGCCACAACATCGCCGGGCACTGCGACGCCCTCGCGCGGCTGCCCATCGGCGAAGCGATGGAAAGCCTCAACGTCTCCAACGCCGCCGCCATCGCACTCTACGCCGTGGCGACCAGATCCGGCTGACTCCTACCTCGACTTCCGATCCCCCCTCTGGGGGAGGTGGCAGCCGCGTAGCGGCTGACGGAGGGGGCCCGGCCCGGCTCCACGGTACGTCCAGGCCAGCCCCCCTCCACCGCCTTCGGCGGTCCCCCTCCCCGTTCCGGGGAGGATTTGGATGCCAGTCTGACAAAGATCCTCCCCCTCTGGGGGAGGTGGCATCGCGCAGCGATGACGGTGGGGGCATGGCCTGGCTCGACGGTTCCTCCAGGCCAACCCCCTCCACCGCCATCGGCGGTCCCCCTCCCCGTTCCGGGGAGGATTGGGTGAGGCGCTGAGATAAATCCTCCCCGGGACGGGGAGGGGGACCGCGCGCGCAGCGCGTGGTGGAGGGGGCCCTTGGCCTGGACGAACGGTCGAACCAGGCCGCGGGCCCCCTCCGTCAGCGCTTCGCGCTGCCACCTCCCCGTGCCGGGGAGGATTAGGGGCCCCCAAATCTGGCCGTTGAGTAAGCGCCCGAAAGCTTCCATACAGGCTGTGGGGCCGCCACGCACGGCTCTGGGGGTGTAGTAACCCCGAGGTAAGCGGTTGGTGCTGACCGTAACAGCGCCACACTCCGTGACCTATGGTCGGGGAGCCTGCGGCGTATGTCCAGGGCTCTCGGGCCTAAAGGCCGCAGGGCCGACTTACCTCGGTTTACTACCTCCCCGATCACCAGGGCTCATGGTGTGAAGTCGAACAGCGGGGGCGCACCGCCATCGGCTTCCGGGGAGTGCGGGAATGCCGCTCGGAACATCGCATGTCGTAACAGGGATCATCAGGCGGCGGGAAGGCGGGCGCTTCGTCGTCGCCGTATTCGGCGGCGGGGAATGGGAGCTGGAACCGAGCTGCCACCTGCGGAAGTACGTCGATCACCCGGTCACGATCGAAGGCATCCGCAGCGGCTTCAACCGGCTCGCCTTGCTGCGCATCAAGCCGGCCGACGAAGAATGGCCCCCGCAGCGCAGCTGGTCCGACCGCTGGCACCGATTGCTGAAGGGGTAGTGCGAGGCCAAAATCCTCCCCGGGACGGGGAGGTGGCGCCGGCCGCAGGCCGGTGACGGAGGGGGCCCGCCTCCTGGCGCAGCGCGTGCGGCCAGCCCCCTCCACCACGCGCTTCGCGGGCGGTCCCCCTCCCCGTTCCGGGGAGGATTTGGATGCCAGTCTGACAAAGATCCTCCCCGGGACGGGGAGGTGGCAGCCCGCAGGGCTGACGGAGGGGGCCCGCCTCCTGGCGCAGCGCGTGCGGCGAGCCCCCTCCACCACCCGCTTCGCGGGCGGTCCCCCTCCCCGTTCCGGGGAGGATCGGGTTCTTCCGCCCCATAGGGAAAGGGCCGCCCCGCGGTTGCGGAGCGGCCCTTTTGCGATCAGGGGCCGGCGGGAGGCCGGCCGCGCGAGATCAGTTCACCGAATCCTTCAGGCCCTTGCCGGCCTTGAACTTGGGCTGGGTCGAGGCCTTGATCGTCATCGGTTCGCCGGTGCGCGGGTTGCGGCCCGTGGAGGCCTTGCGCTTGGCGACCGAGAAAGTGCCGAAGCCGACCAGGCGCACTTCGTCGCCCTTCGACAGCGCGCTGGTGATCGTGTCGAACACGCCTTCCACCGCCTTGGTGGCATCGCTGCGCGACAGCCCGCTCGCGTCGGCGACTGCGCCGATCAATTCGTTCTTGTTCATACTCCGAGAATCCCCCTCAGTTGTGATTGTCCGGATCGGGTGTGGAATCGCCTCGCGATTGGCGCGGAGTTGAGCGACTTTTCCCTGCGCTGTCAAAGCCAAAAGCCGCGCAATTCCGCGCTTTCCAGCCGATCCGGAGGCAAATTCGCCGCCGCCGGAGCACGAGCTCCGGCGGCGATATGGCTAACGGCCGGGTAACCATGCAGCAACCATCGCGAGTCGCTGCGGCGCAGCACTGTTGCTGCGCCTGCTCAGTGCGCAGTCGGTCCGTTGCCGGGCGCGGCGGGCGCCGGAACGGGCTGGCTGGCGATGTCGTCCGCCTCCGTCCATTCGATCGCCGTCGGCACCGAGGTGAGCGCGTGCTCGAGAACCTGGTCGACATGGCTCACCGCCACGATCTCAAGGCCTTGTTTGACGTTGTCCGGAATCTCGGCGAGATCCTTCTGGTTCTCCTCCGGGATCAGCACCTTCTTGATGCCGCCGCGAAGCGCCGCCAGCAGCTTCTCCTTCAGCCCGCCGATCGGCAGCACCCGGCCGCGCAGCGTGACCTCGCCGGTCATCGCCACGTCCGGGCGCACCGGAATGCCGGTGAGGGTCGAGACGATCGAGGTGACCATGCCGACGCCCGCGCTCGGGCCGTCCTTCGGCACCGCCCCTTCGGGCAAGTGGATGTGGACGTTCTTGCGCTGGAAGATCGACGGCTTGATGCCATAGGCCGGCGCCCGCGCCTTCACGAAGCTGAAGGCCGCGGCGATGCTCTCGTTCATCACGTTGCCGAGCGTGCCGGTGGTCTTGACCTCGCCCTTGCCCGGGGTGGTGACGCTCTCGATCGTCAGCAGCTGGCCGCCGACTTCGGTCCAGGCCAGGCCGGTGACCGCGCCGACTTGCGCTTCCTCTTCGCTCATGTCGTGGCGGTACTTGCGCACGCCGGCGAAGTCGCCGAGGTTTTCCGGCGTGATGACGACGCTTTCGACCTTCTTCTCGAGGATCTGGCGCAGCGACTTGCGCGCCAGCCGGGCGATCTCACGCTCCAGAGTACGCACGCCCGCCTCGCGGGTGTAGTAGCGGATCAGGTCGCGCAACCCGTCCTCGGTCAGCTCGAACTCGCCTTCCTTCAGCCCGTGCGCCTCGATCTGCTTGGCGATCAGGTGGCGCTGGGCGATCTCGACCTTCTCGTCCTCGGTATAGCCTTCGAGCCGGATGATCTCCATCCGATCGAGCAGCGGCTGCGGCAGGTTGAGAGTGTTGGCCGTGGTGACGAACATCACGTCCGACAGGTCGATGTCGAGCTCCAGGTAATGGTCCTGGAACTTCGAGTTCTGCTCCGGATCGAGCACTTCGAGCAGAGCCGAAGCCGGATCGCCGCGGAAATCCTGGCCCAGCTTGTCGATCTCGTCGAGCAGGAACAGCGGGTTGCTGGTCCCCGCTTTGCGCAAGTTGGTAACGACCTTGCCCGGCAGCGAGCCGATGTAAGTGCGCCGGTGGCCGCGGATCTCGGCCTCGTCGCGCACGCCGCCGAGCGACTGGCGGATGAACTCGCGCCCGGTCGCGCGGGCGATCGACTTGCCGAGGCTGGTCTTGCCCACGCCGGGCGGGCCGACGAGGCACAGGATCGGCCCCTTCAGCTTGTTGGTCCGCGCCTGCACGGCAAGGTATTCGACGATCCGGTCCTTGACCTTGTCGAGCGCGTAGTGATCCTGGTCGAGGATCTCCTGCGCCTTGGCGATGTCCTTCTTGAGCTTGGACTTCTTGCCCCAGGGCAGGCCGAGCAGCACGTCCAGGTAGTTGCGGATGACGGTCGCCTCGGCGCTCATCGGCTGCATCGAGCGCAGCTTCTTGAGCTCCGCGGTGGCCTTGGCCTTGGCCTCCTTGGAGAGCTTCAGCGTCTCGATCTTCTCCTGCAGCTCGGCGAGCTCGTCGCCCTCGCCCTCCTCGCCGCCGAGTTCGTTCTGGATCGCCTTCAGCTGTTCGTTGAGATAATACTCGCGCTGGGTCTTCTCCATCTGGCGCTTCACGCGGCCGCGGATCTTGCGCTCGACCTGGAGCACGGACAGCTCGCCCTCCATCACCGAGAACACCATTTCCAGGCGCTTCAGCGGGTCGGTCTCGGTCAGCAGCGACTGCTTGGTGGCGACTTTCGCCGTCAGCGCGGCGGCGATGGCATCGGCCAGGCGCCCCGCGTCGTCGATCGCGCCGAGGTCGCTGTCGACGTCGTCCGGCAGCTTCTTGTTGTGCTTGGCGTAGTCGGCGAACTGCTCCAGCGCGCTGCGCATCATGGCCGCGATGTGCGTGCCGGAAACGCTCTCTTCCTCGATCAGCTCGGTCTCGGCGACGACATAGCCGTCCTGCTCGGCGATATCCTGCAGGCGGGCGCGGGACTGGCCTTCGACCAGCACGCGCACGGTGCCGTCAGGCAGCTTGAGCAGCTGCAGCACCTGGGCGACCACGCCGATGTCGTAGAGGTCCTCGCGCACCGGATCGTCGCAGGCGGGATCGAGCTGGGCCAGCAGGAAGATGTCCTTGTTGCCCGCCATCGCCGCTTCCAGCGCGCTCACCGACTTGTCGCGGCCCACGAACAGCGGCACGACCTGGCCGGGGAAGACGACCACGTCGCGCAGGGGAAGAAGGGGAAATTGAGTCATGAAAGTCTGCATCCGTCCATCATAACGCATGCACGCCGAAACGGGTGCAACGCGGCTTCTTGGATGGGAATATGGGAACCGCCGCGCGCGCCCGCAACGGCGAACATGGATTCCTTGTGGATGGCCTTGCGGCCGCCCGCGTGGTTCAGCCCGCCACCTTCAGCACGCATTCGATCGCCTGCTTCAGATCCCCCGGCTCGAACGGCTTCGCCAGGATCGGCCGGTCGCGGAGATCGGCGGGCACGCCGTTGCTGCCGTAGCCGGTGCTGAACACGATCGGGATCGGCTGCCGGGTGAGTTCGCGCGCGAAATCGACCGTCGTTTCGCCGGCAAGGTTCAGGTCCAGCAGCGCGACATCGACCGCGGTGGAACGAACCGCCTCTTCGGCGCGGGCCACTGTCGCCACCGAAGCCGCGACAACGCAGCCGAGGTCCTGGAGCATCTCTTCGAGGAGCATCGCCACCATCCCCTCGTCCTCGACAATCAGAACGCGCGTGCCGGCAATTTCAGGCATCCGGGGCAAGCACCCGCAGCGGTATGGCGATCCGGCACTCGACGCCGGTCTGGGCGAAGTCCAGGTCCAGGTGCCCCTCCAGATCGCGGCGAACGCACCGCTCGATCAGCCTGGTGCCGAAGCCGTGCTGCTCCGGCGCTTCCACCAGTGGGCCGCCCAGTTCCCGCCAGTCCAGTTCCAGCACGCCCTCCGCGCCGCCGGCCAGGCTCCAGTTCACCGCCAGGACGCCGGAATGCTTGCTCAGCGCGCCGTACTTGGCCGCGTTCGTCGCCAGTTCGCTCAGCACAAGGGTCATCGACAGCGCCGCTCGCGGGTTGAGTTCGACATGCGGACCAGTCAGCCGCAGCCTCTCTCCTCCGCCGCTGTAAGGCGCGACGATGTCGTCGAGCAGCTTCTCGAGCGGAGCGCTCATCCAGTTGCGCTCGGTCAGCAGGTCGTGCGCCCTGGCCAGGGCCAGCAGCCGCGCCTCGAAAGTCTCGCGGAAATCCCCGACATCGCGCGCGTGCCGCGCAGTCTGCCGCGCCAGGGACTGCACGGTGGCCAGGGTGTTCTTCACCCGGTGGTTGAGCTCGTCGATCAGGACCTTCTGCCGCGCTTCGGCGGCCTTTCGGTCGGTGATGTCGACCAGCATGTTGATCGCGCCGACGAGGCGGCCATCGGCATCCCGCAGGGGCGTCGGGTAAGGGATGAACGGGGTTCGCGTTCCATCAGGCCGTTCGGCGATCGCTTCCTCCCCGCGAACCTCGCGGTTCTCCCTCAGCGCCACCGCCATCGGGCACTCGTCGTGGGGCAGCGGAGTCCCGTCCGGCCGGAACAGCTTCCAGGTGACGCACCATTCGTCGCTGCCCAACTTGGGCTCGTGCCCGGCGAGGTCCGCCGCCGCCTGGTTGTAGAAGGAGATGCGGCCTTCCGCGTCGGTCGTGTAGATCGCCGCCGGCAAGGCCTGGAGCAGCTCGCTCAGGCGGCGCTCGTTGGCGCGGATCGCCTCCTGCATGCGCTTCCGCTCGGTCACGTCCTGCATCACCCGGACGCCGAAGCGGAACCGCCCATTCTCGTCGCGAACCGACGAGCTCGACACCTCGAGATGAGCGATCGAGCCGTCGGCGCGGATCGCGCGCTTCTCGATCGAGTAGCTGTCGATCTCGCCCCGGACCTGGCTCTGGTACTGTTCGGTCTCGCGGGCGCGGTCGTCGGGGTGGGTGATCTCGATGATGCCGCTGGCAAGCGTCTCCTCGCGCGTGCGGCCGAGGATGTTGCAGAACGCATCGTTGACGCGGACATAGCGGCCCTGCTCGTCGACTTCCGCGATCCCCACCGGTGCGGCCTCGTACGTCGCGGCCAGGCGCTCGTCGCTTTCGCGCTGGGCCTGCTCCGCCTTCCGCCAATCAGTCACGTCGATCGTGAAGCAGCGGGTGTTCACGAACGCGCCGTCCTCCATCCGGCTGTTGGAGGTGATCAGCACCTCGCGGATGGAGCCGTCCTTGGCGCGCAGCCGGGCCGGATAGCGATCGAGCCTGTCACCGCCCGACAGACGGCGAAGGATGTCGTCGATCACCGGGGCGTCGGCATGGAAATCTGCGATGTGCCTGCCAACGTACTCGTCGGCGGAGTAGCCCAGCAGCTCCAGTTCGGCGCGATTGGCGCGCAGGATCGTGCCCTCGCCGCTGACGATGTGCAGGCCCACCGCGCCGTTCTCGAAGAAGTCCTCCAGGTCACGGTTCTTGCGCATCAGCTCGTCTTGGAGCTGCTTGCGTTCGGTGATGTCCTGGAAGCAGTTGATGGCGCCCTGGATGCGCCCGTCGTGCCCGCGCAGCGCGCGGATGTTGACCAGCGCGACCATCCTGGTGCCGTCCGGCCGTTCGATGACCACTTCCGCATTGCGGGTCTCGCGGCCTTCATGAACCGCGTCGGCCATCGGGCAGCTCTCGTGCGGTAGCGGGGTGCCGTCGATGAGGTAGAGCTTGTGCGAGCCGCAGAATCGCTCCCGCTTGTCGAGTGCGGGCGTTCGGCCCCACAGGGCTTCCGCCTCGGCATTGTAGCGGACCAGCGAGCCTTCTGCGTCGCACAAGTACACCGCACCCGGGATCGCGGACAGGACCCCGGGTCCGGCGGCCATCAGTGCCTCGTATTCGCTCAGCTGATGCGGCGTCGGGATAGTCTGATTGGTAGCCATGCCCCCACTGATGCTCCCATGCGCCCCCAGGATGATGGGCCGAAACGGCCACGTCGCACAGGCGATTGTCCAAGGTTCCCCAAGGAGCCAATCAACCCCGCCAAACGGAATTGGTTCCCGTCGCAACGAATACCATCGGCCGCGCGCAATCGCAAATCGGCTCCCAGGACTTGCGCGACCGCAGGGCCCCAGGGGCCGCAAACGGCCGCGGTGTCAGGGCCCCGTGGCGGCGAAGCGGCGCAGGAGCTGGGACGCGATGTCCAGGGCCTGCAGCCTCGACGCGTGACTGGCCACCACCCCCGCATCCTCGGACAGCGCGTCGGCCAGCGCGTCGAGCGCGTCTGCCACCTTCAGCGCATCCCCGGGGCCAGCGGGCGGCGCCTTGAATTCCGCAGCGGTCTGGGGCGCGGGTTCGGCCGTGCCGGATTTCAGGTCGTGAAAGGTGCGGTCGACCTGCGGCTGTCCGCTGCCGCCCGTGGGCAGCCAGCGGCTGACCTCCACATCCTGTTCGAACCGCAGCCCGGCCCGGCCGGCATTGCGCCAGACGATCCGCCCCGCCACGGTCAGCTCCCCGCGCCGCAGCCGCAAGGACTCGCCGACGCCAGGCAGCGCGTCGCCTTCGATCAGTGCGCCGTGCAGCGACATGTTCCTGATCTTGACCGAACCCGAAACTGCGGGCGCACTCATGGTCGCCAGCACGAACATGCTGGTCCTTGGATGCGCGCGTTCTCTCTCTGTTGCCGTGTTCACGCCGAAAGCCCCCTTGCCTCCCCGGTTAGACCAGGAGTGGTTAAGCGAGTGCTGCCGTCCGCAGGATTGATTGCGCGCCAGTCAGCCGAGCGTGGAAATCGCCTCAGCCCATCCCCGGGAAGTTGAAGCCCGGCGGCAGGCCCATGCCCTGCTGGACCTTCTGCATCTCCGCATTGGCCGCCTGATCGGCCTTGGTCCGCGCGTCGTTGAACGCGGCGGTGACGAGGTCCTCGAGCATCTGCTTTTCGCTCGGCTCCATCAGGCTGTCGTCGATCGCAACGCCGAGGATGCGGCCCTTGGCCGTGCAGCGGATCTTCACGAGCCCGCCGCCGGCGGTGCCCTCGACCTCAACCGCGTCGAGCTTGGCCTGGGCCTCGCCCATCTGCTTCTGGATGTTCGCCGCCGCTTCCTGCGCGGCCTTCATCATTTGTTCCATGTCCATCGGATCGTCCTCAAGCTCTCTTGTTCCAGGTGCGGTCTGCCTGCGCCACCTCGGCCTCGTCGACCAGTTCGGCGCCAGGGAAAACGGCGAAGGCGGCTTCTACGAGCGGCGCGCTGCGGATGCGGGCATCCTCGGCGGCCTTCTCGGCCTCCGCGATCTCGCGCAGCGTCGGCCGGCCGTCGCCCTCGCCACGCATCACCTGCCAACGCTCTCCGGTCGCCTTCAGCAGCGCATCGCGCAGTTCCGGGCCGGGATCGTCGGCCAGACCGGGCGCGAGCGAATAGGTCAACTTGCCGGGGGCGAGCTCGATCACCCGCACCCAGTCGCGCATCGTCTGCGCCACGCGCAGCGCACCAGAGCGGTCCACCTGGCCGACCAGCCGCTCCCAGTCGACCGCCGGCGCCTGGGCCGTCGGACCAGCCGCGCCGTTCGCGCCGGAACCAGCGCCGGCGGCAAGGCCGTTCGCCGCCATCTCCTCCAGCTTCTTCGCCAGCGTGCCCGGATCGGGCATGTCGGCAGCGTGGAGCACCCGCAGCAGCGCCATCTGCGCGGCGATCAGCGGGTCGGGCGCTTCGCGCACTTCGTCGTAGCCCTTGAGCAGCAGTTGCCACAGGCGGTGGAGCTGCCCGGCGGTGAGCTTGCCCGCCCAGGCCTCGAGCGCCTCCCGCTCCTCCAGCGTCGCCGCGTCGGCCGCGTTGCCGCCGATCTGGGTGACGGTGATCCGATGGGCCAGGTCCATCATCCCGCGCATCAGCGCGAGCGGCTCCACGCCGAGCGCATACTGCCGGTCCACGTCGGCGAGAACCGCCTTCGGATCGCCTTCCAGCAGGGCCGCGAACAGGCGCCGCTGCGCGCCCTTGTCCGACAGCCCGAGCATGTCACGCACCCGCTCGGCCGTGATCCGCCCGCCGGTCTCCATGTCCGCATGGGCGATCGCCTGGTCGAGGATCGACAGCCCGTCGCGCACCGAGCCTTCCGCGGCGGCGGCGATCATGTGCAGCGCCTCTTCCTCCGCTTCGATCTCTTCCATCCGGCAGACGCTGGCGAAGTGCTGCTGCAGCAGCCCGGTGGGGATGCGCTTGAGGTCGAAACGCTGGGTCCGGCTGAGCACGGTGACCGGCAGCTTGTCGACCTCGGTCGTGGCGAACAGGAACTTCACATGGGCCGGCGGCTCTTCCAGCGTCTTGAGCAGCGCGTTGAACGCGTTGCGGCTGAGCATGTGGACTTCGTCGATGATGTAGATCTTGTAGCGCGCGCTGACCGCCGCATAGCGCACTGCCTCGATGATCTCGCGCACGTCATCCACGCCGGTGTGGCTGGCCGCGTCCATCTCGATGACGTCGATGTGGCGGCCTTCGGCGATGGCCGTGCATGGCTCGCACACGCCGCAAGGGTCTATCGTCGGGCCGCCCTGCCCATCCGGGCCGACGCAGTTGAGCGCCTTGGCGATCAGGCGGGCGGTCGACGTCTTGCCGACTCCGCGCACGCCGGTCATCAGGAACGCATGGGCCAGCCGGTCGCGGGTGATCGCGTTGGCCAGCGTCCGCACCATCGCGTCCTGCCCGATGAGCTGGGAGAAGGTCTGCGGCCGGTACTTGCGGGCAAGCACGCGGTAAGGTGTCGCCGCCACCGGCTTCGGGGCCTCCGGCGCCGTGAGGGCCGGACCGCCGAACATCGCCGCCTGGCCTGCCTCCTCGAGCTCCGCTGCGCTTGGCTGGGCCTCGTCCTCGTCGCCCTCCGGCGGCGCGCCCTCGCCGAACATGTCGCCTGAATCGATCATGGCGGGCAAGTTAGGGGCTCAGCCCGCGAATGTCATGGCAACAATGGTGTGGAGAAAAGGAGCCGGGCGACCCGCTGCCATCCGTTGTGGCTGCTTCCTTCCGGACCTGACCAGGTTGGCGGACGCGAACGTCCACCCGACTCCCGCCGCGCATATGGCTGGCTGGCCGCGTGATTGCAAGGGAAAGACGCGCACCCCTGCGAGCGCAAGAACCCTTAGCGGAAGTTGTCGGCGTAAGCCTGCAGTTTGAGCTTCCGCGGCGGCGGCTGGTGGACGATCGCATCGATGCCGTACTTCGCCGCATAGGCCTGCGCATCCTCGCACGTCGCGAACTTGAGCTGGACTTGCGAGCGCGTGTCGCCACTGCCGGCCCAGCCCATCAGCGGGTCGGGCTTCTTCGCCTCGGCCGGCACGAAGTCGAGGATCCACTGGTCGGTGTGCGCCTTGCCGGACTGCATGGCGTTCTTCGGGCGCTTGTAGATACGGGCCTGCATGGCGCTGCCTTTCGTTCGGATCGCCGCAAGAATCAAGTGCGGTGAAACGCGTTCTTGGTCTTCAAACTGGGCTTCTCGGCCCAGGGTTCCTCGGGCCAGCGGTGGCGGGGGTAGCGGCCCTTCATCTCCTTGGCGACATCGCGCCAGCTTCCGCGCCAGAAGCCCGGCAGATCGCGGGTCGACTGGATCGGCCGCCCGGCGGGGCTGGTGAGCCGGAGCAGCAGCGGCGTGTCGCCGATCATCGGGTGGCGTTCGAGCCCGAACAGCGCCTGCACGCGAACTTCGACCGCCGGAGCATCGGGGCCGGAATAATCGACAGGATGGTGCGTGCCTGCGGGGGTAACGAACTCGCGCGGGGCCACTTTGTCGAGCCTTTGCCGCGCATCCCAGTCGAGCCGCCCGAGTAGCGCATCGACGAACTGCCCCTTCGGCACGGCGAGGTCGCGGCGGCCGTGTAGGAGCGGAGCGAGCCACTGGTCCGCCTCCGCCGCCAGCTCCTCGGGCGAGAGCGCCGCGATCTCGGCGAAGCGGGCGCGGGCGAGAAGATCTGTCGGCAGGATATCCGCAAGGTTCTCCACAGCCTTGTCCAGAAGCAGAGCCGTGACTGCATCGGTGTCCGGCTGCGGATCGGGCCCGCTCGCCAGGGTAATAGCCCCGATCCGCCGCTCCAGGCGTGCTTCGACCCGCTCCCCGGTCCAGCGCAGCACGCTGCGGCGCTCGATGCGTTCGGAGAGCCACTGTTCGACTTCGGGCGTCGCCAGAGCCACCGCCGCCGTGATCCGCGCGCCTTTCGCCTGCCCTTGCGCGTCGCCGATCGCGAGCCATTCGGCGATGGCCAGCGGCGAGGTGGGGTCGAGGACGTATCCGCGCCCTCCTGCGCTGATCCAGCTTTCCCCGGAAGGATCGCGCCGGCGCGCGATGTTGTCGGGGAGAGCCATTGCGAGGAGCACGCCCAAAGGCACCCCGCCCTCCGTTCGTGGTGAGCCTGTCGAACCACGAACCTCGCGCGACGCTCGCCCTTCGACAAGCTCAGGGCGAACGGGAGGGGTGGTTGCAAGGGATTGGGCCCGCTTCGCCCAGCCCTGCGCCAGCTTGCGGCTCGCCTCCGCCCGCGCCGAGCGATCGCCGTCCCAGCGCGAGAGCCGCTGCGCCAGGTCCTCGCCGCGCCCGCCGAGGCCGCGTTCCTGCAGCAGGAGCGCCAGCCTGGCCGCGCGGTCCGCCGCTCCGTGCTCTGCGCCGTAGAGCACCATCGCCGCCTGCCACGGCGCCATCGGCAGCGCGGCAATGCGGCGACCCTGTTCTGTGATGCGCCCTTCCCCGTCGAGCGCGCCGAGCGCTGCCAGGCGTGCCCGGGCAGCGGACAGGGCAGCGGCAGGGGGCGGATCGAGCCACGGCAGCGTGAGCGGATCGGCCACGCCCCATTGCGCCAGCGCTAGGACCAGCGGCGCGAGGTCGCTGGTGAGCATCTCCGGCGGATCGAACCGCTCGCGCCCCGGATGCGCCGCTTCCTCCCACAAGCGGTAAGCCACGCCCGGCCCCTGCCGCGCGGCGCGCCCGGCCCGCTGCGCCGCCGCCGCCTGGCTCGCCCGATGGGTCACGAGGTGGGTGACGCCAGCGGCAAGATCGAACTCGGCCCGGCGGGAAAGGCCCGCATCCACCACCACCGAGACACCCTCAAGCGTGATCGAAGTCTCGGCGATGGCGGTCGCCAGTACGATCCGCCGCCGTCCCTGCGGATCGCGCCGGATCGCCGCACGCTGGGCGCTAGGCTCGACCTGGCCGTGCAGCGGCAGGATCGGCACGTCCGTCAACCGCTCCTCCAGCCGCTCACGGGCACGCTCGATCTCCCCGACGCCAGGAAGGAAGGCGAGAACATCGCCCTGCTCTTCCCGCCAGGCCTGCAGCACCGCGCCGGCCACGGCCTCGCCGGTGCGCAGCTCGGGACGGCTGCCGAGCCATTCGATCCGCAGCGGGTGGGCCCTGCCCTCGCTTTCGATCACCGGCGTGCCCTCGCCCATCAGGCCGGCGAAACGCGCCCCGTCGATCGTCGCGGACATCACGCAGATGCGCAGATCCTCGCGCAGCACCGCCTGGCTTTCAAGCGCCAGCGCCAGGCCGAGGTCGCTGTCCAGGTGCCGCTCGTGCGCCTCGTCAAACAGCACCGCGGACACGCCGGTCAGTTCCTGATCGCCGAGAATGCGGCTGACGAAGATCGCTTCTGTGACCACCAGGATGCGCGTCGCGGCCGATTGCCTGCTGTCCAGACGGGTCAGGTAACCGACCCGCTCCCCGACTTTCTCCCCCAGTAGCTCCGCCATCCGCTCCGCCGCCGCGCGCGCGGCGACCCGGCGCGGACTGGTGAGGATCACCGTGCCTGTACACCACGGCTCGTCCAGCAGCGCCGGTGCGACGGCGGTGGTCTTGCCGGCCCCCGGCGGCGCGACCAGCACCGCCCCCGTCCGCGCGCGCAACGCGGCCAGCAGGTCCGGCAGGACGGCATGGATGGGAAGTTCGCTCAATTCAAACCCTCACCCCGCACCAACCCTGGTCATGCACACCAAACCCGTCATGCTGAACTCGTTTCAGCATCCATCTCGCCTCCTGGTGAGGGTCGGTCTGTGAGGCACCATGGACCCTGAAACAAGTTCAGGGTGACGGGGGATTGGAAAGCTCATGCATACCAAAATCGTCATGCTGAACTCGTTTCAGCATCCATCTCGCCTCCTGGTGAGGGTCGGTCTGTGAGGCACCATGGACCCTGAAACAAGTTCGGGGTAACGAGCTTTGGACCCGGTCAATAACCCCGGCTCACCGCGAACTGCGCCGCTTCGACCATGGCCTGTCGCGCCCTTCCGTCGGGGAAGATCGACAGCGCGTCGCAGGCACGCTGGGCGAAGTGGCGGGCGCGTTCGCGGGTGGCTTCGATCGCTCCGTGCCTGCGGATCAGCTCCACCGCGTGGGCCAGGTCCTCGTCCTCGGTGCGGAAGCCGGCGATGGCGTCCTGCCAGAAGCGCCGCTCCTCCTCCGAGCCGCGAGCATAGGCGAGGATCACCGGCAGAGTCATCTTGCCTTCGCGGAAGTCATCGCCACGGTCCTTGCCCATGTCGGCGGTGCCCGTGTCGTAATCGATCGCATCGTCGACGAGCTGGAAAGCGATGCCGAGATTGCGTCCGTAATCGTCGAGAGCTTTCTCCTCTGCGTCGGAACATTCGGCGACAACGGCGGCAATGCGGCTGGCGGCGGCGAACAGTGCGGCAGTCTTCGCGCCGATGATGTGGAGGTAGCGTTCCTCGCTGGTCTCGATCTTGCGCTGGGCGGTCAGCTGGTCGACTTCGCCTTGGGCGATGATCGCGCTCGCGGAGCTGAGGATCTTCAGCACCTTCAGGCTCCCGTCCTCGACCATCAGCTCGAAAGCGCGGGCGAACAGGAAATCGCCCACCAGCACCGTCGCCGGGTTGCCGAACACGATGTTGGCGGCGGACTTGCCGCGGCGTTGCTCGGACCCGTCGACGACGTCATCGTGCAGCAGAGTGGCGGTGTGGATGAACTCGACCGCGGCCGAAAGCTTGTGGTGGCGCGTGCCGTTGTATCCCACCAGTTCCCCGCCGGCGAGCGTCAGCATGGGGCGCATGCGCTTGCCGCCGCCCGCAATCAGGTGGCCGGCGAGCGAAGGGATCAGCGGGATTTCGCTCTGCATGCGATCGAGGATGATCGCATTGACGGAATTCATCGCCGTGGCGGTAAGATTGAGGATCGGAGCCAGGGACGGCTCCTTGCCCTCGCCTCTTTTGGGCAGCGGAATGACCTCGGCGCTCATGCCGCGGCCCTAAGGTGCGCACGGCGCGGTTGGCAAGCGCGGAATAGATGCTACCGTTCTTCGCATATGGCCACTCAACCACAAGACCCGCAAAACCGACGCGATTCCGACGAGGTGCTCGCCTCCTACAGGAAGAGCATCGACAACATCGACGCCGCTCTGATTCACATGCTGGCGGAGCGTTTCCGGATCACCCAGGCCGTCGGCGAGTACAAGGCCAAGATGGCCATGCCGCCCGCCGACCCTGCGCGGGAAGAGCGCCAGATCAAGCGCCTGCGCAACCTTGCCGAAGAGGCGGATCTCGATCCCGAATTCAGCGAGAAGTTCATCCGCTTCGTGATCGAGGAAGTGATCCGCCACCACCAGCGGGCCCAGGCCGGCTAGGCTTTAGCCCCGCTCAGTCGCGCGGCTCGGTCCGCCAGCCGCGGTTCTCCCGCCGTTCTTCAGCGCGCTCGCTGCGGTTCTCGCGCCGCTGAGCCTGCGCCTCGCGCCGGCTCTCGCTGCGCGACCGCAGGGCTTCCGAACGGGCCTGGCCCATGCTCTGGGTTCGGCGATCGCGGTCGCGACTCATATCGCGCGGATCGCGGCGCCATCCGCGGTTGCCTTCGCGGGGCGCCTCCTGGCGATAACCGCTCCAGTTGTCGCGAACGTCGCGCCGGCCCCGGCGGGACTCCCAGTAGTGCCGGTGACGGTCGTCCCAGCGATAACGGCTGCCGTAGCGGTCGTAGAGGTAATACCCGGTGCCCGGGTAGTAGAACCCGTCGTACCAGCCGTAGTACGGATAGTAGCCGTAACGGTCATAGCGATCGTAGCCGTAGCGGTCGTACCCACCATAGCCGCCGTAGCCGATCGAGACGCCGCCATAGCCGTTGCCGTAAGTGGAACAGGCGCCGAGCGCCAAAGTCGCCGCCAGCAGCGCGGCGGGGCGGAACAGGGTGGCAGGCATGGCGACTCTCCGGCAGCAAAGTTGTTGTTGACCAAACGGTTAACACAACCGGCCTAAACCCACGCTGAACCTTCGTTGGTCAGGGCGCGTTCGCCCTCGGCAGCTTGAGCCGCACCAGAAGTCCGCCGAGGTCCTCGCTCTCGTCGAGCTCCACCGCACCCCCGTAGATTTCCACCACGTCGCGCACGATGGCCAGGCCGAGCCCGGTGCCGGGCTTCTCTGTATCCAGCCGCGCGCCGCGCGAGAAGATGCGCGGGCGATCGGCCTCGGATATCCCCGCGCCGTCGTCCTCGATCCAGATCGTGCACAGCTCCGCACCCGGTTCCGGATCGACGGTGACGAACACGCTGCCGCCGCCGTACTTGGCCGCGTTCTCGATCAGGTTGCCGAGGATCTCGTCGAGGTCCTGCCGCTCGAGCGCGACCCGCGGGCGGCCCGTTCCGTCGAGATCGAAGCGTACGTCCGGATAGAGCCGCCCGACCGCTCGCTCGACGGCCTCGGCGCTCTCCATCACGTCGGCCCGGGCGAGCCCGGTGGCACGGCGCCCGGCGGCGCGTGCTCTCGCAAGGTGGTGATCGACCTGGCGGCGCATAACCGACGCTTCGCGCAGGACGGTCTCATCGAGATCGGGCGAATGGGCATGGGCGGCGTTGGTCAGCACGGTCAGCGGGGTCTTCAGGGCATGAGCCAGGTTGCCGGCATGGGTGCGCGCCTCCTCGGCCTGCTTTTCCGAGTGGGCCAGCAGCGCGTTCAGCTCCTCGACCATCGGCTGGACTTCCAGCGGCAGCGGGTCCGTCACGCGCGCCCGCCCGGTCGTCCGGATGCGGGCGATCGCCT
Organism: Croceibacterium soli; assembly: GCF_009828065.1. Classification (GTDB taxonomy): domain Bacteria; phylum Pseudomonadota; class Alphaproteobacteria; order Sphingomonadales; family Sphingomonadaceae; genus Croceibacterium_B; species Croceibacterium_B soli. The sequence goes on along the minus strand of NZ_WTYK01000003.1, from coordinate 64,548 downwards.
TGCGGATGCGGCGCAGCGGGCTAAGGCCGTACCAGGTCTGCAGAATGGCGATCAGGAACAGGCCGATCCCCAGCACGGCGAAGGACCAGGCGAGGATCGACCGCTGCTCCTCGATCTGCTCGTCCAGCTCCTTGCGCGACCCGGCGACCAGGAAGCGCCATTCGGTATCGCTGCCCGGCAGGCGGATCGTCCGTTCGGCCACGCGCAGCGGCTCGTCCTCGAACTGGTCGGAATCGTAGTGCTTCGGCTCCGAACCCGCCGGCTCCTCGCTCGGCTCCAGCCGCCGGTCCCACAGCGAGCGCGAAGGCCAGTCCTCCTGCCCTTCGGCGCTGATCTGCCAGTAAAAGCCGCTGTTCGGCTCCAGGAACCGCTGGTCGCCCAGCGGGCGGTTGAAATAGACTTCGCCCTCCGGCCCGATCTCGGCCGAGCCGATCATCGCCGTGAGCACATAGCCGAGCTGTTCGTCGAACTGGCGCGTGACGAGCGAGGTGAGCGTGCGGTCCAGCGCCACGCCGCCGACCAGCAGCAGGATGGAGATCCATCCCGCAGCGATCAGGATCATGCGCCGCGCCAGGCTGCCGGTGTGCGGCGTGCCCGGCCCGGCGCCCAACGCCTGCTCGTCCGCCGCCCCGCCGGGCGTTACAGCCTGGCCGGCGCCATCGGGCGAGGCGTTACTCGCGCGGGGCTTCGTCGGGGTCGTCGAGGCTATAACCGAGGCCACGGATGGTGGTGATGACATTGGCGCCCAGCTTCTTGCGAATCCGGGTCACGAAAACCTCGATCGTGTTCGAATCGCGGTCGAAATCCTGATCGTAGATGTGTTCGATCAGTTCGGTGCGGCTGACCACCTTGCCCTTGTGGTGCATCAGGTAGCTCAGCAGCTTGTATTCCTGCGCGGTCAGCTTGACCGGCTCCCCGGCGCGGGTGACCCGGCCGGAACGCGTGTCCAGCCGCACGTCCCCGGCGATCAGTTCGGAACTGGCGTTGCCCGAAGCGCGGCGGATCAGCGCACGCAGGCGGGCGATCAGCTCTTCGGTCTGGAACGGCTTGGCGAGATAATCGTCGGCCCCGGCGTCGAGCCCGGCCACTTTGTCGGACCAGCTGTCGCGCGCGGTGAGCACGAGGACGGGGAAATTGCGCCCTTCCTTGCGCCACATGCCCAGCACGGTGAGCCCGTCGATCTCGGGCAGGCCGAGGTCGAGGATCACCGCGTCGTAGTCTTCGGTGGCGCCGAGGAAATGGCCGTCTTCGCCGTCGGTGGAAAGGTCCACCGCATAGCCGGTCTGCTCCAGCGTGCCCTTGAGCTGCTGGCCGAGAGTCGGCTCGTCTTCGACGATTAAGATGCGCATTCACGGGTCCCCTGCTGTGACGCGACCCGTAACTGGGCCTTGTTCATAAACGCGTCAACAGCCGGGGTGTTTCCCATGCGCTATTTCGAAACCCGCAGAATACGGGCGGTTCTGGCATCGACATCGACCCAGATAACCTGTCCCTGGGCGTTGTCGATGAATTTCAGGCGATAGGCGCGGGCGACCTCGTCCCACTCGGGCGTGAGGTATTCCACGTTGCCGCGTCGCTCGATCTGCGGGACGACGATGCGCTCGATTTCCCGCAGGGTCTTCACGTTGCCGGCGCGCATCTCCTTGCGCGCGCTGGCCTGGTCGCCGCGGCTCTGTTCGGCGAGCGCGGGCGCGGCGAGGCCCAAGGCCAACGCCGCACCGGCGACTACGGAGAAGAACGGCTTGCTCATCATTCGATGATGCCTAGCCCCCGCGCATTGAACAAGTTGTGAATAGGCACGCCGACATCGGTTCAGCTAGCGTGTCAGCTCGTACTTCACGGTGACGACTACCCCCGCCTGGACCATCCCGGGCTGCACCGGGGTGGAGGCGTCCGCCGCTTCCGCCCTCGCCATCTGCGCGACCATCGGCATCGGCCGGGAGGAGATCATCGACTCGTTGATCTCCAGCAGGCGCACGTTCGCGTAACCGGCCATGCGCGCATAATCGAGCGCCTGGGCCTGGGCCTTCTCCATCGCCGCACGGCGCGCCTGGGCGCGGGCGGCGGTATCGTCGTCGATCGACCAGTCCGGTCCGCCGAGGTCGGTCGCTCCGGCGGCGACCAGCGCGTCGAGCACTTCGCCGGTCCGCTGGATGTCGCGCAGCTTCACGCTGACTCGGTTGGAGGCCTGGTAGCCGCGGAACACCTGGCGCTGGTTCGGCTGGTCGTAATCGTACATCGCGCCGAGATTGATCCCGCTGGTCTGGATGTCGCGCTCCGCCACGCCGAGCTGCTTGATCCGGTCGACCACGGCGGTCATCGCCCTGGCGTTGGTGCGCATCGCCTCCACCGCGGTGCGGGCCTGAGTGGTCACCCCGGCGCTGACGGTGGCGATATCCGGCTCGGCCTCCACGTTCTCGTTGATCGTGAGCTCCACGACCGGGCCGGTCGCGGCGATCTGGATTTCGGCGGCGGCGGCGGGGCTGGTGAGCGCCGTGATAAGAAGCAGCGGAAGAGCGTAACGGATCATAGGACCATCTCCTTCGAGGCACCGGGTGCGCCCGGGCCGATGACGCCCCGGTGAACCGGCTTGTTCCGCCTTACACCAGCGGCTAGGCGGCGCGCCATGGCGGAAGCACCGATCCTCTCCTGGGAAGGCCTGGGCCTGCAGCAAGGCGGCCGCTGGCTGTTTCGCGACCTCGACTTGCACATCGCCCCGCGCGACCGGCTCGCCCTGATCGGCCGCAACGGCGCGGGCAAGACCACGCTGTTCAAGCTGATCGCCGACCAGATCGAGGCGGACAAGGGCCGCCGCTCGATCCAGCCCGGCACGCGGATCGTGATCCTGGAGCAGGATCCGTTCTTCAGCGGCTACGACACCCTGATGGATTACGCCCTCCATGGCCCCGGCGCTCCCGCCGCGCACGATGTCGAGGCGATCGCCGGCCAGCTCGGAATCGACATGGCCCGCCCGGCCGACAGCGCCAGCGGCGGCGAGCGGCGCCGGGCCGCCCTCGCCCGTGCCCTGGCCATGGACCCCGACCTGCTGCTGCTGGACGAACCGACCAACCACCTCGACCTTTCCGCGATCGAGTGGCTCGAAAGCTGGCTGCAGCGCTTCAACGGCGCCTTCCTGGCGATCAGCCACGACCGCACCTTCCTCAAGCGCCTAACCCGCGCGACGCTGTGGCTCGACCGCGGCTCGCTGCGGCGCAAGGAGATCGGCTTCGGCGGCTACGAGGCGTGGGAAGAGCAGGTCTATGCCGAAGAGGCCCGCGCGGCGGAACGGCTCGACGCCCGCCTCAAGCTCGAGGCGCACTGGCTCGAACGCGGCGTCACCGCACGGCGCAAGCGCAACCAGGGACGGCTGGAGAAGCTCTACGAGATGCGCGCCCAGCGCGCGGCCATGCTCACCCCCGGCGGCACCGCCAAGCTCGCCATCGCCAGCGACGACAGCAAGACCAAGTCGGTCATCGTCGCCGAGCACGTCACCAAGCGCTTCCCCCTCACCGTTCGTGGTGAGCCCGAAGCCGTTCCTGGTGAACCCCAAGCCGTTCGTGGTGAGCCCGAAGCCGTTCCTGGTGAACCCCAAGCCGTTCGTGGTGAGCCTGTCGAACCACGAACCCCGCGCGACGCCCGCCCTTCGACAAGCTCAGGACGAACGGGAGAGGGAGTCGAGTACCGCACGATCATTCGCGACTTCTCGCTGCGGGTGCAGCGCGGGGACCGGATCGGCATCGTCGGTTCGAACGGCGCCGGCAAGACCACGCTGCTCAAGCTGCTCACCGGAGAGCTGGAGCCCGACGAAGGCAAAGTCACGCTGGCCAAGACCCTGTCCGGCGTGATGATCGACCAGCAGCGCTCGCTGATGCAGCCCGGCAAGACGGTGCGCGACATTCTCGCCGAAGGCGGCGACTGGATCGACGTGCGCGGCGTGCGCAAGCACGTCCAAGGCTATCTCAAGGACTTCCTGTTCGATCCGGGCCTGGTCGATACCAAAGTCGGCACGCTCTCGGGCGGCGAACGCTCGCGCCTGCTGCTGGCGCGCGAATTCGCCCGCACCTCCAACCTCCTCGTGCTGGACGAGCCGACCAACGATCTCGATCTCGAAACGCTCGACCTGCTGCAGGAAGTCGTCGCCGATTACGACGGCACCGTGCTGATCGTCAGCCACGACCGCGACTTCCTCGACCGCACGGTCACCGTGACGCTCGGCCTCGACGGCAGCGGCGTGGTGGACATCGTCGCCGGCGGATACGAGGACTGGCAGGCCAAGCGCGCGGAGCGGCTGCGGCTACGCCCCGAGAAGAGCAAATCCCCCCTCCCGCCTGCGGGAGGGGCCGGGGGTGGGCCCAAGAACACGCCCACCCCTCAGCCCCCTCCCGCCAGCGGGGCGGGCAAGGTCAAGCTCTCCTACAAGGACCAGCGCGACTACGAACTGCTCCCGGCCCGCATCGAGGAGCTCGAGGCGGCGATCGCGCGCGGCGAGGAGATCCTCTCCGACCCCGACCTGTTCACCCGCGATCCGCAGAAATTCGCCACCATCAGCAAGGGCATCGAGACCGCCCGGGCGGAGAAGGAGGCGGCCGAAGAGCGCTGGCTGGAGCTCGCCGAACAGGTCGAGGGCTGACACGAAACTGCAATAATCCCTTGCCGTAGGCCGGCCGGCAAGCGATGAGCGGTAGATGAGTCACCCTCGGGCAGCGCCCACCGTAAGGCGAATCCAGCAGACCGTGCTCACCAGGGGCGAACGCCGCCTGCTCGACTGGTTGTGCCGGCGAATGCCGCGCTGGACCACGCCCGACCAGCTCACCCTCCTGGCGCTCGTCTCGGCCGCGGTGGTCTTCCTCGCTTATGCTCTGAGCAACGCCGATCGCGACTGGCTGTGGCTGGCGGTCGCCGGCTACGTCGGCCACTGGTTCGGCGATTCCCTCGACGGCAGCCTCGCCCGCTACCGGGCCATCGAGCGGCCGCGCTACGGCTACTTCATCGACCACAGCTGCGACGGTCTGGCCATCCTGCTGATCCTCGCCGGGATCGGCGCTAGCCCTTTCGTGCGCGTCGACGTGGCGCTGTTCGCCGTCGCCGCATACCTGCTGCTGGCGGTCCACACTTTCTTGATCGCGAAGGTCAACGGCGATTTCCCGCTCTCCCACCTCGGCGCCGGCCCGACCGAGATGCGCCTGCTGCTGATCGGCCTGACCGTTACGATGTACTTCGATGCCCCCGGCGCCAAGCTCGTGCCCGGCTTCAGCGGCTTCGACTTCTTCGTCTCCACTTGCGCCGCGATCATGCTGGCGGTGTTCCTCGTGCAAACCTGGCGCACCGGCCGCGAACTCTCCGCTAGAGACAGCGCCGGCCGAGGCTAAGGCTAACTCCTCCAAATCCTCCCCCTCCGGGGGAGCCTCTGGTTCCACTTCCGTCATGCTGAACTCGTTTCAGCATCCATTTCTCGGGCTCGACCTGCCCCTGCCGGCGGGCACCAGCGGCTCGCCCATGCCCAGCCCGCAGGCACCTCCGCGGCGGCGGGATGGACCCTGAACCAAGTTCAGGGTGACGATGGAGTGTTGGAGGACGACGAAGCTCCCTTCGCGCCTTAGCGCCTTTGCGTGCCCAAAAAATCCTCCCCCCTGGGGGAGGTGGCAGCCCGCAGGGCTGACGGAGGGGGCGAGGCCTGGCTCCACCGTTCGTCCAGGCCAAGCCGCCTCCGCAAGCGCAAAACACTCCGCGTCTCCGCGTCTCCGCGTGAAAAACAACCGCGCCCCCACACCAACCCGTCACCGGATCCGATAGAAATCCGCCACGCGCTCCAGCGCCAGCCGGAGCACCAGCTTGCCGCTTCGGGTCGGCCAGGAAAGCGCCCTCTCCGCGCCGGCCAGCGTCTCGCCGGCGCAGACCACGCGCCAGAGGATGTCCTCCAGCCCCTTCCCCGCCGCCCGGATCGCCCCGTCGAAGCGTTGCCGGGCGGCGATTTGGCGCTCCGGAGGCGAAAGGCCCGAGCTCGCGCTCCCGCGGATCCGCACCGGCTCCCAGCGCATCGTCACCCCGGGCGCGATCCCGGCATGCTCGTAGTCGGCGCGCAGCCGCTCGCCGGCGTCGAACAGGCGCTCGTCCAGGTGGCCCCGGGCGTGGAGCCAGGCGATCGGCGACTCCGCCAGGTTGACGGTCACGCTCCGCCTCCGCGGGCCGGTTCCTTCGCCCCGGCGAGGCCCTTCGCTGGTCAATTCACGTTCCGCCAGTTCCCTGTGCATTTCCGTTCTCCTGCGATTCGCGACAGCAGCTCTTGACAATCACGGTTCGAATAGGAAAGAACTTTTTACCGTTTTGGTTATAGGGGAAAATGCGTGATCAATCGTATTCGCGACGTGCGCAAAGAGAAGGGGATGACCCTGGCGGAAGTCGGCGCCGCCTGCGATCCGCCGACCACCGCGCAGACGATCGGCCGCCTCGAAACCGGCATGCGCAATCTCTCGCTCGACTGGATGAACCGCATCGCGGCCGCGCTCCGCGTCGAGCCGGAGACCCTGCTGCGGGGCAACGACTCGGCCCAGCCGCAGATCGTCGCCCGGCTCACCGAAAGCGGCCCGGAAGCCCTCCCCAATCCGCGCGACGCCATCCTGCCGACCCAGCTCGACGCTGGCGCCCGGCTCGTCTGCGTCACGATCGACGCCGCGCAGGGCGAATACCGCGCGGGCGACCAGCTGTGGCTGCGGCAGGTCGATCCAGAAGAGGCGCCGAAGATCGTCAACCGCGACGTGCTCGTGCCCCGCAGCGGCGGACGCTTCGCCTTCGGCCGGCTGATCGATCGCCAGGGCACGCTGGTCGGCCTGCTGCCCCCCGGCGCCGGACAGCGGCAGGTCGTGGTCGACAAGCCGCAGTGGCTGGCAGTGGCGGAAATGCTGGTCCGCCGGCTGTGAAGCGCCTGCTGTCGCTGGCGACGCTCTACCCCAACCCCCACACGCCGCGCTTCGGCACATTCGTCGCGCGCAGCCTGGAGGCGCTGGCAGCGCGCGGCGACTGGCAGGTCACGGTCGTCAACCCCATCGGCGTCCCGCCGGTCGCCTTCGGCCGGTACAGGGCGCTCGCTGCTGCAGCCGTCGACGGAACAGAGCACGGCGTTACCGTGCACCGCCCGCGCTTCTCCCTTATCCCGAAGGTCGGCGGCCGCTTCAACCCGCGCCTGATCGCCCGCGCGGTGCTGCCCCTCGCCCGCCGGCTTCACGCCGAAGCGCCGTTCGACCTCGTGGACGCGCAGTTCTTCTACCCCGACGGGCCGGCGGCGGCCCGCATCGCCGGCGCTCTCGGCCTGCCCTTCGCCATCAAGGCGCGCGGCGCGGATATCTCCTACTTTGGCAAACGCGCTTATCCCCGCCGGCAGATGCGCCATGCGGCCAACGAAGCGGCGGGAGTGCTGGCGGTCTCCCGCGCCCTGGCCGACGACATGACGGCCCTCGGCCTCCCGGGCGAGAAGATCGCCATCCACTACACCGGCCTGGACCGCGACTTGTTCCGCCCGCTCGACCGTGCGGAAAGCCGCCGGCGGCTGGCGCGGCACCTCGGCATCGATCTGCCCGCCGGCATGCCGCTGCTGGCCACTGTCGGCGCGCTGATCCCCCGCAAAGGCCAGGAACTCGTCATCCGCGCCCTGCCCCACCTGCCCGGCGCACGGCTGCTGCTCGTCGGCACCGGAGCGGACCGGGCGAAGCTGGCCGCCCTGGCCGCTTCGCTGGGAGTGGCCGGACGGGTCCACTTCCTCGGCTCGCTCGATCACACGCTGCTGCCGGTCGTCCTCTCGGCCAGCGACGCGATGGTCCTGCCCTCCTCCAGCGAAGGCCTGGCGAACGCCTGGGTAGAGGCACTCGCCTGCGGCTGCCCACTGGTCATCACAGACGCCGGCGGAGCGCGGGAACTCGTCACGTCGGACATCGCCGGCCGCATCGTGCCCCGCGATCCGCAAGCGATCGCCGGCGCCGTCGCCGCGCTCCTCGCCGACCCGCCCCAGCCCTCAGCCGTCGCAGCAACGACCGAACGCTTCAGCTGGCAGTCCCACGCAGCAACCTTGGCGGAGTACTACGACCGCCTCCTGAAGCCTTAGCCCCTCGGCTCAGGCCTCGCCCTTGGCGACGCGTTCCTGCCGGTCGGCGGCGCTTTCCGTGGGCACGAAGCTGTCGGAGGTTACGCCGAGCCAGATCAGGATCGGCGCAGCCATGTAGACCGAGCTGTAGGTGCCGACGAAGATGCCCAGCGTGATCGCCGCGGTGAAGCCGAACAGGCTGGCGGGTCCCAGCAGCAGCAGCGCCACCAGCACGGCGAGCAGCGTGACGGACGTCATGACCGTGCGCGACAGCGTCTCGTTGACCGACAGGTCGAGCAGCTCGGGCACCGGCATCTTGCGGTACTTCTTCAGGTTTTCGCGGATACGGTCGTAGATGACGATCGTGTCGTTCAGCGAATAGCCGATGATGGTGAGGATCGCGGCGATGATCTTGAGATCGAATTCGAACTGGAACAGCGCGAACATGCCGACCGTCAGCACGACGTCGTGGAACAGCGCGAACAGCGCGCCGACGCCGAACTGCCATTCGAAGCGCACCCAGATGTAGATCGAGATGGCGATCATCGCGAACAGCAGCGCGTACATGGCGGTCGAGAACAGCTCTTCCGACACTTTCCCCGAAACGGCGCTCAGATCGTCGATCCGCGCGTCGGCGAAGTTGTCGGTGATCGTGGTGATCACCTCGCTGGTCATCGCCTCGGAGGCTGCCGGATCGTCCTGCACTTCCGGCGGCATGCGATAGCGGATGTTGACCGCGTTGGCTGCGTCGGTGCTCTGGATCACCGGCTCGCCATAGCCGAGCGCGCCGATCCGCTCGCGCAGTTCGGCCATCGGCGCCTCGTTCCGCTCGGTGAAAGTCACCTGGATCTGCTGGCCGCCGACGAAGTCGACGCCGAGGTTGAGCCCTTTGGTGAACACCAGCGTGATGCTGGCCGCGATCAGCAGCAGGCTGACGACGTAGAACGGGATCCTCCACTTAAGGAAGTGGATGTTGGTGTTGTCCGGGACAAGCTTGAGCAATCGCATGGCGGGTCCCTCAAATATGCAGGTCGGTGGGGCGCGCGCGCCGCAGGTAGCCGGCGACCCACATGCGGGTCAGCGTAACGCCGGTGAAGACGCTGGTGAACAGCCCGATGATCAGCACGATGGCGAAGCCCCGCACCGGGCCGGAGCCGAACAGGAACAGCAGCACGCCGGCGATGAAGTTGGTGACGTTGGCGTCGTAGATCGCCCGGCTCGCTTCCTTGTAGCCGTTCTCGACCGCCGCGATCACCCGCCGGCCCTTCTTCCGCTCCTCGCGTATGCGCTCGTAAATCAGCACGTTGGCGTCCACCGCGGCGCCAATCGTCAGCACGAAACCGGCTAGGCCGGGCAGCGTCAGAGTGCTGTTCATCAGCGACATGATGCCGACCAGCATCAGCACGTTGATGACCAGCGCGATGTTCGCATAGATGCCGAAGCGGCCATAGGTCACCGTCATCAGCACGATCACGGCCAGCGCGCCAACCAGCATTGCGATCACGCCCTTGCGGATCGAGTCCGCGCCGAGCTCCGGGCCGACGGTGCCCTGCTGGATCACCGTCAGATCGACCGGCAGCGCGCCGGACCGCAGGGAGATCGCCAGCTGGTTCGCGGTCTCGGTCGTGAAGTTGCCGGAAATCTGCGCCGTGCCGCCGAAGATCGGCTCGTTGATGTTCGGCGCGGAAAGCACTTTGCCGTCGAGGATGATGGCGAACGGCTTGCCGACGTTCTCGCTGGTCAGCTGGGCGAAGCGGCGCCCGCCGACCGGGTCGAAGGTGATGTTCACCACCGGCTCGTTGGTCTGCGGATCGAAGCTCTGCTGCGCGTTGGTCAGCGAGTCACCGCGAATGCCGCCGAGGCGCTTCACCGCGATCGAGGTGCCGGCGAAGTCCGTGCCTTCGGCATAGGGCACGATCTCGCTGCCCGGCGGGGCGATGCCTTGCGCCACGTCGGCCGGCAGTGCGGTCTGGTCGACCAGCTTGAATTCGAGATTGGCGGTCTGGCCGAGCAGCTCCTTGAGCGCCTCCGGATCGTCGAGGCCCGGCACTTCGACCGAGATGCGGGTCTCGCCTTCGCGGATGATAGTCGGCTCGCGCGTGCCGAGCGCGTCGACGCGGCGGTCGATCACGTCCTTGGCGCTGTCCATCGCCTGGTCCACCGCGACGGCCAGGCCGGCCTGGGTCTGCGTGAGGACGAAGCGGGTGCCGTCGAGCACCTCGATCGTCCAGTCGCGCTGGCCGGAAAGACCGGCGCCGGTGGTGAGCGGTTCGATCAGATCGCGCGCGGCATCGACTTGCGACGGATCGTCGAGCATGAAGGACAGACGGCCGCCGGCGCTGGACATCTCCCCGATGCGGATGCGCGGCTCGGCCTGGCGCAGGGCGTCACGAACCCCCTCCTCCATCGTTTCCAGCCGCTGCTGCGCGACCTGGCGCGGATCGGCTTCGAGCAGGATGCGGCTGCCGCCGGCAAGGTCCAGCCCCAGGTTGACCACGGGGTCCGGCAACTGCGCGGGCCAGCGCCCGCCGTTGTGCAGCACCAGCGAAGGGATCGCGGCCGCCACGGCGGCCAGCGTCAGCACCCAGAGCCAGATGCGCTTCCAGCGGGGAAAATCGAGCATGTCCGGTCGTCTACCCTGCCTGCTGTCAGTCGTTGGCCGGCTTGCCGCCGGGCTGGATGATGTCGCCGATCGTGGCCCGGACCGCCTTCACGCGGACGCCCTGGGCGATCTCGATCTCGGCGTAGTTGTCGTCCACCTTGGTGACTTTGCCGACGAGGCCGCCGGCGGTGACCACCTGATCGCCCTTCTTGATGGCTGCGATCTTCTCCCGGTGCGCCTTCTGCTGGCGCATCTGCGGGCGGATGATCAGGAACCAGAAGATGGCGATCATGCCGATGATCGGCAGGAATCCGGTCCAGCCCGGCGCGGCTCCCTGGGAGGCGGCGGCGGAGAGAAGGTCAAGCATCGTGGTGGCCTATCGGTAAGGAGAATGTCCGTTACGGTCGACAGCGGGCAAGGCTTTACGGCCCCCTCCCGCCAAGTGCGCCGCGCCTAGCAGCAAAGGTTTGTACTGGCAATCAGCCGCGCTTGCCTTGCTCCCGGCTCGGGCCTATAGGCGCCCCTCCACTGGATCGGGACGTAGCGCAGCCTGGTAGCGCATCACACTGGGGGTGTGGGGGTCGCAGGTTCGAATCCTGTCGTCCCGACCAGTGGTTTCCCCCCTTGAGATCGACCCGAACCTGAGGATCTTCATCCCGGCAGGGGCCGCCGAATCGCCGTCGCGGAAGGCTTCGCTACTGTGTCGTCACGGCCACATGTCGTCGCCGCGCTTCGACCGGCTCAGGCTTTTGAATTGTAAAGCCGTTCCGTTTGAAACAATCTCCCCGCGAAGGCCGGCAAACGGCCTCTATGGGAGAGTAGGGATGGCTAGGTCTGGAACGTACGCCCGATGGCATTTGCTGCGGGGGCTCCTCGTCGGGTGTGCCGCTGGTGCGCTCATAGCGTTGCCTGCCTCTGCGCAAGACGCGCAGGATGTGCAGGACGGGCAGGTCGATGCGAACGTCAGCGGCCGATCGAACAACAGCGAAATCATCGTGACCGCGACCAAGCGGGCTACCGCGATCGTCGACGTACCCTTCTCGATCAACGCCCAGACGCAGGAAGACATCCAGCGGTCCGGCGCGAATACGATCGAGGACCTGTCGCGCAACGTCGCCGGCCTTACGGTGCAGAACCTCGGGCCGGGACAGAGCCAGGTCTCCGTACGCGGCGTTTCGGCGGGGCAGATCGTCCGCGACCAGCCAGGCGTGAAGGAACAGGTCGGCGTCTATCTCGATGAGTCGGTGATCTCGCTCTCGCTGTTCACGCCCGACTTCGATCTTTTCGACCTCAACCGCGTGGAAACCTTGCGCGGCCCGCAAGGAACGCTGTTCGGCTCCGGCTCCGTCGGCGGTACGCTGCGCTACATCACCAACCAGCCGCGCCTCGATACCGTGGAAGGCCAGGTCGAAGCCAACGTGAATATGCTGGACGAGGATGATCTCGGCTATCACCTCAAGGGCGCGATCAACCTGCCGATGGGCGACAACGCCGCTGTCCGTATCGTCGGCTACGGCACCAAATACGCCGGCTTCGTCGACGCGATCGGCCCGGCCGCGGAGGAGAACATCAACGACGGCAGCCGCATAGGGGGCCGCGTGTCGGTGCTGTTCGAGCCTACCGCCGACATCCAGATCACCCCGCGGGTGGTCTACCAGGAGATCAGGACCGACGGGTTCAACCGGCAGGACGCCTACAATCTCTACTACAACCGGTTCAACAGCACCCCGGAGACCTTTGCGGAGCGCGAGCAGTACCTGCTGCTGAAGGAAGGCTTCCGCGACGAAACGCTGCTGGCGGATCTGGCGATCGAGGTCGGCCTCGGCGCGATCCAGCTCACCTCCATCACCAGCTACATGGACCGCAACATCCTGGTCAGCCGCGATGCCAGCGCTCTCAGCGGATCGGTTACCGTGACCCCGCTGCTCGGGGCGGGCGTCGATCCGGCGGCGGTCCTGCTGCCCTCGAACTTGCGTGACACGACCGAGCTGGAGCAGTGGGCCCAGGAAGTCCGCCTGGCCTCGAACAACGACAGCCCCTTCCAGTGGGTGCTCGGCGGGTTCTATTCCGACACGAAGCGCATCTACGAGCAGCGCCTGCCCACGCCCGGCTACGATGCTTTCGTCGACGCGGCTCTCGGTGCAGGGGTCTCAGCCGGAGCGGCGAATGGCGTCGCCCCGCCAGACAACCCTTATTCCGCCGACATACCTTACGACATCGAGCAGAAGGCGGTCTTCGGCGAAGCGAGCTATGACTTCGGCCAGCTGACCGTCACCGCCGGCGGCCGCTACTACGACTTCAAGGAAAGCCGCGACTTCATCTCGGGCGGCGTGTTCGCCAACGGCGACACGCGGATCGGTGATTCCACCTCGTCGAGCGGCTTCTCGCCGCGGCTCATCCTCTCGTACGAGCCGACTCCCGACATGTCGTTCAACGTCCAGGCATCGAAGGGCTTCCGCCTCGGCGGCGTGAACGATCCGCTCAACATCCCGCTGTGCCAGGGCGGAGCCAACGGTCCGGACGCGCAGACTTACGGCAACCGGCCGACCTACGACGACGAGACTCTGTGGAACTACGAAGCCGGCGTGAAGTACTTCGGCGATATCATCACGCTCAACGCGGCCGCCTTCTACACCGACATCTCCAACCTGCAGGTCACGGCCGATGCGGGCAGCTGCTCCAGCCGGATCGTGTTCAACGTACCGTCCGCGCACACCAAGGGCGTGGAAGTGGAACTCGGCGCCGAAGTGGCGCCGGGCTTCGAATTGTCGATGGCCGGCAGCCTGATCGAGGCCGAGTTCGACAGCACGGTGACCAGCGCCGGCGGCGCGGTGATCGCCGGCATCCGGGAAGGCAACCGCCTGCCGACCGTGCCGAAGTTCCAGGTCGCCGCAACGGCTGCTTACACCCAGCCGACCAGCTTCGGCGAATGGTTCGCCAATGCCACCTTCCAGCACGTCGGCAGCCGCTACACCCAGGCGAGCGACCAAGAGCCGGGCGCAAGCACCTTCAACTTCATCCACTTCGATCCCCGGACCCGCGCGGACGGCACCACGACCGCCGATTTCGGATCGCTGAAGCTGCCCGATTACCAGCTAATCAACCTCTCGGTCGGTCTCGGCTGGGACAACGGGCTCGAGGCATCGCTCTACGTCAACAACCTGCTCGACGAGAACGCCCTGCTCTCGCTCGACCGGGAGCGTGGCGGGCGCGGACGGCTGGCCTACAACATCGGCCAGCCCCGCACTGTGGGCGTGACGGTGCGCAAGTCGTTCTGATCGGCGACGGGGCGGCTGGCTTGCGCCATGCCGCCCCTCCCCCACGGTTGCGGACAAACACCGCCGCGTGGCATCACCGGCTCCATGACCGAGGCCGCCTCCCAGAATCCCGTCCACGCCGCGGCGCTGCGCCGGATGACGCCGGAGGACCGCGACTGGGTCGTCGACCGCCACGGCGCGCTCTACAGCGACCTGTTCGGCTGGGGCGAGGATTTCCGCGCCGTGGTTGCGGCAATCTGCGACGAGTTCCTGCTGCGGCCCGACAGTGAGGACGAGCGCGGCTGGATCGCCGAGATCGCCGGCCGCCCGGCCGGCTGCATCGCGATGTGCCGCCGATCCGACGAGGAAGCCCAGCTAAGGCTCCTGATCGTCGACGAGAGTGCCCGTGGGCGCGGCGTCGGCCGCCTGCTCGTGGAGCGATGCGTCGGCCACGCCCGCCGAAGGGGTTACAAGCGCATGGTCCTGTGGACCAACGCCGAGCTCACCGGCGCACGTCGACTCTACGCAAGCGCCGGCTTTCGCCCTGTCGAGGCCGAGGTGGTCGAGCAGTTCGGATCGCGCTGGGTCAGCGAGATCTGGCGCCTCGAATTCTGAGGAGTCGCCGACCGCCAAGCTCCAGGCGCCTCGGCCGAATAGATGTGGTACTCTCCGTCTCGCGCGTCCCTGCTCTTGAACGATGCGGAGAAGGTGGCTCAGGCTTTGGCTCTGGTTGATCAGCATCCAGAATTCCCTTCACGAGGCTCGGTCAGCGTCGATGATCTCACTCGCAAATATCAGTCGGTGCTCCTGCGCTACTTCATGCGGCGCGGAATCCAGCACAGCGATGCCCAGGACCTTTCGCAGGACGTGTTCCTGCGCATGGCCCGCCACGGCTCGCTCGAGGATCTCGACAGCGTCGAGAACTACCTGTTCACCGCCGCCGCCAATGTCGCCCGCGATCTCTTCCGCCGTAACAAAGTGCGCAGCGACAACCCAGCAGCGGGCTTTGTCGAGGAGGTCCAGGTCACCCAGGATTTCTCGCCCGAGCGGCAGCTCGGCAGCCGGCAGGAGCTCGACTGCATCCTCGCCGCGCTCAACGAGATGCCCGAACGGATGCGGACCATCTTCATCCTCGCCCGGCTCGAGAACATGCCGCGCGCGGAAATCGCCGTGCGGCTCGGCGTCTCCAAGCGCACTGTGGAGCAGACCATCACCCGGGCCACGGCCTGCCTGGCGGATCGGCGGGGGCGCGTGACATGAGCCCGCTTCGCCTGAAACGCTCCGGAAGCCCCGAGCCCCTGTCGGAAACCGCCGCCGCTTGGGTCCTGCGCGCAGAGCGCGGGCTGAGCGAGGCGGAGGAGCGCAAGCTCTCCGCATGGCTCGCCCACCCCGAGCACACCCGCGCCTTCGACGACGCCGTGTGGGCGCTCGACAGCGTCCAGAGCCACGCCGCCGCGCCCGAGCTGATGGCCCTGCGCGAAGCGGCGCTGGCCAAGGCGCCGGAACGCTCGCGCTACTGGCCGGCCGCCGCGCTGACCGGTCTCGCCGCCGCCCTCGCCGGCGTGCTGCTCTGGTTCGGCACCGCGACCGACCGGCCCGCGAGCCCCCTCGCCCCGCCCGGCGCCCCGCAGCAAGCCCAATCCGCCCCCGTCGACAACGGCATCTACCGTACCGGCGTCGGCGAGCGCTCCGCCGTGCTCCTGCCCGACGGCAGCGTGGCCACGCTCGACACCGACAGCGAGCTCCGGGTCGCCTATTCGGGCGAGGAGCGCGCGGTCGTGCTGACCAGGGGCCAGGCCCTGTTCGAGGTGGCCGAAGGGCAGCCGATCCCGTTCGCGGTCTATGCCGGCGACCAGCGGATCACCGCCGTGGGAACGACCTTCAACGTCAAGCTCCACGGGCGCGAGGTGCGGGTCTCGATGGTCGAAGGCGTGGTCAAAGTGCGCCCGCTGACGCCGCCGCCGGACAGCGGCGCCCCGGTCCGCGAGCTGACCTTGCGCGCCGGCGAGAGTCTGCTCACCGCCGCCGCGCGGCCGGCCACCGTGCGCGCGGTCGACAGCAGCCAGGTCGCCGCCTGGCGCGGCGGGCTGCTGGTGTTCGAGGACGAGACGCTCGCCGACGCGATCGCCGAGATCAACCGCTACACCGACAAGCCGATCCGCCTCGCCGACCCCGCCGTCGGCGAATACCGTGTCACCGGCGTGTTCAAGACCAACGATCCCCTGCGCTTCGCCCGCGCCATGAGCGAGGTCTTCCCGCTCGCGGTCGAGCCCCGCCCCGACGGGTCCGCCGTGCTCAGGGCCGAGCGCTAACTTTCCGTTTCACTTTTTTTGCGGTTGTGTGACTCTCGCCCGTCCCTGAGGCCGAGGGGTGGGCAGAGTGTGCCGAACCCCTCACGCTCGGGGGAGGGGCGTGAAACATGACGCGCAAGCATACCAGGGGAAACCGTAGGGGGAATTTCGTCGCACTGATGGCCTCGGCCGCCGTCGCGATCGCCATGCCGGCCATGGCCGCGGCGCAGGACGCGGGCTCGGGACAGGGCTCGGGGCAGGACACGGGCCCGAAGCAGGCCTTCAAGGTCCAGGCGCAAGATCTCGGCAAGGCGCTGACCGACCTCGCCCGCCAGGGCAACCGCGAGATCTACTTTCCCTCCGACCTAACCCGCGGCAAGCGCGCGCGGGCCCTCAGCGGAGCCATGACCCTCGAAGAAGCCCTCACCCGCCTGCTGCGCGGTTCGGGGCTCGTGCACCGCATCGACAGTTCGGGCGCGATCACAGTGCGGAGTGCGGAGGGAAACGGATTAGGCGCCGATAGCGGCGCCGAGGTCGCAGCGGGTGGGAGTGCGTCCTCATATGGGGACGATACCGTTCGTGGGGGGCAGGAGGGCATTGCCGAGATCCTGGTGGTCGGATCTCGCTCTCAGAACGTCGATATTAGAAGGGCGGAGGACGATCCCCAGCCTTATGTCGTGTTCACTCAAGAAGATATTCAAAGGTCGAATTACTCAAACATAGAAGACTTCATCCGCAAGAATCTACCCATGAATTACGTAAGTTCAACATCGGCGCAAAGTGCAGACAGAACTGACACAATAAGCGCGGTGTCTCTACGGGGACTTGGTACGAACCAAACACTCATACTCATAGACGGTCGTCGTGCTCCGAGGGTGCTTGGCGGAGGTTTTAGCCAGCTACAATCCGACTTGGCGGGTGTTCCTTTGTCAGCAATCGACAGGATCGAAGTCCTACCTTCAACTGCCGGTGGGATCTACGGTGGCGGCGCGGTAGGGGGTGTCGTAAACATTATCCGGAAGCGCAATATCGGGGGATCAATTTCGAAGTAGGCTTGGACGGCACGTTCCGAGGGGGAGGAGAATCTTACCGAGCGTCTATTGAGGGAGGGTTTTCGCCCAACCAGGGTAAAACTAGCGTGTCGTTCTCTGCGGCAATCAAAGAGCAGCGGCCACTTTATGCAAAAGACAATTCGCTGACACTCGATGCTCGTTCAAGAGCCCTCGCAAACGGGTTCGTATTGTTCCCCGCCGGACAATTTACGAATATCACATCTCTCAATGGGCCGCTGGTTCTGGACGACGGAACAGAAGTTGGTTCCGATCGAATCGCGATCCCCCGTGGCTATGCCGGACGGGATGTCGACGGCCTAGGTCCCCTTGTAGCGAATGCGGGTCAGGTCAGTGTCGGACTTTCGGACGATGCCTCCGGGCGATATCGTAGCATATTCGCTCAAGAAACCGCGTGGTCCACTAATCTGAATGTTAGACACCAGTTGTCTAACAGAATCGACATGCTGGTCGATTTATCTATTTTCGACACCACATCCATCGGCACCGATAGAGCGCCTTACAGATCTGCCTTCTTCTTCCCAGATGACGAGGGAAATCCCTTTCAACAGTTCGTTTTCGCTCACATTCCGTCGGTCGGCTTGCGAGTTAAGCCGTCCAGATTTGAATCTCAAACATTCACTGTGTCTTCCGGACTTATTTATAGATTGTCCAAGAAATGGAGTGGCACGCTCGATTATACATTCGGAAGATCCACCAATCGGCAGAGGTATACCGGCACGCCACTATCGAACGAGTTCTTCATAGACGTCGCGTCGGGCGACATCGATGTATTCAGAGATCTGAACAAGTTTCCAATCGACTTTTCTGGCTATGAGAGACCTGACTGGGACATTCTCGCCGGACCCTATACGACTCTCCAACATACCCTAACCGGGCGAGTCTCCGGTGAGATCGCTAGGATCTGGGGCCGGCCCGTAACAATGACGGCGCTTCTCGAGCATCGCGCGGAGGTAGCGAAAAAGTCGGAGACCACGATTCATTCAGATCTAACGACCTTTCCCAGACGGTCACAGTCCGTAGATAGCGTCTATACTGAACTGCGCTTGCCCTTAGTCGATAGTAGCAACGGGGGATCATTCATCTACGAATTTGACCTGCAGGGCGCTCTAAGATTTGATCGTTACCGAACTACGGGCGGTGATCCTGTCAATACGATTGTCGGTAGCCCAGAACCGAGCGACTTCTCCATGTCGACCAGCCGCAAAGAGGCCGGAAGCTTCACCCTCGCTGCTCGCTGGGCCCCGTCTGCGGATGCCGCGTTCAGGCTGAGTTATTCAACCGGATTCCTGCCTCCCGCCATCGAACAAATCGGCTCGCTAGTCTCCTCGTACGACTTTCCTATTGGACCGTTTGATCCGGTTCGCGAAGAGTTCGTAGGAACATCGGGCCCATTTGATTACGTTACGGGAGGAAATCGGTCGCTTCGCCCGGAGCGATCAAAAAGCCTTTCGTTCGGCGTGGTAATCACCCCGCGGGTTGTGGAAGGGCTCCGCCTATCCGTCGATTACACGCAGATAAAAAAGAGAGACGAGATTACTATTCTCGATCCGTCGCTGATCTTCGCGGATGAAGAATTGTACTCGGATCGCATTGTTCGCGAGATCACGGGGGACGGAGGCCCTGGTCGTGTGACGCTTTTGGACACATCATTGATCAACGCTCTCAGGGCGCGAGTGAAAGCGATAGACGTCCAGGCGGACTATTCCCTAGAAACAGGCGTTGGCAAGGTCAGCCTTCGCGCTGTTGGTTCGCGCAGCATCGGCTTCAAGCGTCAGACCGGCATTGGTGAGCAGTTTCGGGACCGCACTGGTTACATTGGCGGGCCCTTGAAATGGCAAGCGAATCTCGGAGCTCTCTGGGAGATCAGCGGACTGCGGGTAAGCTGGGATTCTCAGTTCTATAGCAGTTATAGCGTTCGGAATGGTGCCGACCCTGAGTCATTCGATTCAGACTTGAATGTTGTTCGGCAGGGCGCCGAGCGAGTTTCTTCTCAGACGTATCACGACTTGTCTGCTACGTTTGGGTTAAATAGAGTATGGAGAACTTTAGGTAATTCCGAAATAGCGATGGGCGTACAGAACATCTTTGATAAGAAGCCGCCATTTCGCGCGGATATAAATGGGTACAGTACCTATGGAGATCCACGACTTCGTCGCATTTTCCTGGTTCTTCGGACGTCTTTCGAGTGATTACGTCCCTGTATCTCAAGATTTCCTTGAGGATCGCTTTGATTTGCTTGCTGGCATCGGCCTGCATGCTCGTTGGGCCGAGCAGCTGGGCAAAGACTTCTAACAGTCCATCGGGTGAGCAACGATCATGGACGTCGAGAGATTCGGTTGAGCTTACCTATTATGGGAGTTCGCCAAAATCGCCGTTCCTTCCAACGGGCGAGGGGTCAACACCAATCCTCTTTTCTCAGAACCGCCTCTACTTTCTCACCACACGGCGTAGTGGAAACCTAGTTACCGACAGTGTCTTATACGAGATCTTGGTGTGGAGTTCTCGATGTGTCGTTGAGAATTTCAGTCGCGTATCAGAAAGATGTCCAGGTGGGCCTCTGTTGACCATCAGAAGGAGTTCCACTTCCGGTAGGCAGCAACGCGCGGGACCATTCGACGTTCGTTTTAGTCCGGACGGGCGGAAAGTGTACTTCCTTGAGCCAGATGGCGAAGACTCACTCAGATTAGTTTCAATCGAGGTCCATTCCGGACGAGAGAAAATTATCGCGAGTGCTGAAGACTTCATTGCATACATCATCGCGGGAGACGCACTGCTCCTCGCATCGCGAGGCTCCGTCAAGTTGCCCCCAGTAGTGCGCTACCCCGCCCATGAATTGGAGTATGCTCCTTTCGGTCGGCCTCCTTCCTCCCAAGAGCTTCCCAATTTTAACGCGCTCAGGAGTTGGCGGCTTGCATCGGTGGCCCAATTTGAAGATCGTTGGGTACTGGCTCAATCCGATACTCCGCCGGTACGGCTCCGATCGTTTGCCACATTTCCGACCTGGGAGCGGGCCGCATCGCCCAGCGGTCGTTACGTGGTCGGATATTCTGACTTAGAAGGCGTTCGTTCTTTTTCGCTGCTAAACACTGCGTCGGCGGCTGTCCGCGAGCTTGCGCCTCTATCCGCTCCAGATGGCGAGCCTGCATGGTCGCCCGATGAGCAGCACGTAGTTTTGATAGGGGGGCTCGCAAAGGGCAGCTCAGAGGTAGATCCGAAAGCGGGTTTCAAGAGATATCGCGAAAGTAGGATTATCCTAGTCTCTCTAAATGATAATAAGTCTGTCGATTTGGGGCCAACATACTCATTCCTCGCAGATCGTATCATCGGGACGACTGAAGCAGAGTGGCTTTCCAAAACACATCTAATGCTCAGTCGAATCGATTTCAGATCCAAGCAAAAGCAATCAATGCTTTACAGACTGGTTGGCGGCACCTGGAGACAGGAAGGTATTCGCCCAGCCGCGGCGAAGTTTTCATCCTCCGGACAACAAAGGAAACTCCCCGACTTGAGCGTGACGTTAGAACAGGGAGCCAACCAGCCACCGGTGGTGGTTGCTAAGCTGGGTGTCCGTTACCAGGAATTGACGAAAGCCGATCTTAAACTCTCGATTGTCAGGTGGTCTCAATCGACGGAGATAAATTGGCAGGATCCAGATGGTAAGCAATACTCCGCGGGTTTATGGCTACCTAGGGGTTATATACCCCGAACGCCAATTCCGATTGTCATACAAAACTACTTCTACAATCGCGATTTCTTTCTTCCAGATGGTCCGTTTCGAGGTACCGGCGATAGTGCGCAAGCCTTAGCAGCGAGAGGTATCGGCGTGGTTCAATTAGGTAGTATCAGCCGGGCGAACACCGGTAGACTCGAAGAGGTTACCGAGTTTTACAGGGAGCTCGAAAGCTTGGTGCATCACCTGGTTCAGTCAGGTTTGGCTGACCAAGATCGAATAGGTTATACTGGATTTTCGAGATCTGGCTTTCTGGGCTTTTACGCTGTTACGCACCCGGGCAAGTATCCATTGGCCGCAGCTGTTCTAGTCGATGCGTATACTGGGTCGTTCTCGGACCATCTCAGATTTAAATCATTAGTATATGGAAAGCCGTTCTACGAAGACAAGAAAACATGGATTGAGCATGAAACAACTTTCAATGCGGATCGTATTCGCACGCCGACTCTACGAACGACGCATATGGGTGAGGAGCCAAATAAAGGAGACTATATTGGGATAGACCATGAAACCTTGGGTGCTTATGCGGCGAACGATAAGCCCATTGAATGGCTGTTCTTCCCGGAAGGTGGCCACCATCTGCAGAGGCCTCGTGAGCACTTATACCTGAACGAAGCTACAGTCGATTGGATGGCCTTCTGGTTGAAAGGTGAGGTGCCTGCGAATGTACACCGCGCAAGAAGGTGGCTGATGCTGAGAACGATGCAGGAGGCGGTGCTGGCTAAGCTGGCTGCTAAAGGTGAAAAGGTCGCGCCGCTCCCGCCACTCGTGGCTGCACCGGAATGGGCTAAGCCCGAACCGCTACCTCCGTTGCCGACAACGACAAATGAAAAGTCCTTGCCAATTCACCAAAAGGCTTCTGTCTCAACGCGCCAATTACGTGAGGTCTCAGCGAATTGACCACCCCACCTTAGGCCCAACCAGTGAGGCCGAAGTAATGCCAAATTTGTCGCGTGACCCAGCGTACAGCCCGGCGAAATTCGTGGGATGCCGAACTCGTGTGACGCCACCGTGCCAAATTCGTCGGGCGAGAGCGCTTGAGCCTTTTCCAAATGAAGGTTCCGAATCCAAGCGGCTAGTGCGGCAGGCCCACCCCCGGCCCCTCCCGCAAGCGGGAGGGGAGGAAGGGGAGCTTCCCTCGCGGATGCGGGAGGGGAGGACGCGAAGGCGATTGCGTGGGGGGGTGAGCTCGGCCTAGAGCCGGGGCATGAGAACACAGGTTTGCATCATCGGCGCGGGGCCGGCCGGGCTGCTGCTCGGCTAGCGGTCGGGTTCCGCGGGTCCCTGCCCCCTCAGTCGCACTCCAGCCGCGCCAGCTCCTGCGTATTGCTGAGGTCGTTGTTGCGGCGGCCGCGGACGTTGAAGGCGCTTTCGTGGCGGATCGTCTCGGTCAGCGGGAAAATCGTGGAGGAGACCAGGGGCTGGTAGTCGTAGGTCACCTCGGCGACCATGACGGCGGTGCCGGGGATGGAGACGATCCGGTTGCCGGGCGGGCCCATGCCCTGCTCGAGCGTGTCGTCGTTCCGCCCGTCGCCCTCCTCCCCGTAAGCGGGGTCGACGGGGAGATCGCCCCAGCAGCGCTGCCAGTCGAATGCGGAAACCGCGCGCCCGAGCGTCTAACCCTCGGGGGGTCACGCGGGGGACGCACATGCAAGGAGCCCTGGTGCAATCGCGGCGCACATCGGTAAGAGGTGCGGATGAGGGACTCACGCTCGCCGAACCGCCACAATCGATGGAACGCCATATGCACCGCAGCCTGGTTATCGGTCTTCTCGCCAGTGTCTTCGCTTTGACCGCCAACGCGGACGCCGCGTCGCCCGCGGAGGAGCCTGCGGCGGAGGGGCGCGCGCCGCTGTCCTATCCGCGGACACGCACGGCCGAGGTCGCCGAGCAGCAGTTCGGGGTCGCGGTCGCGGATCCGTACCGCTGGCTCGAGAACGATGTCCGCAGCGATGCGGAAGTGAAGGGCTGGGTCGAGGCGCAGAACGCCGTCACGGACCGGTTCCTCGCCACGCTGCCGGGCCGGGCGGCGCTCGAGCGGCGCATCACCGAGTTCTACGACTACGAGCGGTTCGGCGCGCCGGTGAAGAAGGGCGGGCGCTATTTCTACGCCCACAACTCCGGGCTGCAGAACCAGTCGGTCCTGTTCGTCCGCGAAAGCCTGGGCGGCGAAGGGCGCGTGCTGATCGACGCCAACACCTGGTCGGCAGACGGGGCGACCGCCCTCGCCGACTGGACGCCGAGCGAGGACGGCCGGTACCTGGTCTATTCGATCCAGGACGGCGGCTCCGACTGGCGCACGGTGAAAGTGCTCGACGTCGCCACCGGCGAGGACACCGGCGACGAGGTGAAGTGGGTCAAGTTCTCCGGCATGGAGTGGGCCAAGGACGGCAGCGGCTTCTTCTACACCCGCTTCCCGGAACCGCAGGCGGGGCAGGAGTTCCAGTCCACCAACCTCAACGCCAGGATCTACTTTCACAAGCTGGGCACGCCGCAGACGGCCGACCGCCTCGTCTACGCGACGCCGGACAAGCCGAGCTACGGCCACTATGCCAGCGTGAGCGATGACGGCCGCTGGCTGGTCGTCACCACCGCCGAGGGCACCGACGACCGCTACGAGGTCCATGCGATCGACCTGCGCGATCCGGGCGCGGAGCCGAAGGCGCTGGTCACGGGGCTGGAGAACAACTGGAGCTTCATCGGCAACGAAGGCGCGCGCTTCTTCTTCATCACCAACAAGGACGCGCCGAAGCTGAAGATCGTGGCGATGGACGTCGGTCGGCCGGGCAACCCGGTCACGCCCGTGGTCGCCGAGAGCGAGGCGACGCTGGACGGCGCATCGATCGTCGGTAGGCGGCTGATCGCGTCCTACCTGGCGGATGCGAAGTCGCAGGTCAGCGTGCACGATCTGCAGGGCAGGAAGCTCTCGTCGGTCGACCTCCCCGGCATCGGCACCGCCGGCGGCTTCCGCGGCGACATGGGCGATGCGGAGACCTTCTTCTCCTTCAGCAGCTTCAACCGCCCGACGACGATCTACCGCTACGATGTGCGCAGCGGCGAGGTTTCCGAATGGGCCGTGCCGAAGGTGGCGTTCAATCCCGACGATTACGCGGTCGAGCAGGTGTTCTACGCCTCGAAGGACGGCACGCGCGTGCCGATGTTCATCGTCCGCAAGAAGGGGACGAGCGGCCCGGCGCCGACGCTGCTTTACGCCTACGGCGGGTTCAACGTCTCGCTGACGCCGAGCTTCTCGCCGACGCGGCTCGCCTGGCTGGAGCAGGGCGGTGTGTTCGCGCTGGCGAACCTTCGCGGCGGAGGCGAGTACGGCAAAGCATGGCACGACGCCGGCCGCCTGGCGCAAAAGCAGAACGTGTTCGACGATTTCATCGCTGCCGGCGAGTACCTCAAGGCGAACGGCATTGCCTCCCCGAAAGGCCTGGCGATTCAGGGCGGCTCCAACGGCGGCTTGCTGGTCGGCGCCGTGGTGAACCAGCGCCCGGACCTGTTCGACGCCGCCAATGCGGCGGTCGGCGTGATGGACATGCTGCGCTTCGACCGGTTCACCGCTGGGCGGTACTGGGTCGACGATTACGGCTACCCGGACAGGGAAGCCGACTTCCGCACCCTGCTGGCCTACTCGCCCTATCACAACATCAAACCGGGCGTGGCTTACCCGCCCATGCTGGTGACGACGGCCGACACCGACGACCGCGTCGTGCCGGGGCACAGCTTCAAGTACATCGCCGCGCTGCAGGCTGCCGATCCGAACGGCCAGCCGCACCTCATCCGCATCGAGACGCGCGCCGGCCACGGATCGGGCAAGCCGACCGACAAGATCATCGAAGAAGCGTCCGACGTGCTCGCCTTCTTCGCCCGCTTTACCGGGCTGCAGTTGCCGTAATAGCGCCCGGCTCCTGGCCCTGACGCTTGGCGAGGCGATCGCGAAAGCAGGCTTTCCGATGAACCCCCTCAGGAGCAATCGAGGCGGGCGAGGTCCTGGGTGTTGCTGATGTCGTTGTTGCGGCGGCCGCGGACGTTGAAGGCGCTTTCGTGGCGGATCGTGCCTGACAGGGGCAGGATCGTGGCGGAGATCAGCGGCTGGTATTCGTAGGTGACCTCGGCGAACATCACCGCGGTGCCGGGGATGGACTGGATCCTGTTGCCGGGCGGGCCCATGCCCTGCTCCAGCGAGGCGTCGTTCCGCCCGTCGCCCTCCTCGCCGTAGGCGGGATCGATGGGAAGATCGCCCCAGCAGCGCTGCCAGTTGATCGTCTGTCCATGCCGGTTGCCGGTGCGGCCGTTGTCCTGCAGCGAGGACAGCACGATGCGGCCGTTGGCTTCGAAATCTACCGACTCCCCGATCACGTTCGCGCCGGCGAAAACCTCGTAGAGGTTGGCCTCGTCGATGCCGGTGGTGACGCGGCCGGCGTTGTCGGCGACGGTCATCGCGATCTGGTTCACCTTGAGGTGGGTGAGCGCGTAGTTGGCGAGTTCGAGCCCGCCGAGCGTGGCGAACAGCAGCACCGGCGCGGCGAAGGCGAACTCGATGAACGCGACGCCGCGCTCGTCCGCTCGCATGCGGCGCAGGAGGCCGTTGAAGCGCGGCACTTTCATGCCTCGTCCCCGCAGACGACCGGCGGCGTGCGCTGCTCTCCGTAAGGCTGGTTGCGGACCGCGGTGGCGACGCTCATTTCGTAGTTCGGCGAGAAGCCGATCAGGCCGGCCACGGGCAGAAGGCGCGGCATGACGAGATCGGCCTGGTAGAACGCGACGTCGTTCGCCCCGCCGATGCCGGAGCGGCCGGTGTCGGTGTCGTACTGCCCGTCCTCGTCGAGATCCGAGAAGCAGTCGCCGTCCGCGGCGTCGTAGGAGCCGTCACCGTTCTCGTCGCGCATCAGCTTCTCGGGATTGCCGATGCCGCTGAAGTCGTAGAAGTTGCTCTGGCTGATGGTGATCGTGGCGCCGGGGGTGATCGCCTGCAGCCGCTGCGCGATGGTGTTCTCCACCCGCTCCTCCGTGGTCGAGCCGCTGGCGGTGAATGCCGGGTCCTCCACCGCGGCGCGCCTCGCCGCGTCGTTGAGTGCGCCTTGCATCACGGTGCGGATGTAGCTCTGGTGGCCAAGGTCGAATGCGCCCATTACGAGCACGCAGAGCGGCATCGCAATCAGCGCGAACTCGACGATCGTCGCGCCCCGGGCATCGCGCCGCAGCGAGCGCAGGAAACTTCCGATCATCGCGTCAGCCTCAGGTTGCCGATGCCCTGGCCGATGCGCTCGAACACCTGCTCGAGGTCGGTGCCGTCGCTGACGAAGAAATGGTCGGAGGTGGTGGCGCAAGGCTCGATGTCGTCGGTGTCGCTCACGTCCAGGGCGATCACCCACACGGTCACGCCCATGTTCCTGATGGTCTCGCAGACCGAGTCGAAGCGGTCGATATGGCGCCCGTTCTGCGACCCGGAAGTGCCGAGGCGCCGCTGGTAGGTGTCGACGCCGTAGGCGGAGTAGAGCGTCGCGCCGGTATCGAGCATTCCGTCGGTCATGAAGACGATGTGCGTGTTGACCGGCACGTCGTCGATCTCGGTCACGTTGTCGCCCTGGTTGAAGTTGTTGCCGGCGAAGAAGCCGGTGCGGGAGACGAACCGCGCGCCCCAGAGCATGCCGATGTCGTGGTACGTGCCGCCGGTGGCGAAGGCGGTGGCGGTATCGATCGCGGTCTGGAACGCGCCTTCGCTGGCATATTGGCGCAGGCGGGTGGCTTCGGGCGGGCAGCCTTCCTGCGTCTGGCCCCGCTGGACGAAGGGATCGTAGCGGCCGAACTGCAGGTGATCCTGATTGCCGCCGTTGCCGGCGCGGGTGTCGACGTCGGCGCGCGAGACGGTGGTGAGGATCTGGAACTGGTTGGTCGGGGTGCCGACGCTCGGCCGCTCCTCGATGCAGCCCATGCCGCTGTCCCTGAACCCCTGCCGGTTGCCGGGATAGGCGCCGTTAGCGTTGTTCCAGTAGGAATTGCTGATGTGGACGGTCTTCGATCCGTTGCGGCGGAAGCTGAGGCTGTCGATATACTTCTGCTGCCCGTTGATCGTCTGCACGCCGGTCCTGGGCCGCGGCCCGTCGACGGAGCGGTTCTGGCAGTTCCAGATCTGGTGGCCGTTCGTGTCGCAGATCCGGTAGTCCCAGGTGCCGTTGATGTATTGCTGATCGACCAGGATATCCCGGTTCATCAGCGAACGGGCGACGTTCACGGTGTGGGAATAGGGCACGATGCCGTAGCGGGTCACCGATCCGTCGCCCGAGTCGAGCGCCCGATAGAGGCCGATCGCACCGTTGCGCAGGCGGCCGAGCCTGGAGCCGGCCTGTTCGACGCCGCCGCAAGAACCGGCAACGCCGGGCGGGCAGTTCATCGAACCGGTGACGTCCAGCACCAGGACGATGTCGTTGTGGCCCATGTCGCGGGTGGCGTCGCAGGAGACTTCCAGCGGGATCGCGTCGTAGCCGAAGATGCGCATCAGCGATGTGGGCACCGAGGCCTCTGCCGAGCCGACCAACTGCGACCTGTTGTCGGCATCCTGCTCGACCGTGAAGTCGATCCCGGTGGAGCCGGAGGTGCCCTCGGGGAAGTTGAACGCGAAGAACTTGGCGGCTTCCGCTTCGACGGCGCTGTCGAAAGTCGTGCCTTGCATGAACTGGCGGCCGGCCAGGACGCCGGCGTCGCAGGCATTCTGCAGCTTGGCGCGGGTCATGTAGGCGACGCTCATGTCGAGCGCGGAGCCGATCACCGCGGTCAGCGGCAGGATCGCGGCGGCGCAAATCGCCAGCGCGTTGCCCGCCGTGTCGTCACGCAGCCGCTGCAGTATGCCCGGAATTCGCACTGAGAATTTCCCCGATTTCGCGGGTCGTATTACTACGGGGGGCCTAAGGGGCTGCGAAAACGCATGGCTAACGGAATGCTAACGCGGGCGGCCGTGAAGGCGATTGCGCGCAGGCGCGACCTGCGCCTAGAGGCCGGGCCATGAGAACACAGGTTTGCATCGTCGGCGCCGGGCCGGCCGGGCTGCTGCTCGGCCATCTGCTGCGCGCGGAAGGGGTCGAGTGCGTCGTGATCGAGCGCCGCTCCCCCGAATACGTCCTCGGCCGGATCCGCGCCGGCGTGCTCGAGCAGATCACCGTCTCGCTGATGGAGCGGCTCGGGCTCGACGGACGGCTGAAGGCCGAGGGCCTGCCGCACGACGGGTTCAACCTGGCCGACGGCGAGCGGCTGATCCGCATCGACGTGGCCGCGCTGACCGGCAAGCAGGTGGTCGTCTACGGCCAGACCGAGTTGACCCGCGACCTGATGGCGGCGCGCGAGGAGCGCGGGCTGGAGGTGATCTACGATGCGGAGGACGTCGCCCTGCACGAGGTGGACGGCGACGCGCCGTTCGTGACCTACCGCAAGGACGGCGCCGAGCGCCGTGTCGACTGCCGCTTCATCGCCGGGTGCGACGGGTTCCACGGGCCGAGCCGCAAGGCGGTGCCGGCTTCGGTCGGGCGCGAGTACGAGCGGGTCTATCCGTTCGGCTGGCTCGGCATTCTGGCCGACGTGCCGCCGTGCAACCACGAGCTGATCTACGCCAACCACGAGCGCGGCTTCGCCCTCGCCTCGATGCGCTCGGAAACGCGCAGCCGGTACTACGTCGACGTGCCGCTGAGCGAGCGGATCGAGGACTGGCCGGACGAACGGATCTGGGACGAGCTGGCGATCCGCCTGGGCCCGGAAGCCGCGGCGCAGATGACGCGCGGGCCGGCGCTCGAGAAATCCATCGCGCCGCTGCGGAGCTACGTCTTCGCGCCGCTGCGGCATGGCAGCCTGCTGCTGTGCGGCGATGCGGCGCATATCGTCCCGCCCACGGGGGCCAAGGGGCTCAACCTGGCCGCGTCCGACGTGCACTATGCCGCCGAGGCGCTGACCGGGTTCTTCCGGGCGAACGACGGCGATGCGATCGCGGGCTATTCGGACCGGGCGCTGGCCCGGGTGTGGAAGGCGGAGCGGTTCAGCTGGTCGCTGACCCGGCTGATGCACCGCTTCCCCGAGGACGGCGCGTTCGAGCGGGCGATGCAGGTGGCGGAACTCGACTACATCGCGACGAGCCGGGCGGCGCAGACGAGCCTTGCGGAAAACTACGTAGGACTGCCGATTTAGGCACAAACAACTTTCCTATTCGAACCAAATGGGTTCATATAGCGCGAATCGCTGCTGCGGAGTTGCGCCATGCCCGTTCTCGAATCGCTCATCGGACCCATCGCCTCGATCATCGACAAGGTGATCCCGGACAAGGACGCCCGCGCCAGGGCCAAGCTGGAACTGCTCGAGTTGCAGGGCACCCAGGAGATGCGCCGGATCGAGGCGCGGCTCTCGGCGGTGGTGGCCGAAGCCCGCTCGCCCGATCCCTGGACCAGCCGGGCCCGCCCGAGCTTCCTCTACGTGATGTACGCGCTGATCCTGTGGTCGCTGCCAATGGGCGTGCTGGCCGCATTCGACCCCTCGCTGGCGCGGGCGATCGGCGGTGGGATCACCGCCTATCTCGGCGCTCTGCCGACCGAGCTCTATACGCTCTTCGGGACGGGATACCTCGGCTACACCGCTGCCCGGCAGTGGGGCAAGGCAAAGGGGGTGGAGACGTAGGGTGCACGCGTCCAGGCCCACCCCCGGCCCCTCCCGCAAGCGGGAGGGGGGAGGTAGACGCAGCCACCCCGATATCCTCCCATCCTTCCCCAAAAAACCTCGTCATGCTGAACTCGTTTCAGCATCCATCTCTCAACCGGGACCGGTGTGCTCCGGCAGGCACTAGTGGCCCTGCGCTGCCCAAGAGCGAGCTCCGCCCCAGCGGCGGAATGGGCCCTGAAACGAGTTCAGGGTGACGAGGATTGGTGTTCACCTCACTTGGGGCCTCCGCGTCTCGGCGTGACTCTTTTCGCTTTTGCCCGGGCGGCGCCTTGCCGCTATGCCACCCGCACAAGGGGAATTCCACATGACCGACACCGTGTTCGTCCTCAACGGACCCAACTTGAACCTGCTCGGCACGCGGGAGCCGGAGATCTACGGCTACGACACGCTGGACGACATCGCCGGGCGGCTGGAGGACAAAGGCAAGGCGCTGGGGCTGAGCATCGAGATGCGCCAGTCGAACCACGAAGGGCACTTGTGCGACTGGCTGCACGAGGCGCAGGCCGACGGGGCCAAGGCGGTGATCCTCAACGCCGGCGCGCTGACCCATACGAGCCTGGCACTCTACGATGCGATCCGGTCCATCAAGGTGCCGGTGATCGAGGTGCACGTCTCCAATCCGCTCGCGCGGGAAGCGTTTCGCCACAAGAGCTTCGTCGGCATGGCGGCGAAGGGAACGATCGCCGGCTTCGGGCCGTTCGGCTACGAACTGGCGCTGGAAGCGGCGGCACGGCTCTGAGCCTGATCGCTCACCCTTGCCTTGTCGCGCCTGTCGCCGCATAGGCCACCCCTGACCGACCCAGAACGAGGACTACATGGCCGAAAATAAGGCTGTTTCCGGGCGCGGCCCGGGGATGACGATCGATGAGAAGCTGGTCCGCCAGCTGGCCGATGTGCTGGCCGACACCGGGCTGACCGAGATCGAGGTTGAAGAGGGCGACCGCCGGATTCGCGTGTCGCGCGCGGCCGTTGCCGCCCCGGCGCAGCAGATCATGGCCCAGCCCATGGCCGCGCAGGCTCCGCCTCCGTCGGCCCAGCCGGCAGCTCCCGCCGAACCCGACCACAGCAATGCGATCAAGTCGCCGATGGTCGGCACCGTCTACCTGGCTCCCGAGCCCGGCGCGGACGACTTCGTGAAAGTCGGCGACCAGGTGAAGGCCGGCGACACGCTGCTGATCGTGGAAGCGATGAAGGTGATGAACCCGATCACCGCGCCTTCGGCCGGCGTCGTGAAGCAGATCCTGGTCGAGAACGCCCAGCCGGTCGAGTTCGACCAGCCGATGATCGTCGTCGGCTAAGCCATGGCCATATCCCGCATCCTGATCGCCAACCGGGGCGAGATCGCCCTGCGGATCCACCGCGCGGCGCACGAGATGGGCATCGAGACGGTCGCCGTACACTCGACGGCGGATGCCGACGCAATGCACGTGCGCCTGGCGGATCATGCCATCTGCATCGGCCCGCCGCCGGCGCGCGACAGTTATCTCAACGTCGCGGCGATCATCTCCGCCGCCGAGATCTCCCATGCCGACGCGATCCATCCGGGCTACGGCTTCCTTTCGGAGAACGCCCAGTTCGCGGAGATCGTCGAAGCGCACGGGCTGGCCTGGATCGGGCCGAAGCCCGAGCACATCCGCACCATGGGCGACAAGGTCGAGGCAAAGCGCACCGCGGGCGCGCTCGGCCTGCCGCTGGTGCCCGGTTCGGCCGGTGCCGTCTCCGACCCCGTCGAAGCGGCGCAGATCGCCGAGGAGATCGGCTATCCGGTGATCATCAAGGCCGCTTCGGGCGGCGGCGGGCGCGGCATGAAAGTGTGCACTTCGCCCGACCAGCTCGAAACGCTGATGAAGCAGGCCGGCAACGAGGCGAAAGCCGCGTTCGGCGACGACACGGTGTATATCGAGAAGTACCTCGGCAATCCGCGGCACATCGAATTCCAGGTGTTCGGCGACGGCAAGGGCAACGCGATCCATCTCGGCGAGCGCGACTGCTCGCTGCAGCGGCGCCACCAGAAGGTTCTGGAAGAAGCCCCCTCCCCCGTGATCACCCCGGAAGACCGCGAGCGGATGGGTGGGATCGTCTCCCGCGCAATGTCCGACATGGGCTATCGCGGCGCCGGCACGGTCGAGTTCCTGTGGGAAAACGGCGAGTTCTACTTCATCGAAATGAACACCCGACTGCAGGTCGAGCATCCGGTGACCGAGGCGATCACCGGCGTCGACCTGGTGCGCGAGCAGATCCGCATCGCCGACGGCAGGCCGCTGTCGTTCACGCAGGACCAGATCGAGTTCAAGGGGCACGCGATCGAGTGCAGGATCAATGCCGAGGACCCGTGGACCTTCGCGCCCAGCCCCGGCCTGGTGAACGCCTACCACGCGCCCGGCGGCATGCACGTGCGCGTCGATTCTGGGCTTTACGCCGGTTATCGCATCCCGCCGTACTACGATTCGATGATCGCCAAGCTGATCGTCTACGGCCGCACCCGCGAAGGCTGCATCATGCGCCTGCGCCGCGCGTTGGAGGAGATGGTGGTCGACGGGGTGAAGACCTCGATCCCGCTGCACTGCGCGCTGCTGGAGCAGCCGGACGTGCTCAACGGCGACTATTCGATCAAGTGGCTCGAGGACTGGATGGAGACGCGGGGGAGCTGATTGCTCCTCCGCTCGTCACTGCCAGCTCTTCGCGTGGGGCGGGATGGATCCTGAAACGAGTTCAGGATGACGGGGTTTTTGAACCTACCCCCAACCCCTATCGTCACCCTGAACTTGTTTCAGGGCCCATTTGGCCGCGGGCGCGGATGTCTGGAGTCCGTAGATCCTCCCCTGCAAGGGGAGGTGGCAGCTTGCAGGGCTGACGGAGGGGTGTTGCCATCCGCTGGCGGGGACACCCCTCCACCACCGCCTTCGGCGGCGGTCCCCCTCCCCCTCCGGGGGAGGATCGTTTTTTAGCTCACACGAAGGCACGAAGACACGAAGGTGTCGTGCATGCGGCTTCGTGTCATTGTGAGCCTCGTCGGCTCCGCAGCCGCGCTCCGCAGCCGCCAGCTCTTCGCGTGGGGCGGGATGGATCCTGAAACGAGTTCAGGATGACGGGGTTTTGAGCTCGCACCTACAGCGGCTACCTTCATCGTCACCCTGAACTTGTTTCAGGGCCCATTTGGCCGTGGGCGCGGATGTCTGGAGTCCGTAGATCCTCCCCTGCAAGGGGAGGTGGCAGCTTGCAGGGCTGACGGAGGGGTGTCACGGCTAGCGGCTACCCCCCTCCACCACCGCCTTCGGCGGCGGTCCCCCTCCCCCTCCGGGGGAGGATTGTTTTTTTAGCTCACACTCTCCCCTTTCGGGGAGGACCCGCGCTGCCGAAAAGCACTCAGTCCAGCGGGACGCCTGGTTCCTGTTTCGCGGTGCGGATGGTGAGGGAGGTCTTCACGCTGGCCACGTTGGGCGCGGGGGTGAGCTTGCTGGTGAGCAGTTCCTGGAAGCTTTGCAGGTCCTTGCTGACGATCTTGAGGATGAAATCGATCTCGCCGTTGAGCATGTGGCATTCGCGTACTTCGGGCAGGGTGCGGATGTGATCCTCGAACGCGCGCAGGTCTTCCTCGGCCTGGCTCTTCAGGCTGACCATGGCGAACACGGTGATGGCGAAGCCGAGCTTCGAGGCGTCGAGCTCCGCATGGTAGCCCTTGATGACGCCGGCTTCCTCGAGCGCGCGGACGCGGCGCAGGCACGGCGGCGCAGTGAGGCCGACGCGCTGCGCCAGTTCGACGTTGGTTACGCGGCCTTCGGCCTGCAATTCGGCGAGGAGCCGCCGATCGATTGAGTCGAGCGTTGCCATAGAATTCCGATGCCCCGGCTACCGAAGCCCTGCTGTTGCGATCCCAAGCCTGAAACTAAGCGCCAAAAGCATAGCTTCAACGGCAATTTAATTGCCTATGCCCGCAATTGTCCCGGTTTGCAACGCACCCGCAGCATCCCGTTCTGTTCGCTGCGCATCGCGCTAAGGCGATCGTGCGCGCGTGCATCCGCCCCGCCACGCCGCCGGAGACCCGATGCTGTTCGACGATCGCCTTGCCACAGTCCTGCGCTCCGGCGCTGCGGGCGAGCAGGCGGCGCGGACTCAGTTCCGGCAGTTGCTCGATCTGCTCGGCAGCATGCCGGCCGAAGCGACGGGGCCGCTGGTCGACGCGGCCTATCGGCGCCTTGGCGAGATCGGCGAAAACCTCGCGGCGGCGGAGCAATCGCGAATCCTGCGCGAGCCGGGGCTGCGGCTGCGCAATCCACGCCTGGTCGGGCAGCTGGCGCAAGGCGAGCCGCAGGCGTCCGCCGCGGCGATGGCCACCGCCCGGCTCAGCGAGGACGAGTGGAACGCGCTGATCCCGGAACTGCCGATGACCGCGCGCGGGTTCCTGCGCCACCGCCGCGACCTGCCGGAGACCGCCAAGCAGACACTGGCGCGGCTCGGCGTCGGCGACCTCGTGCTCCCGTGGCCGGAACCGGCGCCGGAAGAGCCCGAACAGCCCGCCCCCGCCCCGGCGGCAGAAGCCCCGGCCAGCGGCATCGGCGCACTGGTGAAAAGGATCGAGGCCTTCCGGAAAGAGCGCGAGGGAAGCTGGGCCGCGGCGGTGATCGCCCCGCGTCCGCCGCTCCAGGACAGCGCGACGCCCGCGCGCACCGAACCGCCGCGCGCGTTCGACTTCTCCACCGACGCCGCGGGGACGATCGATTGGGCCGAGGCGCCGGTCGCACCGCTGCTCGTCGGCCTCCGCCTCGCCGCCAGGGGCTCGGGTGTGTCCGGCTTCTGCGACGCGGCGACCGAGCTTGCCCTGCGCCGCCGGCTGCCGGTCCGCGGGGGCCGCGCGGACGTGCCCGGTGCGCCGCTCGTGGCCGGAACCTGGTCGATCGACGCCGCACCCTATTTCGAGGAGCAGACCGGCACCTTCCGTGGCTATCGCGGGCGGATGCGGCGCCCCCTCCCGGCGGAGCAGGCATCCGCCGACGGCGCCAGCGGCCGGATGCGCGAGGTGCTCCACGAGCTGCGCACGCCGGTGAACGCGATCCAGGGCTTCGCCGAGATCATCCAGCAACAGCTGTTCGGCCCCGCGCCCAACGCCTATCGCGCGCTGGCGGCGGCGGTGGGGGTCGACGCCGCGCGCCTGCTGGCCGGGTTCGACGAGCTCGATCGCCTGAGCCGGCTGGCGACGGACGCGCTGGAGCTGTCCGACGAGAGCTGCAACTTCCTGCTGGTGGTCGAGCGCACGCTGCGCCGGCTGGAGGGCGTCACCCGCCCGCGCAGCGCCCGGCTGCGCCTGCTGACCTCCGGCGAGAGCTTCGCCGTGCGGCTGGGGGAGGAGGACAGCGCCCTGCTCGCCTGGCGCCTGCTGGCCTCGCTCGCCGGCGCGCTGGCGCCCGGGGAGACGATCGAGCTGGCGCTGCGCGGCAGCGAGGCCGGGATCGAGCTGGAGGCGGAACTGCCGGCGGGGCTCGCCGCCGAGGAGGACTTGTTCAGCGGCTCCCCGCAAAGCCGGACGCCGGCGATCAGCGCCGGGATGTTCGGCAGCGGCTTCACGTTCCGCCTCGCCCGGGCCGAAGCCGAAGCGGCCGGAGGCGCGCTGACCGTGCGCGACGGCAAGGCGATCCTGACGTTGCCTCACTTGACCGTGGCGGCGCCCGGCCATAGCCATGCCGAGGGCAACGGCTCCGCCGCCGCCTGAGCGAACGCCGAGCCCTGGGGGGGGTGCGCGATGACGACGATTCCTGAACCGCCACCGGCCGGCAGAATGGCGCGGTTCGCGCCGGACTTCGGGCAGCGCTTCATCGTGACCGTCGATACCGAGGAGGAGTTCGACTGGACGGGGCCGCTCACCCGGGACGGCCACGGCATCGGCCACGTGGGGCAACTCGCCCGGTTCCAGCAGTTCTGCGAAGAGGCCGGCGTGGCGCCGATCTACCTGGTAGACTGGCCCATCGCCACTTGCCCGCTCGCGGCGGAGATCCTCCGGCCCGCGCTGCTCGAGGGGAAGGCGGAGATCGGCATGCAGTTGCACCCGTGGGTCAACCCGCCCTTCGAGGAGGAGGTGAACGCACGCAACTCCTTCGCCGGGAATCTCCCGGCGCGGCTGGAAGCGGCCAAGCTCGGCAGCTTGCGCGCGAAGATCGAGGAGGCCTTCGGCGTAGCTCCACTGATCTACCGGGCGGGCCGATACGGCGTCGGCCCCCGCACCGCGGAGCTGCTCACGGCGGAGGGGCTGGCGATCGACAGCTCCGTGCGTGCCAAGTTCGACTATTCGGCCGCCGGCGGCCCGGATTTCCGCCGCCATCCGCTGGCGCCCTACTGGGTGGACGAGGGGCGCGACCTGCTCGAGCTGCCGCTGACGACGGTGTTCTGGGGCATGCTCCGGCGCCAGGGAGACTGGCTCTACCCGGCGCTGTGGCGGGCGCCGCGGCTGCGCGGGGTGCTGGCGCGGCTGAGCCTGCTCGAACGGATCCCGCTGACGCCGGAAGGGGTTACCGTCGACGAGGCGATCCGCGGCATCGACATGGCGCTCGACGACGGCCTGCCGCTGCTGGTGTTCTCCTTCCACAGCCCTTCGCTGGAAGCCGGCCACACGCCTTATGTACGCGACGCCGGGGACCTGGAGGCGCTTTACGACTGGTGGCTCCGCGTGCTGGCCTATCTCGACATGCGAGGCGTGCGCCCGACCGGCGTGCGCGGCATCATGGAGGCGGTCGAGCGCTAGCCGCGCTTGCCACGGCGGCGCGCGGCGTCTAGGCGACGCCTGGCGTATAGCGGACGGGGCCTGTAGCTCAGCGGTTAGAGCTGGCCGCTCATAACGGCTAGGTCGCGGGTTCGAATCCTGCCGGGCCCACCATCCGCCCGCGAAAAAGAGTCGGGGAGTAGCGCAGTCTGGTAGCGCGCCTGCTTTGGGAGCAGGATGTCGCAGGTTCGAATCCTGTCTCCCCGACCATTTTCCAACACGTCCTACCTACCGCCTCGCGGGCGCAGCCTATGGCGCCTTGATCTATCTTAGTGCGGAACCGCGCGAAATGCCGGAGGGTGGTGCTGGAAGGAGCCCACCCCATGCCCCATTATACGCTGTTGCTCGATGCCGAGGCGAACGGGGAGGCGCAGACGATCGAGTGTTCCGCCGCCAACCCCTGGCTGGCGCTCGAGAAGTCGCGGAAGGCGATCGGCCGCCATGCCGTGGAACTGCGCGAAGGCGAGCGCAGCTTCGGCACGTTCAAACCCTGCTTCCCGCAGGACCGGGTCTGGGAGATCTCGCCCAGCCGCAGCCGGGTCCCGACTGCCTGACCCGGCGAAAGCGCCCTACCTTGCCGGCTTGATCGCCTTCGCCTCGTTGGCGAGGATGCCGACGACCTGAGTCCACACCGCGACGTTCTGGCGCAGCTGCGCCGGATCGACTTTGTCGAGCGTATCGTCCGGCGTGTGGTGGAGGTCGAAGTAGCGGGTGCCGTCCTGCTGCAGATCCAGGATCGCAGTCTTCTGGTCGCGGGCGATGCCGATGTCGGCGCCGCCGGTAGCCTCGGCGGTCGAGCCCGCTACACCGAAGCGCGCGACCGACTGCGCCAGCTTGTTGTGCAGTTCGGGATTGCTGGTGTGGAAGTTGCTGTCGAGCCGCCAGATCCGGTCGGCGCCGAAGTCGCTTTCCAGCGCCGCTGCGATCGGCTCGTCCTTGTGCGCGGCGGCATAAGCATTGCCGCCCCAGACGCCGGTCTCCTCGGCCCCGGCGAACAGCAGGCGGATCGTCCGCAGCGGCTGGCCGGTGGCGGCCACCGCCTTGGCTGCGGCGGCGATGATGCCGCAGCCGGAGGCGTCGTCGATCGCGCCCGTGCCGAGATCCCAGCTGTCGAGATGGCAGGCCAGCAGGACCGGCGGCAGCGATGGATTGCGGCCGGTGACTTCCGCCACGACGTTGCCGCTCTGCGTGTCGCCCAGCACGCGCGGGGTGAGCACCAGCTTCATGGTGACCGGGCGGCCTTCGGCGCGCGCCAGCATGCGTTCGAGGTTGTCCGCATCGGGGTTCGACAGCGCGCCCGCCGGAGTTGCCGCAGCGCCTTCAGGGAAAGTCGTGCCGCCGGTGTGCGGCGTGCGGTGGCTTTCGGTGCCGATCGAGCGGATGACGGTGGCGACGGCGCCTTTGCTCGCCGCCAGCGCGGGGCCGGTCCAGCGCGCGGGGCCGGCGAAGGAATAGCCGGAGCCGTCCTGCGTCGGGCGCATGTCGTGGCTGATGAAGGCGATCTTGCCGGCCAGACTGCCCGCCGGCGCGGCTTCCAGATCGGCGTAAGTCATGAAGCCGACCACTTCCGCCGTCAGCCCTTCTGCCGGGGTGGCGGCGCTGTTGCCGAGCGCGGTGATCCGCAGCGGCTGCGGGAACGGGGAGACGATCTCCGCCCGCTCCTCGCCGCGCACCCAGGTCTTCATGGTGTAGGGTTCCTCGGCCACGCGGGCAAAGCCCTGTCCCCGCAGCCACTCCATCGCCCAGGCGCGGCCCCGCGCTTCGGCTTCGGTCCCTGCCTGGCGCGGCCCGACCTCGGTCGTGATGCCTTCCACGAACTCCCAGGCGACGGCGTCGCCGGCGAGCGCCGCGTCGGCTGCATCGGAAAGCCCGTCCGCATGAGCGGGAACGGCGAGCGAAAGCGCGAGAAGCGCTGCAGGGAGATGCTTCATGCGGCAGGTGCTACCGAAGCCCGGCCGCGCTGCCAACCCGCTTGCCCCGCCCGGCCGCAACCCCTATCTGCCCGGCCAACCCTGCATTCACCCGATACGCCCCGAAGGACGACAATGGCCGCCCAATACGCATACGTCATGAAGAACATGACCAAGAGCTTCCCCGGCGCACAGAAGCCGGTGCTCTCCAACATCAACCTGCAGTTCTATCAGGGCGCCAAGATCGGCATCGTCGGCCCGAACGGCGCCGGCAAGTCGACCTTGATCAAGATCATGGCCGGCATCGACACCGAGTTCACCGGCGAGGCCTGGCCGGGCGAGAACATCACCGTCGGCTACCTGGAGCAGGAGCCGGAGCTCGATACGAGCAAGACCGTGCTCGAGAACGTCAAGGACGGCGCCCGCGAGATCGCCGACATGGTCGACCGCTTCAATGCGATCAGCGCCGAGATGGGCGATCCGAAGGACGACACCGACTTCGACGCGCTGATGGAGGAGATGGGCACGCTCCAGGAGAAGATCGACGCGGTCGACGGCTGGACGCTCGACAACCAGCTCGAGATCGCCATGGAGGCCCTGCGCTGCCCGCCGGGCGACTGGGAGGTCGACAACCTCTCCGGCGGCGAGAAGCGCCGCGTGGCGCTGACCCGCCTGCTGATCCAGAAGCCTTCGATCCTGCTGCTGGACGAACCGACCAACCACCTCGATGCCGAAAGCGTCGAATGGCTGGAGAACCACCTCAAGGAATATGCCGGTGCGGTGCTGATGATCACCCACGACCGCTACTTCCTGGACAACGTAGTCGGCTGGATCCTCGAGCTCGATCGCGGAAAATACTTCGCTTACGAAGGCAACTACTCGAGCTACCTGGAGAAGAAGGCCAAGCGCCTCGACCAGGAAGAGCGCGAGGAAAGCGGCCGCAGCAAGGCGCTGAAGGAAGAGCTCGAGTGGATCCGGCAGACGCCCGCCGCGCGCCAGACCAAGAGCAAGGCCCGTATCCGCAAGTTCGAGCAGCTTCAGGAAGCGCAGGACAACCGCAAGCCGGGCAAGGCCCAGATCGTCATTCAGGTGCCGGAGCGGCTCGGCGGCAAAGTCATCGAGGCGAAGAACATCTCCAAGGCCTATGGCGACAAGCTGCTGTTCGAGAACCTTTCGTTCATGCTGCCCCCGGGCGGCATCGTCGGCGTGATCGGTCCGAACGGCGCCGGCAAGTCGACTCTGTTCAAGCTGATCACCGGCAAGGAACAGCCCGACAGCGGCTCCATTGAGATCGGTGAGACCGTGCGCCTCGGCTTCGTCGACCAGAGCCGCGACCACCTCGACCCGAAGAAGAACGTCTGGGAGGAAATCTCCGACGGGCTCGACTACATGAAGATCAATGGCGCCGACGCGAGCACGCGGGCCTATGTCGGCGCGTTCAACTTCAAGGGCGCCGACCAGCAGAAGAACGTCGGCAAGCTTTCGGGCGGTGAGCGCAACCGCGTGCACATGGCCAAGATGCTCAAGACCGGCGGCAACGTGCTGCTGCTGGACGAACCGACCAACGACCTCGACGTGGAAACGCTCGGCGCGCTGGAAGACGCGATCGAGAACTTCGCCGGCTGCGCCGTGGTGATCTCGCACGACCGCTTCTTCCTCGATCGCCTGGCGACGCACATCCTGGCGTTCGAGGGCAACAGCCACGTCGAATGGTTCGAAGGCAACTTCGCGGCCTACGAGGAAGACAAGCGGCGCAGGCTCGGCGACGCGGCCGACCGGCCGACTCGCCTCGCCTACAAGAAGCTGACGCGCTGACAGGCGGGTCGCCCCCGCCTGCTCTGCGCGTGGGCGGGATGGATCCTGAAACAAGTTCAGGATGACGACTGAAACAAGTTCAGGATGACGACTGAAACAAGTTCAGGATGACGACTGAAGCAAGATCAGGATGGCGGAAATGGGGGCTGTCCGAACCCGGCCAACCCCACCATCGTCACCCTGAACTTGTTTCAGGGCCCATCTGTCAGCCACGCACAGACTTCCGCCAGAACGCGGACACAGCTCCCCTTTCAGACTCACACGAAGGCACGAAGACACGAAGGCGTCGCGCGCACGTCTTCGTGTCTTCGTGCCTTCGTGTGAGACTCAATTCCTCCCCTGTAAGGGGAGGTGGCAGCCCGCAGGGCTGACGGAGGGGTGTCACCCTATCTGAGACGGTTACACCCCTCCACCACCGCCTTCGGCGGCGGTCCCCCTCCGGGGGAGGATCTGGTCCGGCCGCCGACTGGCCGGGTCGTTTAGACCGTCCTCTCCTGCTTGAAGACCTCCAGCTCGCCGCTGGGCCCGACTTCGCGGACTTCGACCCGCTCCACTTCCGCGCCGGCGGGGCCTTCGTGGGCGAGCGCGATGAAGCGCTCGACGGCTGGCTCGCCACCTTGCACGATCGCTTCGACAGTCCCGTTGTGCCGGTTGCGGATCCAGCCGACGAGGCGCAGTTCGCGCGCCGTCTCGACCGCCCAGCCGCGGTAGAAGACGCCCTGCACGCGCCCGTGGATGGTGAGGTGCCGTGCTACCGTCGTCACAGGCTGCTCCATCCCGTTCGATGATGTCGCGACCACGTCCTCAATGCCATGAATGGCGAAGAACCCGCAAGGACTATTCAGGTTAAGGTTAATGTACCTGAACGGACGTCCGGCGGTCGGTTCACCGCCGCGACAGCACGACTCACCTAATCCTATGACATCATAGGCCGCGGCCACTCAGCGGCAGCCTTGGAGATGCCGCGAATGAAACGTCCTCAAATCTACACCGGCGGCGCGATCGCCGCCTTGGCAACCGCCCTTGCCTTTGCGGCCGTGCCCGCACAGGCGCAGGACGGCGAGCGCCGGGGCTGGCGCACCGCGCCCGCCGAAGAGCGCCAGGCTGCGCAGTCCGAACGTCGCGCCGAGCGCCAGGCGGAACGGTCGGCAGCGCAGGCGCAGCGTGCGGAACAGCGCGAGGCCCGCACCGAAGCCCGTCCGCAGCGCAACAGCCGCGAAGCCGTCCGCACGCAGCACCGCAACGATCCTCCGGTGGCGCGGGGCGGCTGGAACACCGGCAATGCCCCGCCCATGCGTTCCGTGCGCAATCCCGCCTATGTCGACCCGAACCGCAACGTCGACTCGCGTGACCGCGACGACCGCCGCGATCGCGAGCGTGACTGGCGTGACGACCGCCGCGATGGCAACCGCGATTGGCGCGACGATCGCCGTGATAGCGACCGCTGGCGCGACGGGCGGCGGGACAACGATCGCGACTGGCGCGACGGCCGCCGTCACGACTACAGCCGCTGGGATCGCCGCTGGCGCGATGACTCCCGATACAACTGGTACAACTACCGCAACTACAACCGGCATGTGTACCGCCCGGGCCGCTACTATTCGCCCTACCGGCACTACAACTACCGCAGGCTCGGGATCGGGGTGTTCCTCGACTCGCTGTTCTACTCGAACCGCTACTGGATCAACGATCCGTGGCAGTACCGCCTGCCGGAGGTCTACGGCCCCTACCGCTGGGTTCGCTACTACGACGACGCCCTGCTGGTGGACGTCCGCCGCGGCGAAGTGGTCGACGTGATCCACGACTTCTTCTGGTAAGGCGCACCACACTTCTGCCGGACTGAGTGGACCGGCGAAGCGAAGCCCCCGGCCGCAAAGCCGGGGGCTTCTGCGTTCAGGGGCGGGCGGATAAAGCGAGGCTTGCATCGCCGCCGCGGCGCATGGAAGATGGGCCAATGGCCTCCAACGTCACCACCATCAGGGTTCCCGAAGGCGAAGTGCCGGACCGGAGCGGTCTCAAGCGCGTCGGCGAAACCGTTCGCAAGCGGCTCGCCGCGAACAAGGACATCTACAAGCTGCCGACCGACCTGGCGGAGATCTTCGCGCTCGGCGACTTCATGAGCGCGGACGAGTGCCGACGGATGATCGAGATGATCGACCAGGTGGCCAAGCCGAGCAAGGTGTTCGATCTCTCCTACGGCGCGGATTACCGGACCTCCTATTCGGGCGACGTCGATCCGGCCGATCCGTTCGTGAAGAAGATCAGCCGCCGGATCGACGACCTGCTCGGCCTGGACTCACGCTGGGGCGAGACGATCCAGGGCCAGCGCTACCTGCCGGGCCAGCAGTTCCAGGCGCACTGCGACTGGTTCTTCACCGATGCCAAGTACTGGGCCACCGAGAAGACCCGCGGCGGGCAGCGGAGCTACACCGCGATGGTCTTCCTCAACGCTGTGGAAGACGGCGGCAGCACCGACTTCGGCCACATCGGCCTGTCGATCGAACCCAAGCAGGGCGCGCTCCTGGCGTGGAACAACGCCGATGCGGAAGGCGTGCCGAACCCGTGGACGCTGCACGCTGGGATGCCGGTGAAAGCCGGGGTGAAGTACATCATCACCAAGTGGTACCGGACCCGGCCCTGGGCTTGAGGGGTAGCCTGTCCTTAGATGATCAGAGAGTTCAGGTACGCGCCCCACGGAGGCGTCCGTGCGTGACTGCCACATGGACCCTGAAACAAGTTCAGGGTGACGATTGGTGGGGGGCAGGTTCAGACAGCCCCATCCGTCATCCTGAACTTGTTTCAGGATCCATCCTGCCACACGCGCAGGGCCGCGCGGGGATCGCCCATCGTCGCGTCCTCCCCTGCAAAGGTGGCAGCCCGCAGGGCTGACGGAGCGGGCCCGCCTCCTGGCGCAGCGCATGCGGCGGGCCCCCTCCACCATCCTTCGGATGGTCCCCCTCCCCGTTCCGGGGAGGATTTAGGGCGGAGCTCCTCGATCCTATTGGAACCCCCTACCGCGCCAGCGCCTCGGCGATGAGGCGGCGGGTGTTCTCGATGCCGTAGAGGGCGATGAAGCTGCCCATGCGGGGGCCTTGCGAGCTGCCGAGCAGGGTTTCGTAAAGCGCGCGGAACCAATCGCGCAGGTTTTCGAAGCCGAACTCCTCGCGCTTGCCGATTTCGTAGACGGCGGTCTGCAGCTCTTCGGCGGGCGTGTCCTCGGTGGCCTTCGCCAGTTCGGCGTCGAGCGCCCGCAGGGCCTCGGCTTCGTTCGGTTCGGGCGCGCGCCGGGTCAGCGTGGGTGCGACGAAATCGCGGTTGTAGGCGAGCGCGCAGTCGATCAGCGTTTCCAGCGCGGGACGATGCGCCGGATCGAGATCGGGGACGTAGTTGCCGAGGTACGTCCAGACCTGCTCGTGCGTGGCATGAGTGCCGAGCACGCCGACGAGGTTGAGCAGCAGGCCGTAGCTGACCGGCAATGTGTCGCCCGCGCCGCCTTTGTCGCCATTGGCCCGGAGCAAGTGCCAGGCGGGGTTGCCGAGCTGCTGCTCGAGCGGCTGCTCGGGAATCTTGGCGCGGAACTGCCAGTATTCGTCGACCGCCTTGGGGATGATCCCGACGTGCAGGCTCTTGGCGCTTTTCGGCTCGCGGAAGATGTAGAAGCCGAGGCTCTCCTCGGTGCCGTAAGTCAGCCACTCCTCAATCGTCAGGCCGTTGCCCTTCGACTTGGAGATCTTCTCGCCCTTCTC
This sequence comes from Croceibacterium soli, assembly GCF_009828065.1. Lineage (GTDB taxonomy): Bacteria > Pseudomonadota > Alphaproteobacteria > Sphingomonadales > Sphingomonadaceae > Croceibacterium_B > Croceibacterium_B soli. Next base: position 20,596 of record NZ_WTYK01000003.1, on the reverse strand, counting down.
GTCCAGGAACAGCTCGTAGATCAGCCCTTCCGGCTTGCGCCCGCCAAGAACCTTCACGATCCGGCCCGACTGGGTGACGCTGTCGGTCAGATCCTTGCCGCACATCTCGTAGTCGACGCCCAGCGCGTACCAGCGCATCGCCCAGTCGACCTTCCACTGCAGCTTGGACAGGCCGCCGAGGGCGGACTGCTCGACCACCCTGCCCTCGTCCTCGAAACGGATGATCCCGGCACCGGCGTCGACCACCTCGACCGGGACCTGCAGCACGACGCCGCTGGTCGGGCTGATCGGCAGGACCGGCGAGTAAGTCTGGCGGCGCTCCTCCCGCAGGGTCGGCAGCATGATGTCCATGATCGCGCCGAAGTGCTGGAGCACGTTCTTCAGCGCGCCGTCGAACGCGCCGGAGTTGTAGCGTTCGGCGGCGGAGACGAACTCGTACTCGAAGCCGAAGCGGTCGAGGAAGGTGCGCAGGATCGCGTTGTTGTGATGGGCGAAGCTCTCGAACCCGCTGTTGAAGGGGTCTGGGATGCGGCTCAACGGCTTGCCGATGTTGGCCGCGAGCACGTCGGCATTGGGCACGTTGTCGGGGACCTTGCGCAAACCGTCCATGTCGTCGCTGAAGGCGACCAGCCGCGTCGGCGCGCCGCCGCTGACGATCTCGTAGGCGCGGCGGACCAGCGTGGTGCGCAGGACTTCCTGGAACGTGCCGATGTGCGGCAGGCCCGAGGGGCCGTAGCCGGTCTCGAACAGCACCGGCGCGCCACCAGGCTTGCCGTCGGGATAGCGTTTGACGAGCTTCATCGCCTCCTGGAACGGCCAGGCCTTGGACACGCGGGCGCCTTCGATCAGGGTCTCGTCAATCATGGCCGCGCTTTTGCCGAAGGGGAGCGCCCGTGCAAGCACCGAGTCGGCGGGAGCGCGAGAACATTCGCTGGCTGACACTCCGCCTGCGGGCGCATAGGGGACCGACGTGCGAACGAGGCTGAGCATATGCGCCCGAAAGGTGCGCTACGGTACGGAGCAGGATGCGGTCTCCGCCGCCGCGCGGTTCGGCCTGCCGCTCCTGCCTTATCGATGCGACCGGTGCGGCAGATTCCATCTGACCAGCCGGACCAAAGGCAAGCGGATCCCGCGGCCCGGTCGGAGCGAAACATGAAGGATTTACGGGCATGGCGCGGCTGATCCTGTTCAACAAGCCGTACGGCGTGCTCTCCCAGTTCACTGATCGCGGCACGGAGACCGAGCGGCAGACGCTGTCCGATTTCATCGCTGTGCCGGGCGTCTATCCGGCGGGGAGGCTCGACCGGGACAGCGAGGGGCTGCTGCTGCTCTGCGATGACGGGCGACTGCAGGCACGGATCGCCGACCCGCGCTTCAAGATGCCCAAGACTTATCTCGTGCAAGTGGAAGGCAAGCCGGCCGATGCGAGCCTGGAACTGCTGAGGAAGGGCGTGCGCTTGAAGGACGGCCTGACCCGGCCAGCCGAAGCGGAACGTATCGACGCCCCGAATATCTGGCCGCGCGACCCGCCGATCCGCGTCCGCAAGAGCATTCCCGACAGCTGGCTCAAGCTGACGATCCGCGAGGGGCGCAACAGGCAGGTGCGCAGGATGACCGCGGCGGTGGGCTTGCCGACGCTGAGGCTCGTGCGTTGGTCCATCGGCGACTGGACGCTGGAGGGCATCGCTCCCGGGGAGTGGAGCGAGACTTCGGCCGTCTAGAGGACGAGCGTCAATCCTCCAGATCGAACGCGATGCTGCCCATGTTGTAGAGTTCGACGATCAGCTCCAGCACCGGCTCCGATGCGCTCATGGCGGGATCGACCGTCAGCCGGTCGTGCGCACTGATAAGCTCGGCGAACTTCGCCGCGTCTCCGGTACAGGGAAGGCACTGGCCGTCGACGAACAGCAGCAGCGAGCCCAGTTCCCGGACGAAGGAGAAGCGGCTCGCCGGATTGCGCAGCAGCGGCACGCCTTCCGCCAGGCAGCGGCGCAGGTAGTCGATCCCGATCGGTTCTTCCGGCCGCCAGTCGAACTCCGGATTCTTCGGGGTGGTGCTGTACTGCGCAAACCAGCGCGCGAAGGCAGCCCGGTTGAGCATCTTCTCGGCAACCATGGCGTGGAGCCTGTCGAGCGCCTCGGGCGTGATCTCGCCCGGATTGTCCTGCGCCGGCAGGTCCGGGTCGGCATAACGGTCGTCGTCGTCGAGTTCTGCCAGCAGGCTTTCCGCCCAGCCGCCGACCAGCTCGCGGCGCGAGGGCGCGCGGAAGCCGATCGAATACGTCATGCAGTCGTCACCGACGGCCACGCCGTTGTGGGCGAAGCGCGGCGGCACGTAGAGGATGTCGCCAGGCTCCAGCACCCATTCCTCGGCCGGCTCGAAGCCCGCGAGCAAGCGCAAGTCGTCGTGCGGCAACAGCTCGGTGGCGTCGTCGCACAGGCCGCCGAGCTGCCAGCGGCGCTGGCCGAGGCCCTGCACCAGGAACACGTCGTACTGGTCGAAATGCGGCCCAACGCCGCCGCCGTCCACGGCGTAGCTGACCATCACGTCGTCCACCCGCCAGTTGGGGATGAAGCGGAACGGTTCGAGCAGCGCGGCCACTTCCGGCACGAGGTGATCGACCGCCTGCACCAGCAGCGTCCACGGCTTCTTGCCGAGCTGGCCGAAGCGCGGTTCCGGCAGGGGGCCGTGCTCCAGTTCCCAGTTGTCGCTCGCCTGGGTGACCAGCCGCGACTCGACGCCGTCCTCGCACGCGAGCCCGGCCAGTTCGTCCGGCTCCATGGGGTTTTCCCATGCTTTCCAAGGATTGCGGATCAGGAGCGGCTTCTTCTGCCAGTACTCCCGCAGGAACCACTCGCTGTCGAACCGGCCGGGAACCATCTCCATCGGGGTCACTCCCCTTCCGCCGCGGCCATGAGGTCCATGAAGTTGCGCGCCGCCTCCCGGTCGGCATCGTCCTTGAAGGCGACCTCGAGATCGGGCGCGGCGCCGAGCAGGTAGAGCAGGGACCAGATCGCGAACCGCTTGCCGCGGTCCCGCTCCAGCCCGAAATCGACCAGCATCCGGTCGATGCCGGCGGCCTGCCCGCCCGGCGTCACCGCATCGAGGTCGGAGGTGCCGAAGTAGCGGCGGAGCAGATCGTCGAAGTCCATCGCCTTTCGCTAGTCTTCTGCGGCTCCAGCGCAAGCCATTGTCGCGCGCGTGCCGCCGGGGCGCGGCGAGGCGCATTTCACGCAGCTATCGCCAATCGGTTGGGTTTGGCGGGCGGCGCTGCTAGGGGCGCGGCTTCTATGATCACCATCAGCAACATCACCGTGCGCCTCGGCGGCCGCACCATCATCGACAAGGCCTCGGCCGCGATCCCTCCCGGCGGGCGCGTGGGCCTGATCGGCCGCAACGGCGCGGGCAAGTCCACGCTGATGAAAGTGCTGATCGGACAGCTCGATCCGGACGAAGGTGCGATCGAGATGCCCCGCCGCACCAAGCTCGGCTACATCGCGCAGGAAGCGCCAAGCGGGAAGATCACTCCGTTCGAAGCGGTGCTCTCGGCGGATGTCGAGCGGGCGGAGCTGCTCGAGGAAGCCGAACACTGCGCCGATCCCGACCGGCTGGGCGATCTCCACGACCGGCTGCTGGCGATCGACGCCTACTCCGCCCCCTCGCGCGCCGCGATCATCCTGACCGGCCTCGGCTTCGACGAGGACATGCAGGCGCGGCCGCTCGACAGCTTCTCGGGCGGGTGGAAGATGCGCGTCGCGCTGGCGGCGCTGCTGTTCTCCGCGCCCGACGTGCTGCTGCTGGACGAGCCATCGAACCATCTCGATCTCGAATCGACGCTGTGGCTGGAGAACTTCCTCAAGTCCTACCCCGGCACGCTGATCGTCATCAGCCACGAGCGCGACCTGCTCAACAACGTGGTCGATACGATCCTGCACCTGCAGGGCGGCAAGCTGACGCTTTATGCCGGCGGCTACGACAGTTTCGAAAAGCAGCGGGCCGAACGGGCCGCGCAGCTCGAATCCGCCCGGGCCGCGCAGGATGCGCAACGCGCGCGGCTGCAGGACTATGTCGCGCGCAACAGCGCCCGCGCCTCGACCGCCAAGCAAGCCCAGTCGCGCGCCAAGATGCTGGCGAAAATGCAGCCGATCGCCGCGCTGATGGAGGACCCGAGCCTCAGCTTCGACTTCCCCAGCCCCGACGAGCTGCGCCCGCCGCTGATCACGCTCGACCTCGCAGCGGTGGGCTATGGCGAGACGCCGATCCTCCAGCGGCTCAACCTGCGGATCGACCCGGACGACCGGATCGCGCTGTTGGGGCGCAACGGAAACGGCAAGACCACGCTGGCGCGCCTGCTGGCCGCGCAGCTTCCGCCGATGGACGGGGCGATGCAGTCGTCTGGCCGCATGCGGGTCGGCTATTTCACGCAGTACCAGGTGGAAGAGCTGGCCTCCGGCGACACGCCGCTGGAGCACATGACCCGGGCGATGGTCGGCAAGACGCCGGGCGCGGTGCGGGCCCAGCTCGGCCGGTTCGGGTTCTCGGGCAACCGCGCGACGACCAACGTCGGGCAGCTTTCGGGCGGCGAACGCGCGCGGCTGGCGCTGGCGCTGATCACGCGCGACGCGCCGCACCTGCTGATCCTGGACGAGCCGACCAACCACCTCGACGTCGACGCGCGCGAGGCGCTTGTGCAGGCGCTCAACGACTACGAAGGCGCCGTCATCCTGATCAGCCACGACCGCCACATGGTCGAGCTGACCGCCGACCGGCTGGTGCTGGTCGATAACGGCACGGCGGTGGACTACGCCGGCAGCATCGAGGACTACATCGATTTCGTGCTCGGCCGGAACCAGCCGAAGCAGGACAAGCGCCCGGCAGGCAGCAAGAAGGACCGCAAGGCGGCCGCCCGCTCGCGCGAGGAGGAGCGGGCTGCGCGCAAGGAGGTCAAGGACGCCGAGGCGGAGATCGCGCGTCTGCAGGCGCAAGTCTCGCGGATCGACCAGGCGATGGCCGACCCGGCCTCCGCGGACGGCGACTTGCGCGACCTGAAGATGGGCGATCTGTCGCGCCGCCGGGCGGACCTCGTGCAGGAGCTGGAGCGCGCCGAAGAGCGCTGGGTCAGCGCCGGCGAGCGGCTGGAGGAATACGCCGGGTAAGGCCCCGGCAGCCATGCGATTGCGGGGGGCTGACATGACGTCCAGGTTCACGATGCACCTGTCGGACATCGGCGTGCCCGCGTTGTTCGTCGTGTTGTGGAGCACCGGCTTCATCGGCGCGCGGCTCGGCCTGCCCCACGCCGGCCCGCTGACCTTCCTGGCGCTGCGCTATGCCATTGCCGCGGCGCTGCTCGTGCTCGTCGCTGTTGCCATGCGGGCGCCGTGGCCGCGCCGGATGAGCGAGGTCGGCCATTACGCGGTCGCCGGGTTGCTGGTGCATGGTGTCTACCTCGGCGGTGTGTTCCTCGGCATCTCGCTGGGGGTCGAAGCCGGAGTCGCGGCGCTGATCGTCGGGCTGCAGCCGCTCCTTACCGCCGCGCTTGCTGGGATGCTTCTCGGCGAGCGGGTGACGGCGTGGCAATGGGCTGGGCTCGCTCTGGGGCTGCTCGGCGTGGCGCTGGTGCTGGAGCGGAAGCTCGGCCAGGGGCCCGGCGATGCGCTGGGCAGTGTCGCCTGCCTCGTGGCCCTGCTCGGCATTACCGCGGGCACGCTCTACCAGAAGCGGTACTGCGGAAGCATGGACTTGCGCACCGGCAGCGTCGTCCAGTTCGCCGCCGCCGGGATCGCCACCCTCCCCCTGGCGCTGCTGTTCGAGGACATGCGGATCGACTGGAATGGGGAGTTCGTGTTCGCCCTGCTCTGGCTCGTACTGGTCCTGTCGCTCGGGGCGATCAGCCTGCTCTACGTGCTCATCCGCCGGGGCGCTGCGGCGCAAGTCGCCAGCTTGTTCTTCCTGGTTCCGCCCTGCACCGCCCTGATCGCCTGGCCGCTGTTCGGGGAGACCCTCAGCACCGCCGCCCTGCTGGGCATGGCGCTGACGGCGGTGGGTGTCGCCCTCGCAAGGCGCGGCGCGGCCAAGGCCTGAGCAGCGCGCAATTCCCGTCTTGCGCTCGTGCCCGGCTGTGGCAGGATAAAGTCAACAATAACCCGGGAAGAGGGGGCACAATGAGGTTTTTCACCACCGTCGCACTGGCGGCGCTCGCCGCAGGCTGCACCGCCAACGACAGCGAGCAGGCCACCGCACCTTCGGCAGCGAGCTATCCCGCCCTCGCCGGCGCGGACCGTTGTGAGGCAGTGACGCCGGCGATGCTGGGCGCGACCAGCGCCAGCGGCAAGTGGGTCGCGGAAGCGAACGGCCTGCCGGGCTTCTGCGAGGTGACCGCGACGCTCTCCCCCGTAACCGGTTCGAACATCGGCGTGGTCTATCGCCTGCCGGCAAGCTGGAACGGCAAAGTCCTGGGCCTCGGCGGCGGCGGCTGGGCGGGCAACGTCACGCTCCAGGCCGCGAGCGAAGGCCTGCGCAAGGGCTACGCGACGTTCCAGACCGACGGCGGCCATGCGGACACGACCGTGTGGAACACCTCCTGGGCCACCAACCCGGAGGCGCTGAAGGACTTCAGCTGGCGCGCAGTCCATGAGATGACGGTCGCCGGCAAGAAGCTGGTCGCCGAGCATTACGCCCGCCCGCATCGCCGCGCCTATTTCCAGGGCTGCTCCACCGGCGGGCGCATGGCGCTGATGGAAGCGCAGCGCTTCCCGGACGATTACGACGCGATCAGCGCCGGCGCGCCGGTCTATACGCTGCAAGTGCAGAGCAGCGCGATCTTCCGCAACCAGGCGTTCGCGCGCGGCAACGGCGGGTTCTCCCCGGCCGACCTGCAACTGGCGCAAAGCGCCGCGCTGAAAGCCTGCGACGGCCGGGACGGGGTCGAGGACGGCCTGATCAACGATCCGCGCCAGTGCGGCTGGGATCCGGCGGAGCTGCAATGCAGCGGCGCGAAGACCGCCAGCTGCCTCGCCCCCGCGCAGGTGACGGCGCTGCGCACGGTCTACCAGGGCGCCGGCGACGGCCAGGGCGACTGGGCGATGCACCCGCTGAGCCGCGGCGGCGAAGCCGGCTGGTCTGCGTTCGTCGGCACCAACGGCACCGGCGCGGACATGAGCTACAGCGCGCTCGAGACCCTGTTCCCGATCGCGCTCGGCCGCACGGTCGACCTGTCGGCTTTCTCCATCGCCGATCTCCGGGCGCTGCGGAGCACGGAATTCGCGAAGATGTACGAAGCGAAGGACCCGGACCTGCGGCCGTTCTTCGCCCGCGGGGGCAAGCTGCTGCTGTGGCACGGGGAAAGCGATCCGGGCCCGAGCCCGGTCGGCACCAACGACTATGCCCGCGCCGTGCTCGCGAGCGCACCGGCGGCGGCGCAGAACATGCGCCATTTCCTCTATCCCGGAGTCGGCCATTGCGCCGGAGGCCCGGGCGCGGACCAGGTGGCGGTGCTCGATACGCTCGACGCCTGGAGCGAAGGCGGCGATGCGCCCGAAGTGCTGATCGGCCGAAAGGCCGACGGCTCGCTCACCCGCCCGCACTGCGCCTTCCCGAAGGTCGCGCGCTTCACCGGCAACGGGAACCCGAACGACCCGGCAAGCTGGCGCTGCGTGGCCAGCAGCTAGCGGCCGTCGAACAGGAGCTTCACGTAGTCGTGCAGGAGCCGCGCCTGGCGGCCGAAGACCGCTTTGTCCTGCAGGGCGCGGGAGGTGACGATGGCGCCGTCGGCGACGACGCTGAAGTGGTCGGCCAGGGCCACGAGGTCGGTCTCCAGCTTCGGCGGATAGCGTTCGGCCACTTCGCTCAGCCACGCGTGGAAGCGTTCGCGCCAGAGGAGGATCGCCCGGGCGGCCATTGCCGAAACGTCGCGCTTGAAGGCGCGGTCCTGGTAGATCACCGAGGCGACCAGGCAGCCCGGGTGCACGTTGGGCAGGTCGTCCATCATCTCGGCGAACAGCTTGAGGAAGATGAGGAAGCTCTGCAGCGGATCGTCGGACAGCGAGCGGGCCCGGCCTGCCAGTTCGTCGAGGAGCTGCGTGTCGCGCTCGATGAAGCGGGCGACGAGTTGCTTCGCCAGGTCGTCCTTGTCCTGGAAGTGGTAGAAGAAGCCGCTCTTGGTGATGCCCGCGGCATCGACCAGTTCGTCGATCGACGTGGCCGCGAAGCCTTTGTGCATCACCGCGTCTTCGGCGAGGTCCATCAGCCGCTGGCGTGTGCGCTCCCCCTTGGTAGGCTCGGCGGACTGTACCGCCGGTCGCTTTTGCGCCTCGAGAGTGCCGTGCATCGACTGGCTCCGTCGTTCGGGCCCCGAAACAGGGCCGCCAAAACAGCAATTTACGCGGGCTTCCCAACTAACCGACCACGGGTCCGCTAGAACCGGGCGCCCCGGCGCCGGTACATTGTGCCCACTCTTCGACACGACCGCCGTGCCGCTTCTACCACACTTCTGCCCGTGGCGGGAGGCGCCTGAGCCGGTGTCGATGCAACTCAGAGAGGACACGAGATGACCGATACCCTTACTGCTACGCCGACCAGGGCGCGCGACTTGCCGCAACTCCAGGACAAACTGTTCCTGACCGACGGCGGGCTGGAGACCACGCTGCTGTTCCTGGACGGCGTGGACCTCGCCTGCTTCGCGGCGGTCGACATGCTGCGCAAGCCCGGCGGACGGGCTCACCTGGAGCGGTACTTCGAGACATACCTCGCCATCGCGAAGGAGGCCGGGACCGGCTTCGTGCTGGAAAGCGCGACTTGGCGGGCGAGCCGCGACTGGGCCGAGCCGCTGGGAATGTCGCTGGAGGAGCTGGCGGCCTGCAACCGGGAGGCGATCGAGATGCTAGTCGACTTGCGCCGGCGGCACGAGACGCCCGAGTGCCCGATCGTGGTCAGCGGCTGCATCGGCCCTCGCGGGGACGGTTACGACCCGGGCAAGGTCATGAGCGTGGACGAGGCGCGCGAGTATCATTCCTGGCAGGCGGGCATTTTCGCCGACGCCGGCGCGGACATGATCACCGGGATCACGATCACCAACGTCCCGGAGGCGATCGGGCTGGTGCAAGCGGCGGAGGACGCGGGCCTGCCTGCGGCCATCTCCTTCACGGTGGAAACCGATTCGCGGCTGCCGACGGGCGACACGATCGCGGACGCCATCGCGGCAGTGGATCGCGCCACCGGCGGCGGGCCCGCCTACTACATGATCAACTGCGCCCACCCCTCCCACTTCGCCCCCGCGCTGCTCGCGGGCGGCGAATGGACGAAGCGCATCAGGGGCCTGCGCGCCAATGCCTCGCGGCTCAGCCATGCCGAGCTGGACGGGATGGAGGAACTCGACGCCGGCGATGCGGAGGAGCTTGGCCGCGAACATGGCGAGCTGATGGCCAGCCTGCCGCACCTGACGGTCCTGGGCGGCTGCTGCGGCACGGATCACCGGCACATCGCCGCGATTGCCGAGGCAGTGACCCGCTAAGCCGCTGCGGGCGTTTACTTTTCGTTCCAGGGCGGGCATCGATCAGGGGATGCCCGCCCTGTCCATTCCCGCGCTCCATGCCAGCCACGCCGGCACCTGGCTGAACCGGGGCGGGACGACTCGCGCGCTCGGCAAGGGCGAGGCGATCATGGCGGCGGCGGACACCCCGCTGCTCATGCTCAACGCGCCGCTGGTGGCGACGCGGCTCGGCTATCCGGACCTGTCGGGGCTCGACCTGCTGGAGCTCTATGCCTTCGTCCATCCGGCGAAGTTCGTCGTGCCCACCCCCAAGGGCCTGGCCCATGCGCTGGACCTGCCGGAGCCGGCGAGCGACGACACCGTGCCGGCCCTGCTGCAGGCGGCTGCCGGCAAGTTGCTCGACCGCTGCACGGCGGAGGACTGGCAGGAGCGCGAGGGCGCCTGGTCGGCGCTGCAGTCGCTTGCGCGGCTGCGCTGGCCCTGGGCGCAAGTGCTGGTGCCGCATATCCGCCAGCCGGAGCGGGCGGAAAAATGGCTGTTCTCGCGCCTGCCCGAGTGGGAGGAAGCGCCGGAGCGGCCGCAGCCCGCGCAAGTCGCCATCGACGAGTTCGAGATCGACGCCCGGCTCGAGCGCCTGACCGGCGAAGGGGCCGAGCGCCGCGAAGGCCAGCGCGCCTATTCGCGTGAGGCCGGGCGCGTGTTCGCCCCGCGCGAGAAGCGCCGCGCGCCGCATATCCTGCTGGCCCAGGCCGGCACGGGCATCGGCAAGACGCTGGGGTACCTCGCCCCGGCATCGCTGTGGGCGGAGAAGTCGCAAGGGACGGTGTGGGTCTCGACCTACACCAAGAACCTGCAGCGCCAGCTTCGCCGGGAAAGCACCCGGGCCTGGCCTGCGGAGCGGCCCGACGGCAGCAAGCCGGTGGTCGTGCGCAAGGGGCGAGAGAACTACCTCTGCCTGCTGAACCTGGAGGACGCGCTGCAAGGCGGGTTCGGCGGGCGCGCGGCGGTGCTGGCGCATCTCGTGGCCCGCTGGGCGGCCTATACCCAGGACGGCGACATGATCGGCGGCGACCTGCCCGGCTGGCTCGGCACCCTGTTCCGCCAGCGGGCCATCCGCTCGCTGACGGACCAGCGCGGCGAGTGCGTCTATGCCGGGTGCCCGCACTACCGGAAGTGCTTCATCGAGCGCGCCGCGCGGGCCAGCGCGCAGGCCGACCTGGTGATCGCCAACCATGCCCTGGTGATGATCAATGCTGCGCGCGGCCGCGACCATGCCCAGCGGCCGACGCGGATCGTGTTCGACGAAGGGCACCACGTGTTCGACGCGGCCGACAGCACATTCGCCGCCGCGCTGACCGGGCAGGAAGCCGTCGAGCTCAAGCGCTGGATCGTCGGGCCGGAGCGCGGCTCCAGGGGCCGCCGGCGCGGTCTGGCGGCGCGGCTGGCGGACGTCGCCAGCTATGACGAGGCGGGCGGTAATGCCGTCGCCGCGGCCTGCGAGGCGGCGGAGGCCCTGCCCGGCACCGGCTGGCTGCAGCGGATCGCCGACGGCACGCCCTCCGGGCCGATCGAAGCGCTGCTCGCCGCCGTGCGCGCGGCGACCTACTCGCGCGACGAGAGCGGCGGCCAGGAAGCGGGTTACGGCATCGAAACCGAAGCGGCGCAGCTCGACGGCTACTTGGTCGAGATGGCGCAGCAGGCGGCGGTCGCGCTCGCAGAGATCCGCCAGCCGCTGCTCAAGCTCGGCGTGCGCCTGGAAGCGCTCGTGACCGATCCGCCGGACTGGCTGGACGGCCCCGGCCGAGCGCGGATCGAGGGCGCGCGCCACTCGCTCGCCTGGCGGGCCGACACGCTGGCGGCGTGGGAAGCCCTGCTCAACCGCCTCGGCGGGCCGGCCGATCCCGATTTCGTCGACTGGCTTGCCGTGGACCGCTCCGACGCGCGCGAGTTCGACATCGGCATTCACCGGCGGTTCCTCGATCCGATGAAGCCGTTCGCGCAAGTCGTGCTGGAGCCGGCCCACGGGGTCATGCTGACCAGCGCCACTTTGCGGGACGGCGAGGACTGGCTCGGCGCGATTGCCCGCTCCGGCGCCGCCCACATCGAAGCCCAGCCGCTGCTGGCGGCGGCGGAAAGCCCGTTCGACTATGCCAACAACGCCGAAGTCCTGATCGTCACCGACGTGAAGAAGGGCGACCTAGCGGGCCTCGCCGGAGCCTACGCCCGGATCATCGAGGCGTGCGGTGGCGGCGTGCTCGGCCTGTTTACCGCGATCCGCCGCCTGCGCGTCGTGCATGGCCGCATTGCCGACCGCCTGGCGCGCGAGGGCCTGCCGCTTTATGCCCAGCACGTCGATCCGATCGACACCGGAACGCTGGTCGACATCTTCCGCGACGATCCGCGCGCCAGCCTGCTAGGTACCGACGCACTGCGCGACGGTGTCGACGTTCCGGGCGAATCGCTCCGCTGCGTGGCCATGGAGCAAGTGCCCTGGCCCAAGCCCTCGATCCTCCACCGCGCGCGGCGCGCGGCGGGCGGCGGCGGGGCGCACGACGATGCGATCATCCGCGCCCGGCTGGCCCAGGCGTTCGGCCGCCTGATCCGCAGCAAGGACGACCGCGGGCACTTCGTGGTTCTCTCACCGGCGTTTCCGAGCCGCCTCCTTTCCGCCTTCCCGAAGGGCACGCCGGTGATCCGCTGCACGCTCGACGAGGCTTTACAGCGGCTCGCCGGCGGGCTTTCATCGGCGCCGGCGCCGGACGAGGCGCGGGAACAGGAGCGCGGGTGAAGTGAAACGGCTCGGGCTGCTGCGCCACGCGAAGTCCGACTGGGACGACCTCGACTTGCGAGACTTCGACCGCGGGCTCAACGACCGCGGGCGCAGGGGCGCCGCGCTGATCGGCCGGCATATTGCCGAAAGCGGGATCGCCTGGGACGCCGCGATCGCCAGCCCGGCGGAACGCGTGCGGCGGACGATCGACGCGAGCGGCTTGCGCATCGCCCCGGCGTTCGATGAGCGCGCCTATCTGGCGGGTGCGGCCACGCTGATGGACTTGCTGCGCGAGATCGAGGGCGATCCCGGTACGGTGCTGCTGGTGGGCCACAACCCCGGCCTGCAGGAGCTGGTGTTCCGCCTGGTCGACCCGGCGGAAGAGGACGCGCTGTTCGAACAGGCGGCGGAGAAGTTTCCCACCGCCGCTTTCGCGCTGCTCGAGCTCGCCATCGAGAGCTGGGCCGATCTGGCCGAAGGATCCGGCAAGCTGGTCCGCTTCACCCGCCCGCGTGACCTCGACCCCGCGCTGGGGCCGGAGAGCCGCTGAGGAAAACCGGGCCAGGTTTGCATTTCGGCAAGGTCTTCGGTGCCAAGCTTCGGCTTTCCGCTGGGGGCGACGCACCTTGATCGAAATCGAAGTCCAGAACGAGACCCATCAGACCCAGAGCACGCTGAAGTTCCTGGTCGTCCCACGCATCGGAGAGGGCATTCGCCTGCTCGAGCCGGACGGGCTCTGGGCTTCCTACGACGTGCTCGACGTGTGGTACCAACGGGCCGAGTACGGGGACGTGTGGATCCCCTTCATGCACGTGCGCCAGACGCCGACGGAGAAGGACTATGGGGCGGTGTTGCGACCGGGGGTGGTTCCGGCGGAGGTTGGTTGAGCCTGCCGTGGGCGGATGCGAACCAGCTCTGGTTCGCCTCCTCCATCCGTCATGCTGAACTCGTTTCAGCATCCATCGCTCCGCCGGGACCGATGCGCGCGGACAGGCGCGAGCGGCCCCGCCCTGCCCCTGGGCAAGCTCCGCCCCAGCGGCAGAATGGGCCCTGAAACAAGTTCAGGGTGACGAGGAGGGAAATCGGGTAGTGCCCTTTCCCTATCCTTCCCAACTCGTCATGCTGAACTCGTTTCAGCATCCATCGCTCCGCCGGGACCAATGCGCGCGGACAGGCGCGAGCGGCCCCGCCCCGCCCCTCGGCAAGCTCCGCCCCAGCGGCGGAATGGACCCTGAAACAAGTTCAGGGTGACGGGGAGGGAGATAGGGTGGCGCCCTTTTCCCATGCTCCCCAATCCCGTCATGCTGAACTCGTTTCAGCTTCCATTCCTCCGCGGGGACGGATGTGCGCGGACAGGGGCGAGCGGCCCCGCCTTGCCTCTGGGCAAGCTCCGCCCCAGCGGCGGAATGGGCCCTGAAACAAGTTCAGGGTGACGAGGAGGGAGATAGGGTGGCGCCCTTTTCCCATGCTCCCCAACTCGTCATGCTGAACTCGTTTCAGCATCCAGCGCTCCGCCGGGACCGATGCGCGCGGACAGGCGCGAGCGGCCCCGCCCTGCCCCTGGGCAAGCTCCGCCCCAGCGGCAGAATGGGCCCTGAAACAAGTTCAGGGTGACGAGGAGGGAAATCGGGTAGTGCCCTTTCCCTATCCTTCCCAACTCGTCATGCTGAACTCGTTTCAGCATCCATCGCTCCGCCGGGACCGATGCGCGCGGACAGGCGCGAGCGGCCCCGCCTTGCCCCTCGGGCAAGCTCCGCCCCAGCGGCGGAATGGGCCCTGAAACGAGTTCAGGGTGACGGGGATCGCCAGGCGCTGCGGCGGTAGCACTGAGTCGGTCAGTGCTCGCTCCGTTCGTCCTGCGCTTGTCGAAGGATGATAGGGCGCGCTGACCCGTGGATCGACAGGCTCACCACGGACGGACGAGTAGAGCGCCTCAGGCGGCGTCGAGGGCTCGGGCGAGGCGGTTGCGGATGGCGCGGAGTTGGGGGAGGATGTCCGGCGCCGGTGCGGCTGCTTCGGCAGCGGGCGCAGGCGCAGGTGCGCTGACAGAAGCTGATCGAGCAGCGGTGCCGCCGGCGATGGCCTGCCGCGCGCCCTTCAGGGTGTAGCCTTCGCGGTTGACTAGGCGGTCGATCGTGCGGACGAGGGCGACGTCGTCCGGCCGGTAGTAGCGCCGGCCGCCGCTGCGCTTGAGCGGCTCGAGCATCGGGAACTGCTGTTCCCAGTAGCGCAGCACGTGCTGGCGGATGCCGAGGGCGTTGGCGACTTCGCCGATCGTGCGGAGGGCCTGGGCGTCCTTGCCGTCGTCGAAACGCAGCTGGTCCGGCCCGCCCTCGCTCACCCTTCGGCGATCCTTGCCTTGAGCTTCTGGCTGGCGCGGAAGGTCAGGACCCGGCGCGGCGTGATCGGTACTTCGACCCCGGTTTTCGGGTTGCGGCCGACGCGTTCCCGCTTGTCGCGCAGGATGAAGCTGCCGAAGCCGGAGATCTTGACGTTCTGGCCTTCGCTCAGCCCGTCGCACATCTTGGCGAGGATCTGCTCCACGAGGGCGAGACTCTCCGACCGGGAGAAGCCCATCTTGCGATTGATAGTCTCGGCCAGGTCGGCACGAGTCAATGTCCCCACGGAACGCATCATCGGCGTTGCCACCCTCCCAACGAAATCCTACGCGATCCTACCTAACAAACCCGCGCCAGTTGGCAAGTTCAGCGCGCGAATTTCCATACATTACTACAATCTTATCAGACTGGCACCCCAGGTGAACCCACCGCCCATGGCTTCCAGCATGACAAGATCGCCCGGTTTCAGGCGTCCATCACGCCGTGCTTCGTCGAACGCGAGCGGGACGGAGGCCGCCGAAGTATTGGCGTGGCGGTCGACCGTGATGATGACCTTCTCCACCGGCAGGCCGAGCTTCTTGGCGGTGGCTTCGAGGATCCGGCGGTTGGCCTGGTGCGGCACGACCCAGTCGATATCGTCGCTGGTGAAGCCGGTCGCCACGAGCACTTCCTGCAGCACTTCGGCAAGGTTGACGACCGCGTGGCGAAACACCTCGCGGCCCTTCATGCGCAGCTTGCCGACCGTTCCGGTGGTGGAAGGGCCGCCGTCGACATGCAGCAGATCGCGGTGGGCGCCGTCGGCGTGCAGGCGCGTGCCGAGAACGCCGGGGCCCTCATCGGCAACTTCCTCGGCCGCGAGGACCATCGCGCCGGCCCCGTCGCCGAACAGGACGCACGTGGTGCGGTCTTCCCAGTCGAGGATGCGGCTGAAAGTCTCGGCGCCGATCACCAGAGCGCGCGTGGCCATGCCGGCGCGGATCATCGAATCCGCGGTGCCGAGCGCGTAGAGAAAGCCGGTGCAGACCGCCGCGATGTCGAACGCGGCGCCGCCGTTGCAGCCGAGCGCGTCCTGCACCTGGGTGGCGGTGGCGGGGAACGTCTGGTCCGGCGTGGCGGTGGCGAGCACGATCAGGTCGATCTCGGCCGCATCGATCCCGGCGTCGGCCAGGGCTGCGCGGGCCGCGGCGGTCGCGAGGCTGGCGGTCGTCTCCCCCTCCCCCGCGATGTAGCGCTGGGTGATGCCGGTGCGCTCGCGGATCCATTCGTCGGTGGTGTCGACCTGGAGCGCGAGCTCGTCGTTGGTGACCACGCGGGCCGGCAGAGCCGAGCCCGAACCCTTGATGACGGAGCGGATCACTTGGCCGGCACCCCGCCGCGGGTTTCCCGCAGGCGCGCTTCGCCCAGTTCGGCCAGATCGGCCAGGATGCGTTCGGTCAGGCTTTCCTCCAGCAGGCGTGCAGTCACGGCCACGGCATTGGCCACGCCGGCGGCGTTGGCGCTGCCGTGCGACTTCACCACGACGCCGTTGAGCCCGAGGAAGACGGCGCCGTTGTGGTTGTTGGGATCGAGGTGGTGGCGCAGCAGCTCGGTCGCCGGGCGCGAGATCAGGAAGCCGATCTTCGAGCGCAGCGAGCTGCGGAACGCGGTCTTGAGCAGGTCGGTCACGAAACGGGCCGAGCCTTCGATCGCCTTGAGGGCGATGTTGCCGGAGAACCCGTCGCTTACGACAACGTCGCAATCGCCGCGGTTGATCTTGTCGGCCTCGACATAGCCTTCGAAGCTCATGTCGAGCCCGGTGGCGGCGCGGAGCTGTGCGGCGGCGACCTGGAGCTGGTCCGTCCCCTTGGTCTCTTCGGTGCCGATGTTGAGCAGGCGCACGCGGGGCGCCTGGCGCCCGGTGACGATCCGCGAATAAGCGGCGCCCATGATCGCGAACTGGACGAGGTTGCGGGCGTCGCAATCGGTGTTCGCGCCGAGATCGAGCATGACCACGTCATCCTCGCCGAGCGTGGGCAGGAGCGCGGCAAGCGCGGGCCGGTCGATCCCCGGCATCGTGCGCAGGGCCAGCTTGCTCATCGCCATCAGCGCGCCGGTGTTGCCGGAGCTGACGGCGGCGCCGGCGCGGCCGTCCTTCACGGCCTGGATGGCCAGGCCCATCGAAGTGGTCTTGGCCCGGCGGAGCGCCTGAGTCGGCTTCTCGTCGCCGCCGACGACATCCTCGCAATGGAGGATCTCGCTGGCTTCACGCATGTTGGGATGGGCTTCCAGGGCACGCTCTATGCGCGCCCGGTCGCCGACCAGCAGGAAATGGAAGCGATCGTGATCGCGGCGCGCGAGGGCGGCGCCGGAGATCATCGTGCGCACGCCTTCATCGCCGCCCATCGCATCGATCGCGATACGCGGCAGGCTCATGCGATCTTCCTTGCTAACTGGGCTTAGAGCCCGACGGAGACGATCTCTCGCCCGTTATAGTGGCCACACGCAATGCACAGGTTGTGCGGGCGCTTCAGCTCCCCGCAGTTGCCGCATTCGTGGAACGCTTCGACCTTGAGGGCATCGTGCGAGCGGCGGTTGCCCCGGCGATGCGGCGATACTTTTCTTTTGGGGACAGCCATTGCGGCACCTATTCCTTGGATATTCGATCTGAATTTTCGACAACGCCCTAGGCCAAGCCCCGTGCCCGCGCAAGCGCGGCGGCGGCGGTTCGGCCCTGCGGTGAGGCGCGCCCTATAGCGATTTTTCGCCGCCGCGCAAGCGGGGCTGGCGCCCGGCCGCGATCGCCGCGTCGCCGACGAAGGGATTGCCCTCCCGCTCCCGGCCGAACGTGCTGGTGCGGCCGTGACCGGGAACGAAGGTCACCTCGTCTCCCAGAGGCCAGAGCTTGCCGGTGATCGAATCGAGCAGATCCTGGTGGTTGCCCATCGGGAAATCCGTGCGTCCGATCGAGCCTTCGAACAGCACGTCGCCGACGAAGGCGAATTTGGTCTGCCGGTGGAAGAAGACCACATGGCCCGGGGTGTGGCCCGGGCAGTGGATTACCTCCAGCTCGATTTCGCCGAAGCTTACGGTGTCGCCATCCTGCAGCCAGCGAGTCGGTTCGAACACTCTGGTTTCGATGCCGAAGCGGGGACCGTCCTCGTCGAGACGGGAGATCCAGAACCGGTCCGCTTCGTGCGGGCCTTCTATGGGCAGGCCAAGCTCGGCGGCGAGCATGCCAGCCTGTCCGCAGTGGTCCGCGTGGCCGTGGGTCAGCAGGATCTTCTCGAGCGTGACCCCGGCGCGCCGGGCCGCGTCCTTCAGCTTGTCGAGATCGCCGCCGGGATCGACCAGGGCGCCGCGCATGGTCTTGCTGCACCACACGAGCGAGCAGTTCTGCACGAACGGCGTGACGGGAACGATGGCGGCCCGGAGGGGCGATACGGGTGCGGCGGTCATGCCCGGCTAGGTGGCGGGAGCGGCCCCGGTTTGCAAGCGACCCGATGAGCGCCGCGGTCCGAACCGCAGGACGCGGATGGCTGAGTAGAACGCTAAGCAACTAGTAGACATCTAGGCAATAGAGTTATTGGTCTAGCGATCTTTACTTAGGGATATAAGCATAGCAGTGCAGAATTGGTGATATGAAAAGAGGCACTGCGGATTTTTGTATTGAGAATCGCGCGTAATAGTGTCAAACGTCCGGCCACTCGCGGTACAGAACGAATATCAGGGAGACGAGTTCGTTTCGCGCGCCGGTTTTGCTTAGAAAGCCAGCAAGGCAGCGTTCGGACGGAAGCAACCGAGGGAGCATACGCATGCGTAGCAAACATCTGCTGACGCCGATGATCGGCGCACTGAGCCTCTGCCTTGCCGGACCGGCGCAAGCGCAGGAACAACGAGAAGTGGTTTACAGCGATCTCAATCTCGCGTCCGAAGCTGGCCTTCAGCAACTCGACCGGCGCATCCACAGGGCGGTCAGGCTGGTTTGCGGAGCGAATTCCGCGACGCGGGAGCCGCTGAAAATCACGATACTGAAAACGAACTGCATCAAGGACTCCTCGGCGCGCGCTATGGCTGCCAAGGCCGACGTGCTCGCCAGGCTGGAGAAGGGTGAGGGATCTCGGCTGGCCGCGCTGACGGTGCGCCGAGACCACTAGGCGCTCGCCAAAGGGGTGCCGGGGCGCCGCGGGTGGAAGCACCGGCGGCGCTTTGCCATCCATCGCGACCCGGGCAGCTACCCGTGCGACCGCGGGGCCCCGCCTCCTAGAGCCGCCCGCCTTTCCAGACCACGCGGCCGACGACGTCGACATCCTGGGCAGCGACCTCGACCGGCTCGTACGCCGGGTTCTTGCTGATCAGGCGCAGGCGGTCGGGCGGGACAGCCTGCAGCAGCTTGACGTGCAGCGCCTCGCCTAGGCGGATGACGTGGACGCCTTCACGGAACGGGCGCGGCGAGCGGTCGACGAGGATCTCGTCCCCGTCGCGCAGCAGCGGGTCCATCGAATCGCCCATGACCCGGATCGCCGAGAGCTGCGCCGGATCGAGCCCATTCTCGCGCAGCCAGCGACGCGAGAAGCGCAACGCATCGAAGGGAATTTCCTCCGCCGGGGTCGCGCCGGGCCCTGCGGAGGCTTCGAGCGCCAAGCGCGGCACCTCGACCCATTCACGCCGATCGACCGAGGATTTTTCCTCGGGAGCACCGAGCTCCAGCTCGCGCACGCCGAAGAACTCGGCCAGCCGGCGCCGATCCTCCTCCTCCAGCTTCCGCGGGCTTCCCTTGGTGATGTACTGCTGCAAGTAGCTAGAATTACGCCCGATCATGCGCGACAGCGCGGCCAGGCTGTTGCCGGTCTCGCTCGCCAGCGCGGCCAGTCTTTCGCGCGGATCCATCGGCGCTTCTCCAACATGGGATAGGGATTTTCTCTTATATGAAGTATTTTTCCTAGACAAGTAGGATTTCGGCGGCGACGCATTGGCATGCCGAATCGCCGCCGAAGAGGAGCCGCCCGTGCTGATCCGAAAGATCGAGGTTTTCCTGCGCCGCACCAGCATGCCGCCGACCGAATTCGGCCGCCTGGCAGCGCGCGATCCCCGCTTCGTGTTCGACTTGCGCAGGGGCCGCGAGCCCCGCCCGCCGATGGAAAGACGAGTGGAACATTTCATGAACTCCTATCATCGCGAGAAAACCCATGCAACTTGATCCGCCTGCGAAACCGCACCTGCCGCCGCGCCGCCGCTACCGCCGCAGCTGCGCCGAACGCCTTCGGGAAGAACTCCAGACGCTCGCAAAAGGCCACGCGGATTTCATCGCCCATGCGGAGCGGAACTGGGCCAGCGTTACTTTCGCCGGGGCGCGGCACAGGATCGACCTCTCGTTCAAGGGCGACGAGGCCGTGGCGGCAGGCGAGGAGTTCATCGCCTTCCTGCCGGAGCACGAGTTCAGCCTGCCGAAGCGCCTCGTGGCGGACGCCACGGTCACGTCGGTCGATCACCGCATCGGCGCGGACCCGCGCCTGGCGCTGCAGGTGGAACTGCTGGTGCTGGAGGAGGATTGACGTGGTTCCTCCCCAATATTGGGGAGGCGACGTCGGTGACGGAGGGGGTCGCCTCTTGCTCCCTGCTCGCCGCGGGCCCCCTCCACCACTCGCTTCGCGAGCGGTCCCCCTCCCCGTCCTGGGGAGGATTTGGGGATGGCAGACGGCGTGCGGCGTACCAGCAGACGTTCGTGCCCGCTGCCGCACCCTGTCACAAAACCTCGTCATCCTGAACTTGGTTCAGGATCCATCGCGCCCCACGCGAAGTGCTTGCGGGGGCGAGGGTGATTGCCGCGGGCCCCCTCCACCACTCGCTTCGCGAGCGGTCCCCCTCCCCGTCCCGGGGAGGATTTTGGGGGATGGCAGACGGCGTGCGGCGTACCAGCAGACGTTCGTGGCCGCTGCCGCACCTCGTCACAAAACCTCGTCATCCTGAACTTGGTTCAGGATCCATCGCGCCCCACGCGAAGTGCTTGCGGGGGCGAGGGTG
>NZ_WTYK01000002.1 GCF_009828065.1 Croceibacterium soli | reverse complement strand
CCGCCGGCGCCGCCGCGGCGGTCGCGGCCAACCGCGGCGTGCAGCCGCGCGCGGTCGACGTGGGCGAAGTGCGCCAGCTGCTGCGCCAGCAGGGCGCGCACCTGAGCGACGATGCGGCGGTCGCGGGGGCGCAAACGAGTGAGGTGGCGCTTGCCAAATAGCTCGCTAACAATCCATTGTGCAGGGGGTGGCTCGACGAGCCCAAGAATATAGCCGGGAACGCCCGGAAAACGTGAACCGACGTTGAAAGTTTTTGGAGAGAGAACCACATGGCCACTACCCCCGGCCGCACGCTCGACGTGTCGGCTTTTCTCAACAAGGGAATGACGCCGTTTCACAAGCGGCTGCTGATCATCTCCTGCCTGGTCACGTTTTTCGACGGGCTCGATTTCTCGCTCATCGCCTTCACGCTGCCCTACCTGCGCGAGCAGATGGCGCTGACCGATGAGATGACCGGCTTCGTCAGCTCGGCGGCTTTCGCCGGGCAGATGGTCGGCTCGCTCGTGGGATCCTACATCGCCGATATCGTCGGGCGGCGCCCCGTGATCCTGTGGTGCACCGTGTTGAGCGCGCTGCTGACGTTCGTGACCGGTTTCGCCGGCACACCCGAAATGCTCATCGTGCTGCGTTTCCTCGGCGGCCTGGCGATCGGCGGGCTGCTGGCGCCGATCTGGTCGCTCAACATCGAATCGATGCCCGCCGGCAAGAAGGCCACGGCAGTGACCATCATCATGCTCGGCTTCTCCGCCGGCGGTGCGGCGGCCGGCCAGGTGACCAACTTCGTGGCCCCGGACTATGGCTGGGAAGCCGTGTTCTGGGTCTCCGGCGCGGCGACGCTGGCGCTCGCCGTGGTGTTGCAGTTCACCTTGCCGGAGAGCGTGCGCTGGATGGTCGCCAAAGGCAGGCCGACGGCGCAAGTCCTGCCGCTGCTGAGCCGGTTCGATCCCGGCGTGGGTCAGGCCGGCTACACCGAGCTGGTCCTGTCGGACGAGCGCAAGACTTCCGGCGAATCCCCCTGGGCCAAGTCGGCGGCCCTGTTCCGCGGCGCGCTGGTGTTCATCACGCCGGTGATCTGGATCACGTACTTCTTCAGCACCTTCGCGATCTACCTGAAGTCGGCCTTCGGCGTGCTGTTCATGGAGACGCTGGGGATCGAGCGGACGATGGCGGCCGACCTGGCCTCCATCAACGGCCTGCTCGGCGCCATCGGCGGCGTGATCCTGCTGATGTACACCGAGAAGCGCGGCCCGATCTGGATCGCCCTGGCGCCGCTGATCGGCGTACCACTCGCGCTCCTGATCGGCTCCGGCCTGATCGACGGCGGGCCGCTGTTCATCCCGGTGATCCTGCTCGGCGGCATCACCATCGGCGTGGGCCACGCGGCGGTGATCTCGATGACTTCGGTGTACTACCCCAGCGCGGTGCGCTCGACCGGCGGCGGCTGGGCCAGCTTCATGGCCAAGCTGGCGGCCGTCGCGGCACCGATCGTCGGCGGGTACTACTTCCTGGCGGACCGCCAGGCGGTGCTCGATGGGTACAACTTCACCGCCCTGTGCCTCGCCGGCGTGGTCCTGGGCATCGTGGCGCTGGCCTTCTTCGCCAAGCGCCTGCTCGCCGAACGCGCCGCGGAGGCAGAGCCGGCTCTCGAACCGGCCGAATAGCCGGCAAAAAGCCCCCTCCTGTTGTCCCTTCGGGACAGCTTCGCTTCCAGAGGAGGGGGCCCAAGGGTGGTGGAGGCGCAGTGAACGTCTCGCCTGCCTCAGCACCACCCCGCTGCGACTAGGCTCGCCTTCGGCTCACCAAGTCTCGCTTGCCCCTCCTCTGAAGAGGAGGGGCGGTAGGGCTCACGCAAAGGCGCGGAGCCGCGGAGGTTTTTGCGCTGGCAGAGGCGCTGAGGCGCAGAGAAGAAGATTCTCACGCAAAGGCGCAAAGGCGCAAAGAGTCTTGCGGCGAAGCCGCTATCCAATCCCTCCCGTCACCCCTTCTTTGCGCCTTCGCGCCTTTGCGTGAGAAGAAACCTCCTCCGCGCCTCTGCGCCTCCGCGTGCGCAAAAATTCCTCACACTAAGCCACGAAGATGCATCCCTTCGTGCCTTCGTGTGAGCCAAACCCCGATCCAAAGCCTCCTCCTTTGAAAAGGAGGGGCGGGCGCGCGCGCCGAATTCGGGAAAAGACGCCGGCAGCGCGGGACGGTGGGGGGTACGAGAGTGCGCTGCCGGCGATTGCGCCTGGCCCCCGGGGGATACCGCCACCGGAGGCGCAGGACACAAGAGGGTGTGCCTGGTCGTTTATACCTGCACGACGGAGCCCTTGCCGGGCAGCCTTGGCCGCCGGAGGAAAAATTTGCAGCAATGCCCATCGGGGCCGTTGAGGAACCATTCCCCCGGCTGGACAGCGCCGCAGCCGCTGGACTAGCGGCGGCGGATGGCAATCATCGCGACTATCATGAACACCGCCACCGGGCGGCCGATCCAGAAGATGACCTTCGGGCGGATGCCCAAGCCGTGGGCGAGCTTCAACCTCGAGACGGGGGAGCTGGTGACTGCCGAGCGCATCGACGTGGGCAAGCCGGCGCCCGGGAAGTTCGTCGCGCCGGTGGACGTGTGGGTCACTCTGAAGGACTGATCCTCGGAGCGGCTTAGCCGCCGGGCAGCGGCGCCAGGATGTCGTCGAGCAGGCGCGGGCTTCCGCCGTGCTGCTCCAGGTGCGGGTAGCGGTGGCCGCCCGGGCAGTCGATCGTCACCTCGCGCGTCCGCTTGCCGGCTTGCACGGTGAGTTGGATCGGCTCGCCTTGCGCGGCAGCGGAGATCGCCGCCTTCAGTTCGTCGGCGGCGTAGGCCCGCCCGTTCACGGACAGCAGCTTGTTTCCTGCAGTCAGGCCGGCACGGAAGGCCGGGCCTTCCCACAGCACTTCCGTGATCCCGCCGTCGTGCGAAAGCATCAGGCCAACCGAGAACAGCAGGTTCGTCACGCCGAAGACGGTCTCCTTGCTGATCTGGTAGTCGCTCTGGTGATCCTTGTAGACCAGCCGGTACCCACCCCGGTCGATTCCGCCCAGCGGAGCCCCGGTGGTGGTCGCGTGCAGCCTCTCGTCGAAGAAGCCGCGCCAGTCGAAGGGGGCGATCTTCTCGAGCGTGCCGACGACATCGTCGAACGTGTAGGTGTTGGTGATCCACGACCCGTCGTCCATGCCGAAGAAGCGGCGGGCGAAATCGTCGAGCGAGCGAGCGCTTCCAGTGAGCTCGCGAATGCGCGTGTCGGCTTCGAGCCAGATCAGCGCGCCTTCGGTGTAGTAGTCCTCGCTGCGCTGCCAGCTCGGCCACGGTAGCGGCGCGCGGCCGGCGATCATGGGGTCGCGCGTGGTGTCACTCAGCGGCCGCCAGCGGCTGCCGGCGCGGATCTCGTGCGTGGCGGCGATTTCCGCGAATGACGCGAGCGCCTGGTCCCTGGTCCACAGGCCGGAGCGCGCGCAAAGAACTTTGTCCCAGTACTGGGTCTGCCCTTCGTAGACCCACATCAGGCTGTTGCGGATCGGCTTTTCGAAGCTCGGAGTCCAGGAGTCCGCGCCGCGCCGGTACTTGCCGTTCCAGCTGTGCACGTATTCATGCGGGATCGTGTCGCGCCGTGCGAAAGTCTGGTCCCATTGCGCGAAGTAGCCGCGAATGCTGGCCGCCTCGCACGAACGGTGATGTTCGACGCCGATCGAGCCGATCTCGTCGCTGAGCGCGAGCAGCACGTCGTAGCGGTCGAAATGCCGCGCTCCGAACAGACGGTCGGCCTGGCGGATGAGCTCGCGGTGCGGTTCGATCTGCTCGTCGGTCGCTTCGAGCAGATCGGGCCGGTCGGCGACAATGTTGAGCCAGACCTGCTCACGGTCGTCGAGCCCGATGCGCCGGAAGTGCGCTCCGGCGAAGACAGGCGAATCCACCAGCACGTCGAGGGCGACTGGCGCGAACCTGATCGTGCCGCCATCTTGCGAGGCCGTCTGCAAAGCGCAGGCGAACTCCCATCCCTCGGGCAGAGCCAGTTCAGGCTCGACGGTGATCTGCCGGGCGAAATGCCCCGCGGGGTACAGGGCTACGGTGTTCCACTGCAGGTTGA
Organism: Croceibacterium soli; assembly: GCF_009828065.1. Lineage (GTDB taxonomy): Bacteria > Pseudomonadota > Alphaproteobacteria > Sphingomonadales > Sphingomonadaceae > Croceibacterium_B > Croceibacterium_B soli. The sequence continues at coordinate 557,336 of NZ_WTYK01000002.1, read as the reverse complement.
GCAGTTCGGGGCTGACGATCTCGCGGCCCTGCGAACTGTCCGTCGGCGAAAGGAACTGGAACTTCGCTTCGATCCTGGAGCAGCCTTCCGGGACATCGACATGGAAGGCGTTGATCTCTGTCGGATGCCTTCGCCAGCATAGCGCCTGGCCGCCCGCCGTGAATTCCAGCCCCGCCAGAAGCTCGATCGGCGCCTGGGGCGCGTGATAGCCGGGGAGCCAGCGGGGATAGAGCAGGGTCAGCTCGCCGGGTCCGACGACCGGGATGGTCTCGCGCACGCTGAAGATGCGCCGCACCACATCGGTGGCGTCGACGTGCAAGCCGATCGGGCCCGCGTACTCGACGTCGCGGGGTTCCTCTATGGATGGCGGCTGCGCAAGCGGCTGCGGCAGGCTCTCGCTTTGAAGCATTCGCTCAGGCGTTCACGCGGCGTGAGCGGTTGGACTCGCGAAGCTCGTTCCGCGGGGGCGATCCGTAGTCGATCTGCAGCCCGCCGTCGTACACGGTGATGCTGGCCGCGCTGCCCAGTTGGGAGGCATCGATTTCCAATGCCTCTCCGGGCATCAGTCGCACGCGGTCGAACGGCAATTGGCCGATGATCTCCAGGGTGCGCGATCCGTCGTTGCGGACGACCATTGCGGCGCCCTGGGGCTTGCGAACTCTTCGGCGGAGTTCGGATTTTTCGATAAGTTCCATCCGCGCGTAAATGGTCCAGGGACGAAGAGGTTCCCGAGAGATGCGTCATTAACATTTGATATACTTGGGTTTTGATAAGCAATTCTCAACCCGTGCGGAAGATGGAAGAATAACCTTGAACGGGGTCAATGCTGATCTACATACGGGTGCGATTTGACTTGGCGCCTTGGGAGATCTTGGTACATGACGCACGACAGCATACTCGAACCCGCCGATTTCCGAGCGCCTGCCGTCCTCCTAGCCGGGCCGGTAGACCAGGCGATGTACGCGAGTTTCCGCGACCAACTCAACAAAGCCCCGCAAGAGGGGCTTTGCGTCGTCGAGTTGTCGACCCTCGGCGGCGACCCGGAAGTGGCACGAATGATGGGGGAGGATGTCCGCTTCCACAGCGACATCAATCCCGGTCGGCGGATCGTCTTCCTCGGCAAGGCGGCGATCTACTCGGCGGGCACGACGTTCATGAGCTTCTTCGCCCGCGAGAACCGCTATCTCAGCCGCGGCACCCGGCTGATGATCCACGAGCGCCTGATGAACTGCACGCTCGGCCTCAATGGCCCGCTGACCACGTGCATCGCTTCGGTCGAGGCCAAGCTCCATGAGCTTCAGGCGTCCATCGCGATCCAGAACGAAGGCTTCGAGAACCTCGTCCGCGGATCGCAGGTCACGATCGAGGAGGTCCTCCGCCGCGCCCCGTCCAACTGGTACATCGAAGCGTCCGAAGCACGTTCGCTGGGGCTCATCGCGGACGTGATCTGACGGGCTTCTCGGGCACGGCGCGCTGGAGGAGCGACGAGAAGATGTGCGTCGTCTCTTCCTCGAACAGCTCGTCGGGAATTCGATAGGCGCTGAGCGTGTTGAGGCCGAGCACGCTCTGCGCCAGTATTCCGTACAGCCAGACGAAGGCGAAGGCGACGCGCTCCTTCTCGCGAGCCTTGAGCGGCCGTTCGAGATGCAGCTCCAGGCGGCGGATGTACTCCTCCGTGATGTGCTGGCCCATCACGGTGATCGGCTCCCACACGGGCGAGCCGCTGAGGTGCTGGCGGATCGTCGAGCGGAGCAGGCCCTGATAGCGGCGATGGTTCTCGACCGCGCCGTGCACCAGGATTTTGGCAAGCTGGTCGAAAGGCGTGCCGGCGAAGTTCGCCATCGCGATCGCTTCGCGATTGGTCGCCATTTCCTGGACGAGAGTGGCGAAGAACCGGTCTTTCGTTCCGAAATTGTGATAGAAACTGCCGACCGAAGTTCCGGCGACGCGGACGATGTCCTGCACCGAAATCTGGTCGATATCCCGGTCATTTAGAAGCTCGCGGCCAGCCTCCAGCATACGCTGAGTGGCGGCCAGGCTGCGCTTTTGCTGCGGCGCGCGATGGGCAGCGATCCCGTTCGTCATGATGATCCGTTCAGCCTCCCCCAGCCATTCCCGTGATGCCGGACCCGCGCCTCGAAGGAGCGGGACAGGCTGCTTGACTCGAATTAGAATTATGGTTCTACATCACTGCGGGGAGAGAGTCGAATGGCCCACGCCGCTCAGTCCGTTGAGAGGGGAAGGGGAGGAGCACTCCACTTCTCGCTGATCCTGCTCGCTCTGGTGGTCGAAGGATTCGACCTGCAGGCCGCCAACTTCGCCGCGCCGGACCTGGTCGAGAGTTTCGGCCTGGAGCGTGCGCAAGTGGGGCCGTTCCTCAGTGCCAGCCTTGTCGGGGTTCTCGTCGGCGCAGCCTTCGTCGGACCGCTGGGCGACCGGATGGGGCGCAAGCGCCTGATCGTCGCCTGCTGCGTGGCCTACGGGCTGCTCTCGCTGATCGCGGCGGCGGCGCAGTCGCTCGGCCAGCTGATCGTGCTGCGCTTCTTGATCGGCGTCGGGCTCGGCGGCGTGTTGCCCAACGCCATCGCTCTGGCCGGGGAACTCGCCAGTCCGGCGCGCCGCGCCCGCGCCATGGGCCTCGTCGGCATCGGCATCACTCTTGGCGGAGTTCTCGCCGGGATCGTGGCGGCACGGCTGATCCCGTCTTACGGCTGGCAATCCTTGTTCGTGGTGGGAGGCATCCTGCCCTTCGCGATCGCGCTGGTGCTGGCGGTGTTCCTTCCGGAGAGTCCGGCGCTCGCCAGGGAAGCGCGGCCCGAGACCCGGCCCCAAACCCGACCCGGGCCACGCGCCTTGTTCAAAAACGGAGCCCGCGGGCGAACGCTTGCCATCTGGCTCATCTTCGCGTGCGTCCTGATGAACGTCTATCTGCTCAGCGGCTGGATCCCGCTGCTGATGAGCGACAGCGGCTTCTCCCCGGCGCAGGCGGCCTGGATCGGCTCTGCCTATCACGCAGGCGGAGTGGTGGGCGGAGTGATCGCCAGCTTGCTTCTGGGGCGGCTGCGCTGGCCGGTGGTGGTCCTGTTCGCCGGGCTGGCCGGGGCCTCCCTGGTCGCGCTGGGCGCACGGGAGTGGTCGACTTTCGCGATCACCGCGCTGATCATCCTGGTGGGCCTGCTGGTGACCGGAACCCAGAACGCGATCAACGGCGCCGCAGGGGACAGCTACCCCACCGCCTTGCGTGCCACCGGGCTGGGCTGGGCCTTCGGCATCGGCCGGCTGGGCTCTATCGCAGGGCCGCTGGTGGGCTCGCTAGCCATCATGGTCGGCCTGACCGATCCGCGCGATCTCTTCTTCGTCGCCGTGGCGCCGATGCTCGTCGCGGCGCTTGCCGCCGCCTGGCTGGCCCGCGCGATGAAAGCCAATCCCTCAACCCTGGAAGAAAGATGAGCATGACCCGCATACGCCGCATCGCCACAGAAGAAGCTTTCTCCATTCCCGAAGTCGCCGAAGCGCTGCGGGATGTCGTCCGCGGCCCGTCGCAGAGCCTGGACCGCCTGCTGTGCGCCGGCATCTACGATGCGGAAAGCGACACCACCGGCTATGCCCGCATGAGCTTCCTCGATGGCTTGCTCGACATCGAAGGCGAACGGCTGCGGCAAATGGACGAGTTCGGCGTGGACGTGCAGTTGCTATCGCTCACCGCGCCCGGCGTGCAGATGTTCGACGCCGACACCGCCACCGATCTTGCCGCGCTTGCGAACGACTACCTCGCCGATGTCTGCGCCCGGCGCCCGGACCGCTTCGCCGGCCTCGCCAGCTTCGCTCCGCACAGCCCGAAGCGGGCGGCGCGGGAGATGGAGCGGGCCATCACGGAGCTCAAGCTCAACGGGTTCATGGTCAACAGCCATACTTATGGCGAGTACCTCGACGATCCCAAGTTCTGGCCGATCCTCGAGACGGCGGAAGCGCTCGACCGTGTGCTCTACATTCACCCCCGCGCTGCGTCGGACACGCTCAAGGGTCCTTTGCAGGACTATGGCATGGACAGCGCCATGTGGGGCTACGGTGTCGAGGTCGGCACGCACGTGGTCCGAATGATGGCCGGCGGCGTGTTCGACCGCTTCCCGAACCTCAAGATCTGCATCGGGCATATGGGCGAGGCGATCCCGTTCTGGATCTGGCGCATAGCCTTCATGAACAAGCGCGCGCAGCAGATCGGCCTCGCCCGCAAGACCGAACTGACGATGGACGAATACTTCCAGCGCAATTTTCTGATCACGACCAGCGGGGTCGAGGATCCCTTGGCGCTGCGGTACTCGATCGACAAGCTCGGCGTCGACAATGTGATGTGGGCGATCGACTATCCCTACCAGCCTACGCAGCCGGCGGTCGAGTTCATGGATGCAGCCCCGCTCGACGCGGAAGAGATGGCCAAAGTCTATCATCGCAATGCGGAGCGGGTGTTCCACATCGCGCCTGCCAAGGACGACTGATTTCGCCACTCCGGCGCATTGAACGATACGAAAAGAAATGGGGAGATGTCTGATGCGGTATAGCTTTGCGAGGGCATTGCGGGGAGCGAGCACGAATGCGCTGATCGTTGCGGCTGCGGCAGCAGCAAGCGCCCCCGCGTTCGCACAGGCGCCGGAGACGCAATCGTCGGCCGATCCTGCTCCGGCAGAGGAAGCAGCGGCGGCGCAGGCGGGTGACGCGAACAGCCCCGGCCCGCAGGACACGAGAGGCGCGGGCGTCGAGGAAATCATCGTCACGGCGCAGTTCAGGGAGCAGAACCTTCAGGAGACCCCGCTGGCGATCACCGCGGTCTCGGCGGCGATGCTGGAGGCCCGCAGCCAGACCACCGTGGCGGACATCGCCAGCCAGGCGCCCAGCGTCAGCCTGAAGTCGAACGCCGCCTCTTATGGACCTTCGCTGGCCGCCAATATCCGCGGCGTAGGCCAGTTCGACTTCCATCCGGCGCTGGAGCCCGGCGTCGGGCTTTACGTTGACGATGTCTACTATTCGACGTTGACCGGTTCGATCATCGATCTTCTCGACTTGGAACGGGTCGAAATCCTGCGCGGGCCGCAGGGTACGCTGGCCGGCAAGAATTCCATCGGCGGAGCGGTGAAGCTTTATTCCAAGCGGCCCACCGGCGACGGCTCCGGCTATGTGCAGGCGGCTTACGGCAGCCGCGACAGGCTGGATTTGCGGGCGAGCGTAGACTTCGCGCTGGCCGAAGATGTTTACGCGCGCATGGCGGGGGTAGCCCGGAGCCAGGAGGGGTATGTCGATCGCCTCGACTATGGCTGCGTCAATCCCGGCCAGGGCATTCCCGCAACCGTTTCGGGCGACGATTGCGTGCTCTCCAGGCAAGGCGATGTCGGCTACCAGGCCGTGCGCGGGCAGCTCCGCTTCCTCCCGACGAACGACCTGGAAATCAACATTATCGGTGACTTCACCCGTGACGACCGGGAAATCGCCGGATCGGTGCTGACGTTCGCCAACTACACCGGCGCGGGCGACGTGAACCCGTTCCCGACGCCGCAGCGGTTCGACTCCCGCTTCATCTGCCGCCCGTACTGCAACTACTCGACCTACAGCATCCAGGACGATCCGCCGGCGGTGGGCCGTACAATCCCCGGCCGGGTCGACTTCACGGGCTGGGGCGTGTCCGGCCAGGCCGAGTGGGATCTCAGCGATTCCATGCAGCTGGTCTCGATCACCGCCTATCGCGCCTATGAATCGATCTTCTCCAACGAAGACGATCTCTCCCCGATGTCGCACCAGCTCGGCGGGCCCAACAGCCTCGACTTCAGTGCGTTCAGCCAGGAACTCCGCCTCAACGGTTCGCTGGCGCAGGAGGCCATCGATTACACCGTCGGCGGCTTCTACATGGACCAGGACGTGCTTTACTCGGCACAGCAGGACCTGCGTTATGTCGTGCCGGGGCCGCTGGTATTCGTCAGCAACGATCCCGTGCCTGCCTTCACCAAGGCCGTGTTCGGCCATCTCGGCTGGAACGTCACCGACCAGCTCACGCTGACCGGCGGCATCCGCTACACGGAAGAGGGCAAGGACTACACCTATTCCCGCCTCAGCAGGACGGGCCAGCTTCTCCCCGGGCAGAACGCGCTGCTGCACAACCAGACCGGGCGTTACCGCGGAAGCCGCACCGATTATCGCGCGGCCGTCCAGTACGAGCTGAACGAGGACATCATGGCCTACGGCCAGTTCTCGACCGGCTTCAAGGGCGGGGGCGTGAACCCGCGGCCGTTCGCGGTCACCCAGATCCAGCCCTTCGGTCCGGAGACGCTCGAGACCTGGGAAGTCGGCCTGAAGACCGACCTGTTCGACCGCGCGCTGCGCTTCAACGTGGCGGCGTTCACGAGCAAGTACAACGACATCCAGCTGATCCTGAACCGCTGCCCGCAGTTCAACCCGCCGCCCGTGCCGCCGACCGCGCCATTCCCTTGCGGGCTTCCCGCGAACGTGGGCAGCGCGGACATCAAGGGCGTGGAAGTCGAAGCCAACCTTCGCCCTGCGCCGGGCCTGCTGATCGACAGCGCCGTCAGCTACCTCGACTTCCAATACTCCGAGATCGACCCGCAGGCCGGTGGTCCGACCAATCCGGGCGGCGTCCAGCTGGGCATGCGTGCGCCCTATACGCCCGAATGGAAGTGGAGCGTGGGCGCGCAGTACGAGATCCTGCTGGGTGGCGCCGGCTCGCTGACCCCGCGGTTCGATGCAGCCTACCAGTCCGACGTGTGGGGCACGGCCGTCAATGTGCCGCACACCAAGATCGAGGACTATGTCTTGGCGAACGCCCGACTGACCTGGCTCAACGAAGCGCGCGATCTGCAGGTCTCGCTCGAAGTAACCAACCTGTTCGACGAATACTACTTCCTCACGACCGTGGAGATCGCCGCGGCGGCGGGCGTCGCCAGCGCCCAGCCGGGACGTCCCCGGGAATGGGCGCTGACGCTGAAGAAGGAGTTCTAGGGAGCCAGGGCAAGGACCTGCGGGGCGGCGGCCGGCTCGCCGCCTTACGCGGGCTGCACGGCCGTCCGGTCGATCCAGTCCGCGAAAGCCCGGATGAAGCCGGCGAAGAACGTCCTGGTGCTTTCCTCCACCAGTTCGCCGGTTTCGTCGAACAGCGTGAATGCGCCGCCGACGTATGCTTCGGGCTGCTGCAGGACGGGCATGTTCAGGAACACCAGCGACTGGCGCAAGTGGTGATTGGCGCCGAACGCCCCGAGCGCGCCGGGAGACAGGCTCATGATGGCGGCAGGCTTCCCCGACCAGGCGGCCTTGCCGTAAGGCCGAGAGCCCACGTCGATGGCGTTCTTGAGCGCGCCGGGGACCGAGCGATTGTATTCGGGGGTGACGAACAGGACTGCATCACTCGCGCGGATTTCCTCGCGGAAGCGGGCCCAGGGCTCGGGGGTGCCGGCCGCCTCGACGTCCTCGTCATAGAGCGCGAGATCGCCGATCTCGACGATGTTCAGCGCGAGGTGCGCGGGTGCGAGCTTGGCCAGCGCCAGGGCCGCCTTGCGGTTGACGGAATCCTTGCGCAGGCTGCCGACGACTACGGCGACGTTGATGGTCTTGGACATGATTTAGCGTTTCCTATGCGGGAAGGGGAGGGCCGGCAGCCTCGCGGGGGTAATGAGGCTGCCGGCCGGAAGCGTTAGCGGGCGTCGACCAGCACCAGTTCGCTGTCTTCGAGCGCGGTGATCTCGATCCGCTGCAGGCCGGTGATCGCCGCCCCGTCGCGGGCATTGACCTCGATCTCGCCGATGCGGACCTTGCCGGTCGCCGGAACCAGGTAGAGATGGCGGTCCGGCGTGGTGTCGTAGACCACGCTGTCGCCGGCCTTTACCGTTGCGCCGAGAACGCGCGCCTCGGTGCGGATCGATAGCGCATCGTCGCCGGCCATGCCCGATGCGAGGGTCACGAAGCGGCCGTGCCGGTCGTCCTTCGGGAAAGGCCGCGCGCCCCAGCTCGGCTCGCCGCCGCGCTGGTCCGGGATGATCCAGATCTGGAAGATCTGGGTGGTCTCGTTTTCCAGGTTGTATTCCGCGTGCGACACGCCGGTTCCGGCGGACATGACCTGGACGTCGCCGGCTTCGGTGCGGCCGGTGTTGCCCAGGTTGTCCTGGTGGGTGATCGCCCCTTTGCGGACGTAAGTGATGATCTCCATGTCGCGGTGCGGGTGCGGCGGGAAGCCGGACTTAGGCGCGATCGTGTCGTCGTTCCACACCCGCAGCTGGCCCCAGTTGGTGCGCGCCGGGTCGTGGTAATCGGCGAAGGAGAAGTGGTGGTGGGCGTCGAGCCAGCCGTGGTTGGCGGCGCCGAGGCTGGCGAATGGCCGAAGTTCGATCATGGCTTGGTCTCCTCAGTGACTTGCGTGCCACCTATCTGGGCGTTGCGGCTCGACAGGATAAGTGAGATAAAGCCATCCAAAATGTTCGATGGAGTTGAATAGTGGACGTCGGGCAGCCTACCCTTGATCAACTCCGTATCTTCCTTGCCGTTGCCGACGAGGGAAGTTTCAACCGGGCGGCACGGAAGCTCGGGCGCGCGCTGTCGGTGGTGAGCTACGGCATTTCAGCGCTGGAAGGGCAGTTGGGCGTTGTGCTGTTCGACCGGGAAGGGTCGCGCAAGCCCGTGCTGACCGAGGCCGGCCGGGCATTGCTGACCGATGCCCGCGCAGTCGCCGACGAGGCCGACGGGCTCGTGGCGAGGGCGCGGGGCATTCGCCAGGGCCTGGAGACCGAGGTGGGGCTGGCGGTGGACGTGATGGTCCCGAGCCGCACGGTCGCCGGCGTGCTGCGGGACTTCCAGGAGGCGTTCCCGACCGTGAACCTGCGCCTCCATGTAGAGGCTCTCGGCGCGGTGGCGGCACTGGTCCTCGACAAGCGGGCCGACCTCGCGATTGCCGGGCCCGACATCCTCGATTTGCCGGAGCTGGAGCGGCGCGCGGTCGGCTCCGTCGAGCTGCTCCCGGTCGCCGCGCCCGGGCACCCGCTGGCCCAGCTCCCGCAGATCGCTCCGGGAGAAACGCGCGAGCACCTCCAACTCGTCCTTACCGACCGGTCGCCGCTGACGGAGGGGAGGGAGTTCTCCGTCCTCAGCTCGCGCACCTGGCGCCTGGCGGACCTCGGTGCGAAGCACGCGCTGCTGCTGGAAGGGATCGGCTGGGGGAACATGCCCCGTCATGCCGTGCTGGAGGACCTGTCGGCCGGCCGCCTCGTCGCGCTCTGCCTGCCCGAGGCTGCGCAGATTCACTACCAGCTCCATGCGCTCTGGCGGAAGGACAGCAGGCCCGGCCCGGCCACGACCTGGATGCTGGATGCCCTGATCGAGCGATGCTGACGGCACCGCAGCCGAGCGATGTTGTTGTTGCTGTGTTCAGCCGAACGGGGCTATCGCAAGCCCCAGCGCGCGAGTGCGCACCATGCACGGAGAAATCATGAAGAAGCTTTCGATCGCCGCCGCGTTCCTCCTGGGTCTGCCCGCTGTCGCTCACGCGCAGGAAGCACCGAAGATGGAGTGCTGCGAGAAAATGAAGGAAGGCTGTGACTGCTGCGAGAAGCACGAAGGCCACGAAGGGCATGAAGGTCACGGCGAAGCCGAGCAGGCCCCGGCTGCGCCGCACGCGCACTGACCGTGATGCGCACGCCTTCTCTCGCGCTCGCGCTTCTGCTCGCCGCCTGCACCGGCGCGGCCCAGGCCGCGCCGTACGTCATGCTGCGGGATCCCGGTTGCCCATGCTGCGAGAAGTGGGCCGAGCATCTGCATCGGGAACTCGGCTACGAAGTCACGGCGCGCGACGAGCCGGAGATCGCCGCCGTGAAGCGCGCCAAGGGACTGCCGGACGATCTCGCATCCTGCCACACGATGGAAGTCGAAGGCTACGTGATCGAAGGTCACGTTCCCGCCCGCGAGATCCGTCGGCTCCTGGCCGAGCGCCCCGAAGGCGTGAAGGGCCTCGCGGTGGCCGGAATGCCGCTGGGCTCGCCCGGCATGGAAGCGGGCGGCCGCGTGCAGCCTTACCAGGTCGTCGCCTTCGGTGACTTCGGCCGGCGGGTGTTCGCCACTTACCCGTAAATCACGGCGCGTTCCGTTCGCGCTGCCCTCATGAAAGCGCAGGAGGCGGCAGGTAAGCCCCTGCCGCCTGCGCCGCGAGGGCGGCAAAGCGGATGGCGGTCAGGTCCTCCGAATGAGGGCCGATGATCTGCAGCCCCGTCGGCAGGCCGTCGACGAGGTGCCCCGTCGGCATCACCGTAGCCGGCAAGTTCGCCACGAGGGCGAGGCCCTGCCAGGTGAAGTCGAGGTACGGCGCCGGCTCTCCGTCGATAGTGACGCGGCGGAACAACTGGTCCGAGTGGACCCCACTCCCTTCCGCCATGTGCGGGAACGCCACGACCGGCACGGCGGGGCAGACAAGCAGGTCGTACTGGCCGAAGAACCGCGCCCAGGCCCGGAACAAGTGCTCCCGCTTCTCTGCCAGCTCGAACCATTCGCCCAGCGACGTGCGCATGTAGCGGGCCAGCTTGGCGGCCATGCCGGTTTCGTCCTGATCGGCGAGCCGCTCGAAAGCATCCGCCTCCTGCGGAGCGGGAGCGCCGACGAGGGCGAACAGCACTTGCAGATAAGTCTCGTAGCTCTCCTGTGGGTCGACCGGCAGGCCAACCTCTTCGATCGAAGCACCCGCGCGCCGCAAGTCTGCAATGTAGGCTTCGAGCGCGCCGCGATAGGCGCCGTCCACGCGATAGGCGCCGTCGCCCATCCACACGCCGACGCGGAAATCTCCGAGCTGCTCGTGACGCGCAGGCGCCAGGGTTTTCCCCGCCAGCACCGACAGCACGAGCGCGAGATCGTCCGCGCTGCGGGCGATCGGCCCGGCAACGCCAAGCTCCGGCTGGCTGAGCGCGCCGGGGGGCGGGGGGATCTGCCCGCGCGTCGACACCAGCCCGTAAGTCGGCTTGTGGCCGAACACGCCGCAGAAGTGGGAAGGGATGCGGATCGAACCGCCGATGTCGCTACCAAGCTCGAACGAAGTAAAACCCGCCGCAACTGCGCCGGCCGCGCCGCCCGATGAGCCGCCCACGGTGCGATCCGGATTCCAGGGATTGCGGCTGATCCCGTAGATCGGGTTGAACGACTGCCAGTCGCTGGCTCCGGCGGGCAGGTTGGTCTTGCCGAACACGTTCACGCCCGCTCCGCGCAGCCGGGCGACTGCATCGGCGTCCTGGTCGGGCCGGTGGTCGCGCAAGTGTTCGAGGCCGCACGTCGCCGGCATGCCGACGACTTCGAAGGAGTCCTTCACCGTAATCGGCAAGCCGGCGAGCGGCCCCAGCGCGTCACCGCGTTCACGCCGCAAGTCGATATCGGCCGCCGTTGCGCGGGCTCGCTCGCGATCGAACGCCACGACCAGGTTATAGTTGCCGTCCAGCCGCTCGATACGGTCGAGGTAGAGCTCCAGCAGCTCGCTTGCGCTGACTTCGCGGCGGTCGAGCATGCGCAGCTGTTCGGTGGCAGTGGCAAAAGCAAGCTGGTCATCGGGCATTGTGTAGTCCTCCCCGTGTCGCCGGATGGCGATCGCTCGCATCCTAAGGCCCTACTTCGCCGGTTGCCAAGAGCCCTGGCTTTCCGCTGCGATGCAAAACGCGCCGTAACGAGCCCAGGCCAGTATTTTCAGTCGGCTCGTCGACATTTCGGGAGCGAACGACGAAGCCGGCCATGCAACAACGGTTTCTTTTCCTTAACTCTTTTCGATGAGAGTAGGGCTCCGCAAAAAACGCGCGGTGCGGCCGTGGCAGCTGTCTCCAGTCGCAAGTCGGAGGACTGTGATTACAACAGCCTGGTCAGTAACGCTTCCGTTATCGCCAACTGTTGCATAGATGGTATAAAGAGAATAGAGCTTGTACGCTGTTCGCCAAAGCCCTGACGCTATGAAGAGAGACGATCCCCAAATGGCCAATGAAACTTCATCCACGATCGACGATATCGCCGACGCCGGGAACCTCATCACCCTCACGGCGGACATCGTCGCTGCCCACGCCAGCAACAACAGCATCGCGCCCGAACAAATCCCGGAGCTTATCGCCAGTGTGCACCAGGCCCTGGCAGGCCTTGGGAAGTCGCCGGAAGTAGAAGCTCGGCCGGAGCCGGCAGTCTCGGTCCGCTCGTCCGTCAAGAAAGACCACATCGTTTGTCTTGAAGACGGCAAGAAGATGAAGATGCTCAAGCGCCATCTGATGACCGATCACGGCATGTCGCCCGCCGAATACCGCGCCCGGTGGAACCTTCCTTCGGACTACCCGATGGTTGCACCCGATTACGCCGAGACGCGCCGCGATCTGGCCAAGAAGATCGGCCTCGGGCGCAAGCCGGGCCAGAAGCGCGGACGGCAACCCGCCGCGAAGACCCAGGCGAAAAGTTCACCGGCCAGTTCGAAGAGCCAGCCCGCCGCTCCCAAGGCAGAGGGCGCCGCGCCCGCGAAAGCTCCGCGCAAGACTGCCCGCAAGTCCACTCGCAAGACTTCGGGCGGCGCGAATGGAACGAAGGCTTCTCAGGAGTAATCGGCAGCGGCGGGGGCTGTCCCCCGCCGTCCCTTTCGGCCTCCGCAAGGCCCGATGCACCCGTGGTGCGGGCCTCATCACAGTCCCGCGAGGTGAACGTCCGTGATCCAGCCACAGGATTGCCGCACGATGGCCGAAGTGCGCGCGGGGGTGGACGCGCTCGACCGGGAACTGCTGGCCCTGCTCGGCCGGCGCATGCGCTTCATGGACGCGGCCGCCCGGATCATGGATGACCTCGGCCAGGTTCGCGACGAGGCGCGCAAGGCGGAAGTCATCGCCAACGTCGTGGCCAGTGCCGCCATCAACGGCGTTCCGCCCAATCTTGCGCGCGACCTTTACGAAACGCTCGTGGAAGCCTCGATCGCATACGAACTGCGGCAGTTCACTACGCTCGCGCGGGGCCAATAGCCGCAGCCGACCTGTTTTAGCTGGTCACCAACTGCCTCCCTGCCTGTGCCAGGCCAGTGGCGCGTAGCTAGCAGCCCGGCCCGCCCATCGGCCCTGGCGTGCCGTCACCCGCGCAGTTCGTACGGCCCGCGAAAATCCCGGCGTCTTGGTGTATATGGGTACCACATTGCACGGGAGCCCCGGAGTGATGGATGGCGAGCCGCAGTCGACCGATGACGCCGTTTCGGCGCTGGTCGACCGCTATGGCCGCGCGATCGGCTCGTTCCTGCTCCGCCGTGGCGCCGATCCGTGCGAGGTGGAGGACATGAAGCAGGAGATCTTCGCGGCCCTGGTCAGGCGATCGGACGTCCACACGATCGACAACATCGAAGGCTACCTGTTCCGCACCGCCAACAACATCCTGGTCGACCGGTCGCGCCGCGCGCTCCGCCGCCCGGTCCTGGTGACGGGCGAGACTTTCGACGGGATCCCCGCCGCGGTCGACGAGATTTCGCCCGAACGCATCGCCCTGGGGCGGGAGCGCTACCGCCTGTTCGTCGACACGCTGCAGGAAATGCCCGAGCGGCAACGCACGATCATCGTCCTGAGCCGGATCGAGGAGTTCAGCGGCCGGGAGATCGCCCTGCAGCTTGGCATCTCACTCAGCCTGGTCGAGAAAGAGATGCACAACGGTCTCAAGTTCCTGAAGGCGCGACTGTCATGATCCTGCCCCTGCTCCAGGTCCCCAGTGACGCGCACGAAGCCGCCCTGTGGTGGTGCACCCGGCGGCAGCTGCGCCTGCTCTCGCCGCGCGAGGAGGCCCGGTTCCAGCGCTGGCTGGAAAACCCCGCCAACGCCGAAGCCTGGGAGGCGCTCAACCGCCCCCTGGACGAGCTTTGCGATATCGCGACGCTGCCCGAGATCCGGGCGATGCGCGACAAGGCCCTGGCCTCTACCGGGGCTACGTTCGCCTCCACGGCGGGCGAGGATCGTAGCCGCACCCGCTGGTGGGCGGGCGGGGCGCTCGCCGCCGGCCTCGCCGGGCTGCTGCTCCTTGCCACTCCCCCTGCCGAGCGAGTCTTCCGGACGGACGAGCCCCAGGCCGTGCAGCCGGTGCGCTATGCCTCCGCCCTGGGCGAGCGGCGCGGCGTCGCGCTGGCCGACGGCAGCGTGGTCACGCTCAACACCGCATCCACGATGGAGGTCGCCTACGGCGGCGATGCGCGCGAGGTGCGGCTGCTCAGCGGCCAGGCCCGGTTCGACGTTGCGCCCGACCGCGAGCGCCCGTTCGTCGTCCTCGCCGGCAACCGCCGGATCACCGCCGTCGGCACCCGCTTCGACGTGCGCGTCGGCAGCGACGGGGAAGTGAAGGTCGTCCTCCTGCAGGGCCGCGTCCGGGTCGAGCCGGTCCGCCAGTCCGGCATCGAGCGGCTCCTCTCGCCCCTCTCCGCCGACACGCTGCGGCCGGGCGAGCAGCTCGTCGCCAGCCAGACCGGCCAGGTCTCCGTCGTCACCGCCGATCTCGAGAAGGCCACCAGCTGGCAGCAGGGCCAGCTCGTCTTCCGCGACGACCCCCTGGCCGAAGCGATCGCCGAGATGAACCGCTATTCCGAAGCCAAGATCGTCGCGCTCGACCCGGCCATCGGCGACCTGCGGGTCAGCGGCGTGTTCCGCACCGACCGGCAGGACAATTTCCTCGCCGCCCTGGCCGCCTTCTACCCGGTCGAGGCCGAGCGGCAGACCGCCGGGATGATCGCGCTGAAGTGGCGAGGGGGGAACCGCGAGGCCGGCACCGAGAAAGGAATGTGACGTTTTCTTTACGGGGTCGCGCAAATCCCACCTCTTGCTGATCGGGAGGAGGGGGAAAGCCTCCCGATAAGAAGGGGGAGGGGAGACATGCACCGTTCGTTCATCCGGGGAATCGTCACTTGCGCGCTGTCGAGCGCGTCCGTGCTCGGCCTGGCCGCGCCGCTGGCGCCCGCCGCCGCGCAGACCGCGACGCCCAAGTTCGACATCCCCGCGACCGACCTCGCCACCGCGCTCGAGACGTTCGGCCGGCAGAGCGGCCGCGAGATCATCTTCGACCGCTCCCAGGTCGCCGGCAAGCGCTCCGCGCGCGTCACCGGCACCCACGACCCCCGCCGCGCCCTGTCCCTCCTCCTCCGCCGCACCGGCCTCGTGATGAGCATGGCCAACGAGGGCACATTCGTGGTCAGCGTGCCGGAGGGAAACGGCGACGGCGATGGTGAGGGGGGTGAGATGGCTTCGTCCTATGGGGAGGATGCCGTTCCTGAGGCGCACGAGGGGATTTCTGAGATCCTCGTCGTTGGCTCGCGTTCCCAGAACGTCGATATCCGGCGAAGTGAGGACGATGCGCAGCCATACGTGGTGTTCGGTGCTGAAGAAATTAGGACGAGTGGGGTCAACAATATCGAGGAGTTTCTGGCCACGCGTCTCCCTATGAACGCTCAATCGATAAGGGCCGATCAGAGTGCCAATATAATACCCCTTGGCGGCGGAATAAATCTACGAGGACTTGGCACGAACCAGACAGTTATTTTGATTAATGGTCGTCGGGCGCCTAATCCCACCGCAGGCGGGGTCAGTTTCCTCCAGTCAAATATCGCCGGCATTTCCCCGTCCCTGATTGAGCGCATAGAGGTTTTGCCGGCAACCGCGAGCGGCATCTACGGCGGCAACGCCACAGGCGGCGTGATCAACATAATCACAAAGCAGGATTTCTCCGGAATCGAGATTGAGACGAAGTATCGTAATTCCCAGGATTTTGTGGCTGGGGGATCATCATTGTCAGCAAACGGCGGCCTTGGAATAGGTCCTCGAACGCACTTGACGGCCAACGTATCCTATATGCAGACACGTCCATTCTATTTCAACGACCGAAATAGTATTGGCAGGAGAAGTCGCGAGCGTTTGCTTAGTAATAATGCAGCTGCAATCACCTCGCCACTGCCATTTGGCGCCACGCCGAATTTTTGTGCAACTGCTACCACCTTTTCGACTACGTGCGCGCCGATAGAGCTGGTCCTCGACAACTCTGCTTTAGTTGGATCGACTTTGGGGCACGTTCGGGAGGGATACCGCGGACCCTATCCAGGCCCCGATGGCGCAGGCGACGCTGGTAATGCATTGCTCGCCAGCAACACCTATAACCTCGACTTCGGCCGTGTCCAAATTGGGCGAGCCGAGCGGACTAACTCGGTTGGACTCGGTCTCAAGCACAACCTTCACGCCCTCGAATTCTTCGCTGATGTATACACATCAGAGGCGCGTAGTAATTCAAGTACCCGCAATTCAGTTCTCGTCAACATTCCAGCGACATCGGAATTCAATCCCTTTCAACAAAACATCGTAGTGTCACTGATAGGACCAGAACTCTACAATACTTCATCTGAGCGGACGCGCATGGCGCGTGGTGGAGTAACGGTACGACTGCCTTCCGGGTGGCGGGCTCTACTCGAAGCTGGCTGGCAGGAACAACGCTCGCGTAACTCGGCTCTCGACGCTTTCGTTATCTCCCCGGAGGGAGTGAACTACCTCCGTTCGATCGCACTGCGGGATCTTTCCCGATATCCAGCAGTCGACTTGCTCTCCTTCTACACACCCGTCGAAACTGCGCGAACATCAAGCGTCCGGACCTGGGAGCTCTCGGCTCGTTTAGGAGGCCCTATACTGTCCTTGCCTGGCGGAGCAGTAACATTGAACTCATTATTGGAAATTCGCAGACAGCGGGTGTCCGATGTCTTCGCTGATGCGAAAACTTTACCCACCAATGATTTGGCGGTCAATTGGAAGCCCCCGGTCACCCAACGAATCACTTCGGGATATGCAGAGATCGGAATCCCCATTTTCTCCGAGAAGAACGCGATTGCGCTTGTTAGAGGTTTGAGCGTCACGGCAGCCGTTAGGCGCGACGACTACCACATCGCAGCTGGAGAGGGGCTTGCTCTGCCGCTGGCATCGCGCGAAGGGCCTTTCCCTTCCTTTGAGACTACGAAATCTTCGCCCGCCTCGACAGATTACACGCTTAGCGTCCGCTATGAGCCAGTGAGAGATCTCGCCTTAAGAGCCAGCTACAGTACCGGCTACCTGGTGCCAGCGATCTCTCAAATCTTGCCAGGCTTCCAATCCAGTCTGAGTGACTTTTTCATATCTCTGCTCGACTTACGCGATCCCCAGCGCGGTAACACGTTGCTAGTGGGCCCCGTGGACTGGGTAACCGGGGGAAACCCCGAATTGAAGCCCGAGAAATCTCGGAGTTTCTCTGCGGGCTTCATATTATCACCAACATTTCTCGCCGGACTTCGCTTATCTGCCGACTATGTGGAAATTCGCAAGAAGGACGAGATTGGCGTGATCAACTTTTTGGACTTGTTTCCTAATGAGTCCCTCTTCCCCGGACGCATCACTCGGGATCCGTTGACATCAGCGGACGCCGCTTTGGGCTACACCGCGGGGAGGGTGACCAAAATCGATACTTCACTTATAAACCTGCAGTCGTCGACGGTACGAACCATTGACTTTCAACTCGATTATAGACGTGCCGTGAGGCGCTTGGGGACTTTTCATCTCTACGCCATTGCCACGCATCAGTGGGATCGTCGCTCCCAGCTTACGCTCGCCAGCCGTGT
This sequence comes from Croceibacterium soli, assembly GCF_009828065.1. Classification (GTDB taxonomy): domain Bacteria; phylum Pseudomonadota; class Alphaproteobacteria; order Sphingomonadales; family Sphingomonadaceae; genus Croceibacterium_B; species Croceibacterium_B soli. The sequence continues at coordinate 539,710 of NZ_WTYK01000002.1, read as the reverse complement.
ATTAGACACCGTAGGGTTTACCGACGGCCCACTTGAATGGCGCGCAAATATAGGACTCAATTGGCGCCGCGACGGGTGGTCCGCGGGTTGGAACGCACAGTTCTACGACAGCTATAGCCTTTGTGGAGCCAGCGCTTCCAAAACAAGCTGCGATCTTACCACGTTGAACAATGGGCGCTCATCGGTGCCAAGCCAAACGTACCACGATGTATTCCTATCTTACGCCTTTCCTGACAAGGCTTTGAACGGAGTGGGCGCCGGCCTTGAGATTGCCTTAGGTGTTCAGAACATCCCTAATGCTAGGCCGCCGGCAATCGCGAGTACAGGTTTCGGCTACAGTACGTACGGAGATCTGCGGCTGCGCCGCTTTGAGATCGGGCTGAGAAAGCGCTTTGATGTGCGCTGAATAGGGTGCGCGCTGAATAGCGATAATCTAAATCTAAGCCAGACCGACCTGAAACAAGGCCACGGGCAAAACCTGCTTGTTAGCGTGTAGCGCCTATATAACTGGACATAGACAATGAGATATATAGCAACAGCAGTCATATTCGGTACATTGGCGATGTCCTCTCCGGCTCAGGCCGAGAATGTTGCTCACCAGCAAGCGCATTTTCACGGCAGGGCGTTTCATCCGGTGGCGTCCCTGCCCGCTGGCATTGAACTAACTATTACCAAACTTGGTAATGGCCACTTGCCACGAAAGGGCGAACACTTAGCTTTTCGGATCCTCGGCAAGTTGCCCGATGGAACTGTGATCGATGATAATTCCTGGTGGGTCGACCCGCCGACGGTGGAAGTCGGAGGCCCCCACGTCCTGGTGAAGGGGCTCCATTTGGCGATGGAAGCGGTACCCGTCGGGACGCGAGCAACCGTCAAGCTCTCGCCGGAAATGGCGTTCGGGAGTGAGGATGTCCCCTCTTTCGGAGTAAAAGGCGGTTCCATCGTTTTCTATCAATTCGAAACAGTCTCTTCCCACAAGTCTAGACCTTCCGATGAACTTAAGCGGGCTATTCGGCTGCGCGGCTTAGAAGGGGTTAGAGCCGCTGTCCGCACCATGATGAACGGCCGAGGGACAGACGTTTACCTTGGCTACGAGGGTTTGAAGTATGCCGCCGATATCCTTATGTATCGCTTGGGTGAAACGGCCGCGGCTACTGAACTGGCGAAGCTGAACGCCACTCGCCACAGAAAACGTGCCAAGGCACAGTGGGCGTACGCCGAGGCCATGCTACTTGCTGGCCGCCCATCTGAAGCGCTGGCACATCTACGCACGACCAAGAGCCTGACGCCTGATGCCTCCGAGTTTCCGGCCGCTTTGAGGGCGGCGTCCTCGCTGGAAGGTTTCAGCGAGATGGCGCGAATGCGACTCCTTTTGAAGCGCGCAGCGATGTTCCGAGAGCACGACGTGCTTGAATTTCCGATCAACCTGGAAGCGTTCAGCGCGGCGCTTACGCGCTTAATCGACAAAGATACTCCTACCGGTCCGATGCCGGAGGACATCTTAGATCTGTATGCCTTCGCGGTAGACTCGGAGGCGTCACGCGCAAAACTTGCTCTTTCGGAAGCTCTGGATAGCCAATCCACTCCCCTGTGGCGCTCAGCTGAACTGAACAGGGAACTGGTCAGGCGCGCCAAACAGTTAGCATCTTCGCAAAGATCCGCCCTCTCAAGGCCGTTAAACTTCGGACTTCGTGGACTAGCCGGCCAGCGAATCGAATCCTCTAACTTTCGAGGGCGTCCCCTATTAATTTTCTTTTTCACTGCCACGGGACCAGCGTCACGCGCTGCTATACGTCACATCCGACCAGAGTACGATGATCTCAAGTGCTCCGGGTTCGAGGTGCTTGGTGTGTCCATGGATCAATCATCCTCGTCTGATAGCGTTTCTCGGATGCAGACTATAGACCTGAAGGGCATAAAGGATTTCGTTGCAAGAGAGAAAATTCCGTGGCCCATTAGTTACGACGGTACAGGAAATATCCCTATCGCAGAGCAATTCCTAGTGACCGATAATCCCCGGCTGTTCCTTATTGACGCCTCTGGGCATTTCGTGGGCGAGTTGCTTTGGGATGAGGTGAAATCATCCGTTATCAGGCTCTTAGGCAAATCTCGCATCGACCAGATGTGTAAGTCGAAATTATCAGCCACGGGCACGGGGATATAGTCAAAGAAACCACGACTTCCTCCGTCGTGTCTGATGCTCAGAGCATGTTAGTCACGCGCTGCTTTCGAGTTGCGAGGTGATATTAACCGCTAGATTAGGACGTCTATATGCATAGATTCTCATTCACCTTCGTGATCGTCGCCGCGGTTAGCTTCTGCTTGCCCTTACGAGCAGGTGCCTCTGGAACGACGCCAAAACAGTGGGATGTCGAAACATCCGTTTCTGTCCGGCTGTTTGGTGGTGACGTCGCGCCGATGCTGAACGCGGGTAAAAACCATGTCGTTCTCTCTCCCGACGAAAAGTACTTTTATACGACCTTCTCGTGGGGCGATTTGGATTGTGATTGCAGAGTTCGGGAGCTGGTAATCTATGATGTTATTGACGTGCAACGTTGGGCGATCCTTCCGGGCTCCGGAAAAGCTCCCAACCCTGTGGTAAGGTTGGTTCGCCGAGGACCACTGGGCAGTGGAAAAGATCCCATGAAAGAGTTCAAGTGGTCGGAGCAGGGTGGTTCACTGATCTTTATCGCGAGCGAGGGCTTTGCGGAGGAAGTCTATCAAGTCTTGATGCCAACAGGAAAGTTGTCGGCGGTCACCAGCGATGGTCGACCAAAGGTGCTGCCTTTCATTGGTGAGGGCGCTGTCGTATACTCCGGGCCGGAAAAGCAAGCATCTTCAGAGCCACAGGAACGACGAATCTATCTTCCCTTAAATCGCTCGGGTAAGATCGAGTTCGACTTCAAAGGTCTGGGAAATGCGACCCGGGACACCATCATATCGTTCAACGACGGCCGAACTTGGAACCTCGGCGAGCTCAACCCCGGAATCGGTCCCGCATTGATGGATTACTGGTTTTCGCCCAATTCCCGTTTTTTGGCGATCCGTGCTCAGAACTTTGTGACCACTGATGTACGCTATTATTTAGCCGACCTGCATCACTGGAAGTTGAGGCGCATAGATGAGCTGGAATCGGCATTGTCAAATGCCAATGTTGAACGTGTTAGTTGGGAGGGTGACCGGACTCTGAGCGGCTTGGCTAGTTCCACCGCATCACCTTTCGAGCCGCTCAGCAGGAAATTTTCCGTACGCGTAGCTGCTATGAGAGCTGCGGTCGAGGATCTAAAAACACCCGTTGAACGCACGCTCCCCGCGATTATAAGGGAACAAGGGGTCGAGCAAGGCTCCCGGTCCAGCTTGAACCTTGATGGAGTTGAGATTAAAATCCATGAAGACCTGAACACTGCACAAGTCTTAACGGTGAACGCTAACGGCAGGCAGAAAGCCCTGCTTGCTCCGAATGACTGGTTGAAGTCTGTCCAGGTCTCGAAAACCGATTTGATCGATATCAAGCTTAGCGATGGGCGGACGGTGAGAGGCCAGCTTACCGTCCCGACGCGGCCAATACGGACGCCCTTGCCATTGGTTATTCAGCTGAGCGCCGCCGAAGTCCCGGTTCAATACTTTTATCCCGACGGAGGTCCAGTCCCTGCCAACTTCGCGCGGCAATCGCTCGCTGCACGAGGCATGGCAGTTCTTTCGCTGGATATCTCCAAGTTGTCGCGCGCAACTAGCGCCCAGGAGATATCCTCCTCTGTTGACCTGATCGATAGTGCCGTGGGCCAGCTCGTGAAAGATCGACTCGTGGATCCGGCCAGGGTGGCGTGTCTTGGATTCTCCCGAAGTGGATACGTTTGCCACGCGGTCGCATCCCATCCCGGCGAGACGAAAATGAAAGCGGTGGTGATTTCAGATTCGGTCACTCTATCGCTGTTCGGCGATGTCGAGCAGTACCTCTATAGTAGTTTAGAGCAAAATATGGATTTTTACGGCGGCTCCTTTTGGCAAAATAAGCCGGCCTGGTTCCAAAACGATCCCATTCTCAACGCCGATCGCATCACTGCTGCGGTCCTCCTCTTCGATCATGACGAAAGGAATCTTAGTCATCCGCACGAATTTCGTATTGACAGTAAGGCCACCATTGCTGCACTAGCGAGAAACAGGGTTCCGTTCGACTTTATAACTATTCCTGACGCGGGTCATTATCTCACTAGACCCAGTGACTGGGCTTTCGAGATGGAAGCGACGGTCGACTGGCTTGCATTATGGCTCCTTGGACAGCGCGACCCGGATCCCTCAAAGATAAAGCAATATCGGCGCTGGGATGCGCAGATTAGGAACTCGAAAGTCGAGGCACCTCCCATTCATTGAAACGGATCTAATCCTGAGCGCCGTTCGGATGTGACCAGTCTCCACATGAGGATACCACAAAGTGAGGGCGCTCTTTTGAAGCTGCGCTCATGAGGTCTGCGCGACACTTACATAAACTTCAAAGTGCCACCTGCACAAACTTACCAAAGTTACGCCGCCGCTTCCCGCAAGCGGTCGCTCCGGTAGAACGTCTCGAACAGGAGGTGGTGGACCGGGGTGTCGAGCGCCGACACGTCACACCTGCCCCACCGTCCTCCTACTCCGGCAACGCCCCGAACGGGTCTTCGCCCTCATCGTCGAGGCCGAGGTCGATGTTGGCGCCGTTTTCGCCCTCGACCAGGCGGTTGTTCTCCGCGCAGACGTATTCGCGGATCTCCCAGCCGGGCTGCTTGCGGTAGGTGCTTTGGTGGACGAGGGGCTCGGCGAGGACCTCGGGGTCGGTGATCGTCGTCTCGATGCGCAGCACGTCGGGTGATGCCAGCCAGATCCGTTCGCGGATCCGCATGTTCCCGCTGTGCGGAACCCCGGGGGCGAGCTCGACCATGGCGTTGAAGCCGACCGTGTCCACCACCAGCGTGTCGCCTTCCCAGTGGCCCACCGAAGTGCCGTTGAACAGCGGGTCCGGATCCTCGGGGAGCGCCCGCCCGTCGGTGTAGATGCGCCGCGCCTGGCCGTAAGTCTCCGCGAAGATCGTCACCCGGTTTGGGGAGTAGATGATTTCGATCGGGTAGGGTTCGCGCATGATGTCCGGCATGCCCGGGGGAATGCAGTGGATGTTGGCGAACTGGTCGACGCCTTCCTCCGCCTGCTTCTTCTGGAATGCGTCGAAGCGTGCCTGCGCCGCCGGAGTCAGCACCGGCTTGGCCGGGCGGCGGCCTTCTCCACCCACGCCGATCGACCAGACGCCGCTCCAATCGGGCAAGGCGGCGAGCTGCGCATAGTCCACCGCGCGGGCAACCGGCGCGCTTGCGGACGCATCCTGCGCCACCGCTGGACCGGTGAGCGCCACCAACGCAAGGCCCGCGGCCACCGCCGCGCGGTCGATAATGAACGACATGGGATCCTCTCGCTTGTTCCTCTTTCCGCCAGTTGCCGCGATCGACGCCCGCTCGTCAAGTAGGAGTTGATTATGTGTACTGAACATGGTTGAACTCTGCTATGGCTCGCGGCAGGGTTACGGCAGTGGAGCCCGAGTCCGGCGTTGAGCCCGACCCGCTCGCATGGATGGCGATGCACCCAGTTTGGAGAGAAGAATGGCAAGCAAGTTCAGTCGCCTGGCACTGGCCGGGGGAGTTGCGTTGGCGGGCATGGCTGCGTTCTCGGTGCCCGGCACCGCGCACCATTCGACGGCGATGTTCGAGTGGGGCAAGGAAGTGCAGCTGTCGAACGCCACGGTCCGCAAATGGGAGTGGACCAATCCGCACACGTTCCTGTTCGTGACGACGATCGGGAAGGACGGCAAGGAAGAGCGCTGGGCATTCGAGGGCATGAGCCCCAATCACCTCTCCCGGGCGGGCTGGTCCAAGCGCTCGCTCAAGCCCGGCGACAAGGTCGATCTCACTTACTACGCGCTGCGCGATCCGCGGAAGGGGGGCTTCAACGTGATGGTGAAGAAGGCTGACGGCACCGAGCTCAAGCAGCTCCCGTCGCGCTGATCGGTGCAAAGGCGGGCAGGGCTCATGGCTGCTCCAGCGCATGTTATAAGTAGCTGTTGTCAACATATTTGACAGGCCTCGGGCCTCACGACCGATCAGGCAGGGGGCGCAACGCGAAGGGCAAAGGTGGAACTCGCCGGCCGTCACGGAAGGGGTGCGGCTGTCGCGCCGCGGCGAGCGGTACAGGATCGCGAAAACAACAAGGGGAGTGAGGATGAGGAACTTCGAATTCGTCACGGCTCGGGCGCGAACGGCGCTGCTGCTGACCACGACGGCAACGGCTGCACTGGCGCTGGCGCTTCCCGGTACGGCGATGGCGCAGGCCAACGCCCCCGACCCTGCCGAAACCACGGTCGAACAGGACGACGGAAGCGCGAATGCCATCGTCGTAACCGGCTCGCGCCTAGCTCGCTCCACCTTCGATGCTCCTTCCCCCGTGACGGTTCTCGGCGGAGAGGAGTTCGACAATCGCGCGGTGGTCAACGTCGGCGCGGCGATCAGCGAGCTGCCGGCCTTCAGGGCGAGCACGACGCCGGCGACGCAAGGCTTCGGCAGCTTCAACGTCGGCGCCCAGATCGTGAACCTGCGCGGCATCGGCGTCACTCGCAGCCTCGCTCTCGTCAACGGCCGCCGCTTCGCGCCGACGACGCGCGAGGGCTCGGTCGATCTCAACCTCGTTCCCTCCGTGCTGGTGGACCGCGTGGAGGTGGTGACGGGCGGCGCTTCGGCAGCTTACGGCTCCGACGCGCTGGCGGGCGTCGTGAACGTCATCCTCGATACCGACCTGCGCGGGATCGTGGCGGAGCTCGATGCCGGGATCTCGGGCGAGGGTGACGGTTTCAACCTGCACGCCGCCGCCGCCTACGGCGCCGAGCTGGGCGATGCTGGCCATGTCGTGATCGGCGGCGAGTACAGCGACCAGGACGGGATCGGGAACTGCTTCACGCGCGACTGGTGCACGCCCGGCGCAGTCGTCTCGAACCCGTTCTTCGCCACGAACGGGATGCCGAACTACATCCATTCCGACACGAACGCCGGCTGGTTCTTCAACACTGGCGGCGTGATCAACCGCGGGCCGGCCTCGCTGATCAACATGTTCGGCACCGGTGGGATCACCTTCACTCCCGACGGCAAGCCGGCGCCCTATCATCCGGGCTCCTTCTCCTTCGGACTCAGTCAGGTGGGCGGGGACATCTACCCGACCTACACCGACTCGAACATCACGGTGCCGGTCGAGCGCTACACGCTGTTCGGCCACGCCAAGTTCGACTTCTCCGACAGCCTCGGTGCGTTCATCGAAGGCTCCTACGGGCACGTGAACGGTGTCCTGTTGCAGACCGCGTTCTTCAATGCTGCTCTGCCGATCTATGCCGACAACCCGTTCATTCCCGCTGAACTGCGGGCCGCAGTGCCGATGCCCGGCGCCTTCAGTCCGACTCCGCCGGCGCTCCCGGCTTTCCGCATCGCGCGCGTGTTCGACGACATCGGCCGCGGGCTCAGCACGTCGACGGCCGACACTTACCGGCTGACGACGGGCCTCAACGGCGATCTCGCGATGGACTGGCAGTGGGACGCCTACTACCAGTACGGGCGAACCGATCGCCTGCAGACGGTCGAACGCAACGTGGTCGTCGGCGGGTCGACTCCCCGCCTCAACTATGCGCTCGACGCCGTGCGCAACCCGGCCACCGGCACCGTCACCTGCCGCGCGCTGCTGCATCCGAACCCGGCCGTGCGTGCTTCGGCGCAAGGCTGCGTTCCGCTGAACCTGTTCGGCGAGGGCAACTTCGACCCGGCGGCAGCGGATTACGTCTTCGGCACCCTGGTGGAGGATATCGATCTCGAACAACACGTCGTCGCCGCGAACATCCGCGGCGATCTCGCCGATCTGTGGGCGGGCCCGCTGGCGATCGCCGCCGGGGCGGAATACCGCGTCGACACGATCGACGTGGTGCACGATCCGCTGTCGAACGAGTTCGCCTACTTCCAGAACTTCGGCGCCGATTACGATGGGATCACCAAAGTCATCGAAGGCTACGTAGAGGCGGAATTGCCGCTGGTGCGGGACGCAAGCTGGACTCGCTCCCTCTCGCTGAACGGCGCGGTCCGCTATGCCCACTACGACATCTCGGGCTTCGGCAGCTACTTGCGCACGCAGACCGACAACAGCTTCGGCGCGACCACCTGGAAAGCCAGCGTGATGTGGGAGCCGATCGACATGCTGATGCTGCGCGCCACCCGCTCGCGCGATATCCGGGCGCCGAACTTCGCCGAACTGTTCCTCGCTTCGGCCAGCAGCTTCGCCCCGGTGGTCAACCGGTTCAATCCTGCCCAAGAAACGCCGCCCACGATCTTCCAGGGCGGATATCCGTTCCTCAGGCCCGAAACCGGGAACACCACCACGCTCGGCGCGGTCCTCAGCCCGAACGGGTTCCTCGACGGCTTCCGCGTGTCGGCCGACTGGTATCGGATCGAAGTGGACGACTACATCGGCACCGCGCCCGGAGGCGCGCAGTTCATCGCCGACCGCTGCTACGCGGGCGTGGCCGCCGCTTGCGAATTCGTCGACTTCGGGCCCAATCAGACGATCACGCGCATCCGCAACGTGTCGCTCAACCTGGACAAGATCGACACCAGCGGCATCGACATCGAAGCCGTCTATACCCTTCCGCTCGCACAGGCGGGCAACTCGCTGAGCTTCCGCGGCGTGGCCACTTACGTCGACGATCTGACAACGGTGAACTTCGGCGAGGCCGTCGACCGGGCGGGACAGACCGGGGTGGCCGGCAGCCTTGCCGCACCCGACTGGGTCGCGAACGGGTACCTCACCTTCAACTCGCCTCACTTCACCACGACGGTGCAGGGACGCTACATATCGCCGGGTCTCTACGATGCGCAGAGGATCGGTCCCGATGATCCGGACTACGCGCCGAACCTGCCCGACAGCATCAGCGACAACGAGGTAGAGGGCCGCTTCTACGTGAACCTGTTCGCCACCTGGCGGGCCGGAGGAGATACCGGCAGGGGCTTCGAGATCTTCGGCGCGATCCACAACCTGTTCGACCGCGACCCCCCGGCTGCCCCGGAGACGCAGTTCTACACCAACCCGGTCTATTTCGACACGATCGGGCGCTACTTCCGCTTCGGCATTCGCTACAAAGGCTGAGGCGCCGCCGATACACGGGGGGAGCGCGGGCGACCTGCGCTCCCTTCCCATCAACTCCCGGACTAACCAGAGGATCGATGCCGACACAGCCCCCCGCAGAGCTCCAGAGATACAGCGCCGGGGCGATCGTGCTCCACTGGCTCATCGCGCTGTGCCTGTCGTTCGAGCTAGCTCTGGGCTTTGCGATGCCACGAGACGCGAGTGGTTTTGCTCTGTTCCAGTTGCACAAGTCCGTCGGCATCGTGATCCTGCTGCTGACCCTCGTGCGGCTCGGCTGGCGGATGAAGCATCGCCCGCCTCCGCCTTCCGAACGCGGGTTCACCGGCTTCCTGGCAAAAGCGGTTCACGTCGGGTTCTACGCCTTCATGATCCTTGCTCCGCTGACCGGCTGGGCAGTGGCTTCGACTGCGCCGCTTCGCATCCCGACGCTCCTGTTCGGGACCGTGCCCCTGCCGCATCTTGCCTTGCCGTCGAGCATCAACGGGCCGGTCGAGAATGCGCACGAACTGCTCGCGTGGATGGGCCTCGCCCTGTTCCTGCTCCATGTCGCCGGTGCTGCGCGCCACCATCTCATCGTCCGCGACGGCCTGCTGCAGCGCATGGCCCCGGCGGGCTCGAACGCGGTGGCGATCGGCCTGAGCGCGTTCGTCGTGCTGCTCGGATCGGCGACGTTGCTGATGGCGGATGACACCTCCAGAGATGCCGCCGCGCAGGCTCGGCTCGATAACGCGCGGGTCGACAGCGGAGGTACCGAAGGTACCGAAGGGTTGCGCGGTACCGGCGGGCAATCGGCCGCGTTGGTGTCGGCCGCGGGGCCCTCCGATGAGGTGGACGCATCTGCGGTCGGCCCTTCGGAGGCGCAGCAGGCGGACGAGCAGCCACCGTCTGCCGCCGCCGAAGCGGGTTTGGGGCCCCCGCCGATCTGGACCATACAGCCCGGAGGACGTCTCGCGTTCTCCGTCGGGGATGGGAGCGGAGGCCGGATCCAGGGCGGCTTCCGGACCTGGACCGGGACGATCCGCTTCGACCCGGCAAATCCCGCCGGCGCGGACATTCGCATCGACGTCGATCTCGCCAGCGCCTCGGTCGGCGATCCCACGCAGGATGAAATGCTGGCCGGCGATGAATTCCTGGCGGTCGCCAACGGGCCTACGGCTACCTTTCGTACGAGCTCCGTCCGCGCGACTGGCGAGAACCGCTATGCCGCCCGTGGAACGCTCCGGCTACGCGGCGCCAGCAGGGAGCAGGCGCTGAACTTCACCCTTTCAGGCGAGGGTCTGCGCCGGCGTGTCGCCGGAACCGCCACGATCGATCGGACGGCCTTCGGCATCGGTACGGGTTCCACGGGCGCCGCCCTGGATCCGAACGTCATGGTTACTTTCTCGTTCGACGCAGTCGGTCGCCGGGATTGACCTTGCCGCGCTCCGCGCGCAGGCCGGAGGCGGGGCGGATGAAAACGGTTGCCGGCGAAAGGCTTGGCGCCGGCCGCGAGCTAGGCTTTGAGGGGCACGATTGAACGAGCACGACACCTCCGTCCCCCGTCTGCCCGGCGAGCCGATGCGGCGGCGGCTGATCAGTTCGCGGCTGATCAACCTTCTCCAGATCGTTCGCGAGACTGCACAGAGTGCGTACGCAGGAGTGGGCCTGACCGAGCACCATCGCCAGGTGGTGCTCCTGGTCGGCAACTATGAGCAGCTGACTTCCGGCGAGCTCGTCGTCCTGACCGGAACCGAGAAGGCGCAAGTAAGCCGCACCGTCAAGGCGCTGGAGGACGCCGGCCTGGTGGAGCGTGCCGGCCGGCGCTCACCGATCGTGCTGACCGCGAAAGGCCGCACCGTGTTCGAGGAGACCATGCAGATCGCCCGGTCGCGCAACGCGATCCTGACGGTGGGGCTTGGCGAGGCCGATGTCGCGCACCTGCTGTGGATGACGCGCCAGCTCACCGCGCGGGCGGCCGTTCTCTTCGCGCACGAGAGGCAGGTTTCCGCCGAAAGCGCCGACCAGGGCGGCGGCACCCTGGCCGAGCCGCCGCTTCCCGATTACGGCGACGGCCTGGCGGAAGAGAAGCCGATGGGCACCATGATCTTCCCGGCCCTCCACGCGCTTCTGTCCTACATGAAGCGCAGCGCGTCGCTATCCTACCAGCGCGAACACGGGCTGTCGCATTTCGAATGGATGGTCTTCTCCCAGATCGGCGAGCACCAGCCGCTTTCCCAGGCGCGGCTGATTACCATGGTTCGGCGCAACAAGAGCCAGGTCGGCCGCACCATCGCCTTCCTCGAACAGCAGAAGCTGATTTCCCGGCAGCACCAGCCGGGACGAAAGGAAAATCTGCTCAAGACCACCGATCCGGGCTGGGAGACCTACGTGTCGATGTGCGGACTGGCGATCGGCCGTGAAGACTTCCTGCTGGCCGAGACCAGCCGCCAGGACCGCAACCGCTACATGGCCGCGCTCGACAGGATCACCACAAACGCCGAACTCGAGCTTTCCCGCCAGAAGGGCCAGCAGCAGGTGCGCTCCACCGCCGATTGAGCACCGGCGACCGGCTTCCGACGATCTTAGGTCGCCATCGAACCGCGCCAATTGCTCTCGTTCACCCGGCGCTTCGCTTTCCGACCTCGACGGTGGCCTGCGCAGTGATGTTGCCGACCTGCTCGACGACGATCCCCTTTTGGTCGGCATCTTCGACCACCAGTTTGACCCACAGCGTGTCGCCGTCCTTGTAGTAGGCCGTTCTGTTCGCGTCGCGCAGTGCAGCAAGGCTGTTCGCTTGCGCGCCGACGGCAGTGGTTGCGAAGCCGGGAAGTTCGAAGATCACGAATGAACCCTGGTCCATTTCCCGCAAGGAAAGCGACAGCGTGTCCCTTGCCGTTTCGACCCTTACCTCCGCCCCGCTGCCGATGGTGGTTTCCCCGGTGTACTCGAACCGCCGGCCGTTGCGCTGGAGGATGATCGGATTGGTGATAGGGCCGGACTGGAATGGGTTGAAATCACCGGCGATGCTGAGCCGGCCGATGTCCCCCCGGCAGATGGCGGCATTCCAGTTCGCTTTGATTTCGCAGGTTTCTTCGTCGGATGCGATCCCGTTGTCCATGACGATGTAGGCTCCGGGCGTACCGCCGACGGAGCCGTCGAGGTCGCGGAATGCCGCGCTCTTATAGGCGGCGCTGCGTCCGTAATCCGACGCCCAGCGGCGTTGGATCGGCGGGAAGCTGACCGGCTGGGCGTTGACGAACGTCAGGCCCTTGACCGAGTTCTCGGTGCTCATGCCAAAGCTGGTGTAGAGAAGGTAGGAGAGTGCGCCCGCATCGCGGAGCGCGTTGGGCACGAAGTTCACGAAAGTGGTGTTCTCCACCTCGTGGTGAAAGTCGTAATACTCATAGCCGCGGATCGGGAAATCGGCGGATGCAGCTGGCAGGCTGCGGCCGTAGGCCACTTCTTCGGGCGTAGTGGGATTTCCTATATTGTCGCTCTCGCCCACGAACAGCGAGTCGACGACCCGTGAGGTGAAGGGCGCAATGCCGGGAATGCCCGACGCATGGGTGAACCCGATGGCGTTGTCGGCCAGCTTCAGGTTCTTGTACAGGTGATACTCGCCACGGCCCCAGATCGCGCCGTTGCGGTTCTTGTAACCGGTGAAGTCATCGAACACCGCCATCACCAGCCCACTGCTCGTATCGGCAGGATCGGCGTAGCTGGTGAGGTTGGGGCCGGCGATACCGAACGTGCCGTCGGGCCGCGGGCCGCGGTCGAGCATCAGACCATCGAAATTGGAGTGGGCGGTGTTGCCGCTGAACTCCCGCAGCTTGGTCCGCCCGGGCCAGGTCTTGGCACTGATCTCGGTGCCTTCGAACTGCCCTATCGGATGCTCCGGGAAGGCCATCCAGAAGCCGATCTGATCGGAACCCGCGGCCACGTTGTCGCGGTATATGTTGTCCGGATTGGTGATCCAGAAAGTGGAGACGGTGTTGTCCGATGGAATCAGGACATGCTTCGATTTCTGGCCGTCGGTACCCTGATGCGCCAGGACAAGGTTGGTCGGCTCGCAAGGCAGGGTCGGGTGACACTTGGTCATGATCCCGAGATTGCGAACGAACTGGTTGCCCGTCTCCACCGCGTCTTCGAGGAAGAAGCAGTGACCCACCGTGTTGAAGGTTACGTTGTTTTCCACTCGCACGTTATTGGTGCCATGCACCGTAACGCAGCGGCTGTAGGTTTCGTGTATCGAAGAGTTCTGAATGTATTGGCCTTGGCCTTCGCCGACCAGGTGCCAGTGCATCGGGTAACGTGCCAGGGTTAAGTGTTGTCCCATGCGCGTCAGTTCGACGCCGGAGATACGCACATCGGGCTGAAGCATCGCCATGATGTGTCCGCCGAAATAGGAGCTTTCGGCGTCTTCCGAGGCTTGGATGCGGATATTGCGCGTCAGCAGGCCGACCTCGCCGCGCTGATCGACACCGTAAGTAATTTCCCCGAAGTGCATGTAATCGAGCGCCCGATCAAGCGTGATCACATTGCCTTGAACAGAGGTGATGGTCCGCTTCTCCGCCTGCCGGGGATTGAAGTCGGTCGAAGCGAGCACGATCTCGTCGCCTTCTCGCCACCCGGCGGCATCGAGGACTTCGATCTGGGTGCTACCGGCCCGGGCCGTTCTTGCGAGCTTGGTCCAGCTGTGTTCACGATCGCCATGCAGGCTCAGCATGCCACCCATGAGCATGATCCCGCGATCTCCCATGGTGTTGATATCTTCACCGGGAACCTTGTTGGTCAGGGTGATGGTGGCCTTGCGCGTGTGAGGTTGCGCCTCGCTGCCGATGTGCAATTCGCCCCCGCGCAGGTAGATCCACTCGGTTTCCAGCTCGATATCGCGATCGTTCGAGAAGCTGAGCTTGCCGTCGACCGTGAGACTGCGCAGCGCCGGCGGATCGACGTCGAGAACGATCTCCCGGTCACGAGGGATGGTGACTGCATCGTTCTCGCCCGGCACTTTGCCGTCCGGCCAGGAAGCAGGATCGGACCACAGCACCTTGCCTGTCGTCACCCGAGCCGGGCCGACTCGCGTTACCGCGTGTACGTGCCCGTCTTGGGCCTGGGCGGCGCCCCCGGCACCGACCAGGGCCGACACGGAAAACACGGATAGGAGCAAGCGAGACTGCATGCGCATGGACGGTAACCTCCTCCGACGAGACTGTGCGTCCCGCATCCCAATTCTTCTCGCAGCTTTTTGCATCTGTCAAATTGGTTTGGCAAGAGGTCTTCCGACCGGCTAAGCGCCGATTGGCTCTGCTTCTGACGGTTTTCCCATGCCGCGGGCGCTGCTGAGACACGCTGTTTAGCGAGATCAAACGCGGGGCCAAATTGACTTTCCCAAAAAGATTTTGACTCCATCAATAAGCCGGTTAGGTTGCAGCTCGGACGCGCGAAAAAATGGCGCGCCGCAGCGGGAGGAGGGGGAATGGTCGAGGTCTACACCTGGGAACCGAACGCCAACTCCGGCAAGCCGTTGTTTTGCTTGAAGGAGAAGCAAGTCCCCTTCACGCACCATTACGTCGACATGGGGTCCTACGAGCAGTTCTCGCCCGAATTTCTCGACATAAACCCCGACGGGACCATCCCCGCAGTCGTCCACGGGCGCCTCGTGATGACCGAATCGACGCCCGCGATGGAGTACATCGACGACGCGTATGGTGGCCCGCCGTTGCGGCCCGCCGATCCTTACCTGCGCTGGCGCATGCGTCAGGTCATGCGATACATGGATAACGTGGTTGCGCCTTCCCTGGCGATGATAGCGTCCAACCGCCTCGCAGCTCCCCGCTTCATCGGGCGGGATCCCGAAGAGCTGAAGCGGGAGTTGAACAAGATCCCGCTGCCCGAGCGGCGGGCCAGCTGGGAAAAGCTGATGTTCAACACGACGCCCCCGGCGGAGCTGGAGGAGTCGGCGCGCCGGGTCTCGCAGGCCATCGCGCACTTCGAGGCGTTGCTGGCCGAACTGCCCTGGTTGGCGGGAGAGCGCTTCTCGCTGGCCGACATCGCCGTTTTCGCGACGTTCTACGGATTGCCGATTTCCTACCCGAGAGAGGTCCACGAGGCGCGGACACCGCACCTGATCGATTGGCTGCGGCGCTGCCACAGCCGCCCGGCTCTGCAGGAAGCGTTCGCGCTGAGCCGTGGCTTCATAAGCCAGCGCGCAGCGGAGGTGCGCGGGATGCTGGGCATTGCCGAAAGTGTCGCAGCGTGATCGTGCTTCACTACGCAGCAGGGTCGCCGCATTCCGCCTCCGTTCGCATTACGCTGGCGGAGAAGGGCCTCGACTGGACGGGCCACCCGCTGGACCTGTCCCGCTTCGAACAGCACGCTCCGGACTATCTCGACATCGCTCCTTCAGGTCTCGTCCCTGTTCTGGAGCATGATGGCCGCCGGCTGTCGGAAGCTTTCTTCATCCTTCTCTACCTCGACGAGGTCTATCCCGATCCGCCGCTTGGCGGGAGCGACCCGGGCGAGCGCTACCGCGTGCACAAGTGGGGCAAGTACGTCGAGACGCACATCGCTCCGCACCTCGGGATCGTGCGCTGGGCTGCGCTGGGGGGTGCCGCCGGGCCTGAGCAGGCCCAAGGGTTCGCCCGCCTCCCGCACGAGCGCCGCGCGCTGTGGGAGCGGGCTGCGGCTGGCTTCGACGCCGATCAGGTGGCTGTCTCGCGCAGGGCATTGCTGGCGGCGGTCGACAGGCTGGCGGCGGACCTGGCCGAAGGGGAGTGGCTTGCCGGCCCGGCTTTGACGCTCGCCGACGTGGTGGCCTGCCCGCACGTAAGGCAGCTTCCCGCACTGGGAATCCCCCTGCCGCAAGCAGTGCAGGACTGGTGCGACCGCTTCTCGCAGCGAGACTCGGCGCGTGCGCTTGAGGGTGAGGTGGAGCTGCTTCCTGTGCTTGGGCCGGAACCCGGCCGCTGGGGCTGAAAAGACAACAACGCAACAAAGCGTAGCGAAAAGACTGGAGAGGACAGGGGCATGATCAAGGATTACGCGAGCTTGAAACTCGGACTGCGCCGCTCGGCCGGTGTGGCGGCGCTGGTACTGGGGCTCTTGCCAGCCGCGGTCGCGGCCCAGGCAGCCGATGGTGACGAGCAGCCTCCGCGGCCGGAGGGCGAAATCATCGTCACCGCGCAATTCCGCGAGCAGGCGCTTCAGGACGTACCCGTGGCGATTAGCGCCATCACTGCGGATGAGCTCGAGCAGCGCAGCGTCAAAAGCGTGCTCGACATCGCTCAGTCGGTCCCGAACATGGAAATGACTGCCGGTGGATCAGGGTACGGCGCACAGACGAACCAGGCGTTCATCCGCGGACTTGGGCAGATCGACTTCCTGACCACATTCGAACCGCGCGTCGGCTTCTACGTGGACGATGTCTATTATGCGACCACGTACGGCTCGGTCTTCGATGTCATGGACCTCGAGCGTGTCGAAGTGCTGCGCGGGCCGCAGGGGACGCTGTTCGGTCGGAACTCGGTGGGCGGGGCGCTCCGGCTGATTTCCGCCAAGCCTCGCGGAGACGACAGCGGCTATTTCGAAGTGACCACCGGCAGCCGCAACCGCTACCAGCTTCGCGCTGCCTACGACCTCGGGATCACCGACACTCTGGCCCTGAGGGCGGTTGCCAGCGCGAAAGGGCAGGACGGCCACGTCAAGCGGCTCGATTACAAATGCGTCTACCCCCAGTTTGGCAACCAGCAGGTCGGAGGGATCGGGCAGGGCCCGGTCAACAAGAGAAGCTGCGAGAAGGGCACCCTCGGCGGAGGCGATAGCTACAGCTTCCGCGGGACCCTTGCGTTCGAACCGACGCCCGACCTCGTCTTCTACCTTGCCGGCGACTATACGCGCGAGCGTGCCGAAAGCTCGGCCGAGATCATCCTCGATACGCAGACCTCCCGGATCAACCCTGAAACGGGCGTCATCGGTGGCGGGGTCATCCCTCCCACAGGTCCCGAAACCAACGGGCTCGCACGGTGGCTCCGCGGTCTTGGAACGACATACTACGGGTTCGACGTCTCGACTCCCGAGAAACTGGCCGCAGTTGCCCAGTCGTTCGAATCCACCGGTCCCTTCTCCACCTTCGCGCGCTACGGCAACGCGCGAGTAGGCTACGAGAATCCTTCTGTTGGGACGCTCGAGGCATACGGCGGCTCACTCACCGCGGAGGCCGACCTGACGGACAACCTCCACCTCACCTCGATCACCGCCTACCGCAAGTATTACGGCGATTTCGGCCAAAGCTCGCTGGCGATACCGGTCCAGGAGGTCCGCAATGCCCTGGGGCACCGCCAGTTCAGCCAGGAAGTCCGCCTGCTCGGATCCGTGTTCGAAGGCATGCTCGATTACACGCTGGGCGGGTACTACCTGGATACCCGCACGCTCAATCCGGCCCGCGTTCAGACAGAAGGCTTCACCAACCCGCTGGACTTTTTCAGCGACGACACGGCGACGCTCGAAAGCTGGGCCCTGTTTGGAGCCATCGATCTACGCCCGATCGATCGGCTGACGCTCTCGGCCGGGCTGCGCTACTCGAACGAGACGAAGACCTACACGTTCAACCGCGATTACTCCCCGTCGGGCTTGGGATTCCTCAACTTCATCGCCGTCGGCGAAAACCACGACGATCGCTTCAATCCGCGGTTCTCGGCGATGTACGAGGTGACCGACGATCTGAACATCTACGCGTCCTACTCGACGGGTTTCACCGCATCCGCGTTCAACGCGCGTCCGTTCGGCGCGACGGGCATCTTCGCGCTCCAGCCGGAGGATGTCACCGCGTACGAAGCCGGCTTCAAGAGCACGCTGTTCGACAATATGCTGCGATTCAACGCGGCCGCGTTTCTTACCAAGTTCAATCAACTCGTGGGCACCATCCGCGACCCGGTGTACAGGGGAGGCGCGTGCGCGATCTTCTGCAATGAGAACGTCGGCAACGCGGAAATCACCGGTTTCGAGGCGGAGGCAGTGCTCCGCCCGATGCTGGGCCTCATGATCTCGGGCAACGTCGGCTACACCGACTTCCAGTACAAGGAACTGCTCGCCACGACGCAGGGCCTCACTCTGGACAGTCCGCAGGTCCGCGTGCCGAAGTGGAACCTCTCGGGCGCGGTTCAGTACGACATCCCGTTCGGGGCCGATCAGCTGATCACGCCGCGGGTCGATGTGAGCTACCGGTCCGACATCTACTACTCGAACGATGTACGGGCGGTGTCGTCGGTTCAGCCCGGTTACGCCCTGGTGAATGCACGTCTGACATACACCAACGAAGATCTCGGGTTTTCCCTGGCTGGCGGCGTGACGAACCTGTTCGACAAGTATCATTTCACCACGCTGACGGATCAGCGTGAAAGCTTCGGCTTCTTCACGGGCGTCGTCGGCCGTCCGCGTGAATGGCTGCTCACCGTGCGCAAGGAATTCTGAGGTGTCGCTGGGGGCGCGCGCGCTCCCCCAGCGTCATGCGGCAACGACCGAGGGGAGTTGGAATGGCAACGACAGCGAGCAACGATGGGACCATCCCCATATCGCCGACTCCCGGCGGGAGCCCGGATGCCGTCTTGCCTGACGGTGCTCGTACCGCTCCGGGAGCGTACCCGCCCGAACGGCAGGGCTGGTATGCGGTCGGCATGCTCGCGATCGCAACGACTTTCGCAATGCTCGACCAGGGGATTCTGGCGCTGCTGATCCAGCAGATCATCGTCGATTTCGATCTTACCGATACCCAGGCCAGCCTGCTGCTCGGTCCGGCCTTCGCCTTTGTCTACGTGGTCGTGGGTATTCCGCTTTCGCCGCTGATCGACCGCTGGACGC
This sequence comes from Croceibacterium soli, assembly GCF_009828065.1. GTDB lineage: Bacteria > Pseudomonadota > Alphaproteobacteria > Sphingomonadales > Sphingomonadaceae > Croceibacterium_B > Croceibacterium_B soli. The sequence goes on along the minus strand of NZ_WTYK01000002.1, from coordinate 520,681 downwards.
GAACGAAGATCATCGCGGTCGGCATCACCGTCTGGAGCCTGGCCACCGCCGCGTGCGGACTGGCCAGCAGTTTCGTCCACCTTTTCCTTGCCCGGATGACCGTCGGTGCGGGGGAGTCGGTAAACGGACCGACGGCCTACTCGATCGTATCGGATTACTTCTCGCGCGATCGCTTGCCGAAGGCGATCTACGGCCTGCAGATCGGTTCGGTCATGGGCAGCGGCCTCTCCCTGCTGCTCGGCGGCGCGATGATCTACATCGTCGCCGCGCTTGGCACCCCAGTGCTCCCGCTCGTCGGAGAGCTGAGGCCTTGGCAGGCAGTGATGGTCGCAGTGGGCCTGCCGGGGGTGTTCGTCGCGCTTCTTCTGCTCACGGTGAAGGAGCCGCCTCGCCGGACGTTTCGGGCCAACGTCTCGAAGGTGCCCGTTTGGGGCGCGGTCAAGTACATGTGGCTCAACTTTGCAGTCTACGGCCCTCTGTTCATCGGCCTCACTTTCGGCGCGCTCGACAGTGGATGGCGCGCCTGGGGCCCTGCGTTTTTCGAGCGCACGTATGGCTGGTCGCCTGCCACTTACGGCATGGCTGGCGGGGTGGTCTCGATCGTGGCCATGCTTTCCGGTCTGTACCTCGGGTCGAAGTGGGTCGGCCGGATGCAGGCGCGCGGTCTGGTCGACGCGCCGTTTCGGGTCATTCTCTATACCAGGGCGGCGACAATCCCTTTCGCCATAGCCATGCCGATCATGCCGACGCCGGAACTGGCGCTGGCATGCAATGCCGTCAGCTTCCTGACCCTGGGAATGAGCGGACCTCTGCTCAACGCAGTGATGCTGATCGTTTCCCCGAACCAGATCCGCGGCCAGGTCATGGCCCTCTACCTGTTCATCTTCACCGTCATTGGCCAAGGCCTCTCACCGGTGATCACAGGGGCCACGACCCAGTACATCTTCACCTCGCCCGAAGACCTGCGCTGGTCGATCATGCTGCTGCATATCGTCTTCCTTCCCGCGGCGCTGGCCGTGACCTGGCTCGGGTGGAGGCCTTACCGCAAGGAAGTCGAACGGTTGAACGCGCTGGACGCGGCCGAAGGCCGCATCAGCTGACAAGGAGAATTCAAGGATGCTCGTGAAATCGATCGTCGCCACTTTGCTCCTGGCCACAGCGGCGCCGGCCGTGGCGCAGATGAAGCCGGTTCAGGTGCCCTGCGAACGCTCTTGCATGGAGGATATTGCCGGAAGCTTCCTCGAGGCGCTGGCAGCGCGGGACAGCTCGCGCCTGCCTCTGGCCGCTGACGCCCGGTATACCGAGAACGGCCAGGAGATGGGGTTCGACAATGGTCTCTGGCGGACGGGCAGCGCGATCGGGGCTTATCGCCACGTCTTCGCCGATCCGGCCAGCGGGCAACTCGGGCTTTTCGCCACGATGGACGAAAATGGGCACGGCGTCACGATGGGGGTGCGGATCCGGCTCGAGCTCGGCCAGATCAGCGAGGTCGAGCTGGTCACTTACAGAGTTGGCGCTGGCCCGGCCTGGAACGATGCCGGATATGCCCAGCTGGAGGGGATGCGAACTCCCAAGACGCTCTGGACCGCGACCGTGCCTGCTGCTCAGCGCAAGTCCCGCCAGGAGCTGGTTCAGATCGCGAACCAATACTTCGAGGCGATAGAGAACAACGACGGCAAAGGTGACTACCCCTTCACCCAAGATTGCGATCGTCTGGAAAACGGAACCTACACGACCAACCGTCCGGGTATGATCCAGATGGGCGGCGTGGATATTGGCGCCATGGGCTGCAAGGAGCAGTTCTCGACCGGCTTGTACGGCGTCGTCACGGAAGTCCATAGCCGCCGGTTCCCGGTGATCGACGAGGAGCGGCAGGCGGTTTTCGCATTCGGCGTGTTCGACCATTGCGGGTGCAAGCGCAGCCTCACCATGCCTGACGGGCGCGTTGTCGAGATCGCCGGGTTCAACCGTCCCTCCAGCATTCTTCTGGCCGAGGCGTTCAAGATCCAGGGCAACCTGATCCAGCAGGTCGAAGCCGTGGGGACCAGCGTCCCCTACCACTCCGATCCGGGCTGGGGCAGCCGCTGATGGCGATAACGGAATTCGCTGGGAAGAACGCATTCGTCACTGGTGGCGCCAGCGGAATAGGGATGGGGATCGCGAGCGCCCTCGTCCGCCAGGGAATGACGGTGATGATCGCCGACATATGGCAGGACCATCTCGATCAGGCGATGGAGGCGTTCGAGCGACGCGGGGAGGCAAACCGCGTGGTGCCGGTGCTTCTCGATGTGTCGGATCGCGAGGCTTACGAGGCGGTCGCCGCCGAGTTCGCGGAGAAGGTCGGCAAGCTCCATGTCCTCGTCAACAACGCCGGGCTGGGCGCTGGGGGGCGCACCAAGGATCTGACCTACAAGGACTGGGACTGGTCGCTGGGGGTGATGATCGGCGGCACCGTGAATGGTCTGGTGAACTTCCTCCCGGCGATGATCGCGCACGGGGAGGGCGGGCACATCGTCAACACCTCGTCGATGGCGGCGGTGCTCCAGCCGGTGATGAAGGGTGGTGTGACCTACACGACCGGGAAGGCGGCGGTGCTCGGGATGGTCGAGCAGGCTCGCTACGATCTCGCCGAAGACAACATCGGCATCTCGGCGCTCGTCCCGGGGCCGGTCCGGTCCAACATCTTCCAGATACACCGGACCCGGCCGGAGCGGTACCGCAACGAGGGCATTGAGACAGCTCCTCGCCGGCAGGCGCAGGTCGATCCCCGCTGGATGGATCCGGAACAGGTCGGGGAACTGGTCGTGCGAGGTATCCGGGAAAACCAGCTCTACATCTTCACCCACTCCATGTTCCGCAGGGGGATGCAGGAGAAGTTCTCCAAATTGCTCGCCTCCCTCCCCGAACAGGATGACGATCCGGAACTGATGGCGAGCCTTGAGATGTTCCTGTCAAATCCGATCTACACCGGGCACGACTGACCGGAGGCATGACCACGTCTGCCGAGATCCCCCGGACTGCCGCAAGGCAGCTGCACATGTTCGCGCCACTGGCCCACGGCGTTTTCGCGGCCATCTGGGTTGCGAGTATCCTCAGCGCGACCGGAAGCCAGCTGCAGCAGGTCGGCGCGGCGTGGCTGATGACGTCGCTGGCGCCCAGCGCTTCCATGGTTGCACTGGTGACGGCCGTTTCGACGCTGCCCATCCTGCTGTTCTCGCTCGTTTCGGGGGCGCTGGCGGATGTGATCGATCGGCGCCTCGTGCTGATTGGCTCGCAGTTCTTGATGTTCGGTGCGTCGGCCACGCTCGCGATTGCCGACTATGCCGGTGTCGTCACTCCGCTCCTGCTGCTTCTGCTTACGTTTCTGGTCGGGTCCGGAGCGGCGATCATGGCGCCGGCGTGGCAATCCACCGTAGGTGAGCTCGTTCCGCGGGATGAAGTCCCGCAGGCGGTCGCCCTGAATGTGATGGCGTTCAACATCGCACGGACCGTGGGGCCCGCCGTGGGCGGGGTCATGGTGGCGGTGGTCGGGGCGGGGCTCAACTTCACGGTGAACGCGCTCAGCTATCTCGCCATGATCGGCGTGCTCATGGCGTGGCAACCGCTGCAGCAGGCGCGGCCGCTCCCTGCGGAGGCGGTGTTGCCGGCGATGCGCGACGGTATCTTCTATGCCTTCCATGCCACGGTGGTGCGGCGGGTGTTGATCCGCGCGATGTGCTTTGGGTTCTGCTCCAGCATAGTCGTCTCGCTGATGGCGCTGGTTGCCCGTGATCTCCTTGGCGAAGGGGCGGCCGTATTCGGCGTTCTGATGGGCTGCATGGGCATCGGCGCCGTGACGGGTGCGGCCTTGCTGGGGATCCTGCGCCGGCGCTACACTGTCGAACGGCTCTTGCGGATCGCGATTCTCGCCACTGCCTGCGCGCTCGTGGCGATCGGCCTCAGCCGCAGCTTCGCGCTGACCGGCGCTGCCTTGTTCCTGGTCGGATCCGGTATGGTGCTAGGACTTTCGACCTTCAACGTCTCGGTCCAGATGGCGGTGCCGCGCTGGGTTTCCGGCAGGGCCCTTGCGCTCTACCAGATGTTCACGTTCGGCGGGATGACCGCGGGAGCATGGTTCTGGGGCAACATGGGGGAAGTCGCCGGGATCGGCGGAGCCTACCTGCTCAGCGCCGCAACCTTGCTCCTGACGCTGCTGCTCGCATGGGTCCTGCCCGTGCGGGAAGTGGGCGCCAGTGAAATCGCTCCCGCCCCTGACGAGTTGGGCGATCCGTTGCCCGATGCGCCGCTTGGTGTGGGCGTGGTCGTTGCGATCGAATACCGCGTTCCGGCGAGCCGGCGTGACGCATTCCTGGCTGCAATCTCCAAGCGGCAGCGGATGCGCCTGCGAGACGGCGCGCGGCAGGTCACGCTGATGCAGGATGCTGTAGATGAAGAACTCTGGACGGAGCGCTTTTGCGTAAGGTGCTGGACGGAGCATCGCCGCCAGCTCTCCAGGCGCACGCTTGATGCCAAGGAACTCGATGAGGCGCTGCTGAGCTGCCACTCCGGCATGGATCCGCCTCAGCACCGCTACTTCTTCGAGCGGAGCGTTCGGTCGGGCAGACGCCTGGCTTCGTTGCGGCCCCGCGGCTGAAGGCGCGGGGCGGGGCAGCGCTGCCGCCCCGACCGAGTCGCTCAGTTCGTGCTGGGCTGGGTCCACCCGTCGCTGCCACCGTACGGGATCAGCACGAAGGGGAACGCCTCGACCTCCTGGATCTTTCCGTCACGGATACCGAAAGTCTCCATGGTGGTCAGGTTGGTGACCATCCCGGCGCCGTTTTGAGGCCGCTCCATCCCGGCGATGCGCGGCGGCGTGTCCACGTGCCGCACGCCATCGTGGACGAAGAAGGGAAAGGTGGCGACGAGGCCCTTCTGTTGATCGACGACGAGCGTGCGCCGCGGCCAGATGCGCTTGATCCCGCCGAACACTCCCGTGTCGATCTGCTCCGCGCAAGTCATCGTGCTCAGCTTCAGGAAGAAACGTCCCAATTCGGTGCTCGGGTCGGGCAGTCTCGGCGAAGGGGAGGCGCGGCTCGGCGTGGGGTGGTTCACCGTCTGATAGCCCTGCTCGTGCCGGTCGCAGTCATCGGCAAAGGGGGCGATGCTGCCGTCTTCGCCGGTTAGCGCATCGAAGTAGCTCTCCGCCGCGTAGGTCAGGTATTCGCGCGAGAGCCGCTTGTCCTCCGGAACGTCGGCCAGCAACTCCGGCCGCGGGCGCCGGAGCAACTCCATTGCTTCCGGTGCGACATCCCGATCGTACATGTGTTCGACTTCCGTGATCATGTTGCGCTCGACCCGCAGGCGGATGGCGGTTAGCGCCGGCGCGCCATCGATGGTGAGCACGCTCTGAAAGGCAATCTGGCCCTGCACCGGATCGGCCACGGTGATCTTGAAGTCCGTCGGCTGGATCCGCGCGCGCCAGAACAGGCCGGTGCCTATGTCGATCTTCCCGGTGTTTTCAGTCGCCACGACCTGTTCGGCGAACGGCAAGCTGGTGAGGTCCTTCGTCTGCAGCGCAAGCAGATACGCTTCGCCGATGCGCACGAGGCACTGCCGATCGCAAGGCTTCACATTGGCGGGATCCCAGGCGCGTTTGTACCAAGGCTTGGCTTCCTGCGCTGCCGCGGGAGCCACGGCTGTGGCGCCAACCGAAGCGGCCAGCGCAGCTGCCAACATGGTGCTCGGATAGCCGATGCTCATGATTTCTCCCTCTCCTGTTGTCTCGAAGCTTCTCGATAGATCGGGCTGCCGATAAGGCCGGGGATCAGTTCGAGTGCGTCCTTCTCGCGCTCGTCGTCACGGCCAAGCGCGCGGCGGATCGCCTCGAAGCGTTCCTCAACACCTGGGCGGAACTCGGGTGCGGTGAACACGTAGAGCGCGTTCTCGCGGATCCCGTTGAGAACGAGGCGTCCGGCTTCCTCGGGGCTCGCCGTCAGGCGAGACAGTCGTTCACGGTCCTCCGGCGCCACTTCCAAGCGCGGCGGCGGCCCATCCTCCGAACGATCGGTTCGGGCGGCGTAGCGTTCCGGCCGCGTGCTCTCGTACTCACGGATGTTGCTGCGAACTCCGCCGGGGCAGAATGCCGTTACTCCGATCCCATCCGGCGCGAGTTCGGCCCTGAGGGCCTCGGAGAAGCCGACGACCGCGAACTTGGTGGTCACATACAGCCCCGCCTGGCTGTATTGCAGGATGCCGGCCATCGATGCGGTGTTCACGATGTGGCCGCCTTCGCCATGGGCCCGGATCCTCGGCAGGATCGTTCGCACGCCGTTGAAGACACCGTTCAAATTGACGTCGATGGCCCAGTCCCAATCGGCGTAGTCGGCGGCGCCGATCGGTTTGAGGATCCCGATGCCGGCGTTGTTGCACAAGACATGGATTCGTCCGAAAGCCGCTTCCGCCTCGTCCGCCGCGCGGACGAACGCCTCGCGATCAGTGACATCCAGGTCAATGAAGCAGGTCCGGTCCAGCAGATCGGCGTCGCGCAACTCGGCGCGCGCGGTTTCGCGGTGATCTTGGCGGAGGTCGGCTATGGCCACGTTCATTCCTGCCTCCAGGAACACTTTGGCCATTCCCAAGCCTATGCCGCTCGCGCCACCGGTGATAAATGCCGTCCTTCCCCGCACTTCGCTCATCCAGCCCCTCCTCTCGTGTCTGCGCGATTGCGCAGCATTGGTCTCCTGACCAGAACCGCCCTGCGGGCAAACCTTGGGCTCATCGCAGGATAAGCCGGAAAACCTTTTTGACACCAGCAAAAATATCCTGCCATATGAGCCCGGACTGGGGGGCCGATGAGCAAGCCGGAGGGAACAGTGCAGGAACTCACTGCTACGGCGGCACACGATCGCGTGCCTCGCCACTTGCGAGAGCGATCGGGTCCGCTTGGACGCCTGGTGACCATGCGAATGATCACCTTCTTCGGCATGCTGAGGCGCAGCGGCATCCTTGCGCAGCGGCGGCAGTTCGGCCTCTCGGAAATCGAATGGCGCATCATGACGCAAGTGGGTGAGTACGGCCCGCTGTCGCTCAACGGACTGTCCGAGCTCACTTTGCAGGATCGGGGTCAGCTAAGCCGAGCGGTCAAGGGGATGGTGGGGCGTGGCCTGCTGAAGCGCGAGCGGAAGCCCGGCGGCCCCGAAATCGAGATCGAACTCTCAGCGGAAGGTCGTGCCCTGTACGGTCACATGGTCGAAAGAGCGATCGAGCGAGACCGCCGGCTGACGAGCGGATTGTCTCAGGAAGAGATTCAGATGCTTTGGCGCATCACGGACCGGATGATCGACAAGGCGGAAGAGCTGATGGACGAGGAGCGCAGCCTCGGATCCTGAAGGGCTCTCCTTCGAATTCCGACGATCGGCACATATACGGCAGACGCCGCATGGAGAGAACATGCTGGAGCTTTATCACTTCGGACCCGTAGCCAATTCGCTGACCCCGCTGCTGGCTCTGCTGGAGAAGGATCTGCCATTTCAGAACCGCTTCCTCAACAGCCGCGCGTGGGAGCACCATTCCCCCGAATTCCAACGACTGAGCCCGGAGGGGATGGTTCCGATCCTCGTGCACGACGGAAAAGTAGTCCGGGAATCGACCGTCATCAACGAGTACCTCGAGGACGTCTTCCCGAGCACTCCGCTTCGCCCGGCAGATCCGTGGCTGCGCTCCGAGATGCGCGTCTGGACCAAGTTCGTGGACGAGTATTTCTGCCCCGCGCTGACGGTGCTCGGCGCCCAGGGCGCGACAGGTTTCGCCTCGCAGGTCGACAAGCAGGAGATGACCGAGCGGCTTTCCCGTATGCCCAACGAAGAGGTCCGCCGGAAGTGGGAAGCGGTGTCCAGCCAGGGCTTCAGCGAGGAGCAACTCGCCGACGCTCGGCGGCGTGTGGAGATCTGCGTCGACCGCATGGAGCGCCAGCTGGCCGACGGACGGCAATGGCTGGTCGGCAGCGAATACTCTCTAGCAGACATCAAGTGGTACTCGATGGTCCCGGCGCTGCCGCGGATAGTGCCCCAGATGTGCAACCAGCAAGCCTCGCCCAGCGTGTGCGCCTGGCTGCAGAGGATGGAGCAGCGGCGGGCCGTAAAAGCCCTCGCCTCCTTCCGCGCACCAAGCCCGAACACCCGACCCGCAAGCTGAATGCACTGCGAAGTGAGTGCTCAATGACTGTGAAAACGGCTGCCTGCTGGACACCTCTGAACGCTGCCAGAGGGTTAAAGTGGTGCCCAGAAGAGGACTCGAACCTCCACGGGGTTTCCCCCGCCGCCACCTGAAGACGGTGCGTCTACCAATTCCGCCATCTGGGCACGCAGGCCGCGCGGGCATCGAACCCCGTGCGGCAGGTAGGAGGGGGCCGATAGCTGCGCCACGGGGATGTTGTCAACACGCGAACCGATGCCTCGTCACGAAGGGGCTGTTTCTTGCCCGTGCTGGCCGACCTCGGGTTGTCGAGCGGAGCGGTGTGAGGCGCTCTAAAGTGTCTTGTTGTGGGACAATTCGCCGGCAGCATTGCATTTGCCGGACTCAACTTTATGCAGGTCCCGGGGGGCAGATGGACGAGCTACGGCACAGCGATGGCGAGAGGGAGGGCGGGGGCGAAGGCCGGGTCGGCCGGCGCCCGGCGTCCTTACGGCCGCGGTCGGCCGCCCGCCGGACAGGGGGAGCGATGTTGCTCGCCGGCGCCTGCTTCGTTGCCGCGCCAAGCGGCGATCCGTGGCCGCGTGCATTGGCCGTGGCGAGCGGCGACCGTTCCGCACCCGCCGTGGCTACCACGGCCCCGTCTGCCGACCAGAGTGCACTGGCGCCGGTAGAGGCGGCGATGATCCGACCGCTGCCGGTTGCGCAAAAGGCTCCCCCATCCGTGTCCGGCGCGCCCGCGGCCGAAGTCATGCCGCGGCCGAGCGCCCTCCCGGTGCTGGCAATGGCGGAACCCGCCGCGCAACCGCCGCCATCCGAGCCTGTTGTCGCCGAAGATCTGGTATTCGCCAGCGAGCCCTTGCGCCCGGTCGACATAGAGCAGATCGCCGATAGCGAGGCGCGCTCCCTGCGTATGGCGCAGCTCCGCGAACCGGGGCTTGCCGGGGCCGGCGCGCCGACCCTCGCGGCGCGAGTCGACGCCATGCAGGTCACCCTGCCGCCGCCGCCGCGCCTGCGCGACACGGAGCGGGCCGCGCTCCTGGCCGAGTCGCCGTCGAACCTGCTGGTGCGCATCGGCGAGTCGGAACTCGGCAAGGTCGCTTTGCGGACCAGCGACGCGCAAAGCTTCGATGTCCAGCTTTCCGGACTGCTCGACCTCCTAGTCGAACGCTTCGACAGCAGCGAGTTTGAGCGGCTGCGCAGTTCCGCGGCCGCCGATACGTTCGTCAGCTTCGATCAGCTGCGCGCGATGGGCCTGAACCTGCGATATGACCCGGTCTATGACGAACTGCGTATAACCAGTTGATGTCGTTACCTTCGTTCGATCACGTTGTCGGCAGCCCGCCGGCCGGACGCCGCACGGTGCTGGTTGCAACGAGCCCGTCATCTCCTTGGTCCAGGCGGAGCGGAACGCGCGCTTCCGCCAGTGCCTGGGAGATTCAGGCAAAGGATCGGAATCTAGCTAGCATTTAGCGGAAGCTGCGCGGGCCTGCGGCGGGACGCGAGGCATCTGAAGGGGGCAGTCGGGGTATGACCAGCGGTGAAGTGAGGCTCGTGCAGCGGGCAGGGGAGCCTGTTGCCGCGCGCGGGCGCAATTCCGACCGGGAACTGGAGGCGATGTTCGGGCGCAGCCTGGTCGAGCGCGATGCCCGGCCGCGCGTGATCGCCGATGCCGGCGCCCGGCTGCTGTGGAGTTCGCCGAGCGCGGACCGGCTACTGCGCCAGCCTTTCCCGGTTCACATCAGGAAAGGGCGTTTGTGCTTCGAGGACGGCCAGGCGACGCAGGACGGCAAGGCGTTCCTCGCCTCGCTTGAGCCGGAGGGGGGGCGCCTGCTGTTCACCAACCCTATGGAGGACTGCTGGGTCCTGATGAGCGGCTGGGCGCAGCAGGAGGACAACCGCCGGCTGCTGTTCCTGACTTTCGCGCTCTCCCAACCGGCGCGCGATACACGGCCTAGCGGCCTGGCCTCCTATTTCGGTCTCACCAAGGCAGAAGCAACCGTTCTGGATCAATTCGCGCGGCTGCGCAGCCCGGCCGAGATCGCGCGGGAGCTGCAGATAACGATCAACACGGTTCGCAGCCATCTCAAGCGGATACACGCGAAGATGGCCGTGACCTCGAGCGTCCGCCTGCTGCAGATCGTGCGCGCTTTCGGGGATTCCTGAAGCCGGTCTGTACCGAAAGGGGACACATGCCCCACCTTCTGCGCGATGCCACCCGAATTGGGGATGCGAATCAGATCGGCCAATCGTAAACGAATGTTAACGAACGGGGGTTCGGGCACTAATTCAAAGTTAGCGCTCGGTTGGGGTCCAGCGCGACCGCTGCCAACAGCTTGGATCCGGGGGCCCAGCGCGGGCGCCGGCAAGCCGACCTTATTGGGGGTAACGAATGGTGCGTGCGTTTTCGGCTACCAGGTTGACGGCCGGTTTCATTTTGGGTGTCTCTTGCCTGGCCGCGCTGCCCGCGGCGGCGCAGGACATCACATATCAGCCGATCGATCCCAGCTTTGGCGGCAACCCGTTCAATTCGGCGCACCTTCTCGGCATCGCCAACGCGCAGAACAACACCAAAGACCCGAAGGCGCAGAGCACGTCGAGCCAGGCGGACATCTTCGCCCGCCAGCTCCAGTCGCGCCTGCTCTCGGCGCTCTCATCGCAGATCGTCGACGCGATCTTCGGGGAGAACCCGCAGGAAAGCGGCACGATCAGCTTCGGCGGCCAGACGATCGACTTCGTCCGCAGCCTGACCGAAGTGACGCTGAACATCACCGATGACGGCACCGGCGAGGTGACGACGATCGTGATCCCGACCTTCATCGAAGTAAACTGAGGCGGGCACGGTCCATGTATCTCAAGTCCGCTCTCGCCTCCGTGGCCGCGCTTGCGCTTTCCGCCTGCTCGACCGTCACCGAACACGGCCGCGCGTCGATGCCGGAAACGCGCTCTAAGGCGTTCATCCCCGACAAGACGCAGACCCAGGTCCTGCTCTCCAGCCTGCCCGCGCCGGACCGCCCGGTGGCGATCGCGGTCTATGGCTTCGCCGACCAGACCGGCCAGTTCAAGCCGACCGAAGCCGGGCAGACGCTGTCGCGCGCAGTAAGCCAGGGCGGGGGCGCAATCCTGGTCAAGGCGCTGCAGGACGCGGGCAACCGCAACTGGTTCACCATCGTCGAGCGGGAGTCGCTCCGCAACCTGCTCAACGAACGCCAGATCATCCGCGAAATGCGCGAGCGATATCTCGGCGAGACCGACGTAAACCCGCAGGCGCTGCCGGCGCTGCTCTTCGCCGGGGTGCTGCTGGAAGGCGGGATCGTCGGCTATGACACCAACACCGTGACCGGCGGGGCCGGGGCGGCCTTCCTTGGCATCGGCGCCCGCGCCGAATACCGGCAGGATACCGTCACCGTGTACTTGCGCGCCGTGTCGGTGCGCACCGGCGAAGTGCTCACCACCGTCACCGCATCGAAGACGATCGCCAGCCAGTCGATCGGCGCAAATGCCTTCCGCTACGTCGCTTTCAAGGAGCTGCTCCAGGCGGAAGCCGGGGTCACCACCAACGAGCCGGACCAGGTCGCGCTCCAGCAGGCGATCGAGAAAGCGGTTTACGGGCTGGTGCTCGAAGGGGTCGAGCTCAAGCTGTGGAACTTCGCGGATCCGCAGGCCGGCTGGCCGCTACTGCAGGAATACAAGCGTGAGCGCGATGGCGAAGTTGACGAGGCGCAAGTGGCGGAAGCCCTGCGCAAGCTCGGCCCGATCGCGCCGCAGGAAGTGAGGCGCACCGCCGCCGCCGATCAGGTCGACGCGGCCGGCGGCCCCCAGCGGGGACCGTCGCGAAGGAATTGACCGGCGCCGCAAGGCGTCGGCCAAGGGCTGCGGGCAGGGCGCCGGACCTGCCCGGGAACGGCTCGGAGGATTTCCGGTGGCCCGGGGCGGAAGTTGCAGCTTCCGCCAAGGGTCGGTGAAGCAAAGGCGCGCCGGAGTTGCAGCTCCGACGCGCCCCAGATGACTGAAGTTGCTGTGAAACAATCCAGGTCTGACCTGCGCATGGCGCAGGCGGACATGGTTATGAGAATCCGGAAGGGATTTGACAACCGTGTTAACCGGCCAAGCCCACAACAGCGCGCGCATTTCGGCGCCGCTCGCCGTGGCCAATCCCGAAGACATGCTCCCCTCTGGATGCCGAACGAACGCGGCGGCCAGCGCGCGCCGTGCACCCAACCACGATCGAGGTCCGTCCAAGGACCCACTCTCCGCCGCCTCGCGGGCTTTTCGCGGGGCGGCGTCGGGACGCAATTCCGAATACCTATCCAATCAGGAGTATATCTCATGAAGACCATTCTTTTCGCTTCCGTATCGGCAGCTGCATTGCTGTTCGCCGCACCTGCAATTGCGCAGACCGTGACCGAAGCCACCGCAAACAATGCTTCGACCGTCTCGCAGAACGGCAATAGCAACAGCGCCTCCGTTCTTCAGCGCCAGAACGATCAGACTTCGACCGTCAATCAGACGGGCGATGGCCACTCCACTTCGATCGAACAGGGCGACCTGGGCATCGCTGCACAGAGCTCCGGCAACGTAGCCACAGTCACGCAGAAAGAGCGTGCGGACGAGGCCGGCTCCGGACTTACCCGGATCATCCAAGAGTCCGGCTTGAACAAAGCGACCGTTGACCAGACCGGCCGCAACCAGGCAGACATTACGCAGGGTATCGCGACGCGCACCGGCGGAAACAACCAGGCGACGATCAAGCAGACCGACACGAACGTCGCTCACACGATGATCAACATCGCTGGTATTACTCAAGAAGGTTCGAACAACATCGGCGTAACCACGCAGGACGGTGATTCGAACGTAGCAGTGCTTCAGCAGACGAACGTCATCGGGACTTTGGGCAACGAGGCAAATCTTTCTCAGACCGGGAGAGACAACGTTTTCGAAGGTGACCAGACCGGCGAAGACAACACGCTTACGCTGGCACAAACTGGCGACGACAACGTGGCGGATGCGGTGCAGAATGGTAGCTTCAACACTATCACTCTGACTCAGGCTGGCAGCTTCAATGAAGCCGCGGTTCGTCAGGAACTCGGCAACAACAATCAGGCCACTGTCACGCAGAACGCGAACAACAACAACGTTGGCGATCCCCTGCCCGACACCACTCCGGTCGGTTTCATCAACCCGCGTGGTAGCAACACCTCTTACACCCCCCGCACTGTGGGTGTTCTCCAGCAGGGCAACGCCAACACCGCCTTCGTTTCGCAGACCGGAAGCGGCAACGCCAACATCGATCAGATCGGTAACAACAACTTCGCCGGTGTGGCGCAGGACGGCGTGGCTGCGGTGTTCGACGTCGACCAGACCGGCAACAACAACAAGGTCACCAAAACGCAAGGCGCTAACGAGAACGTCACGCAGTACGGCGCAGGAGCCGCAATCTTCGTGACGCAGAGCGGTGGGGACAACAACCAGGCCGTTCTCTCTCAGGTCGGTGAACGTGCGCTGATCGACGTCGATCAGGTCGGCAGCGGTAACCTGGCTCGCACGACTCAGGTCGCGTTTGCGGCTGACGCATCTTCGGTGATCGCGCAGACTGGCTTGAACAATCGCGCTGAAGTGACGCAGGCGTCGTTCTCCAACTCGTCGATCACGCAGACCGGCAATGAAAACGATGCGGACGTCATTCAGGGAGCTAACTCCTACTCCTTGATCTCGCAGACCGGCGGCAACGGCAACGCTGCCACGGTGACTCAGGGCGCGAGCGATTGGTCCAGCGTTATCCAGACTGGCAGCCTGAACGTCGCAACCGTTACGCAAAACTAAGACTGGGAGGCGGCGACCTGATCTCGGGTCGCCGCCTTCGATCGTGTTCATCGCTGCGAACCAGCGAGTTCCTTCCCGGAGTCCACCTCGATGAAAACTATCCTTTTCGTGACCGTTTCGGCCGCAGCACTGGCGCTCGGTGCGCCAGCCATCGCGCAGACCGTCTCCGCCGCCTCGGCAGAAAACGAGTCGGCGATCACCCAGACCGGCGATTCCAATCGCGCTACTGTCACTCAGAACCAGACCCAGCAGACCGCGACGATCTCGCAGAGCGGCGCCAGCCATCAGGCAACGGTGCTTCAGGGTGAACAAGGCGGCGGCGCCACCATCGGCAACGTAGCGACCATCACGCAGCAGGCTCGCGCGGCGGGCGGCGGCAAAGCCGAAGGCAACATTTCCCAAGAGTCTAACAACAACGTCGCCACCTTGGACCAGACCGGTGACGGTCGGGCTTTCATCAGCCAGGGCATCAGCAACAATTTCCGCAACGGCGGCAGCAACACGGCTTCGATCACGCAAACCGATACCAATGTGGCCAGCGCAAACCCGAGCTCGAGCACGATCCGGAATATCGCGGGCATCGTGCAGGATGGCTCCGAGAACGATGCCACAATCAGCCAAGACGGTGATGCCAATGTCGCGCTTCTCAATCAGGGCGCTTCTGCCGACAACATCGCCTTCAACAACACTGCCACCATCGGTCAGACCGGCCGAGATCATGTTCTAGATGCCAATCAGGCAGGTTCGAACAACATCCTCAACGCTACCCAGACGGGTGAGGACAACGTCGCCAATACCCTGCAGTCGGGTAACCTCAACTTTGCCGTTGTCACTCAAGGCGACTCGGCTAACGAGGCTTCTGTCGAACAGAAGGGCAATAGCAACATCGCAACCGTCCTGCAGACTGGGTCTGCCAACGATGTTGGCGACGCGAGCCCGGATGCTACCCCTGGGCCTTACAACGTGAACCCGGCCTATAGCGGGACTTCGTATAGCCCCACAGTGGTTGGTTTGAAGCAGAACGGCAACAACAACGAAGCCTATGTCTCGCAAGCTGGTGGCGGCGATGCCGTGATCGAACAGATCGGTGACCGCAACTTCGCCGGAACCGTTCAGACCGGCGCCGATACTCAGCTGGACGTGCGGCAAGAAGGGGATGACAACATCGTCACGACCACCCGCAATCAGGACATCTATCTGGCGCAGAACAATGATCGGTCCTACATTCAGGTCGATCAGATCGGAAACCTGAACCAGGCTGTTCTGAACCAGACCGGCGCCGACAATACCATCGACGTTATGCAGTCCGGCAACAACAACCTGGCCACTGTGACCCAGGCGGGTGCGTTCGGCACCTCACTGATCACGCAGACGGGTTCGGAGAACACTGCGACGTCGACACAGGGGGCGAACTCCTACTCGTCGATCTCTCAGACGGGCAATCTCAACATCGCTACCGCGACGCAGGGTGCGAGCGACTACTCGTCGATCGCGCAGAACGGCAGCGCAAACGTCGTTACCGTCACGCAGAACTAAGTACAGGCGGCGGTTATCCGAAGGATCCGCCGTACCATCTTCCGGCCACCTCCTGAGGTGGTCGGAAGATGGATATCTTGATTTTCGAGTAAGCAGGACAGGATCGATGATGAGCTACCGATTGGCCGGACGACTTTCGTTCCTTGCCGCAGCGCTCGGCGCTTCGGCGGCGGTGCAGGCCGCGTCACCAACCTGCCAGAACACTGACGCCGGAGAGAGCAGCATGGATAATGACGGTACCGCTGGCGGCACCACGATCGTACGCTCGGGCACCGGCCATACCGCCGCAGTGACGCGCGAGGGCGACGGCACGGTTCGCGTCGAGCAGCACGGCAAGGATCACGCCACGCTGGCGGTCCAGTCGGGCGACGGCAGCCGGCTCGATATTTCGCAGACCGGCGTCTCGGTAGACGCCGAAGTGACGCAAGGCGGCGAGTGCAACGTGAGCGAGCTCGTCCAGGCCGGCAGCGGCAGCCGCGCAGTCGTGGCGCAGTCCGGCTCCGGCAATCGCGCGGTGGTGCGCCAGGGCGGGGCGGGCAACAGCGTCGTCGTCCGCCAGGGCGCGGCGAGGGAGGAATAAGACGATGCGCAGGTTTACCTATCCTCTCTGTGCGGCGCTGCTGGCGCTGGCGACGGCGGCTCCGGCTCTGGCGGATACCGACAAGGAAACCCCGGGCGCGCCGTGCGCCGGCGGGCCGGGACAGGGCACCGGCAATCCCTGCAACGGCAACAACGGCAATCCCAGCCCCGAAGGCAACGCGGGCGACAAGGTCAAGTACGACAAGAAGCCGCCGCACTTCGCGGTCCCGCGGCCGGGCAACGACAGCGGCGCGTTCATCACGCAGATCGGCGACGCGAACAGCGCCGAGATCCGGCAGAGCGCGCACACGCAGTATGCCCGCATCGGCCAGGACGGTGACCGCAACCGCGCTTCCGTCACCCAGAGCGGCGGCGGGGCGCATTATGCGCTGATCGAGCAGACCGGCGACGCTAACGTGCTTTCGCTTGCCCAGAGCGGCTATGGAGCGCAAGTTGCGCTTCTGCAGCAGAGCGGCAGCGGCAACGACATGCGGCTCGTTCAGGACGGGGGCAGCCTCAGCAGCGGCCTTGCAGCCGTTCAATACGGAAACGACAATGCGATGGCACTCACCCAGTCCGGCGACGGCAACCAGGCCAAGCTTGAGCAGAATGGCAGCAACAACGCGATGAGCGTCAGCCAGACCGGCGGCGGTAACCAGCTCGCCTGGACCCAGACCGGCAACAACCTCTCCAACCTTAGCATCAGCCAGACCGGCGGGCAGGCGCTGCAGGTGACCCAGACCAACTGATGCGCATCGCGGGCCCAGCTTCGGTCCTTCTGGCCCCGATCCTGCTCGCGGGGGCGGCCGCCTCGGCATCGGCGCAGGACCGCGCCCGGCTCGACGACTTCGCGCTTCCGGCGGGCGACGGTGCGCTCGCCGTGGAGCAGCTTCCTGCGGCCGCGCCGCTCCCGCCCCCGCAGCGGCGGGACCGCTCGGTCAAGGTGCCTGCCCCGCCCGGAGCTGCGCCGCACCCGCTGGAGCAGCTGACGAGCGCGGATCGCGCCGAGGTCGCGCCGAACCAGCTCGCCAGCGGCGTCGCATCGCGGAGCCTGGCGCCGGCAGCCGTGTCCACCTCGGCCGACAGCAAGCTCCAGGGCGTGCAGCGGATCGGGGGCAGGGACCGCTGCGATCCCCGGCTGGACGAGCAAAGACGCGCCGATTGCCTGCGCATCCTCGAACTGCGCGCCGCTGAGTTCCAGGCCACCGAAGCCCCGCAACTCAGCGCCGAGCAGAAGCTGCTGGCGGAGCAGCAGAGAGAGGAGGAGCGTGTCGCGCCCTCCAACAAGCTGCGGCTGCGGCTCGCGTCCTCGGGCGATCCCGACGCCGACCTTTCCTCCAACCAGGAGATCGCCGCGATCTACCTCGCGGGCGAGGACGCTGCGGCATCGCCTCCTCCCGAACTGCCGACGGAGCCCGGCATTCCCACCGGCGAGCTGATCGAGGCGCTGCAGGCCGTGCAACAGGGCATGAGCCAGCCCTGATCCGGCCCGCCGAGGTCATCGAGAACGTCCACGCTCCGACGCACCGCTCTTGCGTTCAAGGATGCAGACATCATCTTCGTGGGCCGCGGCAGGAGTTCGACGATGACGACACTTTCGATACTGGACCTTGTCCGGGTGACCGACGCGACCGATCCTCGCGCCGCGATGGACAATGCGCGCGATCTGGCCGCGCATGCGGAGGGCTGGGGCTATCGGCGCTTCTGGATCGCCGAGCATCACAACATGCCGGGCATCGCCAGCGCCGCGACCGCCGTGGTGATCGCCCACGTCGCGGCCGGATCGAGCACGATCCGCGTCGGCGCCGGCGGGATCATGCTGCCGAACCACGCGCCGCTGATCGTGGCCGAGCAGTTCGGCACGCTCGCGCACTTGTTCCCCGGGCGCATCGACCTGGGGCTGGGCCGGGCGCCGGGGACGGACCAGCTCACCGTCCGCGCACTCCGCCGCACGAGCGGGGCCGACACGTTCCCGCACGACGTGCGCGAGCTGCAAGCCTACTTCAGCCCGGAAGCAGCCGACCGGCAGGTCCAGGCCGTTCCCGCGGCAAGCACCGAAGTGCCGCTGTGGATCCTCGGTTCGAGCACTTACGGCGCGCAGCTCGCCGCCGAGTTCGGCCTGCCTTATGCCTTCGCCTCCCACTTCGCCCCCGATCTCCTGCTGACGGCGCTGCAGATCTACCGCAGCCACTTCAAGCCGTCGGCGCAGCTCGCCCGCCCGCATGCGATGATCGGGGTCAACATCATCGCGGCCGAGACCGATGACGAGGCGCGCAGGCTGGCGACGACGCAGCAGATGTCGTTTGCAGACCTGTTCCGCGGCGCGCGTGGCCTGAGCAAACCGCCGATCGACGACATCGACAGCTACTGGTCCCCGCGCGAGCGCGCGCAGGCGATGACCATGCTGCAGCGCTCGATCGTCGGCAGCCCCGAGACCGTGGCGCAAGGCATCGACCGGCTGGTGGCGGAAACGGGCGCCGACGAACTGATGATCGTGTCCGACGTGTACGATCATGCCCAGAGGCTGCGGTCCTTCGAGCTGATCGCCAGCGCGGCCTCGCAGGCCGCCGGCAGCATGGCCGAGGGCGTTGGCTGAGCGGATGGATGACGATCCGGACCAGACCAAGCTTACCAGGTCGAAACGGCGCTGGGCGGAGGAAGCCAAGTTCCTGACGGGGCAAGTCTCGCGACCGCTGGAAAGGCGCCTGCCGCCTGGCCAGCACCTCGTCAACAACTGGCCCGTGCTCGATCTGGGGCGGCAGCCGGACGTTTCGCGCGAACGCTGGCGGCTGAAGATCGGCGGCCTTGTGCGGCGCCCGGTGACGCTCGACTGGGCGGCGTTCATGGCGCTGCCGCAAAGCACGATCCGGTCCGACATCCACTGCGTCACGACCTGGTCGCGCTACGACAACGATTGGACCGGCGTCGCCACACGGGACCTGCTCGACCTGGTCGAGCCGCGCGACAACGGCCGCTTCCTCATGCTGCACGGCTATGACGGCTATACGACGAACCTGCCTCTGGCCGATTTCGCCGCCCCCGGCGCGCTGCTGGCGCATAGCTGGCAGGGCGAGCCGCTGACCCGGGAGCATGGCGGCCCCGTGCGGCTGGTCGTGCCGCACCTGTACTTCTGGAAAAGCGCCAAGTGGATCGCGGCGATCGACGTGCTCGGCGCCGACAAGCCGGGGTTCTGGGAAGCCGAAGGTTATCACATGCGCGGCGATCCATGGGCTGAGGAGAGATATTCGTAGCTCCCTGGAACGCGGGGCGCGGCCGGGCGCTTGGTGCTGCGACAGCATCAGAGGAAGCAATCGATATGGCCGAAGAAGCGCGCGCGGTTCTCTACCGGATGGTCCTGCCGGATCACACTTGCCCGTTCGGTGTCCGGGCCAAGAAGCTGCTGGAAAAGCACGGCTACGAAGTCGAGGACAACATCCTGTCCTCGCGCGAGGAGACCGATGCCTTCCAGGAGGAGCACGACGTCGACACCACGCCGCTGGTATTCATCGACGGCGAACTTATCGGAGGCTGCGAGGACCTGGAGCGCTATCTCGCCAACAGGTGAGGGCACCGCGCAGCCGTGCAGCGCCGCCCCGGGGCGCACGGCCGCCAGCACCTACGCTTGAAGTCAGGGCATGCGCATCAACTGGCCGCGGATCGCCCCGTTTGGATACTGCGCGGTGTGGACGTTGACGTAGAAGCCCTGCGGGTTCGCCGCGATCTCTTCCAGCAGCGCATCCGCCACCATGTCGCATTCCTCGCTGTCGCTGTCGTCGGGCGCATCGAGCGTGATCACGGGAGGGCCGTTCACGCCCGCGGCTCCGCGATGGATGTGTGCGGCCGTGACCACGCCGATCTCGCGCACCTCGAGGTCGGTGCAGATGCGGTCGAGCACCGGATTGACGGTCACGTGCGCCGTACCGGATCCGTCGGAATCACCGGGCGGCACTTCGTTGGTGCCGAGGAGATTGGCGTGAAGGCGGAGACCGGTTGCCTCGGTGACATCCTCCTCGATCGTTTCACAGCCAGCCAGAGTTAGGGCACTCGCCGAAGCCAGTATCAGCAAAGTTGCATTGCATCTCATGACGTTGCTCCTTTTTGCAGGCACCGATTCGAGTTTTGCGGAGCCCATCACCGAAACCGCCCGGCGTTCGATGTCGTTCCCGGCACGGAGGGCGAGGCGGGTCCACAGGGTCCGCCGGTCTGTCGGCGGAGCATGCTGGCAACCGACATCAACACCGTGTTAAGACCCGGAGCCCATTATGGGGTGGGTTATACGGGCTGAAGTTGATGCTGTTCCGGCTATGCGGCTTCTGGATCGTGCTGCTGGCCGCGCTCTCATCCAGCCCGGGAGTCGCGCGAACGCCGGTCGTCGTGTTCGGCGGGGACATGAACTACCCTCCGTTCGAGTGGGAGGAAGACGGCGAGGCGAAGGGTTTTCTCGTCGATCTCGAGAAGGCGGTCGCGCGCAACGGCGGCGCCCGTTCGATGCACAAGCTGGCGCCCTGGCCCGATACCGTTGCCGCGTTGCGATCCGGCGCGGTCGACGTCGTCCCGATGTTCCGTTCCAAAGAGCGGGAGGAAGACTTCTGGTTCTCCGAACCCGTTATCTTCGCGCAACATGCGATCTTCACCGCGCGCGACCCCGGCCGGGTCACCGGCAGGGCGGAGCTCGGCGCCTGGCGCGTAGCGGTCGAACACTCGTCGTTCGCGCACGACCAACTCACTGCCGAAGGCGCCGTTGGCGAACTGGTCCTTGTCGGCAACACCGAGAAAGCGCTCGATGCAGTGGCGGAGGGCCGCGCGGACTACGCCGTCCTGGCAGAGGATTCCGCCGCCCGCCTCGTTGCGCAGTCGGGGCAGGCAATCCGCCGGGTCGGTGCGCCCTTCTGGCCCCGGGACTATGCTTTCGCCGTGCGGAAGGACCGGCCGCGAATGATCGCCTGGCTCGACCGCTCGCTCGGGGAGACGATCTCCAGCGGCGAGTTCCAGCGGATCCAGGCCGACTGGCAGCCGGCGCTGGACTCCAAGCAGGCGGCGGCGCCGAGTTGGCTGAGCTCGTCGTGGAAGGTCGTCCTGGCGCTGATCCTGAGTGTCGCCACGGGCCTGCTGTTTCTGCTCTGGTCTGCCCGCGCATCGCTGTCGCGGGAGCGAAGGGAAAGAGCGCCGACGGATCGGGGCACCGCCTCCCCGACCAAGCAGGACACCCGGCTGCTGCGGGACTTCGCTGCCTTTGGAAAGGACGAGATCTACGCGGTGTTCCAGCCGCAACTCGACCTGCGGTCCGGGGAAATAGCGGGCGCCGAGGCGCTGGTTCGCTGGGATCACCGGGCGGAAGGTCCGGTCGCGCCCGATCGGTTCATTCCGCAGCTGGAACGGGCGGGGATGGTCGGCGAAGTCACTTCAAGGATGATCGCGCAGGCTGTGGAACAAAGTGTTCGCTTCCGGGAGGAGGGCTATCCCATACGCTTCAGCGTGAACGTGTCGGCCAAGGACTTCAGCGACCGCGACCTGGCGGAACTGGTCGCCATGCACCTCGCGCAGCTGGGCGGCTGCCCGGAGGACCTGGTCCTCGAGCTGACCGAGTCCGGCGCGGTGACCGATCCGCGCACCGTCAGAGCGATGATCGCCAGGCTGAAAGCGACCGGGGTGCGGGTTGCCATCGACGACTACGGCACCGGCTTCGCCTCGCTCGCCAGCTTCACCGAGCTCTCGTTCGACGAACTGAAGATCGATCGGCTGTTCGTCGAGAAGATGGTCTCGAGCGCCGGCCACCGCGAGGCCGTCGCCTCCGCCATCAACATGGCCCGCCGGATGAAGATGGAGGTGGTCGCCGAAGGCGCGCCCGATCTCGCAACGATCCAGCTGCTGAAGCGGATGCGGTGCGACAGGGTGCAGAGCTACGCCGTTTCGCTCCCGCTGAGCGGCGATGACCCGCTGGCCTTCGTGCGGAACTGCGCGACACGGCACGGTGCCGCGACCGAGATCCCTACTTCGATAGCGGCGATCCGCGGGTAGGCGGTCCCTTCGGAGAGCGGAGTTCCGCGGACCCGAAGGGGGTCGGACTTCAAGCCACGTGCGAAAGCACGCCGCCTCTCGTGTTCGAACGGGTCAACAGTTCGGGCACCGATGACGGGCAGACCGCGCGGGAGTAGAGGAAGCCCTGGCCGTAGCTGCAACCGATGGCCCGCAACCCGTCATGCTGGGCATTGGTCTCGACCCCTTCGGCAACCACCGAGATTCCCAGGTTCTCGCTGAGGCCGACGACGGCGCGGATGATCGCCTCGTCCTCCGGATCCTCCATCATGCCTCGCACGAAGCTCTGGTCGATCTTGATGATGTTCACCGGGAATTGCTTCAGGTGGCGCAGCGAGGCGTAGCCGGTGCCGAAATCGTCCAGCGCGATCTGCACGCCGTGGCTGCTCAGCAGCTTGAGCGCGCGGTCGACATATTCGGCCCCGCGGCCCAGGAACACGGTTTCCGTCACCTCCAGCTGGAAGCAGCTGGTGGGGACTTGCGCTTCGGCAAGCTTCTGCAGGACACGCTCTGCGAAATCGTCGCGCCGGAACTCGGCGGCGGCTGCGTTGACGGCGACGTGACCGAAATCGAGGCCGAGATCGAGCCAGCGGCGCATGTCGCGGATGGCGTGTTCGATGATGCGATCGCTGATGGCAGCGGCCACTTCGAGATCCTCGAACGCCGCCTCGAGGGTCATCGGCAGCTGTATCCCGTGCTGCGGATCCTGCCACCGCAGCAGCGTCTCGAAACCGACGATGCGGTTCTGATTCTGCAGGTCGACCTTCGGCTGGTAATAGGCGATGAGCCGATCCTCGCGGATCGCTTCGCGGGCGCGCGTGACCATGGAAGACCGCTTGCGCATCTCTTCCCGCATCCGGTGCTCGTAGACCACGGAGCCGCCACGGTTCATCGCCTTGGCCATGTAGAGCGCAATGTCGGCGTGCTTCAGCAGTTCCTCCGGAGTCGAGCCGTGCTGGGGATGGAGGCTCGCGCCGATGCTGGCGCGGCAATCGAGCACCCGGCCGTCGTAGGCGAACGGCTCGCGCATTCGCTCCAGCAGCCTGCCGATCAGGTCGGCCAGGTCCTGTTCGCTGTCCAAGTTCGGGAGGATGATCGCGAATTCGTCGCCGCCGAGCCGCGCGATCGTATCGCACGGCCGGATGACGTCGCGCAGACGCGACGATAACGTGCGGAGCAGCGTGTCGCCGGCGCCATGACCCAGCGCATCGTTGATCTGCTTGAATTGATCGACGTCGAGATGCAGCAGGCCGACCTTGCCGCCCCCCGCGACGGCCAGGGCGAGCGCATGCTCCAGCCGCTCCTGGAACAGCCGCCGGTTGGGCAGTTCGGTCAGGTAGTCGTGGGTCGCGCCCCAGCGGGCTTTCTCCTCGGCGAGCTTGCGCTCCGACAGATCCTGCATTGCGCCCACCGCGCGAACGGCCCGGCCATGCTCGTCCCGCACGATGAAGGCACGATCGCAAACTGTCGCGTAGCTGCCGTCCGCGCGCCGGAAGCGATATTCGGCGAGGTACTTCTTGCTCGCGCCATCGACGGCGTCATGGAAGGAATTCAGCGTCGCGGCGCGGTCATCTGGGTGGATGTGCTCCCCCCACCAGTCGAGATGGGTACCGAGTTCCTCGATAGGGTAGCCGAACCCGTCGACGAGAGAGCGCGTCCATTCGACCCGTTCGCTAGCGACATCCCAGTCCCAGATCAGATCGTTGGTGGCTTGCGTCGCAAGGCGGTAGCGCTCCTCGGCCTTCACCAGCGCACCCTCGGCCCGAACCTGATCGTCGATGTCCTCCGCCACCCCGTACCAGCGAACGATCTGTCCCGATTCGTCTAGGCGCGGGCGAGCGCGGGCCCGCACCCAGCGGTACTCGCCGTCGACGTGCTTCAGGCGATAACGCACGTCCAGCGGTGCTCCGGTCTCGAGGCAATCGGACCAGATAGTGTATGTCGCCGGCACATCCTCGGGGTGCAGCGCCCTGGCCCATCCCTGGCCGAGGGTCGATTGCAGATCCATTCCCATGAGTTCGAGCCAGCGCGGGCCGACTTCGGTGATGTTCCCCCACTTGTCGGCGGTCCAGGGGATCTGCGGGCTGAGCTCGACGGCGTGGCGGTAGTGCTCCTCCCCTTCGCGCAGGCTCTGCTCGGCTTCGACCTGCTCATGGATGTCCTCGGTGAGGCCGTACCAGCGGACGATCTCGCCGTTGGCGTCCTTGCGTGGATATCCGCGCGTGCGCATCCAGCGGTAGGTGCCGTCGGCCGTGCGGATGCGATAGCGGCCGTCGACGAGCGGCTGCCGGTCCTGCGCGGTCCTTAGCATGGACGCTGCCGCTTCGAGATCGTCTGGATGAACGGCTTTCATCCATCCCGTGCCGAGAGCCTCGTCGGTCGACAATCCAGTAATTGCCGTCCACCGCGTGCCCATGCTCAGGATGTTGCCGGAGCTGTCCGCCACCCAAGGCTTCTGCGGGCTCAGCTCGATGATGTGGCGATAGTCCTCCTCCCGTTCCCGCGCCCGGGCTTCCGTCTCGCGCAAGTGGGTGACGTCGAGGCAGGTGCCGCGCACTGCGACGACCGCACCGTCTTCGACGATAGGACGGAGCTTCGACCAGCAGACCCGTGGCTCGCCATCGGCACGGACGATGCGAAACTCGTGCTCGCGCGCCTGCCGGTCTGCGAGAATGGCAGCCAGCTTCGCCAGCGTACCGCGGCGATCCTCGGGATGGATCATCGCTAGAGCGACGCCCAGGCCAAGCCCGGCACCGGTTCCCTGCAGGTCGATCAGCTTGAGAAGCTGGGGGGAGGCAGCGACGTGGCGAGAGCCTACGGCCCAATACCACAGGCCGAAGTCGACGACCGGCGCGAGATCGTCCAGGTCGGTGACGAAGGTCGCCACTGAAGGGTTATGGGAGTCGTCCACCGGCCATCCAACAGGCGCATCTGCGTTGCGCTTCATGTGCCCATCCCATCTAACCTTGCCATCTTAACAGCCGGTTGACCCGGTCTCTCCGCTCCCGACGCGTCGCGCGGTCAAGCCGCCTGCGACGCCGCGGTCGAGCGCTCCATGTAAGTACCGGTCTCGTTCTCGTTCATCGGGCGCGACAGCAGGTAGCCCTGCAGTTCCTCGCAGCCGAGCGCGCGAAGGAATGCGCGCTGTTCCTCCGTCTCCACTCCCTCGGCGGTGACAGAGATGCCGAGCGAACTGCCGAGCGTCGCCACGGCCTGGACGATCGCCGAGGAACCGCCGAGGAGCGACATTTCGGCAACGAACGAGCGATCGATCTTCACTTTGTCGATCTCGATCTTCTGCAAGTGCGACAAGCTCGAATAGCCGGTGCCGAAATCGTCGAGCACGAGCTTGATCCCCGTCGCGCGGAGCTCCTTGAGCGTTTCCACCGCACCCTCCATGTCGAGGATCGCGTGTTCGGTCACCTCCAGCTGCAGCCGCGTAGGGTCGAACCCGGTGCGGTCCAGGATCTTCAGCACCCGCTCTACCAGGGCATCGCTGCTCAGCTGGCCGGGTGATATGTTGACCGCCAGCGAAACATCGGGCCACTTCGCCATGGTGGCGCAGGCCCGCTCCAGCACCCATTCACCGAGCGGAACGATAAGGCCGGACTCTTCGGCGACGTCCAGGAAGTCTGCCGGGGTGAGCCGGCCGAGGCGCGGGTGATCCCAGCGCACCAGCGCCTCCAGCGCCATCACGCGATCGTCGCGCGCGGACAGCAGCGGCTGGTAGTCGATCTTGAGCTGGTCTCCGGCCGCGAGGGCGCAACGCAGATCCGTTTCCAGCGCCCGGCGCGCCTGGATCCGGGCATCCAACTCGTCGGAGAATATGCGGAAGCAGCCGCGGCCTTCGCGCTTCGCCTGGTATAGCGCCACGTCGGCACGCCGATGAAGCTCGGCGCGGTCGGCCATGCCGGAACCCAGATGGGCGATCCCGAGCGAGGCGCCGACATGCGCCTGTCCTTGCTCGATCATGAAGGGTCGCCTCGCCGCGGCGAGCACGCGGTTGCAGATTTCGTCCGACTGCACTCCGTCGCCGGCGTCGTGCAGCAGGATCGCGAACTCGTCGCCGCCAAGGCGGGCCACGGTGTCCGACGCGCGCACGATCGCCGTCAGGCGTTCGGCGAATTGGCGGATCAGCTCGTCCCCGGCCTGATGGCCCATGCTGTCGTTCACTTCCTTGAACCGGTCCAGGTCGATGTAGATCAGCGCGGCCTGGCTTTCCCGGCGGGACGCGCGCAGCAGTTCCTGGTCGATCCGCTCGTTCAGCAGCATGCGGTTGGGCAGCCCGGTCAGCACGTCGTGCAGCGCCAGGTAGCGGCTGCGCGCCTCGGCCTCGCGATAGGCGGTGACGTCGGTGACCACGGCCACCAGAAGCTCCTCGCCGCCGATCTCCACCTTCTTCTTGCGGGTGATCACCGTACGCACGCAGTGGACCGCGTTCGTGACCTGCTCCTCCACCTCGTCGAAGGTGTCCAGCGAGAACACGCGGTCGTCGGCCGCGTGGAAGACCTCCGCTTGCTCCGCCGGAAACAGGTCGTAGTCGCTGGAGGACAGCATGACTTCCCGAGAATGCCCGAACAGTTCGCAGGCGCTCTCGTTGAGGAGGATGATCCTGTGCGCACGGTTCTTCACGAACACCGGGGTGGGCATGACGTCGATGATGCCTTGAAGGTCCGCCAGGCGTTGCACGTTCATCTTCCATCCTGTTCCACAGCGCATGCTGCCGGCGGATAAAGAAGGAAGGTGTTCTCCGGGCTAAGCGGGAGCAGGTAATCCTACGGGACGCGCGCCGCCCTCGCGCCGAAATAAGTGGAATTACCTAGGTCGGGGCTTGACGGTTTGTTCGGGCTCGGCTGACAAAGCTGTCGGATGCACTGGGCCCCTCCTATGTCGAACGCGGTGGAGCGTGCCTTCGGCAAGATGGTGCGGCTCCGGCCCGCGACGGCCTGGGTGGTCGTCCTGTCCTGCATGGCTGCGGCCGCGCTGGCCGATTACCTTACCGGGCGCGACCTGTGGTTCGGCCCGGTCTACCTGCTCGTGATCTGCATCGCCACCTGGTCGCTCGGCTGGCGGGAAGGGCAGGTCACCGGGATAGCCTGCATGGTGCTCACGTTCGGGCTCAACGGGGTCAGCCTTTACCCGCATGGCGCGGCGAACTTCGGCTGGAACCTGGGCCTGCGGTTCGTGGCGATCTCGATCGTGGTCGTCGTGATCGCCGGCGCGCGCCGGGCCTATGTCCGGGAGTGGTGGCTGGCGCGCACCGACGTGCTGACCAAGGCGCTGAACAGGCAAGCCTTCTTCGAGCTCGCTCCCGCGATTATCGATCCGCATCGCTGGCGACTGCTGGTCTATGCCGATCTCGACGGGATGAAGACCGTCAACGACGTCCACGGGCACGCCGCCGGGGATGCCTGCCTGCGCGCCTTCGGGGCCGCAGTGAGGAGCATGATCCGCCGCACCGATATCTTCGCCCGCGTCGGCGGCGACGAGTTCCTGATCTACATGAGCGTCAAGGACGAAAGCGCGGCCAAGGCCGTGGCCAGGCGGCTGCACGAGACCATGAACGGCGTGACGGTCGAGAGCGGGCCCCTGAAGTGCAGCGTCGGTGGCCTGATCGTTCCGCCGGGCGAGGCATCGATGGATAGCCTCGTCCGCAGCGCCGACGGCCTGATGTACGAAGCCAAGCTTCGCGGAGCCTCCTTGCAGCTGGGCACCGCGCTCGACGGCGAGTTCGCCCGCCCCGGCCAGCCCGCGGCGCGGGCCCTGCCAACCCAGCGGATCCCCTGGTGGACAAGGCGCGACGACGACCGCCGCGCCGACGGCGGCAGCGACCAAGCCCTGCCATGGATGCTGCGCTGACCGGGATCGGTCCGGAGGACTGTGAGAAGGTCTGGCTGGGGCGGCAGGATTCGAACCTGCGCATGCCGGTACCAAAAACCGGTGCCTTACCGCTTGGCTACGCCCCAACAGAGGTGCCGCCCATAGTCCGCCGTTTCAGGGAAGTGAAGGGGGCGAGGGGCCTCGGGTGACGAAAATGCCTCCAGCGTACGGCCAGACCCGGCCGAGGTGGCTGGGGCGCGGGGGAGAGCCGGCGACCGGGTGATCGTCGGCGCTCCCCCCAAGCCGATCAGACGTCGGCGCGCTTGCGCACCGGGTCGAGCAGCGACTTGTCCTCGATCGTGTCGAAGTCTGCCGCCGAGTGTCGCTCCGGCATGGCCTTGGTGTTGACCAGGCGTCCGCGGGTCGCGCCGGGGCGGGCGTCGATCGCCTTCACCCATCGTCCGACGTTTTCGTACTCGTGCAGGCTCAGGAACTTGTCGGCGCCGTTGTAGGCGCCGTGGTAGAGATTGCCGAGCCAGGTGTAGGCGGCGATGTCGGCGATCGTGTAGTCGTTGCCGGCCAGGTACTCGGTCTTTGCAAGCTGGCTGTCGGCCACGCTGTATAGCCGCTTGGTCTCCATCGCGTAGCGGTCGATCGGGTACTTGTAGCGTTCCGGCGCGTAGACGTAGAAGTGACCGAAGCCGCCGCCGATGAACGGGGCGCTGCCCATCTGCCACATCAGCCAGCCGAGCGTTTCCGCGCGCGCCGGGTTGGTCTTCGGCAGCAGGTAATCGAACTTTTCCGCCAGGTGCAGCAGGATCGCGCCGCTTTCGAACACGCGGAACGGCTGCGGGCCCGAGCGGTCGAGCAGGGCGGGGATCTTGCTGTTCGGGTTCAACTCGACGAAGCCCGACCAGAACTGATGGCCGTTGAAGATCTCGATCATCCAGGCGTCGTATTCCGCGTCGGAGAAGCCGGCCTCGATCAGTTCCTCGAACATGATCGTCGCCTTCACGCCGTTGGGGGTGCCGAGCGAGTAGAGCTGGAACGGATGCTCGCCGACCGGCAGCTCGTGCTCCTCGCGCGAGCCGGCGGTCGGGCGGTTGATGCCGGCGAACTGTCCGCCGTTCTCCGGATCAAAAGTCCAGACTTCGGGCGGGGTGTAGACGTCGGACATCGGCGGTCTCCTCGAACTGTGTGTGGTGTCGGGCCCACACATGGCGTCGAGGGTACCGGGTCACAAGGCGGGGATTCCTTGGCTTTGCATCAGCTTCTCTTCGTCGCCGCGATTTGCGATGGAACCGCAAGGGCTTGCGTCCGTTCACCGCCCGCATGGCGACCCAGCCCCCCCAGCTCGTTCAAGTCGATGAAAGTCTGCCGGGGCTTACGCGGAAGAAGGCGGGGCGCGGCTGGGCCTACTACGATCCCCAAGGCAATCGGATCACCGACCGCGAAGAGATCGACAGGCTCAACGCCATCGCGCTGCCGCCGGCCTACAAGGAGGCCTGGTTCTGCCCCCATCCCGATGGTCACATCCTGGCGACCGGGATCGATGACAAGGGCCGGAAGCAGTACCGCTACCATCCCGAATACCGCGCGCACCGCGATAACGAGAAATTCGCCGGCTGCCTTCAGTTCGGGACGCTCCTGCCAAAAGTGCGCAAGCGCGTGGAGGCGGACCTTGCAGGGCGCACGCTGAGCAGGGAGCGGGCGATCGCCAGCGTGGTGCGGCTGCTCGACCTCAGCGTGGTGCGCGTCGGCAACGAGAGCTACGCCAAGGCGAACAAGAGTTTCGGCGCGACGACGCTGCGGCGCAAGCATGCCACGGTAACCGGCAAGACCGTGAAGCTGCGCTTCAAAGCCAAGTCGGGCATTCTGCGCGAGGTCACGATCAGCGATCGGCGGCTGGCCCATTTCGTGCGCAAGATGGACGATCTGCCTGGCCAGAACATCTTCCAATGGGTCGACGAGGAGGGCGAGGCGCACCCGGTCGATTCGGCGGACGTGAACGCCTATCTCTGCGAGACGATGGGCGAGCACTTCACCGCCAAGAACTTCCGCACCTGGCACGCCAGCGTGATCGCCTTCGAGATGCTTGCCCGCACCCAAGGGCAAGTCCCCGTGAAGGTGCTGATGGAGACGGTCAGCGAACGGCTGGGAAACACGCCTGCGATCGCCCGCAAGAGCTATGTCCATCCTGCCGTGGTGGCGCTGGTGGAGCGGCAGGGGAAATGGCGCGAGGCTCTGCGCCTGCCGCGCAAGACCAAATGGCTCAGTTCCGAGGAACGCGGCCTGCTGCAGCTGCTGGAGGAAAGCCCATCGCTGGATGATCTGCCAGCGGCCGGTTGAACGGTTTGCAACCCACGGTTACCGGCGCGAGGCTCCGGAACGATCGGGAGCCACGGAAGTTGTAACGCTCAGGACTCGTTTATCAAAGTACCCCCGCTGCTATGCTTGCCCGTTTGCTGATCGTTGAAGATGAAATGCTGGTTGCGATGGAGTTGCAATCCATCCTGGAGGATCTCGGCTATGAGGTCCTGGGCATCGCGCCGGACCTGGCAAGCGCCCGCCGGCACTTCGACGAGGAGATCGACCTAGCCCTGGTCGACCTTAACTTGCGCGACGGACTCACCGGGCCGCAGATCGGCGCCACGCTCGGCGCGAAAGGCGTCACCGTTCTTTTCGTCACGGCGAATCCGCGCTTGCTCGGCCAAGGGATCTCAGGAGCCATCGGCGTCATCACCAAGCCGGCGGACGAGGAAATGGTGCGATCCGCCGTGGAGTACGCGCTGGCCGTGCGAACAGGCCGAAGCGTGCAGCCCCCCGCTACCCTCCGCCTGTTCGGCGCAGGCTAGCCCATCTGCCGCTGCAGGTTGGCGCGCGGAACTCTGATCCGCACGCGCAGCCCGCTCTCGTGCCAGTCACGCTCCAGCTCTCCGCCGAGCTGGTCGCGGATGCTCAGTTCGCTGAGCACTGTCCCGAACCCCGACCGCTGCGGCTCGCCGGCGACGGCGGGCCCGTCTTCCTCCAGCCACTCGAGCAGCAGGTCCTCGCCCTGCAGTTCGCTACGGATGCTGACTGTGCCACCGTCTTCGCCGAGCGCGCCGTACTTGGTGGCATTGGTCGCCAGCTCGTGCACCAGCAGCGCGAGAGGGGTAGCGCTGCGATCGTCGACCGGCACGTCTTCACCCGAAATCTCGATCCGGCCGGCGTCGCGGGCAGGGTACGGGGAAAGGATCTGCCCAATCAGCGCGTGAAGCGTGGCCGAGACCCCTTCCTGCCGCGATTCTTCACTGTGCGGGCGGACGAACTCGTGCGCGCGGCCCAGTGCGGCGATGCGCTGCTTGATCTGCTGCGCATAGCCCTTGTGCTCGGACGCGTGGCGGGCCGAAAGGCTGATCAGGCTGCCGATCACCGCGAAGATGTTCTTGATCCTGTGGCTCAGCTCGCGGCTGAGAATCTCGAGCTGCTCGGCCTGCTGCTTGGCCTCGTGGATATCGGTGCAGGTACCGATCCAGCGCACTATCTCGCCCTCCGAGTTGCGCATCGGCATCGCCCTTGCCAGGGCCCAGCGGTATTCGCCGCTGCGGTGACGGAGACGGTATTCGACCTGATAAGGCTCGCCGGTCTGCAGGCACTGGTGCCAGGCATTCAGCGCGCGTTCGCGGTCGCCGGGGTGGAGAACCGCGTTCCAGCCTTCGCTATCGGTCGTGCCCCGGGCCACGCCGGTGAATTCGTACCACCGTTCGTTGAAGTAGTCGTGATCGCCGTCGGGCATGGCCGACCAGACCATGTGCGGCAGTGCGTCGGCCAGCGTGTTGAAGCGGGCATCGCTCTCATGGAGCGCGTTGCGGGCCGCGACAAGGTCCGCCTCAAGCTGTTGAACGGGAATACATGCCTCCAGGGCGCGGTGAAAACTGTCGGACGGTAACGCCGAGTTTTTCATTTCGTTGCACCGCCCGTAATAATCAATATCGCGGAGCTGCGGGGAGTGGAAATCGGAGTTCCGGTGCGAATTGTTCGTAATGGAGCCGGAGCGATTGTTTTCGCTTGCGAATGCTTGCTGGGGACAGGGTTTTGGGAGAAGGGCGGCTGATGGTGCAACAAGCAGATCTCATCGTGATCGGCGGCGGTTCGGCGGGCGCGGCCTGCGCCGCGCGGCTGGCGCAGGGCGGCAAGCGCGTGCTGTTGATCGAAGCGGGCAAGTCCGACAGCGACATACGCTCTCGCGTGCCGGCGCTGATGGCCAGCATCGTCCACACCCCGGATTTCGACTGGTGCTACTCGGCGGAGCCGGACCCCTCGGTCGGCGGCCGGCCCGACGTGTGGCCCGCGGGCAAGCGCCTCGGCGGCGGCAGCGCGATCAACGGCATGATGTTCATCCGCGGGCACCGCTGGGACTACGACCACTGGGCCGAGCTCGGCGCCACCGGCTGGGACTACGCCAGCGTGCTGCCCTACTTCCGCCGGATGGAAGACAACGAGCGCGGCGAGGACGAATGGCGCGGGAAGGGCGGGCCGATCGCCGTCTCCGAAGTCCGCTCGCGCTATGCGGTCACCGACGAGTGGATCGAGGCCGTGCAGCAGGCCGGATACCCGCGCTCGCTAGATCTCAACGGCCGGGAGGCCGAAGGGGTGGACCATATCCAGCTCTCCCAGCGGCGCGGCCTCAGGCATTCGGCGGCCGCGGGCTATCTGCGGAACAGGCCCGCCGGGCTGGAGATCATGCTCGAGGCGCAAGTGCTGCGGATCGAGACCGCGAACGGGCGCGCGACCGGGGTCACCGTGCGCCGCGCCGGGCAGACGCAAACGCTTACCGCGCGCGAGGGCGTGGTGCTCTGCGCCGGCGCGCTCAACACGCCGCGGCTGCTGATGCTATCCGGCATCGGCCCCGAGAAGGAACTGCGCCATCACGGGATCGAGGTGGTGCAGGACCTGCCCGGTGTGGGGCGTAACTTGCAGGAGCATCCCGGCGTCCATCTGGTGAACGCCGTGAACGCCCGCACGCTCAATGACGATGCGCGGGGGCTTTCGGGCTTGCGCCAGGTGCTCGCGCTGGCGATCCGACGCAGCGGCGCGCTGACGACGGGGATCGGCCACGCGCAGGCCTTCATCAAGAGCCGCGCCGACCTGCCCGCGCCGAACCTGCAACTGGCGTTCTCGGCCTTCGCCTTCGACGTGACCGAGAAGGGCAATCTCGCGCTGCGCAAGGAGAGCTCGGTTTCCACGTTTGTGGCGCTGATGCGGCCGCAGTCGCGCGGGCGGGTCACGCTCCGCTCGGCCGATCCGGACGCGGCGCCGCGGATCGAGCACATGCTGCTGGGCAACAACGACGATGCGGAGCAACTTATCGACGGTCTCGAGATCGCCCGCAGGATCATGGCCCAGCCGGCGATCGCGCCGCATGTCACCAGCGAAGTGCGCCCCGGTGCCAGTCTGTCCACGCGCGAGGCGCTGGAGCACTATGTCCGCGCGGCGACGATCCCAATGTATCACCCCGTGGGCACGGCGAAGATGGGCGCGGTGGACGATCCGGAAGCGGTCGTCGGCCCGGACTGCCGCCTGCGCGGGATCGACGGCCTTTGGGTCGCCGACGCTTCGATCATGCCGACGATCCCGCAAGGCAACACCAACGCCACCGCGATCATGATCGGGGAGCGGGCAAGCGATCTGGTGCTCGGGGCGCTGCGGCAAGAGCTGGCCGCCTGACTCATGTACCGCCAGACTGAGCCTCCTTTGGCGGTTGGCCAGGCCCTCTCCGTTCGTGGTGAGCTTGTCGAACCACGATCGGGCGGGGCCTCGCGTCCTTCGACAAGCTCAGGACGAACGGAGTTGGGGCTGTTCCGCTTCCTTGTCACGGCGTTCGCGCTCCTGCTCTCCGCCACGGTGCAGGCGCATCCGGCGCCGTTCTCGTACCTCGATCTGCGCTACAAGGAGGACGCTCTCGAAGGCACGCTGACTGTGCACGAGCTCGACCTCATGCACGAGCTTGGGATCGACAGTCCCGCCGAGCTGCGCGACCCGCACCACCTGATCCACCGGATAGACGAGATCGGATCGCTCCTCGCCGGGCGCATGCGGATCGAGGGCGGTGAGCCGCTGAAGGTCGAGTGGACTTATGCCGAGCCGCTCAAGGGCCACGACGCCGTCCGGCTCTACTTCCGCGCGATCGGCCCGCCCGGCGGCTCGCTGACTTACGACAGCAACCTGTTCCCTTACGACCCGCAGCATCAGACGTTCGTCAACATCTACGAGGGCGGAGCGCTCGCCCAGCAATGGATCGTCTCCGCCAGCAGCGAGCCGCAAGTGTTCTACCGCGGCAACGCCGCGGGCGCGCTGTCCGTGCTCGGGACTTTCGTACCATCCGGCATCCACCACATTCTGATCGGCCCGGACCACATCCTGTTCCTGGTCGGGCTGCTGCTGTTCGGCGGTACCCCGCGGCGGCTGGTGGCGATCGTCACGGCATTCACCGTCGGTCACTCGATAACACTTTCGCTCGCGGCGCTCGACTTGGTGACGCCGCCCGGCTGGCTGGTCGAGCCGGCGATCGCGCTCACCATCGTAATCGTCGGCGCCGACAACCTGCTGCGGGGTGAGGGCAAGGACTTGCGCATGTGGATGGCCGGCGTCTTCGGCCTGATCCACGGCTTCGGCTTCGCCTCTGTCCTGCGCGAGTTCGGGCTTCCGCCGGAAGCGCTCGGCTGGTCGCTGTTCGGGTTCAACGTCGGGGTGGAGCTCGGCCAGTTGGCCCTGGTCGTGCCGTTGGCATTCATCATCGGCGCACTATGGCGGCGGCGAGAGAAGCTGGCGCGACAAATTGCGACGGGTGGCTCCATTGTGGTCATCGCGGGCGGAAGCTACTGGTTTATCGAGAGAGTGTTTTTTCCGGGAGGGATTCTATGAAGCGCCAACTGATCTTGTCCGCCATCGTCGCTGCGGGCGTAGGCGCGGCCGGCCTGGGGCAGATCGTTCGCGAGGCTCCGGCCGAGGCTCAGGGCGCCACTCTGCCGGGCATCACCGATATCGAGCAGGTCGCGGACAACGTCTACAAGATCTTCGGCGCGGGCGGAAACACCGTGGTCTTCGTGATGGAAGACGGCGTGGCGCTGGTCGACACCAAGCTGCCGGGCAACGGCGAGGCGATCCTCGCCCAGGTGCGCAAGATCACCGACAAGCCGGTGACGATGATCATCAACTCCCACTCGCACCCGGACCACGTCGGTTCCAACCAGTTCTTCAAGGACACGAAGCCCGACGTGGCCGTCGTCGCGCAGGCCAACACCGCCGCGCGCATGGCGAAACCCTCGGGCCCGTTCCCGGCGAACCCGGCGACCCGCGAGTTCGGCGACAAGCTGACGCTCGGCAGCGGCAAGGACCAGATCGACCTCTACTACTTTGGTCCCGGCCACACCGACGGCGATGCGTTCGTCGTGTTCCCCGCCGCCAAAACGGTCATGATGGGCGACATCATGGCGTGGTCGATGGCGCCGCTGATCGATCCGGGCTCCGGCGGCAGCGCCGTCAAGCTGGCGGACACGATGGAGAAGGCCGTCGCCGGCATCCAGGGCGTCGACAAGGTCATCGAAGGCCACGGTTATGTCACCGACTGGCAGCGCCTCCGCGATTACACCGCCTTCAACCGCGCCCTCGTGGACGAGGCGAAGAAGGCCGTCGCCGCGGGCAAGGAGCCGAAGGACGTCGTCGCCGCGCTCGAAGCCAGCGGCAAGCATTCGGTGTTCCTCAAGCGCGAAACGCTCCCCGGCCTCGAATACGGCGGCACCGGCCGCTCGCGCGCGCAGATCAACGCCATCATCGCTATGCAGGAACTGCGCGGCGAAACGCCCAAGCTGATCATGAACCTCCCGCCCGAGGAGCAGTAACGGGGCTTACCGTAGCGCGAGTTCGTGGTTCGACAGGCTCACCACGAACGGAAACTTGCTTTCTGGAAGTTGCCTCCATCCCGTTCGTCCTGAGCTTGTCGAAGGACGTTGGCGCAGCGCCGCGTGGTCCGACAATTCAGGGCGAACGGTCGCCGTGGGTTCCCGGAAGATACCTTCATTTCCGTTCGTCCTGAGCTTGTCGAAGGACGATCTGGCGCTAACTTTCGGGAGTGGCCTTCTACGCCTACATCCTGCTTTGCGCCGACGGGTCGTTCTACACCGGCCACACCGATCATCTGGAGCATCGGATCGCCGATCATCAAGCCGGGCGCTTTGGCGGCTACACCCGCAGCCGGCGGCCCGTGCGGCTCGTCTGGACGCAAGATTTCCCGACCCGGTACGAAGCTCTTTCGGTCGAACGGCAGATCAAGGGCTGGAGCAGGGCGAAGAAACAAGCGCTGATCGACGGAGATTGGGAGCGGCTGTCGGCGCTGGCTCGGTGTCGCAAGGCGGACTGATGTTGTGCCAGTCGTCCTTCGACAAGCTCAGGACGAACGGGATGGGGTGAATTCTCCCAGTCCGATGCAGTTCGACACACACCCTCTCCGTTCGTGGTGAGCTTGTCGAACCACGATCGCGCGACACATGCCTCCCGCGTGACAGCGGCGATACGGCGGGCTAGAGCTGGACCGTCGTTTCACTCGCAACCGGTTGGAAAAGCAATGCGTCTCGCTCTGATCCCGCTAATAATCGCCGGCCTGGCGGCTTGCACCCAGACGGTCGCCGGCACTGCACCCCCCGTCGCTGCGGCCCCGATTGCGACTTTCTCGGCCGAGGCAGGCTACGACCTCACCGCACAGCGCGCCAAGCTGGCGGTGATCGAGATGAACCCGGACACCTCGTTCCTGAACGCGGAGGAGCGGCGGGTGGTCAACCTGCTCATCGACGCGTCCGGGTACATGGACGAGATCTACAAGCGCCAGCGGCTGCCGAATTACGAGCAGGTCCGCCAGTCGATCGAACGCACCCGCCGGGCCGACCGCGACCTGCTGCTGGAGATGTTCGACCGCTACTACGGCCCGTGGGACGAGCTCGCCGAACTGCATCCGTTCTGGGGCTCCGACCCGATGCCACAGGGCGCCGGCTTCTACCCGGCGGACCTGACGCGCGAGGCGTTCAACGCCTATCTCGCGGCGCATCCGGAGCAGAAGGACGCGCTCACCAGCCCCTACACCGTGGTGAAGCGGGAGGGGGAGCGGCTCGTCGCGGTGCCTTACTCGGTCGAGTACCGGCAGTGGCTCGAACCGGCGGCGAAGCTGATGGAGCAGGCCGCGGCGATCACCACCAACGCCAGCCTCAAGCGCTTCCTGAGCCTGCGTGCCCAGTCCTTCCGGACCGACGACTACTATGAGAGCGAACTCGCCTGGATGGACCTTGAAGGCACACCCATCGAAATCGCGATCGGCCCGTACGAGGTCTATACCGATCGCCTGATGGGCACGAAGACCGCTTTCGAAAGCTTCGTCACCTTGAAGGACCCCGAAGAATCCGCCGCGCTCGACAAGTACAAGCGGTACTTGCGCGACATGGAAGCGAACCTGCCGATCCCGGAAGAACACAAGAACTTCCAGCGCGGCTTCGAAAGCCCGATCGTGGTCGCCGACCAGGTCCACGGCGGCGGCGACAACGTGCCCGGCGTTCAGACAATCGCCTTCAACCTGCCGAACGACGAGCGGGTGCGCGAGGCCAAGGGCGCCAAGAAGGTGATCCTGGCGAACGTGCTCGGCGCCAAATACGACCGCATCCTCAAGCCGATGGCCTCGGTGGTGCTGGAGCCCTCGCAGGCGGCGCTGGTGGCGAAGAAGTACATGGAGCTGGGAACGCTGTTCCACGAGCTTTCGCACAGCCTCGGGCCTGGCACCATTACGGTGGCAGGCCGTCAGACCACGGTGAACGAGCAGCTTCGCGACCAGTATTCGGCGCTCGAGGAGTCGAAGGCCGATCTCGCGGGCATCTGGAACATCCTGTTCATGATGGACAAGGGGGAGCTGCCGGCGGCGGAGAAGAGCCAGCTGTGGGCGACGTACTTCACCGGCATCTTCCGTTCGATGCGCTTCGGGATCGAGGCGGCGCACGGAAAGGGCGCGGCGGCGCAGTACGGCTTCCTCAAGAATGCGGGTGCGTTTGCCTGGAGCGAGAGCAAGGGCCGCTACATGATCGACGAGACGAAGATGGAAGCGGGCGTGCGCGACCTGCTGCGCGAGGAGCTGATGCTCCAGGCCACCGGGGACTACGAAGGCACCAAGGCTTTCTTCGACCGCTGGGCGCACCTCGACGCGCAGGCCGAAGCCGCGATCGCCGCGATGAATGCCATCCCGGTCGACATCCGCCCGATCTATCCAGAGGAGATCTAGGCCTGGTGAACCGTCAAGCGCGCTGCTGCGTGTCCCACAGCGGCGCGTTGACCTGCACAGTAGGTTCGACCGTGGTGTAATTCGCCACGTCGGCAAGCACTTTGGCTCCCGCTTCGCTCTGAATCGCCGCCTGGAAGGCCTCGACCGAAGCGAAGCGCAGGACGGCTATGGCGAAGTACTGCGGCGGACCGCCATCGGGGCTGGCCAACCCGCGCATGGCCTCGCTGCCTTGGAACCCGGTGCCTTCCCAGAGCCGCGCCACGAGCGGCCTGTGCTCGTGTTCGTAGTAGTCGTAGTCGAACCGGGCACCGGGTACGGCTGGATAGGCAAGTGTCACAAGTACGCTCATGGCTCGCTCCTGTGCAGCTTCTCCCCCGGATTGAGCCCGATCCGCGCCGCTGGCAAGCAGCACCGGATTGATGAAACCGACGCCAGCGCGCCTGGGCGCGTCAGTCGAGCCGCATGACCCAGCCGTGCTTGTCTTCGGCGATGCCCCGCTGGATCGCTACCAGCCGCTCCCGCAGACGGGTGGTCACCTGTCCGGCGCCGCCGCTGCCGATGGTGAACTCCCCGTCATGCCCGGCGACCCTACCGACCGGTGTGACCACCGCAGCGGTGCCGCAGGCGAAAGTCTCCAGCAGGCGGCCGCTCTCCGCGTCGGCGCGCCACTGGTCGATGCTGTAGCGCTCCTCGCGCACCTGCAGGCCTTCCTCGCGGGCGAGCTGCAGCAGGCTTTCGCGGGTGATGCCGGGCAGGATCGTGCCGGTGAGCGGCGGGGTGATCAGCGAACCGTCGTCGAAGGCGAAGAACAGGTTCATGCCGCCGAGTTCCTCGACCCACTTGCGCTCGACCGCGTCGAGGAACACGACCTGGTCGTGCCCGCGGGCCGTCGCGTTGGCCTGGGGGACCAAGCTCGCGGCATAATTGCCGCCGCACTTGGCCGCCCCCGTGCCGCCGGGCGCGGCGCGGGTGTAGTCGCCGGAAACCCAGATCGACACCGCCGGGACGCCGGACTTGAAGTAGTTGCCGGCCGGGCTGGCGATGACCAGGAACTTGTACTGCTTGGCCGGGCGCACCCCGAGAAACGCT
Organism: Croceibacterium soli; assembly: GCF_009828065.1. Classification (GTDB taxonomy): domain Bacteria; phylum Pseudomonadota; class Alphaproteobacteria; order Sphingomonadales; family Sphingomonadaceae; genus Croceibacterium_B; species Croceibacterium_B soli. Next base: position 481,332 of record NZ_WTYK01000002.1, on the reverse strand, counting down.
TCCGAGGCGAACATGAACGGGCGCAGGTAGAGCGATCCGCCTTCGACCGTGGGGAACCAGTCCTTGTCCGCCAGCACCAGCTGCCGGACGGCTTCGACGAACGCTTCCTCGGGCAAATGCGGCATCGCCAGCCGGTCGGCCGAGGCGTTGAAGCGGCGCGCGTTCTGCTCCGGCCGGAACAGCGCCATCGTGCCGTCGTCCAGCTTGTAGGCTTTCATCCCTTCGAAGATTTCCTGGGCATAGTGCAGCACCGCGGTCGCCGGATCCAAGCTCAGCGGTTGGCGCGGGCCCAGAGTCGCGCTGTGCCAGCCGCGGCCCTCGGTCCAGTCGATCGAGACCATGTGATCCGTGAATACTTTGCCGAACCCGGGATCGGCGATCGCCTGATCGCGGCTTGCGCCGGGGACCGGAGCGGGATGGGGAATGCGGCTGAAGTCGATCGGACGATCGGCGGTGTCTGACATGGATGGGGTTCCCGGGTACGTGCGCGACCGACCTGTTCTATTCTTTCACGGATCGCAAGGAAAATGTAATAAATGGTAAGCTCTGCAATTACCTTCGTTCGCCCTAGCGAGCGGCAAATCGAAGGTCAAATCACAGGACTGCTTGGCTCCCGCAAGTCGGCAACTGCGCGGCAGATATGAGAAAGGCCGCTCCGGCAATGCCGAAGCGACCTTTCGCATGGTCAGCGGCCGGTTGAGCCGCCCACGAAGCCTTTATCGGCGAAAGCAGTGATTACCGATAATGCTCCGCGCGGGTCGGAACCGACCTCCCTGCTGAACCATGAGACATCGGATCACCTCCTTTCGCGCTTGAAAGCCAGGACCGCCGTTTCACCGGGGCCGAGACCGCCGTCCACCGCCGGTCCTGATGCTGAATGTGAGTCCTTAAGCGCTCGAAAGCAAGTCTTGCATTTGAGTTTTTCACTGTCAGAATCCGAGACTTCGGGCTTCCTCCAAACACGGCGAAATATTGCCTCAGCGGCAGTCCTCGATCACCCGCGAGACTTCGGGCCAGGCGGGCAGGTAAAGCGAATCGAGCCCCTGCACTTCGACCGCGAAACGCCCCTGCGAGAACGCGATCGCGTCCAGGAACGGATCGTTCGCGGCCAGTGTCGCAGCCAGCCCAGGCATCGGCCCTCCGGTCGGTAGGGCATCGAGCAAGCGGTCGCCGGTCTCCGCACGGATGCGCATCTGCACGGCCACGGGGGAACTGCCGGCGCGAATCAGCGAAACGGTCCGCCTCGTTCGATCGCAGGTCATGCTGAAGCGCGCTTCGCTCTGCGGCGCGCCAAATCGTGCGGTGCCGCCCGTGGCAGTGGCCTGATAGAACCAGTCCCCCGGTGTCTGCGGAACGTCGATCCAGCTTTGATAGGTCGGCGCCGAAGCCTGCGGCGGGGCTGCAGTCGGCTGCGGCGTCGGCGTGGGGGTCGGCGTGGGCGGGGGCGAGGCCGGAGGCGGCACGCAGCCGGCCAGCGCGGCGACCGCGGCATAGGGAAGAGCGGCCCGAAGGCGCCCTAAATTCAATCCAAGGGTCATCGGCTCTCTCTGGCGAATGGTCGGGAGTGGCTCAAGCGTCGGGAGGCGGCTATGCGCGGACATATGGCCAAGCAACGCATCGACCAACTGCTTGTGTCCCGCGGTCTGGCCGAAAGCCGGGCGCGGGCGCAGGCGCTGATCATGGCGGGGCTGGTCTTCGTGGGGGATCGGAAGGTCGACAAATCCGGCCAGCAGGTAGCGGAGGATGCGGAGCTTGTCGTCAAGGGTCGCGACCACCCGTGGGTCAGCCGGGGCGGGGTGAAGCTGGCCCACGCGATCGACCACTTCGCCCTCGAACCCGCTGGGGCCGTGGCGATGGATATCGGCAGCTCGACCGGCGGGTTCACCGACGTGCTGCTGCAGCGCGGCGCAGAGCACGTGTTCGCGGTCGATTCCGGCACCAACCAGCTCGCCTGGAAGCTGCGGCAGGACCCGCGAGTCACCGTGCTCGAACAGACCAGCGCGCGGATCCTCACACGCGAGCAGATCGACCGGCCCTGCAATTGGGTGGTGTGCGACGCTTCGTTCATCTCGCTCGCCAAAGTGCTGGAGCGGCCGCTCGAACTTGCGGCGCTCGATTGCCGTTTGGTCGCGCTGATCAAGCCGCAGTTCGAGGTTGGACGCGAGGAAGTCGGCAAGGGCGGGGTGGTCCGCGATTCGGTGCTGCACGTCAGGGTGTGCGGCGAAGTGCGCGCGTGGCTGGAAGGGGCGGGCTGGATCGTGGACGGGATCGTAGAAAGCCCGATCACCGGGCCGGAAGGAAACGTGGAGTTCCTGATTACGGCCCGTCGGGGGACGGTCTGAGGGCGCACGTTGCGCCGCAGCATCGCCGCGGCCACTATTCGCGCACCGATTCGCAGGGAGTCCCGATGAACCGTCTCGCTTCGCCAGCGCAATTGCGCGCAAGCTTCTTCCGCTGGGCCCTGTTCCTCGTTCCGGCGATCGCGCTGCTCGGCTTTCTCTCCGGCCAGATCGGCGGTGCATCCGACAGCGCGTGGTTCTCTGCGCTGGAAAAGCCGGCGACTTTCCCGCCGCCGGCCACCTTCGGTATCGTGTGGGCCGTGCTTTACGCGATGATGGGCGTGGCGCTGGCGCTGGTCTGCGCCGCCTGGGGCGCGCGCTTTCGCGGGCCGGCGATTGCCGCTTTCGTGGTCCAGCTGCTGGTCAACCTCGCCTGGAGCCCGGTGTTCTTCGGCGCGCACCAGATCGCGACGGGGCTGGCGGTGATTATCGCGCTCGACGTTGCCGTGATCGTCACCATCATCTTGTTCTGGCGGGTTCGTCGGCTCGCCGCCTGGCTGCTCGCGCCCTACCTGGCGTGGATCCTGTTCGCCACGCTGCTCAACTGGCAGTTCCTCGAACTCAACCCGGGAGCCGACCGGGTGGAAGATTCCAACGCGGTCCAGCGGATCGAATTGTAGGCTTGCGGCCCGCCCGCGAAGGCACCACATATTCGCCATGCAAAGCCAGAACCCCATGCTCGCCGATTTCATCAAGCTGGCCAACAGCGCCGCCGGCACTTTCGCCGGAATGACGCGCGAGGCGCGCGAAGGCGCGCGGGAGCGGATGAAGGAAGCACTCGGCGGGCTCGACTTCGTCTCGCGCGAGGAATTTGACGCGGTGAAGGACCTGGCCGCAAGGGCGCGCGAGGACATCGACCGCCTGGAAGCCCACATCAAGGTGCTCGAGGCGAAGATCTCCGACGGAAAGTAAAAGCCCCCTCCTCTTCAGAGGAGGGGGTTGGGGGTGGTGGAGGCGCGCGGAAACGTTCCGCCAACCGCGGCACCACCCCGCTGCGACTAGGTTCGCCTACGGCTCACCAAGTCTCGCTGCCCCTCCTCTGAAGAGGAGGAGGGGCGTTGGGCTTGCTTCCTCTTCGCGCCTTTGCGCCTCTGCGTGAAACCCATAAGGCACTCGGCATGCACTTGCGCGCGCCCGCCATCGTCTTGTCCGCCCGCGTTCACGGCGAAACCGCCGTCGTTGCCCGGTTGCTGACCGAGGAAGCTGGCGTGGTCGCCGGCTACGTGGCGGGGGGAAGGGGCAGGGGGCTGAGGCCGGTGGTAATCCCCGGCAACATCGTAGAGGCCGACCTTCGCTCCCGCTCCGACAGCCAGCTTCCTTTCGCCAAACTGGAACTCGTCGAAAGCCGCGGGCCATGGCTCAACGAACCCCTGGCGGCCGCGGCGATCGGGTGGGCTTGTGCGCTCACTGCGACCGCACTGCCTGAGCGGCAGGCCTATCCGCGCCTGTGGCAGGCGCTCGGCGGACTGCTGGGCGCGATTTGCCATGCGTCTTCGGCGCGCGACTGGGCGGGGGCGCTGGTCGATTACGAGGCGCTGCTGCTGCGCGAGCTTGGCTATGGCGGGGAGCGATTCCGCGGCGGCGACCTGCCGGAGATTCTCGCCGAGATGGATCGTCTTGCCGGGCCGCTGGACCACTACCTGCTTGCCGACCGGCGCGGCGATGTTATTGCCGCGCGCTCACGACTGCGGGACCTTTTGGGGCGGATGGAATGAAGATCGCATTGTTGCCGGGCGACGGTATCGGCCCGGAAATCATGGCCGATGCGAAGAAGGTGCTGGATGCCCTGCGCCTGCCGAATGTCACCTACTGGGAGGCGGACGTCGGCGGCATCGGCTATCGCCGCCACGGCCACCCGCTCCCGCCCGAAACGCTGGAGATGGCGAAGGCGGCCGATGCGGTGCTGTTCGGCGCCGTGGGCGATCCGACGTGCGACGGGCTCGAACGGCATTTGCGGCCGGAGCAGGCGATCCTCGGCCTGCGCCAGGCGCTCGGCCTGTTCGCCAACTTGCGCCCCGCGACGATGTTTCCGGGGCTGGAGGACCTGTCGGCGCTGCGCCCGGAAGTCGCCCGCGCGATTGACCTGCTGATCGTCCGCGAGCTGAACGGTGACGTCTATTTCGGCGAGAAGGCGATCCGCACGCTCGATGACGGCCGCCGTCAGGGCTTCGACTTCATGTCCTACGCGGAAGACGAGGTGCGGCGCATCGCACACGTCGGCTTCAAGGCAGCGCAAGGCCGCCGGCGCCGCCTGTGCAGCGTCGACAAGGCCAACGTGCTCGAGACCAGCCAGCTGTGGCGTGACGTGGTGATCGAGGTTTCGGCCGAATATCCCGATGTCGAGCTCAGCCACATGTACGTCGACAACGCGGCCATGCAGCTGGTGCGCAATCCGGGCCAGTTCGACGTGGTCGTGACCGGCAACCTGTTCGGCGACATCCTGTCCGACCAGGCGAGCATGTGCGTCGGCTCGATCGGCCTGCTGGCGAGCGCCTCCCTCGGCGAGCAGCAGACCGCGTTCGGCACCAAGGGTCTCTACGAGCCGATCCACGGCAGCGCACCGGATATCGCCGGGCAGGGCACGGCCAACCCGATGGCGACGATCCTGTCCGCCGCCATGATGCTGCGGCACTCGTTCGGCCGCGAGCAAGAAGCGGCGCGGATCGAGGCGGCCGTGGCCCGGGCGCTCGCCGATGGCGTGAAGGGCGCGGATCTCGGCGGCAGCGCCGGAACGCGCGAGATCGGCGACGCGGTGGTCGCGCGGCTCTGAGCGGCCATCAATGCTCTATTGATATTTGCCAAGTATCGGTGGAGGCCATGCACATGGGCCTTGCCGATCCCGTTCCAGCCGTAAGGACTGCCGCCGAGGCCGCCGTGAAGCCGCTCGAGCTGGCGGTCGTCCTCCCGACGCTGAACGAGAAGGCGAATATCGCGCCTATGGTCGCGCGGCTGGAGCAGGCGCTCGGGCCCTCCGGCTGGGAAGCGGTGTTCGTCGACGACGACAGCACCGACGGCACGGCCGAGGAAGCCCGCCGTATCGGCCAGACGGACCCACGTGTAAGGGTCATTCAGCGGATCGGCCGCCGCGGCCTTGCCAGCGCTGCGATCGAAGGCATGTGCGCCACCGCCGCGCCTTACGTCGCGGTGATGGACGCCGACCACCAGCATGACCCGCAGCTGCTGCTCGACATGCTCGAAGCCGTTAAGTCCGGGGAATACGATCTCGCCTATGCCTCGCGTTTCGCCGACGGGGGAAGCGCCGCGGGCCTTTCCAGCACCCGGCGGGAGCGGGGCTCGCGCATCGCCAACGCGCTTGCCCGCAGGCTCACCGGCACGGAACTGTCCGATCCTATGAGCGGCTTTTTCCTGCTCAGTGCGGACCGCTTGCGCCAGCAGGCCGCGCGGCTGTCCGGCATCGGCTTCAAGATCATGCTCGACATTCTCGCCACGGCCAGTCCGCCCCTGAAGGTGAAGGAGTTCCCGTTGCAGTTCGCCCGCCGCGCCGCCGGTGAAAGCAAGCTCGACCACGGCGTCGCGCTCGATTTCCTGGCCGGCCTCTACGAACGCTGGCTTGGCAGGTTCATCCCCACGCGCTTCGCGCTGTTCGGTACGGTCGGCGGGCTCGGCGTGGGCGTGCACATGGCGGTGCTTTCGGTGCTCTACCTCGCCTTCGGCAGCGGCTTCGCGCTGGCCCAGGCCGTGGCCACCGTGGTGGCGATGACCTTCAACTTCTGGCTCAACAACCTGCTGACCTACCGCGACCAGAAGCTGGCGGGAGCCAGGGACCTGTTCTTCGGCTGGCTGAAGTTCTGCGCCACGTGCGCCGTCGGCACCTTCGCCAACGTCGCGGCGGCGACGATGCTGCAGGCGAACGGCTTCGCCTGGTGGACTGCCGCGCTGGCCGGCATCGCCCTGGCATCGGTGTGGAATTACGCGCTGTCGAGCAAGTTCGTCTGGGGCCGCTTCAGGTAGGGCCCGTCACCGCCAGCTGTCGAGCCAGGTGAACTCGAGGAAGCTCATCTGGCCCGAGAGCGGCGCGGCTGTGAGGACCGGCAGGAAGTAGGCGAAGAACGCCGCGCTGCCGGCCAGCACCGCCAGCGGCAGCCAGCGCGTCCCGCGCCGCCACATGGCATCCAGCGCCAGGGCCAGCGCTCCGATCAGGAAGCAGCTCGGCAGCAGGTAGTGGTAATAGAACTGGACCGGCTTCTGCGCCACGATCCAGGTGCCGAGCGCCACGGCATAGAGCACGGCTACCGCCAGCGCATCCTTGCGCCCGCCCCGGATCCCCGCCCACGCGGCCCAGGCAAGCGCACCGAGGCCGAGGATCATCGTCAGCGGATTGCCGATCAGCAGAATGCCGCGCTGGGCGCCGTCGACGGGCTCGTAGAGGTACCAGATGCCGCGCCAGTTGGAGACCCATTCGTACCACACGCTTTGGTACGTGTGCGGCTGCACGACCTGCCCCTGCAGCTCGATCATCCGCCGGTGCAGCTCTATCAGTCCGTCCGGGGCGAGCGGATCGGTGGCGTAGAACAACGCCGGCGCGAAGGTCAGGGCATATGTCGCCAGCGGCACGACGCCGAGCCACAGAACCGCTTCCCAGATCGTGATGCCCGCAATGGGCGCGGCGCGGCTCGACACGAACGCACGCCAGCCGGCGGCATGCAGCCGCACCGCCGCGAAGGCGAGCCCGGGGACCATGGCCAGCGGGGCCGCGTTCCACTTCGAAGCCATCGACAGGCCGAGCGCCACGCCGGCGATCGCCAGGCGCCGGCGGCCTGTCTCGTTCTCCCGCACGGCCCCGGCGATCTGCCACAGCGCCACCAGCAGGAAGCTGGCCATGAACACGTCGAGCATGGCGATGCGGCTCTGGACCAGCAGCGGAAACGCCGTCGCCAGCAGGATTCCGCCGGCGATCGAGGCGAAGCGGGCGTTGCAGGCGAACCACAGCGCCCGCATGGCGGCGAACAGCCCCAGCGTGCCGAACAGCCCCGGCATGATCCGCCAGCCGAAGGGATTGTCGCCGAACAGCATGATGCCCAGCGCGATCAGTTCCTTGCCCAGCAGCGGGTGCTCGACGTTGACCGGGTGCGACAGGGCGATCAGCGCCCGCGCGGCGGGCAGGTAGTGGACTTCGTCGAAGAACGGCTTGGAGGGGATCCCCAGCCGCACGAACACGAGCCCCAGGAAGGCCAGCGCGATCAGCACATGCCAGGCGAGGGGGTCACGCGGATGCACGGGCGCCTGGCTCATCGGCCCGAGCCTACGGGGCCCGGCCGCCCGGAGCAAGCTCGTGCTTGCCCGATGCGGCTGCCGACCCTAAACCGCCCGCGATGAAGAAGACCACAGGCACCGACCGCTCGATCACCTCCAAATGGCGGCCCGCGACCCGCGCCGTCCGCGCCGGCACCTGGCGCTCCGAACATGGCGAGACGAGCGAGGCGCTGTTCCTCACCAGCGGCTACACTTACGACGATGCCGCGACCGTAGCCGCCCGCTTCGCCGGGGAGGCGGAGGGGATGACCTACTCGCGGCTGCAAAACCCGACCGTCGCGATGCTGGAGGAACGCATCGCCGCGTTGGAAGGCGCCGAGGCCTGCCGTGTCCAGGCGACCGGCATGGCGGCGATGACCACTGCGCTGCTGTGCCAGCTTTCCGCCGGCGATCACGTCGTTGCCGGCCGCGCCGCGTTCGGATCGTGCCGCTGGCTGGTCGACAACCTCCTGCCGAAGTTCGGCATCGAGACGACGGTGATCGACGCCTGCGACAACGCGGCCTGGGAAGCGGCCGTTCGCCCCAACACGAAAGTGTTCTTCTTCGAAACCCCCGCCAACCCCACGATGGACGTGGTCGACCTCGCCTTCGTCTGCGGGCTCGCCCGGTCGCATGGGATCACTTCGGTCGTCGACAATGCCTTCGCCACGGCTGCGCTGCAGCGCCCGATGGAATTCGGCGCCGACGTGGTGGCCTATTCGGCGACCAAACTCATGGAAGGGCAGGGCCGGGTGCTCGCCGGGGCCGTCTGCGCCAGCAAGGAGTGGATGGACAACGTCCTGCTGCCGTTCCAGCGCAACACCGGGCCGAACCTTTCGCCCTTCAACGCCTGGGTCGTGCTGAAGGGTCTCGAAACGCTCGACCTGCGTGCCCGCCGGCAAAGCGAGAACGCGCTGGAAGTGGCGCGGTTCGTGGAAGGCCGCGTCCCGACGATGCTACACCCGGGCCTGCCGAGCCATCCGCAGCACAACCTGGCGATGCGCCAGATGGACGCGGCCGGGCCGATCTTCAGCTTCGTGCTCGACGGCGGCCGCGCCCAGGCGCACGCAGTGCTCGATGCGCTGCAACTGATCGACATTTCCAACAACATCGGCGATTCCAAGTCGCTGCTCTGCCACCCGGCGAGCACGACCCATGCGAACCTGGGCGAAGAGGCGCGCGCGGAAATGGGCGTTTCGGAAGGGATGCTGCGAATGAACGTCGGGCTGGAGGATCCGCAGGATCTGATCGCAGATCTCGACCAGGCGCTCGCTAGGGCCGGGCTCTAGATGTCGGTGCCGGGGATGCGCAGGTCGGCGACCGATGCTTCGATGAAGGGGCTGGGATGACCGAACTCCGCAACTTCTACGCCGCGCTGGTCGAATCCTCCGACGATGCGATCGTCGCCAAGAACACCGATGGCGTGGTGATCTCCTGGAACCCGGCCGCGGAAAAGCTGTTCGGCTGGACCGCGCGCGAGATGATCGGCGGATCGATCCGCCGGCTCCTCCCTGCGGATCGGCAGGAGGAGGAAGACGAGATCCTCAGCCGCATCAGGTCCGGCACGCGGGTGGAGCCGTTCTATACCAAGCGCCTGCACAAGAAAGGGCACCTGCTCGACGTGTCGGTCAGCGTCTCTCCGGTGCGGGACGAACGCGGCAAGGTTATCGGCGCCAGCAAGATCGCCCGCGACGTCGGCCCCTACTTGCGCGCGCAAGAGCAGATCCGCGAAAGCGAGGAGCGCTTCCGTACCCTGGCCGAAACGATCTCCCAGCTCGCCTGGATCGCCGACCCCGAAGGCGAGGTCCTTTGGTACAACCAGCGCTGGTACGAATACACCGGGACCAAGCCGGAGGAAGTCGAAGGCTCGGGCTGGAGGAAGCTGCAGCACCCCGACCACCTGGAGAATGTGGAGCGGCACTTCCGCCAGGCGCTCGTCAGCGGTGTGGAGTGGGAGGACACGTTCCCGCTGCGGGGCAAGAACGGCGAGTACCGCTGGTTCCTGTCGCGCGCCAAGCCGATCCGCAACGAAGCTGGCGAGATCGTCCAGTGGTTCGGCACGAACACCGACATCACCGATCAGCGCGAACAGGCCGAGCAGATCCGCCTCCTGCTGATGGAGGTCAACCATCGCTCGAAGAACATGCTGACCACGATCCAGGCGCTTGCTCGTCGCAGCGCCCCGGATGAAGCGGGCTTCCTCGCCCGGTTCGAGGACCGGGTGCGCAGCCTGGCGGTCAACCAGGACATCCTCGTGGGCCGGGAGTGGCGCGAGGTGCCGGTTCGGGACCTGGTCCGCGAACAGCTCGCCTTCATCAGCGACGCGCCCGGCGAGCTGCGGGTGTCCGGGCCGGATCTCGCGCTCACGCCGCGCACTGCCGAAGTGATCGGCATGGCGCTGCACGAACTGGCCACCAACTCCCTCAAGTACGGCGCGCTCTCCATCGCAGCCGGTCATGTCGTCATCGGCTGGGATCGCGGCGTAAACGGCAACGGCTTCTCGATCTGGTGGCGGGAGGGCGGCGGCCCGCCCGTGGTGGAGCCCGAACGCTCTGGCTTCGGCACCACGCTGATCCGCGACGTTCCGCGGCACAACCTCGATGCGGAGGTGACGCTCAGCTATCACTCCGGCGGCGTCTGCTGGGAGCTGAAATGCGGGCAGGGCGCACTGGTAGCGCCGAGCCGGCCGGAGAGTCGCTGAAGCCGCTGCGCAGGGCCCTTGCCGCCGGCCCGGAAAGCGCTACGCTGGCAGTGCCATGATTGACGCGCTCCACAGCCTGTTCCAGCACACGGCCATCACCGACGGCGTTTCGGTGCGGGTGGCGGTCAGCTTCATGCCCGAGCAGTCGCAGGTCGAAGCCGGCAAGTGGTTCTGGGTCTATCACATCCGCATCGAGAACGGCCGCGATGACACGATCCAGCTGCTCACCCGCCACTGGCGGATCAGCGACTCGCGCGGCATGATCAACCTGGTCGATGGCGAAGGCGTCGTCGGCGAAACGCCGATCCTCGCCCCGGGCGAATCGCACGACTATGTCTCGGGATGCCCGCTGCCGACGCCGCACGGCTCGATGCAGGGGCACTACACCTTCCGCGACCAGCAGGGGCAGCTGTTCGAAGTGGCCATCCCCTTCTTCCCCCTCGCAGCCCCCGCCGCAGCGGCGGGCTAAAGGCGCACGGCGCCTCCACCACCTTCACCCCCATCTCTGAAGAGGAGGGGGCTTTCCCGCCTAATGCGCTCGCAGAGGCGCGGAGGCGCAGAGGGTTTGCTCACGCAAAGGCGCGAAGGCGCAAAGATCGCGCTTGGGCTCTGGAGACTTGGTCGGAGAGCGGCTTCGCCTCTAGCGCCCCTCCTCTTCAGAGGGGGGGTTGGCCCTCGTGCGGGCGTGGCGGGCGGTGCTTGGACTGAAGAGGGGCGCTCCCGCCGGGAAGCGCCCCTCTCGAACTTAGAAGTTGTACCCGATCGTCGCGCCGTAGGTGCGCGGCGGCAGGTAGGTGGCGCCGATGAGCCGGCCCGTCGCGAGGGCGAACGTGCTGCTCTTGCGGTCGACGTCGAACAGGTTCTTGGCGAAGACCTGGAAGCTCAGCCGGTCGTCGGCGGTGCGATAGATCGCGCCGATGTCGACCATGGTGTAGGCCTTGGAGCTTTCGATCTCGCGCTGGTACTCCGTGAAGTAGACCCGGCTCCGGTACGTCACGTCACCCTGCAGCGTGAGTTCGCCGCTGTTCACGAAGGGGATGTCGTACTCGGCATGCACGTTCCACGCCCATTCCGGCGTGTTACGCACGGCGTTCCCGGCCAGCTGGATCTCGCAGGTCCGCGTTGCCGGATCGAGATCGCCCGCGCACGGTGCGCCGAATTCGGTCGGGCCCGGGTTCGTCACCGGATCGTACGCCGGACGGCCGGGAGTCGCTACGTTGCGCGGATCGAGCGGGTCGAGAGTTACGAAGTCGACGTACTCGGCATCGGTGTACGACAGCGATCCGCTCATCCTGAAGTCCGGCGTGATCCGGCCGAAGATGTCGAGCTCGATACCCTTCGCCTTCGTGCCGGCGGCGTTCTCGAAGATTGTCGTATAGCCCGTCGGGCCGCCGGCGATTGTCTTGTTGAGCTGCGCACCCTGCAGGTCGTACGTGTAGGCGGCGAGGTTGACCGAAACGCCGTTCGCCACCGTGGCCTTGATGCCGGCTTCGTGGTTCTGCAGCTTCTCGGGATCGACGATCGTGCGGCTGCCGGCGGCGTTCTCGCCCGATCCGGCTTTGAAGCCTTCCGCGTAGGTATAGTACAGCATCAGGTCGGGGTTCGGTTCCCACTGCAGGCCAACCTCGGGGGTGAAGTCCTTGAAGCTGCGCTCCACGAACGTGCCCGCCTCGGTGAAGCGGATCACCGGTCCGCGCCCGCCGGCCGCGATGATGATCGACGGGTTGCGGGAATCGACCTTCTCCTGGCTGTAGCGGCCGCCGAGCTTGAGCGTGAACTGGTCGAGGGCAGGGGTCAGCATGCCGAGCCCGATGTTGGCCTGGCCGAAGATCGCCCATGCTTCGGTGCCCAGATTCGACCGGGTGCAGACGCGCTTGGGAGCGATGATGGTGCTGCCGCCGGTGACGCTATCCGGCGAATAGCCGCACAGCGCGTAAGCTTCGTCGAGATCGACGCCCGCTGCCTGGAGCAGCGGGATGTTAGAAGCCATGCCGTTGCGGCGCGAGAGGCCGACGTTGTCAATCGGGCGCTGGCGTTCGTGGAAGTAGAAGCCGCCGACGACCAGATCGAAATTGTCGATCGAGTAGTTGAACTGCAGCTCGTTCGAATACTGCACGCTGTCGATCCGGCGTTCCTGCACGGTGGTCGACTGGCCGTTCGTCTGCAGGCTGTTCACCACTGCCGACAGGTCCAGGTCCTGGAACAGCGAGCTTTCGAAATCGCGGTAGTTGGCGATGTTGGTTAGCGTGAGCGCGTCGCTCAGCTCCGTGCGGAACGTGCCGGTGAACGAGTAGCTGTCGGTGATCGTGCCGACGTCGACTTCCGAGGCGAGGTCGCGCGGGTCGGTGGCATAGCCGCCGACGCCGAGCGGCGCGAGCCGCGGCACGCCGGGGAACGATGCCCGCAGGTAGTGGATCGCGCCCGAGTGGTCGTCCTGGCGGAAGTATTCGCCGGACAGCAGCAGGTCGGTCGTATCCGACATGTTGAACTGCAGCATGGCGCGGACCATCCGCCGCTTGAGATCGTCGACCTCCGAACCGGTGATCGGGTTCTCGCCGTAACCGTCGCGGTCCTCGATTTTGCCGGCGACGCGGAACAGGACGTTCTCGGTGATCGGGCCGCTGATCGCGGTTTCCGCGATGATCGCGTTGTAGTTGCCGTAAGTCAGTCGGCCGTAACCGGAGAAGTCGCTGGTTGGCTTCGCGGTGATCAGGTTGATCGAGCCGCCCGTGGCGTTGCGGCCGTAGAGCGTGCCCTGCGGTCCGCGCAGGACCTCGACTCGCTCCAGATCGAACAGGCTGGTCAGCTGCGCCTCTGCGCGAGCCACCACGGCGCCGTCGACGTGGAGCGCGACGCCGGTGGCGTTGCCGGTCGTCGAGGTGTTCGCGCCGACGCCGCGGATGAAGATCTTCGCCTGGTTGAAGTCGTTGCCGAAGTTCACGCTCGGCACGATCGTCTGCAGGTCCTGCAGGTTGTTGACCTGGCTGGTCGCCAGGCGGTCGGCACCGACCGCGATCACCGAGGCGCTGACGTCCTGCAGCGTCTGCTCGCGGCGCTGCGCGGTGACGACGATCGCGTTGCCGTCGGTCGGCTCGAGCGTGGGATCGGTCGCGGCCTGCTGCGCGTCATCCTGGGCGGAAGTCTGCGGGGTCTGGCTCGGCTCGGTGGAGCCGCCGGCCTGGGCGAAGGCGGGGGCGGATGTGCCGGCCAGCAACAGTGCGGCCAGCGCGGGATACTTGAAGGACATGAACAACTCCCAACGTTTTGTGATGGTTTGGGGCGCCGTTACGATTGGCCAAACACCCCGGCAAGGCTGCAGGGCACCGCCGGCAGCAATTGTTTTCACAGTGTGTGGTTTGCGTAACGCTACGCCCCGCTCGCAAGCCGTTGCCAGCCGCAGGTTCGGACCCTAAACGCGTGGGCTCCATGAAGCGCACGCACCTCCCCCTCAACGCCCTGCGCGTGTTCGATGCCGCCGCGCGGCACTTGTCGTTCACCCGCGCCGCGGACGAGCTCGCCGTCACGCCCGCCGCCGTCGGGCAGCAGATCCGCGCGCTGGAGGACGTCCTCGGTGTCGTGCTGTTCCGGCGCACCTCGAAGGGCCTGGAACTGACAGACGAGGCCGAGGCCGGGCTCGATCCGCTGCGTGAAGGGTTCCTGCGGTTCGAGGAATCGGTCCAGGCCATGCAGGCGGGCCAGTCGAGCCATTTCTACACCATCGCCGCCCCGCGCGAGTTCTACGCCCAGTGGCTCGCCCAGCGCCTGGCGGCGTTCCGCGCGGCCAATCCGGAAGTGCGCTACCAGCTGATCGGCGGCGACGAGGTAGACTTCACCGAGGCTAACCTCGATGTCGCCATCCGCCTGACCGAAGGCCCCGACGAATTGGAAGGCGTCCAGCTGGCGCCGGCCCAGCGGGTCGTCGTCGCCTCCGCCGAAGCGCCGGACGAATGGATCGCCTGGCCCGGCGCGCCATTGCCGGACGGCGTGGAGCCCGCGCTACAGGTCGGCAACGCCGGCCAGGCGCTGGCCAGCGCGATCGCCGGGCTGGGCAAGGCGATGCTGCCGCTGCTCCTGTGCGAGGAAGCGCTCGAAGCCGGCCGCCTGAAGATCCTGGAAGGACCGGAGGAGGGCCGCCGCGCCTATTGGCTCGTGGCCCCGCGGCCGCAATGGCGGCAGAAAAAGGTCAAGACGCTGGTGGCGTTCCTTTCCGGCCAGTAAGCGCCCGGCGGGGAGCGCCGATGCGCTCCAAATCCTAGCGAGCCTGTCGAGCCAAGAAAAAACGTCCGCATTCTGCAAGGAACCGCTTGTCGATTTCGTAGTTTGCATATCACTCCGCGGCAACGGCCCCCCAACCCCCCGCCGCGGATGGGGCCAGAAATGGTTCGGGGCCTCCGCGCACAGCCCCCGCGCGGAGGCCCATCAGCCCCAGGCATCTTGCACCGCGCCGGCCGTTTCGCCATTTGAGCCCAATGGCCGAGTCCTGCTGTTCCGCAAAATCGACCGAGCTCGAGCGCATCGCCCGGCAGGCGGACCAGCGCCGCGTGCTGGTGACGGTGCTGGCGATCAACGCAGCGATGTTCGTGCTGGAATTCGGCGCGGGCGTCGTCGCCGGCTCGGCGGCGCTGATGGCCGACGCGGCGGACATGCTCGGGGACGCGCTGGTCTACGCCGTCAGCCTCTACGCGCTCGCCCGCAGCGACCGCTGGAAGGCCGGCGCGGCGATGTTCAAGGGCGTGTTCATCCTGGCGCTCGGCATCGGCATCGCGATAAACGTCGCGGTCAAGATCCGCAGCGGCGTGCCGCCTTCCTCCACCCTGATGCTGGTGTTCGGCGGCCTCGCTCTCGCGGCCAACCTCGTGTGCTTTCGCCTGCTGTGGCGCTTCCGCGCGCAGGACGTGAACATGGCCAGCACGTTCGAATGCTCGCGCAACGACCTGATCAACAATGTCGGCGTGCTGATCGCGGCCGGCCTGGTGATCGTCTTCGCCTCGCCTTGGCCGGACCTTCTGATCGGCTCGGCGATGGCCGCGCTGTTCCTGCGCTCCTCCTGGCGGGTGATCGCCCAGGCGGCTCCGCAGCTTCGCACGACGGATCCGGCCTCGCCGTCGCCGAGGACATGATCGGGGTAGGCTCCAATGCCGGCAAGCACTTGGGAACACATCGAACCTATCGCGGTTAACGTGCGCATGCGATCAGCGAAAGAAGCCGGTGACTCCGCCGGCGCGCCGGGTATCCGGCCATCCATCTCTTCCGACCACCGGTGAAAGACGCCGCAGCCGAAGGGCCGCTGGCGTTTCTTGCCGGCGGAGGCTCGCTTGGCGAGATGATCCTGGCGCTCGACTGGAGCACGTCGCCGCTGGGCGATCCCGAAGGTTGGCCGGCGCCGCTCAAGTCGGTCGTCTCGCTGATGCTGAATTCGAAGTTTCCGATGTTCGTCGCCTGGGGGGACGAACTCGGCTTCCTGTACAACGATGCCTACGCGCCCATTCTCGGGGCCAAGCACCCGGCCGCGCTCGGGCAGAGGTTCGAAGAGATCTGGGCCGAGATCTGGCCTGACCTCGGCCCGCTGGTCGACCGCGCGCTCGATGGCGAGGCCTCCTGGCTCGACGACCTGCCGCTGACGATGAAGCGGCACGGCTACGACGAGGACACCTGGTTCACCTTCTCCTACTCGCCGATCCGCGACGAGCAGGGCCATGTGCGCGGCCTGTTCTGCGCCTGCACCGAGACGACCGAGAAAGTCCGCGCGGTCCGCACGATCAAGTCGGAGCGGGAACGGCTGGAGAACCTCTTCGCCCAGGCGCCGGGGTTCATGGCCATGGTCTCCGGGCCGAGCCACACGTTCGAACTTGTCAACGAAGCATATCAGCGCCTGATCGGCGACCGCACGCTGGTCGGCCTGCCGGTGCGGGAAGCGCTGCCGGAGCTGGAGGGGCAGGGCTTCTTCGAGCTGCTGGACAACGTCTACCGGACCGGCGAGCCGTTCGTCGGCCGCCAGCAGCCCCTGCTTGTCCGCCGCACTCCTGACGGGCCTATCGAGCAGGCCTACCTCGACTTCATCTACCAGCCGGTGCGGGACTCCGAGGGCGCCGTCACCGGCATCTTCGCCGAAGGGTACGACGTCACCGAGCAGAGCCTGTCCGAAGAACGGATGGCGACCCATGCGCGGGTCCTGGAAACGCTGAACCAGACGGGCGCGGCGCTTGCTTCGGAGCTCGATCTCGACAAGATCGTCCAGCGGGTGACGGACGCCGGCGTGGCCCTCACTGGCGCGCAGTTCGGCGCGTTCTTCTACAACACGGTGGACCAGAACGGCGAAGCGCTCGTGCTCTACAGCCTGACCGGCGCCGACCGGGCGCAGTTCGACCAGTTCGGCCATCCCCGCGCGACCGAAGTGTTCAAGCCCACGTTCGACGGCACGGCTATCGTCCGCTCCGACGACATCACCAAGGACCCGCGGTACGGGAAAAATGACCCGCACTTCGGAATGCCGCGCGGCCATCTGCCTGTGCGGAGCTATCTCGCCGTGCCGGTGCAGTCCCGCACCGAAGGCGTGATCGGCGGCCTGTTCTTCGGCCATGAAAAGCCGGGCAGGTTCCTGGACAGCCATGTGGAGCTTATTCGCGGGATTGCCGCCCAGGCGGCGATCGCCTTCGACAATGCCCGCCTCTACCGCGAAGCCCAGGTCGAGATCGAGCAAAGGAAGAAGGCGGAACAGCGCCAGAGCCTGCTGATCAACGAGCTCAACCACAGGGTGAAGAACACCCTTGCCATCGTCCAGGGGCTGGCGCAGCAATCGTTCAAGGGGAAGCTGCCGGTGGAAGCGGCGAGAGAGGCGTTCGATGCCCGGCTCGGCGCACTGGCAGCGGCGCACAATCTGCTCACCCGTAAGAACTGGGAGACCGCGCTGCTGTCGGAGATCATCTCGGACTCGGTAAGCGCCACCACCGGGGCGCTGTCCTCGCGAGTGACGCTCGAAGGCTCCGAAGTCGTGCTTCCGCCGCAGACCGCGGTGTCGCTGACCATGGCGGTCCACGAACTTTGCACCAACGCGATCAAGCACGGGGCGCTGTCCAACGACACTGGAACGATCGCTGTCCGCTGGGAGGTAACGCCCGGCGTGTCCGGCCCACGGCTCTACCTGGAGTGGAAGGAGGCGGGCGGCCCACCCGTCGCCGCGCCGACCCGCAGGGGTTTCGGTTCGCGGATGATCGAGCGCGGGCTGGCGGCCGAGCTGCACGGCTCGGTCACCCTGGAGTTCGCCCCTGACGGGCTCCGCTGCACCATCGACGCCCCGCTTCCGATGGCCGCCTGATGGCTCTTCGGTCGGCCCTGCTGCTGGAGGACGAGCCAATCGTCGGCTTCGCGCTCGAGGACATGCTCCTGGAGCTCGGGTTCGAGGAGGCGGAATTGGCCACCACCATCCAGCAGGCCTTCGAATACCTGGAGAGCCGCCAGCCCGACGTTGCCATCCTCGACGTCAACATTCACGGCGAACGAAGCTATGCCGTGGCCACGGCGCTGAAACAATCGGGCATCCCGTTCGTCTTCGCAACCGGATATGGCGATGCCGAGCACCCGCAGTCGCTGCGGGAAGTGCCGACGCTGACGAAGCCCTATAGCCTGAGCGATCTGCGCGACGTCCTGGCGGCCGTCCACCCCGGCGCCGCGAACGAAGACTAGCGGCCGAGGAGGCAGCATACCGTCTCGCCATCCACACTCACCCTCATCCCGGGCTTTCCCTCCGCACTTGTTCCACGTCATCCCGGACTTGTTCCGGGATCCATGGCTCCGCAAGCGCAGGTCCCGGAGGATCGAAGGTCCGTTCCGGGCCGAGGAATGGGCCCCGGACCAAGTCCGGGGTGACGAGTAGGGGGAGGGTGATGCTTTCCCATCGCCCGGCGCCGCGGCAAGCGGACGTCAGCAATGACGAGGAAAAAGCCAAGTCCCGGCGGCTCTCTCACCTCGTCATCCCGGACTTGTTCCGGGATCCATGGCTCCGCAAGCGCAGGTCCAGCCTGGTGCTGCAGGCGCCGCTGCGCACAAGCGCCGCGGCCGCTCACGGTCCTTGACCAGGGCGGCAAACCGGCCTAAGGGCGGCGCCATCCGAGTGAGGGCTGGGTTCGCTCCGCAACTGCCTCGGGCAAATAGAGCTGAACATTGCCGGTCATGTCCCGGGGGCCTTACGGGGATTCGCGGAATCCTCCAGGCCCCTTCTCTGTTGGAGCGGAAACGCTCATGGGGCAGCCGTCAAAGTAACCCGGCGTTCGCGCGCCAGGTGGAGTGTTTCAGGCCTGTCCCGGACTTGATCCGGGACCGAGTTCCGCAGGCCCCGCGCTTGTGGACGGCGATCCCCGCTTTCGCGAGGATGACGGCCAGTCGATCCGCTTCACCTTGCCGCCGTAGCGTCAATTAACCGGTGAAGAGATTCTATGCCGACGATCAACCAGCTGGTCCGTTTGGGCCGTGTTCCGCAGAAGGCCAAGAGCAAGGTCCCTGCGATGGACCAGAACCCGCAGAAGCGCGGTGTCTGCACCCGCGTCTACACGACGACTCCGAAGAAGCCGAACTCGGCGCTGCGCAAGGTGGCCAAGATCCGCCTGACCAACCAGCGCGAAGTCATCGCCTACATCCCGGGCGAGGGGCACAACCTGCAGGAGCACTCCGTGGTGCTGATCCGTGGCGGCCGCGTACGCGACCTTCCCGGTGTGCGCTATCACGTGCTGCGCGGCGTGCTCGACACCCAGGGTGTTAAGGACCGCCGTCAGAGCCGTTCCAAGTACGGCGCCAAGCGTCCGAAATAAGGCGGCGTCCGTGCCTCACCCGTCATCCTGAACGCGTTTCAGGATCCATCGGGCTCCAGGTGCGGATGTTTGCGAAGGCTTTCGAGCTCCGCACCCGGCCGTGAAATAGGCCCCGGAACAAGTCCGGGGTGACGGAACGGGGAAGCGGAAGGCTCACGAAAAAGGAATTACCGATGTCACGTCGTCGTCGTCCCGAGAAGCGGGAAATCCTGCCGGATCCCAAGTTCGGTGATCTGATCCTGTCCAAGTTCATGAACAACCTCATGTACGACGGGAAGAAGTCCACTGCGGAGCGTATCGTTTACGGTGCTCTCGAAGTGGTCGAATCCCGCGCCAAGGCCGATCCGGTTGCGGTGTTCCATGATGCGCTGAACAACATCAAGCCGCAGGTCGAAGTGCGCAGCCGCCGCGTCGGCGGTGCGACTTACCAGGTGCCGGTCGAGGTTCGCCCCGAGCGTGCTCAGGCTCTCGCGATCCGCTGGCTGATCAACGCAGCCCGCGGCCGCGCCGAGACCACCATGGCGGCCCGCCTTTCGGGCGAGCTGATGGATGCGGCCAACAACCGCGGCAATGCGGTGAAGAAGCGCGAAGACGCGCACCGCATGGCCGACGCCAACCGCGCCTTCAGCCACTATCGCTGGTAGGCCGGGCACCGCTTGAGGCCGGGGGTTCGCCCCCGGTCTTCAAACGGTCATAGAAGTAACCATATGGGGCGCGAGCCGATCGGCTCTCCCCGACACGACCCGAGGAATTTCCCCATGGCCCGCGAATATCCGCTGGAACGCTACCGCAATATCGGCATCATGGCGCACATCGATGCCGGCAAGACCACCACGACCGAGCGGATCCTCTACTATACCGGCAAGTCCTACAAGATCGGCGAAGTCCATGACGGCGCCGCCACGATGGACTGGATGGAGCAGGAGCAGGAGCGCGGGATCACCATCACTTCCGCCGCCACGACCACCTTCTGGGCGGCCGAGGACGGCAAGGGTCCGAAGCACCGCATCAACATCATCGACACCCCGGGCCACGTGGACTTCACCATCGAAGTCGAACGCTCCCTGCGCGTGCTCGACGGCGCGGTCGCCGTGTTCGACGGCGTTGCCGGCGTTGAGCCGCAGTCCGAGACCGTCTGGCGCCAGGCCGACAAGTACAAAGTTCCGCGGATGTGCTTCGTCAACAAGCTCGACCGCACGGGCGCCGATTTCTATTACTGCGTGCAGTCGATCATCGATCGCCTCGGCGCGAAGCCGCTGGTGCTGTACCTGCCGATCGGCGCGGAGAGCGATCTCAAGGGCGTGGTCGACCTGGTCAACGACCGCGGCATCGTCTGGAAGGACGAAAGCCTCGGCGCAGAGTTCGAATATACCGACATTCCGGCCGACCTTGCCGACAAGGCCGCCGAATACCGTGAGCGGATGATCGAGCTTGCCGTCGAGCAGGACGACGAGGTCATGGAAGCCTACCTCGAAGGCAACATCCCCGACGCAGCGACGCTCAAGCGCCTGATCCGCAAGGGCACCCTGGAGCAGGCTTTCGTGCCCGTGCTGTGCGGCTCCGCGTTCAAGAACAAGGGCGTGCAGCCCCTGCTCGACGCCGTTGTCGACTACATGCCGAGCCCCGTGGACGTGCCGGCGATCAAGGGCGTGAAGCCGGACAGCGACGAGGAAGATTCCCGCCCGTCGTCCGACGACGCGCCGTTCTCCGCGCTGGCGTTCAAGATCATGAACGACCCGTTCGTGGGCTCGCTGACCTTCACCCGCATCTACTCGGGCAAGCTCGAGAAGGGCACCGTGCTCAACTCGGTGAAGGACAAGAAGGAAAAGATCGGCCGCATGCTGCTGATGCATGCCAACAGCCGTGAAGACATCAACGAGGCGTTCGCCGGCGACATCGTCGCCATCGCGGGCATGAAGGACACGACCACCGGCGATACGCTGTGTGCGCCGAGCGCTCCGATCATCCTCGAGCGGATGGAATTTCCCGACCCCGTCATCGAGCTGTCGGTGGAGCCGAAGACCAAGGCCGACCAGGAGCGGATGGGCGTCGCGCTCAACCGTCTGGCAGCCGAGGATCCCTCCTTCCGCGTTTCGACCGATCACGAATCCGGCCAGACGATCATCAAGGGCATGGGCGAGCTTCACCTCGACATTCTCGTCGATCGCATGCGCCGCGAGTTCAAGGTCGAAGCCAACGTCGGCGCGCCGCAGGTGGCTTACCGTGAGTCGCTCGCCAAGCCGGTCGAGCTGACCTACACCCACAAGAAGCAGTCGGGCGGCTCCGGCCAGTTCGGCGAGGTCAAGATCGCGCTAGCTCCCGGCGAGCGCGGTTCGGGCATCACCTTCATCGACGAGATCAAGGGCGGCAACATCCCGCGCGAATACATCCCGTCGGTCGAGAAGGGCATGCGCGAGACGGCCGAGACCGGTTCGCTGATCGGCTTCCCGATCATCGACTTCGAGATCCGCCTGATCGACGGCAAGTACCACGACGTCGACTCGTCCGCCCTGGCGTTCGAGATCGCCGGCCGCGGTGCGATGCGCGAAGCGGCCCAGAAGGCCGGCATCAAGCTGCTCGAGCCGATCATGAAGGTCGAAGTCGTGACTCCGGAGGAGTTCATGGGCGACGTGATTGGCGATCTCAACTCCCGCCGCGGGCAGATCCAGGGCACTGACAGCCGTGGTAATGCTCAGGTGGTGGAAGCCCACGTGCCGCTCGCCAACATGTTCGGCTACGTCAACGAACTGCGCTCGTTCTCACAGGGCCGCGCCCAGTACACGATGCAGTTCTCGCACTACGACGAAGTGCCGACGAATGTCGCGCAAGAGATCAAGGAGAAGCTTGCCTAAGGCAGGGCAAGCGTCTAGGGGCGGCGCCTGATTCAGCGGGTGCCGCCTTGTTCCCCGCACGCAATCGAACTCACGAGACAGAGGTTAAGGACAAATGGCCAAGGAAAAATTCCAGCGGAACAAGCCGCACTGCAACATCGGCACCATCGGTCACGTCGACCACGGCAAGACCACGCTGACCGCTGCGATCACGAAGGTGATGGCTGAAGAATTCGGCGGCGCTGCCGTGGACTTCGCGAACATCGACAAGGCGCCGGAAGAGCGCGCTCGCGGCATCACCATCTCGACCGCACACGTCGAGTATGAGACCGCTGGCCGTCACTACGCCCACGTCGACTGCCCGGGCCACGCCGACTATGTGAAGAACATGATCACCGGCGCCGCGCAGATGGACGGCGCGATCCTGGTTGTGAACGCTGCCGACGGCCCCATGCCGCAGACCCGCGAGCACATCCTGCTCGCCCGTCAGGTCGGCGTGCCGGCCCTGGTCGTGTACATGAACAAGGTCGACCAGGTCGACGACGAGGAAATCCTCGAACTCGTCGAACTGGAAGTGCGGGAGCTGCTTTCCAGCTACGACTTCGACGGCGACAACATTCCGATCGTCAAGGGTTCGGCTCTGGCCGCTCTCGAAGGTCGCGATGAGCAGATCGGCAAGAACTCCATCATGGAGCTCATGAAGGCTGTCGACGATCACATCCCGCAGCCCGATCGTCCGATCGACAAGCCCTTCCTGATGCCGATCGAGGACGTGTTCTCGATCTCGGGTCGCGGTACCGTCGTCACCGGCCGTGTCGAGACCGGCATCGTGAACGTCGGCGACGAAGTCGAGATCATCGGCATCAAGGACACGCAGAAGACCACCGTCACCGGTGTCGAGATGTTCCGCAAGCTGCTCGATCGCGGTGAAGCCGGCGACAACATCGGCGCCCTGATCCGCGGCATCGGCCGTGACGACGTGGAGCGTGGCCAAGTTCTGGCGAAGCCGGGTTCGGTTACGCCGCACACCGACTTCAACGCGGAAGTCTACGTGCTGTCGAAGGACGAGGGTGGCCGTCACACGCCGTTCTTCGCCAACTACCGCCCGCAGTTCTACTTCCGCACCACCGACGTGACCGGCGAAGTCGTCCTCCCCGAGGGCACCGAGATGGTCATGCCGGGCGACAACGTGACGATCGGCGTGAAGCTGATCGCTCCGATCGCGATGGATGAGGGTCTCCGTTTCGCAATTCGCGAAGGCGGCCGCACCGTCGGTTCGGGGGTTGTCAGCAAGATCACGAAGTAATATAGGCCTGGCTCGCCGGCGGGGATTCGTCTCCGCCGGCCAGGTTTTTCGGGGGCCGCCCCTTGGTCGGGAAACCGGCGAGGCGGGGCGGTCTCTTGTTTTTTGGGGCTACGGCTCCTTGGCTCTTTCGCATCGGTAGTAGGACATGGAAGCTCAGAATATCCGTATTCGCCTTAAGGCCTTCGATCACCGCGTGCTCGATCAGGCGACTGGCGAGATCGCGGACACCGCACGCCGCACCGGCGCGCTCATCCGGGGCCCCATTCCTCTGCCGACGCGCATCGAGAAATTCACCGTTCTTCGCGGCCCGCACATCGACAAGAAGTCGCGTGAGCAGTTCGAAGTGCGTACCTACAAGCGGCTGCTCGACATCGTGCAGCCCAACGCCCAGACGGTCGATGCGCTCATGAAGCTCGATCTGGCCGCTGGTGTGAACGTGGAAATCAAGCTGGCGTAAGCCAGTCGGCCGGGAGCTCGCGCAGGCGGGCCTCGGCAGGGTTTCCCAGGCCGGTTCTTCCGGCCGGACGACATAGGGATACCGCCGGCACTCTGCCGGGCTGCGTCCCCCGTCTTGCTTCCTTCGGGAAGCACTCAGCCCGGACGGGGCGATGCACGAAAATTTGGGCTGAAAGGTCTCCCGTCGAAGCGCTGCTTCGATGGGATGCCCCCACGCACCCGGAATGGTCCGGGTGCCTCTGTTAAGGAGTACGGATCATGCGCACTGGCGTGATCGCTAAGAAAGTCGGGATGACCCGCCTGTTCCAGGAAGACGGCCGCCACGTGCCGGTCACTGTCCTGGCGCTCGAAGATTGCCAGGTTGTTTCGCATCGCACCGCGGATCGTGACGGTTACGTCGCTCTCCAGGTCGGTTCGGGCGAAGCCAAGCAGAAGAACGTCGCCAAGCCGCAGCGCGAGCATTTCGCGAAGGCTCAGGTGTCGCTCAAGAAGAAAGTCGCCGAGTTCCGTCTCGCCGGCGAAGACGCGCTGCTGCCGGTCGGTTCCACGATCAGCGCCGAGCACTTCGTTGCCGGTCAGATGGTCGACGTCACCGGCCACACGCAGGGCAAGGGTTTTGCCGGTGCGATGAAGCGCTGGGGCTTCGGCGGCATGCGCGCGACGCACGGCGTCTCGGTCAGCCACCGTGCTCACGGTTCCACCGGTCAGCGGCAGGATCCGGGCAAGGTCTTCAAGAACAAGAAGATGGCCGGCCACATGGGCGACCGTCAGCGTACGCAGCAGAACCTCGAAGTGGTTCGCACGGACGCCGACCGCGGCCTGATCTTCGTGAAGGGCTCCGTCCCTGGTTCGAAGAACGCCTGGCTGCTGGTTCGCGACGCGGTCAAGCTGCCGATGCCGGAAGGCGCTCCGTTCCCGGGTGCGATCCTCGAGAAGAAGAGCACTGCTCCCGAGCATCAGGAAGCGCCGGCCGGTCTCGTCGAGAGCGCCGCCGCGCACGAGGACAACACCGCCCTGACCGCCGAGCAGGAAGCAAAGCTGCTCGACGAACAGCAGGCCGGTGCCGGTGACGACGTCACCCCCGCCGTGAATGAGAACAACGCTGCCGAGGGCTCCGCGCCCGCCGGCGATGATGGCAAGGAGGGCTGATCCGTGAAGGTGAAGGTCCAAAAACTCGACGGCAATGCCTCGGGCGATATCGAGCTCAACGATGCCGTTTTCGGTGTCGAGCCGCGCGCCGACATCCTGCACCGCGTCGTCACCTGGCAGCTCGAGAACCGTCGCGGCACTGCCCGCGCCACTCGCGAGCGGTCGGACGTGGCACGCACCGGCAAGAAGTACGGCAAGCAGAAGGGCGGGGGCACTGCCCGTCACGGCGACCGTGCCGCTCCGATCTTCATCGGCGGTGGTAAGGCTCACGGCGCGCGCAAGCGTGAATTCGAGCAGTCGCTGAACAAGAAGGTCCGTGCACTCGGCCTGCGGATGGCTCTTTCGAGCAAGGCTAAGGATGGCCTCGTGGTCGTCGACAGCCTCGAACTGAGCGATGCCAAGACCAAGGCCCTGGCCGAAACCTTCGGCAAGAACGGCTGGAACGGCAAGGTGCTGGTGATCGACGGCGAAACCGTCGAGAACGGCTTCAAGCTGGCCGCGGGCAACCTGCCCGGCGTCAACGTGATGCCGGCTGCCGGCGCCAACGTTTACGACATCCTGAAGCACGACACGCTGGTCCTTACCAAGGCGGCGATCGAAAAGCTGGAGGCGCGCTTCAATGGCTAAGACCCAGGAAATCGATGCGCGTCACTACGACGTGATCCTCGCTCCGCACATCACCGAGAAGTCGACCATGGCTTCCGAGTTCAACGCCGTCGTGTTCAAGGTGGCTGGCGATGCGACCAAGCCGCAGATCAAGGAAGCGGTGGAAGCGCTGTTCGACCGCAAGGTGAAGAGCGTGAACACGATCGTGTCGAAGGGCAAGACCAAGCGCTGGAAGGGCAAGCCCTACAAGCGTTCCGACTTCAAGAAGGCGATTGTGACCCTGGTCGAAGGCCAGGACTCGATCGACATCACCAGCGGTATCTGAGGACCGGACGATGGCACTCAAGAACTATAAACCGACCAGCCCGGCGCGCCGCGGCCTGATCCTCGTCGACAAGTCGTCGCTGCACAAGGGCAAGCCCGTCAAGGCGCTGACCGAAGGCAAGCGCAAGACCGGCGGCCGCAACAACAAGGGCCATGTCACCTCGCGTGGCATCGGCGGCGGTCACAAGCAGAAGTACCGCTTTGTTGACTTCAAGCGCCGCAAGTGGGGCGTCGAAGGCACGGTCGAACGGCTCGAGTACGATCCCAACCGGACCGCATTCATTGCGCTGATCAACTACGAAGACGGCGAGCAGGCTTACATCCTGGCCCCGCAGCGCGTTGCTCCGGGCGACAAGATCGTTGCCGGCGAGCGCGTGGACGTGAAGCCGGGCAATGCCATGCTTCTCGGCCAGATGCCGGTCGGCACGATCTGCCACAACATCGAGATGAAGCCGGGCAAGGGCGGCCAGATCGCCCGTTCGGCAGGCACTTATGTCCAACTCGTCGGTCGCGACCGGGGCATGGTCATCGTCCGCCTCAACTCGGGTGAGCAGCGTTACCTTCGGGCCGACTGCATGGGCACGGTTGGCGCGGTTTCGAACCCCGACAACTCCAACCAGACGCTGGCCAAGGCCGGCCGTCGCCGGTGGATGGGCGTGAAGCCGCTGACCCGCGGTGTCGCCAAGAACCCGGTCGACCACCCGCACGGCGGTGGTGAAGGCCGGACCTCGGGCGGCCGTCACCCGGTCACTCCGTGGGGCAAGCCGACCAAGGGCGCCCGGACCCGCAACAACAAGCAGACGGACAAGATGATCATCCGTTCGCGCCACGCGAAGAAGAAGAGGTAATCCGCCATGGCTCGTTCCGTCTGGAAAGGTCCGTTCGTCGACCTGCACCTGCTGAAAAAGGCGCAGACCGCTCAGGAAGCTGGCGGCCGCGCGCCGATCAAGACCTGGTCGCGCCGCTCGACGATCCTGCCGGATTTCGTCGGCCTGACGTTCAGCGTCTACAACGGTCAGAAGTTCATCCCCGTCTCCGTCAACGAAGACATGGTCGGCCACAAGCTCGGCGAGTTCGCACCCACGCGGAACTTCCCGGGTCACGCTGCCGACAAGAAGGGTAAGCGCTAATGGGCAAGCAGAAGGCTCCCCGTCGCGTCGGCGACAACGAGGCTCTGGCCGTCGGCACCACGATCCGTGGTTCCGCGCAGAAGCTGAACCTCGTGGCCGCCCTGATCCGCGGCAAGAAGGCGGAGGATGCGTTGAACATCCTCGCGTTCTCGAAGCGCGGCATGGCACGGGATGCGCAGAAGGTGCTCGCTTCGGCGATCGCCAATGCGGAGAACAACCACAACCTGGACGTCGACGCTCTAGTCGTGGCCGAAGCTTCGGTCGGCAAGTCGGTGACCATGAAGCGTTTCGCCACGCGCGGCCGTGGCAAGTCCACGCGCATCCTCAAGCCGTTCAGCCGGCTGCGGATCGTCGTTCGCGAGCAGGAAGAAGAGGCTTAAGATGGGTCATAAATCAAACCCGATCGGGCTGCGCCTGCAGATCAACCGGACCTGGGACAGCCGCTGGTACGCCGAAGGGCGCGATTACCAGCAGCTGCTCAAGGAAGACATCGAGATCCGCAAGTTCATCATCAGCTCGCTGCCGCAGGCGGCGATCTCCAAGGTGGTGATCGAGCGTCCGGCGAAGCTGTGCCGCATTTCGATCTACGCAGCACGCCCCGGCGTCATCATCGGCAAGAAGGGCGCGGACATCGAGAAGCTCCGCTCCAAGCTCGCGAAGATCACCGCCAGCGAAGTGAAGCTGAACATCGTCGAGATCCGCAAGCCGGAGATCGACGCCAAGCTCGTCGCCCAGGGCATCGCCGACCAGCTGATCCGCCGCGTGGCGTTCCGCCGGGCGATGAAGCGCGCGATGCAGTCGGCCATGCGTCTCGGTGCCGAAGGCATCAAGATCATGTGCGGCGGCCGTCTCGGCGGCGCCGAGATCGCCCGCGTCGAACAGTACCGCGAGGGCCGGGTGCCGCTGCACACGCTGCGCGCCAATGTCGACTATGCCGAAGCCGAAGCGCTCACCGCGTACGGTATCATCGGCATTAAGGTGTGGGTGTTTAAGGGCGAGATTCTCGGCCACGACCCGATGGCGCAAGACCGGCTGATGATGGAGGCTCAAACCTCCGGCGTCCGTCCGGCACGCTGATCGCAGGACTGAGTAAAGATCATGCTGCAACCGAAAAAAACCAAGTTCCGCAAGGCTTTCAAGGGCCGCATCCACGGCCTGGCCAAGGGTGGCACGGACCTGAACTTCGGCTCCTACGGCCTCAAGGCCCTGGAGCCCGAGCGGATCACCGCGCGCCAGATCGAAGCGGCCCGCCGCGCGATCACGCGTCACATCAAGCGCCAGGGGCGTTTGTGGATCCGCGTGTTCCCGGACGTGCCGGTATCGAAGAAGCCTGCCGAAGTCCGTCAGGGCAAGGGCAAGGGCTCGGTCGAATACTGGGCCGCCCGCGTGAAGCCGGGCCGGATCCTGTTCGAGCTGGACGGCGTTTCCGGTCCGCTCGCAGCCGAGGCTTTCAGCCGCGCCGCGATGAAGCTGCCGATCAAGACCAAGGTCGTCGCCCGTCTCGGCGACACCTCGCACCTGGGAGGCGAATAATGGCCGCCAAGATTGAAGACCTGCGGACGAAGAGCGACGACCAGCTCGCCGCGCAGCTCACCGAGCTGAAGCGCGAGCAGTTCAACCTGCGCTTCCAGTCGGCCACGAACCAGCTGGAGCGTCCCGCGCGGATCAAGGAAGTCCGCCGCGCGATCGCCCGCATCAAGACGCTGCAGTCTGAGCGCACCAACGGTGCCCAGGCCGCGGCCGAAGCGAAGTAAGGAACCAGACGATGCCCAAGCGTATCCTGATCGGGACCGTCGTTTCCGACAAGACCGACAAGACCGTTACGGTGCTGGTCGAGCGCAAGGTGAAGCACCCGCTGTACGGGAAGATCATCCGCCGCTCGAAGAAGTACCACGCACACGACGAGGACAACGCCTTCAAGCCTGGCGATCAGGTGCGGATCGAAGAGACCCGCCCCATTTCGAAGACCAAGACCTGGAAGGTGCTCGATCGGGTGCAGGCCGGCAAGGGTGTGGCTTTCGAAGCCGACATCGAGGTCGAAGCCGCCGGTAACTAAGGTTACGGCAACAGACGTTTTTTGGAACTGCCGGACTCGTTCCGGCAAGCCGATGAGAAGGAAACCGGATCGATGATCCAGATGCAGTCCAATCTCGACGTCGCGGACAACAGCGGCGCGAAGCGCGTCCAGTGCATCAAGGTGCTGGGCGGGTCGAAGCGTCGGACCGCGAGCGTCGGCGACGTGATCGTCGTCTCCGTGAAGGAGGCGCAGCCGCGTGCCCGCGTGAAGAAGGGCGACGTTCACCGTGCGGTGATCGTTCGCACCCGCAAGGACGTGCGCCGCGCCGACGGCAGCGTGATCCGCTTCGACACCAATGCGGCGGTGCTCGTGAACAAGAACGAGGAGCCGATCGGCACCCGTATCTTCGGCCCGGTCGTGCGCGAGCTGCGCTCCAAGGGTTTCATGAAGATCATCTCGCTTGCTCCGGAGGTGCTGTGATGGGTGCCGCGAAGATCAAGAAGGGTGACCAGGTCGTGGTCCTGTCCGGCAAGGACAAGGGCCGCACCGGCAAAGTGACCCAGGTTCTGCCGAAGGCTGGCAAGGTTCTGGTGGACGGCATCAACGTCGCCGCCCGTCACCGCAAGCCCACGCAGGCCAATCCGCAGGGCGGCATCGACCGTTCGCCCGCTCCGATGGCGATCAGCAAAGTTGCTATCGCCGATCCCAAGGACGGCAAGCCCACCCGAGTCCGCTTCGAAGAGAAGGACGGGAAGAAGGTGCGCGTTGCCGTGAAGTCCGGGGAAACGATCGATGGCTGATAAGTACACCCCCCGCCTCAGGCAGCGGTACGACGACGAGATCGTCAAGGCGATGACCGAGAAGTTCGGTTACAAGAACCGCCTCGAAGTTCCGCGTCTCGAGAAGATCACGCTCAACATGGGCGTGGGCGAAGCGAGCCAGGACAAGAAGAAGGTCCAGACCGCCGCCGAGGAAATGCAGCTGATCGCCGGCCAGAAGCCGGTCATCACCAAGGCGAAGAAGTCGATCGCGCAGTTCAAGCTGCGTGAGGGCATGCCGATCGGATGCAAGGTGACCTTGCGCCGGGAGCGTATGTACGAATTCCTCGACCGCCTGGTGACCATCGCGATGCCGCGCATCCGCGACTTCCGTGGGCTCAACCCGCGTTCGTTCGACGGCCGTGGCAACTATGCGATGGGTCTCAAGGAACAGATCGTGTTCCCGGAGATCAGCTACGACAAGATCGAGAAGGTGCGTGGCATGGACATCATCGTCACCACCACCGCAAAGACCGACGATGAAGCGCGCGAGCTGCTGCGTCTGTTCGGATTCCCGTTCCCGGCCGAAGAAGCGGCTGAAGAGAAGGAGGCCGCGTAAGCGGTCTCAGGAGAGCTTAAGTCCATGGCGAAACTGAGTTCCATCAACAAGAACGAGCGGCGCAAGAAGCTCGTGAAGAAGCATGCTGCCAAGTACGCGAAGCTGAAGGCTGTCGCGGACGACAAGTCGCTCGACGATACCGAGCGTCTGATGGCGCGTCTGAAACTGGCGGAGATCCCGCGCAACGCGAACCCCACGCGCGTGCGCAACCGCTGCACCACCACCGGCCGCCCGCGCGGCTACTATCGCAAGTTCGGCCTGAACCGGATCGAGCTGCGGAATCTGGCCAACAAGGGCCTTATTCCCGGCGTGACCAAGTCGAGCTGGTGAGGGACTGACAGATGGCTATGACCGATCCACTGGGTGACATGCTCACCCGTATCCGCAACGGCCAGCAGGCGAAGAAGGACTCCGTCCTTTCGCCGGCGTCCAAGCTGCGCGCGAACGTGCTCGAAGTGCTTCAGCGCGAAGGCTACATTCGTGGCTACAGCGAAGACGACACCGGCAAGCACAAGGCGCTGCGGATCGAACTGAAGTATTTCGAGGGCGAGCCTGCGATCAAGCACGTCGCCCGCGTCTCCAAGCCTGGCCGCCGGGTGTACTCGGCTTCCAAGGAACTGCCGAACGTCCGCAACGGCCTCGGCATCACCATCGTCTCGACGCCGCGCGGCGTGCTCTCGGATGCCGAAGCACGCAGCTACAACGTCGGCGGCGAAGTGCTGGCGGAGGTGTTCTGATGAGCCGCATCGGCAAAAAGCCGGTGGCGATCCCAAGCGGCGTCACTGCGAATATCGAGAACGGCACGCTCAGCGTGAAGGGGCCCAAGGGCACCCTGACCCTCGGGCTGTCCGATCTGATCGACTACAAGGTCGAAGGCGACGAAATCTCCGTCATGCCGGCGAACGACAGCAAAGAGGCGCGGTCCTACTGGGGCATGCAGCGCACTCTGGTGTCGAACCTCGTCGAAGGTGTGACCCAGGGGTTCACCAAAGTCCTGGAGATCACCGGCGTCGGCTACCGTGCTTCGGCCCAGGGCAACAAGCTCAAGCTGCAGCTCGGCTACAGCCACGACGTCGATCTGGACGTGCCGGCGGGTGTCGAAGTGAAGACCCCCGATCAGACCACGATCGAGATCAGCGGTACCGACAAGCAGGCGGTCGGCCAGTTCGCC
This sequence comes from Croceibacterium soli, assembly GCF_009828065.1. Taxonomy (GTDB): domain Bacteria; phylum Pseudomonadota; class Alphaproteobacteria; order Sphingomonadales; family Sphingomonadaceae; genus Croceibacterium_B; species Croceibacterium_B soli. The sequence goes on along the minus strand of NZ_WTYK01000002.1, from coordinate 449,868 downwards.
GCCGAGATCCGTCGCTGGCGGAAGCCGGAGCCTTACAAGGGCAAGGGCATCAAGTACCGCGGCGAGTACATCTTCCGCAAGGAAGGGAAGAAGAAGTAAGATGGCCAAGCTCTCCCTTTTCGAACGCCGGCGCCGCCGGGTCCGTACCGCGCTTCGCAGCCGTTCCGGTGGCAGGCCCCGCCTGTCCGTTCACCGCACCGGCAAGCACATCTATGCCCAGGTCATCGACGATGCGAGCGGCCGCACGGTCGCCGCAGCGTCCACGCTGGGCGGCACACCCTCGGGTGCGAATGTCGATGCCGCCGTGCAGGTGGGCAAGGACATCGCTGCGGCGGCCCAGAAGGCCGGCGTCACCACCGTCGTGTTCGATCGCGGCGGCTACCTGTTCCATGGCCGCGTCAAAGCGCTGGCCGATGCCGCCCGCGAGGGCGGGCTGGAGTTCTGACGATGGCTGACGAAAACAACAACGAAGCCGTGAAAGCGGAAGAGACCAAGGTGGAAGCCACCGCCGAGACGCAGCAAGCTGCAGCTCCTTCCGAAGCCGCCGACACGCAGTCGGCTGCCTCGGGCGACCCGACCCCGCAGCGCGGCCGTGGCCGCGGCGGCGATCGTGGCGGCAGCGGTGGCGGTGGTGACCGCGGCCGTGGCCGTGGCGGCGCCCCCGGTGGCCGTGGTGGCCGTGACGACCGTCGCGGTGGCCGTGGCAACGACGATGGCGGCGAAGAGCTGATCGAGAAGCTGGTCCACATCAACCGCGTGTCCAAGACGGTGAAGGGCGGCAAGCGCTTCGGTTTTGCCGCGCTGGTCGTGGTCGGTGACGGCAAGGGCCGCGTTGGCTTCGGCCACGGCAAGGCCCGCGAAGTTCCGGAGGCGATCAACAAGGCGACCGCCGCTGCCAAGAAGAAGATGGTCCGCGTTCCGCTCAAGGAAGGCCGCACGCTTCATCATGACGGCAAGGGCCGCTTCGGCGCCGGCAAGGTCAACCTCCGCACCGCGCCCGCGGGTACCGGCATCATCGCCGGCGGTCCGATGCGCGCCGTGTTCGAGAGCCTTGGCGTGGCCGACGTGGTCACCAAGTCGATCGGCACGTCCAACCCCTACAACATGATCCGCGCCACTTTCGCGGCCCTGACTGAGCAGACTTCGCCGAAGTCCGTCGCCCAGCGCCGCGGCAAGAAAGTCGCCGACCTTCTCGGTCGCGGCGGCGCCAGCGCTGCGGAGGCCGAGGCCGACGCAGCGGCGATCACGGAGTAATTTCGATGGCCGACAAGAAAACCGTCAAGATCAAGCAGATCGGTTCGCCGATCCGCCGCCCGGAATCGCAGCGCAAGATCCTTATCGGTCTTGGCCTTGGCAAGATGCACAAAGTCGTCGAGCTTCAGGACACCCCTGAAGTCCGCGGCGCGATCGCCAAGCTGCCGCACATGGTGGCAGTGGTCGAATAACTCGAGTGCTCTCCCCTGGCGGGAGAGTGTGGTGAGAGGGGTTCCGTCCCCTCGCAACTTTGACTAGGGCCTGCAGCGCAGACCCTAGTCTTCGTATCTCTCCCGCAGGGGTGAGATAGATCTCAGCGCGAATAAAGCGAAAGCGAGTGCACTCATGAAACTGAACGAAATCCGCGACAATCCCGGCGCCCGCAAGAGCCGGATGCGCGTCGGCCGGGGCATCGGCTCGGGCAAGGGCAAGACCGGCGGCCGCGGCCAGAAGGGCCAGAAGAGCCGTTCGGGCGTGTCCATCGCCGGCTTCGAAGGCGGTCAGATGCCGCTCCACATGCGTCTGCCTAAGCGCGGCTTCAACAACCCGTTCGGCAAGGACTTCGCCGAAGTGAACCTGGGCATGGTCCAGAAGTTCATCGACGCGGGCAAGCTCGACGCGAGCGGCACGATCGACCACGACGCGCTCAAGGCGATCGGCCTGGCCAAGGGTGGCAAGGACGGCGTGCGTCTGCTCGGCAAGGGCGAGCTGACCTCCAAGGTCACTTTCAAGGTCGCCGGCGCCAGCAAGGGCGCGATCGCCGCGGTCGAGAAGACCGGCGGCAAGGTCGAGCTTCCCGAAGCTCAGCCTTCCGAGCACGAGAAGAAGACGGCCCGGCGCGAAGTGAACAAGACTGCTAAAGCGGCGAAGACCGCGAAGTAACGGGTACAAGGACGGCGGGCGGGGTTTCACAATCCCGCCCGCGCCCTATATGGGCCTCTCGCAGGGTCCACGCCGGGGAGGGACCGGCGCCTTCAACAAAGGCAACCGAAGACGATGGCATCACGCGCCGATAATATCGCAAGCAATCTGAGCCTCGCCAACTTCTCCAAGGCGACCGAGCTCAAGAAGCGCATCTGGTTCACGATCGGAGCGCTGATCGTGTTCCGTTTCCTGAGCTTCGTGCCGCTGCCCGGCGTCAATCCGCTGATCCTGGAAACGCTCTACGACCAGACTCGTGGCGGCATCCTGGACCTGTTCAACACATTCTCGGGCGGCAGCCTCGAGCGCATGAGCCTCATCGCGCTCGGCGTGATGCCATACATCACCGCCTCGATCGTCATCCAGCTGGCCGCATCCCTTCATCCGTCGCTGATGGCGCTGAAGAAGGAAGGCGAAGCCGGCCGCAAGAAGCTCAACCAATACACCCGCTACGGCACGGTGTTCCTGTGCGCGATTCAGGGCTGGTTCCTGGCCGCGGGCCTTGAGGCCTACGGTGCGCAGAGCGGCCTGCAGGCCGTGGTCAATCCCGGTTACCTGTTCCGGTTCACGGCGGTGATCAACCTCATCGGCGGGACCATGTTCCTCCTTTGGCTGGGCGAGCAGATCACCAGCCGCGGGATCGGCAACGGCGTGTCGCTGATCATCATGGCCGGCATCGTCGCGCAATTCCCGGTGTTCATCGGCAACCTGTTCGAAGGCGGCCGCACCGGTTCGATCAGCGCGATCGTGATCATCGGCCTGATCGCCATGATCATCGGCCTGATCCTGTTCATCTGCTTCATGGAGCGCGCCCAGCGCCGCCTTCTGGTGCAGTATCCGAAGCGCGCCAGCGCTCGCGGAATGATGCAGGCCGACCGCAGCCACTTGCCGCTGAAGCTCAACACCGCCGGCGTGATCCCGCCGATCTTCGCCAGCTCGCTGCTGCTGCTGCCGCTGACGATCAGCCAGTTCGCCGGCAACTCGGTGAGCACGGACAGCACGTTCTACAGCGCGATCCAGACGCTTAACCAGTATCTGGCGCACGGCCAGCCGATCTACCTGGCGCTCTATGCCGCCGGCATCATCTTCTTCTGCTTCTTCTACACCGCGGTGGTCTTCAACCCGGAAGAGACGGCGGAGAACCTGAAGAAGAACGGCGGCTTCATCCCGGGCATCCGTCCGGGCAAGAACACCGCGACCTATCTCGACTACGTGCTTACCCGGATTACCGTGATCGGCGCCGCCTATCTGACGCTGGTCTGCGTACTGCCGGAGTACATGATCGCGCAGACGGGCGTTCCGCTGTTCCTGGGCGGCACCAGCCTGCTGATCGTGGTCAACGTGACCGTCGATACGATCAGCCAGATCCAGTCGCACCTGCTGGCGCACCAGTACGGCGATCTGATCAAGAAGGCGAAGCTCAAGGGCCGGATGCGCTAAGCGCGCACCAGGGTTAGGGAGAGGTCCCGGTGAACATTATCCTTCTTGGACCGCCGGGAGCGGGCAAGGGCACGCAGTCGGCGCGCCTGGTCGAGCGCCACGGAATGCGCCAGCTTTCCACGGGTGACATGCTGCGCGCGGCGGTTGCAGCCCGCACGCCGGTCGGGATCCGGGCCAAGGAAGTCATGGACCGCGGCGAGCTCGTCTCCGACGAGATCGTCTCTGCCCTGATCGACGCGGAACTGGCTGCGCTCGGCGACGACGTAGGCGTGATCTTCGACGGCTATCCCCGCACGGCCGCTCAGGCCGAGCAGCTCGACGCGATCCTCGCGAAGCACGGCCGCAAGCTGCACCACGTGGTCGAACTCGATGTCGACGAGGATGCGCTGGTCGAGCGGATCACCGGCCGCTTCACCTGCGCCTCATGCGGGGCCGGATATCACGACGTCTTCAAGCAGCCCAAGGTGGCGGAAGTCTGCGACAAGTGCGGCAGCACCGAGTTCAAGCGCCGGCCTGACGACAACGAGGAAACAGTCCGCACGCGGATGGCGGAATACCGGGCGAAGACGGCTCCGATCCTGCCTCTCTACGAAGAGCGCGGCATCGTCTCGCGCGTCGACGGCATGGCCGACATCGACGAAGTGACCGAGGCCGTCGAGGCGGTTCTCGCCAGCTGACCCGCCGCGTGGCGATAGGGCGCGACATCGATCTCGCGCGCCGCTATCTTCGCTCCATGCGCTGGATCATTCCGCTCGCCGCGTTCGCCTGCTCCGCTCCCGCTGCGGCGGAAGTGACATCACGCAGTGATAGCGGCTTTGCCATTGCCGGGCGCCTGACGGCTGCCGTTTCACCCGAACAGGCTTGGGCCGCCTTGGTCGAGCCCTCCCTGTGGTGGGATCCGGAACACAGCTGGTCGGGGCAGGGCGCGAACTTATCCATCGATCCGCGCGCCGGCGGGTGCTTCTGCGGGTCGCTTCCCGGCGGTGGATCGGTCGAGCATATGCGGGTGATATATGCCGCGCCCGGTCAGCAGCTGCGGATGAGCGGGGCACTCGGTCCGCTGCAGGGGGAGGGGCTCGCGGCGACAATGTCGGTAACGATCGAGCGGCAGTCGGAAGGAACCACGCTCGCCTGGACCTACAAAGTCGGCGGCCATACCGAACTGCCGCTGGACCGGATCGCCCCGGCCGTGGATGCGGTCCTGTCCGCGCAGTTCGGCCGCCTTTCCGCTCACCTGGACGGCGAAGGCACTGGTCCTGCCGACTGAAGCCAGGTTTTGACCGCAAGGGCGATTCCGGCTATAGGGCGTTCAGCGGTTGCCGGGGGTCGCGATCGCTGTGCTGCGCGGGATTGCCCTTCGTGGCCATGTCTGCTGTTGACGGCAGAGGCGAATCGCCGTAAGCGGCCCTCATTCGAGAATTCGGGATTCAGTCCGGCAGGCGGCAGCCTTGATGCGCGCCAACCGGGCTTTTTGCCGTTCAGCGGCGACCCGACTTCCCGAATGTCGCGATGAGATAGGGGCGCCCGCGAGGCGGGCATCATGTCCCTGTGGAGCATGGAGAATTAAGTGGCTCGTATTGCCGGGGTGAACATCCCCACCAACAAGCGCGTTATCGTGGCGCTGACCTACATTCACGGTATCGGTCCGACGACGGCGAAGAAGATTGCCGACAAGCTGGGAATCGATCACACCCGCCGCGTGCAGGACCTGAACGACCAGGAAATCCTGCAGATCCGCGAGACGATCGACGCCGACCACACGGTCGAGGGCGATCTCCGCCGCGACACGTCGATGAACATCAAGCGACTGATGGATCTGGCCTGCTACCGCGGCCTTCGTCACCGCAAGGGCCTTCCGGTCCGTGGCCAGCGCACGCACACCAATGCGCGCACCCGCAAGGGCAAGGCCAAGCCGATCGCCGGCAAGAAGAAGTAAGCGCGGCTTCGGCTGCAGCTTCACTTTTCCAGATTCTAGGACAGGATACGAACCATGGCACGCGAACCCCAGCGCATCCGTAGGCGGGAACGCAAGAATATTTCGAGCGGCGTCGCTCACGTCAACGCCAGCTTCAACAACACCATGATCACCATCACCGATGCGCAGGGCAATGCGATCAGCTGGTCCAGCGCCGGCATGATGGGCTTCAAGGGCAGCCGCAAGTCGACCCCGTATGCCGCTCAGGTTGCGGCCGACGATGCCGGCAAGAAGGCCGCCGAGCATGGCGTCCGTACGCTCGAGATCGAGATCAAGGGTCCGGGCTCCGGCCGTGAATCCGCGCTGCGGGCCTTGCAAGCGGTGGGCTTCACCATCACATCTATCCGCGATGTGACGCCGATCCCGCACAATGGCGTGAGGCCGTCCAAGCGCCGCCGCGTCTGATCGAAACTGCCGCGGCTCACGCCGCAAAAGCAATTCGCATCGGCCGCGGCGCTCCCAGCGCTCCGCGGCCGATGCCGCCAGTAGAACACCTTTAGGGGAACTCCATGTCCGTCAACACGAAGAACTGGCAGGAACTCAAGAAACCCAACAGTCTCGACGTCAAGGAAGGCGGCGACAAGAAGCGCAAGGCGACCTTCGTTGCCGAGCCGCTCGAGCGTGGCTACGGCCTGACGCTCGGCAACGCGCTGCGCCGCGTGCTGCTCTCCTCGCTCCAGGGCGCGGCGATCACCTCGATCAAGATCGAGAACGTGCTGCACGAGTTCTCCAGTCTTGCCGGTGTGCGTGAGGACGTGACCGACATCGTGCTCAACGTGAAGCAGATCGCGCTGCGCATGGAAGGCGAGGGCCCCAAGCGCCTGCAGCTGTCCGTGACCGGCCCTGCCGACGTCAAGGCCGGCGACATCGCCGTTTCGGGCGACATCGAGGTCCTCAACAAGGACCTGCTGATCTGCCACCTCGACGAAGGTGCGACGCTGAACATGGAACTGACGGCGGACACCGGCAAGGGCTACGTTCCGGCCGTGCAGAACCGTCCCGCGGATGCGCCGATCGGCCTCATCCCGATCGACAGCCTTTACTCGCCGGTGCGCCAGGTGAGCTACAAGGTCGAGAACGCCCGCGTGGGCCAGGAACTGGACTACGACAGGCTTTCGCTGACCGTCGAGACCGACGGCACGGTCACGCCGGAAGACGCGGTGGCTTATGCCGCGCGCATCCTGCAGGATCAGCTGTCGCTGTTCGTCCACTTCGAGGAGGGCATTCCGCAGCCGCAGGGCCAGATGATCGGCGTGGCCGCCAAGCCGGAAGAGTCCGACGCCAACCAGCTCAACCGTTACCTGCTCAAGAAGGTCGACGAGCTGGAGCTTTCGGTCCGCAGCGCCAACTGCCTCAAGAACGACAACATCATCTACATCGGCGACCTGGTCCAGAAGACCGAAGCCGAGATGCTGCGCACGCCGAACTTCGGCCGCAAGTCGCTCAACGAGATCAAGGAAGTGCTGTCCAGCATGGGCCTGCGCCTCGGCATGGACATCCCTGGCTGGCCGCCCGAGAACATCGAGGAAATGGCCAAGAAGCTGGAGCAGGAACTGCTCGGCTAACGGATCGCTGCAGATCTAGCTCCTAAGGGAGCAGCGCCAATCACCAGAAGGGCCGCCCACCGGGCGGCCCTTTTCGTTTGTGCCGATGAGGTGGCGCCAGGGAGCCACTGCTACCAGGCTACAATCAGGGAGCTGTCCCATCAGGGCGCTCAGCAGCGCTCCAATGAAAAGGGGTCCCGCCAGGGACCCCCAAACTGTTCAGATGCTGTGATGGTTCAGCTTGTGCAGATCACCAGTCGCCTAGGAACCACCGCCAGAAGCCACGGTGTTGCTGAGGGCGACGGGGATTGCTGCCCCGGGGAGCCTGCATAATCTTCCGTTTGGACATGGTCGAAGCCTCCTGCTGATGAGGCCGCGACGATGCATTAACCTTAACAAACTGTAAAGGTTTATCGTTAATTTTGCCTCAGGTGCAGGCTAGGGAGGTGGCTTGTGGCGAGGTTCGCAAACGAATCCAAAGTATTGGGTCGGCCCAGGAAGTACCCTTGCGCCGCATCGCAGCGGATCTCCTTCAAAGTCGAAAGCGTCGCGGCGTCCTCCACGCCTTCTGCGACGGTGGTGATTCGCAGATCGGATCCGAGCTTGACGAGTGATTCGACGATGCAGCGGGCCTTTGCGCTATCGCGCACACGAGACACGAACATGCGGTCGATTTTTAGTTCGTCAAAAGGCAGCAACAGCAAGGTTTCCATGCTGGTTGCACCCACTCCGAAGTCGTCGATTGAGAGCCGTACGCCGAGCGCGCGCAGCCGGTCCATTACCAGGCGGGCGGTGTCATAGTCGCTGATGCGCGAAGTCTCGGTGATTTCCAGCGTCAATCGTCGTGCAGGAAACGGGCAGCGGGACAGCACCTCGCTCAGCATTGCGGCGACCCGGAGGTCGTGCAGCAGGATCGCTGATACGTTGATCGAAAGCTGGAAATCGGTTGCGGCCAATGGCGATGTGGCAACGGCGCCGATGGCGTCCTCGAAGACCTTCTTCGTCAGTGCGTCCATTCGCCCGACCTGTTCGCACTGTTCGATAAAATAGGCAGGCGAAATGTGCCCCCGCTCGCGATCGTTCCAGCGGACCAGGGCTTCGGCCCCGAACATCGTGCCTGAGAGGATATCGAACTGGGGCTGATATACGACGTAGATCTCACCCGAGCGCAGCGCCTGATCGATCTTTGCCTGAAGTGAGACATTCCACAGGCGGTCCGCTTGCGAGGATTCGCATGCCAGGAGGACAGGGGTGTGAGCCTCGGTGGTCCGTTCGGCCGCCGCTGCAGCTGCGGCGATCTTGCGGGCGGCATCGTCTTCGGTCGTCGCATCGGCGCCGAAGGTAATCCCCACGTCGACGGCGGTTCCGGCAATGTCGAGCGGATGCGCCAGCACTGCCCTCAGGCCAGTCAGGTGGGCGAAAAGCTGCTCTTCGTCATCAGCCTCCTGCATCCAGGCGAGGTAGCGACCGCCATTGCTGTAGACGACCAGATCTTCGTCCGCGATCCGCAGGCGATCCGCTGTCAGTCGCACGTAATCGCCGTGATGCCGGGTGGCCAAGGACGAGAGCACCGCGTCGAACCGGTGAACCTTCGCAACAACAACAGCTGGCAACCGGTGCGAGTCTCGTCCGGCGAGGTCCTGCTCCAGTTGGCGGAAGCTGGGCAGGCCGCTCAGTGCGTCGGTAAGCGCGGCCTTCTCCTGCCGCATGTGCCACAGGCGCTGCACCGCGAAGATCGCGAGAAACGCGACCGGTGTCGTGAGATCGGCAAAGATGCGCAGGTGGGGAAGCGTGAACAGAAGCGCGACGGGAACCGCCGCGGCTGCAGCGTAAACAAGTCGCCGGCGGCGGGCGTGCTTCAGCGCGAGAGTAGCGCCCAGGAGCAATGCGACCACCAGCAGCAGCGGCGCAAACCAGCCGATGACCAACGGAGGCCCGATCTTGAGCGTCTCCGCGGCCAGGATCGCCACGATGCTGGGCGGGACGTGCTGCTTTCCGGGAACGGACGCGAAGTCGGTGGCGGTGTCGCTGCCCCCGATCACGATGGTCTTCTCGCCAAAGGATCGCTCGGCCGTGCCGGAGGCGAGCGCCGCGGTTGCTTCGTTGACACTGAAGAAGGGGATCGATGCCAAATCGATAGAGTAATCGATCGGGAATTCGGCGTTTACCGGCCCGGTTTTCCCGGTGATGGCTGCGGGTACGCTCGGCAAGATCAGCCCATCGGCCACAGCGGAATACGATTCGAACCATTGGTATCCGAACGGGCTGAGCCATCGCTTGTTGATTGCCTGGGGTGCTGAGCCGGCGATTTCCGGCAGGGTGCGCCTCAAGCGCTCCCCCGCTGCCGCTTTGACATAGCCTTGCGCCAGAACCGTTCGCCCGGAGCGGGCGATGGAGTCCCGAAGGGCTTGGTCGACTTGCGCACCAGCGGGGCGGTCGAAGACTATGTTGAGCACAATCTTGCGCGCGCCTGCCTGCGTCAGTCCGCTGACGAGACCCGCCACTTCCCGGCGTGCCTGGACGTTCGAGGGATTGCTGGGATCGTCCCTGATCTCGACGAACACGATATCGCCGGACGCCGGCCGAGATGCGATCTGCGCGTGCATCTGCCATTCCCTCGGCCGCGCGGGCTCGAAGAAGTCGATACTCCCCAACAGCGCAGCAAGCGCGGCCGCGATGAGTGCGTGCCGGGCCCGTTCGCTTCGCCAGAGGTGCTTCAGCAACGTCATTCGGTACCTGTCCGCGCGCCCGGTCGGCCCACCCGAGCGGGTGGACTGCGGCAGGATTAACAGGTGATCGTAAACGCATCGTTTAGGTTAACCGGCCGGATACACGGCCTGGCAATGCCTGTAGGTAGGCCTTTCGAAGGCGCAAAGGCTTGACTTCCCCGCCAGCTTCGGCTTTGGCGCGGCCTCTTCTGGAGGGTGATGGCGGCGACCCGAACTGCTGCCTGGACCGGGGTACCTGATACGGCCCCCTTACGAACGGAGTACTGAATATGCGCCACGGAATTTCCGGCCGCAAGCTGCAGCGCAAATCCGGCCACCGCGCCGCCCTGCTGCGCAACATGGCCGCCGCGCTGATCAAGCACGAGCAGATCAAGACCACCACCCCGAAGGCGAAGGAGCTGCGGCCCTACGTCGAGAAGCTGATCACGCTGGCGAAGCGTGGCGGGCTTTCAAACCGCCGCCTGGCGCACGGCCGCATGATGGACGACGCGCAGGAGCGGAAGCTGTTCGAGGTTCTGGCCGAGCGTTACGCCGGTCGTGAAGGCGGCTACACCCGCATCATCAAGGCCGGCATCCGCGCTTCGGACGCGGCGCCGATGGCGATCATCGAACTGGTTGACCGCGACGTCAGCGCCAAGGGCCAGGACAGCGGCCCGGTGATGAACGAGAGCGAGTTCGAGGACGCGTAAAAGCTTCTCTCGAAATACGGCAGGCAAGGGGCGGTCGCAGCGATGCGGCCGCCCTTTCTGTTGGTGCCCCGGAAACCTCCAGTCGAGGTGAGGTTGTTCACCTTGCTTTCAGATTTCCTGAACGCTTTATGACTGCGGGGTTCAGCAGCACCTCAACCCCGGTCGGTTAGAACCTTAGCCATGACAGGAGCACTCCGCTCCCCCATGCGAAAGGTGAAGACGATGAAGAACTTGTCCAAAGCCCTGGTCGGAACCGTCGCGGCTGGCGCGATGGCGATGACTTCGGCGTCCGCCATGGCCCAGGGCCGCTATTACGATCGCGACGACGACGACATCGACGTCGGTGATATCATTGCCGGTGCCTTGATCATCGGCGGCATCGCCGCCGTTGCGTCGTCCGCCGGCCGTGACCGGTATGATCGTTATGACGATCGCTATCGGTATGACGATCGCTACTACCGCTCGGGCAATCCGCGCACGGCAGTGGAACAGTGCGTCTATGCCGCAGAGCGCACCGCCAACCGCTATTCCTACGGCGGCCGCGCGCATGTGACCGACATCCGCGATGTCGACAGCCGGCGGGACGGTTACCGGGTGAAGGGCCGCATCGCGGTCAACACCAGGAGCAACGACTGGCGCCGCGGCTGGGGCAACGACTATCGTGGCTGGGACAACCGCTACAGCGGCTACGACGCAGGCAAGTTCACCTGCGATGTTCGCTACGGCCGGGTTGTCGGCCTCGACTTCGACGGCATCCGCGGGCTCCGCTAAGAGCCCCGACGAACATGGGCGGTTCGGCTGTCGAGGCCGGGCCGCCTAAGCTTGCCGTGAATAAGCCGGCAGCTCGATCCGCCATATGAGGGCCGCGCCGCGCAGCGCGAAGGCGGCGAGCGCCGCGGCTGACCACACTGGCGCGGGCGGCAGGCCGGCCACGCTCCCGAGCGCGCACAGAGCGGCGCCTAGCGCGGCGGCGGTGACGTAGAGCTCCGGCCGCATCAGGATCGAGGGCAGGCCGGCGAGAAGGTCGCGAACGATCCCTCCGGCGCAACCGCTGATGACCCCAACCACCACCGCCGGCACCGGCGCAACGCCGTAGGCCAGCGCCTTGGCCGTTCCGATCACCGCATAAGTGGCCAGCCCGGCCGCGTCCGCCCATTCGAGCAGTGCACCCTCCCACCAGCGTCGCGGCGTGAACCAGGCCACCAGCGCGACGGCGAAGATCAGTGGTGCGACCCATTGGTCGTCCAGCCAGAAGGGCCGCACGCCGATCAGCAGGTCGCGCACGGTGCCCCCGCCGACGCCGGTGACCAGGGCGAAGAAACTCAAGGTCACGAAAGTCTGCTTGAGACGGGCCGCCACCAGCGCGCCGCTCAGCGCGAACACCGCGGTGCCGGCCAGGTCGAGCAGCGGGGGCAGGGCGGGCGCGATCACGCTTTCGGCCGCGCCTTCCGCCGGCGGAACAGCAGGATGCAGCCGAGCAGCGCGCCAAGCGTCCCGAGCACTGCGAAGCCGATGATCAGCGGGTGGTGCGGGTTCTCGCGGTTCTCCAGGTTCATGATGTGCAGTGCCCACATCAGGTCGTAAGTGCGCCACCATCCGGTGCGCACCGCCAGGATCTCGCCGGTGCTGGCATCCAGATAGACGTTCGTGCCGTCGGAGAAGCGCGCCTGCCAGGCATTCACGCCCGCGCGCAGATCGCTCGGCGGTGCGTCGGAGGGGGTGTAGACCACGGCTTCGAGCCTGCCGTCACCGGCGTAAGCCGCGTCGGCGATCTCCCGGGCTTCGGACTCGATCACCGGCGGGATCAGCGTTCCATCCGGCGCGAAGTAGCGGTAGCGGGCGCCCTCCGCGGTCGACACGAGCCACACCGGGCCGATCGGCTGCTGGACCAATTCGGCGCCGATGATCGGCTCGCCCACGTCCGGCAGGGCATAGCGGCCCTCCGTCACAAGGGCGGCGGGAGCCCGCAGGTGTTCTCCACGGACCTCCTCGATCGGTCGGGCGACCATGATCAGGCCGGTGAGCGTCCACATCAGGAAGGGAGCGCCGACCACCCAGCCGAGCCAGATATGCCACCGGGCGAAGCGCCGCATCATGCGTTGTTGAGCCATTCCACGGCGTTACCGCGCCGGGCGGGACACCGCTAGTCGCGAGCGAACAATTGCCGGAGGTCGGCGAAGGCCTTCATCTCGATCGCATTGCCGCTGGGATCACGGAAGAACATCGTCGCCTGCTCGCCCGCCTTGCCCGGAAAGCGGATGTGCGGTTCGATCACGAACTCGGTGCCGGCGGCCTTGAGCCGGTCGGCAAGGGCCTGCCAGTCGGCCATCTCCAGCACCACACCGAAATGCGGCACCGGCACGTCGTGGCCGTCGACGGGGTTGCTCGCATCCGCTGTCGGCGCCGGCGCGAGATGGGCGACGATCTGGTGGCCGTAGAAGTCAAAATCGATCCACTCGCTGCTGCTGCGCCCCTCAGGGCAACCGATCACGCCGCCCCAGAACGCGCGGGCTTGCGCGAGATCGTGGACGGGGAACGCGAGGTGGAACGGGCGGAGGATCATTCTGGGGCTCGCTTGCTGTCCTTCGAGACGCCTCAGTCTAAGACTTCGGCTCCTCAGGACGAACGGGGTTTGGGTTGAGGGCAAATTTCCGTTCGTCCTGAGGAGCGAGGGCGCATGCCCGAGCGTCTCGAAGGATCAGATGTGAATAGGCTTCCCCGTGACCGCCATTGCCGCTTCCTTGATCGCTTCGGAGTGCGTCGGGTGGGCGTGGCAGGTGTAGGCGATGTCCTCGCTGGTGGCGCCGAACTCCATCGCCTGCGCCGCTTGCGCGATCATGGTGCCGGCGACCGAGGCGATGCACCAAACGCCGAGCACGCGATCGGTTTCGGCGTCGGCGATGATCTTCACGAAGCCGTCGGGCTCGTGGTTGGTCTTGGCGCGGCTGTTGGCGAGCATCGGGAACTTGCCGACCTTGACGGCGCCTTGTTCCTTTGCCTGTTCCTCGGTCAGGCCGACGCCGGCGATCTCGGGCCAGGTGTAGACCACCGAGGGGATCACATCGTGGTTCACGATGCCGGTCTGCCCGGCGATGTTCTCGGCCACGGCGATGCCTTCGTCCTCGGCCTTGTGCGCCAGCATCGGGCCGGGGATCACGTCGCCGATCGCCCAGACGCCGTCGACCGCAGTGCGGAAGTCGTGATCGGTTTCGATCTGGCCCCGCTGGTTGGTCGTGAGGCCGATCGCCTCAAGGCCGAGCCCCTCGGTGTTCGCCTTGCGGCCGACGGAAACGAGCACGCAGTCGGCCTCCAGCGTCTCCGCGTTCCCGCCGGCAGCGGGTTCGAGCGTGAGCGTGGCCTTGTCGCCCTCAACCGTCACGCCGGTGACTTTGGTCGAGAGGCGGAACTCGATGCCCTGCTTCTTGAAGATCTTGTGCGCTTCCTTGCGCACGTCGCCGTCCATGCCGGGCAGGATCTGGTCGAGGAATTCGACGCAGATCACTTTCGCGCCGAGCCGCCGCCATACCGATCCGAGCTCGAGCCCGATCACGCCGCCGCCGATGACGACCATCGTCCTCGGCACCGCGCGCAGTTCAAGCGCGCCGGTGGAATCGACCACCACGCCCTTGGCATTGTCGATCTCGATGCCGGTGAGCGGAGTGACCGAGGAGCCCGTGGCGATGACCACGTTCTTCGCCGTGACCGTCTCCTCGCCGACTTTCACCGTGTGCGCATCCTGGAAGGTGGCGCGGCCCTTCTTCCAGTCGACCTTGTTCTTCTTGAACAGGTACTCGATCCCGCCGGTCAGCTGCTTGACAGCGTCGAGCCGCTGGCCGTGCATCGCATCGAGATTGAGCGTGGGCGTGACCTCGACGCCCATCTTGGCCATCGCGCCGTTGCTCGCTGCTTCGAAGTATTCCGATGCGTGCAGCATGGCTTTGGAGGGGATGCAGCCGACGTTGAGGCAGGTTCCGCCGAGCGTCTCGCGGCTTTCCGCGCACGCGGTCTTCAGGCCGAGCTGCGCCGCCCGGATTGCGGCGACATAGCCGCCGGGGCCGGCGCCGATGACGAGGACGTCGTAGTCGTAAGTCTGCTCAGCCATTTGGCCTCCGTCGTGCGGGTCCGCCCTTCGACAGGCTCAGGGCGAACGGCAAATGGGGTGCCCTGACGTTGCCGTTCGTGGTGAGCCTGTCGAACCACGAACTTGGATGAAAACTTACAAGTCGATCAGCATCCGCATCGGATCCTCGATCGCGTCCTTGATGATCTTGAGTGCGGTCACAGCCTCGCGGCCGTCGATGATGCGGTGGTCGTAAGACAGGGCGATGTACATCATCGGCTTGATCACGACCTGCCCGTTCACCGCGACCGGGCGATCCTCGATCCGGTGCAGGCCCAGGACCGCGCTCTGCGGCGGGTTGATGATCGGGGTGCTCATCAGGCTGCCGAACACGCCGCCGTTGGAGATGGTGAACGTGCCGCCCTGCATGTCCTGCATGGTCAGCGTCCCGTCCTTGGCGCGCGCGCCGAAGTCGGCGATATCGAGTTCGATCCGCGCGAAGCTCTTGCTGTCCGCGTCCCGCACCACTGGCACGACCAGGCCGTTGGGCGCACTGACCGCCACCGAGATATCGACGTAATCGTGATAGACGATCTCATCGCCTTCGAGATAGGCGTTGGCGGCGGGGATGTCCTTCAGCGCCAGGCAGCTCGCCTTGGCGAAGAAGCTCATGAAGCCGAGCTTGATGCCGTGCTTCTTGGCGAACAGGTCCTTGTAGGCTTCGCGCGCCTCGATCACCGCGGTCATGTCGACATCGTTGAACGTGGTCAGCAGCGCGGCTTCTTCCTGCGCGCTCTTGAGGCGGCGGGCGATCGTCTGGCGCATGCGGGTCATCTTGACCCGTTCGCTGCGGCGCTCCCCGCCAGCGGCGGAAGGTGCCGGGGAAGGGGCCGGCGCTTCCTTCGAGACGGAGGGAGCGGGGCTGTCCTTCTTGGCCTTGGCGGCGGAGAGAACGTCTTCCTTGGTCAGCCGCCCGTCCTTGCCGGTGCCCTTGATCTGGGTCGGATCGACGCCGTGCTCGAGAACCGCGCGGCGGACAGAGGGGGAAAGCGTCGTCGCATGGTCGTGGTGCTCGTCGTCCTTGGGCGGGTCTTCGAGCTCCTCGCCCGCTGCGCGCTCCTGCACGCCTTCGGTCTCGACGCGTTCGCGCGGCTCGACCTGGGTCGATTCACCGGCGGCGGTCTCGTTCTCGATCACCGCGATCACGGCGCCGACTTCGACCGTGTCGCCGACGCTGACCTTGTGCGCGCCCATCACGCCGGAAACGGGGGAGGGGACCTCGACCGCGACTTTGTCGGTCTCGAGGCTGGCGATCGGCTCGTCGAGGGCAACTTTGTCGCCCGGCTGCTTCAGCCATTCGCCGATCGTCGCCTCGGTCACGGATTCGCCGAGGGTGGGGACTTTCACTTCACTGGCCATGCGTCACTTTCCTCCGGCGTTCTTGCCGATGTTCGGGTCCCGCCGCGCGTCGCCGCTGTCGGCAATGCCAAGGGCGATCGAAACGAGCGCTTCCTGCTGCACTTTGTGGCGGCTGGCGAGGCCCGTGGCGGGCGAGGCGGAAACCTCGCGCCCGGCGTACTTCGCCCGCATGCCATCGTGCCCGGCGGCGATCAGCGCGTCCTCGATCTGGTTCTCCACGAAGAACCAGGCGCCGTTGTTCTTCGGCTCTTCCTGGCACCAGACGACCTCCTGCAGATTGGTCATCCGCTTGAGGCGCACGGCCAGCGGCTCGCCCGGGAACGGGTAGAGCTGCTCCAGCCGCACGATCGAGACGTTCTTCAGGTCTTCCTCGTCGCGCTTCTCCATCAGGTCGTAAGCGACTTTGCCCGAGCAGAGGACGAGGCGGCGGACATCCTTGTCGGCGATCTCGCGCTTGTCGGAGAGGATGCGCATGAAGTGGCTTTCGCCCAGGAACTTGTCGCAGCTGCTCTTGGCCTGCGGGTGGCGCAGCAGGCTCTTGGGCGTCATGATGATCAGCGGCTTGCGGAACGGCCGCAGCATCTGCCGGCGGAGAACGTGGAAGTAGTTCGCCGGGCTGGTGATGTTGCACACCTGGATGTTGTCGTTGGCGCAAAGCTGCAGGAACCGCTCCAGCCGCGCGGAGCTGTGCTCGGGGCCCTGGCCCTCGTAACCATGGGGCAGCAGCATCACCAGGCCGTTGGCCCGCAGCCACTTGGCTTCGCCCGCGGCGATGAACTGGTCGATGATGATCTGCGCGCCGTTGGCGAAGTCGCCGAACTGCGCTTCCCAGCACACCAGGGTCTTGGGATCGGCCAGCGAGAAGCCGTATTCGAAGCCGAGCACGCCGTATTCCGACAGCGGGCTGTCGTAGACCTCGAACTTGCCGTGCGGCAGGGTCGTCAGCG
Organism: Croceibacterium soli; assembly: GCF_009828065.1. Classification (GTDB taxonomy): domain Bacteria; phylum Pseudomonadota; class Alphaproteobacteria; order Sphingomonadales; family Sphingomonadaceae; genus Croceibacterium_B; species Croceibacterium_B soli. The sequence continues at coordinate 432,890 of NZ_WTYK01000002.1, read as the reverse complement.
GGATGTACTTGCGCTCGTCCTGCTGGTCGATCCACATCGCGTGCCGCTGGCTGAAGGTGCCGCGGCCGGAATCCTGGCCCGACAGGCGCACGCCGAACCCTTCGGTGACGAGGCTGCCGAAGGCGAGCGCCTCGGCCGTTGCCCAGTCGAAGCCTTCGCCGCTTTCGAACATCTGCCGCTTGGCTTCGATCACCCGGGCCAGGGTCTTGTGGATGTTGAGCCCTTCGGGGACGGTCGTCAGCGTGCGGCCGAGGCTGTCGAACAGCTTGCGTTCGATCGCCGTGTGGACGTTGCGCCGTGCGGTTTCCGGATCGGCCGGCTTGTGCAGCCCGCTCCAGCGGCCGGCGAACCAGTCGACTTCGTTGGGCACGTAGCTCTTGCCGGCCTCGAACTCGCGCTCGAGCAGGTCGGTGAACTCGGCGCGGACAGCCGGAGCCACTCCGGCATCGATCACCCCTTCGGCCTTGAGCCGCTCCGAATAGATGTCGGAGACCCGCGGATGCTTGCGGATGCGCTCGTACATCAGCGGCTGGGTGAAGCTCGGTTCGTCGCCTTCGTTGTGGCCGAACCGGCGGTAGCACCACATGTCGATCACGATATCGCGCTTGAACTGCTGGCGGTATTCGATCGCCAGCTTGCAGGCGAAAGTGACCGCTTCGGGATCGTCGCCGTTGACGTGCAGAATCGGTGCTTGAACGCCCTTGGCCACGTCGGACGGGTAGGGCGAGCTGCGCGCGAACTGCGGGCTCGTGGTGAAGCCGATCTGGTTGTTGATGACGAAGTGGATGCAGCCGCCGGTGTTGTAGCCGCGCACGCCGGAGAAGCCGAGGCACTCCCAGACGATGCCCTGGCCGGCGAAGGCCGCGTCGCCGTGGATCAGGACCGGCAGCACTTCCTGGTGTTTGGCCAGGTCCTCGCGGGTGGCCTGCTGCGCCCGCACCTTGCCGAGCACGACCGGGTCGACCGCCTCAAGATGGCTCGGGTTCGGCACCAGGCTCATGTGCACCTTGATGCCGTCGAACTCGCGGTCGGTGCTGGTGCCGAGGTGATACTTCACGTCGCCGGAGCCGCCGACATCGTCGGGGTTGGCGGAACCGCCGGAGAATTCGTGGAAGATCACGCGGTAGGGCTTCGCCATAACGTTGGCGAGCACGTTCAGCCGGCCGCGGTGGGCCATGCCGTAGACGATCTCGCGAACGCCGAGCGCGCCGCCGTACTTGATCACCGCCTCAAGCGCCGGAATCATCGCCTCGCCGCCGTCGAGCCCGAAGCGCTTGGTGCCGACGTACTTCTTGCCGAGGAACTTCTCGTATTCCTCGCCGCGGATCACCGCCTGGAGGATCGCCTTCTTGCCTTCCGGCGTGAAGGTGATGACCTTGTCGGGACCTTCGATCCGCTCCTGCAGGAAGCGGCGTTCCTCCACGTCGGCGATATGCATGTATTCGAGGCCGACGTGGCCGCAGTAGTTCTTGCGCAGGATCTCCACCAGCTTGCAGGGCGTGATCCAGTCGATCCCCAGCGTGCCGCCGATGTAGACCTCGCGCTCCAGCGCTTCGCCGGTGAAGCCGTGCCATTCGAGCTTGAGATCGTCGGGCAGTTCGCGCTGCGAAAGGCCGAGCGGATCGAGATCGGCCGCCAGGTGGCCGCGCACGCGGTAGGTGCGGATCAGCAGCATGGCGCGGATCGAATCTGCCGCCGCCTGCTCGATCGCGCCGTCGTCCACCGGCTTGCCGGCCTTGGCCGCGGCCTGCTGGACCGCGATCTTCAGCGTCGTGGGATCGAGCGCATTGGTCAGATCGTCCCCGCCGCCGACGAGCGGCCAGCTTGCGTTCCGCCAGCTCGGCCCCGGCTGCGGCCCGTCCTGGCCGGTCAGCTCGGGAAGGAAATTCTGCGCTTCGTTACCCATGTGTGGAGGACTCGAGGAGGGAAGGGACGGACGGCTAACGGGCGCCGGCTTACGCCAGTTCCTTCAGCAGCGCGTCGAGAGTGGTGCCAAGTTCGCTGGGCGAGGCGGCGACGCGGATGCCCGCTTCTTCCATCGCCGCGATCTTGTCGTCCGCGCCGCCCTGGCCGCCGGAGACGATCGCCCCGGCATGGCCCATGCGGCGGCCCGGAGGGGCGGTGCGCCCGGCGATGAAGCCGACCATCGGCTTGGAGCGGCCACGCTTGGCTTCGTCCTTGATGAACTGGGCCGCTTCTTCCTCGGCGCTGCCGCCGATCTCGCCGATCATGATGATCGACTTTGTCTCGTCGTCCTTGAGGAACAGTTCCAGCACGTCGATGAAGTTGGTGCCGTTGACCGGGTCCCCGCCGATGCCGACCGCGGTGGTCTGGCCGAGGCCGACGGCGGTGGTCTGGTGCACTGCTTCGTACGTCAGCGTGCCGGAGCGGCTGACGACGCCGACGGTGCCCTTCTTGAAGATCGAGCCGGGCATGATGCCGATCTTGCATTCGCCGGGCGTGAGGACGCCGGGGCAGTTCGGCCCGATCAGGCGCGAGCTGGAGCCGGCAAGCGCGCGCTTCACGCGCACCATGTCGAGCACCGGAATGCCTTCGGTGATCGCCACGATCAGCTCGATCTCGGCGTCGATGGCTTCGAGGATCGAGTCCGCGGCGAAGGGCGGCGGAACGTAGATCACGCTGGCGGTGGCGCCGGTGGCGTGCTTCGCTTCGGCAACGGTGTCGAACACCGGCAGCCCGATGTGCGTCTGTCCGCCTTTGCCCGGGGTCACGCCGGCGACCATCTGCGTGCCGTAGTCAAGCGCCTGCTGCGTATGGAACGTTCCGGTATCGCCGGTCATGCCCTGGGTGATGACCTTGGTGTTCCGGTCGACGAGAATGCTCATTCGCTTGGTCTTCCCTTCGTCATCCCGGAGCCGGTCCGGGATCGCTGTCCACTTGCGCTGCGCCCGGAGGGCAGCGGTCCCGGCGCGATGGCCGGGACGACGTTCAATTCAGATTGCCGTCGATCGCCTTGCAGGCGACCAGCAGTTCCTTGACCGCGTCGACCGAAGTCTGGAAGTTCGCCTTCGCCTCGTCGTTCAGCGCGATCTCCGCGACCCGCTCCACGCCGCCGGCGCCGATCACCACCGGCACGCCGACATAGAGGTCGTCGACCCCATACTGACCGGTCAGGTGCGCGGCGCAAGGAAGCAGGCGCTTCTTGTCCTTCAGATAGCTCTCGGCCATCGCGATCGCGCTGGTGGCCGGGGCGTAGAATGCGCTGCCGTTGCCGAGCAACTGGACGATCTCGCCGCCGCCGGAGCGGGTGCGCTGGACGATCGCGTCGATCTTCTCCTGCGTCGACCAGCCCATCTTGATGAGGTCCGGCACCGGGATGCCCGCGACGGTCGAATACTCGATCACCGGGACCATCGTGTCGCCGTGGCCACCGAGCACGAAGGCGGTGACGTCTTCGACGCTGACGTCGAACTCATCGGCCAGGAAGTGGCGGAAGCGCGCGCTGTCGAGCACGCCGGCCATGCCGACGACCATGTTGTGCGGCAGGCCCGAATATTCGCGCAGCGCCCAGACCATGGCGTCGAGCGGGTTGGTGATGCAGATGACGAAGGCGTTCGGCGCATGCGCCTTGATGCCCGCGCCGACGGCCTGCATGACCTTGAGGTTGATGCCGAGCAGGTCATCGCGGCTCATGCCCGCCTTGCGCGGTACGCCGGCGGTGACGATCACCACGTCCGCCCCGGCGATGTCGGCATAGTCGCTCGTGCCCTTGAGCTTGGCGTCGTAGCCTTCGACCGGGCCGGCCTGGGCGAGGTCCAGCGCCTTGCCGCTGGGCATGCCTTCGGCGATGTCGAACAGGACGATGTCGCCCATTTCCTTCATTGCGGCGAGGTGGGCGAGGGTGCCGCCGATCATGCCGGCGCCGACGAGCGCAATCTTCTTGCGGGCCATGTGTCGATAGTCCTTCACTGCGCGGGCGCTCGCGAGATCGGTCCAAGGCACGTCCCCGCATCCCGCGAAAGGAGCCGTGCCCGGTGTGCGGCGGCAGCCCTAAGCGTGCACCCAAATCATGGCAACCGATAAAGTGCGGCAGGTGGGAACTATCTTTGCAATCAGTTCGCAATAGCGATAACTGCGGCAAACCGCCCTTGGCGGTCGCTAGCTCGCGAGGCGTTTACCCGTATCCAGGCCGTCGCGCTCCTGCGCCAGCAGCATGGCGGCGAGGAAATCGGGGACGGCACGGCTGAAGTAGTAGCCCTGACCCAAGGTGCAGCCGGCCGCGCTGACGGCCTGGACCTGCTCCACGGTCTCCAGCCCCTCGGCGACGATCTCCATTTCAAGAGTCGATCCCATTTCGGCCACGGCGCGGATGATCGCGTCGCTCTTCCGGCCGATGTGCGGACCGGACACGAAGCTGCGGTCGACCTTGATCTTCTTGAATGGGAAGTTGTTGATGTAGCCGAGCGAGGAGTAACCCGTGCCGAAGTCGTCGAGAGCGAAGTTTACGCCCGCGGCCGAAAGCTCCTGCATGAAGCGCGCGGTGTTCTCGCTGTCGTCCATGAACAGGCTTTCGGTGACTTCCAGCTCGAGGCGGTGGGGCGGCAGCCCTGCGTCGCGCAAGGCGTTGAGGATGCCGAGAGCGGCCCCGGGCGCGCGGATCTGCAGGGGGGAGAGGTTCACCGCCAGGGTCACGTCGTCCGGCCACTGCGCCGCGGCCTTGGCGGCCTGCGCGGTGATCCAGTTGCCGAGCGTGATGATAACGCCGGTCTCTTCCGCGACGGGGATGAACTCGTCCGGCCGAAGCTCGCCTTTTTCAGGATGGAACCAGCGGACGAGGGCTTCGAACGTGCGGATCCGGCCGGTCTTCAGATCGACGATCGGCTGGAAGAAGATCGACAACTCGTCGCGCAGGATGGCGGAGCGCAGCTCGGTCTCGATCTCCTTCTTGCGCACGAGGTCGCGGGTCATCGAAGGGTCGAAGAAGCGCAGCTGGTTCCGGCCGCCGACTTTGGCGTGATAGAGCGCCAGGTCCGCGCTCTGCATCACGGTTTCGATGTCCGGCCCGTCGTCGGGCAGCAGCGCCACGCCCATCGAGGCGCCGGTGCCGATGCGATGGCCGGAGATGCGGAACGGGCGCGAGAGGTCGCAGATCATCGCGCTGGCAAGCTGCTCGCACTGCGCGCGATCGTCGACGATGCAGGCGGCGACGAATTCGTCCCCGCCGAAGCGGGCGACGGTCGCGCCTTCCGGCACGGTGTCGATCAGGCGCTTGGCGACTTCGGCGAGCACCCCGTCGCCGATCGCATGCCCCAGGGTGTCGTTGACTTCCTTGAATCTGTCGAGGTCCAGCCAGAACAGCGCCAGGCTGCGGCCTTGGGGCAGCTTCATCATTTGCTCGACCAGGGCATGGTTCAGGCCCGCGCGGTTGAGCAGCCCGGTGACCACATCGGTCCGCGCCTGCTCGCGCATCTGGTCGGCCATCGTGGCACTCGCCTTCGCGGCAATGATCTGCTCGCGCAGAACCTCGAAGACATTCCGGGTGATCGAAGTCATCCCGAGGATGAGCATGACCAGGATGGCTGCGAAGACATAGAGCGGAGCGCCGCCGACCAGGAGACAGGCGACGAGGACCGGAACGCTTGCGAACAGCAACTGTCCCATCGCCATGACCGGCCGCCCGGCATTGCGCGCGGCGATACTGACGCCGTAGACGAGCGCATAGCTGACCGTCAGTGTCGGGAGGTGCGCGACGTTGCCGACGAGAAGGGTAAGAGCCCCCACAATACCGCCGAGCAGCGCGAAGCTCAGGGCGCCGAGCTGGAATACGAGGTCCAGTGAGTGAGTGTCGCCCCTTTCACTCTCACTGTCCTGCCGGAACCATAGCGTCGCGATCACGCGAGCGACCGCGACGATGATGAGGATGCCGGCGCTTGCGATTAGCAGCGGATGTTCGGTTAGCACCGCTGCAGTGACGGCCGTCGCGATGCCGGCCAGCGCGCCGAAGATGAGACTGGCGGGCTGCGCATAAAGCGATGCCACCAGCTTGCGCCTGACAAGCTCGTCTTGGCTGTCGCAGCCGAGGTAGCCCTCGATTATTGTGCTCAGGCGCTTGATAGAACTGCTCCTCGCGAGCGACCTTAGGGACATAAGATCACCCATTGGTTAACGAGGCTGTTACCTAGCTCCCGTTGGGCGGTGCTGCTCTGAGCCGTCAGCGCGCGTTTTTGGTTGTCGTGGCGAGTTCCCGCGCCATGCGGCGGTCGAGCGTCCGGCATATGCCGAGCCACCAGCGGTAAGCTTCCCGATCCCCGGCGAAGAATGCGGTTTCGGCGCGGCGCCTGGCGTGACTTGCTGCGGCGAGCCCGTGATCGGCGAAGTGGCGAAGGGCGGCGCGCAGCATGGCTTCGTCGGCTCCGACCTCTTGGTCGTCGTTCGCCGGGCGGCGCGCGAAGGCGCGGACTTGCTCTTCGGATAGTCTGGCGGACATCGCCTGGGGCGGGGCGGCGAAACGTATGCTCATGATTCTCCAGACTTTCGCTACGGTCAGCTGCCGTGGCACCGATGCCCCTGGTCTTACGGCAGCGCGGCTAAGCGAGTGTTCGAGATCATGGTTTCCGGATCTTCGCTTGGCGTTTACCTTAACGCCGCATCGAGCCACTGGCCGCTGCGCTGGTATGCCGGCAGGACCGAACCGCTGGCGGGCGGCTTGTCGCTGGTGGGCGCTGCAGTGCCGGGTCCCTGAACATCGGCTGGAGGCGTCGGTATGGCGGCCTCGATCGGGATCGATGCCGGGTCGCTCCCGGCGAGCACTGCCGGCACGGCACGGCTGTGGGCGCGTGGATGCGGCACGGCCGCGGGTTCGCCGCCGAGATAAGCAGCGCGGAAGGCCGCCTGCTGGCCGGCCGCGCCGGGCCAGCGGTAAAACCGGTGGGCGCCGATCGTGGTCACGTGGTGCAGGCTGGGCGCCCAGTAGGGATGGACCTGCACCGTATGATAATGTGTCGCCATGCCCACAGGCGCGTAGACCGCGCCCGCCAGTGCGGCACGCGCCACCCGGCTGGCCCGGTCCCACCACATTGGGGCGGGCCGGCGGGCGAGCGATCCGTCGCAGGTGAAAGTGAACTGGCACCCGGTCGTGCGTTCGGAGCCCTGGAAAACGACTCCGCAGACCGTGTTCGGATAGCTCGGATGGGCCACGCGGTTGAGCACGACCTGGGCCACGGCGCGCTGGCCCGCGTCGGATTCGCTGGCGGCTTCGTAATAGATCGCCATCGTCAGGCACTGCTGCGCACGCGCCAGGTCGGTCCAGCCCCCCCGGGCGAGGAACGGGCGGGCAGTCTGCCCGGGCGCCACGACGGCGCTATTTGAAAAGCGCGTGGCCGGCTCCGCTGCGTCGGAACGGATCCGCGCTTCGGCGGGCAGCGGCTCATAGGGGTCGTCGGCCAGGTAGTAGAAGGCCGAGCCGGGAAAGCTCTCCCCCGGCGTCTCGAAGCCCATCGGCGCGGCCGGGGTGCTTGCCTGGTCCTCGGCCACCCGCCAGTCGCCCGGGGCGGCCATTGCGGGGACGGCGATAACCGCGGCCATGGCCGCATAGCGGAGCCGCAGTTGCCGCCGGCGCCGCGCCAGGACGGGCTGGGCGCGCCGGGCGCGCGTCGTCCGCGCGTGGAAATCGCGAGGCCGATCGGCAGGGGAGGGGTAGGCGCCGTTGATGATCCGGTCCTTCGGTCGCAGTGCGCTTCGCGCCTAGCCCATCGGTTTGCCTGCCGCATGCGCGCTGCAGCGGGTGTGCCGCCACGGGACGGTTGCGCCCCGGGTGCGGCGCTTGTCCCCGGCGGCGACCGGCGCTATGAACGCCGCCGTGTCATGGATCGCCCGGGTGGCCGGGCCGGCAAGGGCGGCATGTCCTTGCTGAGGGAACCGGGTGCCCAAGCCGCCGCAGGCGGACGAGGAATCCCCGGACTGCCCCCGCAACTGTGACCGGGGAGCCGCGCGCCGACAAGCCACTGGGAAACCGGGAAGGCAGGCGCATCGGTGAAGATCCGGCGAGTCAGGAGACCTGCCTGTGACCGTCGTTCGGCCCGCGGGCGGGGTGTACCGCAGGCAAGCGATGGATGCGCTCGCGCGGGTAATCCCGACGGGCCTCCCCGCCATGGACGACTTCCGTCTTGGCGAGGGAGGTTAGCCGTGCGTAAATCTTTGCTTTTCCTGTTGAGTACTTCGTTCTTCTGCGTGCCGGTGGCAGCGCAGGAGCAATCCGGCGACACGCAGATCACGGTGCTCGCCACCGGGACGCACGAGACGCTTCAAACCAGCGGGCAGCCGCTGACGATCATCGGCCGCGAGGAGATCGAGCAGGTCCAGGGCGGCGATATCGTCCGCGTGCTCGAACGTGCTCCCGGCATCGCGGCGTCGCGCAACGGAGGGATCGGTTCGTTCACCGGCGTCCGCTTGCGTGGGGCCGACGCCGAGCAGTTGCTGGTGCTGATCGACGGCGTACGCGTCGCCGATCCCGCCGCGCCGGGCGGCGGGTTCGACTTCGCGACCCTGCTGCCGGGCGGGATCGAGCGGATCGAGCTGCTGCGCAGCTCCAACGGCACGATCTGGGGCAGCCAGGCGATCGGCGGCGTTCTCGCCGCGTGGTCTGGGTTCGATCCCGGCGTGGAGGGCAGCGCCGAATACGGTGCGCCCGACACGCTCTACACGACCGCTCGGGCCGGCATCGCGCACGGCCCGCTGGAACTGGCCGCCGACGGAGCGTGGTACCGCACCGACGGGTTCTCCGCCGCGGCCTCGGGCAGTGAGCCGGACGGCTTCCGCCAATGGCAAGCTGGGGGGCGCGGCAGGCTCGCCATCGCCCCGGGGCTGCGGCTGCGCGGTGGCCTGCGCTATGCCGATGCCAGGGTCGAGATCGACGGTTTTCCCGCGCCGGCGTTCAGCCTGGCGGACACGCGGGAATATCAGGACACCCGCCGGCTTTCGGGTTCCGCGGGGCTCGAGTTCGACGGGCGGAACCTGCAGCTGACCGGCGGCTGGTCGGCCTCCGACACCGAACGCGACAGCTTCGATCTGGATCTGGGCACGGCCCCGACCTTCACGACCGATGGCCGCTCCGACCGGCTGGACTTGCGCGGCGCATGGCGGCTGGGGCAGGCGACGGTGTGGTTCGGCGGTGAAAGCGAGTGGTCGAGCTTCAGCTCGACTTTCGATGACGAGCAGCGCGCCCGCACCTCCGGGGTCTACGCCCAACTCGGGGCGGCGGTGTCCGAGGGCGTTTCGCTCAACGCGGGCGCACGCCTCGCCGACCATAGCCGCTTTGGCAGCGCGGTCACTTTCGGCGCCGATGCGTCATGGGCTTTCGGCGGAGGCTGGCGCTTGCGGGCGAGTTTCGGCGAGGGCTTCAAGGCGCCGACGCTGTTCCAGCTGTTCTCCGACTACGGCAACACCGCCCTGGAGCCGGAGCGCAGCACCAGCGCCGACCTCGGCATCGAGCTGAACGACCGCAATGCCCCGCTCCACCTCGCCGCGACGGTGTTCCGCCGCGACAGCGAGGACCTGATCGAGTTCGTCTCGTGCTTCGGCAATACGAGCGGCATCTGCACCGACCGGCCGTTCGGCACTTACGACAATGTTGGGCGGGTCCGCGCCCAGGGCCTGGAGATCGAAGCGCGTCACGATCTCACGGAAGCACTTTCGGCACGGGTCGCATACAGCTTCGTCGAAACGGAGAACCGCACGCCGGGATCGCCCAACCGCGGCAACGTGCTCGCCCGGCGACCGCGCCACGCGCTCTCGCTCGGCGGGGAGTGGCGAGTGACTCCGGCTGGCGCCGCGGTCGGTGCGGACTTGCGCTGGGTCTCGGCCAGCTATGACGATGCCGCGAACCAGGTCCGCATGTCTCCCCGCGCCGTGGTCGATTTCACCGCGCGCTGGCCAGTGACCGACGTCGTCGAATTGTTCGGCCGGGTCGAAAACCTGCTGGACGAGGAGTACGAGACCGCAGCCGGCTATGCTTCCGCCGGACGCGGGGCCTTCGTCGGGGCGAGGTTGCGCCTTTGATCCTCCCCGCAATGGGGAGGTGGCAGGCCGCAGGCCTGCCGGAGGGGGCCCCCCTAGTGGCGCAGCACGTGCGGCGGGCCCCCTCCACCGTCCTTCGTACGGTCCCCCTCCCCGTGCCGGGGAGGAGTTTGGTCGCGGCGCTGGCCTTGCTGCTGTCCGGGTGTGTGGATGTGGAGCCGGTCGGTCCGGCCCACCACCCTACGATCGTCAGCCTCAACCCGTGCACCGATGCCATCCTGGCGGAGGTGACCGCCCCGGGCCAGCTCCTGGCCATCTCTCACTACAGTCACGATCCGCGCGCCAGTTCGATGCCGCCGGCCCAGGCGCGCCGTTACGCCGCGACCGGCGGCACGGTCGAGGAAGTTCTTGCGCTCGATCCGGACGTGGTGGTGGCGGGCACCTTCCTGGATCCGGCGACGGCCCAGGCATTCCGCCGCCTAGGCATTCGGGTGGAGACCGTCGGCATCGCCGCCACTGTCGCCGGCAGCACCGCGCAAGTGCGCCGGCTCGCCGGAGTGAGCGGCAATCGCTCGGGCGGTGAGGCGCTGGTGGCCCGGATCGAGCGATCGGTAGCCGCCACAGAGCGTGACGGGCCGCGCCCGGAGGTGCTCGTGTGGCAGGAAGGCGGGCTGGTGCCGGGGCCGGATACGCTAGTGGCGGAGCTCCTCGCCAACAGCGGATTCGCCAGCCATTCGGCCGCGCGCGGGCTGGGGCAGGGGGCTTACGTGCCGCTCGAGCGAGTCCTGGCCGATCCGCCGCAGATCGTGCTGGTGGCGGGCGGCGACCGCATGCTGCACCACCCGGTGCTGCAGGATCTTCCCGGCGTGCGCTACGAGAAGCTCGAGCCCTCGCTGCTGTTCTGCGGCGGCCCGACCATTCCGCGGCTGGCTGGGCGGCTCGCGGCGCTAAGGGATCAAGCCTTGCGAGCACCACCCCCAACCCCCTCCTCTGAAGAGGAGGGGGCTTCAGCACAGCGCAACCCGCTCCCCCTCCTCTTCAGAGGAGGGGGCCGGGGGGTGGTGGAGACAACGCAATGACTCGCCCCATCCCCACCCTGCTGCTGGCGCTCGCCGTCATGCTGCCGCTGTCGCTCCTCGCCGGCAGGGTCTGGCTCGACCCATGGGAAACACCAAACGCGGCGATCATCCTCGGCGAACTGCGCCTGCCGCGCGCGCTGCTGGCGGTCGTGATCGGCGCCGGCCTCGGCGCCGCAGGGGCGGCGATGCAGGGGTATTTGCGCAACCCGCTGGCCGACCCGGGCCTGTTCGGCATCGCGCCGGGCGCGGCCCTGGGGGCCGTGGCGAGCCTGTGGTTCGGCTATGCCGCCGGCCCCTGGCTCCTGCCCCTGTTCGCACTGGCCGGCGCTGCGGGTGCAATGGCCCTCCTGGCGCTGATCGCCGGGCGTACCGGTGGCATCGCGCTGTTCACGCTCGCCGGAATGATGGTCGCCAGCCTTGCTGGCGCGCTGACCAGCCTCGCGGTCAGTCTCGCGCCGAATGCCTTCGCCATGAGCCAGATCGTCTCCTGGCTGATGGGTGCCCTGACCGACCGCGGATGGCCCGACGTGTGGCTGGCGGCGCCACTGGTGCTCGTCGGGATTGCCTTGCTGGCGATGGCGGGCCGTGCGCTCGACGCGCTGACTCTCGGCGAGGCGGCAGCTCGCTCTCTTGGAGTATCGCCCGGCCGGCTGCAGGCGCTGCTGATCGCCGGCGTGGGGCTGACGGTAGGCAGCGGCGTGGCGGTGGCCGGGGTGATCGGCTTCGTCGGCCTGATCGTGCCGCATCTCGTGCGGCCGCTGACCGACCGGCGGCCGAGCTCGCTAATCGTGCCGAGCGCGCTGGCGGGCGCCTTGCTGGTCCTGGTGGCGGACGTCGTCTGCCGCATCCTGCCGCTGGTCACCGAGCTGCGCCTCGGGATCGCCCTCAGCCTGATCGGCGCGCCGTTCTTTCTCTGGCTGCTGCTGCGGATGCGAAGGGAGGCGCTGTGATGCTCGAAGCGCGCGATCTGGTGCTCGCGTCGCGCCTGAACGGAGTGTCGGCCCAGCTACGCCCGGGGGAGATTACCGCCATCTGCGGCCCCAACGGCGCGGGCAAGTCCTCCCTGCTGCAAGTGCTCGCGGGGCTGTTGCCGCCGGAGCGTGGCTCGGTCCTGCTCGACGATGAGCAGCTCGCCGCGCTTCACCCGCGGCGGCGCGCACAAGCCATCGGCTATCTCCCGCAGTCCGGCGAAGTGGCCTGGGACATGTCCGTGCGTAACCTGGTCGCGCTTGGCCGGCTGCCGCACGCCGATGCGGGGGAGGCGCAAGTCGATCGTGCACTGGCCGCGCTCGATCTGAGAGACTTCGCCGATCGGCCTGTGTCGACGCTCTCCGGCGGCGAGCGCGGCCGTGCGCTGCTCGCCCGCGTACTGGCCGGTGAACCGCGCTGGATTCTCGCCGACGAGCCGCTCGCGGCGCTCGATCTCGCGCACCAACTGGCTCTGCTCGAGCATTTGCGCCGCGCGGCGCGGGGCGGGGCAGGAGTGGTTATAGTGCTGCACGATCTGGCGCTGGCGATGAACCACGCGAATCGCGTGCTGGTCCTGGATGGCGGGTGCTGCGCGGCGGACGGTCCGCCGGAGCTGGCGTTGTCGGCGGGCACGGTGGAACGCGTCTGGGGCGTTCCGGCGCGCTGGCTCGGGGAGCCCGGTGGGCGGGCGTTGGTTGCTGGCAGCCGGCCCTCATCCAACTCCGACTAAGCCCCTGCGGGGCCAAGTCTCCGTATCCTTCTCCCACCAGTGGGAGAAGGGATCCGCTGCCCTCATCCAACTCCGACTAAGCCCCTGCGGGGCCAAGTCTCCGTATCCTTCTCCCACCAGTGGGAGAAGGAGCCCGCTGCCCTCATCCAGCTTCGACTAGGCCCCTGCGGGGCCAAGTCTTCGTATCCTTCTCCCACCAGTGGGAGAAGGAAGGCCTAGTTCCGTCCACTAGTGTGGGAAAGATGGTCAGGCCGGCACCCAATTCCTTCTCCCACTCGTGGGAGAAGGATAGCGCAGCTTGCTGCTTCAGCAGCTAGCGAAGCTTGGATGAGGGCCCAGCCTCAGCCTGTTTCATCAGCCGCGTCAGCCGCCTCCGCCTCGGTCCCGCCGCCACCGAGGCCGCGGGCCTCCAGCATCGGCTCGACCCGCGGATCGCGCCCCGCGAAGGCCCGGAACATCTCGAAGTAGTCCTGCGTGCCGCCGCGGCTGAGCACGGTCTTGCGGAAGTGCTCGCCGTTCGCGCGGGTCAGGCCGCCGTTGTCGCGGAACCACTGGCGGCTGTCGCGGTCGAGCATCTCGGTCCAGAGGTACGAGTAGTAGCCCGCCGAATAGCCCGCGGGGCTCGAGAAGATATGCCGGAAGTAGCTCGTGCGATAGCGCGGCGGGACGTTCTCCACCTCGAGCCCCAGTGCCGCGAGCCATTCGGCTTCGCGCGCGTTCACGTCGGCCGTGGTGCGGATCGTCGCCGCTTCTTCGGGGCTGAGCGCGTGCCACTGCATGTCGAGCAGCGCCGCTTCGAAGGTCTCGCCGAACTCGTAGCCTTGGTTGAACTTGCTGGCGGCGTTGAGCTTCTCGATCGTCGCCGGGTCGAGCGCTGCGCCGGTCTGGTAGTGCTTGGCATAGTTCGCCAGCACTTCGGGCTCGGCTGCCCACATCTCGTGCACCTGGCTCGGATATTCGACGAAGTCGCGCGCCACGTTGGTGCCCGACATGGTGACGTAGCGCTGGTCGGCGAAGAAGCCGTGCAGCGCGTGGCCGAATTCGTGGAAGATCGTCTCGACGTTGTCCCAGCTGACCAGTTGCACCTCGCCTTCGGGCGCCTTGGGGATGTTGAGCACGTTGTAGATCACCGGCTTGGTGCCCCACAGGTGGCTCTGGTCGACGAAATTGCCCATCCACGCGCCGCCGCGCTTGGAGGGGCGCTGGAACGGGTCGAAATAGAACAGGCCGAGCTCGCTGCCGTCCTTGTCGAACACCGTGTAGGTCCACACGTCCGGGTGATAGACGGGCAGGTCGGTGCGCGCCTTGAAGGTCAGGCCGTAGAGCTTGTTCATGGCGAAAAACACGCCGTCCTCCAGCACCGGGCGGAGCTGGAAGTAGGGGCGCACGGATTCCGCGTCGAAGTCGTAGCGTTCCTTGCGCACCTTTTCGGCGTACATCTGCCAGTCCCACGGCTTCACCGTGAAGTTCTTGCCTTCCGCCTTGATCGCCTGGTTGAGCAGCGCCGCCTCGCGCCGCTGGGTGGCGCCGAGCGCCGGGATCATCGCCCGCATGAAATCGACCGCGGTCTTCGGGTCCTTCGCCATGCGGTCGTACATCGTGTAGCTGGCCCAGTCGGGCTCGCCGAACAGCGCCGCCTTGCGGGCGCGCAAGTTGATGATCTCGGCGATCAACGATCCGGTGTCGTTCGTGCCGCCGCGCACGGCGCGGTTCCAGCTCTTCTCGAACAGCGCCTCCCGCGTGGCGCGATCCTGCAGAGAGGCGAGGGCCGGCTGCTGCGTGGTGTTCTGCAGCGTGACGACGTACTGGCCCGCCAGGCCACGCTCGGTGGCCTCTTTGGCGGCCGCTTCGATCTCTGCCGGCGTGAGCCCCGCCAGCTTCGCGTGGTCCGCTACGACCAGGGCGTTCTCGTTCGTCGCATCGGTCAGCCGCTGGCCGAACGCTGTGGTCGCTTCGGAGAGCCGCGCGTTGATCGCCTTGACTTCGGCCTGCTGGGTTTCGCCGAGCAGCGCGCCGGCGTGGACCATGTCGTCGTAAGTCTTCTCGAGCAGCGCCGCGTCTTCCGGCGTCATGCTCATCGCCGCGCGGTTGTCGTAGACTGCCTTCACTCGCGCGAAGAGCTGCGGGTTGAGGTTGATGGCGTCGTAATGCGCGGTCAGCTTTGGTGAGATCTCGGCGTCGATCGCATCGAGGGCATCGTTGGTGTGGGCGCCGGTGAGGGCGAAGAACATGGTCTGCACCCGGCCCAGCATCCGCCCCGACCGTTCGAGCGCGACGATGGTGTTCTCGAAGGTCGGAGGCTCCGGATTGCCGGCGATCGCCGCCACTTCCGCGGACTGGATCGCCATCCCCTGAGCGAAAGCCGGCAGATAGTCCGTTTCCTTCACCTGGGTGAAGTCGGGCGCGTGGAAGGGCAGCGTGCTGTCCTGCGCGAAGTAGCCGGTCCCGGCAGGGATCGCCGGACGGGCCGCGGCCACGTTCTCGCTCGTAACACCCCCATCTGTGGTGGTGCAGGCCGCCAGCATCGAACCGAGCGCTACCGTCGCCAACAATTGCATCCGCATTCGCATATCTCCTGAGATCCGCTCGCCAGCGGTTTCCTATGAAACTTGCCTTAGCGGTATGGCGGAGCGGATGACAAGGCGTTGAACGGCTTGCTTCATTCGTTCAGCGGGGCGGGCCGTCCCTGGCCCTGCCGGGCCGCGTCCCGGGCGGCCGCGGCCGCTTCGCCGAGCGCCTGGCGGTTGACGGTGACGATGCGCGGCCGCCCGCCGAAGCTGTCGACCACGAGCCAGATCGAGCCAAGCTCCACGAACGCGCCCTGGTCCGGCACGACGGTCAGGTCTTCCAGCCGCACCCGCCTGAGCAGCGCGAGCACGTCCGGGGAGAAGACGTCGTCGAACAGCGCATCGGCCAGTTCGTCCTGCTGCAGTTCGCGGCGGTTTCCAGCGGCATCGATGTAGAGCAGCGGCATGCCCAGTTCGGCCAGCAGCGCGGCCTTGTCGCCGCTCGCCGCCGCCGCGCGGATCGCCGCAAGCGCCGCCTCGAACTGGCTCGGGCTCGTCCCGGTGGCGCAGGAGATCGCCCCGCCTTTGACGCGATCGTTCTCGCGGTCGAACCGTTCTGTCCGGGTCGCCTGGCGCTGCCACACCAGCAGCAGGCAATCCTCGACCTGATCGGCGGCGGCTTGTGGCTCCTCCACGGGGCGGGACGGCGATGGCTCGCCGCAGCCGCCGGCGGACAGCGCAAGTGCGGCCAGCGCCGCGATCCTAAGCGACAGAGCTGCCCCCCGCGGCTTCCCGCGGGTCTTCGTAGGAGGCATCCATGAAGATATTAGCGCGCCTTTCGCTGCGGTGGATGAGGCCCTTGGCGATGCTGCCCCCAGCGTGGTGATAGCCCAGTTCCTCCGCGATGGCATCATAGTCGGCGGCGGCGATCGCCTCGTTCAGCCGCGGGCTGCGCTCGGCGGAGACATTGCCTTCACCGACGTTGAAGACGAGATCGACCAGCGCGTCGAACTCGTTCTGGAATAGCGGCAGGTCGCCGACCAGCCTGGCGACCGCGCGTTCGGCGATGGCGATGTCCTGCTCCAGGAAGTCGAGCACCCGGTCCTTGCTGATCCGGTCTCCGACCCGGAGCCCGTCCTCGGGCTTCACTAGGTGCCCCACGCCGACGGTCGGGTACCCGGCGACATCGCGGTACACTGTTTGGCGGGCGCCTTCCTCCTCGATCATCGCCTCCAGCATCGCCGGGCTGGCCTTCAGGAAGGGCGCGCGCTTCCGCTTCTCGACCGGGCTGGACGAAGGCAGCTGCGGCGCCTGGGGCTGCGACATCGGCATCGCCGCGGTGCCGAGCCCCATGACCCCGGCGGACAGCGCCAGCGCGGCCTTGCGCTTGCTGATCCGCTTGCCGCTGCCGCCGCCGAGCCGCCGCCGCAATTGCCGGATCACCGCATGCGCCTTGCTGCGCGGGCGGGGTTCGGCCTCGCCGCTGGCAGGACGGTGCCGGCTGGGGAGGGGCTGTGGAGGAGACATCGGCCGGCTCCTGTCGAAGGGGTGGTGGTGCCTCCTCAACGGGCCGGCGAACGCGAGGGGTCCACGCTCCGTCGGGCGTGGGCAACGGCTCGTGCGCCTTGGGGCCGCTTACAGCTCGTATTCGACCAGCGGCTCGTAGACCGCTCCGGCAGGGGAGAGCGTGCTCTCGAACACGGTAAAGCCGATCACCTCCCACGGTCCCGCCCGCAAGCGGCCGTGAAGCGCCAGCCAGTCGCCGACCGGGCCGGCCGAACGCGGCAGGCGGGCGAGGGTGACATGGGGACGGTAGTTGCGCTTCTCGGGGACGATCCCGGCCTCGCGGCAGGCGCTGACCACGCGCCGCTGCAGGCGCGCCAGTGGCTCCGTCAGCGGCACTCCGGCCCAGAGGGCGCTCGGCAGGCCCTTCCGCTCGAAATGTCCGACGCCCGCCACCTCGATGGCGAAAGCCGGGCTTTCGACCTGCTCCAGGGCAGCGATCAGCGGCTCCACTTGCGTGCCGTCGACCTGGCCGAGGAATGCCAGCGTGCAGTGGAGCTGCTCGTCGTCCTGCCACCGCGCGCCTTCGATTCCGCCCATCGCGTCGAGCAGCGTATCGCGCACGGTCCCCGGCGGGCGAAGGGCGATGAAGAGTCGCGGCATCGCCGCAGCCTACTCCGGCCCGCCGGTCATGTCGCTGCCTTCCATCGCTTTCTCCGTTTCGAATGGCGGGAGGGAGCGGACCGGCCGCATGCGGAGGGGACGGGAGGGGGCAAACCGCATGGCGACCGATCCGCGCCCCGCGATCCAAAACGATGAAGCTGGCCCTGCGTTCCGCGCTGTGCGGTGCGTTTTCGCACGTCCGCCCGCGAGCGGGGAGCGGCTCGGCAGCGAGGGGCGCCGGGGCCTTCAAAGAAAGGGGGAGGCGCTGATGGCCTCCCCCTTTCGGTGGTCGCCCGGCGGGTCGGCGAGGGGCCGGTGGGACTAGGACCGGCCGGTCGTCCATTCGCCCGAGGCGTGCGTCCGGCCTGAGGTTCTGCCGGCGGCTTGCGTGAGGTCCGCGCCCGGGGGACGGGCGACGGCCGCACAAGCGGATAAACGCCCGGCGGGCCGCCGTTTCCCGGGCGCGCGACGGATCGTGTCCCTGCTGCGAGGTACGGTTGAACCCATGCCTGGAGGAAAAGTGGAGGTGACGCCGGTTGGGGGGGACGGGAGGGGGGAGGATGGCCGGCGTCACCTCGTGTGGGCGCAGCGAGCGAGCCGCCCGATGTTTCCGCCCCCTGCGGCGAGGTGTGTGAGTGATGCGATGAGCAGTCGGGGCGCACCAAGTGATCGGGCTCCAGAAGGTTTTGCGCTCGCAGAGGCGCAGAGGCGCAGAGTGTTTCCCCTCCGAAGTCATTCACGCGAAAGCGGGAACCTATGGCCGAATCCGTCCAGAAACTCCGGCATTCGCGGGGTATGACTGCCTTCGGCAACAAAGCCCCTCAGCGCCTCTGCGCCTCTGCGAGCGCCTAAAATCCGCTGCCTCCGCGTGAACCAGTTCCAAGGCTATCCCCGCAGTTGCGCGCGTGCCCTGCCGTTCGGGTAGGCGGCGTTGTGGACGTTGACGTAATAGCCGCCGGGGTTCTCCACCAGCGCCCGGGCCACGTCGGCCTTCAGCGTCACACAGGCGCCGCTGGCTCCGTCGGCGGGGGTCTCCAGCGGCACAACCGGAGGGCCGCTCTCGCCGGGTCCGCCGGAGTGGATGTGCGCGGCCGTCGGCTTGTCGACCGCGGCGGCGTTGAGGATGTAGCACATCCGGTTCGTCTCCCGGTCGATCACGCCGGTGAAGTTGCCGCTGCCGCCGATGTCGAGCGTGGCGAAGATCACCGCATCGTCGCTGACGTAGGGGTTAGCCGCCTCTTGGGCCGAAGCCGCCGCAGCGACCGCAAAAGTGCTGAGCGCGAAAGCCGCGCCCTTGATCGTCGTATGCATGGTCAGGTCTCCCTCCTGTTGTGGGAGACGACGCCGACGGACGAGGGGGAAGGCAGCCGGCGCCGCCTCGCGCACATAACGCACGGAACCGGCGGCGGTTTCCAGGCTTAGCGCGCCGCGCTACCCTCTCCCCTCCCGCCCGCGGGAGGGGCTGGGGGAGGGAAGGAGGCGCAGGAAGGTGGCACCACACTCTCCCCTCCCGCTTGCGGGAGGGGCCGGGGGAGGGCCCGCCTACTCCGCCGCCGCCTCAGCCTCCACTTCCCGCTCAGCCTGCTCCTCAAGCTCCTCGAGCTTCTCCAGCTTGCGGCGGTTCTTGGGATTGAGCAGGTACTGCCACACGCCCCACACGTTGATCAGCAGCAGCACCGCGTTCATCGCCGCGATCGGCACGGCGCCGCTGGTGAGGCCGGAGACGATCCAGGTCACCGCCACCGCGCAGAACAGCACGAAGCCCCAGCCGGTCGCCTTGCGCCCCATATCGGCGGCGATCAGCCCTGCAGCGATCATCGTGCCGATGGCGGCGATCCATTCGAGCGGGCCGTTCATGCGGAATGTGGAGCGCGCGCAGGGGCCGTTGGTTCCGGGCTCAGCGCGATTTCAGAGGGGAGGCGCCATAAGCAGCCCTGCCGCCCGCGCCGCGAGTGCCTCAGGGCACCCAGTCCTGCGCATCGTCCGTGTCGGGGAGCCCCGTGTCCCGCCGCCTGACGACCCATTCGCTCAAGGCAAACGCGCAAGCAAAGCCCACGCTCACAATGGCGACGACAGCAATCCAGGACATGCAATTGCTCCAACGAAGGGCCGGTGCAGACCAGCCTGCTTCGCCGCCAGCGCGTTACGCGGGGGATTACTGAACCTATAGAGCAAAACGATTGAATTAGCGAAGAAAATCGTCCTGATATATGTGAAACGCGCTACTGTGTTTGTGAATGCCTGCGGCTAAAAGTTCTCCAGTGTCGCGGCAGCTTATCCAATATCCTCGAGCATAGAGGTCGCCTGCGTTCGGGAGCTCAGAGGACATTGGTGCTGGCAGTGAACCGATACCGTGGGCGGGCGAGCGGCGTCGGTGCGGCTTCAGAGGGTGTCCATTCTGCTCCTTGTAAACCGGAGCAAACAGAACCCATGCGTAGGAAGCCTGCAAAGTGGTTGTTCCGCCGCCGTCAGGTTACCACTTGATGCTGCCGTCGTCGATGGCCTTGGGGCAAAGCGCGTTTGCTTGAGGGCTGTGCTCGCCCAGTCAACATCGCTTCCGGCAGGCAGCTCTTCGGAATCACCTGACCTTTGAGTCCAATATTGCTAATAAGTTGGTGAAATTTATAAGTGACCAACACTCCCTAATGGTCGAAGAAATAATAAAGTACATAAAAAACGACGACGCGAGACATGAATAATAACGATTATACACAAAGAACGAGAAACCACCGACCGACATAATTGCGATATATATTACGCAGCCAAAGAGAATGGCTATTTGACAGTTGATACCCGTAAATATAATCTTCTATCGGATTGTCGTCTGAGATGATTTCCTTGCGAAATTCGCCGGAATTCAGGATTGTAGCTGCCCGGGCTGTCCAGGCAATGGCCATTCCCACTAGTATTGATGCGGCCGGAAAGAGTGCCTTAGACGCAAAGTCGAAGCCATTCACACGTAAGCCAAATGTCAGCGCAGCGGCAATTGCTGCGTCGGCCAGTAGCCATCTAGTAAATAGCAGTTTAAGTCCGGTCTTTCTGCCGGACCGGCCTATCACCCAAGGCCAGAACCCCTCAATCACCTTGGTCCGGCCTTCTCAAGCGATTATATGCTGACCTAAGGGCAGCGAGCATCTGCTCCTTCATGCCATCAATTCCAGCTGGCAGCAGTATTTTTTCTAAAAGAGGAGTACCGCGCAGATATATCGTCTTCCCCTTCGACTTACCTTTTTCTTTGATGGTGGCGCTCGCTGGATCTCCGACAGACGCAGCGCTCCGAGCCATTTCCTCAACTATGTCTTTATCGAGCGAAGGGCCGCGACTTTCGACGGTCGTCTTGGTGCCGCCAATCTTCTCATTATACTCTTCCGCTGGCCGGTGGATGAGATTATAAACGTCATGGGCGTTCTCAAACTCAGCTGCAAACTGAAAGCGGGTGACTCGGTCGGCATCGCGGATCTGCTCGATGAAACCTTCCGGGTCTCGCAGTTCATCCACTACGATACGGAAGCCCGCTTCGGGCGCATACTTTGAGGTGTTGAGGAGCTTTTGTAGCTTTGAAGCGACTTCGGCCGCCTTTGCTGAGACCTGAGACTTCCGCTCGATGACGCACGCTTGGGTATCACCGTCGAAAACCCCGTAAGCGTACGGAGCGCGTTCACCCTCGGTTTCGTAGAACCTTTCTCGTTGTCCGTCGTACTGCGGATTGGTGACCGACTACACTCGTCCGATCTGGAACGCGATGGCATTCCCGGCGAACACGTCTGTGGCTGCGATGTGCCACTCGCTCCCACCTCCGATCTCAGCCGCCGGGTGTGCGCGGAACGCGTCGATGATGACTTCATCTGGTCTGCGATCTTCTGCAAACATGTCCGATTGCGCAAAGTGCTCACAACGAATTCGGAATACGTGAAGCCACTTCTCCATCTTTCCCCCCCAAAGAAAGTGTTAGTGTGACGACACTACGCAAATCTCCTTGGTATGCTCAACAGAATTGTGCGACTACTTCCGCTTTGTGAGCGCCCCTACTCCGCCGCCTCCCGCACCTTCCGCTTCTTCAACATCGGCTTCAGGTACCCGCCCGTGAAGCTCCTCGGCTCGGCCGCCACATCCTCCGGGGTGCCCTCCGCCACGATCTCGCCGCCGCGGACGCCGCCGCCGGGGCCTAGGTCGATGATCCAGTCGGCGGTCTTTATGACGTCGAGGTTGTGCTCGATCACCACCACGGAGTTGCCCTGGTCGACCAGGCGCTGGAGGACTTCGAGGAGCTTGCGGACGTCTTCGAAGTGGAGGCCCGTGGTCGGCTCGTCGAGGATGTAGAGGGTCTGGCCGGTGCTGCGGCGGCTGAGTTCCTTGGCGAGCTTGACGCGCTGGGCCTCGCCCCCACTCAGCGTCGTGGCCTGCTGGCCGACCTTGACGTAGCCCAGGCCGACTTCGTTCAGCATATGCATCTTGTCGCGGATCGGGGGCACGGCCTTGAAGAATTCCTCCGCATCCTCGATCGTCATGTCGAGCACGTCGGCGATGCTGAGGCCCTTGAACTTCACCTCCAGCGTTTCGCGGTTGTAGCGGCGGCCGTGGCATTCTTCGCAGGTGACGTAGACGTCCGGCAGGAAGTGCATCTCGATCTTGATCAGCCCGTCGCCCTGGCACGCCTCGCAGCGGCCGCCCTTGACGTTGAAGCTGAAGCGGCCGGGCTTGTAGCCGCGCGCCTGCGCCTCCGGCAGGCCGGCGAACCAGTCGCGGATCTGGGTGAAGGCGCCGGTGTAGGTCGCCGGGTTAGAACGCGGGGTGCGGCCGATCGGCGACTGGTCGATCTCGATCACCTTGTCGCAGTATTCCAGGCCGGTGATCTTGTCGTGCGGGCCGGCGATCACGCGCGCGCCGTTGAGCGCGCGGGCCGCGCCGGCGTGGAGCGTGTCCACGGTAAAGCTCGACTTGCCGGAGCCGGACACGCCGGTGATGCAGGTGAACGTGCCGAGCGGGATCGCGGCGGTGACGTTCTTGAGGTTGTTCGCCCGCGCGCCGTGGACGGTCACGTGCTTGCCGTTGCCCTTGCGGCGCTTCTTCGGCACCGCGATCTCGCGCGTGCCGTTGAGATAGGCGGCGGTTAGGCTGTTCTTGCTCTTGAGGATCTGCTTGAGCGTGCCCTGGGCAACGATCTCCCCGCCGTGCACGCCGGCACCGGGGCCGAGATCGACGATGTGGTCGGCCGTGCGGATCGCGTCCTCGTCGTGCTCGACCACGATCACCGTGTTGCCGAGGTCGCGCAGGCGCTTGAGCGTTTCCAGCAAGCGGTCGTTATCGCGCTGGTGCAAGCCGATGGATGGCTCGTCCAGAACGTACAAAACGCCGGACAGTCCTGAACCGATCTGGCTCGCCAGACGGATGCGCTGGCTCTCTCCGCCGGAAAGGGTGCCGCTGGTCCGGTCGAGGTTGAGGTAGTCCAGTCCGACGTTGTCGAGGAAGCCGAGCCGCTCGTTGATTTCCTTGAGGATCGCGCGGGCGATCTGCTGCTGCTGCGAGCCGAGCTGCGGCTCGAGATCGAGGAACCAGCGCTTGGCGTCGGACACGCTCATCTTGGTCGGCGTGGCGATGTCCGTGCCGGCGACTTTCACCGCCAGGGCTTTCTCGTTCAGGCGCTTGCCGTGGCAGGTCTCGCACGGCTGGGCGGTTTGGAACTTCGACAGCTCCTCCCGCATCCAGGCGCTGTCGGTCTGCAGCATGCGGCGGTTGAGGTTGCCGATCACCCCCTCGAACGCCTTGTGCACGGTGTACTGCTTGCGCCCGTCCTTGAAGGTCAGCGCCACGGGCAGTCCGCCGGTGCCGTGCAGGATGATCTCGCGCTGGTCGGGCGCGAGGTCCGTCCAGGGGGTCTCCAGGCTGAAGTCGTAAGCCTGCGCCAGGCTGGCGAGGACCTGCATGTAATAAGGGGAGGGCGGGTTCGACTTCGCCCAGGGCACGATCGCGCCCTTCTTGAGCGAGAGGTGCTCGTTCGGAACGACGAGCTGCGGATCGAACAGCAGCTTCTCGCCCAGGCCGTCGCACGCGGAGCAGGCGCCCTGCGGCGCGTTGAACGAGAACAGCCGCGGCTCGACTTCCTCGATCGTGAAGCCGGATACCGGGCAGGCGAACTTTTCCGAGAACACGATGCGGTTCGGCGGGAGGCCGGCGCCTTTGAGCTTGCCGCCGCTCGCTTCGCTCGCCACCACCCCCGGCCCCTCCTCTGAAGAGGAGGGGAGAGTTTTTTTACGCTTCTTCTTCCCCCCCTCCTCTTCAGAGGAGGGGGTCGGGGGGTGGTGCAGTTCAGCCACCGTCCCATCCGCCAGGTCGACATAAGCCAGCCCCTCGGCCAGCTTCAGCGCGGTCTCGAAGCTGTCGGCCAGGCGCGTCTCGATCCCGGGGCGAACCGCGAGGCGGTCGACCACGACTTCGATGTCGTGCTTGTACTTCTTGTCGAGCGCGGGCGCTTCGGCAATCTCGTAGATCTCACCGTCGATCCGCACGCGGGTGAAGCCGGCCTTCTGCCATTCGGCCAGCTCGCGGCGGTACTCGCCCTTGCGGCCGCGCACGACCGGGGCGAGCAGGTAGAGCCGCGTACCTTCGGGCAGGGCCATGACCCGGTCGACCATGTTGGACACGGTCTGTGCCTCGATCGGCAGGCCGGTGGCGGGGGAGTAGGGCACGCCGACACGCGCCCATAACAGGCGCATGTAGTCGTAGATCTCGGTCACTGTGGCGACCGTGGAGCGCGGGTTGCGGCTGGTGGTCTTCTGCTCGATCGAGATCGCCGGGCTGAGGCCGTCGATATGCTCGACGTCCGGCTTCTGCATCATTTCGAGAAACTGGCGCGCATAGGCGCTCAGCGATTCGACATAGCGGCGCTGGCCTTCGGCGTAGATCGTGTCGAACGCCAGGCTGCTCTTGCCCGAGCCGGAAAGGCCGGTGATCACGATCAGGGCGTCGCGCGGCAGGTCGATGTCGATGCCCTTGAGGTTATGCTCTCGGGCGCCGCGGACGGAAATGTGAGTCAGGGACATAGTGTGTGGATGTTCCGCAAATGTTCGCGCCAGTCAAGCATTGGGATCGAGGGCGCGCGGAAGCGGCCCCAAGGCTCGATGCGATGTGGGGGCGGACAGCCGGATTGCAACTCGGTTGCGGTGAAGAATGGCGCTCAGGGCGCCCGCGCTCACTCGTCGAGAATGGCGAGCGAAACGTTGCCGTGGCCGGGGCCGATCAGGCCCAGGTCTCGCGCCGCGGCTTGCGAGACGTCGATGACCCGGCCCGGGCTGAAGGGCCCGCGATCGTTGATCCGCACCACCACGGAGCGGCCGGAGTCGCTCGTCACGCGGACCGTGCTGCCGAACGGCAGGGTGCGATGGGCCGCGGTGTACTCGGTCGGGTCGAAGGTCTCGCCGCTGGCGGTGCGGCGGCCGGCGAACTTCGGACCGTACCAGCTCGCGACACCGCGGCCGACCGGCTCCCAGCTCTCTTCCGGCTCGGCTTCGCTCATCTCTTCCGCGACCGGAGCGACCGGCACGAGTTGAGCCGGCTGCACGGCGGGCTGGAACCGGGGGAGGGAGGCATCCACGGCTTGCGGCTGCGGCGCTGCGACCGCAGGCGCGGCATCTTCCGCATGCGCCGAGGCCAGCGCCCCGCCGAGACCAAGTACCGCAAAAGCGGCAATCCCTGCGCGCAGCTTCATAGTGATGTTCCCGTCGACCATGTGGGGAGGGTCGGTACGGGGGTTCGCCGATGAAAAGAACCCCAGCGCAGTCGTCCGGCCCCGCCGCAGGCTCGACTCGCCGCGAGTCGTGGAACAATTCGGGCGAAATGAGGGCGGCCAGCGCGATTTTTCGCACGCTACTGCGTGTTGTGGGTCCCTGGCGGCGATGTCCCTAGAGGATGATCCGCAGCGCGCGAGCGGGATCATGCTGTCCAACTTCGCCCGATAAGTCCGATGCACCCTCTTCCCACTCGTCACCCTGAACTCGGTTCAGGGCCATTTGGCCGGCATTGTGGTGGCGGGAGAGGTGGGGCGGGCCAGACCTCGATCTGCAAGCCCGGCGCAAACGGCGGGATGGGTGCTGAAACGAGTTCAGCATGACAAGGAAGGGTGGGAGTAGGCAGGGAGGCAGAGCAAGCCGGCCACAAACGGAAATGGGGCCGGCATTGCTGCCGACCCCACTCTCACCGGCGTGTGGGTTCCGAGGAACGCTTTACGCCTGACGTTTCACTGCAGCCCGGAGGCGGCAGTTATGTCGCCCGGCGCTCGCGCCGGTGCCGGTTCCGTCGGGGCCGGGTATGATCCGAAGACCTTTCCCTTGCCGTCCGGCGGTTCCGCGACCGTTCTCCTGGCCAGCTTCTCATGGTTCGGCGATGCGGGGCATCGCCGCTTTATCGAAACCGGCCGGAAGTGCGGCCTGCCGATCGCGCGCCCTTGCGGCTTCAGCGGTCTGGAAGTTGCGGCATCCGAAGATGCCCTGGCTTTCATCCCTCCACCGCGCGGCATCTCGCCATCGCGTCGAGAGAAGTTCCAAAATCTCTTCGTCTTTCAGGGTGTGATCCCGTCCGTCCGAAGAGCCAATCCCCGCTCTCGATGTCTAGAGAATGCGCCTGCGCGCCGAGTCGGGCAAGAGCGAACCGGCCGACTTATCCACTTTAGTCAGGAATGCCAGTGGACAAGGCTGGATAAGTCAACGGTTCGCCGCGAAATGCAGGGTTTATCCCCGGTCGCGCTTCGCCAGCAGGCGCAGACGCAGCGCGTTGAGCTTGATGAAGCCTTCCGCATCCTGCTGGTCGTAAGCGCCGGCATCGTCCTCGAAGGTGACGTGGCGTTCCGAATAAAGGCTGTCGGCGCTCTTGCGGCCGACGACGCTCGCCTGGCCCTTGTAGAGCTTCAGGCGCACGGTCCCGCTCACTTTCGCCTGGCTGTGGTCGATCGCCGCCTGCAGCATCTCGCGCTCGGGCGCGAACCAGAAGCCGTTGTAGATCAGCTCCGCGTACTTCGGCATGAGCTCATCCTTGAGGTGCGCGGCGCCGCGGTCGAGGGTGATCTGCTCGATTCCGCGGTGGGCGCGGGCGTAGATCTCGCCGCCGGGCGTCTCGTACATGCCGCGGCTCTTCATGCCGACGAAGCGGTTCTCGACCAGGTCGAGCCGGCCGATGCCGTGCCGCTTGCCGAGGGTGTTCAGCTCGGTGAGCAGGGTCGCGGGGCTCATGGCCGTGCCGTTCAGGGCGACGCCGTCACCCCGCTCGAAATCTATGGTGATATATTCGGGAGAGTCGGGCGCATCCTCGGGATTGTCGGTCCGGCTGAAGACATAGTCGGGCACTTCCTCCCACGGATCCTCGAGCACTTTGCCTTCGCTGGAGGTGTGCAGCAGGTTCGCGTCGGTCGAGAACGGGCTCTCGCCGCGCTTGTCCTTGGGCACCGGGATCTGGTGCTGTTCCGCCCAGGCGATCAGCGCGGTGCGGGAGGTCAGCTCCCATTCGCGCCAGGGAGCGATGACCTTGATGTCCGGATCGAGCGCGTAGGCGCTGAGCTCGAAACGGACCTGGTCGTTGCCTTTGCCGGTCGCGCCGTGGGCGATGGCGTCGGCGCCGGTCTCGCGGGCGATCTCGATCAGGCGCTTGGAGATCAGCGGCCGGGCGATCGAGGTGCCGAGCAGGTAGTCCCCTTCGTAGCGGGCATTGGCGCGCATCATCGGGAAGACGAAGTCGCGGACGAATTCCTCGCGCAAGTCGTCGATGTAGATGTGCTTGTCCGGAACGCCCATGAGCTGCGCCTTGGCGCGCGCGGGCTCCAGTTCCTCGCCCTGGCCGAGATCGGCAGTGAACGTGACGACTTCGCAGCCGTAGGTCACCTGCAGCCACTTGAGGATGACGCTGGTGTCGAGTCCGCCCGAATAGGCCAGGACGACACGCTTGATATCGGACATGTTTCGCTCCGCCGGAATTCGCGCGCGCCGTTAACAGGCGCGCGCCCGCGCGGCAACACGGGAACGGCGGCTCAGCCGGTGATCGGTTTCGCGCCGAGCTTCGGATTGAGCGTGCTGACCCGGTTCAGCCATGCGCGCGGCTTGCGCAGCAGGTTCTTGGGGTAGTCGACCTTCAGGCCGGCGAGCTGGGCCATCCGGCCCACAAAGTGGATGCAGTTGTACTTGTCGAGGTCGTATAGCTTGCCCTTCGCCGCCCGCAGGGCGTCGATTTCGGCGCGCATCTTGCGATAGGTGGCGTCGTCTACCGTCACCGTGAAGTGGCGGTTGGTCTTGGCGATGTACTTCTGCTCTTCGACGTAGATCGTGTGCTCGACCGGGCCCGTCAGGATCGCCGGGGAGATTCGCTTGGCGCTGAAGCCGAAGTTCTCGTTCACTTTGTGCCCGCCCTCCAGCGTGCCCTCGAACACCACGAACGTGTGCGGATAGCGGCCGAACAGGGCCGAACCGTTGAAGCTGTGGAAGTGCACGTCCACCTCGGCGGCGGCTGGGTGGGCGAAAGCGACGAGGCCGAGAACAGCCAGGACCAGGCGCAGCATGATCCGGTTGAGATGGCGAACTGTCATCGCCGCGGGGTTACGCAATCGCCCCCGGCCGCGCAACCGCTTGTGTTTGCTCGAAAGACCGGAGAAGGCTCGGGAAATAGAGCGCCAGACCTCCGGCGCGCAGCAGGTAGCTGGCGGAGAACGCAAGCCACACGCCCAGGTTGCCGAGCGGGCGCAGCGCCAGGTCGGCGGCGAGGTAGAGCACGGCCGCGAGCACACCGGCGTTGCGCAACGCACGGCCTTGGGTGGAGCCGATGAACACGCCGTCGAGCAGCCAACTCGGCATCCCGATCAGGGGCACGAGCGCGGCGAAGGGGAGGAACAGGCTCGCGCTCGCGCGTATCGCGGGGTCCGTGGAGATCAGTGCGATCACCGGCTCTCCCAGCAGCCAGAACGCGGCGGCCATGAGTGCACCGGCGGCGAGCGAGAACTCGCCGGTCAGCCGGATGGCGCGGACGAACTGGGCGCGGGATCGGGTGCCGATCGCCTGGCCGATGCGGGACTCGGCGGTGAAGGCGAAACCGTCGAGGATGAAGGCGGCGACGTTGACGAACTGCAGCAGTACGTGGTTGGCCGCCAGCGTCTCTGCGCCGAGCCGCGCGCCGGCATTGGCGAACCAGGCGAACATGATCAGCAGCGCCACAGTGCGGATCATCAGGTCGCGGTTGATGGCGAACAGCCGGCGCATGGCCGCCGGGGCGAACAGCGCCGCGCGTCCGGCGCGGCGGGCGAGGGCGTGCGGGTTTGCGCCGGCGACCCCCGTGACGAGCACCAGCCCGGCGGCGAGGGCGACCCACTCCGCGCCCGCGGTGCCGGCCCCGACCCCGGCCGCGCCCAGGCCGAAGCCGAACACCAGCACGACGTCGAACACGATGTTCGCGGCGTTCATCACCAGCTGCAGCGTAAGCGCCGCGCGCGTGCGGCCGAGCCCGAACAGCCAGCCGGTGATCGCGAAGACGCACAGCGCCGCCGGGGCGCCGAAGAAGCGCGCGGTGACGTACCCGCTCGCTTCGGCCGTGGTCGCTTCGCCGCCGGCGAGGATGGCGAAGGCGAGCTCTCGGAGCGGCCAGAGCAGCGCCAGCAGCAGCACACCGATCGCGCCGCCGATCGCCAGTCCGCGGACGAGCAGCGCCTCGACTTCCTTTCTGTCGCCGGCGCCGTCGGCCTGGGAGGTCAGCCCCGTCATGCCCATGCGCAGGAAGCCGAAGCTCCAGAAGATCAGGCCGATGACCGTCGCGCCAAGCGCCACCCCGGCCAATGCGGCAGCATCTCCGGTGCGTCCGATGACCATCGCGTCGACCACGCCGACGAGCGGGATCGACGCCTGCCCGAGCATGATCGGCCAGGCCTGCGCGAAGATCGACGCGCGAGTCAGCGGCACAGCGGCGGGCGCAGGCTGGGACATGGCGGGCTTATCTCCGTTCGTGGTGAGCCTGTCGAATCGCGAACCTGGCACAGCGGTCCGGCGTGGCGCCGATCGTCCTTCGACAAGCTCAGGACGAACGGTTCATGTATTCGGACATCGGGGGGTCTCTCTGTCCGTTCGTGGTGAGCCTGTCGAACCACGAAGTTATCGGGAGGCGCTAGAGTGACCGAACTATCGCTCGGGGCGCCGCCATCGGCGGCTAACGCCGCCGACCCCTCTCCCTCCGCCCCTGCGGGGCTCCTCCCTCTCCCGCAAGGGGAGAGGGGAAGGGGCTAAGTGCCGGTTACACTACCTCGTACCACACAGCAGCGCCTGCTCGGCCGGCTCCATGTAGCCGCGGGTCAGCGGCAGGGCGTGGCGGTTGCGGGTGTACTGGATCTGGTAGTTGCACATGCCGCCGTGCTCGAAGGCGGCGATCGATCCGCAAAGGTAGAAGGTCCACATGCGGAAGAAGCGTTCGTCGTACATGGCCACGATCGCCGCTCGGTTGGCGACGCAGCGCTTGTACCATTCGCGCAGGGTCTTCGCGTAGTGCAGCCGCAAGGTCTCGACATCGGTGGCGATCAGGCGGACCCGCTCGCTGGCGGCGACGGTTTCGCTGAGCGCGGGGATGTAGCCGCCGGGGAAGATGTACTTGTCGGTGAACGCGTCGGTCACGCCGGGGCCGCCCATGCGGCCGATCGTGTGCAGCAGCATCACGCCGTCGTCGGCCAGGAGATTGGCGCAGGCGCGAAAGAAGGTCCCGAACTGCGGCCGGCCGACATGCTCGAACATGCCGACCGAGACGATCCGGTCGAACCGCTCCCCGCGCGCGGCGAGATCGCGGTAGTCGACCAGCTCCAGCCGCACCCGGGCCGAGACTCCGGCGTCGCGCACGCGTTGCTCGGCGAGGGCGAGCTGCTCCTTGCTGAGGGTGATGCCGAGCACTTCGACATCGCAGTGGCGCGCCAGGTAGATCGCCATCCCGCCCCAGCCGCAGCCGATATCGAGCACGCGCTGCCCCGGCGATAGGGCCAGCTTGGCGGCGATATGCGCCAGCTTGGCGTTCTGCGCCTGCTCCAGCGTCATGCCGTCGTCCGGCCAATAGGCGCAGCTGTACTGCATGTGCTCGGCATCGAGCATCAGCCGGTAGAGATCGTTGCCGATGTCGTAGTGATGGGCGACGTTCCGGCGCGCGCTCCGGGCGTCGTTGAACGAGCGGTGGAGGAACCGCAGGCGGCGCTTGAGCCCGGCGAGCGCGCCGGGTTCGTGGAGCCGGTCGAACCGTTCGAAGCGGTTGTTCATCCGCACTAGCGTGACGAGGTCGAGCACGTCGCCGCGTTCGATCACCATTCGCCCGTCCATGTAGGCTTCGCCGGCGCCGGTGCGCGGATCGATGACCAGGTCGCGCGGCACCTTGTCGTCGGTGAAGCGCAGGGCGACTTCGGGATAACCCTCGGCCGGGTGCCCGAAAGAGGCGGTCGTGCCGGAGGCATACGTCACCTCCAGCCGGCCGCGCTCCACCACGCGCGCCAGGAAGCGCTCGAACAGCTCCTGCTTCATCGACCCCCTGCCGCTCTACTCGGCCGCCTGCGCGAGGTGCCAGACCGGCGGCTCCTCGCTCTCGCGCAGCCGCTCGCTTTCCTCGTACATGAAGTCGCGCGTCATCGGGATTGCCGCGCGGTCCTTCACATAGACGATCTGCCAGTTGACCATCTTGCCGTGGCGGAAGCTCTGCTCCGCGCCGGCGAGGTAGAACAGCCACATGCGGTAGAACTGCTCGTCATAGAGATCGACGATCTCCTCCCGGTGCATGACCGTCCGATTGTACCATTCCTCCAGCGTGTGGCTGTAGTGGAAGCGCATCGCTTCCACGTCCATCACCTGCCAGCCAGCCTTCTCGCTCTCGATCACCAGCTCCGACAGGGCGGGGATGTAGCCGCCGGGGAAGATGTACTTGCGCGTCCAGGCGTCGGTGAAGCCGGGGGTGCCGGCACGGCCGCAGCAGTGGCTGAACATCACCCCGTCCGGCTTCAGCAGCTTGCTGGTGTGCCTGAAGAACTCCGGATAGTGCGCGGTGCCGACATGCTCCAGCAGGCCGACAGAGCTGATCCGGTCGAACTGCCCTTCGACGTCGCGGTAGTCCATCAGGGCGAACTTGACCTTGTCCTCCACGCCTTCGGCCTTGGCCCGTTCCTGGCAGAAGGCGATCTGGTCCGGCGCCAGCGCGACGCCGAGCACTTCGCAGCCGTAGTGCTTGTGGAGGTAGAGCGCGAACCCGCCCCAGCCGCAGCCGATGTCGAGGACTTTCATGCCCGGCTTGATGTTCATCTTGGCCGCCATGTGGGCCTTCTTGTCGAGCTGGGCCTTCTCCAGGCTGTTCGACGTGTCGCGATAATAGGCCATCGTGTATTGCCGGTCCTCGTCGAGAAACAGCTCGTACAGCCGGCGGGTCAGATTGTAGGTGTGCTCGGCATTCTTGCGCGCCTTGCCGCGCAGGTTGATGCCGTCGGCCTTGGCGATCAGGCGCTGGGTGAACCGGCGCAGCGGGCCCTTCGGCTGGATCGCCACGTCGCCGGTCTTCTTGGTGTTCCCGGTGACGAACAGCACCATGTCGCGAATGTCGTGCGGCGGCTCGACCTCGAGCCAGCCCCACATGTAGGCCTCGCCAGCGCCGACTTGCGGATAGGCGGCGATGTGCCGGGCGGCCTTGGGGTGGTTCAGGCGGATGCGGATTTCGTCCCCGCCTCCCGGACCGTACTGGTATGTCTTGCCGTTGTAATTCGTGACCACCAGCCGGCCACGGCGGATGGCTTTGGTCAGAAACTTGTCGAGCAGCCACATCGGCGGCGGTCCTCTCTCGTTATTACCCCGGGAGCTTTGAACAGCGCCGCCCCGGCACTGTCAATCACCGGCTATCTCCGCTCCCACTTGCGGGAGGGGCCTGTCCTTCGAGACGCTCGGACTGCGTCCTCGCTCCTCAGGACGAACGGGATAGGCTTCAAATCCGTTCGTCCTGAGGAGGGATCGAAGCCGCAGGCTGAGAGCCCGTCTCGAAGGACCTCCCGCAAGCGGGAGGGCGACTGACTCAAATGCCCGCGTACCACTGGTAGCCGCGGTCCTCCCAGTAGCCGCCTTCGCCGCGGCCGATCCCCTCCAGGCTGGCGACGGCCTCGATCCCGGTCAGGTACTTGGCGTGCTTGTAGCCCAGCTGGCGCTCGATCCGCATTCGCAAGGGCGCGCCGTTGCGTACCGGCAGCGGCTCGCCGTTGAGCCGGTGAGCGATGATCGTCTGCGGGTGGAACGCGTCCTCGAGATCGATGCTCTCGTAGTACTCCGCGCCGTTCAGCCGGTCGGCGCAGCGGAACACGATGTAGCGCGCTTCGGGCTGCAGGTCCGCCATCTGCAGCACGGTGGAGAGCTGCGGGCCGGTCCACTGCCCGATGGCGCTCCAGCCTTCGACACAGTCGTGGCGGGTAATCTGCGTGCGCTGCGGCAGGACCATGAGCTGGTCCAGCGACAGCGCCAGCTCGCGCCGCACCAGACCGCCGACCGCGAGCCGCCAGTCGGCGAAACCGGCTGCGGCGTGGGCGGCATAGGCGCCGCCGTCCGGCTCGATCGTGCCGTTGCCGCGGAAGAAGGGCGAGATGTCCTCCGGCGCGTATTCGCGGGCGAGGGCCTTGCGCCCGAGCGCGCGGTGCGCGCCGTTGTGAAGCCTTTCGGACCAGTCGAACAGCGTCTGCATCGGCTCGCTCTGGCCGACCTTCGAGCACCCGGCGACAAGGCCGGCGCCGAGGCCCACCAGCAGGTTACGCCGCTTCATCGGCGGATCCTCCAACGGTCATGTCCCTGAGCTGGCGGATCGGCCCGGACAGCAGAACCAGGACGACATGGACGACGAGAAACACGACCAGCCCCCAGGCGACGATGAAATGGATCGAACGCGCGCTCTGCCGCCCGCCGAACAGGTCGAGCAGCCACGGCCAACTGGCGTCCATCGCCGGGCTGAGCGCCAGCCCGGTAAGCACCATCAGCGGCAACATCAGGAAGATGACCAGCGCGTAGCTCAGCTTCTGGAAGAAGTTGTACTTGCCCCCGGCGTGCTGGAAATCGAGCCGCAAGTGTGCGGCAAAGTCCGCGCGGATCGCCGCCCAACGCCATTCCTTGCGGCTAGTGAGGATATCGCGGCGCAAGTGCCCGTTGAGCAGCGCCGACGCTATGTAGAGCAGCAGCCCCAGCGTGAAGACCCAGGCGAACAGCAAGTGCCAGTCGCGCGCGGCGGACAGACTGTAGTGACCGGGGATCGTCGCCCAGCCGGGGAAGCGCGCGACGTGGAGCCAAGCGTCGGCCGCTTCGAACCCCGCTTCGCCCCAGTAGAGACGCCGATGGGCGTTCGAGATGTTGAGCCCCGACATGAACAGGATCACCAGGCTGAGCGCGTTGACCCAGTGCCAGATCCGCGTCGACAGCCGGTGCCGCTTCATCCGCCTTCCCCGCGTGCGAGAAACATCACGTCCCGCGGCTGGCTTAGCAGATGCTGCCCGGAATCCACAAAGAGCGTTTGCCCGCCGGCGAGCGGCCCGGTGGCCAGGAACCAGGCGGCGTCGGCCACTTCGTCTGCCCCCGTGCGGCGCTGCAGCAGGTTCATTCGGTGCGACACCTCGGCTTCTTCCGGCGCCTGGTCGTAGCTGGCCAGGATAGCGCCGGGCGCCAGGCCGTAGACGCGGTCGGCGGGAGCGGCGGCTTGCGCCAGCATCGGCACCGTGGCGCCGAGCGCGTGCTTACTCATCGTGTAGCTGAAGAAATCGGGGTTCGGGTTGGCGAGCTTCTGGTCGGTGACCTGGATCACCCGCCGACCCGCCGGCGAGCGCGCGCCTCGCAGGTAGGCTTGCGCGATCGCCGCCGGAGTGCCGGCATTGACCTGCATCGCTTCGCTGAAGATCGCGGGATCGAGCGCCGCAACGTCGTCCGCCCTGAAGACGGACGCGGAATTCACCAGCGCCCGCCAGTTATCCAGCCGCGCCGCCTGCCGCTCGATCATCGCGACGGCCGCCCCGCCGTCGGAGAGGTCGCAGCAGATCGCCTCCGCGCTCGGCAGAGTTGCCGCCATTTCCTCAGCCTTGCCCAGCGAGGCATGGCAGTGGATCACCACGTGCCAGCCTTCGCCGGCGAAACGACGAGCGATCGCCGCGCCGATCCGCCGGGCGCCGCCGGTAACCAGGACGGCGGGGCGCGAGGTCACCCGCGCGCGGCGTCGAACGCGAATTCGACCGCGACCGAGGGGTCCAGCGAGCCGCCGTACTGGCCGAAGCCGATGTTGAACGGCTGGCGCTCGATCGTGGCGCTGCCTTCGACCCGCTTGGCCTCGTCCCCGCCCGTCAGGCGGAACTCGACGTCCTGCGGCTGGCTCACGCCGCGCAGCGAGAGCGTGCCGTGCGCGACATAGCGCCCGTCCGGCAGAGCCTCGACAGAGGAGCTGGTGAACGTCGCGGTCGGACCCGAAGCGATGTCGAAGAACTCGTCGCCCTTGAGCAGCCCGTCGCGGAAGCCGTCGTTCAGCGTGGCGCTGGCAAGATCGACGGTGATGGCGATCGCCGCGGTTTCCGGTGCCAGCGGATCGAAGCGGATGTCCCCGCTCCATGTGCCGAACTTGCCGGTGAGCCGTTCGCTGCCGTTGTTCATGACCGTGAACCCCAGCTCGCCGCCCGGCTGCACGGCCCATGCCGGCGCGTCCGAGGTGGCGGCGGTAGCCTCGCCAGTGCCGCCCCCGAGCGCGATCATGGTGCCGGCAAGCAGCGCCAGCGCCGCCGGTGCCGCGAAAAGCTTCGTCTTGTGGATGTGCATGCGTCCCTCTCTCTTTCGCAGCGACTATAGCGAATGTTCGCCCGGTCATGGCAACCCGTTATCGGCCAGGTTGCGCCAGCGTGCTTCGACAAGCTCAGCACGAACGGGGAGGGGATATCCCTTTCCCCGCGGACCCTGAGCTTAGGGTTGGAATTGAATTGCCCCCCGGTTCCGTTCGCCCTGAGCCTGTCGAAGGGCGCTGGCGGAACACTTGCCCACCGTGCTTCGACGAGCTCAGCACGAACGGGGTCTAGGACAGCCGCGGATCCCCCGTTTCCGTTCGCCCTGAGCCTGTCGAAGGGCGCTGGCGGAACGCTCCTGATCCTCCCCTGCAAGGGGAGGGGGACCGCCGCCGCAGGCGGTGGTGGAGGGGTGTAACCGCCCGCCGGTAAGGTGACACCCCTCCGTCAGCCGCTTCGCGGCTGCCACCTCCCCTTGCAGGGGAGGATTTGCGTGTGCAGCCTGCCGTCAGGCGTCAGCTCTGGGAGCCACATGGACCCTGAAACAAGTTCAGGGTGACGGGTCAGACATGGGGCAGGCCGGAAAACCTCGTCATCCTGAACTCGTTTCAGGATCCATCCCGCCCCACGCGAAGAGCCGGCAGAGGCTCGCCCGGCTGCGCCGAAGGGCGCTGGCGGAACGCTCGCCCAATGTGCTTCGACAGGCTCAGCACGAACGGGAATAGGGGGGAGGAGGAGGAGGGGGCGTTGCTCGGAGGCGCGCGCGCCTCGCGCTCAGTGCGATCCCGAATCCGCGAGCCCTTGCTTCACCGCCTGCAGGAGATCGCCGCTGGTAAACGGCTTGGTCAGCCAGCCGAGCGGGCAGGCGGCCCGGGCGCGCTCGCGGGTCTGGAGGTCCGAATGGGCGGTGGCGAAGATGCAGTGGATGCCGCGCCGGAGCAGTTCGGTTGCGGTCTCGATCCCGTCCAGTTTCCCGGCCAGGCGGATGTCGACAATGGCGAGGTCCGGACGCAGGCTGTCCGCCCTGGCCAGGGCGGCCTCACCGGTGGCCACCACGGCCACGACTTCGTACCCGGCATCGA
Source organism: Croceibacterium soli (assembly GCF_009828065.1). GTDB lineage: Bacteria > Pseudomonadota > Alphaproteobacteria > Sphingomonadales > Sphingomonadaceae > Croceibacterium_B > Croceibacterium_B soli. Next base: position 396,630 of record NZ_WTYK01000002.1, on the reverse strand, counting down.
CCAGATCGGCTTCGATGGTCAGGCTGACGAAGTAATCGTCCTCCACCACCAGGATGCGTTCGCGCAGCCCGGCATCCTCTCCGTGGATCCCGAAGGCCGCCGGAACGGGCGGCGGGTCGAACTCGTCGGAGGGGCGGCAGAGCCGAGCCGAAGCAGACATTCCCGTCATGACAAGTCGCGCCGTACCTCCTGCTCCGGCAGAGGGAAGCCGACGTGGCAGGTCGTCCCCTCCGGCGTGCTGCCGATATGCAAGGACCCGCCGAGCTGCCTCAGGAGCCCTTTGACGAGGCCGACGCCGGACGCCCGCCTGTGCGATTGCTGGGGCGCGAACCCGGGGCCGTTGTCAGCGATCGTGAGCGTGACCTGGCGGTCCGCCAGCGTCATTTCCACCGCCACCTGCTGGGCTCCGCTGGCCGGCTGCCCATACTTCACCGCGTTGGTGAGAAGCTCGTTGAGGATCAGCGCCACGGTGACGGCCGTCTCGATCGGAATGCGGAAGGAATCGACCTCGAAGCGCGTCGCGGCCTCGTTCCGGGCAAGGGCCAGCGCCCCTTTGGAGACCGCCTCCACCAGCCGCGCCGAGTCGATCGTCTCGATGCCTTCGGAGCTGTAGAGCAGCTGCTGGACCGCGCCGATCGCGGCGATCCGCAGCGACACGTCGCGCAGCGCGTCCTTCGCTTCCTCGCTGCGGGCCTCGCGCTCGGCGCCGCGCAGGATGCCGTCCAGCATGTGCATGTTGTTCTTCACGCGGTGCTGCAGCTCGCGCAGGAGCAGCTCGCGCTCGGCGACCGTCTCCGCAAGGATCGCCTGGGCGTGCCTGCGCTGGCGGATCTCCCCGTGCAGCTCCGCTATCTTGCTGTTGAGCGCGGTGAACCGCCCGTCCTCGTTCGGATCCAGCCGGAGGAGCACCACCGCTCCTCCGGGCAGAGTCGCGCGGCAGCCGAACAGGCGGCACGAGTCGCCCTTTCCTCCGTCGTTCAGCACGATGCTTCCGATCAACGGCGAGCTCGTTCCGAAGCACCGGTCGATGTAGTGGGCCAGCGCGGCATCGTCCCCCGCCTGGAGGGCGCTGAGCGGCTCTCCGGTGACATCGCGGCCCAGGAAGGCTCTGGCTGCGCGGTTGCTGGTGAGGATCATCGCGTCGCGCGAAAGCAGCAGCGCCGCTTCCGGAAGCGCTTCGAGAAGGGCCTTCGCGCCGGCGTCCGCCGCGGTGTCAGCGCTGGTAATACTCTCGTGCCGCATCTGGGAGGTCTTCCGTGGGGCGCAGGTGGACGACAACCCGGCAGTGGGAATGGCCGGCGGCGATGGTCTCCGGAAGCGATACCGCGGCGTAGCCGAGGTTCTGCGCGGCGATGTGGCCGAACACATTGGAGGTCATCATGCAGAGCGAAGGGCGGTCTCTCACCATCTCACCGAAGGGACAGGCGCGGTTGCCGAGCACGATACGATCCTCGGTTTCCTCGATGACGTAGAAATCGCCCTGGATGCGCCGCTTCAGATCGACCAGAACCTCGGACACCTGCTCGCGGGAGAGCCTCTCGACGGCCAACGCCTCCCGGTAGCGCGCGTCGATGTGCTCGCCCATCGCCGTGCCGACGACGCTGATGTAGCCCGAGGCGTCATCCAGCCCGACGACCTCCTGCAGAGTGCCGGCCAATTCGCGGAGCAGTTGCCTGGTGAAAATGTCGCGCTCCAGGCCGACATCGGCCGCTGCAACGCTGCTCGTGCTGGTGCCAGGCATAGGAAGCCTCCCAGCGCCTCCCGTGGGCGCAGCCCTAGTGTACTCCTTGCTCCGGGCGATGCAAATGCTTGATCGATGCGAAGATCTCGCGCGTCGTAGCTGCTTATTCCGGCACCTTTTCACGCAGTTCCGCTAGCCACACGTCCGCCACAGCGTCGCTCGGGGCGCGCCAGTCGCCGCGCGGGCTGAGGGCGCCGCCGCTCGAGACTTTCGGCCCATTGGGTATCGCGCTGCGCTTGAACTGGCTGAAGCCGAAGAAGCGCTGCAGGAAGCTTTCCAGCCACTTGCGGATGATCGGCAGGTCGTAAGCGTTCTTGTTCGCCTCGGGAAACTCCGCCGGCCACAGGCCTTGGGAGGCATCGCGCCAGGCATGCCAGGCGAGGAAGGCCACCTTCGACGGCAACTGCCCGAAGCGCATCGTGTGATGCAGGAAGAAGTCGTTGAGCTCGTACGGGCCGATCTTGTCCTGCGTGCTCTGCATCTCGCCGTCCTCGCCCATGGGGACCAGCTCGGGGCTGATTTCCTGGCCGAGGATCGCTTCGAGCACCGCGTCGGTCTCGGCATCGAACTGGTTCGTGCGGGTGCACCAGCGGATCAGGTACTGGATCAGGGTCTTGGGCACTCCGGCGTTGACCGCGTAGTGGCTCATCTGGTCGCCGACGCCGTACGTCGCCCAGCCGAGCGCGAGTTCGCTGAGGTCCCCGGTGCCGATCACGAAGCCGCGATGATGGCCCGCCAGGCGGAAAAGGTAGTCGGTCCTGAGGCCCGCCTGGACGTTCTCGAAGGTCACGTCGTGGACCGGCTCGCCGCGGCCGAAGGGGTGACCCATGTCCTCCAGCATCTTCTGCGCCGCCGGGCGGATGTCGATCTCCTCGGCGGTAATGCCGATCGCCTTCATCAGCTTCCAGGCGTTCGACTTGGTGCCCTCGGACGTGCCGAAACCTGGCATCGTGTAGCCGCGTATCGTCGTGCGCGGCAGGCCCAGCCGGTCGCAGACTTTGGCCGCCACGATCAGCGCGTGGGTCGAATCGAGCCCGCCCGAAACGCCGATCACCATGCTTTCGCCGCTGGTATGCTCGAACCGCCGCATCAGGCCGTCGACCTGGATGTTGAACGCCTCGTAGCAATCCTCGTCCAGCTTGTGCGGGCGGTTGGGCACGAACGGGAAGCGGCGGATCGGGCGGATCAGGCCGATGTCCCCGCGCGTGGGGCTGTGGTCGAACCGCACCGTGCGGAAGACATCCTCCGGCCGTCCGGCATGTTCGGCGTTGTCGTTGAAGGTCTGCCAGCGCATGCGGTCGGCCAGGATGCGCTCGCAGTCGACGTCGGCGATGCACAGCTCGGGATCGAGGCTGAAGCGCTCGCTTTCGGCCAGGAGATCGCCGAGTTCGAAGATCAGGCCCTGGCCGTCCCAGGCGAGATCGGTCGTGCTCTCCCCGTGCCCTGCGGCCGAGTAGACGTAAGCGGAGGCGGTGCGCGAGGATTGCGACCGGCACAGCAGGTGCCGCTCGTCGGACTTGCCGATGACGATGTTCGACGCTGAAAGGTTCGCCAGGATCGTCGCCCCGGCCAGCGCGCCCGCGGTGGAGGGCGGATCGGGCGCCCAGTAGTCCTCGCAGATCTCGATGAACAGCTTGAACCCGGCAAGCTGGTTGGAAGCGAAGATCAGGTCCGTGCCGAACGGCACTTCCGCCTCGCCAACGCGGATCGTCTGCCCGATTACGTTGCGCCCCGCGGCGAACCAGCGCTTCTCGTAGTACTCGCGGTAGTTCGGCAGGTAGCTCTTCGGCACGACGCCGAGCAGGCGGCCGTCGGCGATCGCCAGGGCGCAATTATAAAGCCGCCCATTGTGCCGCAGCGGCGCGCCGATCAGCAGGACCGGCGAGAGCTTCGCGCTCGCCGCCACGATCTCGCCGACCGCCCGCTCCACCGCGTCCAGCAGCGCCCCCTGCATCAGCAAGTCGTCGAGCGCGTACGAAGAAACGCAGAGCTCCGGATAGACCAGCAGGTCGACCCCCGCTTCGTGCGCCCGCTTGGCTTCGGCGACGATCGCATCGCGGTTGTGGTCGACGTCCGCCGTGCGCACCGAAGGCGTGCTCGTCGCCACGCGCACGAAGCCATGTGCGTGCATGTCGTAGAAGGGGTGATCGCGTTTGCTCATGCCGGGCGCCTCATCGTTTGTGCGGGGCTAGCAGCGTGGCGGGCGGCGTGCCAAGCTTTCGCCGTTTCGGGGCGCCTCACGCTTTCAGCGCCTGCTCGATCATCTGCAGCGCGACATCGAGCGAGGCGATCCGCACCCCGTCGCGGCCGATCGGCCCGAAGTGCTCCTCCCGGTGCTGCACCGTCCCATCCTTCCGGGCGCAGGCGAAATGGACCAGCCCTTCCTCGTCGTCGTCCCCGCCGGGGCCGGCGAAACCGGTGATCGACAGCGCCACGTCCGCGTTGGAGAACCGCAAGGCGCCGTGCGCCATCTCCACCGCGATCTCCTCGCTCACCGCGCCGCAGCCGTCGACCTTGTTGCGCGCGATGCCGAGCAGGTCGCACTTGGCCTGCTTGGAATAGACCACGAACCCGCGCTCGAACACGTGCCCGAAGCCCTGCACGTCGGTGAGCAGCGCGGCGAGCAGCCCGCCGGTGCAGCTTTCGGCCGTCGTCAGCATCAACTCGCGCTTGTCCGCCAGTTCGAGCACCCTCTGGGCGCGGTCCTGGACTTTCGGCGGCAGGGCGGGATCGAGCGTATCGGCCATGAGCGTTCCTTGAGCGGTTCGCAGGGGAAAAGCCGTTTGCCCTCACAGGGTTCCGCGCTCCGCTCCCCTTTGCTGCTCGACCGCTCCTCCCGTCACCGTCATCCCGGACTTGGTCCGGGATCCATCTCACCGCCGCTGGCGACGGTGCAGGTGGCGAAATGGGCCCTGAAACGAGTTCAGGGTGACGCGGAGGCGGGGGGTGGTTCCACGCGCCACCATCTCCCCATCGTCATCCCGGACTTGATCCGGGATCCATGCTTCCGCCGCCGGCGACGGTGCGGGCGGTGAAATGGACCCTGAAACGAGTTCAGGATGACGAGGAAGGGCGGAGCCGCGGAGAGCCGGTTTGATCATCACGCGTTGGGGTGCCAAGGATGAACCCGGCCAAGGAGGCACGAGAATGTTCAAGACCCTGCGCTGGAAATCGATGTTGGCGGGCGCGCTCGCGCTGCTGGTGCTGCTCGTGGCGATTGCCCTGACCGTGGTGCTGACCGGCGCCTACAACGTCGCGGCGACCGACCGGCACGAGACCCCCGTCGCCTGGGCACTCGAAACCACCAGGATCAAATCGGTGGAAGGGCAGGCCGGGGGGATCGATGCGCCGGCCCTCACCCCCACGATGGTGACCGCCGGTGCGGGCGAGTACAAGACGATGTGCGAACATTGCCACGGCGGCGTCGGCAAGGACGCTGCGAGCTGGTCGGCCGGAATGGCTCCCAACGCTCCGCCGCTGGCGGAAGTCGCCGAAGAATGGAGCCCGGAAGAGGTCTTCTGGATGGTCAAGCACGGCCTCAAGATGACCGGTATGCCCGCCTTCGGACCCACTCACGACGACGCGACGATGTGGAACATCACCGCCTTCGTGAAGGCGCTCCCGCAGATGAGCGCGCAGGAGTACGCGGCCTATCCCGCCGTGCACGGCCCCCCGGGAGAAGGCGGCCACTCGCACGCCCCGGGAACGCCGGCGCACCACGACTGATACACCCCGACGCAAAAAGGGCCGCGCGAGGATACCTTCGCGCGGCCCTTCCGGGGGGACTTTCGTCGATGTGTTAGCGGCAGCGAGCGCCGCGGTCGATCTCGCGGCCGAGCAGGGCACCGGCCGCCGCGCCAAGGATCGTACCGGTCGCGCGTTCGCCGCGCGTGTCGATCGCACGGCCCGCCAGCGCGCCGCCCGCGGCGCCGATGATCAGGCCCGTCGTGCCGTTGTCGCGCCGGCAATAATAGCGCCCGTCGTCGCCGCGCCAGACACGGTCGGAGCTCGAAAGCCGGCGGGGCTCGTAGTAGCGGCCGTGACGGTCGTACTTCTTGCCGTTGACCTTGTGATAGCCGTGCGCCGGCGCCCACGAGGGCGGGTCGGCAGCGGCCGGGGCCGCGGGAAGGATCAGCGCCGCGGCGGCGATCGTTAGGAGAGTCTTTTTCATCGCTCGAACCTTTCCGTTCTTGAATCTCTTGCCTCAGAACGGGGACTCTTGTTCAGTGATCCACAACGCCAGATGAACAAACGGCTCGCCTCCGAAAAGAGAGACGAGCCGTGAGTTTCGAGCGGCAAATCGCTCGGTTTTTTAGCGATCGATTAACGCGTTCGGCCGGGAGCCCGCCCCCATGGGCTCCCGGCCGCCGCCATGGTCAGAGGCCGATGATACCCCCATCCTGGCGGGTGATGGCGACCACTGCCGAGCGCGGGCGCCCGCTCGTGGTGCCGCCCTGGCTTTGCGGCCAGTTGCTGCTCGGCGCGTCCGGCTCGCCGTCTTCGCCCGGGTGCTGGATGCCGACGAACAGCGTGCGGCCGTCCGGCGTCGAATCGACGCCGGTGATCTCGCATTCCTTCGGTCCGGTCAGGAAGCGCCGGAGCGTCGCCGTGGTCGCTGCCGCGCCAACGATCGTGGCCTGCGTGGCCGTGGTGCCGTCGGCCCCCACGTTGGTGATCGTCTTCGCGCCGCCGTCGCCGACGGTGCCGGGGAGCGCCGCGAGCATCTGGTTGTTGGTCCGGTCGGTCAGCGCGCCGTCGTCCGTCTGGACCCACAACAGCGGCCGGCCCTGGCCGGCGGGGTTCTGCGTGCGCGAGAACCACAGGCCGTCGGGGCTGGAGAAGTCGTTGCTGGCGTCGAGGCCGGAGAGGTTGACGTTCGCCGCGCTGGCCTCCGCCGAGTCGGCGCCGAACAGGTAAATGTCCCAAGCGAAGCCGGTGGCGGCCGGATCGTCACCGGTTTCCTTCAGGCGCACGATGTGGCCGTTGGGATTTCCGACCTGGTTCGAACCGTCCTTCGGGTCATTGTAGTGCCGCGGATTGGCCGCGTCGGTTCCGCCCAGGGGCCGGCCGGCCGCGTTGTTGTTGGTCAGCGTGAGATAGATTTCGCCGGTGACCGGATTGGTGGCGGTCCATTCCGGGCGGTCCATCGGAGTGGCGCCGACGGCATCGGCGGCGAGACGCGTGTTGACCAGGATGTCCGCCTGGTTGGCGAAGACATATTCCGGCTGCCCGCCCGTGGCAGGCCGGTTCGGCACGCTGCCGAACACCAGCGGCAGCCAGGTGCCGGTGCCGTCGGCGTTGAACTTCGCCACGTAGAGCGTGCCGGCATCGAGGTACTTGTCGCCCATCGCCAGGCGATCGGTCGTGTTGGCGTCGCCGGCATCCCACGCGGCGTTGGAGACGAACTTGTAGAAGTATTCCCGCCGCGAATCGTCGCCCATGTACACGGCGACCTTCTTGCCGGCGGTCAGCTTGCCGAGCCAGGCGCCCTCGTGCCCCATGCGCCCCAGCGCGGTGCGCTTACGCGGCGTGCTGCCGGGGTTGTAGGGATCGATCTCGACCACCCAGCCGAACTGGTTGGGCTCGTTGCGGTAATCGGCCAGCGCCGTCGCGCCCGTGGCCCGCGCGTCCCAGCGGCGGAAGATCGAGTTGGTCGATGCGACGGTGGACCACGCGTAGTTGCCCAGGGTGCGGGTCACGCCATAGCGGCGCAGCGCGGTGACTTCGGCCGGAGTGCGCGCGGCGTCGTCGCCGCTGCGGGTGAAGTAGCCGGACCAGTTCTCCTCGCAAGTCAGGTTGGTACCCCACGGCGTGTGACCGTTGGCGCAGTTGTTGATCGTGCCGCGCCCCTGGGTGCCGTCCTGCGAATATGCGGTGCGGATCAGCGCCGATCCGCGCACCGGGCCGTGGAAGGTGACCGGCGTGTTCGGCGTGATGCGGCGGTTTAGGGCGCTGTCCTGCACGTAAGTCCAGGTGCGGCCCCCGGTGTCGCGATACTCGGTGACCGACACGCCGTGCGCCTCGATCTCCTTGATCGCCTCGACTTCCGGGCGGGGGCCGGTGCTGACGTTGGTCGGGCCGTTCGGGTGCAGGTACTGGACGTTCAGGTTCTCGTGGTTCTGCACCAGCAGGCCGCGGGTCGAGCTGTTGTCGTCCCGCGTGCCGGCGGCGTTGAGACCGTAGTAGTAGAGCGCGTCGCCGTGGTCGCCGATGCGCTGCGCGAAGTTGCCGTCGGTGCCGTCGTTGGCGTAAGCCGAAACTCCCGCTGCGATCGGATCGCCCAGGCGGGTCATGACGGTCACGAGGTAACCCGCGGGTACCGTGACGATGTCGTTGAGGTTCTTCGGCACCGCATCGAAGCCGAGCACTGCTGGCTGGACGGTGACTTTGGTCGTGGCGGAAGCGGCGTCGCCGTCCGCTTCGGTCGCGGTGAACTCGAAAGTCAGGTCGGTCGAAGCGGCAACGCCCGGGGCGAAGAAGGTGACCGAATTGCCGGTGCCCTGCAGCGCCACCGAAGGCCCGCCCGTCTGCCGCCAGGCGGACGTCACGGTAGAGGTCGTCTCGGCCGTCCCGGTCAGCGTGACGAGGCGTCCGGCGGTGGTGGTCGCATCCTGGCCGGCGCTAACGGTCGGGCCTTTGTCGTCATTGCCGAACACGTCGAAGTCGCAAGCCGTCAGCATCGTCGTGCCGAACAGCGCCATCGCCGTCGCCCGCATGCCCCCGAACAGCGTCTCGCGCCGCGAATAGCGCTCGCTCACCATCGATTCGAGCGAAGCACTGCCCGTCCGGTTCGTGTCCACGTCACCGTCGGAATAGCCGCGCACCAAGCTGTACTTTTTCATCGGATATGGTCCCCGCCTCAAGTTTGGAGAGCCGGGGATTATCCGCGTTTCATTACAGCAATGTGCGGTCCAAATTATCCGTTTGAGACCCACTTTTGACAGCTGGTCACAATCTGAGGCACCGTTGCAGGCGATCTCGCTATGTGGATACACGGCCCCCGGGACGCGGACGTGGGAGGAACAAATGGCGATGAAGATCGGACTGGTGGATGTTTTCGGATCAAGCCCTCTGCGGGGCAACCCGCTTGCGGTCGTGCACGGCGGGGAACGGATGTCCGATGCGCAGATGCTGCGCCTGACGCAATGGCTCGGCTTCTCCGAGACGACCTTCCTCATGCCGCCGCAGGACCCGGGTGCCGATTACGCGGTGCGCATCTTCTATCCCGGTGGCGAACTGCCCTTCGCCGGGCACCCCACGCTCGGCACCTGCCATGCCTGGCTGCGCGCCGGAGGAAAGCCGCAACGCGCCGGCCTGATCGTGCAGGAGTGCGGGGTGGGTCTTGTCGAGGTCCGCGGCGACGGAGACACGCTCGCGCTCAAAGCGCCGCCTTTCACGCGCACCGGCCCGCTGGATGCCGATGAACGGGCGCAAGCCGTGCGCCTCGCCGGGGTGGACGATGCCGCGGTGGTGGAGGCGGTGCATGTCGCGAACGGCCCGCAATGGCAGCCCCTCCGTTTGCGCTCGGCGGAGGACGTGCTCGCAGCCCGGCCGATGCCGGAAGCTCCGGCAGGTACCGACATCGGCCTCGCCGGGCCAGGCAGCCCGGACGGACAAGCCGATTGGGAGCTGCGCGCCTTCTTCACCGATCAGCATGGCCGGCTGAGGGAGGATCCCGTTACCGGGAGTTTCAATGCGGGCGTGGCGCGGCATTTGTTCGGAGCGGGGCTGGTCAGCGGCTCTTACATTGCGGCACAAGGCCGGATGACCGGCGCGGACGGGCGCGTCCTTTGCGAGCAGGAACCGGACGGCGCCGTGTGGATCGGCGGCCGGTGCGATACTATCGCCGCCGGCGCTGAACTCTCGGTATTCGCGTGATGAGCCGTTCCTGCAGGCAGGTGCCAGCCCGCAGGGCAGTGCAGTAGCGAGATCCTATGCGGAGGCGGCTTCGGTCGCTTCGCGGTCGAGTTCGGCGCGGCTCTTCTTTTCTGCCGTTGTTTTCAGCTGACCGCAGGCGGCGTCGATGTCGCGGCCGCGGGGGGTGCGGATCGGGGCGGAGATGCCGCCTTCGAAGACGAGGTCCGAAAAGCGCCTGATCCGCTCCGGGGTCGAGCATTCGTAGACCGCGCTGGGCCAGGGGTTGAACGGGATCAGGTTGACCTTGGCGGGCAGCTTGTAGTGCTTGAGCAAGCGGACCAGCTCGCGCGCGTCCTCGTCGCTGTCGTTCTTGTCCTTCAGCATCACGTATTCGAACGTGATCCGCCGCGCGTTGGAAGCGCCGGGGTAGGCCGCGCAGGCCTCCAGCAGTTCCTCGATCCCGTACTTGCGGTTGAGCGGCACGATCTCGTCGCGCACATCCTTGCTCACCGCGTGCAGGCTTACGGCCAGGTTGGTGCCGATCTCCTCGCCGCAGCGGGCCATCATCGGCACGACGCCGCTGGTCGAAAGCGTGATGCGGCGCTTCGACAAGGCGAGCCCTTCGCCGTCCATCACCAGCCGCAGCGCGTCGCGCACGTTGTCGAAGTTGTAGAGCGGCTCGCCCATGCCCATCATGACGATGTTGGTCAGCAGGCGCCCGTCGGAGCTATACTCCGCTTCGGATTCCTCCTCGGCGAAGTCCATCTTGCCCTTGGGCCATTCGCCCAGCGCATCGCGCGCGAGCATGACCTGGCCGACGATCTCTCCCGGCGTCAGATTGCGCACAAGGCGCATAGTTCCGGTGTGGCAGAAGCGGCAGTTGAGCGTGCAGCCGACCTGGCTGGAGACGCACAGCGTTCCGCGGTCCGCGTCCGGGATGAAGACCATTTCGAAATCGTGGCTGTCCGCGGTGCGCAGCAGCCACTTGCGGGTGCCGTCGCTGGAGTGCTGGGCCTCGACGATCTCCGGCCGGCCGATCACGAAACGCTCGGTAAGCCAGGGCCGCATCGTCTTGGCGATGTCGGTCATCGCCTCGAAATCGGTCGCGCCGCGGTGATAGAGCCAGTGGAACACTTGCTTGGCGCGCAGCTTCGCCTGCTTCGGGTCGAGCCCGGCTTCGCCGAACAGCTCCGCGATGCGGCTTTTCGGCAAGCCGATGAGGTCAACGCGGCCGTCGGCGCGCGGCGTGATGTCGCGAGCGACGGGGACCGGATCGACTTGACCGGGTATCGACATGAGGGCGGTGTGGGACATTTCGTGGCGCATATAGGGTGGGACGTGCGCCAATGCAAAACTCGTCGGCGAAGCGGGGCAATCGGCGGCTGGACCGCTTGGCGGGGCATGCACCGATCCCCTGCGCGCTATGCTCGTCAGATATTCTGCTGCAGCCCGACTGTGAAGAGCGGCGTCTCATCGCAGTCATAGTTGCTTAATGGCAACACCGAGCTCGTTGTATGAGGTTAATGAAACCGATCAGCAAGCCATCCATTCTCCGGGTCCTGCCGCATCTTCGCGGCGGAGTTATCGATTGATTGGAGTTTATAACATGAAAAAGGGTCTGGCACTTATTGCTGCGACGTCGCTCACGGCTGTTTCGGCACCGGCCTTTGCCCAGGACACCGGTTTCTCGGGTCCGTGGATCGCCGGCGTGGCCGGTTATGACATCAACAAGGCCGGCAGCTCGCAGGACGACGACGTCAACGAGGACCGCGACGAGAGCGTCGAGGGTCTGATGTACGGTGCGGCGGTCGGTTACGACATCGATCTCGGCACGATGGTCGTCGGCGCGGAAGCGGAACTGACCGATTCCAAGGCCGATACCGACTACGACGACAACTTCAACACCTTCGGCCTCGGTGCCGTCGACGCGGGCCGCGACATCTACGTCGGCGCGCGCGCCGGCTTCAAGGCCACGCCGAGCACGCTCGTCTATGCCAAGGCGGGCTACACCAACGCCCGCTTCAACTACGTCGGCACCGACGGTGAGACGAACTACAACCGAAGCCTCGACACCGACGGCCTGCGCCTCGGCGCGGGTCTGGAGCAGAAGTTCGGCACCAACACCTTCGGCAAGATCGAGTATCGCTATTCCAACTACAAGGAAGGCGAGATCGACTTCGAATCCGAGGACGTGGCCGACAGCGACCGCTTCGACATCGACACCGACCGTCACCAGGTCGTGGCGAGCGTCGGCATGCGCTTCTGATCGCTGCGTGATGTGAAGTGAGGACGGGCCGGGGGGCAACCTCCGGCCCGTTTTCGTGTCGCTCCTAGCGGACCCGTGCGCAGCCGACCGTGGCGGCGTCCATGGCCGTGGCCGCGCCGGCGAGGGTGTAGCGATCGGTGAACCTTCGTCCGGTTCGGCCGGTGGCGCTGACGCTCATCGTCTGCGCGGACCGCATGGCAGCCACGATGGCCGCGTCCATTCGCTTGTCGACCGCCCAGGCATCGGCCCCGCCGCCGGTGAGGGAGAAGCGCTGGCCGCCGACGGTCAGCGTGATGCGCGCCCGCTCGGCCAGTTCGCGCGACAGCCGGAAATGCACTTGCCCGCGCACATCACGGCGCGGCCAGGTGCCGACGTCGGCATAAGCTTCGTACTGGCCGGACGACCCTTGTGCCGCGGCAATGGCGTAGCAGCGCGGCACTTTCGGATCGCGGAACGCACCCCAGGCGTCGAACACGCCGAGGCCGTCCTTCGCAGCCAGGGGCGCGGCGAGGGCGAGCAGGGCTGCGAAGAGGGCGAAGCGGCGCACGCGCATCGGTTAGCCTGTCAGCGCGCTTCGGGGTAGTCGATCGCCAGGACTTCCCATTCCTTTTCGCCGGCCGGCAGCCGTACGGTCCTGAGATCGCCGACGGCGGCGCCGCGCAAGGCGCGGGCGATCGGCGCGCTCCAGCCGATCCTGCCGGCGGAGGGATCCTGCTCGTCGTCCCCCACCAGCGTCACCGCGCGTTCCTCGTCGTTCTCGTCGGCGATGAGCACTGTGGCGCCGAACCAGGCGCGGGTGCGGTCCGGCTGCTGCGCCGGGTCGATCACTTGCGCGGCCTTCATCCGCCGGGCGAGGTGGGCCAGCTCGCGGTCGATCTCGCGCATGCGCTTGCGCCCGTAGAGGTAATCGCCGTTCTCGCTGCGGTCCCCGTTGCCCGCCGCCCAGCTGACGATCTCCACGATCGCCGGCCGCTCGGTCCCGAGCAGGTGGTCGTACCGCGCCCGTAGCGCCGCCAGGCCCGCCGGGGTGATGGGATTGCTGGAGGGTTTCACAACGCGCTGGTTAGGCGTGGCGGATCGCGCCATCAACTCCCCTCCCGCAAGCGGGAGGGATCCTCAGCGAAGGAACTGCCCCACCCCGCGCGGCCTGCCGTACGGCGCCTTGTCCGGGTTGAGCGCCTCGTAGACCACCGCGTTCTCGACCACGCGGGTGACATAGTTCTTGGTCTCGAAGAACGGGATCCGCTCGATCCAGTCGATCCAGCTGACCGCGCCGGTGCGCGGATCGCCGTTCGCCCGCAGCCACTTGTTCACGTTGCCGGGTCCGGCGTTGTAAGCCGCCGCCGCCAGCGGGAAGCTGCCGTCGTAGCGCGAGAGCAGGCGCTGGAAGTGATTGCTGCCGAGCCGGATGTTGTACGAAGCGTCGTCGATCAGCGAGGCGGACATATATGCCATCCCGGCCTTCTGCGCCTCTTCCTGCGCGGTCGCCGGCATCAGCTGCATCAGACCGCGCGCGCCGGCGTGGCTGATCGCGTTCTGCGCGAACTGGCTTTCCTGTCGGGCGATCGCGTGGACCGCGGTCCACTCGGTGCCGGGCGGGGTCACCAGCGTAGGATAGCCCATCAGCGTGAAGCCCTTGTGCCCGTCCGCCGCCGCGGCGTCGGAGGCGATTACCGCCAGGTCGCGCCGGCCGATGTTGCGCGCCAGCTCCGCCACCAGCAGGTGCTCGCCGACGGTATTCGCCTGGTTGGCGATCTCGCGGTAGAAGCGGATGCCGGTGCTCCATGGCGTACCGCGGGCGACTTCGATCACCGCCTGGGTCAGCGGCGCGGCCATGAACGCCTGTCGCTCCGCCGCGGTCGGCGCGCCGACCGGCAGCCCGTTCAGCGGCGGCAGCGGGCGGCCGAGCCGCTCGAGCGCGAGCTGCCCGTAGAACTTGTCCGGATACTCCGCCGCCATCGCGTGATAACGCGTCGCCTCCGCCTGGTTGCCGGCCCGCTGCGCGGCGTGCCCGGCCCAGAAAAAGCCCTTGGAACGGGTCGGCGGCGTACGCGCGGCGGCGCCATAGCGGTAGAACAGCGGCGCGGCGCCATTGCCGTCGCCCCGCTCCCACAGCGCCTTGGTTCCGCCGAGCCACATCAGCGAGGTGTAGTCGTCGCGCAGCTTGTAGGGCTTGTCGGCGATGTCTTCGTTGGGGAGGAACGCATCGTCGATCGACGCGGCGATGCGCTGCGCCCGCGCCGCGTCGGCCATCTTGGCGACATTGAGCAGCTCTTCCACCCAGGCCGTCTGGTCGAACGGAACAGCGCTCAGCCGCCGCCGGTTGGCGAGCAGCTCGACCGCTTCGTGCGCCCGGCCTTCGGTCCGCAGTTCGCGGCTGCGATTGTAGAGATAGCCGGGATCGGCCGTCGCCCCCGGATCGGGGGTGAACCCGTCGCCGCCCTGCAGGATGGCGAGCCGCGCCTGGAACAGCGCCCGCTTGCCCGGCGAGACATAGCCAAGCTGCCGCGCCGCCGCGGCTGCGTTCCGCTGCCACAGCAGCGCGTCCATCCGCGCGTCGTGATCGTCCTGCGTGAACTGCTGGTGATAGCTGCCGAGCAGCGCCGCTTCCGCGGTGTCGCTCATCTGCCCGCCGCGCCAGGCGGCGCGGGCGGTCTCCAGCGCCGCGGCCGGGCGCTGCGACATCAGCGCCAGGGCATATTGCGCCCGGGCGTGGTTGCTCACCGGCTTGTTGCGGTCGAAGAACGCCACCAGCCGGTCGGCCGGAACATATTCCTGGTTCAGCCGCTCCTCGGCGTAGCCCTGCAGCTTGGCGGCGTCGGGCAGGCCGGGGTAGGACAACAGGAAGCCGGCATAGTCGTCGAACCGGTAGTTCGGACTGCTGCTGAGCTGCTGCCACAGCCGCACCGCGTGGGCCATTTGGCCGGGCTGCTGCGCCACCAGATTGGCGCGCGCCCGGTCCCAGTCGGCAGCGCTCCAGGAGGCGGCATTGGTCGTGTCGATGGCACCTTGCTGGGCCGACACCGGGGCCGAGGCGACGAGCAGCGGAAGTGCGAGAATGACTAGATGTTTCAAAGGTTTCCCGTCCATGCTGGACACAATGCCGGTTCACTCCTTATCAGGCCCTGAACAAGCGTTCCACACGTGCCGATGTTCCCGCACGCCTTTTTCGCAGGCTGCACAAACTCAGGGGTTCAAGTAAATGTTTTCGGGCTCGATTCCGGCTCTGGTGACTCCTTTTCGCGATGGAGCGTTCGACGAGCCCGCCTTCCGCCGGCTGGTCGACTGGCAGATCGACAACGGCTCGACCGCGCTCGTCCCCGTCGGCACCACCGGCGAAAGCGCCACGCTCGACAACGACGAGCACCACGACGTCATCAAGGTCTGCATCGAACAGGCCGCCGGCCGCGTGCCGGTGATCCCCGGCTGCGGCTCGAACGACACCCGCACCGCGCTGTGGCACATGAACGTGGCGAAGGAGCTCGGCGCCGATGCCGCGCTACTGGTCGCGCCTTATTACAACCGCCCGAGCCAGGCCGGGCTGATCGCGCACTTCTCCTATCTCGCCGAGAACTGCGACCTGCCGATCATCCTCTACAACGTGCCTGGCCGCACGGTCACCGACATGCTGCCGGAAACCGTCGTCACCTTGGCCCGGCGCCACCCGGGCCGAATCGTCGGCATCAAGGATGCCAGCGGTGATCTGCAGCGCATCGTCCAGCACCGCACCGGCGCGGGGGAGGGGTTCTGCCAGCTTTCCGGCGACGACCCGCTGGCGCTCGGCGGCTATGCCTTCGGCCAGGTCGGCTGCATCTCCGTCACCGCCAACGTCGCGCCCCGGCAGTGCGCCGACTTCCACTCGGCCTGCCTCGCCGGCGATTACGACCGTGCCCGCGAACTCAACGAAAAGCTGTTCCCGCTGCACAAGGCCCTGTTCGCCGACGCCAGCCCTTCGCCGACGAAGTACGCCCTCTCGCGTCTGCACGACTGGATCACCGCCGACACCCGCCTGCCGATCGCACCGTGCAGCGACGCCGCCCGCGAAGCTGTCGATGCGGCGCTGGCCGGGCTGGGGCTGGTTTAAAGCGCGAGCGGCAGCATTTTTGAGCACGCAAAGGCGCAAAGCCGCGAAGCCATTTCGCGTCGCCGCACTGCAGTCCAAATCCTCCCCGGCACGGGGAGGGGGACCGCGCGCAGCGCGGTGGAGGGGGCCCGCGGCAATCGCTGCGCCAGGCGGCGGGCCCCCTCCGTCACCCGCTTTCAGCGGGCGCCACCTCCCCGTCCCGGGGAGGAGTTGAAGGCCCGGCATCTTCGCAAAAAGCACAAGTCCTTCGCGCCTTTGCGCCTTCGCGTGAAACAAATCCTCCCCGGCACGGGGAGGGGGACCGCGCGCAGCGCGGTGGAGGGGGCCCGCCGCAATCACTGCGCCCTGGGGCGGGCCCCCTCCGTCACCCGCTTTCAGCCGGCGCCACCTCCCCGTCCCGGGGAGGAGTTGAAGGCCCAGCATCTTCGCAAAAAGCACAACTCCTTCGCGCCTCTGCGCCTTCGCGTGAAACAAATCCTCCCCGGCACGGGGAGGGGGACCGCGCGCAGCGCGGTGGAGGGGGCCTGCCGCGATCGCTGCGCCAGGCGTCACGGGGCTTTGCTTCCGCCGGGGCAGCGCCTACATGGCGCTCCCTTATGGCGCGCCCCAAGACCTCCAGCTTCGACAAGCAGAAGACCGTCGCCCTCAACCGGCGCGCGCGGTTCGACTATTTCATCGAGGAAACCTTCGAAGCCGGGATCGCGCTGTCGGGCACGGAAGTGAAGTCCCTGCGCTTCGGCGACGGTTCGATCACCGAATCCTATGCCGAGATTCGCGACGGCGAATGCTGGCTGATCAACGCCAACATCCCCGAATTCAGCCACGGCAACCGCTTCAACCACGAGCCGAAGCGCCCGCGCAAGCTGCTGCTGCACGCGCGCGAGATCGAAAAGATGATCGGTGCGGTGGAGCGCAAGGGGATGACCCTGGTGCCGCTGTCGGTCTACTTCAATTCGCGCGGACGGGCGAAAGTCGAGCTGGCGCTGGCCAAGGGCAAGCAGGCCCACGACAAGCGCGAGACGATGAAGGAACGCGACTGGAAGCGCGACAAGGCGCGGCTGCTGCGCGACCGCGGTTAAGCCCCCGTTCGTCAGGTCACTCTTAAGCGCGCCTTTCGCAGCCTGTTTAATGGTGTATGGAGCGCGGCATGCGCAAGCGGATCAGCGATTGGGTCGGGCGGCGGGTTCCGTCGATGCCGACGCGTGAGGACATGGCGGGCAACCGCTGGCTCGCGCCCATTGCGCATCGCTTCCTGAGCCCGGAGCTGTGGCGCTTCACGCGCCGCTCGGTCCCGCGCGGAGTCGCCCTCGGCATGTTCGCCGCCTTCATCGTTCCGGTGGGGCAGATCTTCCTGGCCGCGTTCCTGGCGCTGCCGACGCGGGCCAACGTGCCGCTTTCGGCGCTGGTGACGTTCATCACCAATCCTTTCACGCTGCCGTTCTGGCTGATGATCGCCAACAAGGTCGGCGGTTTCGTTCTGAAGATCGATGCGGTCACCGGCGGCGCGGCCCAGACCCATCTCCTCAGCGGGCAGTGGGAGGATTTCGGCTGGTTCCTGAAGACCGCGGGGGTGACGGCGTTCGGCTTCATCGTGCTGTCGATCCTCTGCTCGGCGATCGGCTACCTCGTCTCGGGCTTCATCTGGCGCGGTGTCGTGGCGCGTAAATGGCAGCGCCGGGGGCGGCGGAGTACGTCGCTGACGCCTGCCGAATGACGGGCGCGATCCGGTGAGCCTGCTGGCGGAGAAGCCTTCGGGGCGGCTGACCGACACTTTGGCCGTAGCCGCCGCCGCTCTCGCCAGCATGGCGCTGGTGCAGTTCGCCACCGGATCGCTGGCGGTGACGCTCGCCTTCGCCGGCGGGCTCGTGGTGCTGGGGCTGGTCGCGTTCGCCGCGGCCCGCGGCGCCTCGGCGGCGCGGGCGGTGCCGGCGGCCGAGATCCCCGACTGGTCGGTGACCGTGGCGGCCATCGAGCAGCCGGGCATGGCCGTCGCCGTGACCGACCGGGCGAACCGCCTGGTCTGCGCCAACGCCGCTTACGAACTGTGGTTCGGCTCTTCCTATGCTCCCCCCCGGCTGCAGGTCGACGGCGCCTCGGCCGAAGGCCTCGCGCGCGCCGCGCGCGCCGCCTGGCGAGATGGAGCGGGCGAAAGCCAGACGATCGCCGACGAGGAGAACAGCTGGACCGCCAGCGTCGTCCGCGCCGGGCGGGGCGAGAACTATCTCGTCTGGCGCTTCGCCCCCGTGACGAAGCAGGAACCGCTGAACGCCGTCGTCAAATACGTCACGGGCGCCTTCGGCCAGATCCTCAGCGCCGCGGGCATAGAGGTCGCGGTCGTCGGTCCGGACGGGGTGATTCGCGCCGCCAGCCCCGGCTTCGCCCGCCGCGCAGCGGGCGACGAGAAGGCCAGCATGGCCGGGCAGGACTTCACCACGCTGCTGCGCTCCGACGACCGCGACCGGATCTACTTCGCCCGCGAAGGGCGCAAGGGTTCGCCCCAGACTCTCGTGCACGTGCCGCTGACGGACCCCGGTTCCAGCGACGTCGCCGCCGATCAGGTGCCGGCGCTGATGCTGCTGATCGACATCGGTGTCGGGATCGGCGGCTGGGGTAACGAATCGCGCGGCCAGGCGCCGCAGCTGGAAGCGCTGCTCGAGCAGTTGCCCATCGGCCTGGCGATGACCGACCGCGACGGCCACTTCCTGTTTGCCAACCCGGCCTTCAAGCGCGCCGCGGGCGTCCAGGGCAGGCACCTGCCGCCATACCCTTCGGACCTCGTGGTCCCGGAAGACAAGACGGCGATGTCCGACGCCGTGCGCCGCTACGGCCAGGGCGCCGCGTCGAGCGGGGACATGGCCGTGCGCTTGCGGCACCAGCCCGACACGCCGGTATCGCTCGGGCTCGCCGGGGTGCGCGGGCTCGGCGATGCGGCGGTGCTGCTCAGCCTTGCCGACACGACCGAGGAGACCCGCCTCAAGCACCAGGTCGCCCAGGCGACCAAGATGCAAGCCGTCGGCCAGCTTGCCGGGGGCGTGGCGCACGATTTCAACAACGTGCTGACGGCGATCATCGGCTACTGCGACCTGATGCTGCTGCGCCACATCCCGGGGGACAGCGACTACGACGACATCCAGCAGATCAAGGCCAACTCCAACCGCGCCGCCTCGCTGACCCGCCAGCTCCTCGCCTTCAGCCGCCAGCAGACCCTGCAGCCGGAGGTGATCCAGCTGCCCGACGTGATCAGCGAGGTCGGCCAGCTCCTCAAGCGCCTGCTCGGCGCGAAGATCACCTTGCGCACCCACCACGACCGCGAGCTCGGCCCGGTGCGCGCCGATCCGCGGCAGCTGGAGCAGGTAATCGTCAACCTGGCGGTCAACGCCCGCGATGCGATCCAGTCGCGCGGTGGGGAGAATGCCTCCGGCACGCTCACTTTCGCCACGCGGCGCGTGAACTCGACCGACATCCGCCGCATGCGCGACAACGAGATCATCCCCGCGGGGCACTATACCGCCCTGATCGCCGAGGACACCGGCGGCGGCATCCCGCCGGAGCATCTGACCAAGATCTTCGAACCGTTCTTCACCACCAAGGAACAGGGCAAGGGCACCGGGCTCGGGCTTTCGACGGTCTACGGCATCGTCAAGCAGTCGGGCGGGTTCATCTTCGCCGACAACGTCACCGGGCCAGACGGGCGGATCAAGGGCGCCCGCTTCACCATCTATCTGCCGGTCCACCAGATCACGCCGGACGATCTGGAGAAGGAGAAGCGGATCGAGGAAGCGAGCAACTGGTCCGGCGGCGGGCGCATCTTGCTGGTGGAGGACGAGGACATGGTCCGCGCCGTCGCCGAACGCGCGCTGACCCGCCAGGGCTATACCGTGACCACCGCGCGCGATGGGGACGAAGGCCTCGAAATCGTCCGCGCCGGCGGCGAGTTCGACCTGATCGTCAGCGACGTTGTCATGCCCAGCATGGACGGACCGGCGATGGCCCGCGAAATCCGCAAGCTCGCACCCGGCCTGCCGGTGCTGTTCATGTCCGGCTACGCCGAGGAGCAGCTCCGCCGCGAGATCGACTTCGAAGGCGTCCACTTCATCCCCAAGCCCTTCAGCGTCCAGCAGATCGCCGCGAAAGTGGGCCTCGTGCTCGGCGGTCAGCGGAGCGGGGCGGGGCTGTAGGACAGTCCTCACCGGTTTCTGAGAAGTAATTTCGTTCTCCCCTTGTTCCACCAGAACAAATAGGATACATCGCAAATCCGACAGGAACTGGGGCCATAACGGACCCGAACCCTAGTCAAGCGATGGAGGCATATGTCATGGCGGCTTCAAATCTTAAGCTGGTGGAAGGCAAGACCGTGGATTTGGACCGTCAGAAGGCGCTCGACGCAGCGCTCGCACAGATTGATCGCGCGTTCGGCAAGGGTTCGGCGATGAAGCTCGGCTCGAAGGAGACGATGCAGGTCGAAGCGATCTCCAGCGGCTCGCTCGGGCTCGACATCGCCCTCGGCGTCGGCGGCCTGCCGCGCGGTCGGGTTATCGAAGTCTACGGGCCGGAAAGCTCGGGCAAGACGACCCTCGCGCTGCATGTCATCGCCGAAGCGCAGAAGGGCGGCGGCACCGCGGCGTTCGTCGATGCCGAGCATGCGCTCGATCCGGTCTACGCCAAGAAGCTCGGCGTCGATATCGACGAGCTGATCGTGTCCCAGCCCGACACCGGTGAACAGGCGCTCGAGATCGTCGACACCCTGGTGCGCTCGAACGCGATCGACGTGCTGGTGGTCGACTCGGTCGCCGCGCTGGTCCCGCGCGCCGAGATCGAAGGCGAGATGGGCGACAGCCACGTCGGCCTCCAGGCCCGTTTGATGAGCCAGTCGCTGCGCAAGCTGACCGGCTCGATCAACCGCTCCAAGTGCATGGTCATCTTCATCAACCAGCTGCGCATGAAGATCGGCGTGATGTACGGCAACCCGGAGACGACGACCGGCGGTAACGCATTGAAATTCTACGCTTCGGTCCGCCTGGACATCCGCCGCACCGGCCAGATCAAGGACCGCGACGAGATTGTCGGCAACACCACACGGGTAAAGGTAGTAAAGAATAAGGTCGCCCCCCCGTTCAAGCAGGTCGAATTCGACATCATGTACGGCCAGGGCATCTCGAAGATCGGCGAGATCCTCGACCTCGGCGTCAAGGCCGGCCTGGTCGAGAAGTCGGGCAGCTGGTTCTCCTACGATTCGATTAGGATCGGCCAGGGCCGCGAGAACGCCAAGCAGTACCTCAAGGACAATCCCGAAGTTTGCGACAGGTTGGAAGCTGCGATCCGCAGCCGCACCGAAGCTGTCGCCGAGGAGATGATGACGGGGCCGGACGCGGACTCCGAAGACTGATCCTCAGCCGGCGCGTCGCTTCCGGCGTGCCGCACCGAACCGGGGCCGGCGCGAGTTGCCTTACGGGGCGCGCGCCGGCCTCTTCGCATGTCCGGCCGGTTGCCCTAAGTATCGGGCTCTCTGGAACGGGAGGTGGCGGTGCAGTCAGGCAGTGTAACGGTCGGTGCCGACGAGTGGCTCGGGCGGACCGGAAACAGCTGGGCGGCGGAATGGCGCCGCACCGATCGCAGCTTCGGCGTCCTGACCGAACGCCTCCTCCAGCGCACCCGCGAGTACCGCTGCGCGTCCGTGCTGGACATCGGCTGCGGAGCCGGCGAGCTTTCGCTCGCCATCGCGCGCGGCCGTCCGAAGAGCCGCGTGGTCGGCGTCGACATCTCGCCGCAACTGGTGGCAGTTGCCCGCGAGCGGGGCTCGCAACTCGGCAACGCGACATTCGAGGAGGCCGACGTCGCCGCATGGAAGCCGGCGGAGCCGTTCGCGCCCGACATGCTCGTCTCGCGGCACGGCGTGATGTTCTTCGCCGATCCGGTCGCGGCCTTCGCCAACCTCCATGCCGTCGCCGCGCCCGAAGCCGGCCTGCTGTTCTCCTGCTTCCGCGCGTGGGAGGAGAACCCCGCCTTCGCCGACGTCGCCCGGCTCCTGCCCGTGCCGCCGCCGCCGCCCGCCGCCAATGCGCCGGGCCCGTTCGGCTTCAGCGATCCCGCTCGCGTGGAGGCCATTCTCGCGCGCTCCGGCTGGACCGGCATCGCGTTCGAATCCTTCGACTTCCCGATGATCGTCGGCGCAGGCGAGGATCCGGTCGAAGACGCCTGCGCCTACTTCTCCACGATCGGCCCGGCCGCCCGCGCGCTGCGCGAACTGGACGAGGACCGCCGCGTCGCCTTCTTCGCCAACCTCCGTGATCTGGCTCGGCGGAACATGCAGGAAGGCCTCGTCGCCTTGCGTGCCGCGGCCTGGATTGTCACGGCCCGGCGCGGCTGATCGTTTCCGTCGCTCGCCTCGTCCGGTTTAATACGCTTGTCGCGGGCGCGCTCGCGCCCTAATTCGCCCGGCATGCACTCGACCAACGACATTCGCCGGACCTTCCTCGATTATTTCGCGGGCAACGATCACCTGCCGGTGCCGTCCGCGCCGCTGGTGCCGTACAACGATCCTTCGCTGATGTTCGTCAACGCGGGCATGGTGCCGTTCAAGAACGTCTTCACCGGCCTGGAGACTCCGCCGGCACCGCGCGCCGCGAGCAGCCAGAAGTGCGTCCGCGCCGGCGGCAAGCACAACGATCTCGACAACGTCGGCTACACCGCGCGCCATCTCACCCTGTTCGAGATGCTCGGCAATTTCAGCTTCGGCGACTACTTCAAGGAACGCGCGATCGAACTCGCCTGGGGCCTGGTCACGGGCGAGCTTGGCCTGGCCAAGGATCGCCTTACGGTGACGGTCTACCACACCGACGACGAGGCGTTCGGCCTGTGGAAGAAGATCGCGGGCCTCCCTGAGGAGCGGATCATCCGCATCCCCACGAAGGACAACTTCTGGGCCATGGGCGCCGACGGCCCGTGCGGCCCGTGCTCGGAGATCTTCTGGGATCACGGCCCCTCCGTCGCCGGCGGCCCTCCGGGATCGCCCGACGAGGACGGCGACCGCTTTGTCGAAATCTGGAACCTCGTGTTCATGCAATACATGCAGGAAAACGACCAGATCGTCGGCGACCTGCCGCGCCCCAGCATCGACACCGGCATGGGGCTGGAGCGCATCGCCACCGTGCTGCAGGGCGTCCATAACGTCTTCGAGACCGACACCTTCCGTGCGCTGATCGAAGCGAGCGAGGAACTCGCCGGAGCGAAAGCCGAAGGCGAAGCGCTCGCCAGCCACCGCGTGATCGCCGATCACCTCCGCTCCACCAGCTTCTTGATCGCCGACGGCGTGCTGCCGTCCAACGAAGGCCGCGGTTACGTGCTGCGGCGGATCATGCGCCGGGCCATGCGCCATGCGCACCTGCTGGGCGCCAGCGATCCGCTGATGCACCGCCTGGTTCCGGCGCTCGTCAGCGAGATGGGCCAGGCCTATCCCGAGCTCGGCCGGGCGCAGCCGCTGATCGAAGAGACGCTGCAGCGGGAAGAGACGCGCTTCCGCCAGACCCTCGACAAAGGCCTGCGCCTGCTCGACGAAGCGACCGACGGAATGGCCGAAGGTGCCGAACTTCCCGGCGAAACTGCCTTCCGTCTCTACGACACGTTCGGGTTTCCTTACGACCTGACCGAGGACGCGCTGCGGGACCGTAACATCCGCGTCGACCGTGCCGGTTTCGATGCGGCAATGGCCCAGCAGAAGGCGGCCGCGCGCGCAGCGTGGAAGGGCTCGGGCGCGACTGCCGACGAGGACGTGTGGTTCGACATCGCCGAGCGCGAGGGTTCCACCGAGTTCACCGGCTATGCCTCGACCGAAGGCGAAGGCCGGGTCGTCGCGCTGGTCGTGAACGGCAAGGAAGTCGCGCAGGCCGATGGCGGGCAGGAGGTGATCGTCCTGACCAACCAGACGCCGTTCTATGGCGAGAGCGGCGGCCAGACCGGCGACGCCGGGCGCATCAGCGGCGACAAAGGGCTGTCCATCAAGGTCGAGGATACCGCCAAGCCGCTCGGCCGGCTGCACGCCATGCGCGGGACGATCGAGAGCGGCACGATCGCTTTGGGCGACACCGTGCACCTGGCAGTTGACGCCGAGCGCCGCGACCGCGTTCGCGCCAACCACTCGGCAACCCACTTGCTTCACGCCGCCCTGCGCCACGCGCTCGGCGAGCACGTGACGCAGAAGGGCTCGCTCGTGGCGGAAGACCGGCTGCGCTTCGACTTCTCGCACCCCAAGGCGCTGAGCCCGGCGGAGCTCGCGGCGATCGAAGCCGAAGTGAACGCCGAGATCCGTCACAACGAGCAGGTCACCACCCGCCTCATGAGCCCGGACGATGCCGTCTCCGCCGGTGCGCTGGCGCTGTTCGGCGAGAAATACGGCGAGGAAGTGCGAGTGCTGTCGATGGGCCGGACGACCGAGCCCGGGCGCAACTATTCGGTCGAGCTGTGCGGCGGCACCCACGTGCGCGCCACCGGCGATATCGGCCTGTTCCGGATCATCTCGGAAAGCGCGGTCTCGTCAGGCGTGCGCCGGATCGAGGCGCTGACCGGCGAAGCCGCGCGCCAGTGGGTCGTCGGCCGGGAGGAGACGCTGAAGGCGGTGGCCGCGGCGCTCAAGACATCCCCCGAAGAGGTCGAGGGCCGGGTCGCCGCGCTGGTCGACGAGCGCCGCAAGCTCGAACGCGAACTGGCCGAGGCGAAGAAGCAGCTCGCGCTCGGCGGAGGCGGAGGAGCCGCGCCGTCGGCGGACGAAGAGTTCGGCGGAGTGAAGTTCTCAGGTCAGGTCTTCGAAGGTATGAACCCGAAGGAACTGCGCGGCCTGCTCGATGAAGCCAAGAAGCGCATGGGATCGGGCATCGCGGCGATCGTCGCGGTGAACGAAGGGCGCGCGGCGTTCGCCGTGGGCGTGACCGACGATCTGACCGAGCGGTTCAGCGCCGTCGAATTGGTCCAGGCCGGTGTCGAGGCGCTCGGCGGCAAGGGCGGCGGCGGGCGGCCGGACATGGCGCAAGGCGGCGGCCCCGACGGCGACAAAGCCGCCGAGGCTCTCGATGCCGTCCGCCGGGTGCTGTCCGCGGTAGACGCTTAGCCGCGGTTGCCGGAGGTCCCGCGCTGCGCCGGGCCGCTTCCGCGGCTCGTGTCCCAGCGCTCCGGCGCGTTGTGCTCATCGACCTGGGTTCCCTTGATGGAGCCCTGATCCTCGTCGGTCTGGTTCTGCGGTTTCTGGTCGGCTGTCGGGTCGGGGTTCTGCTTGCCATCGGCCATGTGCGTCTCTCCTTTCGCATGACCAACGGTCACAGCCGCGGATCGGTCCGCGCCGAGCGGCGATCCGCCCTGCGAGACCGCCGTTGCGAGTATACGGAAGGGGACGAGGTCAGCTCTCCGCCGTGCTCGTGCGCAGCTTCGGCTTGTGCTCCAGCGCCGCGCCCTGGCGGATCCGCTCGCGGAACTCGTCCCGCTTCTCGTGGATCGAGGCGATCACCGGGCCCATCGGCACGCCCAGATCGACCAGCACGGCCTCCGACAGCTGCAGCGAGCTTTCCAGCGTCTCCGGAACCGCGGTGCTGGCGCCAGCCTTGTACAGCTCGGCGGCATGGATGCTGTCGCGCGCGCGGGCGACGATCGGCAGGTCCGGGTAGGCGGAGCGCAGCTTCCGGGTGATCCGCTGGGCGAGGATCGGCTCGTCCATCGTCAGGATCACCGCGGGGGCGCGCTCGACGCCCAGCCTTTCGAGCACATCGGCGCGGGCGGCGTTGCCGAACACGGCCTTGTACCCTTCGCGCTTGCAGCGCTCGATCAGGTCGGCATCGGAATCGATTGCGAGGTAGGGCTGATCGTGGCGGGTCAGCATGTCGGCGACGAGCCGGCCCACCCGGCCGAAGCCGAGGATGATGACGCGCGGTTCCTCGCCGTCTTCGGAGAAGCCTTCGAACTTCGGCTGCGGCTCCACCCGCCGAGCCACGACTTGCCCGAGCCGGGCGAGCAGCGGTGTGATGGTCAGGCCGATGGCGGTGACGATCTGCCAGAACTGCGCGGTGCCGGGCTGGATCAGCAGGGCGCTGCTCGCCGCCGCGAGCACGATGAGGGTCGTCTCAGACGGGCTAGCCATCAGGATGCCCGTCTCCGTCGCTGTGCTGCGGCGAGCGCCCATCAGTCGCAGCAGCACGCCGGTGACGATCGCCTTGAGCGTGAGCACGGCTACGACCGCCAAGGCGATGCTGCCGAGGTTCTCCCAGATCGTCCGCACGTCGATGCCCATGCCGACCGTCAGCAGGAACACGCCCAGGGCCAGGCCCTTGAACGGCTCCATGATGCCGGCGACTTCGGCGTGATACTCGGTCTCCGCGATCAGCAGCCCGGCCAGCAGCGCGCCGACGATGGGTGAGAGGCCGACGAGCGCGGTCGCCAGGCTGGCGCCGATCACCACCAGCAGCGTCGCGCCGAGGAACACCTCCGGGCTCTTCGTCCGCGCCGCCTGGGCGAACAGGCGGGGCAGGGCGAAGCGGCCGATGACCATCATCGCGATCACCACCAGCAGTCCCTGCCAGACCGTGTCGAACAGGCCGTTGAGACCGTCGGCCTGTGCGTAGGGAGCCATGGCGCCGAGCATGAAGATGATCGGGACGATGGCGATATCCTCGAACAGCAACATCGACAGCGCGGCGCGGCCGACCGGCGTCTGCGTCCCGGTCATCGGCAGGACGAGCGCGGTGGAGGACAGCGCCAGCGCCAGGCCGAGGCCCACAGCCCCGGTCCAGAATTGCCCCATCATCGAAAGGAACGCGGCCAGCAGCGTCGATATGACCAGCAGCTCGAGCGCGCCGAGGCCGAACACCAGCTTGCGCATGGCCCACAGGCGGTTGAACGAGAGCTCCAGCCCGATCGTGAACAGCAGCAGGATGATGCCGAGTTCGGCGAAAGGCTCGAGCCGCTCCGGATCGGTGATCGTGACGTAGAACAGCCACTCGTGCTCGTAGACCATCCCGCCGAGCCCGTAAGGCCCGACCAGCAGGCCGACGAGGATGAAGCCGATGACCGGCGTGATCCGGAAGCGCGCGAACAGCGGAATGACGATCCCCGCCGCGCCAAGGATCACCAGCGCGTCCGACATCACGGGCGAGAGCGTTTCTGAATGCATTACGCCGTTCTATGCAGACTGCCCGTGGCGGAGACAACGCCCGATCCTGTGACAAGGAAGCCCCCTCCTCTCCCGAGGAGGGGATTGGGGGTGGTGGGGGCGCAGTGTGATGTTGCGCACTACCGCGGCACCACCCCGCTGCGACTAGGCTCGCCTACGGCTCACCAAGTCTCGCTGGCCCCTCCTCTGAAGAGGAGGGGCGGTCGGAACCTGGAGCGGCGAAGAAGCCCCCTCCTCTTTAGAGGAGGGGGTTGGGGGTGGTGGAGGCGCAGCGAGACGTCGCCGCTGCCCCAGTCACCCGCCGCCGGGGCCGCCTTTGCGCGTAGGAGCAGGGCCGTCGGGCTCTGTGGCGGCGTGCGAGCCTTTGTCCCATTCGATGCGGTAGAGGTCGAAGCGCCGGTCGGCGAGGTTGCGCACCGTGCCTTCGGCGCGGGCCCAGGAGAGGTCGGCCAGGTTGACGTCGCTGATCGTGAGCGTCTCGACGTTCTCGCTCGCTTCGGCGGCGATGCCGTCGCGGGCGAAGGGGAAGTCGCAGGGCGTGAGGATGCAGCTCTGGGCGTACTGGATGTCCATGTTGGCGACGTTGGGCAGGTTGCCGACGTTGCCGCTCATCACAACGAAGCACTGGTTCTCGACCGCGCGGGCGGCGGCGCAATAGCGCACCCGCATGTAGCCCTGGCGGCTGTCGGTGCAGAACGGCACGAAGATGATCCGCGCGCCTTCGTCCACCAGGCGGCGGGCGAGTTCCGGGAACTCGGCGTCGTAGCAGATGAGCACGCCGATCGGCCCGCAGTCGGTCTGGATCACATCGATCGCATCGCCGCCGTGGATGTTCCACCAGTAGGCCTCGTTCGGCGTGGGGTGGATCTTCTCCTGCTCGTGAACCGATCCATCGCGCAGGCAGACATAGGCGACGTTGTGGATGTCGCCGTCGTCCATGCGCGTGGGGTGCGATCCGCCGACGATGTTGATGTTGAAGCGCAGGGCCATTTCCGACAGCGCCTTGCGGATGCGCGGCGTGTAGCGGCTGAGCGCCTCGATCGCCTCCATCGGGGAGAGCTCTTTCTCCTCCGCGCTCAGTAGCATGAGCGTGAACATCTCCGGGAAGAGGATGAAGTCTGCCTCGTAATCCGCTGCGACATCGACGAAATATTCGACCTGACCGATGAACTCGTCGAAGTCCTTCACCGCACGCGCCTGCAACTGGCAGGTGGCCAGGCGGACGCTCTCGACATCGCGGGGAACGCGGAACTGCGGGCTTTCGTCCTGATCGACGAACGGATTGCGCCAGATCATGTGGACCGCGTGCCCGCGGGAGCGCACGTCTTCCGGAAGGTAGTTGGTCAGGACGCCGATCGGCTCGAACCCGTTGGCGAGCTGGAAGCGCAGCACGGGGTCGTGCAGCTTGCCGGCGACAACCTGGTCGAGATACTCCTGCGGGCTTTCCACCCGCCGCCACAGGCGCTTGAGGTTGGGCATGCGCCCGCCGAACACGATACCGCGCAGTTCGAGCCGTTCGGCCAGCTTGCGCCGCTCTTCATAGAGGCGGCGGCCGATCCGGGTGCCGCGCACCTTGGGATCGACGCACATCTCGTAGCCGTAAAGGAAATCGCCGGTCGGATCGTGCCGGCTGCCGTAGCCGTTGCCGGTGATCTCGTCCCAGGTATGCGGCCGAAGCGCCTTGTCGGCGGCGATGCGCATCGATGCGCAATAGCCGATGAGCTTGTCGTCGAGCACAGCGACAAAGCAGCCGTCGGGGAAGTTGTTCAGCTGCCCGCGGATCTCGCCGAGCGTGTACGGCTCGAAGTCCCCGTAGACCCGCTTGGCCAGGGCGGCGATCGACCGGGCGTCGGCGGGTTTCGCCTGCCTGATCTCCAGCCGCGCCTTGGCCTTGCGTTCGGTCATCGGGATCTCACTGCCAGCCGGCCATCTCCGTCTCGAGATTGTCGACGATCGCCTGGAAGAACTGTTCCGTGGTCATCCAGGGCTGGTCCGGGCCGATCAGCAGCGCGAGATCCTTGGTCATCTTGCCGCTTTCGACGGTCTGGATGCAGACTTTCTCCAGCGTTTCGCCGAAGCGCACCACGTCGGGCGTGTTGTCGAACCGGCCACGGTAGATCAGGCCGCGCGTCCAGGCGAAGATGCTGGCGATCGGGTTGGTGCTGGTGGACTTGCCCTGCTGGTGCTGGCGGTAGTGGCGGGTGACGGTGCCGTGGGCCGCTTCGGCCTCGATGGTCTTGCCGTCCGGGGTCATCAGCACGCTGGTCATCAGGCCGAGCGAGCCGAAGCCCTGGGCCACCTGGTCCGACTGCACGTCGCCGTCGTAGTTTTTGCAGGCCCAGACGAACTTGCCGCTCCACTTCAGCGCGCTGGCGACCATGTCGTCGATTAGGCGGTGCTGGTACTCGATCCCGGCTTCGGCGAACTTCTCCTTGAAGCCTTCGGTGTTGAACACCTCCTCGAACAGATCCTTGAAGCGGCCGTCGTAGGCCTTGATGATCGTGTTCTTGGTGGAGAGGTACAGCGGCCAGCCGCGATCGAGCGCGTAGTTCATGCTCGAACGGGCGAAATCGCGGATCGATTCGTCAAGGTTGTACATCGACATCGCGACGCCGGGGGCCTGGAACTGGTAGACTTCGCGGTCGATAACTTTGCCATCTTCGCCTTCAAAGACCAGGCGAAGTTTGCCGGGGCCGGGCACGAGGAAGTCGGTCGCGCGGTACTGGTCGCCGAACGCGTGGCGGCCGACGACGATCGGGTCGGTCCAGCCGGGGATCAGGCGGGGCACGTTGTCGATCACGATCGGCTCGCGGAAGATCGTGCCGCCGAGGATGTTGCGGATCGTGCCGTTGGGGCTGCGGTACATGGCCTTGAGGCCGAACTCCTCGACCCGCGCCTCGTCCGGCGTGATCGTGGCGCACTTCACGCCGACGCCGTACTGCTTGATGGCGTTCGCGGCGTCGACGGTGATCTGGTCGTCGGTCTCGTCGCGCTTCTCGACGCCGAGGTCGTAGTACTTCAGGTCGACGTCGAGGTAAGGCAGAATCAGTCGCTCGCGGATCCATTGCCAGATGATCCGCGTCATCTCGTCGCCGTCGATCTCGACGATCGGGTTCGCAACCATGATTTTCGCCATGCGGGAGTCCTGTCGTTCCTGAAGTGAGGATTTGCCGCGCTCTTAGGCAGCGCGGCCGGGGAGCGCAAGCGAGGGTCTTCAGGCGATCCGAGTCGCTGCCATGAGTGGGGCGATCAGGCCCGGCACGAGGCGTGCGGCGGCGAGCCCGGCGTGCGCGGCCGCGGGCGTTTCGGCGAGGCTCCACGCCGCACCGGCCCAGCGCATCGAATCCTTCACGGACTCGTAGAACTTGCGCTGGAAGGCCGGTGCTGCCGCGGGACCGCCCTGCAGCCAGGCCTCGGCTGCGGCGATCCCGCTGGCGAGCGCGATGTCGATACCTTCGCCTGCAAGCGAGGGGATCACCGCCGCCTGGTCGCCGAGGCGGAACAGGCCCGGATCGGTGGTGCTGGCGCTCCAGCCGTAAGGCACGGCACCGATCGTCTCGATGGCCCCCTCGCGCCATCCGGGTTCGAGCCGCAGGGCAAAGTGCGGGTGCCGCGCGGCCAGGTTGGAGAGCAGGTCGACCGGGTTCCCTCCCGCTTCCGCCAGAAGCGACTTGCGCACCGCCAGGCAGAGATTGGCGCTGGCGCCTTCCTGCAGCACGACGCCCGCGTAGCCGCCGTCGAACAAGTGCAGTTCGATGGTCCCGGCAAGGCGCTTGGCGAGAGTCGCGGAAGGACGGAAGCGCAGGCGGATGCCGAGCGCCGGGTCGTCGGTGGGGCGGGGGCGGGTGACTCCGCGGACGTCGTGCTTGCCGGTGGCGAGGAACAGGCTCTCAGGTCGCCACTCGCGCTGTCGTCCGAGCACGTGGTGGCCGTTGACCTGCCGGATGGTCTCCACGATCGGTTCGGCCCCCGCTTCTGTTGCTTGGCGGCGCAGCGTGCTGTCGAGCGTCTTGCGCGAGAGGCCGAAAGCCCGCCGTGGCAGAGGGATCTCCACCGGCCGTCCGCTGCCGAACAGGAGCAGCCGTTCGACGGCGTGGGCTCCCAGCGCCTCTGCATCGATGCCGAGACCGCGCAACCGCTCGGCCGTGGCCCAGCTCAGGAACCCGCCGCACAGCACGTCGCCGGCTTCGGCGTCGCGGTCGACCAGCAGGGGGTGGGCGCCGGAGCGGGCCAGCACGATGGCGGCGGCGCACCCGGCTGGACCGGCACCCAGGATGAGCGGCGGCGTCAGCGGATCTTCTCCACGCAGAGCCGGAAAGGGAAACGGCGGCGCACCCGCGCGCCTGCCACGCCCGCCTCCGCGAGGATCGGTGGCCATTCGGCCGGGCGGTAGCTGCGCGCGATTGACGTCGTGCCGTCGAGGCGGACCACGCGGTGCCAGCCCATCGCGCGGGCCAGCAAGGGGTAACCCGACCAGGCGAAGCCGTGGCGGTGGAGGTCGTTGATGAACCAGCCGGTCCGGGCTTCCCGGTCCATAAACGTGAGGAAACCGGTCAGCTGCTCATGGCTCATGTGATGCGCGACGAGGCTGGAGACGATGAAGTCGAAGTGCTCGCCCGCCAGCGTGGCATAGTCGCCGGCGAGATAGCGGATCGGCGCGGCGGGGGAGGGGATCGCTTCGGCCACGGCAACGCTGCGCGCGTTGAGGTCGATGCCGGTCAGGTCGGCAGCAATGCCGCGTCTCCGCGCCCAGCGGGCAATCCGGCGAAGCATGTCGCCGCTGCCGAACCCGACGTCGAGCAGGCGGAAGGACTTGCGCCTGCCGACCGCGCGGCGGAGGAAATCGAGCGTGGGGCGGTAGGCGCGGGTGGTGCGGTTGACGCGGGCGAGGTCGGTCAGCACCGCGTGGTAGGTTGCGGCGTCGAGCGCCGGGTCGTCCATCAGCTCTTCGGCCTGGAGCCGTTCAGCCAGCATCGCCTTCGGTCCAGCTGAAGCGGAACCCTTCCATCGCCATGCCCGGTCCGAAGGCCATGGCGACACCGCTTTCCGGCTTCTGCGCCATCAGCCGCTCGATGACGAACAGGACGGTGGCTGAGGACATGTTGCCGCAGGCGCGCAGCACCTCCCGCGAATCTGCCAGGCCTTCCGGCGGCAGGGCGAAAGCGCGCTCCACCGCGTCGAGGATCGAGCGGCCACCGGGGTGGACCGCCCAGGCTTCGATGGCGCTTGCCTCCGCTCCGCCGAGGATCTCCGCGGCGAGCTCCGGCTCCGCCAGCGCATGGGCCAGGCGGCCGGGCACTTCGCCAGAGAGGTTCATCACGAAGCCGCTGTCGCCGATCGTCCAGGTGATCAGCCCCTCGCTATCGCCGATGGTGGCCGAGAGGGCTTCGCCGATTGTCAGGCCGGGCCCCTCAGCCGATACGATCGCCGCCGCCGCGCCGTCGCTGAACTGCGCCATGGCGAGCATGGCTTCAAGCCGCGCGCCTTCCTGCAAGTGCAAGCTGCACAGCTCGACCGCGACAACCAGCACGCGCGCCCCCGGCTCGGAGCGGACAAGGTGGCCTGCAGTCCGCAGCGCCGTGGCTCCGGCATAACAACCCATGAAGCCGATCACCAGGCGCTCGACATGGCCCGGCAGGCCGAGTTCGCGGGCGATGATCTGGTCGATTCCCGGCGCGACGAAGCCGGTACAGCTGGCGACGACGAGATGAGTGATAGTGCCGAGTTCCGGCAGCCCGGCGATTGCCTGCAGCGCCAGCTTCGGCGCTTCGCGGGCGTAAGCCTCCATCCGCTCGCCGGTCGAGGGAGGGGTGCCCCTGGTGTAGAAATTCCCCGGTTCCAGTCCGGCCGAATCGCCGAGCACCGACCAGCGGTGCTCGATCCCGGACCGCTCGGCCATTCGGCCGAACAGCCGCGCCTCGCGCGGGTCGGTGAGTTGCTGCCGCGCCCACTCACGATAATCGCCATCGACGTCGGTCGCCGGGATGGCGCTGGCAATGGCGTTGATGCGCGCGACCGGCCTCGAATTGGGCATTATGCCGAGATAGGAGCCGCTGGCGCGAAAGTTAGGGGAAGGGCAGCATGGCCAAATAAAAAAGGCGCCGCAGCAGCGACGCCCTCTTTGCCGATGGTGGGCGTAGCAAGGATTGAACTTGCGACCCCCGCGATGTCAACACGGTGCTCTACCACTGAGCTATACGCCCGCACCATCGGTATGCCCGGTGGATCGCTCCACCCGCGGCAGGCGCGCCCTCTAGCGCCGCGCCATCAAGCTGGCAAGTGCGTTAGAGCGCCGCGAACGCCAGTTCCCCGAACATCTGTTCGACCTCGAGCACGAGATCCTTCAGGTGGAAGGGCTTCGACAGCACTCTGCTCTGCGGCGCCTCCCGGCTTGCGCGGAGCGCGACGGCGGCGAATCCGGTGATGAACATCACCCGCGTGCGGGGGCTTACCTCGCTGCAGCGCTGGGCGAGTTCGATCCCGTCCATCTCGGGCATGACGATGTCGGACAGCAGGAGATCGAAATCCTCCTCCTCCAGCAGCGGCAGAGCCGCCGTTCCGCGGTCGACCGCGACCACGCTGTAACCCGCATTCTCGAGCGCGCGGGAGAGGTAGGCGCGCATCGCCTCGTCATCTTCTGCGAGCAGAATGCGGATCATCGAACGTCCCCTTGTTTGTCGAATTACCGGGCAGGTAGCTCACTGTGGCCGGTCACGTCTTTCCCGTTTTCGGCACTGCCCTGCTTTGACACAGCCGGGCGGGAGGGGCAGCTAGCGGAGATGGATCCAGTCGCGGTGCAAGGGGGCGATTCGCCCGGCGAGGGAGGGGGGCGCATCCCCGGGTTGCCCGGCGAACCCGCCTTCACATTGGCGCGCCGCCATCCCTCACCCATCCCGGTGCTGATCGCCGTCCCTCATGCCGGGCGAAGCTATCCCGCAGCGCTGATGCAGCAGATGCGCGACCCTGAGCTCGCCGCCCTCAAGCTCGAAGACCGCTACGTCGACCTGCTCGCCCGCGCCGTCTCCCAGCAGACCGGCGCCGGGCTGCTGATCGCCCATGCGCCGCGCGCGATGATCGATCTCAACCGCGCGCCGGAGGACATGGACTGGGAGATGCTCGCCGGCGGCGGCGAGCATCCGCGCGGAAGCTTGCGCACCGGGCGCCGGGCACGTGGCGGTCTCGGCCTGGTTCCGCGCCGCCTGCCGGGCCTGGGCGAGATCTGGCGTCGTCCGATCACGCAGGACGAGCTTAGCGATCGCATTTCCGGGGTTCACGCACCTTACCACAGTGCCCTGGCGGTCGAGATGGCGGCGCTCAAGGCCCGCTGGGGCGCGGCGCTGCTGATCGATCTTCATTCGATGCCGCCGCTCGGGCCCAAGCGCGGAGCACAGGCCGCTGCCGACATCGTGATCGGCGACCGCTTCGGCAGTTCGTGCGACGGGATGCTCTGCGCGGCGGCGTTCGATCATCTCGCGGCTGCCGGACGGCGGGCGGCGCACAACCGGCCTTACGCGGGCGGATATGTGCTCGACCGTCACACGGCACCGGCGCGAGGATTTCACGGTCTGCAGCTCGAGATCTGCCGGGAGATCTATCTCGACCGGGGCCTTCGCGAGCCCGGCGCGGGCTTCGACCCTGTCGTCACGCTGCTCGGCGGCCTCGTGCGCCGTCTGGCGAGCGACTTCGCCGGGCTCGGAGGCGTCACGCGCCAGGCGGCGGAGTAGACAAGAAAAAACCACCTCGTGCAGAAGCACGAGGTGGCCAAGGTTCAGGGAGGAGGCACGCCGAAGCGCGCCTATCCGAGCGGGCCATGAGGGAAGCGCCGCCCGGACATCACCTAGATAGAGCCAGCCTCCGATTGTGCAAGGGGCCGGGATTGTCGCAAATTGTCGCTCGGCGCGTCAGGCGCTCGCTTCGACATTTTCGAGCGCGGCGTTGCCGCTGCTCGCGGCCGGGCCCTTGCCCTGTTCCGTCTGCTTGGCGAAGATCACGCGCATCAGGTCCAGCGAGAACAGGTGCGCGTAGATCAGCGGCAGCATGCCGTTCTGGTTCCAGGTGCGCAGCTGGTCGCCGCGCAGTTCGCGCAGCTTGTCCTGGTTGATCATCTTGAACCCGCGATAGACGTAGGGCTTGTCCGGCTCATCGGCGCGCTGGATCGCCAGTTCGCCGTCCATCAACAGGTCGGCCTTCTTCAGCTCTTCCATGAACGACTGGGTCCGCGCACCGGCTTCCTCGAAGTTCTGGCAGAACTGCAGCAGCCCTTTGGTGTGCTCGCTCGGCTGGTCGCCCTCGAACAGCGGATTGCCCTCTTCGCCTTCGCCGACGATGTCGCTCGTCGGATCGAAGCAAAGCGACATGTCTTCGGAGTTCGGGTTCAGCCGGGCCAGGAGGAACGGGAACCGGCGGATGTAGGCCGGGACGTAAGCCGGCGTGGTCATCTGCCCTTCGTCGTCGAAGAACACGTTGACGCCTTCGTTGAGGCCCATGAGCGCCAGCGGAACCGGCTGGTCGCCGCCCGAGAACACGATCGGGAAATCGCGGAGGGCCAGGGCGAACTCGTCGGTCGTGATCGGCACTGCATGCTGCCCGGCGACCCACGGGGCCTTGTCCACCGAACGGGCGCGCCAGCTGGCGTGGTCGCGACTGTTGAGCGGGGCGAGGTCGTTATAGAACAAGGGCAACTGGGGCTGCGGCGCGCTGGCCATCTGGTCTCTCCGAATTATGACGTATTTGCCCGGTGCCCAGGGCGCCGCGCTCTCGAAGCCGCGGCCTTAAAAGGTTGCCGCGCCCGGCGCAAGCGGCACCAGCTTGCCCGGATTGAGCAGGCCTTGGGGGTCGAGAGCCTGCTTGATCGCGCGCATCAGATGAAGGTGCACCGGGTCTCCGAGCCGGCCGAGCTCGTCACGCTTAAGCTGCCCGATGCCGTGCTCGGCACTGATCGATCCGCCCCATTCAGTGACAAGATCGTGCACGAAGCTGCTGATTTCCTTGCCTTGGTTCGCCTCCCAATCGCCGCGAACGGCGCCTGTCGGGGCGAGCACGTGGAAGTGGACATTGCCATCCCCGAGATGGCCGAACGCCACCGCCAATGTGCCCGGAAAGCGCGCCTCCACTTGCGGCGAGGCTTCGGCGATGAACGCCGCCATTCGTGCGACCGGCACCGAGATGTCGTGCTGCATCGCCGGGCCGATCGCGCGCTCCGCCGGGGCGATCTCGTCGCGCAGCAGCCAGAAGGCCTCCGCTTGCGTCTCGTTGGCGGCGATCGTGGCGTCCTCCACCAGCCCGGCTTCGAAGGCGCTTTCCAGCAACTCTTGCGCAAGTGCGGGCAGGGCTTCGGCTCCGGAGCGATCCGCGGCGAGTTCGATCAGCGCGTGCCACTCGTGCTCCCCCTGCAGGGGTGAGCGCGTGCCCGGCATGTGCGCGAGCACGGCCTGGAGGCTGTGGCGGGGCAGGATCTCGAACCCTTCGAGCCTGTCGCCCGCGATCCGCTCCGCGTGCAGCAGCAGCTCGCGGGTGTCGGTCACCTTGGCGAGCCCGGCCCAGAGCACGGCCCGGTCCACGAGCGCCGGCACCAGGCGCAAGGTCGCCGCGGTGACGATCCCGAGCGTGCCCTCGGAACCGATCAGCAGCTGCTTTAAATCGAACCCGCGATTGTCCTTCTTGAGCGGGACGAGAGCGTCAAAGACGCTGCCGTCGGCCAGCACCGCCTCGATACCCAGCACTTGCGCGCGCATCGAGCCGTGGCGCAGCACTTGCGTGCCGCCGGCATTGGTCGAGATCAGCCCGCCGATCGTGGCCGATCCCTTTCCGCCGAGCGTGAGCGGGAAGCGCAGCCCTTCGGCCGCCGCCGCCTCGTGCAGCGTCTGCAGGATTACCCCGGCCTCGCAGGTGACCTCGCGCGCCTCTGTATCGAGGCGGCGGATCGCGTTCATCCGCCGCAGCGAGAGAACGATCGCGGTGCCGCTTTCGTCCGGGGTCGCGCCGCCGGACATGCCGCTGTTGCCGCCCTGCGGCACGATCGGAACGCCGTGCGCCGCGCAGAGCGCGACCAGCGCCGCTACTTCGGCGGTGGATGCCGGCGAGGCAAGGGCCAGAGCCTGGCCGGTGAAGCGTCCGCGCCAGTCGGTCAGCCACGGGCGCACGATTTCGGGGTCGCGAGTGAGGCCGCGCGGTCCCAGCAGGTCGGCGGCTTCGGCGAGGAATGTCTCGGGCGCATTCATGGCGGCGATGTGCCAGCAGGCGCGCCGGCTTGCAAAGCAAAAACGAGGAGTTAAGCCATCATTCAAGCGATTGCGGCAAGGTGGCGAGCGACCGGCCGCGCGTCGCATCCGCCAGGTACCAAACCGCCGCATGAACACATTCGCCGTCTTTCTCGCTTCCGCCACCCTGCTTGCGCCGGCCCTGTTCGGTGCGCTCAAGGATGGCGAGACGGCTGCGCACAGCGTTCCCAAGGCAGAGACGCCGAGCCTCGGTTTTCAGCAGCAGATGCCGGAGCCGTTTCGCAAGTTCGAGGACGGGTTCCGCCCGCAAGTGCAGGAACAGGTGCGGATCGAGCGGCGCGTGATCATTCGCATTGCGCCGAGCCCGCCTTCCGCCCGCGAGGAGATGCTCTCCCGTCTGCCGCGCCGCGAAATGGCGAAGCGCTACCAGGAAGAAGAACTCGACGGCTGCGTGCCGGTCGAAAGCATCGCCGGCTCCGCGCCGCTGCCGGAAAACCGGTTGCTCCTGTTCATGCGCGACCGCCGCGTGCTCAGCGCTTCGCTGGAGCGGGCTTGCAGCGCGCAGGCGTTCTATTCGGGCTTCTATGTCGAGCGCAACGGCGACGGCATGCTCTGCTCCGGGCGCGACCGGCTGCAATCGCGTGCCGGGGCCAGTTGCGAGGTCGCGCGGCTCAACCGCCTGGTCGCGGTGCGCGACTAGGGCTGACTTCCTTGACTTTCGCCCGTCCTGGTGCATAGGGCGCGGCACTGTGGCCTGGGGAATTTGCCCTCGCGCCGATCGGGCGGGCAACCGCCCACGAACCCGGACATTATACGCCTATGAACTTCGCCGATCTCGGCCTTTCTGACGAATTGCTGCAGGCGGTCGAAGCCGCGGGCTATAGCGAGCCGACTCCGATCCAGGCCCAGGCGATCCCGCAGGTCCAGATGATGAAGGACCTGATCGCGATCGCGCAGACGGGCACCGGCAAGACCGCCAGCTTCGTCCTGCCGATGATCGACATCCTCGCCCACGGCCGCCGCCGTGCGCGCATGCCCCGTTCGCTGATCCTTGAGCCGACCCGCGAACTCGCGCAGCAGGTGGCGGAGAACTTCGAGAAGTACGGCATCAACCACGACCTGAAGATGGCGCTGCTGATCGGCGGCGTGCAGATGGGCGACCAGGTCAAGGCGCTGGACGAAGGCGTGGACGTGCTGATCGCCACCCCCGGGCGGCTGATGGACTTGTTCGAACGGGGCAAGATCCTGCTGACCGGCTGCGACCTGCTGGTGATCGACGAAGCCGACCGCATGCTCGACATGGGCTTCATCCCCGACATCGAGTTCATCTGCGAGAAGCTGCCGGCCAATCGCCAGACGCTGCTGTTCTCGGCGACGATGCCGCCGCCGATCAAGAAGCTGGCCGACAAGTTCCTGACGAACCCGAAGTACATCGAGGCGACTCGCCCCGCGACGGCCAACATCAACATCGTTCAGCACAAAGTGGCGGTCACCGCGCGCAAGAAGCGCGACGTTCTGTGCCACATCCTGCGTACCGACAACGTCAGCAGCGCGGTGATCTTCGCCAACCGCAAGACCACCGTGCGCGATCTCAACAAGAGCCTGAAGCGCGATGGGTTCGCGACCGGCGAGATCCACGGCGACATGGACCAGGGCAGCCGCATCGCGGAACTCGACCGGTTCAAAAAGGGCGAAATCAACATCCTCGTCGCCAGCGACGTCGCCGCCCGCGGGCTCGACATCAAGGGCGTCAGCCACGTCATCAACTATGACACGCCTTGGCACCCGGACGACTACATCCACCGGATTGGGCGGACCGGCCGTGCCGGAGCCAAGGGCCGTGCCTTCACCCTGGTCACTCCCGAGGACGAGGAGGCGATCGCGAACGTCGAGAAGCTGACCGGGCTCAAGATCCCCGTGTTCGACCTCTCCGGCGGCGCCGCTGAAGCCGAGCCGATCGCGCTTGAGCCTGCCGCTGTCGAGCCGGCGCCGCGCGAACGCAAGGAGCGCCCCAAGCGCGAGAAGCGCCGCGAAGAGCCGCGGCAGGAGCGCGAGGCGGAAGTGCCCGCCCAGTCCAGTTCTGAGCCCGTAGCCAAGCCGGCTGCGACACAGCGCCCCCGGCGCAAGGAGCAGGACGACAGCGAGCCAGGCGACTGGAACGGCCCGGTCCCCGGCTTCCTGACCAGGTCCGCGCTGCTCTAGTACTTCAGCGCCGCGCTAGCGTCCTTCGACAAGCTCAGGACGAACGGAGAGGGTTGAATGCGACCCCGTTCGTGAGCCTGTCGAACGAGGAGGCACCAGTTATCGTGCTTCGACAAGCTCAGGACGAACGGAGAAGGTAGAACCGAAACCCGTTCGTGGTGAGCCTGTCGAACCACGGGAGGCACGCGCTTTCGTCCTTAGACAAGCTCAGGACGAACGTTTGCGGGTAAGGGCACGGGCCTCATGCCTGTACACCACCCCCGTTCGTGGTGAGCTTGTCGAACCACGCGAGGCGCGCGCTTTCGTCCTTAGACAAGCTCGGGACGAACGGATGCGGGTAAGGGCACGGGCTTCATGCCTACACACCACCCCCGTTCGTGGTGAGCTTGTCGAACCACGCGAGGCGCGCGCTGTCCGTTGCACAAGCGCCTTCACTGCTGCCTCGGGTCAAAGCTGCGCGCGCATTTGCTTGACCATGGCCAGGTGCCGCTCGACCACCGGGCGGGTGCCGGCGGCGTAGGAGCGCAGCTGCGGATTGCGCCCGTGCTCCTCGAAGCCGCGCATGAGGGTGACGGTCTCCTCGTGCGCCAGTACCTGCTGATCGAGGTACATCGTGTCGAAGCCGTCCTCCGGCGCTTCCTCGAGATGCTTGATCATCGTCTGCCGCCGTGTGTCGAGTTCGCGCGGCGGGGGCGCCACGCCCCGCGTCTCGTTCATCTCCAGCGCCGCCTGCAACTGGTGCTTGCTGGTGGTGTGATCGGCGATCATCTGGCGTGCCATCATGCGGATGTGATCGCTGCGCCCCTTGCGCAGAGCGATCCCGGCCGCGGCAATCTCGTACATGTCGCCCATGGCGGCGTTCTCCACGAAGCCGTCAGGCTCCGTCGTCATCGCCGCAGTCATCTTGCCCGCCATGCCGCCCAGCGCGTCGGTGGCTTTGTCCATGGTCTGCTTTAGTTCGCTCGTCATTTCACACCTCCTCCAGTTCGCGGGTGACGACCTGGTGATAGGGGTAGCTGTCGTGGTCGCCCTGTTCGCGCAGCGACTCGATCGGGTGCTCGCCTTGGGTCGCGAAGCGGTACTCCTGGCCGAAGTCCGCGCGGTGCCGGTTGATCACCATCTCGCTCGGCGCGCCGCCGGCGTTCACCACCTTCTGGTATTCGAAATACCTGTGGTCCGGCGGCAGTTGCGTGACCGGCATGAACTGCGCGTCCCAGGCGGTGAAATCGCCCGACCTGCGCAGCACGTCACGCACGTATTCCTTGTTGGTTTCGAACGTCATCGGTTCGGGCATGCCGGCGTCCGGCAGGAAGCTTTCGGCCTCGATGCCGTCGATGTCCCTGAGCATCTCGCAGGCGATCCGCAGGTGCTCGATCTCCATGTTGAGGTGCAGCTCCCACAGCGCCTTGATGCGGTTGTCGACCTCGGTCTGCATGCACGACCAGTAGAGCCAGCACTCGTTATATTCGTGGAGTACGAGATTGGTCAGCCACCCGAGCGTCGGGTCGAGGATCGATTCGTAGTGGCTGACGTGCTGCTCCTCGATCTGGGCGATCTCGAGGTAGAGGCCGCGGGCGAGGGGGTCTTCCGGAACGTTGCCGACGTTCATGTAGAAGTTCATCGTCTGCTGTTCGGCGGCGACGATGGTGATCGCGTTCATCACCGACTGCGTGTCGGCTGCGGTCAGGGTCATCGGGCGGCGCAGGTCGTCGTGCGGATCGCGGTGCTCGAAGATCGTCGGGCGGCCGGGGAGGATTTCCGTCAGGTCGCCGGTGATCTCTTCGGCCTTCATCCGGTCGCCCATCAGGTCCATCAGGTTGGCGTAGCGGTAGAGGTGATCGAAATCCTCGAGCAGCGCGAACTCGTAGACCCGCTTGAGGTAAGGATCGGGTTCCTGCCGGGCGAGCCAGCTCGTCAGGTCGACGGCAACCTGCTCATAGCCGATCGTCCGTTCGATCGTCGTCTCGTTACCGGGGATCAGCCAATTCACGGCTTTCTGCTGTTGCTGCTCGATCCGCCGCACCAGCGCCAGTTTCTGCTTCACGCCCACGTCGGCGGTGTGGCGGGCGAACTGGTGGGAGTTGATGATCGCTTCCACCTCGATCCCGTTCATGAAGATCGCGCGGCAGCGGGTGTAAGGGTGGACTGCGTTGGGGTCGTAGGGCGGTGTGTTCAGTTCGGACCAGTTGCGCAGTTGGCGTTCGAGCGGGATTCCCCGCTCGTTTAAAGGATTGAAGCTCACGTTTTCCTCCATTCCCGGGGGGGGGGTGGACTCCGGGAAGGGATGGCAGGGCAGAACGGTCCCGGCGCAGCGACGGAATGGGTAATATTACGGACGGCTCACGCGGCCCCTAGTAAAGGTCCCTAGACTGCTCTGTCATGCCGGAGTCACGAAGCTGTCGATCACTCGCTTGCGGCCGGCTTGCTCGAATTCGATCTCCAGCTTGTTGCCTTCCTGGCCCACGACTTCGCCATAGCCGAACTTGTCGTGGAACACCCGGTCGCCGATCGCGATGTCGGTGCGCGGCTTGGCGGCGAAGCTGGCGGCGCTGCGGCCCGGTTCGGCAAGGCGTTTCGGCGTCGCGTCGTATCCGGTGGCGACGGCACGCTGCCAGCCGGGGCCTCGGGTGACCGTGCGGCTCGGCTGCTGGCGGGCGACGCTGGCGAACGGATCGTCATGCTCCGACCAGTTGGCGCGCCACAGCGATGCCCCGCCGGTCATCGTGGTCTCCTGCTCGATGTGCTCTTCGGGCAGTTCGGCGATGAAGCGGGAGGGGATGGAGCTGGTCCACTGGCCATAGATGCGGCGGTTGCTGGCGTGCAGGATCGTGCAGCGCCGGCGGGCACGGGTAATCGCGACATAGGCCAGGCGGCGCTCCTCCTCCAAGCTGGCGAGGCCACCTTCGTCGAGGGAGCGCTGGCTGGGGAACACGCCTTCCTCCCAGCCGGGCAGGAACACGTTGTCGAACTCCAGGCCCTTGGCAGCGTGGATGGTCATGATGGTGACCTTCTCCTCGTTACCCGCCGCCTCGTTGTCCATGACGAGGCTGACATGCTCGAGGAAGTCGCCGAGCGTTTCGTACTCCTCCATTGCCCGGGCGAGCTCGGCGAGGTTCTCCTGCCGACCGGCGCTTTCGGCCGAACGCTCCGCCTGGAGCATGGCGTTGTAGCCGGTCTCCTCCAGCACGGTCCGTAGCAGCTCGGAGGGGGTGACCGTCTCGGCCATCTCCCGCCAGCGCAGGAAGCCGCGCATCATGCTGCCGATGGTTCCGCGCGCGCGGGCGGGCAGTTCGTCGCTGTCGGCCAACTCCAGCGCGGCGGCGGCGAGCGGCATCTCCCGCCGACGGGCGTGCTGGTGCATCTTCTCCAGCGTCTTGGCGCCGAGACCGCGCTTGGGCTGGTTGTAGATCCGCTCGAACGCCAGATCGTCGGCCGGCTGGGCGATCACCCGCAGATAGGCGAGGGCGTCGCGAATTTCCGCACGTTCGTAGAAACGGAAGCCGCCGATGATGCGGTAGCCGAGCCCGATCTGGATGAAGCGGTCCTCGAACTCGCGAGTCTGGTACTGCGCCCGCACCAGGATCGCGATGCCTTCCATCGAGGCGCCCTCGCGCTCCAGCCGCTCGATCTCCTCGCCGACGCGGCGTGCTTCCTCGGGACCGTCCCACACGCCGATCACGCGCACGCGGTCGCCGCCGCCTTGCTCGGTCCAAAGCGTCTTGCCGAGCCGCTCGCTGTTGGCGGCGATCAGGCCGGACGCTGCCGCCAGGATCGGCGGGGTGGAGCGGTAGTTCTGCTCCAGCCGGATTACCTTCGCGCCCGGGAAATCCTTCTCGAACCGCAAGATGTTGGCGACTTCCGCGCCGCGCCAGGAATAGATCGACTGGTCGTCGTCCCCCACCACGCAGATGTTCTTCCGCTCCTGCGCGATCAGGCGCAGCCACAGGTACTGCACGGCATTGGTGTCCTGGTACTCGTCCACCAGCACGTATTTGAAGCGCTGCTGGTACTGGCGCAGGATGTCGTGCTCGCGGCGGAAGATGTTGAGCACGTGGAGCAGCAGGTCGCCGAAGTCGCAGGCGTTGAGCGCCTTCAGCCGCTGCTGGTAGAGCCCGTACATCTGCTGGCCTTTGCCGTTGGCATAGGCCTCGTTCTCGACCGCATCGAGATCGTCTGGGTTGAGCCCGCGGTTCTTCCACCGGTCGATCAGCCCGGCGAGCTGGCGGGCCGGCCAGCGCTTCTCGTCCAGACCGTTTTCGGTGATGAGCTGCTTGAGCAGGCGGAGCTGATCGTCGGTGTCGATGATCGTGTAGTTGCTCTCGAGCCCCACCAGTTCGGCGTGCCGGCGGAGCATCTTGGCGCAAATCGAATGGAAGGTGCCGAGCCACGGCATTCCCTCCACCGCGTCGCCGATCAGCTGCCCCACGCGGTGGCGCATTTCGCGCGCCGCCTTGTTGGTGAAAGTGACGCACAGGATCTCGCTCGGCCAGGCGCGGCGCGAGCGGATCAGATGCGCCAGACGCGCCGTCAAAGCCGCGGTTTTCCCCGTGCCGGCGCCTGCCAGCATGAGCACGGGCCCTTCGGTTGTGAGCACTGCTTCCTTTTGCGGCGGGTTCAATCCGGCGAGCCATTCGGGAGCTTCGGACAGCGCGTCCGCGGGGGCAGGGATGGGGGTGTCGTTCACGGTGAACAGCTAGGGAACACGGCAGGTGGGTGCAAGCTTTGGATCGGCCCGGCGCCGGAACCCGGGCGCTTGCCGCGCCGTTGGGGCGGCAGAGCGAGGAAACCTTGGACGGGCCAAGGAGAGACAGCATGCGTAAGCTCTTATTGGCAGGCGCTGCGACGATCGGCATCATCGCCGCCCCTGCCGTCCTATCAGCGCAGGACGCCCCGGAACTTCAGACGTCCGCCAATGCCGCAGCGGATGTCGAACTCACTGCCGAACAGCGGGCGATGTATGATGCATGGCCCGACGACCGGCGGGCGACGTACGACGCTCTGGAGCAGGAGCACCAGACTTACTTCTGGACGCTCACGCCGAAGCAGCGCGATGCCTACTGGTTCCTGACACCGCAACAGCGCACGCAGATCATGGGCATGACGCCTGAAGCCCGCGCGAGTGCCTGGACCTCAATCGAGGCACAAATCG
The DNA here is from genome assembly GCF_009828065.1 of Croceibacterium soli. Lineage (GTDB taxonomy): Bacteria > Pseudomonadota > Alphaproteobacteria > Sphingomonadales > Sphingomonadaceae > Croceibacterium_B > Croceibacterium_B soli. The sequence goes on along the minus strand of NZ_WTYK01000002.1, from coordinate 351,962 downwards.
CGGCTCAGGCGAATGACAGCCAGACCAGCGTGGGCGCGAGCACCAGCGTCGATGCTTCGGCCTCTGCGCAGACGGCGAACCAGGCAAACGCCCGAGCCGTCCCGCCGCCGTCCAGCACCACCGTTGTGGATGAGGGTGACCCGGCAACACCGGCAACTGTCGTGCGCACCAATCCCGGCAATCTCACCCCGCCGCCGGCCTCCGCGCAGAACAAGACTTACCCGGTCTGCACCGCAAAGGTTCAGGACAACTGCCAGAACCCTGGCGAGGGCGGAGCTCCCGGCCGGTCGCGGGCTCTCCAGCACTGGCCCGGTGAGCCTGCCAGCGAGCGGGATTGACTGGTCACGTCGTCCCGGACTTGATCCGGGACCGCGGCCGTACGGTTCGACCCAGGCGGCCAGCGGTCCCGGCATGCGCCGGGACGACGCCATGGCCATCACCATTAGCCCTCTTCCGTCACCCTGAACTTGTTTCAGGGCCCATGGGGCAGCGAGGCGCGGAGCTTGCTGGGGGGGCAGGCGGCCCGACCCACGACCTGCGAGAGTGGCGGGATGGATGCTGAAACAAGTTCAGCATGACGAAAAGTGTGAGAGCGTGAGATATCGCGATATCCACCTCTCCGTCGTCCTAAATCACCCCCCCCCCCCCTCGTCACCCTGAACTTGTTTCAGGGCCCATGGGGCAGCGAGGCGCGGAACTTGCTGCGGGCAGGCGGTCCCCGCCCGTGCCCCTACTCACGACCCCGCGCGAGTGGCGGGATGGGTGCTGAAACAAGTTCAGCATGACGGGTAAGGGGGAGAATGGGCGGACTTAGCGGGGCAGGCGAAGCAGCGTAAGGCGTGCCGAGCCGACGGTGCGTTCGGCTTCGATCTCGAGGGCCTTGACCCTCGCGGGTTCGTCCTTCGCGGTTTCGAGGGCGATCCAGGTCGCCTCCCCGATCCAGCCGAGCCGCGTCAGCCGGTCCAGCGCCACTGCGCCTGCGCCGCTGCCGTATGGCGGGTCCAGCAGCAGCAGGTCGTACGGTGCTTTGGCTTGGGGGAGCGAGAGGACAGAACTCGCCTGAACCGAACCCCGCGTCTGAGCGCGCAAGGCGGCGATATTGGCCCGCAGCGCACGGATGGCGGCCGCATCCTGCTCCACGAACAGGCACGTCGCCGCGCCGCGCGAGAGGGCTTCCAGGCCGAGAGCGCCGGACCCGGCGAACAGGTCCGCCACAGCGAGCCCCTCGAAGTCACCGAGGCGGCTGGCAAGCATGTTGAACAGCGTTTCGCGCGTGCGGTCGGCGGTCGGCCGCGTAGCCTCGCCCGGCGGCGCCTTCAGCAGGCGCCGGCGCCATTCGCCGGCGATGATTCTCACTTCCGCGGTCCTCCCCGGGACGGGGAGGGGGACCGCCGGCGCCCAGAACTGGAGGACGGAGCGGCGGTGGTGGAGGGGGCCCGCCGCGGGCGCTGTGGTGGTCGTGGGCCCCCTCCGTCACCCGCTTCGCGGGCGCCACCTCCCCGTGCTGGGGAGGATTTCTTGAGGGTGCTTTGGAACCGCTCCAGCTCGTGCTTCTTCACTTCCTCGGCCGCGCCTTTCGGCAGATCGCCGAGCTCGAACGGGCCGTAGCTCGTGCGCAGCAGGCGGCTGACCTGAAGCCCGAGATGTTCGAGCACCCGGCGGACCTCGCGGTTCTTGCCTTCGGTGAGGGTCAGCTCGATCCACTGGTTGCGGCCGGTGCGGCGCTCCAGGTTGGCGTCGATCGGGCCGTAGCGGACGCCTTCTATGGTGATGCCGTCCATCAGGCTTTCGAGCTGCGCCTGGCTGACTTCGCCGAACGTGCGGGCGCGATATGTGCGCGGGACTTCGCTGGCGGGAAGCTCCATCGCGCGCTTGAGCTCGCCGTCGTTGGTCAGCAGCAGCAGGCCTTCGGTGTTGAGGTCCAGTCGGCCGACCGGCATCAGCCGCGGTGCGTCTTTCGGCAGGGCGTTAGCGAGGGCGTTGTAGATCGTCGGCCGGCCCTTCGGGTCGCGTTCGGCGGTGAGCAGGCCGGCGGGCTTGTGGAACCGATAGAGCCGCGTGCGCTCAGCGGAACCGACGGGATTTCCGTCGACCGTCACGCCCCGCAAGTTGGGCACGATCGTGGCCGAGGTCTGCAGCGTGGCGCCGTTCAGCGCGACCCGCCCCTCGGCGATCATCCGCTCGACTTCGCGCCGGCTGGCGACACCGGCCCGGGCCAGCAACTTGGCGATTCGCTCGCCTTCGGGTTTTTCGCCTTGGACCATTGCCGCGCCCTAGCTGTTGATCGCCCGTTCATCCACCCTTCCAATGATGGGCGATGCCGCTAGTTCTTGCGGTTCGAATATTTTGAGGAGCGCCGCATGGCGGAAGCCGTAGCCACGAAGAAGCCCGGATGGCGCATCCTGCTGCGCGCGCTGCGCAACCGCAAGACCGGGTTCATGGCGCTGTTCGGCTTCGCTTCTGGCCTGCCGTTCGCGCTGTTCCTCGGCACGCTCTACGCCTGGCTAACCGAGGCTGAGGTAGACCTAGAGACGATGGGCGTCTTCTCGCTGATCGGCCTCGCGTACTCGTTCCAGTTCCTCTGGTCGCCGCTGCTCAACAGGTTCGACATTCCGGTCATGCGGCGGCTGGGCAAGCGCAAGCAGTGGATCGTGCTGGCGCAAGTCGTGCTCGGGATCATTCTCGTGAGCCTGTCGGCGCTCGACCCCAAGACCTCGCTCGGCTGGTTCTCCCTGCTCGCGGGTATCGGCGCCTTCGCCAGCGCGACGCAGGACATCGTGATCAACGCCTGGCGCATCGACGTCGCCGACGACGAGGCGACGATCGATATCCTGTCGACGGTCTACCAGATGGGCTTCCGTCTTTCGTCGCTGGTCGGCGGCGCCCTCGGGCTGATCGTCGCGGCGCGGATCGGCTGGCCGCAGACTTACATGATGATGGGCGCGATCCTGCTGGCGATCGGTATCGTCGGGCTGTTCGCGCCCGACGCGGAAGCCAAGCGGGCATTGGGCGCCAGCGCCGAGGAACTGGCCGAACTGCGCCAGCCCGGCCAGCTGCGCCCGAACGTCCGCAACTGGGGGCTCCTGGCCGTCGGCCTGCTGTGGGCCTGGGCGCTCGGCGTCGTGATAGTGTTCATGGTCCGCTCGATGACCGCCGAGCCCGACGCCCGGCCCGATCCGACCGTCTTCACCGCCACTTACGGGCCGCTGATCGTCATCGCCACGATCGTGCTGCCGGCCCTCATCGCCGGCTGGCTCGCCAAGCTGCAGCGCGACGGCAGGCATGTCGTCACAGCGGAGGAGGCGGGTTCGCTGCGCTCCAGCGCGATGGCCGATCATCTCTACCGTGCGCTCGTGCTGCCGCTGACCGAGTTCGTCGGGCGCATCGGTTGGGCGCTCGTGCTGATCCTGGCGCTGGTGCTGACCTACCGGATCACGGACTCGATCTGGGGCACGTTCGCCTATCCGTTCTACCTGGGTGAGCTCGGCTACACCAATGACGAGGTTGCGGTCGCCTCGAAGTTCTTCGGGATCGGTGCCATGGTGCTCGGGCTGGCGTTCGGCGGCTGGCTGCTGACGGTGCTCGGCCGAATGGCGACGCTGACGCTCGGCGCGGCGCTCGCGGCGGCGACGAACCTGCTCTACGCGGACCTCGCGGCGGGCGGCGCGGTGATGTCGACCGTCAGCAACGCCATCGGCTTCACCTGGGCGATCGAGAACCTCGGCGGCACGGAGAAGCTTGCCCGGCTAATGGTGACGATCGGGGCGGAGAACTTCTCCACCGGGATCGCCGGCGCGGCCTATATCGCCTGGCTCTCCTCGATCGTGGCGAAAGGCCACAGCGCGGTGCAGTATGCGCTGCTCTCATCCCTGACGCTGCTCGTCGGCACGCTCGGGCGCGGTGCGCTCGGGCAGATGATCGAGGAGCAGGGCTATTACAACATGTTCCTGTTCGTCACGCTGATCGGCCTCGTGGCCGTGGTGCTGTGCGTGTTCGAATGGATCCGCGAGCGCCGCTACGGCCGTGCCGCCGGCGTCGTCGCACCCGATCGGGCAATCGTACCGGCGGAGTAGCCTAGTCGGGGATCTCGTCGTTCGCGGCGAGGACCTTGCCTGCCAGGTACAGCGATCCGGCGATCAGCACCGGCAGCCCGTCGTCCGGCAGTCCGCGTAGCGCGTCCGCCGCATCGCTGGCCCAGCGTGCGCCGGGGAAGGCTTCCGCGCCGTGGCTCTCGCTGCCCTGGATCGGCACCGCGGTCACGCTGGCGAGTTGTCCTTCGAGCGGATCGATGATCGCTTGCGGATAACGGTTGGCGAGCATCCCGATCACCAGGTGCAGGCGCTGCCCGGCAAAGTGGCGGCCGATGGCGAGCCCCGCGTCGGCGTTGTGCCCGCCGTCGAGCCACACCTCGCGGGCGGGCGCTAGCTCTGTCAGCGGGCCCTGCGCCAGCAGTTGCAGACGCGCCGGCCAGCGTGCCGAGCGGATGCCCTCGGCCATTGCAGCCTCTGAGACGTTCACCCGGTCCTGGTGGCGCAGCATGGCCACGGCCAGCGCGGCGTTGTCGCCCTGATGCCGGCCGGGAAGCTGCGGCAGGGGCAGGGTGATCGCGCCATGACGGTCGCGGTATTCGATGGCCTCGTTCACCTCGGCCCACCAGTCGCGCCCGCGCATGTGCAGCGGTGCGCCCGCGAGGCTGGCACGCAGCGCGATCTCGGCCTCGAGCTCCTCGGGATAAGTCTGGGTCACCAGCGGCGCGCCGGGACGGGCGATGCCCGCCTTCTCGAACGCGATGCGCACCATCGGCTCCTCGGGAGCGCCTTCCTCCGGCACCAGCAGGAACGCCTCGTGGTCGATGCCGAGCGTGGCGATCCCGCATGCCGCCGGGCGCTCCATCACATTGGTCGCGTCGAACCGCCCGCCGAGCCCGACCTCGATGATGCAGGCGTCCGCCGGGTGGCGCGCGAAGGCGAGGAACGTGGCGGCGGTGGTCACCTCGAAGAAGCTCGGGCCGAGCTCCTCGCCGAGATCGAGCACTTCCTTCAGCAGCGCGGCCAGCTCGTGGTCCGAGATCAGCTTGCCGCCGATGCGGATCCGCTCGTTGTAGCGCACGAGGTGCGGCTTGATCGCCGCGTGGACCGTCAGCCCTTCCGCTTCCATGATCGCGCGCAGATAGGCGCAAGTCGAACCCTTACCGTTGGTGCCGGCGACGTGGAACACCGGCGGCAGGTGCTTCTGCGGATCGCCCACGCGGGCGAGCAGCTCGCGGATCGTATCCAGCCCGAGCCGCCCCTGCGGCAGCGACAGCGCCGCCAGCCGGTCGAGCTGCGCCTGAACCGCCGGGTCCTCGGAAGCTGCGAAGTCTTTCACTTCAAATCCTCCCCGGGACGGGGAGGGGGACCGTCCGCAGGACGGTGGAGGGGGCGCGCCGCAAGCGCTGCGCTGGAAGTGAGCCCCCTCCGTCAGCCGCCTTCGGCGTCTGCCACCTCCCCGTCGCGGGGAGGATCTTACCGTAGCTCACGCAGCCTCCGCCGGGCTCATGTAGTGGAGCAGCTTGGCCAGTGTCGAGCGGATCTCTGCGCGCGGGACGACCATGTCGACCATGCCGTGCTCGTGCAGGTATTCGGCGCGCTGGAAGCCTTCCGGCAGCTTCTCGCGAATCGTTTCCTGGATCACCCGCTGGCCGGCGAAGCCGATCAGCGCGCCCGGCTCGGCGATGTGCACGTCACCAAGCATCGCGTAGCTGGCGGTGACGCCGCCGGTGGTCGGGTCGGCCAGAACGACGATGTAAGGGAGCCCGGCTTCCTTCAGGCGGCGCGTCATGACGGTCGCCTTGGGCATCTGCATCAGGCTGAGAATGCCCTCCTGCATGCGCGCGCCGCCGGCCGCCGTCACGACGACATAGCCGCACTTGTCCTCCAGCGCCCGCTCCGCCCCGGCGACGAACGCCGCGCCGACCGCCAGGCCCATCGATCCGCCCATGAAGGTGAAGTCCTGCACGCCGACGACGGCTTTCTGGCCCTCGATCGTGCCTGCGGCCACCGTGAACGCGTCAGGGTGAGCGTTGTTGGCGCGCGCCTGCTTGAGGCGGTCGGCATAGCGCTTCGAATCGCGGAACTTGAGCGGATCCTCGCGCACTTCCGGCGCCGGCAGCAGCGCGTAGCCGGGGTCGAGGATCTGGCCGAGCCGCGTGTCGGCGCCGATCCGGCCGTGGTGCTCGCAGCGCGGGCAGACGTAGAGATTGGCCTCGTACTCGCGGGTGAACAGCATCTCGCTGCAGCCGGGGCACTTGACCCAGAGATTGTCGGGCGTCTCGCGCTTCTCGAGGAACGGAAGCGAATTGCGGACGCGGGTGAGCCAGCTCATGCGGGTTCCTTTCGCGCGGAATGGATGCCGTCGGCGAGCGATGCGGTCAGCGCGCGCAGATGCTCCGGCGCGTCGGCGCCGTACTTGCCGACGAGTTCGACCAGAGCGGAACCGACCACGACGCCATCGGCGACGCGGGCGATGGCCTGGGCCTGCTCAGGCGTGCGCACGCCGAAGCCGACGGCGACCGGCAGCGTGGTGTGCGCCTTCAGCCGGGCGACCGCCTGCTCGATCGAGCCGAGCGCGGCCTGCTGCTTGCCGGTGATCCCGGCGACGGAGACGTAGTAGAGGAACCCGCCGGCGCCATCGAGCACGGCCGGCAGCCGCGTATCGTCGGTCGTCGGCGTGGCGAGGCGGATCATGGCGACACCCTTAGCGCGAAGGGCAGGTCCGAGGTCTTGGTCCTCCTCCGGCCCCAGATCGACGCAGATCACCCCGTCAACGCCGTTGGCAGCGGCCTGCTCGGCAAACCATTCCGGCCCACGGCGGACCATAGGGTTGGCATAGCCCATCAGCACCAGCGGCACGTCCGCGTGGCGCGCGCGGAACTCGCGGGCGATCGCCAGCACGTCTGCAGTCGTCGTGCCCTTGCCGAGGCTGCGCAGGTTTGCCGCCTGAATGCCGGGACCGTCGGCCATCGGGTCGGTAAACGGCATGCCCAGCTCGATCACGTCGGCGCCGCCTTCGACCAGCGCGTCGAGATTGGCCGCCGTGTCGCCGTCACCCGCGGTGATGAAGCAGACGAGCGCGGGACGGCCTTTGGTGAAGGCCCTGCTCAGCCGGTCGCTCACAGCTTGGCCCCGAGATGCTCGGCCACGGTGAAGATGTCCTTGTCGCCCCGGCCGGAGACGTTGACGAGGATGCGCTGCTCCTTGCCGTAATCGCGGGCGATCTTCGGCAGCGCGGCGAGGGCGTGAGCGCTTTCGAGCGCTGGTATGATCCCCTCGAGCCTGCAGCAGAGCTGGAACGCTTCGAGCGCCTCGTCATCGGTGATCGGCATGTACTTCACCCGGCCGCTCTCGTGCAGCCAGGAATGCTCCGGCCCGATGCCGGGATAGTCGAGGCCCGCGCTGATCGAGTGCGCTTCGGTGATCTGACCGTCCTCGTCCTGCAGCAGGTAAGTCTTGTTGCCATGCAGGATGCCGGGGAAACCGCCGGTAAGGCTGGCCGCGTGCTGGCCGCTCTCGATTCCGTGGCCGGCCGCTTCGACGCCGATCATCGCCACGTCCGGATCGTCGAGGAACGGGTGGAACAGCCCGATCGCGTTCGATCCGCCGCCCACTGCGGCGACCAGCAGGTCGGGCAGGGCGCCGGTGCGCTTCAGCATCTGCGCGCGCGCTTCGGTGCCGATCACGCTCTGAAAGTCGCGCACCAGCTCCGGATATGGATGCGGGCCGGCGGCGGTGCCGATGATGTAGAAGGTGTCGTGGACGTTGGCGACCCAGTCGCGCAGCGCCTCGTTCATCGCGTCCTTGAGCGTCCTGGCGCCGCTCTCGACCGGGATCACCTCGGCGCCGAGCAGCTTCATGCGGAACACGTTCGGCTGCTGCCGGGCGACGTCGGTCGCGCCCATGTAGATCACGCAAGGCAGGCCGAAGCGCGCGCAGACGGTGGCCGTGGCGACGCCGTGCTGGCCGGCGCCGGTCTCGGCGATGATCCGCGTCTTGCCCATGCGGAGGGCGAGCAGGATCTGGCCGATGCAGTTGTTGATCTTGTGCGCGCCGGTGTGGTTCAGCTCCTCACGCTTGAACCAGATCTCCGCGCCGCCCAATTCCTCGGTCAGCCGCTCGGCGAAGTAGAGCGGGCTGGGGCGGCCGACATAGTGCTCCAGCAAGTCATCGAACTGCGCCTTGAACGCCGGATCGGCCTTGGCGGCGCGGTATTCCCTCTCCAGCTCCAGGACCAGCGGCATCAGCGTTTCGGCGACATAGCGGCCGCCGAACTGGCCGAAATGCCCGCGCTCGTCAGGCTGGTTGCGATAGGAATTGGGCTGCTTGGTCATAATCCGCGGGCCGCTTTGCAGAAGGCGGCGATCAAGTCCACATCCTTGACGCCAGGGGCGCTCTCGACGCCTGAAGAGGTATCGACCAGTGGCGCGCCGGTCGTGCGGATCGCCTCGGCCACGTTGCCGGGCGTCAGCCCCCCGGCAAGGCCCCAGGGCATCTCGTGGCGGAAAGCCGACAGGAGCGACCAGTCGAGCGCCAGGCCATTGCCGCCGGGCAGGGCGCCGGCCGCGGCGTCATAGATCAGCCGGTCCGCCGCGCCCTTGAAGCGCTGGGCCTTGGTCAGAGAGTCGGCGCTCTTCACTCCGATCGCTTTCCAGATCTCAAGCGGCGTATGCTGCTTCAGCAGGGCGAGCCATTCCGGCGTCTCCCGGCCGTGGAACTGCACGACGTCGGGGCGCACCGCATCGAGCGCCAGGGCAGTAGGCTGCGCCTCCATGCTCACCAGCAGCAGCACGACCTTGGTCCTCGGCGGTACCCGCTGGCGCAGGGCGGCGGCCTGCTCCAGCGACACGTGGCGCGGGCTCGGCTCGTAATGGACCAGCCCGATATGCGTCGCCCCTGCATCGACTGCCGCATCGACGGTTTCGGGCGTCGAAAGCCCGCAGATCTTGATCTCTACGTTCGCCATGAGGCGCATCTAGCGTCATTTGCGCGGGAGTCGAGTTCGCCGCGTGTGAATGCCTCATCATGGCCGCCTTCGCGGGCATAACGAGGAGGTCGGTAACGACCGAGAGACCAGACTGTTGAAAGAAGGCGCTCGCAGAGGCGCAGAGCGCTCCCCCTCCTTTGTCACTCCCGCGAAAGCGGGAACCTATGGTCCTATTCGTCCCTGAACTCCCGCGTTCGTGGGGACGACGAGCTGAGAGGAACGTCCTCCGCGCCTCTGCGCCTCTGCGCGCGCAAAAAAGCCTTTCGCGAGGAGCGCGAAGGAGGCAGTTGCTCACCTCACAGCGTAGCTTCGATGGCCCGGGCGGCGGTGGCCGGTTCTTCGGCGCGGCTGATCGGGCGGCCGATGACCAGGACGCTGGCGCCGTCATCGCGGGCCTGGCGCGGGGTGACGACGCGCTTCTGATCGCCGACCGCGCTGCCGGCGGGGCGCAGGCCGGGGACGACGAAGAAGCCGTCCTTCCACTGGCGGCGGACTGCGCCGACTTCCTCGCCCGAGCAGACGATCCCGTCGAGCCCGGCGGCATGGGCCAGGTCGGCCAGCCGCATGACTTGGTCGTGCGCGCTGCCGGCCACGCCGGTCCGTTCGAGATCGCGCTCGTCCAGGCTGGTGAGCATCGTCACGGCGACCACTTTTGTGCCGCTACCGGCAGCGGCCTTGGCGTCTTCCATCATGGCGCGCCCGCCGCAGGCATGGACGGTAACGATCGCCGGTTCGAGCACGTGGATCGCCTGCATCGCGCCGGCGACGGTATTGGGGATGTCATGCAGCTTGAGGTCGAGAAAGATCGGCAGGCCGAGATGGGCGATCTCGTGCACGCCGTGATGGCCGTGCGCGCAGAAGAATTCGAGGCCGAGCTTGAACCCGCCGACGTGCGCCTTGACCTTCTCGGCCAGCGCTTTCGCCGCGTCGAGCTGCGGAAGATCGAGTGCCAGGTATACGGGATTGCTCAACGGTCGTCCGCCTGCAGAGGGTTCGGCCGCTCGGACGCGTGGTCCGGCCTGTGCTCGCGGGCGAGCGTGCGGTCGGTCCCGTGCTCCTCGACGGGAGCGGGCGGTGCAACCGGGGTCACCGCGGCGCTGCGCGCTGCGGTTTCGAGCGAGGCGATCCGGCGGCTCATGTAGAACCGGTTCGCCCGATGGAGCATCCACATCGGCACCAGGCCGATCAGGAAGGAGATCACCACAAGCGCGGGGATCTTTGTTTCGAGCACCAGCCCTTCCCAGATCTTCACTTCCACCGGCTTCCAGTTGAACGCGGAAAACACCAGCAGCGCCACCAGGAGCAGCACCCAGACGATCGTTCGAACGATTTGCATCGCGCCTATTCTCCTATCCCGCCGTGCGAGGATGCTAGGGCCGTTGGTGCTGGAAGGAAAGAGGACGCCGGTTCCCCAAGGGGTTACGCCCTCAGCCGAACACGCGTTCGAAGATGCGGTCCACCTGCCTGAAATGGTACTCCAGGTCGAACCGCTCCTCGAGCTCCGCGTCGGACAGCGCCGCGTTCACTTCGGGATCGGCCTTGAGCAGCTCGAGCAGGGACAGCGCGCCGTCGGACTCCCACACTTTCATCGCGTTGCGCTGGACCAGCCGGTAGGCGTCCTCGCGGCTGACGCCCGCCTGGGTGAGCGCCAGCAGCACGCGCTGCGAGTGGACTAGGCCGCCCATCCGATCGAGGTTCTTCTGCATCCGCTCGGGATAGACGAGCAGCTTGTCGACGACGCTGGTCAGGCGGGCGAGCGCGAAGTCGAGCGTGATGCACGCGTCCGGCCCGATGAACCGCTCGACGGAGGAGTGGGAGATGTCCCGCTCGTGCCACAGCGCGACGTTTTCCATCGCCGGAACCGCGGCGCCGCGTACCACGCGAGCGAGGCCGGTGAGGTTCTCGGTCAGAATCGGGTTGCGCTTGTGCGGCATGGCGCTGGAGCCCTTCTGGCCGGGCGAGAAGTACTCTTCCGCCTCCAGCACTTCGGTCCGCTGCAGGTGGCGCACTTCGATCGCCAGACGCTCGATCGAGCTGGCGATGACGCCCAGCACGGCGAAGAACATCGCATGGCGGTCGCGCGGGATCACCTGGGTGGAGATCGTCTCCGGCTGCAGGCCGAGGCGCTCGGCGACATGCTCCTCCACCGCCGGATCGATGTTGGCGAAGGTGCCGACCGCGCCGCTGATCGCACAAGTGGCGATCTCCTCGCGCGCGGCGACGAGGCGCTTGCGGCAGCGGGCGAACTCGGCATGGGCCTGCGCCAGCTTGAGGCCGAAGGTCACCGGTTCGGCATGGATGCCGTGGCTGCGGCCGATGGTCGGCGTGTACTTGTGCTCTTCCGCCCGGCGCTGCAGCGCGGTGAGGAGCTGGTCGAGATCCTCGATCAGGAGATCCGCGGAGCGGGCGAGTTGCACAGCCAGGGTGGTGTCGAGCACGTCGGAGCTGGTCATGCCCTGGTGCATGAAGCGGGCCTGTTCGCCCACGTTCTCCGCCACCCAGGTGAGGAAGGCGATCACGTCGTGCTTGGTCACGGCCTCGATGGCGTCGATCGCCTCGACATCGATCTTCGGATCGGTCTTCCACCAGTCCCACAGCGCCTTGGCCGCGCTTTCCGGCACCACGCCCAGTTCGCCGAGCTTCTCGGTCGCATGGGCCTCGATCTCGAACCAGATGCGATACTTCGCCTCGGGCTCCCAGATCGCGGTCATGGCAGGGCGGGAATAACGGGGGACCATCGGTAGCTCCGGGTGCTGGGATGTAGTTGTCGGGACAGCGCGGCGGCTAGGAGGCAGCGCAGCAAATGGCAAGCGCGAGCGTTTCAAATGTCCCCTTGCCAGCAGAGCCGAGCTCTCGCCCGGGTCGTTAGGGTGGTAATTGAGATCGTTGCTCCGCCGGGCGTTTGCTTTAGGCTGGCTCGCAGGGATTCGACGGGGGGCGACAGTGAGAGTCAGATTTCTGGCGGCGGCAGCCTGCGTGGGCGCGAGCCTGATGCACACATCGGCTCTGGCGGGTGAGGAGATCCTCTACCGTCCGGCGCCGGAGTGGGTCGAGAAGGCCAGCCTGCCTTCCAATCCTTCGGCCAGATCCGGCAATCTACAGGTGTTCGATCAGCAACTGCGGCTCGAGGAAGGGACGCTCTGGCGCTACCTCGACACGGCCGTGCGCGTGGGAACGCCGCAGGAACTCACCGAACTGGGGACGCTCACCGCGACGTGGCTACCCGACAAGGGCGATCTCATCGTCCACGAGGTGACGATATTGCGCGGAGGCGAGACTATCGACGTTCTGGCGCAGGGGCGCCGTCTCGATGTCCTCAGACGCGAAACCTCCCTGGAGCAGCGGGTACTCGACGGCGAATTCACCGCGACGATGCCGGTCCCCGGGTTGCAGGTCGGCGACGTATTGCGGGTCCGCTATACGACCTCGCTTTCAGATCAAGCCCTAGGGCGCGAGGTCCAGAGCCTTAACCACTTGTTCCGCGAGCCCGACTTTCGTGCCGGCTTCGCCCGCATCCAGGCCTCCTGGCCCGCCACGGCGAAGGTCGGCTTCGCGGCGACCCGCGGAGTCGAGCTTCCCAAGCTTGAGGAGAGCGGGGGCTACCGCTGGCTGGAGCTCCGTCTGCCCCTCATGAAAGCGGAAGAGATGCCGAGGGACGCGCCTCCTCGGTACCACCTGCCGGCGATCCTGCAGATCGGCACCTTCGAAGATTGGGGTGAAGTATCGCGGGTGATGGAGCCCTACTACCGCGTGGACGGGACAATCGCTCCCGGAAGCGAACTGGCCGCCCGGGCGAGCGCCGTTCGCGGGGCCCACTCCGGGGCACTGGCGCAGGCGGTTGCGGCGCTTGAGCTCGTGCAGGAGGAAATCGGCTACCTCGCCAACGGCCTCGACGGCGGGAACTATCTGCCGCAGTCGCCCACGGATACCTGGCAACTGCGCTACGGCGATTGCAAGGCCAAGACACTGCTGCTGCTGTCCCTGTTGGACCAGTTGGGCATTGAAGCCGAACCGGTGCTGGTCTCGTCAGTCGGCGGGGACCGCCTGCCCGAATTGCTGCCGATGGCGGCCGCCTTCGACCATGTCCTCGTGCGGGCACGCATCGATGGCGCGGATTATTGGCTGGATGGCACCTCGGCGGGTGCCAATGTGCGGGTGGCGGGGAATGTCCCGCCCTTCGGATACGCTCTACCGCTCAGGGCATCCGGCGCGGAGCTGGAGCAGATCCGGCAGGTTCTGCCTCGCGTTCCCGATTTGCAGGTGGAGATCGACTTCGATCAGACCGCCGGGATAGACATTCCGGTATTGTACAAGGCGCGGCTCGAACTCGTCGGTCCCGCCGCCGCGATGTTCAACGCCGGGTTCGCCAACATCAGCGACGAGCAAATGATCGAGGCCGGTTCAGACATAGTCCACCCGATCCTCGGCATGTCGCAGGTCCTTTCCGTCGATCCGATCGAAGGTTCGGACGACAGCGAGCTAACCGTCGTGGTCGAAGGTCTGATGACATCACTGACCAAGTGGGAAGGCGGCCGCGGCGAGCAGACGTTCGACCTTCCGGGCAGCAAGATCGCCTTCGCTCCCGATCGGGCCCGCCGGCAATGGCGCGATATTCCGGTGCAACTGGGACATCCGACCGCGGGCGTCGTAACGTTCCGCCATCACCTGCCGGGTGACGGTTTCGTCCTGACAGGGGCCACCGAAATCGACCAGACTTTGGCAGGGATGCACCTGGTCCGTTCGGCTCGGCTGGAGCAGGACACCCTGACGATAAACGAGAGGATCATACATCTCGGCGGGGAACTGCCGGTGGAGCGGATTGCGGCCGAGAAGCAGCGCGCCGCATCGCTTTCGCGCAATCAGCTCGTTCTGACGGCACCCGCCGGCGCCCGGCGGCGCTGGCACTACGCAGGCGCGACGGATCGCAGCGCATTGACCCGGGTCGAACGGGCCTACCAGGAGCAGATCGACCGGGAGCCGGACGAGGTCGAGCACTACCTCAATCGTGCGCGATTCCGGCGGGGCACTTACGACTTGGCCGGAGCGCTGGCGGACTACACGGCCGCGGTAGAAATGCAGAGTTCGGCCGACCTCCTCCAGGCTCGCTCAATGGTGTTCGCTGAACTGCGCCAACGCGACAAATCGCGGGACGATCTGCAGAAGGCCTGGGAACTGGACCCTAATCCGGGTCGGGCGATCGCGCTCGCTTATGCGATGGCGGATACCGGCGATATCGAAGGAGCCCGCGCGCTGATTGAGCAGCAGGATGGAGACCAGCAGGTGCGCCATTCGCTTGAGCTCGTCCTGGCGGAGTTCGACAGCTGGGAGGGCAGGGCAGCTGCCGGGCTCGAGCGCATCGACAAGATCCTCGCCGAGCGGGCGGACGATCCGCAGATACTCAACGCCAAATGCTGGCACATGGCGGCGTGGCAGGTAGCGCTGGAGGAGGCTGAGAGCGTCTGCACACGCGCCGTGGAAGCGGCGCCATTCCCTGCGCCGGTGCTCGACAGCCGCGCCCTCGCGTTCCTGCGGGCCGGAGATTACGGCAGGGCGCTCGCCGATGCCAACGCGGCGCTCGCCGCCGAGCCGGGACAGCACCATTCGCTGCTTCTGCGAGGATTGATCCGGCGGGCAAGTGGAGACAAGGAGGGCGAGAAGGACATTCGCGAAGCGATCGCGCGCATCCCCGCGGAAATCCCGGTCTACGCCCGTTATGGCTTCGATCTCGACTGACCGTTCCTAGATCAACCCCTTGGCGCGCAGCGAAACGTGGCCTTCGCGCCCGACGATCACGTGGTCGTGCACGGTGATGCCGATCAGCCGGCCGGCTTCGGCGATGCGGCCGGTGATCTGGATGTCGGCGCGGCTCGGTTCGGGGCAGCCGCTGGGGTGGTTGTGGACCAGGATCAGCGCCGTCGCGCCGACCTCCAGCGCTTTCTTGACCACCTCGCGCGGATGGATCGCCGCTTCGTCGATCGACCCGTCGCCGACGTGGTGATCGAGGATCAGCCGGTTGCGCGCATCGAGATAGAGCACCCGCACACGCTCGACCGTCAGGTGCGCCATGTCGATCGCCAGGTAGTCGATCAGTGCCTGCCAGCTGCCGAGCACCGGCTTCTGCCGCACTTCGCTGCGCGCCATGCGGCGGGCGGCCAGGGCGACGATCTTCAGCGACGCCGCGCTTACTTCGCCCATGCCCTCCACTTCGGCGAGCGCATGGTGATCGGCGTTGAGCACGGCCGAAAGCGAACCGAAGCGCGCGAGCAGGGCTTTGGCCGTGGGCTTCGTGTCGCCGCGCGGGCGGGCGGCGAACAGCAGGTATTCGAGCACCTCGTAGTCCGCCAGCGCTTCGGCCCCGCCGTCCAGCAGACGGCGGCGCAGCCGCGCGCGGTGGCCGCTGCCGCCATGATCCGCGCTTCCGCGCGCCTGTTCGGGCTGCTTACCGGACAAGTTTCGCTCCCCCCTGGCCCTCCGCGGCATTGCCTTTGCGGCGGCTTGCGCGCAAGTGGGGCACGATGGTGCAGGAAGCCGTGAGCGACACCACTGCGGTTACGGCAGGCCCGGTTGCGGCGGAACGGCGTCGTTCCTTCTGGCGGCGATGGGTACTTGCACCCCTTCTGGTCATCCTCGGCCTGGCCTTCCTCGCCTTCTGGCTGCAGCGCGAACGCATCGCCGAGAACCTCATCGCCAGCGAGCTCGAAGCACGCGGGATCGCGGCGACATACGAGATCGAGCGAATCGGCGGCCGGCGCCAGGTCCTGCGGAATATCGTCGTCGGCGATCCGCGGCGCCCCAGCTTGACGATAGAGCGGGCCGAGGTGATCGTCCGCTACCGCTTCGGCTGGCCCACGATCGGCCGCCTCCGGCTCACCCGTCCGCGCATCTTCGGCACCTGGATCGACGGCGAGCTCAGCTTCGGCGCGCTCGATCCCCTGCTCTTTACCGGCGAGGAGGGGCCGTTCGAATTCCCGAACTTCGTAATCCACATCCGGGACGGGCGCGGGCTGCTCGAAACCGATTACGGTCCTGTGGGATTGCGCCTGGCGGGCGAAGGGCACTTGCGGGGCGGGTTCCGCGGCGAACTGGCCGCGACTGCGCCCGAGCTGACGCTCGGCGAATGCGAGCTTGCCGGCACGACCCTGTTCGGCGCGGTCGGCATCGATGCCGAGCGGCCGACCTTCAAGGGCCCGCTGAGGCTGGCCTCGCTCGACTGCGGGGACGGCGCGGTGGCGCTGGCGCGGACCACGCTCGCGGCCGAGGCGAGGTTCGACCGTGACCTAACCGGCCTCGAAGGCAAGCTCTCCGGCGACATGCGCGCCGCGCGCTTCGCCGAGGCCGCCGTCAACGCGCTGCGCTTCGATAGCCAGATATCCTTCCGCGGCGGCGAACTGACCGCCGGATACGAGTTCGCCGGGGAAGGACTGGCCCATCCGCAGGCGCAAGTCGCCTCGATTTCCGCCGAAGGCACCGTACGGGCCGGCGACGGCTTCGACTGGCTGCGCCTGCAGGCGGATTTCAGCGGCGCCGGCGTGCGGCCAGGAGCCGGGCTGGACGAGACGATCGGGCAGGCGGCGGAAGCGGCGGACGGTACGCTGCTCGGCGCGATCCTGCGCAAGCTGCGCGGCGGTCTGCTGCGCGAAGCGACCGGCAGCACGCTTTCCGGCCAGGCGAGTTTCCGCAAGACCGGCGGCGTGGTGAGCCTGGTGATCCCGCAAGCCGCCGTGACAGGCGGCAGCGGCCAGCGGGTCCTGTCGCTTTCTCGCTTCCAGTACGGCGACAGCGGCGGCGGCCTTCCGCGCCTGGCGGGCAACTTCGCGACCGGTGGACGCGACCTGCCGCGCGTCGAAGGACGGATCGAGCGGCGTGGCACCCTCGGCTTCACCGCCCGCCTGGCAATGGCGACCTACGAGGCCGAGGGTGGGCGGCTCGCCATCCCCTCGCTCGCCCTTGTTTCGGAAGGGGACCGGCTCGGCTTCTCCGGCCGCGCGCTGCTCAGCGGCAACCTGCCGGGCGGCCATGCCGAAGACCTGCTGCTGCCGCTCTCCGGCAACTGGTCAGGGGCGTCGGGGCTGGCCCTGTGGCGGCAGTGCGCGCAGATCCGGTTCGATTCGCTGCGCTTCGCCAACGTCACGCTCCAGCGCAACCGGCTCACATTGTGCCCGCCGCCGGGTCGGGCAATGGTCCGCTACGGCGCGTCGGGGCTGCAGATCGCCGCCGGGGCACCGTCGCTGGACGTGGCAGGGCTGCTGGGCGAGACGCCCATCGCGGTCCGCAGCGGCCCTGTGGGCTTCGCCTATCCCGGGGCACTGTCCGCGCGCGAGTTGCAGGTCACCCTCGGGCCGAGCGACACCGCCACGAGCTTCGCCATCGCCAACCTCACTGCCCAGATCGGCAAGAACATCTCCGGCCGTTTCGCCGGCACCGACGTGCGTCTCTACGCAGTGCCGCTCGATCTGCTCGGGGCGGAGGGCAACTGGGACTATACCGCCGGCAGGCTCAGCATAGCCGACGGATCCTTCCGCCTGGTCGATAGGCAGGAGGCCGCCCGCTTCGAGCCGCTCGCCGCACGCGGAGCGACGCTGGTCCTGCAGGACAACCTGATCACAGCCCAGGCGGACCTGCGCGAGCCGGCGGGCGACCGCCTCGTGACCCGGCTCGATCTGCGCCACGATCTCGCCACCGGCCGCGGTCACGCGGACCTCGCCGTGCCTGGCGTCGAGTTCGGTCCGGGCTACCAGCCGACCGATCTCACGCGGCTGGCCCTTGGTGTGGTGGCCAACGTCTCCGGCACCGTCACAGGGAACGGGCGGATCGATTGGAACGAGAGCGGCGTCACCAGCACCGGTTCGTTCTCCAGCGAGTCGCTGGACTTCGCCGCCGCGTTCGGACCCGTGCGCGGCGCTTCGGGTACGCTCGTCTTCACCGACCTGCTCGGGCTCACCACCGCTCGGGACCAGCGGATCGCCGTCGCCTCGGTCAACCCAGGGATCGAGGTGTTCGACGGTGAGATCGGCATAGAGATCCGCAATGGGGAAGTCCTGCAGGTTACCGGCGGCACATGGCCGTTCATGGGCGGCACGCTGACGCTGCGCCCGGTCACGCTCAACCTCGGGATGAGCGAGGTGCGCGCCTACATCCTCGAGATCGTCGGGCTCGAAGCCTCGCAGTTCGTCGAGCGCATGGAGCTCGAGAACATCAGCGCCACTGGAGTGTTCGACGGAACCATGCCGCTGATTTTCGATCAGGACGGCAACGGGCGGATCGAAGGGGGCCGCCTGGTCTCGCGCCCTCCCGGCGGCAATGTCGCTTACGTCGGTGCGCTGACTTACGAAGACCTCTCGCCGATGGCCAACATCGCTTTCGATGCGCTCCGCTCGCTCGACTACACGCGCATGACCGTAGCGATGGACGGGCCGCTGACCGGCGAGATCGTCACCCGCGTGCGCTTCGACGGTGTGAGCCAGGGGGAAGGGGCGACCAGCAACTTCATCACCCGGCGGATCGCCAAGCTGCCGTTCCGCTTCGTCGTCAATATCCGGGCGCCGTTCTACCAGCTCATCACTTCGATCAAGTCGATGTACGATCCCGCCGCCGTGCGCGATCCGCGCGATCTCGGCCTGATCGACGAGTTAGGCAACGCCATCCGCCGCCAGACCACCGAGGCCGAGCAGGAGCCTCCGGGCACTCCGCCGGTCCCCATCCCCGATGAACCCGCCATTCAGCGCCGCGAAAGCGAGGAACTGCCATGAAGATCCCCAAATTGACCAACCGGGCCTGTCCACCGCATAAGTCCCCGATGATTGGGACGAGGCGGGCAGGCACGGTGCTGATGGCGATGTTGGGCAGCGGCCTGGCTACGGGCTGTATCTCGGTGAACGCTCCCAGCGAGCCGATCGTGATAGAGCTCAACATCAACATCACGCAGGAAGTGATTTATCGCCTGGCTGCAGACGCCGGGAACACGATCGACGAGAATGCGGATATCTTCTGATGGCCAAATATCTTCTGGTGGCCCAATATCCTTCGATGGAGAGCGTCATGAAAACTGGGTTTACTCGTGCTGCATGGGCCTTCTCGGCCGCGGCGCTCGCGCTTTCCGGGATCGCTTCGCCTGCCTTCGCGCAGCGTGATCCGGGCTACGATTCGGCCCGCCAGGCCGGGCTCGTCGGCGAAAAGATGGACGGTTATCTCGGCGTGGTCGGCGGCGGCGATGCCGCGCTGCGCAAGATGGTCGACGACATCAACATCAAGCGCCGGGCGGTCTATGCCGAAAAGGCGCAGGCCGCGAAGGCGACGCTGCAGGAATATGCCTTCACCGCCGGCTGCCTGGCGATCGCCCGCACCGCGCCGGGGGAGAAGTACCAGGCGCCGGACGGAAGCTGGCAGACCCGCGGCTCCGGCCCGCCCCTCCGCGACCCGCGTTGCCCCTGAGCTAATCCCGGGCGGTTGAGCCCACCGGGTCTACCACTGCCGCGCCCGCCTCTGCGGGCGGGCAGGAACATCTGCGCGCGACGATTCGTTCCGCTCGCTAAAGGAGCGGCTACCAGGATGGCTGAGTTGGCGTCGGAAACGTCTGAATGCGCGTTCGCGCTGACCGAGGAGCATTGCCGCGACCTGTTTCGCAGGATCCGCGAAGGCTTCTTCGTGGGCGAACTGATCCGCGGCGCGGATGGCCGGGCGGCCGACTTCGTCTTCCTCGAGATCAACGACGCCTTCAGCGAACAGACCGGCTTTGGTGCCGATGAGGTTCTCTCCCATCGCGCGCGGGAGGTCATCGCCGATTTCCCGGAAGATGTGATGCGGCGCTACGAAACCGTGGTCGATACCGGCGAACCCGTGGCGTTCGAGATCGAGGTGCCGGCGCTGAACAACCGCTCATATGAGGCACGGGCCCATGCCGTCGGCGGGGAGCGGTTCGCCGTGCTGTTTCTCGAGATCACCGAGCGCAAGCGGATCGAGCGCGAGCTGGAGGAAAGCCGCGCCCTTCTGTCCGACATCATCGAATCGGTCGACCAGATGATCTGGTCGACCCGCCCCGATGGCGACCCCGATTTCTTCAACCGGCGCTGGTACGAGTTCACCGGCGCCACGGTCGGTACGACGACCCGCGAGGAGTGGGGTCACCTCGTTCACCCTGACGATCGCGAGCAGGCGGTCATGCGTTGGGAGCGGAGCCTGCAGAGCGGCGATCCGTTCGAAGTCGAATACCGCCTGAGGCACCAATCTTCCGAGTACCGCTGGGTGCTCGGCCGCGCGCACCCCGTCCGTAACGAGCAGGGGGCAATCATCCGCTGGATGGGGACCTGCACCGACATCCACTTGCAGAAGGCGGCCGCAGAGCAGCTCGAGCTCGCCAGCAAGGAACTGAGCCACCGGATCAAGAACATCTTCGCTGTCATAGGCGGGCTTCTCTCGATGTCCGCGCGGCAGCATCCGGAGGCGGAAGCGTTCGCCGCCGAGCTTGGCGATCGGATATCGGCGCTCAGCATAGCGCACGATTACGCCAGCCCGCATGGCCGCGATGGCTCCCCCGCTCAGGGGACGGTGCTCGGCATAGTCCGACAATTGCTCAGCCCTTATGCCCTTGAGGGGCGCGAGCGAATCGTGATCGAAGGCGACGATGCGCCGCTGAAGGACAGCGCCGCCACGGCGCTTTCGCTGGCGGTGCACGAGCTCGCCACCAACGCCGCCAAGTACGGCGCCTTCAGCGATCCGGCGGGTCAGGTGCGGGTCCACGGGGAGACCATCGGCGACCAGTACAGGCTGTGCTGGAGCGAGCAGGGAGGGCCGCCCGTCAGCGTGCCGGAACATCTTGGCTTCGGGACCCGTCTGGTCGACATGACGCTGCGCCACCAGCTCGGCGGCGATCTGACGCGCGACTGGCGGCCGGAGGGTCTGCAGGTCTGCCTCTCCGCCTCGGCAGAGCAACTCGTTGGCTCGAATGACGGAACCTCCGGGCTGCCGGTTGACTCGCCCAATACCCCCGCCTAAGGGGTCGGCGCCCTCGGCGGGCAACTCATTGCCTATGCCGGAAACTCCTTTGGAAGGAGACCTGCATGAGCGACGAAAAGCCCGAACAGGACCCCATCGGCGAAGATGCGCGGATCGACGCGCTCGAAGAGCGGCTCAAGGCCGCGCGCGAGCGAGAAGAGCAGCGCAACAAGCCGCAGGTTCAGGGCGCGGATTCCGGGTACAAGCTCGGTAATCGCGTGCTCGCGGAGCTGTTGGGGGGAATGCTTGGCGGCGCGCTGATCGGTTGGGTTATCGACCGGTTCGCGGGTACGTCGCCCTGGGGTCTGTTGGTGATGCTGTTCTTCGGGATAGTCGTCGCCTTCAGGAACATTATCCGGATTTCAAGCCGGCGTCCCGACTGACCCCGAATGGGGCGGAGAGAGGGGCGCCGTGTTCGCAATGTTGGGGACACGAAGACAAGTGGCAGCCGAAGCCAAAGTCGATCCGATGCACCAGTTCACCATCGAGCCCATGTTCGGCTCGGAGGCCTGGGAGCTCGCGGGCTACAACATCGCCTTCACCAACAGTGCGTTGTGGATGGCGATCTCCGCCGTCGCGCTGTGGGTGTTCGTCGCCGGCGGCATGAAGCGTCAGCTCGTGCCCGGGCGCTGGCAGATGGCCGTGGAAAGCTTCACCGGCTTCATCGACGGGATGCTGGAGGCGAACGTCGGCAAGGCCGGGCGCAAGTACGTGCCCTACATCTTCTCGCTGTTCATGTTCATCCTGTTCGCCAACGTCCTCGGCCTGCTGCCGCTGGGCCTGGTCGGGGTGCACCCGTTCACTTTCACCAGCCACTTCACCGTCACCGGCGTGCTGGCGATCCTCAGCTTCTCGATCGTGCTGATCGTCGGCTTCTGGAAGCACGGCATTCACTTCTTCAGCCTGTTCGTGCCGCACGGCACGCCCTGGCCGATGATCCCGATCATCTTCCCGATCGAGCTGATCAGCTTCATGGTGCGTCCGTTCAGCCTCGGCCTGCGTCTGTTCGTGGCCATGATGGCCGGGCACGTGCTGCTGGAAGTGCTGTCCAGCTTCGTTATCGACGGCTGGAACGCCGGCATTGGCTTCGGTCTTCTCGTGGGCCTGCCCAGCTTCGTGCTGATGGTCGGCATCTGCGCGCTGGAGATCCTGGTCGCCGGCATCCAGGCTTATGTCTTCGCGCTGTTGACCTCGCTCTACATCAACGACGCCGAAAACCTTCACTAAGACCAATTCACTCAAGAGATTTCAAAGGAGTTTGATCATGGAAATGGAAGCAGCCAAGCTGATCGGTGCCGGTCTCGCGGCGATCGGTGCTGGTATGGCCGCCATCGGCGTGGGTAACGTCTTCGGCTCGTTCCTCGAAAGCGCGCTGCGCAACCCGGGCGCGGCAGACGGCCAGCAGGGCCGCCTGTTCATCGGCTTCGCCGCTGCCGAGCTTCTCGGCCTGCTGGCGTTCGTCGTTGCGATGATCCTCATCTTCGTCGCCTAAAGTTATTGAATTTGCACGACGTGGCGGGCCCGACGATCGGGTCCGCCGGATGTGTTTCTTCAATTAGCCGGACCAGCCAATGCCTCAGATTGCCCAGCTTGCCGAAACCTATTCCAGCCAGGTCTTCTGGCTGCTGATCATCTTCGGCCTGGTGTTCCTGGTCATCGGCCGGGGCATGGTGCCGAAGGTGATGGACACCGTCGCCATGCGCGACAGCCAGATCGCCGAAGACCTTGCCGCTGCCCAGGCCGCCCGCGACCTGGCCGAGCAGCAGGAAGAAGCCTGGCGCAAGCGCGAGAACCAGAATCGCGCCGATGCCCACGCCCTGATCAGCGCCGCCAAGGCCGAAGCTGCGGTGCAGGCGGAGCAGAAGCTCGCTGCGGCGCAGAAGCGGCTCGACGAAACGCTGGTCGGTGCCGAGCAGCGGATCGCCGCGGCCCGTGCCGAGGCGGCTGCCGAAGTGGAAAGCATCGCGGCCGACGCGGCGCAGGACATCGCCCGCCGCCTGGCCGGTATCGATGTGGCGCGGCCGAACGCCGAAGCCGCCGTGAAGAAAGTCCTGGCCCATGGCTGATACACTCCAAGTCCTCGCCGCGGCGGCGGCCGACCACGGCGCCCACGCGGCGGCCGAGCACGGCGCCGCCGTGCACGTCGAACCGTCCCTGCTGGGCCTCGCGCCCTATCAGTGGGTCGCGGTATCGATGCTGGTGCTGATCCTGATCGCCGTGTTTGGCGCGAAGGTGCACAAGACGATCGCCGGCGGGCTCGACCGCAAGATCGCGGCGATCCGCGAGCAGCTCGACGAGGCGAAGAAGCTCCGCGCCGAAGCCGAGGCTCTCCGCGCCGAATACGCGGCCAAGATTGCTGGTGCCGAGAAGGACGCCGCCGCCATGGTCGAGCGCGCCAAAGTCGAAGCCGACCAGATCGTCGCCAAGGCGGAAGCCGACACGACCGACATGATCGCCCGCCGCGAGCAGATGGCCAAGGACAAGATCGCCGCCGCCGAGCGCGCCGCGGTCGAGGAGCTCCGCGCCAAAGTCGCGACCACCGCTGCCTTCGCCGCCCGTTCGTTGATCGCCGAGAAGCACGGCCAGGCCGAGGACCGCAAGCTGGCCGACGAGATCATCGCCAGCATGTAATCTGCCGCTTCGGCGGGAGGACCACCCCTCCTGTTGTCCCTTCGGGACAGCTTCGCTTCCAGAGGAGGGGCAGCGAGACTTGGTGAGCCGAAGGCGAGCCTAGTCGCAGCAGGGTGGTGCTGCGGTGGGCGAACGGTTCGCGTGCCTCCACCACCCCCAACCCCCCTCCTCTGAAGAGGAGGGGGCTTTTCGCGCCCGCGACAGAGCGAGTTCCAGCTAGAAGCTGTCCTTCGCCGCCCTCAGCGCAGCGAACGTCTCCGGCGGCGAGGAGCCGCCCCAGCGGGCGCGCATTTCCGGCGTGTCGGCGCGCAGGAAGGGATTGGTCGCCAGCTCGCGCTTCAGGCTCATCGGAACTGTCGGTTCGCCCGCAGCGCGCTTGCGTGCGATCTCCGCCGCATAGTCCTGCAGCGCCGCGTTCTCGGGATCGGCGTGCAGCGCGAAGCGGGCATTGGCCTGGGTGTACTCGTGCGCGCAGTAGAGGGTCGTTTCAGGCGGCAGCGCCTTCAGCCGTGAGAGGCTCGACCAGAACTGCGGAGGCGAGCCTTCGAACATCCGCCCGCAGCCGAGCGCGAACAGCGAGTCGCCGACGAAGGCGATGCCGGCTTCTGGTAGGTGGTAGGCAATGTGACCCATGGTGTGCCCGCTGACATCGATCACCTGGGCAGTCCATTCGCCGAGCGCCACAGCGTCGCCATCTGCAACGGTGCGGTCGACGCCGGCAATCTTTGGGGCGTCGACCTCCGGCGCTGTGATCGTGCAGCCGGTGGCCGCCTTGATGGCTCTGTTGCCGCCGGCGTGATCGGGGTGCCAGTGGGTGTTCAAGATCTGCGTGATCCGCCAGCCTTTCGCTGCCGCCTCGCGCAAGTAGGCTTCGGCGTCCGGCGTATCGATGCAGGCGGTCTCGCCGCTCTCCGGATCGTGCAGCAGGAAGCCGTAGTTGTCGCTGAGGCAGGGGAACTGGTGAACCTGGAGCATGGGCCGGACCTTAGGGCCCCGGGCAAGCTTAGAAAAGGCCCCGTCATCCCGGACTTGATCCGGGATCGCAGGAAGCGATGTCCGACCAAGCGGACAGCGGTCCCGGGTCAGGCCCGGGACGACGTCCCACAGAAAAGGCCCGCCTGCTCGGGTGAGCGGGCGGGCCTTTCTGTTCGTTACCCCATGGGGTGCAGCAGTCCCGGGCAAGCCCGGGACGACGCCGTTACTCGCCCTGCTTCTTCAGAGCTTCGCTGAGGATGTCGCCCAGCGATGCGCCCGAGTCGGACGAACCGTACTGCTCGACAGCCTGCTTCTCTTCCGAGATCTGGCGGGCCTTGATCGAGAAGTTCGGCTTCTTCGAACGGTCGAAGCCGATGACCATGGCATCGATCTTCTGGCCGGCCTGGAAGCGGTCGGGACGCTGCTCGTCGCGGTCGCGGCCGAGGTCGCTGCGCTTGATGAAGCCGGTCGCGCCGTCGTCGCCAGCCTGGACTTCCAGGCCGCCGTCGCGAACTTCGAGCACGGTCACGGTGACCACGTCGTTCTTCTTCAGGCCGTCGACTGCGGCGCCGCCGGCTGCCGGGGCGCCCTTTTCGAGCTGCTTCATGCCGAGGCTGATGCGCTCCTTGTCGGTGTCGACATCGAGCACGACCGCTTCGACCTGCTCACCCTTGCGGTGCAGGGCAAGCGCGTCTTCGCCGGAGATGCCCCAGGCGATGTCCGACATGTGGACCATGCCGTCCACGTCGCCGGGCAGGCCGATGAACAGGCCGAACTCGGTGGCGTTCTTGACTTCGCCTTCGACCTTCGAGCCGACCGGGTGCTTTTCGGCGAACTCTTCCCACGGGTTGCGCTGGGCCTGCTTGAGGCCGAGCGAGATGCGGCGCTTCTCGGAGTCGACCTCGAGCACCATCACTTCGACTTCCTGCGAGGTCGAGACGATCTTGCCCGGGTGGACGTTCTTCTTGGTCCAGCTCATTTCCGAGACGTGGACCAGGCCTTCGATGCCGGCTTCCAGCTCCACGAACGCACCGTATTCGGTGATGTTCGTGACCGTGCCGGTGACCTTCGCGCCGACCGGATACTTGGCGGCGACAGCGCCCCAGGGATCGCTTTCGAGCTGCTTCATGCCGAGGCTGATGCGCTGGGTTTCGGCGTTGATGCGGATGATCTGCACGGTGACGGTGTCACCGATGTTGATCACCTCGGACGGGTGGTTGACCCGCTTGTAGCTCATGTCGGTGACGTGCAGCAGGCCGTCGATACCGCCGAGATCGACGAATGCGCCGTAGTCGGTGATGTTCTTGACGACGCCGTCGATCACCTGGCCTTCGGCCAGCTTGTCGATCAGCTCGCTGCGCTGTTCTGCGCGCGTCTCTTCCAGGACGGCGCGGCGCGAGACGACGATGTTGCCCCGGCGGCGGTCCATCTTGAGGATCTGGAACGGCTGCGGCATGTCCATCAGCGGGCCCACGTCGCGGACCGGGCGGATGTCGACCTGGCTGCCGGGCAGGAAGGCCACGGCGCCGTCGAGGTCGACGGTGAAGCCGCCCTTGACGCGGCCGAAGATGCGGCCTTCGACGCGCTTGCCTTCGCCGAATTCGTTTTCGAGCTTGTCCCAGGCGGCTTCGCGGCGGGCGCGGTCGCGGCTGAGCATCGCTTCGCCGTCGGCGTTCTCGACGCGGTCGACGAACACTTCGACTTCATCGCCGACGCTGAGAGCCGGCTCGTCTTCGCCGCGGCTGAATTCGCGCAGAGACACGCGGCCTTCGCTCTTCAGGCCCACGTCGATCATGGCCATGCCATTTTCGATCGCGGTGACGGTGCCCTTCACGACACGGCCTTCGAAGCCGCCATCGTCGGCGCCGCCGAGCTGTTCATCGAGGAGTTTCGCGAAATCGTCGCGGGTAGGGGTGGCAGCAGACGCCATAAAGTCGAAATCCTAATTCACGTTTTTCCGGCCAGGCGGTTGTATCCGCCGGTCTTTGTGGCCGAACTGCCCGCGGGGCCGATTGCCTTCGCGAGCGTCCTTTCGGGGCGGGTGGGGCGGGAGCGGAATGGAGCGGCTGAGGCGGAGAACCGCCCAATGTGCCGGCCGTGCAATGAAGCGCGCTCTCGACCCGGGCTACAGCCCGATCGAACGGGCGCGCGCTAGGCGAAAACGCGGCGAAAGGCAAGCGAAACCACGCCTGCCGATCAGGCGCCGAGGTGGGCCTCGACTGCCGCTATGGCCGCAGCGACGGCTGCGTCGCGGTCCAGTTCGGACGTGTCGAGCACGACCGCTCCTTCGGCGGCGCGGAGCGGTGCCTCGGCGCGGGTACGGTCGCGCTCGTCGCGCAGGCGGAGATCGGCTTCGATTTCCTCGAGCGAACGAGCCGCCCCGCGCTCCTGCATTTCCTTCCAGCGGCGTTCGGCGCGCGCTTCCACGCTGGCGGTGACGAACAGCTTCACGTCGGCATCCGGCGCGATCACCGTGCCGATGTCGCGCCCGTCGAGGACCGCGCCGCCGGGTTGCGTGGCGAAAGCGCGCTGTCGTTCGTAGAGCGCCGCGCGGACGGAGGCGTGGACCGAGACACGGCTCGCCAGCCCTCCCGTGACTTCGCTGCGCAACTCCGGGTCCAGCAGCAGCCCGTCGGGGAAAGTCGTGGCGGTCAGTGCGTCGCCGCCATTGTCCGGATCGCCGCCGTCGAGGAAGACCTGGCGGCCCACGGCCCGGTACAGCAGGCCGGTGTCGAGGTGCGGCAGGCCGAAATGCTCCGCCAGGGCGCGGGCGATCGTGCCTTTGCCGGAGGCAGTGGGTCCGTCGACGGCAATGATCATCGAACCCGTCTCGCTGCCATGATCATCGCCGCCCCTCGCTAAAGTGTGCCGCGGCACCTAGTCGGCAAAAGCCGTCTTGAGAACCGGCCTGTTGCAAACTATCTGCGCTGGCGCGGCGGCCACGTCCCCCGTGCCGTTCGCGGCGCTCAAGACCGGGACGGCCCGGCAGCCAACGATGGAGGCTGCCGTGGCTTGGATCATCCTGTTTTTCGCCGGTCTGCTGGAGATCGTCTGGGCCTATGCGATGAAGCTGTCCGACGGCTTTTCGCGCCCGGTGCCGACCGTCGTCACCATTCTGGCGATGTTCCTGAGCTTCGGACTGCTGGCCGCGGCGATGAAATCGCTGCCGCTGGGCACGGCCTATACGGTTTGGACCGGCATCGGCGCGGTCGGCGCGTTCGTGGTCGGCGTGGCCGTACTGGGGGAGGCGGCGAGCCCCATGCGCATCCTCGCCGCGCTGTTGATTGTCGGCGGGCTGGTGCTGATGAAGCTGTCCAGCCCGACTTAGAATCCTCCCCGGGACGGGGAGGGGGACCGCCCGCGTAGCGGGTGGTGGAGGGGGGCTTTGGCCTGGAAGAACGGTAGAGCCAGGCCAAAGCCCCCCTCCGTCGGCGCTACGCGCTGCCACCTCCCCGTCCCGGGGAGGATTTTGGCTCAGGCGGGCTGTGCGGCCTGTTCCAGCAGCGTTTCGAATGCCGGGAAGCTGGTGGCGATTGGGCGCGTGTCGTCCACTTCCACGCCGTCGCGGCTGACGAGGCCGGCCACGGCCATGCTCATGGCGATGCGGTGATCCAGGTGCGTCGCAGCCGGCGAATCGCCGCCCGGCAGCGGATCGCCGCCGGTGCCTTCGATCACGAGGCCGTCCTCGCGCTCCTCCACCCGTGCACCTGCGCCGGCGAGCGCGGCGGCCATTACCGCGATGCGATCGCTTTCCTTGACCCGCAGCTCGTCGAGGCCGCTTGTGACGGTGCGCCCTTGCGCCAGCGCGGCGGCGACGAACAACACAGGGAATTCGTCGATCATGCTCGGGGCGAGGGCGGGGTCGACCTCGACGCCCTTCAGCGCCGAGTGGCGAACCCGCAAGTCCGCGACCGGCTCACCGCCCACTTCGCGCCTGCCCAATTCTTCGATGCTGCCGCCCATCTGGCGCAGCACTTCGAACAGCCCGGCGCGGGTCGGATTGAGGCCGACGTTCTCGATCACCAGGTCGCTGCCCGGCACCACGAGCGCGGCGACGGCGAAGAAGGCGGCGGACGAGGGATCACCCGGCACTTCGATCGTCTGCGGGCGCAAGTCGGCCTCGCCGCGCAGGCGGATGACTCGCTCGCCGTTCTCTTCGTCGACCCACAAGTCGGCGCCGAAGCCCTTGAGCATACGTTCGGTATGGTCGCGCGTCGGCACCGGCTCGGTGACGGTGGTGATCCCGGCGGTGTTGAGCCCGGCGAGCAGCACCGCGCTCTTCACTTGCGCGCTGGCGACCGGAAGCCGGTAGGCGATCGGCACGGCGGGACAGATCCCGCGCAGCATCAGCGGCAGGGTCCCGCCGGGGCTCGCCTCGAAGCTCGCGCCCATTTGGGAGAGTGGCTCGATCACGCGGCCCATCGGGCGCTTGGAGAGGCTGGCGTCGCCGACGAACGTCGCGCTGATCGGATGGCTTGCCACCAGGCCCATCAGCAGCCGCGTGGAGGTGCCTGAGTTGCCCATGTCGAGCGCGCCCGAAGGCTGCAGCAGGCCGCCGACCCCGACGCCTTGGATGCGCCATTCGCCTTCGCCGGTGCGCTCGATCGTCGCGCCCATCGCCCGCAAGGCGGCGGCGGTGGCGAGAACGTCTTCGCCTTCCAGCAGTCCGCTGACCCGCGTCTCGCCCACGGCCAGGGCGCCGAACATCAGCGAACGGTGGCTGATCGACTTATCGCCCGGAACGCGGATCGTGCCGGTGAGCGGGCCCGAGGGGCTGAAGCGGCGCGGGCGCATGGCGCTGGGATCGTGGCTGGACAACAGAGAATTCCCGTGACGGCGAAGGCGCGGGCTTTTGACAGCGCACCTGCCCTATGGCAAGGCGCGCCCCGCTGTTGATTCCGGTCCTTGAATCGCGTCAGGGACAAGCCCATCAAGTTTCACGAGACTTCCGCCTGCCTCACGGGGCGGGCGCGCCAAGAGGAATATTTGTACATGGTCAAGCCAGAGTGGGGCCACAAGCGCAACTGCCCCAAGTGCGGGGAGCGCTTCTACGACCTCGGCAAGGATGAGCCCGTGACCTGCATCGAGTGCGGGAACGAATGGTATCCGGAGCCCGTGCTCAAATCCAAGCAGCCGATTCCCTTCGAAGCGGAGAAGAAGCCGGAGGCGAAGGAAGCCGATTCCGATCTGGCCGACGACGATGAGGATCTCGACATCGACGATGACGAGGATTCGCCCGACAACGACGTCGACCTCGGCGGCGACGACGATCTCGGCGTGACCAAGAGCGACGACGAAGACGAAGACAGCTGACGAATTTTAGGCTTGCGAAGCGGCGGGTGTGCTCATACAGGGACCACCCGCCGGGCCGACAAGGTTCGCGGATGGGACGCCCCCCAGGGCGTTCCGAGATGAATGGTACGGGGCCTTAGCTCAGCTGGGAGAGCGCTACAATGGCATTGTAGAGGTCAGCGGTTCGATCCCGCTAGGCTCCACCATTCAACGGTTTACCGCCCAAACTTGGCAAACCGAACGACCGAAATACACCATGCCCGTTGCATGGAACTGATTGCCGATTTGCCCGCTGGCTGACGAGGTTTCGTCCGCCGGCGTTTTTGGCTTTGGGGCTTTCCCGCCGTTCGGGGAAGCGGCCACGCAGAGAGAGTACGCGACGCCTATGTTCGATACGCTGTCCGATCGCCTGACCGGGGTCTTCGACCGCCTGCGCGGGCGCGGCGCGCTGAACGAACAGGACGTGCGGGAAGCGATGCGCGAAGTCCGCGTCGCCCTGCTCGAAGCCGACGTGGCGCTGCCCGTCGCGCGCAAGTTCATCGATGCGGTGACCGAACGGGCGATCGGCCAGCAGGTCCTGAAGTCGGTCACGCCCGGCCAGCAGGTCGTGAAGATCGTCAATGACGAGCTTGTGGCGATGCTCGGCGGTGAAGGGGCGGAGCCGCTCGTCCTCGAAGCCAGGCCGCCGGTCGTCATCATGATGGTCGGCCTGCAGGGGTCGGGCAAGACCACCACGACCGCCAAGCTCGGCAAGCTGATCCGCGAGAAGCACGGCAAAAAGGCCATGATGGCCTCGCTGGACGTGAACCGTCCGGCAGCGCAGGAGCAGCTCAAGGTGCTCGGCGAGCAGGTCGACGTCGCCACGCTGCCGATCATCGTCGGCCAGCAGCCGGTCGACATCGCTCGGCGCGCGCTCGAATCGGCGAAGCTCCAGGCCGTGGACGTGCTCCTGCTCGACACCGCCGGCCGGCTCCACGTCGACGAAGCGCTTATGGCCGAGATGAAGGCCGTCGCCGGGGTCTCGGCGCCGACCGAAGTGCTGCTGGTGGTCGACTCGCTGACCGGCCAGGACGCGGTCAACGTCGCGCAAAGCTTCTCCGACGAAGTGCCGCTGACCGGCGTGATCCTCACCCGCATGGACGGCGATGCCCGCGGCGGCGCGGCGCTGTCGATGCGCGCGGTCACCGGCAAGCCGATCAAGTTCGCCGGCACCGGCGAGAAGCTCGACGCGATCGAGCCGTTCAGCCCCGAGCGGGTCGCCGGCCGCATCCTCGGCATGGGCGACGTTGTCAGCCTGGTCGAAAAGGCCGCGGCGACGATCCAGAAGGACGATGCCGACCGCCTCGCCTCGCGGATGATGAAGGGTCAGTTCGACCTGAACGACCTGCGCATGCAGCTCAAGCAGATGCAGAACATGGGCGGACTGGGCATGCTCGCGGGCATGCTGCCGGGCATGAAAAAGGCCAAGGCGGCGATGCAGCAGAGCGGCGTCGACGACAAGGTCCTGGTGCACATGGATGCGATCATCGGTTCGATGACCGCGCAGGAACGCGCCCGGCCCGAACTGATGAACGCGCGGCGCAAGAAGCGTGTGGCCGCGGGTTCCGGCCTGCAGGTGCAGGACGTCAACAAGCTGCTCAAGATGCACCAGGAAATGGGCCGCGCGATGAAGCAGATCAAGAAGATGGGCGGGCTCAAGGGCCTCGGCGCGCTGCTCGGCGGCGGCGGAATGGGTGGCGGAATGGGTGGGGGTCAGCCGGGGATCGGCGGACCCGGAGGCGGGGGAATGCCCGGCCTGCCCGGCAATCAGCTCCCCTCCGATATGCTCGACTTCCTCAAAAAGAAATAACGGTTTTCAGATATTTGATACGGAAAGGTGAAGTAAAATGGCTATCTCTCTCAGGCTCTCGCGCGGTGGTGCGAAGAAGCGTCCTTATTACCGCATCGTGGCTGCCGACAGCCGCGCCGCGCGCGACGGCAAGTACCTCGAGCAGATCGGGACCTATAACCCGCTCCTCGCCAAGGACGACGAGAACCGCGTGAAGCTCAACGAAGACCGCGCGCGCTACTGGCTCGGCGTCGGCGCCAAGGCTTCCGACCGCGTGGCTCGTTTCCTCGACGCCGCCGGCATCCAGGAGCGTGCGGCCCGCAACAACCCGAAGAAGGGTGAGCCGGGCCAGGCCGCCAAGGAGCGCGCCGAGGAGAAGGCCGCCAAGGCCGCTGAAGCCGAGGAAGCCGCCAAGGCTGCCGCTGAAGAAGCCGCCGCTCCGGCCGCCGAAGAGACCGCCGTCAGCTCCGACGAGCCTGTCGAAGGTGCGGAAACCCCGGGCGAAGCCGACAACACCGTCGCCGCCAGTTCGGACGAGCCGGTCGAAGGCGCCGAGGACAAGGCCGAGGGCTAAACAGCCTTGGTTTCCAAGGAAGCTGCCCGGGACAAGCCCGTCACGCTGGCCGCCGTCATCGGCGCGCACGGCCTGACGGGCGAAGTCCGCCTGAAGCTGTTCGGCGAGGGCCTCGACACGCTCCGCAGCCACAAGCGTTTCAACGGCGGCACCCTGACGCTGAAGAAGCTGCGCGACGACGGCAAGGGCGGGGCGGTCGCCCGGTTCGAGGAAGTGGCCGACCGCAACGGCGCCGAAGCTCTACGCGGGACCGTGTTGACGGTCCCGCGCTCGGCGCTCCCGCCGCTGGCGGAAGGCGAGTACTACCACGCCGACCTGCTCGGACTGACGGCGGTCTCCGATGCCGGTGAAGCACTGGGCTCGGTCGTCGCGGTCGAGAACTACGGCGCGGGCGATGTGCTCGAGATCGAGCGGCCCACCGGCAAGCGCTTCATGGTCCCGATGATCGAAGCCGCCGTGCCCGCGTGGGACGGCGAGCGCGTCGTCGTCACCACCGCTTTTGCCGAACTCTGACTTCCTGGCTCTAGCGGAACGCCGCAGTCAGCCAGGAGCGAAACGCAACGCGCACGGGCCCAGCTTCAAAAGCGTGCCTTTCGCTGTACGATGGGGCAACGGCTTTAAGGGCTCCGGAGCCGCCCGTAGCGCGAGCCGTCTCCCGCTCCTGCTGCCGGCGGTCTGCGCGGTCTACCCACATCCGTGAAAGCAGTTCGTCCATGATCTTTTCCTTTCGTTCCTGATGGAGCGAATTTGAACCGATCATGCCGGGTTGACCAACAAAACCCCTGGTGCAGCGAATAAGCTGAGCTTATGACCTGCCCATGGACAGGCTGCCTCCGCTTTCCGCAATCAGGGCTTTCGAAGCTGCCGGCCGTCTCGAGCATTTCTCGCGCGCTGCAGAGGAATTGGGCATGACCCAGGCGGCGGTAAGCTATCAGGTGCGGCAACTGGAGGAGCGCATCGGGCATCCGCTGTTCGTCCGTGAGAAAGGCGGCGTGCGGCTGTCCGAGGCAGGCCAGCGTCTGTTGCCGGCGGTCACCGGTGCATTCGCCGAGATGCGCCAGGCATTCGCCGGACTCGACGAGGAGAGCACCGGCGTGCTGTCCGTCAGTGCTTCGGTCTCGCTCGGAGCGACATGGCTATCGGCCCGCATCGGACGGTTTCAACTGGCGTTTCCGGATCTTGCGGTGCGTCTGTCGTTGAGCAACGACGTCGTCGATCTCGCGCGCGGCGAAATCGATTTGGCGATCCGCATCGGCCGTGGCGATTGGGACGGGCTGCGCAGTGATTTTCTGTTCCGTTCACACGTGACGCCCAT
This sequence comes from Croceibacterium soli, assembly GCF_009828065.1. GTDB lineage: Bacteria > Pseudomonadota > Alphaproteobacteria > Sphingomonadales > Sphingomonadaceae > Croceibacterium_B > Croceibacterium_B soli. The sequence continues at coordinate 318,338 of NZ_WTYK01000002.1, read as the reverse complement.
CTGTTCACCGGAGTTCATCGAGCGACATGAAATCAGGTGTCCGGAGGATCTCCTGCGGGTCGAACGCCTGGCGCCGAACGATCCCTGGTGGGCCGGGTGGTTCGCCGCAGCCGGCGTGGCAGAGTCTCCGGCCCCGCGGCGCGGAGTTGTCCTGGACAGTCAGTCGCAGGAGGCAAGTGCGGTCGAGGCTGGGTTCGGGATCGCGATGATGACCCCGCTCCTGTGGCGCGCTCAACTCGAAAGCGGCAGGCTGGTTCAGCCCTTCGATACGCTCTATCTTCCAGGAAGCTCGAACTGGCTGGTCCACAAGGCGGGAAGGACGGGGGTGCGCAAGATCGAGCGCTTCCGTGAGTGGATCCAGCAGGAGCTGTCCCGCGATGCGGACCTGCTGCCGGAGCCCCTGCTCCTTCCGCCGCGATAGTTGTCTAGCGCCGCAGCGGCTTCTCTTGCGCCAGGTGATTGCGGATCGCGGTCGCTGCGACGCCGGCTTGGCCCATGGCGTGGCTGATCTGGTCCAGCCCGACGACAACGTCGCCGGCGGCGAAGAGGCCGGGGACGGTGGTTTGCAGGTGGTCGTCCACTTCCAGGCAGCTTTGCTCGTTCCCCCGCGCTCCGGCGGCGAGCGCCAGTTCCGAGCGGATGTGCGAGCCGAGCGCCGGATAGATGCTGTCGAACACCATTCGCCCCTCGGCCGTTTGCACGGTGATCTTCTCGTCCACGATCTCGTAGCCGCCGCACGGACCGGAGACGGTGGCGATGCCCGCTTCCGCCAGGCGGCCCGTGCAATCCTCGTCCAGTTCGTGACCCTCCAGCGGTGAGATCAACGTCACATCGGCAGTGAAGCCGCGCAGGAACTCCGCCTCGCGCGTGCCGTGCGTGCCGCTGCCGATCACGGCGACGCGCTTGTCGGTGACTTCAAAGCCGTCGCAGACAGGGCAGTAGCGGAGGAAGCCGCGCTCCAGCGCATTGGCGTGGAAAGCATCGTCCATCTCCGGCGGGCGGTGGTTCATCACGCCCGTGGCCATGAGCACCGTCCGTGCGCGGTACGTGCCGCTGTCGGTGCCGACGGTGAACCCGGCATCGTGACTGGCGAGGTGCTCCACGCGCTTGTCCTCGCAGATGGCGCCGTACTTGCGCGCCTGCGCCAGCATCCGCGCGAGCAGTTTCTTGCCGGAGATGCCGTCCGGAAAGCCGGCGTGATTGTGTGTGCAGGGGATCATGGCTGCGCGGCTGTTGCCGCTGTCGAACAGGCGGATCGAGAGGTGGTAGCGAGCGAGATAGATCGCCGCGGTCAGTCCGGCGGGCCCGGCTCCGATGATGATGCAATCGTCCATAGCTCTGCCAAGCGCCCTGCGGGCGGCTTCGTTCCTTGACGGTGATCGGCCCTGTATATACATCGCGTATATACGGAGTCTGTCATGGACAAGGAATACAAAGCGAAGGTGTTCAAGTCGGGCAATTCGCTGGCGCTTCGCCTGCCGAAGGAGCTGGGGCTGAAGGAAGGCTCGACGATGGTCCTGCGCGAGGAGCAGAGCGGCTATCACTTCGAGCCGGAGGACGCGCCGAAGAAGAAGCTCGACGTCGACAAGTTCTGGGGCAAGGCGAAGGGCATGATCCATGTGCCTCAGCCACGTGAGGATTTCGAACCACGGCCGAGCTCGCTGAAAGCGAAGCCTTGATCCGCTATCTGATCGACTCCGATTGCACGATTTTCACGACGACCGGGCAGCATCCCTGTCTGCGCGAGCGTTTGGGTGATTGTGCGCCTGGAGAAGTCGGCCTCTCGGCGATAAGCTATGCCGAGATTGTGCTTGGAATGGAGCAGGGCAAGCCGCCGACGCCGGAAGCACTGGCACTATTCGTCACCGTCGTGCGCGTGCTGCCGTTCGATGAGGAGGCCGCCCTCGTTTACGCCAAGCTGCCGTTCAAGCGCGCCCGTTTCGACCGCTTGCTCGCGGCGCATGCGCTCAGCATAGGGGCCACCGTGATCAGCAATAACGAAGCGGACTTCGCCAACGTGCCGGGGCTGAAGGTCGAGAACTGGACCCTGCCGCTGTGACTTTCGCCGCTACCGTGCTGACGCTCTATCCCGAGATGTTTCCCGGGCCGCTCGGCCTGTCGCTCGCCGGCCGCGCGTTGGAAGAGGGAACCTGGTCCCTGGAGACGGTCCAGATCCGCGACTTTGCTGCAGACAAGCACCGCACGGTGGACGACACGCCCGCGGGCGGCGGCGCTGGGATGGTGCTGAAGGCGAATGTGCTGGCGGCTGCGGTAGATCACGCGCTGGCGGCACATCCAGGGTCCCCCGTCCTGGCGATGACCCCGCGCGGCAAGCCAATCACCCAGGCGCGGATTCGCGAGCTGGCCGCCGGTTCGGGAGTGACGATCCTGTGCGGCCGGTTCGAGGGCTTCGACGAGCGGATCTTCGCTGGCCGGGAGATCGAGGAAGTCAGCCTAGCGGACATCGTGCTGTCCGGCGGGGAGCCTGCCGCGCTCGCCATTCTCGACGCTTGCATTCGCCTGCTTCCGGGCGTAATGGGCGCGGCTTCAAGCGGGGCCGAGGAATCCTTCGAAGAAGGGCTGCTCGAATACCCGCAATATACCCGACCTCAGGAATGGGAAGGGCGCACGATCCCTGAAGTGCTGCGATCGGGGGATCATGCGAAGATCGCTGCTTGGCGGAAACGGCAGGCGGAAGACGATACACGGTTACGCAGGCCGGACCTTTGGGAGCGTCATCGGGACGCTCGGGACCAGCCTGCCTCTGGCGCGCGGCAGAAGGATTGAAGGAGCCCACCATGGGTCTAATCCAGGAGCTCGAGGCCGAGGCCATCGGTGCACTTAGCGCGGGGAAGGAAGTCCCCGAATTCCGTGCCGGCGATACGCTGCGCGTCGGTGTCCGCGTCGTCGAAGGTGAGCGCACCCGCGTTCAGAACTTCGAAGGCGTCTGCATCGCCCGCTCTAACCGCGGCATCAACAGCAATTTCACCGTTCGCAAGATGAGCTTCGGCGAGGGCGTCGAGCGCGTCTTCCCGATCTATTCGCCGAACGTCGAGAGCATCACCGTGGTCCGCCGCGGCATCGTGCGCCGGGCGAAGCTCTACTATCTGCGCGGCCGCACCGGCAAGCGCGCCCGCATCGCGGAGCGCCGCGAGGTGCAGAAGGAAAGCTGAGGGGTTTCCTCCAACTGCTTTCATGCGTAACGAATCAGGGCGTCCCGCTGGGGCGCCCTTTTTCTTTGCGGAGCCTTGCCCTCATGCGTTCCCTGCCGTTTCTTGCCGCTGCGGGCGCTCTGGCGCTGATGGCCCACCCGGCAATCGCCGCAGCCCAGGAGGACGTGACGCAAGTGCCCGGCAAGGAAGCCATGACCCTGACCTTCGACCGCGTTTTCGCCAGCCCCTCTCTCGACGGCCCTTCGCCGCGTCTGGCCAAGCTCTCACCTGACGGACGCTATCTCACAGTCCTGCGCAACCGCGAGAGCGACCGCGAGCGCTACGATTTGTGGGCCTTCGACCGGCAGAGCGGTGAGTGGCGGATGGTGGTCGACTCCGAGAAGCTCGGGTCGGGCCGCGAACTTTCGGAAGCCGAGAAGATGCAGCGCGAACGGCTGCGGATCGGCGGGCTGAAGGGCATTGTCGCTTACGACTGGTCCGCCGACGGGCAGTCGATCCTCGTGCCGCTGGAGGGCGATCTCTACCTCGCGAGCTTAGACGGCGCGGTGAAGCGGCTGACCGACAGCGAGGAAGGCGAGCTCAACCCGAAGCTGAGTTCCACGGGACGTTACCTCTCGTTCGTGCGCGATCGGCAGCTGTGGGTCGGTCCGGTCGGCGGCGAGGCCAAGCCGGTCACGCCGCTGGAAGCCGAGACGGTGTTCTGGGGCGAGGCGGAGTTCGTCGCGCAGGAAGAGATGAGCCGGATGACCGGCTACTGGTGGTCTCCGGAAGACACGCGCATCGCCGTGGAACGCTTCGACGAAGCCGACGTGGGCATCGTCACCCGCGCGGCGATCGGGGCGAGCGGCACCACGACGTTCGAGCAGCGCTATCCTGTCGCGGGATCGCCCAATGTCGACGTCAGCCTGTTCGTGATGAACCCCGACGGCGGGAACCGCGTCCAGGTCGATCTCGGGCCGGAACGCGACATTTATCTCGCCCGCGTGGACTGGGCGCCGGACGGCAGCACGCTTTACGTCCAGCGCATCGACCGTGGGCAGACTCGGCTCGACATGCTCGCGGTCGATCCGGCGACCGGCAAAAGCCGTGTGCTGTTCAGTGAGAAAGCCGCGCCGGGCCACTGGATCAACCTGAGCGACAACTATCGCTTCCTGCGGGACGGCAGCCTGATCTGGTGGTCGGAGCGGGACGGCTTCGGTCATCTCTACCACTTCGCAGATGGCGAATGGCGGCAGCTTACCAGCGGCGAATGGGTGGTCTCCCGGCTCGACGGTCTCGATGAAGAGGCCGGACGTCTCTACTTCACCGGCACCAAGGACGATGTTCTCGCGCCGCAGGTCTACGCGCTGGATTTTCGCACCCCGGGTGCGCCGCAGCGGCTGACCGAGCTTGCCTTCGCGAACTCGGCGACGATGGACTACAAGGGCAAGACCCTGCTCGTCTCGCGATCCTCCGACAGCCAGCCCAGGCAGGTCTACCTCGCAGACGGCAGCGGCAACCGCCTCGCATGGGTTCAGGAGAACACCCTCGACGCCGACCACCCTTATACGCCCTATCTTCCGAGCCACCGCCCGTCGCAATTCGGTACGGTCGCAGGACCGGACGGGACCACGCTCCACTGGCGGATGGTCACGCCCGAGCTCGAGCCGGGCAAGCGCTACCCGGTGTTCTTCGAGCACTACGGCGGCCCTCATTCGCAGTCGGTCACGCGGGCGTGGGGCGGGGCTCTGGTCCAGGCGATCGTCGACAAAGGCTACATTTTATTCGAGATCGACAACCGCGGCAGCGAGAACCGCGGTGTGGCGTTCGAGAAGGCGATCTACCGCGCGATGGGTGGGCCCGAGGTCGCGGATCAGAAGGCCGGCGCCGAGTACCTCAAGACGCTCGACTTCGTCGATCCGGACAAGATCGCCATCTATGGCTGGTCCTACGGCGGGTACATGACGCTGAAGCAGCTCGAAGCGGACCAGGGGCTATACGCCGCGGGCATCTCCGGCGCGCCCGTGACGAAGTGGGAACTGTACGACACCTTCTATACCGAGCGCTACATGGGCACGCCGCAAGCCGATGCTGCCGCTTATGCCGCGGCCGATGCGCTGGCGGAGGCGGGGAAGATCGCCGATCCGCTGCTGCTGATCCACGGCATGGCCGATGACAACGTCGTGTTCGAGAACAGCTCCGAGCTGATCGCCAAGCTGCAGGCAGAGGCTGTGCCGTTCGAGATGATGCTCTATCCCGGGCAGACCCACCGTGTCGGCGGGCCGAAGATCAGCGTGCACTTGTGGAACACGATCTTCGGTTTCCTCCAGCGCCACGGAGTGACTCCGCCGGAGTGACAAAGCCGCGCTTGCCCCGCGTGTCGCAATTTTGCATTGCGGCGCGCCCCACGCCCACTAGGTGTGCGCGGCAAGCAAGCTAGCGGAGTGTGTAATGGGTTACCGGGTGGTAGTTGTCGGGGCGACGGGCAATGTTGGGCGCGAGATGCTCTCGACCCTCGCCGAGCGGGAGTTTCCGGTGGACGAGGTGGCGGCGGTCGCCAGCGCACGCTCGACCGGCTCCGAGATCGAATTCGGCGACACCGGCAAGATGCTCAAGTGCAAGAACATCGAGCATTTCGACTTCACCGGATGGGACATCGCCCTGTTCTCCGCCGGTTCCGGCCCGGCCAAGGAATACGCGCCGAAGGCCGCTGCCGCCGGCTGCGTGGTGATCGACAACAGCTCCTACTACCGCATGGACCCCGACGTGCCGCTGATCGTGCCGGAAGTGAATCCCGATGCGATCGACGGGTACAAGGCGCGCAACATCATCGCCAACCCCAACTGCTCGACTGCGCAGATGATGGTCGCGCTCAAGCCGCTGCACGATGCGGCCACGATCAAGCGCGTGATCGTCAGCACGTACCAGTCGGTTTCAGGCGCCGGCAAGGGCGGAATGGACGAACTGTTCGAGCAGAGCCGCGCTATCTTCGTCGGCGATTCGGCCGAACCGCGGCAGTTCACCAAGCAGATTGCCTTCAACGTCATCCCGCACATCGACGTGTTCATGGATGACGGCTCCACCAAGGAAGAGTGGAAGATGGTGGTCGAGACCAAGAAGATCCTCGACCCCAAGATCAAGGTCAACGCGACTTGCGTTCGCGTGCCGGTGTTCGTCGGCCACTCGGAATCGATCAACATCGAGTTCGAGCGCGACATCTCGGCCGAGGAAGCGATGAACATCCTGCGCGAGGCGCCGGGGGTAATGCTCATCGACAAGCGCGAGGACGGCGGATACGTCACGCCGGTGGAATGCGTCGGCGACAACGCCACCTTCATCAGCCGCGTCCGCCAGGACCCGACGGTCGAGAACGGCCTGTCGCTGTGGTGCGTGTCGGACAACCTGCGCAAGGGCGCCGCGCTGAACGCGGTGCAGATAGCCGAGTTGCTGGGGCGGCGTCACCTCAAGAAGGGGTGACGCGTTAGCAGGCCGTCCCGGGGTAGAAGGAACGGCGCGATGCGAGAGATGACCGGCGGATGCCAGTGCGGACGGGTGCGCTACAAGGCGCAGGTCGCGGACGGCGAAGCTTATCTGTGCCACTGCCGGATGTGCCAGCGGGCGACCGGCGGCGTCTCGATCGCGTTCAAGAACCTTGCGAAAGCGGACGTCGCTTGGGAGCGCGAGCCTGACTGGTACGCGTCGTCCGCGGTCGCAAGGCGGCCATTCTGCAGCGAGTGCGGTACGCCGCTGGGCTTCGCCTACAACGAGAGCCCGCGGATGGATCTCACCGTCGGCTCGTTCGACGATCCCGCGCCGTTCGTCTCGACCGAGCATTCCGGCGCCGAGAGCCTGCACGAAGCCTGGCTCGATACGAAAGGCCTGCCGCGCCACCGCAGCGACGAGCCGGGCAGCAGCGTTGCCGTGCGTTGGCAAGAAGCCGGGCTCGAGGTGCCGATGTGAGCGACGTCCGAACCGAGCATTTCGCGTCCTTCGACGCCGCCGATCTGGCAATCCACCGAATGGGGGAAGGGCGCCCTGTCCTGCTGCTGCACGGGCTGTTTTCCGACGCCAACACCAACTGGATCCGCTTTGGCCACGCGCAGCGGCTCGCCGACGCCGGGTTCGAGGCGATCATGCCGGACTTGCGGGCGCACGGCGCCAGCGGGAAGCCGCACGAGGCGGCCGCCTATCCTGGCGACGTGCTGGTGAGAGACGCGCAAGCGCTCGTCGCTCATCTCGGCCTCACCGATTACGACCTGGTAGGCTTCTCCCTCGGTGCGCGCACGGCCGTTCGATGCGTGCTGGCGGGGCTCTCGCCTCGGCGCATGGTGCTGGGGGGAATGGGCCTCGAAGGGCTCGCGGGCTGGGACCGCCGCGCCAGCTTCTTCATCGATGCGATCGACCGGTTCGACGAGGTGAAGCACGGCGATCCGGCTTTCTTCGCGGTCGCGTTCATGAGGACCCAGAAAATCGACCGGGTCGCCGCGCGGCTGCTGCTGCAGTCCGTGGACGACACGTCCGCTGCTGAGCTGGCTGGCATGACAGTGCCGACCTTGGTGGTCTGCGGCGAAAAGGACCGCGACAATGGGTCGCCCCAGGCACTTGCCGATGCACTGCCCGACGCACGGTTCCAGGAAGTACCGGGCACTCACATGAGCTCGGTAACGGAGCCGGAGCTGGGAAAAGCCATTGCCGGCTTCCTGGCGGGTTGATTCAGCCGGGCTGCAGGTTCAGACCGGTAGCGTCTGAAACCGGTTTCTCCAATCCCCTCAAGAGGTAGTGCCCTGAAATGAAGGTTTTCGCTTCCGTCGCCCTGCTTGCGCTTGCCGCCGGCATGACCGCACCCGCCGCAGCCCAGCAAGCCGGCGCCGCTCCCGTGCAAACTGCAGCTCCGGCCTATCCGATGACCGCGCAAGGCGCGGCCGACTTCGTCGCCGCCGTGGAGAAGGACCTGTTCGACTACTCGGTGGAGGCAAGCCGGGTGAACTGGGTCAACGCCAACTTCGTGACACCCGATACCGATGCCCTCACTGCGGCCATCAATGCCGTCGGCACCGAAAAATCCGTGAAATACGCCCTGGAGGCCGCCAAGTACGCGGCGGTGCCGGGCCTCGATCCGGTGATAGAGCGCAAGCTGACGATCCTCCGCACCGGTATCGTGCTGCCGGCCCCAACCACTCCGGGCGCGGCGACCGAGTTGAACGAGATCGCCACCAAGCTCTCCTCCCAATACGCGCGCGGGCGCGGCACACTCAACGGGCAGCCGATCGCCGGGTCCGACATCGAGGCCGAGATGGGCAACCTGGAGCGCACGCCGGCCGAGCTCAGCGAGATGTGGGCCAGCTGGCACACCAACGTCGGCGCGCCGATGAAGAACGACTACGCGCGCATGGTCGCCATCGCCAACGAGGGCGCCAAGGAGCTCGGTTTCTCCGACGTCGGCGCGATGTGGCGTTCCAACTATGACATGCCGGCGGACGAGTTCGCCGCAACTGCCGACGCGATCTGGGACGACCTGAAGCCGCTCTACGTGGCGCTGCACACCTACGTGCGCACGAAGCTGAACGAAAAGCACGGCGATGCGGTCCAGCCCGCTACCGGCCCGATCCGGGCAGACTTGCTCGGCAACATGTGGGCGCAGGAGTGGGGCAACATCTACCCGCTCGTGGCACCCGAGGGTGCCGGCGACCTTGGCTACGACCTTACCGAGCTGATCGAGGCCAAGGGCATGACCGAGATCGACATGGTCAAGGCGGGCGAGAACTTCTTCTCCTCGCTCGGCTTCGAGCCGCTGCCCCAGACCTTCTGGGAACGCTCGCTGTTCGTGAAACCGGCCGATCGCGAGGTGCAGTGCCACGCCAGCGCCTGGGATATCGACAACAAGGACGATATCCGTATCAAGATGTGCATCAAGCGCAACGCGGACGACTTCAAGGTCATCCACCACGAGCTCGGCCACAACTATTACCAGCGGGCCTACAAGAACCACAGCTACCTGCACCTCAACGGCGCGAACGACGGGTTCCACGAAGCGATCGGCGACATGGTCGCGCTATCGATCACGCCGGAATACCTGGTGCAGATCGGCCTGCTGGAACGCTCGCAGGTGCCGGGCGCCGACAAGGACCTGGGCCTGCTCCTGCGCGAGGCGATGGACAAGGTCGCGTTCCTGCCGTTCGGCCTGCTGGTCGACAAGTGGCGCTGGGGCGTGTTCGACGGTTCGATCACGCCGGCCAACTACAATCAGGCATGGGTGGACCTGAAGCGGGACTACCAGGGTATCGTGCCGCCGGTCGAACGGCCGGCCGACGCTTTCGACCCGGGCGCCAAGTACCACATCCCGGGCAACACGCCCTACATGCGCTATTTCTTGGCGCGGGTGCTGCAGTTCCAGTTCTTCAAGGCGGCCTGTGACCAGGCCGGATGGAAGGGGCCGCTGCACCGCTGCAGCTTCTACGGGAACAAGGAAGTGGGCCGGAAGCTCAATGCGATGCTGGAGATGGGTGCGAGCAAGCCCTGGCCCGACGCGCTGGAAGCCTTCACCGGAACCCGCGAGATGAGCGGCAAGGCGATGGCCGAGTACTTCGCTCCGCTGAAGACCTGGCTGGACCAGCAGAACAAGGGCAAGCCGCAGGGCTGGTAAAGCTTCCCCATCGCCCTGCTTACAGACGCTGGATTGCAGTCCCGTTTCTGGTTAATGGCGCCGCATTGCGCCAGCCCGGTACTTGCCGGGCTGGCGGAGTGTTCGACCAGGTTGGGGGGCTAAGTTGCGCAAGATTCCGAGGAGTGACGAGGGTAGACGGCGGGCTGCCCGCCAGCGGGCTCGCCTGGCGCAAGCAGGGAAAATTGCCGTCGTCGCCATGTTCGTGCTTTGCGCGGTGCTTATCGCGATACAGCTCTAGCGCGATTACCTGAACGGGGGTTCGTTGAACGCCCGCAGCTTGCGCGAATGCAGCCTCGGCCCTTCCGCACGCAGGAGTTCGCAAGCGCGGATGCCGATCTGCAGATGGGCGGCGATCGCCTGTTCGTAGAACACGTTGGCCTGCCCTGGCAGCTTGATCTCGCCGTGCAGCGGCTTGTCGGAGACGCATAGCAGCGTGCCGTATGGGACTCGGAAGCGATAGCCCTGTGCGGCGACCGTGGCGCTTTCCATCTCGATGGCGACGGCTCGGCTTTGCGAGAGGCGCAAAGCCGTCTTGCTGTAGCGCAGCTCCCAGTTGCGGTCGTCGGTCGTGACCACCGTACCCGTGCGCATGCGCTGCTTGAGGTCTGACCCTTGCGCGCCGCTGACTTCCTCCGCCGCGGCGGCAAGCGCCTGCTGCACTTCGGCGATGGCCGGGAGGGGGATCTCCGGCGGCAGGACATCGTCCAGCACGTGATCGTCGCGAAGGTACGCGTGCGCGAGGACGAAGTCGCCGATCTTCTGCGTCGGCCGGAGACCGCCGCAGTGGCCGATCATCAGCCAGGCTTCCGGCCGCAGCACGGCAAGGTGATCGGTGATCGTCTTCGCGTTGGAGGGACCGACGCCGATATTCACGAGAGTGATCCCCATGCGGTCCGGCGCCATCAGGTGATAGGCCGGCATCTGGTGGCGCCGCCAGGTCGTCTCGTTGAGCTGGATCCGGGCGTGCTCGGTGCGGCGGTCGAGCATGAGCCCGCCGGCGCCGGAGAGCCCGGTGTAGAAACCCTCTCCGACCTGCAGACCGGCCCAGTCGGCGAACTCGTCGATATAGCGGTGGTAGTTGGTGAACAGCACGAAGCGCTGGAAGTGTTCGGGCGCGGTGCCGGTGTAGTGGGCCAGGCGCGCCAGCGAGAAATCGGTTCGCAGCCCGTCGAACAGCGACAGCGGCATGGTTTCGCCGGGGTCGTCGAAGCCGATGCAGTCGGCTAGCTCGTCGCCGATCAGCGCGAGCTCGGTCGTGGGGAAGTGACGGGCCAGCTCCATCGGGCTGACGCCGGCCATCGCCAGGCCATGGAAGCCGTCGAGGACATAAGGGAAAGGGATTTCCTGCTGCGAGCGGACGCAGTCGATTTCCACGGCATAGTCGGCGATCAGCAAGTCGAGCTGTTCGGCAAGGTAGTCGGCGAACAACAACGGCCGGGTGACGGTGGTCTCGTAAGTGCCCGGCAGGTGCAAGCGGCCGAAGGCGCGGGATCTGTCGACGGCCTTGCCGCCACCGAAGAAGCGGACGCGCAGAGCTGGATAACAGTAGCTCCCGTCATGCCGCCGCTCGGCCGGAGGCGCCGCCCCGGTGCGGGCATATTCGGCGATGTCGGTCCGGAGGCACTCGACCGCGGCCTCGTGGATGGCGGTCAGTTCGGCGATGGCTTCGCGGGAGTTCATCTCTCCGAGCTAGCGCAGCAATCGCGAAGGCGAAACCAGAACCGGCGGGAAGCGCTCTCACGGCGCCGCTTCAGTCGCTCCGGCGCGATCCTGCTACGCCGATTGCCACAGCCGCGGCTGCCGCCCCGACCGTGAGCATGGCGGTCGTGAGCGGGTGCATCTGCGCCTCGAGCGCCAGGCTGGTCTTGCGCACGTGCCGGCCCTGGTTCGATCGCATGCGGCCGTCCGCGCGCGGCTCGAACAGGTTGTCCGCTGCGCCAGGCTCCGGCGGAATGTCGGAGGTCTGGGCGGCTTCGCCCATGAAGTGCTCCATGACCCTGTCGGTCACACCGGGCATCAGGTTGCCGATTTTGGTAATCATGAAGCCCTGGCCGCCGACGAGAAGTTCGCGCCGCTGGTTCTCGCATGCGAAGCAGATCGCCTTGGCGACCAGCTCGGGATCGTAGAGCACCGGCGGCAGCGAGGCGGGCTTGTCCATCTTGTTGCGGGCATGCTCAGGGTAGGGCGTGTCGATGCTGTTGGGCTTGATCAGCGTGACCGAGACGCCTGCCTTGTCCCGCTCCAGCTCCATCCGCAGCGCTTCGGTGAAGCCGAGCACGGCGTGCTTCATCGCGCTGTACGGACCCTGCAGCGGGATTGCCCGCTCCGACAGGACCGAGCCGACGTTGATCAGCGCCCCGCCGCCGCGCTGGCGGAGCTTGCGGGCGGCGTAGAGCGAGCCCGCGACGGTGCCGAAATAGCCGACGTCGAACACCCGGCGGTGCTCTTCCTCGCTGGCTTCATCGAGGGTTCCGTAAAGCGAGACGGCAGCATTGTTGACCCAGCTGTCGAAGCCGCCGAACTCGCTGTCCGCCACTTCGCCGACGCGCTCCGGATAGGAGGAGTCCGCGACATCGGCGACGCACCAGGCAGCGCGGCCGCCGTCTCCGCGAATCCGCTCCGTCGCTTCCCGCAGCGCTTCGGCGTTGCGCGACACCAGCACTACGGCGGCGCCTGCCTGCGCGGCGCGGCGAGCCGTGGCGAGGCCAATGCCCGACGATGCTCCGGTGATGACGATGGTCTGCTGGCTTAGGGGCTTGAGATCGATGCTCACGGGGCTTCTCCTTCCCCTGACCAATCACTTCGAGGAGCGATCGTGCCGGCTGTGCGCCGGAAGGGTGCCGGCGAGCGGCGGTCCGCGAGAGCCGTCCTTCGACAGGCTCAGGACGAACGGAGGGCGGGGTCGCTCGAGCAAAGAAAAAGGGCGCGGTCCCGGTGGACCACGCCCTTTTCTGTTTCGTAGCTGCGTAAGCTATCAGGCTTCGTCGGCTTCGCCTTCGGACTCTTCGGGTCTCTCGAGCATGTCGGCAGGAATCTCGCCGGGGGCGAGGGTGCGATCCTGCTCCTCGGTGAAACCTTCGTCCGAGCGACCGTCTTCGAAAGCCTGAGCCATCACGTCGACGCCCTGGCGCTGCAGTTCGGCTTCGTCGTCCGAACGGGCCACGTTGGCCTTGATCGTGACGCGCACTTCCGGGTGCAGCGCGATGGTGACGTCGTGCATGCCGATCGTCTTGATCGGGCTGCCCATGATGACCTGGCGCTTGTCGACACTGTGGCCCTGCTCTTCGAGCGCGGCAGCAATGTCGCGAACGTTGACGGAACCGTAGAGCTGGCCGGAGTTCGACGAAGCGCGGATCAGGACGACCTCGGCTCCGGCGACCTTCTCGCCCATCTTCTCGGCATCGCTGCGGCGCTCGGCGTTTTCGGCCTCGAGGCGTTCGCGGTTGGCTTCGAAGACCTGCTTGTTCGACTCGTTGGCGCGCAGCGCCTTCTTCTGCGGCAGCAGGAAGTTGCGAGCGTAGCCGTCCTTGACGGTCACGACATCGCCGATGCCGCCGAGCTTCTCGATGCGTTCGAGGAGGATGATGTCCATGGGTCTGTCCTCCTTACTTTACGATGTAGGGCAGCAGGCCCAGGTGGCGGGCGCGCTTGATCGCCTTGGCCAGCTCGCGCTGCTTCTTGCCGGAAACGGCGGTGATGCGGCTCGGCACGATCTTGCCACGCTCGGACATGAAGCCCTGCAGCAGGCGCACGTCCTTGTAGTCGATCTGCGGGGCGTCCTTGGCCGCGAACGGGCAGGACTTGCGGCGGCGGAAAAACGGACGGGCCATCAGTCGTCTCCCCGCTCGCGGCGGCGGGTCCGCTCACGCTCGTTCTTGCGCATCATGGCCGACGGGCCGGTCTCGTGCTCGTCGACGCTGACGGTGAGCCAGCGGATGATGTCTTCGTTGATCCGGTTCTGCCGCTCGAGTTCCTGGACCAGCGTGCCCGGACCTTCGATGTTGAGCATCACGAAGTGCGCTTTGCGGTTCCGGTCGATCTTGTAGGCCAGGTTCTTCAGGCCCCAGGTCTCGGTCTTCACGACCTTGCCCTGGTTGTTCTCGATGATCTCGGTGGTGGCGGCAGCCAGGGAATCTACCTGAGCCTGGCTCAGATCCTGGCGCGCGAGAAATACATGCTCATAGAGCGGCATGCGCGCAATCCTTTCATGTCCATGCCGATCGCTGGCTGATCCGCGCGGATCGCGGGGGCCCCTCCGGCTTTCTTCGATTTCCGGGAGCCTCGGGCTGCCGCGGAAGGCGCGCACATACAGCTTTCGGGCGCGAATGCAAGGGCGGCCGGGCCCTCATCCAAGCTCCGCTAGCCAGCAAGCTCGCGGCCCTCATCCAACTCCGGCTAGGCAGCAAAGCTGCCAAGCCTGCGTATCCTTCTCCCACTAGTGGGAGAAGGAAACAGACAGCAAGCTCTCGGCCAGCTCCTTCTTTCACTCGTGGGAGAAGGAAAACGAGAAGACCTCACGGTCCTCCTCCTTCTCCCACTCGTGGGAGAAGGATACGTAGCCTTAGCCCCGAAGGGGCTTAGGCGAAGTTGGATGAGGGCCGAGCGGCCCGCACCAGCTTCAACCTGGCCCGGTTATCGCACTGTTAAGGACAAACACCTATCGGCTGTCCGCGGGAACGCGAAAATAGCGCCGGCCACGCTTGCTCGGGTTCGCGGGCAGGCGCAAGCAATGGCTGCCGAGGAGTACAAGAAGAATGGCAACGCGGCCACACGTCCACGTCATAGATCCCGACTTCCGCCGGCGGGCGCACATCGCTTACGAGCTTTTGCAGCGGAACATCCACGCGGAAGTCTATGAAGACGTCGAGGAGTTCGGCGCGCGGAACCCTGACGAGGGGGCGGTGCTTGCGGTCGACAATCCGGCCCACTGCGATGCCCGGGCGCTGATCCAGATTCTTGAAGGCGCCGGGCGGCTTCCCGTCGCGGTCTATTCGGAGGAGCCCTCTCCCGCCAGGATCGTCAATGCGATGCTCGCGGGTGCGCTGGACTACCTGCAGTTTCCGTTCGAGGACAGGCTGCTCGACAAAGCGGTAGAGCGGCTCACCAACGAGGGCGACCGGCGCGCCGAACAGGCCTGCCGGCGGGCCGAGGCGAAAGCTGCCGTGGAGGAACTGAGCGCGCGTGAACTGCAGGTCCTGGTGTCGATGGTGCAGGGCAATTCCAACAAGGAGATCGCCCAGACGCTCGGCATCAGTCCCCGCACGGTGGAGATCCATCGCGGTAACATGATGCGCAAGCTCAAGGCTCGATCGAGTTCGGATGCCATTCGGATGGCGGTGTACGCAGGACTGGACGCTTCGGACGATCGTCATCCGATTGCTGCCTGAGGGCCAGGAGTGCCCCGACCCACGCGCCCAGCAGGGAGCAGGCCGGGTCTTGCGAACCGACTTCGACCGGTGGGTTCGTCTGGCCGGGAAAGCGTACGCTCGCGTCGAACATGCGCATCCGGTTCCCCGGCGCGCAGCGGAGCGCGAAACCGATCGGCGGTGCCATCAGGGCGAGGGCGGCTGAGTCGAGAGCTCCGCATGAGAGCAAGGCTTCGAATTCATCCTCCCCCAGTTCGCACCGCACGACGGTTCTCAGCGGGGCCGGTGCCAGTTGCACGAGATGGAAGGCGTGGCGCAGAAGAGTCTCCACGCTATCACGCGCGGCACCCGCCTGGCGACGCGACAATCGCCCCAAAGCGGCGAACCAGAATCCGGGCTCCAACGCCTCGATTTCCGCCTCAAGTTTCACTGAATGGTCACCTTTGCTGCAACAAGATGGTTAACTTGTACGCGACCGGCGTACGAAAGTAATGTTTCGTTTCGGCGTTATCGCTGCATGCAGCTGTCGGTCCTCGGGCCACAAGCCGGCGCGCCGGCGTTATCGGGATGGCGATCGCCCTTGCATCGCATCGGCAGCTTGGCCACTGGCGCAGGAAGTTCGACGCGTGTTGGAGGATCTGACTTGCCCGGTGGATTGATGGCCCTGCTCGACGACGTCGCGGTGATTGCCCGCGCCGCTGCCGCTTCCGTGGACGACGTCGGCATCGCCGCCGCCCGCGCGGGGAGCAAGGCGGCCGGCGTCGTGATCGACGACGCGGCGGTCACTCCGTCCTACGTCACCGGCTTCACCCCAGCGCGCGAACTGCCGATCATCGCCCAGATCGCCAAAGGCAGCTTGAAGAACAAGCTGCTGATCCTGCTGCCCGCAGCGCTGCTGCTCAGCGCCTTCCTGCCCTGGGCGATCACGCCCATCCTGATGCTCGGCGGCCTCTATCTGGCATATGAAGGCGCGGAAAAGGTGCTGGAGAAGCTCGGCGGTGAAAAGCACGGGCAGACCCTCGAGGACCCCATCGAAGATGTCGCCGAGTTCGAAAAGCAGCGAGTCGCGGGCGCGATCCGTACCGACCTGATCCTCTCGGCGGAGATCATGGCGATCACCTTGGCCGATGTGTCGGCCGAATCGCTCACGACCCGCGCGCTGATCCTCGCGCTGGTCGGCCTGGCGATCACCGTGCTGGTCTACGGCGCGGTCGCGCTGATCGTGAAGATGGACGACGTCGGCCTGCATCTGGCGCAGCGCTCTTCAGCCACGGCAAGGCGGCTCGGCGACGTGCTGGTCCATGCGATGCCGAAGCTGCTGACGGTGCTGTCCTTCATCGGCACCATCGCCATGCTGTGGGTCGGCGGCGGGATCATCCTGCACGGGCTGGAGGAGCTTGGCGTGCACGGCCCGTCGGATGTTGCCCATGCCATCCAGCATGCGGTCGAGGAAGCCAGCGGCGCGCTATCCGGCGTGTCGGGCTGGTTCACCTATGCCGCGGTCTCGGCGTTGGTCGGGCTGGTGCTCGGGTCTCTCGTCGCGTTCGTGCTGCACAAGGTCCTGGGGATCGGACTCAAGAAAGCGCACTGATCTGAAGCGGGCTACCGCAGGCGCTTGCCCTTGCGCCAGCGCTGCAGCAGCACGCCGATCGTGTAGGGCACCGCTATCACAACCGTCCGCAAGGCCAGCGTTGCGAGCACCTCGGTAACGCTGACGTAAGGCACGCTGGCGATCGTGGTCACGGTGGTCCAGCCAAGCACGACGATGATCATCGCCTTGACTTCCTTGCGGCCGAGCGTGCCGACCTGCCAGCCCAGCAAGCCGGCGATGAACGCGGCGACGAACTCCATCAGCCGTTCCGCTGCGCGTCGAGGCCAGCCAGTATGCTCCTGGCGAACTCGGTCAGAGTATCGTCCCTCGCGCCCATCACCACGATTCGGTCGCCGGGACGGGCGATCTCGACGATACGGCGGCCGCAGTCCTCGCGGCTCGGAATGTATTCGGCGGATCCGCCGGCTTCCTCGATCAGCCTAACGATGCGCTCGCTGCCCTCGCTGCGATCCACGGTGCCGCCGAAGTAGACCGGATCGCACAGGATCGTCAGGTCTTCGGATCCGAGCTCGTGCGCGAAAGTGCGCGCCAGTTCGTGTCCCATTTGCCGGAGCGGGCCGTAGCCATGAGGCTGGAAGAACGCGATCACCCGTCCGGGATGCGCCTTCAGCGTGCGCAGGGTGGCGCGGCACTTCTCCGGATTGTGGCCGAAGTCGTCGATCACCGTGACGCCGGAGGCGCTGGTGCCGATCACGTCGAACCGGCGGGCCAGCCCGGTGAAAGTGGCCAGAGCGCTCACTGCGTCGGAGACCGGAACGCCCGCCGCCACCGCCCCGGCGATGGCAGCCAGCGCGTTCGCCAGGTTGTGCCGCCCGGGCATGCGCAGGTGCAGCGGATGCGTGCTGCCGTTGCGTCGGTCGACAAGAATCGCACGAATGCCGGCCGGCGTGTGCTCGATCGTGTCGGGCTGAATGCCGATGGTCGCCTCCGCGTCGGTGATGCCGAACGAGATCACGCCGCTCGCATGCTCCGCGATCAGCCGGGCCTCCTCGTCGTCCCAGTTCGCCGCGACCCGCTGCGAGGTCAGCACGAAGCCGGAGAACAGGGCGCGCAGCTCCTCCATGCTCTTGTGGTCTAGGCTGACGTTGAGCAGGACCGCGACTTGCGGACGGTAGAGCGCGATGGATCCGTCGCTCTCGTCGACTTCGGACACGAACACGCCGCCAGCGCCGACTTTGGCACTGGCGAACGGCGCATCGGCGGCGACGAAGTTCTTCATCACCGCACCGTTCATGATCGTCGG
This sequence comes from Croceibacterium soli, assembly GCF_009828065.1. Lineage (GTDB taxonomy): Bacteria > Pseudomonadota > Alphaproteobacteria > Sphingomonadales > Sphingomonadaceae > Croceibacterium_B > Croceibacterium_B soli. The sequence goes on along the minus strand of NZ_WTYK01000002.1, from coordinate 300,301 downwards.
ATCGCGCCCGAACTGGTGCATGACCCAGCCGAGCATTCCGGTGACGGTCGACTTGCCGCTGGTCCCGCCCACCGCGATCCCGCAGGGCGAGGCGTTGAACAGCGTCGCCAGAAGCTCGGCACGAGTCATGCGCGGGCAGCCGAGTTCGCGGGCGCGAACGACTTCCGGCACCGTGTCCTCGATCGCGGCGGAGGCGACGAGCGTCTGCTCCGGCGAGGTGATGCCGCTGCCGTCCTGCGGGAACAGGCCGAAGCCCTGTGCTTCGAGCCAGGCGAACTTCTCCGGCGAGCGGCCCTGGTCGCGGCTGCGGTCGGATCCGGCCACGTCCGCGCCGAGCCCCTTGAGGATCGTCGCAAGCGGCAGCATTCCGGACCCGCCGATGCCGCAGAAGAACCAGGGATGGGCGGTGAGGTCGGCGGGCGATGTGTCGGGCATGGGACGTGCTATGTGCCAACAACCTGCCAGTTTCAATCGCCCGCCACCCCTTGCCGGCGCGGGGGTGACGAAACGCTGGGGGCGGGGTAGTCCCGGGCCATGACCCGCATCGCCATCTGCGCACCCGCAACTCCGATCACCCGCGCAGATGCGGCGCGAGTGCAAGCGATAGCGTCCGCGGAGTTTCCTTCCTTGCAGCTCGAGTTCCACGAGCAGTGCTTCGCCGAAGCCGGTCATTTCGCCGGGCCCGATGCGGAGCGGCTCGCGGCACTGCTCGACTGCGCGAACTCCGGCGCAGAGGCCGTGTGGTTCGCCAAAGGGGGATATGGCTCGAACAGGATCGTGGCCGAGGCGGTCGAGCGGCTGAGCGGACGCGGTGCGGAGCAGCAGTGGCTTGGCTATTCCGACTGCGGTTATCTCCTGGCGGCGGCAAACCGCTACCGGTTTGCGCAAGCCGTCCACGGGCCGATGCCGGTCGACGTACGGCGAGACGGCGGCGAAGAGGCGGTCCGTCGCGCGCTGGGCTGGCTGGCGGGTTCGACGGAAGGGCTGGAGCCCGGCCTGAACGAGCAGCCCGCCGTGGCCTTCAACCTCACCACGCTGGCGATGCTCTGCGGCACCCGCTTCCTGCCGGACCTTACCGGCCGCGTCGTCCTCGTCGAGGAAGTGGCCGAGCACCTCTACGCTGTCGACCGCCTGTTCTTCCACGTGACCGAGCACTTGCGCGGGATCGCCGCGCTGAGGCTCGGGCGGCTCGGCGCGGTGCCGGAGAACGATCGCCCGTTCGGTACCGAACCCGAAGACATCGCTCGCGACTGGTGCGCGCGGGCCGGCATAGCCTACCTCGGGCGCGCCGATATTGGCCACGATGCTGCCAACAGGATCGTGCCGTTCGACCTTGCAGCAGGCGACGCCCGCTCCTAACCGGCCGGGAAAGGAGACCGCTATGAGAGCTTTCATCTTCCCCGGCCAAGGCAGCCAGAAAGTAGGCATGGGCGCCGACCTGGCCGACGCCAGCGCCGCAGCGCGCGAGGTATTCCAGGAAGTGGACGAGGCGCTCGGCCAGGGCCTGTCGAAGATCATGCGCGATGGGCCGGAAGAGACCCTGACCCTGACCGAGAACGCCCAGCCGGCGATCATGGCCAACGCCATCGCCGTCTTGCGCGTGCTCGAGAAGGAAGGCGGTCTCGCAATCGCCGACAAGGCCGATTGCGTCGCCGGCCACAGCCTCGGCGAATACACCGCTCTCTCCGCCGTCCAGGCGTTCTCGCTCGCCGACACCGCCCGGCTGCTCAAGCTGCGCGGGCTGGCGATGCAGGCCGCGGTGCCGGTGGGCCAGGGCGCCATGTGCGCGCTGCTCGGCGCCGACATCGACAAGGCCACCGCGTTGGCGGAGGCGGCCGCCGAAGGCGAAGTTTGCGAGGTGGCCAACGACAACGATCCCGGGCAGGTGGTTCTCTCAGGCCATCGCGCCGCGATCGAGCGCGCGGTCGCTCTGGCGAAGGAACACGGCATAAAGCGCGGCGTCCTGCTGCCGGTCTCCGCACCGTTCCACTGCTCGCTGATGCAGTCCGCCGCCGAAGCAATGGAAGAAGCGCTCGGCCGCACGTCGCCGCAGCCTTTCCTCCTGCCGCTCTACGCCAACGTCACCGCCGCCGCGGTCACCGACCCGCTCGAAGAGCGCCGCTTGCTCGTCGAACAGGTCACCGGCCGCGTACGCTGGCGCGAGAGCGTGCTGGCGATGAAAGCGGCGGGCGTCGACCACTTCGTCGAACTCGGCGGCAAAGTCCTCGGCCCGATGATCGGCCGCACGGTGGAGGACGTCACCGTCACGAGCGTAGTGACGATGGCCGATATCGAAGCGCTGGCGAAAAGTATTTAGGCGCTCGCAGAGGCGCGGAGGCGCAGAGTGGTTTCACCTCCCATCGACGAACTGAGTGGCATCGTGGTGGACGAGTGCGTTCGCATTCATCGCGAGCTTGGCCCCGGCTTACTGGAGTCGGTCTACGAAACCGTTCTCTTCGGAGCGTTGGGCCGTCGCGGGATTCCCATCGACCGGCAACAGCCGGTCGAAATTCATTATGACGGCCTGCGCTTCCCTGGCGCGTTTCGTATCGATCTGCTGGTGGACAGGCGTTTGGTCCTCGAGATCAAGTCGGTGGACAGCTTGACGAACCTGCACGCGAAGCAATTGCTGACCTATCTTCGGCTGACCGGTCTTTCCGTCGGTCTGCTGCTCAATTTCTCTGGCGAAACCATGAAGCAAGGCATCCGAAGGGTCGTAAACAACCACGGTCCGGCACGATAACTCTGCGCCTCCGCGCCTCTGCGAGCGCAAAAAAATCAGGAGCAACTGCAATGTTCGACCTCACAGGAATGACCGCCCTCGTCACCGGCGCAGCCGGGGGGATCGGCTCCTCGATCTCGCGCGCGCTGGCGCGGCAGGGGGCGCGGTTGGCGCTCTCGGGCTCCAACTCCAGCAAGCTCCGCTCCTTTAGAGAGGAGCTGAACGACGAGTTCGGGCACGACCACGTCGAGATCACCTGCGATCTTTCCAACACCACTCAGGTCGAGGAGCTCATTCCCGCGGCGCTCGACACGTTCGGCAAGCTCGACATCGTGGTGAACAATGCCGGCATCACCCGCGACAACCTGGCCATGCGGATGAAGGACGAGGAGTGGGACCAGGTCATCCGGATCAACCTCGAAGCCGCATTCCGTCTGATACGCGCCAGCGCGCGGCCGATGATGAAGGCTCGGTTCGGGCGAATCATCACGATCACCAGCGTCGTCGGCGCGACCGGCAATCCGGGTCAGATGAACTACGCCGCGGCCAAGGCCGGGCTCGTGGGCATGACCAAGAGCTTCGCGCAGGAAGTCGCCAGCCGCGGGATCACCGCCAACTGCGTGGCGCCGGGCTTCATCCGTACGGCGATGACGGAAGTGCTGCCCGACGCGCAGAAGGAGGCGCTCAATGCCCGCATTCCGATGGGCCGCATGGGCGAGGGCGGGGATGTCGGCGCCGCGGTCGCCTATCTCGCCAGCAAAGAAGCGGAATACGTCACCGGGCAGGTCCTGCACGTGAACGGCGGCATGGCGATGTTCTCCTGAAGGCGCGCTTTGCCCGTGTTTATCCCCAGCTTCCCCTTGCCGGGAGCGGACGAGCCTTGCTGCCCGCTCCCCTCGCGCTAAGGGTAAGAGGAGATATTCCGGCGCTGATAGGCGATTCCGGTCGATGCCGGTCCGTTTAGGCGCGCAAGGGGGTTAGAGAACGACCGATGAAGGCCACGATCGAACGCGCCAAGCTGCTGCGCTGCCTGTCCCACGTGCAATCCGTGGTCGAACGGCGCAACACGATCCCGATCCTGTCCAATGTCCTGATCGAAGCGTCGGGTGACGGGCTGGTCAGGGTCATGGCCACCGACCTCGACCTCCAGGTCGTCGAAAGCCTCGAGGCCGTCTCGGTCGACGGCGCCGGCGCGATCACTGTTTCCGCCCACCTGCTGTTCGACATCGCCCGTAAGCTGCCGGACGGCAGCCAGGTGAGCCTGGAGACGGCCGACAACCGCATGACCGTCAAGGCCGGGCGCAGCCGCTTCCAGCTGCCGACGCTCCCGCGCGACGATTTCCCGATGATCGTCGAAGGCGACCTGCCGACCAGCTTCGAGATCCCGGCCAAGACGCTTGCCGAGCTGATCGACCGCACCCGCTTCGCAATTTCGACCGAAGAGACGCGGTACTACCTCAACGGCATTTTCCTGCACGTGACGGACGAGGACCAGCCGGTCCTCAAGGCCGCCGCGACGGATGGCCACCGCCTTGCGCGCTTCACCCTGCCGCGTCCCGAAGGCGCTGCGGGCATGCCGGACGTGATCGTGCCACGGAAGGCCGTGGGCGAACTGCGCAAGCTGCTCGAGGAAGCGCTCGACAGCAACGTCCTGATCGACCTCTCGGCCAGCAAGATCCGCTTCACGCTCGGCGGCGAGGGCGGCATGGTCCTGACCAGCAAGCTGATCGACGGCACGTTCCCCGACTACAGCCGCGTCATTCCGACCGGGAACGACAAGCTGCTGAGGGTCGATCCGAAGAGCTTCTACGAAGGCGTCGACCGCGTCGCGACGATCGCCACGGAGCGCACCCGCGCGGTCAAGATGGGCCTGGAGCAGGACCGGGTGACGCTCTCGGTCACCAGCCCCGACAACGGCACGGCGTCCGAAGAAGTGCCGGCGCAGTACAGCTCCGACGGCTTCGAGATCGGCTTCAACGCGAACTACCTGAAGGACATCCTCGGCCAGATCGACGGCGATACGGTCGAACTGCACCTAGCCGACGCCGGCGCCCCGACGCTGATCCGCCAGGACAGCAACAGCCCCGCTCTCTACGTACTGATGCCGATGCGCGTTTAGTTGTTCACGCCGAGGCGCAGAGACGCGGAGAGTTCGGGATGAAGCCGATCGATCACGTCACCTCGGATGTTCTGAACGAAGCCATTCGCATTCATCGTGGGCTTGGGCCAGGTTTGCTGGAGAGCGTATACGAGTCCGTCCTCGCGGCCAGTTTGGAGCGCATGCGGTATAAGGTCGATCGGCAACTGCCGATCGACGTTAAATTCGACGGACTGCGGTTCCCCGGCGCGTTTCGTGTCGATCTGATGGTGGACAACAGACTGATCCTCGAGATCAAGTCTGTTGAAAAGATCGGGCGGGCCCACGGCAAACAGCTGCTGAAATACCTACGCCTGACAAACCAGCCCGTAGGGCTGCTTCTCAACTTTGCTGCCGCGACGATGAAGGAAGGTATCCAAAGGGTAGTGAACGACTATCGTCCGCCCACCTGACTCTCTGCGTCTCTGCGCCTCGGCGTGAACCAGAATCTCACTCCCGCCGCGCCCTGATCATCGCCTCGACGTCGACGAACTTCTCGCGCGGGGCGCTCTCCCGGGCCGCCTTTTCCTCGGCTTCCTCGATCTTCTTCCAATCGCGAAAGGTGACGACGTCCAGGCCGCGCTCCGCGGCCAGGGCGTCGAAGCCGGCGCGGCCTTGCTTCTCCCCGTGGCCGAGGGCACCGCTGTCGATATCCTCGCGGATCTTCTCCACCAGCGCATAGCCGTCTGGGCGGTTCGTGCCGATCGTGCCGGAAGGGCCGCGCCGGGCCCAGCCGACGCAGTAAAGGCCTGGGAGGATGCGCCCCTCGTCGTTGGCGAAGCGGCCGGCGCGTTCGTCGAACGGGACGTCAGGGATCGGCGCGGTGCGGTAGCCGATGCAGCTGACCACCAGCGATGCCGGGATGCTGTAGGTCTCGCCCGTGCGCTCGGCACGGCCGTCCGTCACCCTCGTGCGCTCGACTTCGATGGCCTCGACTTCGCCGCTTCCCGTCAGCGCGAGGGGCTGGGCGAAGAAATCGAACTCGATCGCCACCCTCTTCGCGGCGCGGGCATGCTCCGGCATGGCGGCGAAGCCGCGCAACAGCGTCACCGACTTGCGCAGCCCCGGCTCTAGCAGCGCGTCTTCGGTTTCCTCCGGAAGGTCGCTGGGATCGACATGCGGCGCGGCGCGCTCGAGTTCTCCCAATTCGCCGAGTTCCTTCGGCGTCATCATGATCTGGTGGGGCCCCCGGCGGCCGAGGAAGACGATGCGCTCGATATTGGAGGCGGCCAGCCGGTCGAGCGCATGGGCGACGATGTCGCTGCCGTCGAATTCCCGCGGCGTCTTGGCGAGGATACGGGCGACGTCGAGCGCGACGTTGCCCATGCCGATAATTACGGCGGTTGTCCCGGACAGGTCCGGATCGAGCTCGGCGAACTGCGGATGTCCGTTGTACCAGCCCACGAACGCCGCACTGCCGAACACATTGCCGAGTTCCGCGCCGGAAATCTCGAGCGGCCGGTCTTGCGGGGCGCCGGTGGCCAGGACCACGGCGTCATACAGCTCACGCAGTTCGGGGATGCTCACATCGCGCCCGATCGCCACATTGCCGGCAAAGCGGACGTTGTCGCTCAGCGCGGTCTTCTCGTAACGCCGCGAAACCCCCTTGATCGACTGGTGATCGGGCGCGACGCCGCTGCGGATCAGTCCGTAGGGCACCGGCATCAGATCGAAGATATCGACCCGTATGTCCTCTCCGAACGCCTTCTGCGCGGCTTCTGCGGTGTAGTATCCTGCGGGGCCGGAGCCGATAATCGCGATGTGGCGCATTGGGCCTCCTTCCCCCAAGCTTAGCCGGCTTGTCCTGCGCTGCAAGAAGACCCTGCGATATCGCGAAGATTTCGCTGCGATTAACCGATTCTCAAGCGCGTGGGGGCCAGAACCCGTCCATGAACGGGGGACTCGCAGAAGCACACCAGGGGCAGGATCATGCTCCGGGCGAAGCAGGGGAACGCTTGCCTGCGCCTCCCATCCCCTCCGCCCTCGCGGAGCCCTCGGACGCCAGGGCCCCGGAGCGCCGCAGAGGCTCCCGCCGGAACACGTCGGAAGACAGGCTGCCCCCAGCCGATTGCGAGGCCGAGCAGCCGACGATGCTGCCTTCCGGTTGGCGCAATCTCGTGCTGGCGCTGTTCCTGGCGATCGCCCTGAACTGCGGCTTGGCCGGGCAGCTTCCGCCTCCTCCCGCGATGATCTGTTTCCTGCTGGCGATGTGCGGCATCCTCAGCCTCAGGATGGCCCGCCTGGCTGAGCTGAGCGCGGAAGGCGCAAGCCGCTATGTGCCTGTCCTCCTAGCCGTCTTGGTCCCCATGGGGGCCTTCAGCGCGGGCACCGTGCTGTGGGCGACGAACGGGCTGCTGGCCACTGGGGAGGTGATCGCCACCATGGTCGCGGTCTCCACCGTGGCGGCAGCCCATTTCCGCAAGCACGCCGCGCTCATCCTGGTGATCCAGTTGGCGGCCTGGGCGCCGGTGGTCGTGTTCGGCTTGCCTGTCGCCGGAGCCGCATGGTTTGCGATTGGCGGCATTGCCGCGGTTTTCGTCGCACGAGAGCAGGCGCGGGCCGACAGCGAACGCACGCAGCAACGGCAGGCGCGTGAACGTGCACAGACCCGGGCGCGGGACATCCTCGCGGATTACGAGGAGACCGGGCAGGGATGGTTCTGGGAAACAGACCGCCGTTCGCAGCTCACTTATGTTTCAGGCCCCGTCGCCAAGCTGCTCGGTCAGACTCAGGACGCGCTCATCGGCCAGCCGCTCACCGCGCTGTTCAATCTCGATCGGGGTGAGGAAGGGGAGCGGACGCTGCTGTTCCACCTGTCTGCGCGATCGGCGTTCCAGGAACTCGCCGTTCGCGCCGCCAGCAGGCCGGGCGAGCGCTGGTGGTCGATAAGCGGGCGGCCGGTCTACGATCAATACGACAATTTCGTGGGGTTCCGCGGCTCGGGCACAGACCTGACCGAAAAGCGGCGCAGCCAGGAACAGGCGTCGCGTCTCGCGCACTACGATTCGCTCACCGGCTTGGCGAACCGCCTGCAGATGTCGCAGCTCCTCGAGAAGATCCTGTCGGCTCGACAGCAGATGAACCGATGCTGCGCGGTCATGCTGCTCGATCTGGACCGCTTCAAGCAGGTCAACGATACGATGGGCCATCCCGCGGGCGATGCGCTGCTCAAGCAGGTCGCCCAGCGGATCGAGCGCGTCGTCGGCAAGCTCGGCCGGGTCGGGCGATTGGGCGGCGACGAATTCCAGGTCATCGTGCCCCAGCGTCTCGACCGCGCGCGGCTCGGCAACCTGGCGCTCGACATCATCAACGCCGTTTCGCAGCCTTATGCGGTCGAGGGGCACAGCATCGTCATCGGTGCGTCCGTCGGCATCGCCATCGCACCCGACGATGGGGCCACCAACGATCAGCTGATCCGCAACGCCGACCTCGCGCTCTACGCCGCCAAGGACGCGGGTCGCGGGCGGTTCCACTTCTATGCGGAGAATCTGCACGCCGTCGCGGAAGCGCGCGCGGAAGTGGAGAAGGACTTGCGCAAGGCGATCGTCCAGGGCGAGCTCCAGCTGTTCTACCAGCCGGTGGTGTCGACCGCGAGCGAGCGGATCGCCGGGTTCGAGGCGCTGCTGCGGTGGAACCATCCGGAGAAGGGCTGGATCCCGCCCGACAAGTTCGTCTCGGTCGCGGAAGACAGCGGCCTGATCGCGCAGATCGGCGAGTGGGCCTTGCGCACCGCCTGCCACCACCTCGCCAGCTGGCCGGCGGAAGTGCGCTGCGCCGTCAACGTGTCGCCGCTGCAGTTCGCCAACCGGGAGCTGCCGGCGATCGTCACCAGCGCGATCGCGCAGGCGGGGATCGATCCCTCGCGGCTCGAGCTCGAGATCACCGAGAGCGTGTTCCTCAACGACGACGAGGGCACCGAGGCGATGTTCGCCGCGCTCAAGCGGATCGGGGTACGCCTGGCGCTCGACGACTTCGGAACCGGCTATTCCTCGCTCGGCTATCTGAAAACCGCGCCGTTCGACAAGATCAAGATCGACCAGAGCTTCGTGCGCGGGGCTACCGAGCCGGGCAGCCGCAACGGCGCGATCATCGCCTCGATCACCAGCCTGGCCCAGGCGCTGGACATGGACACCACTGCCGAGGGTGTCGAGACGCTCGACGAGCTCGACCTCGTGCGGATGCACGGCTGCAGCCACGTCCAGGGCTTCATCTACGATCGCCCCCTCGACGCCGCGGCCGCGACCGAGCGGCTGAGGACCGGCCTCGCCGCGGTCGCCAAAGGCCCGCGCTCGTCCCGCGCGCCGCGCCAGCGGATGCTGCGCCGGGTCATGCTCGAGCATTCGGGCCAGGTATACAGCGCCACCATCCGCAACATGTCCGGCACCGGGGCGCTCATCGAAGGGGTCTGGAACGTGCCGGTCGGCACCGTCTTCAAGGTCCAGCTCTCGGAGCGGCAGACCATCGCCGGAACGGTTCGCTGGTCGGCGCAGGACCGCATCGGCCTCGAGTTCGCGGAAGCGCTTAGGCCCGACGGCAGCGGCTGGAGCGAAGCGGCGCAAGCCCGGCCCAGGCTCGCCAAGCCGCTGATCAAGGCCGGCTGAGCGAGAGCCGGGAAGGGCCGCGCAAGCTACCTGCTGACAGCGCATCATCTCGCGGCTAAGGGCGGCGGATGACTGACTTGGCGCTGATCCGCAACTTTTCCATCATTGCCCACATCGACCATGGCAAGTCGACGCTGGCCGACCGGCTGATCCAGGCCACGGGCGGCCTGACCGCGCGCGAGATGAGCGAGCAAGTCCTTGATTCCATGGACATTGAGCGCGAGCGCGGGATCACCATCAAATCCCAGACCGTGCGCCTGGACTACACCGCGCAGGACGGGCTGACCTACGAGCTCAACCTGATGGACACCCCCGGCCACGTCGACTTCGCCTACGAAGTCTCCCGCTCCCTCGCCGCCTGCGAAGGCGCGCTGCTGGTGGTCGACGCGGCGCAAGGCGTAGAAGCGCAAACCCTCGCCAACGTCTACCAGTCGATCGAGCACGACCACGAGATCGTGCCCGTCATCAACAAGATCGACCTCCCCGCGGCCGAACCGGAGAAAGTCCGCGCCGAGATCGAGGACATCATCGGCATCGACGCCAGCGAAGCCGTGCTGACCAGCGCCAAGAGCGGCATCGGCATCCCCGACGTGCTCGAGGCGATCGTCAAGAAGATCCCGCCCCCCAAGGGCGACCGCGCCGCCCCGCTGAAAGCCATGCTGGTCGATTCCTGGTACGATCCCTACCTCGGCGTGGTGATCCTGGTGCGCGTGCTCGACGGGGTCATCAAGAAGGGCCAGCAGGTCAAGTTCATGCAGGGCGGGACCGAGCACCTGATCGACCGCGTCGGCTGCTTCACCCCCAAGCGCGTCGAGCTGCCCGAGCTCGGCCCGGGCGAGATCGGCTTCGTCACCGCGCAGATCAAGGAAGTCGAGCAGGCCAAAGTCGGCGACACCATTACCACCGCGAAAGGCGGCGCGACCGAGGCCCTGCCCGGCTACAAGGAAGTGCAGCCGGTGGTGTTCTGCGGCCTGTTCCCGGTCGACGCCGCGGACTTCGAGAAGCTGCGCGAGAGCATCGCCCGCCTGCGCCTGAACGACGCCAGCTTCAGCTTCGAGATGGAGAGCAGCGCCGCGCTCGGCTTCGGGTTCCGCTGCGGCTTCCTCGGCCTGCTGCACCTCGAGATCATCCAGGAGCGGCTGACCCGCGAGTTCGACCTCGACCTCATCACCACCGCCCCCTCGGTCGTCTACCGCATCCAGCTGAACAAGAGCCGGACGGACGACGCGCGCGAGATCATGCTGCACAACCCGGCCGACTATCCCGATCCCAGCCGGATCGAGCTGATCGAGGAGCCCTGGATCAAGGCGACCGTCTACACCCCCGACGAGTACCTCGGCCCGATCCTCAAGCTGTGCCAGGACCGGCGCGGCATCCAGCGCGACCTGACGTACGTCGGCGGCCGCGCCCAGGTGACTTACGAGCTGCCGTTGAACGAAGTGGTGTTCGACTTCTACGACCGCCTGAAATCGATCACCCGCGGCTATGCCAGCTTCGACTACGAGCAGATCGGCCTGCGCGAAGGCGACCTCGTGAAGATGAACATCCTGGTCAACAACGAGCCGGTCGACGCCCTGAGCATGATCGTCCACCGCAGCGTGGCCGAAGCCCGCGGCCGCCACATGTGCGAGCGCCTCAAGGACCTGATCCCGCGCCACCTGTTCAAGATCCCGATCCAGGCCGCCATCGGCGGCAAAGTGATCGCCCGCGAAACCATCGCCGCCCTGCGCAAGGACGTCACCGCCAAGTGCTACGGCGGCGACATCAGCCGGAAGAAGAAGCTGCTGGAAAAGCAGAAGAAGGGCAAGGCGCGGATGCGGGAGTATGGCAATGTGAGCATCCCGCAGGAGGCGTTTATTGCGGCGTTGAGGATGGGGGAGGAGTAGGCGGCGGAGAGCGGTTCTTCCGGACCAGCTTCCCCCTCTTTCGTCATCCCGGACTTGATCCGGGATCCATGCTTCCGCCGCTGGCGACGGTGCAGGTGGCGAGATCGACCCTAAAACGAGTTCAGGGTGACGAGTGGGGGAGGGGGGCAAGTGTTATCCGCCGAACTCGCCTCCGTATGGCTTTCCGTTCCGCACAACCGCTCCTCCCGTCATCGTGATCCGGGATCCATCCCGCAGCCGCGGGCCGCGGTGCCGGTGGCGAAACGGGCCCTGGAACGAGTTCAGGGTGACGCGTGGGGGAGGGCGATCCGGTTTCTCCTTCCTCGTCCCATCGCTCGCCCGCTCCGTCGCGGCAGGTGCTTGTGTGGAGGCGGCGCGGCTCTAGGCTGGCGGTATGGGCAAGCAGAAGGCACTTCCCCTCGGCCTGGGCATCGCCATCGGCGTGGCGATCGGCGCGGCCATGGACAACATCGGCATGGGCATCGGCATCGGGATCGCCCTGGCGATCGCGCTGGGGCTGGCCATGAACGGGCGTTCCGGCGGTGCGGAGTGACACAGGCCGAGCCGGTGTGCTCTACCGCCCCGCCATCGCGTCGGTGATCGTGTTGAAGACGTCCGCCAGGTTCAGGCCGAGCATCTCAAAGGCGATGACGCATGCGAGCGAGATCAGCGCCGCAATCAAGCCATACTCGATAGCCGTGGCGGCCGTTTCGTCACGTAGTAGCTGCCGCATCATTTCCCCCGCTCCTCCGATGATGCGGCCTCTTAGGTGGGCGGAGTTACCAAGGGGTTCCCCCGCCTGGTGAAGGGAGCCCGCGCCGCGCAGTGGACGCACCGCCAAGTGCTACGGCGGCGAGATCAGCCGCAAGAAGAAGCTGCTGGACAAGCAGAAGAAGGGCAAGGCGCGGATGCGGGAGTATGGCAATGTGAGCATCCCGCAGGAGGCGTTTAGCGCGGCGTTGAGGATGGGGGAGAACGACGCGCGGTTCAGCCGCGCCCCTCTGCCACCCCCTTCGTCATCCCGGACTTGGTCCGGGATCCATCCAACAGATGCGACGGACGGTGCCGGCGGAGAATTGGACCCTGGATCAAGTTCAGGGTGACGAAGCAGGGCAGAGATCGCTCCGCTTCGGAAGCAAAGTCTTGGGCACCGGGTGCCCCTGGTCTATGACCGGCTTCGGGCATGCCGCCGGGGAGGGGAGAGGCAAGGGTGGGCACCACGCGCTATTTCGAGGAGCAGGTGCTGCGCAAACGGCCCTATCTGACGGTCGAGATATGCAGGGGTGTGCTGGCCGATCCTCTGCACCAGGAGGTTCAGGATGACGGCCGCGTGCGGCACTGGGGCAGGGTTGCCTTGCCAGACGAGCCGGAAATGCGCATCTTGCGCGTTGTGACGCTGGAGGATGGCGAGACGATCCATAACGCCTTCCTCGACCGCGGATTTCGTGAGGACCGGCGATGAAGCTGCATTATTACCCGGAGACGGACAGCCTCTATATCGAGCTGCGCGCCGCGCCCTCGGCCGAGACGCGCGAGATCGCCGCCGGGCTCAATGTCGATTTTGACCAGGACGGCAACGTTGTCGGGCTCGACATCGACGGCGCTTCGAAGAAGCTCGACCTGACCAGCCTCGAAGCGACCGATCTGCCCTTCGCCTCGCTCAAGGCTGCTTGAGCGGGCGGGAGATTAACGCCGCGCTGCGCAAGGACGTGACGGCGAAGTGCTCTGGCGGGGATATCACGCGCAAGAAGAAGCTGCTGGAAAAGCAGAAGAAGGGCAACGCGCGGATGCGGGAGTATGGGAATGTGTCGATCCCGCAGGAGGCGTTTATTGCGGCGTTGCGGATGGGTGAGGAGTGAGGCGGCGCCCACGTGTAAGCGAGGATTGCGAAGCAACCGAAGCTTAGACGCGGATCAAGCGCCGTCACGGCCGGGGGCGGGTGAAGCCTCCAGCGAGCCGAGCCCTTTGACGACGCGGCTTTGCCGCGGCGGCTTAGCAGACCTCAATTGCAGTCGGTTGAGTTTGCAAATCGGGGACAACACGGATGCAGGCAGTTCCAAACGCAAGCACTGAGCGCAATGATAACTGAATGGAAAACACCTGGCCCGACTTTCGGAAAATGGTTCGCCGGCCCTATGCGAAGCGTGTTTGGGTTCCGGTAGCATTGTCGAAACTCACCAAGTCCGGCGAATATCCCCATGTGAGTTACCGAGCTGAGTTTGAAGGGGCGCACAGTTTAGTCGTTCCGGTTGATAAACGTAAACTCGGAGAGGCGTATAGCTGGTCGGATAACCACGAGCACAGACCTTGGGCGTCAAAGGGCTACTACAAGCCTGCAGAAGCCTATTGGCGAGATGACGAAGGTGACCTTGTTGGTATTCGGTTGGCCTTACGGCAGACTTTTCCCGACAGGGCTAACAGATGGCATCTCAATCAAGACTTCATCATCGCACTTGGTCTTGCGTTCGAAGGTGGAGTGTGGATTCGACCAGCCGAAGGCTATGACGAAGTTGCTAGGCTCGTGCTGGACGAAAATGGCGACGCGTGCGGGATAGAGATCAAGGCGGAATACCTACGAGACTATCTTTGTGCGCGTGAGAGCGCTCTGAGATTGTCTACGTTTCACGATCTTGACTTAATCGTGCGCAGCGATGACGCTCCAGAGGAATTCGAGGAGCAGCCAGAAGAGGAGTTTGAAGGCGGGCGGCTCGAATATCGTTCTATGAGGCTCGACGCCTCCGGCAATCCAGCGGGTTCAAATGTTGCTGTCTTTCGAGCTTCTCGGAACGATGTTGATCCCGAAGATGACGTTCCTGAAATGGGACCAGAGACTCCTACCAATGTCGACACGGCCTCTTGGTCTTTCAGAAGGCCCGACGGTGATAGGCTGCGTTTGATGGGGGATTTTTGGCGTGATGAGTGGCGGGAGCCGGCTCAAGTAAGTCCGAGGGTACGAGGCGATGAGGTCCCCTCGCAGGTCACATTCATTGTAAGTGCCGACGGGCAAAGAATGAATGCGGATGAACTGAACGATGAAGACATTGGTAGGTGGCTCTGGTTTAAGCCAGATATAATAGCAAGTATCGCTGCACGGCGAGGTGCGCAGTTTTCCTGGTATTCAAAGGATACTGGCGGTGTATCTACTCCCTCAGACCCTTCTGTCCATTTCGGGTTGAACGAAATTGGGCTGGTCACTGTTTACGCTCGTGACGTTGCTCGGCTGCCTGAGTGGGAACGTCGGCTTTGGGCTGGCTTCAATGTCACTCCAGATGGCAAAGTCAGCGGCGAACTCTTGCTTTCTCAGGTTCGCGCAGAGCCTGCGACGACTCAGGCGCCGGAAACGTTCTTACCGATAGTTTTGGCTCGGTTGAATGAGGCATGGTTTGCTAGATTCGGATGCTTCATATTTCGAAATCACGAGAACTTTGAAGAGATCGTCAGCAAGTGTCACCGATTTAGAGCGTTGGATCGTTCCGGGCTTTACGCACTCGCTAAGGATATATCCAGAATTACGGCTGATATAATTGATGTGAAAGCGGCACAGCAGATTGCTAAGCCGCCGAAGGGCAAAAGCTGGGGTAGCCTGAAGTCATTTGAAAACGCTATCGCCGCTCAAGCAAACTCGAAGTTGGCGCGCACTTTTACCGGACCACTCTTCGCCACCTACGAATTGCGCTTGTCTGACGCCCACCTTCCGAAAAGAGACATGGCTAGCGCTTTTCAATCACTAGGTATCGAGGAGAAAGACCCTACTCTCTTAGCTGGCTACAAGATGATTCACATGGTCGTTTCGTCTATTGACGCATGTAGCCGGGTTGTAGCCGGTCGTATCGATCATTTGATCGATTAGGAGGAATAGCGTGGGCCACTGCGTCTTCATGCACAAAGCCGATTCAATCTACGACGACATCCCGGCTGAGCGCTACCAATTCCCCTCGCAATACCTCAGCCGGGCCGAGCCATGCATCGGCGACTGGATCGTCTATCTCGAGCCGCGCAAGGTCAGGAACTCGCGCGGCTACTTTGCTGTCGCCAAGGTCGAGAAGATCATCCCCGACCCCACCACGCCCAACATGTTCCTCGCGCTGGTCGACCCTGGGACTTACCTCGATTTCATCCGGTCAGTTCCGTTCAGCGGGCCCGAGGGGCCAATCGAGCGCGGGGTACTCAACGATGCGGGGGTGATATCGGGGAGGGCGCAGGCGGCGGTTCGTCCGCTCTCGTCGGCGGATTTCGCGCGGGTCGTGAATGCCGGCTTGCCGGACAACGATACCGTACTCCCGAGGGTGGACGAGGCTGACGATCCCCGGATGCTGCAGGAGCTTCGCGCTCCTTACCATGTCGAGCGGCCGATCATCGAGCGGCTTGTCGCCAAGCCCGAGCGCAAGGCGTTCTTCCGGCGTGCGGTCCTGCAAGCCTATGACGAGCGCTGCGCTGTGACGGGTTGGAAGCTCATCAATGGCGGCGGGCGCGCGGAGGCGGAGGCGGCGCATATCAAGCCGGTCGAGCATGGCGGGCCCGACAGCATTCAGAACGGGATTGCCCTGTCGGGCACGGCGCACTGGATGTTCGACCGGGGGCTTATCGGCTTTTCGGACGATCTCGACATACTGATTTCGCGGCAGGTGAATGACCGTTCCGGCGTGGAGGCCATCATCAACAAGTCCGGGAAGGCCCTCGCGCCTGAGCGGCTGGCGCTGCGGCCGCATCCGGTGTTCCTGGAGTGGCATCGCGAGAACTGCTTCAAGCACTGATCTCTTGTTTGTGCCTCAGGCGCTGACTGAGCCATTCCGGGCCATGAGCGTTGCAGGCCCACCCCCAGCCCCTCCCGCAAGCGGGAGGGGAGAATGTCTACTCTCGGCCCCTCCCACAAGCGGGAGGGGAGGCTTACCAGCGGTCGTCCTTCAGCTGCCGGATGTGCGGGCCGGAGTTCGCGCTTCTGTCTGGCTCGCCCTCTGGCTTCTCCTCCGCCTCAGCCTTCCGCTCTTCCTCCGCAGCCTCCTCCCACTCCGCCAGTTCCTCCTCGGTCGGGGTCGGGTGAGCCTTTTCGTAGCTGGGCCACTCCGCGCGCAACTGTTCGATGCAGGCGGGGAGGAGTTCGGCGGCGCGCTGGGCGTAGGGTTCGTAGGGGGTGCCGGGGAGCCAGCCGGCTTCTTCGTCGGCGCGGCTCTGGGCGGAGGAGGCGAGGTGGAGTTCGTAGGCGCGGGGGCTGGTGCGGGCCTGGACGCGGCGTTTGAGGGCGGCGACTTTGCGCTCTATGCTGGCGCGGATCTCGGCGGGGGAGACGCTTTCGGCCTCGCGCTCGGCCTCCCACTCCTTGCGCCATTGCTTCTTCAGCCTGTCCATTTTCGTCCGGTCCATGGCGCTCAGGCCGCGCGCGGGGCCGGCGCCGGCGAAACGCTCCGGCGCGCGGTTGCGGAGCATGAACATCAGCAGGCCATCGTTGTACTTCATCCGCGTGCCGATGAGCTTGCCGTAGGAATAGACCGGCTCCTCCGTGCCGTTGATCGCGCGGTCCATCGCCAGGTCCTCGATCCGCTGGACGCCGTGGGCGAGGGCGGCGGCCCAGGCGGCGGCGAACTCCGCGCCCTGCGGGTGGCGGCGGAGCTGGTAGGCGCCGACCTCGCTGCGGCCGACCGCGCGGGCGGCGGACTTGACGCTGCCGGTGTCGGCCAGCGCCTCGATGAAGGCGCGCTGGATTTCCGGGCTCCAGCCGTTGGAGCGGTCCTTCAGGCGGGGGACGGGGGTGAACTGGGTGAGGGCGGTCGTGGGGGTGGGGCGTGGTTCCTCGGGCATGGCTCTGGTCCGTGCTGTTGGTTAGAGTGATTCGGGCCTTTGAACCAGATTGGTGTGAATAGGAAAGTGAAAAGTTCTTCCCCTCTGGGGGAGGATCCAAGGGTCTATAGGCCCCCTCCGTCAGCCCTGCGGGCTGCCACCTCCCCCAGAGGGGGAGGATCTTAGGGTTTTCTGGCGCTTACGAGGCTGTAGTAGCCGCCGCCGGTGCGTTGGGACTGGACGTCCACGAAGCCGGCGCTTTCCAGGATGTCGCGGAATTCGGCCAGGCTGTATTGCTTGCCGAGCGTGCCGATCAGCATGAGCAGGCTGAAGGCGGCGGCGGGGTAGGGGCCGGTGTAGTCGTCGTCCATGAGGATCTCGTGGAGGAAGATGCGGCCGCCGGAGGGGAGGGCGGCGAAGCTGCGGCGGGCGAGGTCGCGGTTGGTGTCCTCGGCCCAGTCGTGGAAGACGTTGCAGAACAAGTGGCCGTCGGGGCCTTGGGGCCACTCCTGCTCGAACATGTTGACGCCGGCGGTGGAGACGCGGTCGGCCATGCCCGCCTTGTCGACGTATTTGGCGGCCTCGGCGGCGACTTCGTTGAGGTCCATCAGGATGACGCGCAAAGCCGGGTTGGCGCGGGCGATCTCGATCCCGTAGACGCCTGAGCCGCAGCCGACGTCCATCAGGCATGTCAGCTCGCCGAACACCGGCTGGCGCGCGGCGCCGAGGGCGGGGGCCTGGCTGTGGGCCTGCATGAAGGCGGCGATGTTGGCGGCGACTTCGGGCTGCATCTTGCCCTGCTCCCAGCCGGCGGGGCGGGGGTCGGTGCCCTCGCTCGGGCGCTTGCCGGTGCGGAGGGATTCGCGGAGGCGATCCTGCAGGTGGCTGTTGCGGTCGATCGACTTGAGGAAGTGGCCCCAGAAGCCGGTCGCTTGCGGGTGGAGCCAGGTGCGGGCGAGGTGAGTGGCGCGCCACTTGCCGAGGCGCTTCTCGACGAAGCCTTCGGCGCAGAGGGCGGCGAGGTGCATGGCCAGGGCGCGGGCGTCGACGGAGAGCTGTTGCGCCAGTTCCTCGGTGGTGAGAGCCTGCTCGCTGAGCGCGGCGAAAGTGCCGGCTTCCACGTTGACGTTGAGGATGGGCAAGCGGAACTGGCTGAGCCAGGCGTCCCAGATGGCGGTATCGTCGATCGTCGGCGGCAGTGCGCCCATGGTTCTCTCCCCCTGTGTTTCGAAGGGTGTTAGCGTAGGCTTCGGCCAGGCGGAACCGGCAAGATCGGTTGCGCGGGCCGGGAGCGGTGTGGCAGAACCGTAACGAACGATAGAATCGTCGGGAGAGAGTGAATGGCCAGTGTCGCGGCAGCGGATATCGAGGAAAGCGCGCGGACCACGCGGGCGCTGATCCGTTATGTCGATCCGGGCGACTTCGTGACCCGCCGCTATGTCAGCGCAGGGTGCGAGATCAACACCGGGACGTATTCCGACCACGAAGTGACGATCCGCGACGCGATGCCGATCCGCGATCACTTCGCGCTGGACGTGCACGGGTTCATGATCGCGCGGCAGCCGACGGCGGTGGCGGACTTCCACGACAAGGCGGAAGTCGACCGGGTCTACGAGCGGGAAGTCGAGCGGCACGTCCAGGCGCTGACCGGGGCGGACAAAGTGGTCGCGCGCGGCTGGATGATCCGCACGAGCGCGGACCTGACCGAGATCGCCAAGCAGAAGACGGAGAATTACCAGCACACCGGCGGCATCCAGCCGCCGGCGGGCGAGGCGCACATCGACCTCAACACCCCGACCGCCCGGAAGATGGCCGAGGCGACCTACAGGAAGCATTTTCCGGACGGGCCGGGGTTCAAGCGGTTCCTGGTCAGCTCCTACTGGCGGACGTTCTCGCCGCCGCCGCAGGACGTGCCGCTGGCGCTGTGCGACGGGCGCACGAGCTTCGGCGGGGAGGAGAAGAGCAACACGCTGTTCGTGGTCGACGAGTTCCCGGAAGGCGAAGCGCTGACTGCGCCCGTCGCGGGCGAGGAGACGATGATGGCGGCGACGATCCCGAGCTATCACCCTTCGCACCGCTGGTGGTATTTCTCGCACATGGAGCGCGACGACGCGCTGCTGTTCAAGTTCCACGACAGCGACCATTCGCGCACCTGGCGCTGCCCGCACACGGCGTTCATCGACAGCAGCTTCGCCGACGCCCACACGCGCGAAAGCATCGAGGTGCGCTCGGTCGCATTCTGGGAGTGAGGCCGCAGCCTTTGCGTGGCTAGGAAGCCATCGCCCGGGGCTTGTGGGGCGCGCCGCGGCCGAGCGCCTGCCGGGCCGAGCCCCAGGCGCTTTCGAACAAGCCGCGGCCGGTCGGCAGGACGAGATCGCCGACCCGATCGGCGACCGCCGGATCGGCCCTTTGCGTGCGCACGAGGTGCAGGTACCCCGGCTCGAACTGGGCGATTTCGCTCAGGCGCTCAAAGTCGACGATCGTCAGGATGCGCGACTTGAGCTCCACCAGGCCCTCGGTGCGCAAGTCCTTGAGCACGCGGTTGAGGTGGACCGAGGTCATCCCGGTGGCGTCGGACAGCTCTTCCTGAGTCATCGGGAAGGGCACGCTGTTGTTCTCGCCCAGGCCGACGACGCGGTAGCGGACCAGCAGCTCGCACAGGATATGCGCCAGGCGGCTCTTGGCGTCGCGGGCCCCGTGGCTGACGACCCATTCGCGGAGGATCGCCGCATCGGCCATCGTGCTCCACCAGAGAGCCCGCGTAAGGTTGCAGGATTCGGTCAGGAGGCGCTTGATCTCGCTCGCCGGGATCAGGGCGCAAGTCGTGTCGGTGAGCGCGACGACGTCGTGGTCCATCGCCTCGAGGATGAAGACTTCGATGTCGCACAGATCGCCGGGGACGAGGAAGGCGATCAGCTGGCGGTGGCCGTCGTGCGTGACTTTGGACCGCGTCGCCAGCCCGGCCATGACCAGGTGGATCTCTTCGGTGTTTTCGCCGGCGCTGATGATGTTTTCCCCGCGGGCATAGCTCCGGCTGCCGTGCCGGATCAGCTCGTCGATGCGCGCCCGCTCGACCGGGTCGAAGCGCGTGAACTGTTCCAGCTTCATCGCCAGAGGGTTGTACACGGGAGGGGGGACTCCGTTTGAAATGCGTGCATTAACCCAACGCTGCAGGGGCCAATCCGATCCGAGAGGGAGCCAATCGCGGGTGTCTCGATCCACCCCTGCGAGGGGAGGTGGCAACTGCAGGGCTGACGGAGGGGTGTCGCCTCATCGGCTGATGGTCACACCCCTCCACCACCGCCTGTGGCGGCGGTCCCCCTCCCCTTGCAGGGGAGGATCCGGACGGCGTGCTTCGGGCGCACAAAAAGACCCGCGGGCCGGGGCCCGCGGGTCGCTTTGTTTCGGTCGCTGCCGCCGGTCGGGCGGCAGCGGGTTTCGTTTAGCGCTTGGCCGCGGCGGCGACGGCTTCGGTCGTCGGGTTGCCGAGCGAGAGTTCGCGGCCGTCGGGGAAGCTGATCTCGGCGGCGCTGGCGCGGGTGTCGCCGTCACGCGAGCGGAAAGCCTGGACGATGATCTTGGTCCCGGCGGGGAGCGAGTTCCTGTTCCAGCCGCGGCGCAGCAGGGCGCTCGGCGCGCCGCCTTCGATGCGCCAGACCTGCTTGCCGGCCTTGATGTGGATCCAGGAGTGCGGGTTGACCCATTCGAACTTCACGACCGTGCCTTCCAGCTTGATCGGCTTGGTGCGGTCGAATTCCGCAGCGAAGGAGTGATGGGCCACGGCGGCGCTGCCGCCCGCGAGCGCCAGAACGGCTGCTCCGAACAGGCCGGCACGCAAGGAAATCTTCGTCATAGTCCTCTCCTAAAAGTTTTCACTGGCACCCGGAGTGTGGAGTGGAGCCGGGCGATGTCGTTCACTTTTAGGGATCGCTGGATGAACGCGCACGGAATGGCCATGCAGGCGGGCGTTCAGGCTTGTATTGGCGTCGCCTAGTCTCTTGTCGCCACGAGCCGCGGCTGGCGAGGCCTGGGCGGGCGCGCGCGGGCGGCATCGGCGAGGCGGGAGATCAGCCCGGGTACGCGGCTGGCGCCCACGGCCGGTGAGAAGACGAACCCCTGGCCGAAGTCGCAGCCGAAATCGAGCAGGCGCTCGGCCTGCGATTCCGCTTCGATCCCTTCGGCGACGACGCTGATGTTGAGGCTCTTGCCAAGGTTGATCACGGCCCGGACGATGGCTTCGTCGCCGGGATCTGCCTCCATGTCGCGCACGAAGCTGCGGTCGATCTTGATGATGTCGACCGGGAATTCCTTGAGGTGGCGCAACGAGGCGTAGCCGGTGCCGAAATCGTCGAGCGCGATCTTCACCCCCTGGGCGCTGAGCAGGGCGAGGGCGCGGTGGACGTATTCGGCGCCGCGGCCGAGGAATACCGTTTCCGTGACTTCGAGCTGGAAGCAGTGGGTCGGGATTTCAGCCCGGCGGAGCTGCTCAAGCACCCGTTCGGCGAAGTTGTCGCGCCGGAATTCGGCGGCGGAGGCGTTGACCGCCACGTGTCGGAACGGCGTTCCGCGATCCAGCCAGCGGCGCATGTCGGCGATCACCCGCTCGATCATCCGGTCGCTGATCGCGGCGGCGACCTCTAGATCCTCGAAAGCCGCCTGCAGGGCGGCGGGCAGGCCGATCCTGCCGTTCGGCATGCGCCAGCGCAGCAGGGCCTCGAAACCCTCCACGGCGCCGCCGACCAGATCGAGCTTCGGCTGATAGTATGGGACCATCTGCTCGTCGCGGATGGCGGTGCGGGCCTGCTGGACCATCGCCGTGCGCCGCCGGAGGTCGTCGCGCATGTGCGGTTCGAACATCATCATCGTCGCGCGGCCCGCCGCCTTGGCGGCGTAGAGCGCCATGTCGGCGTTCTTCAGCACCTCTTCGGTGGTGAGCCCGTGCTCGGGGAACATCGCCGCGCCCGAGCTGACGCGGGAGTCGAGCAGGCGGCCCTGGTGCACGAACGGTTCGCGCATGCGGTCCTGGATCCTGCGGGCGAGCTGGATCAGGTCGATCTCGCTGCGCAGCTCGGGCACGACGATGGCGAATTCGTCGCCCCCGAGGCGCGCGACGGTATCGCTGGCGCGGGCGACTTCGCGCAGGCGGGCGGCGACCATCTTCAGCAGTGCATCGCCGACATCGTGGCCGAGCGTGTCGTTGACTTGCTTGAAGTGATCGAGATCGAGCACCAGGACGCCGACGGCCAGCTGCTTCTCGCGCGCGGTGCCGACCGCCTCGTCGAGCTTCTCCTGGAAGTACGAACGGTTCGCCAGCCGCGTCAGCCCGTCATGGCTGGCGCTCCAGCGGACGCGCTGCTCGGCGGTCTTCTCCTCCGTCACGTCGCGGGCGGTCATGATCACGCGGCGGACCTTCCCGCCGGTCGTGTGGGTCCGCCAGGCATTGATCTCGATCCAGCGCGCCTCGCGGTCGTCGGCCCGGCGAATGCGGAAGGAGTCCTTGAGGCGTTCGGCCGTGCCTTCGCGCACTTGTGCCAGGAGCCGCGTGAACCGCGCCCGGTGCGACGCGTGCACGCAGGCCGTGGCGCGCTCCAGCGTGGCGGAAGCATGGGCTGAGATGCCGAAGATCTCCCGCAAGCGGCCGGACCACTCGCGCTTGCCGAGCGACGCATCGTAATCCCACACTCCGAGGCCGGCGGCCTCGGCGGCCAGCCGGAAGCGTTCCTCGCTTTCGCGCAGCGCGGCTTCGGCCTGGCGGTGCTCGGTGATGTCGAGGTGCGCGCCGATGCTGCGCAGGATATTGCCGTTCCCGTCGCGCTCCAGCATCAGGTTGCTGGCGATCCAGCGCACCTCTCCGTTGTCGGCGCGCATGATCCGGAATTCGCATTGATGGGTGTCCTGGTCCCGGACGTTGCGCACGATCCGGTTCACGATCTCCCGATCGTCCGGATGGACCAGGTGGATCCAGTCCTCCACCTTCAGACGCGTGGGGTGATCCTCGGGCAGGCCCATCTGCTTCAGCACGTTGGGCGAGAAGTGCGCGACGCCGTCCGGCCCCGCTTCGAAATCGGCGAGGCCGGTCGCTTCCTGCACCAGGCGCAGGCGCTGCTCGCTGAGCCTGAGGGCATTTTCGGCTTCGCGGCGTTCGGTAATGTCGTGGTGGGCACCGACGGTGCCGACCAGGCGGCCTTCCGCGTCGCGTTCGATCAGGGTGCGGCTGGAAATCCAGCGGATCTGCCCATTGTCCCGCCGAACGATGCGGAATTCGCAGCTGAAGGAGACCTCACTCACCAGCGCGGCGTCGACTTCCTCGATCATCCGCGCGCGATCGTCCGGATGCACGATCTCGATCCAGGTGGCGAAGTCGATCCGGTTATCCGGCGGGACCGGCATGCCGCACTGTTCGAAGAACTTGTCCGAACAGTGGGACACGCCGTGCGCATCGGTCTCGAAGTCGGCGAGGCCGCTGGCTTCCTGGACAAGGCGAAGGCGCTGTTCGCTGCGGCGGAGGGCGTCGTCCGCGTTCATCCTTTCGGTGATGTCGCGCGAGATGCACAAATGGGCCGGGGTTCCGTCGGGCAGGCGGAAAGGCACCGCGTGCGCCTCCACCTGGGAGCGCCGCCCGCGCAGGCCGACGATCTCGAACCGCCAGACGACTCTCTCGCCGGCGATCACGCGGCTGTGCACGTCGCGGCACTGGTCCAGGTACTCGGGCGGGATCGTGCTGGTGCCGGCGGCCGAAGCGCTCTCCAGGTCCGGCGCCTGCAGCTGATCTAGGCCCTGTGGGTTGATGTAGACGAGACGGCCGTTCGGATCGAAGATCTTCACGCAGTCCGGCATCGCCTCGAGGATTGCCCGCAGGCGGGCCTCGCTGTCGTGCAAGGCGGCTTGGGCCTCGACTTCGGCGGTGACGTCCTCGAACGTCGCGATCATCCTGCCGCTGGGCGCATGTCCCGGATGAACGACGAGAGAGCGGCCGTTGCGCTTGATCTGGCGCTGAGGGTCGGCGACCGACAGGTTGTTCCAGAAGAAGACCTCGAGGTCGTCGATCGTGCGTTCGGGAGGGTAGAAGCCCGCCTCCTTGGCCATGGCCATCAGGTCGCGCGCGTGGAGGCCGGGCTTGATCCGCTCCGCAGGCAAGCCGACGACTTCGGGATAGCGGCTGTTGCAGTAGGCGATGCGCCCTTCGGGATCGAACATGCACAGGGCGTGGCGCATGTTTTCCAAGGCGTCGCTCAGCAGCGCAACCTGGTCTCGCAGGCGCGCGTTTTCCTGTTGCAGATCGGCCTGACCGCCGTCGTGCTGTCCCATGACTCGACTCTATCCTCCGCCAACAAGAGTCATTAGCCGTCGCGGCTCTTGCATCCGCTTAAGGTCGCTCGGGTAGTTTTTGGGGGGAATAGACCGGGCCCGCTCACAAGGGGAAGTACTGCCGCAGTTCCTCGATCGACTGCCGCGCGTTCTTGTGGTGCATGAATATCCCGCCGACTTCCTCCCAGCGGTCGCGGTGGCGGAGCTGGTCGTCGACCAGGACGTCGCCCTCCTTCGCGTGATCGCGCTTATCGCGGGCCATCGTGGTGATGATCCGGGTGCCGGGGAAATACTCGGCCGCCCAGCGCACTTTCTGGTCGGCCGCCCAGTTGCCGCGAGGCAGGCCGGTGAGGATTATCGGGTCGAGATGCCGGACCGCCTCGAACAGCTCCATCGCATCGTCCATCAGCGGCAGGCCGAAGTAGAAGTCCGGCGCCGTGGCCAGCTTCTGCCAGAACTTGCCGAGCCCGTGACGCTTCTCGAACACGCGCGGCGGCAGGCCGAGCACGGCGGTCGCGCCTTTGTCGAAGTCCGCCAGAACGCCGTCGCAATCGAGATAGAGCTGGCGCATCAGAACCGCGCCGGCTCGAGGGCCAGGGCAATCGGCTGCGCCAGCGGCTGCCATGGGCCGGCGGCGAGCGTATCGTTGCTTTCCCTGGCCCGCCGGCCGGGGCCGAGCGACCAGGTGATGTGGTAGGTTCCCCCGCCGGGACGGTCAGTGCTGCCGCCGATCGCCACGACTATCGCTTCCACACCCTTGCCGTCATCGATCCGGCCGACCGCCTCGGCGGGAGCCCGGTCGGGCAGCGGCGTATCGGCGCTGACTTTGGCCGCCAGCGTCACATGATCGGCCACGATATTGCCGTATGCCGGTGGAAAGCGGCCGAGCAGCTCGGAGCGCTGGGCGCGGTCGAGCTTCCAGCCGACGACCGTACCGCCCGGGCGGCGCTGCGCGACGAGTTCTTCCGGCGTGGGCATGGGGCAAAAACGGCGGCGGCCCGGATCGGTTTCCGCACGCCCGGTTGCGCCCGCGGGGCGGCCGGGCGCAACTTCACTTGGCGTTCATTCCCGCGCTGGCTATAGGGCCTGCCATGCTAGCACCGATTGCCCGCGCCAGAGGCGCCGCCGTCCTCTTCCCCCTTGCCGCCGCGCTGGTCCTTTCGGGCTGCTCCGCGCTCGGCGGCAAACAAGGCGGGGACGTCGCCTATGTCGCGCGCGACGTGGAGTCGCTCTACGCCGAGGCCAAGGAACGGCTCGACCGGGGCGACAACAAGGTCGCAGCGGCTTTGTTCGACGAGGTCGAACGGCAGCATCCTTATTCGCCGTGGGCGCGCCGCGCGCAGCTGATGGGCGCCTTCGCCCACTATTCCGGCCGCGATTACGAAAAGGCGATCCAGGGCGCGCAGCGGTTCCTGTCGATCCACCCGGGCAACAAGGATGCGCCGTACGCCTATTACCTGATCGCGATCAGCTATTACGAGCAGATCAGCGACGTGGAGCGGGACCAGCGGATCACCCGCCAGGCGCTCGATGCACTGACCGAGCTGCAGCGCCGCTATCCGCAGACCGAATATGCCGCCGATGCGCGGCTGAAGATCGATCTCGTGAACGATCACCTCGCCGGCAAGGAAATGGAGATCGGCCGCTTCTACGAGCGTTCCGGCCGCTGGCTGGCGGCGCAGATCCGCTTTCAGAACGTGATCGAGAACTACCAGACGACGAGCCACACGCCCGAAGCGCTCTATCGCCTGACCGAGACCAGCCTGGCGCTGGGCATTCTCGACGAAGCGAAGAAGTATGCCGCCGTGCTTGGCGCAAACTACCCGGGCAGCGAGTGGTACGAGCGGGCTTACGAGCTGATCGGCGACAAGGCTCCGCAGCTCGCTTCGGGCGGCTGAACCGAAGCGCCGGGCTCAGGTGCCGTAGCGGCGCGCCTCGCTGGCGGGGGCGCGGCTCGCGGCCAGCAGTTCCCCGAATTCCGCGGGCCGCAGCGCGCGCGCGAACTTGATGCCGACGAAGCCGTCGTGGGCCCAGCGGATGCGCCCGTCGAGCTGCTCTTCGTCGCCCAGGTCGATGGTGACCGGCTGATCGGTGGTGAACGCGCCGCTTTCGGCATTGCTGATCCGGCAGCCTTCGCACGACAGCTCGATCATCAGCCCGCCACGTCGCTTCGAATCCTCGCCATGCAAGGAAATGGCCCGCCGGACGGCGAACCTCTTGTGCGAACGTATGGTCAGAACTGACACGGCGCGCGGACCCCCCTTCGGTCGGCAGTTATCCACAAGTGCCCATAACAATCTTAAGATTCGGTTTCCGACACGGATGGATAGGGCGGCCGGGTCGTCGCGCCGGCTGTGGAAAACCCGCGGGCAATCGAAGTGCTTGAACCGTGCGCAAGGGCAGGCGCGCCGTTGCGTTTGCCGGGGCGGGCCGTAATGCTGCGTCTGCCGCCATGCTGACCCAGCTCGCCATCCGCAACATCGTGCTGATAGAGGCGCTCGACCTCGCCTTTACGCGCGGGCTCGGGGTGCTCACCGGCGAAACCGGGGCGGGCAAGTCGATCCTGCTCGACGCGTTGGGGCTTGTGCTCGGCAACCGGGCAGAGACCGGGCTTGTGCGCGCGGGCGCGGACAAGGCCGGCGTGACGGCAACGTTCGAGTTCGCGGAACTCCCGGCGGCCGTGCGGGACGCCCTGGCCGAAGCGGATGTTGAGATCGAACCCGGCGAGCCGCTGATCCTGCGCCGCACGGTCAAGGCGGACGGTGGCAGCAAGGCGTTCGTCAACGACCAGCCTGTCGGCGCTGCGCTGCTGCGCGAGCTGGCGCCGGCGCTGGTGGAACTGCACGGCCAGCACGACGACCGCGGCCTGGTCAACCCGCGCGGACACCGGGCGCTGCTCGACCGATACGCCGGGGCCGACGCGGGCGGCGTCGAGGCGGCGTGGCGCGGCTGGCGGGAAGCCGAGGCGGAGCTCGCCCAGGCGCGGGCCGAGATCGAGCAGGCCAGGGCGGACCAGGACCTGCTGGTCGCTTATCTTGCCGAGCTGACCGCGCTCCAGCCGGAAGAGGGCGAGGAGGAACAGCTCGCCGGCGCGCGCGCGGACATGCAGAAGGGGGAGAAGCTCTCCGGCGATCTCGATGAGCTGCGGACGCTGTGGGACGGATCGGATTCGGCGCTGGCGAAGCTGCGCGGCGCGGCGCGGCGGCTCGACCGGATCGCGCCGGAGCACGCGCTGCTGGCCGAAGCGCTGGCAGCGCTGGACCGCGCGGTGATCGAGGCGGGCGAGGCCGAGGAGAAGCTGGAGGCGGCCGCCCGGGCGCTGGAGTTCGACCCGGCCGAGCTCGACCGGATCGAGACCCGTCTGTTCGAACTGCGCGCGGTGGCCCGCAAGCATCGCTGCGAAGTGGACGAGCTGCCCGCGAAGATGCGCAAGATGCGCGCGCAGCTCGATGCGATCGAGGCGGGCGACGCCCACATCGGCGAGCTCGAACAGGCTGAACGCGCGGCGCACGAGCTTTACCGCGCAAGGGCCGAGGCGCTCCACGCGGCCCGCGTCGCCGCCGCGCTGCGGCTCGACGCGGCGGTCGCGAACGAGCTCGCCCCGCTCAAGCTCGACAGCGCGCGCTTCCGCACGGCGGTCAGCGAGCTGCCGGAGGAGCGCTGGGGCGCGCACGGCATGGACAGCGTCGAGTTCCTCATCGCCACCAATCCCGGCGCCGACTTCGCCCCGCTGAACAAGATCGCCAGCGGCGGCGAGCTGAGCCGCTTCATCCTCGCGCTCAAGGTCGCACTCGCCGAGCAGGGCGGGGCCGCGACGGTGATCTTCGATGAGATCGACCGCGGCGTCGGCGGCGCCGTGGCGAGCGCGATCGGCGAGCGCCTGTCGCGCCTGGCGCAAGGCGGGCAACTCCTCGCCGTCACCCACTCCCCGCAAGTCGCCGCGCGCGGGCAGACGCATTACGTCATCGCCAAGTCGAGCGAAGGCACGGTGACCCGCACGTCGGTCCACCTGCTCGACGAAGCCGGCCGCCAGGAGGAGATCGCGCGAATGCTATCTGGCGCCGAGATCACCAGCGAAGCGCGGGCACAGGCGGACCGGTTGCTGGAGGGCGTGTGAGCGTGGCGCCAGGCCAGCACCACCCCCCGACCCCCTCCTCTGAAGAGGAGGGGGGGAAGGGGGTGGCGCCAGGGCAGCACCACCCTCAAACTCCTTGTTCTGAAGAGGAGGGGGGGAAGAGAAGCGCGACGCTCAAAGCCCCCTCCTCTTTAGAGGAGGGGGTTGGGGGTGGTGGACCCACGCGCAGAGTTCTCCTCCAACGCGCCCGGGACATGCGCAACAATCCGACGGAGCCGGAGAAGCGGCTTTGGTCGGCGCTGCGGGCGCGGCAGTTCTTCGGGTACAAGTTCCGCCGGCAGGACGTGATCGGTTTTCGCATCGTCGACCTGTTCTGCCCTGCGAGAGGCCTGGCGGTGGAGATCGATGGGGACACCCACGAGCGCGAGCGAGATCTGGCGCGCGACAGGCGCATGCTGCGGGAGTTCGGGTTCCGCGTGGTGCGGTTTACGAACGAGGACGTGATGCGGAATACTGACGGGGTGCTGACGGCGCTGAAGATTGCGCTCGATGCGCAGCCGGAGCGCTGGGGGAGGCGTTGCGAACACCACCCCCCCACCCCCTCCTCTGAAGAGGAGGGGGAGTTGTGAGCGAAGCGCTGGATCGACCGGTTTGGAATTCGCTTACCGGGCTGCAGGCCGGCCTGGCGATTGCGTCCGGCGCGGCGGTGCGGATCGATCCGGGGTTTGGGCCGTTCGCGGCCGCTCGGGATAGGGAGGAGGACGCGCAGACGGCGCTGGCGGCTCTGGTCCGAGCGCCGGGAGACGAGATCTGGCTGGTGGAGGCGGAGGAGTGGCCGGCGCCTTCGGGGCTGACCGTGCTTCGCACCGCTCCGCTGCTGCAGATGGTGTTCGAGGGTGTGCCGGCGGATTGCCCGGAGGACGGCCGCATCGAGCTGCTGGGCGAGAGCGACGCGGCTGCCATGTACGCGCTGGCTCATGCGACCCGGCCGGGGCCGTGGTCGACGACGACGCACCGTTACGGCCCGTTCTATGGGGTCAAGCGGGACGGGCGCTTGCTGGCCATGGCCGGGGAGCGGACGCGCCCGGCGAAGGGCCTGGCCGAAGTCAGCGGTGTCTGCACAGATCCGGCGGCGCGCGGGGAGGGGCTGGCGACTTTGCTGATGCGGCGGGTCATGGCGGATTTCGCCGCGCGCGGCGACCGGCCGTTCCTGCATACTTACGCCGACAACGCGGAGGCGATCGCGCTTTACGAGACGCTCGGCTACCGCGCCCGCCGCGAGATGGTGGTGACCGTGCTGGGGCGGGCCGAGTAGCGGCTGGAAAGCGGGCGGCTTTCCGGCAATAGCGGTTCGGATGAGCGCGAATCCGATCGACATTCCCGAAGCCGAAGCCGCCAACGAGCTGATGCGGCTCGCGCGGGCGATCGCGCGGCACGACCGGCTCTATCATGCCGAGGATGCGCCGGAGGTATCCGACGCGGAGTACGACGCGCTGGTGCGGCGCAATGCAGAGCTGGAGGCGGCGTTCCCGCACCTGGTGCGGCCGGACAGCCCTTCGCAGAAAGTCGGCCACGAGGTCGTCGCATCGCCGCTGTCGAAAGTGACCCATGCGGTGCGCATGATGAGCCTCGACAATGCGTTTGCGGACGAAGAGGTGGCCGAGTTCGCCGCGCGCGTGCGGCGCTACCTCAACATGGCGGAAGACGCGCCGCTGGCGTTCACCGCCGAGGACAAGATCGACGGTCTCTCGTGCAGCTTGCGCTATGAGAACGGCGCGCTGGTGCTGGCGGCGACGCGGGGCGACGGGCAAGTGGGGGAGAACGTCACCGCCAATGTGGCGCATGTCCGGGGCATTCCGCAGCAACTCGACGGGCCTGCGCCCGCGGTGTTCGAGATCCGCGGCGAAGTCTACATGGACAAGCAGGCCTTCGCCGCGCTCAACGCCCGGCTGATGGCCGAGGCGGAGGAGCGTGCGGCAGCGAAGGGGGAGGCATTCGATCCGGCTGCGGTCCGCCAGTTCGCCAACCCGCGCAACGCGGCGGCGGGTTCGCTGCGGCAGAAGGACCCCGCGGTGACCGCCCAGCGCCCGCTGCGCTTCCTGGCGCATGGCTGGGGCGCGGCAAGCGAAGTGCCACAGGAGTCGCAGTTCGGCATGATGCAGCGGATCGCCGAGTGGGGCGTGCCGATCTCCCCCGATCTCGTGCTGTGCCATTCGCTGGAGGAGATGCTGCAGCATTACCGCGGCATCGGCGAGCGGCGCGCGGATCTGCCCTACGACATCGACGGCGTGGTCTACAAAGTCGACAGCCTGGCCCTGCAGCAGCGGCTGGGGTTCGTCGCCAAGGCGCCGCGCTGGGCACTGGCGCACAAGTTTCCGGCCGAGAGGGCCGAGACGGTGCTGGAGAGCATCGACATCCAGGTGGGGCGCACCGGCAAGCTGACGCCGGTCGGGCGGCTGGCGCCGGTGCTGGTCGGCGGGGTGACGGTGACCAATGTCACGCTGCACAACCGCGACGAGATCGAGCGGCTCGGCTTGCGGCCCGGCGACCGCGTGCGCATCCAGCGGGCGGGCGACGTGATCCCGCAAGTGGTCGAGAACCTGACCCGCGAGGAGCTGCGCGAGCCTTTCGCGTTCCCCGATCACTGCCCGGTGTGTGGCAGCGAGGCGGTGGCCGAGGAGGGCGAAGTCGACGTGCGCTGCACCGGCGGGCTGATCTGCCGCGCGCAGCAGTTCGAGCGGCTGCGGCACTTCGCCAGCCGCGCGGCGCTCGACATCGAGGGCTTGGGCGAGAAGACGATCCTCGAGTTCCTGGAGCTCGGCTGGCTCGCCGAAGGGCCGGGCGACATCTTCCGGCTGCATCGGCACCGGACGGATCTGATCGGGCGCGAGGGGTGGCAGGACAAGTCTGTGGACAACCTGTTGGCATCGATCGAGGCCAAGCGGCAGCCCGACGCGGCGCGGCTGCTGTTCGGCCTCGGCATCCGCCACGTCGGCGCGGTGACCGCGCGGGACCTGCTGAAGCGGTTCCATGAGCTTCCTGCGCTGCGGGAGGCTGCTGAAAGGGCGCATGGCGGTGACGTGGAGGCGGTGGCCGAACTGACCAGTGTCGAGGGGGTCGGCCCGGTCGTCGTCGAAGCCTTGGGGGATTTCTTCCACGAGGAGCACAACCGGCGCGTGTGGGATGACCTGCTGTCGGAAGTCTCGCCGCCGCGCTACGAAGTGGAGACGCTCGACAGCCCGGTCAGCGGCAAGACCGTGGTGTTCACCGGCAAGCTGGAGACGATGAGCCGCGACGAGGCCAAGGCGCAGGCGGAACGTCTCGGCGCCAAGGCGGCGGGTACGGTCAGCGCCAAGACAGACCTGCTGGTCGCCGGGCCGGGCGCGGGGAGCAAGCTCAAGAAGGCGGCCGAGCTCGGCATCGAAGTGATCGACGAGGCCGCCTGGGCGGAGATCGTGCGCGCCGCGGGCTAGGGCCGGGGAACTCTCCGGTGCGCGCAGGATTGGACCCGGTGGATGAGAAGGGTCCTTCTTCTTGCGCCGTTCCTAGCGGCAGGGATGGCGGCATGCACCGCGCTGGAGGCTGTTGGCGTGGTCAGCGAAGTGCGGCCGCTCGATACTTTGCCCGCGGGAGTCGAGCTGAGGCAGGTCGAGCAGGACCTGCTCGCCACGGCTCGCGATCGCTTCGGCGAGACGGCCGTGCGCCGTGCGCTGGCCGCGCCGAGCCACGTGATCGTAAAGCGCTTCCCCGGTATGAGCCCGCCGCCACCGCCGAACGCCGGTCCGGACTGGCGCCCGGCGATCCCGGTCGCGCTGCTGGCGAAGGAGGGCGACAGGTGGTTCGCCGCCACCGCCCGGGGCTGGCGCGAGGCGGACGCGGTCGCCACGGCGGTGATCGAGGACACCCTGACCAGCGAAGCCTTCCGCGAAGAGCCCGAGCGGATCGGGGCCTGCCCCGACTATGGCGCCAGCCTGCTGCTGGCAAAGCTGCCGGGCCGCGAGCGCGAGGTCCGCAGCGCGCTGTGCACCAGCCAGACGGACAAGGTGGTCTACGAGGCGTTGAGGGCCTGAGGCTGAGGCGGTGCCCGCCCGTCCTTCGACAGGCTCAGGACGAACGGATCGGGGGAGCGTAGTGGATCGACGAGCCGGCCTGGATGATATCATCGGACAACATCCGTTCGTGGTGAGCTTGTCGAACCACGAGAGGCTCGCCCCACGCCGGTATCCAGGCGCCGCCGCTCTTGCGCGAGCCATTGCGCGCGACTAGCGGCGCACGGGCATGAGGGACATCGCCGGATCCCGCGCGAAGCTCGCCTTCGTCTGGCTGCTGCTGGTGGCGGCGCTGGTCGTGCGTGCGGCGGTGCCGCAGGGGTACATGACCGAGCGGGCCGACGACGGGGCGGTCACCGTCCTGATCTGCCATTCCGATGCGGTGCTGCAGATCCCCGTGCCGGAGAAGGACGTTCCGGCGGATGAGGGCAAGCCGACCCAGGAAGCCTGCGCGTTCGCGGGCTTCTGGGCGGGGGCTGCGGCCGGTTCGCCGGCTCTCGACCTGCCGCTGCCGCAGCCGGTGGCGGAAAGCTTTTCGATCGATCACGGCCCGTTCGCGCTGGCCGCGGCGGCGCGGCAGCGGCCGCCGGCGCGGGGGCCGCCTGTCAGGGTTTGAGCCGTGCCGGACCTTGGTCCGGTCTTTTCACGATCTGACAGGACGCTATCTATGAAACATCTGCTTTGCGGCAGCGCGCTGGCGCTGGCCGCGCTTTGCCCGGTATCTCCAGCTTTCGCGCAGGAGAGCGCCGACCTCGACCAAATCACCGTCCAGGCCCCTTTGCTCCATCCGTCCGCCGGATTGATGAACGAGCACATGCATGACGGCGGCGAGTTCATGATCGGCCTGCGGCTGGAGCGCAGCCGCTCCGCCGGGATCAACGAGGCCGGGACGGACGACATCTCCGACGCCGCCATTCTCGCCGCCGGGTACACCGTGCGGGTCAAGTCCATGGAGATGGACATGGCGATGCTCGACCTGATGTTCGCCCCGAACGACACGATCACGCTGATGGTGATGCCACACTACATGTGGCACCGGATGGAGATGGTCGGCATCGACCCAGCCGGAGGCGGCGGGCACGGCGGCCACGCCGGGCACGGGCCGGGCATGGCGATGGGCTTCGGCGAAGTGCATGCGCATTCCACCGAAGGGTTCGGGGATACGTTAGTATCCGCCTCTTATCGCCTGGCCCGCAGCGACCGCTTCGGCGCTCATGCGACGCTCGGGGTGTGGGCTCCGACAGGGCGGGTCGACCGGACCAATGCCGACGGCACGTTCGTCCACTACGGCATGCAGTCCGGCAGCGGCACCTGGGATGTCGAGCCTTTGCTGACGGTCCACGGCCGCGAGGGGCCGATGGGCTGGGGGGCGCAGGCGTCCTACCGCTGGCGGACGGAGAAGGCGAACGAGTCCGGCTTCCGCTTCGGCGACGTGGCGAGTGCGACCGGGTGGGTCAGCTACCTGCTCGGCAGCAGCGTCGGCGCGACGGGGCGCATCGAGTACCGCCGCGAAGGCGCGATCGAGGGCCACTACGACGGCCCGCACCACCACGACTCCCCGCCGGACCGCCAGGAAAACTACGGCGGCGACGTGGTGAGGGCCGGGCTGGGCCTCAACTGGCTGCTGCCGATCGCGGCGACCAGCCGGCCGCAACTCGGGATGGAGTTCGCCGTCCCGCTCTACCAGGACCTGAACGGCATTCAGGCGCCGGAGAAGTGGACCCTCTCCGTCGGGCTCAGCCAGGCGTTCTGAGCTTTCGTCGTCCCGGCGAACGCCGGGACCGCTGGCCGCCTGGTCGGACCAGAATGCCAGCGGTCCCGGATCAAGTCCGGGACGACGAATCAGCAGACCTTCTGGTGCAGCGGCTCGATCCGCAGGGTGACGACATCGACACCCGGCGGACGAGTCGCTGCGAAGAGGATCGCTTCGGCCACTTCGGCAGCGGGAAGCATCTCCTGCGCCTTGGCGAACGCCTGCAGTTCCTCGTCCGGGTAAGGCTGCAGGTGGGTGGCGATGGCGCCCGGCTCGATCAGGGTTACGCGGATGCCTTCGCTCATCATCTCCTTGCGCAAGGTCTCGGCGAACAGGGCCACGCCGCCTTTCGAGGCGTTGTAGACGCTTTCGCCGATCGCCTTGATGTGGACGCTGATCGATCCGACCAGGATGACCTGGCCGTCGCCGCGGCCGCCGGCGCGAATGCGTTCGATGGCCCGTTTCGTGCAGCCGACATAGCTGACGAGATTGGCGTCGATCACCTGGCGCCAGCCGGCGTCGTCGATGTCCATCAGCGAGTCCGCGGGAAGGCCCACGCAGGCGACGAGGATGTCGAGCCCGCCGAGCTCGGCATCGGCGAAGGCGAACAGGCGGTCGACCTGTTCCTGCCGGCCGAGATCGCCGGCGAACGTCGCCGTGCCTTCCGCGTGATCCGTCGCGCTTGGAATGTCGGCGGAGACGACGCGCGCGCCGGCATCCAGCATGCGGCGGGCCACCTCGCGGCCGACGCCCCCGGCGCCGCCGGTCACCACGACGCGCCTGTCCTTCAGTCTGCTTTCCATGTTGTCCTGCCTTTCGCGAGCCCCAACACCGGAAACCGCCATTCGGTTGCCGGGTTGTTGCCGAGAAGGGAGCGAAATGCCGCGCCAGCTGAAGGTCTTTCGCACGTCCACCGGGTTCCATGACGCCTATGTCGCGGCGCCGAGTCAGAAGGCCGCGCTGGAGGCCTGGGGCGCGGATGCCAACCTGTTCGCGCGCGGGGTGGCGGAGCAAGTGACCGATCCGGCGCTGACGGCCGAGGCGCTCAAGCGACCCGGCGAGGTGATCCGCGTCTCGCGCGGGGACCTGGCGGCGCAGCTCAAGGCGCTCGGCGGGAAGAAGGCGCCGGCGAAGAAGGCGAGAGTCCCCGAGCCGGAGCCGGAGAGCGAACCCAAGCCGGCCAAGCCGAAGAAACGGAAGCCCGCGCCGAGCCGCACGCGCCTCGACAAGGCGGAGGCGGCGCTGGAGCAGGCGGAGGAGAAGCATGCCCGCGAACGCGCGGCGCTGGAGCGGGAACGCGAGGCGATCGAGCGCAAGATCGCCGAGTTGCAGGAACGGTCGGAGCAGGAGAAGGAGCGGCTCCGCGCGGCGCGCGACAAGGCGGCGGAGAGCTACCGCGAAGCGCTCGACAAGTGGAGCGGATGAGCCTCGTTGGGCGCTGCGATATCACGCTGCGATGGCATTGGACGCGCTGCGCGCTGAGTGAACGGACTTGCTGCTGGAATTGATATCGGTTTACGATATCATCCGCGCGCTTGCAACCTCCGCCGCTGGTAGTGTCCCGCTCCGGAGGCGCGGTGGGAACGCTGCGGCCATCGGGAGGGTTTCCCGGCAATGGATCAGGGAGAACCAGCGCCCGGCCAAGCCGGACAGGTGCGAAGCTGGCGCGCCATCATGATCGGGGTGATCGCCTTCGCCGCCGCGTTCTGGCTGCTGCGCGAGACCCGGTCGATCACGATGCCGCTGGTGACGGCGCTGCTGCTGGCGCTCGCCGTCTGGCCGATGGTCGGCGCGATCAGCCGCAACATGCCCCGCAGCCTCAAGTGGCTCGGGCCGCTCGCCGGCCTGCTGGTGGTCTTGCTGCTGCTGCTCGCGTTCATGGTCGCGCTCGGCGTTGCCGCGAACCAGGTCTATGGGCTGGTGGGCGACATGGGGCCGCGGCTCTCAGGCTGGCTGGCGGGCTTTGGATTGAGCTCGCCCGAAGGCGGAGAGCAAGGCGGGATCGCCTCGATCGCGTTCGGCAGCGGGTCGGCGATGTCCACCGCGATGACGGCCCTTGGCCTGACCGCCAGAACGCTCGGCGGGATCGTGCTGATCCTGTTCCTGATGCTGCTGATGCTGACCGAAGTGGAAAGTTGGCACCGCAAGTTCATCGCCGTCTCCGCCGACAGCAGCGACCGCACCATGCGGGAAACGGGCCGCTCTGTCGGCCAGAAGTTCCGCACATACTTCAACACCCGCGTGCTGCTGGGGGCGATCACCGCCGCGCTCTATGTCGGGTGGCTGGCGTTGTTCGGGGTCGATTACCTGCTGCTGTGGGGGCTGCTGGCGGTGCTGCTCAACTTCATCCCGACCGTCGGCTCGATCGTGGCCGGGCTGCTGCCGGTGGCTTATGCTTTCGTGAGCAAGGACCCGGGCACGGCGGCGATGATCGCCGCGGGCCTGTTGGTGATCGAGCAGATCATGGGCAACCTGATCGATCCGCTCATACTGGGCCGCAGGATCGCCGTATCGCCGCTGGTGGTGCTGGTCTCGCTTGGCTTTTGGACCATTCTTTGGGGGATACCGGGGGCGATCCTGGCGGTGCCGCTGACGGTGCTGGTGATCCTTGCCATGGCCCACTTCGACGCGCTCAAGCCGGCGGCATTGCTGCTGACCGACAGGTCCAGCTTCGAAGAGCTGGAAGAGTTCCGCCGGTCGAGCTGATCAGCTTCCTGCGCCGGCAAGCGGCGGCACCCACTTCATCACGCCGCCGGCGAAGGGCGTCCACCAGCCGGTGCGAATGCCCGCGGCGGCGAGCGTGTCGCTGGTCCACTGGTTGCAGGTCTTCGTCATCGTGTAGCGGCCGGGCGCTTCGTAGAACACGTCGTAGTCGTAGTAGCCCGGGTAACCGACGCGGCGGCCTTGCGGCAGGGAGCGGTCGATCTCCGCCACGAGGCGGCGGTACTGATCGCGAGTGATGCGCAAGGGGCGGATGTCCGGGGCCGGGGCAGGGCGGACGTAATGGGCGACATGCAGGATGCCATCGCCGCCGATGCCGATGATGCGCAGCACGGTGGCGGGCGAAAGGTCCCACCAGGTGGGGGTTTCGAGGAAGACCTCGCGCTCGCCCCAGCTTATCGAGACGTGGGTGTAGGGCTGCGTTGGCGCGGCGACATCGCTCGCGGGGAGCAGCGGGCGCCAGTCGCGTTCCGGCGTGACGAGCGGGAGGACCAGGGCGGTGTGGACGCCGTTGGTCTCGACCATGATCTCGATGCCGTGGTCAGGCTCGCGCCAGTCGGCGTTGCGCGGAATGGCGCTGCCGATCCAGCCGATCAGGGCATAAGCCGCGAAAAGCCCGGCGAGGGCGATCAGCGCCCACCGCAGCGGGCGGATCAGCCGACGAAGCGGCGGCGCAGCCACAGGATCGACCATTCGCCGTTGACCATCCGGCCGGCCAGCGCGAACCCCTGCGCGCGGTAAGCGGCGCGCACGGCGCGTTCCTGCTTTGTCAGCAGCCCGGCGAGCACGAGATGGCCGCGCGGCGGCACGGAGGCGGCGAAATCGGGCGCCAGCTCGATCAGCGGCCCGGCGAGGATGTTGGCGATCAGCAGGTCGTAAGGCCCGCACTCGCGCAGCAGCCGGTCGTCCATTCCGGGAGCGATGGCGATGACCATCTCGCCCGGCCGGGCGCCGATCCGCACGCCGTTCAACTCGGCATTCTCGGCCACGACGGGGCCGCAGACCGGGTCGATGTCGGTCGCCACGGCATGGGCGCGGGGCCAGAGGTCGAGCGCGGCGATGGCGAGCAGGCCGCTGCCGGTGCCGATGTCGGCGATCGTGCGCGCGGTCACGCCGCGCCGCTTCATCGTGGTCAGCATGGCGAGGCACCCGGCGGTGGTCGCGTGCTGGCCGGTGCCGAAGGCCTGGCTGGCGGGAATGACCAGGTTGGTGATCCCGGGCTCGTCGACCGGCGGAAAGTCCGGCGTGTGGACATGGAAGCGGCCTGCGCGGATCGGCTGCGTGCCGCGCTGGCTTTCCGTCACCCAGTCGGTTTCTGGGATCTTCTCGGCAGCCGGCTCGACACCGCCGCCGGCGAACAGCGCGGCGACGGCCTGGCGGTCGGCCTTGCGCGGGCGGCGCGGCAGCCACGCCTCGAGCATCCACTCGTCGGGCTGCCCCGCCGCGATCTCGCTGCCCGAGACGACGATCTCCGGGTCCCAGTCCTCGATGATATCATGGGCCAGCAACGCGGCTTGGACCACGTCCTTCGGTGCGTGGACGACGAGCTTCCAGGAATCAGCCATTGGTCTCTTTCGCCAGTCTCTGGTCGAGCCGCTTGCCGATCGCGGCGGCGTAGTTCGCGCAGGCTGCGGAGTTCGTGAGATCGCCGCCGAGGATCCGGTCGCGCATGCCGCTGGCGGAAGGGTGCGGGGTGAGGAGCAGCGTGCAGTCGAGGCCGGCGAACCGCTTGAGCGAGGCGCGGTAGGCGGCCAGCCGAGCGGGATGGTTGGAGAAGCGGTAGCTGTCGGCGCTGACCGGGCTCAGGCTGTCGCCATAGACCACGGTCTCGCACTGACCGGCTTCGTCGCAGGAGCGCCACTGCCAGCTGAGCGCGCCAGTCGTGTGCCCGGGCGTGGCAATGGCGGTCAGCGCCAGATCGCCGACACGGACGACCTCGCCGTCCTTGACGGTGCCGTCGACGCGAATGGGCGCGAACGGATCGAGCGCGCCCTTCTGCGGGTCATCGTCGGCCGACTGGCCGCTGGCGAGGACCGGCGCCGCCGCCTGTGAGGCGAGCAAGCGTGCGCCGGTGCGCCGCTGGAGCTCCGCCAGGCCGCCGACGTGGTCGAAGTGCTCGTGGCTGTGGAGCAGGAGCTTCACGTCCGTAAGGGCGAAGCCGAGCGCCTCGATATTCGCGGCGATCGGGGCTGCGCCTTTGCCGGTGCCGCCGTCGATCAGCACGTGGCCTTCGTCGCTGGTCACGAGGATCGCGGCGATGCCGCAAGTGCCGACGTACCAGGTGTTGCCGTGGACCTGGAACGGCGGGCCGGGCTCGTCCCAGCCGGAGTCGTCGGCGCATTGTGCGGCCCACTGGGCGGGCGTGACCCCGGCGGCGGATTGTTCCGGCGGGAGTGCCTGGGTGGCGGTGCAGGCGGATAGCACGGCGAGTGCCGCCACCACCCCCAAACCCCCTCCTCTGAAGAGGAGGGGGCTTCCACCCGGTGCAACGCACTCCCCCTCCTCTTTAGAGGAGGGGGCCAGGGGGTGGTGGCGGCATTCACCGGACATAGCTTGCTCCATTGGCGTCGAGGGTCGCGCCGGTCAGGCTCGGCGGAGCGTCGAGGGCGCAGAAGGTGGCGAGAGTGGCGATTTCCTCCGGCGTGGCCACGCGGCCGAGCGGGATGTCGGCGAGCAGGCCGGGGCCGCCGCGGCTGGCGAGGTAGTCGTCGGCCATGGCGGTGTCGGTGAAGCCGGGGGCGACCGCGAAACTGAGGATCCCGCTCGCGGCATAGGCGCGGGCGATGGTCTTGTGCAGCGCGAGCATGCCGGCCTTCGCAGCGGCGTAGTGCCAGTGATCGGGCGAATCGCCGCGGTGGCCGGCGCGGCTGGCGATGTGCACGATGCGGCCCTCGCGCCCGCTCTCCAGCCAGTGCCGAACGGCGAAGCGGCTGAGCTGGGCGGCGGCGGTTAGGTTGATCCGCAGCGTGTCCTCCCAGGCGTCGAGCCAGCCGATGTCCGACGACTCAAGCGGATTGGCGACGAACATCCCGGCGTTGTTGACCAGCACGTCGATCTGCCCGCCGCTGCGCTCGAGAGCCTCCTGCCAGAGGATCTGCGGGGCGGGCGGGTCGGTGAAGTCGGCGACAATCGTGTCATCGTCCCAAGCGTATGTGGCGTGCCCCAGGGCGCGGGCGCCGCGATGGCGCAGCATGTCGATGGTGGCGCGGCCGATCCCGCGGCTGGACCCAGTGACGAGGATGGTCGGCATCTGGCGGTTCCTAGTGCGGGCCGTTGCCGCGTCAACACATGAGTCCCCGGCCAGTCCGGCGCCCCGGGCGGGTGGCCTTGCCTCGGGCCGCACAATCGCTAAGGAAGCGCATCTTTCAATCCCGGAACACGCCATGGCCGACCGCCCGCTTTCTCCGCATCTCACCATCTGGAAATGGGGCCCGCACATGCTGGTCTCCATCCTCCACCGGGTCACCGGCGACGGGATGGCCTTCCTCGCGCTGCCGATGCTGCTGTGGTGGCTCGGCGCCCTCGCGAGCGGGCCGGAGGCTTATGCCGACTTCGCCGAAGCCGCGACTTCGCCGCTCGGCTATGTCGTGCTGGTCGGCATCTCGTGGGCGTTCTTCAACCACATGAGCTCCGGCATCCGCCACTTCGTGCTGGACATCGGCGCGGGCTACGAGATCGAGACCAACAAGCGCTGGTCGATCGCCACCACCGCCATCGGCGTCATCCTCACCGCGGCCTTCTGGGCCGCCATCGTGCTGCTGTAGGACATTTCATGGCAAGACGAACCTCACTCGAACGTCACGGCGGCAAAGGCACGGCGATCGCGCGCGTGCGCGGGCTTGGCGCCGCCGGCGAGGGCACCGGCGCATGGGTCGGCCAGCGTTACACCGCCATCGGCAACCTGATCCTGATCGGGTTCCTGGCGATGTCGCTGATCCTGCTGCCGGACCTCGGCTATGCCACGGTCCGCGAATGGATCGCGCAGCCGATCCCGGCCACCGTGCTGGCCCTGATCATGATCAACACCTTCTGGCATGCGCGGCACGGGCTGCAGATCCTGACCGAGGACTATGTCGACGCGCCGGGCAACAAGTTCGCGGTGACGGCGCTGCTCAACGTCGCCTTCGCCGGCGGCGCGGCGTTCGGGCTGTTCTGCATCCTGCGCCTGGCGCTGGGCGGAGGAGCCGAGTGATGGACAACCCTTCCCCCACGACCCCGCCGACGACCCCGGGCGGCAGCGGCGCGCCGGCTTACAAGATCGTCGACCACATCTATGACGTCGTCGTCGTCGGCGCCGGCGGCTCGGGCCTCCGCGCGACGATGGGCAGCGCCGAAGCGGGGCTGAAGACGGCCTGCATCACCAAGGTCTTCCCGACCCGCAGCCACACCGTGGCGGCGCAGGGCGGCATCGCGGCGAGCCTGGGCAACAATTCGCCCGACCACTGGACCTGGCACATGTACGACACCGTCAAGGGATCGGACTGGCTGGGCGACCAGGACGCGATCGAATACATGGTGCGCGAAGCGCCGCAGGCGGTCTACGAGCTGGAGCACGCGGGCGTGCCGTTCAGCCGCAACCAGGACGGGACGATCTACCAGCGCCCGTTCGGCGGGCACATGCAGAACATGGGCGAAGGCCCTCCCGTGCAGCGCACCGCCGCCGCGGCCGACCGTACCGGCCACGCGATGCTCCACGCGCTCTACCAGCAGAGCCTGAAGTACAATTCCGACTTCTTCATCGAATACTTCGCCATCGACCTGATCATGAGCGGCGGCCAGTGCGTCGGCGTGATCGCGATCTCGATGGACGACGGATCGATCCACCGCTTCCGCGCCCAGGCCGTTGTGCTGGCGACCGGCGGATATGGCCGCAGCTACTTCACCGCGACCAGCGCGCACACCTGCACCGGCGACGGCAATGCGATGGTGCTGCGCGCCGGCCTGCCGCTGCAGGACATGGAGTTCGTCCAGTTCCACCCGACGGGCATCTACGGCGCCGGCGTGCTAATCACCGAAGGCGCGCGGGGCGAGGGCGGGTACCTGACCAACTCCGAAGGCGAGCGCTTCATGGAGCGCTACGCGCCGAGCGCGAAGGACCTCGCCAGCCGCGACGTCGTGAGCCGTTCGATGGCGCTGGAGATCCGCGAAGGGCGCGGCGTGGGTCCGAACAAGGACCACATCTTCCTCCACCTCGACCACATCGATCCGAAGGTCCTGGCCGAACGCCTGCCGGGGATCACCGAAAGCGGCAAGATTTTCGCCGGCGTAGACCTGACGCGCCAGCCGCTGCCGGTCGTGCCGACGGTGCACTACAACATGGGCGGCATCCCCACGAACTATCACGGCGAAGTGATGACCATCGGCGCGGACGGCGATCCGGAAACGGTCGTGCCGGGCCTGTTCGCGGTGGGCGAGGCGGCTTGCGTCTCGGTCCACGGGGCGAACCGCCTGGGCTCCAATTCGCTGATCGATCTCGTGGTGTTCGGCCGCGCGACCGGTCACCGGCTGAAGGAGACGGTCAAGCCGGGCGCGGCGCAGCCGGAGCTGCCGAAGGACAGCGCCGACTTCTCGCTGACCCGGCTCGACCATTTCCGCTACGCCAAGGGCGGCAAGCCGACGGCGGCGATCCGCACCGAGATGCAGCGCACGATGTCGCAGCACGCGGCGGTGTTCCGCACCGACGAGCTGATGGCCGAAGGCAAGGCGAAGCTGACCGAAATCTACGCCTCGATGCAGGACGTCTCGGTCACCGACCGCTCGCTGATCTGGAACTCGGACCTGATCGAGACGCTCGAGCTCGACAACCTCATCGCCCAGGCGGCGGTGACCCTGCACAGCGCGCACAACCGCAAGGAAAGCCGCGGCGCCCACGCGCACGAGGATTTCCCCGAGCGGGACGACGCCAACTGGATGAAGCACACCGCGGCCTGGTTCGACGGCTGGGGCGGCAAGGGCGGTTCGGTCAGGATCGACTACCGCCCGGTCCACGAATACACGCTGACCGACGACGTGACGTACATCAAGCCGAAGAAGCGGGTTTACTGAGGCGCGACTGCTCGACTGAGCGGTCGCGCTACCCCGCCTGAACTTCGCGTGGGGCGAGATGGATCCTGAAACGAGTTCAGGATGACGGGGCTTCTCGCGTTGCCTCAGCCTAAATCGTCACCCTGAACTTGTTTCAGGGTCCATGTGGCAGGCGGGAGCGGACGCCCGCTGGTAGGCCGCGCGTCAGCCCACGC
This sequence comes from Croceibacterium soli, assembly GCF_009828065.1. GTDB lineage: Bacteria > Pseudomonadota > Alphaproteobacteria > Sphingomonadales > Sphingomonadaceae > Croceibacterium_B > Croceibacterium_B soli. Next base: position 257,035 of record NZ_WTYK01000002.1, on the reverse strand, counting down.
GCAGCTGAGCGAGCGTTTCGCCACCGCCCTTCGACAAGCTCAGGGCGAACGGAACTTGGCTAGTGACAACCCAATCCGCGCGCGGTGAGCCTGCCGAACCGTGGTTCTCCGCTGCACGTCCTTCGACAAGCTCAGGACGAACGGTTCGGGGTTCGAGGTAACCTACCTGATCCGTTCGTGGTGAGCCTGTCGAACCACGACTGCCGCGGCCTCGGGTCCTTCGACAAGCTCAGGGCGAACGGTTCGGGGTTCGAGGTAACCTACCTGATCCGTTCGTGGTGAGCCTGTCGAACCACGACCGGCGCGGCCTCGGGTCCTTCGACAAGCTCAGGACGAACGGGGTTCGGGGTTCGAGGTAACCTACCTGATCCGTTCGTGGTGAGCCTGTCGAACCACGATTGGCACGGCCTCGCAGGTCCCTCCCGACAGACCGCACGAACCCTGCCAAGGCGCTTAGCGCGCGCGCAGGTTTTCGCGGGTGAGCTGGCTGATGCTGGTCTTGCCCATGAGCTTCATGTCGCGGACGATTTCCGCTTCCATGATCGATAGGGCACGCTCGACCCCGGTCTGTCCGGCGGCGGCGAGGGCGTAAAGGTAGAGCCGTCCGCCGGAGACGGCCTTGGCGCCGAGGCTCAGTGCCTTCAGCACGTGGGTGCCGCGGCGGACGCCTCCGTCGAGGATGACTTCCACCCGGTCACCGACCGCATCGACGATCTCCGCGAGCTGGTCGAATGGCGCGCGGGCGCCGTCTAGCTGGCGGCCGCCGTGGTTCGAGATGAAGATGGCGTCGACGCCGATGTCCGCTGCCCGCCGGGCGTCGCCGACCGACATCACGCCCTTCAGAGCGAACTTGCCGCCCCAATCGTGGCGCAGCTTCTCCGCGGCGGCCCAGTCCATCGTCTGGTCGAGCATCTCGCTGAAGTAGGACTGGATCGACATCGCCACGTCGCTGCCGGCGGCGACATGCTTCTCCAGGTTCGGCAGCGAGAACTTCTCGCGCAGCAGGTAGTCGAGGGCCCACCGCGGCTTCATGGCGTAGCTCAGCGCGCTCGCCGGGGTGAAGCGCGGCGGGCTGGTGAAGCCGGTGCGAAGGCAGCGCTCGCGGTTGCCGCCGACGATCGTGTCGACCGTCAGGGTCACCGCATCGAACTTGGCATCGCGGGCCATCTCCAGCAGCGCGGCGTTCAGCCCGCGATCCTTGTGATAGTAGTACTGCAGCATTTTCGGACCGGAGAAGCGCGCGCCGATCTCGTCCATGCCGACGCTGGAGAGGCTGGAGACGCCGAACCACAGCCCGAACTTCTCGGCCGCCGCGGCGACGGCGCGTTCCCCTTGCCAGTGGAACAGCCGCTGCAGCGCGGTGGGGCTGAGCATCAGCGGCAGGCGGGTGGTCTTGCCGAGCACGGTGACCGACGTGTCGAGCGACTCGACGTTCACGAGCACGTCCGGAACGAGATCGACATCGTCGAAGGCCGCCGAATTGCGCGCCTTGGTGGATTCGTCGTCCCCGCCGCCGTCGATGTAATGGAACACGGGGAAAGGCAGGCGCCGGCGCGCCAGCTCACGGAAGTCCGTGATATTGTGGCAATCTGCCAGCGTCCTCACCCGCCCTATCGTCATGGCGCGGGGTGATAGCGGGCCGCGGCGCGCGTTGCCAAGCCGGGCGGGAGGAAAGCTGTTCATCGGCAATTCAGTTTACAGATGTAATCGTAACGCCTACAAGCGTAGTCACGAGGGAGGAACGTCATGGCCGAACAGGGTGACGAACCGGGCGAACGCATCAGCGAAGCCGAACATGCAGTGATGGAAGTCCTCTGGCGCAAGAGCCCGCTGACCGCGGCCGAAGTCTGCGAGCGGGTCTGCGAGGAGCGCGACTGGAGCCTGCCCACGGTGAAGACGCTGCTTTCTCGCTTGGTCTCTAAGCAGGCGGTCTCGACCGAGCCGGACGGGCGGCGCTTCCTCTACTCCCCCGCGATGCAGCGGACCGATTACGTCGGCAGCGAGTCGCGCAGGCTGGTGGACCGGCTGTTCGGCGGCCGCGCCGCCCCGCTGCTCGCCCACTTGGTCGAAGCCGAGGCGCTGAGCGACGAGGATATCAGCGAGATCGAGCGCCTGTTGAAGGAGATCCGGCAATGACGTCCTGGCTCATGGATACGCTGCTCTACACGGGCGTGCTGATCGCGCTGGTGCTGATCCTGCGGCGGCCGGTGGCCCGCCACTTCGGGCCGAGGATCGCCTATGCGCTGTGGGCACTACCCGCGCTGCGTCTGGTGCTGCCGCCGGTCGTGCTTCCTGCCAGCATGGCGCCGGTCGAGCAGGAAGCGAGCGGCGAAGCGGCGCTGGCGCTGGCGGCTTACGCGCCGGCTGAGCAGGCCGTGGCCCACGAACCCGCTTTCGGCGCCGCCGATCTCCTGTTGGCGCTCTGGCTCGGTGGTGCGGCGCTGTTCATGGCGTGGCGCATCGCCACTTACCTGCGAATGCGGCGCGAACTGCTCGCCGGGGCGCGCCCGGTCGGCGAGGCCGGGCGGATCCGCCTGGTCGAGACGCCCGCCGTGGCTTCGCCCGTGGCTTTCGGGGTCACGGACAAGGTCGTCGCCCTGCCGCCGCGCTTCATGGCGATGGAGGACCGCGGCGCGCGCGACCTCGCCATCGCCCACGAGCTGGAGCACCACCGCGGGTACGACCTTATCGCCAACTTCGCCGCACAACCGCTACTCGCGCTGCACTGGTTCAACCCGCTTGCATGGTTCGGCTGGCGGGCGATGCGGCGCGACCAGGAAGCGGCTTGCGATGCCCGGGTGCTGGAGGGGTGCGGGCAGGACGTGCGCGCGGCCTACGCCGGCGTGATCGCCGGCTTTGCCGCCGGACCTCGCCTCGCCCTTGCGGCGCCGATGGCCTGCCCGGTTCTGGGCGAGAAGTCGATCATTCACCGGCTGCGGAGCCTGTCCATATCCGACATTTCGCCCCGGCGCCGGCTGCTCGGCCGCCTGTTGCTGGCGGGCGGAGCGATCACCGTGCCGATGACCGCGTCGATCAGTTATGCCGCCGCCGAAGTCCAGCCGCTCGAACAAGTACCGCTGCCGCCTTCGGCCGCCGCTCCGCCTGCGCCGCTGGCTGCGCCCGAGGCGCCGGAAGCTCCGGCAGCTCCCGAGGCGCCGGAGGCGCCCGCACTGTCGGCTGCCGAGGACAAACTCCGCATCAGGCGGATCGTACGCGAAAGCGCCGAAGGGGATCATCCGCGCACTGTTCGCCACGTCGAACTGCGGCGCGAGCCCCTGAGCGAGGAACAGCGCCAGCGCCTCGAGGCAATGAACGAGGAGATGGAAGACCTGCGCAAGGAGTTGGCCGGCAAGCAGGTCGAGATGCGGGCCCATGCCCTGGCGATGGCCGAAGTCCGCCACAACGTGCCGGAAGTCGTGGAGCGCTGCGATTCCGATGAGCCGGTGAGCCATGTGACCCTTTCGGACGGCCGCCAGCGGATCGTCATCTGTGCCCGTGCGATCGAGCGCCAGGCTCGCGACGGAGCGCGTAGCGGTCTGCGCCAGGCACGCAGCGCCGTCGCCCGGAGTACGGGAATGAGCGCATCGGCCAAGGCGGAGGTTCTCCGCGACCTGGACGAAGAGATCGCCGACCTCGAAGCGGAGCGGTGACGGCGCCCCCGCTGTTGTTCGTCGTGAGCCTCTTGACGGGGGGAGGCGTAGCGCTCCCGTGGTTCGACAGGCTCACCTGGCGGCAAAGGTCAGCCTGCCATGTACCGTCCGTCCTGAGCTTGTCGAAGGACGGTGGCGCGAGGTCGTGGTTCGACAGGGTTCGGCACGAACGGGTGAGTGCATCTTCAATGATCTGGTGCGCTGGTTCGCCGCACCCACCAACTCGTCATGCTGAACCCCACTTCGTCATGCTGAACTTGTTTCAGCATCCATTTATCAGCCGGGACCGGAACTCGCAGGGCGCGAGCGGGCTTGGCCTGCCAATGAGCAGCTTCCGCCCCAGCGGCGAAATGGACCCTGAAACGAGTTCAGGGTGACGGCGGTGGTGTGAGGGACGAGGTTGGCGCGAGGTTCGTGGTGCGACAAGCTCACCACGAACCGCTGGGGTGCTCAGCCGATCTGCATGATCCGGTCGCACTGGGCCTCGTCGCCGGTTTCCAGGCCGAGGCGCAGGGCCTGCATGCGCTGCTCGCTGGTGCCGTGGGTGAAGCTCTCGGGATTGGCGGCCTGGCCGGAGCGGCGGGCGAGGGTGTCGTCGCCGATCGCGCTAGCGGCGGTCATGCCTTCCTCGAAGTCACCGGGTTCGATCAGGTTGCGGTTCCGGCCCGCCCAGACACCGGCATAGCAGTCCGCCTGCAGCTCCATCAGCACTTGTAGCTGGTTGGCCTGGCGCGGGTTCTGCTGCTGCGCGCTGCGGATCTGGTCGGCGACGCCAGTAATGGTCTGGACGTGATGGCCGTATTCGTGGGCCATGACGTAGTAGCGGGCGAAATCGCCGCCTGCGCCCAGTTCCCGCTGCATCTGGTCGTAGAAGCTGGTGTCGATGTAGATGCCCTGGTCCGCCGGGCAATAGAACGGCCCCATCGCGCTCGACGCCGCGCCGCAACCGGAGCGGGTGCCGCCCTGGTAGAACACCAGCGTGGGCTGCTGGAACGGGATGCCCCCCTGGTTGAACAGCGGCTGCCATGTCTCGTTGAGGTTGCCGAGCGCGTTGCAGGACTCGGTGGCGTAGGGATTGTCGTCACAGATCTCGGCGGCATTTTCATTTTGCGCGCCGGTCTGTTCCATCGTGCCCTGCTGCGCGCCTTCCATCGTCCCGAGCATCTGGCCGGGATCGATGCCGAACACGAGAGCGCCGATCAGGGCGATCACGATCGTGCCGCAGCCGAGTTGCCCGCCGCCCCCTCCGGGAAAACCGCCTCCTCCCCCGCGCCGAACACTGATGCTGCCGGGGTTGAAGGGGTTCAGCCGCATCTAAGGTCCCTCGCTATTGTGCACATGCGAAAAAGGCTGGACCGGAGCGGCCAACCACGCTGGAAACAGTGATAGAGGCAATCGCGGGGAGTCGAGAATGTTCCTTCAGGGCAAGCGGGCGCTGGTCACCGGCTCCACATCCGGAATCGGCCTGGCGATCGCCAAGGCGCTGGCCGCCGAAGGGGCCGAGGTCGTGCTCAACGGGTTCGGCGAGGAGCGGGAGATCGCCGCGCTTTGCAACGAACTCGGAGCGCGCCACGTAGCGGCTGACCTGACCGCCCCGGACGGGATCGAGGCGCTGATGGACGCGGCGGGGCCGGTCGATGTCCTGGTCAACAACGCCGGGATGCAGCACGTCGCGCCGGTCGAGGACTTTCCGCCGGATAAGTGGGACGCGATCATCGCGCTCAATCTCTCGGCCGCATTCCATACGGCGCGGCTGGCGGTGCCGCACATGAAGGCGCGGGGCTGGGGGCGGATCATCTCCACCGCCAGTGCCCATTCGCTGGCCGCCAGCCCGTTCAAGAGCGCCTATGTCGCCGCCAAGCATGGCCTCGCCGGGCTGACCAAAGTCCTGGCGCTGGAACTGGCGGAGCACGGCGTCACCGCCAACTGCATCAGCCCCGGCTACGTCTGGACGCCGCTGGTCGAGAACCAGATCCCGGACACGATGAAGAGCCGCGGCATGACCCGCGAGCAGGTGATGAACGACGTGCTGCTGGCGGGGCAGCCGACGAAACAGTTCGTCCAGCCGGAGGAAGTCGCCGCGCTCGCCGTGTTCCTCTGCCGCGAGGAGGCCAGGAGCATCACCGGTGCGAATTACGCGATGGATGGCGGCTGGACGGCGAAATAGGCGATCGACATCTCGGGCTTCGGCTGGAACTGTGTTGGTTGGATCATACACACGCAGATGGAGGACCGAAATGGCGGACTGTCCCAAATGCCGCGGGCGCATGTCACAGGGCTTCTTGTTCCTTCCGGACACCGGCGGGCGGGTGAAGTGGATGGACGGTGAGCCGGGCTTCTGGAAGTCCATCATCGGCTTCGGAGCGAAGTCGGTCGAATTGACCGCGCGGCGATGCACCCAGTGCGGGTTCGTCGAGTTCTTCGCCGACACCCAGGCGAAGCCGGTCAAGACCCTCAAGTCGATCGATGAAGAGAATGAGCGCCTGCGCAGCCTCGTAACCAGACTGCAGGAGCGCGTGGCCACTCTGGAGACGATCGCAACCGATCCAGCAGAGCGCACGGCCCGGGAGATCGAAAGCCTGCGCGCGTTGCCGCCGGAAGAGGACGGCACTGACCGGTAGCTGCGGGTGGCGGCTTCGGCTGGACGCCGCTGGTTGGGAACCAAACCCCCGCGACAATGAAGAGCCGCGACATGACCCGCGAGCAGGCGGTGAACGGCGGGCTGCTGGCGAGCCAGCCGACGAAGCGGTTTGTCCAAGTGAGCGCGGGTGCTCAGGCGCGCTTGATTTTCTCGAGGGCCTTCCCTTTGGCCAGTTCGTCGATCAGCTTATCGAGATAGCGCACTTTCTGCTCGAACGGGTCTTCGATGTCTTCGACCCGGTAGCCGCAGATCACGCCCTTGATCTGAGCGCGGTTGGGATGGAGGCAGGGCGCCTCCTCGAAGAAGGTTTCGAAGTCGGTCTCGCGTTCGATCTGGTCTCGCAGGCCCCCGTCGTGGTACCCCGTGAGCCAGCAGATGACGTCGTCGACCTCTTCCTGGGTGCGCTGCTTCCGTTCCGCCTTCTGGACGTATAGCGGGTACACCTTCGAGAACTTGATCGTGCGCAGGTTCATTCTGCCCATGGTCCGATACCCTCCCTCGGTCCGGCAATCGCGGGACCCCCACTAGCGGTTGCCACAAACCGCGTTTACATGGGCCGCCACGAATCGCTCCGCACAAGGTATAGTGGCACCCATGGAAATCGAAACCGGCCTCACATTCGACGACGTCCTCCTGAGGCCGGCCGAAAGCGACATCTTGCCTTCGCAGGCCAGCACCAAGACCTGGCTGACGCGCGGCATCTCGCTGAACATTCCCGTGATCTCTGCGGCGATGGATACCGTGACCGAAGCCGACATGGCGATCGTCATGGCGCAGCTCGGCGGGATCGGCGTGCTCCACCGCAACCTGACGATCGAAGAGCAGTGCGACGCGGTGCGCCGGGTCAAGCGGTTCGAAAGCGGGATGGTGATCAATCCGATCACGATCAATCCGGACTCGACGCTCGGCCAGGCGCAGGAGTTGATGATCCGCCACAACATCAGCGGCATCCCGGTGGTCGACCCCTCGGGCAAGCTGTGCGGCATCCTGACCAACCGCGACGTGCGCTTCGCGGACAACCCGCTGCAGCCGGTGCGCGAGCTGATGACGCAGGACAATCTCGCCACGGTCAGCGAAGGCGTGAGCCAGGAAGAGGCGCGCCGGATCCTGCACCAGCGCCGCATCGAGAAGCTGCTCGTGGTTGACGACGCCTACCACTGCGTCGGCCTGATCACGGTGAAGGACATCGAGAAAGCCGTCCTCAACCCCGACGCCACCAAGGACGCCCAGGGCCGCCTGCGGGTCGCCGCGGCAACCACCGTCGGCGACAAGGGGTTCGAGCGGACCGAGGCGCTGGTCGATGCCGGATGTGACGTGATCATCATCGACACCGCGCATGGCCATAACCGGGAAGTCGCGCGCTCGGTCGAGCGGGTTAAGCGGCTGTCGAACGCGGTTCAGGTCGTGGCCGGCAACGTCGCCACGGCGGAAGCCACCAAGGCGCTGATCGACGCGGGCGCGGACGGGGTGAAAGTCGGCATCGGCCCGGGTTCGATCTGCACGACGCGGATCGTCGCCGGTGTCGGCGTGCCGCAGCTTACCGCGATCATGGATGCGGCAAGCGCCGCGGGCGACGTGCCGATCATCGGCGACGGCGGACTCAGGACTTCGGGCGATGCGGCCAAGGCGCTGGCCGCCGGTGCTTCGACCGTGATGATCGGCAGCCTGCTCGCGGGCACCGAGGAAGCGCCGGGCGAGACGTTCCTGTACCAGGGCCGGGCGTACAAATCCTATCGCGGGATGGGCAGCGTCGGCGCCATGGCGCGGGGCAGCGCGGATCGCTATTTCCAGCAGGACATCAAGGACCAGATGAAGCTGGTGCCCGAGGGGATCGAAGGCCAAGTGCCCTACAAAGGCGCGGCGCGCGACGTGGTTCACCAGCTCGTCGGCGGCATCAAGGCGGCGATGGGCTATACCGGCTCGGCCTCGATCGAGGAGTTGCGCAAGCGCGGCAAGTTCGTCCGCATCACCAATGCGGGGCTGAACGAGAGCCACGTGCACGACGTGTCGATCACCCGTGAGGCGCCGAACTATCCTTCGCGTTGATCCGCCAGTGAACCGAGCGGATTCTGGAGCGACCTGGCGATGACTCCCGCCGCACGCGTCCAATCCGCCATCGAGCTGCTCGACCAGGTTATCGTGGCCGCGCTCAACAAGGGGGCGCCGGCGGATCGCATCCTGGCGGAGTGGTTTCGCGGCCATCGCTTCGCCGGTTCGAAAGATCGGCGGGCGATCCGCGAGCTGGTCTATCGTGCGATCCGCGCTTGTGGGCCGATCCCGCAGACAGGGCGGGCGGCGATGTTGCGGCTGGCAGAGGACGACCCATCGCTGCTGCTGACGTTCGACGGATCGCCCTACGGGCCGCCCGTGATCGAAGAGGGCGAACTCGTCGCCGAGGGCGGTGTGGCGCCGGCCTGGCTGGTCACGGTGCTTGAGGCGTCCGGGGTCGATAGCGAAGCGGCCGAGGCCCTGCTCGGCCGGGCGCCGCTCGACCTGCGCGTCAACGCGCTGAAGGCCGACCGTGACAATCTCGAGCTTCCGCTGCCGGGCGAACGTCTGCCGGCTCCGCAAGGACTCCGCTTCGCGCCCGGTACGCCGGTGGAGCAATGGCCGGCGTTTCTCGAAGGGCTAGTCGAAGTGCAGGACTGCGGAAGTCAGCTGGCCTGCGAGGCCGTTGCCGCGTGCGCCGGGGAGACGGTGATCGACCTTTGCGCCGGGGCCGGGGGCAAAACGCTCGCGCTCGCCGCGGCGATGGAGAATCGAGGCACTCTGATCGCCGCCGATACGGACCGGGGCCGCCTCTCGCGTCTGGCGCCGCGCGCCATGAGGGCCGGGGCAGTGGTTGCCGAAACCGTGTTGCTCGACCCCGGCCGGGAACTGGCGGCACTGGCGCAGTGGCAGGGCAAGGCCGATGCCGTTCTGGTCGACGCGCCGTGTTCCGGCAGCGGGACCTGGCGCCGCAATCCGGAGGCGCGCTGGCGGCTCGCCGCAGAAGACCTCGAGCGGCTTGGCCGCACCCAGGCACGGCTGCTCGAGATCGCCGGCGACTTGGTCGCGCCGGGCGGCAGGCTGGTCTATGTGACCTGCTCGCTGCTCGATGCCGAAGGGGCGGGGCAGGTGGATGCGTTCCTCGCGGCGCATCCCGGCTGGCGTGCCGAGACGCCGGAGCTGCCGCTCGGCCGCCCGCGCGGGCACGGAACCCGCCTCTCTCCGTTGCATGACGAGACCGACGGGTTTTTCATCGCGCGTCTATGTAAGCCGTGATAGCGATGGGCGCGTGATGATGGCAGGCACAGGACCAGCCCGGATGCCCGCGCTCAAGGAGTACGTGATGCGTTATGCCCCCGCAGCAATTGCCCTTTCGCTTCTGGTGGCGGTCACCGCCAGCGTAAGCCAGGGTGCGGAGCGAGAGCCGGACCCGCGCTCAGCGGCCCTGGCCGCGCAGGGCAAGAGCCAGCTCGCCGCCGGTCAGATCAACGAGGCGATCGACAGCTTCGAAGCCGCCCTGGCGATCGATCCCGGCCACACGGCAATCTACGTGGAACTGGCCGAGGCCGCTCGCCGCCAAGGGCTGCAGGGCAAGGCGATCCACTACTATCGCGGTGCTTTGGAGCGTGACCCTGGGAACCTCGCGGCGATTTCCGGCGAGGGCGAGGCCTTGGTGGAGAAGGGCGCCATCGAGAAAGCCCGGCGCAAGCTTTCGCAGCTTCAATCGCTGTGCGGTGCCTCGTGCAGCGAAACGCAGCAGCTGGCTGCGGCGCTTGAGCGCGGGCCGAAGCCGGCGACGCTGACCGCCGAGGCGATCATGCCCGATACGGTGGTGACGCAGAACTGAGTGGATTCCCGCTTTGGCGGGAATGATGATGGGGGTTGGTCGATCCTCCCCTGGAAGGGGAGGTGGCAGCCCGCAGGGCTGACGGAGGGGTGTCCCGGCTAACGGTTACACCCCTCCACCGCCTTCGGCGGTCCCCCTCCCCTTGCAGGGGAGGATTTTATGATCCGAGTTGGCTCTCGAACTCCGCGACCACCGCGGCGTAGACCTCCCGCTTGAAGGGGACGATCAGCTCCGGCAGCAGGGCGGGCTCGACCCATTTGAACTCGCAGAACTCCGGCGGGTCGTGGGCTTCGAGGTCGATGGCGGCGTCGGTGCCGGTGAAGCGGGCGAGGTACCAGGCCTGGCGCTGGCCGATGTAGCGGCCGCCCCAGAGCTTGCCTTTCAGGTTGTCCGGCAGGTCGTAGAACAGCTCCTCCGGCAGGCGGGCGATCACCTGGACGTGCTCTGCGCTCGCTCCGGTCTCTTCCCACAGCTCGCGCAGCACCGCGTCGCCAGGGTCCTCGCCCGGGTCGACGCCGCCTTGCGGCATTTGCCAGAAATCGCCTTCCTTGTTGTCGATCCGCTTGCCGACGAAGGCTTTGCCCTCGCCATTCACCAGCATCACGCCAACGCAAAGGCGGTATTGTGTCGGGTCCCTGTCGCTCATGCGCATCGGAATAGGGGCCGGCCGCGACGGGTTCCATCGGCATTTTTCGTTCGCGACAGAAAAACTTGATTGCGGGGGCGGGGAGGGGGACCTACCTCGCACTGCCATATTGGATGACAGCGCCCAAAGGGCGAACAGGACCCGCACATGGCTACCCAGACGGTCGAACGCACGGCCGACACCCAGACTCCCGAAGCAGTGGTCGTCCGCTTTGCCGGCGACAGCGGCGACGGCATGCAACTGACCGGGGGCCAGTTCACGCTCTCGACCGCGCTCGCCGGCAACGACCTTGCCACGTTCCCTGACTTTCCGGCGGAGATCCGCGCGCCGCAGGGCACGCTGTTCGGCGTCTCGGCGTTCCAGATCAACTTCGGCAGCCGCCAGATCAACACCGCGGGCGACGCGCCCGACGTGCTGGTGGCGATGAACCCGGCCGCTCTGAAGGTGAACCTCGCGGCGCTCAAGCCCGGCGGCCTCATCATCGCCGACACCGGCGAGTTCTCGAAGCGCAATCTCGAGAAGGCGAAGTACCAGACCAACCCGATTGAGGACGGCAGCCTCGCCAAGTGGGACGTGCTCGCGTTCGACATCAGCGCGCTCACCCTGGAAGCCGTGAAGCCCTTCGGCCTCGGCAACAAGGAAGCGCTCCGCAGCAAGAACATGTGGACGCTCGGCCTGGCGCTGTGGATGTTCGACCGTGACCGCCAGCCGCTGATCGACTGGCTCAACGCTAAGTTCAAGAACAAGCCGGAAATCGCGCAAGCCAACATCGCCGCGCTCAATGCGGGCCATGCCTATGGCGAGACGGCGGAGATCTCGGGCCCGCTGAAGAAGACCCATATCCCGGCCGCCGAGCAGGAACCGGGCACCTACCGCACGATCACCGGGGCGGAGAGCGTCTCGCTCGGCCTCGTCGCCGGCGCGCAACTCGCGGAGCTGCCGATGTTCTTCGGCGGCTACCCGATCACACCGGCCAGCGCGATCCTGCACCACCTGGCGCGGCTGAAGGAATTCGGCGTCACGACTTTCCAGGCGGAAGACGAGATCGCCGCGATCTGCGCCGCGATCGGCGCGTCCTATGCCGGCCAGCTCGGCGTCACCAGCTCCTCCGGCCCGGGCATCGCGCTGAAGGGCGAGGCGATGGGCCTGGCGATCATGGTCGAGCTGCCGCTGGTGATCGTCAACAGCCAGCGCGGTGGGCCTTCGACGGGCCTGCCGACCAAGACCGAGCAGAGCGATCTCTACCAAGCTGTCTACGGCCGCAACGGCGACGCGCCGATGCCGGTGATCGCCGCCCGTTCGCCGGGCGACGCGTTCGAAGTGGCGATCGAGGCCTGCCGCATCGCGGTGCAGTACATGACCCCGGTCATGCTGTTGACCGACGGCTATATCGCCAATGCCGCCGAGCCGTGGAAAGTGCCCGATCCCAGCGCCTTCGCGCCGTTCCCCGCGAAGTTCCTGCAGGAGAAGAATGCCAAAGATGCAAAGGGGGGCGACACGCTGCTGCCCTACAAGCGCGACGACAAGGGCGCGCGTCCGTGGATCAAGCCCGGCACGCCCGGCCTGATGCACCGCGTCGGCGGGATCGAGAAGCACGTCGAGACCGGCAACATCGACTATTCGCCCGACAACCACCAGGTGATGACCGACGCCCGCAAGGCCAAGATCGACGAGATCATGGTGCCGGACCAGGAAGTCTCCCTGGGTGACGAGACCGGTGAGCTGGCGGTCGTGGGCTGGGGCAGCACTTACGGCCCGATCCGCCAGGCGGTCCGCCGTTGGCGCGAAAAGGGCAAGAAAGTCAGCCACATCCACGTGCGCCACATCTGGCCGCTGCCGAAGAACCTGGGCGAGCTGCTGAGCGGCTTCGACCGCGTGCTCGTGCCGGAGATGAACACCGGCCAGTTCAAGACCGTGCTGCGCGACCAGCTCTTCATCGACGTGGAAAGCCTGACCAAGACCAGCGGCCAGCCGTTCCAGATCGCGGAACTGGAAGCGGCCATCGGCAAGTACTTCGACGATGTCGCCGGCAACGAAGGCGGCGAGGTTGCCGCCAACCTGGCGCAGTTGCCGGTGGCGGAGTCTGGCCACGACGACGGATCGCTCAAGAACAAGCGCTCGCCGCAAAGCGGGGAAGACCAATGAACGACATGACCCCCATCCAGACCACGCTGAAGGACTGGGAAACCGACCAGGAAGTTCGCTGGTGCCCCGGCTGCGGCGACTACGCGATCCTCAAGGCCGTGCAGCGTACGCTGCCGCAACTCGGCGCGAACCCGGCGAAGACCGTGTTCGTCTCCGGCATCGGCTGCTCCAGCCGCTTCCCGTATTATGTGGAGAGCTACGGCTTCCACACGATCCACGGGCGCGCCCCGGCGTTTGCCACCGGCATCAAGCTGGCCAATCCGGAGCTCGACGTGTGGATGGTCACCGGCGACGGTGACGGGCTGTCGATCGGCGGCAACCACCTGATGCACGTGCTGCGTCGGAACGTGAACCTGCAGATCCTGCTGTTCAACAACGAGATCTACGGCCTCACCAAAGGCCAGTACTCGCCGACCAGCCGGATCGGCACGCGCACACCTTCGACCCCGCTCGGCTCGGTCGATCGGCCGACGAACCCGTGCGCGTTCGCGCTCGGCGCCGGTGCCCGCTTCGTGGCCCGCGGCTTCGACGTGTCGAAGAACCTGCCGGACGTGCTCAAGGCGGCCCACGCTCACCAGGGCGCGGCGTTCATCGAGATCTTCCAGAACTGCATCGTCTACAACAAGGACGTGTTCAACGACTTCGCCGCGCCCAAGGGCGCCGAGGACCAGCAGCTCTGGCTGGCGGACGGCGAGCCGATGCTGTTCGCCAAGGGCACCAAGGGCATCTCGCTCGACCGGGATGCGCTCGAGCTGAAGGTCGTCGACGTGGTGGACGGCGACTGGCAGGCGGCCGGCGTGCTGGTGCACAACGTCAAGAACCGGTCGATCGCCCACATGCTGATCGAACTGCCGTTCGGCCCGTTCCCGATGGCCCTCGGCGTCCTCTACGACGATCCGCGCCCGACTTTCGAAAGCGCGGTGATCGAGGAGCGCACCAAGGCGAGCGCCGGCAAGGAAGCGAACCTTGCCAAGCTGCTCGCCAAAGGCCAAACCTGGACGGTGCCCGGCACCGCCCAGGACCCCATCGGCACGCGCGTTCCCGGCCAGGGCGGCAACCCGGAGACGCAGGGCCGAGCCTGATCTTTTTTATTCTCACGCAAAGGCGCGAAGGCGCTAAGAAGATTGCATCCCCCTCCGTTCTCCTGAGCTTGTCGAAGGACGGGAGCGCGGTGCTAGCCGTGGTTCGACAAGCTCACCACGAACGGGTGAGGCCTTGGTGTCTTCGTGTGAGAAACTCCTTATCTCGGTGCGACGAAAAGCTCTGTCCTACAGCCGTGAACTTGTGCCATCTGCGCGGCATCGTGACATGGGGCGGTGTGAACTGAGCGGATGGACAATCTAACGCATAGCCTTGTCGGGGCGCTGCTCGGGCAGGCGGGGCTGAAGCGGAAGACGGGGCTGGCGATGCCGGCGCTGATCATCGGCGCGAACCTTCCGGACGTCGATGCGGCCTGCACGGTCTATGGGATCGAGAGCCTCGCGATGCGGCGGGGGCTGACGCACGGGCCGATCGCCTGGGTGCTGCTGCCGCTGGTGCTCGCCGGCATTCTCTGGCTCTACGACCGCTGGCAGGCGAAGCGCGGCAATCGGCCGGAGGGGCGGCTGCCGGTGCATTTCGGCTGGCTTTATGCGCTCTCCTTCATCGCCTGCCTGACTCATCCGGCGCTCGACTGGATGAACAACTACGGCATCCGCTTCCTCGAACCGTTCTCCAGCGAGTGGTTCTATGGCGACGTGCTGTTCATCATCGACCTCTGGCTGTGGATCGGCCTGGGCCTCGCCACATGGCTTTCGCTGCGGCGGGAGAAGCGGGCGACAGTTGGCTGGCAGCGGCCCGCTCGCGTGGCTCTGGCGGCGGCTGTGCTCTACATGGGAGTGAACGGCGCCATCACCTGGGCGGCAGAACAGCGCGCGCTGACGAGCGAGCCTTATCCCGAGGTGGCGATTGCTAGCGAAGTGCCGCTGGAGTTCTGGCGGCGCGAGATGATCACCGGGGACGGCGACGGCATCTGGCGGGTCGGTGGCGAGCGAGTGGGCGATGTCCCGCTGGAACGCTGCGACCTTGCGGCGGTTCGCAGCCGCGACCCACGCGCCGATGCGTTCCTCTTCTGGTCGCGGGCGCCGTTCGTTCGGCGCCAGCCCGACGGGTCGTGGCTGCTGGGCGATGCGCGCTTCGCCTCGCGCGGGGGCGACCGGTTCAGCGTGGTCCTGCCGGCATCGGACTGTCGCTCTCCTTCGGGCTGACTTTGTCGAGCTGCGGTTCCGCTGCGTCCGCGGTCCGGTCGGCCGGGCGCCGCAGCAGCGCCGCGGCCATGAATGCCCACCCGGCGCCGCCGAGCCAGCCCGCGGCGACGTCGCTCGGGAAGTGAACGCCGAGCCAGACGCGGCTCCAGGCGATAGCCATGCTCAGGATCACTGCCGCGCCGATGACGGTGAAGCGCACCGACTGGCGGCTGCTCATGGTCGCGAAGGCGAGCGCGATGGCGATGTAGACCACCGCCGCATTGAAGCTGTGCCCGCTCGGGAAGCTGGCGCCGCCCGCGTCGGTGAGGTGCGGCACGATCTCGGGGCGCTCTCGCCCGACGAGGAGCTTGATCCCGTACCCGACCAGCCAGGCGCCGGCGACCGTCAGGACCATCAGAACCGCCTCCCGCCGGAGGCGCAGGAACAGGAGCGCGGCAACGGCGCCGAGGGCGACGAGGTTGCGCAGCAGGACGCCGCCGAGCGCGGTCACGTCCCGCACCGCCTCAAGCAGCCACTCGGGTCCCCTCGGCTCCAGCCCGTCGCCGTAGCGCCAGAACATCAGCCCGGTCTGGTCGAAGCCGCGCCCGTTGTCGGTGACGACGAGGACCACCAGTATCGCGAACCCAGCCCAGCACAAGGCCGAGACGGCGAGCGCCTTGCGAGGATCGATACGCCAGCCGCGGCTTGGCAGGTTCACGGTTTGCTGGGGAAGAGTCATCTCGGGAAGAAACCTCCTGCCGGGCGGGCTGTTCCTCCGCCCAGCCTATGCACTGTGCCGCACTTGCCGAGGGGCCGTGCCTCGCGCATATTCGCACGATGAACAGGGAGGTTGCACGGGGCGGGGTGCTGCTCGAAGCCGGCCGGCGATTCGGCATGGCGCCGGGGATCGTGTCGCGGATGTTCGCGGGCGGCTTCCACAAGCTGGTCGATCGGATCGACGCTGGGCTGCGACAAGGATCCATCGTCGCCAGGCTGCCGGACGGTTCGACGCGCCTGCTCGGCGGACGGGCCGAAGGGTTCGCGGCAGAGATCGAGGTGCGCGAATGGCGCGCGCTGCTGCGGCTGACGACCGGCGGTTCGGTCGGCTGGTACCAGGCCTGGGAGGCGGGGGAGTGGACGAGCCCCGATCCGGTGCAGCTTTTCGCGCTGTTCATGGCGAACGGGGAAAGTCTGGGGGAGATCGGCCGGGCCAAGGGCGTGTTCCGGCTCGCGGCGCGCTTCGCGCACTGGCTCAACCGCAATACCCGCGCTGGGGCCGAGAAGAACATCCACCTGCACTACGATCTCGGCAACGACTTCTACGCCGCCTGGCTCGACCCGACGATGAGCTATTCGAGCGCGTACCGCGTCGGCGAGGATGGGCTGGAGGCGGCGCAGAAGCACAAGTGGGCGCGGCTGGCCGAGCGGCTCGGAACGCCGGAGACGCTGCTCGAGATCGGTTGCGGCTGGGGCGGGCTGAGCAATGCCTTCGCCGGGCAAGGCAGTGCCGTCACGGCGATCAGCCTGTCGGACGAGCAACTGGCCTGGTGCCGCGAGCGCCACCCCGGGATCGACTTCCGCAAGCAGGACTATCGCGACACCTCCGGCCAGTACGACGCGGTCGTCAGCGTGGAGATGGTCGAGGCGCTCGGCCGCGAATACTGGCCGACGTTCATGGACTGTCTGGCCCGTAACCTGAAGCCCGGCGGGCGCGCGGCGATCCAGTTCATCGCCATGCGCGAGGAGCTGTTCGAGGGGTACGCCCGCAACGCCGACTTCATCCAGGCTTACGTGTTCCCCGGCGGCCTGCTGATCAAGACCAGCGAGTTTCGCGCCCTGGCCGAAGCCCGGGGGCTCTCTTGGGAGGACCAGGAGGATTTCGCCATCGACTATGCCGAGACGCTCAAGGCCTGGCGCGAGAACTTCGACACCGCGGCGCGCGAAGGGCGCCTGCCCGCCGGGTTCGACCAGCGCTTCCGCAATCTCTGGCGGTTCTACCTGATGTACTGCGAAGGTGGCTTCCGCGGCGGCGGGATCACGGTAAGTCAGGCTACGCTGGTGAAAGCTTGACCTAGATCTCGCCGGCGCGATAGCGGGCGATCACATTGTCATGGACGATGGAGCTGAGCATGCTGGCGAAGGCGCAGCCGCAGAGGCTGTCTTCCCACCAGATCACTTCCGCCTGCAGCGCTTCGAGCCCCGGCAGCGTCAGCCAGCACACGGTGCCGACGTGCATGCGGCCGACGGACGTCGCCGAGAAGCCTGACAGCGAGAGATCGTTGACGATCGTCTGGAACGGGCGCCCGCCCGATTGGCGCAGTTGCGCGCGGATGGCCAGCCTGGTGCGCGGCGCGCTGCGGTCTTCCTGGGCTGCGATTTCGTAGCGGCCTACCACGTTGTGCAAGCTCATCCTGAGTCCCTCGCATCGCATCGTAATGATGCTTCCGTGCGCGAGAGGATGTGCCGATTTGCTTACCGGGAGCTTTGCAGGTGTGGTTAAGCGGTTGCTTCCACGCGAATGCGCTGGCCGGTCGGGAAGTCCTCAGCCACCAGCGCCAGGATGCGCTCGGCCACGGCTTCCGGCGGCTTGACCGTCTGCGGATCTTCGCCCGGATAGGCCCGCGCGCGCATTTGCGTGCGGGTCGCGCCGGGATCGACGATGGCGACGCGCACGCCGGAGATCTTCTCGACTTCCTGCGCGTAGGAGCCGAGCAGCGCGTCGAACGCTGCCTTGGTCGCGCCATAAGCGCCCCAATAGGCGCGCGGCTCAGCGCCGACGGAGCTGGTCAGGCCGATCACCCGGGCATCCTCAGCGCGCTTGAGCAGGGGATCGAAGTTGCTCAGCAGGGCCTGGGTCGCCAGCACGTTCAGGGTCAGCGCACGGTTGAAGAACTTCTGCTCGATCTGGGTGACCGGCGTCAGCGCCGGCAGGATCGCCGCGTTGATGACGAGGACGTCCAGCCTGTCCCACCGTTCGGCCACGGCGCCTGCCAGGCGGGCGATCGATTCGCCTTCGGTCAGGTCCATCGGCGCGATCGTCGCCGTGCCGCCTGCCTGGTGGATCTCTTCCTCGACCGCTTCGAGATCGCGCGCGGTGCGGGCGGTGAGCACGACATGCGCGCCAGCAGCGGCCAGCGCCTTGGCCGTTGCCGCGCCGATCCCACGGCTGGCGCCCGTCACGAGCGCGACTTTCCCTTCGAGCAGACGGCCGTCAGACATCCTCAGGCGACCTTGTTGGCAGAGAAGGAGAGCTGCGCGTCCGTCTGCCGCCGATCGACCAGGTCGGTCAGCGAAGTCGGATAGTCGCCGGTGAAGCAGGCGTCGCAATATTGCGGGCAGGCATCGTCGCGCCCGGCCATGCCGACCGCCCGGTAAAGACCGTCGATCGAGACGAACGAAAGGCTGTCGGCCTGGATGAATTCGCACATCGCGGCGACGTCCATCCGGCCGGCGAGGAGCTTGGAGCGCTCGGGGGTGTCCACACCATAGTAGCAGCCGTGCCCGGTGGGCGGGCTGGCGACGCGGAAGTGAACTTCCTTGGCCCCGGCATCGCGCATCATCTGCACGATCTTGAGGCTGGTGGTGCCGCGCACGATCGAATCGTCGATCAGCACGATGCGCTTGCCTTCGACCAGCGCGCGGTTGGCGTTGTGCTTGCGCTTCACGCCGGCGTTGCGCGCCCCGTCAGAGGGTTGGATGAACGTGCGGCCGACATAGTGTGAGCGGATGATGCCAAGCTCGAACGGAATGCCCGATTCCTGCGAGTAGCCGATCGCGGCGGGCACGCCGCTGTCCGGCACCGGCACGACCAGATCGGCCACGACCGGCGCTTCCTTGGCCAGCTCGACGCCGATCATCTTGCGCGACTGGTAGACCGAGCGATCGTTGAAGATCGAATCCGGCCGGCTGAAATAGACATGCTCGAAGATGCACGGGCGCGAGGGACGGTCGCCGAACGGGCGGTGGGACCGCAGCGTGCCGTCGAAATCGACCTCGATGAACTCGCCCGGTTCGACCTGGCGGACGAAGTCGGCGCCGACCACGTCGAGCGCCACGGTCTCGCTGGCGAAGACGGTCGCGTCGCCGAGCTTGCCCATGACCAGCGGACGGATACCCAGCGGATCACGGCAGGCGGCCATGCCGCGCGGCGTCATGACGATCAGCGAGTAAGCGCCTTCGACCATCCGCAGGGCATCGACGAGCTTGTCGAGCATCGTGGGATAGCGGCTGGTGGCGACGAGGTGGATGATGACTTCGGTGTCGCTGGTCGACTGGAAGATCGCGCCCTTGTTGACCAGTTCGGTCCGCAAGTGCCCGGCGTTCGAGATATTGCCGTTGTGCGCCACCGCAAAGCCGCCGCTGGCGAGATCGGCGTAGAGCGGCTGGACGTTGCGCAGGCCGGCGCCGCCGGTGGTGGAATAGCGGACATGGCCGGCAGCCATCGTGCCCGGCAGTTCGGAGATCGATTCGCCGCTGGAGAAGTTGTCGGCCACATGGCCGAGCCCGCGGCGGGTGTAGAACTCCGCGCCGTCGAAGCTGGTGATGCCGACGGCTTCCTGGCCGCGGTGCTGCAAGGCATGGAGGCCGAGCGCGCAGACCGCTGCCGCCTCGGACGCGCCGATCACGCCGAAAACGCCGCATTCTTCGCGCAGCTTATCGCCGTCCGCATCGAGAAAAGGATGGGTGAGGTTCATATGTCCTTGGGAGTCGCCGGGCGCGCGCTTCCAATGGCGATTGTCGCGCCCGATTACAAGATGGTTACAGTTGCAATCCGTGGATCGGGGCACATCGCGCGGCGGCCGGCTTCGTCGAAGCCAAGTGCCGCAGCGCTATGAAGAAAAATGGTCGGGGAGAGAGGATTCGAACCTCCGGCCCCTGCCTCCCGAAGACAGTGCTCTACCAGGCTGAGCTACTCCCCGACCGGCGCTCCCGGCCCAAGCGAATTGGGTTCCGGGGGCGAGGCAGAGGCGGCCCTATAGGCACGGGTGTGCGGGGTGGCAAGCGGGCATTTGCAGTGGTAGCGCAGAGGGCATGGCCAGTGCCGCATTCACGAGCGATTCTTCTCCTCAGCGCCCCCCTGAGCGTCATTGGGAATGGCAGTATATCGACCTGATGCGGCGCATCTGGAGTGAAGGGGACGAGCGGATCGACCGCACGGGAATCGGCACACGGTCGATCTTCGGCACCCAGCTGCGCTTCGATCTGGCTGAGGGCCGCGTGCCGCTGCTGACGACCAAGCGGGTCTACTGGAAGGCTGCCGCGCGGGAGATGCTGTGGTTCCTGACCGGCGAGACGAACATCCGCTCCCTGCTGCAGCAGGGCGTGACGATCTGGAGCGACTGGCCGCTGGCCAAGTACCGCAAGGCCACCGGCGATGAAATCGCGCAAGCGGAGTTCGAGCGGCGGATCGTGGAGGACGAAGCTTTCGCCGCCGCCTGGGGGGACCTCGGCCCGGTCTACGGCAAGCAATGGGTCGACTGGCCGACTTACGAGCCGGCGGGCGAGGGGCTCTACCGCTCAGGTCCCGGCATCAATCAGGTTGCGCAAGTGGTCGAAAGCCTGCGCAGCAACCCAGGCAGCCGGCGGCACATCATCGAAGGCTGGAACGTCGCCGAGCTCGACCGGATGGCGCTGCCGCCTTGCCACAAGACCTACCAGTTCCACATCGCCGGCGACCGCCTATCCTGCGTGCTTTATCAGCGCAGCTGTGACGTTGCGTTGGGCCTGCCGTTCAACCTGTTCGGCGCCGCGTTGCTCACCCGCATGACCGCGCAGCAGGCGGGCTACGAGCCGGGCGAGCTGGTCTGGATGGGCGGCGATACGCACCTTTATCTCAACCACGGCGAACTGATCGAAGCGCAGCTTGCGCGCGAGCCCGCAGGCGAACCGCGGCTGGCGATCGTGCGGAACCCGCCGACGATCTTCGACTACCGCTTCGAGGATTTCGAGGTCACCGGCTACGCCCCCCAGGGAGCGCTGAAGGCGCCGGTCGCCGTCTGACATGGCGTTCCAGACAGTCCGCATCACACGAGTTGACGACCGAGCGGTCGGCTAATAAAATGTCGCATACGTAGAATTTCCTTACAAAGGGGAGAGTCGCATGGCGAAGCAGGGCGAAGGGGGAGGGTACAACCGCCCGCGGCTCGCACTGCATGTGCCGGAGCCGAAGTTCCGCCCCGGCGACGCGGTCGATTTCTCGCACATCCCGGTGCCGCAGGCCGGCGCACAGATGCGGCCCGACGAAGCCTGCGCACCCAGCGATACCAATCCGCTCTGCACCGATCTCGTGCGCGTGCTGGGAGACGATCACCAGGCCCACGGTCCATGGGATCCGCGCCTCACGCCGGACAAGCTGCGCGGGATGCTGCGCCACATGGCGCTGACCCGCGCGTTCGACGAGCGGATGTACCGCGGCCAGCGGCAGGGCAAGACCAGCTTCTACATGAAGTGCACCGGGGAGGAGGCGACCAGTGTCGCCGCCGCGCACGCGCTGGCGTCGGACGACATGGTGTTCCCCAGCTACCGCCAGCAGGGCATCCTGATCGCGCGCGACTATCCGCTGCTCGAGATGATCAACCAGATCTACTCGAACCGTGGAGACAAGCTGAAGGGCCGCCAGCTGCCGATCATGTATTCGAGCCGGGCGCACAGCTTCTTCACCATCAGCGGCAACCTGGCGACCCAGGTTCCCCAGGCGGTCGGCTGGGCGATGGCCAGCGCGATCCGCCACGACAGCCGGATCGCCGCGACCTGGCTGGGGGAAGGCAGCACGGCCGAGGGGGACTTCCACTCCGGCATGACTTTCGCGGCGGTCTACAACGCGCCGGTCATCTTCAACGTGATCAACAACCAGTGGGCGATCTCGAGCTTCTCGGGCTTCGCCGGAGCCGAGCGGACGACATTCGCGGCGCGGGCGATCGGCTATGGCATCGCCGGGCTGCGGATCGACGGCAACGATCCGCTGGCGGTCTATGCCGCGACCCGCTGGGCGGCCGACCGTGCCCGGTCCAACAACGGGCCAACGCTGATCGAGCACTTCACTTACCGTGCCGAAGGCCATTCGACTTCGGACGACCCTTCCGCCTATCGCTCCGCGCAGGAGCGCGAGGAATGGCCGCTCGGCGATCCGATCATGCGCCTCAAGCAGCACCTCATCGCGCTGGGCGAATGGTCGGAGGAGCAGCAGCAGGAGATGGACCGCGCCCTGGCCGAGCAGGTCAAGGCGGCGACCAAGGAGGCCGAGAAGAACGGCATCCTCGGCCATGGCCTGCACCATCCGTTCCACACGATGTTCGAGGATGTTTTCGAGGAGTTGCCCTGGCACCTCGAGGAACAGGCCGAGCAGGCGATCCGCGAAAGGCAGATCAAATGGCCACAGTGAGCCGCGACGACGTCGTCAGCCTGGCCGACGCGCCGGCCCGGCCGATGAACATGATCGAAGCGATCAACGACGCGCTCGACATCATGCTCGAACGCGATCCCGATGTGATCGTGATGGGCGAGGACGTCGGCTACTTCGGCGGCGTGTTCCGCGCCACGGCGAGCCTGCAGGAGAAGTACGGCAAGACCCGCGTGTTCGACACGCCGATCAGCGAGAACGGCATCATCGGCGCCGCCGTGGGGATGGGCGCTTATGGCTTGAGGCCCGTGCCGGAGATTCAGTTCGCCGACTATATCTATCCGGGGCTCGACCAGCTCATCAGCGAAGCGGCCCGCCTGCGCTATCGCTCGGCCGGCGAGTTCATCGCCCCGATGACTGTGCGCAGCCCCTTCGGCGGCGGCATCTTCGGCGGACAGACCCACAGCCAGAGCCCGGAGGCGATCTTCACCCACGTGGCCGGGCTCAAGACTGTCGTGCCGAGCACGCCGCACGATGCGAAGGGCCTGCTGATCGCCGCGATCGAGGACAACGATCCGGTGATCTTCTTCGAGCCCAAGCGGATCTACAACGGCCCGTTCGACGGCTATTACGACAAGCCGACCAAGCCGTGGAAGGACCATCCCGACGCGCGGGTGCCGGAAGGGTATTACTCGATCCCTCTCGGCAAGGCGCGAACGGTGCGGGAAGGGCACGCAATGACGGTGCTGACTTACGGCACGATGGTCCATGTCGCCGAAGCGGTGTGCCGCGAGAAGGGCGTGGACGCGGAGATCCTCGACCTCCGGACGCTCCTGCCGCTCGACATCGAGGCTGTGGAAAACTCGGTGGAAAAGACCGGGCGTTGCCTGGTGATACACGAGGCGACGCGCACCTCCGGCTTCGGCGCCGAACTCGCCGCCCAGGTGCAGGAGCGCTGCTTCTATCACCTGGAAGCCCCGGTCGAGCGCGTGACCGGCTTCGACACGCCTTATCCGCACAGCCTGGAATGGGCGTACTTCCCCGGGCCGATCCGTATCGGCGAGGCCATCGACAAGCTGCTGGGAGCCTAACGCGATGAGCCGCTTCACCTTCAACCTGCCCGACATCGGCGAAGGCATCGCCGAAGCCGAGATCGTCGCCTGGCACGTCAAAGTTGGCGACATGGTCGAGGAAGACGACCGCCTGGCCGACATGATGACCGACAAGGCGACGGTCGAGATGGAAAGCCCGGTCGCGGGACGGATCGTCGAAGTCGCGGGCGAGGAGGGTGACGTGATCGCCATCGGCTCGCGCCTGGTGGTGATCGAGACCGACGGCGAGATCCCGATGGACCTCGTGGAGGAAGCGCCTGCCCCCAAGGCCGAGGCGGTCGAGGAGCGGATCGCGGCTGAGACGTCGACTGCGGAGGATGTGGAAGATACGCGCGAGCAGGCGGAGGCGGTGGACGAGCCTCGTCCGCAGGATTCCGCACCACCTCCAGAACCCGTTCGCCCTGAGCCTGTCGAAGGGCCGTCCTTTTCTTCGAGCGCGGCGCCAGAAGAGAAGAACGGGGCTTCGACAAGCTCAGCCCGAACGGGTGAGGGGAAGAGCGCCAGGCCTTCAGCCAAAGTCCTGGCCTCCCCCGCGGTGCGCAAGCGCGCCGACGAACTCGGCATCGATCTCGCCGAAGTCCGACCGGCCGAGGACGGCCGCATTCGCCATGCCGATCTCGATGCGTTCCTCGCCTATAGCGGCGCGAAGGGTTTCGCTCCGGCCGGCCGCCGGATGCGCGACGAGCAGATCAAGGTCATCGGGCTCCGCCGCCGGATCGCCGAGAACATGGCGGCGTCGAAGCGCAACATTCCGCACTTCTCCTATGTCGAGGAATGCGACGTCACCGATCTCGAGAGGCTGCGCGCCGATCTCAACGCGAACCGCGGCAGCAAGCCCAAGCTCACGCTGCTGCCGCTGCTGATCACCGCGATCTGCCGCGCGCTGCCGGCGTTCCCGATGATCAACGCGCGCTATGATGACGAGGCGAACGTGGTCACCCGCCACGGTTCGGTCCACCTCGGTATGGCGACGATGACCGATGGCGGGCTGATGGTGCCGGTAATCCGCGACGCCCAGACCCGGAACCTGTGGCAGCTCGCGGCGGAGATCCAGCGGCTGGCCGAAGCGGCGCGCGACGGCAGCGCCAGGTCGGACGAGCTTTCGGGCTCGACGCTGACGGTCACCTCGCTCGGGCCCTTGGGCGGCGTGGCGACGACTCCGGTCATCAACCGGCCCGAAGTGGCTATCATCGGCCCCAACCGCATCGTCGAGCGGCCGATGTTCGTGGCCGACGGAATGGGCGGGGAGCGGATCGAGAAGCGCAAGCTGATGAACGTGTCGATCAGCTGCGATCACCGCGTGGTCGATGGCTACGACGCGGCGGCTTTCGTGCAGCAGATGAAGAAGCTGATCGAAACGCCGGTGCTCCTGCTGGCCGATTGATTCGCGAGGGCGCCGCGCCGGAATCGCGGTTCTGCGCCGAGAACTGGCTGTTTGTGACCGCCCGAACCTGTGGAAATCCACTTCGCCCAGGCCCGGTATCCCTCTTCTGCCGCGCCTTGTGAAAAAGCCTCGCGCGGACCTGTTGACACCCCGGATCGCCTGCCTTAGTGGCGCGGCTTCCAAGCGGTGCGACACCGAAAAACGCGGGTGTAGCTCAGTTGGTTAGAGTGCCGGCCTGTCACGCCGGAGGTCGCGGGTTCGAGCCCCGTCACTCGCGCCACTTGGAACCTTTTGGTTAGCGCCAGCGGCCGGTTTCCATCCAGATCAGAAACCGCCGCAGCGGCAGCAGCCAGACCACGCCGAGCACCGGGTAGATCGCGGTCTGCGCCCAGACCGGCAGTTGCCCGATCCACTGCGAAGCCCAGGCGATCCCCAAAGCATAGGCGATCAGTCCCGCGAGCAGGGCCAGGATGCCCAGGGGAATGCGCAGGCTCGGCTCCTTGCGCATCAGAACGGCCCGAGCAGGCGCGTGGGCGTGACGATCGCGGTCAGCGGCATGTCGTGCGGCTCGATCGGCAATTCGGGCACTTCCTGCATGTCCCAGGCCAGGCCGATGCGGATCACGTCCGGATGGGCGCCGAGCCATTTGTCGTAGAAACCGCCGCCCTGGCCGAGCCGGTCGCCTTTCGCGGTGAAGGCCACCAGCGGCATGAACAGCACGTCGGGCACGACTTCGGGCGCATCTTCCGACCCCTGCATGAGCCCGAAGTAGCCCTTGGCGAGATCCGACTCCCCGTACGGATCGGTATGGACCCGGAATCGCATCGGCGTGTTGAGATCGACCAGCCAGGGCAGGGCGATGGTGTGGCCGCGCTCGAAGAAGAACTTGGCGTAAGACGATGCCGGGGCCTCGCCGGGATCGGCGCGGTAGAGGCCGATCACGGCGTCTTCCGGCACCATGTCGACAACTGCGGTAGGCGGGCGGTGGAACACCAGCGCGCTGACCTGCTTCGGCAGCGATGCGGCATGCTCCACGCGCGCCTTGCGCAGGCGGTTACGGATGGATTTCTTCTGCTGGATGATTTCGGGATCGGACATGCGCTTCACATGCCGTTCGCGTGGGTCGAAGTCGAGACAGTTGCGCCGATTGTCGAGACGTCGGCTCGACTTGTCGGCGAAGTGGCGGAACCACCATGGGTCGGAGCCGGGGAAATCCTCTGACGCCTAACGTCAGGTGGGCGCCGTATGCATCGGACCTCAGGACGAACCCGTGGACCGAACAGGGACAACTCCCATGGATTGCTTATAGCCTCAGGGATATTCTGTCGGCGCGTGCCGGGCAGTCCCGCCGATCCCTATTTAGGAGCTCGCGGGCCCGTTCTCAAGCCGCATCGCGAGAGATTCGAGCCGTTCGGCGAGAGCTTCCAACGGTTCGGCGATATCGGGGGCGGGTTCGGCGGTGGGCCGGGCCTGCTTCAGCTCGTGATTCTCGTCCGCCAGCAGGAGCGCGGCGAACAGCAGGACGCGGGCTTCCGACTGGTTGGTGACGTTCGGCATGCCGGCCAGCTTCTCGTCGATCGTGCGGCCGAGCATCGCGATGTGCTGTTCCTCCCCCGGAGCGCAGGCGACGGCGAACTTGCGCCCGGCGATCTCGAGAGTGACGTTGCTCATCGCTCCAGGCTTCCGATCAGCCGGTCGAGGTCCTGCAGCGCGGCGCCGGCTTCGCTGACCAGGGCCGCGTGCTTGCGCTGGAGATCGGCATCGGGGCTGGGCGTGGGCGCGCGAACGGGTTGCGCGGCTGCGCTCTCGATCCGGGCTGCCGCGGCCTCTATGCGGGACAGCGCCCGCGTGATGCGATCCCCCTCCATGACAGGCAGCTTACGCAAATGCGTGCGCCGCGGCAAAGCCTTGGCGCAGAAAGCTGTGAAAAGGTCTCCGCTGGCGACAAACCGCCGTCCGGGGGCTGCGCTTGACGGCGCGCGGACCGTCCGCGAGAGAGGCGGCGCGCCGAATCAAAGCCGTTTATCTCCACAACCGGCGCCCAGCAGGAGCTGTCCGAATGAGCCTCGATCCCGCCCGTCTCGCGCCTATGGCCAATGCCATCCGCGCCCTTTCGATGGATGCGGTGCAGGCGGCGAACAGCGGGCACCCCGGCATGCCGATGGGCATGGCCGACGTCGCCACCGTGCTGTGGTCCAAGTACCTGAAGTTCGACCCCACGGCGACCGACTGGGCCGACCGCGACCGCTTCGTGCTCAGCGCCGGCCACGGTTCGATGCTGATCTACTCGCTGCTCCACCTGTCGGGCTACGCGCATCCGACGATGGAGGAGATCGCCAACTTCCGCCAGCTCGGCAGCCCTTGCGCCGGCCACCCGGAGAACTTCCTGCTCGAAGGCGTCGAGGCGACTACCGGTCCGCTCGGCCAGGGCCTGGCGATGGCGGTCGGCATGGCTATCGCCGAACGGCACCTCAACGCGGAATTCGGCGACGATCTGGTCGATCACCGCACCTGGGTGATCGCCGGCGACGGCTGCCTGATGGAAGGCGTCAACCACGAGGCGATCGGCCTGGCCGGGCACCTCAAGCTCGGCCGTATGATCGTGCTGTGGGACGACAACAACATCACTATCGACGGCAGCACCGACCTTTCGACCAGCGAGGACATCCGCGCCCGCTACACCGCCACCGGCTGGCACGTCGTCAGCTGCAACGGCCATGATGCCGCCGATGTGTCGCGGGCGATCGACGAAGCGCTGGCCGATCCGCGCCCGTCGCTGGTCGCCTGCAAAACGGTGATCGGCAAAGGCGCGCCGAACAAGCAGGGCACCAGCGCGACGCACGGCGCCGCCCTGGGCGAGGCTGAAGTCGCCGCCGCGCGCGAGACGCTGGGCTGGACGTCTGCTCCGTTCGAGATTCCCGGCGAGATCCTGTCCGACTGGCGCGCCACTGGGGAGCGCGGCAAGGCGCTGCGCAGCGAGTGGGAAGGGCGGCTCAAGGGCAATGCTCGGGCCGATGAGTTCACCGCGCGCATGGCCGGCACGCTGCCGACCTCGCAGGACTGGACCGATTACAAGGCGCAGCTCGCCGCCGAAGGCCCGAAGATGGCCACCCGCAAGTCGAGCGAAGCGGCGCTGGGCGTGCTGACGCAGAACATTCCGGCGCTGATCGGCGGCTCCGCAGACCTCACCGGATCGAACAACACCAAGACCCCGAGCACGACGCCCCTGACGGCGGAAAGCTATGGCGGGCGCTACGTCTACTACGGTATCCGCGAGTTCGGCATGGGCGCGGCGATGAACGGGATGGCGCTGCACGGCGGCGTGATCCCTTACGGCGGCACCTTCCTGGTCTTCGCCGACTACTGCCGCCCGGCGATCCGCCTCTCGGCGCTGCAGGAAATCCGTGTGGTCTATGTCATGACCCATGACTCCATCGGCCTCGGCGAAGACGGTCCTACCCACCAGCCGATCGAGCATCTGCAGTCGCTGCGCGCGATCCCGAACCTGCTGGTCATGCGCCCGGCCGACGCGCTCGAAACCGCCGAATGCTGGGAACTGGCGCTGCAGCAGGCCGACCGGCCCTCTTTGCTTGCGCTGACCCGGCAGAACCTGCCGGCGGTGCGCGACGATGCTTCGGAGAACCTTTGCGCGAAGGGCGGCTATCGCCTGCGCGCGGCCAAGGCCGATCGCAAGGTCGTGCTGATCGCGACCGGATCGGAAGTCGAGCTGGCCTGCGATGTGGCCGAAGCGCTCGAAGGCAAGGGGATCGGCGCGGACGTCGTCTCCATGCCGTGCACCGAACTGTTCGACGAACAGCCGGAAAGCTATCGCGCGGACATCCTTCCGGCAGGCGCGTTGCGCGTCTCGATCGAGGCGGGAACGACTTTCGGGTGGGAACGCTACACGGGGCTGGAGGGCGTGCGGATCGGTCTCGACCGCTTCGGGGCATCGGCCCCGGCCGAGGACCTGTTCCCGCACTTCGGCTTCAGCGTCGATGCGATCGTTCCGAAAATCCTTGAGAAAATAGGCTAATAGCAGGAGTTCATTAGATGGCGACGAAGGTTTCGATCAACGGTTTCGGACGCATCGGCCGGCTCGTAGCCCGGGCGATCCTGGAGCGGGACGACCACGATCTGGAGCTCGTCGCGATCAACGACCTCGCGGACGCCAAGGCCAACGCGCTGCTGTTCCAGTACGACAGCACCCACGGCCGCTTCCCCGGCCAGGTGACCGCCGGTGAGGACAGCATCACCGTGAACGGCAAGCGCATCGCCGTCACCAAGGAGCGCGAGCCGGGCAAGCTGCCGCACGGCGAGATGGGCGTCGACATCGTGCTCGAGTGCACCGGCTTCTTCCAGTCCGACGAAGCGAGCCGCCCGCACATCGCAGCCGGCGCCAAGCGGGTGCTGATTTCGGCGCCGGCGACGGGCGTTTCCAAGACCATCGTGTTCGGCGTCAACCAGGACACCCTGACCGCCGAGGACGACATCGTCTCCAACGCGAGCTGCACCACCAACTGCCTCGCGCCGGTGGCCAAAGTGCTCAACGACGCGGTCGGCATCGAGCGCGGCTTCATGACGACGATCCACAGCTACACCAACGACCAGCGCATGCTCGACCAGATGCACAGCGACATGCGCCGGGCCCGCGGCGGGGCGCAGAACATGATCCCGACCACGACCGGCGCCGCCCGCGCGGTCGGCCTGGTGCTGCCGGAGCTGAAGGGCAAGCTGGACGGCTCCTCGGTCCGCGTGCCGACGCCGAACGTGTCGCTGATCGACCTCGTGTTCACGCCTTCGCGCGACACGACCAAGGAAGAGCTCAACGAAGCGCTCAAGGCTGCCGCGAACGGCGCGATGAAGGGCGTGCTCGACTTCACCGATCAGCCGCTCGTCAGCAGCGACTTCAACCACCAGCCGGCCAGCTCGACTGTCGACAGCCTCGAAACCGCGGTGCTCGAAGGCAAGCTTGCCCGCGTGGTCAGCTGGTACGACAACGAGTGGGGCTTCTCCAACCGGATGATCGACACCGCCGGCCTGATGGCGAAGTTCCTCTGACGGGTGATTTGGATTGCATTGATTAACCCCCTTCCGTCATTCCCGCGAAAGCGGGAACCCCGCTAGCTGCGAGCGCCGCCAGCGGGATCCCCGCGTTCGCGGGGATGACGACCAGGGTGGGGGATGACGAGTGAGGTGCGGTTGAGCCTGTCGAACAACGCACCACGGACAAACGGAAGCCCGAATAACGCCATGCAGAAGACCGCTTTCCGCACTCTCGACGATCTCGGCGACGTCCACGGCAAAGTCGCGCTCGTCCGCGTCGACCTCAACCTGCCGTTGCAGGACGGGCGGGCGACCGACCTGACCCGCGCCCAGGCTGTCGCGCCCACGATCCTGGAACTGGCCGACGCCGGCGGCAAAGTGCTGCTTCTGGCGCACTTCGGTCGCCCCAAGGGGGAACGGCATTCGACCATGTCGCTGAGCATCATCCAGGGCGATCTGGAGCGCGTGCTCGGCCGCCGGGTGATGTACATCTCCGAAGTCGCGGGTCCGGTGGTCGAGCAGACGCTCGGCATCTTCCGCCCCGGGGACATCGGCCTGCTGGAGAACACCCGTTTCTGGCCGGGCGAGGAGCAGAACGATGCGGAGTTCGCCCAGGCGATCGCGGCCAACGGCGATCTCTACGTCAACGACGCCTTCTCCGCCGCTCACCGCGCCCATGCCAGCACCGAGGCACTGGCGCGCCTGCTGCCGGCCTATGCCGGGCGCGCGATGGAGAAGGAGCTGAAGGCGCTCGACGCGGCGCTGGGGAACCCCGAGACGCCGGTCGCTGCGGTCGTTGGTGGAGCCAAAGTTTCGACCAAGCTGGCGGTGCTCGAAAACCTCGTCGGTAAAGTCCAGCACCTGATCATCGGCGGCGGCATGGCCAACACGTTCCTGGCCGCGCGCGGCGTGGATGTCGGCAAGAGCCTGTGCGAGCACGACCTGACGGGCACCGTCGAGGAGATCCTCGACGCGGCGGACAAGGTGGGCTGCACCGTCCACTTGCCGTACGACGTAGTCGTGGCGAAGGAATTCGCCGCCAATCCCGCTTCGCTGCGCACTTGCAACGTGCACGAAGTCGCCGCGGACGAGATGGTCCTCGACGTCGGCCCGCAGGCGACCGAGGCTCTGGCCGACGTGCTCAAGACCTGCCGCACGCTCGTCTGGAACGGGCCGCTCGGCGCGTTCGAGACGCCGCCGTTCGAAGAAGCGACGGTGGCGCTGGCCCGGACTGCGGCCGCCCTGACCAAAGAAGGCTCGTTGACATCGGTCGCCGGTGGCGGCGACACTGTGGCGGCGCTCAACCAGGCGGGCGTGGCCGAGGATTTCACTTACGTCTCGACCGCCGGCGGGGCTTTCCTGGAATGGATGGAAGGCAAGGAACTTCCGGGGGTTGCCGCGCTTCAGAAGTAACACCGCAGCCAATGAGGGAGTTCGAATGAACCAGCAGGACATGACCGCCAAGATGGCCCAGGGCACGGGCTTCATCGCTGCGCTGGACCAGTCGGGCGGATCGACCCCCAAGGCCCTGCGCGGCTATGGCGTGGACGACAGCGAGTGGAACGGCGAGGACGAGATGTTCGCCAAGATCCACGAGATGCGCTGCCGGATCATCACCAGCCCCAGCTTCGCCAGCGGCAAGGTCATCGGCGCGATCCTGTTCGAGAAGACGATGGACGGAATGGTGGAGGGGAAGCCTGTCCCCCAGGCGCTGATCGATCGCGGGGTGGTCCCGTTCC
Source organism: Croceibacterium soli (assembly GCF_009828065.1). Taxonomy (GTDB): domain Bacteria; phylum Pseudomonadota; class Alphaproteobacteria; order Sphingomonadales; family Sphingomonadaceae; genus Croceibacterium_B; species Croceibacterium_B soli. Next base: position 225,276 of record NZ_WTYK01000002.1, on the reverse strand, counting down.
TCAAGGTGGACAAAGGGCTGGAGGACGAAACCGACGGCGTTCAGCTGATGAAGCCGATCGCGGGCCTTGATGGTCTTTGCGAGCGAGCCAAAGGGCTCGGAGTGTTCGGCACCAAGATGCGCTCGGTCATCAACCAGGCCTCGCCGACCGGCATCGGGGCGATCGTCGCCCAGCAGTTCCAGATCGGCAAGCAGATCCTCGGCCATGGCCTGATGCCGATCCTTGAGCCCGAATATACGATCAAGGCCGAGGACCGGGAACAGGGCGAGGAGATCCTCAAGGCCGAGATCCTCAAGCAGCTCAATTCACTGGAGGAAGGGCAGCAGGTCATGCTCAAGCTGTCGATCCCGGTAAAGGCCGATCTCTACCGCGAGCTGGTCCAGCATCCCAAAGTCCTGCGCGTGGTCGCCCTGTCCGGCGGCTACAGCACCGAAGAGGCCTGCGAGGAACTGGCGAAGAACAAGGGCATGATCGCCAGCTTCAGCCGCGGCCTGCTGCAGGACCTGCGCGCCGACCAGAGCGACGAGGAATTCGATCGGACGCTTGGGGCGGCTATCGACCAGATCTGTGAGGCGAGCCTGGCCTGATCGTTCCCGGGATTTTTTTCACGCAAACGCGCAAAGGCGCGAAGAAGACCCTGCCGCGGAGCCGCCCTCATCTTCGTGGCTTCGTGCCTTCGTGTGAGCTTCAATTGATTCACTTTGCGCGAGAATAAAATCCTCCCCGGTACGGGGAGGTGGCGCCGGCCCCTTCGACGCCGCCTGCGGCGTCGCTCAGGACAAGCTCCGGCCGGTGACGGAGGGGGCCCGCCTCCTGGTGCAACGCTGGCGGCGGGCCCCCTCCACCGCGCTTCGCGCGGTCCCCCTCCCCGGCCCGGGGAGGATTTAGAGAGCGCTAGTTCCTGCCGTCGTAGACGAAGCGGTATTCCGCGGGTGCGGTGACGATGTCGGTGCGCTTTTCCGGGAGGCCGGAGACGAGCGTCACGGTCGCGGCGGGGGTGGTGTAGCTTTCGCCGAGCGCCAGTTCGGGAGTTTCCCGCCAGCCGGGGCCGTCGATGCGGGTGGCGACGACGAGGCGGCCGGCCCAGACGCAGCGGGCGTTCTCGGGGCAGCGGCTGTCCTCGATCACCGAGATCGGAGTGACGATGAGCGTCCCGACCTGCACCGGCTGCCCGAGGCCGACCGGCGTGCCCTGCGGAGCGGCCGCGCCATTGTCCACCGCCGGAGCGTTGCGGTAGTGGATGCAGCCGGAAAGGAGGGCAAGGGCGCCAAGCGCAGCCAGCTTTTTCATGCCCCGGTCCTAGCGCCCGCGCCGCTCGCGCACCAGCGTGCGATCATCGAACGGCCTGACGGACCATAGCCCGCAGGGTCTGCGCATCGTGGATGGCGTGGGCGTCGATGTCGTTGTTGAAGTAGGCCCACACCGCCCGGCCGCCGCGCGCTTCGGCGGCGATCCACTCGGCCCAGTTCTGCAGGCGCTCGTCGGAGTAGCGGCCCCAGTATTTCCCTTCGCCGCCGTGGAACCGCAAGTAGGCGACCGGGCCGACGGCGATGTCCGGGCTTTTCGATCCGGGCATGTCGTGGGCGCAGAAGCTGGCGCCGTAGCGTTCGAGCAGGGCGAAAGTCTCGTCGGTGTACCAGCTTGGCTCACGGAATTCGAGGACGTTGGTCACGTCTTTGGGGACGAGCTGGAGGAAGCTCTCCAGCCGTTCGAGGTTGATCCTGAAGCGCGGCGGAAGCTGGTAGAGGATCGGCCCGAGCGCCGGCTTCAGTGCCTCGAAGGAAGCCATCATCCGCGTGAGCGGCTCCTCGCAATCCTTCAGCTTCTTCGCCTGGGTGAGGAAGCGGTTGGCCTTGACCGCGTAGCAGAATCCCGGCGGCGCCTGCTTGCGCCAGTTCTCGAAAGTCTCCGGCTTGGGCAGGCGGTAGAAGCTGTTGTTGATCTCCACCGTGTCGAACGCGTCGGCATAGTAATCGAACCAGCGCTTGACGGGCAGCGTGTCTGGATAGAACAGCCCACGCCAGTGCTTGTATATCCAGCCGGAGCAGCCAATGCGGACCGGCGCGTTGAGGACAGTAGCGTGAGCAGTCATACCGGTAAAAATGCGGGGCGCGTGCCTTCGTGCCAGCTCTACCTGATCTCGCCGCTCGAGGTCGGGGGCGATTTCCCCGCGCGGCTCGAGCGGGCGCTGGCGGCGGGGCCGGTGGCGGCGTTCCAGTTCCGGGTGAAAGGCGTGGAGCAGCATGAGGCGGCCCGTCTGGCCGAACCGCTGCAGGCGATCTGCGCTGAGAAGGACGTGGCCTTCATCGTCAACGACGATATCGCGCTAGCCAAGCGCTTGAGGGCGGACGGCGTGCATCTCGGCCAGGGCGACGGCGACGTGAGGGAGGCGCGGGAGGAACTCGGCCGCGAGGCGCAGATCGGCGTGACCTGCCACGCCAGCGGCCACCTGGCGATGGAAGCGGGCGAGGCGGGGGCCGACTACGTCGCGTTCGGCAGCTTCTTCCCGAGCGAGACCAAGCCGAGCGAGCACCGGCCGGAGCCGGAGCTGCTGAGCTGGTGGCAGTCGATCTTCGAACTTCCCTGCGTCGCCATCGGCGGCATCACGCCGGAGAACTGCGGCCCGCTGGTCGAGGCGGGAGCGGATTTCATCGCGGTCAGCGGTGCGGTGTGGAACGGGGACGAAGCCGCCGCGGTGAAGGCGTTCGGCGAGGTGATCCAAGCCGCGGCGGCGCGCTGACGCGGTGAGGGGCTGGATATAATCCGTTCGTGACCCGTTGAGCTCTCCGAGAGAGGGGCGGCCTGCGCCTCGCCATGGAGAGCTATCGCCGATGCGCACATTGATCGCCGCCACCGTCCTGCTCGGACTCACAGCCTGCGGCCTGGACGGCACCGACGACAAGGACGAGGAAACCACCGCCGAGGCGGCCGCCACGCCGGCCCAGGATGGCGGCGCGGATTCGATGGCGTCGAAGGATCCTGCGCCGGGCGAGCGGGTGCGGGAGGCGATCCCCGATTCCGAACCGCGGCCGATCATGCAGGCGCAAGTCGTGCTGGAACGGCGCGGGTTCGGCCCGGGGGTTATCGACGGCAAGATGGGCCTTTCGACCGAGAACGCGCTGAAAGGCTTCCAGGAAGCGAACGGCCTGGAGGTGACCGGCAAGCTCGACGAGGCGACGAAGGCGGCGCTCGCGCGGTGGAACAACATTCCGGCGACGCGGGTCGTCCGCATCCCCGAGGACTGGGGCACCCGCCCGTACCAGCCGGTGCCAGACGATCCCGCCGACCAGGCGAAGCTGCAGCGGCTCGGCTACGAAAGCCTGGAGGAGCGGCTGGCGGAACGGTTCCACACCACTGTCGAGGTGCTGAGGCAGCTCAATCCCGGCGGCAAGCCTGCGGGGATGTCGGGACAAGCCGGCGGCGGCGCGGCTTTGGCGGAAGGCGGCCAGCACACGGCGGAAGGCAATGCCCAGGCGGCCGCTCGCGCCGCCGCTTCGCCTTCGCCCACGGGCACGGCCGGTGCAGCGCAAGGCATGTTCACCGCGGGCCAGATGATCCGCGTGCCGAACGTCGGCGCGGACCGCATCGATCCGTCGGCGGTGCAGGACAAAGGCTGGCAGCAGACGCTCGCCTCCCTCGGGGTCGGTACCGACCAGCCGGAGGTGAGCAGGATCGTCGTCGACAAATCCGATGGCTGGCTGAAGGCCTATGACGAGGGCAACAAGCTCGTCGCCATGTTCACCGTCACGACCGGCTCCAGCAACGACCCCCTCCCGCTCGGCGAGTGGGGCATCAACGGCATCGCCTACAACCCGCCGTTCTCCTACGATCCCGAACTGTTCTGGGACGTGCCGGACAGTGAGGAGAAGCAGCAGCTGCCGCCGGGACCGAACGGACCGGTCGGCGTGGTGTGGATCGATCTCACCAAGGAGAACTACGGCATCCACGGCACGAACGCGCCGGAAACGATCGGCCGGGCGCAGAGCCACGGCTGCGTGCGTCTGACCAACTGGGACGCGGCGCGCCTGGCACAGATGGTCGACGGTTCGACCGAAGTGATCTTCCAGGCATGAGGCGATGAAGCTGGCCGACCGGCTTCTGACGATCGTCGTCACCGTCACGCTGACTTCGGCGGTGTGGATCCTGGTCGGCAGCTTTTACATCGACGATCTCGGAACGGGCGGGATGCGTGCCGAACGACGTTCCGCGGGAGCTCCGGCGGTGGGGGAAGGGCAGGCGGAGCCCGGGCGGTCCGTCCTCCCCGGCGAGAGCGCGTCGCTCATCATTCCGGTAGAGGGCGTGACCGCCGCTCAGCTAAGCGATACGTTCGCCGATGATCGCGGGGACGGGGAGCGGCTGCACGAAGCGCTCGACATCATGGCGCCCCGGGGCACGCCGGTGATTGCCGCCGCGCCGGGGACGATCGGCAGCCTGTTCCAGTCCGAGGCCGGCGGAAACACGATCTACGTCCGCTCGGCCGATCGGCGGACGATCCACTACTATGCTCACCTGGACGCCTATGCGCTGGGTCTTCAGGAAGGGCAGCAGGTGAGCCAGGGGCAGCGGCTCGGCACGGTGGGGTTCAGCGGCAACGCCAGTCCCGAAGCGCCCCACCTGCATTTCGCAATCCTGCGGACCACGCCCGACGCCGAATGGTGGGAGCCCGCGACGGCGATCAATCCCTACCCGTTGCTGACCAATCGGTAGCATTTGTCCGTAAATCCTCCCCGGCACGGGGAGGTGGCGCCGGCCCCTGCCACGTGGTCTGCGGATTCGCTCAGGTCAGGCTCGGGCCGGTGACGGAGGGGGCCCGCCTTCGGGCGCAGCGCGTGCGGCGGGCCCCCTCCACCGTCCCCCTCCCCGTCCCGGGGAGGATTTCAGGGACGCTTGGCTAGGATCCCTGCTGCACGCAGCGGAGCCGCCCGGGCGAGCCGTCTGCGCCGATAGCGCGCAGGAAGCCCGCGCGAATCACCTGGTAGGCTTCACCCTTGCGCGGCCCGCTGGTGAATTCGATGCGGTCTCCCCGCAGCAGATAAGTGCCTCCGCCCTGGGGCGCGGAATAGCGCGAGGCGCTCTCGATGCGGAAGCTGCGCTCCGGCTGCTCATACCCCGCCTTGCCGGCGGCGGTGCCCGGCATCTCGCAGACATAAGCACCGCGCTGGGCAGTCGCGATCGGCCCTTGCGCCTGCGCGGCGGAGGCGACGGGAATCAGGGCGAGCGCTGACAGGATGCGTTTCATGGCGGCAGCATAGCACGGCTGCGTTGCGCTTGCATGAATTGGCCCCTATGGCGCGCGGCAATCCCACAGCTCTCATCAAGGCAGGCAGCGATGAAGATCAGCGGCGTGGACATCCGTCCCGGCAACATTCTCGAGTACGAAGGCGGCATCTGGAAGGTCGCCAAGATCCAGCACACGCAGCCGGGCAAGGGCGGCGCCTACATGCAGGTCGAAATGAAGAACCTGCAGGACGGCCGCAAGACCAACGTCCGCTTCCGCAGCGCCGACACGATCGAGAAGGTTCGGCTCGACACCAAGGACTACCAGTACCTCTACGCCGACGGCGACATGCTGGTGTTCATGGACAACGACAATTACGAGCAGATCCAGCTTCCCGCCGACCTCCTCGGCGACGCCGCCGCCTTCCTGCAGGACGGCATGGAAGTTTCGCTCGAGCTGTGGGACGAAAAGCCGATCAGCGTCGCCCTGCCGGAACAGGTCGAAGCCACGATCGTGGAAGCCGACGCGGTGGTGAAGGGGCAGACCGCTTCTTCCAGCTACAAGCCGGCGATCCTCGACAACGGCGTGCGCGTGATGGTGCCGCCGCATATCGGCAGCGGAACCCGGATCGTCGTCGACGTGTACGAGCGGACCTACGTCGGCAAAGCCGGCTGAGGACTGACGATGGCAGCCGTATCGGGTCTCATCCGCGTCATGGAACGGGCCGCGCGCAAAGCGGGCGGCAAGCTTCGGCGCGACTTCCGCGAAGTCGAACACCTCCAGGTCAGCCGCAAAGGGCCGTCGGACTTCGTGTCCAAGGCCGACCAGCAGGCCGAGCGCACGCTGTGGGACGAGCTTCGTCTCGCCCGGCCCGACTGGGGCTTCCTGATGGAAGAAGGCGGGGAGATCGAAGGCGATCCGACCAAGCCGCGCTGGATCGTCGATCCGCTCGACGGAACGACCAACTTCCTCCACGGCATCCCACACTTCGCGATCTCGATCGCGGCGCAGGAGCCGAAGCTCGACGGATCCGGCTGGGGCGACGTGATCGCCGCCGTGGTCTACCAGCCGATCACCGACGACACCTTCTGGGCCGAGAAGACCCGCGGCGCCTGGCTGCAGGACGCGCGCCTGCGCGTATCCGGCCGCCGGCAGCTGTCTGAAGCGCTCATCGCCACCGGCATTCCCTACAACGCCCACGGCGATTTCGGGGAATGGGCCAGGATATTGGCCTCCGTCGGCCCGCAGGTCGCCGGAATCCGGCGCTTCGGCTCGGCCGCGCTCGACCTCGCCTGGGTCGCTGCCGGCCGTTACGACGCGTTCTGGGAAAGCGATCTTTCCCCGTGGGACACGGCTGCCGGGTGCTTGCTCGTGCGCGAGGCCGGCGGCTTCGTCAGCGACTATCGCGGCCGGTCGCAGGCGATCTGCGACAAGCAGGTGATCGCCGGGAACGACCCACTGCACTCGCGGTTGCACAAGCTCATTGCCGAGGCACTCAAGGGCTGACCGGCGGAAGGAAGCAAGCGACAAGCGATCCGGTTGACCCCCCAGTTGACCCGTTGTGCATGCGCCGCACCTCGGCTAGTCCCGGGCCGGTGGAGGCAGCCCCTGTGGCGGAATTGGTAGACGCGCTCGACTCAAAATCGAGTTTCTTCGGAAGTGCCCGTTCGAGTCGGGCCAGGGGCACCAACCGCAATCCTTCCCGGTCGACGGCGTGATTGCATTCCCGTCACTGCACGCCGCCGCCGCGATGATCGTTACGGTGTCGGTGTTCATCGCCTTCGCCCGCGGCCGGATGACGGCCGAGATCATCTCGCTGCTGACGATCGCGATCATCGCGCTCGGTCTCTATTTCTTCCCTCTGCCCCACGCCGCGCCGACCGACGGCATCGCGCTTGCCTTCTCCGGGTTCGGCCATCACGCGCTGATCACCATCTGCGCGCTGATGGTCATGGGCCGGGGCCTGGTCGTCACCGGGGCGCTCGATCCCGCGGCCCGGCTGCTGGAGCGAGTGTTCAAGTTCAACCAGCAGCTCGGCCTGCTGGTCTCGCTGCTGGCGGCGATGTTCCTGTCGATGGGCGTGAACGACACCCCGGTGCTGGTGCTGCTGCTGCCGATCTTCGTGGCCCTCACTGCGAGGGGCGGGCTGCCGGCGTCGAAGACGCTGATCCCGGTGAACGCCGCGGTGCTGATCGGCGGAATGGCGACGACGATCGGCACGTCCACCAACATCCTGGTCGTATCGATCGCCCGCGACCTGGGCATGCGGCCGATCGGCGTTTTCGATTTCACCCCGATCGTGCTGGTCGCCGCGCTGGTGGCGCTGCCTTACCTCTGGCTGGTGATGCCCAGGCTGCTGGGCGATAACAGCCCCGAGAACGTTCAGGCCCAGCGGCGTTTCTTCACCCGCTTGCGCGTGCCCGCGGAGAGCGACCTGGTCGGCCGGCACTTCGACGAGATCCTCGACCGCCTGCCGAACGACTTTCGGTTCGAGGAGCGCCCCTCGGGCCCGTTCGAAGCGGGTCAGCGGCTGCGCATATCGGGCACGCACGACGCGCTGGAAGAAGCGATCCGTTCACTCAAAGGACAAGTCGCGCCGGGCTGGGTGATCGACCGGATCACCAGGACCGCCGCTGAGCTTGGCGAGGACGTGCAAGTGGTCGAGATGGTCGTCACGGCGGACTCGCGGCTGGTCGGGCGCACGCTTTCGACCTCGGGCATCGCCGATCTCTACGGGGTCGCGGTGCTCGGCATCCACAAGCCGGAGAAGCTGCTCCACAACGAGCCGATGGACGCGCACGGCGACATCCGCATGGCCGAAGGCGACGTGCTGCTGGTGATGGGCGTACCCCGCGGCCTGCAGGAATTCGCCTCGACCGACAGCTTGCTGCAACTCGAAGGCGCGCGCGAAGTGCCGCGCCGGTCGAAAGCGCTGTTGGCGGCGGCGATCATGGTCTCCTCGGTCGGCATGGCATCCGTAGGCCTGTTGCCGATCGCCATCGCCGCGCTCGGCGGCGCGATCACGATGTTCGTGACCGGCTGCGTGAAGTTCGACCGGGTGGGCAGGGCACTTTCCGCCAAAGTCATCGTGCTGGTGGCGGCAAGCATCGCCATCGGCCGGCTTATCCTCGAGACCGGCGCCGCTGCCTGGCTCGGCGAGGCAATGGCGAGCGGCCTGCAATATCTGCCGCCGGCGGGCGTCCTGGCGGCGATCATGCTGTTCGTGACCCTGCTGACCAACTTCGCCTCGAACGCGACGGCGGCGACCGTCGGGACTCCGATCGCGTTCTCGATCGCGACGCAGCTCGGAATGCCGCCCGAGCCGCTGATCCTGGCGGTGCTATTCGGCTGCAACCTCTGCTACGCCACCCCCATCGCCTACCAGACCAACATGCTGATCATGGCGGAAGGCAGCTACACGTTCGGCGATTACGTGCGCACGGGCGTTCCGCTGGTCCTGCTGATGGTCGGCACCCTGTCGGCCCTGCTGGTGTACACTTACCGGATGTAGTGTCCTCGCCTCCGGCGCGCGCCGGGGAACTCGCGGCGGCGGCCTGGCGTTTCCTGGCCGACGCAACATGAGGACAAGGCCAATGACCGAAGAACGCATCACCACGGTTCGCGACCCCGAAGGGCAGACGCACACCCATACCACCGTGGTCACCGACGAACGGCGTTCCGGCGGCGGAACCTGGCTGATCGCGCTGATCGTGCTGATCGCACTGCTCGTGGGCATCTGGGCGTTCACGCAGATGAGCGGGGCCGAAGTGGCGAAGGACACGGCGGTCACCGATGCGGCCAACAGCGTCGGCACGGCGGCCGAACAGGTCGGCGATGCAGCCCAGGATGCGGCCAACACCGTCGCCAACTAGGCGCTCTAAGCGTTCCGCGCCGAGGGGCGCATACTTAGAGGGAACTTAGTGACAGGCGTGATGCTGGTGAACCGCACTGCCCTTGTGGCGGCTAACTCGGATCACGCCTGCTGACGCTCCCCTCGGTGAAGGACTGGATGAGCATGCGGTACTTCGTGGCGCTTGCAGGAATGGCGTCTCTCTCAGCCTGCGGTGAACAGGCCTATGATCCGCGTGGGGTGGGTCATGACGAGACCCTTTTGTCCGTAAGCGCCACAGGCGAGGCCGAGACCCGGCCCGACGTTGCGAAGTTCGAGGCGGGAGTGAACAACTGGGCGCCGAGCGCGCGCGCCGCCAGCGAAGCCAACGCCGCCGATATTCGCGAGATCGTCACCGCGCTTCGAAGTGCCGGCGTGGCGGAGAGGGACATCCAGACCCGCGCCGTGGGCGTACAGCGGATCGATTACGGCGATCGAAAGGGCCAGTACCAGGCCAGCAACATCGTTTCGGTGACCGTTCGCGACGTCGACCGTGCCGGGCAGGCGGTGACCGCAGTCACCGAAGCCGGCGCGAATATCGTCAGCGGACCCGACCTGCGGATGTCCGATCCGGAAAAAGCCGCCAACTCGGCCTATGGCGCCGCCTACCGTGCGGCGCGGGCGCGGGCGGAAGCTTATGCGGATGCGGCGGGCCTCAAGATTTCGCGCGTGCTCTCCATTCGTGACGCCGGCGGCGCCCAGGGGAACCGCTACTTGCCCGGCGCTGTACCGGTTGCCCCTCCGCCTCCGCCGATCGCGACCCAGGCCCGCGGCGGGGGCTGGCCGGCGCCGGAGGAAGCAGCGGGAACTGGCGGCTCCATGATCATGACGGGACAGACGACCAGCGCGGTGGCCGTGCAGGTGGATTTCGCTCTCACACCGGAATGACACTGCGCTCCTGTAGCTAGCAACCTGTGCTTATCTGCATCCGCGCGGCGAGGCCGGGGATCAGCCCAGCCAAGGATCGCACTTGCGCTGCCAAGGCCTTGATCCTGAACGTGTCAGGTTTCCCGACGCTTTGCCTGCGCAGCGGCCCGATTTCCCTGTGTCAAATTTACCGACGCTTCATCTCTCCGCCCTAATCCGGCCGCGTCCGCGGTCTTGCGTGGGCGTGGCCGGTGGGAGCGATGATCCGCCTCTTCAAGCATTACATCCCGCACGCGGTGTTGCTGCTGGGCCTGGTCGACTTCGCCTTGCTCCTGCTGGCGGGCGATCTCGCGTGGACGCTGCGCGCTGCCCAGATCGGGATGGATGCCGGTACGCTCGGCCAGCGCCTGTGGGCGCTCGCCGGGTTCGCGGCGATCACGGAAAGCGCTCTGATCGCGGTCGGCGTCTACGGCGCCGATGCCCTGCGCTCCATGCGCTTCGCCGGCGCGCGCATGCTCGTGGGCGTGAGCCTGGCGGTGATGTTTCTCGCGCTGGTGGACTTCCTGCTGCCCGGCAGCACTTATTGGCGCTCGACCCTGGCCTACACGATGGGGCTGGCGATCGCCTTCCTCATGGTGAACCGCATCCTCGTCGGCAGCCTGATCGATGCCGATGCGTTTCGCCGGCGTGTGCTGGTGCTGGGCGCGGGCCCCCGGGCCGCGCGGCTAGAGGCGCTGGGAAAGCGGCCAGAGAGCGGCTTCTCCATCGTCGGCTATATCGCGATGCACGAAGGCCGCGCGGTCGTTGAAGGGGCCGTCCCCCGCGCGGCGATCGAGGACCTCTCCCGCCACGTGGAAGCCTTGCGCGCGAGCGAGGTGGTCCTCGCGCTGGAAGAACGGCGCAACGCCTTGCCGCTGAAGGACCTGCTGCGGATCAAGACCGCCGGGGTCCACGTCAATGACTTCTCCAGCTTCATCGAGCGGGAAACCGGAAGGGTCGATCTCGATACCCTCAACCCGAGCTGGCTGATCTTCTCCGACGGGTTCTCCTCGGGCCGGATGCTGTCGAGCGTGGCCAAGCGCGCCTTCGACGTCGTGGTCAGCGGCGCCTTGCTGCTGCTGACATGGCCGGTGATCGCGATCTTCGCCGTGCTGGTGAAGCTCGACAGCCGCGGGCCGGCCTTCTTTCGCCAAAGCCGCATCGGCCTCTACGGGGTGCCGTTCGAGGTCCTCAAGTTGCGCTCGATGCGCAGCGACGCCGAGAAGGACGGCGCGAGATGGGCCGAGGCTGGCGATCCGCGGGTGACCCGGATCGGGCGGTTCATCCGAACCGTTCGCATCGACGAGCTGCCGCAGACCTGGAGCGTGCTGCGGGGCCACATGAGCTTCGTCGGACCGCGTCCCGAGGTGCCCACGTTCGTCGACGACCTGGAGCAGAAGCTGCCGTTCTATGCCGAGCGCCACATGGTCAAGCCCGGGATCACCGGGTGGGCGCAGATCAACTACCCGTACGGCGCATCGGTCGAGGACGCGCGGGCTAAGCTCGAATACGATCTCTATTACGCGAAGAACTACACCCCCTTCCTCGATCTGCTGATCCTGCTGCAGACCTTCCGCGTGATCCTCTGGCCGGAAGGCGCACGGTGAGCGGCGGGGTCGCCATGGCCGTTCTGCTGTCGGGGTACCTGATCTCGGCCATCGCCGGGCTGGTCCTCGCCGGTTGGCTGGTCACCCGGCGGGGGACCATCGGCGCGGTGTCGCGCCCGATGGGTGCGGCGATCGTCCTCTCGTCGATGTGGGCCATCTCCGTTCTCGCATTCGGGCTCACGGCGGCGACCGGGCATTTGCTGTTCAGCCTGGTGAACCTCGCCTGGCTGTGGGTGCTCTACGGGCTGTTCGCGCAGGACGGCCGCCACGCCAGCCTTGGCCCGATCCGGCCGGTGGTGCTGTCGCTGACGTTCGTCGAGTTCCTGCAGATCGCGATCACCCTGACGGGGATCGGCACGGCGGAGGTGAGCGCGGCGGACGAACTTGTTCGCGCCGGAGTGTCCATCCGGCTGCTGTTCTGCGCCGGCGCGCTGGTGCTGGTGCACAACCTCTACGTTGGCGCGTCCCCGGCCAACCGCCTGGCGCTGCGCTGGCCGGCCGCCGCGCTGGCGGTGCTGTGGGTCTACGAGCTGAACTACAACACGATCGTCTATCTCGGCGGCGACGTTCCCCTGCTCCTGGCCGCGCTGCGCGGCTGCGTGCCGCTTGCGATGGTCGGCCTGCTGACGCTCGGGGCGATGTCGAAGAACGGGCAGCAGGCGTTCCGGCCTTCGCGCGCATTCGCCTTCCAGTCGTTCTCGCTGCTGCTGATCGGCGCGTATTTCCTGGTCATGGTCGTCGCCTTCCAGGGGCTGACGGCGATCGACGGCGACTTCGTGCGGCTGGCGCAGCTGGCGTTCATCGCGGTGGCCAGCGCCCTGGCGCTGATCGTGCTGCCGTCGCGCCGGATGCGCGGCTGGCTGCGCGTCACGGCGACGAAGCACTTGTTCCAGCATCGCTACGACTACCGCGAGGAATGGCTCCGCTTCACCCGCACTATGGGCGGCGGCGGGCCGGAGGTGCTGCCGCTGCGCGAGCGCGCGGTCCAGGCGCTGGCGGACATCACCGACAGCCCCGCCGGCCTGCTGCTGACGCCGGACGAGGATGGCGGCCTGGTGCTGGCGGCGCGCTGGCAATGGCAGGACGAGCATGTCCCGGCGCCGGCTCTGGACGAAACGGCCGCGCGGTTCTTCGCTGATTCCGAGTACATCGTCGATCTCGATCGCTGGCGGCTGGGCTCCCGCGAGGGCCTGCCGCAGGGCCTTGTGCCGGATTGGCTGGCGGGCGACGAGCGGGCCTGGGCGCTCGTGCCGCTGCTGCATTACGAGCGCCTGCTGGGCGTGGTCGTGCTCGCCCGTCCGCCCCATGCGCGTACGCTCGATTGGGAGGATTTCGACCTGCTGCGGGTGATCGGGCGCCAGCTGGCCAGCTATCTGGCCGAGCAGGCGAGCCACGACGCCCTGGGCGAAGCGCTTCGGTTCGAGGAGTTCAACCGGCGGATCGCCTTCGTGATGCACGACATCAAGAACCTCGCCAGCCAGCTTTCGCTGCTTGCGCGCAACGCCGAACGTCACGCCGACAATCCCGATTTCCGCGCCGACATGCTGGTCACGTTGCGCAACAGTGCCGACAAGCTGAATGCGCTGCTCCAGCGGCTCGGTCGCTACGGCGCGCAAGCCGGGGAAGCGGCCGGCGCGGTTTCGATCCAGCCGATGCTGCGCGGGATTGCCGAACGTTACCGGCTGCAGCACGCGGTGCTGGTCAACGAGGGCCCGGACTGCAAGGTTTCCGCCCATCCCGAAGCGCTCGAACAGGCGCTGATCCACTTGGTGCAGAATGCGGTCGATGCGACGGAAAGCGGGCTTCCGGTGATGCTGGAGGCGCGGCGGCACGACGGCGACGTTGCGATCGAGATCGTGGACTCGGGATCCGGTATGACGCCCGAATTCATCCGCACGCGGCTGTTCAAGCCATTCCACTCCTCCAAGCCCGGCGGCTTCGGCATCGGCGCGTTCGAGGCGCGCGAGACGATCCGGGCGATGGGCGGACGGCTCGACGTGGAAAGCCATGAAGGGCTCGGCACCCGGTTCACGATCCGCTTGCCGCTGGCCGAGAGGGCCGCGCTCAGGCGCATGATGCAGGAACACGAGGCGAAAGTAGCATGATGTCGGAAAGCAAACCCAAGCTGCTGATCGTCGAGGACGACGAGGGCCTGCAGGCCCAACTCAAGTGGGCCTATGACGATTTCCAGGTGATCGTCGCCGGCGACCGGGCGAGCGCGATCGCCGCCTTGCGCGCCGAGGAACCGCTCGTGGTGACGCTCGATCTCGGCCTGCCGCCGGATCCGGACGGAACGAGCGAGGGTTTTGCCGTGCTCGACGAGATCATGGCCCTGAAGCCGGATACCAAAGTGATCGTCGCCAGCGGGCACGGCGCGCGCGAGAGCGTGCTGACCGCGATCGACCGGGGGGCCTACGACTTCTACCACAAGCCGGTCGATATCGAGCAGCTCGGGCTGATCGTGCGCCGCGCGCTCAACCTGCACCGGATCGAAGCGGAGAACCGGATGCTCGCGGACAAGGCGGGCGAGGGGAACCGGGTGCTCGGATCGCTGATCACCGCGGCGCCGGAGATGGTCCGCGTCGCGCGCATGATCGAGCGGGTGGCCAACACCAACGTCTCCGTCATGCTGCTGGGCGCCAGCGGCACCGGCAAGGAGCTCCTGGCGCGCGGGCTGCATGACGAGAGCGGCCGCAGGGGCGGCAACTTCGTGGCCATCAACTGCGCGGCAATCCCCGAGAACCTGCTCGAAAGCGAGCTGTTCGGCCACGAGCGGGGCGCCTTCACCGGGGCGGTGAAGACCACCGAGGGCAAGATCGAGCAGGCCAGCGGCGGCACGCTGTTCCTAGACGAGGTCGGCGACATTCCGCTGCCGCTGCAGGTCAAGCTGCTGCGCTTCCTGCAGGAGCGCCAGATCGAGCGCATCGGCGGCCGCAAGGCAATCGAGGTCGACACGCGGATCGTCTGCGCCACACATCAGGATCTGGAGGCGATGATCGCCGCCGGGCGCTTCCGCGAGGACTTGTTCTACCGTCTTGCCGAGATCGTCGTGAAGATACCCGGCCTGGCCGATCGGCCGGGGGATGCGGTGCTGCTGGCGAAAGCATTCCTCACACGCTTCGCCGGCGAGATGAACCCACAGGTCAAGGGCTTCGCGCCCCATGCCCTGGCGGCGATCGATGCCTGGCCCTGGCCCGGCAACGTCCGCGAGCTGGAGAACCGGGTGAAGCGGGCGGTGATCATGGCCGACGGCAAGCTGGTGAGCGCCGCGGACCTCGACCTGGAGAGCGCGGTGGGGAGCGAACCCGAAGCGCTCAACATCAAGACCGCGCGCGAGCAGTCCGACCGCAAGGTGATCCGCCACGCCCTTGCGCGGACCGAAGGCAACATCTCCAGCACGGCCAAGCTGCTCGGGATCAGCCGCCCGACGCTGTACGACCTGCTCAAGCAGTATGACCTTCAGGCGTGACGGGATCCTGCTGGCGGCGCTGCTGACCCTGCTGGCGCTCCCCGCGCTAGCGGGGCCCGGCCGCGATCCGTTGGCCGAGGCTGCCTCTGCGATAGAGCAGGGGGACGGTATTTCCGCCGAAGTCGCGGCGCGGCGGGCGTTCCGGGCCGGCGCTTCCATAGAGGCCGTGGCCGCTTACCTGGGGGAGGCGGCGCTGCTCGAAGGCGACCCGGGCGAAGCGCGGCGCTGGCTCGCGCCCGGCCGGTTCGACGCCGCAAGCAGGCAGCGCGGCTTTCATGCCCTGGGCCGGCTGGAGCTTGCCGAGGGCGATTTCCCGGCGGCGGCGCGGGCGTTCGACCGGGCGCTCCAGGCCGGCGGCGACAATGCCCGGCTGTGGGTCGATATCGGCCGCATGCGCTATCGCGGGGGTGAGCAGCACCTCGCCGCGGAGGCCGCCGAGCGGGCCCTCTCTATCGACCCCCGGGAGCCCCAGGCGCTGGCCTTTCGCGGCGTCCTCGTGCGCGACTCGCAGGGGCTGCCGGCGGCGCTGCGGTGGTTCGCCGGGGCCGTACGGCGCGCCCCCGGCGACATCGACCTGCTGGGCGAATATGCCGCCACTCTGGGCGAGCTGGGCCGCTACAAGGACATGCTGCGGGTGGCCCGGCGGATGGTCGAGATCGACCGCACCGATCCCCGGGCTTATTACCTGCAGGCCGTGCTGGCGGCGCGGGGGGGCCGCGACGATCTCGCCCGGCGGCTGCTCTGGCGCACCGAAGGCGCCTATGCCGAAACGGCGGCCGGGATGCTGCTAGAGGGCGTGCTGGAGTTCCGCAGCGGCAACCCCGCACTGGCTGTGGAGCGGTTCGCCGAGCTGGCGCGCCGGCAGCCGGACAATCCGATGGTCGCGCGCCTGCTGGGCCGGGCGCTCCTGGCCGTGAACGACGGGCGCGAAGTCGTCGACCGTTTCGGCGAACGGGCGGCGAGCCCCGGCGCGACGCCTTACATGCTCGCGCTGCTCGCCCGCGCGCACGAGCAGGCCGGGCGGCGCGATCTGGCGGCGCCCATGCTCGACCGGGCGGCGCTGGGGCCCGACCGGACGCTGCGGGCGCTGCCCCTGTCCGAACAGGGCAAGCTCGAAATCTTTCGCTGGGGCGGCGATCCCGCGCGGCCGCAAGTGGCAGTGCAGATGGTGCGGCAGATGCTGTCGCAAGGCCGTGCGGCGGAGGCCGCCGCTTTCGCGCGCCAACTGACGGAACGCTATCCCGGCTCTGCCGATATCGAAGTGCTCGCGGGCGACGCAGCCTTGCTGGCCGGCGATCCGGCAGCGGCCCTGGAGTTTTTCGGGCGGGCCGCGCGCGTCCGCTGGAACGCGCCGCTGGCGGAGCGCATCGCGGCGGCCCAGCGCCTGCTCGGCAGCGAGCGGCAGGCCGAGGAGGCGCTGGCCACCTACCTCGCCGCCTATCCGGGCGACCGAGGCATTGCCGCCTCGCTAGGACGCCGTGCGGCGGAACGACGCGATTGGCCGAAGGCGGCTGTGCTTCTGCGCCGCGCGGCCGCGCTCTCGGGCGGCGCAGGCGATCCTGAGCTGCTGGCCGATCTCGCCCGGGCGCAGCTGGCCACCGGGAACGCCTCCGCGGCGTTGGCCAGCGCGCGCCGGGCTTACCGGCTGCAACGCTCCAGCAGTCGCACGACCGGCGCCCTTGCCGCTGCCCTCGATGTGACGCGGGAAGGCGAGACCGGGTCTGACGTGCTGCTCGCCAAGGCGCTGCGCATGGCCAGTCAACCCGCGCTGGCGCTGCGCTAGCGGGCTGGACAGGCTTCTTCCCCGCGGGCACTCGCCGGCGATGCCCATCGCCGCAGCCTTCGGCCGAATCGATCCCCTCGTCCGGCTGCTCGGCCTGGCGATCCTCCTGGCTTCGGTGCTGCCGGTTACCGGAGCGGCCAGGGACGTCGCCCAGGCCGTTGCCAACGGAGCGGTGTTCCTGCTCTTCCTGCTCAACGGACTGCGCCTGCCGCGCGCGGAAGTCTTGCGCGGCATTGGCAACGTGCGCTTCCTGCTGCCGCTGGTCGCGTGGTGCTTCGGGGCGATGGCGCTGGCCGGATGGGGTCTGTCACTGGTCCTCGCGGGCTGGTTGCCGCCGCTGGTCGCGCTCGGCTTCCTCTATCTCGGCACGCTGCCTTCGACCGTGCAATCGGCGACGGCCTACTCGTCGCTCGCCGGCGGCAATGTCGCGGCATCGGTCGTGGCGGCCGCCATGCTCAACATCCTCGGCGTGTTCCTCACCGCGCCGCTGTTTTCGCTGCTGGCCGGGAGCGAAGCGGCTGCGTTCGATCTCGCGGCGCTCAAGAAGATCGCGCTGATCCTGCTGCTGCCGTTCGTCATCGGACAAGTGGCGCAAGGCCGGTTCGGTCACCTCGTGCGCGAGCACCGCATGCTGACCACCTGGATGGACCGCACGGCCATCGCCATCGCGGTCTATGTCGCCTTCTCGGGCGCGGTGGAGGAGGGCCTGTGGCAGCGCGTGGGCCCGGCGGATTGGGCGGTGCTTCTCGGCGCCGTCTGCGTGCTGCTCGGCTTTGCGTTCGGCGGCGTCTGGCTGCTGGGTGGAGCCCTTCGCCTGGCGCGCGGTGACCGCATCGCGCTGCTGTTCTCGGGCGGGCAGAAGAGCATCGCCATGGGCGCGCCGCTGGCGACGGTGCTGTTCGGGGCGGGCACCGCCGGTCTCGTGCTGCTGCCGGTGCTGGTCTACCACCTGCTGCAGCTCGTGCTCTCCGCCCCGCTGGCGGCGCGGCTCAGTCGGCCGCGGTAGGGTTCCGCCGGTTGTGGCGGACCGACCACCACAGCGAAAGTCCGATCAGCGTGGCGCCGATCAGCCCGGTGATAGTCTCCGGGATATGGAACACCGCCGACATCAGCATGATCGCGCCGAGCGCGATGATCGCCCAGAACGCGCCGTGCTCGAGGAAGCGGTACTGCGCCAGCGTGCCTTTCTCGACCAGGTGGATGGTCATGGAGCGGACGAACATTGCGCCGATCGACAGGCCCAGGGCGATGACGATCATGTTGTTCGACAGGGCGAACGCGCCGATCACGCCGTCGAAGCTGAACGACGCGTCGAGCACGTTGAGGTAGAGGAACCCGCCGAGTCCGCTGCGGACCACGGCGCCCTGCAGCCGCTGCTTCTCCTCATGCAGCTCGAGGATCGCGTTGATCCCTTCGACCGCGATGAAAGTCACCAGGCCGAGGATACCCGCAACCAGGAAAGTCAGCGCCTCTTCCGGTTCGAGCATGTTGGAGATGCCCCACAGCGCCAGCAGCAACAGTGCGACCTCGGCGGCCGGGAGGGCGGCGAAGCGAGCCAGCTGCCGCTCGACCACGCCGATCCAGTGCACGTCCTTGCTGCCGTCGAAGAAGAACTTGAGGCCGACCATCGCCAGGAAGGCGCCGCCGAAGCCGGCGATGCCGACATGGGCGGAGCTGACGATGCGCTCGTATTCCGCCGGGTTGTTCAGCGAAAGGTCGATCGTCTGCATCGGCCCGAGCCCAGCGGCGATCGCGACGATCGCCAGCGGGAAGACGATCCGCATCCCGAACACCGCGAAGGCGATGCCCCAGGTGAGGAAGCGCTTCTGCCAGACCCGGTCCATGTTGGTCAGGACGGAGGCGTTGACCACGGCGTTGTCGAAGCTGAGCGAGATCTCCAGCACCGAAAGCACGACGACGATCCACAGCAGCGCCAGGGTGCCGGTGAGGCTGCCGGTGCTCGACCAGCCGTACCATGCGCCGAGCGCAAGGCAGATGATCGTGAAGATGAGCGAAAAGCCGTAGAACCGCTTCAACGTGGCCATGTGTGGACCCTGTTCTTTCGTGGAGCGCGCCCGCTAGGCAATTTGCGCCCGGGGTGCAACGCCGTGTTGGCTCATTCGCTCCCGTAGGTCTGTTCCGGCCCGGGGAAGCTGCGCTCTCGCACTTCTTTGGCGTAGTGCCCGGCCGCGGCGGAGATCGTTTCGGCGAGGTTCTCGTAGCGCTTCACGAACCGGGGCACGCGCTCGAACAGGCCGAGCATGTCTTCGGTGACCAGCACTTGCCCGTCGCACTGGGCCGAAGCGCCGATGCCGATGGTCGGGCAGGCGACGGCTTGCGTGACCGCGACGGCGATCGGCTCGACCACGCCTTCCACGACGATCGCGAACGCGCCGGCCTTGTCGAGCGCCTTGGCGTCGCCGACGATCTTGTCCGCCTCCGCGTCGGTCCGGCCGCGCGCGCCATAGCCGCCGAGCACGTTGACCGCCTGCGGCGTCAGCCCGACATGGCCGATCACCGGGATGCCGCGCTGGACGAGGAACGCGACCGTTTCGGCCATGACCTCCCCGCCTTCGAGCTTCACCGCCGCGGCGCCGCTCTGCTTCATCAGCCAGGCAGCGCTCTCGAACGCCTGCTGAGGCGAGCCTTCGTAGCTCCCGAACGGCATGTCGACCGCGACCACCGCGTGATAGCTGCCCCGCACCACCGCGGCGGCATGGTTGGCCATCATCTCCAGGGTGACGGGCACGGTCGAAGGCAGGCCGTAGATCACCTGGCCGAGCGAATCCCCGACGAGCAGCAGGTCGCAATGCTCGTCCAGCAGTTGAGCCTGGCGCGCGGTATAGGCGGTCAGCACCACCAGCGGTTCGGCCGTGACACCGTCCTGCTTGCGAGCCCGCAGCTTCGGCACTGTGAGGCGCCGCATTGGCTGCGGCGTGGGATTGGCCCGGCTGGTCGCGGTGTCGAGCTGGAAGGTGGTGGACATGACCGCTGTGTAAGACGCCGTGCACCGTTGTGCAAAGCGATTGCAAAGCCGCTTGCGTCGCGCACGAATGCGGTTAGCGTTGTAACCAGCTTAGAGATGGGGCGCGTCCGCGCAGCCCGCACTTGAGGGGAGCCGCATGTTCGGACGTGTGAAGCCGTTGGACGCCATCCTGGCCACGGCAGAGAAGAAGTCCCTTCATCGATCCCTCGGGCCGATCCAGCTCATGCTGCTGGGCATAGGCTGCATCATCGGCACCGGCATCTTCGTCCTTACGGCCGCCGGCGCGCAGAAGGCGGGGCCCGGCCTCATGATCGCCTTCGCCGTCGCCGGCCTGGTCTGTATCGTGGCGGCGCTGTGTTACGCCGAGATTGCAGCGATGGTCCCTGTGGCGGGCAGCGCCTACACTTACAGCTACGCGACCATGGGGGAGTTTCTCGCCTGGACGGTCGGCTGGGCGCTGATCATGGAATATGCCATCGCCGCGGCGGCGGTCTCGGTCGGCTGGTCCGGTTATTTCACCGGCACGATCCTGAACGAGTTCCTCGGCGTGGCGCTGCCGCCATGGCTGGCAGGCGGGCCGCTGGCGCTCGGCGGGGTCGAGGGCGGCCTCATCAACTTCCCGGCGCTGTTCATCGCGCTGCTGGTTACCGGCCTGCTGATCATCGGCACGAGCGAGAGCGCCAAGGTCAACGCCGTGCTCGTGGCGATCAAGGTCGCCGCGCTGACGACGTTCCTGGTGCTGACGCTGCCGGAGGTCGAGCTGGAGCGGTTCAACCCCTTCCTGCCGGCGGGAGTATTCGGAGGATTCGGCTCGGGAGTCGGAGCCGTCGGCGCGGCGGCGACGATGTTCTTCGCCTATGTCGGCTTCGACGCGGTTTCCACCGCAGCCGAGGAAACCCGCGATCCGCAGCGCAACGTGCCGATCGGCCTGATCGGCTCACTGCTGTTCTGCACGGTGTTCTACATCCTCGTCGCCGCAGGTGCGATCGGCGCGATCGGCGGGCAGCCCATCGGCCCCGACGGCTTCATCACCGGCGGCCAGGCGCCGTTCCCGGCAGGCTCGGCCGAACTGGCGCGGCAGTGCGCGCTGCCCGAATTCTCCGCGGCCCTGGTCTGCTCGGACGAAGCGCTGGCGCACGTGCTGCGGCAGATCGGCTTCTCCGGCGTCGGCAACATGCTCGGCATCGCCGCCTTCGTTGCGCTGCCTTCGGTGATCCTCGTGCTGCTGTTCGGGCAGACGCGGATCTTCTTCGTGATGAGCCGCGACGGCTTGCTGCCGGAAGTCCTCAGCAAAGTGCACCCGAAGTGGCGGACTCCCTATGTGGTGACCGCGATCACCGGCTGCGTGGTGGCCGTGGCGGCCGCGTTCTTCCCGGTTGGGCAGTTGGCGGACATCTCCAACGCCGGCACGCTCTACGCATTCATGATGGTGGCGGTCTCGGTGATGCTGCTGCGCCGAAGGGATCCTTCGCGGGCCCGCAAGTTCCGGGTGCCGGCGCTGTGGCTGATCGGGCCCCTGACCATCGGCGGCTGCGTGTTCCTGTTTCTCAACCTGCCGTTCGAGGCGATGATCATGCTGCCGGCGTGGACCGCCATCGGGATCGTCGTCTACCTGGTCTATGGCCGCCAGCGCAGCCACCTGGGCCGCGGCATCGTGGAAGTGCACGAGCCGGAATATGCCGATCTGGAGCCGGACATTCCCGGCGTGGAAGATCGCGGCCGGCCCTGATCCGGGCCTGAGTTGGGGCCGCTTCCCCGGGGAAGCGACCCCACGCGCGTGACGCGCGTTCGGTCAAGCGCTTACAAGGTGGTGTTGAGGTGCTCCTCGCGGGCTTCCTCGCGAACATCGAAGCCGAGCAGCATCTTCGTGGTATCGAAGAAGCCGAGATCGCCGTTCCAGATCTCCGCCTGGCCGAGGTCCATCCGCAGCATCAACAGGTTCGGATCGTCCTTGCCGTCGAACCATGCCTCGACCGGGCGGCTCCACTGCTTCTCCAGCCGTTCGCGGCTGGTCTCTTCGGTGAGCACCCCGGTGAAGCGGGCGAACATGTCGTGGCCCTTGCCGGCGAAAGTGGCCGTGGCCGGGCCGCCCGGCGCGAACGTGTGATCGCGCGAGACGAAGAACCAGATCGCGCTGTTGGCGTCCTTATCGAGCTGCGCGGTCATCGGCATCGCGGTGTGGGGATCGCTGTCGAGCTGCAGGAACAGGAACGGGCTGTCGGCCAGCGCCGTCCAGAACTTGTTCTTGAGCTCATGGGTCTTGTCGCCGCTCATCGAAAGTCTCCTTGATTTGGTCCCGAAACGGGGCGGCCCGCGCCTTGGTTCCGGATTCGGCAGGACAAGCACACCACTGCACGGCCCCACTTCGCTCCGAACCCGTCATGCTGAACTCGTTTCAGCATCCATCTCCCGGCTGGGGGCGGAGCGCCCGGACACGAGCGGCAACGCCGCGCCCGCGAGCAAGCTCGCCCGAGCGGAGAAATGGGCCCTGAAACGAGTTCAGGGTGACGGGGAATGGGAGGGTGGTCGGGACAGGGATCAACTTCAACCGGCACCCTCGGGCAAACCGTTGGCCGTACTGGATGGATCGGCACGACCGGATTGCGAGCAAAAACAAAGAGGAACATAAAGAGAACTTAGGAGTCGATTCGTTATGGACCTAAGTAGCTTCCTCACTGCCGGAGAGCTTGCCTCTCTGGGCGAACAGGCGCCCCGCTGGCGCCCCGGCCTGGCCGACGCGCGGCATAGCGAGGTCTTCGCAGCGGGAGACGAAGCGGGCGGGGCGGCCGCCGCGCTGGCGCTGGCGCTGGACGGCTTGCGCCCTGCCGAAGGGGAGCAGCGGGAAGCGCGCCCGTTCCTCTGGGTACAGGACGCCGCCGCACTGCGGCTCGGCGGGCGGCCTTATCGCCACGGCTTGCCGGAGACGCTGCGCGGGCGGCTGATCCATGTCGCGGCCAAGACGCCCGAGGACATGCTGTTCGCGCTGGAGGAAGGCGTCCGCTGCCGCGACCTTGCTTTCGTGATCGGAGAGCTGGCGGGCAATCCCCGTGCGCTCGACTTCACCGCATCGCGCCGCCTGAGCCTCGCGGCGGAGCGCCACGGCGTGCCGCTCTACCTCGTCCGGCTCGATGCCGCGCGCGACCTCAGCTCGGCGCGGATGCGCTGGGAAGTGAAATCCGCCCCGTCGTCCGCCCCCCGCTGGAACGCCGCCGCGCCCGGCCGCCCGAGCTGGCGTGCCGAACTGTTCCGCGCCCGCGCCCATGCCCCCGGAGAATGGATCTTACGCGATGAGGGAAACCACCTCGCCGCCGACCGCCTCGCCGCCACCACGCCGGATCATGTCGATCTGGCTCGCGCGGCTGGCGATCGACCGCTGGCGTCTTGAAGCCGGCTGCGCCGAGGGGGAGGGCGCCGATGCCGAACCGCACGCACTGATCGCCGAGACCGCGCACGGCCCGCGGATCGAAGCGGCCAACGACGCCGGCCTCGCCGCCGGCGCACGGCCGGAGATGCGCCTTGCCGACGCCCGCGCGCTGTGCCCGCAGATCAGGGTCAGCCCGAGCGATCCGGCGGGCGACCTGGCCCTGCTCGGGAAGCTGGCGCTGTGGGCGCAGCGCTGGGGGCCGTGGAGCGCGCTCGACCGGCCCGACGGGCTGCTGGTCGACGTCACCGCCGTCGCTCACTTGTTCGGCGGGGAGGAACGGCTGCTGGCCGATGCGCAGGACATGTTCGCCAGGCGCGGTCTCCGGGCCAGGCTGGCCATCGCCCCGACCGCCGGCGCCGCCTGGGCGCTGGCGCATTACGGACCGGAGCGGGCGATCCTCGCGCCGGAGAGCGATGCCGCCAAG
Source organism: Croceibacterium soli (assembly GCF_009828065.1). Taxonomy (GTDB): domain Bacteria; phylum Pseudomonadota; class Alphaproteobacteria; order Sphingomonadales; family Sphingomonadaceae; genus Croceibacterium_B; species Croceibacterium_B soli. The sequence goes on along the minus strand of NZ_WTYK01000002.1, from coordinate 201,570 downwards.
CGTCTCGCCAACCTGCCGGTCGCTGCGCTCAGGCTGGAGGGCGATGTGCTCACCGTGCTTCGCCGCCTCGGGCTCAAGCGGATCGGGCAGGTCGGGACCATCAGGCGCGACGCGATCCAGCGGCGCTTCCGCAACCGCCGCTCCCCCGCCGCCAATCCGCTGCTGCGGATGGACCAGTTGCTCGGCCGCTTGCCGGAGCCGCTGCTGCCGGTCTTCGCCGTACCCGCGCCGCTGGTCCAGCGCCGCTTGATGGAGCCGATCCGCCACCGCGAGCTGCTCGACCAGGTCGTGGCCGATCTCGCCGCCGACATGGTGCGCGAACTCGAAAGCCGGGCCCAGGGGGCGCGGCGGCTCGAGATCGGCCTCTGGCGCGTCGATGGCGAAGTGGCCTTGCGCCACCTCGAATTCGCCGCCGCCACGCGCGATGCGGCGCATGTCTGCCGCCTGTTCGCGGGCAAGCTCGACGACGTGGATGCCGGCTTCGGCTTCGAAACGGTCCGCCTGCGGGCGAGCTGGACCGAGCCGCTGCCGCTGGCCCAGGGCGATATCGAGGCCGGGGCCGAAGGCCAGGGCACGAGCCTTGCCGTGTGCATCGACCGCCTGGCCATGCGCCTCGGCGAGAAGGCGGTCCGCCGCCCGGTCCCGCACCCCAGCCATATCCCGGAGCGGGCCCAGCGCTGGCAGGCGCCGCTCGCGCCCGAACCGGCAAGCCAGGGCGAGCTGGCCTTCCACCAGCGCCCGCTCAAGCTGCTCGACCGGCCGGAGAAGATCGCGGTGCTCTACCCGACGCCCGACGGCTTCCCGCGAAGCTTCCGCTGGCGCGGCAAGGCGCACGACATCGTCCGCATCGAAGGGCCCGAGCGGATCGCGCCCGAATGGTGGCGCGAGCGCGGCGGCACCCGCCTGCGCGACTACTACCGCATCGAGGACCGCGAGGGGCGCCGCTACTGGATCTACCGGCTCGGCCTCGCCGGCGACGGGCGGGGCGGGGCGCCCGACTGGTTCCTGCAGGGGCTGTGCGCATGAAAAAGCCGGGTCCCTGAAGAGAGTCCTTGGCGAATGTAAGTGTAGAACATATATGGAACAAATGGCCCAACCGAGTCTCCTTGAGAAGCTGGAAATCCTCGCCGATGCGGCGAAGTACGATGCCTCCTGCGCCTCCTCCGGCACTGCCAAGCGCAGCAGCAGTGCGGGCGGGAAAGGCATCGGCTCGACCGAAGGGATGGGCATCTGCCACGCCTATGCCCCGGACGGGCGGTGCATTTCGCTGCTCAAGGTCCTGCTGACCAACCACTGCGTGTTCGATTGCCACTACTGCATCAACCGCAAGAGCTCGAACGTGCGGCGTGCCCGGTTCACGCCCCAGGAAGTGGCCGACCTGACGCTGAGCTTCTACCGCCGCAACTACATCGAAGGGCTGTTCCTCTCCTCCGGGATCGTCAAAAGCCCCGACCACACGATGGAGCAGTTGATAGAAGTGGCTCGTATCCTGCGGGAAGAGCACGATTTTCGCGGCTACATTCACCTCAAGACGATCCCCGAGGCGGATGCGGAGCTTGTCCACCAGGCGGGGCTTTATGCCGACCGCGTGTCGATCAACGTCGAACTGCCGACGGTGGCCGGGCTGACGCGCCTGGCGCCGGACAAGAACGCCGGACGCATCGAAGGCGCCATGGGCGGGCTGAAGACGGCGATCAGCGAAGGGGCGGACGCCACCAAGCGCTTCAAGCATGCCCCAAAGTTCGCGCCCGCCGGCCAGTCCACGCAGATGATCGTGGGGGCGGATGCGGCGACCGATGCCGACATCGTCGGCAAGGCCAGCCAGCTTTACGGACGCTTCAAGCTGCGCCGGGTCTATTACTCCGCTTTCAGCCCGATCCCCGACGCCAGCGCGGTGCTGCCGCTCAAGCGCCCGCCGCTGATCCGTGAGCATCGACTCTACCAGTCGGACTGGCTGATGCGCTTTTACGGCTATGCCCCCGGCGAAGTGGCCGATGCGGCGGGCGCTGACGGCATGCTGCCGCTCGATATCGATCCCAAGCTCGCCTGGGCGCTCAGGTTCCGGGAGCGCTTCCCGGTCGACGTCAACCGGGCGCCGCGGGAGATGCTGCTGCGCGTGCCGGGGCTGGGCGTGCGGGCGGTGGACCGCATTCTGGCGTCACGCCGCCATCGGACCTTACGCCTGGAGGATGTGGGGCGGCTGACCGTCTCGGTGGCCAAGATGCGGCCGTTCATCGTCACCGCCGACTGGCGCCCGGTCACCCTGACCGACCGCGCGGACTTGCGGGCCATGCTGGCGCCCAAGGCCACCCAGCTGGAGCTGTTCGCGGCATGACGGCCGCGTTCCCTGCCATGCATGCGGCCGAAGCCTGCGTCGTCGAGATGCCCGAGCCGGACGACTTCGAGTTCTGGCGCGATCAGGCCCGACTGCTGGTGCAGGGCGGCGTGCGGCCGGACGAGGTGGTCTGGACCGAGCCCGGCGGCTTCGAAAGCCTGTTCGGGCACGGCGGCAGGCCCGTGCCGGCGCCGGGGGCCGCTGCGCCGGTCGTGCGGGCCAGCAGGCCGTTCGTGGAGCTTGCCCGCAGCGCCGTGTGCCATTCCGATCCCGGTCGCTTCGATCTGCTCTACCGCCTGCTCTGGCGGCTGCAGGCCAACCCCAGGATAATGGAGGACGGCGCCGACGGCGATGTCCGCCGCATCGACGCGCTGGCCCGTGCGGTTCGCCGCGACATTCACAAGATGCGTGCCTTCGTGCGCTTCCGGCGGGTCGAGGGAGATGGCGGGGCGGAGCGCTTCGTCGCCTGGTTCGAGCCGGAGCACCACATCCTGCGCGCCAATGGCGGGTTCTTCGTGCGCCGGTTCGCCAACATGGCCTGGTCGATCCTGACGCCCAAGGGTTCGCTGCACTGGGACGGGGAGACCCTGGCGGAAGGCCCGCCGGCGGAGCGGTCCGACGCGCCTGCCGGCGATCCGATGGAGGACTTCTGGCGCAAGTACTACGCATCGATCTTCAACCCCGCGCGTTTGAAGGTCGGGGCGATGCTCAAGGAAATGCCCCGCAAGTACTGGAAGAACATGCCGGAGGCGGCGCTCATTCCCGGGCTCGTGGCCGGCGCGCAAGGACGCGAGGCGGCCATGGTTGCAGCTGGCAAAGGCTATGAGGAAGAGCGGCTTAAGTCCCTTTCCGCCATAGAAAAAGCGATTCACCAGTGCCGCCGCTGCCCGATCGGCGAGCTGGAGAACCAGGCGGTCATGGGCGAAGGGCCGAAGCATGCCGCGCTGATGGTCGTCGGCGAGCAGCCGGGCGACCAGGAAGACCTTGCCGGCAAGCCTTTCGTCGGCCCTGCGGGTCAGTTGCTCGACAGCTACCTGGTCGAAGCCGGGATCGACCGGGGGCAGGTCTACGTCACCAACGCGGTCAAGCACTTCAAGTACGTGCAGCGGGGCAAGCGTCGGCTGCACCAGTCGCCGACCGCCAAGGAGATCGACATCTGCCGCTGGTGGCTCGATGGGGAGCGGGAGCTCGTCCAGCCCAAGCTCGTGCTGGCACTCGGCGCCAGCGCCGCGCGCGGCCTGCTCGGCAAGACGGTGAGCATAACCCGCGCCCGGGGCGAAGCGCACCGTCTGGAGGACGGCAGCGAGCTGTGGATCACCGCGCACCCATCCTACCTGCTGCGCCTGCGCGACGAGGCGCGGGTCGAGCAGGAACGCCTGTTCCGCGCCGATCTTGCCGCCGTCGCCGAACGCCTGGCGGAGCTGGCCGGGTGAGTATGGCATGCCCGAAGCACCGCTCACGCCCGGCAAGCGCCGGATCAAGATCGATCCGGACGCGATAGCACCGCCGCCGCGCGCGCCCTTCGTCGAGCTGGGCCTGGTGAGCTGCTTCACTTTTCTGCGCGGGGCATCGGACGCGGTCGATCTCGTGCTCGCCGCCCATGCGCTCGGCTACGATGCGTTGGGGATCGCCGACGCCAACTCGATGGCCGGCATCGTGCGCATCCATACCGAAGCAAAAACCGTTAAGTTGAAGCCGGTTATCGGCTGCCGCATAGAAACCGTGGAAGGTCTGGCGTTTCTCGCTTATCCGACCGACCGCGCGGCTTACGGGCGGCTCTGCCGGCTGATCTCCGCCGGGCGGATGCAGACGCCCGAAGGCGAATGGCAGGACAAAGGCGTGTGCCAGATCAACCTGGCCATGCTGGCGGACCATTCCGAGGGCGTGCAACTGATCCTCCTGCCGCCGGCCGACCTGGACGCGGAGATCACGATTGAGGTCGAAGGCAACGTCATTCCTTTTCCGGGGTCACGCGGAGACGCGGAGGCGCGGAGAATGGCGCTCGCAGAGGCGCGGAGGCGCAGAGAAGGCACGTCTGCGGCGAAGCCGCTCTCAATTTCGAACGATGTATTGCCTGCGGCGCAAGAACCCTCCGCGCCTCTGCGCCTCTGCGAGCGCAAATCTTCTCTCCGCGCCTCCGCGCCTCCGCGTGAACTAACCGCCTCATTCCCCGAGATCCTCCCCCACCTCACAGAGCAACTCCCGACACTGCGCCATCTTGCCGCCAGCTATCTCTACACCGGGGACGACATCGCGCGGATCGACCGGCTCGACGGGCTCGCGAGGGCGAACGGCCTGGCGCTGCTCGCCACCAACGACGTTCATTACCACGCGCCCGAGCGGCGACCGCTGCAGGACGTGATGACGGCGATCCGGCACAAGACCACGGTCGCCGAGGCCGGCCATCTGCTCCACGCCAATGCCGAGCGGCACCTCAAGAGCCCGGCCGAGATGATCAGGCTGTTCGAGCGCTGGCCCCATGCCATCATGACGTCACGCGAGGTGGCCGATGCCTGCCGGTTCAGCCTGGATGAGCTCCGGTACGAGTACCCGAAGCGGGCTTATCCCGGCGGCATGACGTCACAGGGGTACCTGGAGCAGCAGACCTGGGAAGGGGCGAAGTGGCGCTACCCCGAGGGCCTGAGGGACGACATTCGGAAGACGCTCGATTACGAGCTGGCGCTGATCCGCAAGCTGGAACTCGCACCCTACTTCCTGACGATCAAGGAGATCGTCGACTTCGCCCGCAGCCAGGAGCCGCCGATCCTGTGCCAGGGGCGCGGGTCCGCGGCCAATTCCGCGGTGTGCTTCTGCCTCGGCATCACGTCCGTCGACCCGGCCACGCACCAGCTTCTGTTCGACCGCTTCATCTCCGAAGAGCGGTGCGAGCCGCCGGACATCGACGTCGACTTCGAGCATGAGCGGCGCGAGGAGGTGATCCAGCACATCTACAGCGAGTACGGCCGCGACCACGCGGGCCTTTGCGCCACGGTGATCCATTACCGCCCGCGCATGGCGATCCGCGAGGTGGGCAAGGCCATGGGCCTCAGCGAAGACGTAACCGCTTCCCTGGCCCGTACGGTCTGGGGCGGGTACGGCCGCGAGCTCGACGAGCAGCATATCCTGGCGGAAACGGGGTTGGACCTTTCCGACCCGCACTTGAGACGCGTTCTGAAGTTGACCGAGCAGATGATCGGCATGCCGCGCCATCTCAGCCAGCACGTCGGCGGTTTTATCCTCACCGAAGGGCTGCTGACCGAGACCGTGCCGATCGGCAACGGCGCGATGCCGGATCGCAGCTTCATCGAATGGGACAAGGACGACCTCGACGATCTCGGCATCTTCAAGATCGACGTGCTCGCCCTGGGCATGCTGACATGTATCAGGAAGGCCCTGCATCTCGTTGAAAGTCATCATGATCGTAGCCTGACCCTGGCCACTGTTCCGCAGGAGGATCCGGAGGTCTACGACATGCTGTGCAAGGCGGACTCGGTCGGCGTGTTCCAGGTCGAAAGCCGGGCGCAAATGAACATGCTGCCGCGCCTGAGGCCGCGCGAGTTCTACGACCTGGTCGTGCAGGTGGCGATCGTCCGCCCCGGGCCGATCCAGGGCGACATGGTCCATCCCTACCTCAAGCAGCGCAAGGCCCGGCGGGAAGGCAAGCCCGAGCTTCGCCTTCCCGGCCCAGCGCCCGAGCACGGCCCATCCGACGAGCTTTCGTCCATCCTGGGCCGCACGTACGGGGTGCCGATCTTCCAGGAGCAGGCCATGAAGATCGCGCTCGACGCGGCGAAGTTCACCGCGGCCGAAGCCAATCGCCTGCGCAAGGCGATGGCGACGTTCCGCAGCCGCGGCATGGTCAGCGAGCTGGAGGACATGATGGTCGGCCGCATGGTCCAGCGCGGCTACGATCCGGAGTTCGCCGAACGCTGCTTCAACCAGATCAAGGGCTTCGGCGAGTACGGCTTCCCCGAAAGCCACGCGGCCAGTTTCGCGCACCTCGTCTATGTCTCGAGCTGGGTCAAGTGCCACTACCCGGTGGCGTTCGCCTGCGCCCTGCTGAACTCGCAGCCGATGGGCTTCTACGCCCCGGCGCAGATCGTGCGTGATGCGCAGGAGCATGACGTCACCGTCCTGCCGATCGACGTCAATCATTCGCAGTGGGACTGCACGCTGGAAGAGGCTCGTCGTCCCGGACTCGATCCGGGACCGCTGGCCCCCAGGCCGAACCGGGAGGCCAGCGATCCCCGCTTTCGCGGGGATGACGGAGTTAACGGGAATGGCCGTTGGCGGCTCGACACCGGGGTCGCGCTGCGCCTGGGCTTGCGCCAGGTCGAGGGCCTGCCTTGGCACGTCGCCGCGAAGCTGGTGACGGCGCGCGAAGCCGGTGGGCCGTTCCGCGACCTTGCCGAGCTGCGCAGCCGGGCGGGGCTCTCGCCCGCGAATATCGAGCGGCTCGCCGCGGCCGATTGCTTCGGTTCGCTCCACCTGCCGCGCAGGCAGGCGCTGTGGGATGCCAGGAGCCTCGTATCCGGGCCGGACCTGCCGCTGTTCGCTTATGCCGAGACGCAGGGCGAGGGCGCCGATGCGGAGCCTGCCGCGCTGCCGCAGATGACGCTGAGCGAAGAGGTGGTCGCCGATTACCAGACCCAGCGGCTGAGCCTGAAGGCCCATCCGATGAGCTTCCTGCGCGAAGGCTTGGCCCAGCGCGGCTTTGTGAGGGCCTGCGACTTGCGCGCCCGCAAGCACCGCGCGATGATCGACATCGCCGGCGTCGTGCTGATCCGCCAGCGCCCGGGCAGCGCGAAAGGCGTGGTGTTCATCACGATCGAGGACGAAACCGGCGTTGCCAATCTCGTCATCTGGCCCGACACGATGGCGAAATACCGCAAGGTGGTCATGGGCTCGCGCCTGATGGAAGTGCGCGGGCGCGTGGAATACGACGACGACGTGGTCCATGTGATCGCGACCCACCTGGTCGACGCGACCGGCGAACTCGGCAAGCTGGCCGACGGGCTGCTGAGGCCGGCCCTGGCCCACGGCGACCACGGCAAGAACCCTCCGCACAGCCGCCCCGCGCCGCGCGAACTGCCGGGGCCGCAGGACCCCAACGAGTTCCTGCTGCAGCACCCGCGCGATGTGCGGGTCATTCCCAAGTCGCGCGACTTCCATTAGCTCCCTGTCCGGGGAGGCCAAAATGGACGCAGAAAAGGTCGCTGCCTTCGCGCTGGTGACGGGGCTTAGTAGCCTCGTACCCGGTCCATCTATGCTGTTCGTGCTCAGCCAATCGATTTGGCGCGGTGCCCGTTCCGGTACTGCTGCACTTATCGGAGTGCAACTGGGCTACATCGTATGGTGGCTGCTCGCGGCAGCCGGCCTTGGAACGCTGGCGGCGGCTTTTCCCCTAGCCTTTCGCCTGTTGGCAGTAGGCGGAGCGCTTTATCTTGCATGGCTGGGAGTGCAGGCGCTGCGCCATACGGGAGCTGCGGCCGACGAGGGTGTGGAACCAGCCCGCGGCTCGTCGCGGCACGCCTTCCGCGACGGAATCTTCGTGGCGATCGGCAATCCCAAATCGTTAGTCTACATCGTGGCATTGCTGCCGCCGTTCGTCGACACCCGCAGCCCGGTCGTGCCACAGCTAGTGGTGCTCGCAATTGTCGCCATGGTGATCGATGTTGCGCTAGGCCTACTCTATATCGGCGCTGGCAGCCGCATTGCCAAAGCGATGGAGCGACCGAGCACGCGACTCTGGCTCGATCGCGGAGTTGGTCTCACCTTCATCGCCATTGCACTAGCCATCTTGGCGGAACTGTTCGGAAGGTAGCGCATAGGTCGCCTGTGCGCGTTCCCTCGATCGACAAGCCTGCCTTGGCCCTGCTGATCGTCGGCGCGCTGTTCCTGGCCGCGCGCGCCTGGTTGCACGATCACCCGCAGCACGATCCCTGGGCTCCGCTGGACTTGCGCCATCCCCCAGGTTGGGCGACGCAGAAGAAGATCGCCGGCTTGCGCGGCAATCCGGCCGAGTGCCGGGCGGTGCTGGAGCGCAGCGCGGTCGAGTTCTCCGTGCTCGATCCGGCGGGCGAGGGCGAATGCCTGCGGGAGGATCGCACGGTGATGACCGGGCTCCCGCTTGTGCCAGACCGGCCGCCGGTCACTTGCGCGGTCGGCGCCGCGCTCGAGTTGTGGCTGGTGCGCGAGGTGCAGCCGGCGGCGGAAGAGCTGCTCGGGTCTCCGGTCGAGCGGATCGAGCATTTCGGCGCCTACAGTTGCCGCCGGCTTTATGGCCGCGGCACCGGCCGCTGGAGCGAGCACGCCACCGGCAATGCGCTCGACGTCGGCGCGTTCGTGCTGGCGGACGGGCGGCGGATCAGCGTGCTCGGCGACTGGGGCGGCGAGGACGAGCAGGACGATGAAGCGGCGTTCCTCCACCGCGTGCGCGACGGCGCCTGCGGCATTTTCGGCACCGTGCTTTCGCCGGACTACAACGAGGCGCATCGCGATCACCTGCACCTGGACCAGGCTTCGCGCGGATGGGGAGGGTTCTGCCGCTGAGCGGCTCGCAGGTCTGAAGCGGCGTGCCAGTTCGTCCTTCGACAAGCTCAGGACGAACGGATGGGGGGGCGTGCTTGATGGTTTCGCAGATTCCAGCCGTTCGTGGTGAGCTTGTCGAACCACGTATGTTGCGTGCTGGTCCTTCGACAAGCTCAGGACGAACGGTTTAGGTAGTATTCAGTACGTTATCGCAAGCTCTTACCGTTCGTGGTGAGCTTGTCGAACCACGTGAGGCTCGGCACGAACCCAGCCGGAAGAACCCTACACCGGCTCCAGCGCGTAGCCGGCGGAGCGGACGGTGCGGATCGGGTCGGGTGCACCGCCGGCTTCGATCGCCTTGCGCAGGCGGCGGATGTGGACGTCGACGGTGCGTTCCTCGATCTCGCTGCCGGTGCCCCAGACCGCGTCGAGCAGTTGCGCGCGCGAGAAGACCCGGCGCGGGTGCTCCATGAAGAACGCCAGCAGGCGGTATTCGGTCGGGCCGAGCTTGAGCTCTTTGCCTTCGCGCTCGACGCGGTGGGCCACGGGATCGAGCTTCATGTCGCCGACCTGGATCGTCTCGCCGGCCAAGGCCGGGCGGACCCGGCGCAGCACGGCGGAGACGCGGGCGAGCAGCTCGCGCGGTGAGAACGGCTTGGTGATGTAATCGTCCGCGCCGGTGTCGAGCCCGCGGATGCGGTCGTCTTCGGCTTCACGGGCCGTCAGCATGATGATCGGCACGTGCTCCGTGCCTTTGGCGCGGCGCAGGCGGCGGCAGACTTCGATCCCGCTGGTGCCTTCGATCATCCAGTCGAGGATCACGAGGTCGGGCGCATCTTCCTCCGCCATCTCGAGTGCCTCGTCGCCGTCGGGCGTCGAGCGAACGCGATAGCCTTCCTTGGTGAAGCGGTATTCGAGCAGCTCTGCGAGCGAGATGTCGTCTTCGACGAGAAGGAGCTTGGGACTGGCCATGACCGCCTATGCGCCTGTGTGTGTTACAGGCATGTGACAGGCGAACGACATGCGTTTGACCGTCAGGCGTCGTGATCCCGCTCTTCAGGCGGATAAGTGCCGGTCGCGGCGTAATGGACCATCTCCGCCACGTTGGTCGCGTGGTCGCCGATCCGTTCCAGGTTGCGGGCGATGAACAGCAATTGCGCCGCGCTGCTGATGGTCGCCGGGTTCTCGACCATGTGGCTGACGAGATTGCGGAAGATGCTGTCGTAGAACGCGTCGACCTTGTCGTCGCGCTGGATCACCTCGCGCGCCAGCACGGGGTCGCGCGCGGCATAGGCGGTGAGCACGTCGTGGACCATCTCGGCCGCGACTTCGGCCATTGCCGGGATCAGGGTCAGCGGCTCGAAGCGCTTGCGGCCTTCGATGCGGCCGACGCGCTTGGCGATGTTCTTGGCATAATCGCCGATCCGCTCGACCACGCCGCCGATCTTCAGCGCGGCGATCACTTCGCGCAAATCGTCAGCCATCGGGGCGCGCAAGGCGATCACGCGCACGGCCAGTTCGTCGACTTCGCTCTCGAGCTTGTCGAGCTTCACGTCACGCTCGACCACCTGGCGGGCGAGATCCTCGTCGGCGCTGACGAGCGCCTGCATCGCATCCTGGATGGCCACTTCGGCCAGTCCGCCCATTTCGGCGATGATGCCGCGCAGGCGGGTGATGTCCTCGTCGAACGCCTTGACCGTATGTTCCGTCATCAACCGTACCTGCCTGTGATGTAGTCCTTCGTCCGCTCCTCGTGCGGGTTGGTGAAGATCTGCGAAGTATCGCCGTATTCCACCATATGTCCAAGGTGGAAGAAGGCCGTTCGCTGAGAAACGCGGGCGGCCTGCTGCATCGAGTGCGTGACGATGACGATGGCGTAGCGGCCGCGCAACTCGTCGATCAGTTCCTCAATCTTGGCGGTGGCGATTGGATCCAGCGCGGAGCACGGCTCGTCCATCAGGATGACCTCGGGCTGCACGGCGATAGCCCGGGCGATGCACAGGCGCTGCTGCTGGCCGCCCGACAGGGCCGTGCCGGAATCGAGCAGGCGGTCCTTCACTTCCTCCCACAGGCCGGCGCGGCGCAGGGATTTCTCGACGATCGCGTCGAGCTCCGCCTTGCCTTCGGCAAGGCCGTGGATGCGCGGCCCGTAAGCGATGTTCTCGTAGATCGACTTGGGGAACGGGTTCGGCTTCTGGAACACCATGCCGACGCGGGCGCGCAGCTGCACGACGTCCATCTTGGAACGATAGATGTCCTCCCCGTCGAGTTCGATGCAGCCTTCGACCCGCGCCGACGGGATCGTGTCGTTCATCCGGTTGAGCGCGCGCAGGAAGGTCGACTTGCCGCAGCCGGAAGGGCCGATGAAAGCGGTGACGAACTCGCTCGGGATATCGATCGAGACGGCGTCGATCGCCTTCTTGTTCCCGTAGAAAACGGAAACGTCGCGGGCGCGCATCTTGGCGGAGTTCTGGTCGATTGGTTCGGTCACCATTTCTTCTCGAAGCGATTGCGCAGGTAGATGGCTACGCCGTTCATGACCAGCAGGAACAGCAGGAGTACGATAATCGCGGCGCTGGTGCGTTCCACGAACCCGCGGTCGATCTCGTCGGACCACAGGAAGATCTGCACCGGCAGCACGGTCGCCGGATCGGTGAAGCCGCCAGGCGGGGTAGCGACGAACGCGCGCATGCCGATCATCAGCAGCGGCGCCGTCTCACCCAGGGCGCGGGCCATGCCGATGATCGTGCCGGTCAGGATGCCCGGCAGGGCCAGGGGCAGGACGTGGTGAAACACCACCTGAACGGGGCTGGCACCCAGCGCCATGGCGCCATCGCGAATGCTGGGCGGTACCGCCTTGATGGCGTTGCGCCCGGCGATCACGATCACCGGCATCGTCATCAGCGCCAGGGTCATGCCGCCGATCAGCGGGGCGGAACGCAAGTTGGGGAACAGCGTCAGGAACACGGCCAGGCCGAGCAGGCCGAAGATGATCGAAGGCACTGCCGCGAGGTTGTTGATCGACACCTCGATCACGTCGGTCCAGCGGTTCTTCGGCGCGTATTCTTCTAGATAGAGCGCCGCGAGCACGCCGATCGGGAATGCCAGCAGCAGGGTGACGATCATCGTCAGGATCGAGCCCTTGAGCGCGCCCCAGATGCCGACTTGCTGCGGGTCCGTGGCGTCCGAACGGGCGAGGAAGTCGAGGTCTAGCCGATTGGCCAGCTTGCCTTCCTCCGCCAGCCTCCGCGCCAGCGGCTGCAGCGCGGCCTGGCCGTCGCCGCTGTGGGCACTGGCCAGATCGTCATCGGCCGGCAGCCACAGCACGGCTTCGCCGTTCAGCAGGGCCGGATTGGCGACGATCTCCTGCGCCGCATTGCGCCAGCTCTGCCCGGCCAGCTGGGCCGCGCCGTCTTCGCCAAGTGCGCGTTCGGCGTAGAAGTCGATCACCGCCGGCAGGCCCTGCGCTTCCAGCGCGCGGACGATCTCGTCCTCGTCCTCGATCGATGGATCGACGTTCAGCGCCGCCTCGCGGAAATCGACCGGCACGGCAAGCTCGGCCCGGGTGAAGCCGCCAATGCCGTTGTAGGTCATCGTTACCAGCAGGAACAGCAACACGGCGACGGAGAACAGGATCGCGGCAAGACCGGCGGCCTTGAAGCGCCGCTCGGCCGCATAGCGCTTCTTCAGCCGCGCTTCGAAAGCGGGCGTGCGCGTGGGGGAGATCTGGTCACTCATAGGCTTCGCGGAACCGTTTGACGACGCGCAGGGCGATGAAGTTGAGCCCCAGGGTGACGAGGAACAGCACGAAGCCGAGCGCGAAGGCGCTCAGCGTCGCTGGGTGGTCGAAGCTGCCTTCGCCGGTGAGCATGGCGACGATCTGGAAGGTGACCGTGGTCATCGCCTCCAGCGGATTGGCGCTGAGGTTGGCGGCGGCGCCCGCGGCCATCACCACGATCATCGTTTCGCCGATGGCGCGGCTGATGGCCAGCATCACCCCGGCGACGATGCCGGGCAGGGCGGCCGGCACCAGCACGCGGCGGATCGTCTCGTTGGTCGTGGCGCCCATCGCCAGGCTGCCGTCGCGCATCGCCTGCGGCACGGCGGCGATGGAATCGTCGGCCATCGAGGAGACGAACGGAATGATCATCACGCCCATGACCAGGCCGGCGGCCAGCGCGCTCTCGCTCGAGGCGTTGCTGATGCCGATGCCAACCGCCAGGTCACGGATCGCCGGCGCGACGGTCAGCGCGGCGAAGTAACCGTAGACCACCGTCGGCACGCCGGCGAGGATCTCCAGCATCGGCTTAAGCCACTTGCGCCATGCGGGGGAGGCGTACTGCGTCAGGTAGATCGCGCTCATCAGGCCGAGCGGAATGGCCACGATCATGGCGATGATCGCGCCGATGTAGATCGTACCCCAGAACAGTGGGATCGCGCCGTAGCGGTCCGGATCCGGATTGTCCGGGCTGCTCATCGGGTCCGGCCCCCAATGGGTGCCGAACAGGAAGTCGAGCGGGCTGACCATGCCGAAGAAGCGGACCGTCTCGAACACCAGGCTGACGAAGATGCCGAGCGTGGTCAGGATCGCCACCAGCGAGGCGATCAGCAAGCCGATCATCACCGTCCGCTCCACGCGGGTCCGCGCCGTGAAGTCGGGCTTCAGGCGCAGGAAGGCCCAGGCGCCAAACAGCAGCCCAATGGCCAGGGTGACGATCACGCCGATCAGGCGATAGCGCGCAAGAGCTTCACGGAACGGCTCCACCAGTTGCGCCGCGGCCGGGTTGAACACCGTCGGTGCGGAGCCGACCGCAACGGCACGGGCTTCGGCCAGGATCGTGCTGCGCTGCATGCCGAACTCCGGCAGTTGCCCGGCCGCCGGGCTCGCCAGCACGGACTGCATGACCAGTTGCGGCTCGATGACGTTCCACACCAGCACGAACAGCAGGACCGGCACGGCGATCCACAGCGCGACATACCAGCCGTGGTACGAAGGCAGCGCGGCCAGCCGCTGCTGCGGCGCGGCGCGCTTAAAACTCCAGGCGCGGGCGCGCGCGGCCAGCCAGCCGGCGAGCGCCAGCCCGAGCGCGAGCAGGAGGAGCGTCGCGGCTGACATCTCAGCGCCGGCCTTCGAACACGCGGGACGGGAATGAGGGGAGGGGGGAGAAACCGATCATGCTTCTGGTCCGATGTCCCGCAATTGTGACCGCTTCATGATTCGCCCTCGACCTCTTCTCCGACCATCGGCATGCGAATGGTAACAATCGTGCCTTGTCCGCGCTTGCTCGCGATGTCGAGGCGGCCACGATGCCTTTCCACGATGTGCTTGACAATGGCCAGGCCCAGGCCGGTCCCGCCGGCCGCGCGGCTGCGACCCGGATCGGTGCGATAGAACCGCCGTGTCAGGTGCGGAAGATGCTCCGGCGCGATGCCTTCGCCCCTGTCGCGCACTTCCAGCACCGCCATGTCGCGCTCGCCGTGCGCCAGGCTCACTTCGACGGGCGCTTCGGGATCTCCGTACTTCAATGCGTTGTCGACCAGGTTGCGGACGACCTGTTCGAGCTGGTCGGAATCCCCGCGCACCGTGATCGGCTCCTCCGGCCGGTGCAGCACCAGGCGGTCGAGCCGCTGCGGCCCTGCGCCGTCGCGCGCGGCACGCTCGGTCAGGGCGCCGAGGTCGAGCTTGTCGCGCGGCTGGTCGTGCTTCTCCGCCTCGACGCGTGACAGCGACATCAGGTCGTTGACCAGGTTCTGCAGCCGCCGCGCTTCCTTGAGCACCGTGTCGTGGAACTTGGCGGCCATGTCGGGGTCGACGTTCTCGCCTTCTTCGGCGAGCGTTTCGACATAGCCGATGATCGAGGCGAGCGGCGTGCGCAGCTCGTGGCTGGCGTTGGCGACGAAATCGGTGTGCGCGCGGCTGATGTCGGCTTCGGTCGTGCGGTTGATCAGCTCGACCAGCCAGTAGCGCCCGTCGATCGGCTGGCGGGTCATCTGCCACGTGCTGCGCGGCCCTGTGAGCCCCTGGACGGTGACGCTGCCGCCCTTGTCGCGTCCCAGCAGGTCGACCGCCGCCGGATGGCGAAAGGCGACGCGCGCGTCCTGGCCCAGGATATGGCGCCCGAGCACCTCGCGCGCCTCCACGTTCGCGATAACGATCCGGCTGCCGTCGAGCAGCAGCAGCGGCATGCCCGAATGCTCGATCAACTCGCGCATCCCGTCGCGCGTGAGCTGCATCCCTTCGACTTGCGCGGGTGCGCTCGGCGGGGGCGGAGTGAACAGGAAGATCGACCCGATCCAGATCGCCACCACGGCGATCGCGATCCAGAAATCCGTGCCCGCAACCAGCATGAAAACGCCGGCCGCCAGCGCGAGACCTATGCCAGGCCAGGGAATCGCTCGGCTCTCGCTCATCGGCCGGGACCGTTAGCGGCGAGCCCGAACCGGCGCCAGCCCTGAGGACGTGAAATCTTGGAAGCTGGGAGCCTCATTGGCCGGCCGATCGGCCCGGCAAGGCAGCAAGGTTGACCTACCGCCGTTCAAGCAATATTAGATGTTACATGAGACGAGACAGCCGATTGTCGAGCGTGCTGCATCTGCTGCTGCATATGGCGGAGCATGACGGGCCGATGACGTCCGAGATGCTGGCGAAGGCGATGACGACCAATTCCGTGGTGGTACGCCGGATCATGGCCGGCCTGCGTGACCGTGGCTACGTCCGGTCCGAAAAGGGGCATGGCGGCGGCTGGACGCTGGCGTGCGATCTTGCGACCCTCACTCTGCGGGACGTTTACGAGGCCCTAGGCGAACCCTCGCTGCTCGCGATCGGAAACCGGACGGAAGCGCCCGGCTGCCTTGTGGAGCAGGCTGTGAACGCCGCACTCGGCCCTGCGTTCGACGGTGCCGAGGCTTTTCTGCTGGAGCGCTTCGGTGCGGTGACGCTCGCTGAATTGAGCGCCGATTTTCACGAGCGGCTCGCTGGCCGCAAGCAGTCCTGCAATCCGGAGATGGTCCATGCCGAATGACCAAACGATGCAGGCGATGCTCGCGGCCTTCAACGACCCCGAACATGCGAGGCGCTATGGCGACGGTCCACACCGATTTATTCCGGGCTTCGCCGATCTGCATCGCATGACTGCCATCCTCCTGGCCGAGCGCGCGCCGGAAGATGCCCGCATCCTAGTGCTTGGTGCCGGTGGCGGCCTCGAACTGCGGGCGCTGGCCGAGGCGCATCCGGGCTGGACGTTCGTAGGCGTCGATCCGGCCGCGGCCATGCTCGACGAGGCGCGGCGTGTACTCGGCCCCGACGCTGCCCGAGTCATATTCTGCGAAGGCTATATCGACGATGCGCCCGAAGGGCCCTTCGACGGCGCGGCCTGTCTGCTGACGCTGCATTTTCTCGAGGACGCCGAACGCTCGCGCACGGTGCGCGAACTGCACCGCCGGCTCAAGCCAGGTGCGCCATTCGTGGCGGCGCATTCCAGCTTCCCGCAATCGAGGGGTGCCCGCGCGCTCTGGCTGTCGCGCTACGGCGCTTTTGCGCGTGCGTCGGGCGCCAATCCCGAACAGGTGGAGAAGATGTGCGCGACCGTGGACGCGCACCTTCCGCTGCTGGACCCTGACCAGGACGAGGCGATCCTGTGCGAAGCCGGGTTCTCGGATCCTGCGTTGTTCTACGCGGCGTTCACCTGGCGCGGCTGGATCAGCTATGCCTGAACTGCGCCCGAGCACACCGCCCCTGGCGCCTGACTGATGATATAGGGTGCCCTTACACTCGGCCGTACTTCGACTGGCGGCTGACATCTCGCCTGCCTTTAGCCCTGCTTGGAAGTTGCGCAATCAGGACTGCCCTCCAGCCGTTTGACCCTTTCGAGATATAGTATATCGTACCCCGAGGGACGAGTCGGTTGGGGGGATCGAAATCGTATGGGTAAAACATCTGCCAATCGGGCCGGGACGCGTGTCAGCCTTCTGTCTGCGGCCGCGGCGGTGACCATGCTGTCGGTCGCAGCGATCGCGGAAGAGGCCGCTGCAGAGGACACTGAGCAGGATCGGGACACGCGCGCCGGCGACATTATCGTCACCGCCGGTTCGCTGACCTCGCCCGACATGCCGGCTACCACGCCTGTCCGGGTTCTAACGGGCGACGAACTCGCCCATCGCCGGCAGGGCGGGCTGGGCGAGACGCTCGCCGGGCTGCCGGGCGTGCACCTCGACAACTTCGGCGGCGGGGCTTCGCGCCCGGTGATCCGCGGCCAGACGCTGCCGCGGATCGAGATCCTGTCCGACGGAGCCAATCTGTTCGACGCCTCGTCGGTCTCGCCCGATCATGCCATCGCCACCGATCCGCTGCTGCTCGACGCGATCGAGATCCAGCGCGGGCCCGCCGCCATCCGCTATGGCGGCAATGCACTCAACGGCGCGATCAATCTGATCGACGGCAAAGTGCCCAAGGCCGTGCCGGAGCGCGGATATTCCGGCGCGATGGAGTTCCGGCTTGGCACCGGGGACGAGGAGAAGACGATCGTCGGCCGCGTCACCTCCGGCCTCGGCCGGTTTGCGGTGCATGCCGAAGGGTCGTGGCATGCCGGCGAGGACTACGAGGTGCCCAACGCTTTCGGCACCGACAAGCTCAAGGACTCCTTCGCCGATGGATCGAGCTACAGCTTCGGCGCGTCGTTGATCACGCCCAAGGGCTATATCGGCGCCGCCTATACACGGCAGGACAGCGACTATGGCCTGCCGGGGCATTCACACCGCAACGCCGTTTGCCATACCCACGGTGGCCCCGATCTTCATTGCGCAGCGCATGACGAGTTCACCGACTACTTCGGTTCATCGGACGACCACACCGCCTCCATCAAGCTGCGCAGCGAGAGGGTGGATGTGCGGGCGGACTACGCCGATCTGCTTCCGGGGTTCTACCGTGTCCGGCTGCGAGGCTCCTACACGGATTACCGGCACGACGAGATCGACGGGCCGGCTCTCTTCTCGCACTATACCAACGAAGTCCATGATGGGCGCATCGAACTGACCCACAAGCCGCTGCTGGGATCCACAGGTACGTTCGGCGTGCAATATACGCACGGGACTTTCACCGGCCTCAACATCAATGACCTGCATATCCTGGACGACCTTCTGACGGAGGATGCGGAGCTGTTCGGCTTCTTCGACTTCGTCCCGCCTTACGACCACGTGACCAAGAACGTCGGCATGTTCCTCAGCGAGCGTCGCTCGTTCGGGCCCGTCCATGTCGAGCTCGGCATTCGCAAGGATTGGCGCGACATCAGCTTGCCGCCGGGGCAGTTCGTGGTGATCCTGTCGCCTGAACTGGAAGCCATCTACCTCCCCCTCCTCCTCCAGATCTATGGCCCGGACTGGCGCAATGCCATGCGGGAGGATGCGATCAAGCTTTATGCCCGCAACAATCCCGGCACGAAGAACGGACCGCTTTCTGCTTCGCTTGGCGCGACCTGGGACCTCGACGGCGGGTATTCGGTCGCGCTATCGCTCGCGCGGACCGAGCGGGCGCCGAACCTTCGCGAGCTCTATGCCTACGGCAACAATCTTGCCACCAACAGCTATGAGGTCGGCCTCACGCAGTCGCGGCGCGCATCGTCCTCGTTTCCCGAGAGTCGCACCGATGTCCTTGAAACGGCGCGCTCGATCGACCTCACCGTGCGCAAGCGGGGTGGTCCGCTGGAGTTCGAGATCGGCCTGTTCCGCCAGGAGATCGACGACTACGTTTTCGCGCGCCTGATCGAAACCGACAGCGAATCCGGCATTCCGCACAATTACCTGCTCTACACCGCCGCCGACGCGCGCTTCACCGGCATCGACGGCCAGGCCGGCTACCGCCTCTCGCCCGTTTCGCGCCTGACCGTGTTCGGCGACTATGTCGGCGCCAGGTTGAAAGACGGGAACGACAACCTGCCGCGCATCTCGCCGGGGCGGCTGGGCGGGCGGTACGAATGGGCGCTCGGCCCGATCTCGGCAGACGCGGAGTACTACCGCACTTTCGCGCAGAACCGCTCTGCATCCTATGAGACGCGGACGGGCGGCTACGACATGGTCAACGCCACGCTGGCCTATCGGTTCGACAGGGGCTCGGGCAAGTACGCCGAACTCTATGCGAGGGGGACGAACTTCACCAATGAACTGGCGCTCTCGCACACCTCGTTCGTGAAGAACCAGTCGCCGCTGCGTGGCCGCAGCATCGTGTTCGGGATGCGCCAACAGTTCTGACGCGTGAAGGTCGGTGACGCCGCCCGAAAGCCGCCTAGGCCATCACCCGTAGCGAATACATATACTTAACGGGCAAGCGGCATTGGAACTCGTGCTCGAACGGGACGTTAGCGGACCACCTGAATAAGGATCGCCAGGATGACCGCTCCTCGTTTTCCTCGCTTTGCCGCTCGCGCATGTTTGTCAGCAGTCGGCGCCGCCTCGTTGGCCGTGCTTGCGGTATTTCCCGCTACGGCCAACCACTCCTGGTCGACCTATCACTGGTCTCGAACAGGACCCTTGAGCATACGCCTGGGCGACAACGTGGGCACGGCCTGGGACGCCCACCTGCAAGCCGCCGCAGTCGACTGGTCCCGAGCTGCCGCGCTGGACACCGTCGTCGCGAGCGGCGGAAAGGATCCGGTCGCGTGTGCTCCGACTTATGGCCGCGTCGAAGTCTGCAATGCGTCATACGGTGCCACGGGCTGGCTAGGCCTCGGTCAAGTCTGGTCGAGCGGCGGCCATGTCGTGCAGGGCACCGCCAAGCTGAACGACACCTACTTCTCCCAGGTTGCCTACAACACGCCGGCCTGGCGCCGCTCCGTCATGTGCCAGGAGATTGGCCACACGTTGGGGCTGGACCACCAGGATGTCGACATGTCGAACCGGAACCTGGGGTCCTGCATGGACTACAGTCGAGATCCGAGCGGCACCAAAGGTACGAACGGCACGCTCAACAATGAGCGGGCCAATCAGCACGATCTGGATCAACTGGCGTTGATCTACAACCACCTCGACAGCACGCAGCTTACGTCGACCAAGCCGACAAGCAACACGAGCACCGCCCGAGCCCCGAGAGCACCTGCCGCGGCGCCGCCGAGCAGAGGCATCGGCCATGTCCGCAGCGAGTGGGGCCGATCGGTTGCCACGGATAGGAGAGGTCGGCCGAGAGTCTTCGTGAGAGACCTCGGCGGCGATACGCAGGTGACCACGTTCGTGATCTGGGCCGAAGATGCGGCCCCCGAGCATTGGCAAGACGGTCACGGTCACTAGCGCCCGGCGGCGCTGCGGACCCTCGAGCTTCATTCGCCGCGGGCATGCGTGGCCGGAAGATGCCGGAGCTTGGAGCCGAACTGGATGTGAGGGCGTTCTCGCCTGGTGACCCCTACGGGAATCGAACCCGTGTTTCAGCCGTGAGAGGGCCGCGTCCTAACCGCTAGACGAAGGGGCCATGCCGCTGAGGCATAGCGCGCGCCGATGGTGACCCCTACGGGAATCGAACCCGTGTTTCAGCCGTGAAAGGGCCGCGTCCTAACCGCTAGACGAAGGGGCCGTCTCGGTGCGTGGCGGGCACTTAGGGGGGTGCAGGCCTATGGTCAACCCGCTACCGAACGCTTTGCGATCAATCTGCCCAGGCAGCGTCTTCGAGGTGCAGTTCCGCCTGCGGGCGGCTGCCCCAGTCGTCGATCTTCGCGCGACCGGCGAGCCACAGGCGCCGTCCGGCGGAACCGTGCAGCAGCGCCTGGCCCATCGGGGATTCGGCGGCGCGGAAGGCGATCGCCTTGAACGACGCGCCGTCCTGTCCGCCGGCGATCAGGCGGACGTGATCGCTGCCGACCAACTCCGCGCGCACCAGCCTCACCGGCCCCACTGCCAGGCGCGGCGCGGGCCAGCCGACGCCGAAAGGCCCCGCGCTCTCGAGCGTCTCGACCAGTCCCGGCGTGAGCCCGCCCGGCGCCAGCGCAAGGTCGAGCGTCATCGCCTGTTCGGTCGAGGCGCGCGCGACGGCCGGGGCGAGTTGGCCGTCGATCCAGGTGGCAAACGCGTCGAGCCTGTCCGCGTCGATCGTCAAGCCTGCGGCCATCGCGTGCCCGCCGCCGGCGACCAGCAGGCCTTTGTCCTTGGCGCCGATGATTGCAGCTCCAAGATCGACGCCGGAGATCGAACGGCCCGAGCCCTTGCCCTGGCCCGTTTCCTCGTCGAGCGCGATGACAAGGGCCGGCTTGCCGGTCTTCTCCTTGATTCGGCCGGCGACGATGCCGATCACGCCGGGGTGCCACCCGCGCCCGGCCAGGGTCAGCACGGCGCGGTTGTGCTGCGCCGCGACCTGCTGCTCGGCCGCTTCCTGCACCATCGCCTCGATGCCGCGGCGCTCCTCGTTGAGCACGGACAACTGCTCGGCGATCGCCCGCGCCTCGTCGGGATCCTCGGTGGTCAGCAGACGCACGCCGAGCGTCGCTTCTCCGACCCGGCCGCCGGCGTTGATTCGCGGCCCCAGGGCGAAGCCGCAGTCGCTGCAGCTCGGCGGGCGGGTCAGCCTACTGACGTCGATTAGCGCGGCCATGCCGATGTTGCGCCGGTGGGCCATCACCTTGAGCCCCTGGGCGACGAACGCCCGGTTGAGCCCGCGGATCGCGGCGACGTCGGCCACAGTGCCGAGCGCGACGAGGTCGAGCAGGGAGAACAGGTCGGGCTCCTTGCGGTTCTCGAAGTAGCCGCGCCGGCGCAATGTGCGAACCACGGCCACCGCCAGCAGGAAGGCGACGCCGACTGCGGCGAGATGCCCGTGGCCGGCGGCATCCTCGGCCTCGTCCTGCCGGTTCGGGTTGACCAGCGCGAACGTGCGCGGAAGCTCGGCGGCGCATTTGTGGTGATCGACCACGATCACGTCGATCCCGGCGTTGTGCGCCGCGGCCAGTGCGTCGAATGCCATCGCCCCGCAGTCGACCGTCACGACGAGGCTGGACCCTTCCGCGCCGAGCCGCACGAGCGCCTCACCGCTAGGGCCGTAGCCTTCGAGCAGGCGGTCGGGGATGTAGTAGCGTGCATCGTGGCCCAGCATGCGCAGCAGGCGGATCAGCAGCGCCGCGCTGGTCGCGCCGTCGACGTCGTAGTCGCCGTAGACGGTGACCTGCTCGTTCGTCAGCACGGCTTCAGCCAGCCGGTCGGCGGCCGTATCCATGTCGTTGAAGATCGACGGGTCGGGCAGGAAGCTGCGCAGGCTGGGCTGCCGGTGCAGCGCCAGCTCCTCGCGCACGATCCCGCGGCCCATCAGCAACTGGTCGACGATGCCGTGTTCCAGTCCGCCTGCGCCCGCCTCAAGCTCCATGTTGCCGACGCGCCAGCGCCAGGCCTTGCCGCTGAGGGAGGTTTCTACGCCGAATACTGCCGCACGGGTCGCCATGCGCACGACCTACCGCAGTAGCGCTCACGGCAACAGGGGAGGGCGCCGGTTTAGGCGGCGCAATCAACAGGTGCGGTGACCGAGCGTTCGATCAGTCGACCTGCGCCTCGGCAGTCGGCTCGTTCTGGACGTCGGCTTCGGCTTCGGCGGCTTCCTGGTCGAGGTTTTCGGCGGCGTTGCCCGCGGCTTCGGCGCCTTCCTCGAGGACCTGCTCGGTGTTGGCGGCGGCGTCGGCGGCGGCGGATTCGACCATTTCTTCCGCGTTGTCCTGCGTGCGTTCGGAGCAGCCGACGAGGGCAAGGCCGGCGGTCAGTGTGGCCAAAGTGAGTATGCGCATTGCGGGTCTCCCGATCGAAACGTTTCGAGCTCTCAACGGAACCTGCATAGCGCAGTTCCGGCGAGGGTGGCTAGGCGGCGCTTCGGCTCGCCCCGTTGGCGGCGCTGAGGATGGCGCGGACGCTGGCCGTGGCGACGTCCTGGTCGATGCCGACGCCCCAGACCACGCGGCCATCGGGCAGGGTGCATTCGAGGTACGCCGCCGCCCGGGCATCGGTGCCGGTGCCGAGCGCATGCTCGGAGTAATCGGCCACTTCGAGCTCGAGCCCGAACGCCTCCTTCAGCGTCGCGAGCACGGAGGAAATCAACCCCTTGCCGCGCCCGCTGACGCTCTGCTCCTGCCCGTCGACTTCGATCGTCCCGGTGAAGATCCGGTCTCCGTCGCCGGCACGGGTCTCCTCGAAGTCCACCAGGCGGAAGCGGCGCTTCTCCACCTTCACGAAATAGGCTTCGCGGAACACCTGCCAGATGTCGGCGGCGTTGAGCTCGCGGCCCAGCTCGTCGGCGAGGCGCTGGACGTGCCTGGAGAAGTCCGCCTGCAGTTTCTTGGGCAGCTTGAGGCCCTGGTCCTGCTCCAGCACCCAGGCGAAACCGCCTTTGCCGGACTGCGAGTTGACGCGGATCACCGCCTCGTAGCTGCGGCCGAGGTCGGCCGGGTCGATCGGCAGGTAGGGCACGCGCCACAGCTCGTCGTTGCGCTGTTCCTGCGCCGCGAAGCCCTTCTTGATGGCGTCCTGGTGGCTGCCGGAAAAGGCGGTGAAGACCAGCTCGCCGCCGTACGGATGGCGTTCGTGGACCGGGAGCTGGTTGCAGTACTCCACGGTCTCGATGATCCGGTCGATGTCGGAGAAATCGAGCCCAGGGTCGATGCCTTGCGTGTACATGTTGAGAGCGACCGTCACCAGGCAGCAGTTGCCCGTGCGCTCGCCGTTGCCGAACAGACAGCCTTCGATCCGGTCGGCGCCGGCCATCAGCCCCAGCTCGGCCGCGGCCACCCCGGTGCCGCGGTCGTTGTGGGTGTGCAGGCTGATCACCGCGCTCTCGCGGTTCGGCAGGTTGCGGCAGAAGTACTCGATCTGGTCGGCGTAGACGTTCGGCGTCGCCGCCTCGACCGTTGCCGGCAAGTTGAGGATGATCGGCCGCTCGGGCGTCGGCTGCAGCACGTCCATCACCGCTTCGCAGACCGAGATCGAGAAATCGAGCTCGGCGGTCGAGAACGTTTCCGGCGAATACTGGAAGTGCCAGTCCGTGTCCGGCCGCCGGCCCGCCTCGTCGCGCATGACCTTTGCGCCTTTGACCGCCACTTCGCGCACTTCCTCGGGCGTCATGCGGAAGACGATCTCGCGCCAGGCGGGGCTGACCGCGTTGTAGAGGTGGACGATCGCCGCGCGCGCGCCTTCCAGGCTGGCGAAGCTGGTGCGGATCAGGTCCTCGCGCGACTGGGTCAGCACTTGGACGATCACGTCATCGGGGATCTTTCCGGATCGGACGAGGCCCTGGATGAAGTCGAATTCGGTCTGCCCCGCGCTCGGGAAGCCGACCTCGATCTCCTTCACGCCGATCTCCACGAGGAGATCGAAGAAGCGGTTCTTCTTCACCCCGTCCATCGGGTCGACGATCGCCTGGTTGCCGTCGCGGAGGTCGGTCGACAGCCAGCGCGGCGGCTGGGTGATCATGCGCGAGGGCCATTGCCGGTCGGGCAATGGGACCTGCGGGAAGGGCCTGTACTTGCGGCTCGGATCGCTGAGCATCGCCATCGGGAAAGTGCCTTGTTGCATGGAGGCCGCGCGGCAAGCATCCGCGCGGCGATTTCGACGTGTTGGTGAATGGCCCTTAGGCAGGTTGCCCGCGGGCCCATCGTTGGGCACGGGCAGGGGACGCGCCTAAGGGCGCGTAAGTCGAAGCAGCGCTAGGATGTCGCGGCGGTACATGCCTGCGGCATATGGGAGAGGCGCCGCGGTTTGTCTACCCGCAATGGACTTCGGTGATCGCTCCGCCGACGTCGAGCATGACATTGAGGCGCTGCGGACTGTAGTCCTCGGTCGTCGCCTGGCCCGGGCCGACCCAGCGGATCGTGGCGATCGGCGCGACTGCCGCGGCGAGGCGCTCGCGCACAGCCGGCGTCGCGGTCTGGCCAATGAACGGTTCGGCCTTGGGTGCATTGCAGTCGGAAGGAACCGCGGGGCCCACGGGCGATGTCATCGTCGGATGGACCGGGCTGGGCGCGGGGTCGGCGGCACTTGCGACTGCCGTGTCCGGATCGCCGGCTGCCGCCACGGGGTCGGCGCCGGCGGGGCCTTGCGCGGCATCGCCGCAGGCTGTCAGGAGCAAACCGGTCAGGATTGCCCAGTGCTTGAGGGGTGCGGCCGCCATGCCCCACGAAAGGCAGGCGGCCGCGAAAAGTTCCTCAGCGCTTTTCGAAGGCGGCCGAAATGTCGAGCTCGACTTCATCCGACACCATCGGAACCGCGAACTTGACGCCCCAGTCGCTCCGCTTGATCGAGGTGCGGCCCTCGAAGCCGACGGTCTTCACCTGGCTCATCGGGTTGGCGCCGGCGCCGGTGAACTCGGCAGCGATCACGACCGGCTTGGTGACGCCGTTCATGGTCAGGTTTCCGGTGATGTTAGCTGTCGTGCCGCCGGTCGATTCGACCTTCGTCGACACAAAGCGAGCCGGAGCCGGATCGGCGCCGAAGAAGTCCGGAGCAGCGCCGTCCTTGCCCGCGCGCGTGAGGTGATCCGTCAGGCCGGCGCTGGCGGTGACGACCGAGGCGATCGGAACCGTGACGTCGAGCTTGGCCGCGTTCGGGTTGGCCGGATCGATTTCCAGCGTCCCGGTGACGTTGCCGAAGATCCCGAAGTAGTCGTTGAAGCCGAAGTGATTCGCCCGCCAGCCGACCAGCGTGTGGTTGGGATCGACCTGATAGGTGCCGGCTTCGACCCGGCTGGCGTCGACCTGGCCCGGCAACTGCGGCGCTCCACCCTGCGCATGGAGCGTGCCGAAGGTAAGGGCGGCGGCGCCGGCTGCGGCGGCAAGGACGAGTTTCGAAATGCGCATGGTTCACTCCCGTTGGATGTTTGGCGGGAGTGTGGCGCGTCCGGTTGACATTGTCTACCATCAAGCGTCGCGAGATGCTGCGGAAGGCGCGTCAGCCGCAGCGGAACAGCCTTATGCGCCCGTCCTCGCCGGTTTCGACGTTGAGCCGGTCGGGCCGCAGGTCCATCGTCACGACGTCACCCGGGGCGATGTAGCGAATGCGGTCGTGCCCGACGGCATCCGCGATCTCGTTCCTGACGGTCTCGGTCGGCAGCACGTTCAGCCAGCGGTCGAGCTTGTCGGCGCCGCAGGTGCTCGCGTCCGGTTCGTTGGCGTTGAACGCCGGGGAGGCTTCGTCGATCGGCGATTCCGGGTTGGTCTTGGCGCCGGCTTCGGTGGCGGCGGGAGCGCTCTGCTCGGCGCTGCTCGCCTGCGTGGCGGCCTCGTCCTGCGCCTCGCAGGCGCCCAGCAGCGCAGCGAAGGTTACCGCGAGGATGGCGGATGCGGGCTTTGCTCTCACGGGACGCCTCCGGCTGTTCCCGATTGCAACGGGCCGCCTGGGGTGAGGTTCCGCCCGGCCGCCCCCTCCCCAGCTCCGGCTAGCGGCGCTTGGAGAGGGGGCTTAGCGTCGCAGCCTCAGTTCTTGTCCTTGTCCACCAGCTTGTTGGCGGTGATCCAGGGCATCATCGCGCGAAGCTGGGCGCCGGTCTTCTCGATCGGGTGCTCGGCCTGGCGCTTGCGGGCGGCCTTCATTTCCGGGTTGCCGACGGCATTGTCGAGCATGAAGCGCTGGACGAAGCGGCCAGCCTGGATGTCTTCCAGCACGCGCTTCATCTCGGCCTTGGTCTCGCTCGTAATCACGCGCGGGCCGGTGTGGTAATCGCCGTATTCGGCGGTGTTGCTGATCGAGTAGCGCATGTTGGCGATGCCGCCTTCGTACAGCAGGTCGACGATCAGCTTCGTCTCGTGGAGGCACTCGAAATAGGCCATCTCGGGGGCGTAGCCGGCTTCCACCAGCGTTTCGAACCCGGCCATGATCAGGTGGGTGATGCCGCCGCACAGGACGGCCTGCTCGCCGAACAGGTCGGTTTCGCACTCTTCCTTGAAGTTGGTCTCGATGATGCCGGACCGGCCGCCGCCGACGCCGCTGGCATAGGCGAGGGCGATGTCGTGCGCGTTGCCGCTGGCATCCTGGTGGATGGCGATCAGGCAGGGCACGCCGCCGCCCTTCTGGTACTCGCTGCGGACGGTGTGGCCCGGGCCCTTCGGCGCGATCATGATCACGTCGATGTCGGCGCGCGGTTCGATCAGCCCGAAGTGGACGTTGAGGCCGTGAGCGAAGGCGAGCGCCGCGCCCGGCTTCATGTTGGCCTTGAGGTCGTCGGCCCAGATCGCCGCCTGGTGCTCGTCCGGCGCCAGGACCATCAGGATGTCGGCCCATGCGGCGGCTTCCGCGTTCGACAGGACCTTGAAGCCGGCGCCTTCCGCCTTCTTCGCGGAGGCCGAGCCGGCACGCAGCGCGATCGCGACGTCCTTGACGCCCGAGTCACGCAGGTTCTGGGCATGGGCGTGGCCCTGGCTGCCATAGCCGAGCACGGCGACCTTCTTGTCGGTGATCAGGCTGAGATCGGCGTCGGCGTCGTAGTAAACTTTCATCTCACTCACTCTTTCTCGTCATCCCGGCGAGCGCCGGGATCGCTGTCGGATACGCGCCGCCCTGGCGGCCACCGGTCCCGGGTCAAGCCCGGGACGACGCGTGTTGTCAAACTTGTTCTACGCCCCCTCGGCGCCGCGGATCATGCCCACGATGCCGGAGCGGCCGACCTCGACCAGCCCGAGCTCGCGCATCAGGGTGACGAAGCTGTCGATCTTGTCGCTCGTGCCGGTCAGCTCGAACACGAAGCTCTCGGTGGTCGTGTCGACCACTTTCGCGCGGAACACGTCGGCGATGCGCAGCGCCTCGACCCGGTGCTCGCCCTTGCCGGCGACTTTCACCAGCGCCAGCTCGCGCTCGACATGCGGGCCGGCCTCAGTGAGGTCAGTGACTTTGTGCACCGGCACGAGCCGCTCGAGCTGCGCCATGATCTGGTCGATAACCGGCGGCGGGCCTTTGGTGGCGATGGTGATGCGGCTGACCGCGTGGTCTTCGCTGATGTCGGCCACGGTCAGGCTGTCGATATTGTAGCCGCGGGCGGTGAACAGCCCGGCGATCTTGGCCAGGATGCCGGCCTCGTTGTCGACGGTTACGGTCAGGACGTGACGTTCGGTTTGTGACTGCTCGATCTTCATCACACCAGCGCCTTCGCTTCGTCTGCCATCGTGCCGGCGACCTGGTCGCCGTAGAGCAGCATGTCGGTGTGCGCCGCGCCGCTCGGGATCATCGGGAAGCAGTTTGCGTCCTGCGACACGCGGCAGTCGACCATCACCGGCCCGTCGTGCTCGATCATCGCGCGGATCCCGGCGTCGAGGTCGGCTTCGCTCTCGATCCGGATGCCTTTCCAGCCATAGGCTTCGGCCAGGTGCACGAAATCGGGCAGGCTGTCGGAGTAGGAGTTCGAATAGCGGCTTTCATAGGTCAGTTCCTGCCACTGGCGGACCATGCCCATGTACTCGTTGTTGAGGATGAAGACCTTGATCGGCAGGCGGAACTGGCTCGCCGTGCCCATCTCCTGGATGTTCATCTGGATCGAAGCCTCGCCGGCGATGTCGATCACCAGCTTGCCCGGATTGCCGAGCTGCGCGCCGATCGCGGCGGGCATGCCGTAGCCCATCGTGCCGAGGCCGCCGCTGGTCAGCCAGCGGTTCGGGCCGAAGAAGCCGAAGTACTGCGCCGCCCACATCTGGTGCTGGCCGACTTCGGTGGTGATGATCGGGTCATACTCGCGCGTCAGCTCGAACAGCCGCTGGACGGCGAACTGCGGCATGATCGAGTCCGTGCGGTGCGGGTAGGCCAGGCTGTCGCGCGCCTTCCAGCCGGCGACGCGCGCTTTCCATTCCGTGAGATCCTGCGGCTTGCGGCTGCCCCAGGCTTCGATCAGCTGCTCCAGGACGGTGGTGCAGTCGCCGACGATCCCGACGTCGACAGAGACGATCTTGTTGATCGAGGCACGATCGATATCGATGTGGATCTTCTTGGAGTCCGGCGAGAACGCATCGAGGCGGCCGGTCACGCGGTCGTCGAAGCGGGCGCCGATGTTCACCATCAGGTCGCACTGGTTCATCGCCATGTTGGCTTCGTACGTGCCGTGCATGCC
Organism: Croceibacterium soli; assembly: GCF_009828065.1. Taxonomy (GTDB): domain Bacteria; phylum Pseudomonadota; class Alphaproteobacteria; order Sphingomonadales; family Sphingomonadaceae; genus Croceibacterium_B; species Croceibacterium_B soli. The sequence continues at coordinate 172,672 of NZ_WTYK01000002.1, read as the reverse complement.
GAGCATGCCGAGCCAGTCAGGATGGTCGGCCGGGAAGGCGCCGAGGCCCATCAGGGTGGACGTGACCGGCGCGCCAGTGAGGGCCTGCAGTTCGCGCAGCAGTTCGCTCGCGCGCGGGCCGGAGTTGATCACGCCGCCGCCGGTGTAGAAGACCGGAGCCTTGGCATTGGCCAGCATCTCGATCGCCTGGGCGATCTCGTCCGCGGCGGCGGTGGTGCGCGGCACGTAGCGCTTCGGGCGCTGGACCGGCGCGTCGGAGAGCGCCGCGGTGGCGACCTGGACGTTCTTCGGAATGTCGACCAGCACCGGGCCGGGGCGGCCGGTGGTGGCGATCTCGAATGCTTCGTCGATCGTCGCCGCCAGTTCGGACGGGTCCTTCACCAGGTAGTTGTGCTTGGTGCAGTGGCGGGTCAGTCCGATCGTGTCGGCTTCCTGGAACGCGTCGGTGCCGATCAGGTTCGTCGCGACCTGCCCGGTGATGACCACCATCGGGATCGAGTCCATGAATGCGTCGGCGATCCCGGTGATCGCGTTCGTCGCGCCCGGGCCGGACGTGACGAGGACCACGCCTGGCTTGCCGGTGGAGCGGGCATAGCCTTCGGCGGCATGCGCGGCGCCGGCTTCGTGCCGCACCAGGATGTGGCGCAGCCGCTCGTCGCTGAACAGCTCGTCGTAGATCGGCAGCACCGCGCCGCCCGGGTAGCCGAACACGAACTCGACACCCTGGCGAACCAGGCACTCGACCAATATCGCAGCGCCGCTGCGTTCCTCGGACACGACTTCATCCTTCTGCTTGTGGAGGCTGAAAAAGGCGGACCCGGCCACGATGTTCTCGTGCCGGGTCTCTCCTCTCCAACTCTGTAACAGGAAACTCGCTTGTTGGTAGGCCTGCTAAGGGACAGTTTATGACGTGTCAACAGCTAAAAGACAAACAATCTTTCAAAATAGGTAGCCAACGAACAACTTAGTGTCTCGTGCCGAGGCCACTCCTGCGGAGTCTGGTGGCGGAACCAGGTGTACTGCCGCTTGGCATAGTTGCGCGTGGCTTGCTGTCCCATGACGACCGCCTCTTCGCGCGACCACTCGCCGCGCAGCCAGCCGGCGATTTCCGGGACGCCGATGGCGCGCATCACAGGAAGGGCGGGAGAGAGGCCGCGGGCGAGCAGCGCCTCGACTTCCTCCACCGCGCCTTCGTCCAGCATGCGCTCGAACCGCGCGTCGCAGCGAGCGTAGAGCGCCTCGCGCGGCGGCAGCAGGACGAGCGGGTGGAGCTCGACGGCGGCGCCGATTCCCCCGGTGCGGCGCTGCTGCCAGTGGGCCAGCGGCTTGCCCGTCGAACGGATGACTTCCAGCGCGCGTGCGATGCGGGTCGCGTCGGCGGCGTTGAGCGCGGCGGCGCGCTCGGGGTCCTCCGCCTGCAGCGCGGTATAAGCATCGGCGAGGGGCAGGGCGCGCACGCTCTCGCGCACGGCGGGGTCGATCTCGGGCACTGGGGCGATGCCGTCGAGCAGGGTGCGGATGTAGAGCCCCGTGCCGCCGACCAGGATGGGCAGCATGCCGGCGATCTGCGCGTCTTCGATCTCCCGCTTCGCCCGGGCGGCCCAGTCGGCGGCGGAGCAGGGCTCCGCCCCGTCCCAGGCGCCGAACAGGCGGTGCGGCACGCCGCTCATCTCCTCTTCGCTCGGGCGGGCGCTCAGGACCCTCAGGTCGCGGTAGACCTGGGCGCTGTCCGCGTTGATCACCACGCAGGCGCGCCCGCGTTCCTCCATAGCCTGCGCCAGCCGCACGGCCAGATCGCTCTTGCCGCTGGCTGTCGGCCCTGCAATGAGCGCGACCGATTTTCCAGGAGACCCATTCGTGCTCATCGCCCGCCTGATAGCAGACCCAGCGACGCTTGAGGCAAGCCTCGATGCCGCGACGCGTGCGCTGGAGGGGGAGGGCATGGCGCTGGCCCGCGCGCAGATGAACGACCACTGGGGCGACGTGCTCGAGCTGATGCTCCCCGGCGACGACGCGGAGACGCTGCGGCGCGTGATCGACGAGCACTTCCGCCCGTCCGACGCGATAGTCGCCTCACAGGACTTTCGCATTCCCGACCTGTTCGTCTCCGACATGGATTCGACGATGATCGGGCAGGAATGTATCGACGAACTCGCCGACTATGCCGGCATCAAGCCACAGATCGCCGCGATCACCGAGCGGGCAATGCAGGGCGAACTCGATTTCGAGAGCGCCTTGCGGGAGCGGGTCGGCCTGCTCGCCGGGCTCGACGAAGCGGCGATCGGGCAGTGCCTTGCCGAGCGGATCAAGCCGATGCCAGGCGCGCGCACGCTGGTGGCGACGCTCAAGCATCGCGGCTGCCGCACGGTGCTCGTCACCGGAGGGTTCCACCACTTTGCCGACCCGGTGGCCGAGCAGATCGGCTTCGACCGCGTCGCCGGCAACCGCCTTGCCGTGGCGAACGGCACGCTGACCGGAGAGCTGATCGGCGCGATCACCGACAGCTCGGTGAAGGAACAGGTCCTGCGCGAGGAGATGGCGCAGCTGGGCGACAACGCCGTCAGCCTCGCCACCGGCGACGGCGCGAACGACATCCCGCTGCTGCGCGCGGCGACCTACGGCGTCGCCTACCACGCCAAGCCGAAAGCGCGCGAGGCCGCCAACGGCTGGGTCGACCGGGGGGATCTCACCGCGATCCTCAAGCTGCTCGAGATCCCCGAGCACGACTGGGTCGCGGGCTGACCCAAGGATTCCGTTCGCCCTGAGCTTGTCGAAGGGCCGCCCTTCCTTTCGAGCGCCGCGCTCGCTGCTAAAAAGAGCGGTGCTTCGACAAGCTCAGCACGAACGGATGTGGAGAGTTAGTATGAAGCTGGAGAGTCCCGGCTTGGCAGCCGCATCGGTTCCCAGTTCCAGCGCGAGAGGCTGCGCCAAGCACATTCGAGCGGGCCGTAGCGGTAGCGGTCAAGCCACCAGGGCGACCACAGCAGCATGATCGCCCAGACCATCGGCGCGAACAGCCACAGTTCTCCGCGCGAGAACTCGCCGTAGAGTCCGCCGAAAGTGCCGAAGAACAGCAGCGTGCCGACCACCGTCGAGCCGAGGTAGTTGGTGAAGGCGGCGCGCCCGACCGCGGCAAAGCGGCGGGCGATGGCGCTGGGGCGGCCGAGGACCAGCATGATCAGCGCGGCATAGCCGATCGCGCCGACGGGATGCAGCGGGCTCACGTAGACGCGCGTCCAGGGGTAGTAGACCTGCGCAGCGAAATCGGCGGCCAGCGAGGCGTATGCGGCATAGGCGTGCACCGCTAAGCTTGAGCCAAGGCAGGTGGCCGCGATCCACGCGTAGCGCCGGCGGCTCCAGGTCCCGGCCAGGAACCCGCACTTGAGCCCGGCCATGCCGAGCAGCATCAGGCCGAGCGTCTCGAGGCCGTAGGTGAAAACGGACATGAATGGACGCCATGCAGCGTCGCCCTGCGTCCTGTCGCGGACATGGGCGGCAATGCTGGCATGGGCCGCCTTGTCCTCGGCGATTTCGCTGGCCAGGGCCGGCGAGGGCGCGAGCATCGCTTCCACTTGCGCGCGCAACTCGGGCGGCGCGCCGGGCGCCAGTCCAGCCTCGATCTGCGCGACGCGCGGTATCGTCTGGGCGAATTGCGGGACATAGTGGAGCAGCAGCGCCGCCACGGCCGCCAGTAGCAGCCACTTCGTGCGCAATCGCCAGAACAGGTAGGCGACCATGCCAACCAGCGCGTAGTTGGCCAGGATGTCGCCCCACCACAGCAGGTAGTAGTGGGCCAGGCCGAAGATCAGCAGCACGATCATGCGCGGATAGTGGACCTGCCAGCCCTGCTTCCCGGCGGCCACCGCGCGTTCCACCACTACGGTCAGCGAGGCGCCGAACAGGATCGAGAACAGCGAGCGGAACCGGCCGTCGACGAAAATCGCATTGAGCGCCCACACCACCCGGTCGCCGGGCGAGTCGAAGCCGTAGTCGGGTGGGTAGAAGTAGGCCCGCTCGATCATCCCCATCCCGACCACATTGACCGAGAAGATGCCCATCACCGCGATGCCGCGGATCACGTCGAGCGTCAGGATGCGTTCGGAAGCGGTGCTCGCCATGACTGTTCCCCTGCGCGCCCGGGCGCCCGGGCGACCACTATGCGCAGCGCAGGCCCTTCGACAAGCTCAGGGCGAACGGGGGGGGGGGGGGCCTCTCTCTCCCTCGTCACCCTGAACTCGTTTCAGGGTCCATCTCTCCGCTTCACGCTCCGGTTGCAGGGGCGAAATGGATGCTGAACCGAGTTCAGCATGACGAGTATGAGACGGCAGCCTGTGCTGGGGCGCCTCTCCTGCTTCCGTATTTCCCTCGTCACCCTGAACTTGGTTCAGGGTCCATCGCGCCGGAAGCACCGGCGGCGGCAGCTGAGGCATGAATGCTGAAACGAGTTCAGCATGACGGAGTGGGGGTGAGTGGAAGACGAACCTCTAGTCCTCCATCCACTCCCGGAAGAAGCGTTCGTGGGCGGTGCGCAGGTCGGCCAGTTCGACGGTGCTGACGTCACCGGCGGTGCGGAAGGAGAGCAGGGCGCCTTCGGTCTCGCCGAGGTGCAGCGCGGGAATGCCGGCCGCCGCGGCGTATTCGAGCACCGAGCGGGTCACGTCCGCCGTGACGACATAGCGCGCCTGGTCCTCGCCGAACCAGAAGCCGGAGAGCGACGCGCACTCTTCCGGTGCCCGGACCACCGCACCCACTCCGCCGGCCAGAGCCATTTCCGCGATGGCGACCGCCAGGCCGCCGTCGGAGCAGTCGTGCACGGCTGTGACGATGCCGTCGGCCACGAGCTGGCGGATCAGTTCGCCGGTCTTGCGTTCGAGTTCGAGGTCGACCGGCGGCGGCAGGCCTTCCTCGCGGCCGTGCAACTCGCGCAGCCACAGCGACTGGCCGAGATGGCCGGCAGTGCCGCCGATCAGCACGATGGCCTCGGCCTCGTCGCGGAAGCCGATCCGGGCCATCGTGTCGTAGTCTTCGAGCAGGCCGACGCCGCCGATCGCCGGGGTCGGCAGGATCGCGCTGCCGCCGCCGGTCGCCTTGCTCTCGTTGTAGAGGCTGACGTTGCCGCTCACGATCGGGAAGTCGAGCGCACGGCAGGCATCGCCCATGCCTTCGAGGCAGCCGGTGAACTGGGCCATGATCTCCGGCCGTTCGGGATTGCCGAAGTTGAGGCAGTTGGTGATCGCCAGCGGCCGCGCGCCAACCGCGCTGAGGTTGCGGTAGCTTTCGGCCACGGCCTGCTTGCCGCCTTCATAGGGGTCGACATAGCAATAGCGCGGCGTGCAGTCGGTGGTGATGGCCAGGGCCTTTTTGGTCCCGTGCACGCGCACGACAGCGGCATCGCCGCCCGATTTCTGCAGCGTATCGGCGCCGACCTGGCTGTCGTACTGCTGCCAGATCCACTTGCGGCTGGCGAGGTCGGCGCTGCCCATCAACCGGGTAAGGTCGCCGGCGATGTCGGTGGTTTCCGGAGCGCTCTCGACCGGCCCGACCTTCGCCCAGGCCCGATATTCCTCTTTGGAGATTGCCGGGCGGTCGTATTCCGGGGCATCGTCGGCGAGGGGCCCGAGCGGAATGTCGCAAACGACTTCGCCTTGCCATTCCAGGACCATGTGGCCGGTGTCGGTGACTTCGCCGATGACCGCGAAATCGAGCTCCCACTTGCGGAAGATCGCCTCGGCTTCGGCTTCACGACCCGGCTTGAGCACCATGAGCATCCGCTCCTGGCTCTCGCTCAGCATCATCTCGTAGGGGGTCATGCCCTCTTCGCGGCAGGGCACTTTGTCCATGTCGAGGCGGATGCCGGCGCCGCCCTTGCTGGCCATTTCGACGGACGAGGAGGTCAGGCCCGCCGCGCCCATGTCCTGGATCGCCACGATGGCGTCGGTCGCCATGAGCTCGAGACAGGCTTCGATCAGCAGCTTCTCGGTGAACGGATCGCCGACCTGGACCGTAGGCCGCTTGGCCTCCGCGTCCTCGGCGAAGTCGGCGCTCGCCATCGTCGCGCCGTGGATGCCGTCGCGCCCGGTTTTGGAACCGACATAGACGATCGAATTGCCGAGCCCCGTGGCGGCCGAATAGAAGATCTTGTCCTGATCCGCGACACCCACGGTCATCGCGTTGACCAGGATGTTGCCGTCGTATGCCGGGTGGAAGTTGGTCTCCCCGCCCACGGTCGGCACGCCGACACAGTTGCCGTAACCGCCGATGCCGGCGACCACGCCCTGCACCAGGTGCTTCATCTTCGGGTGGTCCGGCCGGCCGAAGCGCAGCGCGTTCATGTTGGCGACCGGCCGCGCGCCCATCGTGAACACGTCGCGCAGGATGCCGCCGACGCCCGTCGCCGCGCCCTGGTAAGGCTCGATGTAGCTCGGGTGGTTGTGGCTCTCCATCTTGAAGATGGCAGCCTGCCGAACCCCATTAGGACCTTCGCCGATGTCGATCACGCCGGCGTTCTCGCCCGGGCCGCAGATCACCCACGGCGCCTGCGTCGGCAGCTTCTTCAGGTGCAGGCGGCTCGACTTGTAGGAGCAGTGCTCCGACCACATGACCGAGAAGATGCCGAGTTCCACGAGGTTCGGCGCGCGGCCGAGCCGGGCCTCGATGATGGCGTATTCCTGGGGCGAAAGACCGTGTTCGGCGACGATCTCGGGCGTGATCTGGGACATGGGTGCGCCGTTAGCGGTCGGAGGCTGGTGGCGCCAGTGGTCGCGTAGGTGGCACCCAACTTTTTTGCGCTCGCAGAGGCGCGGAGGCGCGGAGGGCCTTGCCGCGAAGCGGCGAGAAATCTCGAGCATCGTCCTGTTCGAATTGCAGGGTGTACAGAGCGGCTTCGCCGCAGGCACATCCTCTCCGCGCCTCTGCGCCTCTGCGAGCGTTTGAAATGCCCCGGGTGCTGTGGGGCACGGTGCTTGACCCTCGCCACCATCCCCGCCAATGCTCCGGCCATGGCGGAGCAGGGTACCGATATTTCGCAGATGAGCTTCGAAGACGCGCTGCGCGCGCTCGAGGACGTCGTTCGCCGGCTCGAGACGGGCGAAGTGCCGCTCGACGAGTCGATCGACCTTTACGAACGCGGCGAGACGCTGCGCAAGCATTGCCAGGCGCGGCTCGATGCAGCGCAGGCGCGGATCGAGAAGATCGTCGCCGGCCCCGACGGCAAGGCCGCCGGGATCGAGCCGTTCGAGGCGGGCTAGCCAGGTGGGGCTGATCCTCGCCGACGATATCCTCGCTCGCGGCTTCGATCGGATCCAGCGCGAGGTCGACGCGATGTTCGACGGCTACCTGCGGGTGCCGAAGGACGCGCGCTCTCGGCTAGTCGAAGCGATGCGTTATGCCGCAATCGGCGGCGGCAAGCGGGTGCGCCCGCTGCTGCTGACCGCCACGGCGGAGATCTACGGCGTATCGCGCGATGCCGCCGTCCGCGCCGGGTGCGCGATCGAGGCAATCCATGCCTATTCGCTGATCCACGACGACCTGCCGTGCATGGACGATGACGACATGCGCCACGGCAAGCCGACCGTGCACAAGGCGTTCGACGTCGCCACCGCCGTGCTCGCCGGCGATGCGCTGCATGCGCTGGCGTTCGAGCTGCTCACCGACGATCAGACGAGCGCCGATCCGTTCGTCCGCGCCGAGCTCGTCCGCGCGCTTGCCCGGGCCAGCGGCCATCACGGCATGGCCGGCGGGCAGATGATGGACATGGCCGCGACCGATCAGCAGTTCGATCTCCACGCCGTCACCCGCCTACAGCAGCTCAAGACCGGCGCGCTGCTCGCGGCGGCGGTGGAAATGGGCGCGATCCTCGGCCGTGTGGTCGAGGAGGGCAGGGCGCACCTTCGCGCCTATGCCCGCGACATCGGCCTCGCGTTCCAGATCGCCGACGACCTGCTCGATTGCGAAGGCGACGAGAGCAAGGCCGGCAAGGCGCTGCGGAAGGACGATGGCGCCGGCAAGGCCACCTTTGTTTCCCTGATGGGCGCCGAGAAGGCGCGCGACCAGGCCCACGCTCTGGCCGAACAGGCCATCGGCCACCTTTCGACCCACGGCGAAGAGGCAAACCTGCTGCGCGCGCTGGCGCGGTTCGTGGTGGAGCGGGACCGGTGACGGAACGCATCGGCCTCTACCCCGGCACGTTCGACCCGATCACGCTCGGCCACGCGGACATCATTCGGCGCGGGGCCAAGCTGGTCGACCGGCTGATCGTCGGCGTCACCACCAACCCTTCGAAGGACCCGATGTTCAGCCCGGAGGAGCGGATCGAGATGGTCCGCGCCGAAGTCGAGCGGCTGGGGATCGTGAACGCCGAGGTCGAAGGCTTCAACGCGCTGCTGGTCAAGTACGCGCGCAAGATCGGCGCCACCGTGCTGATCCGCGGGCTGCGGGCCGTGGCGGACTTCGAATACGAGTTCCAGATGGCCGGCATGAACCAGCAGCTCGCCCCGGGGGTGGAGACGGTGTTCCTGATGGCCGACGTGTCGCTGCAGCCGATCGCCTCCAAGCTGGTCAAGGAAATCGCCCTGTTCGGCGGGGACATCGGCCCGTTCGTCAGCCCGGAGGTGCGCGAGCAGGTCGTCGCCCGGGTCGAGCGGCTCGGCAGGCGGGGCGACTACTGACCAATCGTTCATTGCAGCGTCAGCGTGATACCGATAGGGGCGGCGGCACGAAAATGCTTGGGGTGGATGCACCGATAATGATTAAGACTCTCGCCAGTGCCGCGCTCGCCCTGACGCTCGCTTTCGCGCCCGGTCAGGCCTCTGCGCAATTGGGCCCGGGCTCGGCTGCCCAGGCAATGGCCGAGGCCGACGCCGCCGCGCCCGAGACGACGCAGCAGCAGCAGCCGATGCGCATTGCGGTCGACTTCGACCAGACCAGCGATCTCGACAACATCCTCTACCTCGACCTGTCGAACGGGCAGCGCGTCGCCATCCGGCTGATGCACGACTGGGCGCCGAACCATGTGGAGCGGATCAAGACGCTCACCCGCCAGGGCTTCTACGACGGGGTGATCTTCCACCGCGTGATCGACGGCTTCATGGCCCAGACGGGCGACCCGACCGGCACCGGAACCGGCGGCTCGCCGCTGCCCGACCTGAAGGCGGAGTTCAACCCGATGCCGCACGTGCGCGGCACCGTCTCGATGGCCCGCGCGCAGTCGGAAGACAGCGCCAACAGCCAGTTCTTCATCGTGTTCTACCCGCGCTTCACGCTCGACCGGAAGTACACCAACTTCGGCCGCGTGATCGGCAACATGGCCGCGGTCGATGCAATCACCCGCGGCGAGCCGCCGGCCAATCCGACGTACATCGTCCAGGCCTCCATCGCCGCCGACAACAAGCCGCAGAAGTTCGCCGCGCCCGGCGCGGCCGTGGTCCCGGCAAGCGCAGCCCCCGTCAGCAACATCGGAAACCTGCTCAGCCAGAACGACGGGCAGTAAGCGCCCGTCGTCCCGGACTTGATCCGGGACCGCTGGCCGCCAGGTCCGGCCAAGCGGCCAGCGATCCCGGCCCTTCGGCAGGCTCAGGAGAGCCTTCCGCCGGGATGACAATTTCGGCTAGGCGCCTCCCATGCGCGTTGACCTCTTCGACTTCGAACTTCCGCCCGAGCGGATTGCCCTACGCCCCGTGCGCCCGCGGGATTCCGCGCGCATGCTGGTGGTTGAGGGCGGCGCGGCGCCGTTCGCCGACCGGCGGGTCAGCGATCTTCCGAGCCTGCTGCGCGCCGGGGACGTGCTGGTGTTCAACGACACCCGCGTCATTCCGGCACAGCTCGAAGGCCGGCGCGGGGAAGCGAGTATCGGCGCGACGCTGCACAAGCGGATCGACCTGAGGCGCTGGCAGGCCTTCGTCCGCAACGCCAAGCGCCTGAAGCCGGGCGACCGGATCGACTTCCCGCAAGGCGTGACCGCCATCGCCGAGGAGCGCCATGCGGACGGCAGCTTCACCCTGGCGTTCGGCGGGGAGGAGCCGGTCGAAGTCTTGCTCGAACGGGCGGGCACGATGCCGCTGCCACCCTACATTGCCGGCAAGCGCCCGACCGACGCGCAGGACCGCGAGGACTACCAGACCATGTTTGCCCGCGAGGACGGCGCCGTGGCGGCCCCCACCGCGGCGCTGCATTTCACGCCCGAACTCCTCGCCGCTCTGGCGGAAGCAGGCATCGCCAGCGAGACGCTGACGCTCCATGTCGGCGCGGGCACGTTCCTGCCGGTGAAGGCCGAGGACACCGAAGCCCACGCGATGCACAGCGAATGGGGCCGGATCGATGCCGCCACCGCCGATCGCCTCAACGCCGCGCGCGCGGCCGGCGGGCGGGTGATCGCCGTCGGCACGACCAGCCTGCGCCTGCTCGAGAGCGCGGCCGGCGAGGACAAAGTAATCCGCCCGTTCGAAGGCGACACCGCGATCTTCATCACGCCCGGCTACCGCTTCCGCGCGATCGACGGGCTGATGACGAATTTTCATCTGCCGAAATCGACCCTGTTCATGCTGGTCAGCGCGCTTATGGGATTGGAGCGCATGCAGGCCGCCTATGCCCATGCAATCGCAAACGAATATCGCTTCTACAGCTATGGCGACTCGTCGCTTCTGATCCCCTGACGAGGGTATTCCGCGCATTGGCGTGACACTCCGGGCCCCAATGGCGCCCTTGCAAATCCCCGCTCCCGCGCCAATCTCCCGCCCGTGGACGGGCCGATTCTTCAAATTCGCGACCTCACCAAGACCTACAAAGGTGGGATGCAGGCGCTCGCCGGGGTCAATCTCGACATACGCCGCGGCGAGATCTTCGCTCTGCTCGGCCCCAATGGCGCGGGTAAGACCACGCTGATCGGCGCCGTCTGCGGCCTGCTGCGGCCGACCGGCGGCACGATCGAGGCGTTCGGGCAGGATGTGCAGCGCCACTGGCGATCCGTCCGCCGGCGCATCGGCCTGGTCCCGCAGGAACTGAGCTTCGACATGTTCGCCCGGGTCGATCACTCGGTGACCTACTCGCGCGGGATGTTCGGCTGCGCGCCCGATCCGGCGCGGATCGAGCAGGTGCTCCGCTCGCTCAGCCTATGGGACAAGCGCAAGGCCAAGATCCGGGAGCTATCCGGCGGCATGAAGCGCCGCGTGATGATCGCCAAGGCGCTAAGCCACGATCCCGAACTGCTGTTCCTGGACGAACCGACCGCCGGCGTGGACGTGGAACTCCGCCGCGACATGTGGCGCCAGATCGATGCCCTGCGCGAGAACGGCACGACGATCATCCTCACCACCCACTATATCGAGGAGGCCCAGGAAATGGCCGACCGAGTGGGCGTGATCAACAAAGGCAAGCTGCTGCTGGTGGACGACAAGGCCACGATCATGGCCAAGCTCGGCAGCACCGAGGCGCGCATCGAGCTGGCCCAGCCGCTCGCCGACCTGCCGCCGGCGCTGACGCCGTACCAGGTCTCGCTCGAGCGCGGCGGCCGCACCCTGGTCTATCGTGGCGGCGACGGTTCGGGGAAAGGCAAGCGCGAGGCGGCCGCGGTCATCAAGGCGCTGGTCGACCACGGCATCGCCTTCGAAGCCATCGAGACGCGCGAATCCAGCCTGGAGGACATCTTCGTCGACCTGGTCGAGCGCGGCGAGGTGACGGCATGAACCTGCGCGGCGCTCTCGCGATCCTCACCAACGAGCTGGCGCGCTTCTTCCGCACCGCGTTCGGCTCGATCCTGTCGCCGGTGCTGACGACGTCGCTGTACCTCGTGGTCTTCGGCGCGGCCATCGGCAGCCGGATGGACCCGGCACAGTTCGGCGGCTCCTCCTACGGCGCGTTCATCATCCCCGGCCTCATCATGCTGACATTGCTCAGCGAAAGCACTTCGAACGCAAGCTTCGGCATCTACATGCCGCGCTTCACCGGGGCGATCTACGAGCTGCTGAGCGCGCCCGTCGGCGTGGCCGAGACGCTGATCGGCTTCGTCGGTGCGGCGGCGGCGAAGTCGCTGATCATCGCGGCGATCATCCTCGGGACGGCGACGCTGTTCGTCGATTACGAGATTGCGCACCCGTTCTACGCCGTCGGCTACATCGTCCTGGTGGCGGCGGCATTCTCCCTGTTCGGGTTCATCCTGGGCATCTGGGCCGACGGGTTCGAGAAGCTGCAGATCGTGCCGATGCTGATCCTGATGCCGCTGACGTTCCTGGGCGGCACGTTCTATTCGATCGACATGCTCGCGGAACCGTGGCGCACGGTGGCGCAGTTCAATCCGATCTTCTACCTGATCAACGGCCTTCGCTGGACTTTCACCGGCACATCCGACGTGCCCATCGCGCTGGCCTTCGGGCTGACTCTTGCGTTCGTCGGACTGTGTGTTGCGGTCGTCGCCTTCATTTTCAGGACCGGGTGGCGCCTGCGGGATTGAGGGGTTAGCACACGACGCATGAGGATCCGTGCTCTTTGCCCGTTCGGCCTCGCGTTGGCGGCTTGCGCGCAACCGGCCGCGGCCGAACTGCCGCAGCCGGTGCGGGCGATGATCGACGCCGCGATCGCGACCGGCGATGCCGCCAAAGTGCGCACCGTGGTCGACCTGGCGAAGCAGACCAATCCCGGCGACGTGGGCGAGATCGACGCGTTACACGGCACCTTCCTGGCGAAGCAGCGCGAGCTCGCCGCCGCCGAGAAGGCGCGCAAGGAAGAGGAGATCCGCACCGCCGGCCTGTTCGAGAACTGGAGCGGCAGCGGCCAGATCGGCGCTTTCCAGTCATCGGGCAACAGCGACGATGCCGGGGTCTCGCTCGCTCTCAACCTCAACCGGCAGGGCATAGACTGGCAGCACAAGGTGCGCTCCAGCATCGATTACCAGCGCAGCAACGGGCGGACCTCGCGCGAGCAGTACCTTTTCGCTTACGAGCCGCGGGTCCGGATCAGCCCGGACCTGTTCGCCTATTCGCTCGCGCAGTACGAGCGCAGCAGGCAGCAAGGCTTCCTCGCGCGCTATTCGGTCTCGGGCGGGGTGGGTTACGACGTTATCGACACTCCGTCGCTGGACTTGTCGGTCAAGGCCGGGCCGGCTTTTCGCCGCACGGAGCTGGTGGGCGGCGCGAGCGAGGACCGCTTGGGCGGACTGGCCGGCCTGGACTTCGACTGGCGGATCACCGACCGCCTGACCCTGACCCAGGACAGCAACATGATCGCCGAGACCGGCGGCAGCGCCACGGTGATCGTGGATTCCTCCCGCACGACGCTCAACGCGATCACCGGGCTCGAAGCGAAGATGACCGACAGGCTTACGACACGCTTGTCATACGCCGTCGATTACGACAGCAACCGCCCGGCGCTGGCGGCCGCGACCGACACGCTCACCCGCTTCACGCTCGTTTACGGATTCTAAGACCGATGACCCGCTTTTCCTTCGCCGTCGAGGCGACCGACGGCCGTGCGCGCACCGGGCGCATCGAGATGCGCCGCGGGGAAATCCGCACGCCGGCGTTCATGCCGGTTGGCACCGCGGCCACCGTCAAGGCGATGAAGCCGGAAGCCGTGCGCGCGACCGGGGCCGACATCATCCTCGGCAACACCTATCACCTGATGCTCCGCCCCGGCGCGGAGCGCGTGGCGAAGCTTGGCGGGCTGCACCGGTTCATGAACTGGCAGCGCCCGATCCTGACCGACAGCGGCGGCTACCAGGTGATGAGCCTTGCCGAGCTCCGCAAGCTGACCGAGAACGGCGTCGAGTTCCGCAGCCATATCGACGGTTCGAAGCACATGCTCAGCCCGGAACGGTCGATGGAGATCCAGCGGCTGCTCGGCTCCGACATCGTCATGGCCTTCGACGAATGCCCGCGTGCGGACCGTCCGCTGGACGAGATCGCCCGGTCGATGGAGCTGTCGATGCGCTGGGCCCGGCGCAGCCGCGACGCCTTCGACGCCGGCGGCGAGCACGCGGAAGGCGCGGCGCTGTTCGGCATCCAGCAGGGCGCTCTCGACCGGGACCTACGCCAACAGAGCGCCGAGGCGCTGCGCGAGATCGGCTTCGACGGCTATGCCATCGGCGGCCTGGCTGTCGGGGAAGGGCAGGAGGCGATGTTCGCCACGCTCGACTTCGCACCCGGCCAGTTGCCCGACGATGCCCCGCGATACCTGATGGGTGTCGGCAAGCCGGACGACCTCGTCGGCGCTGTCGAGCGCGGGGTCGACATGTTCGACTGCGTGCTGCCGACCCGTTCCGGGCGCAATGGGCAGGCCTTCACCTGGAACGGCCCGCTCAACTTGCGCAACGCCCGCCATGCCGAGGACCCGGCCCCGCTCGACGAGCGCTGCCCTTGTCCCGCTTGCGCCAGCTACTCCCGGGCCTATCTCCACCACCTGCAGAAGGCGGGCGAGATGCTCGGCGCGATGCTCGTCACCGAGCACAACCTGACGTTCTACCAACAACTGATGCAGACTATGCGCGACGCGATTGGGCAGGGCAGGTTCGCCGCGTTCGCGGCCGACTTCCGCCGCGGCTATTTGTCCGGGTAATGTGAACATCAAGATCCTCCCCCTCTGGGGGAGGGGAACCGCCGAAGGCGGTGGAGGGGGATGGCCTGGACGAACCGTCGAGCTAGGCCACGCCCCCACCGTCAGCGCTTCGCGCTGCCACCTCCCCCAGAGGGGGAGGAGTTCATACGCTCAGCCTCGCGGAGACGCGGAGTGTTCGTTTCTTCGTCTGCCATCCTGCGCAGCGCCAACCCGCTCCTCCTGAGCCTGTGGAAGGACGATCGGCGCGCCAGTCGTGGTTCAACAGGCTCAGGGCGAGCGGACTTGGGTGAGAACTCGATGCGGAAGCGCCGCCCACCACACTTCGTCACCCTGAACTCGTTTCAGGGCCCATCTCTCCGCCTGCACCGCCGGATCCGCTGAAGCATGGATGCTGAAACAAGTTCAGCACGACGGCGATGGAAGGGGCAGGCGTGGGGGCGACGGCCGAGCCCGGGCTCCTTTGTGGCGCACTCCCGGATCCGTTCGTCCTGAGCCTGTCGAAGGACGATCGGGCGAAACGTCTCAGTCGGGAAAGTTCGCAACCTCGATGCGGGTGTCGCGGTAGGCTACGAAACGGCCGGTCATGCGGTCGAGGAAGCCCGCGCCGATGGCGTTGGCGAAGCGTTGGGCCTGCTTGAGATCGGGGTACCATTTGCCGGCGCGATGGGGGGTGATGAAGCGGTATTTGGTCATTGCGCCTGGTTAATGCGCATTCTGCCCGGCGGTTCCCAAGGCGCTGAAAAGCCCGAATGAATCAAAAAGGGCGGCCCCGTGAGACCGCCCTTTCGTGTTCGGTATGGAAGCCGGTTAGCGCGAGTAAAACTCGACCACCAGGTTCGGTTCCATCGTCACCGGATAGGGGACTTCGTCGAGCTTCGGGATGCGGGTGAGGGTCACCTTGTCGGTGCCGTCCGGCGTCACGTAGTCGGGGATGTCACGTTCCGGCAGGCTCTGCGCTTCGGCAACGAGAGCCATTTCCTTGGCCTTGTCGCCCAGGCTGATCACGTCGCCCAGCTTCACGCGGCGGCTGGCGATGTTGCACTTCACGCCGTTGACGCGAATGTGGCCGTGGCTGACCAGCTGGCGCGCGGACCACACGGTCGGCGCGAACTTGGCGCGGTAGACCACCATGTCCAGGCGCTGCTCGAGCAGGCCGATCAGGTTCTGACCGGTGTCGCCCTTCATGCGGCTGGCTTCCTGGTAGGTCGCCTTGAACTGCTTCTCAGTGACGTCGCCGTAGTAGCCCTTGAGCTTCTGCTTGGCGCGCAGCTGCACGCCGTAGTCGCTCATCTTGCCCTTGCGACGCTGGCCGTGCTGGCCCGGGCCGTAGGAGCGGCGGTTTACGGGAGAATTCGGCCGGCCCCAGATGTTCTCGCCCATCCGGCGGTCGAGTTTGTACTTGGCGCTTTTGCGCTTCGACATGAGTCGTGTCCTTCAATCTGCTGTCGCTATCCCGTTGATAGCGCTTCAACCCGGTCTCGCACCGATGGACCCAAGATCCATCGCGGCCGCCGCTTCACCGGGGTGCGGAGCCAATCGCGAGGGGCGCCCATGGCCGGGCGCAGGGCGAAAGTCAAGCTTCGTGCCGGGCCTCGGGCACGGGCACAGCTCTAAGGTTCGCGTCTGGTCTTCCCGAACGCCGAAAGCACGCCGCGCAAGGTGCGCACTTCGAGGTGATTCCAGCGCGGCTTCGTCAGCACTCCGCGCAAGGTGCGGCGCGTCGCCTCGGCCCGCGCTTCGGGCAGGAAGTAGCCTTTCGGCTCCAGCAGGCGCTCGAAATGGGCGATCAGCCCTTCGAGCTCCTCCTGCGGGGCAGGGGGCAGTTCCTCTTCCAGCGTCGGCTGGACCAGGTCGCAATGCTTCGACCACTCATAGGCGGCGAGGATGACTGCCTGCGCCAGGTTGAGCGAGCCGAACTCCGGATTGATCGGCACGGTCACGATCGCGCGGGCGAGCGCGACGTCCTCGGTCTCCAGCCCAGACCGCTCCGGCCCGAACAGGATGGCGCTGCGGCCCTGCTGCGTGGCGATGTCCTTCGCCGCCTGCTCCGGGGTGAGCACCGGCTTGGTGACCCCGCGCTTCCGCACCGTCGTGGCATAGACGTGCGCGCAATCGGCCACCGCTTCGGCCGTGGTCTCGAACACCTGCGCGTTTGCCAGCACGCGATCCGCCCCGCTCGCCGCCGGCCCGGCATCGGGGTTGGGCCAGCCGTCACGTGGGGAAACCAGGCGCATCTCGGTCAGCCCGAAATTGAGCATAGCCCGCGCCGCTTTGCCGATGTTCTCGCCGAGCTGCGGGCGGACGAGGACGATGATCGGGGCCTCAGTCATCGCGTGCCGCATCCCGCCCGCCGGCTTCCTGGATCGCGCTGGCGAATTCCTCGAAGTCCTTGGCTTCGCTGAAGTCGCGGTAAACGCTGGCGAAGCGGATGTAGGCGACGCTGTCGATCTGGCGCAGGCCGTCCATCACCATCTCGCCGATGCGGGCCGAGGGGATCTCGGCATCGCCCATGGTTTCGACCTGGCGCTGGATTCCGGAGACGAGCTGGTCGATCCGCTCCTGCTCCACGCCGCGCTTGCGGCAGGCGAGGGCGACCGATTGTTCGATCTTGGTGCGGTCGAAGCTTTCGCGCTTGCCGCCGGACTTCACCACGGTGATCTCGCGCAGTTGCACGCGCTCGAACGTCGTGAAACGGGCGCCGCAGCTTTCGCACTGACGGCGGCGGCGGATCGCGGTGTTGTCCTCGGTAGGGCGCGAGTCCTTTACCTGGCTGTCGTCATGAGCGCAGAACGGGCAACGCATTCGTCAGCGGCGGATACGTTTGTAGAGCATGTACCCGGCGCCGGCGACCAGCCCGAGCGGCCAGCTGACGATCGGCAGGACCGCGCCCGCCACGGCGCCCACGGCCGCGCCGGTCAGCACGGGCTTGGTCGAAGGGTGGCGCATGCCTTCCTTGGCCATGCCTTTGACCTCTTCGCGAAGGCCTTCGACGAGGTCGGGCTTGTCGTTCGGCTCGGTCATCGTGTCATCTCCCGGGATAGACTGGGAAGGCGGCGCACAGCTCGCCAACCCGGCGGCGGACGCTTTCTTCGACCTGAGCATCGCCCTCGTCACCGTTCCTGGCAAGCCCGTCGACGACTTCGGCGATGAGGCCGCCGATCTTGCGGAACTCGGCCGGTCCGAAGCCGCGCGTCGTGCCCGCCGGCGTGCCGAGGCGAACGCCGGAAGTGATGAAGGGGCTGCGCGGGTCGAACGGAATGCCGTTCTTGTTGCAGGTGAGATAGGCCCGGTCGAGGCCCTTCTCGGCGGCCTTGCCGGTGACGTCCTTGGGGGTGAGGTCGACCAGCATCAGGTGGTTGTCGGTCCCGCCGGAGACGATCGTCAGCCCGGCCTCCGCGAGGCTGGCGGCGAGCGCCTTGGCGTTCTCCACTACGCTGGCGGCATAGGCCTTGAACTCGGGCCGCAGCGCCTCACCGAAGGCGACCGCCTTGGCGGCGATGACATGGACCAGCGGGCCGCCCTGCATGCCGGGGAACACCGCCATGTTGAGCGGCTTGGACAGCGCCTCGTCATCCCACAGGATCACGCCCGAGCGCGGCCCGCGCAGGCTCTTGTGCGTGGTCGTGGTGACGACATGGGCGTGCGGGAAGGGCGAGGGGTGCGCGCCGCCGGCGACGAGGCCGGAGAAGTGCGACATATCGACCAGCAGGTAGGCCCCGACCTCGTCGGCGATCTCGCGGAAGGCGGCGAAGTCCCACTGGCGCGGATAGGCGGTGGCGCCGGCGATGATCAGCTTGGGCTTGTGCTCGTGGGCGAGGCGGCGGACCGCCTCCATGTCGAGCCGCTGGTCGTCCTTGCGCACGCCGTACGCCACGGCGTTGAACCACTTGCCGCTCATGTTCACGGGCGAACCGTGGGTCAGGTGCCCGCCGGAGGAGAGGTCGAGGCCCATGAAGGTGTCGCCCGGCTGCAGCAGGGCCAGGAATACGGCCTGGTTCATCTGGCTGCCGGAGTTGGGCTGGACGTTGGCGAACTGGCAGCCGAACAACTGCTTGGCCCGCTCGATCGCCAGGGTCTCGACCACGTCGGCATATTCGCAGCCGCCGTAGTAACGTCGGCCTGGATAGCCTTCGGCATACTTGTTGGTGAAGACCGATCCGGTCGCCTCGAGCACGGCAGTGCTGGCGATGTTCTCGCTGGCGATCAGCTCGATCCGGTCGCGCTGGCGGCCGAGTTCATTACGGATGGCAGCGAAGATCTCGGGATCGGCTTCGGACAGGCTGTCGTGCCAGAAGCGGTTGAGGACCTCCGCGCTGGCGGCGGAGGTCGGTGCGTTGGCGGTGCTCATGCGTTCAGGCGTCCTGCGGAATCTTGGAAAGCTTGTCGACGCGGCGCTGGTGGCGCTCGCCGCCGAAGGGAGTGTCGATGAAGGCCTTGAGGCAGGCCTTGGCCATTTCCGGACCGATCAGGCGCGCGCCCATGGCGATCACGTTGGCGTCGTTGTGCTCTCGGGCGAGGGCGGCCGAGACCGGCTCCGACACCAGCGCGCAGCGCGCGGCCGGGTTGCGGTTCACCGCGATCGAAATGCCGATCCCGCTGCCGCACAGCGCCACGCCGCGCTCGGCGCCGCCGGAGGCGACCGCCTCGGCCAGCTTGTACCCGTAATCGGGGTAATCGACGCTCTCGACACCGTACGGTCCGAGATCGTCGACCTCGTGCCCTTGTTCGGAGAGCCACTGCGCGAGCGCCGCCTTGAGGTCGAGCGCTGCGTGGTCGGAAGCGATGGCGATCTTCATGGGCCGCACATAGTGATTCCGGCCGTGCGAAGCCACCGCAATTGGGCTTTGTCCACCGCGAGGTCAGCTTTTGCTGCCGTGCCACACGCCGCCTGAGACAGGAAAGCCCCGGCGTCTGTTGAGGACGTCGGGGCTCCTGCCGGTTTCTTCGATTTCTCGAAAGAAACCGCATCCAAATGATTTTTACATCGCTTGGTAAGATAGGAAACGGCGAGTGCTCGGAACGGTTCCCGGAGCGGGAGAAAATTCCACACTAGGCGAGCAAACTCCACCCGTTCATCCTGAGCCTATCCAAGGACGGCAAGCTTGCATTCGCGTGGTTCGACAAGCTCACCACGAACGGACGAGGGGCGGGGGGCATGGATGCAGGATCGGCCCGTGGTTGTCCTTTACCCTCACCCCTCCGTCACCCTGAACTTGTCTCAGGGCCCATTCCTCCGCCTGCACCGCCGCGGCAGACGAGGCATGGATGCTGAAACAAGTTCAGCATGACGGGGAGGGGCGAGTGGGCGATCCCGGTCGAGGCCGGGCCGTTTCCAATTTGGCACAGCTCTCGACCCGTTCGTCCTGAGCTTGTCGAAGGACGACCACTGGCGCTCACGCGGTTCGATAGGCTCACCACGAACGGACGAGGAGCGGGTGGCATGGATGCAGGATCGGCCCGTGGTTGTCCTTTACCCTCACCCCTCCGTCACCCTGAACTTGTTTCAGGGCCCATTCCTCCGCCTGCATCGCCGCGGCAGACGAGGCATGGATGCTGAAACAAGTTCAGCATGACGGGGAAGGGGGCGAGTCAGCGATCCGGTCGAGGCCGGGCCGTTGCCAACATTGCACAGCCCTCAACCCGTTCGTCCTGAGCCTGTCGAAGGACCCTCGCACGCGCCAGCCGTGGTTCGACAAGCTCACCACGAACGGACGAGGGGCGGGGGGGCATAGATGCAGGAGCGGCCCGAGGTTGTCCTTTACTCTCACCCCCTCCGTCACCCTGAACTTGTTTCAGGGCCCATTCCTCCGCCTGCACTGCCGCGGCAGACGAAGCATGGATGCTGAAACAAGTTCAGCATGACGGGGGAGAGGCGCGGGCGACCACCAGCCGTGCATTTCCGGGCTTGCCATCGCTGGGCCGCGCGCCGCAAGGCGGTGCCCATGCAGGGAGATTCCACCAGAGGCGCCGCCGGGCGCGGCCTGTTCACGATTGTGATCCTGGGCGGCAGTTTCCTGCTGTTCCTGGTACAGCCGATGGTGGCGCGGTTCGCCTTGCCGCAGCTGGGCGGGGCGCCCGGCGTGTGGAACAGCGCGATGCTGGTGTTCCAGGTCCTGCTGCTGGGCGGCTATGCTTATGCCCATGCGCTTTCGCGGCTTCCGCTACGGCGACAGGCGGCGATCCATCTGAGCCTGCTGTCGTTGGCGGCCCTGACCCTGCCGGCGAGCCTGGCCGACATTCCACCGCCGCGGGCGGGCTGGGAAGTACTCTGGGCGCCCGCGCTGTTCCTGGCGACGATCGGGCCGGTGTTCTTCCTGCTTTCGGCCCAGGCATCGCTGATGCAGCGCTGGTATGCGGCGGCCCCGGCAGCGAAGAACCCCTACCGGCTCTATGCCGCCTCCAACATCGGCAGCTTCGCTGGCTTGCTGGCCTATCCGTTCTGGCTCGAACCGGAGATGGCGCTGGGCGAGCAGAGCAGGGCCTGGACCATCGGCTATCTGGTGCTCATCGCCATGACCGCGCTGGCTGCGGCATCGCGCTGGAATGTGCCCAGTTCCGGCGCGGCGCCTGCAGCGTCCGAGGCCGCCGCCGAACCGATCGGCAAACCTCGCTTGTTGCTCTGGCTGGCGCTCTCCGCCGTTCCTTCCGGCCTGATGCTGTCCACCACCACGCTGCTGACCACTGACCTAATGGCCATGCCGCTGCTGTGGGTGATACCGCTCGGCTTCTATCTGCTGAGCTTCTCGGTCGCTTTTTCCGAACGCGGCGACTGGTCCGACATCCTTAGCCGATGGGCGCCCTTTACGCTGCTGCTGGTGGGCGGACTGGCGATGATCTCGGGTGGGCAGGGCAACCCGATCCTGGCCATGGGAATGGTTGCGCTGCTGTTCGTGCTGGCGGTGGTGCTTCACAGTAGGCTCTATGCTCTGCGCCCCCATCCGCGGCATCTGACCTTCTTCTACCTGATGGTGGCCGCGGGCGGCGCGCTGGGCGGGATCTTCACCGCGCTTATCGCACCGGTCGTGTTCGACTGGGTCTACGAGCACGCCATCCTACTCTTCGCGGCGGCCCTGCTGATCCCGCAATCCCCGCTCCTGCCGTTCTTGGGTCGGTTCTGGCGCAGCGGGCGGCTTAGCCGGGCAGCCGCACTGCTGGCGGTAATCGTGGCGGCGATCGCCGCGTGGCGGCTTTCGATCGCGGTCGAACAGGGCACCGGATCGGAGATGCTGTGGCCGATCGGCGTCCTGATCGTGCTCGGCATGCTGGTGATCGGCAAGCGCTGGGCCTTCGCCGCGATCTTCGCGCTGCTCATGCTGGGCTACGGCGGGCTGTCGACGCTGGAGATGAGCGCCGCCGGCGCCCGCTCCCGCAGCTACTTCGGCGTCTACAGCGTGGAAGAGAAGGAAGGCATGCGCCGTTTGACCCACGGCACGACCATGCACGGCCAGCAATGGCTCGCGCCGGGCCGCAGCAAGGATCCGACCGCATATTACGGTCCAAGGTCCGGCGCCGGGATCGCGCTCGCCGGCGCGGATACCGGCACGCAGGTCGGGATCGTCGGGCTCGGCGTGGGCACGCTGGCCTGTTACCGGAAGCCGGGGCAGGGCTGGACGTTCTTCGAGATCGATCCGGCGGTCGTTCGATACTCGCGGGACCGGACTTTCACCTTCCTGGCCGACTGCGCCCCCAATGCGCGGATCGTTATCGGCGATGCCCGCCTGAAGCTGGCGGAGGAGCCGGCGGGCGAATTCGACCTTCTGGTGATCGACGCCTTCACCTCCGACGCCATTCCGATGCATCTTCTGACCAGGGAAGCCTTCGCGACCTACCGCCGCGCGCTAAGCGGGGACGGGCTGCTTCTCGTCCACGTGTCCAACCGCTTCATCGACTTGGCGCCGATGATCTCCGCGCTGGCGCGGGCTGGCGGCTGGCATGCTCGCATCCGGCGCGACCCGGTTGACCTGGCCGCAGGCCTGGCGGCGTCCGACTGGATCGTCCTGGGGCGCAGCGAGGAGCGAATCGAGGCGCTCGAAGCCGCCAGTCCGCACCCGTGGGAGGACATGCCGCCGCCCTCGCGCCGTGCGTGGACCGACGACAATGCATCGGTGGTCCCGCTGCTGCGCTTCTAGTCCGGCGCGGAACGGCCCAGAACCGGCAAAGCGCGACACGTCGCTGCGGATCGCGTATGGCCGTCCCGACGCAGCAAGTTGCCGCTTCCTCGAAAGGGCGACCACATGCTGACTTCTCCCGAGAACGTACACGACGCCCAGGTCCTCGCGCAGGCGATCGTGAACACGATCCCGGACCCGTTCCTCGTGCTAGACGACAGGTTCCGGGTCCTGGCGGCCAGCCGCTCGTTCTATGAGACCTTCAAGGTCGATCCGGAGCAGACGCGGGGCTGCCTTCTCTACGGCCTCGGCGACGGACAGTGGGACATCCCGGCGCTGCGCGTCCTGCTGGAGACGATCATCCCCGAGAAGACCTCCATGGACGGCTTCGAGGTCGAGCATGACTTTCCCGGGATCGGCCGCAAGACGATGCTGCTGAATGCCCGCAAGGTGCTCTACGAGGACAGCCCGAGTGCGACCATCCTGCTCGCCTTCAGCGACATCACCGCGCGCCGGGCGATCGAGCTCGACAAGGCTAACCTGCTGGAGCGGACCGAGGAGCTGCTCCGGCAGAAGCAGGTGCTGCTGCAGGAAATGGAGCACCGGGTCGCCAACAGCCTTTCGATCATCGCCGCCATCCTTCTGCTGAAGGCGAAAGCCGTCACTTCCGAGGAAACCCGCCAGCACCTGCGCGAGGCGCACCAGCGCGTCATGTCGGTGGCCGAAGTGCAGCTCCACCTCCATGCATCGAGCGGGATCGAGCGGATCGACGTCGGGACTTACCTGAGCAAGCTGTGCGCCGCGCTGGCGGCATCGATGATCGGCGAACAGCAGCCGATCGCCGTGAAGGTGCTGAGCGACGAGGGAACGGTGGACTCGGCCAACGCGGTGAGCCTCGGGCTGATCGTCACCGAACTGGTCATCAACGCGATCAAATATGCCTTCCCGGCAGAGAAGCCCGACGCGAACATCCTGGTGACTTACGAAGTCGCCGGGGCCGACTGGAAGCTGACAGTGTCGGACAACGGCGTCGGCAAATCCGCCGCAGAGCCGGTCCAGCAAGCACCGGGCGGTCTGGGGACCACGATCGTCAACGCCCTGGCCAAGCAGCTCGACGCGAATGTGGAAACGGAAGGCGGGGAAGCCGGAGGCCTGAAGGTGTCGCTCACCCACGCCTCCTTCACATCGCACATGCCGCAGGCGGTCTGAGGGGGCCGCCGAGCGCAGGAACCCGTCAGGACCGCGCCGCGCGTGCGGCGCCGATCCTGATCGATCCCCATCCCCGGCCTTACTGGTCCAGGAAGCTGCGCATCTTGCGGCTGCGGCTCGGGTGCTTGAGCTTGCGCAGCGCCTTGGCCTCGATTTGCCGGATGCGTTCGCGGGTGACCGAGAACTGCTGGCCGACTTCCTCGAGCGTGTGATCGGTGTTCATGCCGATGCCGAAGCGCATCCGCAGCACGCGTTCCTCGCGCGGGGTCAGCGATGCCAGCACGCGGGTGACGGTTTCCTTGAGGTTTGCCTGGATCGCGGCGTCGACCGGGATCACCGCGTTCTTGTCCTCGATGAAATCGCCCAGGTGGCTGTCTTCCTCGTCGCCGATCGGCGTTTCGAGGGAGATCGGCTCCTTGGCGATCTTCATCACCTTGCGGACTTTCTCCAGCGGCATGGAGAGACGCTCGGCCATTTCCTCCGGCGTCGGCTCGCGGCCCTGCTCGTGGAGGAACTGGCGGCTGGTGCGCACCAGCTTGTTGATCGTCTCGATCATGTGCACCGGGATGCGGATCGTGCGGGCCTGGTCGGCGATCGAGCGGGTGATCGCCTGGCGGATCCACCAGGTGGCGTAAGTGCTGAACTTGTAGCCGCGGCGGTACTCGAACTTGTCGACCGCCTTCATCAGGCCGATGTTGCCTTCCTGGATCAGGTCCAGGAACTGCAGGCCGCGGTTGGTGTATTTCTTGGCGATCGAGATCACCAGGCGCAGGTTGGCCTCGACCATTTCCTTCTTGGCGATGCGCGCCTCGCGCTCCGCCTTCTGGACCATGTTCACGATCCGGCGGAACTCGTTCAGGCTCATGCCCGTGGCGGAAGCGATGTCGGCGATCTCGGCGCGAATGCGCTCGACCGCGTCGGCTTCCTTCTCGGCGAAGGCGGCCCACTTCTTGTCCTTCTTCGCCATCGAGGCGAGCCAGGCTTCATCCAGCTCGTTGCCGACGTATTCCTGCAGGAAGTCGGCGCGCTTGACCTTGTGACGCTCCGCTAGGCGCAGCATCTGCCCGCCGAGCGCGGTCAGGCGGCGGTTGAAGGCATAGAGGTTGTCGACCAGGTACTCGATCTTGGTCGCGTGGAACTGCACGCTCTCGACCTCAGCCGTCAGCTCCTCGCGAAGCTGTTCGTACTTGGCTTCCTTCGCCTTCGGGAATTCCTCGCCGCGGCCGAGCACTTCGACGCGCTCGTTCTGCAGCTTCTCGAACTTCTTGAACAGGTCGGTGATGCGGGCGAAGCGCTCGAGCGCCTCGGGCTTCAGCGCCGCTTCCATCTGCGCGAGGGACAGGGTGTTGTCTTCCTCGTCCTCCTCTTCGCGTTCGCGCCGGCGAGCCGAACCCTCGCCGTCCTCGTCGTCCTCGGAGGTTTCCTCTTCCTCCTCTTCCTCGTCTTCCTTGTAGGACGGGCCGGCGGTTTCCTCGCTAATTTCGCCGTCGTCGTCCTCGCCGCCTTCTTCCATCTTGTCGACGGGCGGCTCCTTGGAAAGCATGGCATCGAGATCGAGGATCTCGCGCAGCTGCATTTCCTCGTTGTTGAGCGCTTCCGACCACATGATGATGGCGTGGAACGTGATCGGGCTCTCGCACAGGCCCATGATCATCGTGTCGCGGCCGGCTTCGATGCGCTTGGCGATGGCGATCTCACCCTCGCGGCTGAGCAGCTCGACCGCGCCCATCTCGCGCAAGTACATCCGCACCGGATCGTCGGTGCGCTCGGTGCTAGCGGCCTTCTTCTTCTCGGGGACGTGCTTGGTCTCGCCGTCGTCCTCGGCATCGTCCTCGTCGTCGGACGGGCTGATCTCGTCCGGTCCCTGGCCCGAATCGTCGTCCTCTTCCGCCGCGTCCTCGTCGTTCTCGACGATGTTGACGCCCATCTCGGAGATCGCCGACATCACGTCTTCGATCTGCTCGGACGACATCTGGTCCTGCGGCAGGGCTTCGTTCAGCTCGTCGTAGGTAAGATAGCCGCGACGCTTGGCTTTCGCGATCAGCTTCTTGATCGACGCCTCGTTGAGGTCGATCAGGGGCGCATCTTCGTTTTGCTGATTGGTCGTGGCATCGGACGCCATTGCTTCGGTTATTCCGTTTCCTGTTCGCCGGAAGCCGTTGCCGCCCCGGTGAGATTATCTTCCAACGCCGGACCGGCGGCGCGTTTCCGGGCCATGTGCCCGAGTCGCACCTCGATTTCCAGCTTTCGTTTCCGCAGCCGCTGCTGCTCGGCGAAGGCGCCTTCCGGATCGTGATCGAACCGCGCCGTCGCTTCCGCAATCGCCGCCTCGAGCGCCGGCCTTTCGACCAGCAAGGCGACTGCCTCGGCCAGATCCTCGCGCGCGTCCTCCGGATCGGCGCCTTCCAGCAGGAAGGAGAAGCGAGTGTTATCCGGGGGCGGAGCGATGTCCTTTGGCGTGGATATGGGATTTCCTCGTCCCGCTTCAAGCGCTTCGGACGCATCGAGCAGTTCGTCGATCACCAAGGCCGCCCCGGGTTCGGCCACCGCGAGCCGGGCCAGCGACTCCGCATGGCGGGCGATCTCGCGCGGATGCCGGGCCAGCCCGGCCAGCACGGCCTGGGTCAGATGGTCGCGCGCGCCGGAGGTCACCCGCAGGAGCCGCGCGGTGTCGCTCGGCGCGGGGCCGCGCCATTTCGGTGCGTTCCCGCCGCGCGGTACGAACGGCGTCTTCGTGAACTCGCGCCTGGGAAAGGCGAACGCGGAGAACCGGTCCATCAGTTCGCGGCGGTAAAGCGCGCGGATGTCCGGGTGCTGGATGGCGTCTGCGTGAGCCAGCAGGCGCTCCTTGAGACCGGCCTTGTCCTCGGGAGAGCTCAGCGGCAGGGCCTCGCGCTCGTGCTGCCACAGCGTGTCGAGCAGGCTGTGCGGCTCGGCCAGCAGCCGGTCCAGCGCCGCGCGGCCGTCGCGCCGCAGCAGGTCGTCGGGGTCCATCCCCGCCGGCAGGTGGACGAACGAGAGCGAGTGGCCCGGGCGAAGCAAGGGCAGGGCGCGCGCCGCCGCCCGCATCGCCGCGCGCTGCCCGGCCGCGTCGCCGTCGAAGCACAGCAGCGGCACGCCGACCAGCCGCCAGAGCAGCTCGATCTGCCGCTCGGTCAGTGCGGTGCCCATCGGCGCGACCGCTTCCTCGATCCCGGCGGCGGCGAGGGCGATGACATCCATGTACCCTTCGACAACGACGATCCGGCCGCTCTGCCGCGAGCCGGGGCCGGCGCGATGCAGGTTGTACAGCGTCCGGCCTTTGTCGAACAACGGAGTGTCCGGCGAATTCAGATACTTGGGCGCATCCGTTTTGCCGCTGTCGAGAATCCGCCCGCCAAACGCGATCACCCGCCCGCGCGCGTCCTGGATCGGCAGCATCAGCCGCCCGCGGAAGCGGTCGTACGGCTCCTTGCCGTCCACGACGATGCGCAGGCCGGCTTCGACCAGCATCGGCTCCTCGAACTTCTCGAGCGCCTTCTTCATCGCGCCGCGCGCATCGGGGGCATAGCCGAACCCGAACCGCTCGATCGTGTGCCCGTCGAACCCGCGGCCCGCGAGATACTCGCGCGCTTTCCGCCCCTCGTCGGATCGCAACGTGTCGGCGAACCAGTTCTGCGCGGCCGCCATGACGTCGTGCAGTCCCGCCTGGCGCTCGGCCCGCTCGGCATGACGCGGGTCGGGCTGCGGCACTTCCAGCCCCGCCTCGGCAGCCAGCTCCTTCACCGCGTCCATGAACGCCAGGCCGCGCTGGTCGGTCATCCAGCGGATCGCGTCGCCATGCGCGCCGCAGCCGAAGCAGTGATAGAAGCCCTTCTCGTCGTTGACGGTGAAGCTCGGCGTCTTCTCGTTATGGAACGGGCAGCAGGCCTTCCATTCGCGCCCGGCCTTCTGCAGCTTCGTCGTGCGCATGATCACGCTCGAAAGCGTCACGCGCGCACGCAGTTCGTCCAGCCATTGGGGAGAAAGCGACATATCCCGCCACCCTAGCCCGCGGGGGTGTGGCGCGCTAGCGCGAGGCGGTTTCCTGCACCGGCTTTTCGCGCGGCGGGAAGGGGCCGCTGCCGATTGCGGCGCTGCCGTCGGCTTCGAACTGATAGGCCTGGCGCGGTTCTTCGGGCGGCATGGTCGATTGCCAGTAGAACGTGATCGTCTCGCCGGCCTTCCAGCCGTCGCCGCCGATCACGCGCCAGACGAGCGCGCCGTTGTCGGCCGAGACGTCGATCTTGCCGCCGGGGCCGAGCGCCGCGTCCGCCTCGTGCCGGTCGAAGCCGACGCCGTTGGCGAATGCGCTGATCTTGCGAGCCGTGCGGAACACGGCGGCGTTCTCGACGCCTTCGGCCGGGGTCACCCGGTGGACATAGGTATAAACCGTACCGTCCGGCAGTTCGGCCGGGTCGCACTCGGTCACGGCTTCGGGGCAGGCGACGTAGCTGACCATCTCGGCCAGTGGTTCCCCGTCCAGCACGAAGCTACCGGTCACTTCCGGACCTTCGAGCCCTTCGATGCGCCCGCCGAAGTGCACGGTGGCGAGGTCCGCCGGCACCAGCATGCGCGGTTTGTCGGGCGTGAACCGGGGCGCCGGCGTCGGCTCCGGCGCGGGAGTATCGGGCGCGTCCGAGCAGGCGGCCATAAGCAGCAGGGGCAGGGCGGCGCCCAGCCTCACTGCAGCGCTTCCTTTACCCAGCCGCTCGCCCGGCCCATGTCGAGCGCGGCGCCGTGGCGCGCCTTGAGCTCGGCCATGACCTTGCCCATGTCCTTGAGGCCCGCGGCGCCGACCTCGGCCTTGATCGCGTCGATCGCAGCGCGGGTTTCCGCCTCGTCCATCTGTTTCGGCAGGAATTCCTCGATCACGGTGAGCTCGCCGCGCTCCTTGTCGGCCAGTTCCTGGCGGCCGCCGCTTTCGAACATCGTGATCGATTCGCGGCGCTGCTTGGCCATCTTCTGCAGCACGTCGATCACCAGGTCGTCGTCGGCCACTTCCTTGCCGGCGGTGCGCTGCTCGATGTCGCGGTCCTTGACCTTGGCCAGGATCAGCCGGACCGCGGCGAGGCGTTCCTTGTCGCCGCCCTTCATCGCGGAAATCTGCGCCTGTTTGAGATCGTCGCGGAGCATTGCCCAGTTCTTCCCTGTCGATTGCGTGGTATGGCCAGGCAAATAGCTGGATAAATCGCGCTTGGACAGGTTGACGCGGGCGCGGCCGGTGATTAGCGGCAGCGACTTAGCACGCATCGCCGGAAAACCCCTTACTCGGAGCGCCCCAAAATGGCCGACCCCGCATCTTCGCTTGCGCCCCCCAAAGGTGCGACCGGAGTCCTCGTTCTCGCGGATGGAACAATCGTCTGGGGCAAAGGATTCGGCCACATCGGCAGCGCCGTAGGTGAAGTCTGTTTCAATACGGCGATGACCGGTTACCAGGAAGTGATGACCGATCCTTCCTACGCCGCGCAGATCGTCACCTTCACTTTCCCGCACATCGGTAACGTCGGCGCCAACCCTGAGGACGTCGAGTCGAACGTCGAAGGCGCGGTCGGCTGCATCGTGCGCGAGGAAGTCACCCGCCATTCCAGCTTCCGGGCGGAACGCGAGTTCGACGACTGGATGAAGGGGCACCTGAAGATCGGCCTTTCCGGAATCGATACCCGCGCGCTGACCCGCAAGGTCCGGCTCGAAGGCGCGCCCAATGCGGTGATCGCCCACGACCCCCGCGGCAACTTCGACATTTCGGCGCTGCTCAAGCAGGCGCGCGAGTGGCCGGGGCTCGAAGGCATGGACCTGGCCCAGCGCGTCTCCCGCGAGAAGCAGGAGAACTGGGAGGGCGGCTTCTGGACGCTCGGCCAGGGCTACGGCTTCGCCCCACGCGAAGGCGTGCCGCATGTCGTGGCAATCGATTACGGTTCGAAGGACAACATCTTCCGCAACCTGGCCAAGGCGGGCGCGCGGGTGACGGTCGTGCCGGCGAAGACCTCGCTCGACGAGATCCTCGCCCTGAAGCCCGACGGCGTGTTCCTCTCCAACGGCCCGGGCGATCCGGCGGCGACCGGCGAATATGCCGTGCCCACGATCAAGGCGCTGCTCGATGCGGACATGCCGGTGTTCGGCATCTGCCTTGGCCACCAGCTTCTGGCGCTGGCGGCCGGCGCGAAGACCAGCAAGATGCACCAGGGCCATCGCGGCGCCAACCATCCGGTCAAACGGCTGGAGGACGGCGTGGTCGAGATCACCAGCATGAACCACGGCTTCGCGGTCGATGGCGCCACGCTGCCCGAAGGCGTCGAGGAAACCCACGTCTCGCTGTTCGACGGCTCCAACTGCGGCATCGCGATCAGGGGCAAGAAAGCCTTTGGCGTGCAGTACCACCCCGAGGCCAGCCCCGGCCCGCAGGACAGTTTCTACCTGTTCGAAAAGTTCGTTGGCATGCTGGCGTGATCGGCTGGCAGCCAAAAGCACAGACAACCCCTGGCCGATCCGCGAGGATCGGGAACGCAGCGTCCGAAAACAAGAAGGCCAGTAATGCCTAAACGCACAGACATATCCTCCATCCTCGTCATTGGCGCCGGTCCGATCGTGATCGGCCAGGCGTGCGAGTTCGACTATTCGGGCACGCAGGCGATCAAGGCGCTGAAGGAAGAGGGGTACCGGGTCGTCCTGGTGAACTCCAACCCGGCAACGATCATGACCGATCCCGAGTTCGCCGATGCCACGTACATCGAGCCGATCACGCCGGAGATCGTCACCAAGATCATCGAGAAGGAGCGGCCCGACGCCGTCCTGCCGACGATGGGCGGGCAGACCGCCCTCAATTGCGCGCTGGCTTTGTTCAACGACGGCACGCTGGAGAAGTACGGCGTCAAGATGATCGGCGCCGATGCCGATGCGATCGACAAGGCGGAGGACCGCCAGCGTTTCCGCGAGGCGATGGACAAGATCGGCCTTGAAAGCGCCCGCAGCGGCATCGCGCACAGCCTGGAAGAGGCTTACGCGGTGCTCGAGCGCACCGGCCTCCCGTCGATCATCCGCCCCAGCTTCACGCTCGGCGGCACCGGTGGCGGCATCGCCTACAACAAGGCGGAGTTCGAGCACATCGTCCGCTCCGGCCTCGACGCCAGCCCGACCACCGAGGTGCTCATCGAGGAAAGCCTGCTCGGTTGGAAGGAATACGAGATGGAGGTCGTGCGCGACAAGCACGACAACTGCATCATCATCTGCTCGATCGAGAACGTCGATCCGATGGGCGTCCACACTGGCGATTCCATCACCGTCGCGCCGGCGCTGACGCTGACCGACAAGGAATACCAGATCATGCGCTCGGCGAGCATCGCCGTGCTGCGCGAGATCGGGGTGGAGACGGGCGGTTCCAACGTCCAGTTCGCGGTCAATCCCAAGGACGGCCGCCTGATCGTCATCGAGATGAACCCGCGCGTCTCGCGTTCGTCCGCGCTGGCTTCGAAGGCCACCGGCTTCCCGATCGCCCGAGTCGCAGCCAAGCTTGCGGTCGGCTACACGCTGGACGAGATCAGCAACGAGATCACCGGCGCCACCCCGGCGAGCTTCGAGCCGACGATCGACTACGTTGTCACCAAGATCCCGCGCTTCGCGTTCGAGAAGTTCAAGGGCTCGAAGGCCGAGCTGTCGACCGCGATGAAGTCGGTCGGCGAAGTCATGGCGATCGGCCGCAACTTCAAGGAAAGCCTGCAGAAGGCCCTTCGCGGTCTCGAAACCGGGCTCGACGGTCTCAACCGTGTTGTCGAGCTGGAAGGCGCCAGCCGCGACCAGATCACTGCCGCGCTGAGCCGCGCCACGCCCGACCGCCTGCTGATGGCGGCCCAGGCGATGCGCGAGGGCTTCACGGTGGAGGAAGTCCACGCGATCACCCATTACGACCCCTGGTTCCTGCGACACATCGAAGAGATCGTCTATGAAGAGGCGATGATCGGGCAGAACGGCCTGCCGGGCGATGCCGAGGGTCTGCGCCGCCTGAAGGCGATGGGCTTCTCCGACAAGCGCCTCGCCACCCTGGCCGTGCGCTCCGTCGGGGTTGCCGGCGGGCTCGCCGAAACGCAGGCGCGCCGCAGCGGCCTGCTGCACGATGCGCTGCGGGCGATGGCCGGCGCGACCAGTGAGGACGAAGTCCGCCAGCTGCGCCAGAAGCTCGGCGTGCTGCCGGTGTTCAAGCGGATCGACAGCTGCGCCGCCGAGTTCGAGGCGATCACTCCTTACATGTACTCGACTTACGAGGCGCCG
The DNA here is from genome assembly GCF_009828065.1 of Croceibacterium soli. GTDB lineage: Bacteria > Pseudomonadota > Alphaproteobacteria > Sphingomonadales > Sphingomonadaceae > Croceibacterium_B > Croceibacterium_B soli. The sequence continues at coordinate 140,531 of NZ_WTYK01000002.1, read as the reverse complement.
AGCTTCGGCGAGGCCGAGAACGAGGCTTGGCCGAGCGACCGCAGGAAGATCGTCATCCTCGGCGGCGGTCCGAACCGGATCGGGCAGGGCATCGAGTTCGATTACTGCTGCGTCCACGCCTGCTTCGCGCTGGCCGAAGCGGGCTATGAGACGATCATGGTCAACTGCAACCCGGAGACTGTCTCGACCGACTACGACACGTCGGACCGGCTTTACTTCGAGCCGCTGACGGCCGAGGACGTGCTGGAGATCCTCCGCGTTGAGCACTCGCGCGGCGAACTGGTCGGCGTGATCGTGCAGTTCGGCGGGCAGACCCCGCTGAAGCTGGCCGGCGCGCTGGAGGAAGCGGGCATCCCGATCCTCGGCACCAGCCCCGATGCCATCGACCTGGCTGAAGACCGGGAGCGTTTCGCGCGGCTGATCAACCAGTTGAAACTCAAGCAGCCGATGAACGGCATCGCCAAGAGCCGCGACGAGGCGGCCGCCGTCGCCGCTCGGATCGGTTATCCCGTGCTGCTGCGCCCGAGCTACGTGCTCGGCGGGCGCGCGATGGAGATCGTCGATTCCGAAGCCCAGCTCGACAACTACATCGCCACGGCGGTGAACGTGTCCGGCGATTCCCCGGTGCTGGTCGATCAGTACTTGCGCGATGCCATCGAATGCGACGTCGACGCCTTGTGCGATGGCAAGCAGGTGGTTGTCGCCGGGGTGATGCAGCACATCGAGGAAGCCGGCGTCCACTCGGGCGACAGCGCCGCGACCCTGCCGCCCTACAGCCTGCCCGACGAGATCATCGCGGAAATGGAGCGGCAGGCTGAGCAACTCGCTCTGGCCCTCGGCGTGCGCGGCCTAATGAACGTGCAGTTCGCGGTCAAGGACGGCGAGGTCTACCTGATCGAGGTCAACCCGCGCGCCAGCCGCACGGTGCCGTTCGTCGCCAAGGCGATCGGCATTCCCATCGCCAAGATCGCCGCGCGGGTCATGGCGGGCGAGATGCTGGCCGACCTGCCGCCGATCGACTGGCGGATCGACTACATGACCGTGAAAGAGGCGGTGTTCCCCTTCGCGCGCTTTCCGGGGGCCGATCCGGTGCTCACACCGGAGATGAAGTCCACAGGCGAAGTCATGGGAATCGACCGCGATTTCCCCACGGCTTACATCAAGTCCCAGCTCGCCGAGGGCACCGTTCTGCCGAACACGGGCGTGCTGTTCGTCTCCGTCAAGGACAGCGACAAGGCCCAGATCGTGGAGCCGGTTCGCCAGCTCATCGAGCACGGCCTCACCGTCGTCGCCACCGGCGGAACCCAGGCCTACCTCGCCGAGGCCGGACTTCCAGTGGAGCGTGTGAACAAAGTTGCTGAAGGTAGGCCCCACATCGTCGACAAGATCGTCGACGGCGGCATCGCGCTGATCTTCAACACCACCGAAGGCTGGCAAAGCCACAAGGACAGCCAGTCGATCCGCGCATCGGCGCTGCAGGCGAAAGTCCCCTACTACACCACGGCGACCGCTTCGGCCGCGGTGGCGCAGGCGATCACCTCGGTCAAAGTGAGCGAACTTGAAGTGCGGTCGCTGCAAGACTATTATAGCTGAAACATTCCCCGACATTTCGTCCGTACCATCGCTCTGAGATGAGCGGGGAGGGCGGTTTTGACGGGTTTCAATGGAAAGACAGGGACCGAGTATGGAAAAGGTGCCGATGCTGGCGGAAGGCTATGAAAAGCTGACCGCCGACCTCAAGGCTTTGCGGCTGGAGCGGCCGAAGATCGTCGACGCGATCGAAGAAGCGCGCGCGCATGGCGATCTGTCGGAGAACGCCGAGTACCACGCCGCCAAGGAGCGGCAGGGCCAGGTCGAAGCGCAGATCGGCGAGATCGAAGATCGCGTGAGCCGCGCCCAGATTATCGATCCGGCGACGCTGTCCGGCGACAAGGTCGTGTTCGGCGCCACCATCACCGTGGTGGACGAAGACGACAAGACGCACCGCTACCAGATCGTCGGCCAGACCGAGTCCGATGCCAAGATCGGCCGCATCTCCTACGATTCCCCTCTCGGCAGGGCCCTGATCGGGCGCCAAGTCGGCGACGAGGTGGAAGTGACCGTGCCCTCGGGCGACCGGGTCTACCTGATCGAGAAGATCGAGTTCATTTGAAGCTCGACTTCCCTCCTGTTGTCCCTTCGGGACAGCTTCGCTTCCAGAGGAGGGGCCGGGGTGGTGGAGGCGACGCGAAACGTTTCGCCCGCCGCAGCACCAACCCGCTGCGACTAGGTTCGCCTGCGGCTCACCAAGTCTCGCCGCCCCTCCTCCGAAGAGGAGGGGGCGGGGAGCTTAACCGTCCGCTTGCGGCAGCTCCGGCTCGAGCAGGCGGTGGAGGTGGACGATGACGTACTTCATCTCGGCATCGTCGACAGTGCGCTGGGCATGGCCGCGCCAGGCTTCCTCGGCGGCGGCGTAGTTCGGGAACACGCCGACGATGTCGATCTCGTCGAGGTTCTGGAACTCGACGCCCTGCGGATCGACCACTCGGCCGCCCATCACCAGGTGAAGTAGCTGTTTCGCCATCGGTTTCATTTCCTTCGAAGCGCGCGAATGGGGTTTCACCCGCTCCTTAGGCGAACCGCAGCGGGCCGCAAGAGCCTGCTCAGTTGAGCCGGCTGCGCAGCATCTCGGTCATCGAACGGCCAGCCGCGCGCGCGCGTTCGCGGGCGCTTGCGGCATAGTCCGCGGCATCCTCGCCCAGATCATGCGCGCGGCCGCCGATGGTGCCGCCGAGCCGATCGAGCTTCGACGCGCCGGTCCGGCCGGCATCCTCGGCCGCTTCCCAGGCCTGCTGGGCATAGGCCATCGCCAGTTCGGCGCCGATCGCCGCCAGGCCCGCGGCCTTCGTGCCGATCTTCTTGCCGGCCTTGCGCGTGGGCGAGCCGCGGAACATCGCGCTGATCAGCACGCCGATCGCCAAGCCGCCGGCGACGGTTGCCACCGGGTGCTCCTTGGCGAAAGCGGTGAACTTGTCCTTGGCTTCGATAGCCTTCTCGCCGGCACGGTCCATCAGGGTCGGTTCGGTCCGCGCGTCGTTGCGCGCCTGGGCGGCGGCGACTTTCTTCTCGATCTGCTTGCGCTTGGCGTCGGCCATGCTGCGTCTCCCTCGGTATCGTGTCAGTCGTCGTGCGAACGGGCGTCGCCGTTCTGAAGTTCCGCCTCGCCATCATCGAAGCCGAGGATTTGCGCCAACCCGTGAAGCAAAGGCGCGCGGGCGAACCACAGCACCAGGGCGGCGACAGCGGCGGCCACCATGCCGCGGTTCTCTTCGGCATAGTCGACCGCGTCGTCGAGCATGTCCTTGGCGCTTTCACCGATCCGGTCGCTGATGCGCCCGCCGATGCCGCGCGTCCCGAGATCCTCGCGAATGAACGCCAGATCGGCACGGAACACGGCCAGCGCGGCGTCGCGCACGGCCCGGTCGCGGGCGAGTTCGTTGGCCAGTGCGTTCATCGACTACCTTCCGTACCGCTGCCGAATGCCTTGCTCAATTCCCGGACGCGGCTCAGGGCCGCGCGGGCGGCGAGAGCGGCGACCACGCCGAAGAGGACGACCACGAGCGCGGTCGCGCCCCAGGCGCTCAGATGCGGGGTGAGGGCTATGATCAGGCCCACCGCAAGCGCGATCAGCGCCACCAGCGCGACGACCAGCGCCACCGAACCATAGGCCAGGACCCACTTGGCGTGATCGCCGGCGAAGCGTGCCCGCGTCTTCTGGAAGTTGAGTTCGGCTTCGAGGTAGGTCTTGCCGTCTTCGATCAGCACCTCGACGTCTTCGAACAGCGAGCGTTCCTCGGCGGAACCGGCGGCTTCGTGATGCGAAGCTGCGTGGTCGCCGCCGGGCTGGCGGGGCAGGGTGACTTCGCCGGCGCCCGGGAGCGGGGCGAAGTCTTCCTCGGCCTGTGGCCTCACCGCCGGTTACTTGCTGCGGAAGAGGCGGGCGATGAAGTACCCGGCGACTGCTGCCAGGCCCACTGCCGTACCGGGGCTGCGGCGAACGAATTCGCGGGCGTCCTCGCCGAGTTCCTCGACGCTCTTCTCGTCGAGCCGGGCGGCCGTTTCCTGCAGGCTACGCGAGGCGCTGCGGGCATAGTCGCCGTACTTGCTGCCGAGCTTCTCATCGACGGTCGGCGCGTTGTCGGCAACCATCTTGCCGAGCGTTGCCAGTGCGTCGCTGGCCCGGGTCTTGCCTTCGCGGGCGAGTTCGCCGGCCTTCATCTTGGCCTGGACGCTGTAATCGTCGCTCTTCGTCTTGGCCTGGGTGCGGTATGTGCCCGCACGCTCCTTGGCCTCGGCCCCGAGCGCGGCGGCCCCGGCCTTGGCTTCCTCGAGTGCCGCGTTGAAGCGCGACTTGGCTTCGGAGCGCTTGTCGCTTGTGCCAGCGCCGTCGCTCGACGAGGTGTCCGAGCCGGCGGTCATCGCGGTCGTGCCGGCGGTGCTGGCGGTGCTGGCGCCGGTCGTCTGCGCTTTCGCAGCGGTGGGTTTCGGTGTCTTCGGCGAGTTGCCAGTAGCTTCGGCCATGGAATGCCCTTTCCTGTTTCCCCGCGGGGTTTCTAGGTCTGCCGGCGAGTAGGAATCCCCATCCGGCCCTTGTCAACCCGAACGCGACTTGCACCGCTTGGTTCCGCGGTATAGGCGCCGCCCGTCCCTCCTGATTGGGCACTGTATTGCCCGATTGCAACACCATGCGCGGAGCTTCCTCAATGACTGCTATCATCGACATCCACGGACGCGAGATTTTGGACAGCCGGGGCAACCCCACGGTCGAAGTCGACGTTTTGCTGGAGGATGGCAGTTTCGGCCGCGCAGCGGTTCCCTCCGGGGCTTCCACCGGGGCCCACGAGGCGGTCGAGCTGCGCGACGGGGACAAGGCCCGGTATCTTGGCAAAGGCGTACTGAAGGCAGTCGAGGCGGTCAACGGCGCCATTTCCGACACGCTTCTCGGCCTCGATGCGGAGGATCAGCGCGACATCGACCTGGCGATGCTGGCGCTCGACGGCAGCGATAACAAGGGCGCGCTCGGCGCAAATGCGATCCTCGGCGTCAGCCTGGCGGTCGCCAAGGCGGCGGCGAGCGCTCGCGGGCTGCCGCTTTATGCTTACATCGGCGGGGTTTCCGCCCATGTCCTCCCCGTGCCGATGATGAACATCATCAACGGGGGCGAGCATGCCGACAACCCGATCGACTTCCAGGAATTCATGATCATGCCGGTCGGCGCGCCGACCCTGGCCGAAGCGGTGCGCTGGGGCGCCGAAGTGTTCCACACGCTGAAGAAGGGCCTGCAACAGAAGGGCCTCGCCACCGCCGTCGGCGACGAGGGCGGCTTCGCCCCGAACCTCGCCAGCACCCGCGCGGCGCTGGACTTCATCATGGCCTCGATCGAGCAGGCCGGCTTCACGCCCGGCGAGGACATCGTGCTGGCGCTGGACTGCGCCGCGACCGAGTTCTTCAAGGGCGGCAAGTACGAGATCTCGGGCGAGGGCCTCTCGCTGAGCGGCGAGGAGATGGCCGCCTATCTCGCCGACCTCTGCGACAGCTACCCGATCCGCTCGATCGAAGACGGCATGAGCGAGGACGATTTGGCCGGGTGGAAGGCGCTGACCGAGCGCGTCGGCAGCCGTGTGCAGCTGGTCGGCGACGACCTGTTCGTCACCAACCCGAAGCGGCTCTCGATGGGCATCGAGCAGGGCCTCGCCAATTCGCTGCTGGTGAAGGTCAACCAGATCGGCACCCTAACCGAGACGCTCCAGGCGGTCGATATGGCGCACCGCGCCGGCTACACGGCGGTGATGAGCCACCGGTCCGGCGAGACCGAGGACGCGACGATCGCCGACCTCGCGGTCGCCACCAACTGCGGCCAGATCAAGACCGGCTCGCTGGCCCGCTCGGATCGTCTCGCCAAGTACAACCAGCTCATCCGCATCGAGGAAGAGCTGGGCGAGAGCGCAAGCTATGCGGGCACGGGCTGCTTCGGACGCCTGGCCCGGTGACATCCCGCGGCTGCGGCGCTTTGCTTCACGAGCGCCGCTTCTGCTATCGCTGCCGCCGATGATAGGACGCCAGCCTGGTTCGCCGCTGTCCGAGCGCCGCCGAGCGTGGCTGGCGCTCGGCCTGCTTCCGCTCCTGAGCGGCTGCCTGGGTGCAGTGGCGCTGCCGCTGCTTGCCGGCGGCGCGTTCATGGTGCGGGACAAGCACAGGGTCCGCGCGGCGACCGAGGTGCCGAGCCCGGACCCCAAGGTGACCCTGGAGACGGAGCAGGCAAGGGAGGCGGTCGGCGGGATCGAGCCGGGTACTGGCGTGGAGATAACGTCGCTTCGTGAGCTTCCGCCGCCGAGCGGAGCCGTTGCGGCTGCGCCCGTGTCCGAGCGGTGGGAGCAGTTCTTCGCTTACACTGCGAGCAAAGCACAGCCGGCCGCAGGCGAAGCGAGCCGCCTGCAATCCGCCCTGCTGCAATCTCCTCCCTCGATCGACGCCCCGGTGCGCCGCGAGTGCCCGGCACAGTTTCCCGCAGTGGTGATCGACCTGGACGACCGGTCGACGCCGTTCGCCCCCGAACGCCTTTCCGCAGCGCCGGCCGGGACTGCGGAAGGGCTGGCACGGCTGCGTGCCGCGGGGATCACCGTGCTCTGGATCAGCCGCTTGCCCGCCGGCCGCGCCGGCGACGTGGCCCGGGCGCTGCGTGCGTCGGGGCTCGATCCCCAAGGGCAAGACCAGCTGCTGCTGCTCCGTAGCGGCGAGGACCGCAAGCAGGTGCTGCGCCAGGAGGCCAACCTGGACGTCTGCGTGGTCGCCATCGCGGGCGACGAGCGCAGCGATTTCGACGAACTGTTCGACTATCTCCGCGACCCCGACGGAGCGGTCGGGCTCTACCCGATGATGGGCGACGGCTGGTTCCTCGTCCCGTCTCTCACCGATCCGGGCGCCGAGGTGACCGAATAGCGGCTTACCTGGCAGTTCCCTTCGGACCGCCGAGCACTGCTTCCGGTACGTCGACGGCCGGCATGGGGCGCGAATAGAGATAACCTTGCGCGGTGTGGCAGCCGTGACGGGCGAGGAAGCTCTCCTGCGCGGGGCTTTCGACACCTTCGGCAACCACCTCCATAGCGAGGCAGCGGGCCAGATTGATCACCGCATCGGCGATCGCCTCCGCTTCCTTGTCCTCGCCGATCCTGGCCACGAAGCTGCGGTCGATCTTGAGCAGGTCGATCGGAAACTGCTGCAGGTGGGAAAGCGAGGCATATCCCGTGCCGAAATCGTCAAGCGCGATCCGGACGCCACTGCCGCTAAGCGTCTCGAGAGCGGTTTCGACGTACCCTGCTGTCCGCCCCAGGAAGACCGTTTCGGTGACCTCCAGCTGCAGGAGAGATGGGCTGAGCCGGCGCTGCGCCAGCTTTTCCAGCAGATGTTCGGCGAACTCGCGCCGGCGGAAGTCTCCTGCGGTGACGTTGATCGCGACATGTCCGAAGTCGATGCCCGAGGCGCCCCATTCCTGCATTTGATCCAGGACGAGGTCGATCATGCGCTCGCTGAGGGCGGCCGCCAGCGGCGGGTCGTCGAAGGCGGCGCTGAGATCGTCGGGAGTCCGCAAGGCCTCGTAGTCGTCGGTCCAGCGCAGCAGCGCCTCGAACCCGACGATGCGTCCGGTGCCCAGCTGCACTTTGGGCTGGTAGAACGGCACGATGCGATCCTGCTGCAGCGCCTTGCGGGCGGAAGCGAGCATGGTCTGCTGTCGTTCCACCTGGGTCTTCATCCCGAGGTCGAACACCTTGAGCTGCCCGCGGCCGCCGGCTTTGGCCGCGTAGAGCGCGATGTCGGCGGACTTCATCACCTCGGAACGGTTCACGCCGTCCTTCAGCAGCATGCTGGCGCCGATGCTGGCGCTGCATTCCAGCAGGCGGTTCTCGTGAACGAAGGGCTCGCGCAAGTTGGCGTAGATCCGCTCCGCCGCGTCGGTCACGTCGGACAGGTTGCGGGCGGCGATCAGCAGCGCGAACTCGTCGCCGCCGGTTCGCGTCACCAGGTCATTGGGCCCGGCCGCCTTGCGCAGGCGCTCGGCGAAAGTGCACAGCAGCGCATCGCCGGCATCGTGCCCAAGGGTGTCGTTGATGGTCTTGAAATTGTCGACGTCGACGATCAGGAGCGCCGACCCATCGCCATGCGCAGCCCCGAGGAGGCGCCGTTCCAGCTCGTCCTGCAGCACCGAGCGATTGGCCAGGCCGGTCAGCGGGTCGTGGCGCGCGACCCAGACCGCGCGCGCCTCCGATGCTTTCTGGTGCGTGATGTCCCGGCCGACGATCATCGTCTGGCCCGCGCTCCCCATAATTGGGCTGGCGATGACGTCGAACCAGCGCACCGGTTGGCCCTCGACGATGGAGCGGGCGGTGAGACTGGCGGGCGTGCCGGAGCGAGCGCTGGCAAGAACGCGCGCAGCTTCGTCGCGGTCGTCCGGGTGGAGCAGCGGGAGCCACTCCATCCCGTAGAGATTTTCCGGCTCCCCGGTCGATCCCCTCGGCGAGTTCATGAACACGATCCGGCCCTGCTCGTCCAGGATGAGCGTGTAGTCCGGGCTCGCTTCCATGATGCTCTGGTTGAGGCCTTCGCTTCGCTGAAGCTCCGCCAGTGCCTTCATGCGTGAGGCCATCATTTCGTGCAGTGCGAACGAGGATGCAAAGATCGTGATCATGTAAATCGGCAACTGCAGGCCGACGATGGCGATCACTGCTTCCGACGTAAGCAGCGCGGCGACCGCGCACGGGACCAGCATCAGCGACACCATCAGCGCGGCGAGGCGCGGAGTGCCGAAATTGCGCAGGCAGATGCCGCAGACCATCGCTGCGGCCGACAGGCAGATGATCGTCGCGAGAACCCAGTCTTCCGTACGGATCGAGATGAACGCGCCGAAGCCGACCGAGGCCGCCCACGCGCAGGAGCAGAGCGCTGCGGCCGTGACCGGAGGCTTTCGGCCGTTTCGCAGTGCCGCTCTGCCGCCGAGCACGATCGGCAGCCGGATCAGGCCGATCGCGACCTCCAATGACAGCCAGATCAGGAACGGCGTCGTCGGATGCCGCGCGGCTGCGATCGCAGCAATGGCGATACTGTTGATGATACCGCCGAGGAAGATCGGCATGGAGGTGAACAGGCCCGCCTGCAGCTGCGCCGCAACCGACGCCGGAGGCGTGGCTTTCGTGCCCACGAGCCAGGCGATCGGCCGGGACAGGTCCTGGTCGGGAGCCGTCATCGGCCTACGGGGAGTTCGCCACGCTGGGGCATGCCGCTGGGTCGGTCACTTGCCGGCGGTTCAGGATGACGATCTCGTCAGCCGATCGAGCTGATCCTGGCTCAGTTCCAGTTGCAGCGCCTCGAACTGGATATCGAGCTGTTCGGGCCTGCTGGCGCTGGCGACCGGCGCGGCGATGCCGGGCTGGCGCAGCAGCCAGGCGAGGGCGACCGCGCCGTGGCTCGCCCCGGTCTCAGCCGCGACGGCGTCGAGCGTGGGGAGGACCGTGAGCCCCTTGTCGAAGAAGCGCTCGATGCTCGACCCGCGGTTGAAGCGCTTCAGGTCCTCGCGCGTGCGGTACTTCCCGGTCAGGAACCCGGCGGCAAGCCCGAACCACGGCAGCATGGCGATGCCGCGGTCCATGCAGAGCTGCTGCAATTCCGGCGGATAGCTGCCGCGCTCGACCAGGTTGTATTCGTTCTGCAGGATCGTGAACGGCGTCATGCCGTTGCCGGTCGCGATATCGCAGACGGCGCCGAGCCGTTCGGCGTTGTAGTTCGAGGCGCCGATCTCCCTCACCAGGCCTCGCTGCACCAGCGCGTCGAAGCCGGCGGCGACGTCTTCCAGCGGGGTCTGCGGCTCGTCACGGTGGGCATAGTACAGGTCCACGTAGTCGGTCTGCAGCCGGTCGAGCGACTTGTGCAGTTCTTCCGCCACTTTCGCGGGCTGCAGGTCCCCGGGGTTGCCGGACATGCCGGTCTTGGTGGCGATGCGCATCTCGGCGCGTACGCCGCGGCTGGCGAGCCACTTGCCGATTACCGTTTCGCTCTCACCCCCGACATGGCCGGGCACCCACACGGAATAGCCCTGCGCCGAATCGACCATGCGCCCGCCGGCTTCGTAGAACCGGTCGAGAACGGCGAAGCTGGTGTCCTCGTCGGCGGTGAAGCCGAACACGTTGCCGCCCAGTACGAGCGGGATTCCGGCGATCGATGGGTGCGAGGTCATGCGAATCTTTCCTGCAGCTTCAGCAGGGCCATAGCAGCCTCGGCAGCGCCCGCACCTTTGTTGGCTTGCGCAGGATCCGCGCGGACCAAGGCCTGGGCCTCGTTCTCGGTCGTCAGGATACCGTTGCCGACGGCGATCCCGTCCATCGTCAGCGCCATGATGCCGCGGGCGCTTTCGCCGGCGACGATCTCGAAGTGGTAGGTTTCGCCCCGGATTACCACGCCGACGGCAACGAAACCGTCGTACCGCCCACTTTCCGCCGCCAGGGCGATCGCCCCAGGCACCTCGAGAGCGCCGGGCACGGTGACGACCTCGACCGAATGCCCGGCCGCTTCCAGCGCGCCGCGGGCGCCGGCGATCAGCATGTCGTTGAGGTGATCGTAGAAACGGGCTTCGACTATCAGAAAACGTGCCAAGAAAATGCTCCTAGGAAATCGGCCGCTCGCCGACGATGGACAGGTCGTAGCCTTCGAGGCCGACCAGCGAGTGCTGGGTGTTGGTGAGCAGAATCATGTCGTGGACGCCGAGTTCCGCCAGGATCTGCGCCCCGACCCCGTAATCGCGTTGCTCGAGCGGCAGCTGGCCGTCTTCCGCCGGCTCGTCGCGTTCCAGCCTTAGAACCGCCTTGCTCGCATAGTCGGGGGCAGGGCGGTTGATCAGCACGACGACTCCGGCGCCCTCTTCGCCGATGATGCGCATGGCCCCTTCGAGGAGGCCGCAGCGCTTGGTGTCCTTGGCGAACAGGTCTTCGAAGATCGACATCGCGTGCATGCGCACCAGCGTCGGCTTCGCGGGATCGATGTGGCCCTTGACCAGGGCCATCGTCTCCCCCTTTGTCGCCTTGTTGTAGAAGCTGATCGCGCGCCAGTCGCCGCCCCAGCGGCTGCGGAAGCGGCCTTCCGCACGCTTTTCGACCAGGTGGTCGTGCTTGCGGCGGTAGGCGATCAGGTCGCGGATCGTGCCCATCTTGAGGCCGTGCTTGCGCCCGAAGCGGATCAGATCGTCGAGCCGGGCCATCGAGCCGTCTTCGTTCATGATCTCGCAGATCACGCCCGAAGGGTTGAGCCCGGCGAGGCGGGATATGTCGACCGACGCTTCGGTATGGCCGGCGCGCACGAGCACGCCGCCTTCGCGGGCGACTAGCGGGAAGACGTGGCCGGGGGTGACGATATCGTCGGCCGTCTTCCCGGCGTCGATCGCGACCGAGATCGTGCGCGCCCGATCGGCGGCGCTGATCCCGGTGGTGACGCCCTCGCGCGCCTCGATCGAGATGGTGAAGGCGGTTTCGTGCCGGGTGCGGTTGGAACGGCTCATCGGCGGCAGGCCGAGGGTCTCGACCCGCTGCGGCGTCAGCGCCAGGCAGATGAGGCCGCGGCCGTGGGTAGCCATGAAGTTGATCGCATCGGGCGTGGCCATCTGCGCGGGGATGATCAGATCGCCCTCGTTCTCGCGGTCCTCGTCGTCGACGAGGATGAACATGCGCCCGTTGCGCGCTTCGTCGATGATCTCTTCGATCGGGACGAGCACCGGCGTCTGGTCGTTATCCTCGAGGAAGCGATCGATCTTGGCGAGCGTTTCGGCGGTCGGATTCCAGTCGAGTTCGGTACAATCGCGCAGAGTGTTGGCATGTAGGCCGGCGGCGCGCGCAAGTCCGGCGCGCGACATGCGCCCTTCGCTGACGAGAGCGCGGACGCGCTCGATGGTCTGTCTGTTCATGCGGGCTGAATATCACATTGAAATGTGCGATGGAAGCTTCATATCACATTTGAGCTTGGCACTTGAACACTCAAGAGCAGGGCCGCAAGAGGCTGGTGATGAGCGACACCCCAGATCACCCAGCGATTCTAGAGGCATTTCGCGCCGCGATGCGTCATGTCGCGGCCACCGTCTATGCCGTGACGACCGGCCGGGTGGGCGAGCGCCACGGTATTCTCGCCACTGCGGTAAGCTCGCTCAGCTTCGATCCGCCTTCGCTGCTCGTGTGCATCAACCGCTCGGCGTCGCTGCACGAGCCGCTCGCCTGCGCCGAGACGTTCTGCGTCAACGTGCTCGGGCTCGGCAATCGCGACATCGCGGAAATATTCACGCGGGAGCGGGGGGAAGGGCGCTTCGCGGTGGGTGAGTGGTCGGAGGCCCACGGCGTGCCGGTGCTGGCGAACGCCCAGTCCAGCTTCGTATGCCGCACCGCGCACCGGCACGAGTTCGGCACCCACACGATCTTCATCGGCGAGCTGATCGACGCCCGGCACCGCGAGGATGCCGCCCCGCTGACCTACTACGACCGCCACTACATCGACATCAGCGCGGCGCCGGAACGCGCCTCACGCTGAGCTGGGTCGCGGGAGCTTATTCGAGCGGTCGGCCGCGCTGGGCCAGGAGATGGCCGGGATAGCTCGGCGGGCCGCCCGAGAGGTAGTCGGCGATTTCCCTTTCGAGTTGCTGTGCGCGAGCCTCCGGCGAGGGATAGACGCGGCTGCGGAACAGGCCGCCGCCGATCTGCTTGCCGAGCGGGGAGCGCCAGAACGCCGGAGCGGTCGCCGGGTCGAGGCCCGCGTTCGCCAGCAAGTGCACGCTCAGGCGATCCGCCTCGATCTCGGCCTCCCGGTTGAGACGCCGGTCGCGCCCGAATTCGCCGCCGAGACCCTTGCTGACGTCTGCGGCGGACAGGCGGTCGCGGTGGCGCAGGATCGAGTGGGCGAGTTCGTGGGCGAAGATCGCCGCGATTTCCCCGTCCGTAGCGCGCGCTGCGAGCCCGCGGCTGATCTGGATCACCCGGCCGTCGGACCGCGCCGTGGTTCCGCTGTCCGCCAGGATCTCGGCGAGGATGCGGCATTCGGCCGGCGGGTTCAGGACGACTTCCCGCCGCGCGCCGCGGCTTACGACCTCGAGCCTCAGCGGCTCGCCGACGGCGTGCTCCGCAATCGCGGCGAAGGCCGAATCTCGCAGCGGCGATGCCTGGAGCTCCGCGCGTTTCGCCACCGGCTGCCGGTTCACCGAGAGCAGCCCGTCGTTCGGCGCGATCCCGGCTTGTGCAGCGGCGGATTGCGGAAGGACCACCGCGAAAGCGACCGGGGCGGCGAAGCCCGGGTCCTGGCCGGCAGCATACTGGTCCGTGCTCTGCAGGGCTACGCCGAGGCGCGGCATCGTGCGATCGCACAGCGCGAGATTGCTCGCCAGGATCGGCTCGGCGATCCGCAGCAGGCGCTCGTCCTGCGCGCGCAGCGAGCCTGCGGCAGGCGCGTCCTGTGCGACTGCGGGGCCGGCGGCCATGAGGGCCGCGGCGACCAAGTTGCTGATCTTCACGGCATCTCCGATATTCCAGCGATCCGCAGGTTTAAACAAAACTTTCACAAACCTTCGGCACAGGGAGCTCGGATTTTTTCCTTGCCCCGGGAAACGGATAATGGTTGAGCAGTTATGGACGGTGACATAGCGCTCATGGGGGAGGGCCATAACGGCCCTGAAATCAAATTGCGCAAGAGGCCGGCGAACTGGGAATCTTCCTTCGTTCTTCGGCTTTGACAAAGGAAGGGCAACGAATGGTTATTCATAAATCGCTTCTCGGTCTCGCAGCTGCCGGGCTTGTGCTCGGCTCGACTGCCGCGGCCGCTGCTCCCGCCGCTGAAGCACGTACTGCTTCGTCGGTTTCGGAAGCGGAAGGTCTGGCCGGTGTCGGCACCTTCGGTCTCCTGCTCGGCATCCTGATCGTCGCCGGCGTCCTCGGCATCGTCCTGTCGGACGACGACGACGACGTGGCCGTCAGCCCGTAAGCAATCGACCGCCGATTGAAGGAAAACGGCGGGGCTTTCCCCGCCGTTTTTTTTGTGTGCGTTGGGTGGAGTCAGCTGCGGAGGGCGGACTTCACTTCCTCGATCGTGCGCGTGCCGAGCATGGCCATCGTGCGCGCCGTTTCCGCCCGCAGCAGCTCGATCGCGCGGCTCACTCCGGCTTCCCCGAAGGCGCCGAGCCCGTAAAGCGGCGCGCGGCCCGCGAGTACCGCATCGGCCCCGCCGGCGATGGCTTTCACGATGTCGCTGCCCCGGCGAATCCCGCTGTCGAGCAGGATCGACATGCGCCCGCCGACCGCATCGCGGATCGCCGGCAGGGCCTCCAGCGAGGCGATCGAGCAATCGAGCGACCGGCCGCCGTGGTTGGACACCACGACCCCGTCCGCGCCGAGCGCCAGCGCCCGCTCCGCATCCTCGGGATGGAGTATGCCCTTGAGGACCAGCTTGCCCGGCCAGCGGTCGCGCAGCTGCTTCACGTCATCCCAGTCGAGATCGTCCTGCTTGAACAGGGCCCCGGGCGGCGCGCCCTTGGTGACCTTGGCGCGCAGCCGATCCGGCAGGTTGGCCTGGGTCGGTATCCCGCCCGTGAGCAGGTAGCGGCCCATCACCCCCGCGAGCCAGCGCGGATGGGTGAGGACGTCCAGCGTGTTGCGCGCGTTCAGCGTGAAGGGCGTGCCGAAGCCGCTGCGCTGGATGTATTCGCGGTTCGGCGGGACCGGCATGTCGAGCGTGACGAACAGCGCCTCGCAGCCGAGCGCCGCCGCGCGATCGACGACCGCGAGGGACAGCGAGCGGTTTTCCCACAGGTAGAGCTGGAACCACAGCCGGCCGCCCGCTTCGGCGATGTCCTCCAGGTCCATCGTGCTGGCGCTGGAGATGGTGAACGGGACGTTCGCCTTGGCGGCAGCGCGGGCGAGGGCGAGATCGCCCCGGTACCACAGCAGCCCAGCGGCCCCGGTCGGCGCGACGGCGAGCGGGAAAGCCGCCGGTCCGCCGAGAATCTGCGTGGCAGTGTCGATCTTGTCGACCCGGCGCAGGACTCGCGGGCGAAAGGTCAGCGCGTCGAATGCCGCCCTGTTGCGGGCCATGCCGCATTCGTCCTCGACCCCGCGTTCGGCATATTCCCAGATGCCGAGCGGCAGGCGCCGCCGCGCCCGCTCGCGCAAGTCGGCGATGTTGTAGCAGCCGAGATCGGCGGCCATCCGCCGCGCCCTCAGCCGCGCCCCAGGAACGGGATCTTGTTCTGCACCACGAGGCCCTCGTAGAAGTTCAGGTGGTCGGGGATGTCGCACATGTGGACGATCACGTCGGCGATGTCCTTCGGATCGGCGGACAGATCCTCCGGCAGCTTGACCGCGCCGGGGGCGATCTCGGTGGCGACGATCCCGGGATGGAAGATCGAGGCGGCGATGTTGTGCGCGCGCCCGTCGATCGCGAGCGAGCGGGTCAGCCCGTCGAGGCCCCACTTGCTGGCGGCATAAGCCGGGCTGTTCTCCCGCGGGACGCGCGCGGAGATCGAGCCGATGTTGATGATCCGCCCGCGGCCCTTGCCCTTCATCACGCGGAACGCGGCGCGGCTGCACAGGAAGGCGCTGGTCAGGTTGGTGGTGAGCACGCGCTCCCACAGTTCGAGCGGCATCTCGTCCACCGGGGTGCTGTCGGCGATCCCGGCGTTGTTGATCAGCACGTCGACCGTGCCGAAGCGTTCGACGGCCTGCGCGAACAGGTTGTCGATCGCCGCTTCGTCGGTAACGTCGGTGGCGACGGCGAGCGCTTCGCCGCCCATCGCCTCGAGCCGCTCGACCAGTGCCGAGAGCCGCTCGGCCCGCCGCGCCGCGAGCACGACCCTGGCGCCCTTTTCGACCAGCGAAAGCGCGCAGGCTTCGCCGATGCCCGAACTGGCTCCCGTAACGACGGCGACACGGCCTTCCAGAATGCTCACTGCGATCGTTCTCCCATCTCGGTTTGCAGCCTTTCCTGACGGGACGGGACGAAAACCGCAAGGGCGAGCGGCGCATTCCGCACCTGCAAGGCATGCGGAAAAGGCCGGGTCGTGCGTCTAACGGAAGGAGCGCAACAGACGCCGCGGGACCGGCCGGCGCAGTCCGCCAGGCAAGAGGGAGGAACATCGATGGATTTCGAAGCTGCCGGCATCGGCGGATCGGACGACGGCGGCGGACGAGCGGAAGGATCGGCAGAGATCGAAATGCGCAGAAGACATGCGGGAAATGCCGCCGTCGCGAGCGGGGCGCCGGGCCGCAAGGCCGATCGCGAGGCGGGCGAGGACATGGTCGGGGCGCTCCATCTTTGGCTGGCCTTCCGGCCGGATTGGCCCGCGGAGCGGGGCTGAGGAGCGGTTTTTCTCGGCGCGGCGGTGCGGAACTCGCCGTGTCGAACGTCTAGACTTTCGGAGCATGGCAGCTTGGCTCGTCCCGCAGAGCCGTGGTGCCCCGCGCCGTACTGCGTTTCGGGCGGGATCGAAGTCCGAGGAGATGGAGATTTCCTCGCCGGAAGCGATGCCGCGAACCGGCAAACGTATCGGTCCGCCGGATCGGTCAGGGAAGCTGTTGGGGGTACGTGTTGCGCCTGCTGGAAGATACCACACCGGCCGGCGCCGATCGCCGAGCGAGCGGATCGAACCGGCCGCTCAGGGTGCTCAAGTTCGGCGGCTCCGTGCTCCGCTCGGGCCACGACCTGCAGCGCGTGGCGGGCGAAATCTACCGCCAGACCCGCGATGGCGCGGCGGTGATTGCGGTCGTTTCGGCCTTCGAGGGTGAGACCGACGAGCTCCTGCAGCTGTGCGAGACCGCCGGGGGCGGCGATCGCACCGGCGTTCCCGACATCGTCTCGCTGGGCGAGGAGAAGACCGCGCGGCTCCTGCGCCTGGCCTGCCTGAGGATCGGCATCCGCGCCATGCTGCTGGAGCCGGAGGCCCTGGCGATCCGCACCGAAGGCGATGCGCTGGCCGGCCGGCCCGTCGGCCTGAGTGACGATATCGCGGCCGTGGCCCGCTCGCACAGCGTGGTCATCGTGCCCGGCTATGTCGGACTCGATCGTGAAGGACGCCGCACATTGCTCGGCCGGGGCGGGACGGACTTCTCCGCCATCTTCATCGCCGGCGAGACCGGGGCCGCGCTGCGGCTCTACAAGGATGTCGACGGGGTCTACGACCACGATCCGGCGGTCGACCCCGCCAGCCTGCAGCGCTACGCCGAGGTCAGCTGGCGCGACTGCCTCACGATCGCGCGCCCGCTGCTCCAGCCGCGCGCAGTCGAGTATGCCGCGGCCCGCGCGGTCAGCATCGAGGTCGGGGCGATCGGCTCCAGCGATCCGACCGTGGTGGCCGGCAGGTCCCGCCCGCCCGTCCGCCCGGCAAGCGCGGCGCCGCTGCGGATCGGCCTCGCGGGGTTCGGCACGGTCGGCCAGGCGCTCCAGGTGCGGCTGGCCGGGGAGACCGGATTCGCCATCGCCGCGATCCTGGTTGCCGACGCCGGCAAGGCTCGCGCGGTCGCGCCGGTGTGCGAACCCACCGCGGATCCGGCGCGCTTCCTGGAGAGCGGTTTCGACATCCTGGTCGACGCCACCGGCGGCTGCGAACCGGGCACCGCGCTGTGCAGCCGGCACCTTGCCCGGGGCGGGGACGTGGTGAGCGCCAACAAGGCGGCAATCGCGGCCGGCTTCGGCGCCCTGCACGGCCTCGCCGGGGAGCGTGGGGGACGGCTCGAATACTCCGCTTGCGTCGGCGGCAGCGCGCCGATGGTCGAACTCGCCCGGCGCGCGCGAGGGCGCGGGCAGGTCGTGGCGATCGAAGGCGTGCTCAACGGCACGGTCAATCTGGTGCTCAACGAACTGGCGCTGGGGCGGAGCTTCGATGAGGCGCTCGAGCTGGCCCGGCGGGCGGGCTATGCGGAAGCCGACCCGAGCGCGGACCTGAGCGGGCGCGATGCGGCGGCCAAGCTGCGCATCCTCGCGGCGGAGATCTGGGGCGAAGCCGCGCTCGCCGCGCCGATCGCGGTGCAGGCGCTGGACCGGGCCCTGGCGGCGCGGATCGGCGCCAGCGGGGAGACCTGGATCCAGCTGGCCAGCTTCGAAGGCGCGGGCCCGGCGCCGGCCGGCGCGATCCGGTTCGTGCCCGCCGGCCTGGCCGGCATCCGGCCGCCTGCCGCCGAATGGAACGTCCTGCACGTGCGGCTGGCCGGTGGCGAGGAGCTGAGCGCCAGCGGGCGCGGCGCCGGCGGGGCGGCCACGGCGGAAGCGCTGCTGGCCGATCTCTACGCTATCGCCGCGCTGCGCCGGAGCGGGGGCCCCGCGGCACAGGAGCCGGTAGGCGCCCTCCGGCAGGAGCAGCCGCTCCGTGCGGATTCGGGCGTCTCACGCGTCTTATGATGGGGAAGGCGAATCATAGTCGCCCGGGGAGGAAGCGTTCCATGCTCAGACTTGCGGTCCTGCTGGCGAGCCTCGTGCTGGCGCCGATGGCCAGCGCCCAGTCCGCGCCGGCGGCGGTCGGAGCGCAGAATACGGCGGACCCGGCCGCTCTGGTCGAGCGGGTGGCGATACCGTTCGAGAGCTTCACTCTTCCCAACGGCTTGCGCGTCGTGGTCCACGAGGACCGCAAGACGCCGGTCGTGGCGGTCTCCGTGTGGTACAACGTCGGCTCCAAGGACGAGCCGGCCGGCCGCACCGGCTTTGCCCACTTGTTCGAGCATCTCATGTTCAACGGCTCGGAGAACGCGCCGGGCGACTATTTCGAGCACACCTCCAAGATCGGCGCGACCGACCTCAACGGAACCACCTGGTTCGACCGCACGAACTATTACCAGACGGTGCCGACGCCGGCCTTGGAACGCGCCCTGTTCCTGGAAAGCGACCGCATGGGCCACTTGCTCGGGGCGGTGAGCCAGGAGACTCTCACCAACCAGATCGGTGTCGTCCAGAACGAGAAGCGCCAGGGCGACAACCAGTCGTTCGGCATGGTCGAATATGCGCAGCTCGAAGAGCTCTTTCCGGAAGGCCACCCTTATCGCCACTCGACGATCGGGTCGATGGCGGACCTATCCGCCGCCACGCTGGATACGGTGCGCGAGTGGTTCCGTGCCAATTACGGCCCGAACAACGCCGTGCTCGTGCTTGCCGGCGATATCGACGCGGCCGCGGCGCGCCCTCTGGTCGAGCGCTATTTCGGCGGCATTCCGCGCGGGCCGGTGAACAGGCCCGCCGAGGCCGACGTGCCCACTCTGCCGGCGCGGGTCGACCGGACCCTGCACGACCGGGTGGCCAACACCCGTCTCTACCGCTCCTGGGCCATTCCGGGCCTGACCCACGAGGACATCGTGCCGCTGCAGGTCGGCGCGACCATCCTGGGCGGGCTCGCCAGTTCGCGGCTCGACAACCTGCTGGTGCGCGGGGACGAAAGCGCGGTCCGCGTGACCGCGAGCGCGCAGCCGTTCCAGCGGGTCAGCATGTTCGACGTGACGGTCGACGTGAAGCCCGGGCAGGACGCCGATGCGGTGTCGCGCCGGCTCGACGAGATCATCGCGGAGTTCGTTCGCCAGGGCCCCAGCGCGGACGAAGTGCGCCGCACGGTCATGTCCGCGCTCGCCGGCCGCGTGCGCGGGCTCGAGCAAGTCAACGGCAAGGCGACCGCCCTGGCCGAAGGCATGCTCTACGCCGACGATCCAGGCTTCTACCGCCGGCAGCTCGAGCAGCTTGCGGCGGTGACCCCGGCCCAGGTGCAAGGCGCGCTGAAGCGCTGGTTGTCCCGCCCGACCCTGGCGCTGCGCGTCGATCCGGGGGAGCGAGAGCCTTACGTCGAGGCCCCGGTCCAGACCGCAGCGGCTGGCGATCCCGCCGCGACCGCCGCTCCGCGCGGGCCCATGCGGCCGCTGCCGGACATGGCCGACGCGCCGGGGCTGGACTTGCCCGAGGTCGAGCGGGCCCGGCTCTCCAACGGCATTCAGGTGGTCTACGCGCGGCGCACCACGCTTCCGGTCACCCGGGTCGTGGTCGAGTTCGACGCCGGCGCCGCGGCCGACCGTGCCGACCGGCGGGGCCTTCACGCGATGATGCTCGGCCTCCTGACGAAGGGACCGGCAGCCGCACGGCCAACGAACTGGCCGAAGAGCAGGAGCGGCTCGGCGCGACGATCGGCGCAGGCGCCGGTCTCGATCGCTCGTCCGTCAGCCTCGCGGCGCTCACGCCCAATCTCGGGCCGTCGCTCGACCTGCTGGCCGACGTGGTCCGCAACCCGGGGTTCAAGCCGCAAGACATCGAGCGGCTGCGCGGGCAGCAACTCGCTGCGATCGCTTCCGAGCTGACCCAGCCGAACGGCCTCGCCGGCCGCGCGCTGCCGCCGTTGCTCTACGGGCCGGACCATCCTTATGGCCGCCCCGGCGGCTCGGGCGATCCCGACGCGGTGCGGGCGATCACGCGCGAGGACATCCTGGCCTTCCACCGCTCGTGGGTGCGGCCGGACAACGCGACGATCTTCGCGGTCGGCGATCTGCCGCTGGCGCAGCTGACCGCCCAGCTGGAGGCGCGGTTCGGCAATTGGCGGGCGCCCGACGCGCCGCGCGGGACGAAGAGCTTCGCCGCCGCGGTCCCGCAGCCGCAGCCGCGCATCGTGCTGATCGACCGCCCGCAATCGCCGCAGTCCCTGATCGTCGGCGCGCAGTTGCTGGACGCGAACGGGCGGCAGGATCTCCTGGCGCTATCTGCCGCCAACGACGTCGTGGCGGGCGATTTCATGGCCCGGCTCAACATGGAACTTCGCGAGCGGCGCGGCTGGTCCTACGGGGTGCGCGGCGGACCGGGCCTGCGCGAGCATCAGATCGCGTACACGGTTCAGGCCCCGGTGCAGGCGGACAAGACGGGCGAGTCGATCGCGGCACTGCGCGATCTCATGGGCGCGTTCCTCACAACCAGCGGCACCCAGGCCGGCGAGCTCGAGCGGGTCGTGCAGGGCAGCACGCGCGAGCTCCCGGGACAGTTCCAGACGTCCAATGCCCTGCTGGGGAGCATGATGTCCAATGCGCTTCACGCGCGTCCGGACGACTACTGGGAAACCATCGCCGACCGGTATCGCGGGCTCAGCGCCGACGAGCTCGACCGCGAGGCGCGCCGGCTGATCGATCCCGACCGCTTCGTGTGGGTCGTGGTCGGCGATGCGGCGGTCGTGCGGCCGCAGCTCGCCGCGCTCGGCCTGCCGATCGAAGATTTGCGTATCGAATAGCGTGCATCTCCGGCGCGCGTTGCGTGGGGGCGTACGCGCGCCAAAAAGCAGGGGGGAAGCGAGAGATGAAGCGATATGAGACCGACCGTTACCGCTCGCGCACTGGTTCTGCTGGCGATCGTCGCCCAGCCCGCTCACGGCCAGGATAACCCCGCGGAGGCTTCGCCGCCCGCACCGGAAGGGGAGATTCCGCCTGAGAACGAGATCATCGTCACCGCGCCGCAAGAGCGCGGGACGGTGATCGGCCGGAGCGTCCCGGACGTCCGCCTGGGCCGCGAGGAGATCGCCACTTACGGCGCCGGCAATGTCGGAGAACTGCTGACCAGCCTGCGCCCGCAGACCGGGGAGGCTCCGGTCGTGCTGGTCAACGGCCGGCGCATCGCCGGAGTGAACGAGGTCAGCCGCCTGCCGCCCGAGGCGATCGAGCGCGTGGACATCCTGCCGCCGGAGGTGGCGCTCGCTTACGGCTACCGCGCCGACCAGCGCGTGGTGAACATCGTGCTCGAGACCCGCTTCCAGGCGGCCACCGCCGAAGCAGCATTCGCCACCGCCGGAGGACGGGACGAGCAGAAGGCCAGCCTCAACATGACCCGGATCCGGGATCGCGAGCGGCTGAGCCTGGAGCTCGACTATGCCCGGGCGAGCCCGCTCAACGCCGCCGAGCGCGGCCTGTCCGGCCCGAGCGGGCTGTTCGATCCGGCCGGCAACATCGCCGGCCTGGGGCCCGCCGGCGAGATCGACCCCGCGCTGAGCGCGCTCGCGGGCGCCACGGTCATTCTCGCGGGCGTGCCGGCGGCGGCGGCCACGGCGCCGCTCCGGCTCGCCGACTTCCTCGCCACCGCCGAACGCCCGAACCGCACCGGCGACGGCCGCTACCGCACGTTACTGCCGCAGACGCGGTCCCTGGCGCTGGGCGCGACTTTCGCGCGGCCGATCCTTGAGGACATCAATGCCACTTTCAACGCCCGCTATGCCGAAGAGAATTCGGCGAGCGCGTTCGGGCTGCCGACGAGCCTGCTGACGATCCCGGCCGGCAGCCCGTACTCGCCGTTCGCGGACGATGTCGCGCTCCACCGCGCGATCGAGACGTTCGGCGCGCTCGCCGGCCGCAGCGAAACCGGGACCGGCCAGTTCGGGCTCGGCCTCAACGGCAGCCTCGCCGAGTGGAACTGGACTTTCACGGCCAGCTACGACCACACCCGCGCCGTGCAGCAGACGGATGCCGGCGTGGACGCCAGCGCATTCGCGGCCCGGATCGCGGCCGGCGATCCGGCGACCAACCCATTCGGACCGGTCGCGCCTACTCTGGTCAGCGCCGGCCCGCCCGACCGGACCCGGACCGAGAGCGACGCCGCGGTGGCCGACGTCGTCACCACCGGCAGCGTCGCCCGGCTCCCCGCCGGCAATGTCACCACGACTTTCGCCGCGGGCGTGGCCTCGCGCAGCTCCGAGAGCAGCGGGCGGCGCGCCGGCCTCGTGCAGCAGACGCGTCTTTCCGCCGACACGGCGCGGGTGCGCGCCACGATGACCCTGCCGATCGCCAGCCGCAGGCACGCGGTTCTGGCGCCGCTCGGCGATTTGAGCCTCAACTTCACCGTCGGGCATGAGCGGCTCTCGCAAGTCGGCGCCGCGACCAATGTCGATCTCGGCACGACCTGGTCGCCCATCCGGCCGCTGCGCCTGAGCGCGACCTATTCGCGCAACCAGGGCTTGCCGCCGATCACCCAGCGCGCCGATCCGGTCGTCGAGACCGCCAACGTGCCGGTGTTCGACTTCGTCACCGGGGAGACGGTGCCCGTCACCCGGGTGGAAGGGGGGAACCCGGCGCTGCTGGCGAGCAGCCGCAACGTGCTGAGCCTGTCCGGTCACTTGCGCCCGCTGCCCGACGCCAATGTGGCGCTGAACCTCAACTATTCGCGCAGCACGACGCGCGACGCCGCCGGCCTGCTGCCCGCCGTCACGCCCGAGATCGAGGCGGTGTTCCCCGATCGGTTCGTCCGCGACGGGGAGGGACGGCTGGTGCGGGTCGACCTGCGTCCGGTCAATTTCGCGCGGGGCGCCCAGCAGCATCTCGGCTGGAGCCTGTTCGCCTCGCTGCCGATCGGACGCCCACCCCGGAACGGGGAAGAGACGGACGACGGCGCCGAGCCGGCACACGCCGGAGACTGGGGCGGCGGACCCGGCGCCAGAGGCCGGGGCCGGGTGGTGCTGTCGCTGAGCCACAACTGGAGCCTGCGCGACCGGCTGACGATCCGCGAGGGCATCGCGCCGCTCGACTTCCTCGCCGGCGATGCGTTCGGCGGGCGTGGCCGCGCCCGTCACCAGGTCATCGGCGCCGCCAATTTGACGATGGCCGGGCTCGGCGCTTCGCTCAACGCCAACTGGCAGAGCGGCAGCCGGCTGCGCGGCGGCGCCACCGATCTTGCATTCTCCGATCTTGCAACGCTCGACCTGCGCCTGTTCGCGGATCTCGGCAGGCGGCCGGAGCTCGCCGCCGCCCCCTGGCTGCGCGGCACGCGGCTGAGCGTCAGCCTGACCAACCTGTTCGA
This sequence comes from Croceibacterium soli, assembly GCF_009828065.1. GTDB lineage: Bacteria > Pseudomonadota > Alphaproteobacteria > Sphingomonadales > Sphingomonadaceae > Croceibacterium_B > Croceibacterium_B soli. The sequence continues at coordinate 116,702 of NZ_WTYK01000002.1, read as the reverse complement.
CTCGCGCATGGAGGTGCGCGACGCGTCCGGCGCGACGCCGGCGGGGTTCGAAGGCGCCTGGCTCGACCCGCTCGGCCGGGCCGTCCGCCTCAGTATTCGGAAGCAGCTGTGATGCTGCGGCCTGCCCGTTCCTGTATGGTGGAGGCCGGCACAACGCACCCGCGAGTCCGAACACGGGGCCCATGAAGGAGGAAGTCCGATGAGGATGCTCACCCTTGCGATACCGATGCCGATGCTGGTCCTCGTCCTGGCCGGCTGCGCCGCGCAAGCGCCGCAGACGGCACGCGGCCCGACGTCCGGCGGCGATTGCTTCAACGTGTCCATGGTGACCGGCTATTCGTCGGTCGACCGCGACACCGTCCGGCTCGATGCCGGGCCGAGCAGGACGTACGAGATCGATATCTCCGGCCCGATGTGCGACCAGGTCGACTGGACGCAGCGCATCGCGCTGGAGTCCCGCCCCGGCTCGTGGATCTGCGTCGGTGACAAGGTGGGGCAGGGCGAGATCCACTTCCGCGATCCCGCGACCCGCCGCCGCGTATCCTGCTACATCGACGCCGTCCGCCGCACCGCGAAAGCCGAACCTGAAGCCGGGTAGGGCACAGTCGCCGTCCACAGGCGCGAACGCGCGATCTGCCCGGCGCGGTTCCGCGGGGCGGCTCCGTCTGGTAGGCTACGCACTGCACGGAAAGTTGCTTAGCGCGTGCGGAATCCGGCCCCCGGTGCGTCTAAAGAGTGGGGCCAGGGGAGGCACGATAGCGCGCGGTGGCGGCCGAGAAATGGATGTGGAGCTCCGGTGCGCGGCGGGCGACACGATCCGCATCGATCTGCCATAGGATGGCCCGGAGCTTCGGCATGAGGCTCCGGACTGGATGGCTCGGGCGTCGATCGGGCGGCGAACTCACGGGAGGCAAGACTTGCGACATTTCATCGGCCTGGGGATGGCCACTGCGCTTTGTGCGGCGGCAGCGCATGCCGCACCGGCAGCCAGCCCGGAGCACGACGCGCGCTGGCTGAACAACCAGACGGTATTCCTGATCGAGCTCGATCGGCAGGACGGATGGAAATCGACCGCGAGCGGGTTGCGGTACCGCAAGGTGAAGGGAACCGGCTCCGGCACGCGGCCGTCGCCTGCGGACACGGTGACGATTCATTACACGGGCCGGCTCATCGACGGATCCGAATTCGACAGCTCGGTCGCGCGCGGCGAGCCGGCCACGTTTCCATTGCCGGGCCTCATCAAGGGCTGGCAGGAGGGCGTGCCGCTGATGTCGCTGGGCGACACGTATGAGTTCGCGGTGCCACAGCAGCTTGCCTACGGCGCGAGGGGAGGCGGCCCCATTCCCGGCGGCGCGACATTGCTGTTCACGGTCGAACTCCTTGGCATCGGCGAGCCGGCGACAGGCCAATAGCGGCCTGGCAGAGCATCGGAGGGAGCAACGGGATAGATGGAGACGTCGATCCGCCCCTGCCGGCACGAAGACGGCGATCGGATGCTGGAGATCATCAACCTCGCCGCGCTGGCCTATCGCGGCGCCATCCCCGCCGATTGCTGGCATGATCCGTACATGCCGGCCGCCGCTTTCGCAGCGGAGCGGGCGCGAGGCGTCTGCTTCCATGGCTATGCTCAAGACGACCGACTCATCGGCGTCATGGCCGTCGAGCCCGTGCGCAACGTCAGCCTGGTACGCCATGCCTATGTGCATCCGGATCACCAGGGCCGCGGCATCGGTAGCGCCATGCTGAGCCACATCCTGACCCGGACCCATGGGCAGGTCCTCGTCGGCACATGGCAGGCCGCGACGTGGGCCATCCGGCTCTACGAGCGTCACGGCTTCGTCCTCCCAACGCCGCCGATGCAGCAGCTCCTGTTGAGCACCTACTGGTGCATCCCGGCACGCATGGCCGAATGCTCGGTGGCTCTCGCCTACCCGCCGTTGAGCGACGACGATGCCGTGGCGCTAATGGCTCGCGCCGACGCTGCGTTTTGAATGCCGTGCGCTTCGGTTCTGTGTGATCCTGCACACGCCCCGGCAGTGAGGCCGGAGCCGATCGGGCCGCAGCCAAATGACGCCTGGCGTCAGACCGTGCGCTCGAACCTCACGCCGTGGATCGATCCATAGGAGGCAATCAGGCGATCCACTTGGCCACTCCGGCCCCTCGCAAATGCCAGGCGCGCGCCCGAGCTGCTGGCGAACTCGTCGCGAGCAATCGCGGTGAGCCGTATCGGATCTGCCCAACCGATCAGCAGGGTCAGAACACCATCGGCAACTGAAACCCGCCAGGACGTGTCGATGTCGGGGCTCTGGTAAGTGCCCGCGTAGGCAGCCAGTTCAGCTTCGGTCGGCTGGGGTGGGGCGGGACTCTCGGCCCTGGAGATCGGAGCAGCCATGGGCGCTGCAGGACGCCTTGCGGGAAGCGGCTCAAGCACGTCGGAGAGATACAGGTCCGCCACTTGGCGCGAGAGATCCATCATGGGTGCGCTGGACAGGTTACAAAGCACGAAGACGGTCAGCCGCTGATCGGGGAAGCGTCGCATCGACGTTCGATAGCCGTAGAGCGCGCCGTTGAACTCGATCATCCGGACGCCGCGGTACGGGTAGATCAGGAGTCCCAGCGCATGGGGAAATCGCGTGCCGTCATCGAGCACCCCAGGCTCCTGCATCTCCCTGATGAGAGAGCCACTGCCGAGCCGGTTCTCGTAAAAGTTGCGATCCCACAGCAGGAGGTCGTCGATCGTGCTTAGAAGGCCGCCGGCGCCGACGATGTCGAAGCTGGTCGACCAGTTGGGGCTGAACCCGCCCTCCGGCTTCGGACTATAGGCCATGACGCGGCGCGGGACGACGAGGGTATTGTCATCAAGAAGCTACACCCCTCCGTCAGCCCTGCGGGCTGCCACCTCCCCTTGCAGGGGAGGAACTTGTGGGCTCGGGGCGGGGCGTGGCGGCGGGTGCCTGTCCTGGCTGCCCGATGGGCCCTGAAACAAGTTCAGGGTGACGATGACGGTGGGTTGAGGTTGGATAAGGGCGAGAGAGGCTGTGTGGGGGTGGGACCGCGGCAGTATGGAGGGCGGGACGATGGAAGGGTGAGGGCCGATCGGGCAGGGTTTACCCAACCTCGTCATCCTGAACTCGTTTCAGGATCCATCCCGCGTCACCCGCGGAGCAGGCGCGGGTGTCTGACCTCGAACGCTTCCCTGCAGGGGGGGCGTGTCGTGCATCCCGAGCGGGCGAAATATGTGCTCGGCGGCAAATGCCGCCAAGCTCCGGCCAGTGGCGCGGCGAACGACCTCCGCGAGCAACAGGTAGTTGGTATTGCTGTATTCGTGGCGCGAACCCGGTTCGAAGTTCAGGGCGCTCTGGCGCGCAACCAGCGCGAGCAGCTCTCGGGCGGGATAGTAGCCACGATAGGATCGCCCGGAGAGCCCCATCAGCCCGTAGTAATCGCGCAGCCCGCTCGTGTGGTGAAGCATCTGCCGGAGAGTAATCCTGTGCCCATAGTCCGGAAGTTCCGGGAGCCATCGGCGCACGTCGCCGTCGAGGGCAAGCCGCCCTTGCTCGGCAGCGAGAACGACGCTCGCAGCGGTGAACATGCAAAAATGTTGCGTTGGGAGTGCGGAATTCGTTGGTTCGTGCGTCTAGGAGATGGGGGCCGGGGGTTTCACTAACCACGGTTCCGCTGGGCCGGCACTTGCGACAAGTCCCTCGTGAGTGCCGGTCCAGTTTCGCGTTGGTGCCGAGACATTTGCAACCTCAGGATGGGCAGCCTTCGACGGCTCAGGCCGGCCAATGACAGTGCTCTGTGGGCATGTGGTGGTTGGAGGTTCTCGGTAGGGCTACCCGAGGCTTGCGGCGGCGAGCGGAACGAGATAGTTCGCTTGCTAATGACATACCTCGGACCAGCCGTGCCTATCCTGCGGATCGTGGCTCCATTGCTGTTCGCTTTCCGTCGCAGGCGCGCTCGGCCGGGAGCATGGGCTTTGGGCGTGCTTGTGCTCTGCGTAGCGCTCGCCGCCTGCTCTCCGGGCGACGAGCCCTCGCCGGGGGCAGAGCAGGGGCTGCTGAGGATCGGCATGATCCCCGATGCCGGAGCCACCCAGGCGGCGGCCGACGACAAGCGGCTCCTGCAGGAAATGCTGGCGAGCAGGCTTGGGCGCCCGGTCGAGGTGATCGTCACGACCAACTACGCCGCGACCGTGGAGGCGCTGGGGAACGGCTCGGTCGACATCGCCTACCTGGGCGGGCTGACGTTCGTGAGGGCGCACAACGCCTTTGGCGCGGTGCCGCTGGTGCAGCGCGACATCGACCGCGCTTTCCATTCGGCGTTCATCGCCCGCCGCGAGAGCGGCATCGATGGGCTGGACGATCTCGCCGGCAGGAGCATGTGCTTCGGCGATGTGAACTCGACGAGCGGCCACCTGATGCCGCGCTTCGAGCTCGACGAGGCCGGGGTGGGCGAGACGCTCGGCCCGGCGCGCAACACCGGCAGCCATCCGGCGACCGCCGCCGCCGTCGCTAGCGGCGCCTGCGATGCCGGCGTGCTCGACGAGACCGTGTGGGCGAAGCTGGTCGCCGATGGCGCGATCGATCCGCAGGAGGTGGCCGTGTTCCACACCAGCGCGCCGTTCGCCGATTACGTGTGGGCAGCGCGGCCGGGCGTGCCGGCGGCGGATCGCGAGAGCTTCTCCCGGGCGCTGCTGGAGCTCAGGCGGGGGCGGGACGATGCGGTGCTCGATGTGCTGCGCGGCGACCGCTATGTGCGCGCGAACGCCGGGGACTATGCGGCGGTCGAAGCGACCGCGCGCAAGCTCAAGCTGCTCTAGCGCATGTTGCATGTCGAGCAGCTGACCCTGGCTGCCGCGGAGGGCGCGCCTCCGCTGCTGCGCGGGGCTTCCCTCACGCTCTCCGCCGGAGAGGCGCTGGCGATCACCGGCCCGAGCGGCGCCGGCAAGACCACGCTGCTGCGCGCCATCGCTGGAGAGATCGCGCCGCGCGCCGGCCGCATCCTGCTGCACGGCCGCCCGACGGCGTCGCTCGTGGGCCGCGAACGGGCGGCGATCGGCTTCGTGGCGCAGGCCCACGACCTGGTCGAGCCGCTGAGGACCGATCGCAATGTCCTGGCCGGAGCACTGGGGCGATGGAGCGCCGCCCGGGCGCTGCGGGTGTTCTTGTGGCCGAACCGTGAAGAGGAGGCGATGGCGGAGGATGCGTTGGCGGCGGTGGGGCTTTCCGGCGCGGGGCGGCGGCGCACCGCGTCGCTTTCGGGCGGCGAACGGCAGCGCGTGGCCATAGCGCGTGCCCTGGTGCAGGCGCCGCACCTGCTGCTGGCCGACGAGCCCGTCGCCTCGCTCGATCCTGTGGCCGCGCAGCGGACGCTGGATCTGCTCACGAGCCTCGCGCGTGAGCGGGGAATGGGGCTGATCTGCACGCTGCATCAGCCGGACCTGGCGGCGCGGCATTTCGACCGGGTGCTGCGCCTGACGAGCGCCGGGCTGCTGCCCTGAGATGCTCGGCGCGCTGTTCTCGCCGGATCTCTCGCCCGCGTACCTGGCCGCACTGGCCGGGCCGATCGCCGAGACCCTGGCACTGACGCTGGCGGCGGTCTCGGTGGCGGTGGTCGCGGGCACATTGCTGGCGCTCGCCTCGGCGCTCGATGCGTGGCCCGGGAGGATGCTGACGAGCGTGGGAACTGCCCTTCGTGCGGTGCCGGACCTGACGCTGGCGGTGCTTTGCGTGGTGCTGTTCGGGCTCGGCGCCGGGGCGGCGCTGGTGGCGCTGGCGCTGTATTACACGGCGTCGGCGGCCAAGGCGTTCGCGGGCCTGCTCGCCGCCGTTCCGCGCGCGCCGGTGCGTGCCCTGGCCGGGACCGGCGCAGGGGGCGCGGTCCAGGCGCTCTGGGGCCTGCTTCCGCTCGCCGCGCCGCAGATGACGGCCTACGGCACGTTCGTGTTCGAATGTGCCTTCCGGGCCGCCGTGGTCGTCGGCGCGGTCGGGGGCGGGGGCATCGGTGCGGAACTGGTCGGCTCGCTGGCAGCGTTCGACCTGCCGCGCGCCTCGACCTGCATCATCGTGACCGTAGCGTTGGCCCTGCTGCTGGAGCGCGGCGCGCTGTTCGTGCGGATGCATCCGCGAGCGATCGCAGCCCTGCTGGCCCTGGGCCTGGCGCTGGCGATCGCGTGGTGGCCGCGGATCCTGCCGGGGGACCATGGCCTGCGCGCGGCAAGCGGGCTGGCGGCTCCCTACCTGCCCGCCGAACAGTGGCGGGCGCTGCCGCGCCTCCTGGCGGAGACATTCGCGATGGCCGCCGGGGCAACGCTGCTCGCTGCCGTTCTGGCCCTGCCGCTGGCGTTTGCCTGCTCCAGGACTGCGTCCGCGCCGGCCTTGCGCCTCATCTCGAGGATCGGCGCGGCGGTCTTGCGGGCGATGCCGGAAGCGGTCTGGGCGCTGGTGCTGGTCCTGTGGCTCGGGATCGGGCCGGCGGTCGGAGCGGCGGCGCTGTTCCTTCACTCGCTCGGCGCGCTGGTGCGGCTGTTCGCCGACACCATCGACGCAGCGGAGCCGACCGCCCGGCGGGCCGTGCTACGGACGGGCGCGGGGCGCGCGACCGCCGCGCTTTACGGTGCGCTGCCGCTGGCGGCCGGGGCGCTGGGCACGCATGCGGCCTTCCGGTTCGACTGGAACCTGCGGATGGCGACGGTGCTGGGGCTGATCGGCGCCGGCGGAATCGGGCAGGAGCTCTACGAGGCGCAGCAGCTGATGCACTACGGCGAGCTGTCTGCGTGGCTGCTGGTCACCGCGGCGATGCTGATCGGTACCGAGCGGGCGGTCGCTGCGCTTACGGGCGCCTGGCGGAAGAGAGTGGGAGTCGAACCCACCCGGGACTGGCTAACAGCCCCACCCGGATTTGAAGTCCGGACGCGCCACCGGGCACGATTCTCTTCCATTCACGCGGCGGCCGTGCCGAGCGCCCCCTCCCGGTAGCGCTCGAAGCGGCGCGCGTCGACGGTGCGCAGGTCTCCGCGGCGCAGAGTCAGCCCCTGGCGATCGAAGTATTCGAGAAGCTGGATCGCCACTTTGCGGCCGTTGTCCAGCCGGTCGCGCAACTGGGCTGCGCCGAACGCGCCGCCATCGCTCTCCCGCGCCAGTTCCATGACGATCCCGGCGATCTCGGTGAGGGTCTCTCGCAGGAAGAAGTGGTCGGGCGCGATCTCGGCGACGCGGCCTTGCCGGCTCATCGCCTTTAGTACGCGCCGGCATTCGAAATCGCGCGCGCGGAGTTCCTGGGCGATCTCTCCGGCGCGCGGCGGACGGAACCGGGCGGGGCCGCCGATAAGGGCTTCGATGCGCCGCCACAGGGCAGCGTCGTCGCGGTCCAGGCCGAGCCGGTGCCCGGGCAGGCGGTACACGCCGCCTTCACGGACGAGCTGGCCGCGGGCGACCATGTGGCTGAGCGCAGCAGTCAGCGGCTCCAGCGGCAGGCGCGGATCGAAGGCAGGCATGAGGCGGCGGATGCTGGGGCCGAGCAGTTGCGGGTAGCGCTCGTGGAACTGGCCGACTTCGCGGCGGGCGGTCTGTTCCAGGCGCGACCATGACGCCGTGCCGAACAGGTATGTCGTGCCTTCATGGCGGACGCTCTCGTGCGGCACCTGGGCAAGCGCGAGTTGCATCTCGGGTTCGCCGAGCGCGCGATCGCGGGCGAAGCCGTCTTGCTCGACGAACCAGGGCCATGCCGCGAGTTGGGCGGAGAGCGACTTGGCCGGATCCTCCAGCGCCATGGCGGCGAGCTGCTCCAGCCGGCGCGGCTGCTTGCGGCGGCGCTGCGGCGGGCGCAAGTCGATCATTCGCCCGCCGCCGATGGTGCGCCGGCCTTCGTGATCGCGGATCACGAAGCGGTCCCCCACGGCGGCGGCGATCGGCCGATCCAGCACGAGTTGCGCGCGGCCTGTCGCGCCCGGGGCGACCGGGGCCTCCTCGAGCACGGCGACATGCGCGGCGACTTCGGCCGCCGCATGGTGGAGCCGCACCGGCTGCCACTGGCGCAGGGGGCGGGGCTCGTCGGTGAGGACCCGGAGGAGCACGTCGATCCTCTGGGTGGGGGCGTGGAGGTGGGGCGCGAGCAGGAAGTCGCCGCGGGCGACATCGTGCAGGTCGATCTTACCGAGGTTGACGCCGCAGCGCTGCCCGCGCTCGCCGCGCTCGCCTGGGCGGCCCTGGACATGCAGCGCGCGAACCCGCGCTTCGCGGCCGAGCGGGGAGATGCACAGGCTGTCGCCGACGGCGAGCGCGCCGGAGACAAGCACGCCGGTTATGACGGTGCCGGCCCCGGGGAGCGAGAAGGCTCGGTCGATGGCGAAGCGCAGCGGGCCCTCGGGGCGGGGTTCAGTCGCCGGTACGGCCGCCTGCTCGAACGCTGACCTAAGGGCGTCGATGCCTTCGCCGGTCCGCGCCGAGCAGCGGAAGACCGGCGCGCCGGCGAGCGGACCGTCGAAGAGCAGGGCGGTCACTTCTTCGGCGACCGCAGCCTGCCGCGCCTCGTCGGCCAGGTCGCACTTGGTCAGGGCCACGGCGCCGCGCGTCACGCCGAGCACTTCGATGACAGCGAGATGCTCGCGCGTCTGCGGCATGATGCCGTCGTCGGCCGCGACCACGAGCAGCACGAAGTCGATCCCGCTGGCGCCGGCCAGCATGTTCCGCATGAAGCGCTCGTGCCCGGGCACGTCCACGAACCCCAGGATCTGGCCGGAAGGGAGCGGCGCGTAGGCGAAACCGAGATCGATCGAGATCCCGCGCGCCTGCTCCTCGGCCAGGCGGTCGGTGTCGGTGCCGGTCAGGGCCTTGACCAGCGCGGTCTTGCCGTGGTCGATATGCCCAGCGGTGCCGACGATCATCGCGGCGCCAGATGGGCGAGGTTGGCCAGGAAGCGGGCCTCGTCCTCCCTCGCGAGGCACCGCAAGTCGAGCCACAGGGCGCCTTCTGCGATGCGCCCGATTACCGGTTCCGGCAGGGAGCGGAGGCGCGAGGCAAGGTCTTCCAGGCTGTCGCCGCGGATGGCCAGCCCGGCGCTCGGCAGGGTCGCGGTGGGGGAGGCGCCGGAGCCGACCTGGCTGCGGCATTCCTCCACGCGGACTTCGAAATCTTCGCCAAGCACCTCGGCGACCGGTGCCACGAGCCTGGCCGCGCGTGCGGCGATCTCGTCGGCGCGGCGGGCGAGGAAAAAGAGGGTGGGGACGGCGCCATCCGGGTTGGCGGCGGTGCGGTAGTCCTCGAGCGTAGCCTCGAGCGCCGCTAGGCGGATCTTGTCGAGCCGGAGCGCACGCTTCAGCGGATTGCGCGCCATCCGCCCGATCAGCTCGGCGCGGCCGACCGCCAGTCCTGCCTGCGGGCCGCCGAGCAGCTTGTCGCCAGAGAATGTAACGATGTCGGCACCTTCGGCGATCGCCTCGGCGACAGTGGGCTCTTTCGGCAGGGCGTAGCGGCTGAGGTCGACGAGGGTTCCGGAGCCGAGATCGTTGACCAGCGGGATGCCGTGCTTGCGCGCGAGCGGGGCGAGCACGGCGGCGGTGACCTCGCTGGTGAAGCCTTCGATGCGGAAGTTCGAAGGATGGACTTTCATGATCAGGCGGGTGTCCTCGCCGATCGCCGCTTCGTAGTCGCGAAGGTGCGTGCGGTTGGTCGTGCCGACTTCGCGCAGGCGCGCGCCGGTCGCGGCCATGATGTCCGGCAGCCGGAAGGCGCCGCCGATCTCGATCAGCTCGCCGCGGCTGACGATCACCTCTCCGCCGCGGGCGAAGGTATCGAGCATCAGGGTGACGGCGGCGGCGTTGTTGTTGACCAGCACCGCGCCCTCGGCGCCGGTCAGCGCGCGCAGGGCTTCCCGGACCACGGAGTCGCGTTCACCGCGCGCGCCGCCGGCGACGTCGTACTCGAGAGCGACCGGCCGCTGCATCGCTACCGTGGCCGCCGCTACGGCTCGCTCGCTCAGCAGCGCCCGGCCGAGATTGGTATGCAGGACCGTGCCGGTGAGGTTCCACACTGGCCGCAGGTTGGGACGGCGGGCGGAGAGGCTTTGTGCGGCCATCTGGAGCAGCCGGTCCGGTGCGAAGCTCCCGCTCTGGCGCGCTTCCGCTATCGCCGCGCGGATTGCCGCGACGGCCGGCTTATGTCCATGCGTGGCGGCGAGTGCGCGCCCGGCATCGCTCTCCAGCAGCAGCGATACGGAAGGAGGGCGCGCTTCGGTGCTCATCGGTCCTGGCGGTTACGACCACACGCCGCTGTCGAGATAGGCGCAGGCGGAAGCGGCAGCGGTGGTTCCATCGCCGATAGCGCTCGCGGCCCGCCAGGCGTTCCCCGAACGCACGTTGCCGGCGGCGAACAGGCCTTTGGCGGAAGTGCGCAGCGAAGCATCGACAGCCACGCGGCCGTCCGGCGCCAGTTCGGCGATGCCGGCGGCGAGGCTGCCGTTCGGCTCCAGGCCGGCGAAGGAGAACACGCCTGCCGCTTCGATCCTGCGCTCGCCGCCGTTCGCGTCGCGCAGCAGGACGGCTTCGACTTTGTCGGCGCCTTCGATGGCGATCACTTCGTGACCGGCCACGACCTCGATCTTCGGTTCGGCCTCGACCGCCTGGCGATATGCCGCTTGGCCCTGCAGCGCAGGTCCTTTCTCGGCGATCACGACACGCTCGCAATGCTGCGCGAGGGTGAGAGCCTCCTGCATCCCGGAGTCCCCGCCGCCCGCGACCAGCGCCACTTTGCCGCGCAGCAGCGGCCCGTCGCAGGTGGCGCAGTGGCTCACGCCGCGACCGGTGAACTCCTCCTCGCCCGGGACGCCGAGCTTGGCGACGTGCGCTCCGGTCGCCAGGATCACCGCGCCTGCGGAGTAATCGCTGCCCGCGGCCGAGACTTTCCAGCGCTCCCCCTGGGGCGCCAGGCTGTCGACGGTATCCATGACGAGCTCCGCACCGGCCCCCTGGGCCTGCTCCTGGGCGATCGGGCACAGATCGTATCCGGCGATCCCGTCCTCATGCCCGGCGATACCGTCGATCCGCTCGATGTTGAGCAGCTCGCCGCCGGGAACTCCGCCGGTGAAGATCGCCACGCGGCGGTCCAGGCGAGCGGCGGTCAGCGCCGCGCTGAGGCCGGCGATGCCGCCGCCGATAACGATGATGTCGTAGTCCTGCATGCGAATGTCCAAGCTTAGTCGGTGATTGTCAGGCCGGGCGTTCCGGCTATCGCGCGGCCGATGATCGTCGCTGCGGCAAAGCCTTCGCCGCGGACGAGTTCGACGATGCGCTCGGCGTGTTCGGGCGCGGTTGCGATCAGCAGCCCGCCGGAGGTCTGCGGATCGGTCAGCAGATCGCGCTGCCACTGGGGCAGGGAGGCGGGCAGGGCGACCGCGTCTTCGACGCTGGCCCAGTTGCGGGCGGAGGCGCCGGTAACGACGCCGCCCCGGGCCAGCTCCTCCGCGCGCGAGAGCAGCGGCAGGGCTCCGGCGGAAATCTCCAGCTGGAGTCCGGAAGCACGCGCCATTTCCAGGCCGTGGCCGAGAATGCCGAACCCGGTGACGTCGGTCAGCGCGTGGACTGCAGCGCCCTGGCCGAGCCGCGCCCCGACAGCGTTGAGCTTCGTCGTGGTGGCAATCATCTCGGCATAGGCTTCTTCGCGCAGCGTGCCGCGCTTGTAGGCCGCGGAATAGACGCCGACGCCGAGCGGCTTGGTCAGGATCAGCGCGTCGCCGGGCTGTGCCCCGCCGTTGCTGCGCATCGACTCGTGCGGGCATTCGCCGATCACCGCGAGGCCATAGATCGGTTCGGCGCTGTCGATCGAATGGCCGCCGGCAACGGGGATGCCCGCCCCGGCGCACGCGGCTGCCCCGCCGGCGAGGATCTCGCGAACGGTGGCGGTGTCGATCTTCCCCAGCGGTATCCCGAGGATCGCCAGGGCGAACAGCGGGCGGGCGCCCATGGCGTAGATGTCGGAAATGGCGTTGGTGGCGGCGATCCGGCCGAAATCGTGCGGATCGTCGACGATCGGCATGAAGAAGTCGGTCGTCGCGACCAGGCAGCGGCCATCGTCCAGTTGCCACACTGCGGCGTCGTCGGCGGTGCCGTTGCCGACCAGAAGCTGCGGAAAGCCGGACGCGGCGAATTGGCCCTGCAGCAGCTCGCGCAGCACTGCCGGCGCCAGCTTGCACCCGCAGCCGCCGCCGTGTGCCAGCGCCGTGAGGCGCGGCGCATTCGGTGCGGCATCGGCGTTCGGTTCGGCCAGGTTCATCGCGGTCTCCTGCCACCGCTCATATGAGCGGACGGGAGCGATGGCAATATTGTTAGCCTGCTAATTACTGAACTCTGGGGCGGAAAGCCCCCTCCTCTTCAGAGGAGGGGGTTGGGGGTGGTGGATGCGCAGTGAAACGTTGCGCTTTGCCGCAGCACCACCCCGCTGCGACTAGGTTCGCCTTCGGCTCACCAAGTCTCGCTGGCCCCTCCTCTGAAGAGGAGGGGCGATTGGGCTCACGCAAAGGCGCAAAAGGCGCGAAGGCACAAAGGTCCACACCCTTCGTGTCTTCGTGGCTTCGTGTGACTCAATCCGGCAGAGCCGGAGCCGTCACCGCCAGGGATCGATCGGGATGAGGCCGCTGCCGCTGGTGCCGCCGGCGCGGAGGCCGGGGCCGCCGACGAGGCGGCCGCTGATCATCTTGAATGCGCCCTGGGTCTCGCCGCCGGTTACGATGATCTCGATATCTTCCGGCCGGAAGATGCTGATCAGCTCGTCGGGATCGGCCTTGAGCCAGCTGGCGTAAGGCTCCACGCCGGCTTCGGCGTGGGGCTTGATCAGGGTGGTGGTCCACTGGTCGTCCCAGTAGTCGCGCGCGGGCATCTTGGCGTTCTCCGCGCACCAGTCGATCAGCGACTGCTTGGAGAAGCCGAGCTTGGCGAATTCCTTCGCCACCAGCGGGTCCATGACAATGAACGGGGGGGAGAAGTGATCGGCCGCGGTGATGCAGCGGATGAACTTCTCTTTCCAGCTCTTGCGCGGGCCGAAGCCGGACTGGGTGTACCAGCCGCCGAAGAAGATCGCGGCGGTGCTTTCTTCCGCCTTGTGGCCTTTGCCGACGTGGAAGGGCTCCCACGGGCTCGCCTGCTCGTTCTCGGCGAAGCAGGCGGTGGTGTTCCAGTTGCTGCCGACCGAACCCATGTAGGTGATGCCGGGCTCGCTGCCGCCCTGCGCGTTCATCGACAGCAGGGAATAGGCCCGGCCGATCGTGGCATTGGCATGGTTGTAGGGGCCGAGGGCGCCGATGCCGTAGTTCATGCCGATCTCGTCGCGGATCGGGCCGTTGATCATGCTGATCGTCGCCCAGCTCGTGGTCGAGCTGGAGCGGGCGGAGAAGCCGGACGAGCAGAGCGCCAGGATGACCGGCAGGTATTCCGGCCGGGCGCCGGCCATCACCGCGTTGATGGCGACTTTCTCGACATCGAAGTCCCACTTCTCGCGGAAGCTCGCCGGAGCCATCCGGTTGACGAACTTGTCGCCGGCATGGCTGGTGCCCTTGAGCATGGCTTCGACCCGCTGCTCGGTGGGCAGGATGATGGGCAGGAAGTCGGTCCAGCCTTCCAGGATGAAGCGCGCGCGGAGATTGTCTTCGGTGTCGGGTTCGAGGAACCGGGGAGTCGTGCGCTCGAACGTGGCGCCTTTGTAGTCTTCGTCGGTCAGCGGGCCGGTCAGCCCGTCGAGCACGACTTGCATGAAGGGCTTCTTGGCGACCGGATCGATGCCTTCGATGTAGGCGCGCAGCTCACCCGCGCTGAGGCCGACGACCGGCTGCGGGACGAAGGCGTTGCGCACCGTCGGCATGCCCGCGGCCAGCGTGGTGGCCTTGGCCAGCCGCGCGAAGGCGTGGGTGCTCACCGGGATCGTCGGGATCCCGGCTTTTTCCAACTCCAATGAGAACCCCACGACCGTGGGGCAGCAAGTGCTTCAGAGACCAACGCCGATGATGGCCGCGTCGCCTCCGGCGACGACTTTGGCTCTCATCTCGGGATCGTCGACCCAGCTTTCCTTCGGCCGGATCATGCGGGTTTCGACTTTCGGCATGTTCTCGGCAAACCACAGCCGAAGCTGCTCCATGAACACGTCGGCGTTATCGAACAGGCAGTCGATCAGGTAGAGGACTTTGCCATCGAGGCTTTCCGGACGCGCGGCGAGCCGGTTGCCGGTCACTTTCGGCGGGTAGCCCCGCGGATCCATCACGGTGATCTTTTCGGCCACAGTCCAACTCCTCGCCCGGAAGCTCAGTTGATCGTTAGGATGCAATCTATTTCGCTTTCAACCTCGTTGTCAATCGCCTTCGGGCGGTTAGTATCGCCTTACGGCTCCAAGCGCCGGATTCGGGAGAGCGACGATGAAGAGGCATGCAGGTCTGGGCGCCGCGGCGGGGTTGGCGCTGCTATCCTGGCCGGCTCAATCGCAGCCGGGCCCGGACCAGGCGGCGGCCAATTGGCAGGCGGTCGTCGCTTGCGCAGGGCAAGCGGATGCGGGCAGCCGGCATGCCTGCGTCGACCGGGTCCTGCGGGCCGCGGGCGTACTCGATCCGGCCCGCGAAGCCGCGGCGCAGCGCCAGAGCTTCGGCGCGCCCGAACGGCGTGCGGAGCCGGCGGTCGCACCACCGGCGGTCGCTCCGCCGCCGGCTGCCGCAGCTGCTGCAGCTGCCAGTCCACAGGCAGGGGCAGTGCAGGAACGGGCGGTTGCGGCTCCGCCAGCGATTTCAGGTATCGAGACAACGGTGAGCGATGCGCTCATCGGCGGCGATCGCCTGCTGATTGTGGCGACCAGCGAGGGCGCGATATGGAAGCAGGTCGATGGCGGTCCGTTCCGCCGGCTGCCTGCGAAAGGCTCGGCCTTCGCGGTCGAGGAGGGCGCTCTGGGCAGCTACCGGTGCAAGATCGGCTCCGACGTATTCCGCTGCCGCCGGGTGGACTGACGCTGCGCCGCGGCGTTCAGTCGCCGCGCATGGTGGGGAGCCGGGCGGCGGCCGCAGCCACCGCCCGTACTCAGGTTAGAACGAGGCCTTGAGGCCGACGTAGAACCGGCGGCCGAGCACGTCGAACGCGCCCCCCGGTTCGGGTTCGCCGACGGCATCGGTCACGCCTGGGATGCGGCCGAAGATCTCCGGTTCGCGGTCGAACAGGTTCTCGATGCCGCCGCGCAGCTCGAACCGGTCGTTGACCTGGAAACGGCCCGCGAGGTCGAAGATGTCGTAGGCGCCGATGTCGTCCTGTTCGGCAGAGGGGTTGGTGACCGTCGCCACATGCCGCGCGCTGGGCGTGTGCCGCCAGTTCAGGCTGATCGAGCCCGGCCCGAAGTCATAACCGACGGTCGAGTTGAGCCGCCACTTGTACTGCGGTCCGTACGGCGGGTTGGCGATCTGCGAACCGACGGAGTCGGCATAGTCGAACACCGGGCCGCCGGGATTGTTCTGGACTTCGTACTTCTCCAGCCAGTTGAACAGCAGGTTGGCGAAGATCGCGCCGGTCTCGCCGCCGAAGCCCGGTGCGTCCATGCTCCAGTCGAGCTGGGCGTCGATGCCCGACGTGGCGATCATGCCCAGGTTCTCGAACGAGGCGGTGGTGGCGATCCAGAACCCGTTCACCGGCGTGCGGGAGATGCGCTGGCAGTATTCGTTGTTCGGATCGTAAGTGGGGTTGTTGCCCAGGGCGTTGAAACATTCCTGGTAGACGACCGGGGTGGAGGCGGGAGCGATCGCGCCTTCGACCTTGATGTTGTAGTAGTCGACCGACAGCCGCAACCGGTTGAGCAGCGCGCTGGAGAACGGCGAGTTGATCACCGTGCCGATCGTCCAGGTGCTGGCCTTTTCGGATTCGAGATCGGGATTGCCCCGCTGCAGATCGCGGCCGAGCGGGAAATATGTCGGCACGTTGCCGACGAAGTTGTCGCCGATCGGGAAACCGCCGGACAGCGCGGTGCAGAGCGCCTGCACTTGTGCCCGGTTAGGATTGCTCGGGATGTTGCCGTATTCGGCCCGCGTGAAGATCGAGCACGGGTCGTGGTCGGCCCAGGGCACCGTCACGAACACGGCCGGCTGGAACAGTTCCGCGACATTCGGGGCACGGTTCGCGCGCTGGTAACCGCCGCGGAACTTGAGCCATTCGTTCACGTCCCAGTTGCCGTTGATCTTCCAGGTCGTGACGCCGCCTGCGGTGTTGTAGTCCGAATAGCGGGCGCCGATGTTGAGGCTGAGATCCTGGAAGAACGGCCGGTCGGCAAGGATCGGCGCCAGGAACTCGGCGTAGACTTCCTTCACGTTGGTGCTGCCCGAGGTCTCCGAGACGTCGAACAGGCCGATGGTCAGCGATGTGGTGTTGGTGGTCGAGAAGCCCGGATCGGGCAGGTACTTGAAGTCGTTCTCGCGGTACGCCGCGCCGGCCGCGAAGCGCAGTTCGCCGGCTGGCACGTCGAACAGGCCGCCCTGCAGGTTCAGCTCGACCTGGTCCTGCGTCAGGTCGGTCTCCGCGTTAACCTTCGCGGAGATGATGTCGATACAGTCCTGCGAGACGGGCGTGTTGAGGAACGGGTTGAGCCCGCTGGTGCACGAGGCGAGCAGCCCGGTGCGGCCATTGTTGAACTGCGCCCCGGCGCCGTAGTTGGGGCGGGCGATCAGGTCCTGGTATCGCGCCAGATCGGCGAAGCCGGCGTAGTTGGCGTTGGCGTTCGTGCGGCCGTGGGACGCGAAGATGTCATAAGTCCAGTCCTTCAGCCCGATGTCGCCGCGCGCGCCGAACAGCACCTCGTACGTATGGGTGGTCGTGGTGATCTGCCGCGGGCCGAGGTAATCGAGCTGCTTGTACAGCGCCCAGGGCGCAGCAGGATTGGGCCGCGCGTCGAGGATCGTGGCCAGTTCCGGTGAGACGGGGTGCGCCGCATCGCGCGGGATCAGCACCGACCATTGGTTGAACGCCGGCGAGTAGCCGATGATCTCGGTGGTCGTCTCGTTCTGGTCGAAGCTGCCCTGGACGTAGAAGTCCAAGTTGCTGGAGACCTCGTAATTCGCCCGGGCGAACAGCGAATAGCGCTCCAGCGGGCTGGAGAGGAAGCCCGGGAAGGAGTTCGGCGAGAGCGTTCCGTTCGCGAGCAGCTTGTTGTCGGGATAGAGCGGGCCGGTGAATCCCGGCGCGGGTGCACCGCTGACGCGCCCCGGCGAGACCGAGAACAGGGTCGACCCCGCGACCGTAGGCGCCGTGTTGAAGAACAGCTGCGTTCCCGCGCTGACGTCGCCAGGGGCGAAGCCCTTGGGCACGAAGATCGCGTCGTAAGCCGCCTGGTTCGCATTCGGCGGCCCGGCGAACCCGCCGAAGTTCGGCCAGACGTTCCGGCCGGGGGTGTTCGGATCGGTGAACGCGGCTTCGAAGAAGGGCCGGTCGCGCAGGTAGACTTCGTCACGCTTCTGGTAGGTCAGGCCGAGCATCGCGTTGCCGCGGCCGTCGGCGAAGTTCGAACCGACCAGGGCGCTGAGCTTCAGCTGATCGGCGTCCCCGCGGAAGGTCTGGCCGTACTGGGCATCGAGCTCGACGCCCGAGAAGTCGTTCTTCAGCTGGAAGTTTACCACGCCGGCGACCGCGTCGGCGCCGTAAGTCGCCGCTGCACCGCCGGTGATGATCTCGACGCCGCTGAGCGCCGCTGCGGGAATGGTGTTGAGGTCGACCACGAGGCTGGCGTTGGCCGGCTGCGTGCGGCGACCGTCGAGCAGCACCAGGGTGCGGTTCGATCCGAGGCCGCGCAAGCTGACGGTCGCGATGCCGGGGCTGCTGGTCGGCGTGGCCTGGATGTCGGTGGCGCTGGTGATCTGGTTAGCGCCGCCGGAAAACTGCGGAAGCTTGTTGAGGCTCTGGTCGATCGAGACTGCGGCGGTGTTCTCCAGCGCGTCGTCGCTGAGCGTCACGATCGGGCTTTCCGAGTCGTAGTCCCGGCGGGCGATGCGCGATCCGGTGACGACGATCGGCTCCCCGAACTCCGCGAGTGGAGCGGCTTGCGGAGCGGCCTCTTCCGCACCTTCACCGGCATCCTGGGCTTGCGCCGCGGCAGCCCCGATGGACAGATACAGGGCGCTCGAACAGGCGAGCGCCGTGCGCGTGAACCGCGACAGCGGACTGGCAACTTTCATTCGGAATCTCCCTCTATCCCAAAGCGGCCGCCGCAGCGGCTCGTTGTTGTGATCGGCAAGCAGCGGAGGCTGGCGAGAGCAGCCGAACGTCCACGGCAACCGTTCCTGAAGCGCCCATTTTTCCGGCCTTGCTGGCCGCGGTTACGCTCGGACGCGAAAACATACTTAGCTTTCGAATGAACGCAACAAGTTTGCCTGCTAATTGTTTTCGTCCACTGCCAGTCAGCCGCGTACGCCTTGCTCGCGGGAAAACTCGGGGTCATAAGCAACCTCATAATAAGGATGTTGAATGGTGAGAGCCGCAGATGGCTGAAGCCGACGCCCGCATTGGTGGCGAGGCTTCTGCCGCACACGCAGTGGAGGCAATTCCCGCCCGGGCCCGGCGCCCGTGGGGCCGTGTGGCGCTGATGGCGGTTGTGCCGCTGGCGCTGCTCGCCGGCGGCTTTTCCTATTGGCAGAGCCTGCAGGGGAAGGTGACTACGGACAATGCCTACCTGAAGCAGGACAGGGTCTCCATCAGCAGCGAAGTGAGCGGCAAGATCGTGGAGGTCTTCGTCCGCGACGGAGAACGGGTTGAGGCGGGGCAGCTCCTGTTCCGGGTCGATCCGGAACCCTACCGCATCCAGCTGGCCCAAACGAACGCTGCCCTGGCCGGTGCCCAGGCGGACCTCACGGCATTGTCCAACGCCCCTGCACTGTCCGGTGTCGACATCGCCGCCGCGCGGGAGGACATCGCCTTCGCGCGAAGCCAGTTCGAACGCCAGAGGGCGCTCTGGGAGCGGGGCTTCACCACCAAAGCGGCTTACGAAGCCGCCCAGCACGCGGTCTCGCAGGCGCAGGAGCAGTTGCGCGTGGCGCAGGCCGAACAGCAGGAGGCGCGAGCCCGCATCGCCAGGGGCGCCGCCGTTCCCGACCAGGACCCCCGCATTGCGGCCGCCAGGGCGCAGCGCGAGGCCGCCGAGCTCGACTTGCGCAGAACCGAAGTGCGCGCGCCCACCGCCGGCCGCGTCGCCGAAGCCGATCGCCTGCAGGTTGGCCAGGAATTGATGCGGAACATGCCGGTGCTGACGCTGGTCAAGACCGTCGGCAGCTATGTCGAGGCGAATTTCCGGGAGACCGATCTGGCCGACATGCGTGTGGGCCAGCCTGCCGAAATGCGCTTCGACGCCTATCCAGGGATGGTGCTGAAAGGCCATGTCGCGTCGATCGGTGCTGGCACCGGGTCGGAATTCTCGATCCTGCCGGCACAGAATGCCACCGGCAACTGGGTGAAGGTGACGCAGCGCGTTCCTGTACGCATCGCCATCGACGACACGCCTACACGCCCGCTGATCGCCGGCCTCTCGATCGAGGCGACCGTGTTCACGGAAGAGAAGCGGTAATTTGGCCGGGGAGGGTGCCCCGCGGCGCGCCGGTCGCCGTGAACAGCCCGCGCAGCTCGAGGATGTCGCTCAGCTTCACGTGAAGAACCGGCCGCTCTTCATCCTCGGGGTGATGAGCGCTTCGTTGCTTCAGGTGCTCGACACGACCATCGCCAACGTGGCGATCCCGCATATGCAATCGGCGCTGGGGGCGACGCCGGACACGATCAGCTGGGTGCTGACGAGCTATATCATCGCTTCGGCGGTGGCGATGCCGATCACCGGGTGGCTGGCCGACCGGATCGGCTCGCGCAATCTCTTCCTCTGGTCCGTCGCCGGCTTCATCGTCTTTTCGATGCTGTGCGGCATGGCGCAGAACCTGCAGGAGATGGTGGTGTTCCGCGCCCTCCAGGGAGTCACCGGAGCGTTCATCGCGCCGCTCAGCCAGAGCGTCCTGCTCGACACGACGCGGCCGAGCCGGCAGCCGCAGATCATCGCCCTATGGGGGCTGGGCGTCATGATCGGGCCGATCCTGGGCCCGATCCTGGGCGGCTGGCTGACCGAGAACTGGACCTGGCGATGGGTGTTCTACGTCAACCTTCCCGTCGGGATCGCCTCGCTGGCCATTCTCATGGCCCAGCTGCCGTCTCGCGCGGTGCGCCGGCGGCGGTTCGACCTGTTCGGCTTCGCGATGATCGCCGTCGCGCTCAGCGCGCTCCAGCTCCTGCTCGACCGCGGCAACCACGTCGGCTGGTTCGATTCGACTGAGATCTGGATCTACCTGGGCTGCACGATCGCGGCCGCCTGGGTGATGATCATCCACCTGGTGACCGCGAAAGAGCCGCTGTTCCCGCGCGCCCTGTTCGCCGACGTCAACTTCGTGGTCTCGCTGCTGTTCATGGTGGTGGTCGGCGCGGTTATGTTCGCGACGATGGCGCTGCTTCCGCCGATGCTGCAGCAGCTCTTCGCCTACGACGTGATCGACACCGGCATGGTGCTGATGCCGCGAGGGATCGGGGTGCTCGTCAGCATGCAGGTGTCGGGCCTGCTGATGCGCAAGGGGGTCGATGCGCGGTGGATCGTCGCCGTCGGGTTTGCGGTCGGCGCATGGTCGCTCAACTGGATGGCCGGCTGGTCGCTGGAGGTGGATTACTACAACATCGTCATATCGGGCCTGGTGCAGGGCCTCGGCATCGGACTGGTGTTCATACCGCTCAACGCCAGCGCTTTCGCGACCCTGCCGCCGCACCTGCGCACCGACGGCTCGAGCTTGCTCAACCTCACCCGCTCCGTCGGCTCGTCGATCGGAATCTCGGTGGTGATGACCCTCCTCGCGCGCAACATCCAGACCAGTCACAGCGAACTGGCGAGCCACGTCACGCCCGGCCTCACCGGCATGATGGATCTCTCCGCGCTCGATCGGTTCCCGGCGTACGGCGATGCCGCACTCGCGGTGATCGACGCGGAAGTGACCCGGCAGGCGGCGATGATCGCCTATGTGAACGATTTCTACGCAATGATGTGGCTCAGCCTGGCGTCGATCCCGCTGGTCCTGCTGATGCGCCGCAACGCGATCCACGGGCGGCGGTGAAATGGTGGGTGGGATAGTCCGGTAAGCGGGTACGTCTTTCGAACGGAGTGCGTCTTATGACCACAGCGGAAATGCCCTCGGAGAACCCGGCTTCGGCGCGTGGCGGCGGAAGCAAGGAGAAGGACTTCCGCTTTTACGACAACCGCCAGAAATACCTGATGTTCGTGACCACGTGTTCGGAAAAGCTGATCATCGGGGAACGGATAGCGCGCGAGTTGCACGGGATCGCGCCCCGGCCGCCAGCCTTGCGGTTCTTCGATGCCGGCACGGGCGACGGCACTGTCCTGGCCCGCGCGCTTCGTTCCATGCATCGCCGCTTCCAGCGTGTCCCGTTCTACGTGGCGGGCAAGGAGATCAGCCTGGAAGACGTCCGGCTCACCCTGGAGAAGATGCCCGACCGGCTTCTCGAGCACCCGGAGACGGTGCTAGCGCTGACCAACATCTCCTACGCCGATGCCCCATGGCTGCAGCCGGCGAACCCGCTGGCTGCAAGCCGCATGCGCTGGCAGGAGCTGGCGCTGGAAGGCGAAACCAGCGCGGAGTTCGAGCAGCAGATCCTCCAGTTGCAGCCCTTCCTCTCGGAGAATTGGAAAACCCATGTCGGCCGATCCGGGGGGCTCGTTCCGGAGACGCCGGCGACTTTGGTGATCTACCGCAAGGATCGGCGCTTCCTGCTGCACGACGTCATCCCGCAGCAGGGCCGGCCGGTCGCGGACTTCGACCTCATCCTCGCGAGCCAGCCGTTCCGCTTGCGGGCTCCGACCGAGTTCAAGGCACGGCGCGTCCTTGCGCCGCTCGCGCGAGCCCTGGGGCCCGGCGGCCGACTGCTGGGCATTCATTCGGCCGGAGCCGACCCGGGGCTGGAAATCGTGCAGAAAGTCTGGCCGGGCGAGAACCCGTTCATCGCCTCCCGGCGGGACCTGCTGGATGCGACGCGGGACGCTCTGAACGAGGAGGCAGAGCGCTTCGTCTTCGAACCGCTCACCGAGGAGGCGTCGGTGTTCCGTTACAGGATGCACACGATGCCCGACGAGATCGACAGCGCGGCGAGCTCGATCGGGACATCGACCCTGCTCGCCGCGTGGAACGCCGCGACATACGTCGCGCAGATCGAGGACGACCGCCTCGGGAAGGCGATGAGCCGGTCGGACTATCTCGAGGCGACCCGTGCGGTGCTGAGCAAGCATGGAGAACTGTGGTTCAACGACGAGAGCTATGTCATCGCCCGCCGGGATTAGTGGCTGCGAGTGGGGCGGCTTCGCCATTGCCAGCAGCGCATTAACCCAGCAAACACTTGGAAAAACCCGAATGCGCGGCGCCATCGGCGCGCAATGACGGAGTGAGAGAGGAGCTTCGATGCCGCTTCCCCTGCTGCCGACTTCGCTGGTCGGTTCCTACGCCCAACCCGACTGGCTTATCGACCGTGAAAAGCTCGCCGGCCGCTTCCCGCCGCGAACGCGGCAGAAGGAGCTGTGGCGTGTCGCGGAAGAGTTGCTCCCGCAGGCCTGGGACGATGCTACCGTCTGGGCCATCCACGAGCAGGAGCGCGCCGGGCTCGACATCATCACCGACGGGGAAATGCGGCGCGAGAGCTACTCGAACCGTTTCGCCACGGCGCTGGACGGCGTGGACATGGAGAACCACGGCACGGCTCTCGATCGCAGCGGGGAGCCGGTTCCGGTGCCGCGGGTGGTCGGGCCGATCACCCGGCGCCATCCGGTGCAGGTGCGGGACGTCGAGTTCCTCCGCGAGCACGCGAGCCCGGAGAAGGCGATCAAGATCACCGTGCCCGGCCCGTTCACGATGAGCCAGCAGGC
The DNA here is from genome assembly GCF_009828065.1 of Croceibacterium soli. GTDB lineage: Bacteria > Pseudomonadota > Alphaproteobacteria > Sphingomonadales > Sphingomonadaceae > Croceibacterium_B > Croceibacterium_B soli. The sequence continues at coordinate 93,759 of NZ_WTYK01000002.1, read as the reverse complement.
GCAGGACGATTACTACGGCGATCCGGAGGCGCTCGCGGTCGCCTATGGCCGGGCGGTCAACGGCGAGATCAAGGACCTGTTCGCTGCCGGGGCGGACGTGGTTCAGCTGGACGAGCCCTATATGCAGGCGCGGCCGGAGAAGGCCCGCCAGTATGGCCTCAAGGCCCTGGAGGCCGCGCTCGAGGGAGTCACGGGCACTACGGCGCTGCACATCTGCTTCGGCTATGCCGCGCTGATCCACGAACGGCCGCAGGGGTACAACTTCCTGCCCGAGCTGGCCGGCAGCGGAGTTCTGCAGATCTCGCTCGAAACCGCGCAGTCGGAGCTCGATTGCAAGATCCTCGAGACCCTGCCCGGCAAGACCATCATCCTCGGCGTGCTCGATCTCTCGACCCACGCCGTCGAGGAGCCGGAGACGGTCGCCGTGCGCATCCGCAGGGCGCTGCCCTACGTCGACGCGAGCCGGATCATCCCGGCGCCCGACTGCGGGCTCAAGTACCTCCCGCGCGAGGTCGCGTTCGGCAAGATGAAGGCGCTGGCGGAAGGCGCCAGGATCGTGCGCGAAGAGCTGGCATGAGCTTCAGGACCACGCACACCGGCAGCCTGCCGCGCCCCGAGAACCTGCTCGAACTGATGTTCGCGCGCGAGGCCGGCGAGGCCGTCGATCAGGGCACGCTCGACGATGCGATCGAGCAGGCGACGGCGCATGTCGTCGAACGGCAGAAGCAGGCCGGGATCACCGCGATCAACGACGGCGAAATGTCCAAGCCGAGCTACGCCACATACATCAAGCACCGCCTTTCGGGCTTCGGCGGCGAGGCCGGGCAGTACGAGTTCCAGGATCTCGAGGAGTTTCCCGGGGCGAAGGCGCAAGTGTTCGGCAACAAGGGCCGCGCCAGACGCAGCGCGCCGGCCTGCACGGCGCCGATCGAGGTGATCGACATGGAGGCGCCGCGCAAGGATGCCGAGCGGCTCCGGCGCCTGGCCGGCGGTCACGAGACCTTCATGTCCGCCGCCAGCCCCGGCGTCACCGCGCTGTTCTTCCCGAACCAGCATTACCCCAGCGACGAGGAGTACGTCTTCGCCCTGGCCGAAGGGCTGCGCCACGAATACGAGACGATCGCTGCGGCCGGCATTACGCTGCAGGTCGATTGTCCGGACCTGGCCATGGGCCGGCATGTGCAGTTCACGCATTTGTCGCTGGAGGATTTCCGCAAGCGGATCGGCATGAACGTGGCAGCGCTCAACCATGCACTGCGCAACATCCCGCCCGAGCAGCTGCGGATGCACTTGTGCTGGGGCAATTATCCCGGGCCGCACCACTGCGACGTGCCGCTGGCGGACATCGCCGACATCGTCTGGAGCGCGCGGCCGCAGACGGTGCTGCTCGAAGGCGCCAACCCGCGCCACGGGCACGAGTTCGCCTATTTCGAAGAGAACCCGCTGCCCGAAGGCAAAGTGCTGTGCCCCGGCATGATCGAGCCGCAGAGCCCGTATATCGAGCACCCCGAATTGATCGCCCAGCGGATTGGGCGCTATGCCGACCTGCTCGGCCGCGAGCGGATCATGGCGGGCGTGGACTGCGGCTTCTCGGTGCACGCCGGCGCAAACAACCTCGATCCGGAGGTCGTCTGGGCGAAGCTCGCGGCGCTGGCGGAGGGCGCGCGCATCGCAGGTCGACGGTATCGGTGACCGCCATCCAACAGCTTCGATGAAGGCGCGGAGACCGCGGTTCGGAAGAGGAAGGGCGCATAGGAGATGGACGAGCAAGTTCCGGTCGTGGTCGTCGGCGGCAGCCTCGTGGGGCTCTCCGCATCGGTCCTGCTCGCGCACCACCAAGTGCCGCATGTATTGGTCGAGCGGCATCGCGGAACGGCCATCCACCCGCGTGCCGCCTCGTTCCACCAAAGAACGCTCGAGATCTTCCGCAGCGTTGGCCTGCAGGACGCCGTGGAAGCGGCGGCGGAGCGCGAGTTCGTGCAGAACGGCGCCATCGTGGCGGTGGACAGCCTGGCGGGCAGGGAGCTCGCGTCCTTCTATCGCTCGTTCAACGAAGGCGTGGAGGACCTCAGTCCCGTACGCCGGCTCTTCATCACGCAGATCGGGCTCGAGCCGGTGCTTCGCCGGCATGCCGCCGGCCTTGGCGCCGACCTCCGCTATTCGACCGAAGTGACCGGGGTGACGCAGGACGAGACCGGAGTCACGGTGACGACTCGCGCGCGTGACGGCGACGAGGAGAGGCGCATTCGCGCACGCTACCTTATCGCCGCGGACGGAGCGCACAGTCCGGTCCGCAGAACGCTCGGCATTCCGATGCAGGGCAGGGGCGCGTTCGCCAAATGCGCAACGATCTATTTCAAGGCCGATGTGAGTTCGCTGTTGCGCGGCCGCAACCTGAGCGTCGTCTACGTCAACCAGCCCCGCATGCTGGCGTTCTTCAGGTTCTCGATCACGGAAGACGCCGGGTTCCTGGCGGTGTTTTCGACGTTCGACGAGCAGGGCGGGCGGGAAGACCTTCTGGAGCGCGAGCTGCCGTTCGACTCGTGCGCCGAGCTCGTGCGCGCGGCGCTGGGCGTGGCGGACGATTTTCCGGTGCTGATCGAGAACGTCCAGCCCTGGAGCGCGAGCGCGGAAACGGCTGCCGCTTTTCGGCAGGGCGACATCTTCCTGGCAGGGGATGCTGCCCACGTCATGCCGCCGACCGGGGGTTTTGGCGGCAACACCGGCGTGGCCGACGTTCACAACCTGGTCTGGAAGATGGCGATGGTGCTGGACGGCAGGGCGGATCCTGCCCTGTTGGACAGCTACGATGCGGAGCGCCGGCCCGTTGCTCACCTGACCGTGGAGCAGGCCTTCCGCCGCTACGTCGAACGGGTGGACTCCTCGCTGCCCGCCGAAGACCTGGCGCCGAACCTGCAGGATACGGCGATCGAGCTGGGCCCGGTCTACCGTTCCGGCGCGGTGGTCGGCGCAAGTCGCGAAGGCGCTTCGGTCGAAGCGCCCGAGCAGCCGAGCGGACGCCCCGGTACTCGGCTGGGGCATGCTTGGATCCGGCACGGCGGTCGCGATCTTTCGACCCTCGATCTCGTCGGCCGCGACTTCGTGCTGCTGGCCGGACCGGCGGGCACCGGCTGGATCGACGCCGCCGAAAGGTCGGGCCGTCTCGAAGCGCACCGGTTCGCCGATGAGCGGGACGTTGCCGGACTTGGCCTGACGAACGCTTCGGCTGTGATCGTGCGTCCGGACGGCATCGTCGGCTGGCGCTGCGACGAGTCCGCTAAGGACCACGATGCCGCGCTGAGAGAGGCATTGCAGCAGCTCACGGGCCGGTCGCCAGCGCCAGGCGCCATGCAGCAGTCGTGATCCGCCGAGCTAAAGTCGAAAGCCAGTTCTTCGAACCTGTCTCCAAGTGCTGATCGAAGAGCCTGCCAAGGAGATCTCGGTCGTCGGCGGCCTAAATCCCTCGCTTGACTTGGTAAAATTAGGTACATAGCTTCCGAAAACAAGCGGATGGCGTGTGCCGGCCCGCCAGGCCAGCCCGACCGTCCCGCCATGAGAGGAGGGGACGGGGCATGGGGACTGGGTTCGTACGTGGCACCTTTTTGGCAGGTGCTTCCTTGATCGCCGGCCTGGCCGCCGCCCCTGCCGCGGCGCAGGAAGCGCCCACTCCATCCGCGGCTGAGCAGGACGACGACGGCATCATCGTAACCGCCCTGCGCCGTAACGAGAGCCTGCAAGACGTTCCCGCCGCGATCACTGCGTTTACTGCCGCTTCGATCGAGGCGGCCGGCATCGAACGCCCGAGCGACTTCATCAATCTCACGTCGAACGTGACGCTGGTCGAGACGCAGAACGCCGGCAACGCCTTTATCGTCATCCGCGGCATTACCCAGGCGCGCAATTCCGAGCCTTCGGTCGCGGTGGTGATCGACGGCGTGCAGCAAGTAAACCCGGCGCAATTCAACCAGGAGCTGTTCGACATCGAGCAGATCGAGGTGCTGAAGGGGCCGCAGGGGGCGGTCTATGGGCGCAACGCGATCGGCGGTGCGATCGTCATCCGCACGAAGCAGCCGAGCGACGAGTTCGAGGGCCAGATCCGCACCGGCATCGACAACGGCTTCAGCTATTGGCTTCGCGGCGGCGTCAGCGGACCGATCAGCGACACGCTGCGCTTCCGCCTCGCCGGCTCCTGGCTCGACAGCGAAGGCTTCCTGGACAATCCCTACCTCGGCGAGAAGGCCGATCCCGTGGAGGACCTTTCGGCCCGCGGCACGCTGCTGTGGACGCCCACTGACGCTTTCACGGCCGACTTGCGCGGATCGTTCAGCCGGCTGCGGACTCAGGCGCTGTACTTCAACATCGTCGACGACGTGAACGACACCAGCCTGCCGATCCGCGTCAACAACCCCGGGCAGAACGACCGCGACATGGAGAACGTCGCGCTTCGGCTGAGCTGGGAGACCGAGGCGGGGACCTTGAGCTCGGTGACGAGCTACGACACGCTCTCGGAAATCCTCACGGGCGACTCGTTCAACTTCCTGCCGATCGAGGAATCGCTGTTCTTCTTCCTGTTCGGCTTCGACCTCAACCAGAGCCAGTTCCTCGACGTCGAGGCGATCAGCCAGGAAGTGCGCTTTACTTCGCCAGAAGACCGGCCGTTCCGCTACATCGTCGGCGCCTATGCGATCGACACCAACCGCTTCATCTCCACCGGCAACATGATCGACACCGGCAACGGCGTGTTCCCGGTCTTTCGCTCGCCCAGCACCAATCCGCTCAACCCCCAGGCGACCTTCCTCGCCGACCGGCAGAACAACTTCGCCTGGGCAGTGTTCGGCAACGCCAGCTACGACTTTACCGAGCAGCTCTCGCTCGACCTCGGCCTCCGCTACGACCACGATCGGCGCCGCAACACGACCCTCACGCCCGCCGGCTTCCTGCCCAACGTTCCCGGCTTTCCGCAGGGCCAGACCGGCGAGGTCCGCAGCGTCTCGTTCGACGACCTGCAGCCCAAAGTGACGCTCACCTGGGAGCCGACGCCGACCGTCACGGTCTACGGCGGCTACAGCCGCGGCTTCCGCAGCGGCGGGTTCAACCAGACCGGCGTGGGCGCCGTTGCCGCGTCCAACGGCATCGTCGGGGTCGGCGACATCTTCCAGGCGGAGACCGCCGAAACGCTTGAGATCGGCGCCCGCACTTCGTTCCTCGACCGGCGCGTTTCGCTTTCCGCGAACGCTTATACGACGCGGAACGAGAACAGTTACTTCTTCGTCTTCCTGGCTGCCAATTCGACCCAGAACCTCGGCAATATTCCCGAAGCGCGGATCAGCGGCTTCGAGCTGGAGGCACGGGCGCGGCCGGTCAAGGGGTTGGAGCTCAATGCCGCGCTCGGCTACACCGACAGCAAGATCACCGAATTCGCCGACCCGACGGTGATCGGCAACGAGCTGCCGCTGATCTCGCGCTATACGGTCAACCTCGGTGCGCAGTACCGGGCCCCGATCGGAGCGTCCGATCTCGGCGTGCTGGCGCGGCTCGACTATCGCCGCACCGGCCGCACCTGGTGGGAGCCGTACAACACCACCAGCCGCGATCCGATCGACCTCGTCGACGCGCGGCTCGGGCTCGAACACGACAGCTGGTCGGCAACGCTGTTCGCCGAAAACGCCTTCGACGAGGAGTACAACGCGGAGTTCTCGCCCGGCGGCTTCGTCTTCAAGGCGCGCCCCCGGCGCTACGGCCTGGAGTTGAGCTACCGCTTCTGAACCCGGCGCTCCGGCGGGGCGGGCACGGCGCTGTTTCACATCGAGACGGCCGCCACTTTCATGGTATTGCTATTCCGGTCCGAAGTGCTCCACACTGCGCGTGGGAGAGGATCGTGAAACGCGAACCCGTGCCGATGACGAGCCAAGCCGCTGGGAAGAGCCCCTTCCTGGACGAGCTCTATCGTCTGCACCAGGGGGAGCTGTGCGCTTACGTGCGCCGCAAGTTCGGCAACGGGCCGCCCGAACCCGAGGACGTGGTGCAGGCCGCGTTCCTGCGGTTCGCCGCCACGCCCAACTGCAGCGAGATTCCCAACCCCGCGGCCTATCTCAAGCTCACGGCCCGCAACCTCGTGATCGACGCGCACCGCCGCGACGGGACGGCCAGAGTGGCCGCGCGGCATGTCCGCATCGTGGAAGAGAATAATCACGATTCGAGCGCCGAGGACGTCTTATCATCGAAACAGGAGCTGGAGCGTCTGGCCGTGATCGTCGCCGAGCTTAAGCCCAAGGAACGCGTGGCGTTCCTGCTGCACCGCATCGACGGCCTCGGCTATGCCGAGATTGCCCGCCGGATGAGGATATCGGAATCCGGCGCGCGGCTGCTGGTCAACAAGGCGCTCGAGACCTGCGTCGCGCGGATGGGCAAGCCCCGATGACCACCGTCACCCCTCTGCGCCCCGGGAGTGGGCCCAGCAGCGCGCAGGACCAGGCGCGCGACTGGGTCCTGCGGCTCGACGAAGAGCCCGCCGCCGCGGCCGAGTGCGACGCCTGGCGCTCGCTCGACCCCGCGCACGACCAGGCGTTCCGCGAAGCCGGCAGGGTCTGGGACATGGCCCCGGCGCTCGAAAGCCTGATCGGCGAGGACTGGCGCAGCGAGGCCGAGGCCCTCGGCCGCTCCCCGCTGAGCCGCGCCCGCGAATGGGCGGTGCGCGGGAAGGGCCGCTTCGTCCTGCCCGCAGCCCTGGCCGCCTCGCTCGCCCTCGCGGTCTTTGTGCCCGGCCTGTTCCGGCCGCCCCCTGTCGAGGTCGAGACCACCGTCGCCCAGACCCAGCTCCTCCCCCTCGCCGACGGCAGCCGCGTCACCGTCGGCGCCCGCTCCGACGTGCAGGTCCGCTTCAGCGACGACGAGCGCCGGGTCACCCTGGCCAGCGGCCAGGCCTTCTTCGACGTCGCGCCCGATCCCGCGCGCCCGTTCGTGGTCCACGCCGGCAAGGCCGAGATCCGCGTGACCGGCACCAAGTTCGACGTCCGCCGCATCGGCGACGACGTCGAGGTCTCCGTCCTCGAAGGCCGGGTCGAGCTGCGCCGCCGCCGGCTCGCCGGGCTCCTGCGCGAGAGCGAGCCGGCGCGCGTGCTCGGGGCGGGGGAGGGCTCCGTGCTCGACGAAGGCCGCGCCTTCACGCCCACCGCCCCGGCGCCGGTCGTCCCCGGCGAGTGGCGCAGCGGCCGGCTGTACTATTCCGAGGCCCCGATCGCCGAGATCGTCGCCGACCTGCAGCGCTACAGCACCGTCCCGATCCGCCTGGCGGACCCGGAGGTCGGCCGCATGAAAGTCACCACCTCCTTCCGCTCGAGCGACATCGACCGCTTCGTTGCCAACCTCGAAGCCGCGCTGCCGGTCGAGAGCCGGCGCACCGCCGACGGAGCGATCACGCTGTCCGCCCGATGACGGTTCGATGACGCTTCGGTTACGCTTCGGTTACAGGGCGATGACGATTTTTCTGCCGATCGGCGCCCCTCCTTCGTTTGAGTGAATGAGGGGCCACAGAACGCCCCCGGGCACGAGAGTGCCGCTCGAGAGGAGGGGGGAAGAGGATGAACACACGGTCGAACAGCATCGGTGCGCGGCGCGGCCGCTGGCTTGCCTGTGCGGCGGCGGGGGCGCTCGGCATAGCCACGCTCGCGGCGGCCGCGCCGGCGGCGGCGCAGGAGAGCAGCCAGGCATTCCGCATCGAGGAGCAGCCCCTGGCGGACGCGCTGCTGAAGGTCTCGCGCCAGGGCGGCGTCGACATCATGGCCCCCGAGGCCGTGACCCGCGGGCGAACCGCCCCGGCCGTGTCCGGGCGCATGACCGTCCCCCAGGCGCTCACCCGCCTCCTCGCCGGCACCGGCCTCCGCTTCCGCCGCTCCGGGGACAACGGCTACCTGATCGAGAGTGCGGAGGGAAACGCCCCCGCCGCGGCCGCCGATGAGCGGACCGCGGCGAAAAGAGCAACGGCATGGAAGGAGGGGGGCGTTGCTGAAATCCTCGTGGTGGGAAGTCGATCGCAAAACGTCGATATTCGGCGGACCGAGGATGATCCTCAGCCCTATGTTATCATCAACCGAGAGCAGATTGATCGCACAAACGCGCAGGATACGGAGGATCTGCTGCGCCAATTGCTGCCGATGGCCGCTGGCACGGTGAGCGGCAAGAGCGGCGAATCCAATCAAGGAGCGTCGAGCACGCTGGATCTGCGCGGCCTAGGGCCACGCCAGACGCTCATCCTGATCGATGGCCGCCGCGTAGCCTCGCGTGGCGCGTTCGGCAATCAGGAACAGACGGACATCAACAGTATCCCCTTGGGCGCGATCGAACGCATCGATGTGCTGCCCTCGACCGCGTCCGGCATTTTTGGCGGCGGCGCAACCGGCGGCGCAGTCAATATTGTATTACGGAGCGATTATGAAGGCCTTCAGGCGCAACTTACTTATGGCAACGCATTTCGGGGCCAGCCGGAAACCCTGCGAATCGACCTGTCAGGCGGGGTGACATTCAACAATGGCGACACGAATATCATGTTCTTCGCCAGCCATGCCGACAAGGATACGTTGCGTTTCAATGACCGCAATTTTTATTCGCGCGGCATCGAGACGATCCTCGCGAACAATTCGAACTCGATCTTCAATGCTGCGTCGCCGCCGCTCGGTGCGACGACGAACATCCGGAGCCAGACCGGCGCGATCCTGACACTGCGACCCGAGTTCGGAGGCGGATCTATCGGTTCGTCGCGGACATTCGTGCCCTACGGCTATCTCGGGCCCGCTTCCGACGACGGGGCAGGCCTCATAGCCAATGCCGGCAACTACGATTTCGACATGGCTAATACCGCCCAGACCAACGGTGGCGGCCGACGCAGTCTGTTAGCCGGGTCGAAGCTCAGCTCGCTGAGTACGACGTTACGGCATGAATTCGACTCCAGTTTCGCTGGCTTTGCGACCATTTCCTATTCGGATAGTCAGTCCCATTTCGAGGGCGGGCAACAAAGCGGAGCGACGTTCGCGCTTGCCCCAGGCGCGGCAGGCAATCCGTTCAATGAAGCAATCCGCGTTACCGTTCCGCTCGTCGGGACCGACGAGCAATTGTCATCTCGGAACAAGAGCCTCCGTGCGGTGTCCGGCGTGACCTTCGACCTGCCGGGCTCCTGGAAGGGCGCGGCCGATTACACCTGGAACAAGGCGACTTTTGAATCCCGGACGATGAACACGCTCAACGGTCTCCAGACCGCGCGAGTGATCAGTGGCGCCATCGATGTCTTTAGCGACTTGAACCTGACCCCCGATGTCTTCGCCGAGTTCGAACGGCCGACCAACGAGTTCGGACCTGGCAAAACCATATTCAACGCGGCGGCACTGAGAGTTGGCGGGCCAATTCAAGTCAGCCTGCCGGGCGGCCGTCCCAATTTCTCCGGTATCCTCGAATACCGAACCGAAGAGCTCAAACCGTTCGTCGCAGCGACGACGCGCTATAATGGCCGATCTCAGGATGTGATCAGCGGTTATGGTGAATTGACTCTGCCGCTTATCAGCGAAGTCAATGCCATTCCTGCTATTCACTCGCTGACCGCGCAGGCGGCCGTTCGAACCGAATGGTTTCGGAGCACGACGTCCAATGTCGTCGGCCTGATTGATCCCGCGCCCCTGACCGAAACGCGTTCGAAGCTCCACTCGACCAACCCGACACTGGGGCTCGAATGGAAGCCCGTTCGCGATATCGCGCTTCGCGCCAGCTATAGCACCGGATTCCTTCCGCCGTCGCTGACCGAGCTGTCTCCAGGCGAGCCCTTTCTCTTCGATGCCGCGCTGTTCCAGTTGTTCGGTATCACAGACCCCGATCGCGGCGATGAAACGCTCAGGGACGTTCTCCTGATCTCGGACAGTGCCACGAGCCTGCGTCCCGAAACGTCCAGGTCGACATCCTTCGGCATCATTCTGACGCCGCGCTTCATCCCGGGATTGCGCTTCTCGGCCGATTACACCCGCATCCGGAAAAAGGATGCGATCGCCAATATCCTAGACATCACGACGCAGGCCGGCCTGCTTCAGGTCCTTGCTTTGGCTCCCGATCGAATCATCCGCGACACGGATCCGAGTACCTTCGGCCCATTTGGCGTCGGACCGATCATTGCCGCTGACACAGGACCGCTCAATATTTCGAGATATAAGGTTGACGCGCTCGACCTCGCGCTCTCGCAGACGCTTTCCACCTCTTTCGGCAAGTTCGAGATCCAGGGGCGGGCGACGCATGCCATCAACAATGTCACGATCATCATTCCCTCAGCCGATCCGGTCGAGCGCGCCGGGCTGGTCGACAACCCCAAATGGCGTGGTTATGGGACGCTGACCTGGACTCATAAGCAATTTAGCATCAGCTGGACTAGCAATTGCACGAGCGGATATTACACTCGCCCCAATCGCATCGTCGATCCGAACCTGAACTCGGCCCGCGTTCCGTCGCAAATGTATCATGATTTGTTCGTTCGCTATCGGCTGAGCCCGAGTTTTCTGAAGTCGGCCGAGATCCAGGCAGGCGTGCGCAACATCTTCGACAAGAAGCCACCAGCCGAAATCCAGAGCGGCATCGGTTCGCCCTATTACAGTCGCTGGGGTGATCCTCGCGGTGCCAACTATTATCTGACGTTTCGCGGCGAGATCTAGGCAATGACTGGCAAGGCCAAGTGCACCGCATGGTGCCGTACGGGGGCCGGCCTGTTGCTGGCTTGGCACTGCGCTGCGGCGGCCGGCGCGGTTCAGGCGTCGCCCGCAACCTCCGTGGCGCGCTGGACGGTTGAGGATTCCATTGCCCTGCAAAGCATCGTCACCGACTGGGCCGAGCCGTCGGTGCGGGGTAGGGACGGCCCGGCGCAATTTTCTCCGGACGGTAGCCGCTACTTTGTCGTGACGTACAGTGGAGAGTTGGCCTCCGACCGAAGTGTTTACAGGCTCTCCGTCTACTCGCGTGCTCAGACCGCCGACTGGTTGCGGGGTAGGCTCGATAACGTCCAACCAACGCATGTCTTCGAACGGGGCAGCCGGCTGCGCAGCACGGTAGGCTCGGCAGCGATTTACGTGCCGCGGTGGCTAGACGACTCGACCATCAGCTTTATCGGCGTCGATGAGGTCGGGATCCGCCGTGTCTGCCGCTATGACCTTCGCACTGGCCGCGCGCCCGAGTGCATCTCAGGTTCGGCCAGTGTCGCGGAAATTGGCGGTCAGGATTATGTTGCTCGCGGCAGCACGACCTTGTTCTTCACCGTGGAACTACATCGTTCCAAGCCGCGTGATTACCCATTCCAGCTCCTGGATGCCGAGACGCTTTATGATCTTGCGGGACGCGACGGGATCAGCGTGCTCAGTGCCAATAGCTGGACAATGCATGCGTCCTACAAGGGCGCAGCGCCGAGGCCGATCGTCTCTGCTTCGATAGATTCCGAGCGAGGAGGAGCGCGCTCCGGCCCGTGGATCTCTCCGGATGAAAGATGGGCCGTCATGGCCTTCCAGCCGGACGGCCTCACCAAGCCCGCCGACTGGAACGCTTACCCATTTGCCACGTCGGCGCTCCGCTACATATTGTTCGACCTTGCCACGGGCGAGCGGCGGACCTTGACTGACTTGCCGCTAGCGGCGGCGCGGATCCGCGCCAATCCTTCGCCCTTTACCACGAAGTTTTACACCAGAGCCAGTTCCTTCTGGTCCCACGACAGCTCGCATCTGCTTCTGTTCAATATAGCGGGATCGAGTGAGTCCCGACCAGACAAGACCTCTCAAATCGTCGATTATAACGTTGCCACTGGCAAGAGCCGGGTTGTTGAGACGCTCGCTGACGGGTCGGGTCTCCGAGCGGATCCTGAATGGATCGACGAAGGAAAGCGGCTGAAGGTCCGCTTTGAAGCCAAGGGCGGCAAGAGCTGGGTCCGCCACTACAATTTCACAAGCGCTGGTTGGCTAGTCGGCGATACAAACCAGAGGAAGGGCGGGCCACCGGTTGACGAACTCACATTCACCGTCCGGGGAGGGCTCGGCGAACCGCCGCGCCTTTTGGTTGAGGGCTATGGCAAGGAGCGGGTACTTTTCTCTGCCGGGCCGGCATCAAGCCTCGCCAAGATTCGGCCATTCGAACGCATCGATTGGACCGATGAAGCGGGGAATCCTGCCTATGGCTATTTGGTCCGGGGCAGGCCAACTCCAGGACAGTCTCCGCGCCTCATCGTCCAGTTCCTGGGCTCCACCAAGGATGATTTCGCACCGGATGGCATAAGCGGAACGGCTGACGCAGCTCAGTTGCTCGCGGCTAACGGCTTTACCGTATTCCTGATGCAGGCTGCCGGGGGCTATGGATCGGGCCGCGAAACGCAATCGGAGATCATTTTGACCCCGTCGGAATTTCCGGCGCAGGTGCTGCGCCTGGACTCCGCGGTCGATGAGTTGAAAAGGAGAGGTCTCGCGGCTGATTTGCCAAGCGGGCTTATCGGCTTCTCCCGTACCGGAACCTATACCTATTATGTAGCGACGCATCCGGGGCGAACGCCGGTCGGTGCCGCCATCGTGTTCGATTCCATCACAAACGGATACAGCCAATATGTTTCGATGGCGGCGACGGCGACGGAGGACGTGCAGTCAACCAGCCACTACGCTTGGCAATTCGGCAATCGCAAAGCCTTCTGGTGGAACAAGGTTGCCTGGCTCGATGCGCCCGAGTTCAATCTGGACCGACTGAAATCCCCGATCCTTTTCCATGTGACCGGCAATCCGATCTTATGGGACGCTCATTCGACGATCGGCGCGTTCAAGCTCGCTCGCCGTCCCATCGAATATCATTATCATCCGGGGGCCGCTCACGTTCTGCAAGCGCCTGCGGAGCGTGCGGCGGCCATGCGTTCCACGCTGGACTGGATGCGGTTCTGGCTCCGTGGCGAGGAGATCGAAACTCGCGAAGAGGACCGCGCCCGAAAAGAGCGATGGGAATCACTCAAAACCGATTGGACAAAGGTTCAGCGCGAAGAAGCTGCCACTGCTTCTTTCGATGGGGAGCAAGCAGGATGATGTCGAAGTTCTTCGGAAGAGTCCGCGTGGTCGCGTTGGTACTTGGCTGTACTTCGCATCATGCGCCTACGGAAGCGGAAACGTTGAGGCGAGTGACACCGGCCGTCGCCAAGCAATGGAAGCATGTTTCTTCCGAACAATTGAGTCCCAATGGAAAGTGGCTCGTCTATCTGGCTGCTTCCGTTGGCGGCGGCGGCTCGACGCTGGTGATCAAGTCGGTCCATGGCTCGACCGAGCGTCGCATTGAGCTTGGCAAGTCCGACGAGGCCGAAAGCTTTTCTTTGTCGCCGTCTGGCAGATGGGTCGCGTTCCGTAGGCACGGTTCAACGGGCAAGGCAGGCACAGCGGTCGTCGTCACAGCACTCGATCTTGAAACCGGACGGTCCTGCGATTTTCCCGATGTCAGCACCTTCGATCTCTTGGGTCCCACCGAGCAGATCGTGTTGATCTCCAAGTCAAGCGAGCACAGCTCCACCGCGAGCATTCACCGCCTTTGTGGCGGCCCTGCCGTCAACTTGGGAATGGTCAAAGAGGTCTCGACCAATACGGCCCGGGACCGTGTCGCCTGGACGGATGGGGGGCAGATCAACGAAATGGATCTACGCACGGGCGTCAGGCGTACACTAGTCTCCGGCGGTGACGCTTTCGAGGGTCTGACCTGGGCCTCGACAGGCGATGCAATAGCGGCCGTTCGCAAAGATTCGACAGCGTTGGTGGCGATCACGAGCCTGGAAAGCGCGCGGCCTACCGTCCATGTCGTTACGCCAAAGGATCTCGCAACTTTTCCTGCCGACTTCGGGATCGTCGCGGGGCTTGAATGGCGCAGCGACCGGCAGGGCTTGTATGTTCCTATCCGAAAGCTCGGCCATCAGGCGAAACGGAACGGCGTCCCGGGTGTCCGGTTGTGGCACGGCGGAGCCGATTATCTTCCAGCCGACAAGCGCCGCATCGACGACCAGAACCGGCCCGACTGGGGTTACATCGACCTGACTGCACCCCGTTTTATTCGACTGACGAACGGCCACCTGGCAACAGTCGAGCGCCATCCGTCAGCGGCAAAGATCCTCGCTTACGATGTCGGAGCATACGACTGGGTCAATTATATGCAGATCGGCGTCGCCTCGGCCGCTCCGCAGCGTCGCGACTATTCTCTCGTCGATCTGAAGGACGGAACGCGTGAGCGCATCCTGACGGGCCACCGGATTTGGGCGAGGTCTGGCGCGTTTGTATTGCCGCAATTATCGCCCGATGGGCGTACGATCGTCTATCAGGACGGCAAGGGCGATATAATCGTCCGCTCGGCGGAGACTGGGGCGTCGCGCAATGTGACGGCCGAACTTCCCACCAGATTCTACTTTCCCGAGAATGACCCTAAGCGGGACTGGTTCTTGAAAGACGTTCATGAACAAGGTCAGCCGCGTATCCAGGGTTGGAGCACTGACCGCGCTCATGTGCTCGTTTCTGACCATTACGACGTTTGGGCTTTGCCGCTTGGGCAAGGCAGCGCCTTCAATGTCACTGGCGATGGCCGCACCAGCAACAAGTGGTATCGGCGCGTAGTGCTCGATAGCCCAGTGCAAACTCGTGTGAATGGAAGCCCAAACCCGGTCGACTTCAATCTTGAAATCTATTTCGAATGGTTTGATCTCGACACGGGTGAACAAGGTATTGCCCGCTGGGATCCAGACAGTCGGAGGTTGAATCAGCTTCACTCCGAATTTGCCGACCTGAACTACTTCAAAGCACGGGATTCGAAATCCATGTTCGTGTCCCGGGAAACGTCAATCGAGGAGCGTGCAATCCATAAGGTCGTCGCGGGCTGGAAACCCGGCACGACGCTAACCAGAATCAATCCGCAGAAAAATGATTATCTGTTGCCGGCTCCAGCACGATATCTGACCTACCGAACTGAGAGTGGATCGGAAAGGCATGCACTTCTCTATTTGCCCGTCGGCTACAAGAAGGGCCGATCCTATCCGACTATTGTCGAGATCTACAAAAGATTCTCCCCTGCGACCCACGACAATCGCCCGCCGACGAGTTACCTTTTCCCTTACCTGAACGCCGGCTTCGCCGTGCTGCTGCCCGATATCGTTCCGCAACTTGACGATCCGGGAGGCGCGGCCTTGGAAGACGTCAACGCCGGCATCGACGCCGCAGTTGCTACGGGCGCAGTCGATCCCCAGCGTCTAGGTTTGATGGGCGAATCGTTCGGTGCGTTCGAAACGAACTTCATCGTGACGAAGACGAACAGGTTCAAGGCCGCCGTCTCGAAGGCCGGCGTGTCCAATCTTTGGAGCCATTGCAACGGCGCCTATGACGAGAAATGGCCACTCACGCCCGGGTGTCAGCGTAGCCAGCCCTATCTCAGCAAGCCGTGGTGGGAAGGATGGAACGACATTCTGCGCAATTCGCCTTTGTACCATGCAAGGAGCATCAAGACACCGCTTCTCTTAGGCCATGGCAGTGAAGATGATTCGGTGTCGTTTGCCCAGTCGGTGGAGTTATTCAATACGTTACGGGCGCTTGGAAATGAGAATGTCGTGCTCATCGAGTACCGTGGTCAGTCGCACACCTTTGACGATGCGACTTACGCTGACTTCGACGGACGGGTGATTGAATTTTTTGGGCATTTCCTGAAAGGCGAAAACGCACCACTTTGGTGGAGCAACGGCGGGTCATTGTACGAAGGGGAGGTTCCGAACCTCGAACTACCTGGGGGTACAACCGAGACAGCTTCCGTTGCCCACTAGCTGTGCGACCTCTCCAACTGAGGAAGCCGTAAGGTGAGGGCGCTGTTTGAGGTTACGGTGACGGGGTTCAGTACGACTTACACACAATCTGCACTGCCGCTCGCGCTAACTTGGCAAAGTTGCGCCCACTCACACGCCAACGGAAACTTCCCAACTGCACCAGGGTGGCAGTTATGGAGACATGTGCAACAATCTCGCGTCGGCGGTCAGCGGCGTAGACGGAAGCGTCATAGCTCGCCAGCCGCTTCTCCCTTTCGGCAAGCACAGTTCCTCCATCTCTCCCGACGAACGCAAAGAGTGACCGACGAAACGCCCGCCGTATTAACTATATCCCTTATGAATTGGGCGTTCCCGAGAGGAATGGTTGGATGAACTGTGCCTGGTCTACGGTGAGGCGATGCTGGACGAATCGTAGAATTCGACATAGACATTTACCTGGAGACGATCCTCGAACCTGGTCGGGACATTTGCATGCCGCGGCTCGTGGCCATGCACCACAAGACGCATCATTGACGGACGTATCGTTGACAGACGCAGGGGGGAGACTCCTTTGCAAGGCGCTGCCGAGATCTTGGGAAGGAGCGAGGCGATCTTCGCCTTGCGAGGCGACTTACCCAAGATCGCCAGGTCCGATGCGCCGACCCTGATCACCGGCGAGACGGGCACCGGCAAGGAACATTTCGCCCGCTCGATCCACCAGCAGAGCCGCCGCAGCGCCGAGCCTTTCGTCGCGATCAACTGCGCCGCCATTCCCGATACGCTGTTCGAAAGCGAGCTGTTCGGCTTCGAGCGCGGCAGCTTCACCGGTGCCGTCGCGGCGCGGGCCGGCAAGGCCAAGCTGGCCGACGGCGGGACCTTGTTCCTCGACGAGCTCGGCGATCTCTCGCTCTACAACCAGACCAAGCTGCTGCGCCTGCTCGAGGAGAAGGAAGCCTATCCCATCGGCGCGACCCGGCCGGAGAAATACGACCTGCGCATCATCGCCGCCACCAACGTCGATGTCGAGGACGCGGTTGCCGAAGGGCGCTTCCGCAGCGATCTCTATTACCGCATCAACGTGGCGCGGATCGACATACCGCCGCTCGCCGACCGACCGGAGGACATCGGGCTGTACATCGATCACTTCATCGAACGCTTCAACCGCGATCGGCACACGACCGTCAGTGGCCTCGACCCCGATCTGTTCGGGCTGCTCCTCCACTACGACTGGCCCGGCAACATCCGCGAAATCCGCAACTTCGTCGAAGCGGTGTTCATCGACCCTCCCGCGGGGCCGATCACCATGCGCAACATCCCCAACGCATTCGCCCACCTGCGCCGATCCTACTCGCACGCCGATCCGGGCGAGTGCGAGCGGATGCTCGCGGCGCTCGAGCAGACGAACTGGAACAAGGCCCAGGCGGCGAAGACGCTGCACTGGTCGCGCATGACGCTGTACCGCAAGATGACGAAGTACAACCTCGCGCAGAGCGCCACGCCCGTGCACCGCCGCGCAGGACGGAGCGAGGACGTGTAACACATACGCACCGTCCCGTTCGGCGCGCGAGTGTAACATGTTACATCGGCAGCGCCGGTCCATTTCACCCAAACTCCGGAAAATTCGAGACAATCTTCGAGTGGCACGCATCCTGCTGAAGGTCTGGCGACAGCGGCAGACGACGAGGCAGGACAGTGGCCCAACCGAGCACCAGCGAGGACGTCGGCGTCAGGCGGGCTGGGCATGCATCGCTCTATGTCAACTACTTCGAAGTCGCGCATAACCCTTACGAGTTCCTGATCGAACTGGGGCAGTTTCGCCCATCGGGACAACCCAACGGCGGCGATCTGTCGATCCATACGCCGGTCGCGATCTCCCCGCCTTACGCCAAGATGCTGTCCGAGCTGCTGGCCCAGGCCGTGGCCGAGCACGAGGCCGAGCACGGGCCGATCGCGGCGATCGGAGAGCACGGTGCGGCTTTCGACATCGTGCTCCGGTCGCTCCCCGAGGAGTTCGAGCAGCGCGCCCGCGAACTGCGCGAGCTGTCCCGCAAAGGCGCCGGCAACGGCGGCGCCGATCCGCGCGCGCCGGCCGCGACCCCCCGCCGCACATCCCATCCCAAGAGAGACAGGTGAGACCCATGACCGCGCAAATTCGCCCCAATCGCATGCAGGTAAACGACCGCTTTCCCATGCTGGGGTTCGCGGTGCGAACCGCCCAGCCTGAGGTCCAGGCCGAAGTCGTGCTGGCGACCGCCATCGACCTGTTCCGGCCCGAGAACCGCGCCCGCCGTACGGCCGCGAACTTCTATTCGAGCCGCGAGCACGGGCTGCTCTCGGTCCCGCGCGGGGAGGGCGTTTTCGTGGTACCGCCGGAGGTGCTCGCGCGCTTCATCGGCCAGGACAAGCTGTTCTTCGCCCTGGCCACCGGGCGTGCCGATCAGGGCGGGCTGAAAGTCGACGCAGCGCCGCGCGAGGGCAGCCCATACGTATCGCTGAGCGGCTTCACCGGCCGCACTTTGCGCCGCAGCTTCGCGCCTGCCCGAAGCGCCGGTCCGCCGCTGATGGAATGGACCGGCGACGCGGCGCAGCCGGGTAGCGAGCCCGCGCGCACCGCCCAGCCGGTGACGGCCAACGGATCGGGCACTGCTCCCCAGCCTGCCGGCCCCGCCGAGTACAACGACGGGTTCGGCGAGCTGCCCGAGCTGCCCGCGCGCCAGGCGGCGTTCCAGGAGCGCCCCCAGGCCGCCGGAGACGAGCCCGCCGATGCACGGGCGGTCATGCCGGACCTGCCGGGCAGCGCTCGCCAGCGCGCCGCGCGGATCGGCGGAGCTTTCGCCCAGCGCATCCACGAGGCGCTCGGCCTCGGACTTCCGGAAGCTTCGGTGGTGCCGCTGCTCGACACGCTCGAGCCTTCGCAGCGGCCGGTTTCGTCCGGCGACGACCTGTTCGCCACGCCGCAGGCCCGCGCGCAGGAGGTAAGCTCCAGCATCCACTGGCCCGACGTGCAGCTGGTCAACCAGCCCACCGACATGAGCTGCTGGGCGACGACCATCGCCATGCTCGTCGGCTGGCACGATCAGGTCAGCATCGCCCCGCAGACCATTGCGGAGCAGGCCGGCAAGAGCATCGACAAAGGACTGGCCTGGAGCGAGCACCGCGCGGTCGCGCAGCGGCTCGGCCTGAACCCGATCCCGCCGCAGTGCTATACCGCGGAAGGGCTTTACGACCTGCTCGAGAGCGATGGCCCGCTTTACGTCAGCAAGATGGCCAGCGCCGCCAACCTGTCCGGGCACGCGGTGCTCGTGGTGGGGATGTACCAGGACGGTGGGCAGTGGTTCGTGCGCATCGCCGATCCATGGGACCGCAGCGTCGGCACGCCGGGCACGCCAGGCTCATACCAGTCCACCCACAACACCGGCAGCCGCTACATCCTGCGCTTCGAGGATTTCGAAAGCGAGTACGAGCTGCAGGCGGCTCGCGACAGCAGTGTCGGCGAGGCCAACGTGCAGATGTTCTCGCTCGGCGTGCCGGCGGGGCGCCAGCCGGACCGCAGCGGCAATCCTCCCGCGGGCTTCGCCATGGCGGCCGGGATGGGCGTCGGCAGCCGGTGGTCGATCCAATGGGACGAGGTCCAGCTGACCCCGCAACCGACCGACAACGGCTGCTGGGCGACCACGCTGTCGATGCTGATCGGCTGGCGCGACCAGGTGAGCATCGCCCCGGAAACGATCGCACAGCAGTGCGGCAAAGACATCGCCAACGGCCTGCCCTGGGCGGAACGCCAGGCGGCCGCCGACGCGCTCGGCCTGACGGCCCATCCGCCGCAATGCTACCTGCCGGAGGGCTTCAAGGCCCTGATCGAGCACCACGGCCCGCTCTACGTCGGAAAGATGGCGAGCGCGACGAACCTGTCCGGCCACGCTGTCCTGGTCGTGGGCATGTACTACGACGGCGCCAACCACTTCGTGCGCATCGCCGATCCCTGGGACCGCCCGGTCGGCACGCCCGGCAGCCCGGGTGGCTATGCTCCCACGCACGACACCGGCAGCCGCTACATCATGAAGTACGAGGACTTCCAGGCCGAGTACGAAATGGCTGCGGCGGGCAATCCGGCCTACGTCCAGATCCTCAGCGGCGGGGTGCCCGTGGGGCGCAGCATCAACCGCAGCACCGCGGCGCCGGCGGGCTATGCGATGGCCGCGGGCGAGCGCCGCGCGCCGCCGCCGCCGGCTCCGGTTAGGCGCGGGCAGGGCTTCGATGTCGGTGCGGCGGCGACGATCGCCGGCACCGCGATCGAGGTCATCAGCGCCAATTCAGGCGACATCGCCACGCACCTTTCGAACTGGTCCGGGGTCAAGCACCCGGGCGACCGCGCGCCTGCGAGGCAGGCACCGTTCCACGAAGGCACGGTGACCCTGCGCGACTGGCCGCTGGTCGGCGGGACCTTCGGCATCGACGACATTTATTGCTGGCTGCAGATCCGCTGGCAGTACAACGGCACCTCGCTCGGCCGCATCTACATCGAGGACATCGGGCACGACGACGCCGCCGGATGGGGCCTGACCGTCACCGCCACGATCGAGGACGACTCGCGGCTCTACGCACGCAGCTCGCAGGCGCGGGCGCCCGGTCCGGCGCAAGTCCCGGCGCTGCACATCAATATCCAGTACGTGTTCGACGAGGTCATCGCCGACGACCAGATCGCCAACACACGGGTCACGCTCTATGCCGACGGCACTTATGACGTGACCAGCCGGTGGGTGCAGCATTCGCGGCCGGGCGGGGGCGACCCCACCATGGTGGTCCGCCCGTTCGAACACGCCTGATGCCGATGCGCGGCGATCTCCCTCCACCGCCGCCGGCGAGCGGGCGCCGGGCCAGCCCCGGCGCCGCCGCCACGTCGCGAGGCATGGCCGGCAGCTCCTTCTGGGGCGGGGGCGGTTCGGCACCGCCGGCGGACGAAGACGCGTTCGCGGACGAGCCCGCTCCGACCGCCGGCGGCAGCGCCAAGCAGCCGGCGACCGAGACCATCGGCCGGCGCGCCGGCTCGCTGTCGGACGAGCTCGATTTCCCCGAGTTCGTCGCCTCGCTGATCCACGGCACGTGGGACGCGATGGTCGATTCCTCGATCCGCCAGATGGACGCCTTCGCGGACCTCGTGGCGGCGATCTCCAAGCCGGTCGAGCAGTTTCGCGACGAGAACATCACCATCAACCAGGCGCGCGACTGGCTGGCGGCGCAGCATCCGGGCGATCTCGAGCTCTCCTCGCAGGGCGGCAGCTTCGCGCTGGTCCCGCGCGGCGGGGTGGACGAGTTCGGCTCTGGCCCGGAGGCCGACTGGCTCACCGACTACGGCCTGGACGGCCAGCCGCTCAGCCCGGAACTGATCGAAGAGCAACTGATCCCCATCGCGCGCGACCGCATGGCGCGGGACAGGATGCAGACGCTGGCGACGCTGGTCATGCTCGGCATGCAGCGGATCAAGGTCGACGACGGGTCGATCACTGCCAGGCTGCGCTTCCGCGCCGCCGCGGCCGATCGGGCAGCGGTCGACTACGCGGTCAGCGACGATCCCGGCAGCGCCTCCTCGTCGGCCGGCAGCTGGTCGACCCGGGGCAGCACGGCTTATGCCGCGCCGGTCACCAAAGTCTCGACCGTCGGCGTCAACGCCCAGACCGACAGCTCGCTCAACGCCGAACTGTTCGGAGAGGTGAAGATCAACTTCTCCAGCGAGACCCTGCCGCTCGAGCGGTTCGTCGACGAGGCCCAGCGAGTCCTGCTCGAACGCGCGGCCCGCCCAGCCGTGGCGAGCGCTGTGCGAAAGGCGCCGCAGACAGCAGCTCTGCCGGCTGCGGCGCAGCCCGTTGCCGAAGCCGCTCCAGCCCCGGCTCCTGCCCCGGCTGCGGCGCCGGTCCCCGCGCCTGCGCCGGCTCCGCCGCAAGGAGCGCCGGCATGAGCGCGCCGCGCCGCCCGCTCGACGAGATGCTCAGCGAGCTTGTCGCCGGACTCGATTGGGCCGGCGAGCGCGGGGCGCGGGCTTTCGCCGCGACCGGCATCACTCCCAGCTCGATCGAGTTCGACCTGCCGGTGGAAGCGTGCCTGGAGCAGCGCGAGGGGCAATGGGTGGTCTTGGCCGACAGCCCGCGTACGCGGCTGCGGACGGCCTTCGACCTGCCGGCCAGCCGCCTCACCGCCAGGATCGTGGTGGAGGGCGGCGCATGAGAACCGGTCCCGCCTCGATCGTCGCGCTGGAGGACTTCATCCAGGCCGTTCAGTCGCAGCTCGACACGGCCCAGGCGCGGATGACGCTCAAGGCCCAGAACGACAGCCTGGCGCTGACTTTCGCGATCAGGGACATCACGATGGACCTGAAGGCGCACGTCGAGATGCGCGATGGGCAGGTCCACATCAAGCCGGCCGGATCGGGCGACACCGAAGCCAGCGTGCTGCATCTTGTGTTCACCGCGATCACCAAGCCGATGATCGAGGAGAACGCAATCCAGCTGGCGGTCGACACCAAGGACGACACGCTGCTCACCGAAATGACCGACGAGCTCAGCGAGGAGGAGATCCGCAGGCTCGAGCGGATCGGCGTGCGCACCGTGTCCAAGCTCAACGAGATGCGCCAGCAGGGTCTGGGCCGGTCCGTCGGCCGGATCACCAACCTGCCGATCGACAAGCTCGAACGGGTTCTCTCGCGGGCCACCCGGCCGATGATCAACGATGTCCGGATCGACGGCGAACGCCAGGGCAACAGCGTGCGGCGCCAGCTGCGCGTGCGCGGCCGCAACCTGCTGCGCGACGGCAGCCCGCCGCGCGCGATGATCGACGGACGGCCGGTCGGTATTGTCCAGGCCACCGATACCGAGATCGTCCTAGCCCCGCGCGATGGGCAGCTCGCGGGGCAGATGAGCCTGGCGCACGACGACGTGGCGAGTTCGGAGGTCTGGTTCGATCTCAGCGAGGAACCGCTGCCTCCGCCGGTCCCCGGTGCCGGGCTCGACGAGCGCATGGCGCCCTATCCGGAGCGCTTCCAATGACCCGGATCGCACGCATCGCCCAGCCGTGGAACCACTACACCGGCGCGTATGCCGCACCCACGAGCCTGCTGGTGCGGCTCAAGCTGGGCGAGGTTCCCGACCATATCCCGACGGCGATGGATGTTCGCCAAGGCGCCAGGACCCGCGCGGAACGGACAGGCCACGGCGCGGTCGACCGGGTTTCCGGGGCGTTCGGCGGATCCGTGCGGGTCTCGCGGTTGCATTCCGCCGCGGCCGCCCTGGGGCGCCCGGGCGCGCGCAACAAGGGCTATTCCGACCTCGAGGTGCTGACCGGCATTTCGCGCATGCTGCGCCTCGATGTGGAGCCCGGGACCCATGTGGGTTCGATGGCGATCTCCCTGCGCCAGCTCGACGTCGTCGAGAGCGTCACGCCCAATTACATCGTCGCGGTCGGCCTCGACCGCTACGAGCCGGCGTTCGGCGGCTTGGGCGGCGACGACGAGGAAGACGACGACGGCTGGGCTCCGCGCGAGATGATCGGGGCGCAGCGTGCGCTGGCCCACGAACCGGGCGACCCGGCGGTGATCGTCGGCGTGGTCGACAGCGGCGTAAACCCGGCGCACGAGGAGTTCGGCTGGCGCCTGCGCAGCGGCTTCGACACGGTCCAGCTGGGCCATGGCGAGATGGCCGGCGGGATCGCCCTGCTCGGCGACAACGCAGGCGCCGACGTCGACCCGTCCGATCGCTTCGTTGGTCACGGCTCCGGCTGTGCGGCGATCATCGGCGCGGCGGGCGAACGCATGCCGCCCGGACTTGCGGGCGATTGCCAGATCCTGCCGATCCGCTCGCTCGGCGCGGCCCTGTTCCCCGGCAAGCAGCAGGCGGTGGGGGTCGGCTCGGTCAGCGATCTCGACATCGGCATGGTTATGGCGGTCCAACTCGGCGCCAAAGTGGTCAACCTCAGCTTCGGCACGGACGACGAGGCCATCGAACCGGGTGCGCCAAAACCGCATGCCGAGGCCGTGGCCTATGCCACCGCGAGGGGCTGCACCCTGGTGGCGGCAGCAGGCAACAGCGGCGACGCGCGCACGTACTGGCCGGCCGCGTGTCCGGAGGTGATCGCGGTCGGCTCGGTCGGGCTCGACGCCGCGGCCAGCGGTTTCAGCACCAGCGGGGATCACGTGGCCCTTTGCGCGCCGGGAGAACGCATCCGCACTGCTGCGGTGGACGGATATCAGCGCGCCACGGGCACCAGCTTCGCCGCTCCATTCGCGGCCGCCGCCGCGGCGCTGCTCCATTCGCGGGCCCAGCGCCGCAGCGCGGCTCTCGCTCCCGAAACGGTCAAGCAGCTGCTGATCGAGAGCGCCCGTCCTCACCGCCCCGACACTCCGGAGGGCAACGGCGCGGGCATCCTCGATGCCGCCCGCGCGCTCGCCCTGCTGGACCAGGCGCTCGACGCCGATCCCAGCACCGAATTCGGAGGACCGGACGATGGTTAGCTGATCCTCGCCCATTCACGCCCAGGGAACTGGATTAAAGACCTGTTTTTACGAGTGAAAGGAATTCACAATGGCCACCAAAGCAAACACTCCGGCCGGCGGATCGGAGGGCCCGAACATCCCGAACAAGACCCGGTTCGTCGACCTGGTCGAAAACGAGAAGAACGCCATCCACAATGCCGAGCGCCTGCTCGGCGAGCTCAATGCGCGCAAGAGGCGCGTCGAGAAGCTGGGGGAGGCCGACGCCAACGAGCACGAGCGGCTGACCGAGCTCCTGGCCCTGAAGGACAAGCAGGGCCCGTGGATCCGCTTCGACCCGCTGTTCGTGGCCCTGCGCGAGGCGCTCGGCCGCAACGACGGCAATCTCGCGCCGGTGCGGATCTTCCACGAGAGTGGCGCGATCCTGTTCGACCCGCGCCTCCCCAGCGAGGATGAGCACAATCGCCAGGTGGTACGCACCAGCCTGCTCTACGGCCTGCTCTCCGCCGGCAAGGCGGCGGTTCCGCCCGTAGTTGCGGACGGCGACCGGACGCGGCCCGATACCATGCATCCCAAGTGGGCCGGCTTCCTGTCCGCGTTCTACCAGTCGCTCGGCACGATCGCGGGCCAGATGGGCCTGGCGCAGAAGGTCCTGTCGATCATCATCAACGACGTGCGGATCAACAGCCGCCAGGTGGCGGAGGTCTACGCCGCCAAGTTCGCCGAGACGATGAGGGTCCTTATCGAGAAGCAGGTCCGCGAGAACGATCCGCAGCTCAAGCCGATGGTCGACCAGGTCATCGACCGCGTCAGCGACTTCTCGGCCTCCGAGGAGGAACGGCCGTGGCACGAGGTGGCGATCGACTTGCCGGATCTCAATTCGTGGGCGGACAACAACGTCGTCGCGGAAAACGTCTACCTGATGGGGCCGATGATCTTCGCCTCGATGTTCGAGGAGCTAAAGGCCTTCCAAGTGGTCGACAAGCTGATCGAGCTTTCGCAGCGCGGGCATATCTCGCTGCCGCGGGGGAAGGCCGGAACGCAGCTTTACGAATACTGGCGACAGGCCCCGAACCGGATGAGCGAAGTCGAACGGCAGACGTTCTACGCGATGACGCTCGGCATGCCGACCGGGCAGCCCGGCGCGCAGGTCAACACCGACTTCCAGGACTTGTGGCTGCGCTTCGTCTCGTCGGTCTCCTCGCTGGTCCGCGAGAACCGCGTGGACCAGCTCATCCGCTCCAGCCTGCCGGTTTCGGTCAACCAGCAGCAGGTCAAGAAGTCGGCCCGCGACCTTGTCGCCAACATGTCGCTCTATGGCTACGGCATGGCCTATTACGCGGCGATCGACCTGCAGAAGCAGATCAACGAGATGATCCAGCTGCTGTCGGACCCGGACGTAAAGTCGAGCTTCGGCGCGCGCGACATGTGGGGCGTGATCGATCAGATCGCGCAAGTCGAACTGGGCGGGGCGCGCAACTCGAGCAAGTACCGTACCCTTGCTACAAGCGGCGCCATAATCACCCGCTGGCTGGGCGACAACCTGGACCGGCTGCGCGATCCGACGCTCCCGGTGCTCGAGCTGAAAGCGATCGAGAACCCACCGGCGCGGCTGCTCGGCCAGAGCGCCACCTCGCATCCGACCGACTACGACCTGATCAATGCCTGCGAGCTGTGGCTGGCGGATTCCGCACTCGACGACATGCGCGTGGAGCAGCTCAGCCAGCCGCGCGAGTCCCCGCAGCAGCCGAGCCGGCCGATCCAGATGCCTTCGATCGCCCGCGACCTGCTGGAGGGAACTGGGCTCGGCCTCGGCATGAGCTACCAGCCGCAGGCGACCAACGGCCACGATCGGTCCGCTTACGCCGGCTACTGAACAGCCGGGGGTGATGGAGAACGACAATGTACAGCAAACCGATGTCCACCCTCGTGAAGTCGCGGCTGATGACCGCCGCTACCCGGCTGCGCACCGCGGATCCTAACCGCTTCGTCGGCCCGATGCTGGAAGACAGCTTCCGCGATCCGTATGGAGACCCGGCGTACGGCAACAACCCGGTCGAACCCGGCGCGGCGCCGCTGCGCTCCCAGTTCGCGGCGCGCCAGCCGCGCAACCTGTCGTTCGAACTCGAGCCGCTCGGCCCCCGCGCCAGCGGATCGGACCGCCGCGACTTCACCACCCACGCGATGCGCCGGCTGGTGAACGACAACTTCGGCAGCGAGGCGCTGCGATGGTACGATGGGGCCAGCGAAGGCTTCCGTTCGCACGGCCGCAGCCATTCCCTGAACTACGGCGCGATCTTCGGATCGAGCTTCGATGCCGGGGGGCTGCAGTCGGCATCGGTCAGCTACGAAGGCGGGGATTCCGCCGTCGCCCAGGTGAACCCGCGGCTCGCCATGCTGATCGGCAACGCCATGGCGGCGCTGCCCGGGATGCGGCCGGTGTTCACCACGCTCGTCGCCGGGCGAGACCATGGCGCGCAGTGGATGACGTTCCTGCTGACCAACAACTTGCGCCTCGCCGACCTCGAGCCGATGATGCAGGAACTCGACCTCGGCGGCCGGCTGGCGCCGATCATGCAGATCATCGGCGTGGCGCTGGGCGGGCGGTTCGATCTGCCGGGCGGTTCGACGCTGGTTTCGTTCGGCCGCGGTCCGCAAGGCGTCGAGATGGAGCTGCAGGTCATGCTGGACGCGGTCGGCGACGTCCCGCCCAACTTCCTGCAGTTGCTGACGATGAACTTGCGCGAACGCCCGTCGGAGCTGACCGCGCTCGAACGCTTTCTCGAGGCGTTCACGCCGGACGACCAGGTCTGGCCGGGGCGGTTCTCGATCCTCGGCATCCGCATCGGGCCGTCGGGCCCTGCGAAGATCAGCCTGTTCCTGCGGCCGGTCGAGTTCGAGATCTCGCCTTCGGCCGTCCGTATGCCAGCCCAGCCGGTCGCCGCCTGATGCGAGCGCGCCGCCGCTAATCCAAGGATCACGCCATGAACGCCCAAACCGCCATCGCCCGGGTCCCGGAGCAAGCCCGCGGCAGCGATCCCGCAGCCTCCGCAGTCGTGCCGCGCCCCGAAGTGCGCGCCAAAGTGCGCGAACTGCTCAACCAGTCCGAAGCTTTCGCGCAGCTCTCGCCGGCGCAGCAGCAGCAGGTCGCCCGCGATACCGCGCTGGTCGCCGATACTCTGGTCGGCCAGCAGCAAGCGGCCGACATGCGCAGCATGGCGATGAACGACCAGTTCAAGGAAGGGCAGAAGGCGGTCGAGGCGATCGGCGAGGACCCGTTCAGCGCCGCGGCGGTGGAGGAAGGTGCCCGTATAGGGGCCGAGTTCATCAAGCAGGTGAACTTCGTCGAGTTTGTCTCCGGCCTCATCGACGGCGTGTTCAACTCGATCGTGACCTCTTCGATCGAGCAGATGGAAGCTTACTCGAAGATGGTTGCGGACGTCTCCAAATCGCTCAACCAGTTCCGCGACGAGAATACCACCGACGATGAGGGCAAGGACCAGTTGATCGAGCAGTTTCCCGACGTCTTCGCCATGGGCATCGACGAATTCTCGGGCTCCAAGGAGCCCAAGCTGCGCGTGCGCGACGGGGTCGATCAGGACAGCGCGCTCGCCCGGGTCCAATCGACCCTTGGCGGCCTGGTCGAAGGCGGAATCGATTCCCTCGACGTCGCCGATCCGGAAGCCGAGGCGAAGCTGATCCAGGCGGCGCGCAGCCACATTGCCACCGCGCGCCAGCAGTTGCTCGCCACGATGGTCATGATGGGCCTGAACCGGATCGTCGTCACCAACGGCAAGATCCAGGCCAAGATCATGTACGACTTCAACGCCTCCAGCCAGCGGACCCTGTCGCGCTCGGCCCAGGCGCGGGACTATGCGCGCAAGGCGGACGGTTCGCTCGACCTGCTGTCGCAGAGCGAAGGCGAATACGACCGCGGCGGCAAGTACACGGGCGATTACGAGCGGGCCGCCGACGGCAGCTACAAGGGCAACTATGATTCCGACTACTACACGAAAGGCAAATACAAGTACGCGCAGAAGCCGGTGATGACCGCGATGTCGGTCGCCAGCGACATGCAGAACGAGGCTCTGACGGCCCGGGCCAGCTTGGCCGGCAATGTCGAGGTGAACTTCAAGTCGGACTACCTGCCGCTGGACAAGATGGCGACGCCCGAGATGATGGCCGCGATCCAGATGCGCTCCAAGCCGGTCGATCACAACAAGCCGATCTACAAGCCGGGCGC
Organism: Croceibacterium soli; assembly: GCF_009828065.1. Classification (GTDB taxonomy): domain Bacteria; phylum Pseudomonadota; class Alphaproteobacteria; order Sphingomonadales; family Sphingomonadaceae; genus Croceibacterium_B; species Croceibacterium_B soli. The sequence goes on along the minus strand of NZ_WTYK01000002.1, from coordinate 65,238 downwards.
GGCGCCGCCCCCGCAGGGCGGACAAGCGCCGCAGCCGCAAGCAGGGCAGTAACCCGTGCCGGCCGCCGCCTCTCACCACGCTACCGCGGAACCGCCGCCCGCCGCCGCCTCCGCGGGCGGTCCAGGGCTGCCGGACGGGCTCAGCCCCGAGGCCGTCGACCGCGTGCGGCCGATGGTGCGCGACATGCTCACGCAAATCCCGGCCTATTCGGAAATGGAGCGCGCCGAGCAGCTCGCGCTCGCCAACAACATGGTCAAGCTGCTGGCCTATGTCGACGATCCCAACGGCGTGGTCAGCGACGCGATGGCGGACCCGATCGGCCGCGCCCAGGCGAAGCGCACCGCGCCGCTCGCCGCCGCGCAGGCCGATGCCAACGAGCAGACCCGCAAGAACCTCTCCAAGTCGCCGGGCTTCGCCGGCAAGGACTTCGAGGCCGGCGCGGCGCGCCAGGGTACCGACCAGTTCGTGCGCCTGGTCAACGAAGTCGATTTCCCGGCCTTCGTCGGCGGCCTGATCCAGAACGTCTTCGTCAGCATCGTGCACACCTCGATCGAGCAGATGCGCGCCTATGCCGAACTGGTGTCCAATGTGGCCAAGTCGGCCGAGGAATACATGAACGAGAACATCGGGGTGGGGCAGGGGCGCGATTATCTTGTCGAGCGCTTTCCCGACCTGCTCGACCTGGAAATCGACCAGGACGGCAATTCCCGGCTCCGCCAGAAGGATGCCGACAACGAGGGCGGGCTGACCGAAATCCAGCAGACGATGGGCATGCCCGGCCCGCCGGTCGAGGACCTCGGCGAAGAGGAGGAGGAGCTGCGCCTGGTCAATGCCGCGCGGCTGATGATGGCCAAGTCGCGCCAGCAGCTGCTCGCCTCGATGGTCATGCTGGGCATCAACCGGATCGTCGTCACCGACGGATCGATCACCGCCAAGGTAAAGTTCGACATGCGTTCGACCGATGTGGCGGAGCGTGACTACAAGGCTTCCGCCTATGACCGGCAGAGCCAGCGCAACAAGAACACCAGCTTCTTCGGCGGCAGCTTCCTCGGCTTCGGCGGCGGTTCGGTGAACGTCAACGAGCGCAGCCACGTCGCCACCGTCAAGACCTCGGTCGACGAATCGAGCGAGTCCAAGCTCGACCTGGCCGCCAAGATGCAGGGCGAAGTGCGGGTCAACTTCAAGTCCGACTACCTTCCGCTCGAGAAGATGGCGACGCCGGAAATGATTGGGGCGATCCAGGGCAACGCGGCGCCCACGCCGCGCCCGCCGGTCGCGCAGCAGCCTGCCGAGACCGGGCAATGACCCTGCTGGTCCACGCCTTTGCCGAGCAGGCCGGTGCGCAGAGCGCCGAAAGCGCGCTCAAGGATGCCGAACGGCTGCTCCTCTCGGCCGAGAGCCATGCGCTCATGCTGGCGGAGCTCGGCGGGATCGAGCTGCCGCCCGCCGCGCGCGCCGATCCGATCCAGCTGCGCGCGACCGCCAGCCTCTACCTGGCTTCGACGCTCGAGGCGGCGGGGCTGATCCAGGCCGCCGACGACTTCACGCGCATGGTCCGCAGCGGCATGGTGCGCGACCTCGGCGAGGCGACGCAACTCGTGATCGCTTTCTGGGAAGCGCGCAGCGAGCGTGCCAGCGAGGCCGAGCGTCTTGCCCTGTTCGGGCGGCTGTTCGGGGCGCCGGCCGGGCCGGTCGACGCTTCCGGCGGCATCAACGAGATGTTCGAGGAACTGCTGCTCGAGCTGTGCGACACGATCGTCAAGGCGGCCGACGGCCAGAGCCCGGCGCGCATGCGCATGGCCGCGGACCGCGTCGCGGAGAACATTGGCGAAGTCGCCAACGACATGCTGATGATGATGGCCCGCGACATCATCTCGAGCCTGTCGCAAGCGATCGCAATCCTCAATCATCCGGCAGTGCGGGCGGCGCTGACCGCGCGCACGATGTGGGACGCCGTTGCGGCGATCGATCGCCGCCTGCGCCGCCCGGTTCGCCCCACGCTCAGCCACTTGCGGCGCGGGCGCGCGGGCATGGTCGTGCTCGCCTGGCTCGCCGACCTGGTCGAACACGGCGACGGGCAAGGCACCAGGATCGACGGCGACGATCCGGTGCTCGGCGCCGCGCTCGACTGGGTCGACGAGACCATCGCCCTCATCCGCTCGGAAGAGGAAGCCCGGGCGAGCGACGCCGCGGGCAGGGCGCCCGGTCGCCCGCCCGACGTCGGTTCCTGGCACGATCTTGGACGCTAGGCAGTGCGCGCGGGTCTCGCTCCCGGCGTGCAGCTGGCCAGCCCGAGCCCGGAGACGCGCCACGAGGTCCGCCAGGCGCTGACGGCGGCTCCGCAATTCGCCGAGATCGACCCACCCACCCGGCGCGAGATCGCCCACTCGCTGGTGCGCATCGCCGAAGCGGCGAAGCTGCTCGAGCGTGATGCCGGCAAGCCGCCCCAGGCTGCGCGGGCGATGAACGCGGGCGACGAATTCTCCGGCACCGCCGTCGACCGCGTGGCGAGCACGACCCGCAACATCCTCCAGGCGATCTCCTTTCCACGCTTTGTGGCCGAGCTGATCAACGGGGTGTTCAAGGCGATCCTGGATACCAACCAGCAGCAGCTGCAGCAGTATTTCGAACTGATCCGCGGGGTCTCGCAATCGCTCGAGAGCTTCTCCTCGCTCGGCGGCAACGACGACGCGGCGCGGCGTTGGCTGGTCGAGCGCTTCCCCGGCAGCTACGCAATTGAAGGCGAGGGCGAGGCGCAGGACGATTTCCCGTCGATGGACGGGGACGAGGACCGCGACCCGCTGCGCCTGGTCTCGGTCGGCGCGCCGCCAAGCCCCGAGGCGCTGCGCGCCGCTTTGTCGCTCGAGGCGGACGCCGAAGTGCCGAGTGGCGGGGGCGAGGCGCTGGTGCCGTTCGTCAAGCGCGCCCTCGCGCGCAACCGGCAGGGCATGCTGGCGACGATGATCCAGATGGGCATGCAGCGGATCGTCATCGATTCGGGCAAGATCACAGCCGGAATGCGTTTCCACATCGATGCGACATCGGCCGCGCAGGACCGGCAGACTTCGGCCTTCGATACCCGCACCTCGGTGGCCGCCAGCGGCAGTGTCGGGTTCGGCTGGTGGAGCGCCTCGGCCAGCCTGAGCTCCACCATTGGTTATGTGCGGACCAGCGATACGACAACGAGCGAGGATCTGACCGCCAGCGCCGACCTCAACAGTTCGGTCGAGCTCAATTTCCGCACCGACCAGGTTCCGCTCGACCGCCTGGCGAGCCAGGCGACGCAGCAGCGGTTGACGCAGAACTCGCTCAATCCGAGCCGGGAAACCGAGCTGATGCTGCAGGCCGAACAGGCCCGCGAAGCCCGCTATCAGGCGCGCGACACGGCCAGGGCGGGCCGCACCGCGCCCACGCTCGCACCGTCGCAACCGGGGCTTGCAGCGCCCGCCGCGCCGGCTCTCGATCCCAACGTCATCGCCGCGCGCGCCGGCACATCGGGCGGAACTGCGCAAACGCCGACCCCGACGCCCACTCCGCCAGCGACGACTGCGCAGCCAACTCCCACCACCACCACTACGTCTTGAACAGCGCCTGCGAGCCGAGGTCCTGCCGCTCAGCAGCTGCCTTCGAGGATTTGCAGCGTCTTCAGGTCGGAATGGAAGTCGAGCGCATAGTCGCCGCCTTCACGGCCGATGCCGGAGATGCCGATCCCGCCGAAGGGGGCGGTGAGGTCGCGCACGAGGAACGTGTTGACCCAGACCGTGCCACCGCGGACCTGCCGCCCGACGCGCTCGGCGCGGTCGGCGTTGCCGGTGTAGATAACGCCGGAGAGGCCGTACTCGGTGGAGTTTGCCAGGGCCACGCCTTCGGCCTCGTCGGTGAAGGTCTGGAAGGTCAGGACGGGTCCGAACACTTCATTCTGAACAACTTCACTATCGTTGCCCGTAGGGACGATGAGAGTCGGTTCGACCCAGTTGGCGCCTTCCTTCCAGCGCTTGCCGCCGCGGACGATCTCGTCTCCGGCGGCGCGCGCGCGGTCGATGAAGCCGAGCACGCGCTCGACATGCACCGGATGGATCATCGCGGAGACCGTCGTCGCGGGATCGCGGCTGTCGCCGAGCACGTGCGCGTCGGTGTAGGCGTGGAAGCGTTCGAGGAACTCTTCCTTCACGCTGTCCTGCACGATCAGCCGCGATCCGGCCATGCAGACCTGGCCGCTGTCGTCGTACTGGCCGGCGGCCTTCTTCGCCGCCGCGTCGATGTCGGCATCCTCGAACACGAGCAGGGCGCTCTTGCCGCCGAGTTCCGCGGTGAACGGGACGATGTTCTCGGCGGCATTCTTGCCGATGATGCGCGCGGTGGGCACGGATCCGGTGAAGCTGATGCGGCGCACGCCGGGATCGCTGGTCAGGGCGTTGCCGAGCTCCGCGCCGCCCTGGACGATGTTGAAGACTCCCGGCGGAATTCCCGCTTCGTCGATCAGGTCGCCCAGCAGCGAGGCGGACAGCGGCGACCAGTCGGCCGGCTTGAGGATCACCGTGTTGCCTGCCGCCAGCGCCGGCGCGCACTTCCACGTCGACAGCATGAAGGGCGCGTTCCATGGGGTGATGATCAGCGCTGGCCCGGCGGGCATGCGGATCACGCGGTTCAGCGTGCCCTTGGACGACCACACGCGTTCCTGGTGCTCGAGGGCCAGATCGGCATAGTTGCGGAAGTTGAGTGCGGCGCGAGAGATCACCCGCAGCCGCAGGCTCTCCAGCAACATCGCCATGTCGAGGCATTCGACCTGGGCGATGTCGTCCTTGCGCTCCTCGATCAGGTCCGCCAGCCGGTGCAGATACGTCGCCCGTTCGGCCGGAGTCAGCGCGGCCCAGGCAGGGAAGGCTTCGGCCGCCGCGGCAACGCTAAGCCGTGCCGTTTCGGCATCACCACGTGAGATGTCGGCGAGCTTGCGGTCCCAGTCGAACGGACAGCGGGTTTCGAACGTCTCCGGCGAACTGACGCGCCGGCCGCCGATGAAGTGGTCGGGAGAAACCGATATGCCGTCGATGTCGATGCGGTCGCGCACAGGCGTTCCTCAGATGTAGTGAAGGTAGTAGGCGATCTGCTCCTCAGCGGATCGGCTGGCGAGTTCCTCGATCTCGTGACGCTTCACGCCGATGTAGTTGGCGACCAGCTCGGCGCCGATCGCCTCGACCAGCTCGCGGTCCTGCTCCAGGGCGTCGAGCGCTTCCCCGAGATTGCCCGGTGCGTGGACCGTGGTGCTAACGTTCTCGAGGCCGTCGGCGGTTTCGGGGGGAGGGGGCTCGCAACCGCGCTCCACGCCGAGCAGGGCGGCCTGGAGAAGAGCGGCGAGGGCGAAGTACGGGCTGGCCGCGCAGTCGGCGAGGCGGTGCTCCATGCGTGCGGCGGGGCCCTTCTCGCCCGAGATCCGCACGGTGACCGAGCGATGATCGTGACCCCAGTTGGCCCAGTAGCCGGAGAGGCTGGCCGGCTGGAGGCGGGAATAGGAATTGGTCAGCGGCGCCATGATGCCGGTCAGCGCCCGGTGATGCTTCAGCAGCCCGGCGATCGCGCCGCCCATGATGGGGCCGCACTGCCCGGTTTCTGCGTCCTCGGCGAAAACGTTGGCGCCGCCAGCGTCACGGAAGCTCAGGTTGAAGTGCAGGCCGCTGCCGGCCTTGTCGGCGAACGGCTTGGGCAGGAACGACAGCAGATATCCGCGGCGGTAGAGCACTTCGCGCGCCATCTGCCGGAACAGGAACGCATCGTCGGCCGCCTTCAGCGCGTCCGCATAGCGCAAGGTCAGTTCGAACTGCGGAGCGTCGAATTCTGCATTGATGGATTCGATCGGCAGGTCGCAAGCAGCGGCGGTGGCCCAGATGTCGTCGATCAGGCCGGCAGGGTCGGAGAACGGGCCGGTGCCGTAAACGAACGCGCCGGGGGTGTCGTAGGGAACCCAGCTGCCATCCTCTGCGCGCTGGAAGATGTAGGCTTCCAGCTCGATACCCACCATCGGCTCCAGGCCGCGCTCGCGCCAGGCGGCGATCGCGCGTTTCAGGGCGCTGCGGCCGCATAGCGGGAAGGGCCCCCTGTCGTCGCGCAGATCGCCGAGCGCGATCGCGGTGCCGGGCTCCCAGCCTTTGCGCAGATCGTCCGGATCGAAGGCGATCTCCATGTCCGGCAGGCCCTCGACCACGCCGCCGCTCGGCGCCGCGACCATCTGCTTGTCGTACGTGACGGCATATGTGCCGACGCACAGGCGCGCGTGGCCTTTGGCTGCCTCCGACATCGGCACGTATTTCCCGCGCGCCAGGTTCAACTGGTCCGCGAAGAGTATGCGGCACCGTTCGATCGGCGTATCCAGGGCGGAGGTGGAGGAAATTCGGAGCATCGACTTCATCAGGTCCATCACTTGGCCACCACGCGTACCGGCAGCTTCTTGATGCCGTGGATGAAGTTGGAACGAAGATAGGAATGTTGCGCCACCTGTTCGATGGAGCGGACCCTCTTCACGAGCTCCTGAAGCACTATCGCGACCTCCAGCTTGGCGAGCCACATGCCCAGGCAGATGTGCGGTCCGCCCTGGCCGAAGGCCAGGTGCGGATTGCGCGGACGGTCCAGCCGGATGCTGTACGGGTCGGGGATCCCTTCCGCGTCGCGGTTGCCGGACAGGAACCACAGGACGACCTTGTCGCCTTCGCGGATCTGCTTCCCGCCATATTCGAAGGCGGCCGTCGCGGTGCGGCGGAAGTGGCTGGTCGGCGACGCCCAGCGGATCATCTCGTCCGTGGTCGATTCCCACCCGGCGTGCCGGCCCGCCTGCAGGTCCGCCAGCAGATTGGGGGCGTTGGCGAGGGAGTGGATCGTCGCTGAGATGCTGTAGCGGGTCGTGTCGTTGCCTGCCGCCACCAGCAGGCAGAAGAAGTTCCGGAACTCGTCGCGGCTCATCCGCGTGCCGTGGCTGGTCGGCTCCAGCACGAGGTTGAGCACGCCGAGCTGCTCGCCGCGGTCCATGCGTTCGAGCAGATTGTTCGCATAGTCGAACAGCTCCACGGCGGCGGGCGAACGGAACGGCAGGAAGCGGTATTCCTCGGTGTCCACGCGGTCGATGACGAAATCCGTGTAGTCGGGGTCGGCATTGGAGATCAGCGCGTCGCCTTTCTCCACCAGCCACGCCCCGTCCTCGTCCGGAACACCCATGATCTGCGCCAGCATCTGCATGGGCAGACGGCGGGCGATCCGCTCCACCGCGTCCAGCTCGCGTTCATCGAACGCCTGGTCGAGCAGCTCGGTGACGATTTCGCGGATGCGGCTTTCGTACTGGGCTATCGCCCCTTTCGAGAACGCCTTGCTGGCGAGGGCGCGAAACGCGCGGTGCACCGGCGCATCGGTCTCCTGGAAGGTCTTGCGCGCTTCGTACTCTTCCTCCGTCTGGTCCTCCATCCTGATCCCCCGAGCGGAGGAGAGCAGGTCCGCCTGGCGGTTGAGAGCGAGGATGTCCGCGTGACGGGTGATCGACCAGAAGCCGCGGTCTCCGCCGGTGAATTCCGTCCAATGAACGGGATCCGCTTCGCGCAGGCGGTCGAAAGTCGCGAATGGCGCACCGTCCGTGAACGCATCTTGCGATGAAAGGTCCACAAACGGATCTTCGGATCTTGAGAACGGATATTGCATCAGGTCGAACTCCAGTTCGCCTGCTATGGAAGCTGCCAACTTCACACTTGGCATAACCGGACAACCTGCCCCGCCCCTATTCTGCCGAAAACGGCGCGGCGCTATACGAGGGCTCGTTCAACTGCCGAGGAAGCGAAAATGGGCCAGATAGTCGGAGCCGGAATCGTCGCTCACGCGCCGACGATCATGCTGCCCAAGGAAACCCGGTACGAGTTGAACGAGGGCAAGGAGATCAGCCTCGTCCCCGGGCTCCATCGTCTGCGAACGGAAGTTCTGGACGAGCTGAAGCCCGACACGATCGTCATTCTCGACACCCACTGGCACACGATCGTGGAGTTCTGCATCTCCTCCCACTCGCGGCGCGCCGGGCTCTATACTTCGGACGAGTTGCCGCGCGGGATGAAGCAGATCCCCTACGACCTGAAAGGCAATCCGGCGCTGGCGACGGCCATGGCCGAGCGGGCGACCGAATGCGGCGTGCGGACCAATCCGATCGACGATCCCTGGCTGCCGATCCACTATCCGACCGTGAACCTGGCGACGTACCTGCACGGGGGCGAGGAGTGGATCTCGGTAAGCCACGCCTACACGGCGGAGTCTGAGACTTTCCTCAAGGTCGGGGAAGGGATCGGCAAGGCCATCGCCGAAAGCGACCGCCGCGTGGTGCTGATTGCCAGTGGCTCCATGAGCCACCGTTTCTGGCCGTTCCTGGAAATCCCCAACCACGAAGCTTCCGACCCGAGACACATCTCGACTCCCGAGGCGCGCGAGGCGGACCTGGAGCGGATCGAGTGGATGAAGCAGGGCGATCACGCCCGCGTGATCGATACGATGGACGAGTTCCTCCGCCATCTGCCCGAAGCGCGCTTCGGTCATTACCTGATGATGGCGGCGGCCTGCGGCGGCCGCGAGTGGAAGGCGAGGGGACGCCTGTTCTCCGATTACGAGAACGCCACCGGCACCAGCCAGGTGCACGTGTGGTTCGACAGGGCCGGCGACGGGTGGGCCTGAGCTAGCCTTTCGCGAGCACGGCGTGATCGATCCATGAGATGATCTCCCCGCTGCGCCGGCGGTCGTCGATCACGTCCTCGTCGATCCCGAGCTGCCAGCGCAGGCCCATGTGGTCGGGCTGCTCGATCAGCTGCTGCAGCTTCGCGACGTAGGCATCCAGCTCGGCCTGGCTCGAGAAGAACCCTTCCTGGATCATGCTGCGCGAATAGAGCCGGTAGAGCTGGACCAGCTGCAGGAGGTCGAACTCCGGGTGGTACTGCACCGCCCAGACCGTGCTCCTGCCCACGGGGATGAGCGCGGCCTGGATTGCGCTGTGAGCGTTGGACGCAAGCACTTCGGCGCCGTCGGGCAGGCGCGTCACCTCGTCGTAATGGATGCAGGGCGCGTCGAACGCCGGCCCCTTGAGCGAGAACATCGGGTGCGCGCGTCCCCGCTCGTTTGGAACGATCTTGCGCGCCAGGCCCACTTCACGCCCGCGCGGGCTGTATTCCACCTTGCCGCCGCCGGCGACGGCAGCGATCTGAAGGCCCCAGCAGGAGCCGAAGATCGGCATTCCGGTTTCGCTCGCCTGCTTCACCAGATCGATCTGGTTGGTGACCGCGAACTCCGGGTCGTAGGCATGGAGCGAGGAGCCGGTGATCACCAGCCCGTCGTAATCAGACCAGCGGCGCGCATCGGGCAAGGTCCAGTCCGGATCGGCACCGTTCACGACATCCAACGCGAGGTCCGGGAAATGGCGGCGGATGGCTTTCGCGTAGATCGCACTGGAACTGCGTACGCCCAGCTTGGCACCGAGCGCGCGCTTCTCTGCGGTGTTTCCCTCCAGGAGAACGAGTCGGGCCATGATCGAATGCCTGCCTTCAGTTGACCTTGTTCATCAGGCGTTCGCGGAATGCTTGCGGCGAGATGCCGCTCCAGCGGTGGAACGCGCGAGTGAACGTGCTGTGCTCGGAATAGCCCAGGCGCAAGGCAATTTGCGCGATCGAGAGGTTCGGCTTCGTCTGGAACTCGAACACCGCCTGGCGCAAGCGGCATTCGTCCAGCACTTCCTGGAACGAGCTGCCTTCGCTGGCGAGCTTGCGGCGCATCGTGCGGCCAGACATTCCCACTTCGCGGGCCACGCGTTCCTGGTCGATCGTGAGCCGATCGAGGTCGCGGTAGACCACCCGTGCCAGCCGCTCCGCCAGCGGCGTGCTCCGCTTGCGAACGGCGATGGCCTGGTTGATCTCGCGGATCGGCGCCTGGGCGAAAGTGGTTTCCAGCCGGCAGTCGAGGAAGCGCACCGGGAAGCGCAGCATGTTGGTTTCCGCACCGAAACTGCACGGCGCCTCGACCAGGCGGTTGACGTGCCCGACCATCTCCGACTGGTCGGCTTCGAACAGGAACTCCACCTGGTCCCACCCGTCGGTGGTGCCGGCGCGGATGATCTGCGTCAGGATGCCGAGGCTGAACATGGCGTCGTGGTGGCGCGGCCAGATGTTGGGATCGAGGATCCGGTAGCTGAGCGAGGCGCTCTGCTCGTCGCACTCGAGCCGGATGTCGGTGCAGTCCTGCAGCAGCTCGAAGTATTCGACGAAGCGGCGAAGGGCGAGGCCGACGGTGGAAGAGGCCCTGATCGCATCGCCCACGGGCCCGAGGGACGAAAGATCGTAGTTGCGCCCGACAAGCCAGGGGATCGACATGTCCCGCGTCTCACGCACCAGGCTTTCGGAGAAGCCGACGAAATCCCGCAGCGGCATCGGCGATGTCCCGCGCAGCTCGCGCGGCGGAACCGCACTCAGGGCGCCGATGCGTTCGGGCTCGTAACCATGCTCGCGAAGGTTCGAACGCCACCCGTCGAGCGCCGATGCGCGTACTTTTACATCCCTCATATCCAAGCTCTCCCCAAAGCTTGACGGTAAGCTATCAATCCCGCAGCCTTGTTGGATTGATAGTACATGTCTTCAAATTGACATTTAGTAGCAATTCTGACGCGGACCGAGGTTTGTCCGTTGCTGCCAAGCCCAATGCTGCGGCCGACGCGAGAGCGGTGCGCAGCGCGATCTCAGGAAAAGATGCTCATGCAGGTATTGCTCGACAGGATCGGTGATGCGGCCGGCTCGCTCGAGGTGACGGATCCCGCTTCCGGGAAGCTCGTGGCGCGCGTGCGCACCTACGCGCCGGACGAAGTCACGGGCCTCATCGCGGCAGCCGACACGGCCGGGCGTGCGTGGGCCAAGCGTACCGCCAAGGACCGCGGCAGGATCCTTCGCGCGTGGTTCGATCTGGTGATGGAGCAGCAGGAAGCCCTGGCGCAGCTGATGACCGCGGAATGCGGCAAGCCGCTGACCGAGTCGCGGGGCGAGGTGGCTTACGGCGCGGCCTTCATCGAGTGGTTCGCCGAAGAGGGGAAGAGAGCCTACGGCGAGACGATCCCCAGCTTCGCCGACGGCAAGCGGGTCCTGACGCTGAAGCAGCCGGTCGGCACCTGCGCCGCGATCACGCCGTGGAACTTCCCCCTGGCGATGATCACCCGGAAGGTGGCGCCCGCGCTCGCCGCCGGCTGCGCGATCGTGGTCAAGCCGGCGGAAGCGACGCCGCTCTCCGCCCTGGCGCTGGAAGTGCTCGCGCACGATGCGGGCATACCGGCGGATCTCTTCCGCGTTGTGCCCACGCAAGATCCAGCAGCCATCGGACAGTTGTTCTGCAGCGATCCGCGGATCCGCAAGCTGAGCTTCACCGGCTCAACCGCGGTCGGCAAGATCCTCATGGCCCAGGCGGCGGAGAACGTTGCCCGGCTCAGCCTGGAACTCGGCGGGAACGCGCCGTTCATCGTGTTCGACGATGCGGATCTCGATGCCGCGGTGGACGGCGCGATCGCATCGAAGTTCCGCAATGCGGGGCAGACTTGCGTCTGCGCCAATCGCTTCCTGGTGCAGGCGGGGGTGCATGATGCCTTCGTCGACAAGCTTGCGGCGCGGGTGGCCGCGCTGAAGGTCGCGCCCGGGGCGGAGGACGGCTCGCAAGTGGGGCCGCTGATCGACTCGGCCGGCAAGGACAAAGTGGAGCGGCTGGTCGGCCAGGCGCTCGCCTCCGGCGCGGTGGCCCGGACCGGTGGGGCTGCGTCGGAGATGGGCGCCAACTTCTACCAGCCGACCGTGCTCACGGGGGTCGAGCCGGCGATGGACATCGCGGTCCAGGAGATTTTCGGCCCGGTCGCCGGCGTGATCCGCTTCGAAAGCGAGGAAGAGGCGATCCGCATCGCCAACGACACGCCTTACGGCCTCGCGGCCTACTTCTACGCCCGCGACGTGGGGCGGATCTGGCGAGTGATGGAAGCGCTCGAATACGGGATGGTGGCGGTCAACGACGGCATCCTCTCGACCGAAGTCGCGCCGTTCGGCGGGATCAAGCAGTCCGGCCTCGGCCGCGAAGGATCGCGCCACGGGCTCGATGAATATCTCGAACTCAAGTATTTCCTGTTGGGAGGCGTCGACAGATGACCAGCAATTCGGAGCTATGGGCGCGGCGCGAAGCAGCGGTGCCGCGCGGCGTGGCCTCGATGCACCAGCGCTTCTTCGAACGCGGCGACAACGCACTGGCGTACGATGCGGAAGGCACGCGCTACGTCGATTTCGCCACCGGCATCGCCGTGTGCAACACCGGACACGGCAATCGGCAGATCGTCGATGCGGTGAAGGACCAGCTGGATCGCTTTTCGCACTGTTCGTTCCAGGTCACGCCCTACGAGAGCTACATTGCCCTGGCCGAGCAGCTCAACGCCCGCGCGCCGATCGAGGGCGATGCCAAGACGATCTTCTTCACCACCGGCGCGGAGGCGCTCGAGAACGCGGTCAAGATCGCTCGCGCGGCGACGGGCCGTCGGGGGATCGTCACGTTTCAGGGCGGCTATCATGGACGTACGCTGCTGACCCTGGCGATGACCGGCAAGGTCACGCCGTACAAGGCGCGGTTCGGGCCGATGCCGGGCGACATCTTCCACACGCGCTTCCCGATCCCCTACCACGGCTTCAGCGACGAGCAGGCGATCGAAAGCCTGCAGGCGCTGTTCGCCTCGGCCATCGAGCCGAGCGCGGTCGCGGCGATCGTGCTCGAGCCGGTGCTGGGGGAGGGCGGGTTCTACACCGGGTCCTATGCCTTCTTCCGCGCCTTGCGCGAGATCTGCGACCAGCACGGCATCCTGCTGATCGCCGACGAAGTCCAGTCCGGCTTCGCGCGGACGGGCGAGATGTTCGCGATGGATTGGGTTGCCCGGGAGAACGGGGTCAAGCCGGACTTGATGACCGTGGCCAAGGCCATGGCGGGCGGGTTCCCGATCTCCGGCGTGATCGGCCGCGCCGATCTGATGGACGCGCCCGACCCGGGCGGCCTGGGCGGCACTTACGGCGGATCGCCGCTGGGCTGCGTCGCCGGGCTCGAAGTGCTCGACATCATCGATCGGGAAGGCCTCTGCGCCCGTGCCCGCGAGATCGGCGAGACGATCAAGCGGCGCCTGCGCACGCTGAAGCAGGGCGGGATGGACTTCATCGGCGACGTGCGTGGGCCGGGCGCGATGATCGCGCTGGAACTGGTCCACGATGGCGATCCGGGTCGGCCCAATCCCGAGATGACGCGCAGGATCGTCATGGAAGGCGCGGAGGAGGGTTTGCTGCTGCTCTCCTGCGGGTTGCGCGGCAACGTCCTGCGCTTCCTTCCCGCGCTGACGATGCCGGCCGACGTTCTCGACGAAGGGCTCGAACGTCTCGAGAAGGTTCTCACGCGCCTCGGCTGAGGAGCCGTGGAACTTGGCCGCAACGGCCAAGCAGTCTCCCGTGTCAGTCGCCACCCTTGGGCAAATAGCCTGCCGGAAGAGCGGGCGCTGCTCAGGGGACAAGACATGCGTCTCAGGCCACTCCTCACGTGCTGCGGCCTCCTGTCTGCTGCTGCGCTGCCGGCTGCTGCGTCTGCGCAGGCTGGCCAGGATCCGCCTGCTGAGGCTGAGCGCGAAGAGCCTTCCGGCGTCCTCGGCAACATCATCGTCACGGCCAACAAGCGCGACGAGAATGTGCAGGACGTGCCGATATCGATCTCCGCGTTCTCAGGCGATCAGCTGACGGCGCTAGGGGTGACCGACACCACGGGGATCACCCAGCAAGTCCCCGGCCTCCAGGTGAACCAGTGGTCGCCCAATCTCACGATCTTCAACTTGCGCGGCGTTTCGCAGAACAACTTCACCGATAACCTCGAAGCGCCGGTCGCGGTGTACTTCGACAATGCCTACATGGGCTCGATCAACGGCATCAGCGGGCAGATCTACGATATCGAGCGGGTCGAAGTGCTGCGCGGCCCGCAGGGGACCCTGTTCGGGCGCAACGCCACGGGTGGGCTGATCCATTACCTTTCGCGCCGGGCGGACGACGACGACTGGAACGGGTACGCCGAAGGCAGCTACGGCCGGTTCGACAACATGGCGCTCGAAGGGGCGATCGGCGGCGCCGTGGCCCCTGGGGTGCGGGTGCGGGCCGCGGGACGCTACGAGACGGCGGACGGTTACGTGCGGTCGCGCGACACCGATGCGGCGGCGGGCCTGGTCGGCAGCGGACAGGATCTGGGGGGCAGGGACGGCTGGGCAGGGCGCATCACCGCGCAGGCCGATCTCGGCTCCACCGCAACGATAGATCTCTGGTACAAGCATGCCGAGGACAACGACGTCGCGACCGGCGGCTACGTGTTCGACAACTGCGACTTCCTCGCCAACGGCTATTGCTCGGTGGACGAGTACGGCCTCGGGAATGGGTCGGGCGGGGTCATCAACGGGATTACGGGCGAGCCGGCTTCGCCGTTCGAGCATTTCGGCGAGCGCCGCGGCTTCCTGGATCGCAGCGTGGAAATCTACCAGGCGGACCTGACCTGGGACATCGCCGACCAGCTTACGCTGACCTCAATCACCAACTACACCGACCTGGAGAAAAGCTACGGTGAGGACGGCGATGCCATCCCCGTGCTGGTGATCAACTTCGATACGACCAACAACTACAGGCAGTTCTCGCAGGAACTGCGGCTCTCGGGCGAGAGCAGCCTGCTTCGCTGGCAGGCTGGGCTCTACTATCTCGACATCGATATGGACGGCACGATCGCGCTGCAGGGCGCTCCGGTGCTCGGTGTCGCACTCGATGCGAACGGCGATGCCGTCAATCCCACGGTGCTGCAGTCCTACGCGATCCGGTCGAAGAACTGGTCCGTGTTCGGCCAGGCCGACTGGCTTCTCACCGACCGGCTGACGCTGACCACCGGCTTGCGCTACTCGCAGGACGACAAGTCGATGGACTATCTGGCCATCCTCACCGATCCGGAGGTCGCGCCGGACGCCACAATCGCCTCGAGCTCGGCCTTTGAAACGGTCGTCCCTGGCGTGAACGACATCGACTATGGCGATTGGGCGGCGCGCGTCGTGCTCAGCTACGAGCCGAACCCGGACCTTCTCGTGTTCGCCTCCTGGAATCGCGGTATCAAGGGCGGCAACTGGTCGCTGGGCGCGGATGTGGTCGCGGAGAACTTCAAGCACGGCGAGGAGACGCTCAACAGCTTCGAGGCCGGGTTCAAGAGCACTCTTGCGAACGGCATGCTCCGTCTCAACGGCACGCTGTTCCACTACATATTCGACGACTACCAGGCGTTCGCTCTCACCGGCGGCGTGCCGTTCGTCACCAACAGCGACGCCCGCGCAACGGGTGCAGAGCTCGAGCTGTTCTGGTCTCCGTCCCCGCGGTTCGACGCGATCCTGGGCGGCGCGTGGGAAACGTCCAGCGTCGACCAGGTGCGCGGGCCCGGCGAGCAGTTTGGGCCGGAGTTCTTCCCCGGCGCGCCCGATGCCGAATACTGCACCAACCAGGGCGGGTTCTTCTTCTGCGATTATCCGGAGGATTTCATCACCGACGCGGAGTTTCCCAACGCGCCGCAATTCAGTTTCAACTATCTGCTGCGCTACAACGTGGATGTCGCCGCCGGCAATGCGGCTTTCCAAGTCGATGGAGCCTGGTTCGACGATCAGTATCTGGAAGTGACCAACGGCCGCTCGTCGCTCCAGCGTGCCTACAACGTGACGAACGCGTCGCTGATGTACACGCACGATGACAGCGGGGTTTCACTGCAAGGCTGGGTGCGGAACGTGTTCGACCAGGAGTACCGCTCCTACACGCTCAACCTCGGCATTCTCGGCACGACGTCGTTCTTCGCTCCGCCGCGCACTTACGGCCTGACGCTGCGAGTGCCCTTCGGCGACCGTTGAGGCGGCGCGCCGGTTATCCGGCCCTGCGGAAGCAGGTCGGCGTGCAGCCGGTCTCGCTCTTGAACGCGCGGATGAAGCTCGCGCTTTCGGAGTAGCCGGTCGCAATCGCGATATCGGCCACGCTCCGCCGGCTTTCCAGCAGCATGCGTTTGGCTGCCTCGACCCGCCTGCGGTGAAGCAGTTCGCGCCATGACGTGCCGGCCTGCTGCAAGCGCCGCTGCAGGCTCTGCACCGGCAGCCCGATCGCGCAGGCCGCATCTGCCAGGCTGAGCGGCTGCGATACGTCGGAGGCGGCCAGCCATGCGCAGAGCGAGTTCATGGCATCCTTCGTGTGGTCGAGGTTCACCGCCTTGCGCTGCAGGTGGTCGACCAGAATCGGAAACAGGTCCGGGCTCAGGCTGCGGCCTTGCACGCTGAGGTACTGCGCGTCGAAGGCGATCGAGTTGGAACACTGCTCGAAGAACACCTCGCAACCAAAGAAATCCCGGTAGGCCGAGTAGTCTCCCGTCTGCGAGTGCTCGAAGCAGACTTCGCGCAGCGGCAACCGGCCGCCGCAGAAGTTCTTCGCCAATGTGTAAGTCGCGCCGAGCGAATATTCGGCGTCCTGCCGCCGAATGCCGAGCGCCGGGTCGAGGATCTGGTATTCGAAGATCGCGGCTCCGTCGCGGACCGTGATCGTGTTGCGTGCCGCCTGCTGCATCGTTTCGAGATAGCGCACGAACGACCTGAACGCGTGATCCAGCGTCGGCGCCGAAAGGAACAGAAAGCTCAATGGGCCGAGACTGTCGGATCCCGCAAAGCGCCCGGCCTGCAAACCGAAGTGCGCGTTGTCGAGGGAGGCTGCGGCGAGCTCGAAGAAGCGGAGGTAGTCCCGCAGCGGAATAGTGGCGTCGCGGTCTTCCAGGTCGGCCCGGTCCAGGTTCAACCGAGAGAGCAATGGCTGACAGGGCCGACCCGTAAGCTCGACGCAGTTCGCGATGTGACGCAGAAGCAGGACCGAGATCGTCGGTTCGGACATCGCTACCGGTTATGCCCTGTCGTAGCCATCGATCCTATCTCAATCTTCAGGGGCAACGCTCACGCTGCAGGTCGCCGGGAGATCGGCCACGGACACCTGGCAGGACAGGCGCGACGTTTCGGTGCGGTGATCCGAGCTGTCGAGCAGGTCGTCCTCGTCGTCGCTCATTGCCGGCAGCGCTGCGAAGACATTCTCCGGCAGGATGACGTGACAGGTGGCGCAGGAGCAGCAGCCGCCGCATAGCGCCAGCACTTCGTCGACGCCGTTGTCCCGCAGCGCTTCCATCAGCGTGAGGTTCTCGTCCACCTCGATTTCCCGCTTGCCGCCGCTTCGCAGCGTAACATCGATCGTCTTCATGCTTCTATGCCGCTTTCGCACCGTAGACCGACTTCACCTCGAGAAATTCCTCGAGCCCGTAGAGACCCCATTCCCGGCCGTTGCCGGACATCTTGTAGCCGCCGAAGGGCGCCGCGCTGTCGAGGTCCGCGCCGTTCAGGTGCACCATGCCCGTGCGCAGGGCGGCCGCGACCGCCCGCACTTCGGACTGGTTCTCTCCCCAGACGTAGCCGGACAGGCCGTAAGGAGAATCGTTGGCGATCTCGACCGCCTCGGCGACGCTGTCGTAGCCGATGATCGCCAGGACAGGGCCGAATACCTCTTCACGGGCGATCGCCATATCCCGGGTTACATCGGCGAAGACGGTCGGGCGTACGAAGAACCCGTCCAGCTCGCCCGGTTTTGCAGTCCCGCCGGTCAGCAGCCGCGCGCCTTCGCCTTCTGCCTGCTCGATCATCGCCACGACGCGGCGATACTGCGCTTCATTGGCGAGGGGGCCGAGATCGGGATCGTCCGCGGGCATGCCGACAGTGAGGGCTTCCGCGGCCTCCTTGGCAAGGCTGCAGACCTCTTCGAGCCGCTCCCGCGGTACGAGCAGGCGCGTCGGGGCGTTGCAGCTCTGCCCGCTGTTGAGCATGCAGCCGCGCACGCTGGCCGGGATGGCCCGGCTCAGGTCCGCATCGGGAAGCACGATGTTGGCCGACTTGCCGCCGAGTTCGAGCGCGACCCGCTTTACCGTGCGCGCTGCGTTCTGCCCGATGGCGATGCCGGCGCGGGTGGAGCCGGTGAAGGACACCATGTCGACCTCCGGGTGGCCGGTCAGGGTATCGCCCAAGTCCTCGCCGGTGCCGTGCACGAGATTGAACACGCCTGGCGGAACTCCGGCTTCGTCGATGATCTCGGTCAGGATCACGGCATCGAGCGGCGCCAGTTCGCTCGGCTTGAGGATCATCGTGCAGCCTGCCGCCAGGGCCGGCGCCACTTTGGTGGCGACTTGGTTCATCGGCCAGTTCCAGGGCGTGATGAGCGTGCACACCCCGATCGGTTCGCGCCGCACGAGGGTAGAGCCCATGGCGGACTCGAACTCGTAGCTTTCCAGCAGGCGGACGATCTCCTCGAAGTGTTGCGGCCCCGAACCGGCCTGCGCGCCCCTGGCGAGGCGCAGCGGAGCGCCCATTTCGGCGCTGATCGCGTCGCCGATCTCGTCCTGCCGCGCTTTCAGTCCGTCATCGATCTTGCGGATCAGGCGCAGCCGCTCCGCAACCGGGGTTCGGGACCATTCGGCGAAGGCAGCGCGCGCGGCCAGGATAGCGCTTTCCGCATCGGCGGCGTTGCCCAGGGCGATCGGCGCAATCGGCCGGGCAGTCGCCGGGTCGACGATCTGGCCGCGTCTGCTGGCCTGTGGCTCGACCCACGAACCGCCGATGTAGAACCGTGTCGCGTCGGGCAGGGCCAACTCAATCCTCCAGCGCGGATTTGTAGAACTGCGCGCCTTGCCCACCGGCAGCGCGCTTTCCGCGATGCTCCCAATCCCCGCCCATCGCGGTGGAGATCACTTCCTCGGATTCGCTGGGCTGGGCACCGACATCGCTGCGAACGGGCGTGGGCCCCTCGACGATCGTGTTCGAGAGGCGGCCGAGCCCTTCGACTTCCACGTCGACCACGTCTCCGGGCTGCACCGGGCGGCTGTTGGCCGGCGTGCCCGAGAGGAGGACGTCCCCAGGCTCGAGCGTGATGGTCCGCGCGATGTCGGCCACCAGATAGTGCATGTCCCACTCCATGTTGGCCGTGGTGTCTTCCTGCACGACTTTGCCGTTCACGATCGTCCGGATCATCTTGTCGCGAAAGTCCCAGCCGGTGACCAGCCCCGGGCCGACCGGGCACAGCGTGTCCGATCCCTTCACGCGGAGCATCGATCCGGCATCGGTGTCGCGGAAGTCGTGCAGGCCGTAGTCGTTCGCCACGGAGTAGCCGAGGATGCAGTCGCCGGCTTCTTCCTGCGAGACGTTGCGGCAAGTCTTGCCGATGACGATCGCGATTTCGCCTTCGTAGTTCAGGTACTTGCACCGCTGCGGACGCACGATGGCGCCCTTGTGCGTGTTCAGTGCGGTGATCGGCTTGTGGAAGTAGGTCGGCGCCGCGGGGAGCTTGGTGATGAACTCCTCCACCCGGCTGTGGTAGTTGAGGTGGACGCAGATGATCTTGCTCGGCGAGACGGGGGCCAGGTGGACGGCTTCGTCCAGGCCGATGCTGCGCCCGTCCCGGGTGACCAGTTCGTCGCCTTCCCGGGTTGCGAGTATGGGGTAGCCGTCCAGCAGGATACGGCGATATTCGACGGTCATTCCGCTCTCCAGTTCTGCAGGCGCTTGCCTAGCGCGATCGTGCCGCCCCAGCTTTGGCCGTTGCGGCCAAGCTTTCCGTTCGCCACCGTCACAGACACGCGGTCCGCAAAGTGCCGAGGGAAACGAGATGAGCGAACTGAAGGGCCTGTTCTACCCGAGAACGCCCACGGGCAAGGCCAGCATCGTGCCGCCGACACCGTGGCACTATTCCGGGGAACTCGTCACACTCGAATATCGCACCGACCCCAAGAAGGTCGCCGCTCTCCTCCCTGAAGGGTTCGAGCTTGCCGAGGAAGATCCGGGGGCCCTGGCCGCGATCTGGGCCGACTGGCAATCGACCGGAGACGATCCTGAGCAACTGCTCGATCCGATCCGCGTGCAGTACAAGGAGATGTTCATCGTCTGCCGCTGCCGGTTCCAGGGCAAGACCTACTCCCGCTGCCTCTACATCTGGGTCGACAAGGAATTCGCGATGCTGCGCGGGCAGCATCAGGGCTATCCCAAGAAGCTCGGCAGCATCCAGATGAGCCGGCCCGTAACGGTCGGCAAAGCAGGGCCGAGGCTGGAGCCGGGCGGTACGTTTGGGCTGACGCTGGCGGCGTTCGACCGGCGGTTGGCGGAGGCACGCTTCACCATCCGCAAGGAGAGCGAGAGCGCCGGTTTCGTAAACGGGCACCCGATGGCTCACAGCCGGTGGGTCCCGGCGATCGAGACGGACGGCACGCAGAGCCTCGAGGAGGTCGTGACGATGTCCGGCTTCGATGTCGAGAAAGGCCGCTGCTTCGAGGGGGATTTCGACCTCGCCTTTTTCGACAGCCCGGTGGAAGAGCTGCTCGATATCGCACCGCAAGAGAAGATTGCCGGGTACTGGCATGAGATCGGGGTGTCCTGGCGCGCCGGAACCACGCTCGCGCGCAAGACCCTGGGCTGAACGACGGCAAATGGAGCGGTTCGACGTCCTGATCGTCGGCGGCGGGCACGGCGGCGCGCAGGCCGCCATTGCGTTGCGGCAGCAAGGCTTCGCCGGCTCCGTCGCCATCGTGAGCAGGGACGCGAACGCGCCTTACGAGCGGCCGCCGTTGTCCAAGGAGTACCTTGCCGGCAGCAAGCCGTTCGAGCGCCTGCATGTGCGGCCAGTGGCGTTCTGGACCGAGAACGGGATCGCTCTTCGCCTCGGCGAAACGGTCAACGAAGTCGATGCGCAGGGTCGGCGCGTGGTGCTGCAGTCGGGGCAGGAGATCGGCTACGGCAAGCTCATCTGGGCGGCCGGCGCGGACCCGCGGCGCCTGGATTGCCCTGGGGCGGAACTCGCCGGCATCTGGTCCGTCCGCGATCGCGCGGATGTCGACGGAATCAGGGCCGGACTGGGATCCGGAGCCCGGAGGGTGGTCGTCGTCGGTGGCGGGTACATCGGGCTCGAAGCGGCAGCCGTGCTGCGTCAGCTCGGGTGTTCGGTCGTCGTGCTCGAAATGCAGGACCGGTTGCTCAGCAGGGTCGCCGGACCGACGGTAGCCCGGTTCGTTCTCGACGAGCATAGGGGGCAAGGAGTCGATGTGCGCCTTGGAGCCAGGCTGCAGGGCTTCGAAGGCACTTCGGGCCGGGTGGCCGGTGTGCGTCTGGAGGACGGCACGCTGCTGCCGGCGGAGCTGGTGATCGTGGGCATTGGGGTCGTGCCCGCGGTAGCACCGCTGAACGGGGCGGGCGGCGACGGCAGCCACGGCGTGGCGGTCGACGAGTTCTGCCGAACGGGCCTGCCGGATGTGTACGCCGTCGGCGACTGCGCCGCGCACCGCAACCCATATGCGCGCGGAGCGACCATTCGCCTGGAGTCGGTGCAGAACGCTCGCGACATGGCGGCCGTGGCGGTGCGTCATATCCGTGACGACCCGGTCCCCTACGATGTCCCGCCATGGTTCTGGTCGAACCAGTACGACATCAGGATGCAGTCCGTTGGCCTGCTCTCCGGCTTCGAAGAAGAGGTCGTGAGCGGAGCGCCGGCGGAACGGAAGTTCTCCGTTCGCTACCTGGCTGACGGCCGGTTGATTGCGGCGGATTGCATCAACGACGCGAAGGCGCTGGCGCAGGCCCGAGCGGAGCTTCTGCGTTGCATTTAAGTCCCACTCGGGCAGTAAAGGCCGATATGCGGCAGAGAAGCCCGCAGCCGTTCGCAGGATGGCCAAATCTGCCAAGCCATCGACAGCCATAGCAACTCTGATCGGCCATCGCTGATGCGGAGAATGGCAATGCAGAAACTTGGCTACTTAAGGTCCTCTCTTCTCGCAACTTGCACCGTCCTATTCTGTTCGGTGCCTGCGCTGGCGCAGGACGCCACGGATGAAGACACCAACCAGGCGGACGCCCGTGCCGAAAGCCAGACACCTCCGGGTACGATCATCGTCACCGCGCGGCGCCAGGAGGAAAGCCTCGCCGACGTTCCCATCAGTATCGCGGCCTATGACCAGGCGTCGCTCGACAAGCAGGGCGTCCGCTCGATCGACGACATCTCGCAGATCACGCCGGGCGTGACCCTGACGCGCGGCGACCAGCGCAACGCCGGCGCCGCCAACATCGCCATCCGCGGCATCTCCTCGACGGCAGGGTCCTCCACCACCGGCATCTACATCGACGACACCCCGATCCAGGTGCGCAACATCGGCTTCAGCGCCTTCTCGCCGTTTCCCGCCGTGTTCGACCTCGAGCGCGTGGAAGTCCTGCGCGGGCCGCAGGGCACGCTCTTCGGCGCCGGGTCCCAGGGCGGCACCGTTCGCTTCATCACCCCCAAGCCCGATCTGGATTTCATGCGAGTCTACGGCCGCGCAGAAGTGGCTATGACCGAAGGTGGCGCTGCCAGCTACGAGGCCGGCGCGGCAGTCAGCGTGCCGCTGGTCGAAGGCAGCCTCGCGGCGCGGGTCAGCGGATACCACCGCCGTGACGGCGGCTATATCGACCGTGTGAATTACATGAGCGGAGAGGTTCTCGACAAGAACGCCAATCATAGCGAGACGATCGTTCTTCAGGCTGCGCTGAAGTGGCAGCCGACCGAGACCCTGACGATCACCCCTTCGGTGTTCTACCAGGACATCGATATCGGCGATGGCAACTACTATTGGGAAGACCTGTCCGATCCGGACGACGGCGAGTTCAGGAGCGGTAACGCAGTCCTCAACACCAGCACCGACCGCTTCATCTTGCCGGCGCTGGCCGTCGAGCTGGACCTTGGCGGCGCCTCGCTGTTCTCCAACACCTCCTACTTCGACCGCAAGCAGAGCGCGGTCAACGACTACACCGTGTTCGAGGCGGCGCTGTGGACCGGCTCTCCCTATTATCCCGCGGGCATGTTCGCCCCGGCCTTCCAGAACAACGAGCAGCAAAACTTCACGCAGGAGATCCGCCTGCAGTCGAACAATCCCGAAGCGCGGCTTAGCTGGGTGTTCGGCGCGTTCTACTCACACAGCAAGCAGGTCGCCGCGCAACTGGTGCAGGACACGTTCCTGCCGGAGCTGTTCTTCAACCGCACGGGCGTTCCGTTCGAGGTCGTATTCGGCCAGGGCCTCGTCGACGGACTGTACACGTTCGTGCTCGACGACGCGCGGTCGGTCGACAAGCAGCTGGCGGGCTTCGGCCAGCTCGACTGGCGCCTGACGGACAAACTTACGCTCACCGCCGGCGTGCGCGTCTCGCAGACGAAGTTCAACATCCGCGCCCAGTTCGCCGGCCCGGTCGTGGGCCCGCCGGTGGACGACACCGGCGAGCAGAAGGAGACGCCGATCACGCCGAAGTTTGGCGTAACCTACGAGCCGAATGACGACCTCCTGCTGTACGCGAACGCCGCGAAGGGTTTCCGGATCGGCGGTTACAACCCTGCAGTGGGCGTTCCGTGCGGTGTTTCGGCCGGCGACCCGAGGCCCGGTACGCCGCTGGGCAATATCGGCCTGTCCAACCGGCCGCCGCTGTTCGAGTCCGACAGTGTCTGGAGCTACGAAGTAGGCACCAAGAGCCAGATGTTCGGCAGCCGCGTCAGCGTGGATGCGAGCGCCTTCTACATCGACTGGCAGAACATCCAGCAGAACGTCGGCCTGGCCTGCGGCTTTGCCTTCACCGACAACCTCGGTTCGGCAACCAGCAAGGGCTTCGACTTCGCCGTTCAAGCGGCTGTAACCAATGCCCTCACGCTTGGCGGACAGGTGGGCTACGTGAAGGCCGAGTTCGACGAGACGGTGCGAGCGGGTCCGAGTGCTGCGCGAAATCTGGTCACCGAGGGCGACGACATTCCGCTTAACCCGTGGCAGGTGAACCTCAACGGTCAGTACAGCTACGACCTGGCGGGCCACGACGGCTACAGCCGGTTCGACTACAAGTTCCAGAGCGAGCAGAAGGCCACCACGCCGGCTCTCAACCCTCTGAACGGCGGTTCGGACCTGACGCTGATCGGCCGTCAGGAACTGCATCAGTTGTCGCTCCGGTCCGGTGTACGCATGGATGCTTTCGACATCTCGCTGTTCGTCAACAACGTGTTCAACACGCACAAGGCGCTGTTCCGTCAGCACGACACCGCCGCTTCGCCGCTCTACCGCTCGATCACTGTCCGGCCGCGGACGTTCGGCATGACGGTGTCGGCGCGATACTGATTTGCCCGAAGGGACCACTCACATGAAACTACGCAAGCTTCTCACCGTGCTTTCCCTCGGCGTCGCCGCGGCGCCCCTGGCGGCCCAGCAGGCGCAGGAAGTCCAGCCTCCCGCGAAGGCGGACACCGTTTACTACAACGCCGAGGTCCGCACTCCGACCGGTTGGGCTCAGGCCATGGCGGTGGCGGACGGGGTCATCATGGCAACCGGTTCGAACGAGGAGATCAACAAGCTGGAAGGCGCCGGCACGACGCGCGTCGATCTGGCCGGCCGCACGATCCTTCCGGGCCTGCACGATGCCCACGTGCACTCCCTGTTCGCCGGCATGGAGCAGTTTGCCTGTGGCTTCGCGCCTGGGGCGAAGCCCGCGGAGATCGCCAGCGCGGTCAAGGCCTGCGTGGATCGGGCCAAAGCCGGGGAGTGGATCAGCGGCGGCAACTGGGTCGCGGCGGTGTTCGAGCCCGGGCAGCAGACGAAAGAATTCCTCGATGCGATCGCACCGAACCACCCCGTCATCCTGACGGACGAATCCCACCATAGCGCTTGGGTCAATTCACGCGCTCTGGAACTGGCTGGCATTGACCGGAACACTCCCAATCCGCCGAACGGCATCATCGATCGCGACGGCAACGGCGAACCGACCGGTCTGTTGCGCGAAGCTGCCGAAGGGCTGGTGCATCGGGTCATGCCCCCGGCGAGCGTGGAAGATCGCTCGAAGGCCATGCGGCTCTCTTCGGCGCAGATGCTGTCCTACGGGATCACCTCATTCAACGATGCCGGCGTCAACGGCGAGAATATTGGAGTGATGGCCGATCTCGCGGGTAAGGGAGAGCTCAAGCAGCGAGTTACCGGCTGCATTCGCTGGGCCGCACCGGGAGCGCCGGGGCACGAGGAAAGCGTGGCGATGATCCGCGACCGCGCCTTCTATCGGAAGGGCAAGTTCAGCCCGTACTGCGTGAAGATCGTGCTCGACGGCGTTCCCACGGAAAGCCACACCGCGGCGATGCTTGCCCCTTACGTGGACACGCACCCGCATGGCGGGGCGAGCGATACCGGCTTGCTGATGATCCCGCAGGACGTGCTGAACAAGGCGGTGGCGGAATTCGATCGCCAGGGCCTGCTGATCAAGTTCCACGCCGCAGGGGATGCGGCGGTACGGGCAGCCATCGATGCGGTGACCCATGCCCGAAAGGTGAACGGCTTCGGCGGACCGATGCATGATGTCGGCCACAACAGCTTCGTCGACTTGGCCGATTTCCCGCGCGCGCGCGATGCTCAGATGACTTGGGAGTTCTCGCCCTACATCTGGTACCCGACGCCGATCGCCGCGCAGGACATCCGCCGCGCCGTCGGAGACGAGCGGATGAAGCGCTGGATCCCGATCCGCGACGCCGTGGAAAGCGGCGCTCTCGTGGTCGCGGGTTCGGACTGGTCGGTGGTGCCCTCGGTCAATCCCTGGCTGGCGATCGAGACGATGGTGACCAGGCAGATCCCCGGCGGCAGCGCGGAAACGCTGGGGGAGGGGCAGCGGATCGACATCGATACGGCGTTCCGCATCTTCACCGAGAATGGTGCTGCCCAGCTTGGCCAGCGGTCGCAGTGGGGCGCGATCGAGCCCGGTGTGATGGCCGACTTCATCGTCACCGAGCGTAATCCGTTCAAGGTGCCGATCACCGAGGTCAACGCCACCAAGGTGCTGCGGACCTACATCGAAGGGGAACTGGTCTACGATGCTGCCAATCCCCCGCCGCTGACCGCGCGCTAGACAGGGGACCGCGCCGCTTGACCAAGAGCTTCTGACAGAGGGAATTCCTTGATGCGTTCGACGAAGTACCTTGTGGGAGCGGCGCTGCTCCTCTCCACGCCCGCCATCGCCCAGTTCAACCAGGCCGAACCCGTCCCGCCGGCCGAAGCCGACCTCATCATAGAGGATGCCCGCATCTATACGCCGGGCGGGTGGGCAAGCGCCATGGCGATCGCCGACGGGGCGATCGTCGCGATCGGCGATGCCGCGGCCGTGGCGCCCCACCGCGCGGCAAGCACGAGAGTGCTGGATCTCGACCGCAAGGTCGTGCTGCCGGGCCTGCATGACATGCACGTGCATCCGATGGGCGCCGGCCTGGCCGAGTCCGCTTGCGAGGTTCCGCACGGGTCGACTCCTGCGGCCATCCTCCAGATCGTCGCAGGCTGTGTTGAGCGTGCCGAACCCGGGGAGTGGATCACCGGCGGCGGCTATCAGAACGACAGCTACGGCGACACGCCCCCGAACAGGGCGATGCTGGACAGCGTAGCGCCGAACAATCCGGTCATGCTGCGGGACATCAGCGGCCACAGCGCCTGGGCGAACTCGGCGGCGCTCAAGATTGCCGGCATCGAAGCTGCGACAGCCGATCCCGCCAACGGCATCATAGAGCGCGGAGCCGACGGCCAGCCGACCGGCGTCCTGCGCGAAAGCGCCGCGATGCTGGTTTCCATGAAGATTCCGGAAGTGCCGGTCGAGAAGGCGGCAGCCGCGCTGGGTTGGTCGCTCGACAACATGCTCTCCCACGGCATCACGGCGTTCGACGATGCCGGAGTGGCCGAGATTGCGGCCCAGGCCTACATCCGGCTGGCCGATGCCGGCAAGCTCAAGCAGCGGGTACGCGGCTGCCTGTGGGGCCGCGATCCGGCGCTGATCGACAAGCACATGCTCTATGCCCGGCCGAACTTCTCGCCGTCGTGCGTGAAGATCATGCTCGATGGCGTTCCGACCGACGGCCACACGGCAGCGATGGTCGACCCTTATGAGCCGCTCGACCATGCCGCGCACGACAGTACCGCGCGCGAGCGCGGGCTGTTGATGATCCCGCAGGACGAACTCAACACGCTGGTGACGGACCTCGACAAGCGCGGGTTTACCGTCAAGTTCCACGCCGCCGGCGATGCGGCGGTGCGCGCCGGCCTCAACGCCATCGAAGCCGCACGCAAGGCGAACGGGCCGAGCGGGCAGTACCATAACGTCGGCCACAACAGCTTCGTGCAGATGAGCGACATCGCGCGGGCCCGCGACCTGGGCGCATCGTTCGAGTTCTCGCCTTACATCTGGTACCCCTCTCCGATCATCGGCGACATCCGCAAGGCTGTCGGCGAAGTGCGGATGAAGCGCTGGATCCCGGTGAAGGACGCGATCGACGCCGGCGCCCTGGTGGTGCCGGGTTCCGACTGGAGCGTGGTCCCGTCGGTCAATCCGTGGATCGCGATCGAAACGCTGGTCACGCGGCAGGTTCCGGGCGGCGGCGGCGAAGTGCTCGGCGCGCAGGAGCGGATCACGCTCGAGCAGGCGATCGACATCTTCACGCGGCAGTCCGCGCAGCAGATGAACTTCGGCCATGCCACCGGCACGCTCGAGAAGGGGAAGCTCGCCGACCTCATCGTGATCGACCGCAACATTTTCGAGGTGCCGATCACCGATGTGCACAAGACCAACGTGCTGATGACGATGATCGGCGGCGAAGTGGTCTACCAGGCGCAGTAGCCGGGCCGCGAGGGGAGACGTGCAGTGGCTGTGACGGTCACGTTTGCCGAGGCCATCACGATCGAGGATCTCGAGCGCGATCCCTATCCGATCTACGCGCGTCTCCGCCGCGAAGCGCCGATAACGCGGGTCCCGGCCGCCAACGTGTGGTTCGCCACGCGGTGGGCGGACGTCGAAACGATCGTGAAGACACCCTCGCTGTTCACCGCGGAAGCGGCGGACTCGCCCGTCGAACGTTCGTTCGGCTGTCCGACGATCCTCACCAGCGAGGGCGAAGTGCACCGGGATCTGCGTGGGGGCGTGGAAGCGCGGTACAAGGCGCGCGAAGTGGAAGGCTACATCGAAGGGCTGGCGCGTCCGATCGCGGAGAGGGTGCTGTCGGAACTGCCGCCCGGCGAACCGGTGAACCTCATGGACCGGTACTTCGAACCCGTCTCTGCTCTGGCCCTGGCCCAGACGCTCGGGCTGGAGGATATCCCTGCCGCCGTGCTGCTGCGGTGGTTCCATGGCCTCTCGCAGGGGGCGATCAACTACGAAAACGATCCCCGCCGCCATGCGATCTGCCTCGATGCTTGCGCGGAGATCGAGGCGGTGCTCGTGCCGAAGCTCCGGCAGTTGTCGCGCGAGCCGGCGAACACGCCCTTGTCGCACATGCTGCACTTCAACATGCCCGAGGGCGAGAGCCGGCCGGTCGAGCAGGTCCTGCCCAGCGTCAAGGTAACCCTGCTCGGCGGAATGCAGGAGCCGGGCCACGGGGCGGGCAGCGTCTTCGTCGGCCTGATGCAGGACCGGGCGCAGTTCGACGCCGTGAAGCAGGGCGGCAAGGACATGCTCACACGGGCGGTGAACGAGGGGCTTCGCTGGGTCGCCCCGATCGGAACGCAGTTGCGCACCGCTCTCGAAGATACCGAGATCGGCGGCGTCTTCATCCCCAAGGGAACGCCGGTTGCGGCGATCCTCGCTTCCGCCAACCATGACGAGGCGCGGTTTCGCGACCCCGGGCGCTTCGACATCTTCCGGGAAGATGGCGGCCACGCGGCGTTCGGCTTCGGCAAGCACTTCTGCGCCGGACGCTGGTTTTCCGTAGCGCTCATGGAGATCATGCTCGACGTGCTGTTCCGCGCCTATCCGGATGTGCGGCTGCTCGCTAGGCATGAGCCGAGCTTCCATGGCTGGGAGTTCCGCATGGCGCCCGAGATTCTCGTCTCCCTGAGACCGGCGAATTGACGCGGGCAAGAAATGGCCGCTTCAGCCAAGCCCCGCGGGGAAGGGGACTTACGTTCCGCTGATCTGCCGGAACCTGTGAGGGCCTTAGCATGAACGAACCCCGAGCGGGACAAGGCGTGGCGGCAGCCATCATCCTCGGCACGATCGGCGTTCTCAGCTTCATCGTTCAGCCAGGGCTCGTCCAGGGGTTCGTCACCGAATACGCGCTCAGCGAATCCGCGGCCAATGGGCTCGCCTTCACCGAGATGCTCGGGATTGCCGCCGCCACGGTGCTGGCGGCCCTGATCGGCACGCGCGTGTCGTGGAGGGCGCAGACCACCGCCGCGCTGGTGATCGCCGCTGCAGGGCACGCATTGTCGGGCTTCGCCGCCGGCGGGGAGCTGCTTTCGATGGCGCGGCTGATTGCCGGCTTCGGTTGCGGCTTCGTGATCTCGATAAGCTTCTCGGTGGTCGGGTCGGCGCCGCGTCCGGAACGCAACCTGGGGCTCTACCTGGTCCTGCTCCTCACGTACGGTGCATTGGGCCTGTGGGGGATGCCGACGATCCTCGACCTGTTCGGCCTGGATGCGGTGTTCTACGCCTGGGCGCTCGCCAGCCTGGCGGCCATCGCCGTGGCTTGGAGATTGCCCGACGGCACAGACATCAGCGAGGAAGTCCGCCAGGCGGAAGGCCGCGACCGGTCCGCATCGCCGGTGACGATCGCGCTCATGCTCGCGGGCGTGCTGATCTACAACGTTTCCATCGGCATCGCGTGGGCCAACCTGTTCCTGATCGGCATCGACGCCGGCCTTGCAGAGCAGCCCATCGCCGATGCGCTGCTGATCTGCCAGTTCACTGCAGTGGGCGGCGCCCTGGCGGCGGTCTGGCTGGCGGGGAGGGGTGGGCAGCTCTGGCCCATTCTCGTCGGCACGATCGGCGGGGCCGCGGCCATAGGCCTGACCCTGGGCACGCCGAGCTACGGCGAGTTCCTGCTGACTCTGATCGTGTTCAACACGCTGTGGAACTTCGCGCTGCCCTTCATCCTGGCCCTGGCGGCGGTCCTGACCCCCTCCGGCCGGCTGATCGCGGTGGCGATCGCGTTCCAGATGATCGGCCTCGCTTTCGGTCCGCTTGCCGCCGGGGAGCTGCTGGCGGGAACCGACAGCTTCGAACCGGTCAAGTTGTTGAGCATCGTCACGATGGTGCTCGCGCTGGCGCTGTTCGCCGTGCCGCTCCTGGGCGAGCGGCGGGGCACTCGCCGGCGCATCGTCACCGCAAGCTGATCCACACGGGAGGCATTCATGAAGAAGAGCATCGTTTTGCTGTCCGCGATCGCGGCGACTGCTTCGCTTCCGGCGAGCGCGCAGTTCACCGGGACGCCCCGGTTCGAGCCGGTGAAGGCGGATCTCATCGTCGAGGACGCAACGATCTATACGCCCGCGGGTTCGGCGACGCACATGGCGATCGCCCACGGCGCGATCATCGCGATCGGCGATGCCGAGGCGGTGAAGGCGCACCGCGGCGTCTCGACGCAGACCCTGGATCTCGACGGCAAGCTGGTGATCCCGGGCCTGCACGACATGCATGTCCACCCCTCAGGCGGCGGCATGGCGCAGTTTCGCTGCATGATCCCGCAAGGCTCCAACGCGGAGCAGAGCCTGGCGCACATTGCGGGCTGCGTGGCCAAGGCGAAGCCGGGCGAGTGGATCGACGGCGGCGGCTATCAGAACGACAGCTTCGGCAGCACGCCGCCGAACAAGGAGATGCTCGACCGCGTCGCTCCGAACAATCCCGTGCTTCTGCGCGACATCTCCGGCCATAGCGCCTGGGCCAACTCGGCGGCGCTCAAGATCGCCGGCGTGACGGCGAGCACAGCAGACCCCGAAGGCGGGATCATCGAGCGCGGCGCGGGCGGCGAACCGACGGGCATCCTGCGCGAAAGCGCCAGCGGCCTTGTGGCCATGCACATCCCTCCGGCTTCGGAAGAGCGCACGATCGAGGCCCTCAAGTGGGCGCTCGACGAGATGCTCTCCCACGGGATCACCGCGTTCGACGATGCCGGCGTGTTCCGCGCCACGGCCAAGGCTTACGCTTCGCTCGCAGATGCAGGCGATCTCAAGCAGCGCGTGCGCGGCTGCTTGTGGGGCTCGGACGCAGCGCTGATCGACGAGCGCATGCTTTACGCCCGCGAGCGGTTCTCGCCATCGTGTGTGAAGCTCGTGCTCGACGGCGTTCCGACCGACGGCCACACGGCGGCGATGGTCGATCCCTACGTGGCGACTCATTCGCACGATCACGCAAGTTCCGTGCGCGAACGCGGCCTGCTTCTTATTCCGCAGAACGAACTCGACGTCCAGCTGGCGGACCTCGACCGCAAGGGCCTGACCGTGAAGTTCCATGCGGCGGGCGATGCGGCCGTACGTGCCGGCCTCAACGCCATCGCGCACGCACGCCAGCAGAACGGCTGGAGCGGCGCGATGCACAATGTCGGCCACAACAGCTTCGTGCAGATGGAGGACCTGCGGCGCGGGGCCGAGATCGGCGCGGCGTTCGAGTTCTCGCCCTACATCTGGTACCCCTCTCCGATCATCGGCGACATTCGCAAGGCCGTGGGCGAAGAGCGCATGAATCGCTGGATACCCGTCAAGGACGCGCTGGACGCCGGCGCAATGGTCGTGCCCGGATCGGACTGGAACGTCGTCCCGAGCGTGAACCCGTTTATCGCCATCGAGACGCTCGTCACGCGCCAGGTCCCTGGCGGCGGCGGCGAAGTGCTGGGCGCGCAGGAACGCATCACGCTTCAGCAGGCGATCGACATCTTCACCCGCCAGTCGTCACGACAGATGAACTTCGACCACGCGACCGGCACCCTGGAAAAAGGCAAGCTGGCCGACTTCATCGTCCTCGACCGCAACATCTTCACTATCCCAGTGACGGACATCCACAACACCAAGGTGCTGATGACGTACATCGACGGCGAGAAGGTGTTCGAAAGCACGCGTAGGTGAGCGATAGGGCCGAGCCGATCGTCGCCTCGGTCCTCAACGCCGCGAGCGAGTTGCTGTTCGTCGGCACGCCCGACGGGCAGATCAGAGCGCGTCGATCACTCCCCGGTCGATGTGGCCGCGCAGGCGCGATGTCCGAGGGGCTTCTGTGACAGCGCCGCAACAGTTCGCTCGGAAAATATGAGTCGGGATAAAGTCTCGGTTGCAACCAGATCGCCGTGGGGACCATCCTGATCGTGGAGGAGATGGCCGCGGAGTGGGCGGCCACGGTTTACTGGGAAAGAGCCCGCCGGCGGCTGGCTCGTCTGCAAAGGGGACTAAAAAATGAAAAGGATCACCGCGCTTAGGGTCAGTGCAGCACCGCTGGCGATCGGACTTGCGATGGGAAGCGTCCCGGCGTTCGCGCAGGATGCCGAAGGGACGGCAGAAGCGGAAGCGATCATCGTTACCGGTTCGCGCATCGCGCGCCCGGAGGTGGAATCTCCCTCGCCGGTGACCGTCGTCGGCACGGAAGACATCAAGCTTCAGGGCACGACCCGGGTCGAAGACATCCTCAATTCCTTGCCGTCGGTCTCGGCCAGCCAGTCGTCCTCGCTCGCTAATGGCGCCGATGGCACGGCTACGGTCGACTTGCGCGGCCTCGGCACCAGCCGCACTCTCGCCTTGGTGAACGGCCGCCGCATCGTACCGGGCGATCCTTCGCCGTCGAGCGGCTCGGCCGCCGACATCAACATCATCCCCACCGCGATGCTGAAGCGTGTCGAAGTGCTCACGGGCGGTGCATCGTCGGTGTACGGCGCGGACGCCGTCGCCGGCGTGGTGAACTTCGTGATCGACAATGATTTCGAGGGCTTCCGGATCGACGCGAACTACGGCTTCTACCAGCACAACAACAACAACAAGTTCATCCGCCCGTTCCTCGAGGCGCGAGACTTCCCCTATCCGGACGGCAGCGTGACCGATGGCGGCACCTTCGACGGAACGATCGCCTTCGGCTCGAACTTCGACGACGGCCGTGGCCACTTCATGGCCTACGGCGGGTACCGGAAGATCCAGCCGGTAACCCAAGGCGAGCGCGACTATAGTGCGTGCGTGATCCAGAATACGCGTTCCGGCGCCAACCAATGCGGCGGATCGGCGACCACCCCTAATGGCAACGTGCTCGTATTCGATACGGATGTTACCGCCGGCACATCGACATTCTACACGTTCGGCCCTGGTGGGGCGTTCAACAATACCCTGGGCCTGTATAACTTCGCCCCGCTCAACTACTACCAACGCAATGACGAGCGCTTCACCGGCGGCGCGTTCGTGAATTACGAAGTATCGCCCGCCTTCCGGCCGTACCTGGAATTGCAGTTCATGGACGACCACACGACCGCGCAGATCGCGCCGTCGGGCAACTTCGGCAATACGTTGACCATCAACTGCGACAATCCATTGATGTCGGCCGCGCAGCGCAATGTGGTCTGTGACGACGACAACCTGATCAACGGGTTCATCGGCAACTTCCCCACGGCAACCACCGCGCCGTACAATCCGAACCCCGGGGCTGCGCCGATCGACTTCGCCGATGGCCAGGGCGGCACTTACAACCAGGCATACTTCCTGCTGCTTCGCCGCAATGCCGAGGGCGGCCCGCGCAGGGGGCAGCTCGACCACACCACCTATCGCGGCGTCATCGGCGCGGATGGCGATATCGGCGCAAATTGGTCTTACGACGCCTATTACCAGTACGGGAAGGTGAAGTACTCGCAGGTCTACGAGAATGAGTTCTCCGTGGCGCGCCTTCGAAATGCGCTGGACGCCGTGATCGACAATCGACCGGGCAGCGCCACCAATGGCCAGGTCGTCTGCCGTTCCGTTATCACCGGCGCCGACACGAACTGCGTGCCTTACAACGTCTTCGGCGGTGAAGGTGCCGCTAGCCAGGAGTCGGTCGAGTACCTTTCGGCAGTAGGGTTCCAGAACGGCGAAACCGAAGAGCAGGTGGCGAACGTCTCCTTCACCGGCGATCTCGCCGGGTACGGACTGGTATTCCCGTGGGCGTCCGAGGGTGTCCAGGTGAACTTCGGCACCGAATGGCGCAAGGAATCACTCGATCTGCGGACGGATCAGGCCTTCCAGACGGGCGACCTGACCGGGCAGGGCGGTGCGACGATCCCGCTTTCCGGCGGCTTCCAGGTGCTCGAATTCTTCGCTGAGACACAGATCCCGATCATCGAAGACGGGATCGTGGATTCCTTCTCCATCAGCGCCGGCTATCGCCACTCGGACTACGAAACGACCGCCGACCGCAGCTATAAAACCGACACTTACAAGGTGGGACTGGAGTTGGCCCCGATCAGCGACATCCGGGTTCGCGCGATGTACAATCGCGCGGTTCGTGCGCCGAACATTCAGGAACTGTTCCGTACTCCCGCAGTCGGGCTCAACGGGTCGGTCGATCCTTGCGCAGGGTTCACTCTCACGGCCACCGATTACGGCTGTCTTGCCCAGGGCTTGACCCCGGGCCGGACGATTACGCCGAACCCGGCCGGCCAGTACAACGCACTGCTGGGCGGCAACCCCGACCTCGAGCCGGAAAAGGCATCGACCTGGACGGCGGGCCTGGTCCTGCAGCCGAGGTTCGTCCCGCGGCTCGTGTTCTCGGTGGACTATTTCAACATCGAGATCGACAACGCCATTCGTTCGTTCGGTCCCGACACGATCCTGAATCACTGCGTGGACAATGCGACTGCAAGCTTCACCCCGGAATCATGCGCGCTCATCAATCGCGACACGGCCGGATCGCTCTGGTTGACGCCGGAAGGCTACACCAATGACCTGCCGAACAATGTCGGCCGGGTGCAAACCGCAGGTGTCGAAGTGGCCGGCAGCTACTCCATGCCGCTCAGCTTCGGGCGCCTCGGCTTCCAGATGAACGGCACTTATTTGGACAAGTACGTTGTCGATAACGGTCTTGCCCCCAGCTACGATTGTGCCGGCCTTTATGGGCCGACCTGCAGCTTGGGCGGCACGACCGATGCCGGCGCTCCTCTGCCCAAGTGGCGCCACAAGGCGCGCGTCACCTTCGAACACGATTCCGGCGTGGGCCTCTCGCTCCAGTGGCGCCATGTCGGCAAAGTCAAGGCGGAGACGATTTCGTCCTTCGAGGCGCTTCAGGGCGATTTCAACTTCGACCCGGGCCTGAGGATACCGGCGTTCAACTATCTCGACGCAACGCTGCTGTTCAACCTGGCGGAGAAGTACAACTTCCGTCTCGGCGTCAACAACCTGCTCGACAAGGAACCGCCGCTGGTTACCTCGGGGAGCGGATCGCGCGCCGGTTCGAACCTGTGCCCGACGGGTCCGTGTAACGGCAACACCTACCCTGCGACCTGGGACGCCCTTGGGCGCTACATCTTCGCGGGCATCACGTTCGACTTCTAAGGCGGGCGAGGAAAAGGGGTGCGGAGGGCTCCGGGCGGAGCCCTCCCTTCTCCATAGGGCCAGCGCGGGCTGGTCCCATTTCTCGTAAGCATGTAGGTCGAGGAAATGACTGCCCAATCCCCATCCAAGTTGGACGGGCCGCCGCCATTCGAGCGCGCGGTCATAGCAGCACGGCAGGGCGATTTCCTCCTGGCGCGCGAACTCGCGGCGGCGAGCCTCGACGCGGGACCTGAAAATGCTGTCGCCCATCATGCCTTCCTCGGCATGGTCTGTGCCCGATCGGGGGATCTGGAGGCCGCGACTGAGAACCTGCTCAGGGCGCACGCCCTGCGGCCCGACGACGTTACGATCGCCTGCAACCTGATCTCCATCCTGATGGATGCCGGGCTGGATGGACAGGCGCTGACCGTCGCTTCCGAGGATCTGGCGAAGGCCGACCCGAGCTTGCGGGTCGCACGTTTGCGCGGCTTCCTGGCGCAAAAGCTGGAGGACTTCGCCGCAGCGGTCGCTGCATACCGGCTGGTCCTTGATAGCGCTCCCGATGATTTCGAATGCCTCAACAATCTGGGCAATGCCCTGGTGGCGACCGGGGACTATGCCGGCGCGGTCGATGTCCTTCGGCGAGCCGTGTCGTTGGACCCGCGAGCCGCGCCGACGCGTCTCAACTTGGCGTCAGCCCTGCTGGCGCTCGATCGTACGGACGAGGCGGAAGTCGAACTGGTCAGGGCAAGTGCCGATTTTCCGGCGGACTGGCGGCCTCCGCATCAGCTCTATGTCTTCTACAAGGCGCAGCAGCGGCAAGAAGAAGCGATGGCTGCGCTGCTCGAGGCCGCGGCACGCGAACCCAATTCGGCCAGCGTGCAGCTCAAGCTGGGGATCGAGCACGGGATAGCGCGCGAGACGGAGGAAGCCGAGCGGGCTTACCGCCGGACGATCGATCTCGACCCGTCGGAAGCCGATGCCTACGTCGGGTTGGCGATCCAGTTCGAGCACACCAATCGCGAAGATCAGTTCGCGCCCCTGATTGCGCTTGGCCGTAAGAACGGGATTGCCGCCAAGTCTCTCGCGTTCATCGAAGCGCTCGAACTGCGCCGCCAGAAGCGCTTCGCGGATGCCTTGGTGAAACTCGATGAGGTGCCCGCAGACGTCGAGCCCGTGCGTACGACGCATATGCGCGCGACTTTGCTAGATCGGCTCGGCCGAACCGACGAGGCTTTCGCGGCTTTCGCCACGGCCAATGCTTTGCTCGAGGATACGCCCAACGATCCGCTGGGAAGGGCGGCGGAGCTGCGCAGGCAGCTTGAGGCGGAGATCGCGCAGATTACCCCCGCCTGGCGAGCCGGTTGGATCGACGTGGCCGTCGATGATGGCCGGCCGGATCCGGCATTCCTGGTCGGCTTTCCGCGGTCGGGGACGACCTTGCTCGACACGATACTGATGGGGCATCCCGGGACGGCGGTGATGGAGGAACAGCCGCCCCTCAACCGGGTGGAGGAGAAGCTCGGTGGGCTCACTGCCCTGCCAGGCATGAGCGCGGACCAGATCACGGACGCGCGGGCATGTTATTTCGCGGAAGTGGACAAGATCCAGCCGGTCGGTCCGGGCCAGCTGCTGATCGATAAATCGCCTCTGTTCCTCTACCGCCTTCCGCTGATCCGCAGACTGTTCCCCAAGGCTAAAGTCATCCTCGCACTGCGCCATCCGTGCGATGTCGTGCTCAGCTGCCTGATGAGCAATTTCCGGCTCAATCCGGCGATGGCCAATTTCCTGCGGCCGGAGGATGCCGCCGGGTTCTACGACTTGTCCTTCACCCATTGGACGAAGTCGCATGAGCTGTTTCCGGACAACGTCTTCAGCCTGAAATACGAAGACCTGGTCGATGACGTGGAAGGCCAGGTGCAGCCGCTCGTCGAATGGCTGGGCCTGGAATGGGATCCGGCCGTGCTTGACCATACGAGGACCGCCAGATCACGCGGCCTGATTACCACCGCCAGCTATTCGCAGGTCGTCGAGCCCATCTACCGCCGCGCCTCCGGCCGATGGCTCCGCTATCGCGCCCACCTCGAACAGGTACTTCCCAAACTCGCGCCCTGGGTGGATGAGCTCGGCTACGACCCGGTCTGACCGCTCGATTGGAAGCTGTCGGAATGACCATTCTGACTTCGTCGGAACGGCATTCGCGCTGCTCCGTAGAGCTTCGATCTGAAGAGAGAAAATGGTGGACGCACTTGGGCTCGAACCAAGGACCCGCTGATTAAGAGTCAGCTGCTCTACCAACTGAGCTATGCGTCCATCCGGGGGAACCAGGGAGAACCTGGGGCCGCTGGGTACCCGGCGAATCGCCGGGAGCGGCTCATATAGCGGTTGTGCGCTGCGATAAAAGAGGAGATTTCGCTCAGCCCAGACCGGGCGTCACGGCGCGCCGGCTGCAGCGGTCGACCATCATCAAAGTGCCCAGGCAGATCATGTTGGTCATCATCGATGAACCGCCGTGGCTCATGAACGGCAGCGGGATACCCACCACCGGCGCGAGGCCCATGACCATCATCAGGTTGATCGCGGCGTAGAAGAAGATCGTTGCCGTCATCCCGCCGGCGAGCAGGCGGAGGAAGCGGTCGGGCGCGCGCCGGGCCACGATTAGGCCCCAGCGCAATACGATGCCGAACACCAGCAGCACGAACAGGCCGCCGATCAGGCCCCATTCCTCGGCCATGGTCGCGAAGACGAAATCGGTATGCGGTTCGGGGAGGTAGTCGAGATGGCTCTGCGACCCCTCGCCGAACCCCTTCCCGGTGATCCCGCCGGAGCCGATCGCGATCTTCGATTGGGTGATGTGGTAGCCCGACCCAAGCGGATCGCTCTCCGGATCGAGGAAGGTGGTGACGCGGCGGCGCTGGTAATCGTGCAAGCCGAAGAAGTAGGCGAGGGGGGCGATCACCAGGGCGGTTGCGCCTGCCCCGAGGAACCACTTGCCCGGCACGCCGGCAAGGAAGATCACCACCGCGCCGCCGAAAACGATCGCCAGCGACGTGCCGAGATCGGGCTGAAGGAGCACAAGCGCCATCGGGAAACCCATCAGCGCCGCGGGGGGCAGGAGCGTTCGCCAGTTTGCGATCATCCCCGCAGGCAGCGAGTGGTAGTAGCTCGCCAGCACCAGCACGATGACCGGCTTCATGAGTTCCGACGGCTGCAGCACGATCGGCCCAAGGTCGAGCCAGCGCTGGCTGCCGCCGCCGAGCTGGCCGAGCGCCTCGACCAGCATCAGCAGCAGGACGACGACGCCATAAGCCGGGTAAGCGGCCCAGCGGACGAGATCCGCGGGGAGGTATGAGATCATCATCGCCACCGCCAGGAACACGGCGAAGCGGACGAGGTGCGAAGCGGCGTAAGGCTGCATCGAGCCGCCAGCTGCCGAGAAGAGCACGGCGGCGCCAAAGCACACCAGCAGCGTTAGCGGCAGCAGCACCCGCCACGGCTGGGATGCTATCGCGGGGGGAAGTATCGCGTGCCTCATCGTGGCTCCGGCGTCGGTGTGGCGCTCGCGGGGGTGGGAGTGACCGGCGGAGCGGCAGTGCCCACGGGTTCGGGAGCGGGGTCGATCGGACCTGGATGGGGCCGGGCGGGTTCGGCTGCGCTGCGCGCTTCCGCGTCGACCTGCCTCGCGACCGTGACCGGATCGGCCGGGGCAGGGGGCACGTCGACCCCGGCTGCGGCTGCGAAGCGCGCGTAATCGGCATTGAGCCGCTCCTGCGCGGTGCCGCCCCATTGCTTCTCGAGCGCGTGCAGCGCTTCCAGGCCTTTGGCGGGGTCGAACATGAACGTCATGACGTCCCGCGCGATGGGATAGGCCGCGCCCGATCCGCCGCCGTGCTCGATCACCACCGCGCCGGCGTAGCGCGGATTGTCGAACGGGGCGAAGAAGATGAACAGGCCGTGGTCGCGGTGCTTCCACAGGCCGCCCTTGCCGCTGCCGACGCTGAGGCTGACGACTTGGGCCGTGCCTGTCTTGCCGGCCATCAGCACGTCGTCGATGGGCAGGCGGGCACGCCCGGCGGTACCCGGACCGTTGACCACGTCGCTCATCGCCTGCTGCATCACCTGGACGTGATCGCCGTGGAAGTTCAGACTGTCGAAGCGCGGCTTGTCCTTGCGCAGGAGCATGCGCGGCATGACCTTGTTGCCCGTCGCGAGGCGGGCGGCCATCACGGCGAGCTGCAGCGGGTTGGCGAGCATGTAGCCTTGGCCGATCGTCGCGTTCACCGTGTCGTATGGCTGCCATTGCTGGCCGTACTTCTTCAGCTTCCATGCGGGATCGGGCACGGTGCCGTAGAACTGGCTGGCGACGGGAAGGGGGAACTCCTGCCCCATGCCGCAGCGCTTTGCCATCGGCGCGATGACATCCATGCCCAGGCGCTGGGCGAAATGGTAGAAGTAGACGTCGCAGGACTGGTAGATGCCCTTGGCCATGTCCACCCTGCCGTGGCCCCGGCGCTGCCAGCAGTGGAACACGCGGTTGCCGACCCTGAGCCCGCCCGCACAGTTGACGGATTCGGACGGGTCCAGACCGGCCTCGAGAAAGGCCATCGCCACCATCGGCTTCACTGTCGATCCGGGCGGGTAGAGGCCCTTGAGTACTTTGTTGCGCAGCGGCACCCGCTCGTTCTGGCTGAGCATCTGGTACTCGACGCGGCCGATTCCGTCGGAGAAGCTGTTCGGGTCGAAGCTGGGCATCGACGCCATGCACATGAGGTCGCCGGTGAGGCAGTCCATCACCACGACCGAGCCGGATTCCAGCCCCAGCCGCCGTGCGGCGTAGTCCTGCAGGGGCCCGTCGATGGTCAGCTGGATCGACTTGCCCTGGACGTCCTCGCGCGTGTCGAGATCGCGCACGATACGGCCGCCGGCGGTGACTTCCACGCGCCGGGCACCCGGTTCCCCCCGCAAGGTCTGCTCGAACTGCTTCTCGAGCCCGTCCTTGCCCAGCTTGAACCCGGGAGTAAGGAGCAGCGGGATCGGCTCCTGCTCGTACTCCTCGCGGCTTGCGGCGCCGACATAGCCGATCAGATGGCCGACCGCGGGCCCCGTGGGGTAGTAGCGGGAGAAGCCGCGCTGTGGCACGACTCCGGGAAGCTCCGGCAGGCGTACGCTGACGGCGGCGAACTCGTCGTAGTCCAGCCCGCTGGCGACCGGGACCGGCTGGAAACCCGCGGCAGTCTCGAGCCGCACGTTGAGATCTTCGATCTCGTCGGCGGTGAAGTTGAGCAGCTTGCCGAGTGTCTGGACGGTCCGGCGGGGGTCCTCCAGCCGTTCCGGGATGATATCGACACGGAAGTCCGCGCGGTTCGAGGCCATCGGCGCGCCGTTGCGGTCGAGGATCCAGCCGCGGCGCGGCGGGATCAGGCTGAGATTGACGCGGTTGCTCTCCGCCTCCATCTCGTACTTCTCGTTCTCGGCGACGGCGATGTAGCCCATGCGCGCGGCGAGCAGCAGGCCAATGCCGCCTTGCACCGCTCCGATGACGAAGCTGCGCCGGTCGAAGCTCTGCTTGAGCGAAGATGCGGTAAACCTCTGCATCGCCTAGCCGAGCCGGCGGATGCGCAGGAGCCGGAGTCGGTCGAGCAGGGATACCATGCGGGCGATAATGGGAAAGGCCAGCACCGACAGCAAGAGCTGAGGCACGAGAGCGACCAGCAGCGGCGTTTCGAGGTCCGCGCCGGAGACCAGCGCAGCACAGCCGATGTAGATGGCGATCACCAGGCTGGCGATCATCCAATCCTGCCAGAAGCTGCGCCAGGGGAACCGCGCGTCGAGGAAGTCGGCGGCAATCAGGGTCAGCGAGAACAGCAGGATGCCGCCGCCGAAAGGCTGGCCCGAGAACAGATCGTCGAACGCCCCCAGCGGCAGCCCGGCCCACATCGGCAGCAGGCCCGGCCGCATGAGGCGCCACGCGAGCATGAACATGTAGCCAAGCGGCGGCATGACCGGCGCCGAGGCGATCACCGGCAGCATAGGGGTGAGCGAGAACAGCAGGATCGCCAGCCAGGGGACGCCGTAGGCCAGCAGCCGCGAGTGATCGCGGTTGATCTTCGTGCCGAATGCATCGCGCCGCGCGCGCGGATTGATCTGGTCGATCATTCGGCCTCTGTTTCGGCAGCGGGCGGGGCGCGAAGCATCGCCCTGGCTTCCTGCTGCCAAACCGGCTCGACCGCGACATAGTCGGTCGCGGCCGGGTTGCTGAGAACGCGCGCGATGGCGCCGTCGCGGGTGATCGTTTCGGCGACCGCCACCGCGACGTTCGGCCGGAACAGGCCGCCGGCGCCGGAGGTGACGAAGACGTCCCCCGGCTTGATCGGGTTGATCCCGAGGTTGATCAGGCGCAGCCGCAGCGAGCCGTCGGTGCGGCCTTCGGCAAAGGCGACCACGTTGTCCGTGGAGCGGCGGACCGGCACCATGCTTTCGCTATCGGTCAGCAGCAGCACGCGCGAACTGCGCGCGCCGGTTTCGAGCACCCGCCCGACCAGGCCCATCGGCGAGACGACGGGCATTTCCGGCCGCACGCCATCCTCGCGCCCGGCGGAGATGTAGGCGAAGCGCCGCGCGCTGGACGAGGTGGACCCGATCAGCCGGGCAAGCGCGACCGGCTGGGTGTCTCTTTCGCGAAGGCCGAGGGTGCGCTTGAGGCGGGCGTTCTCCTGCCTGATCGCTTCGGCTTCGACGAGCCTGACGCGGGCGATGCGCATCTCCCGCTCGAGCTCGGCATTCCTGCTGCCGGCGCGGTAGTACCCCGCGATCGCTTCGAAGAAGCTCTTGCCCCCGGTGCGCGCCGTGGCGCCAGCCTCGCCGGCGGAGGAGGCGGCGTCGGTGGCCATGCTGCGCAGACCTGCGAGCGCCTGCGGCTGCATCAGCGAGATGATCAGCAGCGCAGCCCCGATCAGCGTGCCCATGCCCGCGATCAGGTAGCCCGTGAAGACGCTCAATTGCGCCTTTCGGTTCGAACTGGAACGGATCTTCGGCGGAGCCATTGCCGCCCTTCCTGCTTAACTTCCCAGAAGGATCAGGCGGTCATCAGCACGCCGCGGTAGAGCGGATCTTCCATCGCGCGCCCGGTGCCCATCGCCACGCAGGACAGCGGGTCTTCCGCGACGCTGACCGGCAGCCCCGTTTCTTCCTTGAGGTGATCGTCGAGCCCGCGGATCAGCGCGCCGCCGCCGGTGAGGACGATGCCCTGGTCGACGATGTCCGCCGCCAGTTCGGGCGCCGTGTTCTCCAGCGCAATGCGCACGCCTTCGACGATGGCCCCGATCGGCTCGCTGAGAGCCTCGGCGATGTGGCCCTGGTTGATGGTGATTTCCTTCGGCACCCCGTTCACGAGGTCGCGGCCCTTGATGGTGACCGTTTCGCCCACGCCGTCTTCCGGCACGGTGGCGACGCCGTATTCCTTCTTGATCCGTTCCGCGGTCGCGTCGCCGATCAGCAGGTTGTGGTGGCGGCGGACGTAGGAGACGATCGCTTCGTCCATCTTGTCACCGCCGGTGCGGACCGAAGTGGTGTAGGCAAGGCCGCGCAGCGAGAGCACGGCGACTTCGGTGGTGCCGCCGCCGATGTCCACGACCATCGAGCCGACCGGCTCGGTCACCGGCATGTCGGCGCCGATCGCCGCGGCCATGGGCTCGAGGATCAGGAAGACTTCGGAAGCGCCGGCGTTGGAGGCGGCATCGCGGATCGCGCGGCGTTCGACCGAGGTCGAGCCCGAAGGCACGCAGATGACGATTTCCGGGTGGCGGAAAGTGCTCGTCTTGCGGCCGGTGACCTTGCGGATGAAGTGCTTGATCATCTCCTCGGCGATTTCGATGTCGGCGATCACGCCGTCGCGCAGCGGGCGGATCGCCTCGATGCTGTCGGGCGTCTTGCCCATCATCAGCTTGGCGTCGTCGCCGACGGCCTTGACCCGCTTGATCCCGTTCAGCGTCTCGATCGCGACCACCGACGGCTCGTTCAGCACGATCCCGCGATCCTGGACATAGACCAGTGTG
Organism: Croceibacterium soli; assembly: GCF_009828065.1. Lineage (GTDB taxonomy): Bacteria > Pseudomonadota > Alphaproteobacteria > Sphingomonadales > Sphingomonadaceae > Croceibacterium_B > Croceibacterium_B soli. Next base: position 21,768 of record NZ_WTYK01000002.1, on the reverse strand, counting down.
TTGGCCGTGCCCAAGTCGATAGCCATGTTGGGAGAACCGAACGAGAAAAGGCGGGAGAAGAAGGAGCTCATGATGATCCCGTAGTTTCCGAGCTTTGCCACGGATTGTTGGTATGACGAAAGGCCGGGAGGACCCGCCTTGCAAGGGTCCTTATCGCAAGGGCTTTGCAAAGGCCAAAATTTTGTGGGGCAATCGACGGGTTTTTACACTGTCCGGCTCGAATTGCAGCCACCCTGCCGTTACCATGGCGGTCATGCCGGAAATCCGCCGACTTCCCGAGACGCTGGTCAACCGTATCGCCGCGGGCGAAGTGGTGGAGCGGCCCGCCTCTGCGCTGAAGGAGCTGGTCGAGAACGCGCTCGATGCCGGCGCGGGCCGGATCGCGGTTGCGCTGTCGGACGGCGGCCTGTCGCGGATCGAAGTCACCGACGACGGGTGCGGAATGGGACCCGAGGAAATGGCCCTGGCCCTGGAGCGGCATGCCACGTCCAAACTGCCCGACGACGCTATCGAGCAGGTCGCCACGCTGGGCTTCCGCGGGGAGGCGCTGCCGTCGATTGCCAGCGTCGCGCGGCTGACGCTTGAAAGCCGGGTGCGCGGCGCCGAGCAGGGCTGGCGGCGGGTGGTCGATCACGGCGCGCTGACGGACGAAGGCCCCGCTGCGCTGCCGCCGGGGACGCGTGTGCGGGTCGAACAGCTGTTTGGCAAAGTGCCCGCGCGGCGTAAGTTCCTGCGCACGGCGCGCAGCGAATACGCCGCTTGCCTGGATGTCGTGCGCCGCCTGGCGATGGCCCGGCCGGACGTTTCCTTCCGGCTCGATCACGGGGAGCGGTGCATCCTCGACCTGCAAGGCGGGGAGGCCCTGGCCGCCCGGGTGGCCATGATCGTGGCGCGGGAGCTGGCGGACAACTCCGTGGCCCTGGACATGGAACGCGGGACCATGCGGCTGACCGGTGTCGCCGGCTTGCCGACGTACAACCGCGGCGTGGCCGATCACCAGTACTTGTTCGTCAACGGCCGCCCGGTGAAGGACCGGCTGCTCATCGGCGCGGTGCGCGGCGCCTATGCCGACATGCTGGCGCGGGACCGGCACGCTGTCCTGGCGCTGTTCCTGGAGATCGCGGCGGAAGACGTGGACGTGAACGTCCATCCGGCGAAGACCGAGGTCCGCTTCCGCGACGCGGCGGCGGTGCGGGGCTTCATCGTCTCGGGCCTGCGGCAGGCTCTCGCAACGGGCGACCGGCGTAGCGCGCAAGCCCCGGACGCCGCCGCGATGGGGCGCTGGCAGACGGAGCCGCAGCTCGCGCCCGCGCTCGGCTCGCTGTTCCGCGGCCGCGACTGGACTGCGCCTTCGGCTGCGGTGCGGGAGGCAAGCTCTGCCTGGCGCAGCTACGAGGCCAGCGTGCTCGACGCGCCGCAGGGCAGGGCGGAGCAGGCCGAGCCGCTGCCCGAGGAGGCCGCCGACTATCCGCTCGGCATTGCTCGCGGGCAGGTGGCCGATACCTACATCGTTGCCGAAGCGGCCGACGGGCTCGTGCTGGTGGACCAGCACGCGGCACACGAGCGGCTCGTGCTCGAACGCCTGCGGGCGGCGGGTGCGGGCGAGAAGGTCGCCGCCAGCCAGGCGCTGCTGATCCCCGAGGTCGTAGAGCTGGACGAGCCGGCGTGCGACCGCCTGGAGGAACACGCCGCCAGTTTCGCCGAGTTCGGCCTGGCGATCGAGCGCTTCGGCCCTTCCGCCATGCTCGTGCGGGCCATGCCGGGAGCGCTCAACGGCGCCGATCCGCATCGGCTGCTGACTGACTTGGCCGACGATCTCGCCAAGCACGGCGAGGCCCTGTTGCTGGGCGAGAAGATCGAGCACGTGCTGGCGACGATGGCCTGCCACGGCTCTGTACGCGCGGGGCGTACGCTCTCCGTCGCCGAGATGAACGCGCTTCTGCGAGAGATGGAGCGCACGCCGCGCTCCGGCCAGTGCAACCACGGGCGGCCGACCTGGGTGAAGCTGTCGATGGGCGATGTTGAGAAACTGTTCGGGAGGCACTGATGCGCCGGTTCGTTCTCCTGCTTTGCTCCGCGCTGCCGGCCTGCGGCGAAACCGAAGCCGAGCCGCCTGCTCCCACGGTCGTGCCACAGGCGATCACTTACCCGGATATCGAGGCGAACGACCTGTTCGGCGCCGGCTGCGCTTACGCCTCCGGCGCTTCCATGGCGCCGATCGTGCTCGCTAATGCTGACCAGGCAGCGATGAAGATCGGCGGTCGGATCCAGCGGTTCGTAGTCGATCCTGAGAGCGAAGGCGCGGTGCTCGGCTCGCGCACGCGCTACCTCGCCGAGGATCGCGTGCTCTACCTGACCGTGGAAGGGGAGGGGACCCAGGCGGGAGACGAGACGGTGAACTTCACCGGGTCCGTCCGCCTGGTCGACGGCGCCGGGGCGGAACTCTACGCTACCATCGGCACCGTCCAATGCGGAAGCTGAGACTCTAATCCTCCCTGTTCGGCGCAGCCGAATGGGGAGGGGGACCGCGACACCGCAGGTGTCGTGGTGGAGGGGTATGGCGCACCGGGACCCCTCCGTCAGCCGCCTGACGGCGTCTGCCACCTCCCCATTCCCGCTCCGCGGAAACGGGGAGGATTTTCGCTGGTCAGTCGCCCAGGCTGAAGCGGGCAAACAGGGTGTATCCGATCGGGGAGGAGCCGTAGGCTTCATCCAGGGCATCGGGTTTGGCGAAAGCGGAGACCGTTCCGCCGAGCGCCAAATCCAACGGGCCGAGCGGGATGCGGTAGGCATAGCCGGCCTGGAACTTGGTCACGCGGAACGCCTGGTCGTGCAGGGGATCGTGGTGGTCGGGGAAGAGCTCGTCGTTCTCGACGTTCTCGACCCGGCCGAACACGGTGTGGCGGTCCGTCAGGTCCCAGTTCACTTCGCCGAGCCAAGCGTCCAGCGTGTCGCCCGGCTGCCGGTTCTTGCCCGAGTAAGCAGCCATCGCGGAGAGCCCGTGGCCGTTGTTGTAGTGAGCGGAGGCGGTGGTGCGGTGTTCGTCCTGGCCCGGGTGCATCTCCTCGGGTTCGTCGATCTCGCCATAGCTTGCCTGGAGCAGCCAGGAGCGCGCAGGCGCGAAGCTGGCGCGGACGCTCCAAGAGTCGAACTTCGGCTCCTCGATGTTCCAGCGGAACTCGTCGGGTTCGCGCCCGCGGAAGGTGCTTGCCTCGAGTTGCCAGCGGGGGCCAGCAACGCCGCCGGTGAGCACGCCATAGACGATGTGCGTGGAATCGAACCAGTGGTGCGTGATCGGCGCCTCGGGATTGTAGCGGGCGCTGGCGCGGTGCATGAATGCGCTCGGCCCGAGCGCCGGCTCGCCGACCGGGCCGCCGTACAGGAACACGCTGGTGTCTTCGGCGATGTCCACGTCCAGGCGGCCGGCCAGTTCCATGAACAAATCGTGCGGATGCTGGCGATCGACCAGCGGCTCGCCATAAGCCACCTCGCCCGTGGCGAAGAGGCTCGGATAACCGTCGTGCCGCAGCAGCGGTTCGAGGCTCATCATCGTGCGCAAGGTGAACTTGCCGCCCTCGAACGGAGCGGTCATCGTCGCCATGGCCATCGACTGGACATAGAGCTTGTCGTCGCCCCTCGGGCCGCCCTGGTTCGTGTAGACCGGCCACAGGAAGCCGTGCAGCATCAGCGTGTCATCGCCGCCGAGGCCGATCATTGCGCCATGGTTCATGGTCTCGTTCGGCGGCAGGCGCGAAGTGCCGGAGCCTTCGCCGGACATGTCGGAAACGTGAGCCGAATGATCGCCCCGGGCCATCGGCATCGTGGAATGGTCCATCTGCGAATGGTTCATCTGCGAATGGTCCTTCTGCGGATGTCCCATCGCCCCGTGATCCACTTGCGGCTGTTCCATGGCGCTGTGGTCCATGGCGGAGTGATCCGGCTGCGGTTGTTCCGCGGCGCCGTGGTTCATCGCCGAGTGGTCGGACTGCGGTTCAGCGGCCGGCTGCGCGGCCGCCGGCGGCGCCGGCTCGGCGTGTCCGGAATGGTCCTGGGCAGGGGCGGCTGCCGGGAACAGGGCCAGGGCGGCGGCGCCGGCGAGGAGACGAGAGTACATTCAGATGGTCCTTCGGTATTGAGAGTTAGATCAGCATCCAGACGGCCATGCCGATCATGAACAGGTTCTCGGTCAGGGAGACGAAGCCGAGCGGGACGTTGCTCGACCCGCCGACGCAGGCGCATTTGATCTCCCGCTTCTGCACATAGACGGCATAGAACACGCTGATCGCGCCGATCGTGCCGATCGTCAGGGCGATCGGGATCGATAGCCAGTCGAGCGCATGCGCGGCCATCAGCACGCCTGCGGCTGCTTCGAGGTAAGGATAGGCATAGGAATAGGGCACATAGCGGCGCGCGAGCAGGTCGTAACCCACGAACATGCTGGAGAACTTCTCGATATCCTGCAGCTTGAGCATGGCCAGGATCGCCATCGTGAAGCTGACGAACCATTCGGCCGCGCGCACCGTGAAGGGGCTGCCATAGGCGAACTGGCTCACCGCCAGGCCAAGCGCGGCGGCGATGGCGAAGACGGCGATCACCGGCCTGTAGCTGGTTGAACCTTCAGCAGGCAGAGGCTTGCCCAGGAACGCGCGCAGCTCGGTGTACCCGCCGATGCGCTTGCCGCCGATGAAGGTCTGCGGCGTGGTCGGGACGTCGTGTTCGCGCTTGAACGCGTCGGTCTCCTCGCGCGTGGTCAGCCAGTGGTCCTCGACCGTGTAGCCGCTGCGCTCGAGCAGCCACTTGGCCTTTACCCCATAGGGGCAGACGTGCTTCTCCATCACCATGCGGTAGAGGCGGGCGATCTTCGGTGTGTTGTCCTTGGTCATGCCCGGGTCTATAGCTTCCGTACCACGGTACGGAGTCAATGGGAAAAATGATGCGCATTTCGGAACTGGCGCGAAAAGGTGGCGTCGGCGTCGAGACGGTGCGCTTCTACCAGCGCAAAGGTCTGCTGACCGTTCCCCGCGGCGAAGCGCCGGGCGGGCGGCACTATGGCGAGGATGACGTCAAGCGCCTGCGCTATGTCCGCCATGCGCAAGTCGCCGGCTTCACGCTGGCCGAGATCGCCGAGCTGATCGAGCTGGACCGGACCGACGACCGCCCGCGCGCCCGCGCCATGGCCGCCGAGCGGATCGCCGCCCTCGACGAGCAGATCGCCAAGCTGCAGGCGGCGCGGGAATCGCTGGCCCGGCTCGCCCGCGACTGCGCCAGGGGTGGGGACGGACCTTGTCCCATACTCGGCGCTTTCGACCGGGTCTGATCAGCGGAAGCTTGGCTTCAAGCTTGTGCTGTCGAGGTCGGGGATGATGCGGTAGCGTGAGACCACGAGGCTGAAGGCGCCGAACAGCATCAGGCCCACGGCGACGAGCGTGTAAACGGTGCCGCTCTCACGCAGGCTCACGAGCGCTTCGCCGAGCCCTTTCACTTCGCTGGACGAGTTGAACCAGGCCGATTGCACCAGCGACCAGCCGATAATGGCGAACACCACCGCTCGGGCAGCATGGCCGGCCCGGCCGACGGCTTCGATCCCGTTCGGCGCGCGCGGGCTGACGCGGTGCATGAAGTGGCCGGTGGCGGCTTCCTTCGCCTGCATCAGGGCACCAACGAGGAATCCGAGCCCGACAGCGCCGATGAGCAAGCCACCGAGAGTCCAGTCCAGGATGCTGCTCGCGGTCTGCTGGCTCTCTCCGCCCGCCGCGCTCTGCTTGGAGCCGCTGGCAAACTGCAGGGCGGCGAAGGCCAGGATGGTATAGGCTACGCCGCTCGCCGCATCGCCGATGCGCTTGACGATGCCTTTCGTGTCGCTGCCGCGGTTCTCGACGTCGCCGACCGCCGCGGCGAACTTGAACAGGACGTAAGCGGTCAGGCCGATGGCCATGAGGTAGAGGATCGGCGTGCCGAGCGGCATCTCCTGCAGGTGCGCGAACACGCCCTGATTGCCTTCGCCGGCTTCGGCACGGGTGCCGAGCGCAAGCCACCCGAGCAGGATGTACGTGACGCCCCGCGCGGCATAGCCGAGGCGGACCAGCCAGCTGAACTTTTCGCTCTTGTCGACCATGCCTTCTCCATCGATCTGATGACGATCAACGAAGAAGCTGCCGTTTCGTGCCTCAGCGCAAGCGCTTTACATAGAGCTGGTTGCCCTCGCGCCGCTCTAGCTTGAAATTGTCGCCCGCCGCCTGGATCAGGTCGGACAGGCGCTTGAAGCCGTGGTTGCGCACGTCGAAGCTCGATCGGTTGCCGGCGATCTGGCCGACTTCCTGCAGCCTGGCAAAACCTTCCTCGTCGCGGCTTGCGGCGCGCCAGGCCGCGCCCAGCAGCTCGATGAGCTCCTGGTCGATCTGCCGCCCTTCAGGCTTTCCGCCTTCCTCCTGCGAAGAAGTGCGGATGAGCTGATCGACATCGATGTAGCGCGTGCAGGCGGTCTTGAAGGCTTCCGGTGCCTGGGCGCTACCGAAGCCGTAGACCAGCAGGCCATCCTGCCTCAGCCGCGTGACCAGCGGCGTAAAATCGCTGTCCGAACTCATGATGCCGAACCCGTCGACTTTGCCGCGATAGAGCAGGTCGACCGCGTCGATCGTCATTGCCATGTCGGTGGCGTTCTTGCCCTTGGTCAGATCGAACTGCTGCATCGGCTGCAGGCCATAACGGTGGGTGATCTGGTTCCACTTGGCCAGCGCCGGCTTGGCCCAGTTGCCGTAGGCGCGGCGGATGTTCACCTGGCCCAACTCCGCCAGGACGGTCAGCACAGGATCGATGCCCGCATGGCAGGCATTGTCGGCGTCGATCAGCAGGGCGATGTTCTTGAGGTCGGCTTCCGGCATGGGCGCTACATGGCTCGCCGAAGCGGCGGCGACAAGCGATTAGGCCGGGCGGAACTTCCCGCTGCTTTCATCCAGCAGGTGGAGGACACCGTCGGTAATGGCGAAGAACGCGCCGCGCAGCGTCAGCTTGCCGCTCGCCTCCCGTGCGGCGACACAGGGGAACGTCCGCAGGTTATCGAGGCTCACCTTGACGCCGGCGTGCTCCATCGCCCGCTGGGCCGCGTGGCCTTCGGTGCCGTACTCGCTGACGACCGCCTCGCGCGCATCGTCGAGCAGCGAGATCCAGTCCGCCACGAAACCGCCTTCGCCCGGCGCCGCGCCGCGCATGGCCTGGGTCAGCGCGGCGTTGCAGCCGCCGCACATGCCGTGCCCGAGTACGAGGATTTCCTTCACCTTGAGCACCTGGACCGCGAATTCCAGCGCGGCCGAGACGCCGTGGTGGCCGGGGGTGGTCTCGAACGGCGGCACCAGGGCAGCGACGTTGCGCACGACGAAGATCTCGCCGGGATCGACGTCGAAGATCTGCGCCGGATCGACCCTGCTGTCGGAACACGCAATCACCATGACCTGCGGCTGCTGGCCCTCGCGCAAACGGTCCCAACGGGCGCGCTGGGGATGCCAGCCTTTTTCCCGGAACCTGTGATAACCGTCGAGGAGATGGGCGAGCGCTTCGGTGGGCGTGTCTTCAGTCATGGCGCTGCCATGCCGCGCGCCATTGCCACTGACAAGAGGGTTCCCTAAGTGGGCTGCATGAACGACCTGTCCCCGGCAAATCTGGGCGCGCCCCGGCCCGAGCGCCAGCGCAAACCCGACTGGATTCGCGTCAAGGCGCCCGTCAGCAAAGGCTATCACCAGACGCGCCAGCTGATGCGCGACCTCAACCTCAACACCGTGTGCGAAGAAGCGGCCTGCCCGAACATCGGCGAGTGCTGGACCAAGAAGCACGCGACGGTGATGATCCTGGGCGATGTCTGCACGCGCGCCTGCGCCTTCTGCAACGTCAAGACCGGCATGCCGCGCATGGTCGATCCGCTCGAGCCTGAGCATGTCGCCACCGCCGCCGCCAAGCTGGGGCTCGAGCACATTGTCGTCACCAGCGTCGACCGTGATGACTTGCCGGACGGCGGGGCGGGGCAGTTCGTGAAAGTGATCGAGGCCCTGCGCCGCAACACGCCGAACACCACGATCGAGATCCTCACGCCCGACTTCCGCGGCAAGATGCGGCCCGCTGTGGAGGCGATCTGCGCGGCGGGGCCGGACGTCTACAACCACAACCTGGAGACAGTCCCGCGGCTCTATCCGACGATCCGTCCCGGCGCGCGCTACTACGCCTCCCTGCGCCTGCTCGAGGAAGTGAAGGCCCACGATCCGGCGATCTTCACCAAGTCCGGCATCATGCTGGGGCTCGGCGAGGCGCGGCTCGAAGTGCACCAGGTGATGGACGACATGCGCAGCGCCGATGTCGATTTCCTGACGATGGGGCAGTATCTCCAGCCGACGCCAAAGCACGCGAAAGTCGAGGAATTCGTCAGCCCGCAGGCCTTCGACGCCTATGGCGCGATCGGGCGTGCGAAAGGCTTCCTGCAAGTCGCCGCGAGCCCCCTGACCCGTTCGAGCTATCACGCCGGCGACGACTTCGCCGAGATGAAGGCGCGGCGCGAAGCGAAACTGGCCAAGCAGGCTGGGGTGAAGTTCGGCTGATGGCTCCCTCTCCCTCCCGTCCGCTCCGCCATTCCGTTCGCCCTGAGCTTGTCGAAGGGCCGCCCTTGTTTCAGCACGACGCTCGAAGAAAAACGGTCCTTCGACAAGCTCAGGACGAACGGGGTTGGGTTCGGAACGAGCAGGGTTGGGTTCGGAACGAACGGGATCGGACTCAGGACAAGCGGAACGCAAGGCTGATCTGATGCCCGGTATTCGAGAGACCAGACGGCTGCCTTACAGCTGCGAGGAGATGTTCGACCTCGTGGCCGATGTCGACCGCTACGGCGAGTTCCTGCCGTGGGTCGTGGCCACGCGGGTGCGTTCCGACAGCGAAACCGAGATGGTCGCGGACATGCTGGTCGGATTCAAGGCGCTGCGGGAGAAGTTCACCTCGCGCGTCTACAAGGAGCGTCCCCGACGGCTCGAGGTGATCTATGTCGACGGGCCGCTGAAGGACCTGGACAATGTCTGGGAGTTCGAACCGCTCGAAGACGGCGGCTGCGAGATCCACTTCTGCGTCGAGTTCAAGTTCAAGAACCTGATGTTCGAAGCGCTCGCCGGCCAGTACTTCGACCGCGCCTTCCGCAAGATGGTCGCCGCGTTCGAGACGCGCGCGGAAGAGCTTTACGGCAGCAGGAGTTCCAGCGCGCACAGCGTCGCCTGAAGGCGCACGCCACGCCGGTCCTCGGAATCGAACAGCTTCGATTCGGCGTCGCGCTCCTCCGCGTCGCGGAACGCGCGGGCGAAGACCACCGTGCCGACCGGCTTCTGGGCCGAGCCGCCTTCCGGGCCGGCGATACCGCTGATCGCGACCGCCACGTCGGCCCCGCTGCGCTGCAGCGCGCCCTGTGCCATCGCATAGACGCAGGCGATCGAAACCGCGCCGAACGCGTCGATCACGTCGCGGGCGACGCCGAGGGATTCTCTTTTCGACTCGTTGGAGTAGGTAACGTAGCCGCGGTCGAACACGGCGGAAGAGCCGGGGATCTCGGTCAGCGCCGCGGCGACGAGCCCGCCGGTGCAGCTTTCGGCGACGACGATCTTGCGGCCGATGGCGCGGTTCTCTTCGATCACCCGGCGGGCGAGGTCGACGATCTCATCGGGGAGGAGCGAGTCGCTCATGGACGGCCAACCGCTGCGCCGGCGCGGGCGGCAAGCTCGCCGCTGGCCGAAGCGACGTCGAACAGGACGCCCATGATCTTGCCGGCTTGCGCGGGTTCGAGTGGCGAGAGGGCTTCGGCCATCCGCTCGATGTACGTGCAAGACTTCGGCTCCACGCGGGCGGCGGCTTCCTGGCGGATCAGCGCGTCGACAAGCGGCCGTACGGCGTTGTCAGGAAGGCTGGAGAACATCCGCAACTGTTCGCCGGCGGCCTTGCCCGCGGCGAACTTGAACATGGCGCCGCGCGCTTTCGGCCAGACGGCGTTCTGCTGTGCGGCATAACGCTGCGCGAGTGCGGGGCCGCGCTTGGCCAGGAACCCGTTGGACGACAGGCGGCCCGCGCAAGCCTGCTCGGTCGCGTCGATCAGGGCAGGCACGGCATAGATGGCCAGCGCGGCGGCCTCGTCACCGGTGAGATCGGGCAGTCTGCTTTGCGCTTGTGCGCCGGCGGGCAGCATCGAAGTAAATGCGAGGGCCGCAACGGCCGCCATTCTCGAGATGCGCTTCATCACACTGGGTCCTCCCGTGAAATCAGGGTGGCGACGGCCTGGGCAGCTATCCCTTCGCCGCGCCCGGTAAAGCCGAGCCGTTCGGTCGTCGTCGCCTTGACGCTCACTTGCGCCAGATCAACGTTCAGCAATGTCGCCAGTTTCCCGCGCATCGTTTCCCTGTGCGGGCCGATCTTCGGGGCCTCGCAGATCAGGGTCACGTCGACGTTGCCGACCCGGTATCCGGCTTCTTCCGCCAGCGCGACTGCATGGAGGATGAACTTGTCAGACGAGGCGCCTTTCCAGCGCGGGTCGCTCGGCGGGAAGTGCTGGCCGATATCGCCGGCGGCGACTGCGCCGAGGATCGCGTCAACGACGGCGTGCAGCCCGACGTCGGCGTCGCTGTGGCCCAGGAGCCCGCGGTCGTGCTCGATGCGCACGCCGCACAGCCACAGCTCCTCGCCTTCGGCCAGGCGGTGGACGTCGTAACCGGTGCCGATGCGGATCATTGGCGCGCCAGTGCGGAAATCGCCGGCAAAGGTCAACTTGCGCAAGCGCTCGTCGCCTTCGACGAGGGCGACGTCCAGACCCGCGGCACGGGCGACTTGGGCGTCGTCTCCGGCCTCCGCCGCACCAGCCCAGGCACGGTGCGCCGCGAGGATGTCGGGGAAGCGGAACGCCTGGGGCGTCTGCACCCGGCGGAGTTTCTCGCGGTTCGCCGCACCCGCCATCAGCCCGGCGTGATCTATCGCGATGCTGTCCACGACCGGCAGAACTGGAATGGCGCCAGGCTGGCTTTCGAGGGCGGAAAGCAGGCGGCCGATCACCGTCGGCGGACAGTCGGGCCGCGCTGCGTCGTGGATCAGGATCGCCGAGGGCGCGGCGGAGGCAATGGCTTCCAGCGCGGCGCGGACCGAGAGCTGGCGGGTGGCGCCGCCTTTCACGAAGCTCAGGCCGTCGATTCCGGCGAGCGCTTCGGCCGCCAGTTCCTCCGCGCCTTCGGGGATCGCCACCACGATGGGGTACGCCCCAAGCTTCGCGAACGTCTCCGCGGAATGGCGCAGCAGCGGCTTTCCGCGCCACGCGGCGAACTGTTTCGGAAGCGGCCCCCCGGCACGCAAGCCTTTGCCGGCGGCGACGATCACAGCGGCGAATGGAGGCAGCGAGGCCATAGGGCGGGCCGCTAGCGGCTTGCGGCAGCCCTAGCAATCCACTATGCGGCTGCCCACATTTTAGGCACCACTCCCATGACGACGCTACCACCCCCTCCGGCGCTCCGGCCGATCACGGTCGGCAATCTGCAGATCGACTGCCCGGTCGTGCTCGCGCCGATGACGGGCGTGACCGATATGCCGTTCCGCACGCTCGTGCGCCGCTACGGCTCGGGCCTCAACGTCACTGAGATGATCGCCAGCCAGGCGATGATCCGGGAGACCCGGCAGAGCCTGCAGAAAGCATCTTGGGACCAGATCGAGGAGCCGGTCTCCATGCAGCTGGTCGGCTGCGATCCGGTCTCCATGGCTGAGGCGGCCAGGCTCAACGCCGATCGCGGCGCGGCGATCATCGACATCAACTTCGGCTGCCCAGTACGCAAGGTGACTAACGGCTTCGCCGGATCGGCGCTGATGCGCGAAGTGCCGCTGGCGACGAAGCTGATGGAAGCCACGGTCAAGGCCGTGTCGGTGCCGGTCACGGTCAAGATGCGGATGGGCTGGGATCATGACAGCCTGAACGCTCCCGAGCTGGCGCGGATCGCGGAGGACATCGGGGTCAAGATGATCACCGTCCACGGTCGCACGCGCAACCAGATGTACCGCGGCTCGGCCGACTGGGCTTTCATCCGCAAGGTCAAGGAGGCGGTTTCCATCCCGGTGATCGTCAACGGCGACATCTGCGGGGTCGAGGATGCGGCGCAGGCGTTGGCGCAGTCCGGCGCCGACGGCGTGATGATCGGGCGCGGGGCCTACGGCAAGCCGTGGCTGCTCGGGCAGGTCATGCACTGGTGGCGCACGGGCGAGGCGCTGCCGACGCCGGGCTACGACGAGCAGTACCGCATCCTGGTCGAGCACTACGAAGGCATGCTCGAGCTCTACGGGCGCGACGTCGGCGTGAAAGTCGCGCGCAAGCACCTGGGGTGGTACACCAAGGGCATGCACGGGTCCGCCGAGTTCCGGAACCACGTGAACTTCATCGACGACGCCGCCCAGGTGCTCGGCGAGATCGAGCGCTTCTATGAGCCGTTCCTGCGGCGCCGCGCGGCGTGAGCGACCCTGCGGGGGAGGGCGCCGCCCCCTCGGCGGCCGACCAGATCGCCGGACTGACTTTTGCGCTGGTGCTGCTCGACAGCAATCTAGCGGTGCGCAGCGCCAATCACGCGGCTGAAGACCTTCTCGGCGCCAGCGCCCGGCGGCTGACCGGGCAGACCATCGGCGACATCGTCGATTTCTGCGACGCACGTATAGCCGCGCGCGTTGCCGAGCCCGATGCGCAGATTACCGCACGCGGCGTGGCGATCCGCGTCGGTGAGCGCGAGCACCGGGTGAACCTCACCGTTTCCGCGCTGCCCAACCATCCCGGCTGGCGGGTGCTGACATTCTCCGACGCCCGGCAGGGCGAAGGCGCGGGCGACGAGGAGCGGCCTGCTCCCCTTCGCGGACCTGCGATCCTGGCACATGAGATCAAGAACCCGCTCTCGGCCATTCGCGGGGCCGCGCAATTGCTGGCCCGCAAGGTGGGCGAGAGCGAGCGCGCGCTGACCGGCCTGATCGCCGAGGAGGTCGACCGGATCGCGCAACTGATCGACCGGATGCAGCGGCTCGGGCGCGAACAGCCGGAGCCGGTGGCGCCGCTCAACCTGCACGAGGCGATCCGCCGTGCGTGCGACACGATCCTCGCCGCCGATACGAGCGGCGTGGCGCTGAAGGAGGAGTTCGATCCCTCCCTTCCGCCCGTGCTCGCCAACGACGGGGCCCTGGTGCAGGTCCTGATCAATCTCCTCGCCAACGCGCGGGACGCGAGCCGTGACCGGCCTTCACCGACGATCACGATCCGCACGCGCTTCGTCAGCGGCCTGGTGCTCAACGTCATCCGCCTCGGGCGGCCGGTGAAGCTGCCTATAGAGATCCAGGTGACCGATAACGGCCCCGGTGTGGACCCGGCGCTGGCTGACCACATCTTCGAGCCATTCGTCAGCAGCAAGTCGGGCGGCCAGGGCCTCGGCCTCGCGCTGGTCAACAAGCTGGTGCGCGACATGAACGGGCGCATCACGCACGAACGCGACGAAGCAGCGGGCCTGACGCATTTCCGCGTCCAGTTGCCGATGGCGAGCTAGGAGAAGCCGATGGCCCGGAACGCCCTGCTGGTGGAGGACGATGGTGCGATCGCCACCGTCATCACCGCCGCGCTGAAGGAAGACGGCTTCACCGTCGATCGCTGCGAGAGCATCGCCGGCCGAGACCGGCTACTGGCGCAAGGCCGCTACGATGTCATGCTGACCGACATCATGCTGACCGATGGGGACGGTATCGAGACCCTCGGCCCGGTGCAGCGCGCGCATCCTGACATGCCGGTGATCATCCTCTCGGCGCAGAACACGCTCGACACGGCAGTGCGGGCGACCGGCACCGGCGCGTTCGAGTACTTCCCCAAGCCGTTCGACCTGGACGAGCTGGTCCGCGCCGCGCGGCAGGCCGCCGAGCGGTCCGACGCCGGGGGCGAGGGGGGGGCGGACAGCCCGGAAGGCCTGCCGCTGATCGGCCGAAGCCCCGCGATGCAGGACGTCTACCGGATGATCACGCGCGTCCTGCGCAACGATCTGACGGTGCTGATCTTGGGCGAATCCGGCACCGGCAAGGAACTGGTGGCAGAGGCGATCCACCAGCTCGGCCATCGCAAGGATGGCCCGTTCGTGGCACTCAACACCGCTGCGATCCCGCGCGAACTGATCGAGAGCGAGCTTTTCGGCCACGAGAAGGGCGCGTTCACCGGCGCCGTGACGCGATCGATCGGCAAGTTCGAGCAGGCGAACGGCGGCACGCTGTTCCTCGACGAGATCGGCGACATGCCGGCGGAAGCGCAGACCCGCCTGCTGCGCGCCCTGCAATCGGGCCGAATCCGCCGGGTGGGCGGGCGCGAGGAAGTGGCGATCGACGTCCGCATCGTCGCCGCTACCAACCGCGACCTTGCCCCGATGATCGCCGCCGGCAGCTTTCGCGAGGACTTGTTCTACCGCCTGAACGTCGTGCCGATCCGCCTTCCCGCGCTGCGCGACCGGACCGCGGATATCGAGCCGCTGGCGCGCCATTTCCTGCAGCTTGCGGCAAAGGAGGGGCTGCCATCGCGCAAGCTTTCCGCCAATGCCGCCGAACTGCTCGCCCGGCAGCCCTGGCGAGGGAACGTGCGAGAGCTGAAGAACCTGGTCTACCGGGCGGCCTTGCTGGCGCGGGAGGACACCATCGATGCCGCCGCCGTTGCCCAGCTCCTGGCCGAAGCGCCGGCGGCGGAAAGCGCGGCCGAGGCCGATTTCGGCAACGCGCTGCGGGCCTGGCTCGGTGAGGCGCAGCCTGCCGAAGGAACGCTGTACCACGCGGCGTTGGCGGCCTTCGAGAAGCCGCTGTTCGAACACGCGCTGGCCCGCACGGGCGGCAACCAGCTACGCGCCGCGGCATTGCTCGGTATCAACCGCAACACGCTGCGCAAGCGGCTCAGCGAGCTCGAGATCGACCCCGATCGTTTTTCCGGGGCAAGCTGAGGCCCTCGCTGTAGAAAGCCCTTGCAAACCGGCAACAGTCCCGTTGTAAGCTTGCAACGATGGCTGACGCCGCCCTGCCTGCGCAACCTGCGCGCCTACGCCGGTTTCCGCGCTGGTGGCGGCGCGCGCTGGTTACCTCGCGCCGGGTCAATCTGTTCCTCTGGCTCGAGATCGCGTTCAGCATCGCTTTGGTCGTGATGCTCGCCAGTGCCTACCTGGCGCTGTCGGGGTCGGCCAACCCGTCGGAACCGTTGCCGCCTTTCCAGGCCGCTGCGCTGCTGATGGGGACGCTTATATCGGCCCTGGCGCTTGTCGTATTGGGCGGGCGGCGCCTGGCCATACGCCGGGCCGGGGACTCGGGCGCGCGGCTTCACGTCAAGCTGGTGTTCTTCTTCTCGCTGGTCGCCGCGGTGCCGACGCTGCTGGTGGCGGTGTTCGCCAGTATCCTGTTCCAGTCGGGCGTGCAGTTCTGGTTCTCGGCGGATTCGCGCGGCATCCTGGAGAACGCCAACGAGCTGGCGCGCGGCTATTACGACCAGAACCAGCGCAACGTCGCCGACAACACCGTCACGATGGCCAGCGATCTGCGCTTCTACCTGCAGCAGGTTACGCTCGATAGTCCGGAGTTCGCCGAAGGCTATTCGCTTCAGGTGCTGCAGCGCGAGCTGGACCGCAGCGCGATCCTGCAGGAAGTGGCCGGCGGCGAACTGCGCGTCGCGGCGATCGTCGATCCGCAGGAGGGCACTCTCGTGCAGCGGGCCACGGAAGCCGCGCTGCCGGAACTGCGGGCCGGCAAGGACGTGGTCGTCCGCGCCAGCCAGAACCGGATCGAGGCCGTTACGGTGATCGACGCCGGTGCCGGGATCTACCTCTACAACGCCCGCAATTCGGACGATCTGGCGCTGCAACAGTGGCAACGGGCGCAAAGCGTCATCCAGTCGTACGACCAGCTGACCCAGCGCGCGCGCACGATGCAGCTGCGCTTCAACATTGTGCTGTTCGTCGTTTCTCTGGCGCTGGTCGGCTTGGCGGTGTGGTTCGCGCTGCGCTTCGCCGACCGCCAGGTGCGCCCGCTGACCGAGCTCGTTGCCGCCGCCCGCCGCGTCGGCAGCGGCAACTATGCGCTGCGCGTCGAAGGCCGCACCGGGCCCGACGAGATCGGTCTGCTCAACCGCGCCTTCAACCGCATGACCGGCCAGATCGAGCAGCAGACCGCCGCGTTGGTCGGCGCCAACCGCCAGCTGGCAGAGCGGCGGGCCTTCATCGAAACGGTGCTGCAGTCGGTCACCGCCGGGATCGTCTCGGTCGATCATGAAGGCGGGGTCCGCTTGATGAACAGCTCCGCCCAGGGCCTGCTCCTCGGCGAAGGGGCGGCGGCGCCGCTCGGCCTCAAGCTGGAGGACATTGCTCCCGAGATCGCCGCGCTGCTCAAGAGCGGCAACGATCATGGCCTGGTCCATGCCAACCGGGACGGCGAACTGCTGACCCTGGCGGTCAAGCTCGCGCCCGCGGCAGGGGGCTGGGTGATCACGTTCGAGGACATCACGCGCCAGCTGCTCGACCAGCGCCAGGCCGCCTGGTCCGATGTCGCCCGCCGCATCGCGCACGAGATCAAGAACCCGCTGACCCCGATCCAGCTCGCCACCGAGCGCCTCAAGCGCCGCTATCGCAAGCAGATCGAGCATGACGGCGAACTGTTCGAGGAACTGACCGCGACGATCATCCGCCAGGTCGGCGACCTGCGGAAGATGGTGGATGAGTTCTCGTCCTTCGCCCGCCTGCCCAAGCCGGTATTCCGCCAGGAGGATGCGGTCGATCTCGTGCGGCAGGCGCTGTTCCTGCAGGAAGTCGCCCGGCCGGAGATCGACTACAGCTTCTCGGCCGAAGGCGAGCTGCCGGCGATCGCCTGCGACCGCCACCAGTTCGGCCAGGCGATGACCAACGTGCTCAAGAACGCCGCCGAGGCGATCGAGGCCAGGAGGCGCGATGCCGAGCCGGACTTCCGCGGGAAAATCGCCGTCGGGGTGGCTGCGGACGAGCGCTACCTGTCCGTCACGGTCGCGGACAACGGTGTCGGCCTGCCGCACCAGGGGGCTGAGCGGATCCTCGAACCTTACGTGACCACGCGCGAGAAGGGCACTGGCCTGGGCCTGGCTATCGTGAAGAAGATCGTCGAGGAGCACGCCGGCGAGATGAGCTTCGCCCAACCCGGGGAAGGCGGCACCAAAGTCACGCTGCGCTTCGCCCGCGATCCCCTTGCCGCGGCCGACGCAGAGGCCGCAGAATGAGAATGACGGAGAACATCTGATGGCGCTCGACATCCTCATCGTGGATGACGAAAAGGACATCCGCGAGCTCGTCGCCGGGGTGCTCAGCGACGAAGGCTACGAATGCCGGACCGCGGCCGACAGCACCCGCGCGCTGGAACTGGTCGACGAACGCCGACCGAGCCTCGTGCTGCTCGACGTATGGCTCCACGGCAGCGCGATGGATGGGCTCGAGCTGCTCGACGCGATCAAGCTGCGCGAGCCGGACATGCCGGTGATCATCTTTTCCGGTCACGGCAACATCGATACCGCTGTCTCCGCCGTCAGCCGCGGGGCGATGGACTTCCTCGAGAAGCCGTTCGAGGCCGAGCGGCTGCTGCTGCTGGTCGAGCGCGCGACTGAGACGGAGCGCCTGCGGCGCGAGAACGCCCGGCTGCGCGAAGGCTTCGTGCAGACCGACGAATTCACCGGCAACTCCAACGCTATCAATCAGGTCCGCGCCACGCTGAAGCGGGTTGCCGGAACCGGCAGCCGGGTGATGATCACCGGCCCGGCCGGCGCCGGCAAGGAAGTCGCCGCGCGGCTGCTCCACGCCTGGAGCACGCGGGCGGACAAGGCGTTCGTGACGGTCAACTCGGCCCGCATCACGCCGGAGCGCTTCGAGCAGGAACTGTTCGGTGAAGAGGCCGACGGAAAGCTGGTCCGCGCCGGTCTGCTGGAGATGGCCGACGGCGGGACGCTCTATCTCGACGAAGTGGCCGACATGCCGATGAGCACGCAAGCCCGTATCCTGCGGGTGCTGACGGAGCAGAGCTTCGTGCGCGTCGGCGGGAACCGGCAGGTCGGCGTGGACGTGCGGGTGGTCTCCTCCACCGCGCGCGACCTGGAGCGCGAAATCGAGGACAAGCACTTCCGCGAGGACTTGTTCTACCGCCTCAACGTCGTGCCGGTGGCGATCCCTTCGCTCGGCCAGCGGCGCGACGACATCCCCGCGCTGGCGACGCACTTCTTCACCCGCTACGCCCGCGAGCAAGGCCTGGCCGCGCCGGAGATCAGCAGCGAGGCCATGGCCGCGCTGCAGGCTTACGACTGGCCGGGCAACGTCCGCCAGCTGCGCAACGTGGTCGAGCGCACGGTGATCCTGACGCCGCGCGACCGCATGAGGACGATCGAGCCGGACATGCTGCCGGAAGAGATCACCGGCGGCTCCTCGGAAAACGGGAACGGCATCGCCGCGCTGATGGGCGTGCCGCTGCGGGAGGCGCGCGAGAGCTTCGAGCGCGAGTATCTGCGGATCCAGATTCGCCGCTTCTCGGGCAACATCTCCAAGACTGCCGGCTTCATCGGCATGGAGCGATCGGCCCTGCACCGCAAGCTCAAGCTCCTGGGCATGGGCGAGCGGGATCTGCTCGACTAGGTATCGCTACGAGAGTCACGGAACTGACACCCGCAATAGGCATTTCCTGAATCGCGCGGGCAGGGCATGAAGTCTCTTGCGTGAATCGGCCCTGCTCCTCGCTGGGCCAGAATGCGGACCGCCAAGCGGCCGCCAAAAAGAAGAAGGAGTGCGCCTTATGGCAAAGGAAAAGCTTTCCGCTCGGCCCAAGCCCGTCAGTGAACCGGCACCGAAGGCGGCCGCGACCCCCAGTCCCGCAGCCGGCGGCGGCAAGGCCGCGAACCTGCAGGACATCTTCCTGAACCACCTACGGCGGGAGAAGATGCCCGTCACGATGTTCCTGGTGAAGGGCGTCAAGCTGCAGGGCATCGTCACCTGGTTCGACAACTTCTCGATCCTGCTGCGCCGCGACGGCCAGTCGCAGCTGGTCTACAAGCACGCCATCTCCACGGTCATGCCCAGTCAACCGGTGGACGCGGGAATGTTCGCGAGCGCCAATGACAGCGGCCGCAAGCAGCGCCTGCTGCAGGACGTGTTCCTCAGCCGGGTCCGCGACGCCGGCGTCCAGGTGACGATGTTCCTGGTCAACGGCGTCATGCTGCAGGGCCGGATCGCCGCTTATGACCTCTTCTGCATGCTGCTGGAGCGCGAAGGCTTCGTGCAGCTCGCTTACAAGCATGCCGTCTCGACCATCCAGCCCGCCGCCCCGGTCGACCTGACGACCGACTGGGACGACGAAGACGGTGGGGGCGAGGCAAGCTGAGCTTCGATGAAGACATTGGCGAGGTAGCCCGCGGCGCCCGTGCGCTCGTGGTCTATCCGGAGATCCGCGGCGCGCGCGCCGGAGTCGATCCCGAGGCAAGGCTCGAGGAAGCGAAAGGGCTCGCCCTGGCGATCGGCCTGGTCGTGGCCGACGCTTTCGTCCTGCCGCTGCGGCAGGTGCGGCCGGCGACTCTGTTCGGCGAAGGCCAGATCGAGCGCATGGCCACAGCGTGCGAGTTGGAGGATGCCGAGCTGGTCATCGTCGATGGCTCGCTGTCGGGCATCCAGCAGCGCAACCTGGAAGAGAAGCTCAAGCGCAAGGTCATCGACCGGACCGGGCTGATCCTGGAGATTTTCGGCGAGCGGGCGGCGACGGCCGAAGGCCGGCTGCAGGTCGAGCTGGCCCACCTGGACTACCAGCAGAGCCGCCTCGTGCGGAGCTGGACCCACCTGGAGCGGCAGCGCGGCGGCTTCGGCTTCCTCGGCGGCCCGGGCGAGACGCAGATCGAGGCCGACAGGCGGATGATCCGCGACCGGATGGGCCGACTCCGCAAAGAGCTCGAGCAAGTGCGGCGCACGCGCGCCTTGCACCGCAAGCGCCGCGGACGGGCGCCCTGGCCGGTGATCGCACTGGTCGGCTACACCAACGCCGGCAAATCGACGCTGTTCAACCGCCTGACGGGGGCCGACGTCATGGCGGAGGACTTGCTGTTCGCGACGCTCGACCCGACCATGCGGGCGATCTCGCTGCCCGGCGTCGACAAGGCGATCCTGTCGGACACGGTCGGGTTCATCTCGGACCTGCCGACGCAGCTCGTCGCCGCCTTCCGGGCGACCCTCGAAGAAGTGATCGAAGCCGACGTGATCCTCCACGTGAGGGACATCGCCAACCCGGACAGCCTGGCGCAGAAACGCCAGGTGATCGGGGTGCTCGGCGATCTCGGCGTGATCGAAGGGGAGGGGGGCGAGAGCCGCGTTCCGATCCTCGAGCTGTGGAACAAGTGGGACTTGCTCGACGAGGACCGGCGAGAAGAGCTGACGGGGATGGCCGAGCAGGATCCCGATGTGCTGCCGCTATCGGCGGAGACCGGTTTCGGCGTGGAGCCGATGCTCGAACGCGTGAGCCAGCTGCTGACCGAAGGCGCGCGGGTCTACAGCATCTTGGTTCCGGCAAAGGACGGTGCTCGGATCGCCTGGCTGCATTCGCACGGCGAAGTTCTGGAAGAGGCGGAGGCGGGCGAGGACGAGGACGGGCCGCTCCGGCGAGTCGACGTGCGGCTCACCGCCAAGGAATTCGGCCGCTACGCTTCGCTCTGAGGATCAGCGCTCGCCGCGCTTGACCGCGTTCCAGAGCGCTTCCTGCTCGTCGAGAGACAAGGCGGCGAAGCGCTCCTGCCCGCCTGCGAGGGCTTCCATCGCGCGGAAGCGGCGCTCGAACTTGCGGTTGGCTGCCCGCAATGCCTCTTCCGGCGCCACGCCGTAGGCGCGGACCAGGTTGACCGCCGCGAACAGCAGGTCGCCGGCTTCCTCGGCACGTTCATGGTCGGCCGCCTCGGCGAGCTCCTGCGCTTCCTCCACGACCTTGGCCGCCGGGCCCGCCGGGTCCGGCCAGTCGAAGCCCGCGCGTGCGGCGCGCTTCTGCAGCTTCTCCGCCCGGAGCAGCGCCGGAAGCGCGGCGGCGACTCCGTCGAGCGCGCTTTGGGCACCCCGGTCTGCACGCTCCGCCGCCTTCAGTTCCTCCCAGCCTGCCGAGTGCTCGGCCTCGCCGAAGATGTGCGGGTGCCGGGCTTCCATCTTGTCGGCGATTGACCGGGCCACCTCAGTGAAGTCGAAGTGCCCGGCCTCCTCGGCGATTCGCGCGTGGAACACGACCTGGAGCAGCAGGTCGCCGAGTTCGCCGCGGAGATCGTCCATGTCGCCCCGCTCGATGGCGTCGGCGACTTCGTAGGCCTCCTCGATGGTGTAGGGCGCGATCGTGGAGAAGTCCTGCGCCCGGTCCCATTCGCACCCGGTGTGGGGATCGCGCAGGCGGGACATGATCGAGAGGAGCCGGTCGAGTTGTGCGGACATTTTGTACCTGAGCAAGGGAAGGAAGCGGGTGCGGATGTGGGCGCTCTCCTACCGGAGCGCCGCGCTTCCTCCTAGTGGAGCCGGGCTGCGGAAGCCCCTTGAACCTGCCGCACAGGCGGGCGGTCCGGGAAAAACAAGAAAAGTGAGGATCGGGGTTGACGGTTCGAAAGCCCCTCCATATATGCCCTCTCACCGACGGGGTGCTGCTGGTTTCTACCGGTTCTCGCCGCTTCGGTCGCCAACATAAACGGACGGTAGGTCCCCCGGGTATAAGCGGGGAGGCACGACTGTC
>NZ_WTYK01000001.1 GCF_009828065.1 Croceibacterium soli | reverse complement strand
CCCCCCCCCCCGCGGGGGGGGGGGGGGCGGGGGCGGCCGCCGCGGGGGTGCCCCCGCCCCCCGCCCCCCCGGGGGGGGGGGGGGCCCCCCCCCCCCCCCCCCCCCCCCCCCCCCCCCCCCTCGCCTGGTGCTACCGTTCGTCCAGGCCAAGCCCCCTCCACCACCGCCTTCGGCGGCGGTCCCCCTCCCCCAGAGGGGGAGGATTGTTCTGGCCCTTAAGCTACTCCGCGGAGGGCAGCAGGACACCGCCGGTGGACATGTCGCGGACGTCCTGGCGGAAGTTCCTGAGGTATCCGCTCGCCGGCACGACGTAGCCCGGTCCTTCCCGCCCGGCGAGTTCCTCGGCCGGCACTTCGATGTCGATGCTGCGATTGGCCACGCTGATGGTAATGATATCTCCGTCGCGCACTTTGCCGACGGGGCCGCCGGTGGCGGCTTCGGGATGGACTTCGGCCACGGTCAGGCCCTTGAGGCAGAGGCCCGAAAGCTGTCCGTCGGTGACGAACGCCGTCGTCTTGGCGAGACCGGCCGCGTCGAGCGCGAACAGGACCAGGCTGGCGCCGCCGCCCATCGCCGGGCCGCCCTTGAGGCCCTGGTTGCGGCTGACGATCACGTCGCCCGGCTTGACCACGCCGTCCTCGATCGCCTGCATGCACGTCATCGTGTCTTCGAACACCCGCGCCGGGCCGGAGAACTCCTCGGGCCGCGAGCCGTCGCGGATGCCGAGGCGCACAACGGCGGTTTCGGCGAAGTTGCCCTTGAGGATGGCGATGGCCGGGCCGGGGCCGACCGGATCGTCGACCGGATGGATCACGTCGGGGCCCGGGATCTCGTAGCCGGCGAGGTTCTCGGCCAGGGTCTTGCCGCTGACGGTCAGTGCCGTGGTGTCGATGCGGTTCTCGAGGCGCTTGAGCACTGCCCTGGCCCCGCCTGCGTCCTCGAACTGTTCGATCCGCACATGACCGGTCGGGCGCACGGCGCTGAGCACCGGGACGTCGCTCATCTCCTCCCACAGCGCGAACACGTCGAGCCCGTTCTCGGCTTCGATCGCCGTCGCCTGGAGGTGCTTGATCGCGTTGATCGATCCCGACACCGCCAGCACGGTGGCAATGGCATTACGGAACGCACCTTCGGTGAGGATCTGGCGCGGCCTGAGGTCCTCGTGAACCATCTCCACGATCCGCCGCGCAGCCTCGCGGGCGTTGGCCTGCATCTTCGGGCTGTTGCCGCGCACCGGCGCGTGGCCGGGCAGGCACATCCCGAGAGCCTCGACCGTGCAATGCATCGTGTTGGCGGTGGCCATGCCGGCGCAGACGCCCGGGCCCATGATCGCGTGCTCGGCCATCTCGTCGACGGGGAACTTGGGCTTGGCGCCGAAGCGTTCGCCGACCTGGCCGGACCAGACGTCCTCCACGTCGACCGGTTCGCCGTCGATCTCTCCGGCCTGCTGGTAGCCGCCGATGACCAGGATCGTCGGGATGTTGAGCCGCGCAGCGGCCATCAGGTGGCCCGGCGGGGTCTTGTCGCAGCTGGTCAGGCAGATCATCCCGTCGAGCATCGCCGCCTCGACCTGGACTTCGATATCGTTGGCGATGATGTCGCGGCCGGCGAGGATGTAGCTGCCGCTCTTGCCTGCGCCGGTGATGAAGTCCGACGGAGCGGCCGTGCGGACTTCGAAGGGGACGCCGCCGGCCGCGCGGATTTCCTCCTTCACGATCTTCGCGATCCCGTCGAGATGGGCGTAGCAGATCGCCAACTCGCTGGAAGAATTGACCACCGCGATCTTCGGCTTCTCCATGTCCTCCTTGCTGAGGCCGAGGGCGCGCCAGTTGGCACGGCGGCCGGGGGAATTCGCGGAAAGGCTGCGTAGGGTCATGATGGTATCCTGTTATTCAGCGGGTTGGGCCTGAGCGGCCGAGTGTGCTTCTTCGGCTTTGAGGCCGCGGGCGAACCAGGCCAGCAGCAGCATGCAGACGACGATGCCGACCAGGCACAGCGCGGTGAACATGTATCCGTCCATCGCGCCCTGACGCCCGGAGAGGAACTGGGCGCCGAAAATCGGCGCAGCGACGGCGGCGAACTTGGCCATGAAGCTGGCCCATCCCCCGCCGGTCGCCCGCACGGCGCTGGGGTAGTAGATGCTGGTGATGGAGATGACCGCCGCGTGGCCCGCCCCGACCAGGGTGGCGCTGATGAGCAGCACCGCCACCAGCTCGGTTCCGCCCATGACGTAGCCGAGCCCGACCAGCATCGTGAACGGAATCGCGAAGAGCGGAGCGAGCGCGATCCATCCCGGTCCGCGCTTCTCGGTCATCGCCAGCAAGGCGACGCCGCCGATCGCCCCGAGCACGCCCGTGGCGCCGCCGAGCCAGGCGGCGTTCTGCCGGGCGATGCCCAGGTTCTCCATGAAGATCACGCCGTAAGCGCTCTTCAGGTAGATCGCGAAGCTGGAGAAGAAGTACGCGGCCCAGATCAGCGGGGTGACGATCAGCAGCGCCCCGACGAACAGCTCGCGGAACTTGAGCAGCGGGTTGGCGCTCTTGCTGGTCTGGCGCTCGTCGGACAGCGAGAAGCGCTCGTAGGCTTGCGCCTCGAAGCCGGGGTTGAAACGCGCCAGCATCGGCACGATCCGCTCGCGCGGCTTCTCGGTCGCTACCATCCAGCGGGTGCTTTCCGGCAGCAGGAACAACAGGATCAGCGAGAAGACGCCGGTCATCGCGCCGCAGACCCAGAAGATCCCTTCCCAGCCCAGCACCGGGGCGATCCAGTTGGCGATCGGGGCTGCCGAGGAACTGCCGAAGCTGAAGCCCATCATGATGATGGTCACCGACGTGGCCCGCATCGACTTGGGCATCGATTCGATACTCAGCGCCCAGACCGGCGCGAGCAGGCCGCCGATCGCCAAGCCGCTGACGAAGCGCAGCACGATGAGCTGTTCGGGCGTGCCGGCGAAGCCGACGATGGTGGTGAACACCGCGCTGCCGATCGTGCAGGCGATGATCACGGGCCGGCGGCCGAAGATGTCGCCCATGTACGATCCGAACAGCGATCCGATCATCTGGCCCGCGAACGCGGCGGAGCTGACATAGCCGGTCATCTCGTCGCTGATGCCCATGTCATCGCGGATGTACGGCAATGCGTAAGCCAGGGCAGAGAAGTCCTGCCCGTCGAAGAAGGTGACGAGCGCACAGAGGATCAGGATGTGCAGGTGGTAGCGCGAGAACTTCTGCGCTTGCAGAAATTGCCCGACGTCGAGCGTCTGCGAGGCTGCACGTGCCATCTCGGTCCTCTCTCCAAAGTCCCTTAGCAGGCTAAGCGTATAGACCCAGTCCTGCCTGTCCAGCCTGTTTTCGGCTGATGTTGTCATTGGCGTGAATTATACCGGCGGCCGGCGGAGCGCATCGCGACCCGCCGGACCCGGCCGTCAGGCAGCGCTGGTATTCACCCCCATCTGCTGCAGATAGCGCCTGATGTTGCGCGCGGCCTGCCGCAGCCGCTGCTCGTTCTCGACCATCGCGATACGCACGAAACCTTCGCCCTGCTCGCCGAAGCCGACGCCGGGCGCGACCGCGACATCGGCATGGGTGAGCAGCTGCTTGGCGAATTCGAGGCTGCCCATGTGCTTCAGGGCCGGGGGCAGCGGCACCCAGGCGAACATCGATGCCCGCGGCGGTGGGATCTCCCAGCCTGCGCGGCCGAACGCCTCGACCATCACGTCGCGGCGCTTGTGGTAGAGCTGGCGGTTCCGCTCGACGATGTCCTGCGGGCCGTTCAGTGCGGCGCAGGCGGCGGCCTGGATCGGGGTGAAGGCGCCGTAGTCGAGATAGGATTTCACGCGGGTGAGCGCGGCAATCATCTCCCGATTGCCGACCGCAAAGCCGATTCGCCAGCCGGCCATCGAGAAGGTCTTCGAAAGCGAGGTGAACTCGACCGCCACGTCCTTGGCGCCGGGAACTTGCAGGATCGAGGGCGTCGGCTTGCCGTCGAAATAGAGTTCCGAATAAGCGAGATCGGAGATGACCCAGATCCGGTTCTCCTTCGCCCAGGCGACCAGCCGCTCATAGAACGTCAGGTCGACGACCTCTGCGGTGGGGTTGGACGGAAAATTGACGATCAGCACCGTCGGGCGCGGCACGGTGAAGGCCATCGCCGCGTCAAGCGCCTTCCAGTAATTCTCGTCCGGCGTGGTTGGCACGGAGCGAATCGACGCGCCTGCGACGATGAAGCCGAAGGTGTGGATCGGGTACGAGGGATTCGGCGCCAGGATCACGTCGCCGGGCGCGGTGATCGCGGTGGCGAGGCTGGCGAGCCCCTCCTTGGAGCCCATGGTCACGACCACCTCGCGCTCCGGATCGAGCTCCACGCCGAATCGGCGGCCGTAGTAGTTCGCCTGCGCGCGGCGCAGCCCGGGGATGCCCTTCGACTGCGAATAGCCGTGCGCGTTGGGCTTCTGCGCCACTTCGCACAGCTTATCGAGCACGTGCTGCGGCGGCGGCAGGTCCGGGTTGCCCATGCCGAGGTCGATGATGTCGCGTCCCGCCTGGCGTGCCGCGTGGCGCATCGCGTTAACTTCGGCGATGACATAGGGCGGCAGGCGCTTCATGCGGTAGAATTCGGTGTCCATGACCTCTGGCTTGTCTCTCGCGGCGCAGCACCATTGCCGCGTCGCCGCACGATTGTGACGGAATCGCCGGGCCGGCGCAATTGATTGCTCGCAACTGCAATACTGCGAAGGTAAGTTGCGCCAGATGAGCGAGAACGACGCCGCCGACATCTTCGCCCGAATGCTCGAGATGCAGAGCGAGGCGGCGCGCCAGGTCATCGCCGCGAGCATTCCCGACGAAGCGGCGATCGCCGAGTGGAGCGAAACCACGCAGCGCCTGCAACGGATGTGGATGGACTTCCACGCGCAGGAAAAGCTGCCGGAAGCCCCCGCCCCGCTGTTTGCCGACCCGGCGCAGTGGATGGGCATGATGCAGGCCTGGTACCGCCAGGTGCCGCTGCTCGATCCCGAGCGCCAGCAGGCCCTGTGGCAGGAAGGCATGGCCCTGTGGGAGGACATCCTCGCGCAGTACGGCATCGGCGATGGAGGAGCCGGTGCGGCACAGGAGCCGGAGCTGCCGCGCGCGGACAAGCGCTTCGCCGATCCGACCTGGCGCGAACAGCCGGTCTTCGCGCTGATCCACCAGACCTACCTGCTGTTCGCCGAACGCCTGAGCGAGCTGGTCGATGAAGTCGGCGGAATCGATGGCATGGAGCGTGACCAACTCCGCTTCGCGCTGAAGAGCGTGCTCGACGCGATGAGCCCGGCCAACTTCCCGCTGACCAATCCGGTCGTGCTGGAACGGACGCTGGAGACGCACGGCGCCAACCTGATCCGGGGAATGGAACGGCTCGCGGCCGATCTCGAGCGCGGGCAGCTCACCCACACCGATACGAGCGCTTTTAGGCTTGGCGAGAACATCGCCTGCACCCCCGGCAAAGTGGTGCACGAGACCGAGCTCTACCAGTTGATCCAGTATTCGCCGTCGACCGATGAGGTGCTCAGCGTGCCGCTGGTGATCTTCCCGCCGTGGATCAACCGCTTCTACATCCTCGACCTCAATCCGAAGAAAAGCTTCGTGAAATGGGCGGTGGACCAGGGGCTGACGGTGTTCATGGTCAGCTGGCGCTCGGCCGACGAGAGCCTCGCCCATATCGAGTGGGACGATTACGTCCGCGCGCAAATCGATGCGATCGACCACATCCGCGCTCGCCTCGGCGTGCCGGCGGTCCATGCGATCGGCTACTGCGTCGCGGGAACCACCCTCGCCGCCACCCTGGCGATCCTCGCCCGGCGCGGCGAAGCGGAGAAGGTGAAGAGCGCCACGTTCTTGACCGCGCAAGTCGATTTCGAGCGCGCCGGAAACCTCAAGCTGTTCGTCGACGACACCCAGCTGGAGATGATCCGGCAGGCGAGCCGGGGAGGCTTCCTCGACGGGCGCTACATGGCCGCGACGTTCAACCTGCTGCGCGGCAGCGACCTGATCTGGAACTACGTCGTCAACCACTACCTGCTGGGCGAGGATTACCCGGCGTTCGACCTGCTGTACTGGAACGGGGACGTCGCCAACCTGCCGGCCAGGTGGCACGCGTCGTACTTGCGCGACCTCTACCGCGACAACAGACTGGTGAAACCAGACGCGCTCAGCGCCGATGGCACGCCGATCGATCTCTCGCTGGTCGAGACCCCCGCCTACATCCAGGCGGGGCGCGAGGACCATATCGCCCCGCCGGAAAGCGTGTGGCGGATGACCGAGCACTTCTCCGGCCCCGCACGGTTCGTGCTGGCCGGCAGCGGCCACATCGCCGGGGTCGTGAACCCTCCCGACGCGCGCAAGTACCAGCACTGGACCAGCGACGCCCCCGCCGCCTCTCTCGAAGAGTTCGTCGCCGCCGCGCAAGAGCATGCGGGCAGCTGGTGGTCCGACTGGCTCGCCTGGATCGAGGCGCAGGACGGCGCGCGGGCGAAGCCCACCGGCAAGCGCAAGCCGGGCGGCCGTGGGGACGCGGTGGTCGAGGACGCGCCCGGGCGCTACGTCAGGATGCGCTGACCCGGGCGGCCCATCGCACCGCTCTGCTGCACTGCACAATATCCGCTTGACTTCGCATCTGCAGTGTCTATTTTGTGCACTGCAACACGACCGTCTTCCCGGCGGTCGGCAGACAGAAGCGAGGGATCATGGCCGAGTCCGCCGACAAAGCCGCGAAGAGCGCCGATGAAGCCGCCGCCGCCGCCGCGGCCGATGCGAAGCCGGTGACCAAGCCTGCCGAGGCAGCGCCTGCCGCGGGCCCCAAGCCTGCAGCGGCCGAAAGCGCCCCGGCCAGCAAGCCCGTTGCCGCTACGCCCCCGCCCGTCGCGCCTGCGCCGAAGCGCACGCCCGCCGCGCCGAAGGCTGAGAGCAAGAAGACACCGGTCGCCAAGAAGCCGGTGAACAAGAAGGCCGGCACGGCCACGAACGTTACCAGGACAAAACCCAGCCCGTCGCGCGGCCCGGCCCAAAAGGCCCCCACCGCCGCTCCGGCTGTACCCGAACCCACGATTTCCGAATTGAAGGAAAAGATTATGGCTAACGCCAATTTCACCATGCCGATGGGCGACGCGCTCAGCGAAGTCCAGGCGCGCGCCAAGGCTGCTTTCGAGAAGAGCACCGAGATCGCCGCCGAAATGACCGAGTTCTCCAAGGGCAACGTCGAAGCCTTCGTCGAAAGCGGCAAGACGCTCGCCGGCGGAATGCAGGACCTCGGCCGCACCTACGTCGAGGACGCGCGCACGGCTTACGAGACGCTGACCGCCGACATGAAGGAAATGGCATCGGTCAAGAGCCCGACCGAGTTGCTGCAGCTGCAGGCGCGTGTCGCCCGCCGCAACTTCGACAGCATGTTCGCCTACAGCTCGAAGAACGGCGAAGCGATGATGAAGCTGGTCAGCGAGGCTTTCGCGCCGATTTCCGGCCGCATGAGCCTGGCCGCGGAGAAGATCTCCCGCGCCGCCTGAGCACGGCACTTTCCTCTCTCGCCGGCAGGTATCCTCTCCAGATGCCGGCGCTGACGGGCCGGACGGTTCATGCCGTCCGGCCCGTTTCGATTCCGGACCCGAAATGGCATGTTAACCGTTCAAATGGCCCGAGCATCTTGCGACTGGCCCGCGCGATACGATATTCCTGACCCGATGCAGTTGAATCACGCCTTCCGCCCGCCCGCACCTCACGCGATCCGCGCGGCGGGCGACGATGCGCCCGACGGCGGCGACAACGACGTCGGGGGCGGCGTGAACGAAGGGGAAGGCCAACTCGGCCTCGCCACCCGCACCCGCGCCAAGCCGAAGAAGCCCAGCCAGTACAAAGTGCTGATGCTCAACGACGATTACACCCCGATGGAATTCGTCGTGATGGTCCTGAAGCGGTTCTTCCGCATGGACCTGGAACAGGCCACGCGGGTCATGCTCCACGTCCACCAGCGCGGCGTCGGCGTGTGCGGGATCTTCCCTTACGAAGTGGCTGAAACGAAGGTGAACCAGGTGATGGATTTCGCCCGCCAGAACCAGCACCCGCTGCAGTGCACGCTGGAGAAAGCCTGATCCGGCCAGCGCCGTGGCGAAATCGGCGCATGACCTTGCCCTGGCAGGGCGTTATAGCCCCGGGCCAGGCGCCCAGGCGCGCCCGGCCATTGCGATCGTGACACCGACTTGAAGTTCATCACCGCCACCGACCGATACATACTCCGGCTCGTGCTGGTGCCGATGTTCGCCGTGTTCGTGATCGCCGCGTCGCTGCTGATCCTCGACAAGATGCTGCGCCTGTTCGAGTTCGTCTCCACCGAAGGCGGCCCGGCGGGCGTGGTGTTCAAGATGCTGGTCAACCTGATCCCGGAATACGCCGGGCTGGCCGTTCCGCTGGGGCTGATGCTCGGCATCCTGCTCGCCTTCCGCAAGCTTGCGACATCGAGCGAGCTCGACGTGATGCGGGCCGTGGGCTGGAGCTACACCCGGCTGCTGCGCGTACCGTACCTGATCACGCTGGTGCTGGTGGCGATCAACTTCGTTATCGTCGGCTATCTCCAGCCGCTGGCGCGCTATTCCTACGAACAGCAGGAGTTCGAGCTGCGCTCGGGCGCGCTCGGCGCGTCGATCAAGGTCGGCGAGTTCACCACGCTCAAGGACCGGATGGCGCTTCGCATCGACGAGAGCCGCGACGAAGGGCGGCATCTCGTGGGGATCTTCGCCCGCGTGGCCAGCGCCGGCGGCGAAGTGCTGTCGATCTCCGCCAGCGAGGGCCGCTTCCTCGCCAACCGCGAGAACCGCAACACGATCATCCTGCGACTGCTTGACGGAACGATCGTGCAGGACATGCCCGGGCAGTCGCCGAGAGTGCTGAGCTTCTCCCAGCACGACCTGCCGATCGACTTGCCCGCAATCGAGAAGTTCCGCTCGCGCGGCGACGAGAGCCGCGAGCAGATCCTGCCCGAACTCCTGCGGCTCGGCTGGGACAAGGACGCACCGGAGGCCGAGCGCACCACCAGCCAGGCGAACTTCAACTATCGCATGGTCGAGGTGGTCATGATGCTGATGCTGCCGCTCCTGGCCGTGGCCCTGGCGATCCCGCCGAAGCGATCCACATCGGCGCTGGGCGTGTTCGTCTCGATCGTGATGGTCGTCGCCTATCACAAGGTGAACCAGTACGGGCAATCGGTCGCGGAGCTCGGGCGGGTCGACCCCTACCTTGCCCTATGGGGTCCGTTCGCCGTCTTCGCGGCGCTGATCCTGTGGATGTTCTACCGCGTGGCCTATGTGCCCGGCGGGCAGGCTATCGGGGCCCTGGAAGCGGTCTACGCGAAATTCGCGAAGCGCCTGCAGCGCCTGCTCCGGCGCCGCGACAGGACGCGTTTGACCCTGGCGGAAGCAGTCGATGCTGCTTGATTTCTTCCCCTCGCGTACCCTGACCTGGTATCTCGCCAAGATTTTCATCAGCCGCATCCTTGCGGTCCTGGTGATGCTGGTGCTGGTGCTGATGATGCTCGACTTGCTCTCCACCACCGGCAAGATCCTGGCCTATCCCGGCAATGGCGAGGCGGAACTGCTGCGCTACGTGTCCTTGCGGGTGCCGCAACTGATCGCGCGTTTCCTGCCCTATTCCGTGCTGCTGGCGACCATCATCAGCCTCGCCACCTTGAACCAGAACAGCGAAGTCGTGGCGATGAAGGCGGCGGGGCTTTCCGCACACCAGATCCTCGCCCCGCTGCTGCTCACCGCCGGTGTGGTCGCGGCAAGCTCCTTCGCCTTCAACGAAGGCGTGGTCACCCGCGCCACGGCGGTGCTCAAGGCGTGGGAATCGGTCGAGTACGGGCCCGTGCCGGAAGACAGCGCGACCCGCACCAACGTCTACTACACCGCCGGGGACGATATCCTGGCCGCTACGCGTGTCACCGGCGAAGGCCCGGGCACCGTGCTGCACGGCGTGACATTCTACGACCGCGATGCGCGGGGCATGATCCTGCGGCAGCTGCGCGGCGACACGGCCACCTGGGCCGATCCAGGCTGGACCCTCGAAGCGCCGCGCATCTTCGAGGTGCGATCCGCAACTGCGCAGGAGGCCGCGGGGCCCGTGGTGGTCGCGCCGGAGCTCACCCCGGCACAAGTGTCGCTCGGCAGGGTCGATCCGGACGCGCAGACGCTGGGCGAACTGTCGCGCTCGATCGAAGCGCTCGACGCGGCGGGCCGCCAGACCGCCGAACTCAAGGGCAAGTGGTGGCACAAGATCTCGGGTCCGCTCTCGGCGCTGCTGATGCCGCTGCTGGGCGCTGTCGCCGGCTTCGGCCTCGCCCGGTCGGGCCACCTGTTCGCTCGGGCGGTGATCGGCATGGCGCTCGGCTTCGCCTATTTCGTGGTCGACAACGCCGCGCTGGCGATGGGCAGCTTCGGCGGGTACCCGCCGCTATTGGCCGCCTGGGCGCCTTTCCTGCTGTTCGTGCTGGTCGGCGAGACCGTGCTCATCCGCACCGAAGAATGAGGCTTGCAGGCCGGGCCACTCCCCCCCGGCGCGAGCTTGCCACATTTTTGCCGCTTTCGGGAACCGGGCCCCCCGTCCGGGAGTCTTGCCGAAGCACCGCACATCAAAGGAGTGCATCCAATGAAGACCATTCTTACCGTCGCCCTCGCCGGCGCTGCCTCGCTCGCTCTCGTCGCTTGCGGCGACAGCGCCGAGGACACGACGACCACGACCGAGGAAACCACGGTCACCGAGCCGGCTCCGATGCCGACCGAGACCGTGACGCAAGCTCCGGCCGGACAAGCCACCGAAGACACCGACGGTGACGGCGACATCGATGGCGACGACAGCGTGACGATCAGCGAAGACGGCGTCCAGGCCGACATCAATGACGGCGACACCTCGGTGACCGCCGACATCGACGAGGATCCGGGCGTCACCGTTCGCGACTGATCCGTACTCCATCTTCTGGCAGGCCTTCGGCGCTCGGCGCCGGGGGCCTGTTTTGCGTTTGAGTTCCATAGCTTAGCAGAACGGACAGGCCGGGTTCAGCCTGGCTTTGCTAAGGCAACCATTGCCACACCGCATCGCGCGGGACGGGGACCTCCTCCCGCAGACCTGCGGTAGCGGTGTGGCACCGCTTCTGATAAGGGCCGGCGAAACAACAGGATTAGGTAAAGTGTCGCACAGCACAGTTCCGGGCGCCGAGCAGTCGGACCTGCCGTTCTGGAAACGCAGCCACTATCTCGACCGCATGACCCTGCGGGAGCTGGTCGTCGCCTATTTTCAGCACTACACGATCATCAGCTATCTGGCCCTGACGCTGCTGTGCGTCGTACTCTACGCCATTCATCCGGCCGGCCTGTGGCAGACCCTGGCCGCGATCGCCGCGGGCGTGCTGGTCTACCCTCTGGTCTGGCACCTGCTCCACCAGCACGTTCTGCATTCCAAATGGATGTGGAAGTCGAAGCTGCTTTCGCCGACCTGGAAGCGGATCCACTACGATCACCACCAGGACCCGAACGACCTTTCGGTGCTGTTCGGCGCGCTGCACACCACCCTGCCGACGATCGCCCTCGCCACCGGCACGATCGGCTGGCTCATCGGCGGCCCCGGCGGGGCGCTGGCGGCGTTCGCCGCGGGCCTGCTGACGACCTGCTACTACGAGTTCATGCATTGCATCCAGCACCTGGCGTTCAAGCCGAAGTGGGCCTGGGTGCAGCACATGAAGCAGCGCCACATGGAGCATCACTTCTTCGACGAGAACGGCAACTACGGCATCACCAACTATTTCTGGGACCGCCTGCTGGGCACGTACTACCTGAAGAAGGACCGGCCGCGCCGCTCCCCCACCGTGTTCAACCTCGGCTATGACGAGGAAGTCGCCAAGGTCTATCCGTGGGTCAAGAACCTGTCCGGCGGCATTGCCAGCGGCCATCCGCGGCGGCGCGCGATGGGGATCGAGGGCGGCAGCGGCCAGCGCGGCGAAGCCGCCGCCGATTGACATTCATGCGCCCCGCGCGCTTTGCCCTCCCGGTCTAAATCGCGAGGAGGCAGGATGTCGGCGGTTACGGTGGTCCCGGTTGCGGGCAAGAGCGATCTCAATGCGTTCGTCGACGTCGCCTACCGGCTGAACAAGGACGATCCCAACTGGGTGCCGCCGCTCCGCTCGGAAGTGGTCGAGCTGCTGACGCCGGGCAAGAACCCGTTCCACGACCATGCGCGGGTGCAGTACTTCCTCGCCCGCCGCGACGGCCGCCCGGTCGGCCGCATCTCCGCGCAGATCGACGAGCTCGCGCTGGCCCAGCCGCCTGAGCAGGGCATGGGGCCGGGCACCGGCAACTGGGGCCTGTTCGAAGCGGAGGACGAGGATGTTGCGCGCGCGCTGATCGCCGCTGCCGAGGATTGGCTGCGCGGACAGGGCATGACCCGCGTGCTCGCGCCGATCAGCCTCTCGATCTGGGAAGAACCGGGCCTGCTCGTCAAAGGCCATGACCATCCGCCTACGGTGATGATGGGCCACGACAATCCCGCATACCAGGCCTGGATCGAGAGCCGCGACTACCAGCCGGCGAAGCGGCTGTGGACTTACGACCTCGACATCCGCCCGGGCTTCCCGCCGCTGGTCCAGCGCATCATTAGCGCGGGCGAGCGCAACTCGCGCATCCGGATCCGTCCGGTCGACACCAGGCAGTTCGACCGCGAGGCGGCGATCGTCATCGACATCCTCAACGATGCCTGGTCGGACAATTGGGGCTTCGTCCCGTTCACCGAGAAGGAAGCGAAGTACGCCGGCAAGAAGATGGCCCCGCTGATCCGCGAGGACCTCAACATGATCGCCGAGCTCGACGGCGAGCCGGTCGCCTTCATGCTCACCTGGCCCGACGCCAACGAGCCGATCCGCAAGATCGGCGGGAAGCTGTTCCCCTTCGGCTGGATCAGCATGCTCCGCTGGCTGCGCAACCCCCGCTGCCGGACGATGCGCGTCCCGCTGATGGGCGTGAAGAAGCGGTTCCAGAATTCCCGTCTCGCCAGCCAGTTGGCTTTCATGATGATCGAGCACATCCGCCTCAATGCGATCAGCCGCTATGGCGCCAGCCGCGGCGAGATCGGCTGGATTCTGGAAGACAACAAAGGCATGGTCGCCATTGCCGACACCATCGAAAGCCAGGTGAACCGGGAATACGTGATCTACAAAAAATCGCTGTAATCCCGCGATCTTCGGCGGGAACGAGGCTCCCGGCGCCTCGTTTCCCAAAGCGGCCCTTCGCATCCAGGCGGCGGGCCGGACGGAACCGGATCGCATGGTTGCCAAATCGCGAGGACAGCGCAAGCCGGCGCTTGGCCGCATTCTCATCGTAGAGGACGACCCGGTGCTTGCGCTGGCGCTGGAAGATGCGCTGCGCGACCGTGGCGCCACGGAGGTAGTGATCTGCCCGAGCATCGCCGCGACGATGGTCGAGCTCGAGGGCGAACGGCCCGATGCGATGGTGATCGACGTGCACCTGGCCGACCGCGACGACGGCTGGGCCCTGGTCGAACTTGTCGACATGCTCGGCACCAAGCGCCCGCGGATCGTGTTCTCCACCGGCGCGCCGCAGGACATTCCTCCCGAGATTGCCGAGACCGGCGCCGTGTTCGAGAAGCCCTACAACCCCGCGGACCTGGCCGAGGCGCTTGCCGGCGAGGAGAAGCGCGGCCTGTTCTCCAGGCTGCGCGACGCGATGAGTTGAAACGCGGCGAGCCTCGGGGTTAGCTGCGACGTGAGTGGCCCCGCCAGCGGGATTCCCCGCTTTCGCGGGAATGACGTATTTTGGGCGTGCACCTCTTCCATCCTCCCCCTCTGGGGGAGGTGGCAGCCGCGAAGCGGCTGACGGAGGGGGATTGGCCTGGCGCAGCCGTTCGTCCAGGCCAGCCCCCTCCGTCACCGGCCTTTGGCCGGCGCCACCTCCCCCAAAGGGGGGAGGATCTTGGTCCCACACTTCTTGTGTCCGCAGCGAGTTCAGCCTCACCACGAAAAAAAGGCCTCCGCGCGTGAAGCGCGGAGGCCTTTCGGGATCGTATCACCAGCCGCTTGGACGGGAGGGGGGGTCTCGGCGGTGACAAGAGGATAATGAGCGGCACGGAAGAGGGTTCCCGCACCGGGAATTTTTTTTGAAGCAACCGGCGCGGCCTGCCAGAGCGGGCGCAAACCACTGGCATTTCGGGGCCGATGCCCGCATGTTACCCGGAACCGGCGCTGCGCTCGCCCGTTATACGCGCGCCTGATTCACCGGGAAGGGGTTTTATGTCTATTGGGGCTGAAGTAGCTGCTCATCTACCATTTCTACGCCGTTACGCACGTGCGCTGACGGGTTCTCAAGCCACTGGAGACGCCTTCGTGAAGGCGACGCTCGAAGCCGCCCTGGCGGATGAAGAGCTTGCCCGGTCGCTCAAGGGCGGCCGCGTGCCGCTGTATTCCGCGTTCAACAAGCTGTGGTCCAGCGCCCATGTCGAGATCGGCGAGGACAACGGCAGCGGGAGCCTGCACGAGACCGCCGCGCAGGATCAGCTGCGCCGGATCACGCCGCTCAACCGGCAGGCGCTCCTGCTCACCACGGTGGAAGACTTCTCCCCGCCGGAAGCGGCCCAGATCATGGGCATCGACGAGGACGAGATCTCCGACCTGGTCCAGGATGCGATCGAGGAGATCGACCGCGAGAATTCCACCGAAGTCCTGATCATCGAGGACGAGCCGCTCATCTCGATGCAGCTCGAGGACCTCGTCCGGTCGCTCGGCCACGAGATCTGCGGCACCGCGGCCACGCGCACCCAGGCGCAGCAAGTCGCGGCGGAAAGCACGCCCGGCCTGGTGCTGGCCGACATCCAGCTGGCCGATGGCTCCTCGGGCCTCGACGCGGTGGACGACATCCTGGCGATGGCCAGCGTGCCGGTGATCTTCATCACCGCCTATCCGGAACGGCTGCTCACCGGCGACCGCCCGGAACCGACCTACCTGATCACCAAGCCGTTCCAGGAATCGACGGTGCGGGCAGCGATCAGCCAGGCGCTGTTCTTCGGCTCCAGCCGCCCGCTGAGCTAAGGCCGCGGGGGGCGCCCCGCGCACGCATGTCCTGATCCGATTGGAAGAGCCCTTTCGTTCCCCGTGAACGGAAGGGCTTTTCGATTCATCCCGGAACCGGGCTTCGCCCGTCAGGTCTGCCCACCGCACTGTCCGCTGTCGGGGTGTGGAGGTGGCAGACCCTAGCTGCGACCGGCTGCCGGCGGCCCGTCCTGGTCCAGGCGCGGAGCGCGCATCGAGAACGCGGTCGGCTCGCGCACCGGGATGGTCAGCACGCAATTCACGCCCTCCGGAGCGAAGTCCAGCTCGACCGGGCTGTTGAGCTCGTTGGCGACGATCTTCTCGATCAGGTCGGTCCCGAACCCGCGCGTGCGCTTTTCCTTGACCGGCGGCCCGCCGCGCTCGCGCCACTCCAGGCGCACGAGCTGCGGCGCGATCTTGTGCCATTTGATCGTCACGTGACCGCCGGGGCGTGTCAGCGCGCCGTACTTGGCAGCGTTGGTCGCCAGCTCGTGGATCGCCAGGCCGAGCGACAGCGCGTCGTTCGGCGCCAGCTGGATGTCGGGGCCGCCGATCTCGATCCTGTGATCCTCGGCCTGCACATAGGGCGCCAGCTCGGCATCGACGACGGAGCGGATCGGGGTCGTGCCCCAATCGGACTGGGTCAGCAGGTCGTGCGTTGCCGAAAGCGCGCGGATGCGGCCATCCAGTCCATCGGCGAACTCTTCGAGATCCTTCGCCCGCCGCCGGGTCAGGGCGATGATCGACAGCACGTTGGCTAGCGTGTTCTTGACCCGGTGGTTGAGCTCTCGCGTCAGCGAGTTGCGGATCGATGCCTGTTCGGCGAACCACACCAGCGCCGCTTCGTCCTCGTTCGCCTGCTGCGTCAGCATGCGCACCAGCAGCATGAGCAGGCTGGCGACCAGCAGGCCGAAGATCAGCGTCAGCATCGAAAGGCCGGACAGCGTTTCCGCCGGCGGCGCAGCGACTTCCAGCACCCAGCGGTGGTTCGCCACCGTCACGGGCATGCTGTAGGTGGCGCCGACGTTCCCTTCCTGGCTGATCCGGGCGATTAGGTTCGCTTCCGTCTTCTCGCTATCGTAAAGGCGGATACCGACCGCACCCGGCCGCTCCAGCTCGAGCGCGGCGGCCAGGAAGTCCTGCGCGTTGAAGGGACTATAGATAAAGCCCTTCAGCACGCGCCCGGTTTCGATCGCATCGAACACCGGCATGTAGATCAGGAAGCCGGGCTGATCGCCGCCGCCTTCCTGCCGCAGGGCGACTTTGCCGCTGGCCGTCGGCCGGGCGGTGCGTTCGGCTTCGATCATCGCCATCCGGCGCACGGGGTCGGAGAACATGTCGAAACCGATCGCGCGGCGATTGCGCTCGGTGTCCGGCTGAAGGAAAGTCACGGGCACGGCATAAGGCTGCGAACCGTCGAACGCCGGGTGAAGTTCTCGGTTGCCGGGCGCCTGTTCAGCCATGAATGCATTGAAGGCCCCGATCTCCCCCGGCCGCACGATCATCGCCCAGCCGATCCCTTCGGCGCCCCTGTAGTCGGCATCGAGCCGCAGCTCCGAAACGAAGCGCCGAAAGCGCGAGGCCGGCACTTCATCGAGCATCGCCAGCAAGGCGGCCCCGGCCCGGAGATACGCGCTGCTGGCGTTGGCCCGCTGCTCCAGGGCGGAGGCGATGGCGCTGGCTTCGGCGCGCAGCTGCGCTTCGGCGCGCTGGTCCTCGCCCCGCTCGATGGCGAAGACGCTCAGCGCCGTGACTGCGGTGACGAGGAGGAAGATCGCCACCGGCATGCCCCGGGGAAAGCGCACCAGCCAGTGCTTTGTTCGATTCTTCGGGCCGGTCAGCTTCTGCAAATCTTGTTCCCCTGCCCGCCTTGCCATATGGAGCGATCCCGTCGGCGCGCCCTCTAGCGCAAATGCGCTGGATTAACCAACCGGCCCGATGTGTTTCGGGGAACCGGACGGGAAGGGTTTCGTTCCACGATAGCGTCCGATGGACGACTGGCGATTTCGCGCGGCAATGGGCCTGTCTCTGATGCCGGCATCGCGCTTGCTGTAAGGACGGGGGCAGAATTGCATTTCATGGCTGGTGACAAGGACAAGAAGGGAGGGTCTGGCAAGGTGCAAGCTACCAAGCCGCGTGACCCCGAATGGGCCACGGGCCTCAAACGGCTCTACGACTCGGTCGTCGAGGAGCCGCTGCCGGATTCCTTCAAGGATCTGCTCTCGAAGCTGGATTCGACGGATTGATGAACAACACAGTGACCACCAGGGAGCTGCCCAAGCGCAGCGCCGACGACAAGCGCGCCTTCAAGCGTGAACTGACCGAGGTCGTGCCGCATCTGCGCGCCTTCGCGCGCGGCCTGTGCGGCCGCCCGGACATGGCGGACGACCTGGTGCAGGAAACGCTGCTGAAGGCCTGGGCCGCTCAGGACCGCTTCGAACCGGGCACGAGCATGCGCGCATGGACATTCGTGATCCTGCGCAATGCCTACCTCACCGACATGCGGCGCAACCGCTTCCGCGGCGATTACGACGAGACCGTGGCCGAGCGCATCCTCACCGCGCCGGCCGGCCAGGAAGAGCCGATCCACCTCAGCGACATGCACCGCGCCCTGCTGACCCTTCCGGCCGAACGGCGCGAAGCGCTGCTGCTGGTGGGCGCCGGCGGCTTCTCCTACGAGGAGGCGGCCAATATCTGCGGCTGCGCGGTCGGCACGATCAAGAGCCGCGTGGGCCGTGCCCGCGCCGCGCTGACGAGCATGATCGAGGACGGCGCCATTCCCGACCGGTCGATCAGCGACCCCGCCGCCCACCGGGCGATCCTCGAGGAGCTGGACGAAGTCGCCGCCGGAAACGGCCGATCCGTCGCCACGCGCTGAGCATGCCTTGATCGCCGCGCCCAGTCGCGGCATTGCAGCGTATTGAAAGGCACCGGCGGCGGATGAGCGAGGGGCGGGAACGGGACAGCGAAGGAAGGCCTGCCGATGCGGCGGCTCCGCGGCGCCGTGCGCTGACTTTCGCGGCCCAGGAACTGCGGCTCATTTCAGCGCTGGTCCTGCTGCTCGCTCTCGGGCTGTTCCTGGCCCTGCCGTTCGTGCTGTCGATCGGGGCGGTGGTTTTCTTGCCTCTGGTGACCGCGATCATCCTGACGATCGTGCTTTCGCCGATGGCCGACAAGCTCTCCCAGGCAGGGCTGCCGAATGTCCTCGCTTCGCTGATCTCGCTGGTCGCCTTCCTGGCGATCCTGATCCTCGCCCTCACCGCCGTGTTCCGCCCGGCCGTCGGCCTGTTCGACGAGATGCCGGCCATGCTCGCGCGGATCGGCGAGCACTTCAGCCAGCTGCGA
Organism: Croceibacterium soli; assembly: GCF_009828065.1. Lineage (GTDB taxonomy): Bacteria > Pseudomonadota > Alphaproteobacteria > Sphingomonadales > Sphingomonadaceae > Croceibacterium_B > Croceibacterium_B soli. Next base: position 669,432 of record NZ_WTYK01000001.1, on the reverse strand, counting down.
AACGACTTCGCCTGGATCTCCGCCCTCAACCGCCAGTTCGCGGAGCTGCTCGGGCATGACGAGCGGCAGGTGGTCCTGGCCAGCCCCTCGATGCTCGAACAGGTCGCCTTTGCCACTCCTACGGTGGTGCTGGAGGTCCTGCTGACCTTCCTAATGGCCTTCTTCATGATCGAGGCACGCGTGCGCATGCGCCGCCGCCTGCTGCTGGGCCGGCAGCATTTCGGCGCCAGCATCAAGGCGGCCCGCGTGGTGCGCGACGTGCAGGACCGGGTCGCCGCCTACATCTTCACGGTCGGGCTGATCAACCTAGGGGTCGGCGTCATCGTCGCGCTCGGAGCCTGGGGTCTGGGAGTGGACGCGCCGATCATGTGGGGCGGACTGGCCGCGCTGCTCAACTTCCTGCCCTATATCGGACCGCTGGCCATGGTCACGGTGCTCGCGCTGTTCGGGATCGGCACGGCCGAATCCCCGCTCGTGGGCGTGATCCCCGCGGCGGCCTATCTCGGCCTTCACGCCATCGAATCGAACGTGGTGACGCCGGCGATCCTCGGCGCGCGCTTCACCATGAACCCGGTGCTGATCCTGCTGGCGCTGAGCTATTTCACCTGGATCTGGGGCGTCACCGGCGCCCTGCTCTCCGTGCCGATCCTCCTGACGCTCACTGCGCTGGTGGACCATCTCGGGCGGCCGAACCTGATCGGCTTCATCTTCGGCGAACCGCTGTTCTCGACCAATCCGCTTGAGCTGGACCCCGAAATTACCACGCCGCCGCCGGCGGGCTGACCTCCCCCTCCGGCCGAACGGTTGCACCGCACCTCGCCCCCTCCGTCAGCCCTTCGGGCTGCCACCTCCCCCAGAGGGGGAGGATCGAAGCTCGGCTAGACAAATCCTCCCCCTCTGGGGGAGGGGGACCGCCGCCGCAGGCGGTGGTGGAGGGGGTTTGGCCTGGACGAACGGTACGAAAAGGCCCGCCTCGCGAGTTGCGAAGCGGGCCTTCGTGTCGCTTAGCGCGAGCTCTTACGCCGGGTAGGTCCAGGCGGAGCCGCGCTCCAGGTTCTCGGCCGCGAAGTCCCAGTTGAGGTGGTTGTCGAGCACCGCCTTCAGGTAATCCGGGCGGACGTTCTGGTAGTCGAGGTAGTAGGCGTGCTCCCACAGGTCGATGGTGAGCAGTGGGTTCTTGCCGCTGTCGGCCAGGGTGTCGCCGTCGTGGGTTTCCTCGAGGCTCAGCGTGCCGCCGTTGTCGGCCAGCCAGACCCAGCCGTTGGAGAAGTGGCCGACGCCGCGCTCCACCAGCTTGTTCTTCAGCTCATCGAGCGAACCGAACGCCGCGTCGATCTTGCTGGCGAGATCGCCCGACGGGGTGCCGCCGTTCGGCGAAAGCGAGTGCCAGTAGAACCCGTGGTTCCAGCTCTGCGCGGAATTGTTGAACAGGCCCTGGTTGGACCCGCGCGCCGAGGCGATCACCTCTTCCAGGCTCTTGCCTTCGTTTTCCGTGCCCTGGATCGCCGCATTGGTCTTATCGATGTAGGCCTTGTGGTGCTTGCCGTGGTGGAAGCTCAGCGTCCTGGCGCTGACCGCCGGTTCGAGCGTCTCGGGGTCGTAGGGCAGCGGCATGAGTTCGAAAGCCATGGGTCGGTCCTTCCTGTTTGCTGACGGGTCGTTCGTTTTTGCCAACGAGTGCCAACGCAGCTAGTGCCGCCGGGATGAAATCGCAATCCGCCGTTGCCCTATTAGGGCCCGGCGGCACTCAAGGGATTGGCATGACACGCAAGTTCTTCGGCACCGACGGCATCCGCGGGCGCGCCAACGCCGGCCTGCTGACTGCGGCGACGGCGATGAAAGTGGGCCAGGCGGCGGGCCGGCATTTCCTGCGCGGCGACCACAAGCACCGGGTCGTGATCGGCAAGGACACCCGCCTGTCGGGCTACATGATGGAGACCGCGCTGGTCGCCGGCTTCACCAGCGTCGGCATGGACGTGATCATGACCGGGCCGCTGCCGACCCCGGCGATCGCCCTGCTCACGCGGGAAATGCGGGCGGACCTCGGCGTGATGATCTCCGCCAGCCACAACCTTTTCGCAGACAACGGCATAAAGCTGTTCGGCCCCGACGGGTTCAAGCTGTCCGATGAGGACGAAGAGGCCATCGAGGCGGCGATGGAAACCGAAATCCCGCTGGTCGACGGGCACGACGTCGGGCGGGCGCGGCGTATCGAGGACGCCCGCGGACGCTACATCCATGCGGTCAAGGGCTCGGTCGGGGACCTGGTCCGGTTCGACGGGCTCAAGGTGGTCATCGATTGCGCCAACGGCGCTGCCTATCAGGTGGCGCCGACCGCGATCTGGGAACTGGGCGCCCAGATCTTTCCCGTCGGCGTCGATCCCAACGGGACCAACATCAACGACAACGTCGGCTCCACCGCTCTCGAAACGGTCAAGCAGCGCGTCCTCGCCGAAGGGGCGGACATCGGCCTCGCCCTGGACGGCGATGCCGACCGGCTGATCGTGGTCGACGAGAAGGGTGAGACGGTCGACGGAGATCAGCTCATGGCCCTGATCGCCACCGCCATGGCCGACGCCGGCGAGCTCAAGGGCGGCGGTGTCGTGGCGACAGTGATGAGCAACCTCGGGCTGGAGCGCTATCTCGACCATCGCGGGCTCAAGTTGGCGCGCACAAAGGTCGGCGACCGCTACGTGCTCGAGGCGATGCGCGCCGGCGGCTACAATGTCGGCGGCGAGCAATCGGGCCACATGATCCTGCTCGATCACGCCACCACGGGCGACGGCACGATGGCCGCCCTGCAAGTGCTCAGCGCGCTGGTGCGCTCGGGCAAGCCGGCCAGCGAGCTGCTGCACGTGTTCGACCCCGTTCCGCAGCTGCTCAAGAACGTGGTCTATGCCGACGGCGATCCTCTCGCCGATCTCGATGTGAAGAAGGCCATCGCCGATGGCGAGCGCGCGCTCGAAGGGCGCGGGCGTCTGGTGATCCGCAAGTCCGGCACCGAGCCGAAGATCCGCGTCATGGCCGAAGGCGACAGCGCCGAGGAGATCGAGCAAGTGATCGATTCGATCTGTGAGGCGGTCGCCAACGCCGCGGGGGAATGCCGCCCGGCATGACCGCCCCGCCCCGCATCCTCGCCATCGCCGGATCGGACAGCTCGGGCGGCGCGGGCATCCAGGCCGACATCAAGACCGTCACCATGCTCGGCGGCTATGCGATGACCGCGATCACCGCCGTCACCGCGCAGAACACGCGCGGCGTCCAGGCGGTCGAAGTGCTGCCGGCCCGCTTCGTGGCGGCTCAGATCGACAGCTGCCTGTCGGACATCGGCGCGGACGCGGTGAAGATCGGCATGCTCGGCTCCGCGGAGATCGCCCACGCCGTCGCCGACACTCTCGAAGGCATTGGCCTGCCGATCGTGTTCGACCCGGTGATGGTCGCCACCAGCGGCTCGGTACTGGCCGACGCGGCGACCATCGCCGCGTTCGAGCGGCTCATGCGCCTGGCGACCCTGACCACGCCCAATGTCGCCGAGCTTGCCGCCCTCGGCAGACCCGAAGCGATGCTCGCGCGCGGCTCCGCCTGCCTGGCGAAAGGCGGAGACGCGGAGGGCCCGGAGGTCGAGGACCGCCTGCTGCGCCCGGGCCACGAGGACATCGTCTGGAGCAGCCCCCGGATCGAGACCCGCCACACCCACGGCACCGGCTGCACTCTCTCCAGCGCCATCGCCACCCTGCTCGGCAAAGGCCTGCCGCTGGAGGAAGCGATCGAGGGCGCGCGCCAGTTCGTCCGCTCCGCCCTCGCCGCCGCCCCCGGCTTCGGCGAGGGCCACGGCCCAATGGGCCATCACGCGGTGCGCTGAAGCGGCAGAAGCCGGGGAAGTTCCTGGCGCGACCAAGATCCTCCCCCTCTGGGGGAGGGGGACCGCCCGCGAAGCGGGTGGTGGAGGGGGCCAGTGGCCTGGACGAACGGTTGCGCCAGGCCAGCCCCCCTCCGTCAGCCCTGCGGGCTGCCACCTCCCCCAGAGGGGGAGGATTTTAGATGGGAGCCCGCTACCCCTTGATCTGGTAGAAGGCCGCGATGTGCTGCCAGGCTTCCTCGGCCGTTTCGCACCAGCGGAACAGCTCGAGGTCCTGGCGCGTGACGGTGCCTTCCTCGGCCAGCGCCTCGAAGTTCATCACCCGGTCCCAAAACTCGCGCCCGAACAGCAGGATCGGAATCGGTTTCATCTTGCCGGTCTGAATCAGGGTCAACGTCTCGAACAACTCGTCACACGTGCCGAACCCGCCGGGGAACACTGCAACCGCCCGTGCGCGCAGCAGGAAGTGCATCTTCCGCAGCGCGAAATAGTGGAAATTCAACGACAGATAGGGCGTGACGTAAGGGTTAGGCGCCTGCTCGTGCGGCAGGACGATGTTGAGCCCGATCGACTCCGCGCCGGCGTCGCTTGCGCCTTTGTTGGCCGCTTCCATGATCGACGGCCCGCCGCCGGAGCAGACGACGAACTGCCGCTTGCCGTTCTCGATGATCGACTTCTCGCTCGCCAGCCGCGCCAGGCGGTAGGCTTCGGCATAGTACTTGGCCTTCGCGGCAAGGCTTTCGACCACCTTGCGCTCCGCATCCGGCAGGTCCTTCGCCCCTTCCAGCGCGGTCTCGACCGCCTCGGGCGGCGGAATGCGCGCGGAACCGTAGATCACCAGCGTCGAGCCGACCCCGGCTTCGTCGAGCACCATCTCCGGCTTCAGCAGCTCGAGCTGGAAGCGCACCGGGCGCAGTTCTTCGCGCAGCAGGAAATCGGTGTCGCGAAAGGCCAGGCGGTAAGCCGGATGGCGCGTCTGCGGCGTGTCCGTCGGCGCCGCCTCGGCGAAGCCCACTTCCTGTTCGGCAGGATAGAACTTGCGCACGGTCAGGTCGCGGTCGTCCCCGTCGATCCCGTGCTCTTCCGCCTCGCTCACGCGGCTCTCCCTCTAGTGGCCAGCAAGGCCCTAGAAGCTAGCAAGGCCGATGAAAAGGCTGGATGCCCATCTGCTGACCCAGGGATTGAGGTCCAGTCGATCAGCAGGTCCCGGCACCAACGTTCGCGGCAGCCACAGTGCGGAAACGACCGGGCCGCGCGTCTTAGGAGGAGGGGGAGTTTCGCCTACACATGAGTGACGTACGGTTAGGGACCGACCGGCTGGTGCTGCGTGACCACACGCTGGACGACTTCTGTGCTTATCGCAGGTTCTGGGCAGAGCAGGCATGCGATGTGCCGGGTGGGCCACCCCGGACAGCCGAAGAGGTCTGGTATCGGCTTGTGTTCCTCATCGGACACTGGAGGGTCTTCAGATACGGTTTGTTTCTCGCGATCGATCCTACCAGCAACGAGATCATCGGCGAGATTGGGTTCCGCAGGATGGAGCGTTCTTCAGCGCCATTGACGAGTGAGCGGGAAGGAGGCTGGAACCTCGGTCGCGCACATCGCAGCCAGGGCCTGGCGTCTGAAGCAATGATTTGTGCGCGGGATTGGATGGATACACATCACCCGGGCCGGCAATCCTGCTTTATTGACGTCGAGAACACCGCGTCTATTCGGCTGGCAAAGGTGCTCGGCTTCGAGGCAGTGTCCGAGCATGAGTATAACAGCAGCAAAGTGACGCTCTTCGAGCGTCCTGCGCCCCAACAGTGCGGAGCACCTCCGGCGATCTGACTTGGGGGAACTAAGCTGCCGCGGACCCGCTGAATGCGGGTGAAAGGCTGGATGCCCCGCGAGGATTCGAACCTCGATTGACGGAGTCAGAGTCCGTAGTCTTACCTTTAGACGACGGGGCAATCGGGCGCGCATCTAGGCAGGTGGCCGCCCCGCGTCAAGCGCGCGCTGGCCGATTGCCGGGTGGCGCCTGGACCCGTCCTTGCCCCGGGGCTGCGGCTCGGCTAGCCTGACCCCAGGTCCCCGTCGCAACGGCGGGTAGAAATGTCGGAAAGTTTGGAACAATCAATGGCGGACCACTCACCGCCGCAGCGGCCGCAGGAAGCGGCCCGGCAGGTAGGCGAAAGCGGTGACGAGGGCCGCGGGGTTCTGCGCGATTCGAACGGCTGGCGGCGCCCGCCGGCTTCGCGCCAGCGCCAGGCCTATGCCGCGATCGACCTCGGCACCAACAACTGCCGCCTGCTGATCGCCCGGCCCGCGAACGAGAATTTCGTCGTTATCGACGCCTTCAGCCGCGTGGTGCGCCTGGGCGAGGGCCTGGCGCAGACCGGCCGGCTGAGCGAGGCGGCGATGGACCGCGCGGTCGGCGCGCTGAAGATCTGCGCCGACAAGCTGCGCCGCCGCAACGTCCATCTCGCCCGCTCGGTCGCTACCGAGGCGTGTCGCAGGGCCAGCAACGGAGAGGCGTTCATAGAGCGGGTCCGCCGCGAGACCGGCATCATGCTCGACATCATATCGGCGGAGGAAGAAGCCCGCCTGGCGGTGCTCGGCTGCCACATCCTGCTGGAAGACGGGCGCGGCCCGGCGATGATCTTCGACATCGGCGGCGGTTCGACCGAACTCGTGCTGATCGAGCCCGGCGGCCCGGTGCCGCGAATCATCGACTGGCTGAGCGTGCCGTGGGGCGTCGTCTCCCTGACCGAAACCGTCGGGCAGGAGCGCGAGCATGCCGATGCGGCCGAACGCGCCGCCCGCTATGCGGAAATGCGCCGGCTGGTGTCCGAGAGCTTCGCCCGCTTCGCCAAGCGCGTGGCCCCGCACCGCGCGCCGGACTTGCGCCTGCTGGGCACCAGCGGCACGGTCACCACGCTCGCCAGCGTCCACCTCGAGCTGCCGCAATACGACCGCAGCGCGGTCGACGGGCTGATCGTGCCGGCAAGCTCGATGCGCGACATCTCCGCGCGGCTGTCCGGCCTGGCCCCGGCGGAGCGGCGCAAGCTGCCGTGCATCGGCACCGAACGGGCCGACCTGGTCGTCGCCGGATGTGCGATCCTCGAATCGATCCTCGACATCTGGCCGGCGGCCCGGCTCGGCGTGGCCGACCGCGGCATTCGCGAAGGCATCCTGCGCAGCCTGATGGCGGCGGACTTCGAAGGCAGCCAGGCCCGGGCTTCGCTCCGGGAAGTGAGGACCGCGAGATGACGGCATTGAGCAGTTCCTCCCCGGCACGGGGAGGGGGACCGCCCGCGAAGCGGGTGGTGGAGGGGGCCGGCGGCAGAGCGCTGCGGTTCGGCGGAGGTGCGGCGCCGCGGGCCCCCTCCACCATGCTGCGCATGGTCCCCCCCGTTCCGGGGAGGATTTTTTCGTGAGCCGTTCTGGAAAAGAAGTCAGCAAGAAGGTGAAGACCGCCAAGGGCCGGACCGCGTCGTCGACGCGCTGGCTCGAACGGCAGCTCAACGATCCTTACGTGCGCCAGGCCAAGGCGGAAGGCTACCGCAGCCGGGCGGCCTACAAGCTCGCCGAGCTCGACGACCGGTTCGGCCTGCTCAAGCGGGCCGAGCGGGTGGTCGATCTCGGAGTCGCGCCCGGCGGCTGGAGCCAGGTCGTCCGCAAGCGCTCGCCCAAGGCGGCGATCGTCGGCATCGATCTTCTCCCCACGGAGCCGCTCGAAGGCGTGACCTTGTTCGAGATGGACTTCATGGCCGACGAGGCCCCGCAGGCGCTCATGGACGCGCTCGGCGGGGCGCCGGACCTGATCCTGTCGGACATGGCGGCCAACACCGTCGGCCACAAGCAGACCGACCACTTGCGCACGATGGGACTGGTGGAGGCGGCCGCGCATTTCGCGGTGGAGACGCTGGCGGAAGGCGGCGCGTTCGTCGCCAAAGTGCTCGCCGGCGGGACCGATTCCGATCTGCTCGCGCTGCTCAAGCAGCACTTCCGCACCGTCAAGCACGCCAAGCCCCCGGCCAGCCGCAAGGGCTCGTCGGAGTGGTACGTGGTAGCGCAGGGCTTCAAGGGGCGCGGCTGAGGAGGCGTGGCGCGTGCCTCCCGTGGTTCGACAAGCTCACCACGAACGGTGAGCTTTGTTTGGCTCATCTCACCTAAACCCGTTCGTCCTGAGCCTGTCGAAGGACGCAAGCGCGTGCCTCCCGTGGTTCGACAAGCTCACCACGAACGGTTCCAGGGGATCAGAGTCTCTCGTGCCCAGCCTCAATCCGTTCGTCCTGAGCTTGTCGAAGGACGATCGGGCAGGACGCCGGCGGCTCGTGCAACCGGCACGAACCGCTGGCCAAGCGCTTACTCGCCGACCGGGTTGGTCTGGTTTTCGCCGGGGACCGGCTGGTCCATCGACATCGCGCCGGCGGCCTCGGCATCCTGCGCTTCCGCACCCTCGACCGCGCCCGGGGCGCCATCGGGGCCGGCTGCGCTGTCGGCCGCCGCTGCCGGGGCTGCCGGAGCCGGGAAGGCCGGGCCGCCGCCGTTGGCGTGCATGTAGGCGATCACGTTGGCGCGGTCTTCGGGGCTGGAGAGGCCGGCGAAGCTCATCTTGGTGCCCGGGGCGAAGCCGCGCGGGTTGGCCAGCCACTTGTCGAGGTTCTCGTAGCTCCACTCGCCGCCGAGGTCGGCCAGCGCGCTGGAGTAGGCGAAGCCCGCGGCGAACTTGCCGATCGGCTTGCCGACTACACCGTAGAGATTCGGGCCGATGCCGTTCGCCCCGCCCTGCTCGATCGAGTGGCAGCTGACGCACTTGGCGAAGACCTTCTCGCCGGCGGCCGGGTCCGCCGCAGCGAGGAGCGTGCCGATGTCCGGGCCCGCTTCGGCGCCTTCTTCGACCACGCCTTCGATCGGGTAGCCCATCTCCTCGGGCCGTTCCGGCCTGTCGGCATGGAAGATCCGCGAGCTGACGGCGCTGAGGCCGAGGGCCACGATTCCGGCGGCCAGGGTCCAGCCGGCGATGGTGTTGAAACGGTCGGTCATCAGGTGAGACTATCTGCCTTGGGGAGAACTCCGGCGCCGCTCTAGTAGCGAGGTGCACGCTTCGCAAGCCCGTTGCTCGGGCCAATTCGCCTTGTCCCCTGGGCGCCGCCCGGTTACCCGCAGTGCCGCAATGCACAGCTTCCCCGCTCCCGCCCTCGCCCTCGTCGAAACCATGGCCGCCTCCGCGGCCCAGGATCCGGCGCGCGCGATCGCCTTCCAGGGCGCGCCGGGCGCCAATTCGCACAAGGCGGCGCTGGAGTGGGCGCCCGGCTGCCTGCCGCTGCCGTGCTTCAGCTTCGAGGACGCACTGGACGCGGTGAAAGCCGGGAACGCCGGCTGCGCGATCATCCCGATCGAGAATTCGCAGCACGGCCGCGTGGCCGACATCCACTTCCTGCTGCCCGAGAGCGGGCTCAAGATCGTCGGCGAGCACTTCCTGCCGATCCGCTACGCGGTGATGGCCACGGGGCCCGGGCCGTTCGGCGCTGCCTATTCGCACCCCCAGGCGCTCGGGCAGACGCGGCACTACCTGCGTTCGCAGGGTATCGTGCCGATGACGTACCCCGACACGGCCGGGGCCGCCGCCTTCGTCAAGGAACAGGGCGACCCCGCCGCATGCGCCATCGCCCCGCGCATCGCCGCCGATCTTTACCACCTGCACGTGGTCGAGGAAGACGTCGCCGATGCCGAGGACAACACGACCCGCTTCGTCGTCCTCGCGCCCGAGGCGCTCGATCCGGCCGCGCTGAACGGCGATTCGGCGATGACCACGTTCGTGTTCGAGGTGAAGAACATCCCCGCCGCGCTCTACAAGGCGCTCGGCGGCTTCGCGACCAACGGCGTCAACATGACCAAACTCGAAAGCTACCAGAAGGGCGCAAGCTTCTCCGCGACGATGTTCTACGCCGACATCGTCGGAGCCCCCGGCGACCCGGGCATCGACCGCGCGCTGGAGGAACTGGCGTTCCACTGCAAGGAACTGCGCATGCTCGGGACTTATCGGCAGGGGCGCGTGCGGGGGTAACGGGGTGGTGCTGCGGGGGGCGAAACCTTCGCGTGCCTCCACCACCCCTAGCCCCTCCTCTAAAGAGGAGGGGGACAAGGCCTCACCAGGGCCGAACCTTGACACGAACATCCTCTTGCCAGCCCGGACCGGCGCAAGCACAAGCGCGCCATGGCAGACTATCGCATCACTGCGGACGATCCCCTGCGGCCCGAGATCGCCGCGCTGCTCGACCTGCACCTGGCCGAGATGCACCGCTGGTCGCCCGCCTGCAAAGTCCATGCGATGCCGGCCGAGCGCCTGCGGGAGGCGGACGTGACGTTCTTCTCCGCCTGGGACGGCGACACGCTCGCCGCGGTCGGGGCGCTCAAGGAACTCGGCCCAGCGCGGGGCGAGCTGAAGTCGATGCGGGCCGCGCCCGAATACCGCGGCAAAGGGGCCGGGCAGGCGATCCTGCTGCACCTGATCGCGGAGGCGCGCCGGCGCGGCTACACCTGGCTCGGGCTCGAGACCGGCCGGCCCGAGCCGTTCCAGCCTGCCGCCGCGCTCTATCGCAAGCACGGCTTCTCGGAATGCGCCGACTTCGGCGACTATCTCGGCGACGAATTCTCCGTCTGCATGAGCCGGAGCCTCTGACCGCCATGGTGCTGCGCCCCGCCCTGCCGCAAGATGCAGAGGCTCTCGCCGCCCTCGCCCGAGAGAGCTTCGAGGCTGCCTTCGGGACGCTGTACAAGCCGGACGACCTGGCGAGCTTCTATGAGACGGAGCGCTCCGCCGAGCGCTATCGCGCCCACATCGCCGACCCGGCGACGCGCATCAAGGTGGCCGAAAAGCAGGGCGCGCTGGTCGCCTATGCGCTGATCGTGCTGGGGCAGGGGCTGGAGGGGCGGCCGGAGCCGCGGCCGGAGTATCCCGTGTATCTCAGCCAGCTCTACTGCGCGCCGTCCGCCACGGGCCAGGGGCTGGGCGCTGCCCTGCTGGAGTGGGCGATCGCCGAGGCGCGTACCTGGGGGGCGGACGCGGTGCAGCTTTCGGTCTACAGCGAGAACTTCGGCGCCCAGCGGTTCTACCGCCGCTACGGCTTCGAGCACGTGGCCGATATCGACTTCTGGGTCGGCAGCCAGCGCGACCACGAGTTTCTCTACGAACTGGCCCTGTAGGATCGGGGGCTCGCGCGTGCCTCTCGTGGTTCGACAAGCTCACCACGAACGGGGGGCGGGGGGTACTCCGCTCAGACCCATCTCCCCCCGATCCGTTCGTCCTGAGCTTGTCGAAGGACGATGGCGCGCGGGTGCCGCCTAGGCTCAGGACAAGGGCCGGCAGTGTGGAGGCTGTGGCAGCCTAGCCCGCTTGCTTCTCCGTCACCCTGAACGTGTTTCAGGGTCCATGTGTCCACACGCACGGACGCCTGGGTGCGGGCGGAGAGATGGGTGCTGAAACGAGTTCAGCATGACGAGGGGGTGTGGGCAAGGCAATGCGCCTAGCCAGGCTCTCCCGCAGGGTCGGGAGCTTGCGGCCGCGTGAGAATGACGTCGCGCGCGGCTCGGATGTCGCCGGCGGCGATCTGCTTGGACAGCCGCTCCTTGTCGGTCGTACGGTAGATCTCTTCCGCCTGTGCAATCGCCTGTTCGCCGAGGCCGAGCTTTCCGAGCCCCAGGCGGGCCATGAGCCGCGCCGATTCGAGCACTTCGCGCACGACGTATTCCGCCGGGGTATCGCTCAGCTTTAGCACCGTACGGCGATCGTAGCCGCGGACGTAGATCGCTGCGCGCGGGAAGGCCTTGTGCACCGCGTGAACGAGGGCGGGCTCGATCTGGTCGCCGTTGATGCAGAACAGGATCAACTCGGCCTCCGCCGCGCCGGCCTGGCGCAGGAGGTCGAGCCGGGTGCCGTCGCCGAAATAGACCTTGGCGCCGAACTGCTCGGCCACGTCGATCATCTCCACGTCGTTGTCGATCAAGGTCACCGTGACGCCGCCGGCGATCAGCGTCTGCGCCACCGTCTGCCCGAAGCGGCCATAGCCGACGACGAGCGCGCCGGCCGTCTGGTCTTCTGGCCCCTCGCGTTCCTGGCCGGGCCGCGCGGGCTCGGTCCGCACCCGCGCGGTCAGCGCCATCAGGAACGGGGTCGTGGCCATGGACAGCGTCACCACCGCGCCGAAGAGGCTCGCCGCCTCGTCCCCGATCAGCATCGCCCCGCGCGCCTGCGCGAACAGCACGAAGCCGAACTCGCCGCCCTGGCTGAGCAGCAGGCCGAGCGCCAGCGCGCTGCGCCAGGTCATGCGGATGACCAGGCCGATGGCCATGATCACCGCGGTCTTGGTGGCGATCAGCGCCAGCGCCATGCCGAACACGAACCACGGCCGCTCGGCGATCGCGCCGAGATCGAGCATCATCCCGACCGCCAGGAAGAACAGCCCCAGCAGGATCGACCGGAACGGTTCGACATCCGCCTCCAGCTCATGGCGATAGGGGGAATCGGCCAGCATGACCCCGGCGATGAACGCGCCGAGGGCGGTCGAGAGGCCGAGCCACTGCATCAGGGCCGCCGAAGCCACCACAGTGAACAGCGCGGCGACGATGAACATCTCGCGCTCCCCCAGGCCGCCGATCAGGCGGAACAGCGGGCGGATCACGAACCGGCCGGCGGCGATCAGGCCGGCGATGGCCGCCAGCGTCAGCAGCGCCAGCTGCCAGCCGGGCGGTCCGCCCTGGTCGGCCGGGTTGCGGCTCATCGCGGCGACGATGGTGATCAGCGGGATGATCGACAGGTCCTGGAACAGCAGGATCGCGAAGGCCCGCTCCCCGAAAGGCGTGCGCATGCGCCCGGCCGAACGCAGCATCGGCAGGACCTGCGCGGTCGAGGACAAGCCCAGCGGCAGCCCCAGCGCCAGCGCCGCGGCCGGGGAGAAGCCGGTCATCAGCAGGATCACCCCGGTCACCGCCAGCCCGCACGCGGCCACCTGCAGCAGGCCGATGCCGAAAATATCGCGCTTCATCCGCCACAACCGCGTGGGGTTGAGCTCCAGGCCGACGACGAACAGCAGCAGCACGATGCCGAGCTCGGCGAAGCCCATCATCTCCTCGGCCCCGCCGACGAGACCGAGGACGTAAGGCCCGGCGACCGCCCCGGCCACGAGGTAGCCCAGGGTCGCACCGAGGCCCAGGCGCCGGAACAGCAGCACGAAGGCGAGCGCGAAGCCGAGCATCACGAAGCCGATGAAAAGGGTGTCCGGGTGCGCCGCTTCTTCCACCCTGCGTCCCTAAGACGGCGGCGGAAATCCCGCAATGGCGGCGCTCGGCGGCCCCGATTCTTGGCCGGGCGGGCGGCAGCGATCCTTCAGGCCCGGTAAACCGCGATTTTCCTACACGGCGCAAAGCTGCTAAAGGCGCCCGCGATGAGCGATCTCCTCCCCCTGCACTTCGTCAAGAAACGGCTCGCGTAAATGAACGAAATCCGCCCCTGGCGCACGATCCACCGGCGCACGAGTCGCCAGATCATGGTCGGCAACGTCCCCGTGGGCGGCGATGCGCCGATCACCGTGCAGACGATGACCAACACCCCCACGTCCGACGCCGCGGCGACGATCGACCAGATCCGCCGCTGCGAGGATGCTGGCGCGGACATCGTCCGGGTCTCCTGCCCGGATACGGACAGCACCGCGGCGCTCGGGCAGATCGTCAGGGCCGCGCGCGTGCCGATCGTCGCCGACATCCACTTCCACTACAAGCGCGCGCTCGAAGCGGCGGACGCCGGCGCGGCGTGCCTGCGGATCAATCCGGGCAATATCGGCTCGAACGAGCGGGTGGCCGAGGTCGTCCGCGCGGCCAAGGCGAACGGCTGCGCGATTCGCATCGGCGTGAATGCCGGCAGCCTCGAGAAGGACCTGCTCGAAAAGTACGGCGAGCCCTGCCCCGATGCGCTGGTCGAAAGCGCGCTCGACCACATCAAGCTGCTGCAGGACCACGACTTCCACGAATACAAAGTGGCCGTGAAGGCGAGCGACGTGTTCCTCGCCGTCGCCGCCTACATGCAGCTCGCCGACGCCGTCGACTGCCCGCTGCACCTCGGCATCACCGAGGCGGGCGGCCTGATCGGCGGCACCGTGAAGTCGAGCATCGGCATGGGCAACCTGCTCTGGGCCGGCATCGGCGACACGATCCGCGTCTCGCTCTCGGCCGAGCCGGAACAGGAAGTGAAGGTCGGCTTCGAGATCCTCAAGTCCCTCGGCTTGCGCACCCGCGGCGTTCGCGTCGTCTCCTGCCCGAGCTGCGCGCGCCAGGGCTTCGACGTGATCCGCACCGTCCAGGCGCTGGAAGAGCGGCTGTCCCACATCAAGACGCCGCTCTCGCTCTCGGTGCTCGGCTGCGTGGTGAACGGCCCCGGCGAAGCGCGCGAGACAGACATCGGCCTGACCGGCGGCGGCGCCGGCAAGCACATGGTCTACCTCTCGGGCGTGACCGACCACCACGTGCGCGACGAGGACATGCTCGAACACATCGTCGAGCTGGTCGAGAAGAAGGCGGCGGAGATCGAGGCGGAAATGAGCGAAGCCGGCCTGTCCGAGGTGCCCGCCGAAGCGGCCGAATAGCGGCGAACTCGTCATCCCGGGCTCGACCCGGGATCGCTGCCCGCCTGGCCGGACCCGGCGGCCAGCGGTCCCGGATCAAGTCCGGGACGACGGGGCTTTACGGTGCATTAAACCCACACGCCTAGGCTCGCCCCTATGAAAGCGCTCCTTCCCATCGTGCTCATCATCGGCGCGCTGATCGGCTGGTTCGCTCCGGATGGGCCGGAGGCGAGCGAGGGCGCGAGGCCTGCGCGAGCGCCTGCTCCCGAGGCCCGTCCGGCGGCTAGGCCCGCCTGGCGCGGCGGCCCCCTGGTGCTGCCGCGCGCGGGGGACGGCCACTTTTACGCCGATGTGCGCGTCGACACGCGCGATTACCGGATGCTGGTCGATACCGGCGCCAGCGTCGTGGCGCTGACCGGCGAGGACGCGCGCGGCATGGGCCTGCATTGGGATCCCAGCGCCCTCGCCCCGGTCGCGCACGGCGCCAGCGGGCCCGTGCTGGGCGTGCCGGTCGTGCTCGACAGCGTCGCAGTCGGCGATTTCGAGGCGCGCAGCGTGCAGGCGGTCATCGTGCCGGAAGGGCTGCCGGTATCGCTGCTGGGGCAGACGTTCCTCTCGAGCGTTCCGAACGTGCGGATTTCCGGCGACGATCTGACGCTGGCGAATTGAACGTCGTCGAGCCATGCACATCTCGGCGGATGCATGCCACGGCTTGCCGCCGCGGCGCTGCGGGCCCATTCACGCCACGGCTAGGAACATGCGCTAAGTAGATGGACATGGGACGGACAATCGACAGGCGCACCTTCATCGCGTCGGCAACGGCGGCGGCCGGCGCTCTGGCGCTGCCCGCCCGCCTGCCCGCGCAAGTGCACACCGGCGGCGCGCAAGCGGCTCGCATCCTGGAGATCGCCCAGCGGGAAGTCGCCCGGGCCGGCGCGGTGCTGTGGCGCCGCGACATGGCCGGCATCGCCGACTTCGGCGTCCATTCGGCGCTGCCGCGCTTCCACTTCGCCAATCTCGAGGCGGGGACCGTCACGTCCTACCGCGTGGCCCACGGCACCGGCTCCGATCCCGAGCACGACGGGTGGCTCAAGACGTTCTCGAACGTGCACGGATCCAACGCGACCAGCCGCGGGGCCTACATCTCGTGGGAATGGTACAAGGGTCGCTACGGCACCTCGATCCGCCTCGGCGGGCTCGATCCTGACAATTCGAATGCGCTCGACCGCGCGATCGTGATGCACGCGGCCGACTACGCCCGGCCGGTCCATGTCGAGAAGTGGGGCAAGCTGGGCCGCTCCAACGGCTGCCTGGCGATGGCTCCGGACGACTTCATGTTCGCCCTGACCCAGCTTTCCGGCGGCCGCCTGATTTTCGCGGATCGGCTCAACATCGCTTAGAGCGCTACCTGTTCGCAGGATAGCCTCTGGACGGCAGGCGCGCGCGAGCGCCCGGTGGCTAGCTCGGGATAAGCCGAAGAACGCGGACGGGCTGGCCGGCGCGTAAGGCCCGAGCGTCACGGGCGTGCTTCGCGTGAGGCTGGTCTTGCGAACGGCCGGTGAGAGCCCACGCTGGTGGCTCACCGGCTCGGCCCTATGGTGCGGAGCGAAGGCGGTCAGGGCTCGCAGGTAGCCGCCTCCTGGCCGGGCATCGGCGTTGACATCCACCGCGCCCGCGCTTCGCACCGGATCGGACACGCTTGCGGACAAGATGCCCGAGGCGCGCCGGCCTTTGCGGGACATGAGAGCGAAGCGCTTCCACGCTCCCGCACCCGCCACGTTTGCCAGTTGGTTGCTGGCGGGCTGGTGCGTAACCCATTTGGTTCATTTTGTCAAGAGGCAAGTCCCTGCCGTTCAGGCGGAGACGCGGAGCCGTGCAGGATTCGGCGCTCGCAGAGGCGCGGAGGCGCAGAGAAGAGGAGAAGTTCCTCACGCAAAGGCGCGAAGCAATCCTCCCCTGCAAGGGGAGGGGGACCGCCGCCGCAGGGGTGGTGGAGGGGTGTAACCGCCAGCCGACAGGGTGACACCCCTCCGTCAGCCCTGCGGGCTGCCACCTCCCCTTGCAGGGGAGGATTTACTCTCACGCCCGAAAGTCCCCTCCTCTTCAGAGGAGGGGGTTGGGGGTGGTGGAGGCGCAGAGAGACCTCGCCATCGAGATGTTCACGCGGAGCCGCGGAGGATTTTTGCGCTCGCAGAGGCGCAGAGGCGCAGAGAAGAAGATTCTCACGCAAGGGCGCGAAGAGGAATGTCGATGCGCTCGTCACCCTGCGGAAGTGGGAATGACCTTGGGGGATAGGTTCACAACTTCACCTCCGCGCCTCTGCGCCTCTGCGAGCGCAAAACGCGGGGGCGGCTTCAGCTCGCTTCTGCTGGAACTTCGCTTGGGGCGGGATGGATCCTGAAACGAGTTCAGGATGACGGGGCTTGCCGGGCTGCCGACCCTTATCGTCACCTCAGCCCTATATCTGCACCTCAGCCCTTGTCGGCACCTCAGCCCTTATCGGCACCTCAGCCCTTATCGTCACCCTGAACTCGTTTAAGGGTCCATCGGGCAGCCGGCGCGCCCGTCGCTGCCCGAACCGTCAGGACGTCTGCAGGTCGTCGATGATCTCGACGGCTTCCTCGCTGGTCACGCGGGCGCGGTTGCCGACGCGGGGGGCGTTGAAGCTGGCGAGGACGGGCGCATCGCGGCCGTAGATGTCGTTGAAGGTGCGCAGGTTGCCCTCGATGTCGCGGCCCATCGTGAAGTATGTGATGTAGACGGGCATCGTCTTCACCACCGGCACGCGGGTGTATTCGCCGGACGTCGAGATCGCGACTGCTTCGTCCTTCGTCGCGCCCTGGCCGAGGATGGCGATGGTCATCGCCAGTTCGAGCGCGCGCTCGGTGCGGATGCAGCCGTGGCTCAGCGCGCGGTTCTCGGTGTTGAACAGGTTGCGGGCGGGCGTGTCGTGCAGGAAGATCGCGTGCGGGTTGGGCATGTCGAGCTTCATCATGCCGAGCGAGTTGGTCGGCCCGGGCTGCTGGACGACGTAGACGTTGCCGTCCGCCGCCTTGGTCGCCTTGTAGCCGGCCGACCGAGCCCAGCCCGGGTTGTTCAGCACTTTGGCGCCGAGCCCCTCGCCCTTCACGATCGACTGCGGCACAGTCCAGGTCGGGTTGAAGATCACGCCTTCGACCGTTTCGGCGAGCTGCGGGGTCGCGGTACGGCCCGGCTTGCCGACGATCGTCTTGTAGGTGCGGATGATCTTGTCGTTGACCGTCAGCCGCAGCTGGTATTCCGGCACGTTGGTGATCAGGTACTGGCCGCCGAGGTCGCGGGCGAGCCAGCGCCAGCGGTCCATGTTGGCGCGAATCATCGCCCGCTGCTTGGCCTGGGAAGCAGGCGTCCTCGCCAGCTCCGCCTTGAGCGCGGCGTAATCCGGGTGCGTCGGGGCGAGCGAGGCGAGCGTCGCGGCGACATTGCGGCCGGCAAGCGCCTTGGCCAGCAGTTCGCCGGTCGGCAGCAGGTCAGGATCGGGATCGACCACGAACCACTGCTTGCGCGCCTCCATCGGGGTGCGCCCGTCGCGCAAGTCCTCGACCAACCAGACGAATGTCTCGCTGGCGAGCTGGTCGAGCTGCGGACTCGGGCCACGGGCGATCGCCTGGCGCAGCTCTGCCGGCCGGTAGTCGCGCGGGTCGAGGCCTTCGGCGCCGATCCCTTCGACGACCGCGAGCAATTGCTGCGCGTCCGCCACGCTCCACGGCTGCACTTCGGGATAGCGCGGCTGCTGCACGTTGAGCGGCTGGACGGTCGGGGTGGAGACGACTTCGACTGCGTCCTCCTCCAGCACTTTCTGCGGCAGGACCTTGTCGAACAGCTGGTTCTCCGGCGTGGCCCGCTGCTGGGCGAAAGCCGGGCCCGCCAGCGCCAGCACGGCGGCCGCGGGAAGCGGAAGGATACGCGCAAAGATGATCATTGTGTGTGCCCTGTTGATCCCGAGAAGGCGGCCTTCACGGCGCCTCGACTGTGCCTTTTTCATATGGCTGCATCAACCAGCGCTGCTGACCAGGGCCTGAATCACCTGTGCAGCATTGCATGCATGCGGCGCCATTGCCCGCTGCCGGCATTCGCGTAAAGCCCGAAGCATGAACCGCGCCCATCCGCTGCTGCCGTTTGCCGCGACACTGGCCGGGGTGGCGGTGTTTTCCCTGATGGACGCACTGATGAAAGGCGCGTCCATGGCCGTCGGCGCGTTCAGCGCGCTGCTGCTGCGCAGCCTCGTCGGCTGCCTGATCGCCACCCCGCTGTGGCTGGCGACCCGCCAGGTCTGGCCGACGCGAAGGGCCATGCGCCTGCACCTGCTGCGCGGCGTGGTGGGCGGAGCGATGGCGTTCACGTTCTTCTGGGGCATCGCCCGCCTGCCGCTGGCGGAAGCCATCGCGCTCAGCTTCATCGCGCCGCTGGCCGCGCTCTATCTCGCCGCGATCCTGCTGGGGGAGCGCATTGCCAAGACCGCGGTGGCCGCCTCGCTGCTCGGCCTCGCCGGAGTGGTGGTGATCGCCTGGGGCCGGCTGGGGAGCGAAGCGAGCCACCCGGAAGCGACCTGGGGCATCGCCGCGGTTCTCGCCTCCTCGCTGCTTTACGCCTGGAACCTGGTGCTGCAGCGGCAACAGGCCCTCGTCGCCCTGCCGGCCGAGGTGACCGCCTTTCAGAACGGTATCGTCGCCCTGATGCTGGCGCTGTTCGCGCCCTGGTTCCTGGCCATGCCCGACGCAGATACCGCCGCCTGGATCGCCGCATCCGCCGTCCTCGCCGTATCGGCGTCGATGGTCCTGTCGTGGGCCTATCGCCGGGCGGAGGCGCAGGCGCTGGTGCCGCTGGAATACACCGGCTTCCTCTGGGCCGGGCTGTTCGGCTGGCTGTTCTTCCGGGAGCAGCTCACCGTGCCGACGCTGGTGGGGGCGGCACTGATCGTGGTCGGCTGCTGGATCGCCGCGCCGCGCAAACGGCCGGAGCAGAGCGCGGCCTAAGCCTCAGCGCCCGACGGGCGGCGCGCTCGTCGGCGGCGCGGGCGGCGGCACGCGTTCGTCCTCGGCAGCGTCCGCCTGCCCTTCGGCGGCGGGGGCGGCTTTCCCGTCCTCGCTCAGGACATGCCACACAAGGCCGAGGGCTCCGCCCGCGAAGGCGGCGAGCGCCAGCGCCAGCGCCATCGGCACGACATGGATCGGTTCCTGCGCGCGTCCCGGCGATCCCAACGGCATGCTCTTGCTCCTTCGCTGCACGAACTAGCCCGGCGAAGCACGGTTTCCAATCCCGTGGCCCTTGATTTTGCAACGAGGAACGCGCAGTTGCCGCGCAAAATCCGGCCCCCGCGCTCCTCCGCGATTCCACCCCGGCCGGACCGGCAACGAGAAGGAACAGCCCCGCGATGACCCAGGTCGGCAAGAATTCGCTCGATACCCGCAGCTCGATGGACGTCGGCGGCAAGACTTACGCCTACTACTCCCTCAAGAAAGCGGCCGCGAAGATCGGCGACGTCAGCCGGCTGCCCTTCTCCATGAAGGTCCTGCTGGAGAACCTGCTGCGGTTCGAGGATGCCGGCTTTACCGTTTCGGTCGGCGACATCCAGGCCCTGGCCGACTGGCAGAAGAACCCGAAGACCGGCCAGGAAATCCAGTACCGCCCGGCGCGCGTGCTGATGCAGGACTTCACCGGCGTGCCCTGCGTGGTCGACCTCGCGGCGATGCGCGATGCGATCGCCAAGCTCGGCGGCGATACGCGCAAGATCAATCCGCTCGTGCCGGTCCACCTGGTGATCGACCACTCAGTGATGGTCGACGAGTTCGGCCATCCGAAGGCATTCGAGAAGAACGTCGAGCTCGAATACCAGCGCAATGCGGAGCGCTACGACTTCCTCAAGTGGGGCTCCAAGAGCCTCGACAACTTCAAGGCCGTGCCCCCGGGCACCGGCATCTGCCACCAGGTAAACCTGGAGCACATCGCGCAGTGCGTGTGGACCAGCGAGGACCAGGACGGCAACCCGGTCGCCTACCCCGACACTTGCGTCGGCACCGACAGCCACACGACGATGGTCAACGGTCTTGGCGTGCTCGGCTGGGGCGTCGGCGGGATCGAGGCCGAGGCGGCGATGCTCGGCCAGCCCGTCTCCATGCTGATCCCCGAAGTGGTCGGCTTCAAGTTCACCGGCAAGCTGGCAGAAGGCGTGACCGCGACCGACCTGGTGCTGACCTGCACGCAGATGCTGCGCGCCAAGGGCGTCGTCGGCCGCTTCGTCGAGTACTTCGGCCCCGGCCTCGCCAGCCTGAGCCTGGCCGACCGCGCGACGCTGGCCAACATGGCGCCCGAATACGGCGCCACCTGCGGCTTCTTCGGCATCGACGACAAGACTCTCGAGTACTTGCGCCTGACCGGCCGCGACGAGAGCCAGATCGCACTGGTCGAGGCTTACGCCAAGGAACAGGGCTTCTGGCTCGACCCGGCGAACCCCGATCCGGTCTTCACCGACACGCTCGAGCTCGACCTCGGCAGCGTCGTCCCCTCGCTCGCCGGGCCGAAGCGCCCGCAGGACAAGGTCGCGCTGCCCGACGTGGACGACCTGTTCAACGAGGAACTGAAGTCGGTCTACGGCAAGTCCAAGGCGATGCGCTGCGATGTCGAGGGAGAGGATCACGACATCGGCGACGGCGACGTGGTGATCGCGGCCATCACGAGCTGCACCAACACCTCCAACCCCGACGTGCTGATCGCCGCCGGCCTCGTCGCCCGCAAGGCCAACGAGAAGGGCCTCAAGCCCAAGCCCTGGGTCAAGACCAGCCTCGCCCCCGGATCGCAGGTGGTCACCGACTACCTGATCAAGGCCGGCCTGCAGTCGGACCTCGACGCGCTCGGCTTCGATCTCGTCGGCTATGGCTGCACCACCTGCATCGGCAACTCCGGCCCGCTGGCCGAGCCGATCAGCAAGGCGATCAACGGCAACGATATCGTCGCCGCCAGCGTGCTTTCGGGCAACCGCAACTTCGAAGGCCGGGTGAGCCCGGACGTGCGCGCCAACTTCCTGGCCAGCCCGCCGCTGGTGGTGGCCTACGCGCTCAAGGGCACGGTGACCGAGGATATCGTCTCCACGCCGATCGGCACGGGCAAGGACGGCGTCGACGTCTACCTGAAGGACATCTGGCCGACCAACCTGGAGATCGCCGACATCCGCGCCGGCAACATCGACCGCGGCATGTTCGAAGCCCGCTATGCCGACGTCTACAAGGGCGACGAGCACTGGCAGGCGATCAACGTCACGGGGTCGGACACCTACCAGTGGCGCGCCGGATCGACTTATGTCGCCAACCCGCCCTACTTCGAGGGCATGAGCATGGATCCTGCACCGGTCACCGACGTGATCGGGGCCAAGCCGCTCGCCATCCTCGGCGATTCGGTGACGACCGACCACATCTCGCCGGCCGGATCGATCAAGGCGGACAGCCCGGCGGGCGAGTACCTCCTCGCGCATGAGGTGGCCCGGCAGGACTTCAACTCTTACGGCAGCCGCCGCGGCAACCACGAAGTGATGATGCGCGGCACGTTCGCCAACATCCGCATCAAGAACGAGATGGTCCCCGGCATCGAAGGCGGCATGACCCGCTACGACGGCCAGGCGATGCCGATCTACGACGCGGCGATGAAGCACAAGGCCGACGGCACGCCGCTGGTGGTGATCGCCGGCAAGGAATACGGCACCGGCTCCAGCCGCGACTGGGCGGCCAAGGGCACCAACCTGCTCGGCGTCCGCGCGGTAATCGTCGAGAGTTTCGAGCGCATCCACCGCTCCAACCTCGTCGGCATGGGCGTGCTGCCGCTGCAGTTCCCGGAAGGGGAGAGCCGCCATAGCCTGAAGCTCACCGGCGACGACGCCTTCACCATCCGCGGCCTTGCGGACCTGAAGCCGGGCCAGGACGTGGAAGTGGAAGTCGTGCGGCCGGACGGCGAGACGTTCACCTTCACCGCCAAGTGCCGGATCGATACCGCCAACGAGATGGAATACTACCGCAACGGCGGCATCCTGCACTACGTGCTGCGCAAGCTGGCGGCCTAGAACCAAGAAGGGGCGGCCGACTGGGCCGCCCCTTCCCTCGGGCAACTCCCGGCTGCTCAGCCTGCCTGGGCAGTAGTCTTTCTGCGGCGCCGCAGGACGATCGCCGCGCCGCCTCCGAACAGCAAAAGCATCGACGGTTCCGGCACTTGCGTGCCCGACGTGGTGCTGGTGCTCGACGACGTACCGCCGCTGGTCGATGTACTGGTGCTGCTCGATGTACTCGTGCTGGTCGAGCTGGAGCTGCTCGTCGAACTGGAACTGCTGGTCGAGCTCGAGGTGCTCGTCGTGATGTTCCCCGAAGTCGTGGTGGTGGTCGAAACGTTGCCCGACGTCGAGACGTTGCCGGATGTCGACACGTTTCCGGACGTGGAGACGTTGCCCGAAGTCGAGACGTTTCCGGAGGTGGAGACGTTGCCCGAAGTCGAGACATTGCCGGAGGTCGTCGTCGACACGTTCCCGGACGTCGAAACGTTGCCGGAGGTCGAGATGTTGCCCGACGTGCTCGTCACGTTCCCCGATGTCGAAACGTTGCCCGACGTCGTCGAAACGTTGCCCGAGGTCGAGACGTTGCCGGAGGTGCTCGTCACGTTGCCGGAACTGGTCGACGACGAACTGCCGCTGGTCGTGGTGGTGGAGGTGACCGACACGCTGCCGCCACTGCTCGATCCGCCGAAGAAGCCGCCGACGAAACCGCCGAAGCCTCCGCCGAACCCGCCCGAGCCGCCGATCACCACCGGCACGCCGCCGCCGCTGCTGCCGACGAAGCCTGCCTGCTGAGGCAGCGGCACCGGCACCATCGCCATGTGGTGCTCCTCGACGCAGCGCTGCTCGCCTTCGTGCTCGACCAGCCGCTTCGGCGCCTCGCAGATGTACTCGACCTCCGTGCGGACGGTCCGCACCTTGCGGGGGGCGGGGGTCTTGACCGGCTGCTTGGCGTACTTGACCGGGCGAGCCTTGACCGACTTGCCGTCCTTGTCGACCGACATCTCGGCCGCCGGCGCCTCGGCGACGTGAACCGCGCCGCCCACGGCAAGCGCACCGCCGGCCGCAACCGCAGACAGTTTAGCCAAGGCCATTCTTACCGACATGGTCTCTCTCTCAGCTGCGGGATTCGCCTGCCAGCCCCCAATGGCCGGTGCGGCTCCGCCCGTTTGGACCAAGAGGAGCCTGAAGTGCGTCCGCAGCAATGACGTTAACCATGTTTCACCGGTCCCGAACTGGGATTCGCGGCGTGCAACCGGGGACTGGCGCAGCACTGTCCCACTATGGAACCGAACTGCAGGGAGATGCATGGCGGCGTTAACCTGTTCGCCCCTTCGAGGGCGCTTCAGTCCGAATCGGCCCCGGGGTCGAACAGACCTGCCTGCGTGCCGCTGGGCGGCGCCATCCCGAGGTGCTTCCAGCCGCCGTCGTTGAGGCAGCGCCCGCGCGCGGTGCGGGCGACCAGGCCGAGCTGGATCAGGAACGGCTCGATCACGTCCTCCACCGTGTCGCGCGGCTCGGCAAGGCCGGCGGCGAGCGTTTCGACGCCGACCGGCCCGCCTTTGTAGGTGTCGGCGATCATCGTGAGGTAGCGCCGGTCCATCGCGTCGAGCCCAAGCGAATCCACTTCCAGCCGGGTAAGCGCCTTGTCGGCCACCTCGGCCGTTACGACCCCGTCGCCGGCGACGTGGGCGAAATCGCGCACCCGCCTGAGCAGCCGGCCGGCGACCCGCGGCGTTCCCCGCGCGCGGCGGGCGATCTCGCGCGCGCCGGCGGGCTCGATGGCCACGCCGAGCTTGCCCGCGCCGCGGGTGACGACCCGCTCCAGTTCCTCGACGGTGTAGAAGTTCAGCCGCACCGGAATGCCGAAGCGATCGCGCAGCGGGGTCGTCAGCAGGCCCTGCCGGGTGGTCGCGCCGATCAGGGTGAACGGCGGCAGGTCGATCCGCACCGAGCGTGCCGAGGGCCCCTCGCCGATGATCAGGTCCAGCGCGCGGTCCTCCATCGCCGGGTAGAGCACTTCCTCGACCACCGGATTGAGCCGGTGGATCTCGTCGATGAACAGCACGTCGTGCGGCTCGAGATTGGTCAGCAGCGCAGCGAGATCGCCGGTCTTGCCGATCACCGGCCCGCTGGTGGCGCGAAAACCGACCCCCATCTCCCGCGCGACGATCTGCGCCAGTGTCGTCTTGCCAAGGCCCGGCGGCCCGAAGAACAGCACATGGTCCATCGCCTCCCCGCGCCCGCGCGCAGCCTCGATGAACACCCGCAAGTTCTCGCGCGCCGCCTCCTGCCCGACGAACTCGGTCAGCGACTTGGGGCGCAGCGCCGCGTCCGGGTCCTCCGGCTGGCGCTGGGGGGTGAGGGCTGGGTTATCGGTCATGCGTGTGGTGCGTGGGGCGGGATGGATCCTGAAACGAGTTCAGGATGACGAGTGAGGGGGGCAGGATGAGGGGAAGCGAGTTCAGGATGACGAGTTGCATCCGATCCGGACCTTTCTCCGTCACCCTGAACTTGTTTCAGGGTCCATCTCTCCGCACTCTCGAACGCATGCGGAGAGAGCGCGACCCGTGCGTCTACATCCTCGCGAGCGGGCACTACGGCACGCTGTACACCGGCGTCACCTCCAACCTGCTGCAGCGGCTGGTCCAGCATCGCGAGGGTCTGATCCCCGGCTTCACTTCGCAGTACAAGGTCCATAGCCTCGTCCACTTCGAGATGTTCGGGGACATGGAGCGGGCGATCACCCGCGAGAAGCAGATCAAGAACTGGCACCGGCAGTGGAAGATCAACCTGATCAACGCCGAGAACCCGGAGTGGCGGGACCTGGCGGTCGGGTTCGGTCTGCCGCCTCTCTGTCCGCCCGGGGGGCGGGATGGATCCTGAAACAAGTTCAGGATGACGAGGAAGGGATTCAGGATGATGAGGACGGGAGTCAGGATGACGGGAAGCAGGATGACGGGAAGCGGGTCCAGGAGGACGGGAAGCGGGTCCAGGATGACGGGAAGCGGGTCCAGGATGACGGGAAGCGGGTCCAGGATGACGAGGAAGGGTGTCAGGATGGCGGGTTGAGGGGATGGACCGACCTGCCCCCCCTTCGTCACCCTGAACTTGTTTCAGGGTCCATCTGTCGGCACGCGCGGTGCCCGGATTTTGCGAGATACACATCAACCCGCCGCCCTCTTGAGCGCCACGCGGACCGGTTCGCCCAGCCTGCCCGATGGCGCTACCGGCACGATGGATGCTGAAACGAGTTCAGCATGACGGGTTGGGACCGCAACCCGTCGTCCACCCCACTCGTCACCCTGAACTTGGTTCAGGGTCCATCTGTCGGCACGCGCGGTGCCCGGATTTCGCGAGATGGGCATTAACCGGCCGCCCTCTTCAGCGCGACGCGGACGAGGTCGTTCAGCCCGGCTTCCTCGCCCAGCTCCGCCTGCGCGTGGGCCACGGCGCTGGCCGCGACCGCGGGCTTGAAGCCGAGGTTCTGGAGGGCGGAGACGGCGTCGGCGCTGGCGCTGCCGGCGGGGGCGATCGCGGTGGTGAGGCCGGTGCCGCCGGGCAGTGCGCCGGCTTTGTCCTTGAGTTCGTTGACGATGCGGCCCGCCAGCTTGGGGCCGACGCCCTGGGCGCGGGAGACTTGGGCGGCGTCGCCGCTGGAGCAGGCGCTTTGCAGTTCGGCGGGCGACAGGGCGGAGAGGATCGCCAGGGCGACTTTGCTGCCGACGCCGTGGACGCCGGTCAGCAGGCGGAACCAGTCCCGCTCCCCGGCTTCGGCGAAGCCGAGCAGGCGCATGTCGTTCTCGCTGACCTGGAGGTCGGTGAAGACGGTGCAGGCTTCCCCCACTTCACCGAGTGCCACGAGGGTCTTGGACGAGCAGTGGACCAGATAGCCGACGCCCTGGACGTCGATGATCGCCCAGTCCGCCCCGGTTTCGTCCAGCCGCCCCTTCAGCTTCGCAATCATGTTTTGTTCCTGCCCGAGAGCCGGGGCCTTGGCTAGTCCTGCTGATGCCCAATCGCCGCCAGATTTGGTTTTCACGCGGAGACGCGGAGGCGCAGAGATGATGCCCTGAGCGGCGAAGCCGCTCGATAACGTTGAGCCCTCCAGTCCGCGACGTGGATGTGAGAGCCTGCGGCGCGGCGAGGATCCTCCGCGCCTCCGCGTCTCCGCGTGATCCACAAAGGCCGAATATGGACAGGCGGGGCATCTTGCGCCAAGGCCGCTCCCCATGAGCTGGAACACATTCGGCCGCGTCTTGCGCTTTACCACCTGGGGCGAGAGCCATGGGCCGGCGCTGGGCGCCGTGGTCGACGGGTGCCCGCCGGGGCTGGCGCTGGACGAGGCGGCGATCCAGCCGTTCCTGGATGCGCGGCGGCCGGGCACAAGCAAGTTCACCACCCAGCGGCAGGAGCCGGACCAGGTCCGCATCCTTTCCGGCGTGTTCGAAGGCCGGACCACGGGGACGCCGATCTCGCTGATGATCGAGAACGTCGATCAGCGGTCGAAGGACTACTCCGACGTCGCCAAGGCTTACCGCCCCGGCCATGCCGATTACGCCTACGACGCGAAGTACGGCTTCCGCGACTATCGCGGCGGCGGGCGCTCATCGGCCCGCGAGACGGCGGCGCGCGTGGCGGCGGGCGCGGTGGCGCGGCTGGTGATCCCGGAGGTTGCCATCACCGCCTACGTCTCCGAGATCGGGGGCGATGCGATCGACCGCGCGGCGTTCGATGCCGAGGAGATCGGCCGAAACCCGTTCTTCTGCCCCGACGCGGGGGCGGCGAAGCGGTGGGAGAAGCTGGTCGACGATGCGCGGCTGGCAGGATCGAGCCTGGGCGCGGTGGTCGAGTGCGTCGCCACGGGAGTGCCCGCCGGCTGGGGCGCACCGATCTACGCCAAGCTCGATGCCGACCTGGCAGCGGCGATGATGGGCATCAACGCGGTTAAGGGCGTGGAGATCGGCGACGGCTTCGCGGCCGCGGCCCTGCGCGGGGAGGAGAATGCCGACCCGATGCGGCCCGGCGCGAACGGCTCGCCCGAGTTCCTGGCGAACCATGCGGGCGGGATCGCCGGCGGCATCTCCACCGGGCAGCCGGTGGTGGTGCGGGTGGCGTTCAAGCCCACCAGCTCGATCCTGATTCCGCAGGTGACGGTTACCCGTGACGGGGAGGCGGCCGAGCTCATGACCAAGGGGCGGCACGATCCGTGCGTCGGGATACGCGGCGCGCCAGTGGTCGAGGCGATGATGGCGCTGGTGCTGGCGGATCACAGGATGCTGCACCGCGCTCAGTGCGGCTGAGGTTGCACCGGGTCCTTCGAGACGAGCTCTCAGCCTTCGGCTTCGATCTCTCCTCAGGACGAACGGACTTTGTGAAAACCTGGCCAATAACCCGTTCGTCCTGAGGAGCGAGGACGCAGTCCGAGCGTCTCGAAGGACCCTGCACAGCTTTCCCGATGTTTTTGCCACCAGTGATCGAGTGATCCGATTGAAACAATCGGAATTGCCGGGTTTTACTGCGCTGCAGCAATCCCTATCTGGCACCTGCGAATTCACTCAACCACTCGAATGGAGACAATGACCCATGGGTATCATCGGCAGCACGATCAAGCCGTTCAACGCGACCGCCTTCCAGGCCGGCAAGGACTTCTTCCCGGTTTCCGAGAAGGACATCGAAGGCAAGTGGGCCGTGTTCTTCTTCTATCCGGCGGACTTCACCTTCGTCTGCCCGACGGAGCTGGAGGACCTCGGCGAGCACTACGACATGCTGCAGAAGCTCGGCGTGGAAGTTTTCGGCGTGTCGACCGACACGCACTTCAGCCACAAGGCATGGCACGACACCTCCGACAAGATCGGCAAGCTGAAGTTCGCCTTCCTCGGCGACCAGCAGCACACGCTGTCGAACAACTTCGGCGTGCTGCGTGAAGGCCAGGGCCTGGCCGACCGGGCGACTTTCGTGGTCGATCCGGACGGCGTGATCCAGATCATGGAGATCACCTGCGAGGGTGTCGGCCGCAACGCCAACGAACTCGTGCGCAAGATCCGCGCCGCGCAGTACGTCCGCAACAACCCGGGCCAGGTCTGCCCGGCTGCGTGGGAAGAGGGCTCCGAGACGCTCGCTCCCTCGCTCGACCTCGTCGGCAAGCTCTGATCGACGGTTCAACCGAGTAGCGACCGCTTCGTAAGAAAAGCGGGTCGCGGCGGCCCGGGGCTGCCCTCCCCCCTTTGCCCCGGGCCGTCATTCTTCGATCCTCCCCGCTCGCGGGGAGGTGACGGAGGGGCTCTCCTCATAGCGCCGCGCTTGTGGCGGGCCCCCTCCACCACTCGCTTCGCGAGCGGTCCCCCTCCCCGTGCCGGGGAGGATTTGAGATGAAGGACTTTTCCGATGCTCGATGCCAACATGACGCAACAGCTCTCGCAGTACCTCGCCAACTTGCGCGAGCCGATCGAGCTCGTCGCATCGCTCGGCGACGATCCGAAGTCGGCGCAGACGCGCGAGCTGCTGGAGGAGATCTCCGCGCTCAGCGACAAAGTCTCGGCGAGCTTCGACGGCGACCATGAGCGCAAGCCGAGCTTCATCGTGCGCCGCGCCTCGGACGCCGAGAAGTGGGTGCGCTTCGCCGGCCTGCCGATGGGCCACGAGTTCACCTCGCTGGTGCTCGCCCTGCTGTGGGCCGGCGGACATCCGCCGAAGGTCTCGGATGAGGTGCTGGAGCAGATCCGCGCGCTCGAAGGCGATTACGAGTTCGAGATGTATTTCTCGCTATCCTGCCACAACTGCCCGGACGTGGTGCAGGCGCTGACGCTGATGGCGCTCAACAACCCGCGCGTCACGGCCACGCTGATCGAGGGCGGCACGTTCCAGGAGGAAGTCGATCAGCGCAACGTAATGGCGGTGCCGGCGACTTTCCTGAACGGCGAGATGTTCGCCAGCGGCAAGATGGGCGTGGAGGAAATCCTCGCCAAGCTGGACGGCAACGCCGGCGCCCGCGCGGCAGCCAGGATGGCCGAGAAGGAGCCTTACGAAGTGCTCGTGGTCGGCGGCGGGCCGGCCGGCGCTGCGGCAGCGATCTACACGGTGCGCAAGGGCTTCCGCACGGGCGTCGCGGCCGAACGGTTCGGCGGGCAGGTGCTCGATACGATGGGGATCGAGAACTTCGTCTCGGTCACCTACACCGAAGGGCCGAAGCTGGCGGCGGCGCTCGAAGCGCATGTCGGCGAGTACGATGTCGACGTGATGAACTTGGCCAAGGCCGAGAAGCTGATCCCCGCAAGCCGGCCCGGCGGCTATCACGAAGTGCAGTTCGAGAACGGCGCAACGCTGAAGGCGCGGGCCGTGGTGCTCGCCACCGGCGCGCGCTGGCGCAACCTGGGCGTGCCCGGCGAGCTCGAGTACCGCAACAAGGGCGTTGCCTACTGCCCGCACTGCGACGGACCCCTGTTCAAGGGCAAGCGCGTGGCGGTGATCGGCGGCGGCAACTCCGGCGTGGAGGCGGCGATCGACCTCGCCAACATCGTCGGTCACGTCACGCTGGTCGAGTTCGACGGCAAGCTGCGGGCCGACCAGG
Organism: Croceibacterium soli; assembly: GCF_009828065.1. Classification (GTDB taxonomy): domain Bacteria; phylum Pseudomonadota; class Alphaproteobacteria; order Sphingomonadales; family Sphingomonadaceae; genus Croceibacterium_B; species Croceibacterium_B soli. The sequence continues at coordinate 639,328 of NZ_WTYK01000001.1, read as the reverse complement.
TGCTCCAGGACAAGCTGCGCAGCCTGAAGAACGTCGACGTCCTCGTCTCCGCGCAGACGACCGAGGTTACCGGCGACGGCGAGCGGGTGAGCGGCCTTGTCTACAAGGACCGCGAGAGCGGCGAGGAGAAGCGGATCGAACTGGAAGGCGTGTTCGTCCAGATCGGCCTGGTGCCCAACACCGAGTGGCTGAAGGACTCGGGCGTCGCGCTCAGCAGGTTCGGCGAGATCGAGATCGACGCGAAGGCGGCGACCAACGTCCCCGGCGTGTTCGCGGCGGGCGACGTGACCACCGTGCCGTACAAGCAGATCGTCATCGCCATGGGCGAAGGGTCCAAGGCCGCGCTGTCCGCCTTCGACTACCTGATCCGCAACGAACTGGCGGAGGAACTGGCCGAAGCGGCCTGAACCTGTGGACACAAGCGTCATCCCGGACTTGATCCGGGACCGCTGCCCTCCAGGGCCGGTCAGCGGTCCCGGCGTTCGCCGAGACGACGGACCCCGTCGGCAGTTCGTCGTCCCGGACTTGATCCGGGACCGCTGACCGCCTGGCGCGATTCTCGCTCCTCCGACCAAGAGGGCAGCGATCCCGGCTTGCGCCGGGATGACGGGAACCGCTGCCCCATTCGCCTTGCGCAATAATCGAGAGAACCGTTCCAACTTCGCTGATTGATTTAGTCACTCATCCTTATCGGACTATCTGATTTCGGCTTCTTCCCGTCGTTTGGTAGGGTGCGACCTGTCATACTGCGATGGCAGGAGTCGCTTGCTCGGTTTGGCAAGACCGATGGGAAGAGGAGAGAGGCTATGGACGCGAAGACAGGTTCGATCTCGGGAGGTTGCCCGGTCCCCCACGATGGCGGTGTACGCTCGCTGCTCGGGCGCACCAACAAGGACTGGTGGCCGGAAATGCTGGCGACCGAGATCCTCAATCCCAACGGGCCGAGCAACCCGCACGGCCAGGATTTCGACTATCCCGCCGCGTTCCTCGAACTCGATTACTGGGCGGTCAAGGAAGACCTCAAGGCCCTGATGACCGATAGCCAGCCCTGGTGGCCGGCCGACTACGGCCACTACGGCCCGTTCTTCATCCGCATGGCCTGGCACGCGGCCGGCACCTACCGCGTAGCGGACGGCCGCGGCGGGGCCAACAGCGGCCAGCAGCGCTTCGCCCCGCTCGATTCCTGGCCCGACAACGCCAATCTGGACAAGGCGCGCCGCCTGCTCTGGCCGATCAAGCAGAAGTACGGCCCGAACCTGAGCTGGGCCGATCTCTTCATCCTCACCGGCAATGTCGCCATCGAGAGCATGGGCGGGCCGACCTTCGGCTTCGGCGGCGGCCGGGCCGACGTGTTCGAGCCCGAGCGCGACATCTACTGGGGCTCGGAAGACAAGTGGGTCAACGAAGGCGTGCAGACCCGCATCTCGCCCGAGCACGGCATGCACGAGCTGGAAGGCCCCCTGGCGGCGATCCAGATGGGCCTGATCTACGTCAATCCCGAAGGACCGGGCGGCAACCCCCACGACCACGTGGGCATGGCGCGCGACCTTAAGGAAACGTTCGGGCGAATGGCCATGAACCACGAGGAGACCGTCGCCCTCACTGCCGGGGGCCACACCTTCGGCAAGTGCCACGGCAACGGCGACCCTTCGCTGCTCGGCGGGGCGCCGGCGGCGGGCGACGTGACCGCGCAGGGCTTCGGCTGGGTCAGCAGCCATGAGAGCGGCGGCATCGGCGAGCATACGGTGACCAGCGGGCTCGAAGGCGCGTGGACCAACACGCCGATCAGCTGGAGCGCGAACTACTTCCGCCTGCTGCTCGACTACGAGTACGAGCTGGTGAGGAGCCCGGCGGGCGCCCAGCAGTGGCAGCCGATCAACCAGCGGCCGGAAGACATGGCCCCTGCCGCGCACGACCCGTCGAAGCGCGTGCCGACCATGATGACGACGGCGGACATGGCGCTGAAGCTCGATCCGGAGTTCCGCCAGATCAGCGAGAAGTTCAGGTACGACCACGAGGCGTTCAAGGACGCATTCGCCCGCGCCTGGTTCAAGCTGACCCACCGCGACATGGGCCCGCGGATCCGCTACCTCGGGCCGGAAGTGCCGCAGGAAGACCTGATCTGGCAGGATCCGGTCCCGCAGGGCACGATGCCGAGCGATGCCGAAGTGCAGGCGGTGAAGGAGAAGATTGCAGCCAGCGGCCTGACCGTCAGCCAGCTGGTCAAGACGGCCTGGGCCTCCGCCTCAACCTTCCGCAAGTCCGACTATCGCGGCGGCGCCAACGGCGCGCGCGTGCGCCTTGCGCCGCAGAAGGACTGGGAAGTCAATGAGCCGGAGATGCTGGCCAGGGTGCTCGACACTCTGGAGGGCCTGCGCGGATCGATGTCGATGGCCGATGCCATCGTGCTCGGCGGCGTGGTGGCGCTGGAAAAGGCGATCAGGGACGCGGGCCATACCGGCGTCGAAGTCCCCTTCACCGGCGGGCGCGGCGACGCGACGCAGGAGCAGACCGATGTCGACAGCTATGTGGTGATGGAGCCGGAGGCCGACGCCTTCCGCAACTACGTCGGCAAGAAGAAGCTGGCGGTGCGGACCGAGGAAATGATGATCGACCGGGCCAGCCTGCTCGGCCTCTCGGTGCCGGAGATGGTCGTCCTGGTCGGCGGCCTACGCGTTCTCGGTGCGAACCATGGGGAGCGCGGCCACGGCCACTTCACGCACCGTTCGGGCCAGCTGACGAACGACTTCTTCGTCCACCTGCTCGACATGACCCACGTGTGGAAGGCGTCCGACGATCCCAGTGGCGATGAATTCGTCGCCTCCGACCGGGCCGAGGGCAGGGAAACCTGGCGCGCGACCCGCGCCGACCTGATCTTCGGCTCCAACTCGGAACTGCGCGCGGTGTGCGAGGTCTATGCCGAAAAGGGCGGCGAGCAGAAGTTCGTGAAGGACTTCGTCAAGGCCTGGACCAAAGTGATGAACGCCGACCGGTTCGACCTGACTTACGCCAGGTACCACCAGGCCGCCTGAGGCCTAACGCTCCTTGCGGAGCACGAGATAAAGCGCACCGTCGCCCCCGTGGCTGCGGTGCGCTTTTCTTATGGCGGCGATGGCGGAGGCGTGCTGGCCGGCGGCGAGCCAGTCGAGCACTTTGGCCCGGATCGCCCCCCGCTTCTGCCCGCGGTCGGCGGCCTCCGCCGGGCGCGGCTTGCCGGTGATGACCAGCACGACCCGGGCACCCAGAGCCCGCGCCTGCGCCAGGCCCTGATCGAGCCGGTGGTAGGCCGTGTCGAGCGTGTGGCCGTGGAGGTCGAGCGTGAAATCCGGCGAGAGCGTGCCGCGGGCGAGCTTGCGGTCCCAGGTGGAATCGAGGCCGCGCTCCTCTGGCCTACGGGGCGGAGCGACGACGACTGGCTGTGGCGGCGCTGGGCGAGGTTTGGCTGCGGGCGCTTTCGCCGGCTTCGTGGTACCAGGAGGCGGGCCCCCTCCACCAGCCTGCGGCTGGTCCCCCTCCCCGTGCCGGGGAGGATTTTGGGGGCGGAGCGGCTTCACCGTGGCAGCCAGACGCGCCCACAGCTCCGCCTCTTCGGCGCTCAGGCCGCGGGGCGGTTTCATCGCGCGTTGAGGCGGGCGACGGTTCCCTTGGGGAGCAGCAGCAGGGCCTGCCCGCGTGCGCTCATGCCCCCGGCAGTGCGGCGCGCCTCCTCTCCGGTCCCCCAGAAGCTGTCGAAGCGGTTGGCGCCCTTGATCGCGCCGCCGGTGTCCTGCGCGATCCACAGGCCGTTGCTCTCCGGCCGGTCGACCTGCAGCCACACCGGTGCGCCGAGCGGCACGTACATCGGATCGGCGGCGACCGAGCTTTGCGGCCGCACCGGAACGCCGAGAGCGCCGAGGGGCCCGTCGCCGGTCAGCTCGCGGAAGAACACCCAGCTCTGGTTCTCGCGCATGATCGCGCGGCCTTCGGCGGGGTGATCGCGCAGGTACTGCATGATGCCCTGCATCGAGGTGGCGTAGCCGGTCCCCTCCCCAATCAGGCCGCGCTCGCGCATGACCTGGCCGATGCCGGTGTACCCGCGCCCGTTCTGGCCGGCATAGCCGATGCGCATCACGCTGCCGTCGGGCGCGCGCAAGCGGCCGGAGCCCTGGATCTGCAGGAAGAAGAATTCGATCGGATCGGCCGCCCAGGCGATTTCCAGCCCTTTGCCGGCGAGTGCACCAGCCTCGATCGCGGCGCGATCGTAATAGGGCACGAACTTGCCGGTCTCGTCGTAGCGCCCGAGCGGCGCGCGCCCGGTGCGTTCCGCCAGCGGCATGTCGTCGGGCCAGGCGCGGATCAGATCCGGGGGCATGCCGTAGACCGGCTCCTCGAAGCCCGGCGCGCGGGTGCGCTGCCCGGCGATCTCCGGTTCGTAGTAGCCGGTGACGAAAGCCGTGCCCTCGCCCACGCGAGCGGTTTCGAACCAGGTGTCGAAGAAGCGGACCGCATCGCCCCGCGGCCAGGTAGTGGCGGCGGTACAGGCGGCGCGCCAGTCCTCGCCCTGGGTCAGGCCGCTGGCATCGGTCCGGCGCTGGAGTTGCGGACAGCTCTCGATGAACGACGCGAGCGCCGCCCCGGCGTCGTTCGGCGCCAAGTTGAGCGAGGCCACCGAAGGTCCGGGCGCGACGCCGGCGAGAAGCGCCGTCGCCGCTGCGGGTGGCGTGGGTGTCGGGCGGGGCGGAGGCTGTTCGCCGGGCGGAACGAGCTGGCCGCAGCCGGCGAGCAGCAGCATCGCGGCAAGGGCGGCGCCATACTTGCCGAAAGCGCCGCGTCCCCTGGCCCCCATGTCCCTGGATCAGCCCTCGTCGGTTTCGTCGAGCAGCCAGTCGGGCGCGGTGGAGGTCACGTCGCGCGAGAACGTCCAGATGTCGCGGCTCTCCACGGCATCGTCGAGCGATCCGGCGACGACGTTGCCGTCCTTGTCGCGCGTGACGGTGGCGATGTCCGCGACGAAGCGCACCGCGATCCGCGCGATGCGTCCGTCGAGCGTGGCCGAATGAACGGTGGTGTCCTCGATCCGGATCAGGCGGTTGTCGAGCGTCTCGCCGGCGGCTTCGCGGGCGTCGATCGCTCCGGCAAAGCTGGCGTAGACGTCGTCCGTGCAAAGCTGGCGCAGCTCTTCGCGATCGCCGCGCCAGAACGCCTCCAGGATCATCGCGTAAGCGGCCTTGGCGCCTTCGAGGAACGGCAGCAGGTCGAAGTTCCGGTCGGCCGCGGCAATCTCGCGCAAGCCGCGCTCGGTCGCGGCGGGCAGGCCGCCGAGCTCCCGCTGCGGGCGCAGGGTCTGCTGGCCGGGGGGAAGCACAGCGCGCGGAGCATCGCCGCCTTCGCCCGGATCGAAGCGGTTCGGGAACGGTTCCTCCTCGTGCTCGGCGCGGCGGCCGAGCACCGAGTAGAGCCGCAAGCCCAGGAAGGCCGCGATCATGGCGAGGATGACGATCTCGTAAATCACAAAAACATTGTCCTGTTCATACCCGGAGAAGCACCGTGGATGCCGCCCGGTTCCATGCTGCCTGAAATAGGTACGAATTACAAATGAACAACTGCGGAACCGGGGATCGCGGCCGGGCGCCGGGCCGCGCCGCCGTTTCCGTTGCGGGCGCGCCGGCCGGCTGCTAGGCGCGCGGCCAAGCAACCCTTTTCCAAGCATTCAGGCGAACGAGAGAGCACCCCATGGCCGACGAAGGCGACGTCCTCACCGATCTCAACCAGCAGTCCAACGGCAACGGCGCCGACCACGGCCCTGTCGCGGGGATCATCACGCAATACGTGAAGGATCTCTCGGTCGAGAACCCGAAGGCGCCGGAGAGCTTCGGCTGGAACGAAGCGCCGGAGCTGGACGTGCAGTTCAACATCGCCGCGCGCCAGGTCAGCGACGAAGTGCAGGAAGTCGAGCTGAAGGTTTCGGCCACCGCCAAGACCCAGCACGGCACCGCCTACATCGTCGAGCTGTCCTATTGCGGCCTCGTCGGCATGCGCAACATGCCTGAGGAGCAGAAGCACGCTTTCGTTTACGCCGAAGCGCCGCGCTTCCTGTTCCCGTTCGCCCGCCGGGTGATCGCGGACGCCACGCGCGACGCCGGCTTCGCCCCGCTGGTGCTCGATCCGATCGACTTCACCGCGATCTACCAGCAGCAGCTGCTGGCCCGCCAGCAGGAAGGCGGCATGACCCCGCCGGCCGGCGGCGCCGCCTGAGACGAACGACGGGGGTCTCCGCAACGTGAGCCTCGTCCGCCACGTCGGCACGATCGGCGGGCTGACCATGGTCAGCCGCATCGCCGGGATGGCGCGCGAGATGATCTTCTCGCGCGTGCTCGGCGCCAATGCGGTGACGGACGCCTGGTTTCAGGCGTTCATCATCCCTAACGTCTTCCGCCGGCTGTTCGCGGAAGGGGCGTTTTCGGCCGCGTTCGTGCCGATGTTCTCCAAGCGGCTGCATGGGGATGGCGGGCTGGAATCGGCCCGCTCCTTCAGCAACGACGTGCTGTCGGTGTTCCTGCCGGTGCTGATCGCGCTGGTTGCCGTGTTCGAGATCGCCATGCCGGGCGTGATCTGGCTCCTGGCTGAAAAGCCGGTCGACCCGGCGGGCTTCGATATGGCGGTCGATTTCGCCCGCATCATGTTTCCTTATATCGTGCTGGTCAGCCTGGTGACGCTGTTCACCGGGATGCTGAACTCGGTCTCGCGCTTCGCGCCCGGGGCCAGCTTCCCGATCATCCTGAACGTGGTGCTGATCGCCGCGCTGCTGGTCGGCGAACGCTGGATGGCGGCGACCGGGGCCACCGTCGAGGAGGTCGCCTACGGCATCGCCTGGGCGGTGACCGGCGCGGGCGTGATGCAGCTCGTGTGGCTGTTCGTCTGGGTCCGCGTCGAAGGGTTTCGCCCGCGCCTGCTGTGGCCGCGCCTGACGCCGGAGGTGAAGCGGCTCGGCGTGATCGCCCTCCCCGCGGCGATCGGCGGGGGCGCCTACCAGATCAACACGCTAGTGCAGCTCTATTTCCTCAACCAGCTGGATAGCGGCGCGGTCAGCTACATGAACTATGCCGACCGGCTGAACCAGTTGCCGCTCGGCATCATCGGCATCGCGCTGAGCACCGCGATCCTGCCGACGCTGTCCAAGTTCGTCGGCGGCGGAAACCGCGAAGGCGCGCGGCGGCTGCAGTCCGACGCGATCGAGCTGGCCATGCTGCTGACGTTGCCGGCCACCGTGGCCCTGGCGGTTTGCGGGATCCCGTTCGTGACGATGATCTTCCAGGGCGGCCGGTTCGACCTGGCCGATGCGATCCTGACCGGCAACGTGCTGACGGCGCTTGTGATGGGCCTGCCGGCTTATGTGCTGGTCAAAGTGCTGGTTCCGGGGTTTTATGCCCGGGCGGACACCAAGACACCCGTCTATGCCGCGCTGGCGGCGCTGGTGGTCTTCGTTCTGCTCAACCTGGTCCTGCTCGAGCCCTTCGGCGTGGTCGGCGTGGCGCTGGCCAGCGCCATCGGCGCGTGGCTCAACGCCGCGGTCCTCTACGCCGTACTTGCCGCGCGGGACCACTACCGCGCGCCCGGCAGCCTGCTCCTGAGGATCGCCCGGCAGATCGTCGCGGCGGCCGCGATGGGCGCGGCATTGTGGTTCGCGCGCGACCTGCTAACCGGCTACTACGCCGCCGGCATCCTCGCGCGGCTGTTCGCGCTGATCGTGCTCGTGGCCTGCTCGGCGATCGTCTACTTCGGCGTCGCCTATGCGATCGGTGCGGTGGACCGCGGGCGGATCGCCCAGCTGACGAAGAGGGAAGTTTCAAGATAATGCGCGTCGTTTCCGGCATCCAGCCCACCGGCAGTCTCCACCTCGGCAACTATCTCGGGGCGATCCGCAACTGGGTGCGGATGCAGGACGAGGTGAGCGCCGAAGGCGGGCAGTGCCTGTTCTTCCTGGCCGACCTGCATGCGATCTCCATGCCGCACGACCCGGCGGAGCTTTCGGCCAACACCCTGGGCATGGTCGCAGCACTCGTGGCATGCGGGATCGATCCCGACCGTTCGGTGCTGTTCAACCAAGCGCAAGTGCCGGCCCATGCGGAGCTGCAATGGCTGCTCAACGGCACGGCGCGGATGGGCTGGCTGAACCGGATGACGCAGTTCAAGGACAAGTCCGGCAAGAACCGCGAAGGCGCCAGCATCGCCCTGTTCACCTACCCCGTGCTGCAGGCAGCCGACGTGTTGCTGTACCAGACGACGCACGTGCCGGTCGGCGAGGACCAGAAACAGCACCTGGAGCTTGCCCGCGACATCGCGCAGAAGTTCAACAACGACTTCTGCACGCCCGAGGCACCGGTGTTCACCCTGCCGGATCCGATCATCCCGCCACAATCCGCGCGGATCATGTCCTTGCGCGACGGCACGGCCAAGATGAGCAAGTCCGATCCTTCGGACATGAGCCGCATCAACCTGTCCGACGACGCCGACATGATCATGAAGAAGGTCAAGAAGGCCAAGACCGACGCGGAGCCGCTGCCGTCCGAGGCGGCCGGTCTGGCCGGGCGGCCGGAAGCGGTGAACCTCGTTTCGATCTATGGCGCGCTTTCCGGCAAGAGCACCGACGAAGTGCTGGCCGAACACGGCGGCCAGGGTTTCGGCGCCTTCAAGCCGGCTTTGGGCGAACTGATGGTCGAAGTTCTGGCGCCGATTGCCGGGCGATTCAACGAACTCTCGCAAGACCGCGAATCGCTCGATGCGATCCTCGCCCGCGGCGCGGCCCGCGCGCGGGAACTGGCCTCCCCCACGCTCGCCGCAACCTACCGTGCGCTGGGGTTGGTGCGCGGCTGACCATTCCAAGTCGCTAGAAAAGCTGATTTTTCTCAGGCCGGATGTTCAATCTCGGTTCAGGCCGTCATATCTATAGCACGGCCTATCGATCTATGCGCGCGCCCGGCATCAAGGGGGTGACCGCAGGTCACTGAGTTGAGAGAGAGTTCATCATGGTAAGATCTTCAATCCTCGGCCGCGCGCTCAAGCTTGCCACGGTGCCGCTCGTCCTGGCGAGCCTCGCGGCATGCGCATCCCCGTTCAGCGCGGACGTTTCGCGGTTCCAGACCCAGCTTCCGGCGCCCTCGGGCCAGACCTTCGCGGTCGTGGCCGACGATCCGGCTCTCGCCGGCGGTCTCGAGTTCGCCCAGTATGCCGACTTCGTCGAAGCGCAGATGGAGCGTCTCGGCTATGTCCAGGCCTCCTCGCCGCAGAGCGCGACGATGCTGGTGCGCTTCGATTACGGCGTCGACAACGGCCGCGAGCGGGTCACCACCCGTCCGGGCTTCGGCTATCGCGATCCGTTCTACAGCCCGTGGTACAGCTATCACCCGGTCGTTTACCGGGGCTACGACGGGTACCGGCGGATCGGCTACGTGCCCTATCGCCCCTGGGGCTACGGCTACCACGATCCGTTCTTCGGCGGGCGTGAGGTGGAAAGCTACACCGTCTACACCAGCGGCATCGAGCTGAAGATCGACAACCAGGCCACCGGCCAGCGGCTGTTCGAAGGCAAGGCCCAGGCGCTGTCGACTTCGAATCGACTGCCCTATCTCGTGCCGAACCTGGTCGAGGCGATGTTCACCGACTTCCCCGGCAACTCGGGCGAAACGGTACGCATCTCCATCGCGCCGGAAAACATGCCGGTGAAGCGCCGCTAAGCACGTCGTTTCGACAACCTGCTTCTCCGAAGGCGGGCCTCGCAAGAGGTCCGCCTTTTTCGTGCTTCGAAGTCCCACCCCCCGTAACACTACCCACCCGCCGTTCGCGGGTTGTAAGTCGATGATCGCCAGTGAGAAACCGGGACAAGAAGGTTTCTCGATGAACGCTGGCTCGAAGATCGATTTCCGACGGAGATACCGCCGGCGCGTGCTGCTGCCGGGTGCGGTGATCCTGCTCATCACCGCCATCCTGTGCGGCGGCGGACTGATCCAGGCCGGAAAAGGCACGGACGAACTGTCGCTGATGGCGCAGAAGCTCGAGGTGTTCCGCGCGCTCGGCAAGGCGATGGACGAGCTGGCGCTGGGACAGGACTCGGTCGGCCTGTGCGAGCAGTGCATCGAGGAAGCGGCATCGCCGGTTCCGGACAGGAACTGGCTGGACGCGAACGTCGGCTTCCGGATGTTCGACCTCTACAACGCTCACGAGACCTACATTCTCGATGGCCGGGATCGGCCGGTCTACGCCTCGGTAAGCCGCGAGAGCGCCGCACCGGAGGCTTTCGGACGGGTTGCCCCGGCAGTCTCGCGGTTCGTCGAACTGGTGCGCGGCGAAGCCAAGCGGCCCATGGGCAGGAGCAATCTCAACGAGCGGCTTCCCGGGTCACCGCCGGAGCCGCTGGTTTTCCCTCCGGCGCCCGGCTTCTCGGACGAGCCGCTCACAGTGCACCCCACCGTGCGGACCGCGCCGGACGTGATCCATTCGACCGATCTCGTACGGATCGGAGACAGGACCGCCGTCGTGAGCGTGATGCGCATGGCGCGCGCGCCGGCAGACGATCACCGCGCAACTGCCGGAAGCCCGCTCCTGCTGAGCTTGCGCTATCTCGACGAGCGCTTCCTGTCCGACGCGGCACAGCAGAACTATCTGATCGACGCCCGCCTGTCGGACAGCAACGAACCGCGCGAGGGTGAAACCTCCGCGCCGGTAACGGACGCCGACGGGAATTTGCTGACCAGCATACTCTGGAAGCCGCTGCTCGGGGGAGGCGTGGTGATCCACGGACTGCTGCTGCCGGCAGCCGCGATGTTCCTGGTCGTCGCACTGCTGATCCTGCTGATGTCGCTCAAACTGCGCCGGGCCATGAAGCAGGACGAGGAAAGGGCCGGCGAACTGGAGCGGGCCCATGCCGAGCTCACCGCCAAGGAAGCCCAGGCGCACCACCTGGCCTACCACGACGTGCTGACCGGCCTGCCGAACCGCGCGCTGTTCACCGACAACGCCGACAAGGCCTTGCTGCGCGCCCGCCACGGAGAGCCGATGGCGATCCTCCTGCTCGACCTCGACCGGTTCAAGAACGTCAACGACCGCTTCGGCCACCTCGCCGGGGACGAGCTGATCCGGGAAGTCGCCGGCCGGCTCTCGAGCGTGATCGGCGGCCGCGATACCGTCGCCCGGCTGGGAGGCGACGAGTTCGCCATCCTGCTCGAGCGCGGCGGCCGGGCGGGAGAGATCGAAGCGACGCTCGAGCGGATCCTCACCGAGCTGCGCCAGCCGTTCCAGATCCTCGGCAACCAGGCCCACGTCGGCGTCAGCATCGGCGTCGCCCTGGCGCCCGAATTTGGCACCGATCGCATGGAACTGATGCGCAAGGCCGACATCGCGCTCTACCGCGCCAAGGACGAAGGGCGCGACTGCTACCGCTACTTCACCGAGACGATGGACGAGTCCGTGCAGCTCCGGGCCACGCTCGAAGCCCACCTGCGCGAAGCGCTCGCCACCGGCGAGGGTCTCGGCGTCCACTACCAGCCGCTGATCGATTCGGCCGGCGGCAAAGTCACCGGTCTGGAGGCGCTGCTGCGCTGGGAGCATCCGGAACACGGCTGCGTTCCGCCGCACATGTTCGTGCCGGTGGCCGAGGAGACGGGCTTGATCGCGCCGCTCGGCGACTGGGTGATGAAACAGGCATGCGCGGTGGCGCGGGCTTGGCCGAAGCTGTCGATCGCGGTGAACCTGTCCCCGGTGCAGTTCTGCGACGAGGACTTCGCGGAGCGGATCTCGGGCATCGTGCGCGACGCCGGGATAAGCCCGCACCAGATCGAGCTGGAAGTGACCGAAGGCGTCGTGCTGGACCAGAACGAGACCGTGCGCGGAGCGCTGCGCCGCCTGCGCGAGGCCGGCTTCCGCATCGCGCTCGACGATTTCGGCACCGGCTACTCCTCGCTCAGCTACTTGCGCGAGTTCGAGGTCGACCGGATCAAGATCGACAAGAGCTTCGTGCAGAACCTGGGCCAGGCGATCGACGCCGATGCGATCGTCACCGCCGTGGTCACCCTGGGCCACGCCATGGGGCTGCAGGTCACCGCGGAGGGCGTCGAGACGGACGCCCAGGAGACCTTCCTGCGCAGCGCCGGTTGCAACGTCCTGCAGGGCTTCCTGTTCGCCAAGGCGATGCCGGCGAACGAACTGGCCGGATCGATGGACGGGCGGAAGCGGGTCGCCGCCGCCTGACCGCCGCGCGGCGCGTCAGGCCAGCCTGGCGTGCCCGCCGGTCGATCCGAAGCCGCCCGCGCCGCGTGCGGTCTCGTCCAGCTCGGCCACTTCCTGCCACTCGGCCAGGGTCACCGGCGCGAGAACGATCTGGGCCACGCGGTCCCCGCGGTGGATCGGGAACGGCTCGCCCGACAAGTTGATCAGGATCACCTTGAGCTCGCCGCGGTAGTCGGAATCGATCGTTCCCGGTGCATTGGGCACGCTGATCCCGTGCTTCAGCGCCAGACCCGACCGCGGCCGCACCTGGATCTCGTACCCGGGCGGGATCGCCACGGCGAGACCGGTGGCGACGGCGTGCCGCGCGCCCGGCTCCAGCACGAGATCCTCGGCCGAGAGCACGTCCATCCCGGCCGCGCCGGCGGTGGCATAGCGCGGCAGATCCAGCCCCTCGCCATGGGGCAAGCGCGTAACCTGCACCGGCACCCGCTCAGGCAAGCTCATCGGCGATCCGTTCGACAAGCTGCTTCGCCACCAGTTCCTTGGCCATCGGTGCCCACGTCTCCTCGCCGCTTTCGCGCACCAGCGTCACCTGGTTGTCCGCCCCGCCCATCGTGTCTCCGGAGACGTCGTTGGCGACGATCCAGTCGGCGCCCTTTTTCTCGCGCTTCTTGCGGGCGTTGGGGATCAGGTTCTCGGTCTCCGCCGCGAAGCCGACCAGCAGCCGGGGCCGCTGCTCGCTGGCGGCCAGGGCCGCCAGGATGTCCGGGTTCTCCGTCAGCATCAGCGCCGGCGGGGCGGAACCGCGCTTCTTGATCTTCTGGGCTTCGTAGCCCTTCGCCCGCCAGTCGGCGACGGCAGCGACCATCACCGCACAGTCGGCCGGCAAAGCGGCCTCGACCGCCGCGGCCATCTCCTGCGCGCTTTCGACGTCGATCCGGTCCACCCCGGGCGGGGTTTCCAGCGTCACCGGCCCGGAAACCAGCGTCACCCGCGCGCCCGCCGCGGCGGCGGCGGCGGCGATGGCGAAGCCCTGACGCCCGCTCGAACGGTTGGCGATATAGCGCACCGGATCGATCGGCTCGTGCGTCGGCCCGGCAGTGACGAGCACGTGCTTGCCGTACAGCGGCCGGTGGGCAGGGCCGCCGTCGAAGTCGAGCTGGCCGGAGAGCGGATCGGTCGCTTGCTTCCCGCCCACCTTCAGCAGCCGGGCGATCTCGCGCCAGATGGCTTCCGGCTCCGGCAGGCGGCCGGGGCCATATTCGCCGCAAGCCATCTCGCCCTCGTCCGGCTCCATCACATGGACGCCCGATTCCTTCAGCCAGGCCACGTTCCGCCGGGTCGCGGCGTGCAGCCACATGCGCACGTTCATCGCCGGGACGGCGAGCACCGGCTTGTCGGTAGCAAGCAGCAGGGTGGTGGCGAGATCGTCGGCGATGCCGGCGGCCATCTTGGCCAGCAGGTCGGCGGTTGCCGGGCAGACGACCACCAGGTCGGCCTGGCGGCTGAGCTGGATGTGCCCGATCTCCACCTCGTCCTTCAGGTTCCACAGCGAGGTGTGGACCTGGTTCTCGCTCAGCGTGCCGAGGGTCATCGGCGTCACGAACTGCGCGCCGGCATCGGTCAGCACGCAAGTCACCTCGCCGCCGGCTTTCCTGATCAGCCGCACGAGCTCGCACGACTTGTAGGCGGCGATGCCGCCGCCGATGATCAGAAGGATGCGTGGCTGAGCCATCCTTGCCTAAGTAAGCCCCCGCGAATGAGATTGCTCGCGCTACCTAGCGGCGCGTCGCCGCCAAGGCCAGACTTGCCTCGCGCCGGTTACGTTTGCCGATCGCGCAGCGCTGCGGCATTGTCCCGCTCCACACGAGGAGGGCTCCCCATGCGTTTCGTACTCACCGCACTGGCCATGATCGGCGGCATCGTTTTCACGCTGATCGGGCTCGGCTTTCTTATCGATCCGCAGGGCAGCGCCGCCGGCTTCGGGCTGATCGCCGACGGCGCGCCGGGTCTCTCCACCTTGCGCGCGGACATGACCTCCTTCTTCGTGGTCAGCGGGGTGTGCATGATCTGGGGCGCGTGGAGGCGCAACGGAGAGCTGCTGCTGGTGCCGGCGGCACTGTTCGGCATCGCCTTCACCGGCCGGCTGGTCAGCGCCATCGTGGACGGCGCGACGCCAGGCTTCTGGCTGCCGATGCTGATCGAAGCGGCGGTCGTGGCGATCACACTGCTGGGAAGCCGGCACCTGCCGCATGAGGCGGTCGGCGAAGGGCACTAAGGGACTGGCGCCCCTTACCCGAGCATCCCTGCCAGGGACCCGGCCCAGACCAGCAAACCGCCGGCCAGCGCCGCGCCGACGTAACCGGCCCAGCGTGACGCGCCGGGGCGTCGCCGTTCCCAGATGAGCTCGATGAGCGGCAGCGGCGGTGGTTCGGGCGCGCCTCCGCGCGGGGGGTAGCGGTCCTCGATCCGGCGGATCAGCTCCGGAATGCGCAGCAGCGTCTCGAAATCGTTGCGGATGCGGTCGGCCAGCGCCGCTTCCGGGCCGAGCTCGTCGCGGATCCAGCTGCGCACGTAAGGCGCGGAAACGTCCCACATGTTGATCTCGGGATGAAGCTGCGTCGCGATGCCTTCGACCATGACCATCGTCTTCTGCAGCAGCAGCAGGTGCGGCTGGGTCTGCATGTCGAAATCGCGCGTGATCGCGAACAGCCCGTCGAGCATCTGCCCGACCGACAGCTCGCTGACCGGCTTGCCGCGCATCGGCTCGCCCACGGCGCGCAGGGCGGTCGCGAACTCCTCGACCGAGTGGTAGCTGGGGACGTACTGCGCTTCGAAGTGGATCTCGGCCACGCGGCGGTAGTTGCCGGTGGTCAGTCCGTAGAGGATCTCCGCCAGCCACTGGCGTGCGCGCCGGTCGATACGGCCCATGATGCCGAAGTCGATCGCCACGATCGTGCCGTCCGGCCGCACGAACAGGTTCCCCTGGTGCATGTCGGCGTGGAAGAACCCGGCGCTGATCGCCTGGGTCAGGAAGGCGAGCACCAGGCGGCGGGCAAGCGCCGGCAGGTCGTGCCCGGCCGCCTTGAGCGCCTCGACATCGCTGATCTTGATGCCGTCGATCCACTCGATGGTCATCACCCGGCCGTTGGTCCGGTCCCAGTCGATCGACGGGATGCAGTAGCCTTCGAAGCCGCGCATTCCTTCGGCCAGCTCGGAAGCCGAGGCTGCTTCGCGGCGTAGATCGACCTCGCTGTTGGTCCAGCGCTTGAAGTTGGCGATCGTCAGCCGCGGGCGCAGGCGTTGCGCCTCGCCGCCGAGCGCCTCGAGATGAGCGGCGGCCCATTCGTATGTCGCAATGTCTTTCGCCAGCCGCTCGCGAATGCCGGGGCGCAGCACCTTGATGGCGACTTCGCGCCCCTCGGTAGTCACCGCCCGGTGCACTTGCGCGATCGAAGCCGAGCCGACCGGCACCGGGTCGATCTCGGCATAAATGTCGGTCACCGGCCGCTCGAAGCTGCGGGCGATCTCCGCCTCGATCTCAGGATAGGGCACAGGGGGCAGGCTGTCCTGCAGGCTCAGCAGGTTCCGGGCCGCTTCGTCCCCGACGAGGTCCGGCCGGGTCGCGAGCGACTGGCCGAGCTTGATCGCCGCCGGACCGATCTCTCGGAACGCGGCGGCATAGTCCGGCACGCGCGGCTGCCTGGTGCCGAAACGGGCGATCCGCGCCAGGCGCTTGACCTGTGCGGGAGTGTTCGGATCGTTCTCGATCCCGCGCAGCGCCCCGTGCCGCGCCAGCGTGCGGCCCCACTGAAGCAGCCGCAGGATATGCTTGGAAGGGCGCGTCACCCTATATTTTCCACCCGGAGTGAATGGCCACGAGGCCGCCCATGATCGGCTCCACCTTCGTGCGAGCGAAACCCGCGCGGCGAATCATCGCCTCGAATTCCGGCATGGTCGGGAAGCGGCGGATCGATTCGATCAGGTAGCGGTAGCTGTCCGCATCGCCCGCGATGGCCTTGCCGAGCTGCGGCACGAGCTTGTGCGAATAGAGGTCGTAGGCTTCCTTGAAGCCGGGCCATTCGGTGGTCGAGAACTCCAGGCAGAAGAACCGCCCGCCGTACTTGAGCACGCGGTGCGCCTCGGCCAGCGCCTTGTCGATGTGGGTCACGTTCCTGATGCCGAAGGCGATCGTGTAGGCATCGAACATGCGGTTCGGGAAGGTCAGCTCCTCGGCATTCTGGCGCGACCACACGAGGCCATCAATGCCCCGCTCCATCGCCCGCTCGATGCCGACGTCGAGCATGTCCTGGTTGATATCGGAAACGGTAACTTCCGCCCCGCGCTCCGCCAGGCGGAAGGCGATGTCCCCCGTGCCGCCGGCCATGTCGAGGATCGCCTCGCCCGGCCGCGGCTTCACTCGGCGCACGAAGCGGTTCTTCCACAACCGGTGCATGCCGGCCGACATCGCATCGTTCATGATGTCGTACTTGCTGGCCACGCCGGAGAACACCTCGCCCACACGGCGGGTCTTCTCGTCCGGCGCCACTTCCTCGTAACCGAAGGATACCTGTTCGCTCATGGCCGCTGCTCTAGCGGCGGGCCACCGGCAGTGCCAGCATCTCGTTGCGCCCGCATGGCCTTGATCGAGAGGGCTATTCCCAACAGGATCAGCGCCAGCCCGGCGTAGTGATAGCCGTGCAGCTCCTCCCCCAGCAATGCAGCCGACATGAAGGCGCCGACGACCGGCATCAGGGTGATGGCCTGCCCCGCGCGGGCGGCTCCCACCGTGGCGGTCGCATAGTTGAAGATGAAGTAAGAGACGATCGAGGGAAGCACGGCGACATAGGCGATCGCGCCAATGGGGCCGCCGTTCCAGACGATCCGCTCTCCCGCCTGCCATTCCCAGGCCGCGAGCGGCGCCATGGCGATCACGCCGATGAAGAAAGTCACCGCCACGAAGCTGACCGGCGCGATCTTCGGCCGCAACCGCAGCAGAACGGTGTAGAGCGCCCAGGCCACCACGCTCGTCAGGATCAGCGCGTCGCCCACGCCGAAGCGCAGCCCCAGAGCGTGGGCCGGATCGCCTTCGAAGACGATCGCCAGCACGCCGAGGATGGAGCAGGCGACGCCGAGGTTCTGTGCTGCCGGGCTGCGCTCGCCAAAGAACAGGCGGTCGAACAGCACGACGAGGGCCGGGATGCCCGCCTGCAGCAGGAGGGCGTTGGTCGCGGTGGTATGGCGCAGTCCGGAGTAAAGGAAGGCGTTGAACGCGCCTATGCCGAGCAGGCCGAGCAGCAGCACCGGCTTCCAGTGAGCAGCGATCACCGGCCAGTCCCGACGCACCGCCCGCCAGGCGAACGGCAGCAGGATCAGCGAGGCTCCGGTCCAGCGGACGAACGCGAGGGTCAGCGGCGGCACGTCGAACCGCACCGCCCGCGCCACGATCGAGTTCCCGGCCCAGAGGACCATGACGATCCCGAGCAGCGCGAAAGCCTGCAACTGGCGACGGTCGGCGTGCATGCCGGTGCCCCTAGTGCCGCGCGTGGCGGTTGGCGATGACAGAATCGCCGTGCGCCGCTAACGCACCAGCCACATGCCCGAGCTTCCCGAAGTCGAAACCACCGTTCGCGGCCTCGCCCGCTATCTCGAAGGGGAGCGGCTGGAGCATGTCGCGCTGCACCGCCCGGACATGCGCTTCCCCTTCCCCGACGGCTTCGTTCAGGCCCTGGCGGGAGCGCGGGTGACGTCGCTCGGCCGGCGCGCCAAGTACGGGCTGGTCCATACCGACCGCGCGCAGACGATGGTGTTCCACCTCGGCATGAGCGGGCGCTGGCGGATCGATCCGGAGGAGATCGGCAAGCACGACCATCTTGTCATGACCACCGCCGGGCACCGCTTCGCGCTGTGCGACCCGCGCCGCTTCGGGTTCGTCGACCTCGTGCCGACGGAGAAGCTGGACCAGTGGCCGGCATTCGCCGCGATGGGCCCGGAACCGCTCGGGCCCGAACTGACGGCCGACCACTTGCGGCTGGCGTTTGCCGGACGGAAGCAGGTGGTAAAGCTGCTGCTGCTCGACCAGCGGATCGTTGCCGGGCTCGGCAACATCTACGTGTGCGAGGCGCTCTACCGGGCCCGGATCGCTCCCGCGAAAGCGGCCGGCAAAGTCTCGAAGCCCGCGCTCGAGCGGCTCGTCGCAGCGATCCGCGAGGTTCTCGCCGAAGCTATCGAGGCGGGCGGCTCCACCTTGCGCGACTATGCCCGGCCCGACGGCGAACTCGGCTATTTCTCGAAGCGCTTCGACGTCTACGACCGCGAGGATGAGCCATGCCGCCGCGACGATGGCGGCACGATCAGGCGATTCGCCCAGGGCGGCCGCAGCACCTGGTACTGCCCGCGCTGCCAGAAATAACGCCCGTCATCCCGGCGAACGCCGGGATCGCTGGCCGCACGGACCGACCTGGAGGCCAGCGGTCCCGGATCAAGTCCGGGACGACGAGCCTCTCGCTCGCCGCCAAGTTGATCTTGAGCCAGCGGTCCCGGATCGGGTCCGGGATGACGAACCTCTTCACGCCCGCGGCGGCTGCCGGCGGTAGCTGAGCGCCTCCGCGACGTGGATGCGGCCGACTTGTTCGGCACCGGCCAGATCGGCCACGGTGCGGGCCACCCGGAGCATTCGGGTGTACCCGCGGGCGGAGAGCCGCATCGCCTCTGCTGCCTGCATCAGCAGCTTGCGGCCGGGCTCGTCCGGCGTGGCGAACGCCTGGAGCGCCTCCCCGTCCAGCTCCGCGTTCGTGCGGGCGCCCGTCCTCTCGAAGCGACGCGTCTGCACCGCGCGCGCCGCGGCGACGCGAACCGCCACTTCGGCGCTTCCTTCCGCCGGCGGCGGCAATGCCAGGTCGGCGGCGCTCACCGGGTCGACTTCGACGTGGAGATCGATCCGGTCGAGCAGCGGACCGGAGACTTTGCTCTGGTAGTCGGCGGCGCAGCGCGGCGCGCGCGAGCAGGCCAACGCCGGATCGCCGAGGTGTCCGCAGCGGCAGGGATTCATCGCCGCCACGAGCTGCACGCGTGCCGGATAAGTCACGTGCGCATTAGCCCGCGCCACGCTCACCTCGCCGGTCTCCAGCGGCTGGCGGAGCGAATCGAGCACCGCGCGCTGGAACTCCGGCAGCTCGTCGAGGAACAGCACGCCCAGATGCGCCAGGCTGACCTCGCCCGGCTTCACCCGCAGGCCGCCCCCGGTCAGCGCCGCGATGGAGGCCGAGTGGTGCGGATCGCGAAAGGGCCGGCGGCGGCTGATCCGCCCGCCCTCCAGCGTGCCGGCGACCGACTGGACCATCGTGGCCTCGAGCGCTTCGGCCGGGGTCATGTCCGGCAGGATTCCCGGCAGGCAGCTGGCCAGCAGCGACTTGCCCGCACCGGGAGGGCCGATCATCAGCAGGTTGTGTCCGCCCGCCGCGGCGATCTCCAGCGCGCGCTTGGCGGTCTCCTGCCCTTTGACCATCCTGAGGTCCGGCCCCGGTGGAGGCTCCTCCGCCTCCCCCGGCTCCGGTACGGGCAGCGTCTGGGTGCCCCTGAGGTGGTTCAGCAGGCTGATGAGATCGGGCGCGGCGCAGATCGCGATGCGGCTGGCCCAGCGCGCCTCGGCTCCCTGCGCCGCCGGACAGATCAGCCCACGCTCGGTGGAGCTGGCATGGAGCGCGGCGAGGAGGACGCCCGGCGAGGGGACCACCCGCCCGTCCAGCGCCAGCTCGCCCACGGCCACCCAGTCCGTCAACTGCTCGGCATCGGTCACCCCCATGGCGGCGAGCAGGGCCAGCGCGATCGGCAGGTCGTAATGGCTGCCTTCCTTGGGCAGGTCCGCCGGAGAGAGGTTGATCGTGATCCGCTTCGGCGGCAGCGCCAGCCCCATCGCAGAGAGGGCTGCCTGAACCCGCTCCCGGCTTTCGCCCACTGCCTTGTCCGGCAGGCCGACGAGGTTGAAGCGCGGCATGCCCGGCGCGATCTGGCACTGCACTTCGATGCTGCGCGCCTCGAGCCCGAGATAGGCCACCGTAGATACGAGTGCGACCACCGAGTCCCCCCTCTCCGCGTGTCCCGCGCCGACGATAGCGCCGCAGCCCACCAAGTCGAGCGGCCGGGCGGAGTATCGCAGC
Source organism: Croceibacterium soli (assembly GCF_009828065.1). Lineage (GTDB taxonomy): Bacteria > Pseudomonadota > Alphaproteobacteria > Sphingomonadales > Sphingomonadaceae > Croceibacterium_B > Croceibacterium_B soli. The sequence continues at coordinate 618,968 of NZ_WTYK01000001.1, read as the reverse complement.
CGCTTTGGACCGATCTCGGCGGCCTGCCATTCCCGCGCGGGCTGGTGTATAGGCCCGGCATGCGGTTCGCGTGGCGATTCGCGCGGGCTCGTCCGTCTTGACTCGCGCACCGGCCTCAACTAACCGCGCGCCCAGACATCGGGCCGCCCTAGCCGGCGGCCGTTTTTATTGATTTCGAGGATATCGCAATGAAGCGCACTTTTCAGCCGAGCAACCTCGTGCGCAGCCGCCGCCATGGCTTCCGCGCCCGCAAGGCCACCGTCGGCGGCCGCAAGGTCCTGCGCGCCCGCCGCGCCCGTGGCCGCAAGAAGCTCAGCGCCTGATTTCCTTTCCGTTCGCCCGTCGGGCCCCGGCGGGGCCTTTTCGGGCTCTTTGGCTTACGGCTTAGCGGCCGGCGCAATTGCGCGCCTGCGATCGGCTGGCCGCGCGCTCGGCCAGTGCTTACCTCAGGCCCGCCATGGGTGACCCCATCCAAGTCCTGCGCAAGCGCGCCGATTTCCTGGCCGCCAACCGCGGCCTGCGCAATGCGCGGCCCGGCTTCGTACTGCTGACCAACCCCAACGGGGGCCTGGGCAAGCGCTACGGGGTCACCGTCACCAAGAAGATCGGCAATGCCGTCGTTCGCAACCGGATGAAACGGCGCTTCCGCGAGCTGCTGCGGGATGCGCTGCCGGAAGAAGGCCTGCCCGATCACGACCACGTGCTGATCGGCCGCGAAGGCGGCGTCGAGCGGGATTTCGCCGCGATGCGCGCCGAACTGACCGCCGCCCTCACCCGCGCCCGCGAGAACAAGGGCGATCCACCGCGGAGGCGGCGAAAATGATTCACACGGAGACGCAGAGACGCGGAGTTTTTGTTTCGCTCGCAGAGGCGCAGAGGCGCAGAGATGGCTTGCCGCCGAAGGCGGATCTCCATCATCTGACCGGGCGCGCCTGGCGTGCTCGTGCGAAATGGAGGGCGGCTTCGCCGCAGGCGACACTCCTCTGCGCCTCTGCGCCTCTGCGAGCGCCAATTCTTCTCCGCGCCTCCGCGCCTCCGCGTGATAAACCCTCCCAGGCGCCGGAATGAAACGGCTCCTGATCCTCGTCGCGCGCGGGTGGCAACTCGGCCCTTCGCGCATTCTTCCGCCCTCGTGCCGCTACCAGCCTTCGTGCAGCGAATATGCCATTCAGGCACTCGGCAGATACGGCGCGATCAAGGGTGGATGGATGGCGGCCAAGCGGCTAATGCGCTGCCACCCCTGGGGGGGACATGGCTACGACCCGGTGCCCTGAGGGTCCGGACCGCACGAAATAGGGATTTTGAGTGGACAACCAGCGCAACCTGATCCTCGCCGTGGTGCTGAGCGCGCTCCTGCTGTTCGGCTGGGATTTCGCGGTGCAGCGGCTGTACCCGCAGCCCGCCGCCCCGACGGAAGCGACGCAGCGGGCCGATACCCCAGCTGAGCGTGCCGCTGCCCCGGCCGGCAACGCCCAGGGCGCGCCGATCGATGCGGCCGACACCGTGCGGCAGCAGCGCGATCTCGCCACCGAGCTTCGCGCCGCGGGCCGCGTGCGGATCGACGCGCCGCAAGTCGCCGGCTCGATCAACCCGGTCGGCGCGCGCGTTGACGATATCCTGCTCAAGACCCACCGCCAGACCGTCGACGAGGACAGCGGCCCGGTGCGCCTGTTCGCGCCCGCCGGAACCCCCACGCAGCAGTTCGCCCAGTTCGGCTGGGTCGGAGAGGGCATCAACCTGCCCGGCGCGCAAACCGTGTGGCAGGCCGAAGGCGGCCCGCTGGCGCCCGGCAACCCGGTGACGCTGCGGTGGAACAACGGCGAAGGCCTGCTCTTCACGATCCGCTTCACGATCGACGAGCACTACATGCTCTCGGCCGAACAGACAGTCGCCAACACGTCCGGCGCGCCGGTCATCGCGCAGCCTTACGCCTTCCTCAACCGCACCAGCCGCACTGCCGATCCCGACACCTGGAACGTGCACACCGGTCCGATCGGGGCGTTCGCCGGAGCGGTGGACTTCGACTGGAACTACGAGGACGTGGCCGAGGCCGGCCGCGTCACGCCAGGCAGCAATCCCGGCTGGCTCGGCTTCACCGACATCTACTGGCTCGCCGCTCTTGTCCCGCAGGACGGAGCGCGAGCCTCGGCGGATTTCCGCGCGCTCGACACCGAGAGCTTCCGTGCCGACCTGATCTACGATCCGGTGACCGTGGCGGACGGCCGGCAGGTCACCCGCACCACCCGCCTGTTCGCCGGCGCCAAGGAAAGCGCCGTCCTCGATGCCTACGAGGAAGCCGGCGTGACCAAGTTCGGCCTGGCGATCGACTGGGGCTGGTTCCGCTGGTTCGAGAAACCGATCTTCTGGCTGCTCAACCAGCTTTACGACCTGGTCGGCAACTTCGGCGTGGCGATCATGCTGCTGACGGTGATCATCCGCCTGGTGATGTTCCCGATCGCGCAGAAGCAGTTCGCCTCCATGGCGCAGATGCGCGCCGTGCAGCCGAAGATGAAGGCGCTCCAGGAACGCTACAAGAACGACAAGCCGCAGCTCCAGCAGGAGATGGCCAAGCTCTACCGTGAGGAGAAGATCAACCCCCTGGCAGGCTGCCTGCCGATCTTCATCCAGATCCCGATCTTCTTCGCGCTCTACAAAGTTCTGATCCTAGCCATCGAGATGCGCCACAAGCCTTTCGCGCTGTGGATCGAGGATCTCTCGGCCCCGGATCCGGCGCATATCCTGAACCTCTTCGGCCTGCTGCCGTTCACGCCGCCCAGCTTCCTCGCCATCGGCGTGCTGGCGGTCCTGCTCGGCATCACAATGTGGCTGACGTTCCGCCTGAACCCCACGGCGATGGACCCGATGCAGCAGCAGATCTTCTCGATCATGCCGTGGGTCCTGATGTTCGTGATGGCGCCGTTCGCCGCCGGGCTGCTGATCTACTGGATCACCTCCAACGTGCTGACGCTAGCGCAGCAGAGCTATCTCTACGCCAAGCACCCGCAGCTGAAAGCGCAGGCGGAGAAGGACAAGGCCGAGAAGGCCCGCGCCGCCGAGCGCGAGAAGGGTACAGAGTGAACGGTTTCGCACACCTTGCAGGGCCGAACGGCCATGGATGACACCGAGCAATTGGCCGAAGAGGCCGCACGGCTGTTCTCCGGCCGCGTCGATTTCCTCCTCTCGGCGCCGCAGCTCAAGTTCCTGCCTGAGCCGACCGCGCCGGAGATCGCCTTCTGCGGGCGGTCCAACGTCGGCAAGAGCTCGCTGCTCAACGCGCTGACCGGCCGCAAGGCGATCGCGCGCACCTCGGTAACGCCCGGGCGCACGCAGGAGCTCAACTTCTTCGAAGTGGGCGAGCCGACGCAGTTCCGCCTGGTCGACATGCCCGGCTACGGCTTCGCCAAGGCGCCGCTGGCGGTGGTCGACAAGTGGAAGAAGCTCATGCGCACATACCTGCGCGGGCGCGCGGTCCTGAAGCGCACCCTGGTGCTGATCGACAGCCGCCACGGCATCAAGGCGGTCGACGCGGAGATGATGACGATGCTCGACGAATCCGCGGCGAGTTACCGCCTGGTCCTGACCAAGGCCGACAAGATCAAGGCCAGCGAACTGGCCGCTGTCCTGGCCGAGGTCGAAGCCGCCGCCCGCAAGCATCCCGCGGCCTTTCCGCAGATCCATGTCACCAGCGCGGAGAAGGGCATGGGCATCCCCGAACTGCGCGCCGCCGTGCTGACGGACGTGCGCACCTGAGCAGACTGTGCCCGGCGCGTTACTCTGCCGATGCGCCGGCCACGCCCTGATACTCGAGCGCGAAGGTCGGGTCGCACTCGTAAGGGTGGACGTATCCCGCCGGATCCTTCTGCCAGGCCACGAAGCGCGCGCCGCTGTTCGCGAGCATCTCCGGATCCTCGAACCATTGCGTCGCTTCCAGGCGCTTGCCGTCCTGGCTCACGCGGTAACGTTCGATCATGTGCGCCTTATCCGAATGGAACAGCCCGTTGTTGGTGATCGTCGACGGCGCGAGGTGGGTCGTGTCGACCACCAGCTCGTCGCCTTCCCAGTGACCGATCGAATGGCCCATCTTGGAATGCGGCGCATCGGCCGGCGGATGGCCGCGCCCGTCGGTGTAGATCAGGCGGACCTGGTCATAATATTCGTAGCGGAATACCAGCAGCCCCGGGGCCTGCACGATCTCGAACGGGAACGGCCCCTGCAGCGAATACACGATCGACGGCGCCAGGCAGACGCGGTCCAGCGCCATGTCATCCTCGGGCTGCCAGTCCGCCGCCAGCGCCTCCGCCGCAGGCGTGAGCTCCAGCCCGCCGTATTCCCCGCGCGGGAACTCCGCCGGGCCGGTATCGTCGATCACGACGGTGCCGGGCGGCAGCTTGGCCTTCAGGTCCTCCGGCATGGGGAACGCCTGGAGCGGCGCGCTCCAGAAGCCCGACAGGTCCGGGTGCTCGGCATCCTGTGCCGCAGCCGGCAGAGAAGCCGCCAGCAGCGCGGCGGCGATCACGGCGATGCCGCGGCGCATCGTCAGCTCTGCTCCGATTCGCGGAACGGCGCGCTGCCCACCAGCTTGCCGGCGGCATCACGCATTTCGCGCAAGCGCATGTAGGGCCGCCCGTCGCGGGATGGCCAGCCCTCGATCGTGACTACGTCCCCCGGCTTGACCGAAGTTCGCGACCAGCCGCGGCGGGTGAGGATCACCGGAGCATTGGTCTCCGCGCGCCACTTCTCCACCGCTCCATTAGGCTTCCGGACATCGAGCGCTACCGTCCCGTGCGGGTTGGTGAAGCGGAACGCCGTCACAGTCCCGGTGATCGACACGCTCTTCTGCGGATCGAAGAACACCGCGAAAGAATGGTGGCCGAACACCGCTGTGGGAATGGCGAGCAGCGCCGCTGCCGCGAGCGCGCCGGGTATTCTCGTTGTCATGACAAGCACCTCTCCCTGCGCCTCTGCCTGCGCTTGGCGGCACGATACCATTCGGCGCACCGATGCCAAGCGCCGGGGTTGAGCCTCGACAGCCCCGGCGCGAATGCCCTAGTGCGGCCCCACAGGTAACAGGGCGCCAGGCATGAAGCTGATCATCGGCAACAAGAACTATTCCAGCTGGTCGCTGCGCGGCTGGCTCGCCGCGAAGCAGTCGGGTCTCTCCTTTGAGGAACTGACCGTGCATATCGACGGCGACGACTGGCAGGCGATGAAGCGGCAGGAAGGCGATTTTCAGCCGTCCGCCGGCAAAGTCCCCGTGCTCTGGGACGACGATGTGGTGGTGTGGGACAGCCTGGCGATCCTGGAATACCTCGCCGACAAAGTCGGGCGTGAGCGGTTCTGGCCGAAGGACGATGCCGCGCGCGGGATGGCCCGGGCGATGGTCGCCGAAATGCACAGCTCCTACCTCGGCCTGCGCCGCCAGTGTCCGATGAACATTCGCCGGCGAATCGAGGGCATCCAGCTGACTGACGAGGCCCGCTCCGACATCGTGCGCATTTTGGGCCTGTGGGCCGAGGCGCGCGCGCGGTTCGGCGCCGGCGGCCCGTTCCTGTTCGGTACTTTCTGTGCCGCCGACATCTTCTACGCGCCGGTGGTCAGCCGTTTCGTGACTTACGGCATCGGCGTGCCCGGCTTCGCCCAGGCCTACATGCAGGCCGTGTGGGAGCACGATTGGATGCAGCACTGGATCCGCGAAGCCGAGAACGAGGAATGGACCATCGAGCAGTTCGAGATGGTCGAAGCTTGACCTCTCCCTTTCGTGGTGAGCCTGTCGAACTACGGATGCCGCGCTAGCGTCCTTCGACGAGCTCAGGACGAACGGGATCGGGGCTCCGCCACGTCGGTGCGTAGCCTCATCTCACTGCACCACCCCTCCCGTTCGTGGTGAGCCTGTCGAACCGCGAGCGCCGCGCTAGCGTCCTTCGACAAGCTCAGGACGAACGGGATCGGGGGCCGATCAGCCCTTCGCCGGGTAGGGCGTGCCGTCCTTGTGGAAGTAGTCCCGGCCGGCGAACATGAGGTCGATGTCGGGATATTCGCCGCGGTCGTCGGCACTGTCGCCCGCGCTGATGGCGATGAACACGCAATCCTCGGCGCTGCGGTTCTGCAGGTGGTGGCCGTTGCGCACCCCCTTAGGCCAGGCGGCCACGTCGCCGGCGCGCAGCACGGTCTCGCCGTCGTCCTCGACCAGCACCGCCTCGCCGGCGATCATCACCAGCAGTTCGTCTTCGGCCGAGTGCCAGTGGCGCTGCGAGGACCAGGCGCCGGGCTGCAGGACGACGTGGCTGGCGCCCATCTCGGTCAGCCCGGCCGCCGGGGCCAGGCGCCGGTACCAGCGGCCGGCGACGTCGCGGTCGTAGGGATCGGGATAGCCGGTGCGGTCGGTTTGCGGGATCGCATCGAGATCGAGCTTGGGCATGGCGGTGCGCTCCGACTGGAAAGCTGCGGCGTGCTCGTCTAACCCCCGCTGATGGACAAGGCCAGAGACGCCGCCGCGCTCGCCGAGGCGCTGATTGCCTGCGAGAGCGTGACCCCTGCGCGCGGGCCTGTGTTCGACGCGCTGGAGGCGATGCTGGCGCCGCTCGGTTTCGCGGTGCACCGGTTCGTGGCCGGGGAAGGCTCGGCAGGCGGCGCGGTCGAGAACTGCTTTGCCATCCGGCATGGGCCCGCGGGTTCGAAGCACTTCGCATTCGCCGGCCATGTCGATGTCGTGCCCGCCGGCGAGGGCTGGACCAGCGGCGCTTTTACACCCGAGCGGCGGCAGATGCCGGGCGGCGAGCTGCTCTACGGCCGCGGCGCTGTCGACATGAAGGGAGCCGTAGCGGCGATGGCGGCGGCGGCGGCCGACGTGCCACGGGAAGCGGGCACGCTCAGCTTCATCATCACCGGCGACGAGGAAGGCGAGGCGCTGTTCGGCACCCGCGCGCTGATCGACCTGATCCGCGAGCGCGGCGAGCTGCCGGACTTGTGCCTCGTCGGCGAGCCGACCAGCGTCAACCGCCTGGGCGACACGATGAAGATCGGCCGGCGCGGATCGGTCAACATCTGGCTCGAGGCGCAAGGGCGCGAGGGGCACGTCGCCTACCCGCACCTGGCCGACAACCCGATCCCGCGCCTGGTGGCGATGCTCGCGGAACTAGATGCGCTCGTGCTCGACGAAGGGACGGACTGGTTCCAGCCCTCGAACCTCGAGATCACCGACCTGCATGTCGGCAATTCCGCCACCAACGTCATCCCCAACACAGCCCGGGCGCGGATCTCGATCCGCTTCAACGACCTGCATAGCGGCGCCGAGCTCAGCCGCAGAGTGACCGAGATCGCGCAAAGCCACGGCGGCACCGCCCGCCCGGTCATCTCCGGCGAACCGTTCCTGACCCCGCCCGGCGCGTTTTCGCGGATCATCGCCGATGCCGTGAAGGCGGAGACCGGGATGGACCCCGAAGCCTCGACCGGCGGCGGCACCTCGGACGCGCGGTTCCTGAAGGACCTGTGCCCGGTGATCGAGTTCGGCCTGGTCAACGCGACGATGCACAAGCGCGACGAAGCGGTCGCGGTGGAGGACCTTCACGCCTTGGCGCGCATTTACCGCCGCATCGCCATGGCCGCACTTGCAGGATAACCGTCAGGGGAGAGAAGACCGGATGAGCGACGCCGCAGAAATGGCCGCCAAGGCGGCGCCGATCGGCCACGGCAAGCTGCAGTGGCGCATCCTGATGGGCTTCGTGCTCGGCCTCACCGCCGGCTTGCTCGCCTACACGTTCGCGCGCGACGCGGCCTGGGTGGAGACGGTCGTGACGTACGTCACCAACCCGATCGGGCAGATCTTCCTGCGGCTGCTGTTCATGCTGGTGATCCCGCTGCTGTTCAGCGCGCTGGTGGTCGGCATTGCCGAGATGGGCGAAGTCCGCGCGCTCAAGAAGATCGGCATCCGCACGCTGGTCTACACCGTGGTGGTCTCCGGAATCGCCGTGGGCCTGTCGATCACCCTGGTGAACCTGCTGCAGCCGGGCGCCGGCGTGGACCGGGCGGCGGCGAACGAGCTGCTGGCCCAGGGCGCCGAGGGCGCTCGCGGGATCGTCGAGCGTTCGGGAGAGGCCGCCACGGGCGTGGACGCGGTGATCGGGCTGGTGCCGTCGAACGTCATCACGGCGATGAGCGAGAACGACATCCTGGCGGTGATGTTCTTCGCCCTGGTGTTCGGCATCGGCCTGCTTGCCGTTCAGACGCGGCGCACCGAAGCCTTGAAGGACGCCATCGAGGGCCTGTTCGAAGTGGCGATGAAGCTGATCGGCTTCGTCATCCAGCTCGCCCCGATCGCGATCTTCTGCTTCATGTTCAACCTTGCCGCGCAATTCGGCTGGGACCTGCTGTTCAAGCTGGCCGCGTTCGTCGGGGTCGTGCTGCTGGCGCTGGCGATCCAGATGTTCGGCGTCTTCCCGCTGCTGCTGAAGTTCATCGCCAGGAAAAGCCCGATCGCGTTCTTCCGCGAGACGCGCGAGGCGAGCGTGATGGCGTTCTCCACCGCCAGCTCCAACGCCACCCTGCCCACCGCGCTGCGGGTGGCCGAGACGGAGCTGAAGCTGCCGCCGAAGATCTCGCGCTTCGTGCTGACCATCGGCGCCACCGCCAACCAGAACGGCACCGCCATGTTCGAAGGCGTGACCGTGCTGTTCCTGGCGCAATTCTTCGGCGTGCCGCTGACGATCGGCGACCAGATCTTCGTGATGCTGGTGTGCATCCTGGCGGGCATCGGCACCGCCGGCGTGCCCGCCGGTTCGCTGCCGGTCATCGCGCTGATCCTGGCCGGGGTCGGGGTCAATCCCGCCGGGATAGGGCTGATCCTCGGCGTTGACCGCTTCCTGGACATGTGCCGCACGACGCTGAACGTGGTCGGCGATCTCGTCGCCGCGCAAGTGATCAGCGCGACGAGCGAGGAACCGGGGGGAAGCGACCCTAATTCCTCCCCGGGACGGGGAGGTGGCAGCCCGCAGGGCTGACGGAGGGGGGGCCGCGGCGTGGAGCAACTGTTCGTCCAGGCCATAAGCCCCCTCCACCACCCGCTGCGCGGGCGGTCCCCCTCCCCGTCCCGGGGAGGATTCAGAGTGTGCCAAAATCCTCCCCCTCTGGGGGAGGTGGCAGCGCGAAGCGCTGACGGAGGGGGCGCGGCTCGGAGCAACTGTTCGTCCAGGCCACAAGCCCCCTCCACCACCCGCTGCGCGGGCGGCCCCCCTCCCCGTCCCGGGGAGGATTTTGGTGCGAAGCATTTGAGTGAGGCCGATCAGGCCCGCCCTCGGTTACCCGGGCGCGGCGCTCAGCTGGATCGGCACGAACTGACCCAGCCCGCAGGTCGGGCCGTTGATGCCGCCGGACTGCAGCACGGTGATCGTGTCGGTGCTGCACAGCCGGCCGATGGTCGTCTTGTAGCCGAAGCGCTCCTGGAAGCCGAGGCCGCTGCATCTGTACGGCAGCGTGTTGCGGTAGAGCCTGCCGCCGCGCATCTCGAAGTCGATCGTGCGGTCGTCGTGCACGCGGGTGTCGGATATCAGGCTGGTCTCGATGCAGCTGACGGGCTCGCCCACCGCTAGGGCGGCGGGGGCCCGGCTTTGCTCCGCCCTGTCGGCCTGGGCCGTGCACGCGGCGAGCGCGGCTGCGGCGGCGACGAGGGACAGTGCTGTGACGGGTCGCTTGATCATGCTTGCTCTCCTTCGGCGAACGCGCTGCGTCACCTTCAAGACGGAGCACTCGCCCGCTTCCCTTTGCCAACGGGCTTCTCGAGCACCTTGTTCCGGTAGCCGCACAAGTCGATCACCGGGCAGCGCCAGCATTCCGGCAGCCGCGCCTTGCAGGTGTAGCGGCCGTGCAGGATCAGCCAGTGGTGGGCGTGGCGGCGGAACGGCTGCGGGACGACTTTCTCCAGCTTCGCCTCGACCTGGTCGGGCGTCTTGCCCTTCGCCAGGCCTGTGCGGTTCCCGACGCGGAACACATGGGTGTCGACGGCGAACGTTTCCTCGCCGAATGCGCAGTTCATCACCACGTTGGCGGTCTTGCGGCCGACGCCCGGCAGGGTGGTCAGCAGGTCGCGGTCGGCCGGGACCTCGCCGCCGTGCTCCGCGATCAGCTTCTCCGACAGGGCGATGACGTTCTTCGCCTTGGCATTGAACAGGCCGATGGTCTTGATGTGGTCCTTCAGCCCTTCCTCGCCCAGCGCGACCATCTGCTCGGGCGTGCGGACTTCCGCGAACAGCCGCCGGGTGGCCTTGTTGACCCCGACGTCGGTCGACTGCGCGGAGAGAACCACGGCGACGAGGAGCTGATAGACGTTGCCGTATTCGAGCTCCGTTTCCGGCTCCGGATTGTCTTCGGCGAGACGGCGGAAGAACTCGAAAACCGCGTCGCGCTTCAAAGGCCGAGCACCTCCGGCATCGTGTAGCGCCCGCCGGGCTGCCCGGTCAGCCAGGCCGCGCCGCGCACCGCGCCGTGGGCGAAGATCATCCGGTCCTCGGCACAGTGGGAGAGGACGATGCGTTCCTGCTCCCCGGCCACGATCACGCTGTGCTCGCCGACGACGGTTCCGCCGCGCAAGGAGGCGAAGCCGATCGCGCCTTCGGCCCGGCGGCCGGTCTGCCCGTCGCGGCCCCGCTCGGAATTGTCCGCCAGCGCTATGCCCCGCCCCTCGGCCGCCGCTTCGCCGAGCAGGAACGCCGTGCCGCTCGGCGCGTCGACTTTCATCCGGTGGTGCATCTCGAGCACTTCGATGTCCCACTCCGGCCCGAGCCGAGCGGCAGCCTCGCGCACGAGGTGGGCGAGGAGTGTCACACCGAGCGAGGTGTTGCCGGTCTGCAGCACGGCGATGTCGCGCGCGGCGTTGTCGATGAACACGTGGTGCCGATCTTCCAGCCCGGTCGTGCCGATCAGGATCGGGATGCCGGCGCCGATCGCCGCGTGGAGATTGGCCTCCAGTGCAGCCGGAGCGGAGAAGTCCACGAGCACATCGCTGGCGTCGGCCAGTTGCGCGGGATCGCCGCCGCGGTCGATCCCGCCGGAGCACTCATGCCCGGCCGCTGCGATCGCGCGGGACAGCGCATGGCCCATGCGCCCTTCGCTGCCGATGATTCCGATACGTGCCAATCCCGTTCCCCAAGCTCGTCATGCCGAACTTGTTTCGGCATCCATGGTGCCCCACAGAGCCGCCATTGCATGACGCGGAATGGACCCTGAAACAAGTTCAGGGTGACGACAAGGGAAGCCATGGAGCAAGTCCGCAACATCGTCATCCTCACCGGCGCCGGCATCAGCGCCGAAAGCGGCCTTCGCACCTTCCGCGCCGAAGACGGCCTGTGGGAGGACCACCGGGTCGAGGACGTCGCCACGCCGCAGGCCTTCCGCCGCGATCCGGAGCTGGTCCAGCGCTTCTACGACGAGCGGCGGGCGAACATCCTCGCGGCGCAGCCGAACCCGGCCCATGCGGCGCTGGCGCGGCTCGACCGCGAATGGCCGGGCGAGCTGCTGATCGTCACCCAGAACATAGACGACCTGCACGAGCGCGCCGGCGCCGCGCGCGTGCTGCATATGCATGGCGAGGGGCTGTCGGCCTGGTGCACGGCTTGCGACGCCCGGCACAGGTGGGAAGGCACCCTAAGCGACAATCCGCCCTGCCCTTCCTGCGGCGAGGCGGCGCTGCGTCCCGACATCGTCTGGTTCGGCGAGATACCCTACCGCATGGACGAGATCTTCGCCGCCCTCGCCCGCGCCGACCTGTTCGTCTCGATCGGCACGAGCGGAGCGGTCTATCCGGCGGCGGGCTTCGTCCAAGAGGCCAAGCGCACCGGCGCGCGCACGCTGGAGCTCAACCTGGAGCGCAGCCAGGGCTCCGCCTGGTTCGACGAGACGCGGCTCGGCCCGGCGAGCGGGCTGGTGCCGGCCTGGGTGGAGGAGCTGCTAAAGTGATCGCGGCCCGGCAAGCCGCCACTGCGCGCGCAGAGGCGCGGCGCCTCAGCCGGCGTTGGTCTCGCGGACGTAGCCGTCGGCCAGCGGCGGGATGAGCATGTCCTCGAACCCGCGCCAGCGCCGCGGCGGCTGGTTGCGCAGGAGCACGCGGGATTCGTGGTCCTTGCGCTTGGTGCGGATGTGATCCTCGTACCGAACCACGTGGGCGAAAGGAGCGCCGCAGAAGAACATCAGCTCACAGGCAGGTGCGGACTTCGGAGCGGGATTGTCGGTCCTGCTCGTGGGCCGCAGGGCATCCAGTTCGAAGGTCCTGTCGTACGTGAGATCGGTCTGCTGGTTCATAAGTCCCTCTGCTTGAGCAGGGAGAAGCTTCGCAGCACCGTAGCGTTCCGGCCCGGCGGAGATTTTTCGAGGTTAACGCGGTGCGACCCGGGAAAGGCCCGTTGCTGCGGCCGATTGCCGCTTCGCCGCCGCGGAGGCGGGCTACCGCAATACGCCGTAGGTCGCGTAGAAGTCCGAGACTTCGGCGTCACGCGCGTGGTGCCGGGCGCCGCCGAGCTTTTCCATCTCGGCCCGGGTGTAATGCGGGGCGTGCTGCAGTTCCTCGCGGGTCATCATCAGCTCGAACCCGCCGACTTCCGGGTCGTATTGCAGGACGTCCCACGGCAGGGGATGGTACTTCTCGCCGATCCCGAAGACACCGCCGAACGACATGATCCCGTAGATGCATTGGCCGCTGACGCGGTCGATGGAGATGTCGTCGACGTGGCCGAGCCGGTCGGCGTCGATCGTATAGACCGGCGTGCGGAGCACTCGGCTTGCCAGGATGAGCTTCGGATGGGCCTCGGCGATGTTCGCTTGAAGGTCAGTCATGTCGCCTCCTTCCGGCCCCGACGGGCTGGAGCAGAGACGAAGGTCGGGGCCATTCAATCAACGGATTTTAGCGGCCCGGGTTCCATTCCGGTCAGCTTGTCGCGCCCAATAAAAGTCCCAAAGCGGCGCTGACGATCAAGGTGCGGACGATGCTCCACTTGAGGGCGAACACGAGCAGCGCCGCGACGCCGGCGATCGCCGCCGCGCGCCAGTCGAAACTGGCCCAGACCGGCACCTCAAGCCGCAGCGGCCCAGCCTGCACGGCGGAGAGTCGCGCGAACAGCACGTGCAAGGCGAACCACAGCGCCAGGTTGGCGATGACCCCGACTACGGCGGCCGTGACCGCCGCGAGCCCGCCCTTGAGCGCCGGCGAGCGCTGCAGCCGCTCCATCCACGGGGCGAAGGCGAAGATCCACAGGAAGCACGGCGCAAACGTGACCCAAGTGGTCAGCGCCGCGCCGAGCACCCCGGCGAGCAGCGGCCCGAACGGATCGGGCGCGCGGAAGGCGGCGAGATAGCCGACGAACTGGGTGACCATGATCAGCGGCCCGGGCGTCGTTTCCGCCAGGCCGAGGCCGTCGACCATCTCCCCCGGTGCGAGCCAGCCGAAGCCGCTGACCGCTTCCTGCGCCATGTAGGCGAGCACGGCATAGGCGCCGCCGAAGGTCACCACGGCGAGCTGCGAGAAGAACACGCCGATGTCCCACAGGACATGCTCGGGGCCGAGGAACACCAGCACGGCGATCATCGGAGCGGCCCAGATCGCGGCCCAGATCAGCGCGGCCTTCAGGCTCGCGGGCCAGGGGCTGGGGCCTGCGCCTGCCAACGGTTGGGCAGGCTTGAGCGCCAGCCACTCGGGCTTTTGGGCGCCGACGAGCGCTCCCAAGGCAAGCGCCGCCAGCACGACCAGTGGGAACGGCGCGTCGAACAGGAACAGGGCGGCGAAGGCCGCGACGGCGAGGACCCGCTGCAGCGGCGTCTTGAGCGCCCGGCCGGCGATTCTCAGCAGGGCCTGGGCGATGATCGCCAGGACCGCTGCCTTGATCCCCAGGAACAGCGCCGCGAACCACTGGAGGTCGGCCGCCAAGGCGTAGAGCATCGACAGCGCCAGCATGACCAGCGCGCCCGGGACCACGAACAGCCCGCCGGCGACGATGCCGCCCTTCCAGCCGTGCAGCTTCCAGCCGATCCACGTCGCCAGCTGCTGGGCCTCCGGGCCCGGCAGGAGATGGCAGAGGTTGAGCGCCTGGAGGTATTCCTCTTCTGCGACCCAGCGCCGTTCGTCGACCAGCTCGCGGTGCATCAGCGCGATCTGGCCGGCCGGTCCGCCGAAGGAGAGGCAGCCGATCCGCGCGGATACGCGGGTCAGTTCGGAAAACGTGGGACGATGGAGCGGGCCTTCCGTCGCGGACGAGCCCATCAGCCTCGATCGTCCTCCAGCCACTCGGCCAGGCTGGCCAGGCAGTCGCGAGCCAGCAGCTTGCACCGCTCGGGGCTCCAGCCCTGGGCAGGATCGGGCAGGTCGGCGTTATCCTTGAACGGCATCTCCAGCGTCATCGAGCAGGCGCCGAAGCGCTCCGCGAGCTGGTTGGTGCTCATCGACAGGTTGGCCTTGGCCGGCGCGGCGACGGGATACCCCAGGGCCGTCTGGAAATCGGGCGAGCGGCGTTCGAGGATCGAGCGATAGCGGGCGTACTTGGCGCCGAGTTCCTCGGTCCAGGAGGGAATGCCCTCGAACCCGGCAATGAAGTTCGCGGCGATCGCCTCGTCGCCGTGCACGTCCATGGCGAAGTGGACTCCGGTCTTGTCCATCGCGTTGCGAATGGCCAGCACTTCGGGCGACTTCTCCGCGCTGGGCGCGGCCCATTCACGGTTGAGGTTGGTGCCCACCGCGTTGGTGCGCAAATGCCCGCGGCGCGAGCCGTCGGGGTTGCAGTTCGGCACGATGTGCAGGCGGCATTTGGACCGCAGCACGCGGGCCACGGGATCGGCCGGGTCGGTCAGGCACTCGAGCGCGCCTTCCATCCACCATTCGGCCATGGTTTCGCCGGGGTGCTGGCGGGCATAGAGCCAGACCTGAGTCTCCCCCTGCCCCATCTCCAGGCAGTCGAGCGGCTGGCCGTCGAGCGTCGTGCCGAGGCAGCGGTAGCCCACCCCTTCGCAGGCGGCGGCTTCAGCGATGAGATCGTGGTGCCGCTCCATCGAATAAGGCGCGAAATAGGCGAACCAGGCCAGATCGCCTGCCGGAGTGTAGCGGATGGTCAGCGTGCCGCCGTCCTCGTCCTTGTCGAACGTGGACGGCGCCCGGCCCCAGTATTCGCGGTCTTCGGAGACGCAGGCGTCGTAGTCGGTCCAGCCGCCGGGATAGGCGGAGCCGTTGAGGTCGACGATCTTCAGCGTCAGTTCGCGGCCTGCCGCGCCTGATACGCGGAAGTGGAACCACTGATAGAATTCGGAGTGGTTGTCCTTGGGAATGCTGAGGCGGGCGGTGGCGCCCTCCACGGAAAGGACTTCGATGTTGCCGCTGTCGAACGCGGCGTTCACGTGGATGTCGCTCATTCCACTTCGATAGTCTCTCCGGACTGGCCGGGGAAGCCCGAGAACAGCGCGTCGGCCATCTTGGCGGCGGCGGCCGCGCGGTCGGCATAGTCGCTGTTGGCGCTGGCCGAGAACTGCGCGCGTCCTTCCCAGAGCGACTGGCCCGTGCCGTTGTCGCGGATGATCACGCCCATCTGGGTGCTGGCGACCTGCGGCGGCGGGCCCGACAGGTCCAGCCCGACGCCCACGCCGATGCCCGAGCCGTAGGAGCCGGTCGATCCGCCGACGCCGACGTTGACTGGGCCGCGGCGGTTCACCGGCTCGTCGATCACCCGCGAGGCGCGAACTTCGGCGACTTGGGTCGCGGTTCCGCCGGATACGACCTGGTACCCGAGCTGCGCCAGCTCGGCGGCCACGGCCCGCGTGTAGGCGCTGAACTCCAGGCTGTCGCCCGGCTCGCCCGGCGCCGCGCGGACCACGATCGTGCCCTGGCCGAGCCGCGCCGGCTGCGCGCCGACGAAGCGGGTCACCGAAACGGGCGAGACATAAGTCTGCGTGCAGCCTGTCAGCAGCATGGCAGCGGCGATTGTGGCAAGAGCGGTGCGGGTCATGGCGGGATAACGTCCGAAATAGCAGGAAGTTGCTCCGCCAGGGTACGCCGCGGCGCATGGCCCGGCAATTAACGCTCGCGCCGCCCGGCTCCCGTGCTAATTCCCCCCGCGATGACAGACAAAGTTCCCGTGCTCGTCACCGGCGGCGCCGGTTATATCGGCAGCCACGCCGTGCTCGCCCTGCTCGACGCTGGCTGGCCGGTGGCGGTGATCGACAACCTCACCACCGGCTTTCGCTTCGCGGTGCCCGACGATGTGCCCTTCTACCAGGGCGACATCGAGGACGGCGAACTGCTGGCGCGGATCTTCGCCGAGCAGGGCACCCGCGCGATCATGCACTTCGCCGGTTCGATCGTGGTGCCGGAATCGGTCGAGAACCCGCTGAAGTACTACCACAACAACACGGTGAAGAGCCGCGCGCTGATCGCGGCGGCCGTGGCCGCCGGGGCGCCGCATTTCATCTTCAGCTCGACGGCGGCGACTTACGGCATCCCGGAGGTCTCCCCTGTTTCGGAGGACACGCCGCAGAGCCCGATCAACCCTTACGGCTGGTCGAAGCTGATGACCGAGCGGATGCTGGCCGACACCGCCTTCGCCCATCCGCTGAACTACTGCGCGCTGCGCTACTTCAACGTCGCCGGCGCCGATCCGCAGGGGCGCAGCGGGCAGTCGACGGCAGGCGCCACCCACCTGATCAAGGTCGCGGTTGAGGCGGCGCTGGGCAAGCGCGGCCATGTCGCCGTCTACGGCACGGATTACGGCACGCCGGACGGTACCGGGGTGCGCGACTATATCCACGTTTCCGACCTCGCCGCGGCCCACGTGCTGGCGCTGGAGGCGCTGATCGCCGAGCCAGAGCGATCGCTGACGATGAACTGCGGCTATGGCCGCGGCTTCTCCGTGCTCGAGGTGCTCGATGCCGTCGATCGGGTGACCAACCTGACGATCGAGCGGCGCATCGAAGGGCGCCGCGCGGGCGATCCGGATTCGCTCGTCTCCGACAACGCGCGTATAAAGGCGACGCTGCCGTGGGTGCCGCGGCACGACGACCTGGAAACGATCGTCGGCCACGCGCTGCAGTGGGAGCGCAAGCTCGGCGAAATCCGCTCCCGCACTTGACTCGCCATGCCTGCGTCCGTAACGGCGCGCCCTTGAGATTTCGGGGCATCGGAAGCCATTTCCGGTGCCGCATTTTTTGGAAACACCGACCATGAAGATCCGCAACAGCCTCAAGTCGCTGAAGAACCGTCACCGCGACAACCGCGTGATCCGCCGCCGCGGCCGGACTTACGTGATCAATAAGACCAACCGCCGCTTCAAGGCGCGCCAGGGCTAATCCAGGCGTTCGCCGGGGCTGCCATGGCCGCCCCAAGGCTCGTTTCCGGCTCGCTTCCCATACGGGGACGCGGGCCGGTGCCGTTTACGGCGGCCGGATCCGAAGGGCAGGGCATGAGCGAATCACCGAGCGCCGTCGTGTTCGACATCGGCCGCGTGCTGTTCGACTGGAACTTGCGCTACCTGTTCGAAAAGCTGATCGACAAGCCCGAGCAGCTCGACTGGTTCCTCGCCCATGTCCTAACCGAGGAATGGCACTACCAGACCGACGCCGGGCGCCCCCTGGACGAGATGGTCCCCGAGCTCAGCGCCCGGTTCCCCGACCACGCGCACCTCGTCGAGGCCTACCGCACGCGCTTCAACGAAACCGTCGACCGGCCGATCCTGGGCACGCACGCTCTCGTCCGGCGCGTGGCCGATGCCGGATTGCCGCTTTACGCGCTGACCAACTTCGGCGCGGAGTTCTTCGCCGGCTTCCGCCCGACCGAACCGATCTTCGAGCTGTTCGCCGACATCGTCGTGTCCGGCGAGGAGTGCGTGGCCAAGCCCGATCCGCGGATCTACGAGATCTGCGAGCGCCGCTTCGGCCGCGCGCCGCAGGATCTGTTCTTCATCGACGACAACGCCGCCAACGTGGCCGCCGCGCGCGAGCGGGGCTGGCACGCGCATTTGTTCGAAGGCGCGGAAGGGCTGGAAGCGGAGCTCGTCCGGCGCGGCCTGCTCGCCGCCGATGACAGCCGGGCGCCACAAGACGTTGACGATTCGGCCTGCCCCCGCTAAGGGCGCCGCTTTCCGGCGGGACTCCGCCAGTTTCGCAGATTCACAGACACGGACTACCGGCCGCGCGCCAATGCGGCCCGACAGAGGAATGACATGGCCAATACGCCGCAAGCAAAGAAGCGCATCCGTCGCAATGACCGCCGGGCCGAGATCAACGGCGCTCGCGTCAGCCGTATCCGCAGCTTCCTGAAGCGTGTCGAGCTGGCGATCGCCGGCGGCGACCCGAAGGTCGCGGCCGAAGCGCTGCGTGCCGCCCAGCCCGAACTCGCCCGCGGCGTCGCACGTGGCGTACTCCATAAGAACACCGCCTCGCGCAAGATGAGTCGTCTAAGCAAGCGAGTCGCGACGATGTGATTCGCTTCTCCGAACCATCATCGGAGAACGAAATCGGAACGGGGCCGGCGCGAAAATCGCCGGCCCTTTTTGCATCTGCGAAGGGCGCGCCGAGCGCCGCGAAAAGACTGTAGGTTTTACCGCGATTCGCGTGCCGTTGGACCTGTTTATCCAATGAAATCAGGCACATGAACGCAACCCTGCGGGGTTGCAGCGAGTCAAGGCGGTATATTTCACATTTTTTACATCCCCGGCCTTGCTCTTAGACGCGCGGGCTACTTATTGATTGCCTACGGGCCGCGGCGAACATGCCTCGGCTCTCACTTTGAGATGACGATTTGCCAGACTCCGGACCCGACTTTCGGGCGATTCCGGTGGGGGCGGCGCCTTGCCGGCGTCAGGTCGTCGGGGGCGTAACTTGGGTCGTGCTGAGACGGGGCGGTTCGATGATTCGAATGCGTGAGCATGCCGGCGTGCCGGCGGCAAAAGGGGAGATTCAGCAGGTGAGACAAATCGAGGAACAGGAGGCAATGGACCTGGCCGCCGATTGGGCGGACATAAGCCAGGGACTGCGCAAGGACCTCGGTCACCAGCTCTACACGCAGTGGATCAAGCCGATCCAGCTCGGCAGCTTCTGCAAGGAAACCGGCACGCTCGATCTGTTCCTGCCGACCGAATTCTCCGCAAACTGGGTGCAGGACCGCTTCCACGACCGGCTCTCGCTGGCGTGGAAGATCGCTCGCGGCGAAGTGCGCCACGTGCGCATCCAGGTCCACCCGGGCCGCCGCAAGCTGTCCGACATCGATCTGCGCGGGCAGGACGGCTTCGGCCACCGCGCCGCCAACGACAGCCCCGGCCTGGCCATGGGCTCGATCGGTGAGCACGGCTTCACCAGTTCGGTCGGGCTCGACCCGTCGCTGACTTTCGCCGCGTTCGTCACCGGCACGACCAACGTGCTCGCCTTCAACGCGGCGGAGCGCATGGCCAAGACGGAGACGCCGCAGTTCTCGCCGCTCTACCTCAAGGCCGCGACCGGCCAGGGCAAGACGCACCTGCTGCACGCCATCGGCCATTCCTATCTCCAGGCGCACCCGCGGGCCCGGATCTTCTACTGCTCGGCCGAGCGCTTCATGATCGAGTTCGTCCAGGCGTTGCGCTCGAACGAGATGATGGAGTTTAAGACCCGCCTGCGCGGCTTCGACCTGCTGCTGGTGGACGACATTCAGTTCATCATCGGCAAGGCCAGCGCGCAGGAAGAGCTGCTCTACACGATCGATGCGCTGCTGGCCGAAGGCAAGCGGCTGGTGTTCGCCGCCGACCGCGCCCCGCAAGCGCTCGACGGGGTCGAGCCGCGCCTGCTCAGCCGCCTGTCGATGGGCCTGGTGGCCGACATCCAGCCTGCCGATATCGAGCTGCGCCGCTCGATCCTCGAATCCAAGCTTACCCGCTTTGCGCCGCTCTCGGTTCCGGGCGACGTGATCGAGTTCCTCGCCCGCACGATCAACCGCAACGTCCGCGAACTCGTCGGCGGCCTCAACAAGCTGATCGCCTACGCCCAGCTCACCGGCCAGGAAGTCTCGCTCCAGCTCGCCGAGGAGCAGCTGACCGACATCCTCTCGGCCAACCGCCGGCGGATCACCATCGACGAGATCCAGCGCACCGTGTGCCAGTTCTACCGCGTCGACCGTTCGGAAATGTCGAGCAAGCGCCGCGCCCGCGCCGTAGTCCGCCCGCGGCAGGTGGCGATGTACCTCGCCAAAGTCCTGACCCCGCGCAGCTACCCCGAGATCGGCCGCAAGTTCGGCGGCCGCGATCACTCGACCGTGATCCACGCGGTCCGGCTGATCGAGGACTTGCGCAAGCGCGACGCCGACATGGACGGCGACGTGCGCAGCCTCCTGCGCCAGCTGGAGAGCTAGCTCGGGCCCACCCCCGGCCTCTCCCGCAAGCGGGAGGGGAGCGAGACTTGCCAGCTTGCTGGCTAGTCGCAGCGGGGTGGGTGCCGCGTGCAGAGGCCTGTCGACAGCTTACCAACAGCCTGCCAACAGGGCGTCCATGGCCTTGCCCCCAGACCGCCTCGAACGTTTCGCCCGCCATATCGTGCTCCCGGAAATCGGCGGGGCCGGACAGGCCCTGTTGCACCGGGCGCACGTTGCGCTGATCGGGGTAGGCGGTATCGGCAGCCCCGCGCTGCAGTACCTTGCCGCCGCGGGCATAGGCACGCTGAGCCTGATCGAGGACGACCGGGTCGAACCCAGCAACCTCCAGCGCCAGACGATCTACAAGGCGGCCGAGGTATACCATCCAAAAGCGCAACTCGCGTCCGTATGGGTCCACGAGTTCGATCCCGAGATTCAGGTCCACCTGCACCCGTGCCGCCTGACGGCGGAGAACGCCGACGGTCTGCTCGCCGGGGCCGACCTCGTGCTCGACGGATGCGACAACTTCGCCACCCGCCTTGCCGTCTCTGACGCTTGCGTCGCCGCCGGCATCCCGCTGGTCAGCGCGGCGGTCGGGCGCTTTCAGGGCCAGGTCGGTGCGTTCGCCGGGCACTTGCCGGGGGAGGCCTGCTACCGCTGCTTCGTCGGCGACGCCTTCGATGCCGACGACTGCGACACTTGTGCCGAGGACGGGATGCTCGGCGCGATGTCTGGCTGGGCCGGCACTTTCGCCGCCCTACAAGCCATCCGCGTCCTCCTCGCCCCCAGCGGGGGCCTGGGCGGTCCGCAGTGGGGCCGGCTCCACGTGCTCGACGGCCTCGCCCCCGCTATGCGCACGATGACTATCGCCAAGGACCCGAGCTGCAAGGGCTGTGGCCGGACTTAGACGGAGGACCGGCCCGCAGCCCGCTTACGGCTGCAGCACGACCCAGCGCACCGGCCCCTCGCTCGCCTCGTTGCGGTAAGCGGAGTTGGCCGTCCACAGCGTCCACGGCCTGCCGGCGTAGTCGGGTTCGAGCCAGTCCCGCTCCAGCCACAGGTTGCGCTCGAGCCGGGCCGCAATGCCGTAGCGTTCCTCGAAGGCGGGCGAGAGCTTGAGCAGCGCCGGCTGGCCGGCATGGCCTTCGATCTGGTTGAGGAAGGTGGTCAGCTCGCTTTCGACCGCCGCTTCGCTGACCCGGTCCGGGCAATCCTCGGCCAGCTTGTCGAGCGCGATCGCCGGAGGCAGCAGGCCGCCGTCCCGCGGCACCGTGGTAATGAAGTTCGCCGCCTGGCGATCCGCCGGAACGCACGGATCGTAGCGGTGCACCGCGCCGTAGCTCAGCCCCGAATCGCGCACCGCGCGCAAGTTGCGCGCGAACGCCGGATCGCGCGCGGCAGCGCCGTCGCTCGCCTCCAAATAGACGAACCGCGCGCCGATCGCCGCGAAGGCGCGGAAGTTGGCCAGCCCGTCGCCGGCACCGAGCAGCACGCCCTGCGCGGGAAAGTCCTCGACCGGCGGCCGCCAGTGCTGGCCCTGCCACCACGCCCACCCGCCGCCGAGCAGCAGGGCAAGCAACAGCAGCGCGGCGAATCGCCGCCGCCAGGGGAATGCCCTTTTCCTGCCCATGACCTGTGTGTTGCCCCCTGGCGCCTTTCGCCCGTCAGCCCCTGATATGGAGCACGCAGATCAGCGTAAAGAGCCGCCGCGCCGTGGCGAAGTCGGTTTCGACTTTTCCCTCCAGCGCCTCGAGCAATTGCCGCGTCGCCCGGTCGTGGATCGCGCGGCGGGCCATGTCGAGTGTTTCCAGCTCCTGGGCCGAAGCCTTGCGCAACGCCTTGTAGTAGGAATCGCAGATCGCGAAGTATTCCCGCACGACCCGACGGAATCGGGTGAGCCCGAGGCCGATGGTTCCGGCATCGGCGCCCTTCCCGTCGCGCAGCCGCAGGGCCAGCCGCCCTTCCGGCACCGAGAGGTGCAGCGACCACGGCCCGCAATGCCCCGCCGCGGCGGCACGCAAGGGCACGAAGCTGCTGCCCTCCGCAAGGTCCCGCAAAGCCGCCTCCCGCTCCCGCTCGACCTCGTCCGCGCGCTTGAGCACGGTCGATTCGTCGAGCGCGATTTCGGCGATGCGGTTGTCGGCCATGGTCCCGCGTGTTGCAGAGCAGCATGGCGACTGCAAGGCGCGGATATGTTGGGGGTTCACGCGGAGCCGCGAACTTCGATGCGCTCGCGGAGGCGCAGAGGCGCAGAGATTTTTGGATTTACGCAAAGCGTGACAAAATCCCTCTGCGCCTCCGCGCCTCTGCGAGCGCATAAAGACTCCGCGCCCCCGCGTCTCCGCGTGCAACCCTCAGGCCTCACAGCGCTTGTGCCCGCTATCCACAGCCACCCCAAGAAAACTAACGCCGCGCAAGCCTTGATGCTGGCAGGGGACAGGCGCATCACGCGCCGATGCCCGAGCAAGCGACCCTCCTCCGCCCCGAATCCCGTGCCGCCGAAGCCCCCGCGGGCCGCTCCCTGCCGGCCAACCTGGAGGCCGAAGCGGCGTTCATCGGCGCGGTGCTGATCGACAACCGCGTGCTCGAAGAACTGGTCGTTCCGCTGCGGCCCGAGCACTTCTTCGAACCGCTCCACTCGCGCATCTACGAGCGGATCCTGGTCCTGCTCGACAAGCAGATGGTCGTCACCCCGGTGACCCTGAAGCCCTATTTCGAGGCCGACGAGGCCCTCAAGGAGATGGGCGGCACGGCCTATCTCGCGCGGCTTACGGCGGACGGGCAAGGCCTGCTCGCCCCGCGCGAGCTGGCGCAGCAGATCTACGACCTCGCCCTGCTGCGCGAGCTCGTCAGCGTCGGCCGCGAGCTTGTCGAAGGGGCGCTCGACACCTCGGAAGAGGTCGAGCCGATGCGGCAGATCGAGCTGGCGGAAGCCGCACTGTTCCGCGTGGCCGAAGGCGCGACCGGCAGCAGCGAGGCGGAAAGCTTCCGCGGCGCCACCAGCAAGGCGCTGGAGATGATCGAAACGGCGATCAACTCCGGCGGCCACGTCTCCGGCAAGACCACCGGCCTGACCTCGGTGAACGAGAAAGTCGGCGGCCTGCACAACTCGGACCTCATCATCCTCGCCGGGCGCCCCGGCATGGGCAAAACCTCGCTGGCCACCAACATCGCCTTCAACTGCGCCGACCGCCTGCTGCGCGACCGGCAGGACGGGATCGAGAAGTCGATCGGCGCCGGCGTCGCTTTCTTCAGCCTGGAAATGTCGGCCGACCAGCTCGCCACGCGTATCCTGGCGGAGCAGGCCGGCATCTCCTCCGAAGCGCTGCGCATGGGCAAGATCAGCCGCGAGGACTTCCAGCAGCTCAGCTTCGCCAGCCAGCGCCTGGCCGAGCTGCCGCTGTTCATCGACGACACCCCGGCGCTGACGATCGGCGCCCTGCGCACCCGCGCCCGCCGCCTCAAGCGGCGCAACGACATCGGCCTGATCGTGGTCGACTACCTCCAGCTCCTGCAAGGCAGCGGGCGCGCGCAGGACAACCGCGTCAACGAGATCTCCGAAATCAGCCGCGGCCTCAAGACCCTGGCCAAGGAACTCGAGCTGCCGGTGATCGCCCTCTCCCAGCTCAGCCGCGCCGTCGAACAGCGCGAGGACAAGCGCCCGATGCTGTCGGACCTGCGCGAATCCGGCTCGATCGAGCAGGACGCCGACATGGTCTGGTTCGTGTTCCGCGAAGACTACTACGTCGCCTCCCGCGAGCCCAAGCGCCCGGTCGAGAACGACGACATGAAGACCCACGAGCAGCACGCCGCCTGGGCCGCCGAGATGGAGCGCGTCTACGGCCTGGCCGAGCTGATCGTCGCCAAGCAACGCCACGGCGCCACCGGCAAAGTCCGCCTGCGCTTCGAACCCAAGATCACCAAGTTCTCCGACCTCGCCGACGGCGACTACGCGGACGATTACGACTGAGGCCGGAGCCGTGGGTCGGGGCGGCGAAGAAGCTTTCTGCAGCCTTGCGCGCGGGTTCAGGGCTGCGACACGGCCGTTGAGCGATCACCTCTGCATGAAACTGAAGATCACCCTCCTCGCCCTGCTCGCGACCGCCGCGGCGGCCGTCCCGATCTC
The DNA here is from genome assembly GCF_009828065.1 of Croceibacterium soli. Lineage (GTDB taxonomy): Bacteria > Pseudomonadota > Alphaproteobacteria > Sphingomonadales > Sphingomonadaceae > Croceibacterium_B > Croceibacterium_B soli. Next base: position 594,507 of record NZ_WTYK01000001.1, on the reverse strand, counting down.
GCTCAACGCGATGCCCGGTGCCGGAGCATGGGAGATCGGCCCCAATGTGCGTGGGCGGAACTATTCGGTCGGAATGCCCGCACATCCCCGCCCCGGCCCGGGGGGATCGCTGGTGATGGACTTCCCGACCGCCGGCGCCGGAGAGGTGGACGCGCTCACGACGGCGGTCGGCCCCCTCGCCGGAGCACGGCAGATCACCTTGCGCTACCGGATCGATGCGGCCCGGGGCACGCGCTTCGTCGCGGTGGAGTCGCCCAAGCAGCCGGCAACGGTCTCGCTCTACTTCCAGCAGGCGGGCGACAACTGGAGCGCGAAAGGCCGCTATGCATCGTACCGCTGGTACTCGCCGGCACGCGCGGTGGTCCCGCTGAGCCCGGGCGAGCACACGGTGACCGTCCGCTTCGACGACGCCTGGACCAACGTGTACGGCCAGCCCAGCCGGGCGGTACCCGCAGGTTTTGCCGGCGCGCTCCAGAACACCGCGCGGATCGGTCTGGCGTTCGGCTCAGCCGGACTGCGCAGCCACGGCGTCTACGCCACCGGACCCGCCCGCTTCACGCTGCTGAGCCTGGATATCGACTGACCCCGGCGTCCGTCACAGCCCCAGGTTGAGCTTGCGGCTGACGGTGTAGTCCACCACTGAGACCAGGAACCAGCTCACCTGCCAGCGCAGGCGGTTCCAGGGGGTGGCCCATTGGCGGTAGAGCTCCGGGGTCACCTCCAGCGAGGCGGGGAGATGGCCGGTGACGAATTCCCGCATCCGCTCGGCGAGCGCCTTGTCCTCTATGCTCACGACGATCTCGAGGTTGAGATAGAGGCTGCGCATGTCGAAGTTGGCGCTGCCGAGGTAGACCGTGTCGTCGAGCACGATCAGCTTGGTGTGCAGCTTGCAGGGCTGGAACTCCCAGATCCGCGCCCCGGCCTGGAGGAGCTTGCCGTAAAGCGCCCGCGCGGCGCCGATGGTGGCGGCGTTGTCGGACTTGGCGGCCATGATCAGACGCGTCTGCCCTTTGCCGGCGATCCGCGCGATGCGCCGCCGCAGGCGCACCGCGGGCGAGAAGTAGGCCATGACCATGTCGAGCCGCTCGCCCTGGATCAGGTCGCGGCTGACTTCACGCGCCCAGCTGGAGAGGCCCTTCGTCGGGCCGCCGATCAGCAGTTGCACCGGCCCCGGCCCCGCATCCCAGTCTCGCACCCGGCGGCGGATCGTCCGGAACTTGGCCTTGGGATCGCGGGCCCAGGCTTCGAGCTGTTCGAACCACTGCGACACCCGCTCCACCAGCGAGCCTTCGACGGTCAGCGCCAGGTCGTGCCAACCGTCGCCTTCCGATGGAGCGAAATAGCCGTCTTCGATGTTGAACCCGCCGAGCATCGCCACGCGCTCGTCGGCCACGACGATCTTCTGGTGGTTGCGGATCAGGTAGCGCAAGTTCCACTTCGGGCTGAAGCAGCAGTAGCACCCGCCCGCCGCCTCGAACTCGGCGAAGAACCCGTCGTCGGTGGCGGAACCGAAGCTGTCGACGATCAGCGATACGGCAACCCCGCGGCGGGCGGCGGCGGTCAATGCGGTGCGCACCCGCTGCCCGCTTGCGTCGGGCGCGAAGATGTAGAACGCCAGCTTCAGCGAGCGTTCGGCGCCTTCGATCAGCTGCAGCAGCGTGGCCAGCCGGTCCTTGCCGCCGGGGTAGAACGTCAGCGCCTGTCCTTGGGCCTCGATGGAGAACGGCTCCGGGTCGCGATAGGGCTGGGGCGCTTCTGCGCTGGTCGCGGGCCTCTCCATCCTCCTCCCTTAGCACGGCGGCGCGGGTGCGAAACCTTGACTTATCGGCTCTCCGTCCCTAGGTAGCCGCCTTTCCGCACAATGCGTTCATTCTAGTTTCCGGAGTGCCCTATGGCGCGCGTTACCGTCGAAGATTGCGTCGACAAGATCCCCAACCGATTCGACCTGGTCCTGCTCGCCGCCCAGCGTGCGCGCGAGATCTCCGGCGGGGCAGAGCTGACGATCGACCGTGACCGTGACAAGAACCCGGTCGTCGCCCTGCGCGAGATCGCCGAGGAAACGGTCAAGCCGAAGCAGCTGCACGAGAGCGTCGTCCAGTCGCTCCAGCGCGTCCTGCCGGATGACGAGGAAGAGGCCGACGAGATCGGCTCGCTCAGCCAGTCGGCCGAAGCCATGCGCCTTTCGGCTGCGGCTCCGGTCCGTTCGACCTCGGTCGGCGGCGACTACGAGGGCTAAGCCCTCCACCCAGAGATCACCAGGAAGGGCCGCGGCAACGCGGCCCTTTTTCGTTGTGGCGCTGGATTGCCCGGCAAAGAAAAAGGCCGCTTCGCTGACTGGCGAAGCGGCCTTTTCGGTTGAGGTAGTGAGAGCTACGCCCCCTGCGGCGCCGGTCCGCTTTCGCCGGTGAAGCGCTTGCCGGCCTTGGGGATCGACGATCCGCGCACCGGGCGGGCGATCGCCGGGCCCTTGGGCTCGTCCGGGCGGTCGATCTTGCCGTTCTCGAGCAGCTGGCTGATCTCCTCGCCGGTCAGCGTCTCGTACTCGAGCAGCGCCTGCGCCAGCAGGTGGAGCTTGTCCTCCTGGGTCTTGAGCACGTCCCTGGCCCGGTTGTGGGCGTTCTCGACCAGAGTCTTGATCTCGGCGTCGATCAGCTTGTTGGTCTCGTCGGACATGAAAGTACGGTGGCTGCCACTCATGCCGAGATAGCCTTCCTGCTGCTCTTCGTACTGCAGCGGGCCGAGCTTGTCCGACATGCCCCACTTGGTGACCATGTTGCGGGCCAGGTCGGTGGCGTACTTGATGTCCGACGACGCGCCGCTGGAGACCTTGTCGTACCCGAAGATGATCTCCTCGGCCACGCGGCCGCCCATGCTGACCGCCAGGTTGGCGTGCATTTTGTCGCGGTGGTAGGAGTAGTTGTCCCGCTCCGGCAGGCGCATGACCATGCCCAGCGCACGGCCGCGCGGGATGATCGTCGCCTTGTGGATCGGGTCGGACGCCGGCTCGTTGACCGAGACCAGCGCATGGCCCGCCTCGTGGTAGGCAGTCATCTTCTTTTCGTCCTCGGTCATGACCATGCTGCGGCGTTCGGTGCCCATCATGACCTTGTCCTTGGCGTCCTCGAACTCCTGCATCGCCACCAGGCGCTTGTTGCGGCGGGCCGCAAGCAGGGCGGCTTCGTTGACCAAGTTGGCGAGGTCGGCGCCGGAGAAGCCCGGCGTGCCGCGCGCGATCGTGCGGGGATTGACGTCGGGCGCCAGCGGCACCTTCTTCATGTGCACGGCGAGGATCTTCTCGCGGCCTTCGATGTCGGGGATCGGCACCACGACCTGGCGGTCGAAGCGGCCCGGGCGCAGCAGCGCCGGATCGAGCACGTCGGGCCGGTTGGTCGCCGCGATGATGATGATGCCTTCGTTGGCTTCGAAGCCGTCCATCTCGACGAGCAACTGGTTGAGCGTCTGCTCGCGCTCGTCGTTCGAGTTGCCGAGGCCGTGGCCGCGGTGGCGGCCGACGGCGTCGATCTCGTCGATGAACACGATGCACGGCGCGTTCTTCTTGGCCTGCTCGAACATGTCGCGCACGCGGCTGGCGCCGACGCCGACGAACATCTCGACGAAGTCGGAACCGGAGATGGTGAAGAACGGCACGCCCGCCTCGCCGGCGATCGCGCGAGCAAGCAAGGTCTTGCCGGTACCGGGCGAGCCGACCAGCAGCGCGCCCTTGGGGATCTGGCCGCCGAGCTTGGAAAAGCGCTGCGGATCCTTGAGGAACTCGACGATCTCCTCCAGCTCCTCTCGCGCTTCGTCGATGCCGGCGACATCGTCGAACGTCACGCGGCCCTGCTTCTCGGTCAGCATTTTAGCCTTGGACTTGCCGAAGCCCATTGCACCCGAACCGCCGCCCTTCTGCACCTGGCGCAGCGCGAAGAAGGCGACGCCGAGGATCAGCAGGAACGGCAAGGACTGGATGAGGATGTAGGCGAGCACGCTCATCTCCTCCTCCTGCGCGCCCGAATAGCGCACGCCGCCCTCTTCGAGCAGCGCAGTCAGGCCGGCGTCGTTCGCGACCGGGACGGTGGAGAAGGCCTGCCCGTTCTTGAGCGTACCGGTGATCCGGTCGGGCGCGATCTGCACTTCCTCGACCGTGCCTTCAGCCACGCGGTCGCGGAAATCGGAATAGCCGATCTGGGTGCCGGCCGCTTCGCGCGGCCCGCCGAACATCGAAACCACCAGCAGCAGGGCAAGGAAGATACCGCCCCAGACCAGCAGGCTCTTCACCCACGGGTTGGGTTTGTTTTCCGGCTCGCGATTGTCGCTCATCAGGGGAGTCCTACCTTTCCCGGTCAATGTAGGTTCCACGCGGTGAATGGCAAGTTGACGCCGGGCGAATTCACCTCTGCTCATAGCCGCCGCGCCACGCTGCAGCGCGGGCGTGTCAGGACACCAACAAGGTTTGTGGAAAACTCCCGCGCGACTCGGCACGTTGCACTGCGTCGAATCGGAGCAACGGACCGCCGCAACGGCGCGGCGATTTGTCGAACTCGGCGAAGTGGCCGGAAACCAAAGTCTTACTCCGGCATTTGTGACAGGCGGCCACGGCTGGCCGCGCGCCCTGCCGCCGGCGTTACCGGCGTGAACTTGAATTTTTCGTGCGATGCAACATAGCTAATGCTGCAGTGCACAACACGGTCAGGTGCCGGAACTCTTGCGGCTCCGATCGTGTAAACCGTTGTCTGGGAACGACGATGATGCTGGAATCGCACACCCTTGAAACGAAGGCACCACCTGGGAACAGGGGATCGGTCCGTCCGATCTTCACCCTGGCGCCGACACACATAGCGCCGGACCGGCGGGTTGCGCTGGTCGGCAACTTCGCGCCGCGCAAGTGCGGCATCGCCACTTTCACCACCGACATTTTCGAGAAGCTGGCCGAGCACCACCCGGAGATCGCCGTCGACGTCTATGCTCTCGACGATCCGCGCCAGCCGCTCGGCTACGCGAACATCGCGTCCACCATCACTTGCGACGATCCCGAATCCTACGCACGGGCAGCCCGCGCGATCAACGAAAGCGGCGTCGACGCCGTATGGTTGCAGCATGAATACGGCATCTTCGGCGGGCCCGAGGGCGAGATGGTGCTCGACTTCATCGACCGCGTCGCCGCCCCGCTGATCCTCACCCCTCACACTGTCCTGCTCGAGCCCTCGCCGACGCAGCGGCATATCCTGGAACGCCTGGTCCAGCGCGCCAGCCGGATCATGGTGATGAGCTATCACGCACGCGACGTGCTGGTGGAGCGCTATGGCGCACCGCTCGAGATCCTGCAGGTCGTGCCGCACGGCGCGCCCGATCGCCCGTTCGGACGCCAGGAGGAATTCAAGCGGCGCTTCGGCCTGGCCGGCCGCACGGTGATGATGACGTTCGGCCTGCTCGGCCCGGGCAAAGGCCTGGAGAACGCGATCGAGGCCCTGCCGGCGATCGTCGAGCGCCACCCGGAGCTGCTCTACCGCATCGTCGGCGCGACCCATCCCAACCTCGTTGCGCAGGAAGGCGAAGCCTACCGCGAGCGGCTGATGGCGCTCGCCGACGAGCTCGGCGTCGCCGAACACGTGCAGTGGGACAACCGCTTCCTGGAGACGGACGAACTGCTCGACCAGCTCGAAGCCTGCGACATCTACGTCACGCCCTATCCGGGCATGCAGCAGTCGACCTCGGGCACGCTGAGCTATGCCGTGGCCCTGGGCAAGGCGGTGATCTCGACACCCTACCTCCACGCCCGCGAGCTGCTCGCGGACGGGGTCGGCGAACTGGTCGAACCGCAGTCCGCCAGCGCCATCGCGGCGGCCGCCAACCGCCTGCTGGACGACCGCGACCGGCTGCACGCCTTGCAGCGCCGCGCCTATGCCAAAGGCCGCGAGACGATCTGGCCGCGCTTCGCCGACGGGGCCGCGGCACTGGTCGAAAGCGCCATCGCCCGCAGCCCGCGCCCGGCCCCGGTCACCGCCACTCCCGGCATTGCCGGCGTCCTGGCGATGAGCGACTCGACCGGCATGCTGCAGCATTCCATCGGCATCGTGCCCGACCGCTTGCACGGCTATTGCCTCGACGACAACGTCCGCGCGCTGATGCTGATGAACGTGGCCGAAGGCATCGAGCCGCTCCAGCGCCAGCGGTGGAGCCAGACTTACGCCTCCTTCGTGCAGCACGCCTGGAACCCCGAGGCCGGCGGCTTCCGCAACTTCATGCGCTTCGACCGCAGCTGGTGCGAGGATCTCGGTTCTGAGGACTCCAACGGCCGCACCCTGTGGGCGCTGGGCCATACCGTCGAACACTCGCACGATCAGTCGATGATCTACTGGGCTCGGCGCTGGTTCGAAACAGCGCTGCCGCACTGCGCCGACCTCAATTCCCCGCGCGCCATCGCGTTCGCCATGCTCGGCGCCGCTGCCATGCTGCGCAAGGAGCCGGACCATGCCGGATCGCGGACGCTCCTGGCCGGCGGCGCGGACTTCCTCCACCGCCTGCTCGATGCGGAGCGCCGGCCCGACTGGGCCTGGTTCGAAGCGGTGCTCGGTTACGACAACCCGCGGCTGTCGCAGGCGCTGATAGAGGCTGGCCTGGCGCTCGGCGAAGCCCGCTTCACCGACGCGGGGCTCGACAGCCTGTCGTGGATCGCACGCCAGCAGATTGCGGCTGCCGGGCATTTCCGCCCGGTCGGTTCGGATACGTTCGGTCACGATCACACGCGCCTGCCGTTCGACCAGCAGCCGCTGGAAGCCCAGGCGGCCATCGAAGCCGCCGCGACTGCTTACCGCGCCGACCGCGATCCGAAGTGGCAACAACACGCGCAGGCCGCGTGGCGCTGGTTCTTCGGCGCGAACGACCGCGGCGTGGTGCTGGCGGACCTCGCCAGCGGTCGCTGCCGCGACGGCGTCACCCCGCGCGGGGTCAACGAAAATTGTGGAGCGGAATCGATCCTGGCCTTTCAACTCTCCTACTATTCGCTGATAGGCCTGCTGCGTGAGCAGCAGCGCGATTCGACTGGAGAGAGAGTTGTCGGCGAAACGCAACGGGTCGCCGAGCCCTTTGCACATTCTTGACACGAGGCTTCACGCCGATCCCTCGCGCGTAGTCCTGCGCCCGTTCCACCTGGGCTGGCAGGCCAAGAACGCGCGCGGCGGACGGGCGCAGAAGCTGGTCGAAGACATCTGCGCGCTGAGCGAAGACGAGGTGGTCGAGACCTATCGGCGCGTCCACCTCGATTTCGCCGAGCGTCACTGGCAGACCGAGTTGATGTTCGAGGACCGCTTCGCCGAAGTGGCCGAGAAGCTCGAACTCGACCCCACAGCCTATTCGGACACGCGCCGGAAGCTGATCGGGGCCTACTTCTGCCACGAATACACTTATGCCGCGGCGGCGCTGATGAACCCGTCGATCGTGCCGCACCCGGACCAGAGCGGCCTCGGCGAAGGCGCCTGCCGCTTCATCCTGAGCCTGCGCGCAGTCGGCGAAGGGCACATCAGCTCGGTCGCTTTCCGCGAGGGCATCGCCCAGGACGACGGCGAGTTCTCGCTCTGGCCGCAGAGCAGCTTCGCCACTTCGGTGGAGCTCGACGACACCTCGCTGACCGACAGCGACGCGGGCGTGATCGTCCACCGCAATCCGGAATCGAGCCTGTCGAACACCGTGATCTTCCCGATCACCGAGCAGCAGCGCGGCGGGCTCGAGGACTTGCGCCTCGTCCGCTTCGACCACGGCGGCGGCGATTTCGAATGGATCGGCACTTACACCGCCTACTCCGGCAGCTCGATCCGCTCCGAACTGCTGCGTACGGTGGACTTCAAGCGCTTCCTGCTCGAACCGATCGAAGGCCGCGCCGGGCGTAACAAGGGCATGGCGCTGTTTCCGGAGAAAGTCGGCGGCAGGTACGCGATGCTCGGCCGGCAAGACGGCAAGAACCTGTTCCTGCTGAAGTCCGACCGCATCGACCGCTGGGACTCGGAGGGCGAGCTCCTGCTGGAGCCGAAGTACCCGTGGGAGTTCATCCAGATCGGCAACTGCGGCAGCCCCGTGCTGTGTGACGACGGCTGGCTGGTCATCACCCACGGCGTCGGCGCGATGCGCAAGTATGCCCTCGGCTGCGTGCTGCTGGATCGTGACGATCCCTCCAAAGTTATCGGCCGCACCAGGGAACCGATCCTCACGGCGATCGATGCCGACCGTTCGGGCTATGTGCCCAACGTCGTCTACACCTGCGGCGTGTTGAAAGTGGGCGAGCGCCTGCTGGTCCCTTATGGTATATCCGATAGCGCGGTCGGCTTCGCGACGGTGAAGATTGCCGATCTCGTGCAACTGATGCGCTAAGGACGCGTTGGCCAGACATGCTGCTGGAAACCCGTACAGTCGAAAAGCCCTGGGGTAGGGACACCTTGCCCGCCCCGTTCAGCGCAAGCGGCGGCAGGCGGATCGGCGAGATCTGGTTCGAGCCGCCGCAGGACCTGCCGCAACTGCTGGTGAAGTACATCTTCACCTCGGAGAAGCTCTCGGTCCAGGTGCACCCTTCCGATGCTCAAACCGAGGCGAAAGGCCTCGGCCGCCAGGGCAAGGAGGAATGCTGGCTGGTGATCGACGCGGAGCCGGGCGCGGTGCTCGGCATCGGCTTCGACCAGCCGCTGCACGAAGAGACCATGCGCCGGGCCGCGCAGGACGGCAGCATCGAGAACATGCTGACCTGGCATGAGGTCAAGCCCGGCGACTTCTTCTACATCCCCGCCAACACCGTCCACGCGATCGGCGGCGGGGTCAGCATCATCGAAGTGCAGCAGAACTCCGACATCACCTACCGCCTCTACGACTACGGCCGCCCGCGCGAACTGCATCTCGACGAAGGCATGGCCGTGGCCAAAGGCGAGCCTTACGACATGGCGCGGCACCTGGTCCTGCCCGAGACGGGCGACGTTCCGCTGGTGAACGGGCCGTACTTCTGCCTCGACCGCGTCGACGGCGTGCCCGACCGCACGACCGTCGCCCGCTACCACGGCTGCTTGCTCGTCATCCCCCGCGAAGGCACCGCCACCGTCGAAGGCGAACCGGTCGAACCCGGCCAATGCGCGTTGGCCCACTCGCTCGACGACGTGGTATTCGACCCCAACGGCACCTGCCTGATCGCCCAGCCGGTTCGACCGAAGGGTTGAGCCCGCTCAGATCCTCCCCTGCAAGGGGAGGTGGCAGCCCGCAGGGCTGACGGAGGGGTGTTACCCTCTCCGAGACGGCCACACCCCTCCACCACCGCCTTCGGCGGCGGTCCCCCTCCCCCTCCGGGGGAGGATCTACGAACTTAGATCCGTTCGTGGTGAGCCTGTCGAACCACGAGCGCGCAGCCTCTCGTCCTTCGACAAGCTCAGGACGAACGGAAGTCAGATCGTCTTGATGATCGCTGAGAAGTCGAGTGCGCCGTTCCCCGCCGCCTCGAACGCTTCGTAAAGCTGCTTGGCATGGCGGCCCATCTTCGGCTCGGTCCCGGCGGTGTCCGCCGCTTCCATCGCCAGCCTCAGATCCTTCAGCATCAGCGCGGTGGCGAAGCCGCCCTGGTAATCGTTGTCCGCCGGTGTCTGCGGGCCAACGCCGGGGACGGGGCAGTAGCTCGTCACCGACCACGACTGTCCGGAGCTGACAGAGGCGATGTCGTAGAACACCTGCGGATCGAGTCCGAGGCGCTGGGCCATCGCGAAGCCCTCGCAGGTGCCGATCATGTGGATGCCGAGCATCATGTTGTTGCAGATCTTGGCCGCCTGCCCGGCCCCTGGGCCCCCGGCGTGGATCACCGCCTTGCCCATCGGCTGGAGCACGGCCTCGGCGCGCCGGAACGCCTCCTCCCCGCCGCCAACCATGAAAGTCAGCGTGCCCGCCGCTGCCGCGGCGATGCCGCCGGAGACAGGGGCATCGACCATCGCGTACCCGGCATCGGCGGCGATCTGCTCCACCTCCCGCGCGGTGGCGACATCGATGGTCGAGCAGTCGATCAGGATCGCATCGAGCCGCGCGCGGCCGATCACGTGCGCGGTGTAGACCTCCTTCACGATCGCGCCGTTCGGCAGCATCGAAACCACCGCCTCGGCGCCCTCGACCGCTTCCTCGATCGAGCCGAACGTCTCGCAGCCGCTTTCGGCGGCCCGCTGTAGAGCCTCAGCCGAGAGATCGAACGCCCGCACCTCGTGGCCCGCATCGGCGAGGTTCGCGGCCATCCCGCCGCCCATGTTGCCCAGGCCGATGAATGCTATTCTCATTTCAGCGCTCCAATTCCGTCATCCCGGGCTCGACCCGGGATCGCTGGCCTCCTGGTCCGACCAAGGGGCCAGCGGTCCCGGATCGAGTCCGGGACGACGCGGTTATCTGCCCTTCCACTGGCCTTCGCGCTTCTCGACGAAGGCGCGCATCCCCTCCGCTTTGTCCTCGGTGCCGGCGAGGATCTGGAACAGGCGCCGTTCGTGGAGGATGCCCTGGTCGAGCCCGAGCTCGAACGCGGCGTTGACCAGTTCCTTGTTCACCATCGCCGCGAGCGGCGGCATGGCTGCGATCTGCGCGGCGGTCTTCAGCGCGTCCTCCAGCAGGTCCGCCGCCGGCACGACCCGCGCCACGAGACCGGCCCGCTCGGCTTCCTCCGCGCCCATCATCCGGCCGGTGAGGACCATTTCCATCGCCTTGGACTTGCCGATCGCATGAGTCAGCCGCTGGCTGCCGCCCATCCCGGGCGCGACGCCGAGCTTGATCTCCGGCTGGCCGAACTTGGCAGTATCCGCCGCGAGGATGAAGTCGGCCATCATCGCCAGCTCGCACCCGCCGCCGAGCGCGAAGCCGTTCACCGCCGCGATCCACGGCTTGCGGATCTTCCGCGTGAAGTCGCTGGTCCACCTGGAGAAAAAATCCTCGAGGTAGAAATCGGCCATCGGCTTGTCGGCCATCTCCTTGATGTCCGCCCCGGCGGCGAAAGCCTTCTCCCCGCTGCCGGTGACCACCGCGCAGCGCTGACCCGGGTCGGCTTCGAACGCGGCGAAGGCGGCGATCAGTTCGTCCAGCACTTGGGTGTTGAGCGCGTTCAGCGCCTGCGGGCGGTTGAGCGTAACCAGCGTGACGGCGCCGCGCTGCTCGACGAGGATGGTGTGGTATTCGGCCATGGATCTCTCCTTCGTCGTCCCGGACTTGCCTGCCCCTGTGGAAGCAGGGGATCCGGGACCGCTGTATGCCGGGTCCGACCTGGAGGCCAGCGGTCCCGGGTCAGGCCCGGGACGACGCCTACCCCATCGTCGGGATCACGAAAGCATTCTCGCCCGTGACCGAACCATCGGGCCAGCGCTGGGTCACCGTCTTGGTCTTGGTCCAGAAGCGCACGCCGTCCATGCCGTGCTGGTTGTGGTCGCCGAAGGCCGAGCGCTTCCAGCCGCCGAAGCTATGGTAGGCGACCGGCACCGGGATCGGCACGTTGATCCCGACCATGCCGACCTCGACCCGCGCGGCGAACTCGCGCGCGGCGTGGCCGTTGCGCGTGAAGATGGCGACGCCGTTGCCGTACTGGTGCTTCGAGGGGAGCATGACCGCTTCCTCGAAGTCCTTCGCCCGGACGATCTGCAGCACCGGGCCGAAGATCTCGTTACGATAGCTTTCCATGTCCGGCGTGACATGGTCGATCAGCGTCGGGCCGACGAAGAACCCGTCCTCGTGCCCCTGCAGGCGGAAGCCGCGCCCGTCGATCACCAGTTCGCCGCCTTCGGCTTCCGCCGTGGCGATCCAGTCCTCGACCTTCTTCTTGTGCGCGGCGGTGACGACCGGGCCGTAATGCGCTTCCTCGTCCGTCGAGATGCCGACGCGCAGGGCCTGGATCGCCGGGATCAGCTTCTCGCGCAGCCGCTCGGCCGTGTCCTCGCCCACCGGCACCACCACCGGGAGCGCCATGCAGCGTTCGCCGGCCGAGCCGAAGGCGGCTCCGGCGAGATCGTTCACCACCTGGTCCATGTCGGCATCGGGCATCACGATGCCGTGGTTCTTGGCCCCGCCCATCGCCTGCACGCGCTTGCCGGCAGCGACGCCCCGGGAATAGACGTATTGAGCGATGTCGGAAGAGCCGACGAAGCTGACGGCGGCGATATCCGGGTGGTCGAGGATCGCGTCGACCATCTCCTTGTCGCCGTGGACGACCTGGAGGATGCCCTCCGGCCCGCCGGCCTCGCGGAACAGCTCGGCCAGGCGCACCGGCACGCTGGGATCGCGCTCGCTCGGCTTGAGAATGAACGCATTGCCGACGGCGACGGACACGCCGAACATCCACATCGGGATCATCGCCGGGAAGTTGAACGGGGTGATGCCCGCGCCGATGCCGAGCGGCACGCGCATCGAATAGACGTCGATCCCCGGCCCGGCGCCTTCGGTGTACTCGCCCTTCATCGCGTGCGGGATGCCGCAGGCGAACTCGATCACGTCGAGCCCGCGCTGGAGGTCGCCCTTTGCGTCCGCAATGACTTTGCCATGCTCGCTGGAAAGCAGGCGGGCGAGCTCGTCCATGTTCGCCTCGACGAGTTCCTTGAACTTGAACATGACCCGGGCGCGCCGCTGGGGGTTGGTCACCGCCCAGGCGGGCTGCGCCGCCTTCGCCGCCGCCACCGCCCGGTCGAGCTCCGCCTTGCCGCCCAGCGGCACCCGTGCCTGGACCACACCGCTGTTGGGGTCGAAGACCTCTCCGGTGCGCCCGTCCGCCTCTCTCCCGGCGCCCCCGGCGATGAAGTGGTCGATCTGGCGCATGGGTCGTCTCCTTACAGGTGAAACCGCGCAAGCGAACCTGCAACGGTCCGGGAGCATTGGCAAGCACAGGATGCATTTGTTGCGCTATGTTGTTCGAATATTAGCTTGCGCCAAGCCAGCACCACCCCCTCACCCCCTCCTCTGAAGCGGAGGGGGAACAAGGTGCGGTCGGCAAAGCCCCCTCCTCTTCAGAGGAGGGGGTTGGGGGTGGTGGAGGCACCGTGCAACGCCTCCCGATCCGAAAGCCGCACCCATGCTTGCGATGGCGGGCGCCATACGGCATGGCGAGGCCTATCTTTAACGGCGCGGGCCATCCTCCGCGCAGGCTGAATTGGCAGGGACATGGCGACTTACGGACCGCTCGAAAACAAACTCGTGGTGCTGATCGGCGGCAGCGGCTTCGTCGGCAGCCATGTGGTGGAAGAACTGCTCGCGCGCGGGGCGCGCCTGCGCATCGCCAGCCGCCACCCGGAGAAAGCGCACCGCCTGCGGCCGCTCGCCAATCTCGGGCAGATCCAGTTCGCCCGCTGCGACGTCCGGAAGCGGCGCAGCCTCGAAGCGGTGATGCAGGGGGCGGACGCCGCGGTCTACCTCGTCGGCAGCTTCTCCGGCGACCTCGAGGCGCTGCATGCGGAAGGCGCGGGCCATGCGGCCGAAGCCGCGGCGGCCAACGGGATGCAGAGCTTCGTCTATGTCTCCGCGATCGGGGCCGATCCCGAATCCGCCAGCAGCTATGCTTCGACCAAGGCGCGCGGCGAAGAACTGGTCCGCCAGGCCTTCCCCACCGCGACCGTGCTGCGCCCTTCGGTCATGTTCGGCGAGGAGGACAAGTTCGTAAACCTGTTTGCCGGCCTGATCGCCGGTCTGCCGGTCCTGCCGGTGTTCGGGCCCGAAGCGAAGCTGCAGCCGGTGTGGGTCGACGACGCGGCCGAGGCGCTGGTGAACGCGCTGGCCGATCCGGGCCAGCACGGCGGCAAGACCTACGAAATCGCCGGACCCGAACCGATCGCCATGCTCGACCTGCACCGGCGCATCGCCGCCGCCCAGGGGCGGGAGCGCCATCTCGTGCCGATGCCCGATGCCCTTTCGGCGGTCTTCGCCAAGCTGCCGCTCTCGCCGATGAACGCGGACCAGTGGACGATGCTGAAGGCCGGCAGCGTGCCTTCCGGCGAGCATCCGGGCCTCAAGGAACTGGGAGTGGCACCCAAGCCGCTCGACCTGTTCCTGGGCCGCTGGATGAGCCGCTACCGCAAGCACGGCCGCTTCGGCGACAAGCGCTCCCCGGCTTGAGGTCCTTTGTCTCTACCTTGATCCGTTCGTCCTGAGCCTGTCGAAGGACGCCAGCGCGGCGCCAGCGTGGTTCGACAAGCTCACCACGAACTGGAGTGGTTCGATCAAGGCCGAACGAGACCGCTCGCCTCAGCCCGGCTGTGTGCCCTCGTCGCTCAGCAAGGTGAGCGGTTCGACCAGCAGACTGGCCCCATCGCTGCCGACGATGCGCACGCGTTCGCCGGCCGCTACGTCCGGTCCGCGCGCGATCCATTCGCTGTCCCCGAAATGCACGCGGCCACTGCCGTGTTCGATGGCCTGGACGACCAGGGCGGTTTGTCCGACCATCCGCGCGCCGCGGCGATTCATCAGCGGATCGGAACTCTCGATCGGCTTGTCGCGCAGGAATCGCTTGGCGGAGAACGCCAGGATCAGCGCGAGGAAGACGAAGTCGATCACCTGCATAGGCAGCGTCAGGTCGAACAGGCCGGTGAGCACGCCGGTGATGATCGCCGCGATCGCAAGCCAGATCAGGTAGACGCCCGGCACGAGCATCTCGAGCCCGGCGAGCACCAGGCCAAGCGTCAGCCAGACCCAGTGCGCGTCGAGATCGCCGAACCAGTCCATCAACGGCGGTCCGTCGGGGGAACCGTCGCCCGCGGAGCCGACCGCGGCAGCGGCGTGCCGCTATCCGTGGTCACGTCGCCCTTGCTGCCGTCGCCGAGCATCTCGCGGGCGAGTTCGCCGATGCCGCCGAGCGTGCCGATCAGCTGGGTCGCCTCGATCGGGAACAGGATCGTCTTGGCATTTGGGCTTGTGGCGAACTTGCCGATCGCCTTGGTGTATTCCTGGGCGATGAAGTAGTTGATCGCCTGGTTGCCCGACTGGGCGATGGCATTGGAGACCACCTCGGTCGCCCGGGCCTCGGCCTCCGCAGCGCGCTCGCGCGCCTCGGCATCGCGGAAGGCGGCTTCCTTCTTGCCCTCTGCGGACAGGATGGCCGACTGCTTCTCGCCCTCGGCACGCAGGATGCGGCTGGCGCGCTCGCCCTCCGCCTCCAAGATCTCGGCGCGCTTGAGCCGCTCGGCCTTCATCTGCCGGGCCATGGCCTCGGAGATATCCAGCGGCGGGCGGATGTCCTTGATCTCCACCCGGGTGATCTTCACGCCCCACGGGCTGGTCGCATGATCGACCACGCCGAGCAGCCGCGCGTTGATTTCGTCCCGTTTGGACAGGGTCTCGTCGAGGTCCATCGAGCCCATCACCGTGCGCAGGTTGGTGGTCGTGATCGCCATGATCGCGGCATAGAGGTTGTGCACCTCATAGGCCGCCTTGCCCGCGTCGAGCACCTGGAAGAACACCACCGCGTCGACCCCGACCATGGCGTTGTCGCGGGTGATGATCTCCTGCCCCGGGATGTCGAGCACCTGCTCCATTACGTTCACCTTCTGGCCGACGCGGTCGATGAACGGGATGATCAGGTGCAGGCCCGGCTCCGCCGCGAGGGTGAACTTGCCCAGCCGCTCGATCGTGTAGACGTAACCCTGCCGCACGACGCGCACGCCCATCAGCAGGAAGATGACCAGCAGCGCCAGCAAGGCGATCAGAAACGGGCCCATAGCGAACCTCCCCAAAAGATCCAGCCGGGCATGGTAGCGAGCGCACGGGATCGGGCAAGGGAAAGCGGAGGCGATTGTGCGGACGCGTTCTGATCGTTAGGGGGCTATCAAAGGCTGAGATTGACTCGGTCCGGTTGGAGGGGATTTTGTCATGCATCTAGGATCGATGCGGCGCTTCGGCGTGCTCGCGGCATTGGCACTTGCCGGAGCGGCCTACGGTGCGGCGGCACAGGATGCTCCTGCTGCGCCGGCGGCAGCGCCGGCTCCAGCCGCTGCGGCTCCCTTCCCTCGCTCCACTCCGCTGGGCTCGGGCCCCTGGGATTACGAGACCCAGGCCGGCAAGATCCATGTCGAAGTGCTCGCGCGCCGGCTCGACCGTCCCTGGTCCCTGGCGCAGCTGCCCGACGGCACGATGCTGGTGACCGAGCGGCCCGGGCGCCTGCGGGCGATCCGCGACGGTAAGCTCGACCCGATCGCCATCGCCGGCCTCCCGCCAATCAACCCGAGCGGCATCGGCGGCTTGTATGACGTCGTGCTCGATCCCGATTTCGCCGCCAACCGCCGCATCTACTTCAGCTACGTCAAGCCGGCCGAGGACAACCACGACCACACCACCCTGGCGGTCGCCCGGGCCACCTGGGACGGCGGGATGGCGCTGGCCGACGTGGAGGACATCTTCGTCGCCGACGCATGGTACGGTGCGCAGCCCTGGCCCAAGCGCTGCTGCGGCCAGGGCCCGGCGACCGGCAGCTGGGGCGGCCGCATCCTGTTCGGCCCCGACGGCAAGCTCTACATCGCCAGCGGCGACCGCAACTACGGCGAAATGGTCCAGGACCCCTCCAACCATTTCGGCAAGATCCTGCGCATCAACCCGGACGGCAGCGTCCCGGCCGACAACCCATTCGTCGGCAAGGAAGGTTGGAAGCCGGAGATCTGGACCAGCGGCCACCGCAATCCGCTCGGTCTCGTCGCGCACCCGCAGACAGGCGAGCTGTGGTCCACCGAGTTCGGTCCGCGCGGCGGCGACGAGCTGAACCGGATCGAGAAAGGCCACAACTACGGCTGGATCGACGTGACCCAGGGCCAGCACTACAACAATGATCCGGCCAAAGCCGTGAAGGGCGTGGCGGGGATGACCGATCCCGTGCTCGCCTTCGGGCCGCCCTCGCTCAACCCCGGGAACATCGCGTTCTACGACGGCGCGGCGTTCCCCGAATGGCGCGGCGACCTGCTGCTGCCGAGCTTCACCAAGGGCCTCCTGCGGATCGAGTTCGACCAAGCCGGCAAGCCCGGCGCGACCGAGGAACTGCTCGGCGATCTCAAGCAGCGGCTGCGCGACGTGCGCGTCGGGCCGGCGGGCGAAGTCTACATCCTCACCGACGAGACTGAAGGCGCGATCCTTAAAGTCACCCGCGGCGGCTAAGGACCGCGCATCGGCGGCACGGACCCACTGGCCTGTTCGCAAAAAAGGATATAGTCAACAATGTCAGAACACAGGGAAGGGAGCCCCGAATGAGGCACAACGGTCTCGCATCGCGTATTTCCATGAGCGCTTTCGCCATTGCCGCCGCGGCGGCGCTGCTTGCCGGCGCGACCAGCGCCCCCGCGCAGGAGCGCCCGGCCGACCTGACCGAGCTGCCGCCGGTGCCGACCGACTTCACCCCGAAGCAGACCGCGTGGGGCGACTGGGACTTCACCGGCACTTGGCCGATCGAGAACCTCCCCGCCACCCGCATCCTGTTCCAGCGCCCCCTGCCCTATGGCGAGCGCGTGTGGATCAACGACGACGAGCACAAGATCCGTCTCGAGAATGCCGAGAAGTCCGACGGCAGCTTCGCCGCGGCGAGCGAGCGCGGGATCGGCACCTCCGGCACCGTCGGCCTGGCCGACTGGGTCCGCACCTCCTCCATGGCCAAGCGCACCTCGATGCTGGTTAGCCCCTCCGACGGCCAGCTGCCGCCGCTGACCCCGCAAGGTGAAGCGCTGTACAAGGCCGGTCGGTCCGGCTGGGTGCCCGGCCAGCACTACGACTGGGTGACCGACTTCGACAGCTGGGACCGCTGCGTCAGCCGCGGCTTCCCCGCATCGATGTACCCGTTCCGCTACAACAACGGCATCCGCGTTTGGCAGTCGCCCGGCTACATGGTGATCGAACTCGAAATGCTCGGCACCCGCGTCATCCCGATCGGCGATTCGCCGCAGTGGCCTGGTGCGGTCGAAGCCTGGATGGGCAACAGCCGCGGCCGCTGGGAAGGCAAGACCTTCGTCATCGAGACGACCAACATCAAGTCCGGCGACAGCGTGACGCATGACCGGCTGGCCCGCTCCTCATCGCCGCTGAACATGGCCACGCAGCACGTGCCGCCGTTCAACACGATCCCGATGAGCACCCAGGCGAAGACCGTCGAACGGCTGACGATGACCGGCCCGAACACGATCGTGCACGAGCTGACCTACAGCGATCCGGAAGTCTACACCCAGCCGTGGACCACCCGCATCGAATGGTCGCGCGACGACGACTACAAGTTCTTCGAATACGCCTGCCACGAAGGCAACTACGCCATTCGCGACTACATCAACGCCTCGCGCGCCCACCGCGAAGCGATCGCCAAGGGCGAGACCCCGCCGGAAACCACCGAGGAGGATTCGCGCACCCGCTTCGCCGGTCAGTTCGACTTCGACCCGGCAGCCGGCCCGCCCCCGGCCGCGCCGCAGCAGTAAGGCCGAACGTGTAAGCGGGCCGGCGGGGATCTCGACCCGCCGGCCCGCCGCACCCTACGCTATCGGCGTTGGTCCCTGGCGGAGGACGGCGCCTCCGGGTCTCGGGGAAGAAGCCGCAGCGCATAACCGCGGCCCCGGAGGGCTTCCAACGCGAGGCGGTCCGTCACACCCGCCAGGGCCCGGCGGAGCGCGCTGGCGCAGACATCCAGCGCGTTGTCGGTGACGATGGCGTCCCCGCCCCAAATCTCGTCGATCAGCTTGTCTCTCCCGACCGCTTCCCCGCCCGCGCGGGCCAGTATCAGCAGCAGCGCGAAGGCGCGGCGGCTGACGGGGATCGGCCGCCCCTCCCAGGTGGCGCAGGCGGCGGCGGGATCGATCCGCAGCGCGCCGAGGTTGACCGGGTCGGGCTTGCGCAATCGGTCCCGCTTCAGGAGCGCGCGCAGGCGGGCCAGAAGCTCCTCGAACGCGAACGGCTTGGCCAGGTAGTCGTCGGCCCCCGCGGCGAACCCGTCCAGCCGGTCGTCCAGGCCGGACCGGGCAGTCAGCATCAGGATCGGAATGCCCAGCTCCGCCTGGCGAATGTCCCGGCACAGGTGAAGACCATCGCTGTCGGGCAGCAGCAGGTCGAGGATGATCGTGTTGAAGCGGCCCGAGCCGGCCAGCGCGCGCACGTCCTTGCCGACTCGCTCCCACCGCACTTGCCAGCCGCGCACGCGCAGCCCCTGGCTGACAAAGCGCCCGATCCCGACATCGTCCTCGACCAGCAGGATGTTCACGCCGAACGCTCCAGCGCGATGTCGATGGTCACCGTGCAGCCTTCCGGGCGCGAGGGGTGGCCGACGTTGCGGGCGAACGCCCTGCCGCCGTGCTCCTCGGCCACCCAGCGGGTCATCGACAGGCCGAGGCCGCTTCCGCCGCGATCCTTCCCGGTGTCGGTCTGGTAATATGCCTCGAAGATCAGCGGCAGTTCGTCGGGCACCACGCCTGGCCCCTGGTCGGTGATGCGGACCCGGGCGAACTCATCCTTTTGCGACAGCTCGACGGTGACTTTGCCCTGCATGGGCGAGAACTTCAGCGCGTTCTCGATCACCGCCAGCAGCGCCCGCTTCAGCCACAGGGCGTCCCCGCGCACGGTGACCGGCTGGTCGGGCACCGTGACGTCCATGTCGACTTCCACCGACCGCGCGAACGATCGTGCGTCGGCGACCGCCTCCGCCACGACGTCGCGATAATCCAGCGGCACGGCGTCGAGCTGCAGCTTCCCGTCGGAAGTCTGCGCAAGCCCGATCATCTCGTCGATCCGGTGTCCCAGGAACCGCGCCTGTGCGACGATGTGCCGCAAGGCCTGCTCCATCGTGCCGTCGTCCCGATGGTCGCCCGTCAGCGCCACTTCGGCCTCGCCCATCATCGCCGTTACCGGGGTGCGCAACTCGTGGCTGGCATTGGCGAAGAACAAGCGCCGGGAAGCGTCGACTTCCTCCAGCTCCGCCGTCCGGCGGGCCAGCAGCCCGTAAAGCTGCCGCGACCGGCGCAGGAACAGCAGCGCCCCGCCGATCGCGGTTGCCGCCACGACGAACCCCATTAGGGTGGCCTTCAGCGCGACACCGAGCCGGAGCTCCGCAGCGCGCCGTTCCGCCGCCTGCGCGCGCGATTCCCACGTGGAAAGCAGGCGCTGCGCCCGTTCGCGCACGCGGGCGCGGGAGGCGCCGCCTTCCTGCAGTTCGGCCAGCACCGGCTCCACCGCCGCGCCCGTGCCGGTCGGGTCTTGCCGCCCACCATCCTGCGCCACGAAGTCCTCCGCGAACCGCGCGAGCGCGCGCTCCACCGGAAGGCCGGAAGGCGGATCAGCGAGATCTTCGATCAGGCGCTGGGCTGCGGACCGGTTCTGGCCGGCCAGCACGGCCTGGTCGTGGACCTGCCCGAACTGGTTGAAGCCGATCAGGAAGCGGAACAGCAGGAACAGCACCGCCGCGGCGAGAGCATAGACCAGCACGATCGCAAGCCACGACACGTGCGGAGGAGCCAGTTCGGTGCGGAATCGGACTGGGGGCGACTGTGCGCTCTTCACCATAAGCTGCTTCCCCCCGGTAGCGCCGCTGCGGCCAGATTCCATCCGCGCCAAGAGACCGATGATAGTCGGTTGCATTTCGCGAAGCCTGACGTTGGATTCAGGTTTGCGAAGCGGCGCTGTGTCATGACCGGTCTTGCTTGGGGGGAAGCAATCGCCATGGAACGCGAGTGCCAATTCGGAACAGGTACCGGCCGCCGGCCGCGCCGCGCTCGTCACCCTGCCGCCGCGGTCCCCTTCCGCGCAACTCCACCGCCGCGCTCCCGGACGTTCAGGGTGATGGCGTGAACTGCCTTCTCCTGCAGGCCCCGGCCCCACCGCGCGACGATGCCGAGAGGATCCTCATCATGCGGGAAGACGACCCGGCACAGGCGGCCGGAGCGCCCCGAGGGGAAACTTTCGGCACGAGGCTCCGCCGCCTGCGTAAGGAGCGGAGGATCAGCCTCATCGGCATGGCGCGGCTGGTCGACGCCGCCAAGCCGACGGTGTGGAAATGGGAATCCGACAAGGCCCGCCCGCGGCCGGAAATGCTCGAAGCGCTCGCCCTGGCGCTGGACGTCTCCGAACAAATGCTCCTGACCGGGCGGGACGATGCTGCGCCGCCCATGTCGCTGGGCGACGTCATCAAGGACTGCAAGGCCCGGATCGCAGCGGCGGCCGGCACGACCGCCGACAAAGTCTCGATCACCATCCAGGTGTGACGGCCGGGCTAACCCGGCCGCCGCTCGCCCCGCGATCGTTACAATGGGGCCGGCGTCACCCCGGCGTGCGCGAGGCCTTCTTGCGCTCGTGCGGATCGAGGTGGCGCTTGCGCAGGCGGATGCTCTTGGGGGTGACTTCCACCAGCTCGTCGTCCTGGATGTAGGCGATCGCCTGCTCCAGGGTCATCTTGCGCGGCGGGGTCAGGCGGACGGCGTCGTCCTTGCCGGTCGAGCGGAAGTTGGTCAGCTGCTTGGACTTGAGCGGGTTGACCTCGAGGTCCTGCGGCTTGGCGTTCTCGCCGATGATCATGCCCTGGTAGAGCTTCTCGCCGGGCGAGATGAACAGGATGCCGCGATCCTCCAGCGCGTTGAGCGCGTAAGGCACGGCCTCGCCCTGCTCCATGCTGATCAGCACGCCGTTCTGGCGGCCGCTGATCGGGCCCTTGTAGGGGCCGTACTTCTCGAACAGCCGGTTCATGATGCCCGTGCCGCGCGTGTCGGAGAGGAACTCGCCGTGATACCCGATCAGGCCGCGGCTGGGCGCGGAGAAGGTGATGCGGGTCTTGCCGCCGCCGCTCGGGCGCATGTCGGTCATCTCGCCCTTACGCTGGGCGATCTTCTCGACCACGGTGCCGGAGAACTCATCGTCCACGTCGACCACGACCGTCTCGTAAGGCTCCTCGCGGCCCTCAGGGCCGTCGCGGAACAGGACGCGCGGACGGCTGATCGACAGCTCGAAGCCTTCGCGGCGCATGTTCTCGATCAGCACGCCGAGCTGCAGCTCGCCGCGCCCGGCCACTTCGAAGGCATCCTTGCCGGCGCTCTCGGTGACGCGGATGGAGACGTTGCTTTCCGCCTCGCGCTCCAGGCGCTCGCGGATGACCCGGCTCTGCACTTTGTCGCCTTCGCGCCCGGCATAGGGGCTGTCGTTGACGGCGAAACTCATGGCCAGGGTCGGCGGATCGATCTCCTGCGCGGCAATCGGCACGGTCACCGAAGGATCGCACAGGGTGTTGGAAACGGTCGCGTCGGTCAGCCCGGCGATGGCGACGATGTCACCCGCCTGGGCGTGGAGCACGGGAACGCGCTCGAGGCCGTTGAACGCGAAGACCTTGGTGGCGCGGCCCGCTTCGACCAGCTTGCCGGTCACGTCCAGCGCCTTGATCGGCATGCCGACTTCCAGGCGGCCGCTCTCGATCCGGCCCGTCAGGATACGGCCGAGGAAGGAGTCGCGGTCGAGCAGCGTCGCCAGCATCGCGAAAGAGCCGTCCGGGTCGAGATCGGGCGCCGGGACGTGCGAGACGATCGCCTTGAACATCGGCGTCAGGTCACCCTCGCGCGCCTCCGGGTCCTCGCTGGCGAAGCCCGCGCGGCCGGAGGCGTAGAGCACCGGGAAATCGAGCTGCTCGTCATTGGCGTCGAGGTTGACGAACAGGTCGAACACTTCGTCGAGCACTTCGGACGGGCGCGCGTCGGAACGGTCGATCTTATTGACGACGACGATCGGCTTGAGGCCGAGGCCCAGCGCCTTGCCGGTGACGAACTTGGTCTGCGGCATCGGGCCTTCGGCCGCGTCGACCAGCAGGATGACCCCGTCGACCATCGACAGGATCCGCTCCACCTCGGCACCGAAGTCGGCGTGCCCCGGGGTGTCGACGATGTTGATGCGCGTGTCGTTCCACTCGACCGAAGTGCACTTGGCGAGGATGGTGATCCCGCGTTCCTTCTCGAGGTCGTTGGAGTCCATCGCCCGCTCCTCGACGCGCTGATTCTCGCGGAAGGTGCCGGATTGGCGGAAGAGCTGGTCGACAAGAGTGGTCTTGCCGTGATCGACGTGGGCGATGATCGCCACGTTGCGAAGGGACATAGGACTAATGCTTTCGGGATTGGAGTTTCCGCCGCGCACATAGCGATTACGCTGCGATGCACAAGGTTTTCCGCCTCGGCCCCGATGGACAAAGTCAGCGAACCGTGCATCATTCGGGCGAAAGCGCCTCCGCGAGATGCGCCCAAGATAACAACCGAGGGGACTTCACCGATGAAACGAACGCTTGCTCTGGTCACCGCAGCCGCCACGATGCTGGCCCTGGCCGCGCCGCTGCCGGCGGCCGCGCAGATGCGCCCGCTGAGCGACCCCGTCGTCGCCCATCCGGACCCAGAATCGCTCTTCACGAGCGCCGACCCGCAGCTCCACCGCAACAAGCAGGCGGCGCTGCACATCATGCGCGAGCTGCTCCAGTGCAACCAGTGGAGTCGCGCCGGCGAGTGGCTGACCGACCGCTACATCCAGCACAACCCGCTGGCGGCATCCGGCCTCGAAGGCGTGATCAACTACTTCGTCAACATCGCCAAGCGCCAGCCGACGCCGACGTGCGACAGGCTGACGACCCCGGTCGTCGCGGTGCAGGCGGAAGGCGATTTCGTCACCGTGCTGATGCAACGCGAACTGCCGGTGCCAGGGATCGAAGGCGAGACTTACACCACGACCTGGTTCGACACCTGGCGCTTCGTCGACGGCAAGGCCGACGAGCATTGGGATCCCGCCACGCTGCCCCCGGTCCAGACCCCGCCCGCCGGAGAACGCGGGTGATCCGCGCCGGCGCGGCCGCGTTCGGCGCGCTGCTGCTCCTCGCATCGCCCGGTCCGGCCCTTGCACAGGACAGCGGCGTCGCCGCGCAAGTCCTGCGGGAAGCCGCGGACCGGGCGGCGATCGAGCAGCTCATGTGGGACTATGTCGAGGCGATCGACGGCTGGAACCCCGATGCTTATGCCGCCACCTTCACCGAAGACGGCGCGTTCCTCGGCACCAAAGGCCGCGCGACGCTGCGGCAGATGGTCGTCGATCTCAAGAAGAGCCAGGACGAGCGCCGCGCCGGCGGCGCCACGATCGGCAACATGCACCACGTCATGTCGAACATGAACGTCGAGTTCGTCACGCCCGACCACGCCCGCGTGTACTACTACCACATGACCGTGTTCGGAAACGGCCTGACCCCCCCGCCGAACGTCGCCTCGGTTGGCCGCGGCCTGGACGACGTCGTGCGGGTGGATGGCAAGTGGCTGATCAAGAGCCGCAACGTCGCCTATCAGCACCCCGCTGGGCCGGGGGGCTGATAGGGGCCGCGGCGCTCGCCTCGTTTAGGCGCGCGCAGAGGCGCGGAGGCGCGGAGAGTCCCCCGCCGCTTCGGCGGAACTCAATCCGCGAAGCGGAGTTCAAAGCCGCTTCGCGGAACGCGGGAAAAGCAGTGCAACTTCCTCCGCGCCTCTGCGCCTCTGCGTGCGCAAATAAGCAAGCACGCAGCAGGGCACTCCGGCGCCCCATCAGCGCCACCGGAAACCACAGCCCGCTCTCGCGAGTTGAACACAGCGATGGCCGCAGGTGCGGCCGAAGAAGGGGACTATTTGCATGCACGTACTTGCCAGAACTTCCGCCCTCACGGGCATGGCCGCTCTCGGGCTCGCGCTTTCCGCTTGCGACAGCAAGGCGGAGAACGAAGTCGAGCAGCAGGCCACGGCGCTCGACGAAGCCTATGAAGCCGACGCCGATCTGGAAGAGTCGATGGCCGCCGGCGGGCCGCAGGAAGAAGCCGCCGAAGGCCGCGCCGACGCGATGCGCCAGGAAGGCGAGGAAACCAAGGATCAGCTCGAGGACATGGCCGACGAGATGGACTCCACGCCGCAGTAACAGCGAGCGTCCGGGGCGGGCCAAGTTCTGCTTTGCCCGCCTCGCGACAAATTGGGCTGGACCTCGCCCCCTGCGAAGAGGCATGGGGCGCCCATGACCGACAACATCCTCGAGCGCCTTGCCGCTACCAATCCCGACTCCGAAATCTGGTGGGACAGCTCTCCGCTGATCTTCCCGAGCTGGAAGGAAGAAACGCTCGCCAAGGCGCCGGAGGGCAAGCGCGCCGATTGGGAGCAGCAGCTCACCCGCCTCTACGACGACGAGACCATCAGGTCGCAGGGCACGATGGGCTTCCGCGGCGTCACCACCAACCCGCCGCTGTCGCTGCAGGCGATCAAGCTGGCACCCGAGCTCTGGGCCGCCGAGATCCGCAAGGTCGCACAGGCGAACCCCGGGCTGGACGTCGAAGGCGTCTACTGGGCGATGTACCTCGACCTCGTGAAGCGTGGCGCCGACGCGATCCGCCCGGTCTACGACAAGTCCGGCGGCAAGTACGGCTTCCTTTCGGGCCAGGTCGATCCGCGCTTCGTCCGCGACGGCGAGAAGATGCTGGCCATGGGCCTGACGATCGCCGCCCAGGGCACGAACGTCATGGTCAAGCTGCCAGGCTCCAAGGAAGGCTACGAGGTCCTCGAGGAGTTGACCGCGCGCGGCATCAGCACCAACAACACCACCAGCTTCACCGTGCCGCAGTACATGCGCTGCATGGCCGCGGTCACCGCCGGCCTCCAGCGCGCCAAGGCCGCCGGCGTGGACCTGTCCAACTGGCGCTCGGTCATCACCCACATGTCGAGCCGGCTCGGCCAGCTCAGCGACTGGGCGACGGAGGCCAAGGCCCGCGGCATCGACCTCTCCATGCCGGAAATCCGCGACGGCGAGGAAGCCGTGCTCAAGCGCGCATACTGGTGGGGGAAGGACAACAACCACCCGTCCAAGATGCTGCAGTGCTCGATGCGGGTGGAGAAGGACGAGCGGACCGGCCAGCTGGTCAGCCGCCACATCCAGGACTTCGCCGGCAGCGACATGGTCTACACCTGCCCGCCAAGCTACATCGCCCAGCTGATGGCCTCCGACGAGGAGCTCGGCGCGTTCGACCCGAAGGCGATCGAGCGCGAGCCGAACAAGGCCAGCATCGAGAAGCTGATGAAGCTGCCGAGCTTCCGCCAGGCTTACGAGTTCGACGGCATGTGGCCGGACGAGTTCGCGCACTTCGGCGCGTTCCAGGCGACCGCCACCGAATTCGCCGCAGCCACCCGGCAGACGGTCGATTTCGTGCGGATGACGCTCGAAGGCTGAACGCCTCGGATTTGCGAGACAAGGCGGGGGCGCGGCAACGCGCCCCGTTTTCGTTTATTCGGTAGTGCCGGTCTCGTCGGTAGAGCCGGTCTCGCCCCCGACCACCTCGGCCGCCGGTTCGCCGGCCCTGCCGCCCGCAGCGGCGCCGGTGTCCGCGCCCGCGCCGGCCGCACCGGTCGTGTCCGTCGGGGAGACCATCGTCGCGCCGGACTCGTCTACCGCACCCGTATCGTAACTGGTGTCCGTGGCATCCGCCGCTTCTTCTGCCGTGTTGTCTCCGCCGCACGCGCCAAGGGCCAGCACCGCGGGCAGCAGCGCCGCTGTTACGAACGTCTTCATCTGGTCTCGCTCCTGTTCGTTCCGGCAGCGACGCCTCGCGCCTCTCCAGCCGTATGACGGGAGCGCCCGAGCGGCGCTGGAGTTCCACATCGGCCGCACAACTGGTATGGCCTGCGGCACGCAGCGGACAATTGCGCCAACCCCGGGAAAGTATCGCGCCTTCGCGCGCTATGGCTACGGAGAGGAGGCAAAGCGCGCAGTGCGATCGGTCATCGAATTCTTCTGGCAATTCCTGCTCGGCATCACCAGCGCCGTCGGCTTCGCTGCGCTGATCGTCGGCGGAGTGGCCTTCGGCATAGGCTGCGCCGTGTGCGGCTGCGGCTACACCTGGAGACGATGGCGCCGCCGCGCCCTGGGCCGCCCGCCGGAGAAGTAGGCGCCCAGGCACCTGTGCAGCAGACGCCCGAGCGTGCTGCCGAATGGACCCTGAAACAAGTTCAGGGTGACATGGGGGGTGGAGGAAACCCCAAAACCCGCCATCCTCAGTTTATTTCCGTCATCCTGAACTTGTTTCAGGATCCATCCCGCCACACGCGCGGAGCGGGCGACAACGCGCCTTGCCCACCAGGGGGAAGATTGGATCTCACGCAAAGCCGCAAAAGCGCAAAGCCCCGGCACAACACCTTCGTGTCTTCGTGCCTTCGTGTGAGCCCACAAGGCCACAGCGCACCAAGGCCCTCTTAGCGCCTTTGCGTGCCCAAAACGAAAAATCCTCCCGCTTTTCAGGGGGAGGACTTTCGCCAGTCAATCGCGGCTCAGACCGCCGTGCGCGCGCGGTTCACCCGGCCGCGGTTGCCGCCGCCACCCGGCTTTCCGCCGCCCGCCGAACGGTTCGCGCCATCGCCGCGCGGGGTCACGCGGGCAGTGGTCTGCTTGCGCGGGAACCGGCGGCGCTGCTGGTCGTAGGCACGCTCTTCGCGTTCCGCACGGGTCGGCTCGGGGCCCTTGGCGTTGACCTTGACGGCCTCCGCGGCGAGCCCTTCCGGGAGCGCGATCTCTTCGAGCGACGCCTTGGTCAGCTTCCAGATGTCGCGCAGGTAAGCCTTCTCGTCCGGCGCGCAGAACGAAATCGCGATCCCCGCCGCGCCGGCACGCGCGGTGCGGCCGATGCGGTGGACATACTGCTCCGCCACGTTCGGCAGCTCGTAGTTGATCACGTGGCTGACGCCGGAGACGTCGATCCCGCGCGCGGCGATGTCGGTGGCGATCAGCACGCGCACTTTGCCGTCACGGAACTCGTTGAGAGCCCGCTCGCGCTGCGGCTGGCTCTTGTTGCCGTGGATCGCATTAGCCTTGATGCCCGAGGCGACGAGCTTCTTCACGACTTTGTCCGCACCGTGCTTGGTGCGGGCGAAGACAAGCACGCGGTCCATCGCCTTGGAGGCGAAACCGTCGCGCAGCATGATCGTCAGCAGCGCCTGCTTTTCGCCGGCGTTGCAGAACGCGACCTGCTGCTCGACCCGTTCCGCCGTCGTCGAGGCCGGTGCGACCGAGACCTGCGCCGGGTTGGTCAGGTACTGGTCGGCCAGCTGGCGGATCGCCTTCGGCATCGTGGCCGAGAAGAACAGCGTCTGGCGCTTGGCCGGGAGCATCTTCACGATCTGGCGCAGCGCGTGGATGAAGCCGAGGTCGAGCATCTGGTCGGCCTCGTCGAGGACGAGGATCTCGACCGAACCGAGATCGAGCGCCTTCTGGTCAGCCAGGTCGACCAGGCGGCCGGGCGTGGCGACGAGGATGTCGACGCCGCGCGCCAGTTCCTGGCGGTTACGGTTGACCGAAGTGCCGCCGAACACGCTGACCACCTTGAGGTGCGCGAAGCGGGCATAGTCGCCCGCGCTTTCGGCGATCTGGCCGGCCAGCTCGCGGGTCGGCGCCAGCACCAGCATGCGGCACGAACGCGGCCGCGGGCGCTGGTCGGAAGCGATCAGGCGATCGATCGACGGCAGCATGAACGCCGCGGTCTTGCCGGTGCCGGTCTGGGCGATGCCCAGCAGGTCGCGCCCGGTGAGCACGGTCGGAATGGACTGTTCCTGGATCGGCGTGGGGGAATCGTATCCCTTGAGCGCGAGTGCCTGGAGAACGGGCTGCGAAAGCCCGAGTGTTTCGAAAGTCATATAGTGAAAGCTCGCAATATATGCGGCAGCGCGCGCACAGAACGGCGCGCTGCGGCGGGTTCTGAACGACCCGCGTGAAAAGGGAAGCTCTGGGAAGAGGCACCCGTCGAAGTGTTCGACAGACCCCAAGACCGAAACGCAGCCGGGGCGGATTACATCCGCCAGTTCACGCTGCTGTGCGCTTCGATGGGGGGCAGATGGAGACGAAGCGGCCGAAAGTCAAACCAATTCGCCGGCGCGGCCCGTTACTGGCCCACGCTGCCGAAGGTGTAAGCCAGGGCCAGGCCGCCCGAGAACTGGTCGCGCGAGCCATGTTGGCGCACGATCGGCGAGTCCGCCGCATCGCCCACCAGCCGGTCGTACTTGGCATAAGTCTGCACGCCCCAGCGGGGGGACAGCGCCTTGAGGAAGGAAGCGGTCGCCCCGTAAGCCTGGACCCCGCCGCCGGGATCGTAAGCAGCCAGGCCGCTGGGCGCGGAATCCTCCGGCGCCACGCCGAACCAGGCGTCCTGGTACTTGTCGTCGCTCCAGGTGACGCGCGGACCGGCGGAAAACAGCCAGTTATCGCGATCGCGCATGACGAAGTCGGCCCCGGCCATGCCGATCATGCCCTTGTGCCCGGTCACGGCCTTGCGCAGTTCGGCCCGCAGGCGGAAGCCCTCGCTGACCTGGTAGGAGACGAACGCCCCCGGCTCGATGCTGAACTTGACCTTCGGCAGCGCGGTGCCGACATCCTTGGCCGATCGGGCGCCCTCCCAGTTGAGCGCCGGCCCGAACGAAAAGCCGCTGCGGTCGATCAGGGCCAGGTCGAAGCTCTCGTCGGGCGCCTCGAACTCGAACTGCTCGCCCACCGGCTTGCGCTCGTAATCGATCAGCGGGCCGATATCGAAGTCGTCGGATCCCGGATAGCTGGGATAGAACTGCGGGCCGAGCGCGATGCGCGTGCGCTGCTCTTGCGCGGCCGCCGGAAGGGAGCAGGCCAGCGCAGCGAGTGCGGCTAACGGAACGGAACAGCGGATGAAGGATGTGGGCAGAACGAAACTCCCTGATGCAGCCCAGCTTTCCCGGCGGGCTCGCGGTAACTACCCATGGACGAGACGGCGGTTCCGCCGGCCTCAGAGCACGCGGCTGTCGTAGGCCCATTGCAGCAGGGCCTGGCGCTGCTTCGGGCGGCAGAACGGGTCGCCCGGTTCGCAGTAGCGGCGGACTTGCGCGGCGTGGCGGCGGAAGGCGCGCCAGCGGCCGATCTGCCGCTCGTCCTCGCCCGGCAGGCGGCGGCCGGAGTAGTAGCGGCAGTACCACTGGAACCAGCCGCGCGGGTCGTCGGGATGGATCCAGCCTTTCGCCCGCCACTCGCGGAGCGGCGAGCTCGCCCTCACACCGTAGTAATTGAGCGAGCAGTCGGCCGCACCGGAAGCCAGCTTGGCCTGCGCGAACCATTCGGCCGGAAACTCGGCCCGGCAGTCGGTCAGGTACTTGCCGCAGAACACGCCCAGCTCGAGCATTTCCGCCGGGGTCAGCTCGGGTTCGAACCCGGCGGCGAAGCCCTGCCCCATCGGTGCGCTGCGGACGTAACGATAGCCTTGCTGCATGCGGTCGTTGACGAGGATCTCGTCAGCCACCGCCTTGCCTTCAGTCGGCCCAGTAGAGCGCGTTCGGGTTGTCGATCAGCAGCTTGCGCTGGAGGTCCTCGGTCGGCGCGATGCGCGGGATCATGTCGACCAGGTGGCCGTCGTCCGGCACGTTGTCCTGCATGTTCGGGTGCGGCCAGTCGGTGCCCCAGATGCAGCGGTCGGAGTAATCCGCGACCAGCGGCGCGACGGCTTCGGCGAAGGCGTTCCACGGATCGCCCGTGACGTCGAGCCGGTCGGGGCAGGTCGGCTTGAAGTGAATGTCCGGCCGGCTGTCGAGCAGGGCGCGGAAAGCGCGCATGTCGGCGCCGTCCGGACCCTGCATCACGTCCGGGCGGCCCATGTGGTCGATCACCAGCGGCACGGGGATCGCGTCCATGAACGGGCGCAGTTCTTCCAGGATGTCGGCCTCGAAATAGATCACCACGTGCCAGCCCTTCGGCAGGCGCCGCGCGACTTCGAGGAACTTGTCCTTCGGCGCATCGTCCACCAGGCGCTTGAGGAAGTTGAAGCGGATGCCGCGCATGCCGCCTTCGTGCAGCTTCGCCAGCTCCTCTTCCGAGATCGCCGGATCGACCACCGCGACGCCGCGCGCCTTGCCGTTCGACCGGGCGATGGCGTTCAGTGTGGCGCTGTTGTCGGTGCCGTGGCAGCTCGCCTGCACGATCACGTTCTTCGCGAAACCCAGGTGATCGCGCAGCGCGAACAGCATCTCGGGGCCGGCGTCTTCCGGCAGGTACTTGGCCTTCGGGCTGAACGGGAATTCGGCCATCGGCCCGAACACATGGCAATGCGCGTCCACCGCGCCCGGCGGCGGCGTGTAGCGCGGCTTGCTGGGGTTTTGGTGCCAACTGACGATACGTTCGGACATTCTTCTTTCCTCGTCATCCCGGACTTGATTCGGGATCGCTGCAATCCTGGTCGGACCTGGCGGCCCGCGGTCCCGGGTCATTCTCTTTCCTCGTCATCCCGGACTTGATCCGGGATCGCTGCAATCCTGGTCGGACCTGGCAGCCCGCGGTCCCGGGTCAGGCCCGGGACGACGTCAAACGAACACCACCCCATCCATCAGCTTGCGGGCGGTGCGCAGCAGGGCCGCGCTGACCACGTCGCCGCTTTCGTTCACTTCGAGCACGCAGCTCATTTCCCCGGTCGGGTGCTCCACCGAAAGCAGCTTGCGGCTGCCTTCGGGGATCGCCGCCACCTCGGCGGCAGGCGAACCCTCGACCAGGCAGGCCGTCGCCACGCTGACCGCGCCGAGCACGCCGATCGAGGCATGGGCGCGGTGCGGGATGAAGCTGCGCACGGTCACCGCGCCGCCGTTCTTCGGCGGAGCGACGAGCATCATCTTGGGGACCGATTTGTCCTTCACGTCGCCCAGGTTCATCAGCGGGCCGGCGGCGAGGCGGATCGCCTCGATCCGGGCCTTCAGCGCCTCGGCGGCGTCGAGCTCGTCGCGCGGCTCGTAGCCGGTGGCGCCGACATCCTCTGCCTTCATGACGATGCACGGCATGCCGTTGTCGATCAGCGTGCAGCGCACGCCCTCGATCACGTCGACCGCATTGCCGGTCGGCAGCAGCGCCCCGCAGGAGGAACCGGCGGTGTCGCGGAACTCGAGCGGGATCGGCGCGTGCGTGCCCGGCACACCGTCGATCCGCGCGTCGCCTTCGTAAGTCGGGACTCCGCCGCGCGTTTGCACGCTGGCGACGGCGACCTGCCCGGTGTTCTCCATGAAGATCGCGACGCTCGTCTCTTCGCCGCTCGCCTCCACCAGCCCCCGCTCGATCGCGAACGGGCCCACGCCGGCCAGGATGTTGCCGCAGTTCTGTGCGTCGGTGACGATCGCCTGGTCGACGAAAACCTGCAGGAACAGGTAATCGACATCGATCCCTTCCCGCTCCGACTTCTTCACCACGGCGACTTTGCTGGTCAGCGGGTCGGCCCCGCCCATGCCGTCGATCTGCCGCGGGTCCGGGCTGCCCATGACGCGCAGCAGGAACGCGTCGCGCGTCGCGGTGTCCGCCGGCAGGTCCGAAGCGAGGAAGTATCCCCCCTTGGAGGTCCCCCCGCGCATCCACATGACCGGTGCTGAATCCATCATATCCTCCCCGGCACGGGGAGGGGGACCATGACGCGGAGCGGCATGGTGGAGGGGGCCCTCCCCACGCGCTGCGCCTGGCCGCGGGCCCCCTCCACCACTGCCTTCGGCAGCGGTCCCCCTCCCCGTCCCGGGAAGGATTGGGTCACGCTCAAATCCACTTCAGCCCCATGTCGGTCAGTTTCTGGCGGAAGCCGTACATGTCGAGGCCGAGCACGCCGTCGGCGAGCTTCTGGCGCTTCTCGCCTTCGTTGGCTTCACGCGCCTGGGCCTTTTCCAGCACCATCGCGGCATCTTCGCGCCGGACGACGCAGACGCCGTCGTCGTCGGCCACGATCACGTCCCCCGGGCGGATGTAGGCGCCGGCGCAGACCACATCGATGTTCACGCTGCCGAGCGAGGCCTTGATCGTTCCCTGCGCGAAGATGCGCTTGGACCAGACCGGAAAGTTCATCTCCTCCAGGTCGCGCACGTCGCGCACGCCGGCGTCGATGATCAGCCCGCGGCAGCCGCGCGCCTGGGCGCTCGTAGCCAGGAGATCGCCGAAATAGCCGTCCTCACAGGGGCTGGTCGGGGCGATCACCAGTACGTCGCCGTCGCGGCACTGCTCAATCGCCGCATGAACCATGTAGTTGTCGCCCGGGGGCACGCTGATCGTCACCGCGCTCGCTCCGATGCGGGCGCCGCGGTAGATCGGGCGCATGTAGCTGGCGAGCAGCCCGGTCCGCTCCTGCGACTCGTGCACCGTGGCGACGCCGCAGCGGCCGAGCGCTTCGACCACATCCTTGTCCGCGCGTTCGATGTTCTGGACGACGACGCCTGCCATTTGCTCGACTCTCCTTGCCTGTTGCGAGAGCCCGGTGGACCGCTGCCGGCCCTCGCGTCAAGGGCATGCAAAGGGCCTCTCGCAAACTTGTAAGCAATACATACATTCTGTAAGCGGCACGCCAAGAGGATGTCAGACGCGAATCCACCTTTCCCGCCCTTCCGGGTGGCGCTGATCGGCTTCGGCGAGGCCGGGGAAACCTTTGCCCGTGCGGGAGCCTGGAACGGCCGCTCGCGCAGCTGGGACATCCTGCCGGCGCGTCGCGCGGCTATGGCCGCCTGCGGCGTGGAAGCGGCTTCGAGCGCGGCGGAAGCCCTCGCCGATGCCGAGATCGTGCTCAGCCTCGTAACCGCCGATGCCGCGCTTGCCGCGGCGCGCGAATACGCCCCCCTGCTGCACGAAGGCACGGTCTGGTGCGACATGAACTCGGTCGCGCCCGGCACCAAGCGCGAAGCGGCCGCCGCCGTCGAGGCAGTCGGCGGCCGCTACGTCGACGTGGCGGTCATGGCACCGGTCCAGCCGGCCGCGCTTGCCGTGCCGCTGCTCCTGGCCGGCCCCCACGCCGCCCCCGCCCAGGCAATGCTTACTGCACTCGGCTTCGCTCACACGCGCGAAGTTGGTAAAGAAATCGGCCGCGCCAGCGCGATCAAGATGATCCGCTCCGTTATGGTCAAAGGCCTCGAAGCGCTTAGCAGCGAATGCGCCGCCGCCGCAGACGCCGCCGGCGTGTTCGACGAGGTCATGGCCTCGCTCGACGCCAGCGAGAAAGCTTGCGGCTGGGCCGAACGTGTCGCCTACAACCGCGAGCGGATGGCCACTCATGGGTTGCGCCGCGCGGCGGAAATGGAAGAATCGGCCAAGACGCTGCAGGCGCTCGGAGTCGAACCCGTGATGACCCGCGGCACGGTGCAGCTCCAGCGCGCAGCCGCAACGAAGAACCGGAACGAGAGGAAAGTGGGCGCATGAGCCTGATCATCGATTGCCATGGCCATTACACCGTGCTGCCGAAGGCGCACGACCAGTGGCGCGAGGACCAGAAGGCGGCCTTCAAGGAAGGCAAGGCGCCTCCGCCCTATCCCGAGATCTCCGATGACGAGATCCGCGAGACGATCGAGACCAACCAGCTCAAGCTGATCAAGGAACGCGGCGCGGACCTGACGATCTTCTCCCCCCGCGCGTCGGCGATGTCGCACCACATCGGCGACGAGGAAGTCAGCGCGGAATGGGCGTTCCACTGCAACAACCTGATCTACCGCGTCACCAAGCTGTTCCCCGAGACCTTCATCGGCGTCTGCATGCTGCCGCAGAGCCCGAAGGCGGACCTTAGCGCCAGCATCAAGGAGCTGCGCCGCTGCGTCGAGGAGCTCGGCTTCATCGGCTGCAACCTCAACCCCGATCCGGGCGGCGGGCACTTCACCCATCCGCCGCTGACCGACGAGTACTGGTTCCCGCTCTACGAAGTCATGTGCGAACTGGACGTGCCCGGCATGATCCACGTCTCGGGCAGCTGCAACCCGGCGATGCACGCGACCGGCGGTTACTACCTCGCCGCCGACACCGTGGCCTTCATGCAGCTTCTGCAGGGCGACCTGTTCTCCCGCTTCCCAAGCCTGCGGATGATCATCCCGCACGGCGGCGGCGCGGTGCCGTTCCACTGGGGCCGCTACCGCGGTCTGGCCGACATGCTGAAGCAGCCTTCGCTCGACCAGCACCTGATGAACAACGTGTTCTTCGACACCTGCGTCTACCACCAGCCGGGCATCAACCTGCTGGCCGACGTGATCGACAACAAGAACATTCTGTTCGGCAGCGAGATGGTCGGCGCGGTGCGCGGGATCGACCCGACCACCGGTCATTATTTTGACGACACCAAGCGCTACATCGACGCGCTCGACATCTCGGATCACGAGAAGCACATGATCTTCGAAGGCAACGCCCGCCGCGTCTATCCGCGGCTGGACAAGGCCCTGAAGGAACGAGGGCTGTGAGCGAAGAAGGCGCCACCCCGGCCACGGCACACGGCTTCGCGCATTGCGAGAAGCCGGAGCGGTACATCCAGCAGCTGGTCAGCCACTGGAGCCACAAAATGGCCACCAGCTACGACCAGGAAAGCCGCGTCGGCGCCTTCCCGTTTTCCGAAACCGAGAACGCGGTCATGACCGCCCGCCCCGACGGCATCGCCATCACCCTGGTGACCGGCGAGCGGACACGGAACGTGCACATGCGCGGCGTGATCGAACGGCATATCGACCGCTTCGCGTTTCGCGAAGCACCGCTGAAATACGAATGGAACGAGCAATGAGCGACGACGACAAGGGCAAGAAGAAAGAGCGGATCAACATCCACGAGTATCTCGCGGAGTTCGACGACATCCCCGGCACCCGCGTGTTCACCGCGCAGCGAGCACGCCAGGGCTATCACCTGAACCAATTCGCGATGAGCCTGATGAAGGCCGAGAACCGCGAGCGCTTCCTGGCCGACGAGAAAGCCTACCTCGACGAATGGCCGATCAGCGAGGAAGCCAAGCAGGCCGTGCTCGACCGCGATTACAACCGCATGATCGACCACGGCGGGAACATCTATTTCCTGTCGAAGCTTTTCTCGACGGACAAGAAGAGCTTCCAGTTCGCCGCCGGATCGATGACCGGGATGACCCAGGAAGATTATGCCGAGATGATGCTCAAGGGCGGCCGTTCGCCCCAGGGGCAGCGCTCGATCAAAGGAGGTTACTGACATGGCCCGCGTTACCGCCGGCATCACTTCGAGCCACATCCCCGCGCTCGGCGCCGCGATCCAGACCGGCACGCACGACAACGATTACTGGGGGCCCGTCTTCAAGGGCTACCAGCCGATCAAGGAATGGATCCAGCAGCCCGGGAACATGCCCGACGTCGTGATCCTGGTCTACAATGACCACGCATCGGCGTTCGACATGAACATCATCCCGACGTTCGCGATCGGCTGCGCTGAAAGCTTCAAGCCGGCCGACGAAGGCTGGGGCCCGCGCCCCGTGCCGGACGTCATCGGCCACCCGGACCTGGCCTGGCACATCGCCCAGAGCCTGATCCTCGACGATTTCGACATGACCATCATGAACCACATGGATGTCGATCACGGCTGCACCGTGCCGCTCAGCATGGTCTTCGGCGAGCCCGCCGAGTGGCCGTGCAAGGTCATCCCGTTCCCGGTCAACGTCGTGACCTATCCGCCGCCCTCGGGCCGCCGCTGCTTCAATCTCGGCGACAGCATCAAGGCGGCGATCGAGAGCTTCCCGGAGGACATCAACGTCCAGGTCTGGGGCACCGGCGGCATGAGCCACCAGCTCCAGGGACCGCGCGCCGGCCTGATCAACAAGGAGTTCGACCTGAACTTCATCGACAAGCTGATCAACGATCCCGAAACGCTCAGCCAGATGCCGCACATCCAGTACCTGCGCGAAGCGGGTTCGGAAGGCATCGAGCTGGTCATGTGGCTGATCATGCGCGGCGCGCTGGGGGACAAGGTGGAGGAGCTCTACCGCTTCTACCACATCCCGGCATCGAACACCGCGCTCGGCGCGCTGATCCTGCAGCCCGAAGGCGTGGGTGCGCAGCCGCCCTCGATCCGCGAACAAGTGGACGCTTAGAGCAACAACGAAAACTCCGTTCGTCCTGAGCTTGTCGAAGGACCGCTTTTCCTTCGGCGCAAAGCTCGAAAAGAAGAACGACCCTTCGACAAGCTCAGGGCGAACGGAATTGGGGTGCTGCGCTCTCACTTGCTGCGCCGCCCGCATGAAGAAAGGACTGACTATGCGCATCGCACTCGCCGGCGCCGGCGCCTTTGGCGAAAAGCACCTCGACGGCCTCAAGAACATCGATGGTGTCGAAATCACCTCCATCATCTCGCGCCGCGCCGAACAGGCTGCCGAAGTGGCCGCGAAGTACGGCGCGGGCCATTCCGGTACCGATCTGAACGAAGCGCTGGAACGTGACGACGTTGATGCGGTGATCCTCTGCACCCCCACGCAGATGCACGCCGAACAGGCGATCGCCTGCATGGACGCGGGCAAGCACGTCCAGGTTGAGATCCCGCTGTCGGACAGCTGGGACGATGCTCAGGCCGTGCTCAAGAAGCAGCAGGAAACCGGCCTCGTGTGCATGGTCGGCCACACCCGCCGCTTCAACCCGAGCCACCAGTACGTGAAGCAGCGGATCGACGCCGGCGAGTTCAACATCCAGGCGATGGACGTCGAAACGTTCTTCTTCCGCCGCAAGAACATGAACGCCAAGGGCGAAGCGCGCAGCTGGACCGACCACCTGCTGTGGCACCATTCGGCGCATACGATCGACATTTTCCAGTACATGACCGGCAGCAAGGTGATCCGCGCCAATGCCCTGCAGGGCCCGCGGCACTCCGAACTCGGCATCGCGATGGACATGTCGATCCAGATGAAGACCGAAGCCGGGCAGATCCTGACGCTGGCCCTGTCGTTCAACAACGACGGGCCGCTCGGCACGTTCTTCCGCTACATCGGCGACACCGCCACCTACCTCGCTCGCTACGACGATCTCGTCACCGGCAAGGAAGAGCCGATCGACCTGACCGGCGTGGCGGTCTCCAACAACGGCATCGAGCTGCAGGACCGCGAGTTCGTGGCCGCGATCCGCGAAGGGCGCGAGCCGAACAGCTCGGTCGCTTCGGTGATCGACTGCTACCGCGTGATCGGCGAACTCGCCGCCAGCCTGGAAGCGCAGGACGGCTGGTCCTGAGGACCGGCTCCTAAGGAGAGCACGGGGCGCGGGCTCGACCGGGGGAAGAGCGACTCTTCCGCGGACGGGCCCGCGGCCAACCAGCAAACAAGGACAGTTTCGACGATGGCACGCATGATCGCCGGCAAAGAACTCCACCCCGTCGGCCTCGGCTGCATGAACGTCTCGTGGGCATACGGAACGCCGCCGGCCCATGAGGACTGCGTCGCCCTGGTCAACCAGGCACTCGACCTCGGCTACGACCACCTCGACACCGCGCGCATCTACGGCGCCGGCAAGAACGAGGCGCTGATCGCGGAAGCGCTGAAAGGGCGGCGGAACGCGTTCTTCCTCGCCTCCAAGTGCGGAATCGTTGTCGAAGGGCCGAAGCGCGGGGTCGATTGTTCTCCCGAGACCATCCGCACGGCTATCGAAACCAGCCTGCGAACGCTCGAGACCGACTACATAGATCTCTACTACATGCACCGTTTCGATCCGAAGGTCCCGATTGCGGATTCCGTCGGCGAGTTCACCCGGGCGATCGAAGCGGGCAAGATCGGCACCTACGGCGTGTCCGAGTGGTCCAGCCCGCACATCCGTGAAGCCCACGCCGTCCATCCGGTCGGCGCCGTCCAGACCGAGTACTCGCTGTGGACCCGCAACGTGGAACTGGCCGTGCTCGACACCTGCAAGGAACTGGGCATCCCCTTCGTGGCCTTCAGCCCCGTGGGCCGCGGCGCGCTGTGCGGCGAGCTCAAGGATCCCTCGACCCTCGAGGAGCAGGACCTGCGCACCAAGATGCCGCGCTTCAACGCGGAGAACTGGCCGAAGAACCTGACGCTGATCGAACGGTTCGCGGCTCTTGCCAAACAGGCCGGCGTCACCCCTGCGCAACTGGCGCTCAAGTGGGTGCTCTCGCGCGGGGAGAACGTACATGTGATCCCCGGCACGACCAACCCGCAGCACCTGACGGACAACTACCACGCGGCCGAGATCGACGTGAGCCAGGCGGTTCTCGACGAGGCGGGCAGGCTGATCAACCACGACACCGTGGCCGGCCACCGCTATCACGATGCGATCAGGCCGACGATCGATACCGAGGAATTCGCCTGAAGGAGCGGCCATGAGCAAGGACGTCCGCGCGCCGATCGCCTATGTGAAGAACGAAGGCCGGCGCCCCTACTACTACGCCAACGCGCACGAGAAGGACTACGTCCCGCTGGCGCCGGTGGAGATGGACATCGTGGACGTCCGCGGCCGGGCAACCTCGCTCGACGAAGAAGGCTTCCTGCTGGTGGAACACGCCTCGGCAATCGCCGACTGGACCGACCGCGAGGATGTCTCCGCCCGGCACCCTGCCGAGATCGTCGAGCTGATGAAGCGCCACACCGGGGCGGACGAAGTCGTCGTCACCGGTGGCGGGATCCTGCGCTACTCGGAACGCTCTGGAAAAACCGGCAGCACCGACAATTCGCACCCGGCGCGCTTCGCCCACGTCGACATGTCCCGCGAAGCGGCGGAAGCGGCCCGCGCCCAGGCCGCGCCGGAGGGCCGCACCCCGATGCGCAGCGCGCAGTACAACGTCTGGCGCGCGGTCTCCGGCCCGCCGCAGGACGTGCCGCTGGCGCTGTGCGACTGGCGGAGCATCAAGGGACCGGAGCTGATCGAGGCCGAAGCCATCTTCGACCCGCCCGGCGGCGCGCCCGAGTGGCGCTTCGCCAGCTACGTCGTGGCGCACGATCCCGTCCACCGCTGGTGCTACTTCCCGGACATGCGGCCGGACGAGGCGATCATATTCAAGTCGAGCGAAAGCGATCCCGCTCGCGCGCAGCTGATGCCGCATGTCGCGTTCGACAATCCCATCGCCGGCGAGGACGCGCCGCCGCGCGTCAGCATCGAGATGCGCTGCACGGCTTACTGGTACGGGTAATTTCTACCAGGCGGCCAGCGATCCCGGCGTTCGCCGGGATGACGCAGTAGTCGCGAAGGCGTCGTCCCGGACTTGATCCGGGACCGCTGGCCGCCAGGCCGGACCGGGCGGCACTCGAGCCGTCGCTCCCCGTTTCGGCAACTCAGAGCCTCAAAGCGCCGCCGAGTACAACGCCAGCAAGCGGCCCCAGGCGCGCTCGGCGGCCGCTTCGCTGTAGACCGGCGAATCCGGCACGGTCCATCCGTGATCGCCGGCATAGACTTCGATCTCCACCGGAACGCCGGCCGCGGCTGCCGCTGCGCGCAGGGTGTCCTTGTCGGCCGGACTCCGCGCGTCGTCGTTCTGGGCGATGGCGATCAGGAAGCGGGCATCATCCGCTACATCGTCGAACAGGTGGACCGGCGCCTTCGGATCCTCGCCGGTCAGGCCGCCGCCGTGGAAGCTGGCGCCAGCCTTAACCCGCGAGGGCACAGCGGCGGCAGTCCAGATGGTGTAGGGACCGCCCATGCAGTAGCCCTGGTTGCCGATGCCCTTGGTCGTGTCGACCGCGGGCTGCTGGTCGAGCCAGCCGACTACCGCGCGGGCGGTTTCCGTCACCCCGTCGGCATTCATCTTCTCCCGCCACGGGCCGACCTTCTGGAAGCCGCCATTGGCGCGGAAATCCTCGAAGTCCTGGAACTGCGGAGCGGGCAAGTCGCGGTAGTAAGGATTCACCACCAGGACCGAATAGCCGGCGGATGCCAGCCGGCGGGCCATGACCTTGAACGAGTCGCGCAGCCCGGCGATATCCGGCCAGACGATCACCGCAGGATGCTTGCCCTCCCCCGGGTGGACGAAGAAGGCGTCCATCGTGCCGCCGGGTGCAGCGAAGCTGACCATGTTCTCGGTGAGGCTGCCTTGGGCAGTGGCGCTCTCCATCGGCGCACAAGCCGCCGCGAACGCCGCCAGGGCGCCGACTGCGGTAAATTGCCTGCGGTTCAAACCGCCGCCGGCGGAGTTAAACTGGTCCAGTTCGCACATCCTAGCCTCCTCATTATGTCTCGGCGAAGGATAACAGCCCGTCAGAGAAGGTCCAGCTAAGTCAGATCGCCGAGCTGGATCTTGAGGCCGCGCTCCGCAGCACTCATGGCATCGCGGCGAAGCTGTTCGATCTTCAGGCGGCCGGGCGGGGCTTCCTCGACCGGGAGGGCGGCCATGAGCTTCTCGTGCATCTCCTCGAAGTCGGGGCCATGTTCCGGATGAGTGAGGATCAGGCCTTTCTGCCCGGTCATGCCGTTCAGGATCTTGGTGCCGACCTCGTAGGGGTCCATGCCTTCCTCGAACGCGGTGCCGAACTGTTCGAGCTCCGATTTCTCCACCGGGGAGAAGCCGCTTTCGCCGAAGCCTTCGGGCCGCTTCAGGGCACTGGTCCAGGCGTTGGTCCGGGTCAGCGCCGGGCAGCACAGCGAGCAGCCGATGCCATGCGGCGCGAGGTTGTAGCGCAAGCTCTCGGTCAGCCCGCGCACGGCGAACTTGCTGGCGGTGTAGATGCCCGCCTGCGGCCCCGGGAGGAAGGCGGCCATGCTGGCGACGTTAGTCACATGGCGGCGGCCGGTGCTGGCCTTGATCTTCGGCAGGAAGCTGACGAGGCCGTTGACCACGCCGCCGAAGTTGACACCCATGATCCAGTCGTAATCGTCATAGCTCGCCTCGTCGGTCGGGCCGAACACGCTGACGCCGGCGTTGTTCACCAGCACGTGGACCTCGCCGAAGTGCCGCACGACCTCGTCCGCCACTTCGGCGAAGCGCCGGCGGTCGGTCACGTCGAGCTTCAGGAACAGCGGCTGTTCGTAGCCCTTGCTGTCGAACCAGGCAGCGGTCGCGGCGCGATCGTCCTCGTTGCGGTAGCTCAGCGCCAGCTTCATGCCGGCGTCTGCGAAAGCCTGCGCCACGCCCAGTCCGATGCCGGTCACCGCCCCGGTGACGAAAGCCACACGCCCTTCCCAGGGCCGATCCACGTTGCTCATGTCCCGAATTTCCTCTCGCCAATTCGTTATCGATCGTTAGTGTTGCATACAAAGAATGACGGGAGAGTCGAGAATGAGTGACCTGGAAGCGCGGCTGGAACAACTCGAGCATCGCGTAGGCGAGCTGGAAGATACCAACGCGATCCGCCGGCTTCACTGGGCCTACGGCTACTACATCGATTTCAACTTGCCTGACGAAGTCGCCGACCTGTTCGCCGAAGACGGTGTGGTGGTGTTCCTGTCCGGCGAGTACGTCGGCAAGGCCGGCGTAAAGCGGCTCTACGGCGACTGGATCCAGCACCGCTTCACCGGCGGCCGCCCGGGCCCCGTGGACGGGCTGCTGCTCGACCACTTCCAGATGCAGGACATCATCACCGTCGCGCCCGACCGGCAGACCGCCAAGGGCCGCTTCCGCGGCATGCTGTTCGGCGGCTGGCACGACGATTTCCTGGAGCACAAGCCCGACTTCATGCCGCAGCAGTTCATGGAAGCCGGCATCTACGAGAACGATTACGTGCGCGAGAACGGCGTCTGGAAGATCCAGCGGCTCGACTACAAGATGCAGTGGCAGGGCGACTACGAGAAGGGCTGGGCCCACACCACCAGCCACCTGCAGCCGGCCGAGAAGCTCTATCCGGAAGATCCGGTCGGCCCCGACCGCCTGCTGCCCGCCGAAGAGTACCGCAAGACCTGGCCCCACCGCCACGACGTGCCGATGCACTTCGCGCACCCGAAGTTCGGCGCCATCGTCGCGGGACAGGAGAGCGCCTGAGGCTCCGCGGCATGACGGATTTCGACCCGCTCGACACGTCGAGCCGAGAGAGCCTCCCCGTCCGGGAAGTGGCGGAGCGGTTCATCGAGGTGTTCTACAACCAGAACCGGCTGAGCGATGCGTTCCGCGCCTGGGTCCACCCGGACTACATCCAGCACGATCCCAACGCGCCGAACGGCCGCGACGGGACGATCGCCGTTCTGGACGAGCACATGGCCCGCAACCCGCGGATGAGCCACGGCGTGAAGCGGGTGATCCACGGCGAGGACGGGATGGTCGCCGTACACTACCACTTCAGGCGGGCGCCCGACGATCGCGGCGCGGCGGTGGTCGACATCTTCAGGATCGAGGGCGGCTATCTGGTGGAGCATTGGGACGTGATCCAGCCGCTGCCCGACCCGGCGCAAGCGAAGAACGACAGCGGAATGTTCTGACCGGCTACCACCGGTCTTTGGGGAGAGACGCATGAAGCTCGAAGACGGCAGCGAGTTCGGCCTGAAGGGCCACTGCAAGGAAGACTACAGCCTCCGCACCCGCATCGGGCTTGCCCCGCCGGCGGGGGAGATCGACCGCAGCGCGCCATACAAGCGCATCGCCACCGAAGAAGCGTGGACATTCCCGGCGCTGGTCAAGGCCCAGGTCGAGTACCTCGAAAGCGGCGAGGCGCCGCGCGACGATTCGCTGAAGATGGCGGGCATGTTCTCGCGCATGCCCAGCTTGCAGCAGATGCTGCAGGACGTGGGCGACCTGCGGCTCGCCCATATGGACGAGTACGGCATCGACCGGCAGCTCCTGCTGCTCACCGCCCCGGGCGTGCAGGTCGTCCGCCCCGGGGAGGGCACGCCGCTGGCGCGCGA
This sequence comes from Croceibacterium soli, assembly GCF_009828065.1. Taxonomy (GTDB): domain Bacteria; phylum Pseudomonadota; class Alphaproteobacteria; order Sphingomonadales; family Sphingomonadaceae; genus Croceibacterium_B; species Croceibacterium_B soli. The sequence continues at coordinate 551,056 of NZ_WTYK01000001.1, read as the reverse complement.
GGCGAACGACATCGCCGCCGAAGCCTGCCGCAATCACCCCGACCGCTTCTCCGCCCTCGCCGCCTTCGACCCGCGCGACGTCGCCGGATCGGTGAAGGAGATCGAGCGCGCGGTGGGAACGCTCGGCCTCAACGGCGCGGTGCTCAACTCGCACTTCCAGGGCCACTATATCGACGAGCGCGAGTACTTCCCGATCCTCGAAGCGCTGGAGGCGATGGACGCGGCGCTCTACATCCACCCGACCGCGCCGTTCAACGCCCCGCACTACGAGACGCGTGGGTTTTACGGCGCTCTGGGCGGCTTCCCGCATGACGTCTGGCTGCACACGATGGGGCTGATCTTCTCGGGCGCGTTCGACCGCTTCCCGAAGCTGCGCCTGGTCATCGGACATATGGGCGAATGCATGCCGCTGCAGCTCTACCGGTTCGACTGGATGCAGGGGAACGCCGACGGCCGCCAAGGGCTGCGCGGGGGACAGGACCCTGTGAAGCTGAAGCACCCCGTGAGCCACTATTTCAAGAACAACATCTGGATCACCACCAGCGGCGTGGCGTGGGAGCCGGCGATCAAGTTCTGCATGGACGTGCTCGGGCCGGAGCGCGTGCTCTATGCGATGGACTATCCCTATCAGCAAAGCTCCGACGAAGTCGCCGCATACGACCGGATGGAACTGTCCCCCGAACACAAGAAGATGCTGATGGAAGACAACGCGCGGGCGGTGTTCCGACTGCCCTGACGCCTATCGCCCGATCAGGCGAGCTGTAGCCATTCTGCACCACCGGTCGGGTTTTTTCATGCCTTCGCCGGTGCGGTCTTGTTGCCGCGAAACCGTATGCAGTACTTACGAACGCGCCGGGCCCGCAGCAGCCCGGGTTCATGACACGCACAGGAGAGAGATCATGGCGAAGCTTCGCCACGCCCACCGCATCGCTACCGCAGGCATGGCCAGTTTCGGCGCCCTTGCCGCTGCTCTCGCCGCGATCCCCGCCGCCGCCCAGGTCGCTCCGGAGGGCCAGAGCTCGACCGGCGCCGCGCAGGAACAGGCGCAGGACGCAGCAGCCGAGCAGAACTCGCCCGGCCCGGGCAATTCGCCGAACGCCGGCGGCGTCGAGGAAATCGTCGTCACCGCGCAGTTCCGCGAACAGAACCTGCAGGACACGCCGCTCGCCATCACCGCCGTCTCGTCCGAGATGCTCGAGGCGCGCAGCCAGACCAATGTCGCCGAAGTGGCGGCGCAGGCGCCTTCCGTGACGCTGAAGCCGCAAGGCACCGCCTACGGCCCATCGATGACGGCCAGCATCCGCGGCATCGGCCAGTACGACTTCAACCCGGCGCTGGAGCCGGGTGTCGGCCTCTATATCGATGACGTCTATTACGCGACGCTCACCGGCTCGCTGTTCGACCTGCTCGATCTCGAGCGGGTCGAAGTGCTGCGCGGTCCGCAGGGTACGCTCGCCGGCCGCAACTCGATCGGCGGCGCGGTGAAGCTCTATTCTAAGCGGCCCACCGGCTCCAACACCGGCTATGTCAGCGCCGCTTACGGTAGCCGCGACCGGCTGGACCTTCGCGCCAGCGCCGATTTCGGGCTGACGGACACGCTCTCGACGCGCATCTCCGGCGTCTCCAAGTCGCAGGACGGCTACATCAAGCGGATGGACTTCGGCTGCGTGTACCCGGCCGGAAGCAGCCCGTTGAACCCCGCCGGCGGCGTACCGCGCATCCTCCCCGCCAACTCCGACTGCGTCACCGCGCGCGAGGGCGAGGTCAATTACCAGGCCGTGCGCGGGCAGCTGCGCTGGCAGCCCGACGACCGCATCGACGTCAACATCATCGCCGACTACACCGACGACAACCGCACCACCGGCGGCTCCGTGCTGCTGCTGCGGCGCAATGCCGCCGGCGCGATCGCCAGCCCCAACTATCCCTACCCGCCGAACCCGGCGGCCCGTGTGTTCGACATCAATCCGTTCGCGGCCGATATTCCCTACGATAGCCGCTTCGTCTGCGGACCGTACTGCAACTTCGCCACGTACAACTCTCTGGCCGACAACGGGCAGCCGCTCGCGACCGTCGACGGGCGGGTGGACTTCGAAGGCTGGGGCCTCTCCGGCCAGGTCGACTGGGAACTGACCGATGCGCTGCAGCTCGTCTCGATCAGCGCCTACCGCGAGTACCGCTCGCAGTTCAGCAACGACGACGACCTGTCTCCGCTGGCCCACAGCCTCGGCAGCGGCGACCTGACCTTCTGGTCGTTCAGCCAGGAGCTGCGCCTCAACGGAACGCTGCTCGACGATGCGCTTGAATACACGCTCGGCGGCTTCTTCATGGACCAGCGCTCGGTCTACGCGACTTCGCAGAACTTACGCTATGCCGGGCTGCTGCCGTTCATCGGCGACGATCCCGTGAACGCCGACACCAAGGCCGCTTTCGCGCACGTCGCATGGCGTCCGATCGAGCCGCTGACCCTGACCGCCGGCGTGCGCTACACCGACGAGCACAAGGACTACACCTACACGCGCCTGACGCCCGAAGGTGCTCTCCACCCGCAGCTCGGGGCGCTGAACGGGCAGACCGGCAACTACGACAACAGCCGGGTCGATTACCGCCTCAACGCCATGTACGAAGTCACTCCGGACGTTTCGGTCTACGCCCAATGGTCGACCGGCTTCAAGGGCGGCGGGATCAACCCGCGTCCGTTCTTCGCCCAGCAGGTCCTGCCGTTCGGCCCGGAGACGCTGGAGTCCTACGAAGTCGGCTTCAAGAGCGACTTGTTCGACCGCCTCGCGCGGATCAACGTGGCGGGGTTCTACAGCAACTATAAGGACATCCAGCTTGCGCTGAGCGTCTGCCCCCAGGCCGGCGCCGCCTTTTCCCGTCCCTGTGCGCTGCCGGCCAATGCCGGTGACGCGCACGTGAAGGGCATCGAGGTCGAAGCCTCGCTGCGTCCCGCCGCCGGGTTCCTGATCGACGGATCGGCCAGCTACACCGACTTCGACTACGTCGAGGACTCGCTCGATCCGGCCAGCGGCATCCAGGCGGGCATGGTCTCCACCTACACGCCGGAATGGAAGTGGTCCGTGGGCGCGCAGTACGAGATGCTGCTCGGCTCCGCCGGCTCGCTCACGCCGCGCGTCGACGTGGCTTACCAGAGCGAGGTCTACACCAACCCGGTCAACGGCCCGACCAACCTGATCGAGGGTTACACGGTGGCGAACGGCCGGTTGACCTGGCGCAACGAGGAAGACGATCTCCAGATCGGCCTCGAAGTCACCAACCTGTTCGACAAGTACTACTTCCTGACGCTGTTCGACCTCACCCGCGCCGGCGCCGGCTTCGTCACCGGCCTGCCGGGCCGGCCGCGCGAATGGGCGGTCACCCTGAAGAAGACTTTCTGATCGGTTTCCCGGGACGGGAACAGGAAGGGCGGCCCCGCGAGGGGCCGCCTTTTTTGTTTGGGGATTCTTGTGAGACCCTGTCGCCCCTCCTCTTCAGAGGAGGGGTAGCGAGACTTGGCGAGCCGCAGGCGAGCCTAGTCGCAGCAGGGTGGTGGCGAGGTTCGTACGACGCCTCCACCACCCCCAAGCTCCTCCTCTGAAGAGGAGGGGGCTTTCAGGTACGCCCTGCCCTTCGCTTAGCCCCAGACTTCGTCCGCCACTTCGACCACCAGGCGGATCTTGGCTGCCTGCTGTTCGGTGGTGATGTCGTTGCCGTGGACGGTGCTGGCGAAGCCGCATTGCGGGCTGAGGGCGAGCTGTTCCAGCGGCGCGAACTTTGCCGCCTCGTCGATGCGGCGCTTGATGTCGTCCTTGCTTTCGAGGTCGCCGAGCTTGGTGGTGACGAGGCCGAGCACGACCGTCTTGCCTTTCGGCAGGAAGCGCAGCGGGGCGAAGTCCCCGGAGCGGGGATCGTCGTATTCGAGGAAGAACGCGTCGATATCGAGCTCGTTGAACATGATCTCGGCGACCGGTTCGTAGCCGCCTTCGGCCGCCCAGCTCGAACGGAAGTTGCCGCGGCACAAGTGGATCGCCTTGATCATGTCGGCGGGGGCGGTGGCGAAGCTTTCGTTTATCAACTTTGCGTACTGACGCGGTGTATCATTAGGATCGACTCCGCGCGCGGCCGCATCGGCACGGTGGCTGTCGTCGCACAGATAGGCGAGGTTGGTGTCGTCCATCTGGATGTAGCGGCAGCCGGCGGCGGCGAGGTCCGCCACTTCTTCACGGTAGGCCTGCGCCACGTCGGCGTAGAACTCCTCCATCGTCGGATAGACGTCTTCGGGGATGCCCGCCCGGCCGGCGCGGAAGTGCAGCATCGTCGGGCTGGGGATGGCCACTTTCGGGGTTCGGGTGACGTGCTTCGCCAGGAACTCGTAGTCGGCGCGCTGGATCGGCTTCACATGCTCGATCTTGCCGGAGACGACCATCTTCGGCGGAGCGAAGTGAACGTCAGTCCCGGTGTCGTTCTTGAACGCCTTGGCGATGCCGCCGTGCTCCTCGACGCCGGAGAGCTGGAGCAGGAAGTCGGTATGGAAGAAGTAGCGGCGGAACTCGCCGTCGGTGATCGCCTCGAGGCCGAGGTCCTCCTGCCACTTCACCAGTTCGGCGATCGCCTTGTCCTCGATCGCGCGCAGGTCTTCGTAAGAGATGTTGTTGGCGGCGCGGTGCGCGCGCGCTTCGATTACCGACCGGGGACGGAGAAACGAACCGACATGGTCGGCCCGCAAAGGCAGCTTGGTTGTCATGTGGATTCCTGTCGTGGCTAAGAGCTGATCTCAAGCCAGGGTCATAACGCGGGCTCGCGCTCGACTGACGGCGGTTTCATAAGCCGCTTCGCCCTGCGGCGGCAACCGACAATCTGCGATCGTCGTCCCGGACTTGATCCGGGACCGCCGGCAATCAACGACGGACCTGGCGGCCAGCGGTCCCGGGTCAGGCCCGGGACGACGGGTGCCGCGGAGCCGCTTGACCGCACCCGCGGGGTAACCGTAAGCAAGGCATACAAAAATGCCGGCACAATCGTCGGGGCTTCGGCCCGCCCTTGGGAGGGGATATGGCGCGTTCGAGATGGTTCGTTGCGGCGTGTGCTGCCCTGGCGCTGGCCGGGTGCAAGGACAACGCACCCGAAGGCGGGGTCGACACAGCAGCTGAAGGCGGGATCGATGCCGCCCGGCTGGCCAATGCCGCCGCCGACACGGCCAATTGGATCACTTACGGCCGCGACTATTCGGAGCAGCGCTACAGCCCGCTCGACCAGATCAATGAAGAGAATGTCGGCGATCTCGGCCTCGCCTGGTTCGCCGACCTCGACACAGCACGCGGGCAGGAAGGCACGCCGCTGGTGATCGACGGGACGATCTACATCACCACCGCCTGGAGCAAGGTGAAGGCATACGACGCCGCCACCGGTGCGCCGAAGTGGGCCTACGATCCCGAAGTGCCGGGCGAAGTCGCGCCGAAAGCCTGCTGCGACGTGGTCAACCGCGGAATGGCGGCCTGGGGCGACCGGCTTTTCATGGGCACGCTGGACGGCCGGCTGGTCGCGCTCGACCGCGATACGGGCAAGGAAGTCTGGTCGAAGGTGACGGTGGACCGGGACCAGCCTTATACGATCACCGGGGCCCCGCGGGTGATCGACGGCAAAGTCATCATCGGCAACAGCGGCGCGGAGTTCGGCGTGCGCGGCTATGTCTCCGCCTACGACGCCACGAACGGCGAGCAGCTCTGGCGGTTCTACACCGTGCCCGGCGCGCCAGACGAAACCGGCAGCGAACCGGAATACCTCGCGAAGGCGCGGGCGACCTGGACCGGCGAATGGTGGGAGCTCGGCGGCGGCGGCACGGTGTGGGACGCCATGGCCTACGACCCGGCGCTCGACCTGCTGTACATCGGCGTCGGCAACGGCACGCCGTGGAACCAGGCGTACCGCTCGCCCGGCGGCGGGGACAACCTCTACCTTTCCTCGATCGTGGCGATCCGGCCGGACACCGGGGAGTACGTCTGGCACTACCAGACCACGCCGGCCGAGACCTGGGACTTCACCGCCACCCAACACATCATGCTGGCGGACCTGGAGATCGGCGGCCGCACCCGGCAGGTGCTGATGCAGGCGCCCAAAAACGGGTTCTTCTATGTGCTCGACCGCGCGACGGGCGAGCTGATCAGCGCAGACAACTACGTGCCGCAGAACTGGACCAGCGGGATCGACATGGCGACCGGACGGCCGATCGTGCTGCCCGAAGCGCGCTTCGACAAGACCGGCCAGCCGTTCATCGGCACGCCCGGCGCGGCCGGAGGTCACTCCTGGCACCCGATGGCGTTCAACCCGAACGAAGGGCTGGTCTATATTCCGGCGATCGAGGCCGCCTTCCCCTACTTCCCCGAAGCCGGCTGGAAGCCGGACCGCAAGCGCGGGATGAACACCGGACTGGATCTCGCTGCAGCAGCCATGCCGGCGGATCCCGCGGTCCGCCAGGCCGCCAGGGAAGCAACCAAGGGCGCGCTGATCGCCTGGGACCCGGTAACGCAGAGCGAACGCTGGCGCGTGCCGCATTCGGGGCCGTGGAACGGCGGCCTGCTCTCCACCGGTGGCGGATTGGTGTTCCAGGGCAATGCCCAAGGGAACTTCATCGCTTATGCCGCGAACGACGGCCGCGAGCTGTGGTCGTTCCACGCCCAGACCGGGATCATCGCTCCTCCGGTCACCTACACAGTGAACGGGGAACAGTACGTCGCGCTGCTGGCGGGATATGGCGGCGTGTGGCCGCTTTCCCCCAGCGGCATCCTATCAGGACAGGAGCGGCCGCTCCCGAACGTCTCGCGCCTGCTGGTGTTCAAGCTCGGCGGATCGGCCAAGCTCCCGCCGCCGCCCCCGGCGCAGGACAGGCCGCTCGACCCGCCGCCGTTTCGCGGAACCGAGGCGCAAGTCGCATCGGGCAGCTACAGCTTCGGCCGCTATTGCAGCCAGTGCCACAACGATGCGGCGGTCGGTTCGACCGTGCTGCCGGATCTCCGGCGCAGCCCGGCCCTGGAGAACCGCGACACCTGGATGGCCATCGTCCACGATGGCGCGCTCAAGGATAATGGCATGGTCAGCTTCGCCCCGTCGCTGACGCGCGAGCAGATCGAAGCCGTCCGCCAGTACGTGATCAAGCGGGCGAACGAGGACAAGGCGCTCGAACGGCAGGGCCGCTCATGAGGATTAGACACTGCGTCCAGGGGATTGTAACGGACGTTACGGTCGCATGCGCTGGCGCCAGCCGCCGCGCGTCTGCTAAAGATTAAGTCAACCAAGGGATTCGCTCGGGAAAGGAGCCTCACACCATGAACGAAGTCACCACCATCAACCGCACGCAGCGCGAATATTCGCCCGCCGTGAAGGCGGCGCTGGCACGCGCGCCGCAGCTCTACATCAACGGCGAATGGGTCGACAGCTCGGGCGGCGCGACCATCGACGTGGAGGATCCCTCCTCGGGCAAGGTTATCGCGCAAGTCGTCGAAGCGACCGACAAGGACATCGACCGCGCGGTCGCGGCCGCGCGCACCGCGTTCGACGACGGCCGCTGGCGCGAACTGCCGCCGATCGCGCGCGAGAAGATCATGCACAAGATCGCCGACCTGATCGACGCGCATGCCGACGAGCTGGCCGAGCTCGAAGCGATCGACGTGGGCAAGCCCAAGGGCATGGCCGGCGTGGTCGACGTGCCCGGCGCCGCCGCGCACTTCCGCTACATGGCCGGCTGGGCCGGCAAGATCGGCGGCGAGACGCAGGCGCCCTACTCGATGCCGGGTGGGATGATGTTCGCCTACACGCTGAAGGAGCCGGTCGGCGTCTGCGCGCAGATCGTGCCGTGGAACTTCCCGCTGCTGATGGCCTGCCTCAAGATCGCTCCGGCCATCGCCGCCGGCTGCACCACGGTACTGAAGCCGGCCGAGCAGACCAGCCTCACCGCGCTGCGCCTGGCCGACCTCATCCACGAAGCCGGCGTGCCGGCCGGCGTGGTCAACATCGTCACCGGCTATGGCCACACCGCGGGCGACCGCATGGTCAAGCACCCCGACGTCGACAAGGTGGCCTTCACCGGTTCGACCGAGATCGGCAAGCTGATCAACCGCAACGCCACCGAAACGCTCAAGCACGTCACGCTTGAACTGGGCGGCAAGAGCCCGGTGGTGGTGATGCCCGACGTCGATGTCGCCAGCACCGCTCCGGGCGTGGCGGGCGCGATCTTCTTCAACTCGGGCCAGGTCTGCGTCGCCGGCAGCCGTCTCTACGCGCACAAGAGCGTGTTCGACCAGGTCGTGGAAGGCATGGCCGCCACGGCCGACTTCTGGGCTCCGCGCGCCTCGCTCGATCCCGAAGGCCACATGGGCCCGCTGGTCTCCAAGGAACAGCATGAGCGGGTGCTCGGCTATATCGACGCCGGCAAGCGCGACGGCGCCAGCGTGCTGATGGGCGGCGACGCCCCGGCCAGCGACGGCGGCTACTACGTCAACCCGACGATCCTTACCGACGTGAACCCGCAGATGAGCGTCGTTCGCGAGGAGATCTTCGGCCCCGTCGTGGTGGCGCAGCGCTTCGAAGACCTCGACGAAGTGGTGCGGGACGCCAATGACACGCAGTACGGCCTCGCCGCCGGCGTGTGGACCAAGGACGTCAGCGCGCTGCACAAGATCGCCAGCAAGCTGAAGGCGGGCACCGTGTGGGGCAACTGCCACGCGATGATCGACCCGGCGCTGCCCTTCGGCGGCTACAAGGAAAGCGGCATCGGCCACGAACAGGGCCGCCTCGGGCTCGAGGCCTACCTCGAAACCAAGTCGGTGCTGATCAAGCTGTAATGGGAACTGCGGGGCGGTAGATCGCCGCCCCCTTTCCTCCAACCTTCGTCACCCTGAACTCGTTTCAGGGTCCATCGTGCGGTTAGCTCCGGTCCCGCCGATCGGGCACCACAGGCGAGCTTGGCGCGCGAACCGACAGGGCCGCGCGTGCGGCCAAATGGACCCTGAACCAAGTTCAGGGTGACGAGTGGAAAAAGTGTGTCGGATACGACACGATAGTATTTTCTGTCTGGGGACACCTCTTGCCCATCGACCTCGCCAAGATCCGCGCCATCGACGTCCACGTGCATGCGGAGGTTTCCTGCCACGACCCGGAAGACCCGGTGATGGGCAAGTTCTTCGATGCCGCCAGCGCCTATTTCCGCGCCCCGCGCGAGCGGCCGAAGATGCCCGAGATCATCGAGCTCTACCGCGAGACGAACATCGCGCTGTGCCTGTTCACCGTCGACGCCGAAAGCGCGATGGGCGCCAAGCGCGTGTCGAACTACGAAGTGGCGGAGCAGGCGGCGAAGAACGACGACATCTGCATGGCGTTCGCCAGCATCGATCCGCACAAGGGCAAATACGGCGCCCGCGAGGCGCGCGACCTGGTGGAGAACTTCGGGGTGAAAGGCTTCAAGTTCCACGGCATCGCGCAGAACGCGCACCCGGCCGACCGGATGGCCTACCCGATCTACGAGGTCATCAACGAGTACAAGCTGCCGGTGATCTTCCACACCGGCCATTCGGGCATGGGCACCGGCATGCGCGGCGGCGGTGGCATGCGCCTGAAGTATGGCGAGCCGATGCTGATCGACGATGTCGCGGTCGACTTCCCCGACATGAAGATCATCCTGGCCCACCCGAGCTGGCCCTGGGTCGACCAGAGCCTGTCGATGGCGCTGCACAAGGACAACGTATTCATCGACCTTTCCGGCTGGAGCCCCAAGTACTTCCCCAAGCAGGTGATCCAGTACGCCAACACCCAGCTCAAGCATAAGATGCTGTTCGGCAGCGACTTCCCGCTGATCCACCCGGACAAGTGGATCGCCGCGGCGAAGGAAGTGGGCTTCCGCGACGAGGTGATGCCGGGGATCATGAAGGACAACGCCGCGCGGGTGTTGGGGCTGAGTTAACCAATATCCGGTCGCCCTGAGCGTGTCGAAGGGCAGACCTGGCGCGACGTTTGTGGTTCGACAGGCTCACCACGAACGGGAGGGGTGGACGATGGAGAACGATCCGGACGACATTCGCAACTTCCTGCGCCTGTCCGACCGCGTCACCACATCGGGTCGGCTGCAGGAAGGCGACCCGGCACGGCTGGCGGCGATCGGCGTCCGCCACGTGATCAACCTGGCGATGCCGGGCCATCCGGAAGCGCTGCCCGACCCGGACGCGGCGATGGCCGAGGCAGGGCTGCGCTACACGCACATTCCCGTGCCGTTCGACGCGCCGGAGGAGGCGCATTACCGCCTGTTCGCCGAAACGCTGGCAGCCGAGGACCAGCCGGTCCACGTGCACTGCGTGATGAATTGGCGCGTCTCCGCGTTCTTCTACCGCTGGAACCGGGAGCGGGGAATGGACGAGGCCGAAGCACGGCGGCGGCTCGAGACGATCTGGTCGCCGGACGAGAACGACCACCCGGACGCGCCGAAATGGGCGGCGTTCGTGAGAGGAGAGGCATAGTGGATTTCAGCGGGCAGCATATCGCCGTGACCGGGGCTTCGAGCGGGATCGGGCTCGTCACCGCACAGCTGCTGGCGAAGCGCGGGGCCACGCTGACGCTGATCGCGCGCCGCGCGGACAAGCTGGAGGAAGCCAAGCAGGCGATCGGCGGCAGGACCGCGTGGGCCGCAGCGGACGTCGGCGACAAGGACCAGCTGGACAAGGCGCTCGACGCCGCGGTGGAGCAGAACGGACCGATCCATGGGCTGTTCGCCAATGCCGGGCTGACCGGCGGGTTCACCCCGGCGGTGGCGTTCGATCCCGCGGTGTTCGAGGAAACCGTCCGCGTGAACCTCACATCCGTGTTCTGGGCGATCCAGAAAGTGCTGCCTTCGATGATCGCGGCGAGGAATGGCACGATCCTCGTCACCGGCAGCATGGCCAGCAAGCGCGGCATGGCGATGAACCCGGCCTATGTCGCCAGCAAGCACGGGGTGCTCGGGCTTACGCGGGCGATCGCGGTGGAGATGGCGCCGCACAATGTTCGCGCCAACTGCATCATTCCCGGCTTCATCCGCACCGAGGCGCTCGAACGCATTCCCGCGGAGCAGCAGGGCAAGATCGAGCAGCGCATTCCCCAGCGGCGGATGGGCGGGCCGGAAGAGCTCGCCGAAGTCGCTGCGTTTCTGCTGTCGGACGCCGCCAGCCACGTGACCGGCCAGGACTGGGCCGTCGACGGCGGAGTGCTGGAGTCGCTTGAAGTTTAGGAGAAGCGCGATGCCCCTGAAGTACTATCACGCCGAGCCGATGGCGAACTCGCTCAAGTCGATGATCCCGCTCAAGGAGAAGGGCCTCGCTTACGAGAGCGTCTACGTCGACCTGCACAAGTTCGAACAGCACCAGGACTGGTTCCTGGCGATCAATCCCGAGGGGCAAGTGCCGGTGCTCGATCACGACGGCACGATCGTGACCCACACCACGGTAATCAACGAGTACCTGGAGGACGCCTTTCCCGACGCCCAGCCGGCTTCCGGGCCGCTGCGGCCGCGTAGCCCTGTCGGCGCGGCGCGGATGCGCTACTGGAACAAGTTCGTCGACGAGCAGGTGATGAACTACGTCTCCATGCACGGCTGGCACCGGCTGGTGCGGGTCGTCGCCGGCAGCATCGAGGACGGCAAGTTCGAGGAGCTGATGAGCCACGTCCCTCTGCCCGACCAGCGCAAGAAGTGGACCCAGGCCCGCTCCGGCTTCGAGCAGAAGGACCTCGACCACGCGCTCGAGAAGATCGGATACGCGCTGGAGAAGGTGGAGAAGCAGCTCGGCGAGACGGCCTATCTCGCGGGCGACCAGTACACGCTGGCCGACATCAACTTCTATTCCCACTGCGGGATGATGGTCGACCGCATGTTCCCGCAGTTCGAGGTGAACGCCAACTATCCGAACCTCGTGCGCTGGCGGGAGAGCGTTTCGGACCGGCCGGCGGTGCAGGCGGCGCTCGCCAGCGAGGACAGGACCCAGCCGGGCCTGCGGACCTGGGGCGGCGACGGCCGCGAACACTCGTGAAGGCCAAGGTCAGCCTGATCACGCTCGGCGTCGCGGACCTCGACCGCAGCCTGCGGTTTTATCGTGACGGCCTAGGCCTGCCGACCGAGAACCACGATCCCGAAGCGGGCGTCGTGTTCTTCCGGCTGGAGGGCAACATGCTGCTGGCCATCTGGCCGCGCGAGGAACTCGCCGCCGACGCCGGCATTTCGCCCGAAGGAAGCGGGTTCTGCGGCATCTCCCTGGCGCACAACGTGCCGAGCAAGGAAGCCGTCGATGCGGTCTTCGCCGAAGCGATCGCCGCCGGAGCCCAGCCCCTGAAGCAGCCAGGCGATGCCTTCTGGGGCGGCTACACCGCGTACTTCGCCGATCCTGACGGCCACCTCTGGGAAGTGGCCTGGAACCCCGACATCGACCTTACCTGATCCTGGAGACAAGACAATGCGCGCATGGATGCTTCCCGCCGGCTCCGACGGCTTCGACAAGCTCTATCTGGAGGAACTGCCCGACCCCACACCCGGGCCCGGCGAAGTGCTGATCCAGATGCTCGCCTGGTCGATCAACTACCGCGACTTCGCCGTGGCGGCGGGGAAGTACTTCGGCGGCGCGCTGAAGCAGCCGGCGGTGCCGCTGTCGGACGGCGCCGGCGTGGTCGCGGCCGTCGGCCCTGGGGTGACCCGCTTCAAGGAAGGCGACCGGGTGCAGAGCGCGTTTTTCACGACCTGGGAGGATGGCCCGCACCGCATGGGTCCGGCCCTCGGCGACGGAATGGCGCCGGGCACTTTGGCGGAGCTGGTCGTGCTGCCGGAAAGCGGCGTGGTGCCGATGGCGGAGAGCCTCGACCATGGGCAGGCGGCCTGCCTGCCCTGCGCCGGCGTCACCGCCTGGAACGCGCTGCACGAAGGGCCGCGCCCGCTGCTGCCCGGCATGCGCGTGCTGGTGCTCGGCTCGGGCGGCGTCTCCATGCTGGCGCTGCAGATCGCCCGGGCGAGCGGGTGCGAGGTGATCGCCACGTCGTCCTCCGACGAGAAGCTGGAGCGGATCCGCGGGCTCGGCGCCAAGCACACGGTCAACTACAAGACGCACCCGGAATGGGGCGCGTGGATCGCGCAGCACCTCGGCGGGGTGGACAAAGTGGTCGAAGTCGGCGGGGCCGGGACGGCCGAACAGTCGATGACGGCGCTGCGGACCCACGGGGAAGTCGCCATGATCGGCGTACTGGCGCCGGAAGGCGGACCCAACCCGCGCGCGCTGATGATGAGCGCCGGGACCATGCGCGGCATCTTCGTCGGCTCGGCAGCGATGGCCCGGCGGCTCAACGCCGCCATCGACGTGAATGGCATCGAGCCTCTGATCGGCGCGCGCTTCAAGTTCGAGCAGGCGAAAGAGGCTTACGCTCACGCCTGGGGGCCGGAGAGCTTTTCGAAGACTGTGATAGAGCTTTAGTAAAGGAGCCCTCATCCAAGCTTCGGTAGCCAGCAAGCTGGCAACCTACGCTATCCTTCTCCCACCAGTGGGAGAAGGAACGGCGCAGCGCCTCTCCAACTTCTTCTCCCACTTGTGGGAGAAGGATACGGAGGCTTGGCAACTTGTTGCCTAGCCGAAGTTGGATGAGGGCGGGCCCCCCTTCCCTTTCCATCCAAGTCCCGGCATCACCGCAGACGAGAGGAGCACACCAGATGTGGGAAGTTCGCGTCACGCCTTGCGGGGAGTTCGACAACCATCCGTTCGAAAGCGCGCACTTCGAAACGCGCCCGCTGACTTCGGCGATGGGTGCGGAAGTGGTCGGCGTGCGCCTGCCGGAGCTTTCCGACGCGGGGTTCGAAGACTTCAAGCGCGCGCTCTACCACCACAAGATGCTGTTTCTGAAGGGCCAGCACCTGACCCATGCGGAGCACGAGGCGTTCGGAGCGCGGCTGGGCCCGTTCGCGGTCGACGCCTACACCCAGGGCGTGCCCGGACACCGTGACGTGCACCCGATCATCAAGGAAGCGGACACGAAAGCCGCAAGCCTGTTCGGCGGCGGCTGGCACACCGACAGCCCGTTCCTGCCCGAACCGCCGGCGATCACCACCCTGCGGCAAGTCGAGGGCCCGCCTTATGGCGGCGACACGAGCTGGACCAACTGTGCGCTGGCGTTCCGCCACCTCAGCAAGACCTACCAGGACATGCTGCGCCCCCTGCGGGTGTGGATGAGCGCCGCGAACAACTATGCGACCCAGGAAAAGCTGATGGGCAAGGCGATCAGCTTCGCCGACGAGGAGCAGTTCGAGCAGGGCAAGCGCGGCAGCTATCATCCGCTGGTCCGCACGCATCCCGAGACCGGCGAGGAATCGCTCTACATCTGCGACACTTATGCCGCCGGCATCGAGGGCATGACCACGCACGAGGCCAAGCCGCTGATCGACTTCCTGGTGGCGCACACCACCCAGCACGCCTTCACTTGCCGGCTGCGCTGGGAACCGGGCATGGTCGCCCTGTGGGACAACCGCACGACGATGCACCTGGGGCCGAACGACTACGACGGCTATCGCCGCGAGATGTACCGCACGACCACTGCGGGCACGATGCCGGCCTAGTCGCCGGAGGCCGCAGGCGGCGCCTGGTCGACGATCTCGATCCGGCAGGACGAATCCCGATCAGAAGCCTGACCGCGAACATGCCCGGTGCGCCAAAGCAGGGCTGGACGGCTTCGGATAGGGCAGATCCTGCAAGGCGCGGCCGATCAGGATCACGGCGGGGCCGTCGCCCAGCGCGCTTCTCGCCGCCAGCGGCAGGAGGCCGAGCGTGGTGCGCAGGTGTCTGCGCCCAGGCAGGCTGGCGTTCTCGATCAGCGCGACCGGCGTGTCCGCCGGCAGGCCTGCGGCGACCAGGCCTGCGGCAATCTGCGGCGCGGCGGCTTTGCCCATGTAGACGGCCAGGGTCGCCTCTGGATCGGCCAGCGCCTGCCAGTCGAGCCCGACGACTTCGCCTTTGACTGTGTGCGCAGTGACGAACGTCAGACGGCGGGCGAGGCCGCGCAGGGTCAGCGAGAGGCCCAGGTCGGCGGCGGCGGCGCTGGCGGCGGTCACGCCGGGGCAGATCCGCACCGGAACGCCGGCGGCATGGCAGGCGGTCAGCTCCTCGGTCGCGCGGCCGAAGATCGCCGGGTCGCCGCCCTTGAGTCGGACGACACGTTCTCCGGCAAGCGCGGCTTCGACGATCAGCTCGTCGATCGTGCGCTGGTCCTTCGAATGGCGGCCGGAGCGCTTGCCGACTGAGACCCGCCGCACGCCGGGCGGCACGAGGTCGAGCACGCCGGGGCCGACGAGCGCGTCGTGGAACACCACGCTGGCCTCCCCGATCAGCCGCTCGGCCTTGCGGGTCAGCAGCTCGGGATCGCCGGGACCAGCGCCGACGAGCCATACGGTGCCGGGTGCGAATTCATCGGACATGGGCTGCCTCCTTCGTCTCGCCGATCAGGCGCCGGATCGCCGGCTTGCAGGAGCCACAGTTGGTCCCCGCCGAAAGCGCCGCGCCGACCGCTTCGACGCTCACCAGCCGCTGGCTGGCGATCGCCTCGACGATCGTGTTCATGCCGACATCGAAGCAGGCGCAGACGATCGGCCCGCGATCGGGCTGCGGCGTGGCGGAACGGCCGGCCAGCAGCTCGACCGACGAGGCCGCATCGGCCGCCGCGAGCTGGGCGATCAGCCACTCGCGATCCGGCAGGCGCCCGGTGCGGGTGACGTAGAGCGCGGCGCTCATGCGCCCTTCGGCGAGCACCGCCACGCGCAGCCCGCCGAGGCCGCCGTCGATGATCTCGACCCGCTCGCCCTTCGGGAGCAGCGCCTTGGCCAGGGTGGCGGGATCGCCGGTGCCGGCGAGTTCGACCAGCCAGCCTTCGCCGACGCGGACCTTGGTGAAGTAGGCGGTTGGAATGCTGTCCGGCACCGAGCGGGCGATCAGGAAGCCGCGCCACTCCACGGCCAGCTTCTCCATCCGGGCAGGCGTCGCCTTGAAGCCGGGTTGCCCTGAATGGGGATCGACCAGCGGCTGCGGCAGGAGCCCGGTGCGCCCGCCGCTCGACTGGCGGTCGGTCCAGTGGATCGGGGTGAAGATCTCGCCGCGGCGCTGGCTTTCGGTGAGCGCGGCGCGGAAGACGCTCTCGCCTTGCGGAGTCGAGACGCGGACCAGGTCGCCGTCGGCTATGCCATGCGCCTCGGCGTCCTTCGGATGGATCTCGGCCAGCGGCTCGCGGCGGTGCTGCGACAGCCTGGGCGAAAGACCGGTGCGGGTCATCGTGTGCCACTGGTCGCGGTAGCGCCCGGTGTTGAGCGTCAGCGGCCATTTCGGCAGCACATCGTCCAGCGGCCGCTGCTCCACGGCCACCAGCCGCGCCTTGCCGCCCGGTGCCGGGAAGCGGCCGTCGGCGAACGGCGTGCCGCCCCAGCGGAACGGCTCCATCGCGTCGTAATCGCAGTTGGTGATCGCGCCGTGCTCGCCGATGTCGAACAGGCGCTTGCCGCCGTTCTGGTAGGTCGAGAGCCGGGCGTGCTCGCGATAGATGTCGGCGCCGCTCTCGTAGCCGAAGGCGTCGGCCCAGCCCATCTCGCGGGCCACTTGGGTCATGATCCACCAGTCCGGCTTGGCCTCACCGGCGAGCGGGAACAGCGCGCGCTGGCGGCTGATCGTGCGCTCGCTGTTGGTGACGGTGCCGTCCTTCTCGCCCCAGCCGGCCGCGGGCAGCTTCACATGGGCGAAGCGCGAGGTGTCGGTGTCGGCGATGCAGTCCGACACGACGACGAACGGGCAGGCGGCCAGCGCCTCGCGCACGAGTCCGGCATCGGGCAGCGAGACGGCAGGGTTGGTCGCCATGACCCACAGGGCCTTTACCCGCCCTTCGCGGACCTGTCGGAACAGGTCGACTGCCTTCAGCCCGGGCTTGTCGGCGATCCGGGGTGCAGCCCAGAAGCGGCGCACCGTGTCCACGTTCTCCGGCGCGAAATCCATGTGCGCGGCGAGGGTCGAGGCGAGCCCGCCGACTTCGCGCCCGCCCATCGCATTGGGCTGCCCGGTGATCGAGAACGGCGCCGCGCCGGGCTTGCCGATGCGGCCCGTAGCGAGGTGGACGTTGATGATCGCGTTCACCTGGTCCGTGCCGCGGACCGACTGGTTGATGCCCTGGCTGAACATGGTGACGGTGCGCGGATGGCGCGCGAACAGCTCGTAGAACGCCCGCAGGTCCGCCGGCGGAAGGTCGCAGGCGGCGGCGGTCGACCAGAGGTCGTTGCCTTCGCCGAGCGCCTCCCAGAAGCCTTCCGGCGCGGCGACGCTCGCATCGAGAAACGCGGCGTCGAGAACGCCCGCGTCGCGGCAATGGGCCAGCAGGCCCTTCATCAGCGCCACGTCGCTGCCGGGGCGGAGCTGGAGGTGGATGTCGGCTTCGTCGCAAGTCTCGGTCCGGCGGGGGTCGATGACCACCAGCTTCGCCCCGCGCTCGGCCCGGGCGGCCATGATCCGCTGGTAGACGACCGGGTGGCACCATGCGGTGTTGGAGCCGACCAGGACGATCAGGTCCGCCTGGTCGAGATCCTCGTAGCTCGCCGGGACCACGTCCTCACCGAAGGCGCGGGTATGCCCGGCGACGGCGCTGGACATGCACAGGCGCGAATTGGTGTCGATGTTGGCGCTGCCGATGAAGCCCTTCATCAGCTTGTTCGCGACGTAGTAGTCCTCGGTCAGCAACTGGCCGGAGACGTAGAACGCCACGCTGTCCGGCCCGTAGCGGGCGATCGTGTCGGCGAACTTGCGGGCGACCTGGCGGATGGCCTTGTCCCAGCTTGCGCGCTTTCCAGCGATCTCCGGGTGCAGCAGGCGCCCCTGGAGCCCGACCGTTTCGCCGAGGTGCGTGCCTTTGGAGCACAGCCTGCCGCGGTTCGCCGGGTGCTCCGGGTCGCCGGCGATGGTGACCTGGCGCTCGCCGGTGACGGTGGCCGCGATCCCGCAGCCGACGCCGCAGTAGGCACAGGTGGTGCGGATGGTTTTCACTCAAATCCTCCCCGGGACGGGGAGGTGGCAGCGGCGCAGCCGCTGACGGAGGGGGTTCTCCGTTCGGCGCAAGGTCGCGATTGGCCGCGGGCCCCCTCCACCACGCTCCGCGCGGTCCCCCTCCCCGTCCCGGGGAGGATTTGGGACGCTGCCTTCACGCCGCCTCCGCCTGCAGGGCGGCTTTCGCCGGCACCACAGCCTCGCGCAGCAGGTAGATCCGCCCGGCGTCAACCTTCACCGGGATCGTGGGAACGCAGCCTTCGTCGTCGCCCAGGGCTTCGCCGCTGCGCAGCGAGATTTTCCAGTTGTGCAGCGGGCAGGTGACGCTGTCGCCGTGGACGATGCCCTGGCTCAGCGGGCCCTGCTTATGCGGGCACTTGTTGACGAGCGCGTAGAACTCGCCGCGCATCGTGTGGAACACGGCGATCTCGTCGCCGCCGATCACCGGCAGGGTGGCGGCCATGCCCGGTTCGATCTGGGTGACCGGGCCGATGTCGAGCCATTTAGCCTGCATTTATGCGTACTCCGTTGGGGCCGGAACGACTGTCGCAAGGTGGCTGTGAAGATCGCTGCGGTCGCCGGCCGCGCGCTTCGCCCAGGGATCGTCCTGCATGAAAGTCTGCGAGTAGCGGAACCGCGCCGCGAGCCGCTTCACCGCCTCGGGATCGTCGAACATTGCGCGCTTGACGTGGTCCAGGCCGACGCGTTCGATCCACGGCGCGGTGCGTTCCAGGTAATGAGCCTGTTCGCGGTAGAGCTGGATGAACGCCGCGCAGTGTTCCAGCGCCTCTTCCTCGGTGGCGACTTTGCAGAGGAAGTCGGTCGCGCGGACCTTGATCCCGCCGTTGCCGCCGACGTGCAGTTCGTAACCGGAGTCCACGCAGACGATGCCGAAGTCCTTGATCGTCGCTTCGGCGCAGTTCCGCGGGCAGCCGCTGACCGCGATCTTGAACTTGTGCGGCATCCAGCTGCCCCAGGTCATCCGTTCGATGGTAACGCCGAGGCCGGTGGAATCCTGCGTGCCGAATCGGCACCATTCGCTGCCGACGCATGTCTTCACCGTCCGCAGCGACTTGCCGTAAGCGTGGCCGGAGACCATCCCGGCGGCGTTGAGGTCGGCCCAGACGGCGGGCAGATCCTCCTTCCTGATCCCGAAGATGTCGAGCCGCTGGCCGCCGGTGACCTTGACCATCGGCGCGTCGTACTTCTCGACCACGTCGGCGATCGCGCGCAGCTCGCGCGGGTTGGTGAGGCCGCCCCACATGCGCGGGACCACCGAATAGGTGCCGTCCTTCTGGATGTTGGCGTGGAGCCGTTCGTTGACGAAGCGGCTCTTCTGATCGTCCTCGTACTCGCCGGGCCAGGCGCACAGCAGGTAGTAGTTGAGCGCCGGACGGCACGAGGCGCAGCCATCGGGCGTGGTCCAGTGCAGTTCCTGCATGACCTGCGGGATCGCCCGCAGCTCCTTCTCCAGGATCAGGCGGCGGACGTCGTCGTGGCCGAAGCTGGTGCACTTGCACATGGTTTTCGCTCCGGCCTGGACCTCGTCGCCGAGCGTCAGCGCCAGCAGGCTTTCGACCAGCCCGGTGCACGAGCCGCAGCTGGCCGAGGCTTTGCAGCCGGAGCGGACCGCGTCGAGGCTGGCCGCGCCGCCGAGGATGCACTGGACGACCTTGCCCTTGGTTACGCCGTTGCAGCCGCAGATTTCTGCGTCGTCCGAGAGGGCGGCAACGGCGGCATTAGGGTCCGCGAGGGCCCCCGCGCCGAGAGCGAAAGCCTGACCGAAGATCAGCCCTTCGCGGATGTCGGAAACGTCTTCCTCTTTCTTCAGGAGGTCGAAGTACCAGTTGCCGTCGGCGGTATCGCCATAGAGCACCGCGCCGATGATGCGGTTGTTGCGAAGGACCAGGCGCTTGTACACGCCGCGTGCCGCGTCGCGCATGACGATGTCCTCGCCGTCATCCCCGCCGGAGAAATCGCCGGCCGAGAACACGTCGATGCCGGAAACCTTGAGCTTGGTGGCGGTTACCGAACCCTGATAGCCGCCAGAACCGTCGAGCTTCTGTTCGGTCAGGTGATCGGCCAGCGCGCGGCACATCTCCCACAGTGGCGCGACGAGGCCGTAGCACTGGCCGCGATGCTGGACGCATTCGCCTACCGCCAGCACGTCCGGGTCGGACGTGACCATGTGGTCGTCGACCAGGATGCCGCGCTCGCACTCGATGCCGCCGGTCTTGGCCAGCATCGTCGCCGGGCGGATGCCGACCGCCATCACGACAATGTCGGCGGGAATCTGGCGCCCGTCCTTCAGCCGCACGCCGCCGACGTGCCCGTCCTTGGCGACGATCTCCGCGGTATCGGCACCGGTCAGGATCGTCTGGCCGCGCCGTTCGAGTTCCTGCTTCAGCAGCCAGCCTGCGGCTTCGTCGAGCTGGCGTTCCATCAGCGTCGGCATCAGGTGGATGACCGTCACTTTCATCCCGCGCAGCGAAAGGCCGTGCGCCGCTTCGAGCCCCAGCAGGCCGCCGCCGATCACCACGGCGTCGCCGCCCTGTTCCGCCGCGGCGAGCATCTTGTCGACATCGTCCAGGTCGCGGAACGTGACCACGCCCGGCAGGTCGCGGCCGGGGACGGGGATGATGAACGGATCGGAGCCGGTGGCGATCAGCAGCCTGTCGTAAGGCTCTACGCGGCCGGAGCGGCTGACGACCGTCTTGCGTTCACGGTCGATGTGGTCGACCGGATCGCCGGCGATCAGCTCGACACCGTTCTCGGCGTACCACTCGGCGGTGTTGATGACGATCTCGTCGAAAGTCTTCTCGCCGGCGAGCACCGGAGAAAGCATGATCCGGTTGTAGTTCACCCGCGGCTCGGCGCCGAAGATCGTGACCGCAAAGCGGCCGGGATCGCGCGCCAGGATCTCCTCCACCGCGCGGCAACCGGCCATGCCATTGCCGATGACCACCAGTTTTTCGGGCAGTCTTTCGCGCAAGGGCTGCGCCTTGTCGAAACTCGTCTGTGCGTTCACTTCGTCTGTCCCTCCGGGCCAGTCGCGCACGCAAAAAAGCCGCCAAGCCGTACCCCGGGAGGGGAGAGACTGGCGGCGTCGTTGCCACGCTGTGTTGCTGTTCGCGGGTTCGCTCTGTTCCGTCCATCGGTGGGCGGGGCGAATGCTGCGTTGAAGCTTGTCTATCTGATTCGCGGCCCTGGCGGCAAGGCCTTTTTGCAGTGCAGCATAGATTGGTGGGGCGTTTCGGCGTTAGAAGCTGGCTTCGGCCTGCAGCCAGAACTTGCTGGTATCTCGCGCGAATTGGTCCGCGTCGTAGTTCGCGTACTTCGCCAGCAAGGCCAGCGGCCCGATCTTGAAGCCGAGCGAGGCGTTCCACTCGCTGCCGTAATGGAGCGCGCCGAAATCGCTGTCGAACTCGTGCCAGGTGAGGTCGGCCTTCAATCCGGGCAGGAACGGCACGGCGATGGAGCGGGCGATGCCCACGTATGTGTCGCGCAGGCCTTGCGGCGGGGTGGTCAGGAACATGTCGGCCCACCCGTTGAAGGCGTGGAGTGTGGCGAGCGGGGTCTGGAACGCGGTGGTCCCACCGTCGCTGCCGAGTTCCTCGTGGCCGGCGGTGAGCGTGAAGCCGAGCAGGCCGATGCCGAGTTGGGCGCTCCAAAAGTCCGCGCCGTAGCTGACCGGGTTGGATCCGTAGTCGGTCTGGCGCGCGTAGCTGGCCTGGCCGCTGAGCTTGCCGACCGCCGGCAGCGCGATCTCCCCTGTCGCGAGGACGCCGTAAGTCTGGCTCGAGAAGGCGATCCGCGTGTCGTAGTCGATCAGGTACGCGAAGGCCTTCACGTCGAAAACCCGAAGGTCGAGGCCGCCGTTCAGCAGCACGATGTCGCCGTCGAAATGGCCGTTCGGGCTGTCCGAACCGAAGACCGTGCGCTGCGAAATCGCATAGGTCGCGTCGAGCGCCAGCGGACCCAGCTTTGTCTGGCCGCGCACGGCATCGAAAGTCTGCTCGTTTTGCCGCCAGCCGACGTTGCCGACGAAGCGGGCGTCGTCGAGCACGATGCGCTGGCGGCCCAGAGTGACCCCGCTGCCGTTCCTGGCCCACGATACCTGCAGGCGGTTGAGCTCGAGGCTTTCCGGATCGGCGACGACCGGGAACGGCTCCAGGCCGTTGCGGGGCAGCGTGTCGTTGTAGCGGTCCGCCAGCGCCAGCGTGCCTTCGCCCTCGGCGAGCAGCGCGAAACCGCCCGCCAGCTTCAGCTCCGCGCCCAGCCTCATGCGCAGGGTCAGGGCCTCGGCGCTTTCGGCCATGCCGTCCTGGTCGACCGTCTCGTAGCGCAGGCGCGCGGCGAAGATCGGGTCAAGGCTCACCCCATCGGCCAGTTCCACGGGTGCGCCGAGATCCTGGGCCCTGGCTTGTCCGGCGAACAGGGCCGGTATGGCGAGCCCGCACAGGGCGGCGGTTGCTGCTTTCCTCATATGTCCTCCGGCGCGTCTGTTTGGATTGCGCGCCTTTCGGACATCCTCTCCCGCTACCTCAGATGCGCGCGCCGTGCAGCGCCGCGCCCCATGTGGTCCGCCACCGGCCCTTCACCGCCGTGAGCCCGGCGAGCGCGACGAGGGCGAGAGCGGCGAAGATCAGGAACCCGGCCGAAGAGCTGCCGGTGTACTTCTCCGCCAGACCGAGCGAGGAGGCGAGATAGAACCCGCCCACGCCGCCGGCGAAGCCGACCAGCCCGGTCATCACGCCGATTTCCTTGCGGAAGCGCTGCGGCACGAGCTGGAACACCGCGCCGTTGCCGACGCCCAGGATGCCCATCACGAAGATGAACAGCGCCAGTGCGATCGGCAGGGTGGCCGGCCCCGTGCTGATGGTGGCCAGGGTGATCGCGGCGAGGATGTAGACGGCGGTGAGGGTGCGGATGCCGCCGAACCGGTCGGCCAGCGCGCCGCCGATCGGGCGGACCAGCGAGCCCATGAAGACGCAGGCGGCGGTGCAGTAGCCGGCGGTGACCGGGTTGAGGGCGAAGCTGTCCGAGAACCAGATCGACAGCGAGCTCGACAGGCCGACGAACCCGCCGAAGGTCACGCCGTAGAACAGCATGAACCACCAGGCGTCCTTGTCCTTGAGCACTTCGGCATAAGCGCCGAAAGACTTGCGCGCCGGCTGGTCGGGGCTGTCCTTCGCCGCGACGAGGTAGAAAGCGAAGATCACCGTGAGCGGGATGACCGCCAGGCCGAGCACGGCGTTCCAGCCGAACAGCTTGGCGAGCAGCGGCGCGAACAGCGCGGCGAGCACGGTGCCCGAGTTGCCCATTCCGGCGAGGCCCATGGCCTTGCCCTGGTGCTCGGGCGGGTACCAGCGGCTGGCCAGCGGCAGGGCCACCGCGAAGCTGGCGCCCGCGAAGCCGAGGATCACGCCGAGAGCGAGCGTGCCGGCGAAGCTGTCGATCCCGAACCACCAGCCGAACAGCAGCCCGGCGATGACGATGAGCTGGTTGAGCGCGCCGGTCGTCTTCGGGCCGATGCTGTCGACCAGCACGCCGTTGACCAGCCGCAGCAGCGCCCCGGCGAGCGTCGGCACCGCGACCATCAGGCCTTTCTGCGCCGGGTCGAGGCCCAGCTCCTGCGAGATGATCGGCGCCAACGGCCCGAGCATGACCCAGACCATGAACGACACGTCGAAATAGAGGAATGCGGCAAGCAGGGTCGGGTTGTGGCCCGATTTCCAGAAGCTCTTGTTCATGCGGAGATCCTTCGAGGGCTTGACGGAATTTGGAGCGGGGCGATCCTCGCGCGTACGGGCGTTGCGCACGTGTGAGGAAGGATTTGGGTCGAATGCGTCAGACGGGCGAACTCGTGCTTGCGGCCGGCTTCGCGACGGCCACAGGACCGCGTGAGGACAACCAGGATTTCGGCGGCGTGCATCTCGGCACGGCGCTGGAGCGGGCGCGCCACGGCGTGATTGCTGCCGTGGCGGATGGCGTCAGCGGCGGCCGCGCCGGGCGTGCGGCGGCGGAGCTGGCGGTTCGCGCGCTTGTCGAGGGGTTCTACGAAGTGCCCGACACGCTCGGACCGGCGCGGGCGATGCACATGCCGCTCGCCGCCTTCAACCGCTGGCTGCACGCGCAAGGGCGCGGCGAAACGATGGCCAACAGCGCGACGACGCTGACCGCAATGGCGCTGCGCGGCCGCCGCGCGCACCTGGTCCATGTCGGCGACAGCCGCGCCTGGCGCTTCTCCGGCGGACGGCTGACCTGCCTGACGACCGACCATGTCCGGCCCGAGCCGGACTTGCGCCACGTTCTGATCCGTGCGCTGGGCATGGAAGGCGAACTGCGGCTCGACCACACGACCGTCGAGCTCGCCGAGCACGACCGGCTGGTGCTGACAACGGACGGGGTCCACGGCCCGCTCTCGGCCGGCCGGATCGCCGCGCTGCTGGAGCGGCAGGCTTCCGCCGAAGCCACTGCCGAAGAACTGGTCGAAGCGGCGCACAAGGCCGGCGGAAGGGACAATGCGACCGCGCTGGTGATCGACGTCGTTCGCCTGCCGGAGCCCGACCACGATGGCATCCTGGCCGGCCTGGCGGGCCTGCCGATCGCCGCCCCGCCGCCGCTCGGCGCGAGCATCGACGGCTTCCGCGTCGAACGCGTGCTGAGCGAGGGCCGCTACGCCATCCTGATGACCGCCGTGGACAGCGAGGACGGCAGCAAAGTCGTGCTCAAGTTCCCGCGCCCCAATGCGCTGTCCGCCCGCGCCGTGCGGCTCGCTTTCGCCCGCGAGCTGCTGCTGGCCCAGCGGGTCTCCAGCCCATACGTGCTCGCCGCCCACCCGGTCCGTCCGGAGCGGCAGACCGCGCTCTACTGCGTCCAGCCGCTGCTGGAGGGCGAGACGATGGCCGCGCGGCTCGAACGCGGGCTGCCCTCGCTCGAGGCGGCGCTGGAGGCCGCCGTCGCGCTGACCCGCGGCGTCGCCGCGCTGCACCGGCTCGAGGTGATCCACCGCGACATCAAGCCGGAGAACGTTATGCTCACGGCGGGCGGCGGTCTCAAGCTGATCGACCTCGGCGTCGCGCGCCTGCCGCGGGTCGAGGATTTCCACGGTGACGAGATCCCCGGCACGTCTGGCTACATGGCGCCCGAGCAGTTCGAAGGCCACGCCGGGGACGCCCTGACCGACCAGTTCGCGCTCGGGGTTACGCTCTACCGTTGGCTCACCGGCAAGTGGCCTTACGGCGAGCAGGAGGCGTTCCAGCGCCCCCGCTTCGGCCGCCCGCCGCTGCCTTCGCGCCACCGCCCGGAAATCCCGAGCTGGCTCGATGACGCCGTGCTCACCGCGATCCAGCCGGACCGGGAGGCGCGCTTCGGGGATGTCGTGGAGCTGCTCCGAGCGCTCGAGGGTGGCGGGCCGATGCTGAAAGTCGCCAAGCTGCGCGGCCGGCCGCTGATCGAGCGCGACCCGGAACGCTTCTGGCAGATCGTCAGCACGGTGCTGGCGATCGCGCTGATCGTTTCCTTCGCCACTCGCTGATCCGTACCGGTCCACTGCCGCGAAACGCCCCTTGCTGGGTGGCAAACGCGAAAAAGCCGCCTCGAAACAGGTCCCGCGAGGGGGCCAGTTCGGGCGGCTTCGTTGCCACGCAATGTCTCAAAGTCGATGGAGGCGCCGCTGCTTCCCGACGCTGGAAGCGGCCTCCGTTCGCCGCCTGAGTAACCGATTCGTCACATTGCCGTAAAGACGTTTTTTGCAGTGCAGCAAAGATTCCGCTTATGCGAAGGAGGCGATGTAGCCCTGCAGGTCGTCGGGGTCGAAGCTGCGCCCGTCGAAGAAAGTGTTGGCGGACAGGACCATCGCGCCTTGCTGGGCGGTCACCGCCGTGAGCTGCGCCAGGCTGCCTTCGACTTTGGAGCTGGCTCCGGGCAGCAGGTCGCCCGTGCCGGCAAGGGCGCTGCGGTAGACGTCGGGGCGGAACACCCGCGCCGCCGCTTCGGCGTCGGCGGGTAAAAAGGGCAGGCGGTCCCAGCGGACGAGCTGGGTATATAGCCACTCCGCCTGGCTCACCCAGGGGAAGTTCGCGGCCTCCCGGTGCTGGAACATGAAGTCCGGATAGTGGACCGGCGCCGAATCGCCGGTCAGGATCAAGCGGTCGGAAATGGCCGCCAGGATCAGCGCCGGATCGGCGCCGATGTACTCGGGACGGGCGAGAATCGCGGCGTTGGTGTCCCAGTTCCCCGGATCGATGAAGTGCTCGCCGGCCTTGCGCATCGCGCGGATCAGCTTCTCTGCCGCTTCGCGCCGCGCCTCGAGCACCGGCGCGCGGAACGCGAGCACTTTCTCGACCCCGCGGCGCCAGATCTGCGCGGTGGCGAGCACGATCACGCCGACCCCGCGCGAGACGGCGGTGCTGTTCCAGGGCTCGCCGACACAGGCGCCGTCGATCTCGCCGGCCGCCATCGCGTCGGCCACGAACGGCGGGGCCACGGTGACGATCTCGACGTCCTCGTCCGGCCGGATGCCGGAGGCCGCCAGCCAGTAGCGGAGCATGTAGTTGTGGCTCGAATAGCGGTGCACCACGCCGAAACGCAGCGGGCGCCCGACCCTCTTGCGCGCCTGCGCCTCCTCCGCCAGCGCGCCGCCCAGCGCGACCGGGTCGGCCAAGCGCCCGGGCTCCGCGACTTTGCCCGCCAGCTCGGTCGAGAACGTCACGGCATTGCCGTTGAGCCCGAGCACGAACGGCGTCGCCAGCGGCTGGGCGGGCCGCCCGCGCCCGAGCGTCGTGGCGATCGCCAGCGGCGCGATCAGATGCGCCGCATCGGTGTGGCCGTAGAGCAGGCGGTCGAGCACGCTCGCCCAGCTCACGTCGCGCTGGAACCGCAGGGCGAGTCCCTCCTCCTCGGCGAACCCGTGCTCGTGCGCCAGGATCGGCAGGCAGGCATCGACAAGCGGCAGGAAGCCGATCGTCAGCTCTTCGGTCATTTCGCCTCTCCCGTCGGGCCTAGCAGCTCGTGGGCGGTTACGACCGCCTCTGCGATTTCGGCGATGCGCCGGTTGGTGCTCATCGCCTTGCGGCGGAGCTCGCCATAGGCCTCCGGCTCGGTGACGCCCTTGCTCTGCATAAGAATGCGCTTGGCCCTGTCGACCGCCTCGCGCTCGGCCAGCTTGCCCTTGGCCTCGGCGAGGTCCGCCTGCAGCCTGGCGAACGCGTTGAAGCGCTTGATGGCGAGGTCCAGCAGCGGCCGGATGCGGTTCGCCGCCAGCCCGTCCACGACATAGGCGGAGACGCCGGCGTCGATCGAAGCGGCGATCGCGTCGTCATCCGATTCGTCCACGAACATGGCGATCGGGCGGGATAGTGCCCGGCTGACGGCGAAGTATTCC
Organism: Croceibacterium soli; assembly: GCF_009828065.1. Classification (GTDB taxonomy): domain Bacteria; phylum Pseudomonadota; class Alphaproteobacteria; order Sphingomonadales; family Sphingomonadaceae; genus Croceibacterium_B; species Croceibacterium_B soli. The sequence goes on along the minus strand of NZ_WTYK01000001.1, from coordinate 523,618 downwards.
TCCAGCACGTCGCGCGAGGGATTGCCGAGGTCGATAAGCACGATGTCCGGCCCGATCGCGTCGAGCTGGGCGAGCAGGCCGTGGCGCTGCGTCAGCACGAAGATCTCGCTCTCCGGCATCTCAGAAAGGCCTTCCTCGATGATCGAGGCGCGGCTGGCGCTTTCGTCGATGACGGCTATTCGCATGCCGCTCCACTGCACTGCAGCATTACCGGAGCGCAAGCCGTTTCCCCGCTCCTCTGCAGAGCAAGCGCGGAAATCTCGCCTGCGTGGAACGACCGCAGGAGATCGGGGTTCGTTCGGGGTCCAGATGAGGAGCGCGAGATGGTTCGAGTGAATTTCGACACGCCCGACGGCGACGACATCGACATCGATTCGGAGGAAGTGGTCCGGCTCACCCTGGGCGAGGAGGAAGGCACCACCGTCATCGAGCTGGAAGACGGGGAAGTGGTCGTGGCCGCGACCCAGCTCGAAGTGGCGGCCGAGCTCGGCCTCAACCCGCTCGACTACATCGATGCCGAAGACGACGATGAATCCATCGAAGGCCTGGTGGACGACGGCGACCGGGAGGACATCTAGTCCCGGCAAAGGAGTGGTGAGCCCTGCTGGGTTCGAACCAGCGACCTACTGATTAAAAGTCAGTTGCTCTACCGACTGAGCTAAGGGCCCGACCACGCGGGTCACCTAGGGAGCGGTCCGCGGCGGGTCAAGCGCGCATGGAGCTGGCGGAGCGTCAGGCCGCTGACGGGGTCGCGCCACTGCGGTGCGATCGCGCTTGCCGGACGGAGTACGAAGTCGCGTTCGCGGAACAGCCTATGCGGGATGGTGAGAGTCCGGTCGACGTAAGGACCCCCGCTCCACAGCACGATGTCGAGGTCGAGCACGCGGGCCCGCCAGCGCTGTCCGCCCGGGCGGCGGCCGAATTCGCGCTCGATGCGCTTGAGCAACGCGAGGAGCGCGGACGGATCGAGCGGGGTTTCGACGATCACCGCGGAGTTGGCGTAGCGGCGGATCGAGGGGCCGATCGGATCGCTGGCAATGGCGGGTGCGGAGGCGGCGATCTTCAGGCCCTCCCCCCCTAGCCGCTCCAGCGCGGCGGAGAGCACGTCCTGCGGCCGCCCGTGCCTTGGGTGGCGGACGTTCGAGCCGAGGGCGATCAGGTACCGGTGTGCGTTGGCGGTGGGCATTGGACTCCGCTTAGCCGCGCGTTGCGCGTGTACAAATGCTCCTGGCCGGAAGGGCCGGCCACGCCTTTTCCGTGATCCATCTTCCGTTCGTCCTGAGCTTGTCGAAGGACGGGAGCGCCGCGCTCGCGTGGTTCGACAAGCTCACCACGAACGGCTGAAAGTGGGCTCCCAATGTGGATGGATCAGATATCCTCGCAAATCCGGCCGTAGAGCTGCGGGCGGCGGTCGCGGAAGAAGCCCATGCTGGCGCGGTGCTTGCGCGCTTCGGCCAGGTCGAGCTCGGCGACCAGCGCGCCGGTTTCCTCGCGCTCGAACTCCGCCAGGCGGTCGCCCCATTCGTTGGTGATGAAGCTGTGGCCGTAGAACGTCTGCCCGGCCTCGCAGCCGATGCGGTTGGCGGCGATCACCGGCATGCAGTTGCTGACCGCGTGGCCGACCATCGCGCGGCGCCACATGCGGCTGGTATCGAAATCCGCGTCCGTCGGCTCGGAGCCGATCGCGGTTGGATAGAACAGCAGCTCGGCGCCCATCAGCGCCATGACGCGGGCGCTTTCCGGGTACCACTGGTCCCAGCAGATGCCGACGCCGATGCGCACGCCGCAAACGTCCCAAACCTTGAACCCGGTGTTGCCGGGGCGGAAATAGAACTTCTCCTCGTACCCCGGCCCGTCGGGGATGTGGCTCTTACGATAGATGCCGAGGATCTCGCCCGCTTCGGAGATCATCGCCATCGTGTTGTAGTAGTGCTGCCCGTCCTTCTCGAAAAAGCTGGTCGGGATCGCCACCTTGAGCGCTTTCGCCAGCTCCTGCATCGCGAGGACCGACGGGTGCTCGGCGGTCGGGCGGGCGAGCGCCCAGAACCGGTCGTGCTCCTCGCGGCAGAAGTACCCGCCGGAGAACAGCTCCGGCGGCAGCACGATGTGCGCGCCCTTCCCGGCGGCTTCCTCCACCAGCGCGGAGACGGCGGCGATGTTGTCCTGCTCCTGCTCGAGATTGAGCTGGAGCTGCAGTGCGGCGACGGCGATCGTGTCCATGCGCGCCAGTTAGGGTCGCGGGCGCGCGAAGTCCATCACGCGCGCTTGCGGAACAGCAGAGTCATGCGGTCGCTTTCCCCGATCGCGTCGAGCTCGGCGCGGCGCGCGGCATTCTCGCCCGCGCCACGGTAGGACGGCGGCAGGGTCCAGACGCCGGTCTCCCAGTTTGCCGGGTCCTTCGGGTTGGCGTTGATCTCGCTGCGCTCGACGAGTTCAAAGCCGTAAGCCTGCATCAGGGCGATCACGTCCTGTTCCCGCTGGTACCCATTGTCGCCGAGCACGTATTCGGCCGGAGCGTCGGCCTTGGCGCGGTGCTGGACGACGCCGAGCAGGCCGTCGGCCTTCAGCAGCTTGCGCGCGGTGACAAGCGAGTCGTGCAGCCAGCCGAAGCGGCGCATGTTGTGGATCTCGCGGAAGATCAGGAAGCGGTCGGCCGTGCCGTGGAGCTCCTCCGGCACGCTGTCGGTGTTAGCGCCGATAACCCGCGCGCCCTCGCCGCCGGTCCACTCCTTCGCCTGCGCCGGCAGCTTCTCCGCCGTGCCGCGGTACATGTCCCAGTAGCCGGTCAGGCTGTCGTCGAGCTTCGGGTTGAGGCCGATGTAGGTGCCCTGGCTGCCGAGGTAGGGGATCAGCACGCGCGAGTACCAGCCGCCGGCGGGCATGTAGTCGACCACTGTCATCCCCGGCTCGACCCTGAAGAAGGCGAGGGTCTCGGCCGGGTGGCGGTGCTGGTCGCGGGCGCGGTCTTCGGCGCGGCGCGAGTGGGCGAGGACTTGCGCCAGCGCTGTTTGCGCCGCCGCGTCCTGAGCGGCAGCGGGTGCGGCGAAGCCGGCGGGAACGGCAAGGGCCAGGACGGCGGCGGCTAGGATCGAACGGGGCATGGAACCTCTCCCTTTTGACTTTACCCGGCATGGTAACCTGACGCCCGGCGATGACAAGCGAGAGACAGCTTCCTATCTCCCCCGGCGAAGGAGACATTTCCATGAGCGACAGCGAAACCGCCATCCTTGCCGGGGGCTGCTTCTGGTGCACCGAAGCGGTGTTCCGCGACGTGATCGGCGTGAGCCAGGTCGAGAGCGGCTATATCGGCGGCACCGTGCCGGAACCGACCTACAAGCAGGTCTGCTCGGGCGAGACGGGCCATGCCGAGGCGATCAGAGTGACTTACGATCCGCAGGTCATCACTTACGCCGAGATCCTCGACGTGTTCATGGGCACGCACGACCCCAGCCAACTCAACCGCCAGGGGGGCGACGTCGGCACCCAGTACCGCAGCGCGATCTTCCCGCTCGACGAGGCGCAGCGGGCGGAGGCCGAAGCGGCGATCCAGCGCTGGAACGCGGAGCACGACGGCACAGCCGTCACTACGATCGAAGGCCCGGCGATCTGGTACCCGGCCGAGGACTATCACCAGGAATACTGGGACGGCGAAGGCCAGCGGAACCCCTATTGCCTGGCGGTGATCCCGCCCAAGCTGGCCAAGCTGCGGAAGAGCTTCCAGGCCAAGGTGAAGAGCGCAAGCTGAGCGAAACCCGAAAAGAACCCCGTTCGTCCTGAGCTTGTCGAAGGACGGCTTTCCGTTCGTCGGAGCGCGCGCTGGCGAGAGCGCCCTTCGACAGGCTCAGGGCGAACGGGGGTGTGGTCTAGGCATCGGGTGCCAGGTCCGTCGGGCGGCCAGCGATCCCGGCTTTCGCCGGGATGACGTCACGCACGAAAGCGCGCGATGAAGAAGCCATCCAGCCCGCCGTGCTCCGCCAGCATGCCGGGATCGGTGCGGAGCCAGCCTTCGGGCGTGGGTGACAGGCCGGCGGGCAGTTCCCCGGCGGCGATCGGATCGGGCGTAAGCGCCACGCGCGCCGCCTGATCCTCGCCCTCTTCGCGCTCGAGCGAGCACACGGCGTAGACCAGTCGGCCGCCGGGCTTGAGCCAGCCTTGCGCCCGTTCGAGCAGGCGCGCCTGGATCTCGGCCATCTCGGCGATCTGGCGCGGGCCGATGCGGTGGATCACTTCAGGGTGGCGACGGGCGGTGCCCGTGGCTGTGCAGGGCGCGTCGAGCAGGATGGCGTCGAACTGCTCCGCGGGCGTCCAGTCGAGCGCGTCCGCGATCCAGATCTTGGCGGAGAGGCCGGTGCGAGCGAGGTTCTCGCGCAGCCGGTCGAGCCGCTTGTCGCTCTTGTCGAGCGCGGTGACTTGCCAGCCGGCGGCCGCCAGTTGCAGCGCCTTGCCGCCGGGGGCGGCGCACATGTCGAGCGCGCGCCGGCCCTCTCCGGCGCCGAGCAGCCGCACCGGGAGCGCTGCGGCGAAGTCCTGCACCCACCAGGCGCCTTCCGCGTAGCCCGGCAGCTCCGAGACCGACGTGCCACGCTGCAGGCGCAGATGGCCTGGAGCGAGGCTCTGGGCATCGAGCTTTGCTGCCCACTCGTCGGTCGTGGCGGGATCGCGCAAGGTGAGGTCGAGCGGCGGAGGGACAGCGATGGCGGCGGCGATGGCCTCGGCCCGCTCGCCCCAGCGCGCAGCGACTTCCGGGGGCAGCGTCGGCACCGCCGGCAGCTTGGCACCCTTGCGCTGCAGGGTCGAGAACACGCCGTGGGACAGGCGCTTCGGTCCGCCGGCGAGCAGCGGCAGGCAGGTGGCAATCACCGCATGCGGCGGAGTGTCGAGCCGCAGCCACTGCGCCAGCATCATCCGCAGCACCATGCGCGGCTTGGCATCTTCGGGCAGGACCTGCTTGGTCGCGCTGTCGATCAGCGCATCGAGATCGGCCAGCCAGCGCAGCACTTCGCCGGCGATGGCGCGGGTGAGTGCCCGGTCGGCGGGTGCCGGGACACCCTTCAAGGCCGAAACTTCGGCGCCATCGAGCGTCTCGCCGCGGCGCAGCACGGCGTCGAGCAGTTTGAGCGCGGCGCGGCGCGCGGGTACTCCGGGGGGAACGGGGGGCATGAGCACGCCCTATCCGCGATTGCATTGCGGCGCCAGCCGTCCCATCTTGCCGCCATGAGCAATCGCGCAACCCAGCGGCCGAAAGAGTTCCGGAAACCCGCGCACTGGAGCGACGCTCCCCCGCCCGAGCCGCAGGCCGGCGGCGACGCGGACGAGGAGCTGAGCCCGACCCGCTACGGCGACTGGGTCAAGAACGGCATCGCGATCGACTTCTAAGGCGGCGCCTCTGGCAGGATCGGCTGAATCCCTCTCTACCCGTCATGCTGAACTTGGTTCAGCATCCATGCTTCGGCCGCTGCGGCGGCGCGGGCGGAGAGATGGGCCCTGAAACGCGTTCAGGGTGACGGAGTGGTCCACCCGGCCAGCTCGCGCCGGACCAGCGCTTCGAGCATGTCCATCCCCGCCTTGCCGGCGTTGAGGCAGGACAAGGTGGCGAACTTCTCCCCGCCCGCTTCGAGGAACTGCTCGCGCCCGCGGATCGCCAGCTCTTCCAGCGTCTCGAGGCAATCGGCGGAGAACCCTGGTGCGGCGATCGCCAGGCGGCGGGTGCCCGCGCTCGCTTCCTGAGCCAGCACCACATCCGTCGCCGGTTCGAGCCACTTGGCCCGGCCGAAGCGGCTCTGGAACGTCGTCACGAAGCGCAAGCCCGGGCGCGCCATCGCAGCTTCGAGCAAGCGCGCGGTCTTGCGGCAGTGGCAATGGTACGGATCGCCGAGGCGCAGGGTCCGCTCCGGCATGCCGTGGAAGCTCAGCAGCAGGACTTGCGGATCGAACTCGAGCGCATCGAGCTGCGCGCCGAGGTCCTCCGCGAGGGCTGCGATGTAGGCCGGGTCGTCGTGGTAGGGAGGCAGGGTGCGCAAAGTCGGCTGCCAGCGCATCGCCCGCAGCGCGTCGGCCGCCTTGTCGACCACCGTGGCGGTCGTCGCCGCGCAATACTGCGGGTAGAGCGGCGCGAGCAGGATGCGTTCGCAGCCCGCGTCCATCAGCGTCTGCAGCTCGGCGGCGATCTCCGGCCGGCCATAGCGCATCGCATGGGCGACCTTGATCCCGCTGCCGAGCCGCTCCTGCAGCTTGACCGCCTGCTCCGCGGTGATCGCCGCGAGCGGCGATCCGGCGTCGGTCCAGACTTGCCGGTAGGCGTGGGCGCTCTTCTTCGGCCGGGTGGTGAGGACGATGCCGCGCAGGATGGGCTGCCAGGCGATCGCCGGGATCTCGACCACGCGCCGGTCCGACAGGAACTCGGCTAGATAGCGCCGCACCGACATGGCATCGGGCGCATCGGGCGTCCCCAGGTTGACCAGCAGCACGCCGATGCCACCGCTGTTCACCGCCGGGTGGCCGGCGGGCGGATCCTGTTTCTGCCAGGTCATAATCCGTCCGATAGCAGCGGCAGGCGGCGCAGGCGAAGCCCGGTTGCGGAAAACAGCGCATTGGCCACGGCCGGGGCGACCGGCGGAACGCCGATCTCGCCGGGATCGAAGGCTTCGGCATCGCTGTCGATCAGGTCGATCACGATCTCGGGCGAGTCCTCCAGCGACGGCAGCCCCAGCGCGCCGAGCCGCCCGCTCAGCGGCAGGCCGCGTTCGTATTCGGCGGCGGAACCCAGGGCCAGGCCGAGTCCGAAGATCAGTCCGCCCTCGATCTGCTGCAGGGCGATATCGCGGTTGACCACCCGGCCGATATCGACCGCGGCGGCAAGCCTGCTCACCCGCACCCCACCTTCGCCCGTGGCGGCGGTGGCGACGAGAGCGATCCGCCCGCCCGTCTCGGCGTCTCCCATCCTGTGGCAGGCGATGCCCTGCCCGCTGGCGTCGCCGCCCCCGCCCCAGGCGCCGAGCCGGGCGGCGCGCTGCAGGCATTGGGCCAGGCGCACGTCCTGCCCGAGCATCGCCATGCGGAAGGCGAGCGGCTCCTGGCCGTTGCGATGCGCCACCTCGTCGATGAAGCTTTCGACCATGAAGGCGGTATAGCCGTGAGCATTGCCGCGCATCCGGCCGGTCAGCAGGCCGATCCGCACCGGCACGTGATCGACCGCCACGTTGGGAATGGCATAAGGCGGCATCAGCCCTTCGAGCGCCATCGGGTCGGCCTCGCCTTCCGCACCGTCGATCGCAGCCCAGGTGGTGTCGTTGTCGAACAGCCGCCGCCCGAACTCCAGGGTCGAAGGCGGCATGGCGAGCCGGGCGCGGAAGGTGTCGATATAACCGCCCTCCCCCAGGCGCGCGGACAGCACGGCGGCGACCGGCGGGCGCGGGCGCACCATCAGTTGCTCCTGCCAGCGTGACCAGACCAGTTGCACCGGCCTCCCCGCCTCGCGGGCGATCAGCGCGGCCTCGATCGCGTGCTCGTGCTCCAGCCGCCGGTCGAAGCTGCCGCCGGCCGGCATGGGATAGAGCACCACGTCGGAGAGCGAGAGCCCGAGCGCCTTCGCCGCCGCGCGCCGCGCCGCCTCCGGCGCCTGGCTGGCGAGCCACAGTTCCAGTCGGCCGTTCTCCAGCCGCGCGGTGCAACTTGCGGTTTCGATCGTTCCGTGCACCGCCGGGGCGACATCGTAGCGCAGCGCCAGATCCGGCTTCGCCATGGCGGAATCGCCCTCTCCCCGCTCCGCAACCCGCTGCGGCTCGCCGCGGCGGACACCGTCGTCGAGTGCCTCGGCGATGCGCGCGCTGCTCAGCGGATTGGCCAGGCGGAAGCGCGGGGCCATCGCAGTGACCGCCTGCTCGGCCGCCCACCAGTTCTCCGCCACAGCGGCGAGCCAACGCTTGCCCTTGACCACTGCGATCAGGCCCTGCTGCCCGGCAGCCGCGGGCGCATCGAAGCTCGACAGCTCCGCCCGGTCGATCGGGCCGTGGCGGATCGCTGCGTAGGCCATGTTCGGCAGGCGAACGTCGCCGGCGAACAGGTAGCTGCCATCCACCTTGGAGGGCAGGTCAAGCCGCGGGAACGCCGTCTGCAGGGCGTCCTCGGCCGGGAAGTCCGCCGCCTTCTCGGCCGGCGGCTGGGGGCGCAGTGGCGGCGGATCGGGCGGATCGTGCTCGGCCGCCTCGCGCGCCAACGCACCGAAGCTCAGGGCCTTGCCGTCGTGCCTGACGAAACCCTCGCTGGTCTCGCACGCCTCCCACTCCACGCCCCAGCGCTCCGCCGCGGCCATGCACAGCATCGCCCGGGCAGCCGCGGCAGCCTCGCGGCAGGGCAGCTCGTAAGCGGCGAGCGTCGTGCCTTCGGCGGTCGCGGTGAACGCTTCGTCCTCGGCCCATCGGCGCAGCAGGAGGTCGTCCGGCTCGTCCGCGAGCGCGGGGATGGGTGGACGCCAGAGCGGCGACCAGCGGGCGGCCAGCGGGTAATTGGCATAAGCGCCGCTCACCGGCGCGGGGACGGCAGCGACCTGGCGCCAGTCCGCGCCCAGTTCCGTCGCGACGATCTGTGGCAGGAGTGTGGTGACGCCCTGCCCCATCTCGAGCTGCGGCACGGCGACGGCGACGACCCCATCCTCGCCGATCGTCAGCCAGGCGCCGAACGCCGCCTCCCCCTGCCCCACCGGCAGCGGCGGCCGGTATCTGCGCGGGAATAGCGCCCATGCGACCAGCAGCCCGCCCCCGGCCGCGCCGCCGACAAGCAGCCCCCGGCGGGAGAAGCGCATGCGTCAGCCGCCCTCGCGGTCCAGCCAGGCGGAAAGCCCTTCGGCCACCGTGGTGAACGCCTGTCCGTGCGGCTGGTTATTGGCCGCCGGCGGCTGCCCAATGTCGCTGTCGATCCGGATGGCCATCGCCAGCGGTATGCGGCCGAGGAAATCCTCGCCCAGCGCCCGCGCCGCCGCTTCGGCCCCGCCGGAACCGAACGGGTCGGAGATCTCCCCGCAGTGGGGGCACACGTAGCCGGCCATGTTCTCGACCAGTCCGACGATCGGCACTTGCGCCTGGCGGAACAGGTCGATCGCGCGGGTGGCGTCGATCAGCGCCAGGTCCTGCGGGGTGGTGACGATCACCGCGCCCGCGGGGCGGAACTTCTGCAGCATCGTCAGCTGCACGTCGCCGGTGCCGGGCGGGAGGTCGGCCAGCAGGATCTCGGTATCGCCCCAGTCCGCTTCGATCATCTGCCCCAGCGCACTGCCGACCATCGGCCCGCGCCAGGCGATCGCCTTTCCCGGCTCGATCAGCTGGCCCATGCTGAGCAGCTTGACGCCGAACTCGCTCTCCACCGGGATCAGCGTCTTCTCGCGTGCCTGCGGCTTCATGCTCGAGGCGTTAAGCAGCATCGGCTGCGAAGGGCCGTAGATATCGGCATCGACCACCCCGACCTTGCGGCCCATCCGCGCCAGCGCCACCGCCAGGTTGGCGGTCAGCGTCGATTTGCCGACGCCGCCCTTGCCCGACCCGACCGCGATGATGCGCCGCGTGACCTTGTCGGCCATCAGCGCCACCCGCGCCGTCTCCACGCCTTCGACCCGCTCCACCCGCTCGCGGATCGCCGCTTCGAGTGCTTCCGCGTCGCGTCGCGAAAGCCCGGTGGCGTCGACCACCAGCGTCGCCGCCTTGTCCTTCAGCGTTACCGATTTTACCCGCCCGACCGCCTGGGTGGGCAGTGCTTCCCTGATCGCCTGCTCGTTCATGGGGCCCCCGCTAGCGCACCTGCCGCCCACGTGCAGCGAAAACTTGGGCCAGCCCCTGTTTTTCCCCGGCTCCGTACTTATAAGGGTGGCATGGAAAGACTGGGCGGGTTCAAGCAGAAGATTACGCTGGCAATGGCCGGCAAGCGCAGCCCCTGGGGCAAGCCTTCACCTGATGGCGGCGGTGAGAGCGGCGGCGGCGACGGTCCTTCTTCCGAGGATCCGCCGAAAGGTCCGCGCAATCCCTGGCTGCCCGGCGGCGGCGGCGGCAGTGGCGGCGACGAGCCGCCGCGGCGTTCCGCCAAGATCGAAGACATCTTCCGCCAGCGCGGTCCGGAAGGCCCGCGCCGCGGCGGCGGGCCCGGTGGGCCGAATTTCCGTTTCCCGCAGCGCCCCGGCGGCAAGAGCTGGTTCCCGCTGGCGATCGGCGCCATTGCGGTGGTCTGGCTGGGCTTCTCGATGATCCACCAGGTCGGGCCCAAGGAACAGGGCATCGTCACCGTGCTCGGGAAGTACTCCCGCACGATGACCCCGGGCCTGAATTACTCGCTGCCCTGGCCGATCGAGCAGGTCGCCGTGACCGACGTGACCTCGATCCGTTCGGAGAACATCCCCGGCGGCACCGAGGAGAAGCTGATCCTCACCGGCGACCAGAACCTGGTCGATCTCAGCTACCTCGTCCGCTGGAACATCAAGGACCTGAAGCAGTACCGCTTCCAACTCGCCGAGCCCGACGAGACGATTCGCGAAGTCGCTGAGGCGGCGATGCGCTCGTCCGTGGCCGAGCACGAGCTCGACCAGGTCCTCTCCGGCGCCGGCCGCGCCGCGATCGAGGAACGCGTGCGCACCCGCATGCAGCAGATCCTCGACACCTACCGGGCCGGCATCGCCGTGCAGGGCGTCGAGATCGACCGGACCGACCCGCCTTCGCGCGTGGTGGAAGCGTTCAAGGACGTTTCGGCCGCGCAGCAGGATGCCGATGCCGAGCTGAACCGGGCAGAGGCCTACCGCCAGCAGATCCTCGCCCGCGCGCAGGGCGATGCCGCCTCGTTCGACAAGATCTACGCCGAGTACGCTTTGGCGCCGGAAGTGACCCGCCGGCGGCTCTACTACGAGACCATGGAAAGCGTGTTGAGCAAGACCGACAAGACCGTCGTGGAGACGGGCAACGTGACGCCGTACTTGCCGCTCCCCGAAGTGCGCCGCCGTGCGCAGCAGCCTGCGCAGCCGCCTGTGGGGGGCCAATAACATGAACAACGTGTGGGAACGGCACAAGCTGCCGCTCATCGTCGCCGCCGCGCTGCTCGTGGCCCTGCTGTCGAGCATGGTCGTCGTGCCGGAAACGCAGCAGGGCGTGGTCGTGCGCACGGGTGAGCCGGTGCGGGTGATCAACCAGTTCCGGCCGAACGTGCCTTATGGCGAGACGGGCGCCGGGCTGGCCCTGCGCATCCCGTTCTTCGAGCGGGTGCAGCATGTCGACCGGCGTGTTCTAGACCTCGACATGGAGCGCCAGCAGGTGCTCTCCAACGACCAGCAGCGGCTGCAGGTCGATGCCTATGCCCGCTTCCGGATCATCGATCCGGTCGCAATGGTGCGCAACGCCGGCACGGAGGACAACCTGCGCAGCCAGCTTACGCCGATCCTCAACTCGGTGCTGCGGCAGGAACTCGGCCGGCGCAGCTTCGCCAGCCTGCTGACCGCCGAGCGCGGCACGGCGATGTCCAACATCCGCGACGCGCTCGACCAGCAGGCGCGCCAGTACGGCGCCCAGGTCATCGACGTTCGCATCAAGCGCGCCGACCTGCCCGACGGCACTCCGCTCGAGGCCGCCTACCGCCGCATGCAGACCGACCGCGAGCAGGAAGCGGCGGCCATTCGCGCCGGCGGCCAGCGCGATGCGCAGGTCATCCGCGCAGAGGCGGATGCCGAAGCCGCCCGCATCTATGCCACGGCTTATGGCAAGGACCCGGAATTCTACGACTTCTACCGGGCGATGGAGAGCTACCGGCGGACGTTCGAGAACGGCGATGCCGAAAGCTCGATCATCCTGTCGCCGGACAACGAGTACTTGCGCCAGTTCCGCGGGCGCTGACGGCATTAAACTCGGGTTCAGCCGGCAGAAGCTGAATCGCGGGAAGTTTCCCCAGGGGCGCCCAGGCACCCCACAAGAGAGGATAAAGAGGACGTGAAGCCAGTGCGCTACTCTTACGCTATCACCTCGGCCCTGTTGCTGGGCGGAGCCACCGTGTCGCTCGTCACCGGCAATCCCGCGGGCGCCCAGGTCGCACAGAACGACGACAGCGAAATCGCCCGCGTGGCGCCGCGTCCCGGCGCCCCCGGCAGCTTCGCCGAACTGACTGCGCAGCTGCAGCCGGCGGTCGTCAACATCTCCACCCGCCAGCGAATCCAGGTGAACACCAATCCCTTCGCGGGCACCCCGTTCGCCGACCTGTTCGGCGGCGGGCAGCCGGCGACGCGCGAAGCGCAGTCGCTTGGTTCGGGCTTCATCATCTCGGCCGACGGATACGTGGTGACCAACAACCACGTCGTCACCGCCGACGGTCGCGGGAGAGTCGAGGAAATCACCGTCACGACGCCCGACGGCACCGAATATCCTGCCGAACTCGTCGGCACCGACGCCGCTTCCGACCTTGCGGTGCTGAAGATCTCGCGCCGCGAAGCCTTCCCCTTCGTCCACTTCGGCGATTCCGCGGAAGCCCGCGTGGGCGACTGGGTGATCGCCATCGGCAACCCGTTCGGCCTGGGCGGCACCGTCACCGCCGGCATCGTCTCGGCAGTGGTGCGCAGCACCGGCATGGGCGGGGCGTACGACCGCTACATCCAGACCGACGCGAGCATCAACCGGGGCAACTCGGGCGGCCCGCTGTTCGACATGGAAGGGAACGTGATCGGCATCAACAACGCGATCTTCTCGCCGACCGGCGGCAGCGTGGGCATCGGCTTCGCCATCCCCGCCGAGATCGCCGAGCCGATCGTCAAGAAACTGATCGCAGGCGAGGAGATCCAGCGCGGCTATCTGGGCGTGCGCATCCAGCAGATGACCGAGGACCTTGCGGCGGCGCTGGGCATCCCGGAAAACCGCGGCGAGTTCGTCCAGGCGGTCGAGCCGGGCGAAGCGGCCGACAAGGCCGGCCTCCGGGCAGGCGACGTCGTGCTGCAGGTCGACGGCAAGGACGTCACCCGCGACCAGACGCTGTCCTTCATCGTGGCCAACATCGCGCCCGGAACGCGCGTCCCGCTCCTGGTCCTGCGCGACGGCCAGCGCGTCACTCTGAACGCCACCGTCGGGCGGCGGCCGAGCGAGGATCAACTGCAGCAGCAGTTCTTCGATCCCAACGCCGAGCAGGACCAGCCGATGCCGCAAGGCAACACCGGATCGGGCATGCTCGAACAGTCGCTGGGCGTTCGCGCCATTCCGCTGACGCCGCAGATCGCGCGCCAGCTAGGCCTGGGCGAAAGCACTCGCGGCGTGGTGGTGACCGACGTCGATCCCAATGCCGACGCGGCCCAGAAGGGCCTGCAGCGGGGTACTGTGATCCTCTCCGCCAACGGCGCCGCGATCAGCTCGCCGCAAGAGCTGGAGAACGTCATCCGCACCGCCAAGGCTGCCGGCCGGCCGGCGGTTCTGCTGCGGGTTCAGGCCCGCGGCGGACCGCCTTTGTCCATCGCGGTCCGGCTGCGCTGAGGATACCAATTCGAAGGGGCGGTCCCGTACGGGCCGCCCCTCTTCTTCCCGACTACGCTTACGGTTGAAAGCCACCTTGCGGCGGAGCAGCACCCGGAGCTCCCCGACGGCGCGCGCCCGGCTCGGGCGATACCGCCCCACCTGTAGCGCGTTCGAGGAAATCGTCGCTCGCGGCCGGCGGTCCGGCCGCCGCCGGCAGGTCGCCCGGTTCCGGCCGACGCTGCGGCAGCACGCCCTCGTCCGGCGGGAACGGCATGCCACGGCGCTCGTCCGGTCCCGGCGGCGGGACCAGGTTGCCCTCTTCGTCCATGAAGTAATACTCTTCCGGATCGCCGAACAGGACCTCGTCGTCGGGCTCCAGCTGCCACTCCGGCAACTGCAGATCGGTGTCGAACTGCTCCACCGGCCGATCCTTCACCGCATGCCGCATATAGGCGGCGAAGGCCCGCGCGGGCGCGGTGCCGCCCTGCAGGCCGGGCACGGCCCTGGCGTCGTCACGCCCCATCCACACGCCGGTGGTGATGCCGCTGGAGAAGCCGAGGAACCAGCCGTCCTTGTTGGAGCTGGTGGTGCCCGTTTTGCCGGCGACCGGCCGGCCGATCTGCGCCGCCCGGCCGGTGCCGGTGTTGACCGCCGTCTGCAGCAGGTCGGTCATCCCCGCGGCGACATAGTCCGGCACGAGCTGCGTGCTGCGCGCCGCCTCGTGCTCGTAGAGCACTTCCCCGGAGGTCGTCGCCACCTTAAGAATGCCATAAGGCTCGATCGAGCGCCCCCCGGCCGAGACCGCCGCGAAAGCCCGGGTCATGTCGAGCAGCCGGGTTTCGGAACTGCCCAGCACCATGGAAGGATATGTCGAAATCGGCGTCGTGATGCCGAAGCGCCGCGCCATCGAAGCGACCGTGCCGAAGCCCACTTCGTTGCCGAGCTGAGCGGCGACGGTGTTGATCGAATAGGCGAAGGCCGTGCGGACGTCGATTTCGCCGACGTTCCGGCCGTTCGAGTTGCGCGGGCTCCACCCATCGATCGTCACCGGCACGTCGACCACGCGGTCGTCGGGCGTATAGCCGGCTTCGAGTGCGGCCAGGTACACGAACAGCTTCCACGCCGAGCCGGGCTGGCGGACGGCCTCGGTCGCGCGGTTGTAGTTCGATTTCACATAGTCGGTCCCACCGACCAGGGCGAGGATCCCTCCGTCGCGGTCCATGCTGACCAGCGCGCCTTGCGTGCCGGCGGGGGCATTGGCTGTGACCGCCGCAGTGGCGGCGCGCTGCATGCTCAGGTCGATCGTGGTCCAGACTTCGATCGGTTCGGAGCTGTCGTAGGGCAGCAGCACGTCGAGCTGGGGAAGCGCCCAGTCGGTGAAGTAGCGGATCGAGTTCTGCCCTTCCTCCGGCTTGAGCTTGACCGCCGACACGTCGACCGCGGCTGCCTCCCCCGGATCGAGCGCGCCGTATTTGCGCATCTGCTCGATCACGACGTTGGCGCGGGAGACTGCCGCATCGACGTCGGCCGTGGGCGAATAGTGGCTCGGCGCCTTGACCAGCCCGGCGATGATCGCCGCCTCGGCCGTCGACAGCTCGGTCGCCGGATGGCTGAAGAACTTGCGGCTGGCGGAATCGATGCCGTAGGCCCCGCCGCCGAAGTAGACTTTGTTGAGGTAGAGCTCGAGGATCTGCTCCTTGGAGAACTTCGCCTCCAGCGCCAGCGCCAGCACCGCCTCGCGCAGCTTGCGGTCGACGGTCCGGTTGGAGTTCAAGAAGATGTTGCGGGCGAGCTGCTGGGTGATCGTGGAGGTTGCACCGAGCCGCTCGTCGCCGGTCGCCCAGACATAGATGGCGCGCGCCAGGCCGATCGCGTCGATCCCGAAGTGGGAGTAGTAGCGGCGATCCTCAACCGAGATCATCGCGTCCTTCATCACTTGCGGGATATCATCCGAGTAAAGCCATTCGCCGTAGCTCGGCCCGAGGCTGACGATCTCGCTGCCGTCGCGGGCGCGGACGATGATCATCTGGCCCTGCTGGCTGCTCATCAGCGCCGAATAGCCGGGCATCGAGCGCGCGGCGAAGAACACCGCGCAAGCCAGCGCGAACGCCCCGAGCACCGCCAGGCCGCTGCCCCATACCAGCAGTCGCCGCAGCCACAGGCGAAAGCCCGTCGGGCCCGCCGGCTTGGTTTGCCGCCGCTTCTGGCTGTTCCGGTTGTTGGAGCCCGTGCCCCGCTTAGTCGCCATCTGATCCCGTCAGTCGTGAATGGGCGCGTCCCGTCGCCCGTTAGTCAGCGCCGCCGTGCATAGAGCAACCGGAACGCTGCGTTAACGCCCTGCCGGGTTTTCGTTTCAATCATCCTGCGGCTTGAACGCAAGCGCCGCGCTGTTGACGCAATAGCGCAGCCCTTCCGGCCCGGGTCCGTCCGGGAAAACGTGGCCCAGGTGCCCTTCGCAGCGCGCGCAGACCACTTCGGTCCGCACCATTCCGTGCGACATGTCGCGGTGCTCCTCGACCGCACCATCCTCGGCCGGGCGGGTGAAGCTCGGCCAGCCGGAGCCGGAATCGTACTTGTCGTCGCTTTCGAACAGCGGCTGTCCGCACCCGGCGCAGACGTACTCGCCCGGCGCCTTGTTCTTCTCGTACTCCCCGGTGAAGGCCCGTTCGGTGCCCTTCTGCCGCAGGATCGCGTACTGTTCCGGCGTCAGCCGTTCGCGCCATTCGGCATCGGTGAGTTCGATCTTATCGGGCATGAGAGCTCTCCTTCGCTCGAATATGGGATGTGCAGGCGCATGGGCAACCTTCACGCGTCCGCGCCCCTGCGAGCCTCGATCAACTGTTCGGATCGGCGTACCCGGCAGGAACGGGGATCCCTTCCATCTTCTCGTTCAGCAGCGGGCGGAAGCTCGGGCGGCTTTTCATCACGCGATACCAGGCGTGCGCCTCTTCGTGGCCCGACCAGTCGATCCCGCCGAGATAGTCGGCCACCGAGATCTGCGCCGCGGCGGCGAAATCCGCCAGGCTCATCTGCGCGCCCGCCAGCCAGCGGCGGTTGTCGATCAGCCAGTCGATATAGTCGAGGTGCTCGTGCGCCAGGCGCATCGCCTCGCGCAGCGTCTTGGAATCCGGCGGGCTTCGCAGCACGAGCCGCTTCTTCATCCGCTCGTTGAGCATTGGATGAGTGACTTCGTCGAAGAACTGCTCGTCGAACAGCGCCACCAGCCGGCGGATCTCCGCCCGCCCGGCCGCCGTGCCGAGGATCAGCGGCGACTTGTCGACCGTTTCCTCCAGGTATTCGCAGATCGCTTGGCTGTCGATCAGGGTGATCCGCTTGTCCGGCTCCCGCAACACGGGCGTGCGGCCGGCGGGATTGAGCGCATAGAACGCGTCGGTCCCTTCCCAGGGATTTTCACGCTGCAGCTCGAACTGGATTCCCTTCTCGGCGAGAGCGAGACGGACCTTGCGGCTGAACGGGCACAGGGGGAAACAATGCAGTTGCCACATGGCTTCCCGCATTGCCGCAAGGCGCGCGATGCGTCCAGCGCCGCCTTGTGGATGAAGGGCTTAACGCGCGATTTTCAGCTGCATCAAAGGCCCGATGCGTCCAGCGCGAGCAGGCAGCCCGGCATGGCCTTATAGAGCGCCTTGCTGTCGGCGAGGTTGCGCGCCTCGGCATCGAGCAGCGCTGCGACCGCGGCGCGGTCGAGCCCGGCCGAGTCCATCAGCGAAGCCATCGCGCGGACGAAGTACTCGCGCCCGCGCTCCCCGACGGCGGGAAACGCCAGCGCCTCCTGCTCGCCGCCCTGCTGGCGGTTGGCAACCAGGGCGAAAGCCGCGGAACAGTGGATCATGGTCCGCTGTTCGAGCGTGAGCGCGGGCGGCGGCGCATCCTGCGCGGCGGCGGAGAGCGGCGTGAGCGCCCCGAGCGCGGCGAGGAGCGGAAGGCGGATGTTCATCCCGCCGCCTTAGCGCCGGGAAGCTGAACCGCAGCCGTCATTCGATCTCGCTCGCCTTGCGGCGCGTTTCCGCAAAGCCGTCGCGCCGCATCTTCTCGAACGCGATGCGCTGCTCGTAGCCGGGATCCTGCGGGTAGTCGCGGTAATCGGCCAGGGTCTCGTCGAACAGTTCGCGCAGTTCGTCCTCGTGGTCCGGATGGGTGAAGATGTTGGCGCGGTTTTCCCGCACGCCTTCGAGGATCCGCGCGCCGATGACGTCCGGCTCCATGCCAAACTCGTGGATGCCCGAGAGACGCTCGACCGCTGCGGGATCGACCGGCTTCATCGCGCCCTTGAGCGCGTCCGGCCGAACCTCGTCGCTGGCGTAGATGTGGCTCTTCACCAGGCCCGGATGCACGACCGATACGCCGACGCCGTATTGATACATCGAATGGCGCAGTGAGTACGACAGCCCGCGCACGGCGAACTTGGCGGTGTTGTAGATCCCCGGCGCGCCACCGGCGATGAAACTGGCCATGCTGGCGGTGTTGCAGATGCGCCCGCCCTGCACTTCGCCCGACAGCGCCCGCGCCTTCAGGCGCGGCGCGAAAGTCTGCACGCCGTTGATAACGCCGAACAAATTCACCCCGAGTACCCAGTCCCAATCGTCGTAGGAGCTGTCCTCGATGGTCTGGAAGAGGTTGATCCCGGCGTTGTTGAACAGCAGGCTGACGGGCCCGAACTCGGCCTCGACCCGGTCCGCCGCCGCCTTGAACCCGTCCCGCGATGTGACATCGAGCTGCACGCCCATGACCTCGCGGTTGTCGAGACGTTCAAGCGCTTTGTCGATGGATTCGGCGCGAATGTCGGCGATCGCTACTTTGGCTCCCGCCTCCAGTAGGTTGCGGACGATGCCCAAGCCCACGCCATTGGCGCCGCCGGTGACGAAAGCCGTGCGGCCCGCGAAATCGATCATTGCGTTCCTCTCTTCAGCTCCGGTCCGCAGCCGCATCCATCGCGCGCACCGGATTGACCGATCCTGACTCGCGGCCGGGCAGGAACTCGTTGTAGATCTTGCGCAGGGTGAACAGCCAGCGCCCGCCGACCCGCGCCAGCTCGTCCTGGTACGTGCCGAACGATGGGGTCGCCAGCGCGCCTTCGGGGCCGCCGTTGGTCATTTCCCACCAGAACCCGGTGTTCCACGCCCGGTCCCCTTCGACCCGAATCGCTTGCTGGCCGATGGTGTGGCGGAGCTTGGCGGGGTCGCCCTGCCAGTCCTTGAAGATCTCGCCGACTTTGTCCTTGAACACCCGTGCTTCGGCGCGGATCGCCTCCCGCCCTTCCAGCCGGCCCATCGCGTAATCGAGCACGCCGTCTTCGGTGAAGCATTCGGCGTAGGCATCGCAGTCGTGGTAATCCATCGCGAGAAGGTAGCGCGCCATGAGATCCAGGATTTCGGCGCGGTCCCGGGCGTAGCTGCGCGCGCTTTCGCTCACCGCGCTGCCGCCGCCAGCGAGTCCATGACCCGCACGGGGTTTTCCGGCCCCGAATGGCGGCCTGGCAGGAAGTCGTTGAGGATCCGCCGCTTGGCGAAGAGCCATTGCCCGTCGAGCTTGACCAGCTCGTCCTCGTACGTGCCGAACGTGCCCATCTTCAGGGTATCGCCGGGTCCGTCGTTCGCCATCTCCACCCACAGCGAGCGGGCCCAG
Organism: Croceibacterium soli; assembly: GCF_009828065.1. Taxonomy (GTDB): domain Bacteria; phylum Pseudomonadota; class Alphaproteobacteria; order Sphingomonadales; family Sphingomonadaceae; genus Croceibacterium_B; species Croceibacterium_B soli. Next base: position 504,518 of record NZ_WTYK01000001.1, on the reverse strand, counting down.
GCCCGGTCTCCATCCACGCGGATCGCCGATTGCAGGATCACGTGCCGCAGCATGGCGGGCTTGCCGTCTTCCGTGTGGTAGAATTCGCCGATCCGCTTGCTGAAGCCTTCCACCGCAGTGCGGATCGCGTCGCGGCCCTTGGAGGTGCCCCTGGCGAATTCCAGCTCCGCATCCGGAGCGAACGTGGCGACATAGGAATCCCAGTCGAAGTAATCGATCGCGAACAGGTAGCGCGCCATCAGGTCCTCGATCTGCGCCCGGTCCTGTGCGTAGCTGTCCGAGTATACCGGCTGGGCGGCAGGCGCCGTGCCGGCGGGATTCGTGGCCATGTTCATCTCTCTCCTGGTGGCAAAAGCGCCACATTTCGCGACAAAATTTCGCTTCGCCTTTGTCTATTCGCCACTTACAAACCCGCGCAAGGGACAAAGCGGACGGGGGCCCTAGCTCGTAGCCGCTGGAGGGACACTGTGGCCATCGCACCGACGGGTCATGATACCGCAACCGAGGCGGAACATCGGCAGTCCGGCACGGCCGATCTTCCCTGGCCTTCGGAACGGGCGGGCTTCTACGCGCTGTTCTGCATCGTCTTCGCTACTTTCCTGACGTTCTTCGACCACACCGTTTTCGCGATGCTGGCCGAAAGGATGAAGACCAGCTTTGGCCTGTCGGATTCCGCGCTCGGGTTCGTGCTCGGCCCGGCCAGCGTGGTGGCGTTCGTGTTCGTCGGCATCCCACTGGCGCGCCTGGTCGACATCTTCCCGCGCAAGTACGTCCTCTCGGCCGGCATCGCCGTGCTCGGAACGATCACCGCCCTGGGCGGCCTGGCGCAGAACTTCGGCCAACTCGTGGGCACGCGGCTGTTCGTCGGGGCCGGCGGATCGGCCAACGGGCCGGGTTCCTATTCGCTGCTGGCCGATTACTTCCGGCCGCTGCGGATCCCGCTGGTCTTCGCGCTGCTGCAGCTCGGCTTCATCCTCGGCAGCGCGGTCGGCACCTGGGGCGGCGGGCAACTGATCGCCTGGACCGCCACCTGGCCCGAGACGAGCGAGTTCCTGGGCCTGACGATCTTCAACTGGCAGTGGATCCTGATCATCATCGGCCTGCCGGGTCTGCTGGCCGCGGTGCTGTTCCTGTTCGTCAAGGAACCGCCGCGCCGCAATCCGCCGGACATGAAGCCGCTCGTGCCGCCGACCGCCTCCTTCGGCAGGAAGCTGCTGGCCTTCACCGGCTTCGACGCGATGCGCGCGATCAACATGCGCGGCGCGACGTTCTACCCGCTGTTCGCGGCGCTGGCGCTGTCGGCGATCGAGAGCCAGGGCCTGCCGGCCTGGCGCGTGCCCTTCATCAGCCGCACGTACGGCTGGGACGAGGCGGAGATCGGCAACTTGCTGGGCCCGCTGCTGCTGGCCGCCAACCTGCTCGGCATCACCCTGGGCGGCCTGTTCGTCTCCCGCCTGGCGAAAAAGTACAAGGACGCCAACATCCGCGCGACGGCGATCATCTTCACTTGCGCCACCGTTTGCGCGATCGCCGCGCCGCTGATGCCGAGCGGGGAGCTGGCGCTGGCCTTCATGGCGCTGACCAGCCTGTTCGGCCTTGCCGGCGCCCCGGCCCAGAACGCGGCAATCCAGCGCATCGCGCCCAACGAGATGCGCGGGCAAGTCACTGCGCTGTACCTGTTCATGTTCACTTTCTTCGGCGCGATGGGCAGCTGGGTCATCGGCGCGGTCAGCAGTTATATCGTGGGCGATCCGGAACTGATCTGGCAGGCCCTGCTGATCGTGGCCGCGGTATTCATGCCCGCGGCGACTTTCTTCATGTGGCGCGCGATCAAGCCCTACCGCGAGGAAGTCGAACGGCTGGAGGCGCTCGGACGCTGACCGGTGTCGATCCGCCGTTGACACTGCCGGGACATTTCTACCAAATCGTCAGCAAGACATACTAATTGGGAGAATCTCGATGCCGCAGGACAAGCTCGCCGCGCTTGGTTTCAAGCTCGACCGGATGGACGAGCGCCGCAAGGCCGCGGTAACGGGCTGATACCTGCTGGCGCTGTATGTGCCGTTCGGGCCGAGCATGTCGCAGCCCGGCCCTTTCTTGTAGCGCAGTACCCCGAATGAAGAACGGCCCCCGACGAGCCCAGGGCAAACGGATCCCGGGTTTGGTGCGTAACCTCGGCTGAGAGTGAGAGACGAATGACCCAATATCCCTCCCTTCACATGATCATCGACGGCGAGAGAGTCTCCGGCGGCGGCCGGCGGACCTTCGATGTGATCAATCCGGTTACAGGGGAGCCGATCGGCTCCCTGCCGCTGGCCGAGACGGCCGATCTCGACCGCGCTCTGGAAGTGGCGGCGGAGGGTTTCCGCATCTGGCGCAAGTCCACCCCGCAGGAGCGCGCGGCGGTGCTGCAAGGCGCGGCGCGGCTGATGCTGGAGCGGCAGGAGGATCTCGCCCGCATCGCCACGATGGAGGAAGGCAAGCCGCTGGCCGAAAGCCGCATCGAAGTGATGATGAACGTCGGCCTGTTCAACTTCTACGCCGGCGAGGTCTTCCGCCTCTACGGCCGTGAGCTGGTCCGCCCGGTGGGCACGCGCTCCACCGTTCGGCACGAGCCGGTCGGCCCGGTGGCCGCATTCGCCCCGTGGAACTTCCCGCTCGGCAATCCCGGGCGCAAGCTCGCCGCGCCGATCGCCGCGGGCTGTTCCGTGATCCTCAAGTCCGCCGAGGAGACCCCGGCGAGCGCCCTGGGCGTGCTGCAGTGCCTGCTCGACGCCGGCCTGCCGAAGCAGGTCGCGCAAGCCGTGTTCGGGGTCCCCGACGAGGTCAGCCGCCACCTGCTGGCAAGCCCGGTGATCCGCAAGCTCAGCTTCACCGGCAGCACGACGGTCGGCAAGCACCTGATGAAGCTGGCCGCCGACAACATGCTGCGCACCACGATGGAGCTGGGCGGCCACGGCCCCGTGCTGGTGTTCGACGACGCCGACGTGGACCAGGTGCTCGATGTCGCGGTGGCCGGCAAATACCGCAACTGCGGCCAGGTCTGCGTCAGTCCGACCCGCTTCATCGTCCAGGAAAACGTATTCGAGAAGTTCCGCGACGGCTTCGCCGAACGGGCGAAGACGGTGAAGGTCGGCGATGGCCTGCACGACGGCATCCAGATGGGCCCGATGGCCAACGCCCGCCGACCCGAAGCGATGGAGCGCCTGATCGGCAACGCGCGCGACAAGGGCGCCAAGCTCCACACCGGCGGCAACCGGATCGGCAACCAGGGCTTCTTCTTCGAGCCGACGGTGCTCAGCGAGATCCCGCTGGACGCCGACATCATGAGCGAAGAACCGTTCGGCCCGGTCGCCCTGATCAACCCCTATCGCGGCGAGGACGAGATGATCGCCGAGGCCAACCGCGTGCCTTACGGCCTGGCCGGCTATGCCTGGACCAGCGACGTGAAGCGCCAGCGCCGCCTGGCCGACGCGATCGAGACCGGGATGGTCGGCATCAACAGCCACATGATCGGCGGCGCCGACGCCCCGTTCGGCGGGGTCAAGTGGTCCGGCCACGGCAGCGAGGACGGGCCCGAAGGCGTGCTCGCCTGCATGGTGACGAAGGCGGTGCACGAAGGGTGATTTCCAAGCTCCTCCCCGGAACGGGGAGGGGGACCATGACACGAAGTGGCATGGTGGAGGGGGCCCGCCCCCAAGCGCAGCGCTGGCGGAGGGCCCCCTCCACCACCGCCTGCGGCGGCGGTCCCCCTCCCCGTGCCGGGGAGAATTGAGAGATGACACACGAACTGAAAACCGGCGGTGACCGCGGCTACCTGCGCATCGCCACCGAAGAAGCCTTCGCCACCCAGGAGCAGCTCGACGCGATCCTGCGCCTGGTCAAGGAAGGCCGTGCCGACAAGGGCACCGTCAGCCTGTGGGGCTTCTACGGCACGGCCCAGACGGAGCGCACGAACTTCATCCGCGAGCGTCTGCTCGACGTCGGCGAGCTTCGTCTCCAGGCGATGGACGATGCCGGGATCGACAAGGCCGTGCTGGCGCTGACCAGCCCCGGCACCCAGTCGATGTTCGATGCCGAGGAAGCCAAGCGCATCGCCCGCAATGCCAACGACTTCCTCAAGGAGCGCTGCGAGGCGCACCCGGACCGGTTCTACGGCATGGCCGCCGTCGCCCCGATCGATCCCGAATGGTCGGCGCAGGAGCTGCGCCGCGCGAAGGAGGAGCTCGGCTTCCACGGCGTGCAGATCAACAGCCATACCCACGGCCACTATCTCGACGAGGAGCAGTTCGACCCGATCCTGCGCGCCTGCGCCGATCTCGACCTGCCGCTCTACATCCACCCGCAGGGCCTGCCCGACAGCATGATCGGCGATATGGCCGGTGCGGGGCTGGACGGCGCGGTGTTCGGCTTCGCGGTCGAGACGAGCTACCACGCGATGCGCCTGCTCACGACCGGTGTGTTCGACCGCTATCCGAACCTGCAGCTCATGCTCGGCCACGGCTGCGAAGGGCTTCCGTACATGCTCTACCGGCTCGACTACATGCACAAGGCCGGCATCCGCAGCCAGCGCTACGAGCGGCTGAAGCCGCTGCAGCACGACCTGTTCCACTACTTCCGCACCAACGTGCTCGCCACCAACAGCGGCCTGCCGTTCGGCCCGGCGATCAAGACCATGATCGAGGTCATGGGCGAGGACCGCGTGATGTACGCGATGGACTATCCCTACCAGTACCTGCCCGACGAAGTGCGGACGATGGACGAGCTCGACATCACGCCGGAGCAGAAGAAGAAGTTCTTCCAGACCAATGCCGAGCGCTGGTTCAAGCTGTAATCGAGGGACAGGGACTATGACGACTTACGCGGTTACCGGCGCCTCGGGGCAGCTCGGCAAGTTCGTGCTGGAGGAGCTGCTGCAGAAGGTGGAGGCCAACGACGTCGTGGCGATCGTTCGCGACCCGGCCAAGCTGTCCGACTACGCGGACAAGGGCATTGCAGTGCGCCAGGGCGACTATGACGATCCCGCGAGCCTTGAGAGCGCCCTTGCGGGCGTCGACCGCCTGCTGCTGATCTCCGGCAACACGCTTGGCGAGCGGCCGCGCCAGCACAAGAACGTGGTCGATGCGGCGAAGAAGGCCGGCGTGGGCTACATGGCCTACACCTCGATCCTCAAGGCCGACGTCACTCCGATCAAGCTGGGCGGGGAGCATCGCGCCACCGAGGAGACACTGGCCGAGAGCGGCCTGGCCTACGACCTGGTTCGCAACGGCTGGTACAACGAGAACTACGTCGGCAGCCTGAAGGCGCAAGTCGAAGCCGGGGTGATCACCGGCGCCGCCGGGCAGGGCCGCGTGTCCTCCGCCGCCCGCGCCGACTACGCGGCCGGCGCGGCCGAAGTGCTGGTGAACGGCAAGGGCGGCGAGATCTACGAGCTGGCCGGCGACGAGAGCTGGTCGATGGAAGAGTTCGCCGCCGAAGTCTCGCGCCAGGCGGGCCGCGAGGTGACGTACCAGGACATGAGCGAGGAGGAATACGCCAAGTCGCTCGAGGCGATCGGCCTGCCGGAATACGTCGCGCGGATCGTCGCCAACTCAAACGCCAGCGTCGCTCTCGGCGCGCTCGATGAACGCGGACGGACGCTGAGTCGCCTGACCGGACGGAAGACCACGCCGATCGGCGAGACGATCGCCAAGGCGTTGAACGCGTAACCAAATCCTCCCCGTCCTTGCACGGCAAGGATGGGGAGGTGGCCGGCGCCGAAGGCGACGGTCGGAGGGGTATGGCGCACCGGACCCCTCCACCACGACACCTCCGGTGTCGCGGTCCCCCTCCCCATCCGGCAAGCCGGACGGGGAGGATTTCGAGAGGGAGAGATTGAGCATGGCAACGGCAGCCGCAGACGAACCGACCATACCGCGGACCACGGTCAGCCGCGCGGGGTGGTACGCGCTGTTCCTGGTCTCCTGCGCGCAGGCGCTGAGCCTGCTCGACCGGCAGATCCTGTCGATCCTGGCGCCCAGCATCTCCGCCGACCTGGGGATCGGCGATGCCGAGATCGGCCTGCTTTACGGCACGGTCTTCGCCCTGTTCTACGCCCTGTTCTCGCTGCCATTGGGGCGCCTGGTCGATGGCTGGGTGCGGACCAAGCTGCTCGGCATCTGCCTGGCGGCGTGGTCGTTCTTCGCCGGCCTTTCCGCCTTCGCATCCGGTTTCACCCTGCTGGCGATCGCCCGGCTCGGCGTCGGCATCGGCGAAGGGGCGACGCAGCCGGCGGCGAACTCGATCATCTTCGACGAATTCCCGCGCGAACGGCGCGGCACGGCAATGGCCGCGATGGGCATTGCTGTGGCGCTTGGCCTCGGCCTGTCGATGACGCTGGGCGGCGTCGTGGCGCAGTGGTGGGACACCCGCTATGCCGCCGGCGGCGCGCCGCTGGGCTTCTCCGGCTGGCAGTTCGCCTTCCTCGTCGCCGCGACGCCCGGCTTCCCGCTCGCCTGGCTGATCTACCGCATGCGCGAACCGCGCCGGGGCGCGTTCGACAAAGTCGCCGCGGCCCAGGTGGAGGAGCATCCGTTCCGCGCCAGCGCGGCGGTTCTCGGCGCGGTCACGCCGGGCACGAACTGGTTCATGCTGTGGCACCGCAAGGCCGGGGCGCGCCAGTGGACGGCCAATCTCGTCGCGCTCGGCCTGATCCTGGCGTTCTGCTGGGGCATGATCGCGCTGACCCAGGCCTTCTCCCCCCGCCCCCCGCTGGAGGTGCTCGGCGGGACGCTCGATCCGCACGTGCTGCAGTGGTTCGTGGTCGGCTTCGGACTGTTCGTGGTGTTCAACCTGTTCCAGTCCTTCAAGCTGACCGACCTGCCGACCTACAAGGTCGTGCTCTCGCCCTCGCTGCTGCTGCTGATGGTGGTCGGCGGCCTGCAGACCGCGATCAACTACGGCGTGATGGGCTTCACCCCTTCCTTCCTGGTGCGCGAGTACGGCCTCTCGATGGCCGAGACCGGCCTTCAGTTCGGCCTCCTCGCGGCCGCGCTCGGCATCGTCGGGCCGATGGTCGCCGGCCCGCTGACCGACTGGCTAACCACCAAGCTGGGTGCGCGCGGCCGGGTCTGGCTGATCCTCTTCGCGCTCGGCATCTCGCCGCTGTTCGGCATCTGGACCTACAGCGCGGAGAGCCCGGGCAGCTTCTACCTGCGCTTCATCGCCTACAGCCTGATCCTGACGCTCTGGCTGCCGCCGCTTTACGCGCAGCTGCTGGAGCTGGTGCTGCCGCGGATGCGGGGGATCACGTTCGCCACCTACACGATCATCATGACCTTGCTCGGCCTGGGCATGGGGCCCTACTTCGTGGGCATCGTGTCGGACCGCAACGGCGGCGATCTCGGTGCTGCGATCATCTCCATCAACGTGGTCGTGCCGCTGCTGCTGGTGTGCATCGCGGTGGTCCTGTGGCGGGTGAACCGCGACGAAGCTTCGGTGGAGGAGCGTGCCCGGGCCGCCGGCGAGCCGATCTGACGCGGCTCGCCACGCAAGGGCAGAAATGACTTTCCTACACGGCACGCCTTGCGCAATGGGTGCCGTGATTGCCCGCCGGGCCCGAAGCAGTCCCATGCGGCTGCGCATTCAGACCATGTGAGACCTCGCCTTATGCCCACCGTTCGTGAAGCCGCCTTCGCAGTCTTCCAGCACTTCGGCGTCGACATGCTGTTCGGCAATCCCGGCAGCACCGAACTGCCGATGCTCAAGGCGATGCCGTTCCCTTACGTGATGGGGCTGAACGAGGCGGTGGTGGTCGGCATGGCCGACGGGTATGCCCGCGCCTCGGGCAAGCCGGCGCTGGTCAACCTGCACAGCGCCGCCGGCACCGGCCACGCGCTCGGCAACCTGTTCACCGCCTTCCGCAACAACGCCCCGATCGTGGTGACGGCCGGGCAGCAGGCGCGCAGCATTCTGCCGTACGACCCGTTCCTCTACAACGAACGGGCCAGCGAATTCCCGCGCCCTTACGTCAAGTACTCGGTCGAGCCGGCGCGGGCGGAGGACGTGCCGCTGGCGCTGATCCGCGCGTTCATGACCGCGCTGACGCCGCCGATGGGGCCGTGCTACGTCTCGATCCCGGTCGACGACTGGGACCGGGAGTGCGAGATGCCCGCGCTGCCGGACTTCTCCCTGCGCACGCCGCCGCACCCCGACGGTCTGGCGAAGATCGCGGCCATGCTCGACGCGGCGGAGAACCCGGCGCTGGTGATCGGCACCGGCTGCGCCAACAGCGGCGGCTGGGATGCCGCCATCGCCCTGGCCGAACGCTGCGGCGCCAGCGTGTGGACCGCACCCTACAACGCCCGCGAGACGTTCCCCGAGGATCACCCGCAGTTCGCCGGTTTCCTGCCTGCATGGCGCGATCAGATCCGCGGGCTCCTCGCCCCGCACGACGCGATCCTCGTCGCCGGGGCGCCGGTGTTCACCTATCACGTCGAAGGCAGCGGCCCGCACTGGCCGGCGCATGCCCGGCTGATGGCACTGAGCGAGGACCCGCAACAGCTCGCCGCCATGCCGGGCGGAACCGGGGTGCTGGGCGACGTGGCGCACGGGCTGGCCGAACTTGCCACCCGCGTTCGCGAGCGGACGTTCGCCGGCACCCGCCACATGCTCAAGGACCCGGAGCCGGCGATGACCGCCGCTTACGTGCTCAAGCGTATCGCCGCGCTGCGCCCGGAGCAGGCGATCGTCGTCGAGGAAGCGCCCACAGCCCGCGGGCCGGAGCACGACACGCTGCCGATCATCCGTGAAGGCGGGTTCTATTCCTGCGCCAGCGGCGGGCTCGGCTACTCGCTTCCCGGCGCGATCGGCGTAGCGCTGGCGCAGAACGACAAAGTCATCGCCATCCTGGGTGACGGCGCGGCGATGTACACGATCCAGGGCCTGTTCGCGGCCCGGGCGGAGAACGCCAACGTCAGCTTCGTCATCCTCAACAACGCCGCCTATGCCGCGCTTACAGGCTTCTCCGGCGAGTTCGGAATGAACTTCGTGCCGGGCTGCGACCTCACCGGGCTCGACTTCGTCAAGCTGGCCGAAGGCCACGGCGTCGAGGCCCGCCTAGCCGACACAGTCGAAGCCCTCGACGAAGCACTGCGATGGAGCTTCGCCGCCGAAGGGCCGACGCTGCTGGACTTGCGCATCGCCTGAGCCGCGCGGCGGGGAACCTCGCGGGGCCGACTGCGCTTAGCCTCTGTGCAGTCACACGTTGTCCCCGATGGTCCTTGAATTCCTCTCCCCCCTGAACGCACTCCTGCAAAGCGAGCTCCTGCTCGCGCTGGCGCTGTTCGGGCTGACGGCCACGCTCATCGCCTTCTGCGTGCCCGGGATGATCGTGCCGCTGTCGATGTCGTCCGGCGCGCTGCTTGGCGGATGGCAGGGAGTGCTGGTGGTCAGCGCGGGCGCCTTGCTCGGCAGCCAAGCGCTGTTCCTCGTCACCCGGCACCTGATGCAACACCGGGTGAAGAACAGGTTCGGCAGCCGCATCGCGAAGTTTGAGACGCACCTCGAGAAAGGCGGCTTCCTCTACGTCCTCGGCCTGCGCCTCGTCGGCGCGCCGCATTTCGTGGTCACCGCCGGCTGCGCCCTCTCGCCACTGCGCACCGCGCCGTTCGTGGCCGCCACCCTGATCGGCTTCCTGCCGGTGATCGCGCTGACTTCGGCTGCTGGCTCGGCGTTCTGAGAGCCCGAGAGTGCGAGGAGGGACGGACATGCGCCTCCGCCAGCACTTCATCCTGAGGCGAGATGGATCCTGAAACAAGTTCAGGATGACGAGGCTTTTCGGGCTGCCCTCCCCTCATCGTCACCCTGAACTCACACTCGTCACCCTGAACTCGTTTCAGGGTCCATGTAACCGCCGGCACAGGCGCCTGCCGGCAGGCACAGCCTACGCCACCTCTTCGCAGGAGCGGATCGGATTCACGTCACCCGCCAGACCCACAGCTTGATGCTGCTCGCGTAGCGCGCCCCGGCGCAGACGAAGATCGACTTGTTGAGCCAATCGTATGGCCCCTCGGGCGCGATGAATTCCGGCACGGTGCGGAAGTAGTATTCGCCCGGATCGACGTCCTCGCCGCGGCGGAGGCGGTCCATCACTTCGGGCGGGCCGTGGCGCAGGCCCTTGTTGCGGATCTGGATCAGCGTGCCGTCGTCCGTTTCGATCGCATACATCGCGTCCGCCACCGTCACGCCGTCGGCGCGAGTGAGCTGCCAGTCGGCCGAATTGCCCATCAGCTTACCGGAAATCAGCGGCCCCTTCACATAGCCGCCATCCCTGATCGGGATGATCCGGCGCGTGCCGTCGACCACTTTGCCGATCTCCCGCGGCGCGTCCAGTTCCCCGCCGGCCTCATAGACAAACTCAAGCTCGGGCTTGATCACGCTGCTCTCCCGCCATGTTTTCAGTGACCCGACAGGGTAAGGACTCTAGCGTGCCGGGCAAGCGAATCGCGCCAAAGTTGCGCGAGGCACCGGTGAGAGGAGTAGAAAGTTGGCGGCGGATTTATTTGCGGACTATGTCATCGTGGGCGCGGGCAGCGCGGGCTGCGTGCTGGCCGCGCGGCTGAGCGAAAGCGGCGAGCACAAAGTCGTGCTGCTGGAAGCAGGCGGCGACGACCGGCCGCTCAAGGAGCCGGGCCAGTTCGTCTCCAACGTGATGATCCACACCCCGATCGGCTTCGGCAAGACGCTGAACGATCCCAAGGTCAACTGGCTCTACGAGACGGAAGTCGACGAGGGCTCCGGCGGCCGCAAGCACAAGTGGCCGAAGGGGAAGGTGCTCGGCGGTTCGTCCTCGATCAACGGAATGCTCTACGTCCGCGGGCAGTCCGCCGACTATGACGGCTGGGCGCAGATGGGCGCGCGCGGGTGGAGCTGGGACGAGGTCCTGCCGTACTTCCGCAAGAGCCAGCACCAGGAACGCGGCGAGGACGACTTCCACGGCGCCGGCGGCCCGCTGAACGTCTGCGACTTCCCCGAAGAGCACCCGGTCTCCGCCGCGATTGTCGAAGCCTGTGTTGAGGCGGGCATTCCGTACAAGCCCGATCTCAACGACGGCAACCAGGAAGGGGTCAGCTTCTTCCAGCTCACCGCAAAGAACGGCCGCCGCCACTCGGCCGCCGTCGCCTATCTCCACCCGGCGATGAAGCGCCCCAACCTGCTGGTCGAGACGCGGGCGATGACCACCCGCATCCTGTTCGAAGGCAAGAAGGCCGTCGGCGTGGAGTTCACCCAGCACGGGCAAACCCGCCGCGTGATGGCCGCGCGCGAAGTGATCCTGGCCGCCGGCGCGGTCGAGAGCCCCAAGCTGCTGGAGATCTCCGGCATCGGCCAGAGCGTCCTGCTGAAGGAGCTCGGCATCGAGGTCGTGCACGAGGCGCCGATGGTCGGCGAGAACATGCAGGACCACTACATGATCGGCTGCCAGACCTACCTCAAGGAGCCGCATCATTCGATCAACCAGCTCAGTCGCGGCGTGCGGCTGTTGGGGGAGATCGCCAAGTACGGCATCGCCCGCAAGGGCCTGCTGTCCTACGCGGTGGCTCACGGTTGCGCCTTCGTGAAGACCCGCGACGAGCTGCAGTTTCCCGACGTGCAGATCCACGTCATGGCCGCCTCGATGGATCTCGAATACCTCAACCAGCACCAGGGCTTGCGGCTCGACAAGGAACCGGGCCTCGCCTCCAACCCCTGCCAGCTGCGCCCGGAATCGCGCGGATCGATCCACGCGAAGTCCGCCGACGCGATGGTCGCGCCGAAGATCGTGCCCAACTACCTGAGCGATCCGCTGGACCGGCAGAGCGTCGTCGACCAGCTCAAGCTGATCCGCAAGATCTGGCAGCAGCCCGCGCTTCAGCCATACCTCAAGGCGCCGGGCGATCCCTTCGGGAAGACCGACGAGGAGATGCTCGGTTATGCCAAGGTCGCCGGCGGCACGCTGTACCACGCGGTGGGGACCGTCGCGATGGGCGACGAGCGCTATCCGCTCGACCCGCAGATGCGCGTGCGCGGGGTCGAGGGCCTGCGCGTGATCGACGCATCGGTCATGCCCAAGATCAGCTCCGGCAACACCAACGCGCCGACCATCATGATTGCCGAGAAGGGCGCCGACATGGTCCTGGCCGACGCCAGGCAAGCCATCGCGGCCTGACCCGAACCCAGGAGAGCTGACTTGACCCCGTACACACGCACCGCGCTCGCCGCGGCTTCGCTGGCGATTGCCCTCTCGGGCTGCACCGCGACCGGCGAGCCCGCAGCGGGCGGCGCCGCCGAAGCCGCCGTCGCTGCCGAGAGCACGCAACAAGCCGCCCCCCGCATGGGCACAGCCAGCGCCGCCATGCAGACGGGCATCTCCACCGGCGCCATGACGAGCGGCCCGCAGCGCCCCGCACCGGTTCCCCCGCCGCCGGCGACCGGCCCCTCGATCGCGGCCGCCCATGCTCCGGCGCAAGGCTCTCCTCCGTCGATCATCCCCGACGCGGAGCCGGTTGCGGCGGCTCCCGCAGTTGCGCGCGCGCCGGCTGCGGCTGCTCGCCCGTCCGCTGCCGCGCCCGCACCCCAGCAGGCCAGCCTCAGCGCGGCCGACAGGGAGGAAGGACGCGGGCTGTTCAACGCGTACTCCTGCGGCGCATGCCACACGCTTGAGGACGCCGGCGGCGGCGGCCAGATCGGCCCCGCGCTCGACGGCAACGCCGCCCTGACGCGGACCTACGTGATCGACATCGTCACCAACGGACGCGGCGCGATGCCCGGCTTCGCCGGCCAGATGACCGACGCCGAAATCGCCGCACTCGCCACCTACATCGTGCAGGCGAAGAAGTAAGAACCCTCCCCAATCCTCCCCCTCTGGGGGAGGGGGACCGCCCGCGAAGCGGGTGGTGGAGGGGGCCTGGCCTGGACGATCGGTCGAGCCAGGCCAGACCCCCACCGTCAGCGCTACGCGCTGCCACCTCCCCCAGAGGGGGAGGATTTTTGGGGCTTGCCGGGTGTTGCTAGAACTGCACGAGCACGGCGGCGGTGACGCCGAGGCACAGGAGGATGAAGCCTAACCCCCACAGCAGGATGTGGAACAGGCGGTTCTTCAGAGCTTCGTGCTCGACGATATCTTCGTCTTCCTCCGGTACGGCCGACAGGGCCGGCCCGGAGGCGAACGCCGGCTCCAGCCGCGGCATCGCGATGCCCGACGTGAGCGCCAGCTTCTCGGTGGCGATCGCCAGGCGCTGGTCGGTCAGGTCCGCCTCGACATCGGCGGCCCCGGCAACAGGTTGCCCGAGCGCCAGCCGCTCCAGTTGCTTGTCGATCGCGACGAGGCGGTCGATTTGCTCGAGCGCCCGGCGGCGATCGCCGGTCAGCACGGCGAGCTGAAGCCGCGTCTGCGCCAGCCCGCTCGCGCGGAGATATTGCAAGTCGCGCTGCCGAAGCGCCTCGCTGGCGCCGTCCTCCAGCCGAGAGAGGCGAAAAATCGATGCGCTGTCGCCAGCGGCGGGGTGCAAGTTCACCGTCCAGTCTCCTGCCCACCCCTGCGCCCGGGCCAGCTACGCAGTTCGCCCGGATAGCGGAACCCCGCCTTGGGACCAGCCGGGCAGGGATCGCGGCAGGCGGTGGCTCAGACCAGCTCGACGACCTCTGCGATGGATCCGAGCACCCGGTTGGGGAGGTAGGGGAACCGGGCGACCTCCTCCGCGGCGGTCGAGCCGGTGAGGACCAGGATCGTCTCCAGCCCCGCCTCGATCCCGGCGACCACGTCGGTATCCATCCGGTCGCCGATCATCACCGTCGACTGGGCGTGGGCTTCGATCCGGTTCATCGCGCTACGGAACATCATCGGGTTGGGCTTGCCGACCGAGTAAGGCAGCGCGCCCGTGGCAGCGGTGATCATCGCGGCGACCGCGCCGGTGGCCGGCAGCGGCCCTTCCGCCGAGGGCGAGGTGACGTCAGGATTGGTGGCGATGAACCGCGCGCCGGACTGAACCAGCCGGATCGCCTTGGTGATCGCCTCGAACGAATAGCTGCGCAGCTCCCCGATCACGACGTAGTCGGGATCGACGTCGGTCAGCGTGTAGCCGACGTCGTGCAGCGCCGTGGTGAGCCCCGCCTCGCCGATCACGAACGCCGTGCCCGCCGGCTGCTGGCTGTCGAGGAACGCCGCAGTGGCGAGCGCGCTAGTCCAGATCGACTGCTCCGGCACGTGCAGCCCGGCGAGCGCTAGCCGCGCGGCGAGATCGCGCGGAGTGTAGATCGAGTTGTTGGTCAGGACCAGGAACCGCCGATCCTTCTCGATCAGCCGGGCGATGAACTCGGCCGCACCGGGAATGGCGGTTCCTTCCCGCACCAGCACACCGTCCATGTCGGTGAGCCAGCACTCCGGCGGCTGGCGTTCGCGCGTCACGCCGCCAGCCCGATCTCCTCGGCCGGCGCGAAGTTGCCGTGCAGGCCGAAGCGCAGACGGATCGGCACCTGGATCGTCGCGATCGGGCCCTTCTCGATCTCCAGCGCATCGAACAACAGGACGTCGCTGCGGTGCTCCGCCAGGCGGTTGCAGACCTGGACGATCCAGCCGTCACCTTCCGGCGCGGTCTTGCTGCGCGGGATGAAGCAGGGTTCCTGCAGGGTGCTGGTCGGCCCGGCCCACCAGTGCTGCTCTGCCCCGGTCTCGAGATCCTTGAGGAACAGGCAGTTCATCAGCATGCCGCCGGCGCTGCCGCCCTTCATCTCGTTCGGGCGGCGCATGTCCATCTCCAGCATCCAGCCGTAGCGGGTCTTACGGCCGGCGAAGCGGTCGTCGATCCGGGGGAATTCGGCGACGGTGTCCGTCAGGCGCGTGACGCTGTCGAACTCCTCGCCGTTGGAGGCGAGGTCCACCGTCCAGTCGGTCAGGTAGCTGGCCGCTTCCATCGGGTTGAACGGGGCATCGTTCACATCCGGGAAGAACGGGAACATGTTGTTCTTGGCTTCCGGCGTGAGGAAGTGGATCTTGGTCCCTTCCTGCCAGGCATTGAGCACGTGGCTGGCGAAGCAGTTGTCGCGCTTGAACCAGCGGATATCCTCCTGCTTCAGGTCGTCGCGCCGCGGGATCACGCCTAGGTAGACCGGCTGCGAGGTATCGAAGCCGAAGTGCGGCTTGCCTTGCTCCAGCCGTTCCCAGCTTCCGATCGAAGGCACGATGTGCAGGATCAGGTAGTCTTCGGTGATCCCGAAGTCGTGCATCATGCAGTAGTAGGGAACCTTGAACCACTTCTCGCGGATGAGCTCGCCCTCCGGGCTGATCTCGTAATAGGTCACGTCGTCGGAGCACAGGCCGCTGGCGGCATAGCCGATGGCGATCATGTTGCCGGTGTTCGGATCGACCTTCGGGTGCGCGGTGAAAGTCTGGCCGGTCATCTTGCCGCCGAACTTCTCGTAACCGGCGGTCTCCATGCTCGCCGGGTCCATCACAAGCGCCGGGGAGTCTTCCTTCAGCGCCCACAGCTTGCCGCCGAACAGGAAGGCATTGGTGTTGGCCGTCCCGCGGATCTGCCCCTGCACGCTCGGATCGTCGGTCAGCGGGTTGCGATAGGCGCCGAACAGCGCCTTGCCTGCCGCGTTCTCCAGCTTCCATTTGTCGGTCCGCGCCCAGCGCTGGCGGAAGTCGCACTGCCCGTCGTGGAAATGGAAGCGGCTGATCATCCCGTCTCCGTTGAACGAGATGTCGTCGGCCAGCCGCGGCGGGAACTGCGGGTCGGGCTGCACGCGGTAGAACGCGCCGTTCAGCTCCTTGGGGATTTCCCCCGTGTGCTGCAGGTCGGCGATGTCCGCCTCGATCCTGCTGGGCGTGTTGAATCCGGTGAAGCTGGGGGTATTGGGAAACTGGGCCATTCGTCGCGTCCTCTCCTTGCGCGGGATTGTATGCTCCACTAACGATTACGCAAGCAGGGAACGACCTGCGGGGATGGGGATACGGGTTGTGCCAGCGGCAGCTTTGAACCACGCGAGCGACGAGAAGATCGGCGCCCTGACCGACATCGTGGGCTTCCACATCCGGCTGGCGCATGTCGCGGTCTACCGCCACTTCACCGAGACATTCTCCGACCTTGGGCTGACGCAGAAGCAGGTTTCGGTCCTGTGGCTGGTGGACGACCGTCCCGGCATCGCCCAGATCGACGTCGGCCAGCACTTGCAGATGGACCGGGCGACGACGATGACCATCGTCAACCGCCTGCAGGCCCGCGAGTACATTCGCCGCGAGCGCTCGGAAATCGACGGGCGCAAGCAGGCGCTTTATCTTACCGACGACGGCCGGATGGCGCTGGACAAGGCGAAGACCTGCATCTCCCAGCACGAAGCCTGGCTGAAAGGCCGCTTCACCCCCGCCGAAATCGAGAAATTGGTGGAAATGCTTTCGCGAATCCACGAATGAGGCCGCGGAAAAGAGAGGACGCTAAGACATGGCCGGACCGATAGTGGGCACCAACCCCATCAAGGTGATCGACGAAAACCGGATGAGCTGGCGGCAGTGGCTGGTCGTCGCGATCATGGTTCTGCTGAACGCGCTCGACGGGTTCGACGTGCTGTCGAGCGCCTTCGCCGCGCCCGGCATCTCGGAAGAGTGGGGCATTCCCCGGTCCGAGCTGGGCATCGTCCTCTCGGCCGAGCTGGTCGGCATGGGCTTCGGATCGGTCATCCTCGGCGGCATGGCGGACAAGCTGGGCCGCAAGCCGGCGATGCTCTTCTGCCTCGTGGTCATGGCCGGCGGCATGTACATGGCCCACGCCGCCAACGACGTGTGGACCCTGACCGTCTGGCGCTTCATCACCGGCCTCGGCATCGGCGGCATGCTCGCCGCCACCAACGCGGTCACCGCGGAAAGCTCCAGCAAGGCCGATCGCGGCCTCGCCATGTCGCTCTACGTGATCGGCTATCCGGTCGGCGGCGTGATCGGCGGCTTCGCCGCGCAGAGCTGGCTCCTGGTCGACTACGACTGGCGCGCCGTATTCCTGTTCGGCGCCATCGTCACCGCGGTGATGATCCCGCTGGTCATGCTGCTCGTGCCGGAGACGCCGGCCTTCTACGCCGCCCGGCGCCCGAACGGTGCGGTCGAGAAGATCAATCGCTCGCTGCGCGCGCTGCGCCAGCCGCCGATTGACAAGCTGCCGGAAATCTCGCCGACGGCGCGCAAGCCGAAGGTCACCGACATCCTGTCGAACCCGCGCCTGCGCCCGGTCACCCTGCTGCTGGCGTTCGGCTACCTGTTCCACACCATCACGTTCTACTACATCCTCAAGTTCGCCGTGCAGATCGTCTCCGACAGCGGCTTCAGCCAGCCGGAAGCGGCGAGCACCCTGACCTGGGCCAACATCGGCGGCGCCATCGGCGGCGCGCTATTCGGGTTCCTGCTCAAGAAGTGGGACATCAAGGGGCCGACCATCGCCGTGGCCGTGCTCGGCTCGCTGGCGGTCGCCGCGTTCGGCATCGGCAGCGACACGCTGTGGGGCTGGCGCGCGGCCACGTTCCTGACGATGTTCTTCCTCAACGCAGCCATCGTCGGCTACTACGCCGCCTTCGCCCGGGGCTTCCCGGCCTATGCCCGCGCCACCGGCACCGGCTTCGTGCTCGGCGTCGGCCGCGCCGGTGCGGCGGGCTCGCCGATCATCGCCGGCTTCCTGTTCGTCTGGCTCGGCAACGAGGAACTGTTCGCCGTGTCCGCGATCATGGCGGTCGGTGCGATCGTCGGCGCCGGCTTGCTCTTCATGCTGCCGATGCGCGATCCGGACTACGAAGAGGCCGAACAGAACCCGCTGCCCGCGGGCGCCGCGGACCGCATCGCGGCCTAGCCACTAAAAGCGGCGAGCGGGCGGGTCATCGGCCCACCTGCTCGCCGCAAGCATTTCAAAGAGGACCAGAGATGAAGACCCGTGCAGCCGTAGCGTTCGAAGCCAAGAAGCCGCTTGAGATCGTCGAGCTCGATCTCGAAGGGCCGAAGGCCGGCGAAGTGCTGGTCGAGATCATGGCCACCGGCATCTGCCACACCGACGCCTACACGCTCGACGGGCTGGATTCCGAAGGCATCTTCCCCTCGGTCCTCGGCCACGAGGGCGCCGGGATCGTGCGCGAAGTCGGCCCGGGCGTCACCTCGGTCGTGCCGGGCGATCACGTGATCCCGCTCTACACGCCGGAATGCCGCCAGTGTAAGTCGTGCCTTTCGGGCAAGACCAACCTGTGCACCGCGATCCGCGCGACCCAGGGCAAGGGTCTGATGCCTGACGGCACCAGCCGCTTCTCGTACAAAGGCCAGCAGGTCTTCCACTACATGGGCTGCTCGACCTTCTCGAACTTCACCGTGCTGCCGGAAATCGCGGTGGCGAAGATCCGCGAGGACGCACCGTTCCAGACGAGCTGCTACATCGGCTGCGGCGTGACCACGGGCGTTGGCGCGGTGGTCAACACCGCCAAAGTCCAGGTCGGCGACAACGTGGTCGTGTTCGGCCTCGGCGGGATCGGCCTCAACGTGATCCAGGGCGCGCGGCTGGCCGGCGCCGGCAAGATCATCGGCATCGACATCAATTCCGACCGCGAGGAATGGGGCCGCAAGTTCGGCATGACCGACTTCCTCAACACAAAGGGCATGAGCCGCGACGAGATCGTCGCCAAAGTGGTCGAGATGACCGACGGCGGCGCGGACTACACCTTCGACTGCACCGGCAACACCGAAGTCATGCGCACCGCGCTGGAATGCTGCCACCGCGGCTGGGGCACCTCGATCGTGATCGGCGTGGCCGAAGCCGGCAAGGAGATCGCCACCCGTCCGTTCCAGCTCGTGACGGGGCGCAACTGGCGCGGCACGGCGTTCGGCGGTGCCAAGGGCCGCACCGACGTGCCGAAGATCGTCGACTGGTACATGAACGGCAAGATCGAGATCGACCCGATGATCACCCACGTGCTCACGCTCGAGGAGATCAACAAAGGCTTCGATCTCATGCACTCCGGCGAGAGCATCCGCAGCGTGGTGGTCTTCTAAGGGGTTCGATGCAATGAAGATCCTCCCCGGGACGGGGAGGGGGACCGCCGCCGAAGGCGGTGGTGGAGGGGTGTCCACGCTAGCGATTACACCCCTCCGTCAGCCCTGCGGGCTGCCACCTCCCCTCGAAGGGGAGGATCTGAGGGAGTTGCCAAATCCTCCCCCGGAGGGGGAGGTGGCAGCGCGAAGCGCTGACGGAGGGGGCGAGGCCTGGCTCAGCCGTTCGTCCGGGCCAAGAGCCCCCTCCACCACCCGCTACGCGGGCGGTCCCCCTCCCCGTCCCGGGGAGGATTGGTGTAGCCATTGCGTTTCAGGCTTTCACAAGTCCGAAGTTTTCAGCTATGCGATGAGACAAGCTCCGGCCCGCAGCCGGACCATGAGAGGAGATTCCCATGTTCAACCACGTATTCCTCGGCACCAACGACATCGAGAAGAGCCGCGCGTTCTACGATGCCACGATGGGCAAGCTCGGCCATGCCGGCCACCCGCTGCCGCACGGTACCGTCTATCCGACCGAGCAGGGCTCGCTGATCGTGGCCAAGCCGGCCAACGGCGAAGAAGCGACCGTGTCGAACGGCCACACCCTCGGCCTCAAGGCAGCGGACTATGCCACGGTCGATGCCTGGCACGAAGCCGGCCTCGCCGCCGGCGGCACTTGCGAAGGCCAGCCCGGCTTCCGCGAGACCTCCCCCGGCAACATGTACGGCGCGTACCTGCGCGATCCGGACGGCAACAAGATCTGCGTCTTCACGCCGAACGTCGGCCCCAAGGCATAAGCCGCGGTGTTCACCCACATCGTTATCGGGTGCAACGAGCCGGAAAAATCCATCGCGTTCTATGACGCGACGTTCGCCGCGCTCGGCATCCCGGGCAACCGGATGGGTGAGCGGGCGTATTATGGATCGTACGGAAGCGGGTTCTTCTCCGTCGGCCGTCCGGCAGACGGCGGGCCTGCGACCCACGCCAACGGCGGCACGATCGGCCTGGCCGCACCGGAGCCGGCGGCTGTGGACGCATGGCACCAGGCGGGGCTCGCCAACGGCGGTAGCGATGAAGGTGCGCCGGGCCGGCGCGACATGCCCGATGCGAAGCTCTACGGTGCCTACCTGCGCGATCCTGTAGGCAACAAGCTGTGTGCCTTCACCACGAACGTAGACGCGGAACAGGAAGTCGGATGACAGCGGAAACAGTCAGCAAGTCCAGGTGCTTCGGCGGGACCCAGGGTGTCTACACCCATGAGTCCTCCGTCACCGGCACGCCGATGACCTTCCAGGTCTATGTGCCCGATCACGCGCCGGGCGCGAAGCTGCCGGTGCTGTGGTGGCTTTCCGGCCTTACCTGCACCCACGCCAACGCGATGGAAAAGTGCGAGTACAAGCGCGCCTGCGCCGAGCACGGCATCATCCTCGTCGGCCCGGACACCAGCCCGCGCGGGGAGGACGTACCGGACGACGAGGCTTACGACTTCGGCAAGGGCGCCGGCTTCTACGTCGACGCCACGCAGGATCCCTGGGCCCAGCACTTCCGCATGCGCAGCTATATCGAGCAGGAACTGCCCGCGCTGATCGCCGAGGCCTTCCCGGTCGACATGGACCGCCAGGGCATCTCCGGCCACTCGATGGGCGGCCACGGCGCGCTGACGATATCCCTGCGCAACCCGGGCCGCTTCCGCTCGACCAGCGCCTTCGCGCCGATCGTCAGCCCGCTGAACTGCCCGTGGGGCGAAAAGGCCCTGACCGGCTACATCGGGGATGACCGCTCGGCCTGGCGGGAGTACGATGCCTGCGCGCTGATCGAGGACGGCGCGCGCCTGCCCGACCTGCTGGTCGACCAGGGCCGCGCCGACAACTTCCTCGACGAACAATTGAAGACGCACTTGCTGGAAGCAGCCTGCGCCGCGGCGAACATGCCCGCGACGATCCGGATGCAGGAGGGGTACGACCACTCCTACTTCTTCGTTTCCAGCTTCATCGACGACCACATTGCCTGGCATGCCGAAAGACTGAAAAAGTGAGCAGCAAGTTGGAAAAGATCGGCGAGATCATCGCCGAACACCGTCACCGGGAAGGGCCGTTGCTGCCGATCCTGCACGCCGTGCAGGAGGAGTTCGGCTGCGTCGACGCCGATAGCGAAGCCCTAATCGCCAACGGCCTCAACCTCTCCCGCGCCGACGTGCACGGGGTGGTCAGCTTCTACCACGACTTCCTCGACAAGCCCGACCTGCGCCCCGTCGTGCAGATCTGCCGTGCCGAGGCCTGCAAGGCCCGCGGCGTCGAGCAGATCATGGATGCCGCCACTGCCGCTGCCGGCGAGCGGGTCAAGCTGACGACCGTCTACTGCCTGGGCCTGTGCAGCGCCGGCCCCGCGGCCCGCGTCGGCGACCGGCTCCACGCTCGCCTTGACGGCCCGGCCCTCGCCCAAGTTATCGAGAACGCGTGATGATCATTAAAATATCCGACGATGCCCTCGCCCGCGCCATGGGCGCCGACGAGCTGGCCCGCGCTTTCGAGCGCAAGGGCCACGAAGTGCACCGCACCAGCAGTTGGGGCATGCACTGGCTCGAGCCGCTGGTCGAGATTGATGGGAAAGGTTGGGGCCCGGCGACGCTGGAAGACGTCGACGACATCCTCGAAGGCGGCGCAGCGGAGATCGCCATTGGCGCGATCGAGCAGCACCCCTTCATCGCCCGCCAGCAGCGCCTGACGTTCGCCCGCGCCGGCAAGACCCGTCCGCTGAACCTGCAGGACTACGAGGCGACCGGCGGCTGGGCAGGCCTCCGCCGCGCGCGCCAGATCGGCAGCGCCCAGATCCTCGAGGAAGTCACCGCATCCGGCCTGCGCGGCCGCGGCGGCGCGGGCTTCCCGGCAGGCATCAAGTGGCAGACCGTGGCCAAGGCCTCCGGCCCGCAGAAGTACATCGTCTGCAACGCCGACGAAGGCGACAGCGGCACGTTCGCCGACCGCATGCTGATCGAAGGCGATCCCTTCATGCTGATCGAAGGCATGGCGATCGCCGGCGAGGCTGTCGGCGCAGACCGCGGCTACGTCTACCTGCGCAGCGAATACCCCGACGCGATCCGCAAGCTGGAACGCGCAGTGGAACTGAGCGCCGGCATCGTCGCGCCGTTCCAGGTCGAAGTGCGCGTCGGCGCGGGCGCCTATGTCTGCGGTGAGGAAACCTCGCTGCTCAACAGCCTCGAAGGCAAGCGCGGCGAAGTCCGCGCCAAGCCGCCGCTGCCCGCGCTCGAAGGGCTGTTCGGCAAGCCGACGGTGGTCAACAACGTGCTCACCCTTGCCGCCGTGCCGCACATCCTCGTCGAAGGGGGGGCAGGGCACTACGGCACGCTGGGCATGGGCCGATCCAAAGGCACGATGCCGATTCAGCTCGCCGGGAACCTCAAGCACGGCGGCCTGTTCGAAACCGGCTTCGGCATCACGCTGAAGGAGCTGATCTACGACATCGGCGGCGGCACCGAGAGCGGCCGCCCGGTCAAGGCCGTGCAGGTCGGCGGCCCGCTGGGCGCCTATCTCCACCCCGACCAGTTCGACATCCGCTTCGATTACGAGGAATACACCGAAGCCGACGCCCTGATCGGCCATGGCGGCATCACCGTGTTCGACGACAGCGCCGACATGGGCGCGATGGCCCGCTTCGCGATGGAGTTCTGCGCGGCGGAAAGCTGCGGCAAGTGCACCCCATGCCGCATCGGCGCGGTGCGCGGCGTCGAGCTCATCGACCGCATCCGCACCGGCGGCCGCACGGCCGACCACATCGAGCGCACGGCGGTCATGCACAACGCGCCCAAGCACGGCCGCAGCCAGGAACAGGAAATCGGCCTGCTGACCGACTTGTGCGAAACGATGAAGTTCGGCAGCCTCTGCGCCCTTGGCGGCTTCACGCCGTTCCCGGTGATGAGCGCACTGAAGAACTGGCCGGAAGACTTCACCGGCCGCGCCGATCGCGAAGCGGAGGCAGCAGAGTGATCCAGTTCCCCGTCATCCCGGCGAAAGCCGGGATCGCTGCCCTCCTGGTCCGCCAAACGAGGCTCGCACCCAGCGGCCAGCAGTCCCGGATCGAGTCCGGGACGACGCGCGCATGATCCTCGGCATAGTCCTCGCAGGCGGTCAGTCGACCCGCTTCGGCAGCGACAAGGCGCTCG
Source organism: Croceibacterium soli (assembly GCF_009828065.1). Lineage (GTDB taxonomy): Bacteria > Pseudomonadota > Alphaproteobacteria > Sphingomonadales > Sphingomonadaceae > Croceibacterium_B > Croceibacterium_B soli. The sequence goes on along the minus strand of NZ_WTYK01000001.1, from coordinate 481,332 downwards.
CCGAGCTGGGTGGGCACACCCTGCTCGCGCGGGCCTTCGACCTGCTCACCGGGCATTGCGAACTCGTCGTCATCGCCGGGCGCGAGCGCGGGCCCGGGCGCTGCATTCCCGACTGGCCGCACGCCGGCATGGGGCCGCTCGCCGGCATCGCCGCCGGCCTGCACCTGGCGCAGGACGAAGGTTACGAGACCGTGCTCACTTGCGGCGTGGATTCGGTTAACCTGCCGGACAACCTGCTCGACCTACTCTCCCCGGCTCCGGCCTACCTCGAAGACCAGCCGGTCGTCGGCCACTGGCCGGTGGGAGCAACGGACACGATCGAGCGTATTCTCGAAGGAACCGGCCGGCACTCGATGCTGGCCTTCGCCGAGGCGCTCGGTGCGCGGGCGGTGAAAACGCCCACGAAATCTGTTAATATCAATACCCCGGCCGATCTGGCCGCGATGGAGCGACGTGATGGGATTTGAACGCCAGAAGGATTTCGGGACTCCCGAGTCCCAGTCCGCCGAACAGGTGACGCTGACGATCGACGGGCGCGAAGTGACCGTGCCGGCCGGCACGAGCGTGATGCGCGCCGCGGCCGAGACCGGCGGCGACATCCCCAAGCTCTGCGCCACCGACAACATGAAGGCCTTTGGCTCCTGCCGCCTGTGCCTGGTCGAGATCGAAGGCGCGCGCGGCACGCCCGCATCGTGCACCACCCCGGTCATGCCGGGCATGGTCGTCAAGACCCAGACCCCGCGGCTCGAGAAGCTGCGCCGCGGCGTCATGGAGCTCTACATCTCCGACCACCCGCTCGACTGCCTGACCTGCTCCGCCAACAACGACTGCGAGCTGCAGGAACAGGCCGCCAACGTCGGCCTGCGCGACGTGCGCTACGGCTATGAGGGCGACAACCACCTCGCCCTGCCGACCGACCATTCGAACCCTTACTTCGATTTCGATCCGAGCAAGTGCATCGTCTGCAGCCGCTGCGTTCGCGCGTGCGACGAAGTGCAGGGCACTTTCGCGCTGACGATCGACGGCCGCGGCTTTGCCTCCATGGTCTCGGCCGGGCAGGATGAGGACAACTTCCTCGCCAGCGAGTGCGTGAGCTGCGGCGCCTGCGTCCAGGCCTGCCCCACCGCCACGCTGCAGGAAAAGAGCGTCAAGGCGATCGGCCGGCCGGAGAAGGCCGTGGTCACCACTTGCGCCTATTGCGGCGTCGGCTGCACCTTCCGCGCCGAGATGCGCGGCGAGCAGCTCGTCCGCATGGTGCCGTGGAAGGACGGCAAGGCCAACCGTGGCCACAGCTGCGTCAAGGGCCGCTTCGCCTATGGCTATGCCAACCACAAGGACCGCATCACCAGGCCGATGATCCGCGATTCGATCGACCAGCCCTGGCGCGAAGTCAGCTGGGAAGAAGCGCTCGGCTACACCGCCGGCAAGATCAACGACATCAAGGCCCGCCACGGCGCCCGCGCGCTGGGCGGCATCACCTCCAGCCGCTGCACCAACGAGGAAACCTACCTCGTCCAGAAGCTCGTGCGCAGCGTGTTCGGCGCGAACAACGTCGATACCTGTGCCCGCGTCTGCCACTCGCCGACCGGTTACGGCCTGAAAACCACCTTCGGCACCAGCGCCGGCACGCAGGACTTCGATTCCGTGATGGACGCCGACGTGATCATGGTGATCGGCGCCAACCCGACCGACGCGCACCCCGTGTTCGCCAGCCGCATGAAGCGCCGCCTGCGCCAGGGCGCCAAGCTGATCGTGATCGATCCGCGCCGGATCGACCTGGTCCGATCGCCGCACATCGAAGCGGCCCACCACCTGCCGCTCCAGCCGGGCACGAACGTCGCGGTGATGACCAGCCTCGCGCACGTCATCGTCACCGAGAAGCTCTACGACGAGAAGTTCATCCGCGAACGCTGCGACTGGGACGAGTTCGACGACTGGGCCCGGTTCGTCTCGCTCGAGCGCAACAGCCCGGAGTTCCTCGAGGCCGTCACCTGCGTGCCTGCGCAGACGGTCCGCGAGGCCGCGCGTCTTTACGCCACCGGCGGCAACGGCGCCATCTACTACGGCCTCGGCGTCACCGAGCACAGCCAGGGCAGCTCCACGGTGATGACGATCGCCAACCTGGCGATGGCCACCGGCAACATCGGCCGCCCCGGCGTGGGCGTGAACCCGCTGCGCGGCCAGAACAACGTGCAGGGCGCCTGCGACATGGGCAGCTTCCCGCACGAACTGCCCGGCTATCGCCACATCCACGACGCGGAAACCCGCTCCGTGTTCGAGAAGGACTGGGGCGTCACGCTCGACACCGAGCCAGGCCTGCGCATTCCGAACATGCTCGACGCGGCCGTCGACGGCAGCTTCCGGGCGATCTACATCCAGGGCGAGGACATTCTCCAGTCCGACCCGAACACCAGGCACGTTGCCGCCGGGCTCGAGGCGATGGAGCTGGTCATCGTGCATGACCTGTTCCTCAACGAGACCGCGAACTACGCGCACGTGTTCCTGCCGGGCTCGACCTTCCTGGAGAAGAACGGCACCTTCACCAATGCCGAGCGCCGCATCCAGCCGGTCCGCAAGGTGATGGAGCCGGCTAACGGTTACGAGGACTGGCAGGTCACCCAGATGCTCGCCAACGCCGTCGGCGCGAACTGGAACTACACCCACCCCAGCCAGATCATCGAAGAGATCGCCCGCCTGACGCCGAGCTTCGCCGGCCTTTCGTGGGAGCGGTTGAACGAGATCGGCTCGGTCCAGTGGCCGGTGAACGAGAAGTTCCCGCAAGGCTCCCCGGTCATGCACGTCGAAGGCTTCGCCAGCGGCAAGGGCAAGTTCGTGGTCACCGAATACGTGCCCACCGACGAGAAGACCGGCCCGCGCTATCCGCTGCTGCTGACCACCGGCCGCATCCTCAGCCAGTACAACGTCGGCGCGCAGACGCGGCGCACCGACAACGTCGTCTGGCATGATGAGGACGTGCTGGAAATGCACCCGACCGACGCCGAGAACCGCGGCTTCAAGACCGGCGACTGGGCCAAGCTCGCCAGCCGCACCGGCGAAACGACGCTGCGGGTCCTGGTCACCGACCGGGTGGCGCCGGGCGTGGTCTACACCACGTTCCACCACCCCTCGACCCAGGCCAACGTCGTCACCACCGACTTCTCCGACTGGGCGACCAACTGTCCCGAGTACAAGGTCACCGCCGTCCAGGTCATGCCGAGCAACGGCCCGAGCGAGTGGCAGGAAGACTACGCTGACCTCGCCGAACGTTCGCGCCGCATCGACACGGCGATGGAGCCCGCCGAATGAGCTCCACCGTCGAAACGCTGCGGCGCATGGCCGGCGACATCGCACGCAATTTCGCGGCCATGGGCCACGAGAAAGCCGTGCTGGCAACTGCCGACCACATCTACCAGTTCTGGGACCCGCGGATGAAGGCGGCAATCTTCGCCGACGACCACTCGCACCTCTCCCCGATCGCACGCGACGCGATCGAGTACCTGCAGACCGGCAGCCACCCAGCCTCCCAGACCCGCGCCACCGAGTTCAACAGCGTCGACGAAGTCGGCCACTCGGATGCGGGCTAAACCCAAGTTCGCCCCTCCTCTTCAGAGGAGGGGCAGCGAGACTTGGTGAGCCGCAGGCGAACCTAGTCGCAGCGGGGTGGTGCTAAGGATCGCGCTACGCCGCTTTTATGCGCTCGCAGAAGCGCAGAGCTTTTAGATCACGCGGAGACGCGGAGGCGCGGAGAGTTTTTCATCACTCAAAGGCGCGAAGGTGCGGAGGCGCGAAGAAGGAGTGCGCCCGGAGGGCGCTGTGCTTCAAAGATCGTTGATGGCGGCTTCGCCGCGGGTTTTTTCGCCTTTGTAGTCTCCGCGCCTCTGCGCCTCTGCGAGCGCCAAAAGACTCCGCGTCTCCGCGTGACCATTCGAACGTTTCGCGCGCCTCCACCACCCCCAACCCCCTCCTCTGAAGAGGAGGGGGCTTTGCCTCCCCGTTCGTCCTGAGCTTGTCGAAGGACCGCTTTTTCTTTTAGCGCTGCGCCTGAAGTGAAGAACCGCCCTTCGACAAGCTCAGGGCGAACGGAAAGTGGACTAATGGGCAATGATATCTCTGAAGTACGCGCCGACGGAACCCGCCGCCCGCTCACTCGCGAATGGGTGCCGGAAGCGCCGGTCGCGCTGGAGTTCAACGGCCTGTCCTACGCGGTGATGATGGCCACGCCGGCGGATCTCGAGGATTTCGCCCGCGGCTTTGCGCTCACTGAGGGGCTGGCGCAGATCCCCGCCGACATCACCGACATCGCCGCCGCCGAAACCGACAAAGGCTGGATCGTCCGCTCGGCGCTCGCCGGGCTCGGGATCGAGAAACTCACCGATCGGGTGCGCTCGCGCGTGGCGGAAAGTTCCTGCGGGCTGTGCGGGATCGAGAACCTTGAAGCCGTCGCCCGTCCGCTCCCCCCGGTGCCCGCCCACACCTCGCTCGATCCGCAGGCGATCTTTACCGCGCTCGGCGCATTGCGCGATCACCAGCCCCTCACCCGCCGCACCGGCGCCGCCCACGCTGCCGCCTTTTGCGACGAAGCCGGCGCGATCCGCACGGCGCGCGAGGACGTCGGCCGCCACAACGCGCTCGACAAGCTCGTCGGCGCCCTCGCCGCCGCCGGAGAGGACCCGGCCGCCGGCTTCATCCTCTCGACCGCCCGCTGCTCCTACGAAATCGTCGAAAAGGCAGTCCGCGCCGGCGCCACGCGCCTGGTCACGGTGTCCCTGCCGACCAGCATGGCGGTCGACCGCGCGAAAGAGGCCGGGCTCACCATGTGGAGCCTCGCCCGCGACGACAGCGTGCTGCTCGTTAACGACGGCTCAGCCTGAGCCTACCGGCTCAACTGGAACACCGCGTGCTCGGCGCGCCAATTCGCCGCCGCGCCGCCGATCTCGCGCCCGCGGGTGAAGAACCAGGTCTTCTCCACCGTCACGCCTTTTGCCCGCAGCAGCTCGCGGAAGTCGTCTACGGTCACGTGGTGGATGTTCTGCGTCTCGTACCAGCTCACCGGCAGGTGCCGGGTTACCGGCATGCGGCCCCTGAACAGCAGCGCGGCGCGCATCCGCCAGTAGGCGAAGTTCGGGAAGCTGACGAAAGCCCGGCGGCCGACCCGCAGCAGCTCGTCGAGCAGCAAGTCCGGCCGGGCGGCGGTCTGCAGCGTCTGCGACAGGATCGCACAGTCGAACGCATCGTCGGGATAATCGGCCAGGTCGCGGTCGGCGTCACCCTGGACCACCGACAGCCCGCGCGCGACGCAGCGCTCGACCGCCTCGGGGTCGATCTCCATCCCCCGCGCGTCGCAGCCCCTCTGGCGCTGGAGCACTTCCATCAGCTCGCCCTCGCCGCAGCCGACGTCGAGCACCCGGCTGCCCGGCGCCACGTTGGCCGCGATCGCTGCGAGGTCTGCGCGCAGGCTCATTCGAGGAACCCTTTCACCACCCGGTCGAGCGCGGGCACGTCGAGCAGGAAGCTGTCGTGGCCGTGCGGCGCGGAAAGCTCCACGAAGCTGACCGGCGCCGCCACCGCGTTGAGGGCATGGACCACGTGCCGCGATTCGGACGTGGGGTAGAGCCAGTCGGTGTCGAAGCTGACGAGGCAGAACCGCGCCGGGGTGCCGGCGAAAGCATCCGCCAGCCGCCCGCCGTGCTCCTCCGCCAGGTCGAAGTAGTCCATCGCCCGGGTGATATAGAGATAGCTGTTGGCGTCGAACCGGTCGGTGAAGGCGATCCCCTGGTGGCGGAGGTAGCTTTCGACCTGGAAATCGGCGTCGAAGCCGAAGCTCTTGGCCTCCCGGTCCTGCAGGCGGCGGCCGAACTTGCCGGTCAGCCCGGCCTCCGAAAGGTAGGTGATGTGCGCCGCCATGCGGGCCACGGCCAGGCCCTTCTCCGGCCCTTTGCCGCGCCCGTAGTAGTCGCCGCCTTCCCAGTTCGGGTCGGCCATGATCGCCTGGCGGCCGACTTCATGGAAGGCGATGTTCTGCGCCGAATGGCGCGCCGTAGTGGCGATCGCCAGCACCCGCGCGGCCCGCGTGGGGAAGTTGGCCGCGAAGCTCAGCGCCTGCATCCCGCCCATCGACCCGCCGACCACCGCGTGCAGCAGCTCGATCCCCAATGCGTCGATCAGCGCCACTTGCGCCCGCACCATGTCGCGGATCGTGATCACCGGGAAGCGCATCGCCCAGGCCCGCCCGTCCGGGCCTTCGCTGGCCGGACCGGTCGATCCCATGCAGCTGCCGATCACGTTGGCGCAGATCACGTGGAAGCGGCTGGTGTCGATCGGCTTGCCCGGCCCGACCATCCGGTCCCACCAGCCGGGCTTGCCGGTGATCGGATGCGGGCTGGCCAGGTGCTGGTCGCCGGTCAGCGCGTGGAACACGAGGATGGCGTTGCTCTTGTCGGCGGCGAGTTCCCCGTACGTTTCGTAGGCCACACGCACGCCGTCCAGCGCCTGCCCGCTGTCGAGCGGGAGCGGACTCTCGAGCCTGAGGCTTTTCACAGCGGGATCGGTGGAGGGTGCCATGCCCTCGCGGATTGGGGCCAAGCGCAAATGCTGTCAATTGCCGCGTGTTGCCGCTATGCGGCGCGCCGTGGACGACAGCAGATCGCAGATGAGCCCCCGGATGAAGCCGTGGATAGCGGCAATCCATGCCTACGTACCCGGCAAGTCGCGCGCCGACGACGGCCGCGAGCTGCTCAAGCTCTCGGCCAACGAGAACCCGCTCGGCACCAGCCCCCTGGCTTTGGCCGCGCGCGCGGCCGCCAAGGCGCCGTCGCTTTACCCCGACCCCGACAGCGCGGAGCTGCGCGCCGCGATCGGCCGCGTGCACGGTATCGACCCCGCGCGGGTCGTCTGCGGCACCGGCTCGGATGAGCTGCTCAACCTCGCCGCCCAGGCGTTTGCCGGGCCGGGCGACGAAGTGCTGTTCCCGCGCTACAGCTTCGCCGTCTATGACATCGCGGCCCGGCGCTGCGGCGCGCAACCGGTCGAGGCGCGGGACGCCGACTACGGCGCCGACGTCGATGCGCTGCTCGCCTGCGTCAACGAGCGCACCCGGGTGGTCTTCATCGCCAATCCCAACAACCCGACCGGCAGCTTCCTGCCCGCAGCCGAACTCGCGCGGCTCCACGCCGGACTGCCGGGGGACGTGCTGCTGGTGATCGACCAGGCCTATGCCGAATACGTCGATCCGGCCGACGACGATGGCGGGCTGGCCCTCGCCGCCGCGCACGAGAACGTCCTCGTCACCCGCACGTTTTCCAAGATCTACGGCCTCGCCGGCGAGCGGATCGGCTGGGGCACCGGCACACCGCACCTGGTCGACGCGCTGAACCGCATCAGGGGCCCCTTCAACGTCACCGCCACCGGGCAATCCACCGCCGCGGCCGCGCTCGAGGACCAGGCTTTCGTCACCGCCTCGCGCGAGCACAACCGCGAGGTTCGCGCCCGCTTCGTCGCCGCGCTCGAAGCGCTCGGCAACCACGGCCTGCGCCCGCTGCCCAGCCAGGCCAACTTCGTCCTCGTGCTGTTCGAAGGCGCGCTCAGCGCCGAAACGGCGCTCCGGGGCCTGGCCGAACGCGGCTTCGCGGTACGCCACCTCCCCGGCCAGGGCCTGCCGCAGGGCCTGCGCATCACCATCGGCACGGCCGAGCATATGGACGTGATCGCCGATAGCCTGGCCCGGATGGCCGAGGGCTCGGCATGAGCTTCGACAAAGTCGCAATCATCGGCCTCGGCCTCCTCGGCGGATCGATCGGCCTCGCGGTCGCCCAACACCTGCCGGGCGTCCTCACCACCGGCTACGACTCCGATCCGGCGGTCCGCCGCCGCGCCGCCGAGCGCGGCCTGGTCGGCACCGTCTGCGATAGCGCCGCCGAAGCCGCCGCCGATGCCGATCTCGTGATCCTCTGCGTGCCCGTCGGCGCCATGGGCGAAGCGGCCCGCGCCCTCGCCGGCAGCTTGCGAGACGGCGCGCTGGTCAGCGACGTCGGCTCCTCCAAGCAGTCGATCACCCGCGCCCTCGCCGAAGCCCTGCCGGGCCGCGCCGTGATCCCCGCCCACCCGGTCGCCGGGACCGAGCACAGCGGCCCCGACGCCGGCTTTGCCGCGCTGTTCCATCACCGCTGGTGCATCCTTACCCCTCCCGAGGACGCCGATCCTGCGTTGGTGGGCGGCCTTGCGAAGTTCTGGCGCGCTCTCGGCGCCACGGTCGAAGTCATGGACGCCGAGCACCACGACCGCGTCCTCGCCGTCACCAGCCACATCCCCCACCTCATTGCCTACACCATCGTCGGCACTGCCTCGGACCTCGAGGAAGTGACGCGGGGGGAGGTGATCAAGTATTCCGCCGGCGGCTTCCGCGACTTCACCCGCATCGCCGCCTCCGACCCGACGATGTGGCGCGACGTGTTCCTCAACAACCGCGAGGCCGTGCTCGAGATGCTCGACCGCTTCCTCACCGACCTGGCGCACATGCGGGAAGCGATCAGGGCCGGAGACGGGGAATCGATGTTCGAACTCTTCACCCGCACCCGGGCCATCCGCCGCTCGATCATCGAACTCGGCCAGGACGACGCCCGCCCCGACTTCGGCCGCGCCGACCACGGGTAATTCCCGGAAGCGCAGCATCGCGATCTTCGTTATTCCTAACCGAAGAACGTCACGATGTCAAGCAAAATGTGCCGAATAGGTTAGTTCCGTTCCTTCCCCTTGGGGAGGATCAGCGGGCCCTAGCTGTTCAACTCGTTGATCGCCGCATGCACCCGCGCCTCGAGCTCCTCGCGCGGCAGTCCGGGCGGGATCGGCTCGCCGAAGCGGATGGTGATCGTGCCGCGCGGCTTCCACCACCGCTGGTAGACCGGCCCACTATCGACTGCCACCGGCACGACCGGCAGGCGCAGCAGCTTGTAGAGCCCGGCGAAACCGGCCCGCAGCGGCGGCCGCGTGCCGTGGGGCACGCGCTTGCCTTCGGGGAAGATCGCCAGCTGCCGCCCGCTGTCGATATGCTTGCGCGATTCCGCCAGCATCGAACGCAGGCCCTTGGCCCCGGCGTCGCGCGCCACCGCGATCCCGCCATAGGCCCGCGCCACGCGCCCCCAGCCGGGAATGCGGAACAGCTCCTCCTTGGCGTATGGCACCGGCTCGTCGAGCATCGTCGCCAGATCGATCGCCTCGAAGAAGCTCTCGTGCTTGATCGCGAAGAACGCCTGCCCTTCAGGCCGCACCCCTTCGACGCGCACGTCGATGCCGAGGATGCGGTTCACGCACCAGCGGTGGAAGTGCGACCAGGCGTTCGGCACCTTGCGGAAGCGCTCTTCCGAAACGGTCGCCATCGCCACCAGCGATGCCAGCACGAAGTACACCGATCCCAGGTAGAACGCGGCGTAGAACAGCAGGTTGCGCAGGACGGTCACAGGCGGCCCAGCCAGCTGGCCAGCAGCTTGTGGTACTCCAGGAACAGCGTGCCCAGCGAAGGTTCGGTCGGCACCCCGTCTTCCACCACCCGCACCCCTTGCGGCAGGACCTGCTGCAGTTCGCCCGCGCTGCGCCGCATGTGCCAGTCGCTGGTGACCAGCCGGAGGGAGCGGTACTTGCCCTGGATGATCCAGTCCGCCGTCTCCCGAGCGTTGCCCCGGGTGTCGAGCGCCGTGAAGCCCAGGATCACGCAGCAGTCCATCTCGCCGGGCGTTACCTCGTACTCGGCCGCGAACTCCCTCGGCTTGACCGAGTGGTCCACCCCGCTGACCAGCAGCCTCTCGGCCGCGCCGGCGCGCAGCATCTCCAGGCCGCGGCTGATCCGCCCGACGCCGCCGGTCGGCACGACGATGACTTGCGTCTTCTCGCTCGCCGGCGCGGGCTGCGGCAGCGCAGCAGCAAACCAGGTGAACCCCAGCAGCCAGGCGATCATCAGCGCGGCAAGGGCCCGGCCGATCACAGCATCCTCCTGAGCGCGCCCAGCACCGTCAGCCGCGCCGTCAGCATCGCGATCGCCACCGCCGCCAGCGGGATCGCGCCGACCGCGAGCCAATCGGCCAGGTCGAGCCCGCCCCCGGCCACCATTCCCGAACCGAGCGCCGCGAACTGGCGCCCGAGCAGGATCACGGCCCCGGCGCCGAGGAGCAGGCCGACCGCTCCGCCGATGACCGCGTCGACGGCAATCGAACGCTCGAACAGGCGCGCGATCTGCCGGTCCGTACCGCCGAGCAGGTGTACGATCTCGATCGTGTCGCGGTTGGAGCCCAGCGCACTGCGCGCCGCCAGCCACACCGCCGCCGCGCTCGTCGCCGCCAGCAGCACCACCAGCCCCACGGCCAGCCACTGCAGAGAGGCGATCGCCTGGAACACCGGGGCCAGCCAGCCGGCCTGCGCATCGATCCGCGCGGAGGGCACCGAAGCGAGCAAGGCGTCGCGCAGCTCGACCAGGCGGCGGTCCGTCACCGGGCCGCGAAAGCGGACGTCGATCAGCGCGGGGATCGGGATCGCCTCGTCGCCGGCGCCGGCTGCCTCGCCGAGCCAGGGATCGATCAGGGCCGCCAGCTCCGCATCCGGCACGCGGCGGACTTCGGCGATGTCCTCCCTGTTGGTCAGCAGCGCTACCGCCACTTCGGCCTGGCGCTCCCGCTCCGCCGGTCCGCCCTCGACCACCTGCACCGTCAGCCCGCCGGAGATCTCCGCCCGGGCGTTGTCCGCCAGGTTGTCCAGCGCGAGCCCCGCCGCCGCCGCCATCACGGTCAGGGCCACCATGATGGCGATGACCCACGGCATCGGCCCGGTGAGCCGCGCCTGCTGCAGCAGGCCGCCGCGCCCGCCCCCGAAACGCGTCTGCTTGCGGCGGATGGGCGAGAGCGACGCCATCACGCGCGCTCCTCCGCCGAGCGGGCCGCGGGCCGCGGCGGATAGCGCAGCGCACCGGTAGGGTCGGACAGCCGCCCCTTGTCGAGCCGCATGATCAGCGAGTCCGGCACTTTCTTCAGCAAGTGCACATCGTGCGTCGCCACCACCACCGTGGTGCCCAGCCGATTCAGCGCCTGGAACAGCCGCAGCAGCTTCAGCGCCATGTCCGGATCGACGTTGCCCGTCGGCTCGTCCGCCACCAGCACTTCCGGCCGGGCGATGACGGCGCGGGCGATCGCGACGCGCTGCTGCTCCCCGCCCGAGAGGGTCGGCGGCCGGGCGTCGGCGCGGTGCGCCAGCCCGACCCATTCGAGCATGTCGGCAACGGCTTTGCGGATCCCGCTCTCCGGCACACCGGACACCCGCAAGGGCAGCGCGACGTTGTCGAACGCCGAAAGGTGGGAAACCAGCCTGAAGTCCTGGAACACCGTGCCCAGCCGGCGGCGGTATTCGGGCAAGGCGCGGCGCGGCAGCGTGATCACGTCGGTGCCGAACATGCGGATCATCCCGCGGGAGGGCCGCTGCGCCAGGTAGAGCAACCGCAGCAGCGAAGTCTTGCCCGCGCCGCTCGCGCCGGTGAGGAAATAGAAGCTCCCCGGGTGCAGCGTGAACGAGATATCGCTCAGCACCTCCCGGTCGGTTCCATAGCGCAGGCCGACGTTGTCGAACTGAACGATACCCCCCTCCGTCCCGCTCATCGTCGGGATCCGGGCAGGCAATCGACCGCTATGGTGGGAACAATGGACATCCGGCGGGGCTATAGCCGCTGATCGATGTGGAAAAAAGCCGCGCTGGGCGGCTGTTCACGGCTGCACGCCTTGTTGCCGGGGGCGCCGGAGGGGTAAGCTTCGCGGGCGATGATCATCACCTGCCCCGCATGCGCCACGCGATATGTCGTTCCCGACAGCGCGGTCGGCGCGGAAGGGCGCACGGTGCGCTGCGCCAAGTGCCGGCACAGCTGGTTCCAGGAAGGACCCGAACTGGCCGCCGCTGCAGCGGCGCCGCCTCCTCCCCCGGCGCCCAGCCCCGCGCCGCGCCCCGCGGAGCCACGGCCGGCGGCGCCGAGCCCCGCTCCCCGGCGAGAACCCGAAGCCGAAGTGGCGGTCGCCGAGCCGGCGCAGCCGGCCCCGCCGCCGCTGGAAGACCCGCCGCTGCCCCCGGTCGCGCCGCGAGCCGATTACGAGAACGGCGACGCGTCGCATTTCGACCACCAGCCGCCATTCCGCCCGCGCCGCAATCCGCTCAAGCTGTGGACTTATGCCGGCGTGGTCTTCGCCCTCACCGTCGGCGCGCTGATCTTCGCCGTCAGCTACTGGGGCCTGCCGGACTGGGTGCCGGTGAGCCGCCCGACTTTCGCCGCCGCGCAGGAGGACCTGCACCTGGAGTTCCCGCCCGACCAGCAGGAGCGCCGGCAACTGCCCGACGGCACCGAGTACTTCGGCGCCAGCGGCACGATCACCAACACCGGCAGCGTGGCCCGCGACGTGCCGCCGATCCTGATCGTCCTGCGCGACGAGCGCGACCGGATCGTCTACAGCTGGGAAGTCTACCCGCCCCAGCGCAGCCTCGCGCCCGGCGAAAGCATCACCGTCAACCAGGCCGTAACCGACGTCCCCCGCGCCGCCCGCGTCGCCGAAATCGGCTGGAAACCCAGCTAGGCGATCGCGGACGGCTTTGACGGCTAGCGTCCCGCCATCTCGTCCTTCGACAAGCTCAGGACGAACGGATCTATATCTAAATTAGCTTCGACACCTCACCGTTCGTGGTGAGCCTGTCGAACCACGACTGGCACCACCCCTCGGCAGCGCAAGCCGAGCCTAGCCCGCCGCCCTTACCAACCGCGCCCTGGCCTCCTGCTCCCCGATCAGCGGCAGCAGCGCGGCCATCTCGGGACCCGAGGGCCTTCCGGTAAGGGCCAGGCGCAGCGGCTGGAACAGCGCCTTGCCTTTGCGGCCCGTGGCCGCCTTCAGCGCGCCGGTGAGGGAATGCCAAGGGTCCTCGCCCCAGGTCAGCGCCTCGGCCGCCTCGGCCACATAAGCCCGATCCTCTTCGGTGAGCTCCGGGACTTCGACCGGGCCGGTGACCACCTGCCACCAATCCGCCGCCTCGCCGACATGCGCGAGGTTCGGGCGGATCGCCAGCCAGGCTTCCTCGCCCATTCCCGTGGGCAGCCGGTCCGCAACCTCGGCATAGTCGAGCTGGTGCACGATCGCGGCATTGAGCCGCTCGAGCTCCGCCTCGTCGAACCGCGCCGGCGCCCGCCCGAATGCCGCCAGGTCGAACGTCTCGATGAGCACCGCGCGATCGGCGATCGGTTCGACCGGCAGCGAAGTGCCGAGCCGCGCGAGCAGCGCGACGATCGCCTCCGGCTCGATGCCGCGCTCGCGGAAGGCGTCGCAGCCGAGCGAGCCGAGCCGCTTGGAGAGCTTCCCCTCGGCGCCGACCAGCAGCGCCTCGTGCGCAAAGCGCGGCGGCTGCGCGCCGAGCGCGGTGAACATCTGGATCTGCACCGCGGTGTTCGAAACGTGGTCCTCGCCGCGCAGCACGTCGGTGACGCCCATCTCGATGTCGTCGATCGCGCTCGGCAGCATGTACAGCCACGATCCGTCGGCCCGGCGGACCACCGGGTCGCTGAGCTGCGCCGCCTCGAAATGTTGCGGCCCGCGGATGCCGTCGATCCATTCGATCGGCTCGGCGTGGTCGAGCTTGAAGCGCCAGTGCGGCGCGATGCCCTCCGCTTCCTTCGCGGCGCGATCCGCGTCGGATAGTTCCAGCGCACCGCGATCGTAGATCGGCGGCAACCCGCGCCCGAGCCGGATCTTGCGCTTGAGCTCCAGCTCCTGCGCCGTCTCGTAGGCCGGATAGACCCGCCCGGACGCTTTTAGCCGATCGAATGCGGCCTCGTAGTGCACGAGCCGCTCCGACTGGCGCTCCGCCGCGTCCGGTTCCAGCCCCAGCCAGGCAAGATCGTCGCGGATCGCCTCGACGAAGCGTTCCTCGCTCCGCTCGGCATCGGTATCGTCGATCCGCAGCAGGAAGCGCCCGCCGGCCTTGCGGGCGAGCAGCCAGTTGTGCAGCGCGGTGCGGATGTTGCCGACATGCAGCAGGCCTGTGGGCGAAGGGGCGAAGCGCGTGATCGTCATCACCGCGCTATAGCGCAGGGCAGCCACTCCGCCAGCCACTACCGCCGGGCGCAATCGGCGGCAGCGCGGGCGCTACTGCGAGAACAGAATCACCGACCGCCCGCCGCCGGAGAAGCGGAGCCCGTTGCTTTCGGTCCGCTCCACTTCGCGCGCGGCGGTGAAGGCGGCTTCGATGGCTTCCTCCTGCGGATAGCGGCCGCGGTCGCAAGTCACGACCGGCAAGCGCGTGGTCTGCAGCGCCCTGCCTTCCAGGCGGTAGGACCAGGCCATCTCCACGCACTGGGAGACCACCTCGATCCGGTCAGCGCCGATGGAGGCGGTGATGCCGTGCGGCAGGTCGATATCGCCGCCATCGACCCCCGCGATGCGGTATTCGCCCGCGGGCTCCAGCGAAGGGGCGGGAGCGACTTCGGCGGGCGGAGCAGGCGCGGGCACGGGCGGTGGCGCCCCGGCGGGCTCACGGGCCACGGTTGGAGAAGGATCGGCGGCGGGGTTCTCAGCAGAGTCGCAGGCTGCCAGCAACACACAAGCGGCGAGAGGTACGAAGCCGAGTCTCATCCGGGGATCATGCACCCTGTGGCGGCTGGCGGAAACGAAAAACCCCGCCGGATCGCTCCGGCGGGGTCTTCCTTGTTCTTGCCCGGAGGCGAAGGATCACTCCTCTTCGGGAGCGTCTTCGCCTTCGGTCGGCTCGTCGCCAGCCAGATCGGCGTCGGCTTCGGCTTCCTCAGCAGCAGCCGGCTCGTCCTCGGCCAGCCCGCTTTCGACCGGGGCGCTTTCGAGCGTCTCGTCGCTCGTCTGCAAGTACTCGCCGGCGTCCGCGTCGGTGCCGTGGGTTTCACCCTGCACCGCTGCGAGCGGATCGTCACCGATGTCATCCGCGGCATCGCGCTGCAGTTCCGCCTCGTGCTCCTCGGCGGCCGTGTTCGCGGCGATGATCGCTTCCTGGGCCTTCTTCCACGACGCGCGCAGGGCGGCGTCGCGGCTGGTGGCGGCGATGCGCAGGCGGTTCATGCCCGCGCCGGTACCGGCGGGGATGAGACGGCCGACGATCACGTTCTCCTTGAGGCCGATCAGCGTGTCCTTCTTCCCTTCGACCGCGGCCTGGGTGAGCACACGGGTGGTCTCCTGGAAGGAGGCCGCCGAGATGAACGAACGGGTCTGCAGGCTGGCCTTGGTGATGCCGAGCAGCACCGGGGTGCCTTCGGCCGGCTTCTTGTTCTTGGCCAGCTTGGAGTTGATTTCCTTCATCTCCTCCAGATCGACCTGCTCGCCCGGCAGCAGCGTGGTGTCGCCGCCGTCGGTGATCTCGACCTTCTGCAGCATCTGGCGAACGATCACCTCGATGTGCTTGTCGTTGATCTTCACGCCCTGGAGCCGGTAGACTTCCTGGATTTCCGCGACGAGGTATTCGGCCAGAGCCTCCACCCCGAGCACTTCCAGGATGTCGTGCGGGTTCGGGCTGCCCGAGATCAGCGTGTCGCCCTTCTTGACGAAGTCGCCTTCCTGGACGTCGATCACCTTGGTCTTGGGGACCAGGTACTCGACCGGATCGCCCTCTTCCGGAACGATCGCGATCTTGCGCTTGGCCTTGTAGTCGCGGACGAACTCGATCCGGCCGCTGATCTTGGCGATGACCGCGACGTCCTTCGGCATGCGTGCCTCGAACAGCTCGGCCACCCGCGGCAGACCGCCGGTGATGTCGCGCGTCTTGGCAGCTTCTCGCGAAGCACGTGCCAGGATGTCGCCGGCTTCGACCTGCTGCCCGTCCTCGACCGAAAGCGCGGTACCCGGGGCAAGCATGTAACGTGCAGCCTCGGTTTCCTCGCCCTTCTTGCCGCCTTCCTCGCCAAGCAGGGTGAGCCGCGGACGCAGATCCTCCTTCTTGGAACGGCCGGTGGCGCGGTACTCGGTGACGACGCGCTGGGCGATGCCTGTGGCATCGTCGACGCGCTCTTCCATCGTCTTGCCGTCGGCCAGGTCCTGGTAGCGGACGATGCCGGACTGCTCGGTGATGATCGGCAGGGTGAACGGATCCCACTCCGCCAGGCGATCGCCTTCCTTCACCTTGGCGCCATCGTCGAACATCAGCACGGTACCGTAAGGCACGCGGTGGATCGCGCGCTCACGGCCTTCGTTGTCGATCACCACCATCTCGCCGCTGCGGGCAAGCGACAGCCTGCGGCCGCGCTTGTCGGTGATGGTCGGCATGTCGCGATACACGACCTTGCCGTCCGAGATCGATTCGAGGTGGCTGGTCTCGTTGACCTGCGCCGCGCCGCCGATGTGGAACGTCCGCATCGTCAGCTGGGTGCCCGGCTCGCCGATCGACTGCGCGGCGATGACACCCACCGCCTCGCCGATGTTGACCGGCGTACCACGGGCGAGATCGCGGCCGTAGCACTTGCCGCAGACGCCCTGGTCCGCTTCGCAGACCAGCGGGCTGCGGATCTTGGCCGACTGCACTTCGGCTTCCTCGATCGCCTTGACCATCGGCTCGTCGAGCAGCGTGCCCGACTTGACGATGACTTCGCCGGTCTTGACGTTGACCAGGTCTTCGGCGGTCGTGCGGCCGAGGATGCGCTCGCCCAGGCTGGCGATGATCGAGCCGCCCTGGATGATGGCGCGCATCTCCAGCGCGTTCTCGGTCTTGCAGTCCTCTTCGACGATCACGCAGTCCTGCGACACGTCGACCAGACGGCGGGTCAGGTAACCCGAGTTCGCCGTCTTGAGCGCCGTGTCGGCCAGGCCCTTACGCGCGCCGTGAGTCGAGTTGAAGTACTCGAGGACGGTCAGCCCTTCCTTGAAGTTCGAGATGATCGGCGTCTCGATGATCTCGCCCGAAGGTTTGGCCATCAGGCCGCGCATGCCGGCGAGCTGCTTCATCTGCGCTGGCGAACCACGCGCACCGGAGTGGCTCATCATGTAGATCGAGTTGATCTGCGCCTCGCGGCCGTTCTCGTCCTTCGGCGTCGCCCGGATCTCGTCCATCATGGCGTTCGCCACCTGGTCGCCGCAACGGCTCCAGGCGTCGATCACCTTGTTGTACTTTTCCTGCTGGGTGATGAAGCCGTCCTGGTACTGCTGCTCGTAGTCGGCAACCAGCGCCTTGGTTTCCTCGACCAGGCCGATCTTGGAATCCGGGATGATCATGTCGTCCTTGCCGAACGAGATGCCGGCGCGGCAGGCGTGACGGAAGCCCAGCGCCATGATCGCGTCCGCGAACAGCACCGTGTCCTTCTGGCCGGTGTGACGATAGACCTCGTCGATGACGTCGCCGATGTCCTTCTTGGTCAGCAGGCGGTTGATCACCTCGAAGGGCACCTTGTGGCTCTTCGGCAGGCACTCGCCGATCAGCATGCGGCCCGGGGTCGTCTCGACCCGCTGCATGTACTCGCGGCCCTTCTCGTCGGTCTGCGGAACGCGGCTGACGATCTTGGTGTGCAGAGTGACGGCGCCGACGTGGAGCGCCTGGTGCACTTCGGCGATGTCGGCCAGGATCATGCCCTCGCCGGGTTCACCTTCGCGGTCCATCGACAGGTAGTACAGGCCCAGGACCATGTCCTGCGAAGGCACGATGATCGGCTTGCCGTTGGCGGGGCTGAGGATGTTGTTGGTCGACATCATCAGCACGCGCGCTTCGAGCTGGGCCTCGAGGCTCAGCGGAACGTGCACGGCCATCTGGTCGCCGTCGAAGTCGGCATTGAAGGCCGAGCAGACCAGCGGGTGAAGCTGGATCGCCTTGCCTTCGATCAGCACGGGCTCGAACGCCTGGATGCCGAGACGGTGCAGCGTCGGCGCGCGGTTCAGCAGGACGGGGTGCTCGCGGATGACTTCATCCAGGATGTCCCAGACTTCCTTGCGCTCCTTCTCGACCCACTTCTTCGCCTGCTTGAGGGTCATCGAGAGACCCTTGGCGTCGAGACGGGCGTAGATGAACGGCTTGAACAGCTCGAGCGCCATCTTCTTCGGCAGGCCGCACTGGTGCAGCTTGAGTTCCGGGCCGGTCACGATGACCGAACGGCCCGAATAGTCGACGCGCTTGCCGAGCAGGTTCTGGCGGAAGCGGCCCTGCTTGCCCTTGAGCATGTCGCTGAGCGACTTCAGCGGACGCTTGTTGGCACCGGTGATGACCCGGCCACGGCGGCCGTTGTCGAACAGCGCGTCGACGGCTTCCTGCAGCATGCGCTTTTCGTTGCGGACGATGATGTCCGGCGCGCGCAGCTCCATCAGCCGCTTGAGGCGGTTGTTCCGGTTGATCACGCGGCGGTAGAGGTCGTTCAGGTCCGAGGTCGCGAACCGGCCGCCGTCGAGCGGCACCAGCGGGCGCAGTTCCGGCGGGATGACGGGCACGACGTCGAGGATCATCCACTCGGGGCGGTTGCCCGAATCGATGAAGCTCTCGACGACCTTCAGGCGCTTGATGATCTTCTTGGGCTTGAGCGCGGACTTGGTGGTCGCGAGCTCTTCCATCAGGTCGTCGCGCTCCTGCTGGAGGTCGAGTTCCATCAGCATGAGCTTGACCGCCTCGGCGCCGATGCCGGCGGTGAAGGCGTCTTCGCCGTACTCGTCCTGCGCGTCGAGCAGCTCGTCCTCGGTGAGGAGCTGGAACTTCTCGAGCGGCGTCAGGCCGGGCTCGGTGACGATGTAGCTCTCGAAGTAGAGCACGCGCTCGAGCTGCTTGAGCTGCATGTCGAGCAGCAGGCCGATGCGCGAGGGCAGCGACTTCAGGAACCAGATGTGCGCGACCGGCGCGGCCAGCTCGATGTGGCCCATGCGCTCACGGCGGACCTTGGTCACGGTCACTTCGACGCCGCACTTCTCGCAGACGACGCCCTTGTACTTCATGCGCTTGTACTTGCCGCACAGGCACTCGTAGTCCTTCACGGGGCCGAAGATGCGCGCGCAGAACAGGCCGTCACGCTCGGGCTTGAACGTGCGGTAATTGATGGTTTCCGGCTTCTTGATCTCGCCGAAGGACCAGCTGCGAATACGCTCCGGGCTCGCGATCCCGATCTGGATCTGGTCGAAGGTTTCCGGCTTGGCCAGCTGGTTGGTGAATTTGGTCAGTTCGTTCATTTTTCAAATCCCATGACGGGTGAAATCTCGTGGGCGGGAGGAGGGGGCGGCGCCGAGGGGTTCCCCCGGCCGCCGCCCGCGCTCCCTTATTCCGCCGCCTCCGGCCACTGGTCCGCGTCTTCCTCGTCGATCAGCGACTTGAGCTCGACGTTCAGGCCGAGGCTGCGCATTTCCTTCACGAGCACGTTGAAGCTCTCCGGAATGCCTGCCTCGAACGTATCGTCGCCCTTGACGATCGCCTCGTAGACCTTGGTCCGGCCGACCACGTCGTCCGACTTCACGGTGAGCATTTCCTGCAGCGTGTAGGCGGCGCCGTAAGCCTGGAGCGCCCAGACCTCCATTTCACCGAAGCGCTGGCCACCGAACTGCGCCTTGCCGCCCAGCGGCTGCTGGGTGACGAGCGAGTACGGACCGATCGAACGGGCGTGGATCTTGTCGTCGACCAGGTGGTGGAGCTTCAGCATGTAGATGTAACCCACGGTCACCTTACGGTCGAAGGCATCGCCGGTGCGGCCGTCGAACAGGGTCACCTGGCCCGAGGGGTCGTAGCCCGCCTTGACCAGCATGTCGGTCACGTCGGATTCCTTGGCCCCGTCGAACACCGGGGTGCCCATCGGCACGCCGTTGAACAGGTTGCCGGCAAGCTCGACCACTTCGGCCGTCGTGCGCGATTCCAGGTCCGCGTGGTACTGTTCGCCGTAGATGTCCTTCAGCCGTTCGACCACCGCGGTCGGCGGGCTCGCCGTCTCCGGGTCGGGATTGGCGGAGCGCCATTCCTCCAGGCTCGCCTGGATCTGCTGGCCGAGGCCACGCGCGGCAAGGCCGAGGTGGGTTTCGAAGATCTGCCCGACGTTCATGCGCGAAGGCACGCCCAGCGGGTTGAGCACGACGTCGACCGGCGTGCCGTCTTCCATGAACGGCATGTCCTCCATCGGCAGGATGCGCGAAATGACACCCTTGTTGCCGTGGCGGCCGGCCATCTTGTCGCCCGGCTGCAGCTTGCGCTTCACCGCCACGAACACCTTGACCATCTTGAGCACGCCCGGGGCCAGCTCGTCGCCGCGCTCGAGCTTCTCCTTGCGGTCCTCGAACTTCTCTTCGATCGCCTTCACGGCTTCGTCGTACTGGCCCTTCACGGCTTCGAGCTGGGCCTGCATGTTGTCGTCGGCGACGGCGAACTTGAACCACTCGTAGCGGTCCACGCCGTCGAGCGTTTCCTCGGTGATCTGCTCACCCTTCTTGGCGCCCTTCGGCGCTGCCGAAGCGGTCTGGCCGACCAGCATTTCGCGCAGCCGGTTGTAGGTCGCACGGTTGAGAATCGCCCGCTCGTCCTCGGCATCCTTCTTGAGGCGTTCGATTTCCTCGTTCTGGATGGCGCGGGTACGGTCGTCGATCTCGATGCCGTGGCGGTTGAACACGCGCACTTCGACCACCGTGCCGGAAACGCCCGGCGGCAGGCGGAGCGAGGTGTCGCGCACGTCGCTGGCTTTCTCGCCGAAGATGGCGCGGAGGAGCTTTTCCTCCGGCGTCATCGGGCTTTCGCCCTTCGGCGTGATCTTGCCGGCCAGGATGTCGCCCGGGTGCACTTCGGCGCCGATGTAGACGATGCCCGCTTCGTCGAGGTTGCGCAGGGCTTCCTCGCCGACGTTGGGAATGTCGCGGGTGATGTCTTCCGGCCCGAGCTTGGTGTCGCGGGCCATGACCTCGAACTCTTCGATGTGGATCGAGGTGAAGACGTCGTCCTTCACGATCCGCTCGGAGATCAGGATCGAGTCCTCGTAGTTGTAGCCGTTCCACGGCATGAACGCGACGAGGCTGTTGCGGCCGAGCGCCAGTTCACCCAGGTCGGTCGAGGGACCGTCGGCGATGATGTCGCCGGCTTCCACCACGTCGCCCACTTTCACCAGCGGGCGCTGGTTGATGCAGGTGTTCTGGTTGGAGCGCTGGAACTTCTGCAGCGTGTAGATGTCCACGCCCGGGTTGCCGGCATCGACTTCGCCGGAGGCGCGGATCACGATACGGGCGGCGTCGACCTGGTCGACCACGCCGGAACGCATGGCGGAGATCGCCGCGCCGCTGTCGCGGGCCACGGTCTCTTCCATGCCGGTGCCGACGAACGGCGCTTCGGCCTTCACCAGCGGCACGGCCTGGCGCTGCATGTTCGAGCCCATCAGCGCGCGGTTGGCGTCGTCGTTTTCCAGGAACGGGATCAGCGACGCGGCAACCGAAACGAGCTGCTTGGGGCTGACGTCCATCAGGGTGACCTGGTCGGCCGGGGTCATCACGAACTCGCCGTTCTGGCGGGCCGAGACCAGCTCCTCGACGAACTTGCCGTCGGCGTCGGTGTCGGCCGAAGCCTGCGCCACCGTGTGCCGCTGCTCTTCCATAGCGGACAGATAGCTCACCTCGCCGGAGACCTTGCCGTCCTTCACCGTACGGTACGGCGTTTCGATGAAGCCGTACTTGTTGACGCGGGCGAAAGTCGAAAGCGAGTTGATCAGGCCGATGTTCGGGCCTTCCGGCGTTTCGATCGGGCAGATGCGGCCGTAGTGGGTCGGGTGAACGTCGCGGACTTCGAAGCCGGCGCGCTCACGGGTGAGACCACCCGGCCCGAGCGCCGAAACGCGGCGCTTGTGGGTCACTTCGGACAGCGGGTTGGTCTGGTCCATGAACTGGCTGAGCTGCGAGGAACCGAAGAACTCGCGCACCGCGGCAACCGCCGGCTTCGCGTTGATCAGGTCGTTCGGCATCACGGTCGACACGTCGACCGAGCTCATCCGTTCCTTCACGGCGCGCTCCATGCGGAGCAGGCCGACGCGGTACTGGTTCTCGAGCAGCTCGCCGACCGAGCGGACGCGGCGGTTGCCGAGGTTGTCGATGTCGTCGACCTCGCCCTTGCCGTCCTTCAGGTCGACCAGCTCCTTGACCACGGCCAGGATGTCTTCCTTGCGCAGCGTGGTCACGGTGTCTTCGGCGTCGAGGCCGAGACGCATGTTGAGCTTCACGCGGCCCACGGCGGAAAGGTCGTAGCGCTCGCTATCGAAGAACAGGCCTTCGAACAGCGCTTCGGCGGTTTCCTTGGTCGGCGGTTCGCCCGGACGCATGACCTTGTAGATCGCCTCGAGGCCTTCCTCGCGGTTTTCGGCCTTGTCGACCTGCAGCGTGTTGCGGATCCACGGACCGGTGTTGACGTGGTCGATGTCGAGCAGCTCGAGCTGGTCGATGCCGGCGGCGTCGATCTTCTCGAGGTTCTCGACCGAGACTTCCTCGCCCGCCTCGATGTAGATGCGGCCCGTGGCGTCGTCGACGAGGTCGCGCGCCGAATAGCGGCCGAAGATTTCCTCGGTCGGGATCAGCAGGGTCTCGAGCCCGTCCTTCAGCGCCTTGGTGGCCGCGCGCGGGGAAACCTTCTGGCCGGCGGGGAACACTTCCTCACCGGTCTTGGCGTCGATCAGCGGGAAAGCCGGCTTGGCGCCGCGCCACTGGTCGGGAACGAACGGAATCTGCCAGCCGTCGCCGGACTTGCCGGACGAACGCTTCCAGGTGACCTTGTCATAGAAGTGGTCGAGGATCTGCTCGTCGTCGAGGCCCAGGGCATAGAGCAGCGAGGTGACCGGCAGCTTGCGCTTGCGGTCGATACGCACGTTCACGATGTCCTTGGCGTCGAACTCGAAGTCCAGCCAGGAACCGCGGTACGGGATCACGCGGGCGGCGAACAGGAACTTGCCCGAAGAGTGGGTCTTGCCGCGGTCGTGGTCGAACAGCACACCCGGCGAACGGTGCATCTGGCTGACGATCACGCGCTCGGTGCCGTTGATCACGAACGTGCCGTTGCCGGTCATGAGCGGCATGTCGCCCATGTACACGTCCTGCTCCTTGATATCGAGGACGGAGCGGGTTTCGGTTTCCTGGTCGACTTCGAACACGATCAGGCGCAGCGTCACCTTCATCGGCGCCGCGTAAGTGATGCCGCGCTGGCGGCACTCGACGGTGTCGTACTTCGGATCTTCCAGCTCGTAGTGAACGAAATCGAGCTCGGCGGTGCCGGCGAAATCGCGGATCGGGAACACCGAACGCAGGGTCTTCTCGAGGCCGGAAACATAGCCGATCGACGGATCCGAGCGCAGGAACTGCTCATAGCTCTCCCGCTGCACTTCGATCAGGTTCGGCATCTGCACCACTTCGTGGATGTCGCCGAAGATCTTGCGGATACGCTTCTTCTTGCTGCCGCCGATCTTGCTGGGCGTGTTCGCGCCCGCGGATTTGCCGATGGCCTCGGAAGGTTTGGTCGCCATGGAGAGGTTCGCCTCGTTCAATGAGGCCGGCACCCGTGAGCACCGGCGGAAGAATTTCGTTCGGGCGGGACATGAGACGCCGAAAGGCCACAGCGAAAGGCACACCTCGATCGGGGTGCCGGACTGCAGCCATTATCGTCTCACGGAGAACCGGGCTTCCATCCTAGGCGCGCCCCCGCGTCAGGCGCACCTTGCTCGAAGCTGTCCGGTGGACGGCCGATATAGGAGGGCGCTTCCCGAAGGTCAAGCGCAGGCGAACGAACCGCCGCACGCGGGCGTCGCCCTGGCGCGCGGGAATATCGTTCGTTGCCGTCTTTATACACGCTGGGGCGGGATGCCGCAACTGGAGTACCGGCCGCGCGAGTCGCGCGGCCGTGCGGCGGCTGGATCAGAACAGCAGGGCCACCAGAATCAGGATGATGATCAGCGTACCCAGTCCGATCGTGATGTTCCGGCCCATTGCAGTTCTCCTTTGTTCATGTTGCGCCAGCATGGTCAGCGGTCGGCGCGCAGGACGGTTCCCGGCTTGACTCCGCGGCCGAGGCGGCTAGAGGCCCACCCCGACGGTTTCGGCCGTCATCCGTCCGAGACAGCTGCTGGGATCCCGAGTCATCTCGGCCCCTTAATTCGCAGCCTAGGCGGGGAAACGAGAATTCCGGCGGCGCCCTGCGCCTGCCTTACCGCGCTCCGGCGCACTCCTTCCCCATCAGCGGACTTGCCCGTGTCGGTGAACGGCATGGGCGAACGTAGCCGGCCGTTCGGCGCTTGCCGCGCGGCCATAGTGAAGGAGTACGGCATGGATCGTTCGCAAAAAACCGATTCGGTCGCCCAGCTCAACGCAGTCTTCAACGAGGCCGGCGTGGTGGTCGTCACCCGCAACCTCGGCTTGACGGTGGCCCAGTCCACCGACTTGCGCTCGAAGATGCGCGATGCCGGCGCGTCCTATAAGGTCGCGAAGAACCGCCTCGCCAAGCTCGCCCTGAAGGACACCGACTACGTCGGGCTCGAGGAATACCTCACCGGCCCGACCGCAATTGCCTACTCGACCGATCCGGTCGCGGCGGCGAAGGCGGCGGTGGACTTCGCCAAGACGAACGACCGACTAGAAATCGTCGGTGGTTCCATGGGCGGCCAGGTGCTCAACGCCGAAGGGGTCAAGGCGCTCGCCTCGATGCCTTCGCTCGACGAGCTGCGCGGCACGATCGTGGGTCTGCTCAATGCTCCGGCGACGAAGGTCGTTCGGGTCATCAGCGAACCTGCGAGCAAGCTTGCCCGCGTCTTCGGTGCCTACAGCACCAAAGAAGCGGCATAAGCGGTTTTTTCCAAACGCGAATTTACCGGGCGTCCTGAGCCTGCCGAAGGGCCCGGTCCATCATATTGAACGGAGTGTAAGTCATGGCTGATATTGCCAAGCTTGTTGAAGAACTGTCGAAGCTGACCGTCATGGAAGCCGCCGAGCTCGCCAAGGCGCTGGAAGAAGAGTGGGGCGTTAGCGCCGCTGCTGCAGTTGCCGTGGCCGCCCCGGCTGCCGGTGGCGCCGCCGAAGCTGCTGAAGAGCAGACCGAATTCGACGTCATCCTCACCGGCGACGGTGGCAAGAAGATCCAGGTCATCAAGGAAGTCCGCGCCATCACCGGTCTGGGCCTCACTGAAGCCAAGGCTCTCGTCGAAGGCGCGCCGAAGGCCGTCAAGGAAGGCGTGAACAAGGCGGAAGCCGAAGAGATCAAGAAGAAGATCGAGGAAGCCGGCGGCACCGTCGAGCTCAAGTAAGCCTCGCTCTGCTTCGGCAGATCAAGCGAAGGGCGGCGCCGCAAGGCGCCGCCCTTTTCGTATGTAGGGTCCAACCGATGCGCTCGCAGAGGCGCGGAGGCGCAGAGGGTTTTGTCACGCAAAGGCGCAAAGGCGCGAAGAAGGGCGCGCGCCCGGAGGGCGCTTTCATACTGAGAACAAAGAGTCGAATCCGAGTGCGGCTTCGTCGCTGGGCTCTTTGCGCCTTCGCGCCTTTGCGTGAGAAACTCTTCTCTGCGCCTCTGCGCCTCTGCGCCTCTGCGAGCGCAAAAACACGCGGCTCCGCGTCTCCGCGTGAATCTTCAAACAGGCGACGATGGCACTGCGCTTCCACCACCCCCAACCCCCTCCTCTGGAAGCGAAGCTGTCCCGAAGGGACAACAGGAGGGGGCTTTCGGGCAGACCTTACAGCGTCTTGAGGTAGGCGATGATCTCGGCGCGCTTGGCGGCATCCTTGACGCCGCCGAAGGTCATCGTGGTGCCGGGGACCACGGCCTTGGGGTCCGCGAGGAAGCGGTCGAGATTGCTCTGGTTCCAGGTCAGGCCGGACTCGAGCATCGCTTCGCTGTACTTGAAGCCGTTCACGTGGCCGGCCTTGGCGCCGAACACGTTCGCCAGGGTCGGGCCGATGCCGGTCTCGCCCGGCTTGGTCTTGTGGCACACGGCACACTGCGCGAACGATGCCGGGGGCGAGGACGCGGCGGCAACCTTGGCCGCAGCAGCCGGCGCCGCGGACGCGGTCGCGGTGGGCGTGGGGGTCGGCGTCGGGCTAGGCGTTTCGCTCGGCTCTGCGCCGGGCGATTCGGTCTCGCCGACTTCCGGCACGGTCTCCTCGAGGGCGGCGGTCGCGGCGGGGCCGGGCTCGGTCACGGAGCTTGCCGGTTCGTCGGCTTCCTCGGCCGGCGAGCCGCAGGCGGCAAGCACAAGAACAAGCGAAGCAGCAAGGGCGAAACGCGAGATCATTGAGGGGCTTCCTTCGAAATTGGTCGGCGCGTTCCTATCGCCCCCGGCGCGATGCGCAAGAGGCGATCAATCGAGCGCCAGGTTCAGCCGCACGCCCATCATGTCGACCCCGGGGTTCTGCCCCCAGTTGAACAGCCGGGCGTGGCTGACGTGGACCCAGCTCGCCTCCAGCGAAAGGCGATCGGAAAGCCGTGTGCCGATGGCGACTTCCGGCGCGAACAGGATCCTGCTGCCGAGATCGGTCCGCTTGCCGTCGCGCGAACTGAAGCGTTCCGTCGGCCCGTCATGGACCACCACGCCGAGCCCCGGGCGCACATAGACATGTCCCGCTCCGAGCTTCCAGCCCAGCCCGCCGCCGGCGAAGCTGGTATCGCCGCCGGTGTTGACCGAGGCGATCAGGTAAGGCGCGGGCTTGCCGATGAAGGCCAGGCTTTCCTGCGGAGCGAAACGGAAGCCCGCCTGGATGTCGGCGCCACCCTCCTCCGTCCTCAGAGTGAAAGGCGTATCCACGCCGTGGACATAAGCCCCGGCAAAGACCTCCTGCGCCGCGGCGGGGCTGCAGGCGAGCGCGGGCGCCAGGACGGCGGCAAGCAGTAGCGAACGCGGCATGGAGCAACTCCCGGGTAATGACTCCCCTTGATAGTGGCAAGCTTGCCGCAAGCTGAAGCGAAAGCGCACCGGCGCGCCGCAGCAACTTCCCCCGCCCCCCTCGCGCGACTATCCGGACCGGCTTTGCCATGACGAGCGACCCGATTCTCGAGCCCCCGCACCGCGGCGAAGGCTGGCGCGGCGAGATCATCGCCACCCTGGCGCTCGCCTGGCCGCTGGCGCTCGCCAACCTCGCGCAGATGCTGGTCCACGCGATCGACGTAATCTTCGTCGCCCGGCTCGGCGACGAACCGCTCGCCGCATCGAGCCTGGCGATCGCGCTCTTCGGGCTGCTGCTCTGGTCCCTTTCCGGAATGTCCGGGATGGTGGCGGCGCTGATCGCCGCCGAACTCGGCCGCAAACGCCATGCTGTCCGCGAGGTGCGGCGCTCCGTGCGGATGGGCCTGTGGCTGGCGGTCGGGCTCGGAATCCTGGCAATGGGCATATGCCTGACGGGAGAAGGGCTCATGCTCCTGACCGGTCAGGATCCCGCAATCGCAGCGCTGGCCGGCGATTTCCTGGCTGTCGTTATGTGGGCGATGGTGCCGATGCTGCTGTCCAACGTGCTGCGCAACTTCGTCTCGGCGCTTGGCCGGCCGATCTTCGCAACGGCGATCACGGTGGTGGCGATCGGCGTCAGCG
The DNA here is from genome assembly GCF_009828065.1 of Croceibacterium soli. GTDB lineage: Bacteria > Pseudomonadota > Alphaproteobacteria > Sphingomonadales > Sphingomonadaceae > Croceibacterium_B > Croceibacterium_B soli. Next base: position 453,842 of record NZ_WTYK01000001.1, on the reverse strand, counting down.
CGCTGTTCAACTACGCTTTCGTCTTCGGCAACCTGGGCGCGCCTGCGCTGGGTCTCGAAGGCTCGGCGCTGGCCAGCGTCCTGACGTCGCTGTTCATCCTCCTGGCCTACGTCGTGGTGATCCAGTCCGACCGGCGGCTGCGGCGTTACCGCGTGTTCGGCAACTGGTGGCGCCCCGAGTGGCGCCGCCTCAAGGAGCTGCTCCGCATCGGCACCCCCGTTTCGCTGACGATCCTCGCCGAGGGCGGGATGTTCAGCGCCGCCGCTTTCCTGATGGGCCGGATCGGGCCGAGCGAGCTCGCCGGGCACACCATCGCACTGCAGATCGCCGCACTGGCCTTCCAGGTGCCGTTCGGCGTGGCCCAGGCGGCGACGATCCGGGTCGGCTACTTCTACGGCGCGCGCGACCCCGCGGCGATCGCCCGCGCCGGCTGGACGGCGATGGTCCTGGGCGGAGGGTTCATGCTGCTGACCGCCGCCGCCCTGCTGTTCGCGCCGCGCACGATCATCCGCATCTATGTCGACCCGGACGCACCGCGGAACGCCGCGATGGTCGCCTTCGCCGTGCAGTACATGGTCGTGGCCGCGGCGTTCCAGCTGTTCGACGGCGTTCAGGCGGTCGCAGCCGGCGTACTGCGCGGGCTGCAAGACACTCGCGTTCCGATGATCATGGCGCTATTCGGCTATTGGCTCCCCGGGTTCGGCAGCGCCGTCGTGCTCGGGTTCCTGACGCCGCTTGCCGGAACAGGCGTCTGGATCGGCCTTGCGGTCGGGCTGGTGGTGGTGGCCGGGCTGCTCCTGCAGCGCTGGACCCGGCGCGCCGCGCTCGGCCTCCTGCCGGCCTGAGTGCGAACTTTCTTCCTGAACGGTGCTTGACGGCCCGATCCGCCGGAACCATATCCCGCGCCGTTGGCACTCTCCACCCGAGAGTGCCAACCAGGATTCACCACTCACACAGAGGGAGGTCATACATATGGCATTTCGTCCGCTGCACGATCGCGTGCTTGTCCGCCGTATCGAGGCCGAAGAAAAGACGGCTGGCGGCATCATCATCCCCGACAGCGCCAAGGAAAAGCCCAGCGAAGGCGAGATCGTCGCCGTCGGCTCCGGCGCCAAGGCCGACGACGGCAAGGTCACCCCGCTCGACGTCAAGGCCGGCGACCGCGTGCTGTTCGGCAAGTGGTCCGGCACCGAGGTCAAGCTCGATGGCGAAGACCTGCTGATCATGAAGGAAAGCGACATCATGGGGATCATCGGCTGATCGCCGACTGACCTAACGCTCTTCCAACCCGAACGAACATCCAGGAGAAACGAAAATGGCTGCAAAGGACGTGAAGTTTTCGCGTGACGCACGCGAACGCATCCTCAAGGGCGTGGACACGCTCGCCAACGCCGTGAAGGTCACGCTGGGCCCGAAGGGCCGCAACGTCGTGATCGACAAGAGCTTCGGCGCACCGCGCATCACCAAGGACGGCGTCACCGTCGCCAAGGAAATCGAGCTGAAGGACAAGTTCGAGAACATGGGCGCACAGATGCTGCGCGAAGTGGCCTCGAAGACCAACGACCTCGCCGGTGACGGCACCACCACCGCCACCGTGCTCGCCCAGGCGATCGTCCGCGAAGGCATGAAGTCGGTCGCTGCCGGCATCAACCCGATGGACCTCAAGCGCGGCATCGATCTGGCCGTCGGCAAGGTCGTCGCTGACCTCGTCGGCCGCTCGAAGGACGTCTCCGGCTCCAACGAGATCGCCCAGGTCGGCATCATCTCCGCCAACGGCGACCGCGAAGTCGGCGAGAAGATCGCCGAAGCGATGGAGAAGGTCGGCAAGGAAGGCGTGATCACCGTCGAAGAAGCGAAGGGCCTCGAATTCGAGCTCGACGTCGTCGAAGGCATGCAGTTCGACCGCGGCTACCTCTCGCCCTACTTCGTGACCAACCCCGAGAAGATGGTCGTGGAACTGGATAACCCCTACATCCTGATCCACGAGAAGAAGCTCTCGAATCTCCAGGCGATGCTGCCGATTCTCGAAGCGGTTGTTCAGAGCGGCCGTCCGCTGCTGATCATCGCGGAAGATATCGAAGGCGAAGCCCTGGCTACCCTGGTGGTCAACAAGCTGCGCGGCGGCCTCAAGGTCGCTGCCGTCAAGGCCCCCGGCTTCGGCGATCGCCGCAAGGCGATGCTGCAGGACATCTCGATCCTCACCAAGGGCGAGATGATCTCCGAGGACCTCGGCATCAAGCTCGAGAACGTCACTGTCGGCATGCTCGGTGAAGCCAAGCGCGTCACCATCGACAAGGACAACACCACGATCGTCGACGGCGCCGGCGATGCGGGCGACATCAAGGCCCGGGTCGAGCAGATCCGTGCCCAGATCGAAACCACGACCAGCGACTACGACAAGGAAAAGCTGCAGGAACGGCTGGCCAAGCTGGCCGGCGGCGTTGCCGTGATCAAGGTCGGCGGCGCTTCCGAGGTCGAGGTGAAGGAGCGCAAGGACCGCGTCGACGACGCTCTCCACGCGACCCGCGCCGCTGTCGAAGAAGGCATCGTCCCGGGCGGCGGTACCGCGCTGCTCTACGCCACGAAGGCTCTCGAAGGCCTCAAGGGCGACAACGACGACCAGACCCGCGGCATCGACATCGTCCGCCGGGCGATCCAGGCGCCGATCCGTCAGATCGCCGAGAACGCCGGTCACGACGGTGCGGTCATCGCCGGCAACCTGCTGCGCGAAGGCGACCAGACGCAGGGCTTCAACGCTCAGACCGACACCTACGAGAACCTCGTCCAGGCTGGCGTGATCGACCCGACCAAGGTCGTTCGCACCGCACTGCAGGACGCGGCCTCGGTCGCCGGTCTCCTGATCACCACCGAAGCGGCGATCAGCGAAGTTCCGGAAGACAAGTCGGCTCCGGCCATGCCCGACATGGGCGGCATGGGCGGCGGCATGGGCTTCTAAGCCTGTCCTGAGCCCGTCGAAGGGCTCGGCTGCAAACGCAACACGGAAGGCCGGGGGAGCGATCCCCCGGCCTTTCTTGTATCCGCAATCCGCTAGCGCGCAGACAATTCGCCCCCGCCAAGCGTCTCTTCGGCTTCCTTCTCGGCACCAGTCCGCTTCTCGCCCGTTAGGCTGGCGAAGGCCTACGAGAGGAGACATCCCACGATGAAAGTTTCGCCAGGCGCCCTTGTCGCGCTCGCCAACGGGGAGCGCTTCGTCCTCATGCGCAACGTCGGGCAGGCGTTCGAACCCAAGCTCCAGCGGGTCGAGGAACTCGACCTCCTGCTGACCAACTTCAGCGCCGGCGTGCGGCACCAGGATCCCGCCGGGCAACGCGCTGGCAGCACCCAGCTCGACGAGCTGGCGCACGGGGCGGCCATTGCCGAGTGGCTCAACAGCAAGGCGCTCAACGGGGATCTGGAGCCGGTGCTGATCGCCGCCGACCCGAAGACGCTGGGGCAAATCCGGCAACACTGCCACCAGCAGACCCAAAGCCGGATCATCGGCGAAATTGCCAAGGACCTGATCAACCAGCCGCTGGAGTCGATCGAGCGAGTCATCGCCGACTCCTGACCGGCGATGCCTTGCGCCGGTCTCGCCGGCCCAAGAGGAGGCACGCCATGTCGTCGCACCAGGAACAGCGAACGCGGATGGTGGAACGCCATCTGCGCTCGCGCGGCATCACCAATCCGGACATCCTCGCGGCCATGGGTGAAGTCCCGCGCGAGGACTTCGTGCCGGAGGAGATGCGCGAGTTCGCCTACGAGGACGGGCCCCTGCCGATCGGCGAGGGGCAGACGATCTCCCAGCCCTACATCGTCGCGCTGATGATCGACGCGGCCGACGTCGCGCCCGGCGGCCGGGTGCTGGAGGTCGGCGCAGGCTCCGGCTACGCGGCAGCGGTCATGTCGCGGATCGCCGGCGAGGTCTTCTCGATCGAGCGGCACGAGCCCCTCGCTAAAGCAGCGGCGGAACGGATCGACCGCCTCGGCTACGACAACGTCTCGATCATCGCCGGCGACGGCACGAAGGGCATGCCGGACGAAGCGCCGTTCGACGCCATTCTCGTCGCGGCCGGCGGCGACAAAGTGCCGGAACCGCTGAAGCGGCAACTCGCCGTCGGCGGCCGGCTGGTCGTACCCGTAGGCGGAGAGGACGTGCAGACGCTGCTCTGCATCACCCGCACCGGCGAGAACGATTGGTCCGAGCACGATCTCGGCGGCGTGCGCTTCGTGCCGCTGATCGGCGCCTTCGGCAGGTACGAGAACGGCAGCCGGGCGGCCACCAACCACCAGCCGGCGCGCGAGCTGAGCCTGCCCGAGTGCATTGCCGAGGCAGCCGAGCCTCTGCCCGACCTAATCTCCGAAGACTTCGCCGCCGCCTTCGACCGCTTCGCCGACCGCCGGGTGGTGCTGCTGGGCGAAGCCAGTCACGGCACCCACGAGTTCTATGCCGCCCGCGCGGCGATCACCAAGCGCTTCGTCGAACGGCATGGCTTCACCATCGTCGCCGCCGAAGCCGACTGGCCCGACGCCGCGGTGCTCGACCGGCACATCCGCCACCAGCATCCGCGCGAAGGCGCCCCGCGGCCGTTCGAGCGCTTCCCCACCTGGATGTGGCGCAATCCTGTCATCGCCCGGCTGATGCACGACCTGCACGCGCTCAACCGCGGCCGCGATCCGAAGGACATGGCCGGGTTCTACGGCCTCGACATCTACAACATGTCCAGCTCGATCGAAGCCGTCCTGGCCTATCTCGACGAGCACGACCCGCAAGCCGCCGCGGTCGCCCGCGAGCGCTACGGCTGCCTCACGCCGTGGCAGGCCGAACCCTCCACCTACGGCCGCGCCGCCCTCTCGCGGGGCTATGCGGAGTGCGAGCAGCAAGTCATCGCCGAGTGCCGCGACCTGCTCGAGCGGGCGCTCGAAGGCGACGGCGGCATGTTCGGCGCAGCGATGAATGCGCGGCTGGTCGCCTCGGCCGAACGCTACTACCGGATCATGTACTATGGCGGCGCGGAGAGCTGGAACTTGCGCGACAGCCACATGGCCGACACCCTCGACCACTTGCTCGAACACCGCGGACCGGATTCGAAGGCGCTGGTCTGGGCCCACAACAGCCACATCGGCGACGCGAGCGCGACCGAGATGGGCCGCGTTCGCGGGGAGCACAACATCGGCCAGCTCGTCCGCGAGCGGTGGGGAGACCAGGCGGCGCTGATCGGGTTCGGCACCCATACCGGCACCGTCACCGCTGCGACCGACTGGGACGGCGACCACGAGACCAAGCGCGTGCTGCCCTCGCGCAGCGATTCCTACGAGCGGGCCTGCCATGACAGCGGCGTCGAACGCTTCCTGCTGGACCTGACGCCCGGGCTGCACGAGGGGCTGCGCCGGCGCCTGGCCGAACCGCGGCTCGAACGCTTCATCGGCGTGATCTATCGCCCCGAAACCGAGCGCTGGAGCCATTACAGCGAAGCGATCCTGTCCGAGCAATTCGAAGCTTTCGTCTGGTTCGACGAGACCACCGCGTTGCGCCCGCTCACCGCGCACGAACCGCACGAAGGCGTGCCCGACACCTTCCCGTTCGGCATCTGAGCGCCGCCGCCACGCCATTCCTCGCGCTCTGCGCAAGCAGGCAATCCTCGCCAAACGGCCTTTCGAACAGGTAAACTGCGGCGTGCCGACTCGGTCTGCCTGTCCGTAACGCTCGCTTCGTCGCGCGGATTCTTGTTCGGTTCAGGTTTCCCGGGTTAACCATTCCGAAGGACTGGACGGGGTAGCCTCAGCACATGACCATCTTACGGATCGCAAGAGTTCTCGCTCCCATCGCCCTGGCGTTTGCCGCAGTCGCTCCGGCGCAGGCCAACGACACTCTCGAAGCCAGTTTCGACCAGGTCATCGGCACCGAAAGCCGCACGCCGCGCGATTTCACGCCCGAATATTCGAGCATGTTCGAACGCCAGATTGCCCAGCTGGCCGACGGTTCGGCCGGGCGCATCGGCGTGGCGGCGATAGACCTTTCGACCGGGCGGGAGATCGCCGTTCTCGGCGATCAGCGCTTCCCGATGGCCAGCACCAGCAAGATCGCCATAGCCGCGACTTATCTGGAAGGCGTCGACAAAGGGCGCTGGACGCTGACCCGCGAATGGCCGCTGATGGTCCCGGTCAGCTCGCGGCCGTTCTCGACCGCGACGGCCCCGGTGGTCCCCGGGCAACACATGTCGGCCCGCCAGCTGATCGACCTGATGATCACCCGCAGTTCCAATCCGGCGACCGACGCGATGCTCGCCGCCGTGGGCGGCCCGGCCGCCGTGAACGACTGGGCGCGCCGTGCCGGGATCGCCAACTTCAACCTCACCCGCGACATCGCCACCCTTGTGCGCGACGACGGGGAGTACGATCCCGCCACTTACGTCGACATCCGCGACAGCGCGACTCCCCGTGACATGGTCAAGCTGCTCAGCGGCCTTTACCAAGGCCGGTGGCTCAGCGCCTCCAGCCGTCAGGTCCTGATCGGCGCGATGGAACGCTGCCGCACCGGGACACGCCGCATCCCGGCGCTGATGCCGGAGCGGGTGACCGTGGCGCACAAGACCGGTTCGCTCAACAATACGTCCAGCGACGTGGGCATCCTCACCGCGCCTGACGGCCGCACGATCGCCGTGGCGATCTACGTCACCGGGCAAGGGTCGAAGGCACGGCGCGAAGCCAAGATCGCCAGCATCGCCCGCGCGATCTACGATGGCTATGTTGCCCAGCCGGCGCAGTCCGGGCAGGTCTGGGCTAACGCCAACTACTGACCTTCGCCGCCCAAACCGGCGCGGAAACCAGGCAACAAAAAAGGGCGCGGCCGATGCGGCCACGCCCTTCCTTGTTCGGTTTGAAACCGAGATTAGTCAGCAGCAGCTTCGGTCGTGGTCTCGGCCTGCACGTCGGCTTCGACTTCGGTGCCAGCAGCGTCAACGTCGGCAGCAGCTTCGTCGGTCGCGACAGCGGCGTCGGTAGCGGTCTCGTCAACAACTTCGCCAGCGGCGTCCATGTTGGTCTCGGCGTCGGCCATCGCCGAATCAGCGGTCTCGCCAGCGGCGTCTTCGGTGTTCTCCGAGCAAGCGGCGAGCGAAAGGCCGGCAACGGCGGCAGCAACGAGGATGATCTTGCGCATGTTTGGTATCCTTAACAGCGAGTAAGTGAGCGCGCCTGCAGGGCTCCCCCGGCGCGCGAAACCGGCCCGGGGGCTAGTTCCGAGCTGGTAAATAGTGGCGGCTTTGTGGCAGTGCAAGCGAATTGTGGCAACGCTTGCCACAATTGGGGCAGCGTGATGCCCGGTTCAGGGCGAAAGCGGCTGACCTGATCGGCCGGCGCTGCTACCAGCCCTGTCATGTCGGACAAGCAGCATCTCTACCTGGTCGATGGATCGGCCTACATCTTTCGCGCCTACCACCGGCTGCCGCCGCTGACCAACCCCCAGGGCACCCCGGTCGGCGCGGTCTACGGCTACACCACGATGCTGTGGAAGCTCGCGGAGGACCTGCACAAGGCCGATGGGCCGACGCACCTGGCGGTGATCCTGGACAAGGGCAGCCACAGCTTCCGCAACGATCTCTACGACCAGTACAAGGCCAACCGGCCGGAGCCGCCGGAAGACCTGATCCCGCAGTTCCCGCTGATCCGGGAAGCCACGCGCGCCTTCTCCTTGCCCTGCATCGAGGAAGAAGGCCTGGAGGCCGACGACCTGATCGCTTCCTATGCCCGCGAAGCCACCCGGCGCGGGTGGGACGTGACGATCGTCTCCTCCGACAAGGACCTGATGCAGCTCGTCGGCAAATGCGGGGAGCCGCACGACGGGGTCGAGGGGGGCTGCATCGACATGCTGGACACAATGAAGAACCAGCGCATCGACATCCCCGAGGTGATCGAGAAGTTCGGCGTGCCGCCGGAGCTGGTCGGCGATGTCCTCGCGCTGATGGGCGACAGCGTGGACAACGTGCCCGGCATCTTCGGCATCGGCCCCAAGACCGCCAGCAAGCTGATCCAGGAACACGGCTCGCTCACCGCCGCGCTCGACGCGGCACCGGCGATGAAGCCGTCCAAGCTGCGCGAACGGCTGATCGAAGGACGGGCGATGGCGGAGCTCAGCCGGGTGCTGGTCCAGCTCAAGGAAGACTGCCCGCTGCCGATGACGCTGGACGAGTTCAAGCTCAACACGGTGCCCAAGGAGCCGCTGGCCGAATTCCTCGCCGCCCACGGCTTCACCAGCCTGCTGCGTAGGCTCGACGCCGGCGGCGGCAGCCCCGAGCGCGCGACGAACCTCAACCCGGCGAAGCAGGGCACCCCGAGCGCCCCTGCCGCGCCGCAAGGAAGCCGCCAGCCGCTTCCCGAATGGCCGGCCATCGACCGCTCGGCATACGAATGCGTGCAAACGAGCGAGCGGCTCCGGCACTGGATCGAACGCGCCTTCGCCGCGCGCGCCGTGGCGATCGACACCGAAACCAGTTCGATCGACGCGATGCGCGCCGAGCTTGCCGGCATCAGTCTGGCGCTGGGCCCGAACGACGCCTGCTACATCCCGCTTGGCCACGGCGGCAGCGACATGTTCGCCGAACGGCCCCTGCAGGTCGACCGCGACGAGGCGCTCGCGCTGCTGAAGCCGCTGCTGGAAAGCGACGCGGTGCTCAAGATCGGGCAGAACATCAAATACGACATCAACATCCTCGCCCGGAACGGCATCGCTCTGGCTCCGATCGACGATACGATGATCATCAGCTTCGCCCTCGACGCCGGGCGTTCGCTCGACGGCATCGGCGGCGGCCACGGCATGGACGAGCTCAGCCAGCGCCACCTCGGCCACGCCACGCTGACCTTCAAGGACATCTGCGGCACCGGCAAGAAGCAGATCCCCTTCGGCGAAGTGCCGGTGGAGCGGGCGACGGAATATGCCGCCGAGGACGCTGACGTGACCTGGCGCCTCCACAAGCACCTCAAGCCGCGCCTGGCCATCGAGGGCGGTACGCGGATCTACGAGCGCGTCGAACGTCCGCTGATCCCGGTCGTGGCGGCAATGGAGCGCAACGGCATCAAGGTCGACCGCGCCCGGCTGGCTAGGCTCTCGGAGGAGTTCGCCGGCGAGATCGCCCGCATCGAGCAGGAAATCTGGGATTGCTGCGGGGAGCAGTTCACCGTCGGCAGCCCACAGCAACTCGGCAAGATCCTGTTCGAGAAGATGGGCTACAAAGGCGGGCGCAAAGGCAAGAGCGGCCAGTACTCGACCGACCAGGCGATCCTCGAAGGCCTCGCCGCCCAAGGCGCGGAAGTGGCGCAGAAGGTGCTCGATTGGCGCCAGGTGGCCAAGCTCAAGTCGACTTACACCGATGCTTTGCAGACCGCGATCAACCCGGCGACGGGCCGCGTGCACACCAGCTACTCGCTGGTCGGCGCACAGACCGGGCGGCTCAGCTCGACCGATCCGAACTTGCAGAACATCCCGATCCGCACCGCGATCGGCCGACAAATCCGCGAGGCATTCGTGCCCGAGGAGGGCATGGTCCTGCTCGCCGCAGACTACTCGCAGATCGAGCTGCGCCTCGCCGCGCACATGGCCGACGTGCCGGCGCTGAAGGAAGCGTTCCGCGCCGGCGAGGACATCCACGCCCGCACCGCGCGGGAGATGTACGGCGAAGTCACTCGCGACACCCGCGCACAGGCCAAGACGATCAACTTCGCGATCCTTTACGGCATCTCCCGCTGGGGCCTGGGCGGGCGGCTGGGCATCGAGGCGGACGAGGCGCAGGCCGTGATCGACCGCTATTTCGATCGCTTTCCCGGCATCCGCAACTACATCCACGCGACGCTCGAGACCGTGCGCGAGCGCGGCTATTCGGAGACGCTGTTCGGGCGCAAGACCTGGTTCCCGCGGATCAACTCCCGCAACCAGGCCGAACGCCAGGGCAGCGAGCGCGCGGCGATCAACGCACCGATCCAGGGCACCAGCGCCGACATCATCAAGCGGGCCATGGCGCGCATGCTGCCGGCGCTCTCGTCCGCCGGCCTCGGGCACGTGAAGATGCTGCTGCAAGTCCACGACGAACTGGTGTTCGAACTTCCGCAGGCGGACGTACCCGCCGCCTCGGCGGTGATCGAGCGGGTCATGGCCGACGCCGCCCTGCCCGCGGTCGAGCTGGACGTCCCGCTCGGAATCGAGATCGGCCATGGCCACAGCTGGGACGCCGCCCACTAGCGAAGCGCGACCGCAGGGCGCCGCGCCTAAGCCCCCTCCTCTTCAGAGGAGGGGGTTGGGGGTGGAGGACATCAGCGCGGTTTGGCGCCGGAGTGAGCGCGGATCCAGTCCTCGACCACAGGGGCGATGCGGGTGCGCCATTTGCTGCCGTTGAAGATGCCGTAATGGCCGACGCCTTTGGCCAAGTGGTACTTCTTCCTCTCGGGCGGCAGGTGCTCGGCAAGGTCGAGCGCGGCACGGGTCTGACCGATGCCGGAGATGTCGTCGCGCTCCCCCTCGATCGCCAGCAGCGCGGTGTCCCGGATCGCATCGGGGTCGATCGGCTTGCCACGGTGAACGAACTCGCCCTTCGGCAGCGAGTGCTTCTGGAACACCTGCTCGATCGTCTCGAGGTAGAATTCCGCCGTCATGTCGCAGACCGAGAGGTACTCGTCGTAGAACGCCTTGGTCGCCGCGGCGCTTTCGGTGTCGCCGAGGGTCAGGTGTTTGAACATCTCGTAGTGGCTCATCATGTGGCTCTCGAGGTTCATCGAGAGGAAGCCGGCGAGCTGCAGGAACCCTGGGTAGACCTTCCGCCCGGCGCCGGGATAATTCATCGGCACCGTGGCAATCACGTTGTTGCGGAACCAGGACAGCGGCCGATCCATCGCCACGTCGTTCACGCTGGTCGGGCTGGCGCGGGTGTCGACCGGGCCGCCCATCATCGTCAGCGTCGCCGGGCGGCACGGGTCCTTCTCCGCGCCCATGATCGCCGCGGCGGCGAAGGCCGGCACGGAAGGCTGGCACACCGCCAGCACGTGCGTGCCGGGGCCGATGAACTGGAGAAACTCGATCAGATAATCGATGTAGTCGTCGAGATCGAAGTGACCTTCGGATAGCGGCACCATCTTCGCGTCGGCCCAGTCGGTGATCCAGACCTCGTGGTTCTCGACCATCCGCCGGACGGTCCCACGCAGCAGCGTGGCGTAATGTCCGCTCATCGGTGCGACGATCAGCAGCCTGGGCGCGTCGTCCGGCAGCTCGGCGCGGCGGAAGCGCCGCAGGCCGCCGAAGGGCTTCTCGAACACCACGTCCTCGCTCACGGGATGGCGTTCGCCGCCGGCCTCAACCCAGTCGATCCCGAACTCCGGCTTGCCGCGCTGCTCGTAGACGTGGGCGAAGACCTCCAGCGCGCTGGCGACCATCGGGCCGAGCCCGAAGTACCCGCCCGGCAGGGCCGGATTGGTCAGCGCCCTGGCGCCGATCGCGGCCCAGTCGCTGGCGCCGGCCCACAGCGAGCGCTGGAATTCATAGGCGTGATAGAGCAACCCGCTATCCCTAAGTAGCGCCGCCGGCTCGGTCTGGCGGCACCGTCAAGATGGTGGCAACCGCGCTATTGTGCAATGCGGCATAAGCGTGCGCCCGCGCAATCTCCACCGATCCAGACCATTGCCAGTAGGCGGCGCAGGGCCTAGTCGGCGCGCCATGGCCCGCAGCCCTCAGCACGCCGACGTAGCGCCCGCCGACAACCTGGGGCCGCTGGCGATGATCTTCCGCGCCGCGGCACGTTACCCGCGGCTCATGGCGCTGGCGCTGCTCGCTCTCACGGTGACCGCCGCGGCCACCCTGGCGATCCCTTCCGGCTTCAAGCTGATCATCGACCGCGGCTTCACGCAAGGCAGCGATCCGGCCGAGATCGGCCGCTGGTTCCGCTATCTCCTGCTGATCGTGGTCGTCCTGGCGATCGGCACGGGCAGCCGGTACTATTTCGTCAGCCTGCTGGGCGAACGCGTGGTCGCCGACATCCGCCTGGCCGTGCAGCGCAACCTGCTGCACCTCTCCCCCGGGTTCTTCGAGGAGAACAGCCCGAAGGAAATCTCCTCGCGGATGACCGCCGATACGGCGCAGATCGAACATGTCGTCGGCACGACCATCTCGGTTGCGCTGCGCAATGCCATCATGGTCGTCGGCGGGACCGGCTATCTCCTCTATCTCGCGCCGCTGCTGACCGCCTACCTGGTCGGCGTGGTGGTGATCGTGATCCCGCTGATGGCGCTGTTCGGCCGCCGGGTCCGCAACGTCTCCCGCGAGAGCCAGGACCGCGTGGCCGATGTGGGAGCGATGGTCTCCGAAGTGCTCGGGGCGATGAAGATCGTCCAGGGCTTCAACCAGGAAGAGCGCGAGCAGCGGCGCTTCGCCGATGCCGTCGAGCGGACCTTCGCCACCGCGCGCAAGCGCATCGTCCTGCGCGCTTCGATGACGGTGGTGGTGATCGCCTTCATCTTCGGTTCGATCACCCTGCTGATGTGGCGCGGCGCGATCCAGGTCGCCGAAGGGACGCTGTCCGGCGGCACGATCGCCGCTTTCGTGCTGACGGGCGTGATCGTGGCCGGCGCATTCGGCGCGCTGACCGAAGTCTACGGCGACTTGCTGCGCGGCGCCGGTGCGGCCAGCCGGCTGAACGAACTGCTGCACACCCGTCCAGAAATCGCCCCGCCGGCCCGGCCGCAGGCACTGCCGCAGCCGCCGCGCGGCAGCCTGTCGTTCGACCACGTCACGTTCCGCTATCCCACGCGGCCGGAGATTGCGGCTGTCAGCGATTTCACTCTGACCGTGGAGCCGGGCGAGACGGTCGCCATCGTCGGCCCTTCGGGCGCCGGCAAGTCGACCATCTTCCAACTGGCCGAGCGGTTCTACGATCCGCAACTCGGCACAATCCGCATCGACGGCGTGCCGCTGACCAGTGCCGACCCGGCCGAGATCCGCCGGCGAATGGCGCTCGTCCCGCAGGAAGGGACGCTCTTCGCTGCCAGCGCGCGGGACAACTTGCGCTACGGCGAGTGGGACGCGAGCGAGGAGGCGATCTGGGAAGCGGCGCGGGCGGCCAACGCCGCGGAGTTCCTCGAAGCCCTGCCGCAGGGGCTCGACACGTTCCTGGGCGAAGGCGGCGCGCGGCTTTCGGGCGGGCAGCGCCAGCGGGTGGCGATCGCCCGCGCCCTTCTGCGCGATGCGCCGATCCTGCTGCTCGACGAAGCGACCAGCGCGCTCGACGCCGAGAGCGAGCGGCTGGTGCAGGAGGCGCTCGAACGGCTGATGAAGGACCGCACGACGCTGGTCATCGCCCACCGCCTGGCCACTGTGCGCGCGGCCGACCGCATCGTGGTGATGGACGGCGGCCGCGTGGTCGAGGAAGGCACCCATGCCCAGTTGCAGGCGGCCGGCGGGCTCTACGCCCGGCTCGCGTCCCTGCAGTTCCAGGACGTCGAAGCCGCCTGAGCGCGCTTGACTGCGCCGCCTCAGCTTGCATTAATCGATCAGGTATCAACTGAAACCGACGAACGGCGCACTGCATGCCGGCGTTTCGGCTATCTGAGAAGCCATCGTCTTCACTGGCGCCGCAGCACGCGGGCGCTCTAGCGAACCAGGGACTGTTCATGATCCGAACGATTTTCAAGCTTACCGCTTCCGCGGCGGTGCTCGCACTCGCCATTCCCGCAGCGGCGCAGGATGCGGAACGTGCGCCCACGCCGACGATGGACTTCGGCACCTGGGGCTTCGACCCCAAGGCTCTCGACCCGGCGGTCGACCCGGGTGACGACTTCTTCGCTTATGCCAACGGCAAGTGGGTGCGCGAGAACCCGATCCCGGCGGAATACACCCGGTTCGGCGCGTTCAACATCCTGCGTGAGAAGTCGACTGCCGACGTGGAGGCGCTGGTTGCCGATCTCGTAGCGTCGAACCCTGCCCCGGGCTCGAAGGAGCGGCGGATCGTCGATGCCTACCAGTCGTTCCTCGACACCGCGGCGATCGACGCGGCGGGTCTCGCCCCGGCGCAGCCCTACCTGCAGAAGATCTTCCAGGCGCCCGACCTGGAAGGGCTCGTCACCCTGTTTGCCGAGCCGGGCATCCCGTCGCTCGTTGCAGCCGGGGTCACGGTCGATTCCAAGGATCCGAATCGCTACATCGTCAGCGTCGGGTTCGACGGGATGGGGCTGCCTGATCGCGACTATTACCTGGTCGACAGCGAGCGCAACCTGGAGATCCGGGAGCGCTACAAGCAATACCTCGCGTCGATGCTCGGCAAGGCCGGTTACCAGGAGCCCGAGGCGACGGCCGAGGCGGTCTATGCCTTCGAGCGCCAAGTGGCCGAGCTGGAGTGGGACCGCACCGCGCTGCGCAACCGCGACATCACTTACAACAAGCTGACCCGGGCGGAGATGCTGGCTCTGGCGCCGCAGTTCCCGGCCGCCCGCCTGCTGGAAGCGGCGCAGTTCGGCCAGGTCGACGAGTTCCTGGTCTCGCAGATTCCGCCGACGGCGCAGGAGGTCGAGGAATACGGCCTTACGCCGGAGGCCCTGGCGGGGATCGGCGGTGGCGCCCCGGCGATGATGAAGCTGCTCACCGAAACGCCGCTGGCCACGGTCAAGGCGTTCATGGCTGCGCGGTTCCTAAGCGAACACGCCTCCGTCCTGCCGAGCGAGATCGACGAGGCGAACTTCGCCTTTTACGGCAAGTTCCTGCAGGGCCAGGAAGAGCAGCGCCCGCGCTGGAAGCGGGCAATCGACGCGACCGAAGGCCAACTCGGGGAGCAGCTCGGCGCGATCTATGCGGAGCGCTATTTCCCGGCCGAGAGCAAGGCGGCGATGGACGAACTCGTCGCCAACTTGCGCAAGGCCCTGGCCGCCAGTCTCGAAGAGAACGACTGGATGACCGAGGCGACCAAGAAGCAGGCCATGGCCAAGCTCGACTCCTTCGTTCCGAAGGTCGGTTATCCGGACGAGTTCGAGACCTACGAGGGCCTCGAGATCGTGAACGGCGATGCACTGGGCAACCGCGTCCGGGCGATCGCCTGGGAGACGGAGGACAACCGCTCGAAGCTCGGGCAGCCGGTCGACCGCACCGAGTGGCACATGCTGCCGCAGACGGTGAACGCGTACTATAACCCGGTGTTCAACGAGATCGTGTTCCCGGCCGGCATCCTGCAGCAGCCGTTCTTCGGGGCAAGCGCCGATCCCGCGGTCAACTACGGCGGCATCGGCGCGGTGATCGGGCACGAGATCGGCCACGGTTTCGACGACCAGGGATCGAAGTACGATCACACCGGCGCGTTGAAGAACTGGTGGGCCGATGCCGACCGCAAGCAGTTCGAAGCCCTGGCCGACAAGCTGGCCGCCCAGTACGACACGTACTGCCCCTACGACGAGGGCAAGACCTGCGTGAACGGCCGCTTCACGCTCGGCGAGAACATCGGCGACGTCGGCGGGCTGAGCATGGCCTACCGCGCCTACCGCATGTCGCTGAACGGCAAGGAGGCACCGGTGCTCGACGGGCTGACCGGCGACCAGCGCTTCTTCCTCGCCTGGGCGCAAGTCTGGCGCTCGGCGCAGCGCGAATCGGCCGGGCGCCAGCGGCTGCTGACCGATCCGCACAGCCCGGAGGAGTTCCGCACCAACGGCGCCGTGCGCAACCACGATGCCTGGTACAAGGCCTTCAACGTCACGCCTGGCGACGATCTCTACCTGCCGCCGGAAGAGCGCGTCCGCATCTGGTAACGGCAGCGGCGGGGCGGCAGGTTCACTTGACTTCGCCGCCCCGCCCGCCAAGACCGGCGCGGCATGGACACCACACTGACCGCCGTCCTCCTCGGTATCCTCGAGGGGCTCACCGAATTCCTGCCAGTATCCTCGACCGGGCACCTGATCCTGGCCCAGGCTTTCTTCGGCTACGATCCGGCGCAGTGGCGGCAGTTCAACATCGTCATCCAGCTCGGCGCGATCCTCGCGGTCGTGGTGAACTACTGGTCGGTGTTCTGGGGGATGGGCACAGGCCTGCTGCGGGGTGAGCGGCGCTCGCTCCTGTTCGTCCGCAATATCCTGCTCGCGTTCGTTCCCGCGGCGGTCATCGGACTGATCGCGAAAGACGCGATCGACGTGATGCTCGGCAGCCCCGCGGTGGTGGCCAGCGCGCTCGTGATCGGCGGCGCGCTGATCCTGTTCCTGGAGCGGACGGTCAGGCACGACGAGGAAGTCGGCGTGGCCGAACTTCCGATGCGCACGGCGCTGGCGATCGGGTTCGCGCAGTGCCTGGCCATGATCCCCGGCACGAGCCGTTCGGCCGCCACGATCCTTGGCGCCCTGGCAATGGGCGTCGGCCGCAAGACCGCGGCGGAGTTCTCGTTCTTCCTGGCGGTGCCGACGATGCTGGGCGCGGCGACGGTCAAGATCCTGGACGAGCCGACCCTGCTCGCCGGTGAGGCGGCTATTTCGTGGACCGAGATCGCGCTCGGCTTCGGCGCCGCCTTCCTCACCGCACTGCTCGTGATCCGCGCGTTCGTGGCTTATGTCAGCCGGCACGGCTTCGCCCCGTTCGCTTGGTACCGCATCGTTCTCGGCGGCGCGGCGCTCGCCTGGCTCGCTCTGGGCTGACCCATGCGCGGGCCGCTGCAACTTCGGCTCGACGCAAGGCTGGAACAAACCAGCCGCTGCTGCTTTGTAAGCCCTAATCGGGCTCTCAGGGACGTGGGAATGAGCGTATTGTTAATGATCGTCGTCGGGGCCGTGCTCGGCTGGGTGATGACGGTCATTCTGCAGATCCAGGGCTCGCGGGGCGCTCTGACGAATATCGCAGGCGGTGTCGCCGGCGCGTTGCTGGCGGGCCTGTTGCTCGGGCCCTTGCTGGGCCGTGCAGCCCTCTGGGCGGGCGAGTACCGCTTGGGATCGCTGCTTCTGCCGCTGCTCGGAGCGGCCGTTCTGGTCGTGGCACTCAACCTGCTGCACAAACGCCCGGTACGGTGATATACCTATCCGGGGCGCATGTTTTACAAGGAGGGACGGCGGGAGAGTTCGCCTGTCCGAACACAAAGGGGAAGTAGTATGAAGAAGATCATTGCTATGTCGTCGGCTATTGCGCTCGGTCTCGGTCTCGCCGCTTGCGACAGCGGTGCAGAGGATGCAGCCGAAGAGCAGACCGAAGTGGTCGAGGAACAGGCCGACACCATGGAAGACGCCGGCCAGATCACCGACGAGCAGGCCGACGCCATGGTAGACCAGGCCGAAACCGCCGAGGACACTGCCGAGGAAGGTGCCGAAGCCGGCGCCACGACCGAGACGACCACCGAAACCACGACCGAAGAAACGATGTAAGCATCGTATCGTCTGAGTTCGAAGAGCCGGTCCGGGAGCAGTCCCGGGCCGGTTTTTCATTGCCTGACGCTCAGGCGGGACCTGGGTTGGACGATGGTGCCGGAGAGGGGTTCTCTGCTTCCGGCTGAGCCTCGCCGCCCTCGAGCACATCTTGCGGCAGGCGCTGCTGCTCGAGCATCTCCGCCGCCTCGTCGAGCGCGCGGGCCTCGCCGACGGTCACGCCGCCAGGCCCCGGATCGTTGTCCTGTTCGCCGCAGCCGGCCAGGAGCAGCGCTGCGACCAGCATTGTGCGGCCGGTCATCGGGATAGCTCGCTTCTTGGTAAGGAAGGCCGAGGCGGACGGAGCCATTGCGCCCCGTCCGCCCGGCTGGCGGATCTTACATGCCTTCTTCGGCGGCCTCGGTGGCCGCTTCGGCCGCCGCGGCGGCATCGGCTGCTGCATCTTCGGCAGCATCTGCGGCATCGGCAGCAGTCGTGTCGGCCGGCTCGGCAGCGGCGTCGACGGCGGCGTCGCTCGTCGCGCCGGCATCGGCTTCCGGCAGCGCGGCATCGGCCATCGCGTCTTCCGCCGGCATTTCGACGTTGTCGGCCATCGCGTCTTCCGAAGCGTCGTTCGAATCGCCGCAAGCGGCGAGCCCGAGGATGGCGGCCGAAGCGAAGGCGGTGAGCGCAAATTTCTTCATGGCAGGTTTCCCTTGTTTGCTATCGTGGGGCGGGCCCGGCGAAGCGGCCCCGCGCGGGGCGCAAGCTAGTCGAGCGCACGGTCGGCGCAAGTCCGCAAATATTGCGCGGCAGGCGGTTCCGTATGTGCGCCCGATCTGCCACAGAACGCCGCATGGGATCGGCCGTGGCGGAACAGGATCGAGCGCGGGAGGCGCTGCGCCGGGTCTTCGGCTTCGACGATTTTCGCGGGGTGCAGGCCGACGTCGTCGATCGCGTGCTCGGCGGCCGCTCCACCCTGGCCGTCATGCCCACCGGCGCCGGGAAGTCGCTGACTTATCAGCTGCCGGCCACGATGCTCGCCGGCACGTGCGTGGTGGTGTCTCCGCTGATCGCGCTGATGCACGATCAGCTTCGCTCGGCGCGGGCTAACGGGATCAGCGCGGCCACGCTCACCAGCGCCGATGCCGACTGGCGCGAGACGATGGACGCATTCCGCGCCGGGCAGCTCGACCTGCTGTACGTAGCGCCGGAGCGCGCCAGCCAGCCGCAGTTCCTGGACCTGCTGCGGACCACCCGGATCGGCCTGTTCGCCGTGGACGAGGCGCACTGCGTTTCAGAATGGGGCCACGATTTCCGGCCCGACTACCGCAAGCTGCGCCCGCTGCTCGACAGCTTTCCGGACGTGCCGCGCCTAGCCCTCACCGCCACGGCCGACGCCCGCACGCGGGCCGATATCCTCGAACAGCTCGGTATCCCCCCCGATGGTCTCATCGTCGCCGGATTCGACCGGCCGAACATTCGCTACGCCATCCGCCACCGCGACAACGCCGTGCGCCAGATCGAGCGGCTGATGACCGAGCAGCCGGGGCCGGGGATCGTCTATGCCCCCACCCGCGCGAAGGTCGAGCGGATCGCCGAGCAGCTGGCGGAGCGCACGGGCCGGCCGGTGCTGCCTTACCATGCCGGGTTGGACCCCCAGGTGCGCGCGGCCAACCAGGCAGCGTTCGTCGCCAGTGAGGACATGGTGGTCGTCGCCACAATCGCTTTCGGCATGGGCATCGACAAGCCGGACGTCCGCTTCGTGGCCCACGCGGGGATCCCGAAGTCGATCGAGGCCTACTACCAGGAAACCGGCCGCGCCGGGCGCGACGGGGATCCGGCGCAGGCGGTGATGTTCTGGGGCGCGGGCGACTTCGCCCAGGCCCGCCAGCGGCTCGGCGAGGTGGACGAGGCGCGCCGCGGCGGGGAGCGCGCGCGGCTCGATGCCCTCTCCACGCTGGTCGAGACGCCCGGCTGCCGCCGCGCCGTGCTGCTGCGCCACTTCGGCGAGGCACCGCCGGAGAGCTGCGGCAATTGCGACAACTGCCTGCAGGCGCCGGGGGTGATCGACACCACCGAGCTTTCGCGCAAGCTCCTTAGCGCGGTCTATCGCACCGGCCAGAGCTTCGGTTTCGGTCATCTGCAGAAAGTGCTGACCGGCGTGCCGGACGATCGCGTGGTCCAGCGCGGGCACGACAAGCTCAGCGTGTTCGGCATAGTGGGCCCGGAGGAAGCGCGGCTGCTGCAGCCGCTTTCCCGCGCCCTGCAGGCCCGCGGCAGCCTGGTGGCGACCGAGCACGGCGGCCTGCGGCTCGGCGGCGACGCCAAGGCGATCCTGAAGGGCGAGAAGAGCGTGGAGATCGTCCAGCCGCCGACGCCCGAGCGCGCGGGCCGCCGTGCACGCGACCGGGGTGACAATCCCCTGGGCGATCCGCTGTTCGAGGCGCTGCGCGAACTGCGCCGTCAACTCGCCGCAGAGGCGCAATTGCCGCCGTACGTGATCTTCCACGACGCCACCTTGCGCGAAATGGCCGCCTCCCGCCCCTCCAGCCTGGCGGAGCTGGGCACGATCGGCGGCGTCGGCGCCCGCAAGCTGGAAGCTTACGGCGACGCCTTCCTGGCGGTGATCCGCCGCTACTGACCTCGCGGGCCGCCTTTGCGGCTCGTTAACCGACTCGGGCTAGACCGACGGCATGGAAAACCGCGTTCCTTCGCTCCTGGTCGGCGGGATCGCCGCCGCGCTGGTCACGGCAGCGATGCCTTCCGCTACCCTCCTGGCGCAGGGCCGTACGGCTCCATTTACCGTGGTCGAGACCGGCCGCGGCTTCGACCGGCTCCAGGCCGCCGTCGATATGATCGGCGAGGGCAAAGGCACGATCGCGATAGTCGCCGGGCGGCATAAGCAGTGCGGGGTGCAGAGCGCGGGCGAGATCGCCTATCTCGCCGCCGAACCGGGCAAGGCGATCTTCGACGGCGTCGCCTGCGAGGGCAAGGCAGCCCTGGTGCTGCGTGGGCGCGCTGCGGAGGTCTCCGGCCTCGTGTTCCAGAACATCGCCGTACCCGACTACAACGGCGCCGGCATTCGGCTCGAACGGGGCCGGCTGACGGTGGCGCAAAGCTGGTTCCGCGACAGCCAGCAGGGCATCCTGACCGGCGACGATCCCGGCGGCCAACTCGTGGTCGACCGTTCCACCTTCAGCCGGCTCGGCACTTGCGAAGGCGCAGGCGGTTGCGCACATTCGATCTACACCGGCGATTACGCCCAGGTGCGCGTCACCCGCAGCCGGTTCGAGGAAGGGCGTGGCGGACATTACCTGAAGAGCCGCGCGCGCCATGTGGATGTGGCAAGCTCCAGCTTCGACGACGCCCGGGGCAAAGGCACCAACTACATGATCGACCTGCCCGAGGGCGCGGCGGGCCAGATCAGCAACAACTGGTTCGTCCAGGGCCGCGACAAGGAGAACCACTCCGCCTTCATCGCCGTAGCGGCCGAAGGCAAGGAGCGCTCCAGCGCCGGGCTCGCGATCCTCGGCAACGACGCCCGCTTCGCACCGGGCGTGGACAGGTCCAGCGCTTTCGTCGCCGACTGGTCGGGCGATGCCCTGACCGTAGGCGAGAACGCGCTCGCGCCGGGCCTCGAGCGCCTGGAGCGGCGCTGAGCTAGCGGTCTCGGGCGCTCGCCGAAGCGAAGCCCGGGGCAAACGCGACCGTCGACGCGGGCACCGCCGAGCCGAACGGCAGGACCTGGAAATAGCTCGCCAGCGGTCCATCGATGTGCAGCGCCGTTCCCCGCCGAAAGCCGAAGCGGCCGTACAGATCGGGCTCCCCGAGGACGACGACACCCTGCGCGCCGGCTGCCCGCATCTGAGTGAGGCCGGCCTCGATCAGCGATCGGCCGATGCCCTGTCCTTGCCGCTCCGGAAGGACCGCCACGGGTCCGAGCGTGTACCAGCCCGCCTCATCGCCGGACAGGTGCGCGGGAGAGAACGCCGCATGACCGAGGATCGTGGAGCCGGCTTCGGCGACCAGGGACAACGTCAGATCGCCGTCGGCGCGCAGGGCTTCGATGATCGCCGGCTCGGTCCCTTGACTGTGCGGGTGATCGGCAAAGGCTGCTTTGGTCACGCTGTGGATCGCGGGCTCGTCGCCCGGACGCTCCGACCGAATGAGCCACTCACTCATCGAACAGATGCCCCGCGCGGTCGCGCTTGGTGGCGAGATAGCGGGTGTTGTGCGGGTTCGCCGGCAGCGCGTGGCGCACCCGCTCGCTGACCGTCACGCCGGCAGCTTCGAACGCGGCCACCTTTGCCGGGTTGTTCGTCAGCAGCCGTATCCCCCGCACGCCGAGCAGGTCGAGCATCCGCGCGGCGACCGGAAAGTCGCGCGCCTCTTCCGGCAGGCCGAGCCGCTGGTTGGCCTCGATCGTGTCGAACCCCTGGTCCTGCAGGCGATAGGCGCGCAGCTTGTTGATTAGGCCGATCCCGCGGCCTTCCTGCCGCAAATAGAGCAGCACGCCCCAGCCGCCGCGATCCGCTTCCTCCGCCATTGCGGCGAGCGCGGCATCGAGCTGCGGACCGCAATCGCACTTCAGGCTGCCGAGGATGTCGCCGGTCAGGCACTCCGAATGGAGCCGGACGAGCGGCGTGCGGTCGGCGGTCTGCTGGCCGACGACGACGGCGACATGCTCGCGCAAGTCGTCGGGGCTGCGGAAGGCGACAATTTCCGTCTCGTCGTGCGCAGCGAGCGGCAGGTGGGCGCGCGTGGCGATCTGCAGCGCGCGCGTATCGCGCAGCGCCGCCGTGTCGTCGACCGACAGCGTCACCGCTTCGCGTACCGGCTCCGGCGCGACCAGGAAGGCCGGCAGGATGCCCGCGAGCAGCGCCAGCTCCATCGCCGCCTCCGCCTCGGCCACCCAGCTCAGCGGTTCGGCGCGGAACGGGCCCTTCAGCGGCGCGGCGAGATCGAGCGCCGGATCGGCGATCGGACGCGCCGCGGTCAGATCGAGCGGCTCGGCTGCGCGGATCAGCACCGGGGCATGGGGATCGGCCGCCTCCCGCTGGTTGACCAGCTTGAGGGTCGCCGCCCGCGCCGCCGAGATCAGCGCCAGCGGCGAGGCGCCCTCCAGGCCCGGCGCCGTTTCGACCGGCAGCAGCAGCGGGGCGTCCCCGATCTTCAGCGGCCAGCCATGGCGCAGCGCGTCGATCGCCTGCGCCGCGCGCCGGGAAGGCGAAGGACCGGTCAGAGAGCGAACTCCGTCACCAGCGGCACATGGTCCGAAGGCTGTTCCCAGTCGCGCGTTTCCTCGATCACCCGGTGCGCGCGGGCGTGCGGGGCGAGCTCGGGCGAGGCCCACATGTGGTCCAGCCGGCGGCCTTGGTCCTTCTTGCGCCAGTAGGCGCGGTAGCTCCACCAGCTGTAGCAGCGGCCGGGCGCCGGGATATGCTCACGGCCGAGGTCGACCCAGCCGTGCGCGTAGCGGAAACGGTCGAGGGTTTCGACCTCCACCGGCGTGTGGCTGACGACCTTGAGCAGCGCCTTGTGGTCATAGACGTCGCAGTCGAGCGGGGCGATGTTGAAGTCCCCGACGATCAGCGTCGGCCGGTCGAGCGCGTCGGCCCAGCGGGTCATCCGCTCGATGAAGTCGAGCTTCTGGCCGAACTTGGGATTCGCCTCGCGATCGGGCGTGTCGCCGCCGGCGGGGATGTAGACGTTCTCCAGCACCATCCCGCCGCCGGGCCCGAGCAGCTCGACGCCGACATGGCGGGCCTCGCCGTTGTCCTGCCAGTCGTGGCGGGAGCACTCGCGCAGGGGAATCCGGCTGACCGTGGCGACGCCGTGATAGCCCTTCTGCCCGTGGATCACCTGATGGACATATCCGAGCTCGGCGAAGGCTTCGGCCGGGAACTGGTGCTCCTGGCACTTGATCTCCTGCAGGCACAGCACGTCCGGCGCCTCCTGCACGAGGAGACGGGCGACCTGGCTCATCCGCAGGCGGACGGAATTGATGTTCCAACTGGCAATCGTGACCATGGCGAGCGGGATAGGAGGCTGAGCGCCGTGCGGCAAGGCGCCCGGGCAAGGCTTTCGGCAACGAAAAACCCCCGCGCCGGGGGCATTGGCGCGGGGGTTCATCTTGAGCGTTCGTCACGCTGTACAAGCCCGGCGTATATCGAGGGCAGGGCAACAGGGGGGAAACCCGCCTCCGCCGGACTTGTCTGGATAAACTACGGGGCAGTGGCTTTCTGCGTCATGAATGGGCCGCCACCGTTCACCGCATGCACGGAGCGGCCCGCAGGCGAATCGTTTACCGCGGTCGGCGGGACGCGCGGCGCGGATCCTCGAACCTGAACGTGCTGTCGGGCACGGAGGCGCCGTAGCTGTGGTTCGAAAGCCGCACGGTCGTGCGCTGGTTCTGCGAATCGAGCGCCACCCAGCTTGCCAGTTCGAGCCCGCCCGGCGCGCGCGCGTCCTTGACGAAGACCAGCGTTATGACGCCGTACTCCGGCTTCTTCGGATCGCGCACTTCGACGCTGACCACGTCCGGGTTTCCGGTGGGGTTGAGCTTGCCGTAGCGCTTCACGTCGCGCTTGGGATCGAGCAGCGCGCCGAGCGGCGAGTTGCTGATCGGCCACCGCTGGACCTGGTTGACCTCGTAATCGATCAGCGTCAGCGCCTTGCCGTCGGACACGACGAGCATGTTGGCGCCCTTCTCGTACTCGAAGCGAATCCGGCCCGGACGCTTGAGCGTGAGCTTGCCGCGCACAGTCCGGCCGTTGCGGTCGGTCTGGGTGAAATCGGCTTTCATGGTGGAGATGCCGCGCAGCGCGGCGACCGCGCGGTCGAGCTGGCCGCTGCTGCTTTGCGCCGCGGCGGGCACGGCAGGGGCAAGCAGAACGGCGGGTGCGGAAACGGCAAGCGCGCCGGCAATGGCGGCGCGCAGCGGTTTTGCGGCAAATCGGATCAAGTGCTTCATGCTCCCGTGGTTAAGGTCGGGGCATTGAACCGTCTGTGAACCCCCCCGTTCCCAATTTGAAAGGGTGGGTTCGGCCATTCCGGCTTACTTGATCTTCGCTTCCTTGAACTCGACGTGCTTCTTGGCGACGGGATCGTACTTCCGGAAGCTGAGCTTCTCGGTGACGTTCCGCGGGTTCTTCTTGGTCACGTAGAAGAAGCCGGTGCCGGCGGTCGAGTTGAGCCGGATCTTGACGGTTGCTGGCTTCGCCATGGTCTGATTCCCAAACTAACGGTAAGGGCGCTGGAGACTTCCCCGGGCCCGAAAAACATCGGGCGACGCGTTCGGCGCCGCCCATCTGCGCGCGCCATTGCGGCAGGAGGGGTGAAAAGTCAAGCGGAGCCGTCGTCCCGGACTTGATCCGGGACCGTTGGCCACTTGCACGGAGCTGAACCTCCAGCGATCCCGGCGTCCGCCGGGATGACGGGTTTCCTACCAGTCCACCTTGCCGCGGTTCACCTTGACCGTGCCGCGCGCTTTCTTGGACTTGATGCGCTGTTCCTTCTTCACCCGGTTGAGGCGGCTCTTGGCACGCTGCTTCGGCTCGACCAGCGCCTGCTCGACCAGTTCGGCGATTCGCGCGCGGGCATCCTCGCGGTTGGCCTCCTGGGTGCGGTACTTGCGCGCGGTCAGCACGATCTCGCCTTTAGCGGTCATGCGGCTGCCGGCGAGTGCCTTCAGCCGGTGGAACGCGGCGGGCGGCAGCCGCAGCGCGAACACGTCGAGCCGCACCTGCACCGCGGTCGCCACTTTGTTGACGTTCTGCCCGCCCGGGCCCGAGGCGGCGATGAAGCTCTCCTCGGTCAGCTCGAGCGCCCGGGCAGCGAATTCATCCATCGGCGAAACCGAGCGCGGCGAAGTCGGCGGGCAGCGGGGCGGCAGCGATGATCGGCGGCTTGCCCTCTCGCTGGATCTCGATACCCGCTGCATGCAGCATCGTGCGGGCGGCGCCCCCAGCCTTCCTTGGGCCGTCGCCGTAGACCGGATCGCCGAGCAGCGGAATGCCGATGCCGCTGGCGGAATGGACGCGGATCTGGTGGGTGCGCCCGGTCTCCGGCCGGAATTCCACCAGCGCGCGGCCGTTCGCTTCCTGCAGCACGCGCCAGTGCGTGATCGATGGCTTGCCCTTCTTGGCCAGGATCATCCGCCAGCCCTTCTCGGCGCTGCTGATCTTGGTCAACGCCAGGTCGATCGTGCCTTCGCTCTTAGCGGGCACGCCGGCAAGTATCCCGAGATAGCGCTTGCCCACCGCCCGCTCCTCGAAAGCGCGCGCGAAGCGCTTCAGCGCCTTCGGATTGCGCGCCAGCAGCAGGCAGCCGGAAGTATCGGTATCGATTCGGTGAACCGGCACCGGCGGGCGCTGAAAGCCGAGGCGGAGATCGTCGAGATGATCCTCCAGCGACCGGCCCCCGGCGCGCGGACGCTCGATCGGCAAGCCGCCCGGCTTGTCGATCACCAGGGATTCGCCGTCTTCGTAAAGGATGGTCGGCATCATGGTACGTCTTATACTCCGTTCGTGCTGAGCTTGTCGAAGCACCGCTTTTTCGTGTGCGGCGTAGGAAGGAAGAACGGCCCTTCGACAAGCTCAGGGCGAACGGGAGTTGGGGAGGGATGCTATCCAGCGAGAGCGCCCGCGATCCGCCGCAGCGCCTCTTCCAGAACCGCCTCGTCGGCGGCGAAGCTGATGCGGAAGCCGTTCTTGCCCCCGAAGGCCGAGGCGGCGACCACGGCAACTCCATGTTCGAGCAGGTGCAAGGCCAGGGCCTTGTCGTCTCCGAAGCGCTTCATCAGCGGCGCGGCGTCGATGAAGCAGTAGAAGGCGCCTTCCGGAACTGGCGTGGAGAGGCCGGGGATAGCGTTGATCGCCGCGACGACCATGTCCCGCCGTGCGCGAAACCGCTCGCGCCAGCCTTCGAGGAAGTCCTGCGGGCCTTCGAACGCCGCGACCGCGGCCGCCTGGCTGATCGATGCCGGGTTGCCGCTAGAGTTGCTCTGCAGGCGGCCCATGGCCTCGATCAGCCAGGCGGGCCCGGTGGCGACGCCGATGCGGAAGCCTGTCATCGCATGGCTCTTCGACACGCCGGATACGGTGCAGATGCGGTCCGCCAGATCGGGGCACAGCGCGGCGAGCGTCGCGTGCGGCGCGCCGGTGTAGATCAGCGGGGAATAGATGTCGTCCGACATCACCAGCACGCGCGGATGGCGCCGCAGGACCTCGCCGATGCCGCGCAGCAGCGCTTCGGAATAGACCGCCCCGGTCGGGTTGCCGGGGCTGTTGAGCAGCAGCCACTGGGTTCGCGGGGTGATCAGCGCCTCGACATCGGCGGGGTCGAAGTGGAACCCGTCATGCGGATGGGTGATCAGCGGCACCACGCGTCCACCGCAGAAGCGCACCATCTGCGGGTAGCTGACCCACCATGGCGACGGGACGATCACTTCGTCGCCGTCGCTCAGGGTCGCGGCGAGAGCTTCGAAGATCGCCTGCTTGCCGCCGGCGCTGACGATGACGTCCTTGGGATCGGTGGCGATGCCGAGGTCCCGCTCGAAATGCAGCGCCGCCGCGCGCTTGAGCCGCGCGGTGCCGGTAACCGGCGTGTACCGCGTGTCGCCCGCGTCCAGCGCCGCCTTGGCCGCCTCGATCACGTGCGCGGGGGTAGGAAAGTCCGGTTCGCCGACCGATAGCGAGATCACGTCGCGCCCTTGCTCGCGCAGCTCGGTCGCCCGGTCGGTCATCGCCGTGGTGGGCGAGCCTTCGATCCGCTTGAGCGCATTCGACAGGTGGGGAAGGCTCATGCGTGCATCCTTGCCGGGATCAGCCCGCGAACGGCGTTGCCGATCAGGAAGCCCTCGGAGAGATCCTCCAGAGTCAGCTCCGCTTCCTCCGCGCGACCCTGGCCGATCAGCTGCTGGCGCAGCACGCCCGGGAGCAGCCCGAGGGCCAGCGGCGGAGTCAGTAGCTTGCCGCCGCGCTCCAGGAAAAGATTGGTGTAAGTCCCTTCGGTGACGAGGCCATTCTCGCGCACCAGCAGGGCTTCGTATGCGCCGTGCTCCTGCGCCACGGCCAGGGCCGCCTGGTGGAAGCCGCGGTCGGTGGTCTTGTGGCGCAGCCGCCAGTCACCCGAGACCAGCGGGTGCGGCAGCGCCACGCAGGCGACCGGGCCCTCCGCCGGCGGCGGCAGAGGCGCGGTTTCGAGGGCGATTTCCCCGCTGCGCGCCAGCACGAGGCGCAGCCGCGCGGCCTCTTCCAGCTCGAAGCACAGCGCCTGAATGCGGTTGCGCGTCTCGTGCCGGTCGAACGCGAAGCCGAGCTCGGCCGCGCTGGACTTGATCCGCTCGAGGTGGAGTTCGAGCAGTTCGATGCCGCTCTCGGGATCGAACCGCATCGTCTCGATCAGGTCGTGCCCACCGGCCGCGCCGCGCACGAACCCGGCCTTGACCAGGCACTCGCGCCATTCGCCCATGCCGTCGCTGTCGGCCACGATCGCCCCGCCGACGCCGAGCACGGCGTGGTGCCGGTCGTTCTCGCCCGGGGTCAGGCGGATCGTGCGGATCGCCACATTGAACGCGGCGTCGCCGTTCGGGCCGATCCGCCCGATGGCTCCGCAATAGGGCCCGCGCGCGTCGCGCTCCACCTGGTGGATCAGCTCCATCGCGCGGATCTTCGGCGCGCCGGTGATCGATCCGCAGGGGAACAGGGCGCGGATCATGTCGATCGCGCCCATCCCTTCGCGCAAGCTGGCGCGGACGGTCGAGACCATCTGGTGGACGGTGGGATAGCTCTCAATGGCGAACGGCTTGTCGACCCGCACGCTGCCTGCCTCGGCCACGCGGGAGAGGTCGTTGCGCATCAGGTCGACGATCATCAGGTTCTCGGCCTTGTCCTTGACCGAGTTCGCCAGCTCGCCGGCGAGGGCCGCGTCTTCTTCGCCGGTGCGTCCGCGCGGGCGCGTGCCTTTCATCGGCTTGACCTTGGCCGCGCGGTCCTTGAGCGCGAAGAACAGCTCCGGGCTGAACGACAGCAGCCAGTGCTCGCCATCGAACACCAACCCGCCATAACCGGCATTCGCCGCCGGCCGGATCGCGGCATAGAGCGCGACCGGATCGCCGCGCGCCGCGCCGGCCAGGCGGAAGGTCAGGTTGGCCTGATAGATGTCGCCCGCGCGGATCGCTTCCTGCAGCCGGCCGAACGCCTCCAGGTAGGCTCCGGTCGAGATCTGCGGATCGAGCGGACCGATCGAGGTGTGGCCCGTGCCAGACCGGCTTGCCAGCCACTGCGGCACCTCGGCCGCGGGGATGATCGTCTCCGCGTCGAACAGGCCGAACCAGACCAGCGGCCCGTCGGCGCCGGTCCGTTCCGCCGCCAGCGGCCGCAGCTTCGGCTCGATGGCCAAGCCGGCTTCGTACGCGATGTACCCGGCCAGCGTGCCGCCGCTTTCGCGCCGCGCCGCGTCGGCTTCGGCCAGCACGCGTTCCACCTCGTCCGGCGTCCGCGCCACGAACACGGCGCGCGGGTTTTCGAACAGGTGCGCATCGACCGCGCCTTCGCTGCGCGCGTCGTCGAGAAGGATGAAGGGATTGCCCGCCGCCATCGCCCCCGCTCTAGCCGCTATTTGCGCGAAGTCTATCGCTTGACGGTGCGCCGGGAGGCGAAGCGGGTCAGCGCGTTGTCGGCAGGCGCAGTTCCACCGACAAGCCGCCTTCCGGCCGGTTGGCGAGGACCAGCCGCCCGCCGTGCTGTTCGGCAATGGCTTTGGCGATGGTCAGGCCCAGGCCCGCGCCGCCGGTCGTGCGGTTGCGCGAACTTTCGCCGCGGGTGAACGGCTCCAGCATCCGGCCGAGTTCCGTCTCCGGAATGCCGGGGCCTTGGTCGTCGACCCGGACGACCGCCTCGCCCCCTTCGCGCCGCAGCGAAATCGTCGCGTGCTCGCCATAGCGCAAGGCATTGCCGATCAGGTTGCGCAAAGCGCGGCGCAGCCAGGTAGCGCGGATCGGCAGCGCGACCCGCTCCGTGTCCGCCAGCGTCACCGCTTCGTCCATGTCCTCGAACTCCTCGACCACCGCGCCGACCAGCGCGGCAAGGTCGGTGACTTCCAGCGGATCGGTCGAACGGCCGACGCGCGCCAGCGAAAGAATATCGTCGAGTGAGCGGCTGATGTCGTCGATGCTCGCCGCCATCCGCTCGCGCTCGGCCGCGTCCTCGACCGATTCGATGCGCACCCGCAAGGCGGCGAGCGGGGTCTTGAGGTCGTGCCCGATCGCGCCGAGCATCACGTCCTTCTCGTTCAGCAGGGCGGAGATGCGCTCTTCCATGGCATTGTGCGCCGCGATCAGGCGGCGCGTGTCGTCCGGTCCGCTGGGCTCGAGCTGCCCGTCGATCTCGCGCGTCGTCGCGAAGTGTTCGACCCGGCGGGTCAGCGCGGCGAGCGGCCGGGTGATGCGCCGCAGCAGCAGGGCAAGGCCGCCGACCAGGATGACGTAGAGCAGCAGCGTCTGCCCGATCAGCGCGCCGAGCTGGTTCGGCTCCCGCTCGGAAAGCGGCCAGCGGGCGACGGTCCACTCCGTTTCGCCCTGGCGCAACAGGCCGGCGACGAGCATCCTGCCCTTCGCCCAATCCATCCGTTCCCGCCCGCGCATCTGGTTCATGACGTAATCGTCGTCGGCGATCCGGCGCGTCACCACGATCACTTCGGCGGGATCGACGCCCTGGTCGCTCAGGATCGAGCGCAGCAGCTCCTCCCGCTCCGGCTGGTGCATCTCGCCCGGCAGCAGCGGGTGTTCGCTCGTGCGTTCGACCCGCAGGCGCTGCCACCGCCCGCGGTAGTTCCCGTCCCGGCCGCGGCGGTTCATCGGGCGAAAGTCGAAGCGCGGTTCGGTCACCAGCTGGAAGGCGAGGCCGTTGGCCGCGATCATCTCGCGCCGCTGCTCGTAGACCCGGTACTGCAGCACGGCCGAGATCGTCTGCGCCACCAGCAGCGCCAGGGCGACCGACAGCAGCATCTGCCCCAGCAGGCTGTTCGGCAGGAAGCGCCGCATCAGTCGCGCTCCGCCGGTACGCGGCGGACATCGGCGGCGAGGCGGTAGCCGCCGCCCCAGACGGTCTGGATCAGCTTGGGATCGCGGCTGTCCTCTTCCATCTTGCGCCGGAGGCGGCTGACCTGGTTGTCCACCGCGCGGTCGAACAGGTGCGCCTCGCGCCCCTGCACCATGTCGAGCAGCTGGTCGCGGTCGAGCACCCGCCGCGGGTGGGTCAGGAAGGCGACGAGCAGGCGGAACTCGGCCGAGGAGATCGGCACCACCGCCCCGGTTGCATCGGTCAGCTTGCGCTTCAGCGGGTCGAGCCGCCAGCCTTCGAATTCGTAGAGCGCATCATCGTCAGGGGCCGGCGGCGGTTTCGCCGCGCGGCGCAGGACCGAGCGGATTCGCGCGACCAGCTCGCGCGGCTCGAACGGCTTGGGAACGTAGTCGTCGGCGCCGATCTCCAGTCCGACGATGCGGTCCATCGCCTCGCCCTTCGCAGTCAGCAGGATCACCGGTAGGTTGCGGGCCTCGGTCAGGTGGCGGCAGAGCGACAGGCCGTCTTCGCCCGGCATCATGATGTCGAGCAGCACCAGGTCGGGCGTTTCCTGCAGCAGCGACGAACGCGCCTTGGCGGCATCCTCCGCCTGGCGCACGACGAACCCCTGGCGGGTGAGGTATTCCGCCAGGGGTTCGCGCAAGGTCGCCTCGTCGTCGACGAGCAGCAGCCGGGTGGGTCCCGGTTCGGTCATCCTGTATGTGCCCCCTGCATCGCGTTAGCTCGCGTCGGCGGAGCGCTGCGGGCGGGCGGCCTTCCGCTCCTCGCGGGTCACGGTGCCGTTCTTGTCCGCATCGGCCCGGTCGAACCGCTGTACCGCCGCGGCCTGGAACTCGGCCTGGGTGATCGCGCCGTCGCCGTTCGCGTCGGCCTCGATCATCCTGCCGAAGCTGCCGTGGCCGCGCATGCCCATGCGATGGCCGCCACGCCGGCCCATGCGCTCGCCGCCTTCGCCGGGCTGGCCACGTTCGGCGCGCTCGCCTCGGGCGGCGGTGAACTCGGCGTAAGTGATCGCGCCGTTGCCGTCCGCGTCGACCCGGTCGAAGCGCGTCTTCTGGCGCGCATCGCGGTCGGCCTGATCGATCTTGCCGTCCTGGTTCGCGTCCATCCGCTCGAACGCTTGTGCGCTGTGCTGCTGCACGTCGGCGCGCGTGAGCGCTTTGCCCGCCGGAGCGGCTTGGGCAAAGGCGACACCGCCTGCGGCGATCGCGGCCGCGCCGGCGATCAGGGAAAGGGTCAGTTTGCGCACTGCATTTCTCCGTATCTCAGGGGGATAGAGCAACGGAACGCCCGGAAGAAGGGGGAGGAGGTTCCGGCCGAACCGCCGCTCACATCTGCCTTCTACGGTGGCTATGTCGCAGGGCTTTGCCGCGCGAGCGCGAAAGTGTCGCATATTGTCGCGCGCCCGGCGCGGCGTTCATCACTTCGCAAGGGGGTCAGCGCGGCCGGTGCTCGGTGCCCATGCCGGCGGTAATGAATACGGCGCTCGCTTCGCCATCGATATCGGCCGTGTGCCACACGCCGGGTGGGTTGATCGCATACTCGCCCGGCGAAAGAGTGACCCGCTCGATCCTCCCGTCGGGATGCTGCTGGGTCAGCGTCATCGAGCCGGACGTGCAGAGCACCACTTCCGCCCCCGCCGGATGCATCTCCCAGCTCGGCCAGTCCTCGGTGAAGCGGAACATCGAGACCAGCCGGCCCTCCGCGCCGTCGGCGGCATGGCGCTGCGCATAGTCCACGAACCACTGCATCGCCCGCTCGTCGAAGGGGAACTCCGGCTGCGGCTCCGCCGTCGCGCCGAGCCCGAGATGGATCGGATGATCCTCGAGCGAGTGGGAGCCGGGAGTGCGGCCTTCAGCCACCGGCCTGTCCGGGCATGCAGAAGGCGTTGAGCTTGTTGCCGTCGGGGTCGCGGAAGTAGGCGGCATAGAAGCCACCGCCGCGCGGGCCGGGCGCGCCTTCGTCCGTGCCGCCGTTCGCCAGCGCGGTTGCATGAAGGCGATCGACTTGCGCTTCGTCCTTCGCCTCGAGCGCAACCATGGTCCCGTTGCCGACACTCGCCGCCTGTCCATCGTGCGGCTTGGTGGCGGCCACGCCGGCACCGCCTCCCGGTTCTCCCCAGGCGATGTAGGTATCGCTTTGCATCATCCGGCCGACCCCCATCTCGTCCGCCAGCGCATCGTAGAAGCGCGCCGCCCGCGTCAGGTCGTTCGTCCCCACCGTCACGTAACCGATCATCCCGGATCTCCCCCCAGCGATTCGCGGAAGCTCTAGAACATTTGGGGAACAAAGTCAAGCCTGAAGTGGCTTGCAGGCCTCCTGCAGCCACGCCCGATCCTCGCCTTCGAGCTGCGGCGCCAGGACCTCCCGCACCCGCTCGTGGTAGGCGTTCCACCATGCCACTTCCGCCGGGGTGAGTAGCGCGCGATCGACGAGCGTCTTGTCGATCGGCACCAGCGTCAGCGTCTCGAACCCTAGCCACTCGCCCTCCATGCCCGGGATCTCGCGCGGCTCCACCAGCACGAGGTTTTCGATCCGGATGCCGAACGCGCCCGGCTTGTAGTAGCCCGGCTCGTTGGAGAGGATCATTCCGGCCAGCAGCTCCTGCTCGGTGCCGGCTTGGCCGCCGCGCGGCTTGGCGATGCGCTGCGGGCCTTCGTGCACGGCCAGGAAGCTGCCGACGCCGTGCCCGGTGCCGTGGGCGTAGTCGACCCCCGCCTGCCACAGGAACTGCCGCGCCAGAGTGTCGAGCTGCGCCCCGCTGGTCCCCTGCGGGAAAGTCTGCACCGCGAGCGCGATATGGCCCTTGAGCACGCGGGTGAAGCGGTCCTTCTGCTCGGCGCTCGGCTCTCCCGGCCCGATCCACACCGTGCGGGTGATGTCGGTCGTTCCGTCGGCGTACTGGCCGCCGGAATCGACCAAGTACACGCTGCCCGGCGCGATCGGCAGGTTGATCTCCTCGTCCACGCGGTAATGCGGGATGGCGGCATGCGGGCCGGCGGCGGAGATCGTGTCGAAGGACAAGTCCTTCAGCAGCCCCGTCTCCTGGCGCAGCTCATGCAGCCTGGCGGCGGCGGAAAGCTCGGTCTCGCCTCCTTTGGGCGCCTCCAGCGACAGCCAGCGCAGGAAGCGGGTCACGGCCGCGCCGTCGCGCGCCTGCGCATCGCGCTGGCCCTGCTGCTCGACCGGGTTTTTGGTCGCCTTGGGCAGGATCGTCGGGTCGCGCTCGGCGATCGTTTCCGCTCCGGCGGCCTGCAGCGCCTGGAAGATGGCCGCCACACCGAAATTCGGATCGACCGCCACCCGGCGGCCGGCGAGCGACGCCAGCGCCGCCTCGAACTCGCCGCGCGGCCGCACCGTGACCGCGTTGCCGAGGTGCCGGGTCAGCTCGGGCGTGACTTTCTCGGGCGCAATGAACAGTTCGGCGGTCCCGTCGGCATGAGCCACCACGTAGGACAGCGCCACCGGCGTGCGTTCCACGTCCGCCCCGCGGATGTTGAGCAGCCAGGCGATCGAATCGAGCGCCGAGATTACCGCCGCGTCGAGCTTGCGGGCCTTCAGCCAGGCGGCCACTTCGCCGCGCTTGTCCGCGCTCGACCGGCCGGCGTGCTCGTCCTGCTGCACGAATGCCGGCGCTGCGGACGGAACCGGCTGGTCCTCCCACACGGAGTCCACGGGATTGCTCTCGACCGGCACCAGCTCGGCGCCCGCCGTTTCCAGCGCGCGGCCCACCGCCTGTGCCCAGCCGTGCGTGTGCAGCCACGGATCGTACCCGATCCTGGCGCCCTGGCCGGCATTCTCGGCCAGCCAGGCGGCAATGCTGTCGGCGGGCACGGACTTGTACTCGAACAGCCGCCCGTCGACCTGGTCGCGCACCTGGATCGTGTAGCGCCCGTCCACGAAGATCGCCGCCTTGTCCTTCAGCACCGCCCCGGTGCCGGCCGAACCGCCGAAGCCGGTCAGCCAGGCGAGCCGCTGGGCATAGCCGCCGACATACTCGCTCATGTGCTCGTCGGAGATCGGCACGACGAAGCCGTCGAGCCCCCGCCGGGCCAGTTCGTTCCTCAATGCGTCGAGGCGGGCTTCATGGGTCTGCATCAGCATGGTCTTGCGGTCCTTCCGCGCGCAACATAGTGCCCTCGCATGGCCGATACCACACCCCTTTCGCCGCCGCTGGCGGCGAAGAAGCCCTCCACCGTCACGCATCATGGGATCACCGTCACCGACGATTATGCGTGGCTGCGCGATCCCAAGTACCCGGTGGTGAAGGACAAGAAGATCCTGGCGCACCTGGAGGCGGAGAACGCCTGGTTCGAAGCGCGGATGAAGCCGCACCAGGACACGATCGAGGCGCTGTTCAAGGAGATGCGGGCGCGCATCAAGGAAGCCGACAAGTCGGTGCCGTACAAGGACGGCGACTGGCTCTACTGGATCGAGTTCGAGGAAGGCGCCGAGTACAAGAAGTGGTGGCGCAGGCCGGTCGGGGCCCCTGACGACGGCAGCGCAGACCAGCTGATGCTCGACGAACCGGCGCTCGCCGAAGGGAAGGAATACTTCCGGGTCGGCGCGATCTCCGTCAGCAAGAACGGCCGGCTGCTCGCCTACTCGGTCGATGACAACGGATCGGAACGATACACCGCCAGGATCAAGGACCTAACGAGCGGCGAGCACTTGCCCGACGAGATCCCCGGCACCCTCTCGGCGCTCGTCTGGGTCGCTGGGGACACGGGGCTGCTCTACTCGCTGGCCAACGAGCAGTGGCGGACCGACAACGCCCGGCTCCACTGGCTCGGCCAGCCGATCGAGCAGGACATCGAGCTCTATCACGAGGACGATGAGGGCTTCCGCGTCTCCGCCTCGATCTCGGGGAACGAGGACTGGATCATCGTCTCGACCGGCGATCACGAGACCAGCGAAGCCTGGATCGTCCCGGCCGAGACGCCGCAGGCTCCGCTCCAGCTCGTGCGGCGGCGGGAGAAAGGGGTCGAATACGATGTCGACGTCTATCCCGGCGAGCGGCCCACGCTGTACATCCATGCCAACGACACGCACGAGAACTTCCGCCTCGCCACCGCGCCGTTGGACCGGCCAGACGAGTGGACGACCCTGATCGAAGGCTCCGACGCGTTCTACCTGACCGGGTTCGAGCTGTTCCGCGATTTCTACGTCATCGATGGCCGGCTCGGCGGCCTCGACCGGATCGAGATCCGCTACTACGACGACCCCGCGCGCATCGAACCGGTCGACTTCCCGGAGGCGAGCTACACCGCCTCGCTCGGCAGCAACCCGGAATTCGACCAGACAGTGCTGCGCATGTCGTACGAGAGCATGATCAGCCCCTCGAGCACGTACGATTACGACGTGAAGACGCGCACGCTGACGCTGCTCAAGGTGCAGGAAATCCCCTCCGGCTACGACCGCGATCTCTACGTCACCGAACGGCTTGAGATCGCGGCGCGCGACGGCACCCCTATCCCGGTCAGCCTGATGTACCGCAAGGACCGCAAGAGCCCCGGCCCGCTGCATCTCTACGGCTACGGCGCGTACGGCATGGCCATCCCGCCGGGGTTCTCGACCACGCGGCTCAGCCTGGTGGATCGCGGCTTCGCTTATGCCATCGCCCACGTCCGCGGCGGAGACGATCTCGGCCGGGCCTGGTACAAGGCCGGCAAGCTCGAAAGCCGCACCAACACCTTCAACGATTTCGTGGACGTCGCGAAAGGCCTGATCGCAGGCGGGTTCACCGAAGCCGGGCGGATCAGCATTTCCGGCGGCTCCGCCGGGGGCGAGCTGATGGGCGCGGTCATCAACTCCAATCCCGAACTCTGGGGCGCGGTCGTGGCGCACGTGCCGTTCGTGGACGTGCTGGCCACGATGCTCGACCCGACCCTGCCACTCACCCCCGGCGAATGGCCCGAGTGGGGCAATCCGATCGAGGACCGGGCGGCGTTCGAGCTGATCCGCAGCTACAGCCCCTATGACAACGTCCGCGCGCAGGATTACCCGCCGCTGCTCGTCACCGCCGGGCTCAACGATCCGCGGGTGACCTACTGGGAACCGGCCAAGTGGGTCGCCCGGCTGCGCGAGCTCAAAACGGACGGCAACGAGCTGCTGCTGAAGACCAACATGGGCGCCGGCCACGGCGGCAAGTCCGGGCGCTTCCAGTCGCTGCACGAAACCGCCGAGGAGTTCGCCTTCATCCTCTGGCAGATGGGCGTGGAACCCTCGCCTCAAGCAGCGAAGCGTTAGGCAAACAAGCATGAGCAGCGCGACCTACACCATGGCGTTCACGGCGCTGCCCGAGCACATCGATGTCTACGGGCACGTCAACAACGCGGTATGGGTCCGCTGGATGGAGGATGTGGCGACGGCGCACTGGAACAGCATCGCTCCGCAGGAACACCGCGACGCCTATGCCTGGTTCGTCACCCGGCACGAGATCGACTACCGCGGCAACATCGCCGAAGGTGAAACTTGCGAAGCGACCACGGCAATCGGCAAGGCGCCGACCGGCGCGCGCTTCGAACGGCGCACGACCTTCCGCGACATGCACGGCAAGCTGCTGGTCAGCGCCGTCACCAGCTGGGCGATGATCGACCGCGCGAGCGGCCGCATCATGCGCGTCCCCCGCGAAGTCGCCGCCCAGTTCTTGGCCGAAGGGTGATCAGATCCTCCCCTGCAAGGGGAGGGTTCGGGTGCAGGCCACCGGTGCGTGCCAGCAGATGGCTGCGCCGCCTGCCACATGGACCCTGAAACGAGTTCAGGGTGACGATGAGGAATAGGGCAGGCCCTCATCATCCTGAGAAGCCCACGTCATCCTGAACTTGTTTCAGGATCCATCTCGCCCCACGGGCGGACCTGGCGGAGGCGAGCTGAGGCGCCTGCTGGTCCCCCTCCCGCAAGGGAGGATCTCGCCACATTCACCCTAAGCCGCGGCTTTCGCGGTCACCGGCCTGCGGAACAGGCTGAGCTTCTCGGTCATCGTGCGGTTGCGCCCTGCAGCCTTGGCTTCGTAGAGCAGCTTGTCGGCCCGGTCGTACATCTCGGCGAACCCGGCCTCGGGCGCGATCGAACGCGGCATCTGCACCGCCCCCATGCTGGCCGTCACCACGCGGTCCAGCCCGGGGACCTCGCGCGCGATCCGCCCCGGCAAGCTCTGCCGCATCTGCTCCGCCCGGGCCAGCGAGTCGCGGCCGCGCATCAGCAGCAGGAACTCTTCCCCGCCCATGCGGATCGCCAGCACATCGGGCAAGTCGCGCAGCACGTTGGCGCAGGCGCGCAGCACCTCGTCGCCCAGCGCGTGGCCGAAGCGGTCGTTGACCTCCTTGAACCGGTCGAGATCGAGCAGCGCGAGGGTCTCGTAGCCGTTTCGGTGCAAGGTGCGGAAGCGGCGTTCGATAACCCGCCGGTTCAGCAGCCCGGTCAGCGGGTCGCGCTCCGATAGCTCGCCCAGCGCCAGGGCTTCCAGCCGGGCGCGGTCGCGTTCCTGCTTCAGCGCCATGAACCGCTGCATCACCGCCAGCCAGACCATCACCACTTCCAGCGCGAAAGCCATGTACATCGATTGCTCGAGCCATGCCGGCCCCGTGTAGAGCCCGATCCCGCGCATGATCTGGTCGGCGCAGCACAGCAGGATCGGCACCCACGCGACCGCGATCAGGCGCGCCGCGCGGCTGCCGCGGACCAGCGCCGTCGCCAGGGTCGCCACGAACACCACGAGAACGGGGGCGAACGTGAAGAAGTAGCCGCTGTTGTCGAACGGCTGGGTCCAGTCGAACTGCAGCGCCAGGGTCCCCGGAACCACGGCGCTCCACCAGCCGGCGCAGCGCAGCAGGTGCCGCAGCAGTTTCGGCAGCACGTCCGCTTCGAGGAAAGTCAGCAGGAAGTGAGCGGAGGCCAGGGCGCCGAGCGCGAACGCCACCGGGCCGGCAACGGCGACGAGGTCGATCGGCGGAAGCACGAAGTACAGCAGGAACCCGCCCGAGAACATCAGGTACACCAGCATCGAGCCGACCATGCCGGCGTGCAGCAGCAGGAAGCGCTCCCGCAGCACGGCGTAGAAGCCGACGTCGAACAGCAGCGGCAGCACCAGCATCCCGGCGATCAGCGCCAGCGTGACGACGGCGGTTTCGTTCCAGCCGGCGAGGTTCGGCCTGCGCGTGAGCCGCGATTCGGTCAGCACGACCACATTGTGCGGCTGGTCGAGCCGCACGATAACCTGGCGCGTGGTCTCGCGAAGCTCGGGCAGCCGCGCCATGAAGTGCGGCCCGCTATGCAGCAGCTGGACCTGGTCGGAAGCGTAGGACCGCGTCCGGATGGACCCGTCGGCGTCGACGGCGGATAGGGAGATGCGCCGGAAGCGGGTGATGTGGCTGACGAAAGCTGTCGGCGCCTCGGCGCCCTGCCAGCGCGACGCCTCGAACCGCAGCCACACGGCCGGCCGCTCGTTGTCCCAGCCGGCGCCGCTGCAGTTCCACCGCGACGCGCCGGCGGCCATCGCGGCGACGGTCACGTGCGCTTCCGAAGTCGCATGACAGACCGGCCTGTAGACCTCGGCCGTCTGGCTCGCCGCGGCGGGCACCGGGGCAGTGAACAGGACGAGCAGAAACACGAGCCACACGGGTAAAGATAGGCAGCGTCGCGCGGTCATCGCACGAGCGCTAACCTGGATTGCTTTAGGGCGCGTTAAACGCAGCCGACAAAGTCAGGCCAGGGCCTCGTCGAGCGGCAACGGTTCGTAGCCCAGTTCCTCCGCCACCGCCGGGTAGGTCACCCGCCCGGCATGGACATTCAGCCCTTGGGCCAGGTGCGGATCGGTACGCATCGCCTGCTTCCAGCCGAGATCGGCTATCCGCAGAGCGTGCGGCAAGGTCACATTGTTGAGCGCATAAGTGCTGGTGCGGGCGACCGCGCCGGGCATGTTGGCGACGCAGTAGTGGACGATATCGTCGATCACATAAGTCGGATCGTCGTGGGTCGTCGGTCGGCTCGTCTCGAAGCAGCCACCCTGGTCGATCGCCACGTCGACCAGCACGGCGCCCGGCTTCATGCACTTCAGCATCTCGCGGCTGACCAGTTTCGGCGCGGCCGCGCCCGGCACCAGCACGGCGCCGATCACCAGGTCGGCCCGGCACACCGCTTCCATCAGGTTGGCCTCGTTCGAGAAGCAGGTCTTCGCCCGGCTTTCGAAATGGATGCCGAGTCTTTCCAGCTGTTCCGGGCTGCGGTCCAGGATCGTCACGTCCGCGCCCAGGCCGACCGCCATCTGCGCCGCGTTGAAGCCGACCACGCCGCCGCCGATCACGATCACTTCCCCCGGCATGACTCCCGGCACGCCGCCGAGCAGCACCCCGCGCCCGCCATGAGCCTTTTCCAGAGCGGTGGCGCCGGCCTGGATGCTCATCCGCCCGGCCACCTGGCTCATCGGCTTGAGCAGCGGCAAGGCACCGCCAGGGCCGGTGACGGTCTCGTAAGCGATGGCAGTGGCGCCGGAGCTTACCAGGGCGGCGGTCTGGTCGGGATCGGGCGCCAGGTGGAGGTAGGTGTAGAGGATCTGGCCTGCGCGCAGCATGGCCAGTTCGGCTGGCTGCGGCTCCTTGACCTTCACGATCATCTCGCACTCGGCGAACAGCGCTCCGGCGTCGTCCCTGATCTCCGCCCCGGCGGCGCGGTATTCGGCGTCGCTCGCGCCGATCCCCAGCCCCGCGCCCGCCTCGATCCACACGTCATGGCCGTGCCTGGCCAGCTCCTTGACGCTTTCCGGCGTCAGCCCGACGCGGTATTCACGATTCTTGATTTCCCTGGGGCAGCCGATACGCATTGGAGAGTCTCCTCGTTGCCGTGTCGTTACAAGTGCAACCTGTGGCGCGCAATGGCGCCGCGCATGGCGGTGGCGGCGAGGAACGTTTCGACCGATCACGGTACATGCCCCTGCCTGTCATCGAACCGTAACAGTGCGGTCATAATGCGGTCACCGCGTTGACACACTTTCAGGACATCATTGGAATGACTTCGATTTCTCGTATTTCGGTTCTCGCGATGGCCGCTGCTTGCGGCTGGGCCATGCCGGCGCAGGCGCAGGACGCCGATGCCGCGGCGATCCAGCAGGAACTCGCGGCCATGCGGGCCGACATGGCGCGGATGGCCGCTCGCATGGAAAGCCTGCAGTCGCAGCTGACCGAAGCCCAGGCCAAGGCGGCGGCCGCCGAAGCCGCTGCCGCGGGCGCGGTGACGGTGGCCGAAGCGACCAAGGCGGAACAGTCGAAGACGGAGGTCAGCTGGAAAGGCGCGCCGGAGATTTCCGGCGAGGGCGGCTGGAGCTTCAAGCCGCGCGGGCGCCTGCAATTCGATGCCGGCTTCATCGACGCGCCCGAGTCCATCGGGCGGCCGGACGGCTTCGGCAGCGAAGTGCGCCGGGCCCGGCTAGGTGTCGAGGGCGATATCCCCGGCGGCTTCGGCTACAAGTTCGAAATGGATTTTGCCGGCGGAGGCGCCGAGATCGTCGACGCGATCTTGACTTACGAGGACGATGGCCTGACCGTCAGCGCCGGGCAGCACAACCCGTTCCAGTCGCTCGAGGAACTGACCAGCAGCCGCTTCACCTCGTTCATCGAGCGAGCGGCTTTCACCGACGCTTTCGGCTTCGAACGCCGCGTCGGCCTTTCGGCGCAGTACGGCGCCGGCGATTTCCTCGCCCAGGCCGGCGTATTCACCGACCACGTCGATTCGCTGCCCAACAAGAGCTTCAGCGTGGACGGCCGCGCGGTCTACATGCCCAAGCTGGGCAGCACCCAGCTGCACTTCGGCGGC
This sequence comes from Croceibacterium soli, assembly GCF_009828065.1. Lineage (GTDB taxonomy): Bacteria > Pseudomonadota > Alphaproteobacteria > Sphingomonadales > Sphingomonadaceae > Croceibacterium_B > Croceibacterium_B soli. Next base: position 412,614 of record NZ_WTYK01000001.1, on the reverse strand, counting down.
TCGGCGCACTATTCGGAACTGAACGACGCGGCGAACAGCATTCGCTACCGCCAGCGGCCGCTTGTCCACTTCACCTCACACCGGTTCATCGACACCGGCGGCTTCGATGCGACCACGGAAACCGGCTACGGCCTGGAAGCAGCAGCCATCGAAGGCCCGTTCCACTTCGCCGCCGAAGGCTTCTGGCAGAACGTCGACCGCCCGATCGGCGACGACCCCACGTTCTTCGGCGGTTACGCCGAAGCCGGCTTCTTCCTCACCGGCGGCGACACGCGCGGTTACAAGGGCGGCGTGTTCGACCGGGTGAAGCCGGCGAATCCGGTCGGCGAAGGCGGGATCGGCGCGATCCAGGTGAACCTGCGCTACGACTTCCTCGACCTCACCGATGCGGGGATCGTGGGCGGCACGCAGAACGGCTACGCGCTGTCGCTGGTCTGGACGCCGACCGACTATACCCGCTTCCTGCTGAACTACGCCCGGATGGACTACGATGACGCGCTCTATCCGGCGAACGGCACCGATCGCGACTACGCGGTCGATGTCCTCGGCGCGCGCGCGCAGGTCGACTTCTGACCTGCCGCGCTTGTCACGTCTGTGTCACAATTGGCGCATAATCGCGCCGGCAATTCTCTCGACAGGGGTTACCCGATGAAACTCTTCAAGTCCGTTGTTCTTGCGTCCCTTTCCGCTCTCGCGCTGACCGCCTGCGGCGGCGAATCCGGCGATGCCGGCGGCACCCGCGATTCGATCCGCGCCGTGGGCTCCTCCACCGTCTATCCGTTCGCCAAACTGGTGTCGGAGCAGTTCAGCCGCGCCAACTCCGGCTTCAAGTCGCCGCTGATCGAATCCACCGGCACGGGCGGCGGCATGCAGCTGTTCTGCGCCGGCGTCGGCGCGAACACCCCCGACATCGCCCATGCTTCGCGGCGGATGAAGGCGAGCGAGTTCGAATCCTGCAAGGCGAACGGCGTGACCGACGTCATCGAGATCCAGGTCGGGCTCGACGGGATCGCCTTCGCTTCCGCCCAGGGCGGCATCCGCATGAACCTGACGCCGCAGTTCGTCTACGAAGCGCTCGCCGCCCGCCCCTACGGCAAGGAACAGACCGCCAAGACCTGGCGCGACGTCGACGCCTCGCTCCCCGACGCGCCGATCCTGGTCTACGGCCCGCCCTCGACCTCCGGCACCCGCGATGCTCTCAAGGAACTGATCCTCCAGGTCGGTTGCGAGAGCGATCCCGCGATGAAGGCGCTCAAGGAAAGCGACGAGGACCGCTACGACCAGGTCTGCACCGAAGTGCGTTCGGACGGGGTCTATGTCGACCAGGGCGAACAGGACAACCTGATCGTCCAGAAGATCGAGACCAACCCGCAGGCGGTCGGCGTGTTCGGGTACTCGTATCTCGAAGAGAACGCCGACAAGGTCCAGGGCCTGCCGATGAACGGCGTCGACCCGACCTACGAGAACATCGCCAACTTCGAATATCCCGGCGCGCGACCGCTCTACATCTACGTGAAGAAGGCGCACCTCGATGCCATTCCCGGCCTCAAGGAGTTCCTCGCCGCCTGGACCGAAAGCTGGGGCCGCGATGGGCCGCTCGCCAAGGTCGGCCTGGTCGCTTCGCCCGATGACGTGATGGCCCGCGCCCGCGACGCCGCGCTCAACCACACGACGATGACCGGCGAAGATCTCTAACCCTTACTCATACGGCGGCGCGGCTCTCTCCCTTCGAGCCGCGCCGCCTTTCTTTTGTGATCTGCGTGCAGGCCAGCCTGAGCCTTGAGCGCGGCAAACCTTCGAACGCGGCCAGGGTATCGCGTCAGCGACGCCATACCCAGTATTCCGGCCCCCAGCGCTCCTCCAGTTCCGCCAGGCACTCGCGGTGGATTTCGCGCACCCGCTCGGGGGTCATGTACTCGGCCGGATCGGTCTCCTCGATCTTCAGCGTGGACTTGTCCTCGTAGAGATGCTCGCCTTTCAGGAGGGCGTTCTCGTCGTATGGCCAGATGAACGCCTGCCGTGAATGGACGAGATAGAGCCCGTCCTCCTTCTCGACCTGGTGGCCGAGCTTTTTCAGCTCCGCGCCGGTGGACATCTGGTGGAACCACATCTCGTCGGCGATGCCCCAGTCGGCCACGGCGATCTTGTCGCCGGAGTTCCACAGCACGATCTCGCCGATCGAGGAGTAGAAATGGTGGATGCCCTGGCGGCCCGTCACCTGGAACGGGCTGGCGCCCCAGGTGATGTGGTAGACCGGATCGTCGGCCATCATATCGGGCGCGGTGATCTCGTCGAACATCGCCGCCCCTTCCAGGTGCACGTGGCGGCAATAGTTCTTCAGGATCGCCCGGTGCAGCGGGTTCTCGGTCCTGTCGTGCAGGTCGAGCGTGGGATCCATGCAGTGGTAGACTTCGGCTTCGTACTTGCTGGCCATGCGGCATCCTCCTATTTTTCAAGGCAACTTTGCACAGACCGCGCGCGGGCGGAACACGAATGTCAGGCGCCGCGCAGGATCCGTTCGTAAAGCGCGAGGTACTCGTCGGCCATGCGGTCGACGGTGAAGCGTTCTTCCACCGCCCGCCGGCAAGCTGCGCGATCGATTTCGCCAAGCCGGCCGATGGCCTCGACGGCCTCCTCGAATGTGTCGACCAGGAAGCCGGTCACCCCGTGGTCGATCAGCTCCGGCATCGAGCCGCGCCGATAGGCGATGACAGGCGTGCCGCAAGCCATCGCCTCGATCACCGAAAGGCCGAACGGCTCATCGAAGCCGATCAGGTGCAGCAGGCCCCTGGCCCCGCCGAGCGCGCGCAGCCGCTCCTCACCGCCGATGACGCCGCGGTATTCGACCTGTCGCCCGTCGATGAACGGCTCGACCTCCCGCCGGTGGTAGCCTTCGTCCTGCACCAGCCCGCACATGACCAGCCGGTGCCCAGTGGCGCGGGCGGCGCGGATCGCTTCGCCGGCACCCTTGTCGGGGTGGATACGGCCGAAGAACAGCAAGTCGTCGCTGCCAGCTGGATCGAAGGGAAACTTGTCGACCTCGATCCCGTGGTGGATCGTCGCCGCGTAGCTGAGCGACGGTGCGCGGTCGGCATCGCTGATCGCGACGTAGTGCACGCGGTCGTCGTAGCGTTCGAACACCGGCAGGATGCGCGGGCTGGAGAAGCCGTGGATCGTGGTGACGATCGGCGTCTCGACCAGCCGCGTGAAGGCCAGCGGCATGAAATCCGCCTGGTTGTGGATCAGGTCGAACTCGCCCGCCCGCTCGAACAGGTGCGCGATGTGCAGCGCTTCCCAGACTTTGGCGTCCATGCCCGGGTCCTCCGAATAGCCGCGCGGCGCGACGCCGGCGAGCTTGCCGGAGGTCTGCGAATCCAACGTGGCGAACAGCGTGACATCCACCCCGCGCGCGACCAGCGCCTCGGTGAGCAAGCTGGTGACCAGCTCCCACGGCCCATAGGCGCGCGGCGGCGTCCGCCACGAGATCGAGCTGAGCATCGCTACGCGCACGGTAGCCTCACGATCAATCCTTCGTCTGCTCGGAGCACGTCGGCCTCGCCGGATAGGGTCGAGAGCAGCCGCTCGCCGCCGCGCGTCTCGGCAGGCAGCGGCACGGGCTCCTGGCCGAGGTTGAGCGCCACCAGCAGGCGCGAGTCTCCGCAGCGGCGCTCGTAGGCGAGGAGCGATCCCTCGCAGGCCACAGGGGTGTACCCCCCCACCGCCAACGCTGCTTCCTCCCGCCGCAAGCGCAGCAGCGCGCGGGTGAGCTCGAGCATCGAGCCGGGATCGCGCTCCTGCGCGGCGACGTTGCGCGTGGGCCAGTCCGGGTTGAGCGGCAGCCACGGCTCGGCACTGGAGAAGCCGGCGTTGGGCGATCCGTCCCACGGCATCGGGGTGCGCGAGGGATCGCGGCCGAGGCCGATGCCCGGCTGGCGCAGCTCGCGCGGGTCCTGCACCCGATCGGCCGGGATCGGCACCTCGCCGATCGCCAGCTCGTCGCCCTGGTAGAGCGTCGGCGTGCCGCGCAGGGTCAGCAGCAGCAGCATCGCCACGCGAGCCTGGGCCTCGCCGATCCGCCTGGCGATCCGCGGCGCGTCATGGCTGCCGATCACCCAGTTGGGCCAGCCCCATTCGGGGATCGAAGCCTCGTACTCGGCAATCAGCGGCCCGAGCGCCTCGGCATCCCAAGGGTTCTCGATCAGCGCGAAATTGAACGGCAGGTGTACTTGCGGCCGCTCGGGCGTGCCGTGCCAGCGGGCGAGCCGCTCGTTGGGCAGGAAGATCTCGCCGATCAGCACGCGCCCCTCCCCGTTCCGCGCGCCGTACTCGTCGGCCAGGGCGCGCATCCTGGCGGAGATCGCGTGGGCTTCGGGCTGGTCGGTCGAATAGACCTGGAGCACCCGGTCGCGCTCGTTCACGCCCGGGTGCCAGTGCGGGTTGGGCGGGTTGTCCGGTAGCCCTTCCGCCTTCACGATGTGCCACAGCACGTCGACGCGGAACCCATCGACGCCGCGGTCGAACCAGAAGCGCATGACGTCGAGCATCGCCGCCTCGACGTCCGGGTTGCGCCAGTTGAGATCGGGCTGCGTGGGCAGGAACGCCCGCAGGTAATATTGCCCGGTCGCCTCGTCCCAGGTCCAGGCTGGGCCGCCGAAGTCGCTGATCCAGTTGTTCGGCGGACTGCCGTCGGGCTTCGCGTCGCGCCAAATGTACCAGTCGCGCTTCGGGTTGTCCCGGCTCGATCGGCTCTCAAGGAACCACGGGTGCCGGTCCGAGGTGTGGTTCGGCACGAAATCGAGCAGCAGCTTGAGACCCCGCGCATGCGCCGCCGCCAGCAGGCGGTCGAAGTCCGCCAGCGTGCCGAACATCGGCTCGACCCCGCAATAGTCTGCGATGTCGTAGCCGTAGTCGGCCATCGGCGAGGGAAAGATCGGCGACAGCCAGACCGCGTCGACGCCGAGCGCGGCGAGATAGTCGAGCCGCCGCTCGATACCCGCAAGGTCGCCCACGCCGTCGCCATCGCTATCCTGGAACGAGCGCGGGTAGACCTGGTAGACGACGCCGCGTTCCCACCAGGGGTGCTGCTTCTGTGCCGAGCCCTCCATCGCCCTAACAATGCGCGAGGAGGCGGCTGGCTCCCATACCCCTAAGCTCGGGACGACGCATGCCTCACAGCGGGTTGCCGTCCTTGTCCCGGTAGATCTCGCGCCGGCCGACGTGGTTGGCGGGGCCGACGAGCCCGTCCTCCTCCATCCGCTCGATCCACTTCGCCGCCGTGTTGTAGCCGACGCCCATCTGGCGCTGGAGCCAGGAGCCGGAGGCCTTCTGGTTCTCGATGACGATCTGGCAGGCCTGGCGGTACTTGCGCTCTTCCGGATTGTCGGAGGCGGTGAAGTCGTCCTCGAACGACATGCCGCCGTCCTCGGGCTCCTCGGTGACGGAATCGACGTACTGGGGCGTTCCTTGCGCCCGCCAGTGGTCGGCGACGCGCTCGACCTCTTCGTCGGACACGAACGGGCCGTGGACGCGGACAAGCGCCCCGGTGCTCGGCTTGTAGAGCATGTCGCCCTTGCCAAGCAGTTGCTCCGCGCCCTGTTCGCCAAGGATCGTGCGGCTGTCGATCCGGCTCGTCACGTTGAAGCTGATGCGGGTCGGCAGGTTCGCCTTGATCACGCCAGTGATCACGTCGACCGAGGGGCGCTGCGTCGCCATGATCAGGTGGATGCCGGCGGCGCGGGACTTCTGGCTGAGGCGCTGGATCAGCACCTCGATCTCCTTGCCGATGGTGACCATCAGGTCGGCCAGCTCGTCCACGATCAGCACGATCTGCGGCAGCACCTGGTAGTCCAGCTGCTCTTCCTCGTAGATCTCCTCGCCCGTGTCCGGGTCGAAGCCGGTCTGCACGCGGCGGCCGAGCGGCTTGCCCTTGGCGATGGCCGCCTTCACCCGTTCGTTGAACCCGCCGATGTTGCGCGCGCCGATGTCGCTCATCATGCGGTAACGCCGCTCCATCTCCTCGACGGCCCACTTGAGCGCGCGGACCGACTTGTGCGGCTCCGTCACCACTGGGCTGAGCAGGTGGGGGATGTCGTCGTAGCTCTTGAGCTCGAGCACCTTGGGGTCGATCAGGATCAGCCGGCACTCGCTCGGCGTGAAGCGGTAGAGCAGCGACAGCAGGATCGTGTTGAGCCCGACCGACTTGCCCGAGCCGGTCGTGCCGGCGACAAGCAGGTGCGGCATGGCGGCGAGGTCGGCGACGATCGGCTCCCCGCTGATGTCCTTGCCCAGGATGATAGGGAGGTTGCCCTTGTGCTCCTGGAACGCCTCGCTGGCGGCGAGTTCCTTGAAGCTGACGGTCAGGCGGTGGGCATTGGGCAGCTCGATGCCCATCACCGTCTTGCCGGGGATCGACGAAACGCGGGCGCTGATCGCGCTCATGTTGCGGGCGATGTCCTCGGCCAAGCCGATCACCCGGCTGGCCTTGATGCCCGGCGCGGGCTCCAGCTCGTACATGGTCACCACCGGGCCGGTGCGCACGGCGGTGATCTCGCCCTTCACGTTGAAATCGTCGAGCACGGTCTCGAGCAGGCGGGCGTTGCGTTCGAGCGCCAGCTTGTCGAGCTTCGGGCCTTTGTCGACCGGCACGTCGGTAAGCAGATCGAGGCTGGGCAGCTCGTGCGCGGCGAACAGGTCCTTCTGCTTGGGCTTGCCTGCCGGCCGGGCCGGCGGCGGCGACTGCATCGGATCGCTGATCTCGGGCGGCTTGCGATCGCTCTGCTCGACGACCGGCTGCGGCCGCGGCTCGCGCTTCTCGCCCCCTGAGCTGCGCGGCGGTTCGAACGGGTTCTCCTCCCGCGGCCGCGCCGGCAGGCGCCTGAGCGATGCCGGCAGGGTCAGCAGCTGTGCCCAGTCGAAGGCGAACACCCGGCCGACGAGGGCGGCGCCGCCGGCGAGGCAGGCCAGGCCGAAGCCGAGCAGCGTCCAGAACTGCGCCGGTTCGGGCAGCCGCCCGGCCAAGGCATTGATCGCCTTCGCGCCGAGCAGGCCGGTAATCCCGCCGAAGCTGGCCGGAAGACTGCCGCTGCGCGGATCGATCAGCAGGCCGAGCACCGTGCACAGCAGCGCCATTCCCAGCACCAGCATGATCACCGCGTTCCACCAGCGGTGGCCGTGGGGCGTCTCCTCCTCGTCCGCATCGCACCACAGCTTGCGGGCGAAAGCGTAAAGCAAGGGGAGCAGCAGGATCGCTACAATGCCGAACAGGAACAGCGCGCGTTCCGCCGCCCAGGCTCCGGGCAGGCCCATCCAGTTGCCGACCGGTCCGCCCGCCGCCGTGGAGGGCGAAGCATCGGTCTGGGTGTAGGAGATCAGCGCCAGCGCCAGGAAACCGGTAGCGCAGAACAGGGCCACGGCGCCGCCCATCTGCAGCGCGCGCGTCAGCGAGCGGCGAAATGCCGCGCGCCAGTCGGCCGGCTGCGCCTTTGCTGCCCGTGTGGCCATCCGCGTCGATCCCTTCGCTGCTATTGTCGCTGCCGCGGGACTCGCCGTCAAGAACAGGCGTCGCGAAGCCGTCGTCCCGGGCCTGACCCGGGACCGCTGGCGGCCAGGTGTCACTGTTCGGCCAGCGGTCCCGGATCAAGTCCGGGACGACGTGAGCCCGTCGATGGCGCCCCAGCGGTCCCAGCCAAGTTCCGCCGCGCGCTCCGCCGTCATCCCTCCCAGCGCAATGACGGGGCACTGCGCCCGCGCGGCGAGCAGGAGGAATTCGTCCTTGCCGAGGCAGCGACTGTCGGGATGCGAACGCGTCGGGAAGACAGGGGAGAGGAAGACCGCATCCGCTCCGGCCTGATTGGCCAGGTCAATCTCGTGCGCATCGTGGGCGGTGGCGAGGCGTAGAAGACCCTCGCGTTTCTCAAGTGCACCAGGAGCACTGTAGATACCGTCGGCCCCCCACGCCTGCGCCGTCGCCGCGTCGCCCGACAGGATCAGGAGATGGCCTTGCGCGCGGCAAAGTTCCGCCAGGGCATCGAAGCGTTCGCGCCGGGTGTCCAGCGTCAAATGATAGTGGCGGAAGACGAAGCCGGAGCCCGATGGCAGGCGGCGCAGCGCGTCTTCCAGCCCGGCATCGTTGCGCGCATCGGACAGGAGCCACAGCCTGGGGATGGCCGCCCGGCCGGGCTCAGGACAGGTCTGGCGCAACGGCATCCCGGCGCTATAGCGCAGCCGCATGGACAGTGCAGCCACCCGCTTCGCCGAGATCAACGACCGGATCGCCCATGCCTGCGGCATAGCCGGGCGCAAGCTGGAAGACGTGACGCTCGTCGCAGTCAGCAAGACTCATGCCGTAGAGGCTATCGAACCGCTGCTCCAGGCCGGCTGCCGCGTGTTCGGCGAGAACCGCGTGCAGGAAGCTGGGGCCAAGTGGCCGGCCCTGCGCGAGCGCTGGCCCGATGCCGAGCTGCACCTCGTCGGGCGGCTGCAATCGAACAAGGCGGCCGAAGCGGTCGCGCTGTTCGACTGCATCCACTCGCTCGACCGGCCGAGCCTGCTCTCGGCGCTGGCCAGGGAAATGGACAAGGCAGGGCGGCAGGTGCCGTGCTTCATCCAGGTCGACGTCGGCGAGGAGCCGCAGAAAGGCGGCTACGCCGTTCCCGACCTGCCTGGCCTTCTGCAGCAGGCGCGCGAGGCGCAGGTGCCGGTCGTCGGCTTAATGTGCGTCCCCCCGCTCGGGATCGAAGCAGCGCCGTTCTTCGCCCTGCTGGACAAGCTCGCCCGCGACCACGGGCTCCCGGGGCGCAGCATGGGCATGAGCGGGGATTTCGAGACCGCGATCATGCTTGGCGCCACGCACGTGCGCCTGGGCACTGCGCTCTTCGGGGAGCGGTAACCACCCCGTCGTCCCGGACCTGATCCGGGACCGCTGCCCGCCCGGTGGGACGCTTCAGGCTTGGAGCTTGGCGGCCAGCGGTCCCGGGTCAAGCCCGGGACGACGGATGTTTCAGACCGCGTGCAGGACACCGCGGTATTCGAGATCCTCGAGCGCGCGGCCGGCGCCGCGGGCCACGCAGTTCAGCGGATCGTCGGCGCGGACCACCGGCAGGCCGGTCGCTTCGGCCAGCACCGTGTCCAACCCCGAAAGCAGGCACCCGCCGCCAGTCATGACGATGCCGCCCTCGATAATGTCGGCGGCGATCTCGGGCGCCGTCGCTTCGAGCGCGGTGCGCACGCCTTCGACGATGTTGCCGACCGTCTCCGACAGCGCGTCGACGATCTCTTCCTGGCTGATCTGCTTCTCGGTCGGTACGCCGCGGACGACGTCGCGGCCGCGGACCCGCGCCATGCGGGGCTCCTGCCCCTCTTCGACTGTCGCCGCGCCGATCTCCAGCTTGATCCGCTCCGCCGTGGCTTCGCCGATCACCAGGTTATGGTTGCGCCGCACATGCGCGCCGATCGCCTCGTCCATCTGGTCGCCGCCGACCCGCAGCGACAAAGTCACCGCCAGCCCGCCGACCGAAAGCACGCCCACTTCGGTCGATCCGCCGCCGATGTCGACGACCATCGATCCGATCGGGCGCGTCACCGGCAAGTTGGCGCCGATCGCGGCTGCCATCGGCTCGTCGATCAGCCAGACTTTCCGCGCGCCGGCGTTCGACGCCGCATCGCGGATCGCACGGCGTTCGACCACCGTCGAGCCGGAGGGCACGCACAGCACGATCTCCGGGCTGCCGCGCAGGCGCACGCCGGCATTCGCCTTCGCTTTGGCGATGAAGTGCTTGATCATCTCCTCGGCGATATCGAGGTCCGCGATGACGCCGTGGCGCAGCGGCCGGACCGTGACGACGTTGTCGGGCGTCTTGCCGAGCATTAGCTTGGCGTCGTCACCCACCGCGCGCACGCGGCGTACGCCCGCGACCGTCTCCAGCGTGACGACCGACGGTTCGGCCAGCACGATACCGTGACCCTTGAGAAACACGACCGTGTTGGCCGTGCCGAGATCGATGGCGATATCCGCCGCCCTGAAAGGGAAAAATCCCATAAATGACATGAATTTGATCCGTCCTACCCCTGCGCGGATGCGCATGTGCCGCGATTGGTGCGCGTTCCTGTCGCCTAGATTAACCGTATGGCCGGCGGCGAGACATATCGACGCGCGGTGGCTCCTTGGCGCCGAGCCGAAGGTATTCGTCGTCCCGGACCTGATCCGGGACCGCTGGCCCCTCGGTACAGGCCAGCAGAGTCGCGTAACCTGGCCAGCAGTCCCGGGTCGAGCCCGGGACGACGTCAAGCCGCTTCGGCAGCGAACTGGTCGCTCGCCGCGCGCAGCAGAGCAGTCTCGATCCGGCGGAGTCGGTCGGGGCTGACGATCTTGCCGCCGAGCAGGTCGGTGACGTAGAACGTGTCCACCGCGCGCTCGCCATAGTTGGTGATGTGCGCCGAATTGATCATGACCTGGTTTTCGAACAGCGCGCGGGCGAGCCGGTTGAGCAGCGCCGGGCGGTCGCGGGCACCGACTTCGATCACCGTGAAGCGGCCCGAAGCCTTGTTGTCGAACTCCACGCGCGGGCGGACCTCGAAGCTGGCGGCGCGGGCGCGCGGGAGCGGGCGCTTGGCCAGTTGCGGCACCAGCTCGATCTTCCCGGCGAGCGCATCCTCGATCGCGGTCTTCAGCCGGGCGAGCTGGGTCTCCTCGCTGAACGGCTTGCCGAGCGGGTCCTGCACGAGGAAGTTGTCGACCGCCTTGCCGACGCGCGTGGTGTGGATCCGCGCGTCGATGATGTTGCCGCCGGCCAGGTGGATCGCGCCGGCGATGCGGTAGAACAGGCCTGGGTGGTCGTCCCCGATCACCGTCACCAGCGTCGCGCCGCGCGCCGGGTAGTAATGCGCGTGGATCGAGAGCTGGTCCTCGAGCTGCTTGGCCTTCGCGTAGTGCGGCAGGTTGAGCGCGATGATATCCTCCGGCTCGGCGATCCAGTAGGCATCGTCGAACCGGTCGTCGAGCGCGTCGATGAAGTGCGCGTCGCTCCCGAGCATCTCCGCCACGCGCTGCTTCTTCGCCGCGATCCGCTCCGCCCGGCCGCGGCGCTTGTGTCCCAGGCGCAGCTGCTCTTCGGCCAACTCGTAGAGGTCCGACAGCAGTTGCCGCTTCCAGCTGTTCCAGATGCCGGGGCCGACGGCGCGGATGTCGACGACGGTCAGCACCAGCAGTTGCCGCAGCCGCTCGAGGCTCTGCACCTCGCCGACGAAGTCGTGGATCGTCTTGGGATCGGAAAGGTCGCGCTTGAACGCGGTAGCGCTCATCAGCAGGTGATAGCGCACGAGCCAGCTGACCAGCTCGGTCTCTTCCTCCCGCAGCCCCAGGCGCGGGCACAGCTCCAGCGCGATCTCCGCCCCGAGCACCGAGTGGTCTCCGCCGCGCCCTTTAGCGATGTCGTGCAGCAGCGTGGCGATGTAGAGCACCCGGCGGCTGGCGAGCTGCGGGATGATCTCGCTCGACAGCGGATGATCGTCCTTGAGCTCGCCGCGCTCGATCTTGGCGAGCAGCCCGATCGCGCGGATGGTGTGCTCGTCGACCGTGTAGTGGTGGTACATGTCGAACTGCATCTGTGCGCCGACTTTGCCGAAATCGGGCACGAATCTCCCGAATACCCCGGCTTCGTTCATCCAGCGCAGGACGGTCTCCGGATCGTTGCGCCCGGTCAGGATCTGCAGGAACAGCGCATTGGCGCGGGGGTCCTCGCGTACTTTCGCGTCGATCGCCTTCACGTCGCGCGCGGCCATACGCATGGTCTCGGGGTGGACCTCGTAGCGGTGCTCCTCGGCCAGCTGGAACACCTCGATCAGTCGCGCCGGGTCCTTCTGGAACCAGTCGTCCGAAGGCGCGGCGATCTTGCCGCCGAACACTTTGTAGCCCTTCAGGCTGCGCGCCCGCGGACGGAAGCTCGCCAGCAGGCCGCGGGCCTTCTTCTTGCCTGCCATCTCCTCGTCGATGTGGGCCAGGAACACGCCGGTCAGGTGGCCGACGTGGCGCGCCTGGAGGAAATAGTACTGCATGAAGCGCTCGACGGCGCTCTTGCCGGTGCGCTCGGCGAACTGCATCCGGGCAGCGACTTCACGCTGCAAGTCGAAGGTCAGCCGGTCCTCGGCGCGCTTGGTGATCATGTGCAGGTGACAGCGGACCGCCAGCAGGAAGTTTTCCGCCCGCCGGAACGTGCGGTACTCGCGCGTGGTCAGGAGCCCCACGTCGACCAGCTCGGCGGCGCTGCGCACGCGGTGGATGTACTTGCCGATCCAGTAGAGCGTCTGCAGGTCGCGCAACCCGCCCTTGCCGTCCTTGATGTTGGGTTCCACGACATAGCGGCTGTCGCCCATCCGCTTGTGCCGCTCGTTCCGCTCGACGAGCTTTTCGGCGACGAAGCGCGCTTCGCTGCCGGGCACGACTTCACCCCAAAAGCGGCGGCTGGTCTGGTCGTAGAGCGCCTGGTCGCCCCAGAGGTAGCGGCCCTCCAGGATCGCCGTGCGGATCGTCAGGTCCTGCCTCGCCATGCGGACCATCTCGTCCAGCGATCGGCTGGAGTGGCCGACCTTCAGGCCGAGATCCCACATGTAGTAGAGCAGCGCTTCGATCACCTGCTCGCACCACGGTGTGTTCTTGCCCGGGGTGATGAAGGCGATGTCGACGTCCGAATGCGGCGCCATCTCGCCCCGGCCGTAGCCGCCGACGGCGATCAGCGTCAGCCGTTCTCCGGAGGAGCGGTTCGGGGCCGGATAGAGATCGGCGATCACGTGGTCGTGCATCACCCGAATGAGCTGGTCGATCAGGAAAGCCTGGCCGTTCACGCAGGCGTGGCCGGCGCTGGGCGCCTCCAGCAGCCGACGGGCCAGCTCGCTCCGGCCGCGTTCAAGCGCGGTGCGCAGCAGCTCGACCACTTGCGGCCGGGCCTTGCGCGCGCCGTTGTCAGCCACCGCGGCGGCGATATCCGCGGCGAGCTTGCGGCGGTCGATCACCGCGCGCTGGTTGGGTATGCTGATCATTGCCTTCCCGACATAGAGACAACCCGCCGCCATGCAATCCGCCCGGCCCTTTCGCCGGCCGCCGGGCTGTGCCAAAGCACGCGGGATTTGCAGGGGATTTTCAACGCATGTTCGACATTCTCGCCGCGACTGCCAGCCAGCCGATCCGTTGGGAGGATCTGGGCCTTTCGCCGGGGATCGAGCTCGGCTTCTTCACCCTGCGCTACTACTCGCTGGCCTATCTCCTCGGCATCGTGCTCGCGTGGTGGCACTTGTCCAAGATGGTCAAGGCGCCCGGCAGCCCGATGGCCCAGCGGCATGTCGACGACCTGTTCTTCTACTGCACGCTGGGCGTCATCATCGGCGGGCGGCTCGGCTATGCCGCGTTCTACAATCCGGAGCTGTGGCTCGGCTGGACCGAGAGCGAGTTCGTCAGCTGGGACCTGCTGCGGCTGTGGGACGGCGGCATGAGCTTCCACGGCGGCGTGCTCGGCGTGGTCGCGGCGATCGCCTGGGTCGCCTGGCGCGCCGAGCTCTCGTTCATCCGCCTGTGCGACTATATCGCGGTCAACGTCGGCTTTGGCATGCTGCTCGGGCGGCTGGCCAACTTCATCAACGGCGAGCTGTGGGGCCGCCCGGCCGCAGAAGGCGTGTCCTGGGCAATGATCTTCCCGGGCGATCCGCTCGGCCTGGCGCGTCACCCCAGCCAACTCTACCAAGCGGCGCTGGAGGGTGCCCTGGTCATCGCGATCATGCTGCCGCTGTTCTGGAAGACGCGGGCGCGGTTCCGCCCCGGCCTGCTGGTCGCGGTGTTCACCGCCCTGATCGGCGCCGCGCGCTTCATCGCCGAGTTCTACCGCGAGCCCGACGCGCAGCTGGCCGAGTTCGCCATGCGCACCGGGCTCAGCATGGGCCAGTGGCTGTCGATTCCGCTGATCCTGGCCGGCATCGGCGTGGCCCTGTGGGCGCTGCGGCGCCCGCCGCTCGCCGGCGGGACCAAGCCCGCCGCGGCATGAACGACGACCGGACCTTCCCGGAAGGCAGCCTCGCCGACACGTTCCGCCGGCTGATCTCGAGCACCGGTCCGATCAGCCTTTCGCACTACATGGCCGAGTCCAACGCCCGGTACTATTCCAGGGCCGACCCGCTGGGCGCGGGCGGCGATTTCATCACCGCGCCCGAGATCAGCCAGATGTTCGGCGAACTGATCGGTCTTTGGCTGGCCGACATATGGATGCGCGCCGGCCGGCCGGAGCCGATCCACTACGTGGAACTCGGGCCCGGCCGCGGGACGCTGGCTCGCGACGCTCTGCGGGCGATGAAGCATCCCGGGCTGGAGCCGCGGGTGCACCTGGTAGAAACCTCGACCACGCTGAAGCAACTGCAGCTCCAGGCCGTACCCCAAGCGGTGTTCCACGCTGATCTCTCCAGCGTGCCGATGCAGGGACCGATCCTGCTCGTGGCCAACGAGTTCCTCGATGCCCTGCCGGTGCGGCAGCTGATCCGCACCCGCGAAGGCTGGCGCGAGGTGATGGTGACAACCGAGGGGGAGCGGTTCGTCTGCCTCCCGGGCGCGCAGCCGATGGACGCTGCCGTGCCGGAGGCGCGCCGGGATGCGCCCGAAGGCACGCTGATCGAGACATCCCCGGCCGCGGCGAGCGTGCTCTACGAAGTCGCCGGGCGGCTGGCCCGGCAAGGCGGGGCCGCGCTGTTCATCGACTATGGCCATGCCGAAGAGCGCACCGGATCGACCTTCCAGGCCGTGCGCGCCCACCGGAAGGTCGATCCGTTCGAAGCACCCGGCGAGGCCGACCTGACGGCCCATGTCGATTTCGCCACGCTCGCCCGGATCGCGCAGTCGCGGGATTGCCGCTGGCTTGGGACGGTGGGGCAAGGCGACTGGCTGCGTGCGCTCGGCATCGAGGCCCGCACCGAGACGCTGAGCGCCGCTGCTCCGCAGCACCGCGAAGCGCTTCAGCGGGCGCGGGACCGGCTGATCGACCCCGCGGAGATGGGGGAGCTGTTCCAGGTCATGGGGCTCGCCGCGCCGTCCTGGCCGGACGGTGCAGGCTTCGCGGGGTAGGACGGCCGGTCAGGCCCCGGTTATCGCGGACCTGGGCACCGTTATCTCGACCACGAGGCCGTCTTCTTCGAAGCGCCGTTCCCACGAACCGCCGAGCTGGCCGGTGATGCTCATGTCGACCAGCCGCGAACCGAACCCTTCCTTGAGCTGCGCGTTCCTGGCCGGTGACTTCCCGCCCCGTTCGCTCCAGCGCATCCGCAGCCGGTTTCCAAGCTCGCTCAGCTCCAGCTTCACACGGCCGTCGGCCTTGGCCAGGGCGCCGTACTTGGCGGAGTTCGTGGCGAGTTCGTGGAACACCAGCGCCAGCGGCGTCGCGGCGCGGGAGGAGATCGCCATGTCGGCGCCTTCCACCTGCACGCGGGCGCCTTCGTCCACCCCGTACGGCGCGAACAGCTCGCCCAGCAGGCCGTGGAGGTTGTCCCGCGCGGCGCTGTCCACCGGCCGCACGAAATCGTGCGCCCGGCCCAGGGCACGGATCACCGCGCCCAATTCCTCGGCGAACTCCTTGAGCTCCGGGCGCTTGCGCGCGGTCAGCGAGACCAGCCCGGCAATGACCGCGAAGATGTTCTTGATCCGGTGCGACAGCTCCTTGGCCAGGAGGTCGCGGCCTTCGGAGGCGGCATAGATGTCGTGAATGTCCACCGCCGTGCCGAACCAGCGGACGATGTTGCCCTCCGGGTCACGCAAGGGCACGGCGCGAGCCATCATCCAGCGGTATTCACCGTCGTGGCGGCACAAGCGGTGTTCGATCTCGTAGACCTGGCCCGTCTTCAGGCTCTTCTGCCACAAGTCGCGGATTTTCTGCACGTCGTCGGGGTGGAAAGCGGCGCCGTCCTTGTTGTCCGCGCCCCCGGTGAAATCGATCATGCGCTTGTTGAAGTACTCGAACTCGCCGTCGGGGGTGGCCGACCAGGCGATCGCCGGGATCGAATCGATCAGCGTGCGCAGTTCCTGCTCGCGCCCTTCGGCTTCGCGCTGGAGGGCGAGTTGCTTGCGGTGCCCCGACAGGCGCAGCATCACGGATTCGGCCAGCACCGCCAGCCCTTCGCGCTGCAGGTCTGTAAGTCCCTCGGGCCGAGGCTTGTCGTCGATGACGGACAGGGCGCCGAAGGCCACGCCTTCGGGCGAGATCAGGGGCTGGCCGGCGAAGAAGCGGATGTGCGGAGGCCCCAGCACGTTCGGGTTGTTGGCGAAGCGCGGCTCTTCCGCGGCGTCGAACACCTGCATCAGCTCGTGCCCCTCCATCGCGAAGGAGCTGAAGGCGACGTTCCGGGAGACCTTGCGCAGCGTCGAGCCATGGTGGACGAGGAAGCGATCGCTCTGGCGTCCGGCCACGGTGATGCCGGCTACGCGAGTTTCGCACAGATGAGCGGCGAAGCGAGCGATCGCGGCCAGTTCGGCGTCGCCTTCGAGCTCGTCGGTCGCATAGCTTGCGACGATCTCCAATTGCTCGGGGGCCGCCGGGTGGTCAGGCGGGCCAGACGGCGCGGACGGCCGTTGAATGATGCTTCGATTTCCCACAAGCGTCCCTAACCCTTCAGGAAATAACGAGACATCGCGTCAATGGGAAGAAAAACCGCTCACCCGAAGCCGGCTTAAGACTTTCATCTGTAACCGGTTTGCCGCGCGCGGCGCGATTGCTATGCAGGGGCGGAGAGGGAGGCTTCCATGCGCGCGACACCCGACTTCGATTTCGGCCTTGGCGACGAGGCAGGGATGATCCGCGAAAGCGTCGCCCGCTTCGCCGACGAACGTATCGCTCCCCTGGCGGAGGAGATCGACCGCCAGGACCGCTTCCCGCGCGAACTGTGGACCGAGATGGGCGAACTGGGCCTGCACGGCATCACCGTAAGCGAGGCTGACGGAGGGCTCGGCCTTGGCTACCTGGAGCATGTCCTGGCGATCGAGGAAGTCAGCCGCGCGAGCGCCTCGGTCGGGCTCAGCTACGGCGCCCATTCCAACCTCTGCATCAACCAGATCGCCCGCTGGGGTACGGCCGAGCAGAAGGCGAAGTACCTGCCGGCGCTGATTTCAGGCGAGCATGTCGGCGCGCTGGCCATGAGCGAACCCGCTGCTGGGTCGGACGTCGTCTCGATGAAGCTGAAGGCCGACGCGGTGCAAGGCGGCTATGTGCTCAACGGCAGCAAGTTCTGGATCACCAACGGTCACGAGGCCGAAGTACTGGTGGTCTACGGCAAGACGGATCCTGCGGCAGGATCGAAGGGCATCACCGCGTTCCTGATCGAAAAGGGCTTCGAGGGGTTCAGGCCGGCGCAGAAGATCGGCAAGCTGGGCATGCGCGGTTCGCCGACGAGCGAACTGGTGTTCGAGGATTGCCACGTGCCGGAGGAAAACGTGCTCGGCGCCGTCGGCCAGGGCGTGAAAGTGCTGATGAGCGGCCTGGATTACGAGCGCGCGGTGCTCGCCGGGGTCCAGCTCGGCATCATGCAGGCGTGCCTCGACACCGTGATCCCTTATGTCCGTGAGCGCGAGCAGTTCGGCAGGCCGATCGGCGGCTTTCAGCTGATGCAAGCCAAGGTCGCCGACATGTACGTCGCGCTGCAATCGGCGCGCGCCTACACTTACGCCGTGGCCAGGGCCTGCGACCGCGGCCAGACGACGCGCTTCGATGCGGCCGGCGCAATCCTGCTGGCGAGCGAGAATGCTTTCCGCGTGGCGGGGGAGGCGATCCAGGCGCTCGGCGGCGCGGGCTACACCACCGACTGGCCGGTCGAACGCTACCTGCGCGACGCCAAGCTGCTGGACATCGGCGCCGGAACCAACGAGATCAGGCGAATGCTGATCGGTAGGGAGCTAATCGGCGTTTGAGGGGACAGGGATGCTGAAAAGTGCAGGAATAGCGGTCGCCGCAGCCGTGCTGGCGACGATGCCGGCGGCCGCGCAGGACACGGCGCGGATCGAGTTGAAGACCATCCACAGCCCGTCGATCGAGGGCAACCTGGAAGGCAACGACCACATGCGCGGCGTCTACGTGGTGACGCCGCCGGGGTACGACGAGAACCCGGAGAAGCGCTATCCGGTGGTCTACTTCCTGCACGGATACTGGGCGCCGCTGGAGGCGCAGCAGCAGGGCTTCCGCATCCACGAGGCGGTGCAGGCCGCCGCCGAAGCCGGCAACGAAGTGATCATGGTCATGCCGGACGGCTTCTCCAAGCTGCGCGGAGGGTTCTACTCCAGCTCGCCCACGGTCGGCGACTACGAGAGCTTCGTGGCCAAGGACCTGGTCGCCTGGGTCGACGCCAATCTGCGGACCATTCCGGAGCGGGCTTCGCGCGGCCTCGCCGGCCACTCGATGGGCGGATACGGCACCATCCGGCTGGCGATGAAGCACCCGGAGACGTTCTCCAGCATCTACATGATGAGCGCCTGCTGTCTGGATCCGATGCCGCTGGACGCCGC
This sequence comes from Croceibacterium soli, assembly GCF_009828065.1. Taxonomy (GTDB): domain Bacteria; phylum Pseudomonadota; class Alphaproteobacteria; order Sphingomonadales; family Sphingomonadaceae; genus Croceibacterium_B; species Croceibacterium_B soli. The sequence continues at coordinate 394,100 of NZ_WTYK01000001.1, read as the reverse complement.
GACGGCGGCCCAGATCGAAGCGATGACCGAAGCGGACATCGCCAAGGCGGAGTTCGGCGAACTTGCCCCGGTCTCGACGCTGGCGACCTGGTCGCCCGACCCGAAGGGCGAAGGCTTCCTGAAGGCCGACACCGGCCTGCGGGCGGACGGCACGCTCGATCCGCTGGTGAACTACCGAATTGCCGCCAATTCGCCGCTGGTCCTGCTGCCGCAGTACCTTCCCGCGCTGAATTCGCTCGAGGCGTTCGCGATGGAGATCGGCGACAAGGACTTCCTGCTCGAAGGCAACCGCCTGTTCCGCGAAGAGCTCGACCGGTTCGGCGTGAAGTACGATTTCGAGCTCTACGAAGGCGATCACGGCAACCGCATTGCCGAGCGTATCCGCACCGAAGTGCTCCCGTTCTTCGGCAAGCACCTGGACCGGTAACCGTCACCCGATCGGAATAGTTGTTGCCATGAACTATTCTCTCGGGCAGCCGGTAACCGGGTTTGGATGAAGAGAGGCTTGGAATGCTGAAAATGCTGATCGCGTCGGCCGCCGCGGCGCTGGCGCTTGCCGCCGCCCCCGCGGCGGCGCAGAACATCACTGCGCCCGACGCGGTGGTGCCGGAGAACATTACGGTCCAGGCCGTCCAGGTGCCCGGGCCCTCGCTCGTCGGCAATCTCGAGGGCAACGCCACGACGCGCGAGGCCCTGGTCGTTCTGCCGCCGAGCTACGGCAAGGATCCCGGCCGGCGCTTCCCCGTGGTCTACTACCTGCACGGGTTCGCCATTTCCGGGCGCGACTTCTACGACTACATGCAGGTGCCGACCGCCGTCGCCGCCAATGCCGCGGCGGGCAACGAGTTCATCGTGGTAGTACCGGATACGCTGACCAAGATGGGCGGCTCGATGTACTCGTCATCGGTGACGACCGGGGACTTCCGCAACTTCATAGCGAAAGACCTCGTCGAGTTCATCGACAGCAACTACCGCACGATCGCCACGCGCGAAGGGCGCGGCCTCGCCGGCCATTCGATGGGCGGCTACGGCACCTGGGTGGTCGCGATGACCTACCCCGAGGTGTTCGACTCAATTTGGGCGCAGAGCGCCTGCTGCGTGAGCCCGCGGACCGAGACGGTCGAATCCGCCAAGGCGATGGCCGCTGTGCCGATCGAGAACGTGGACAAGGCCGGCTTCGGCATGCGCGCCGGCCTCGCATCCGCAGTGGCCTGGGCGCCGAACCCGAACAAGGCGCCCTACTACGTCGATTTCCCGCTTACTGACGAAGATTCGATCGATCCGCTGGTGATCGCCAAGTGGGCCAACAACTCGCCGCTGGCGATGGTCGCCAGCCACGTCGGCGCTCTGAAGAGCTTCGACGGGATCGGGTTGGACGTGGGCGACAAGGACGGGCTGGTCACCGACGACACGCTGATCCACCAGGAGCTCGACAAGTTCGGCATCGCCCACGAATGGGCGATCTACGACGGCGATCACGTGAACAAGATCGGCGAGCGGTTCGCAAACGTGGTGCTGCCGTTCTTCGCCCGGCACCTGGACATGCAGGGCAGGTAGGCACCCCCTTTCGCCCCGAGGCGCTTCCAACTAACCTTGATCCGTTCGTCCTGAGCCTGTCGAAGGACGATCGGGCACCCCATCTCGTGGTTCGACAAGCTCACCACGAACGGATGTGGAGCGAACTCAGGCGAGGGCGACCGCCGTTCCCCAGGCGACGAACACCAGGCCCGCCGCGAATGCCACGCGGCGGCCGCCCGGCAGCAGCTTCTCGGCCGCGACCAACAGGGTGAGCAGCGCGATCCAAGCGAGGTTCATCACCCCGCCGACGAACAGCAGCGCCATCAGCAACCAGCAGCAGCCGACGCAGTAGGCGCCGTGCAGCAGTCCAAGGCGGAATGCTCCGCTGCGGCCTGTGCGATAGTGGCGGCTGAGGAACACCGCCGGATTGCGGCAGCGCGAGAGGCAGGCGTCCTTCAGCGGGCTGAGCTGGTAGAGCCCGGCGGCGATCAGCACGGCGGCGGAGAACCACCTGGCGCTCGAACCCATCGTCATCGGCTCGAGAACGCCGATTCCTTCGAGCGCCGCCTGCGAACCCGCCGCCAGGAGCGAGAACAGGCCCCACACCGCTAGGTAGCCGGCCAGGAACGAGCCGGTCGCCGGCTGCGCCTCGGCATCCCCTGCCGTGACCCGGGCGTAGAGCAGGATCACCGGCGCGGCGGCGGGCAGCATCATCCCGACCATCATCACCCACCACATCGAGAAGGCGAGCAAGATCTTCGCGGCGGACCATCCGGCCGGAGCACCCATCTCCATCGCCATGCCGTCTGCGCCGCGCGGGAATAACTGCAAGTCGGCGCGGGCCTCCATACCCATCCCTGCTCCCATCAGCAGCCAAGCCCATGCCAGCGCGGTGAGCACCGCCAGGGCGATCGCGGTGATGGCGCGCTGGCGGTTCAGCACCGCATCCAGGGGCCGGGTCATTGGGCGCGGACGATCCCGTGGCTGTCCAGGTGGAGGTGGGCGAACTGCGCGTAGCTGTCGGAGTGTTCGATTGTCATCGGCGCGATCGACCTGCTCCTGCCTGAGGCCACCTCGGCCACCTCGTACTCGAACCCGTCCGGAAGCCAGATCTGCGCCCGCACCGGCGCGCCGTTGACCGCGTTCTTGATCGGCATTCCGTCCATCTCGACATGGCCCGCAATGCGCAGCCGGCCGAGGCGCTCCTCCACGTCCGCTTCGAACTCGATCGGCACGAACAAGGGGTCGTGCATCTTTTCGACGGTCGAGGCGAAGACCGCGAACACGGTAGCGAACGGATCGGTGTCGCCGCCGGTCATGATGGTCAGGAGCGCGTTGCGCTGCACCTCGCTCGCCCTTTCATCGACGAAGGCGACGGCTTCGCCTTTGCCCTCGTGGATCGGGCCGGGCCACTGGAACACGGCGGCGATCTTCAGGCCCGAGAGGTCGGTATCGCCGTGGAAGCCCTCATCGATGTCCATCGCGAAAACGGCCTGGCAGCCGCCTTTGTCTGGCAGGCCGCCGAACTGGCAGTTGCAGCCGTACTCGCAATTGCAATTGGCCAGCTCTCGGCCTTTGAGTTTCCAGTAAGTCACAGTCATCTCCCCTGGCTTTCGCCCGGTGCGACCCAGGCGCCATTATAGCAGACCCGGCCAGGCCACGGGAGTCCCGAGGACCCGGCGAGGATTGGCGATTTGCTTTGGCCGGCGCAGTTGCTACCCCGTGCCGGCATGAGCGCGCCGGTCCTTACCTCCAAGCTCGACCTGGGAAGTCCCGAAGCCAAAGCGCGGGCGGCGCACAACCGTGCGCTGGCGCAGGAGCTGCGGGCCAAAGTCGCCGAGGCGGCGCTCGGCGGGCCCGAGAAGAGCCGCGAACGGCACAGCGCGCGCGGCAAGCTGCTGCCGCGGGAACGGGTCGAGCGGCTGCTCGATCCCGGCTCGCCGTTCCTGGAGATCGGGCAACTCGCGGCGAACGGGCTCTACGACGGTGAAGTACCGGGCGCCGGCGTGATCGCCGGGATCGGCCGCGTGTCCGGCCGCCAGTGCATGATCGTGGCCAACGACGCCACGGTGAAGGGCGGCACTTACTACCCGCTGACGGTCAAGAAGCACCTCCGCGCGCAGGAGATCGCGCAGGAGAGCCGGCTGCCGAGCCTCTACCTGGTGGACAGCGGCGGGGCCAACCTGCCGCACCAGGCGGAAGTCTTCCCCGACCGCGATCACTTCGGGCGGATCTTCTACAACCAGGCGAACATGAGCGCGCTGGGCATCCCGCAGATCGCCTGCGTGATGGGCAGTTGTACCGCCGGCGGCGCCTATGTGCCCGCGATGAGCGACGAGAGCGTGATCGTGCGCGAGCAGGGCACGATCTTCCTGGCCGGGCCTCCGCTGGTGAAAGCCGCGACCGGGGAGGAGATCAGCGCCGAGGATCTCGGCGGCGGCGACCTGCATGCCCGCAAGTCCGGCGTCGTCGACCATCTCGCGGAGAACGACGAACATGCGCTGAGCATACTGCGCGACATCGTCAGCCACCTCGGTAAGGGCGGCGGAGCGCAGCTCGAAACGAGAGAGCCGCGCCCGCCGAAGTTCGATGCCGAGGAGCTCTACTCCATCGTGCCGGAGGATGTGCGGGCGCCGTACGACGTGCACGAGGTGATCGCACGGCTGGTCGACGGCAGCGAATTCCACGAGTTCAAGGCCCATTACGGCAGCACGCTGGTGTGCGGTTTCGCCCACATCTGGGGCATGCCGGTGGCGATCCTGGCCAACAACGGCGTGTTGTTCTCCGAAAGCGCGGTAAAGGGCGCGCATTTCATCGAGCTCGCCTGCCAGCGCGGCATCCCGCTGCTGTTCCTGCAGAACATCTCCGGCTTCATGGTCGGCGGCAAGTATGAGGCTGAAGGCATCGCCAAGCACGGCGCCAAGCTGGTCACCGCCGTCGCCACCGCGCAAGTGCCGAAGATCACCGTGGTGATCGGCGGCAGCTTCGGCGCCGGCAACTACGGCATGTGCGGCCGCGCCTATTCCCCGCGCTTCCTGTTTACCTGGCCCAACGCCCGCATCAGCGTGATGGGCGGCGAGCAGGCGGCCAGCGTGCTCGCCACCGTTCACCGCGATGCGGAAAGCTGGTCCGAGCAGGAGGCCGAGGCGTTCAAGGCTCCGATCCGGGAGAAGTACGAGACCGAGGGCAGCCCCTACTACGCCACCGCCCGGCTGTGGGACGACGGAGTGATCGACCCCGTGCAGACCCGCGATGTGCTGGGACTGGCGCTCGCCGCCTGCCTGGAGGCGCCCATACCGGATGCGCCGCGCTTCGGCGTGTTCAGGATGTGACCGCAACAGCCGGTCCGGCGCTCGGAAACAGTGCGCCCGCGGGCGGTTTGTCTACGAACCAAGGGAGAATCACATGCGCAGCCTCATCGTCCTCGCCGCCGCTCCACTCGCCATGCTCGCCGCGTGCGCCGATTCGACGCCCGTCGACGAAGTCGAGCCGGAGCCGATGGCCGTGGACGAAGTCCCGGTGACGATCGACCTGCCGGAGATCCCGGCCAATTCCCTGACCACGATCGATTACCCCGGGGTCTATTCGCGCGACGGGCGCACGCGCCTGCGGCTGAACGCGGACAAGACTTACGAGCTGATCCGGCCCGACGGTACGAGCGTCACCGGCGCATACAGCGAATTGCCGGACGGCAGCCGCATCCGGCTGGAAGATTTCGACGGCGGGCCGGCGTGGTTCTCCGTCGGCAACGGCGCGATCTACCGGTTGCCGAGCGAGAGCACGCCGTTCGGCGAAATCACCGCCGAAGGCGAGTACAAGCGCGAACCCGACCGGCCGACGGCTTCCGTCTCGCCCTCCCCGACGGCTTCCCCTACAGCCTCCCCCGCGGCTGCACCAACGCCTGCCGAGCCGGTCGAAGCGCCGGCCGAATGATCCGGGGCTAGGTGCCCACGCGTAAGCCGCCAGGCATTGCCACCCGGGAACCAGCACCCTAGGGTTTCTGCAGGGACACCGGGTGAAGCGGGGGCTGGCTGTCGCCATGTGCCCGCGCACGATCAGGGCGGGAAATGGTTCGATGACTTCGACGGCAACGGCGCGCAAGCCGGCGCGCAAAAGCAAGGGTGAGAGCAGCTTCGCAGCCTATAGCCCCGGCGGCATGACGCCGGAAATTCGTTTCACGGTGCAATTGGTCCTGGTGGCGCGGCGCTGGCGTTCGCTGCTGGACGAGCACTTGCGCCGGATCGACCAGAGTTCCGCGCGGATGGAGGCGATGTCCGCGATCCTAGCCTCGCCGCCGCTGAGCGCGCAGGTGGATATCGCCAAGCGCCTCAGGATCGAAGGGCCGACGCTGACGCGGATGCTCGACACGCTCGAGAAGGACGGGCTGGTCGAGCGGCTGCCCGATCCGACGGACCGGCGGACCAACAAGCTGCGCCTAACCCCGGCGGGCGAAAAGGCGCTGGCGGACATCCTTGAAGTGGTCGAGGCGCTGCGCGCGCGGCTGGTCGAAGGCTTGCCGCCGGAGATGATCGAACAGACCAACGAGTTCCTCGGCGGCCTGCTCGCCAAGCTCGACACGGGCCTGCCTGCGAGGGACGGGGCATAACGCACCCTTGATCGCGGCGTGCCGAGTGATCACTTAACTGCAAACGGAACTTAGAGGGACTTGGGATGGCCGTTCACACCACCCGCATGCTGATTATCGGTTCGGGCCCCGCGGGCCTTTCGGCGGCGATCTATGGCGCGCGCGCCGGGATGCAGGCGATCGTGGTCCAGGGCCTGCAGCCCGGCGGCCAGCTGACCATCACCACCGATGTCGAGAACTACCCCGGCTTCCGCGACGTGATCCAGGGCCCCTGGCTGATGCAAGAGATGCAGGCCCAGGCCGAACATGTCGGCACGCGTATGATGTGGGACACGATCGTCGACGTCGACATCGCCGGCGGCACCCCGTTCCGCGCGCGCGGCGACAGCGGCGACGAATACGTCGGCGACGTGCTGGTCATCGCTACGGGCGCGCAGGCCAAGTGGCTCGGCGTACCGGGCGAGGAGACCCTTTCGGGCAAGGGCGTATCGGCTTGCGCGACCTGCGACGGGTTCTTCTACCGCGGCAAGAAGGTGGCGGTGATCGGCGGCGGCAACACCGCGGTCGAGGAAGCGCTCTACCTCACCAACCACTCGGACGACGTGACCCTGATCCATCGCCGCGACGACTTGCGCGCCGAGAAGATCCTGCAGGACCGTCTGTTCGCGCACCCGAAGATCAGCGTCCTGTGGAACCAGCGGGTGGACGAGTTCCTCGGCGATCCGATGGGCGGCGGGCTGACCGGTCTGAAGCTGATCGACACCGTCAGCGGCCAGGAAAGCGAATTCGCCTGCCAGGGCGCGTTCGTCGCCATCGGCCACGCCCCGGCGACCGAGCTGTTCAAGGGCAAGCTGGAGATGGACGACAGCGGTTACCTGGTAGTCGAGCCGGGCACGCCCAAGACCAACGTCCCCGGCGTGTTCGCCTGCGGCGATGTGATGGACCACACTTATCGCCAGGCCGTTACCGCGGCCGGCACGGGCTGCATGGCCGCGCTGGATGCGGAGCGCTTCCTGGCGACGCTGGAGTTCGTCAGGCACGAAGCGGCGCAGGCGGCGGAGTAACACTTCTTTGCACTCACCGACCGGAACGGCGGGGTCCGGTCGGCGTTTGCAATCCAGAGCGGGCGGGGCTCTAGGAGCAGGAGTTTCCCATGGAACAGGTCGATCCCGCGGTATGGTTGCTGATCGGCGTCGTGATCGTTCTCGCGCTGATTCTCTACTTCATGTTCCGACGCCGCCGCACCAGCGCCTTGCGTGAGCACTTCGGCGACGAGTACGACCGTACCGTTGAATCCGCCGGCGGGCGCGGCAAGGCCGAGGCCGCACTGGAAGAGCGCGAGCGCCGCGTCGCCGGGCTCGACATACGTCCGCTGGCCCCGCAGGAGCGCGCTCAGTTCACCGGCGAATGGCAGGAGGTGAAGGCGGTCTTCGTCGAAAGCCCCACCGAAGCCGTCCACCATGCCGACCGGCTGCTGGTGAAAGTCATGAAGACCCGCGGCTTTCCGATGGCCGATTTCGACCGGCGGTACGAGGACCTGACCGTCGGCCATGCCGACGTCGCCCGCCATTACCGCGAAGGGCACGAGATCACCACGCGGCACGAGCGGGGCGACGCCTCGACCGAGGACCTGCGCCAGGCGATGATCCACTTCGAGGCGCTGTTCGACGACCTCGTGAGGGACGTTGCTGACGATAGCTCCACCCGCCCCGTGACGAGCGCCGCGACGACCCGGCCGGCTTGATACGATCCTCCCCTGCAAGGGGAGGGGGACCGCCGCCGAAGGCGGTGGTGGAGGGGTGTGACCGCCAGCCGAAAGCGTGACACCCCTCCGTCAGCCCTTCGGGCTGCCACCTCCCCTTGCAGGGGAGGATCCAAAGAGAACCCGATGCTCGGACGCCCGAGAGCTTCTAAACGTCCAGATTGGCGACGTTCAGCGCATTGGTCTGGATGAACTCCCGGCGCGGTTCGACGACGTCGCCCATCAGGCGGGTGAAAATCTCGTCGGTCACGTCGGCATCTTCGACTTTGACCTGCAGCAGGGCCCGGTTCTCGGGGTCGAGCGTGGTTTCCCAGAGCTGCTCGGCGTTCATCTCGCCGAGACCCTTGTAGCGTTGGATCGAGAGGCCCTTGCGCCCCGCCGCGAGCACCGCGTCGAGCAGCTCGGTCGGCCGGGTGATTGCGCCTTCGACCGCCACGGGCGCATCCGCCTCCTCGTCGCTCGCGGCGTCCTCGCTCGTCTCGGGCTCGGCGCCGGCGCGCACGAGTTGCGACGGCGCAGCGTAAGGCTCCGTCTGCTCCATCGCGATGCGGTGCAGCTTGCGTGCTTCGGCGCTGGTGACGAAGCCGGCCTCGATCAGATGCGCGTCGGTGACGCCGCGCCAAATGCGGTCGAAGCGGATCGCGCCTTCGGGAGAGATCGTGGCGGTCCATTCGCCTTCCGGATCGCCCATGTGCAGCCGCTCGGCCGCGCGCTTCAGCGCCGCCTCGCGCCCGGCCCGGTCGAGCTCGGGATCGAACGCGCCGGCCACGGCCATCTGCTCGATCACGCCGACGTCGTAGCGGCGCGGCACGAAGCCGATCATGTTGCGCAGCCGCAGCGCATGCTCGACCAGCGAGCGCAGCTCCTCGCCCGCGCGGGCACCGCCCGATGCCTCGAGCACCCGGCCCTGGAGCCCGCTGTCGACGAGGTAGCGGTCGAGCGCGGCCTGATCCTTGAGATAGACCTCGCTGCGCCCCTTGCTGACCTTGAACAGCGGCGGCTGGGCGATGAACAAGTGCCCTTCGCGAATGATCTCCGGCATCTGCCGGTGGAAGAACGTCAGCAGCAGGGTGCGAATGTGCGCGCCGTCCACGTCGGCGTCGGTCATGATGACGATCTTGTGGTAGCGCAGCTTGCCGATGTTGAACTCGTCGCGGATGCCGGTGCCCATCGCCTGGATCAGCGTGCCGACTTCCTTGGAGGAGATGATCCGGTCGAACCGGGCCCGCTCAACGTTGAGGATCTTGCCCTTCAGCGGCAGGATCGCCTGGTAGTGGCGGTCGCGCCCCTGCTTGGCCGATCCGCCGGCCGAGTCACCCTCGACCAGGAACAGCTCGGACTTCGCGGGATCGCGTTCCTGGCAGTCGGCCAGCTTGCCCGGCAGGCTGGCGATGTCGAGCGCGCCCTTGCGCCGGGTCAGCTCGCGCGCCCTGCGGGCAGCCTCACGCGCCGCGGCGGCGTCGATGATCTTCTGGACGATGGTCTTGGCGTCGGCGGGGTTCTCCTCCAGCCACTCCGACATCTTCTCGCCCATCAGGCTTTCGAGCGGCTGGCGGACTTCGGAACTGACCAGCTTGTCCTTGGTCTGGCTGCCGAACTTGGGATCGGGCAGCTTGACCGAGACGATCGCGGTGAGCCCTTCGCGCATGTCCTCGCCGGTCAGCGCAACCTTTTCCTTCTTCAGCAGCCCGGACCGCTCGGCATAGTTGTTGAGCGTACGGGTCAGCGCGGCGCGGAACGCGGCCAGGTGGGTGCCGCCATCACGCTGGGGGATGTTGTTGGTGAAGGCGAGGACGTTCTCGTAATAGGAATCGTTCCACTCGAGCGCGACGTCGATGCCGACGCCTTCCTTCTCGGCCGAAACCGAGATCGGCTCCGGGATCAGCGCGACTTTGTTGCGGTCGAGGTACTTCACGAACGCGGCGATCCCGCCTTCGTAGTACAGGTCGTGCTCGACCGGCTCCTCGTGGCGCTTGTCGCGCAGCAGGATGTGCACGCCCGAATTGAGGAACGCGAGTTCGCGGTAGCGGTGCTCCAGCTTCTCGAAATCGAACTCGGTGACGTTCTTGAACGTGTCGGTCGAAGGCAGGAAGGTCACGCGGGTGCCCGTGCGCTCGCGCCCGGCTTCGCCCTTCACTTCGAGCGGGGAGACGGCATTGCCGTGCTCGAACCGCATCCAGTGCTCCTTGCCGTTGCGCCAGATGGTCAGCTCGAGCCATTCGGACAGCGCGTTGACCACCGAAACGCCGACCCCGTGGAGACCGCCGGAGACTTTGTAGGCGTTGTCCTCGTTCGTGTTCTCGAACTTCCCGCCGGCGTGGAGCTGGGTCATGATGACCTCGGCGGCGGAAACGCCTTCGCCCTGGTGCATGTCGACCGGAATGCCGCGGCCGTTGTCCTCCACGCTCACCGAACCGTCGGCATTGAGCTCGATCAGCACCAGGTCGCAATGACCGGCCAGCGCTTCGTCGATGGCGTTGTCGGAGACTTCGAACACCATGTGGTGGAGCCCCGAACCATCGTCGGTATCGCCGATGTACATGCCCGGCCGCTTGCGCACCGCGTCGAGACCCTTGAGCACCTTGATGCTGTCGGCGTCGTAGCCGCTCTTGTTCGCGGCGCTTTCGCCTGCGTTTTCGGGGGAGTTGTCCATGCCGATCATATAGGAATTGCGGGTGGTAAACCCAAGCGAGAAGCACCTCGCGCAGGGGCTTTTTCCACCATATGTGACCATGGCGGTGGACCGCCGGTGCGGAGCAGGGGAAATATCGCGGTCCGGCGGCGTTTATGGGGTGCAACAGGGCGTGAAAACCGTGTCCGCCGCAGAGCGAAAGGGTTCTCGCAAGGATGGCAAGACTGGTCTTCGCAGGCGCGCTCGGCATCTTGCTCGCCGGGTGCGATCTGCCGCGCGACCCGGAAGGCACCGAAAGCCTTGTTCGCTCCCGCCAAACCATCCGGCTCGGCTGGGTCAGCGGTGCCCGGCCGGACCCCGCGGCACAGGCCACGCTGGCCAAGCTCTCCCGCAAGTTTGGCGCGCGCGTGGAGCGGCACGCAGGCGAGAGCGAGGCCCTGCTGAGCGAGCTGGAGGAGGGCCGGCTCGATCTGGTCTACGGCCACTTCGCCGAAAGCAGCCCCTGGGCTACGAAGGTCCACCTCGGCGAGGCCGAGGGGGCGAAGAAGAAGCCGCCGAAGGACCGGCACGCGCCCCGCTTCGCGATGCGCAACGGTGAGAACGGGTGGATCATGGCCGTTGCGCGCGCCGGTTCCGGGGCCGCTGAATGAGCGGCCTGCCCCAGCCCATCGTGCACGACATGCGCCGGGCCAAGCGCCTGGAGTGGCTGACGCTGTTCTGGATGAGCAGCGTCGTCGTGGTGATGTACCTCGCGATGGGTTCGAGCCAGGCGATGAAGACCGCCTTCCTCGAGGACATGCTCAGCCTGATCCCGGCAATCACCTTCCTGATCGCCGCGCGGCTGGAACCGAAGCGGCCATCGGAGAAGTACCCGTACGGCTTCGTGCGAGTGAACAGCCTCGCCTTCCTCGCCTCGGCCGTGGTGCTGACGGTCATGGGCGGCTTGCTGCTGTTCGAGGGCGTCATGGGCTTGGTCAAAGGCGAACACCCCACCATCGGCCCGATCACGCTGTTCGGACAGACCGTCTGGCTCGGCTGGGTGATGATCGCCGCGCTGACTTATTCGGTCATTCCGCCGGTGATCCTCGGCCGCCTGAAGAAGCCGGTCTCCCACCGCCTGCGCGACAAAGTGCTGCACACCGATGCGCTGATGCAGAAGGCGGACTGGATGACCGGCCTCGCGGGCATTGCCGGGATCCTCGGCGTCGGGCTCGGTTACTGGTGGGCGGACTCGGCGGCGGCGGCGTTCATCTCACTGTCGATCCTGTGGGACGGGCTGACCAACATGCGCACGGCATCGGCCGAATTGCTCGACGGCGCGCCCCGCGAACTGAAGGGCCCGGCGATTTCGCAGGAGGCGAAGCGATTGCACGAACGGCTGCAGAAGCGCTGGCCCGAGGCGACCGTGCGCCTGCGGGAGTCCGGGCGCTACATGATGGCCTCGGTCGAGGGCGTCGCCGATCCGGGCCCGCTTCCTTCGGCCGCCGAACTGATGGGCGGCGATCCCGCCTGGCGGCTCGGCCACCTGTCCTTCGTGCCGCCGAGCTCCCCGCCCGACGATCCGCCCGACTCCGGCTGAGTGCCGCGCTGCGCCTGAATGAGCGACGGACTGCACGGGTGTGCCAGCTCGTGGTTCGACAAGCTCACCACGTACGGAGGTAGTAGGTCAGAAGGTTAGCCATGCCCAGCACAACCCCGATCCGTTCGTCCTGAGCTTGTCGAAGGATGAACGGGCGCGACGTTTATGGTTCAGCGCGCGCCGGTACGCGGCGCGAGGAGGCGGTCGAGCGGCTGCTCGCCCGCTCCCACCGGCTCCAGCCAGGGATAGCGCAAGCCGCCATGATAGGCGATCGGCACGGTGAAGTAGCGATCGTCGCGGCGGACCAGCAGCTCGATCGGATCCTTGCCGCCTTTGGCTGCGGTGATCGCTTGCTTGAGCACCTCCGGGCTGTAAGCCTTGCCGTTCACGGCGGTGACCTGGGCGCCCGCAACCAGCCCCGCGTCGAAGGCAGGGCTGTCCCATTCCGTGCCGGTTATCTTGCCGTCCTTTTCGAGCGTGAACCCGAGCGAATAGCTGAAGCTGGTTGAAGTCCCATCCGCCTCGCGGCCGGCGGCGTATGGATTGGGCTCTTCCTTCCACACGAGGCGGTAGCCGGCCTTCTCGATCCCTGCGAGCGGCGCCGGGCGCCCGGGCAGGCGGAACCGTTCGTCCAGGAAGGTGGCCCAGTCGTAAGGATGGACGGCATTCAGCGTGGCGACGATATCCTCGAATGTGTAGGTGAGCTGCCCCAGGTCGCCGGGGTTCACGCCGAAGAAGGCCGCCGCGAAGTCGTCCAGCCCGCGCGCGCCGCCGGTGCCCTCGCGAATGATCTGGTCGGCTTCGAGCCAGACCAGCATGCCTTCGGAATAGTAGTCCTCGTTGCGGTTGAGCGAGCTGTAGGGCAGCGGCCGGCGGGCGTTGATGATCGGATCGTGCGTCGTGTCCTCCACCGAACGCCAGGCGCGGCCCGGCTGCCCGGCATAGTAGCCCGCCGAATTGGCCAGGGCCCCGAGCACGATCGCCTTGGGCTGCAGGCCCGATCGCGCCGCCAGGACCTGGCCCCAGAACTGCGTCTGCCCTTCGTACATCCACAGCAGGTTGTCCTGCATCGGCTGTCGGTAGTCCGGCGTCCACAAGCCGGCCGGCCGGCGGTACTTGCCGTTCCAGCTGTGGACCAGCTCGTGGGCGACGACGTTGCGGTCCCAGGCCATCTTGTCCCACTCGATCAACGTGGTGGGCTGGTACTGGTTCTCGCTCGATCGCTGGTGCTCCAGGCCGATGCCGCCGAGTTCGTCGGTCATCGCCAGCAGGAATTCGTAGCGGTCGAAATGGGGCGCGGCGAACAAGGCCAGCGACTCGTCGACGAGCTTCCTGAAGGTCGCTAGGTTCTCGGGCGCGAGCGCGAGATCCTTCGGCTCGTCGGCTACGGCATTGAGCTTCACATTGTGGCCGAGGTCCCAGACCTGCGAGTGCTTGCCGGCAAAGATCGGCGAATCCACCAGCGTCTCGTAGTCGACCGTCGCCCAGCTCACGGTGTTACCTCGCCGGCGCATCCCGTCGAGCGCGGCAAAAGCCTCCCAGCCCTCAGGAAACGTCACCGTCGGCGTGACCTTGATCTGCCGCACGTAGTGGCCTGCGGGATAGAGGCTCATCTTCTCCCACTGCAGGTTGAGCATTTCCTCGGTCATCGTCACGCGACCCTGGCCCGACTGCAGCGGCGAAGTATGGACGAAACGGGCGGTCACTTCCCTCGCCCCGGCGGGCAGGGGGATGTGGAAGGCGTGCACTTCGACCGGATCGCGCGTCCACCGCACGGGCTTGCCGTCCACCTCGAAGCGGATGTCGGCGATCAGGTTGATCGGCCCGCGCGGTGCGTGGTTGCCGGGCAGCCACTGCGGCAGTTGCAGGATCAGCTCGTTCTGTCCGGGTGGGACCGGCACTGTCTGCCTCACCCGGTAGATGCCGCGCACGACATCGCTGGCGTCGATCTCCAGCGCGATCGTTCCGGGGTAGGGCACGTCCTGCGGGCCCGGGATCGACGGGGAGATGGGCACTGCCAGCGGGGCGGACCGCACGGCGGTCTCGGCCAGGACAGCCGGCGAAGCGGTGAGGAGGAGGGCGGAAAGGAGCGGGGCGAGCGCGCGGCAGGTCTTCATATGCCTGTCATGGCTGCAACCGGTCACAACCGCAACCACCTGCGGCGGACGCATCTTTGCGAACGGCGGCAGACCGGCTAAGCGCGCCGGCCATGGCGAAAATCGAAACTCCCCGCCCGATCCGCGGCACGCAGGACATCTTCGGCCCGGAGGCCGAGACATTCGCGTATGTCGTCGAGACGTTCGAGCGCATTCGCAAGCTCTATCGGTTCCGCCGGATCGAGATGCCGGTATTCGAGAAGACCGAAGTGTTCAGCCGCTCGCTCGGCGAGACGACCGACGTCGTGGCGAAGGAGATGTACAGCTTCGAGGACCGCGGCGGGGAATCCCTGACCCTGCGGCCGGAGTTCACCGCCGGGATCGCCCGCGCCTATCTGACCGGCGGCTGGCAGCAGTACGCGCCGCTCAAGGTCGCCACGCACGGGCCGCTGTTCCGCTACGAGCGGCCGCAGAAGGGCCGCTACCGCCAGTTCCACCAGATCGACGCCGAGATCATCGGCGCGGCAGAGCCGCAGGCGGACGTCGAGCTGCTGGCGATGGCCGACCACTTGCTGAAGGAGCTGGGCATTGCCGCCGGCGTGACGCTGCAGCTCAACACGCTGGGCGACGCGGACAGCCGCGAAGCCTGGCGCGCGGCGCTGGTTTCCTACTTCCAGGCATTCCGCGCCGAACTGTCGGAGGAGAGCCAGGACCGGCTCGAGCGCAATCCGCTGCGCATCCTCGACAGCAAGGACCCGCGCGACAAGCCGTTCGTGGCCGACGCGCCGAAGATCGACGACTACCTGTCCGGCGAGGCGCAGGCCTATTTCAGCCAGGTCTGCGAAGGTCTGAAGGCCGCCGGCGTGGCCTGGACCCGCGCCCCGGCGCTGGTGCGCGGGCTGGACTATTACCGGCACACCGCCTTCGAGTTCGTGACCGACCGCCTCGGCGCGCAAGGGACGGTGCTAGGCGGCGGACGCTACGACGGGCTGATCGAGACGCTCGGCGGCGCGCATACCCCCGCCGTGGGCTGGGCCGCCGGGATCGAGCGGCTGGCGATGCTGGTCGACGGCACGGCGGAAGAACCGCTGGCGGTCGTGCTGGTGGTCGAGGACGACGCGCGCATCAACGAAGCGATCGCGGCCCAGCAGGCGCTGCGCCGCGAGGGCATATCGGCCGAGCTGATCGCCACGGGATCACCGCGCAAGCGGTACGACAAGGCCGTGAAGCGGGCCCCCGGGGCGATCGTCAGTCTGCAGCATGACGGGGGGCACCGGCTCAGCGGGGATGACGAGACGGATCCGCGAATTTCGCAGATCCTGGCGCTGTACAGATGAGCTCCCAGGTCCTCGCTACCATCGCACCTTTCCTCGTCACCCCCGCGAAAGCGGGGGCCCCGCTTTTTCTGCGGCGTCGTGAAGGTAGCGGGGTCCCCGCTTTCGCGGGGATGACGACGGTGGGTTTTAGGATGTTGGGCGTGAAGGGATCGGCCTCATGACCATCGCCGAGGACCGGCTCGCCCAGATCGGCCATCGCTTCGCCGAGCTCGAGGCGCGAATGGCTTCGGGCACGCTCGATGGCGAGGCGTTCGTGCAGGCGAGCCGCGACTATGCCGAGCTGGAGCCGGTGGCGAAAGCGGCGGCGGAAGTGCGCGCGATCCGCGCCGAGATCGCCGAGCTGGCCGCGCTCACCGCCGACCCGGAAATGCGCGCGCTGGCCGACGAGGAGCTCGCCGAGCTGCGCAAGAAGCTGCCGGAGGCCGAGCACCGCCTCGCCATCGCCATGCTGCCGCGCGATTCGGCGGATGCGCGCCCGGCGATGCTGGAAATCCGCGCCGGCACCGGGGGGGACGAGGCGGCGCTGTTCGCCGCCGACTTGTTCCGGATGTACGAGCGCTATGCCGCCGGGCAGGGCTGGAAGGTCGAGACGATCAGCATGAACGCCTCCGACATCGGCGGCTTCAAGGAAGTGGTCGCCCATGTCTCCGGCACCGGGGTGTTCGCCAAGCTCAAGTTCGAGAGCGGGGTCCACCGCGTCCAGCGCGTGCCGGTGACCGAAAGCGGCGGGCGCATCCACACTTCGGCGGCGACTGTGGCGGTCCTTCCGGAACCGACCGAAGTCGACGTGCAGATCGAGGACAAGGACCTCAAGATCGACATCTACCGCGCGAGCGGCGCCGGCGGGCAGCACGTCAACACGACCGATTCCGCGGTGCGCCTCACCCACTTGCCTACCGGCCTCGTCGTCATCCAGCAGGACGAGCGCAGCCAGCACAAGAACCGCGCCAAGGCGATGCAGGTCCTGCGCACGCGGATCTACGATCTGAAGCGGGCCGAGGCCCACGGGGCGGAGGCGGAGGCGCGCAAGGCCATGGTCGGGTCGGGCGACCGATCGGAGCGCATCCGCACCTACAATTTCCCGCAGGGCCGGGTGACCGACCACCGCATCGGGCTGACCCTGCACAAGCTGCCCGAGGTGCTAGAGGGACAAGGGCTCGCCGAACTGATCGATGCGCTCATCGCCGAGGACGAGGCCAAGCGCCTCGCCGCGATGGGTGGCTAGGGCCCCCTCCTCTTCAGAGGAGGGGGTTGGGGGTGGTGGAGGCGCCCGCGTCCGTCCAGGCCAGCACCACCCCCCGGCCCCCTCCTCTGAAGAGGAGGGGGAGACTGTCGCCGAAGCGCTGCGCGAGGCTGCACGGCGGCTGGGGACGGTGACGGATACCGCCCGGCTCGATGCGGAGCTGCTGATGGCGGCAACGCTCGGCGTGTCGCGCTCGGACCTGCTGCTGTGGCGGATGCGCGATCCGGTTCCGGAGGCTTTCGCGGCGCTGGTCAAGCGGCGGCTGGCGCACGAGCCGGTGGCGCAGATCCTCGGCCGCAAGGAGTTCTACGGGCGCGAGTTCCGCGTGACCCGCGACGTGCTGATCCCGCGGGCGGACAGCGAGACGACGGTAGCGGCGGCAATCGAGGCCTGTCCGGCGGGCGGCCGCATCCTCGATTGCGGAACCGGCTCCGGCGCGCTGCTGCTGACGCTGCTGGCGGAGCTGCCGCAAGCGAGCGGCGTGGGGATCGACCGCTCCCCGGCCGCGCTCGCGGTGGCGGCGGACAATGCCGGGCGGCTCGGGCTGTCCGGCCGCGCCGAGCTGCGGCTGGGCGACTGGCATCGGCCCGATTGGCGCGATGCGCTGGGCACGTTCGCTTGCGTGATCGCCAACCCGCCCTATGTCGAGGATGACGCCGAGCTGGCCCTGTCGGTGAGCGAATACGAGCCGGCGGAGGCGCTCTTCGCCGGGCCGGACGGGCTCGACGATTACCAGGTGCTGATCCCGCAACTGCCTGCCCTGCTCGCGCCCGGCGGCTGCGCCGTGCTCGAGATCGGTGCGACGCAGGCGGGCCCGGTTCGCGAGATTGCAGCCGGCGCGGGCTTCCTTGCCGATGTGCGCCGCGACCTGGGCGGGCGCGACCGGGCGGTTATCTTGCGATTAGGGCTTGGCAAGTAGGATATGAGTAGCTACCTCTAGAGCCAGACCAGCGGCAAATGGGCCCTTTCGCCCGGGCCGGGTCTAACTCCGTCATTCGCGTAAAGTGCAGCCACAGGAGCGCTGCCGAACGTGCAGAGGGGTGGGGACCACGCAGCGCCCAGAGGCGCCGTGGCCAGGGGTCATGACCGGTCAGGAGTGGATCTGGCGGTCGCAAGCAAGGAAGCGATTTCCCTTGAATAACAACAGAAATACCAACCGCCGGCGTGGCCGCAACAACAATCGCGGCCCGGGTGGCGGCAACCAGGGCAACCGGATCGACAGCCGGGCGCGCGGCAACGCGCCCCAGATGCTGGAGAAGTACAAGAAGATGGCGCACGACGCGTCGCTGAACGGCGACCGCGTGCAGACCGAATACTACCTGCAGTTCGCCGACCATTACTTCCGCGTCATCGCCGACATGAAGACGCAGCGCGACGATCAGCAGCCGCGCGGCCGCCGCGACGATCGCGAGCAGGACGATTACGGCGACGACGAGAACGACGGCGAGGAAACGTTCGGCCAGCGCCAGCCCAGCCGCGCCCCGCGCCGCGAAGAGCGAGACGAGAGCGACGGCGGCCGTAGCAACGAAGGCAATCGCGGCAACGAGGGCAATCGCAGCAGCGAAGGCAACCGGGCGAACGAAGGCAATCGTGCAAGCGAGGGCGAGGACGTCTCGGCCGACGAAGAGGAAAACCCCTTCGTCCGCGAGAGCAAGCCGCGCCGCCCGCGCCGCACCCCTCGCGCCAGCGACACGGCCGAAGCTCCCATGAAGGACGCGAAGCCCGCCAAGGCCGCCCGCACCGCTCCGAGAGCCCAGGCCGAGCTGGGGCTCGATCCCGCCAGCCTGCCGCCGGCAATCGGCGCCGAGGAAGAAAAGCCGCGTCCGCGCCGCCGCACGCGCCGCACTCCCGAAGCGGACGGCGGTGACGAGACTCTCGAAGCCGTAGGCTGACGGCAAAGCCCAGCGATGGCACTGCGACGCGGCACTGCCCGGGTGGCATGCGGGGCTGTCCGATGACGCGCATCGAGCGCGCGATCGAGGCGGTTCTCGCGCATCCGCGCATCGTGGCCCTGCTTCTCGGCGTGGTTGCCGCGACGGGGTTTCGACCGCTCTCCCTGTGGCCGCTCGCCTTGCTGGCGATGGGCGGCTTGCTGATCCTTATCGCCCGCGCGCCCGACTGGCGCCGTGCCGCCCTGCTCGGCTGGATCTTCGGCGTCGGTCATTTCACCTTCGGCAACAGCTGGATCGCCACGGCTTTCACCTACCAGGCGAACATGCCCGCGGTGCTCGGCTGGATCGCCGTGCCGCTCCTCTCGCTCTACCTCGCTGTCTACCCCGCGCTCGCCTCGGCTGGCAGCAAGCTGATCGGTGGACGCGGCAGTCGAACAGCCTTGCTGCTCGCTTTTGCCGGCTGCTGGATCGTTGCCGAATGGCTGCGCAGCTGGGTGTTCACCGGCTATGCCTGGAACCCCTTCGGGATAGTCCTGCTCGGTCCGTTCGACCGGCCCGGCCTTGCCGCGCTGGCGCCCTGGATGGGCACTTACGCGCTTTCCGGCATCGCCGTCCTGATCGGCAGCGGCCTCGTGCTCGCGCTGAGCGAGCGGCGCTGGGTCGCCGCCGGTGCGGCCTCCCTGCTGCTCATGCTCGGCATGTATCTCCCGGTCGGCGAGGGAGCACAGGGCACCCTGCCCTTCACCCTCGTCCAGCCGGACGTGCGGCAGGAGCAACTCGACGAACCGCGGCTCTACGAAGCGAACTTCCAGAAGACCGCAGCGCTTTCGCGGCCTGAGGGGCCAAGCGCCCGCCGGCTTGTCCTGTGGCCCGAATCCGGGCTGCCCGACTATCTCCGCGAAGGCTACCCGCAGCGCTACTACCTCTCCACGACCGCGTTCGGCGATCCCGCGCTTGCCCGGCGCAGGATCGGCCAGGTGATCGGCGAAGGCGGCCTGCTGCTGACCGGGGCGGTCGATCTGGAGATCGAGGGCGGCCGTGCCGTTGGCGCCTACAATGCCGTTACGGCGGTTGCCGCGGATGGCGCGATCGTGGGCGGCTACCGCAAGGCGCATCTCGTGCCCTACGGCGAGTACCTGGCGCTGCGCTGGCTGTTCGAGCCGCTCGGCCTCACGCGCCTGGTCCCCGGTGCGTTCGACTTCATTCCCGGGCCGGGCCCGCGTACGCTGGATTCCGGCGCCTGGGGGCAGGCGGGGGTGCAGATCTGCTACGAGATCATCTTTTCCGGCCAGGTCGTCGATCCCGACAAGCGGCCGGACTATATCTTCAACCCTTCGAACGACGGCTGGTTCGGCGCTTTCGGGCCGCCACAGCACTTGGCCCAGGCGCGGCTGCGGTCGATCGAGGAAGCCTTGCCGGTGCTGCGCGCCACGACCACCGGGATCAGCGCCGTGATCGACTCCCGCGGGGTCGTGCGGTCGCACGTGCCGATGCGCCGGGCGGACAGGATCGACGGCCATGTGCCCCCGCCAGGCGCGCCGACGCTGTTCTCCCGCCTCGGCAACATCCTGCCGCTTGCCTGGGCACTGGCATTTCTTGCCGCGAGCCGCGTTGTCTTCCGCAGGCGTCGCGATTAGACCCCCCAACCGAGGGCCCGTCCGGGCTGCGACTATCTGAGAGGACCCAGCCAGCAATGCGCAACAGCTATCTGTTCACGTCGGAAAGCGTATCCGAAGGCCACCCGGACAAGGTTTCCGACCAGATTTCCGACGCGATCGTCGATCTGTTCCTGGCCAAGGACCCGGAAGCGCGTGTTGCCTGCGAGACCCTGACGACGACCCAGCGCGTGGTGCTGGCGGGCGAGATCCGCTGCAAGGGCGTTTACGAGAACGATGAATGGGCGCCAGGCGCGCTCGAGGAGATCGAGCGGACGGTGCGCGGTGTGGTCCGGGATATCGGCTACGAGCAGGACGGATTCCACTGGGAAACGCTTACCTTCGAGAACCACCTGCACGGCCAGAGCGCACACATCGCGCAAGGCGTCGATGCCGCTGACGACAAGGACGAAGGCGCCGGCGACCAGGGCATCATGTTCGGCTTCGCCTGCGACGAGACGCCGGACCTGATGCCGGCGACGCTCGATTACAGCCACAAGATCCTCCACCGCATGGCCGCCGACCGCAAGAGCGGCGCGGCGCCGTTCCTCGAGCCCGACGCGAAGAGTCAGGTCTCCCTGCGCTTCGCCAACGGCAAGCCGGTGGCGGCGACCGCGGTGGTCGTCTCGACCCAGCACGCCAAGGGCTATGACCAGGGCGAGAAGGAAGCGGAGCTGAAGGCGTACGTGAAAAAAGTCGTCGCCGACGTGCTTCCGGCCGACTTGCTGAGTGACGAGACCGTGTACCACATCAACCCGACCGGCAGCTTCGAGATCGGCGGGCCCGACGGCGACGCCGGTCTGACGGGACGCAAGATCATCGTCGACACCTACGGCGGCGCAGCCCCGCATGGCGGCGGCGCGTTCAGCGGCAAGGACCCGACCAAGGTTGACCGCTCCGCCGCCTACATCACGCGCTACCTGGCCAAGAACATCGTCGCCGCGGGCCTCGCCCGCCGCTGCACGATCCAGCTCGCCTATGCAATCGGGGTCAGCGAGCCGCTGTCGCTCTATGTCGACACCCACGGCACCGGCACGGTCGAGGACCCGACGCTCGAGGAAGCGATCAAGTCGATCGGCAAGCTCGGCGGCCTGACCCCGCGCGGCATCCGCGAGCACCTGAAGCTCAACAAGCCGATCTACCGCCGCAGCGCCGCCTACGGCCACTTCGGCCGCCAGGCGGAAGGCGACTTCTTCCCTTGGGAGAAGACCGACCTGGTCGAGGATCTCAAGGCCGCCGTTCGATAGGGCTTATCGGCGCGCCTTTCCCGTTCGTGGTGAGCTTGCCGAACCACGAACGGAGCGCCGCGCCTCTGTCCCTCGACAGGCTCAGGACGAACGGGTGAGTGTGGTACCTCCTTGTATGGGGGTCAGGCGTAGGGCGCCTCATCGTCGCGCGGCGGGATCGCTCCCGGCCGCATGACGGTCCAGCCAGCTAGCGCGTGGGCGCGGCGGGCGGCTTCCTCCGGTGAGGCGGCGCCCAGGCGCGCGGCGAGGTAGCCGGCGGAGAACGCGTCGCCGGCGCCGCTGCTGTCCACGGGTTCGAGGAGGCTCGGCGGGGGGACGACGTTTCCATCCGGCAGGCGGCAGCCTTCGCTGCCGAGCTTGACCACGGCTTCGCCGCAGCCCGCTCGCTGCCAGTGTGCGGCGACCGCGCCGACGGCGTCCGCGCCCGCCAGCGCGCGCTCGTCGTCGATCGTGGGCAGGCCGAAGTCTGCTTCGGCGGCCGCCCGGTCTCGCCAGGTGCGGGCTGCTTCGACGCTCTCCCACAGGGCGGGCCGGTAGTTGCCGTCGAACGCGACTTTGCCGCCGCGCCGGCGCACCTCGCGGGCGAGATCGACCAGTCTCTTACGACCGTGCTCCGGCAGGATGGCGAGGGAGATCAGCGAATAGACCAGCGCGTCCGCCTGGGCCGCTTGCGCCAGCGCGTCGTCGATCTGCGGGTGGTCGAACAGCTCCCGCGCCGCGCTGGCGGAACGCCAGTAGTGGAAATGCCGCTCGCCGCGCTCGTCGATGGAGATGGCGTAGAGCCCGGTCGTCCGGCTGTCGCTTTCGAGCAAAAGCGAAGGATCGAGGCCTTCGCGTTCCCAGTCGGCCCCCATGCGGGGCGCGAACGGATCGTTCCCGAGCACTGTCAGGTAGGCCACGTCGAAGCCGAAGCGGGCGAGGTGCAGCGCCTGGTTGAGCGTGTCGCCGCCGTAGCCGACCTCCCAGCCCTCGCCGCGCGGAGAAAGCTCGACCATCGCCTCGCCGACACAGACGATCCGCGGGCGCCGACGGGTCATCTCACCAGTTCCACAAGGTTCCGTCTTCCAGGCGGGCGATCGGCAGGCAGGCCGGGTCGTAAGGGTACTTCGCTGCCAGATCCTCGTCGATCGTCACGCCGTGCCCCGGCGTCTCGCCGCAGATCAGGTGCCCGTCCTCGAACCGGTAGTCGTGCGGGAAGACGGCGTCGGTCTCCTGGGTGTGGCGCATGTACTCCTGGATGCCGAAGTTCGGCACCCAGGTGTCGAAGTGCAGCGCCGCGCCCATGCATACCGGGCTGAGGTCGGTGGCGCCGTGGCTGCCGGTGCGCACCTGGTAGAGCGCGGCGAGATCGGCGATGCGCCGCAAGTGCGTGATCCCGCCGGCGTGGACCACCGTGGTGCGGATATAGTCGATCAGCTGCTCTTCGATCAGCTGCTTGCAGTCCCAGATGGTGTTGAACACCTCGCCGACAGCGAGCGGCGTGGTCGTGTGCCGGCGGATGTGGCGGAAGGCTTCCTGGTTCTCAGCCGGCGTGGCGTCCTCGATCCAGAACAGGCGGTAAGGCTCCAGCGACTTGCCGAGCTGCGCCGCCTCGTTGGGCGTCAGGCGGTGGTGGACGTCGTGCAGCAGGTGGTGCTCGAAGCCGTAAGTGTCGCGTAGTTTCTCGAAGAGCTTGGGCGCGAAGTTCAGGTACTTCTGCGTGTCCCAGACGGTCTCGGTCGGCAGCCGGGCGTCGGCGGGCTCGTAATGCAGCTCCCCGCGGCCGACGCCGTAGGCCTTGTCGATCCCGGGAATGCCGCTTTGCGCGCGGATCGCCTTGTAGCCCAGGTCGATGTAGCGGCCGACGGCCTCGACTGTCTGCTCGAGATCGGCACCGTTGGCATGGCCGTAGACCAGCACGCGGTCGCGGCTCCTGCCTCCGAGCAGCTGGTAGAGCGGCATTCCGGCCAGCTTGGCCTTGATGTCCCACAGCGCCGTGTCGACCGCGGCGATCGCGGTCATCGTCACCGGCCCGCGCCGCCAGTAGGCGCCGCGGTAGAGGTACTGCCAGATGTCCTCGATCCGCTGCGGATCGCGCCCGATGAGGCAGGGGATGAGGTGGTCCGATAGGTAGGAGGCGACAGCCAGCTCGCGCCCGTTCAGCGTGGCGTCGCCGATCCCTGTGACCCCCTGGTCGGTCTCGATCAGCAGGGTGACGAAATTGCGCCCCGGGCAGGTGACGATCACCCGTGCCGAAGTGATCTTCATGCCGCGCACTCCTTCCGGACGCGCGCGCAAATTGGGCCAGGGTCAGCCAGGGGACGAGCTGATGAGGTACGGTCGGGCATGAAAACCCGAACCGCGCGCCCGGCGATTGTTTCCCGCCGTGGCGCAGCTACTCCCGAAGCGCAGCGGCTTCGCGCGCGCCGTGCATCCGGACCATGTCCGGCCCCACGTGGCGCGCGGCGAGCAGGTAGTGCGCGCCGGCCCAGACATAAACCAGGCCCGAGATCGCCATCGCCACGGCCAGCCCGTCCGCCGGGCCATGCGACAGCGCCATGCGATCGCTGAGCAGCCCGATCAGGAACGGTCCGAGCGCGCTGGCGATGCCATAGACCACGTTGAGCACGGCGAAGGCGGTGGCACGCATGCGCGGGTGCATCAGGTTCTGGAGCGCCGCGTAAGTGATCCCGAGATAGCCGAAGTTGAGGAAGGTCGCGACGCTCACCAGCCCCAGCAGCAGGCCCAGGCTCTCGCGGGTGATGGCGAAGGCGTAGATCGGCCCGCCGACGATCAGGCAGATGCCCGGGACCAGCGCGTAGGCGGCCGGGTTCTTCGCGCCAAGCTTGTCCCCCAGCCAGCCGCTGCCGATCACGGAGATAGCCGCGGGGAGGCTGGCGATCAGGCCCGAGTAGAGCCCCGCCTCCGCCAGGCCCACCTCGAACCGGCGGATCATCAGCGAGGTGAAGAAGTAGTTGAGCCCGAAGCCGAGCATCGCCGCCAGGGCTGAACCGATCACCAGGTTGCGCCCGCTGCGCAGGACGAACAGGCGCCGCAGCACGTCGCTCATCGGCGGAACCTCGTCCCCGGCGCCGGCATCGTGCTGCCCGCGCTTCGGCTCCGCCACGAACAGCCAGGCAATCACGCCGAGCACCACGCCGGGCACGGCGGCGATCAGGAAGGTGAAGCGCCAGTCGAACTCCTGGGCGATCCAGCCGCCGCCGACGAAGCCGATGAACGCCCCCACCGGCGGTGCCAGCATCAGGACGGAGATCGCCAGGCCGCGCCGGTTCGGCGGGAAGTAGTCCGAGATGACAGACTGGTTGCTCGGCAGCCCGATCGCTTCCCCCAGCCCCACGCCCATGCGGGCGACGAGCAATTGCACCCAGGTCGCCGCCGCGCCGCAAGCCGCCGTCGCCGCCGACCACAGCAGGGTGCCGAGCGAGATCAGCGTCAGCCGCCGCGCCCGTTCGGCATAACGCGCGATGACCAGGCCCACGCCGATGTTGAGCACGGTGAACGCGGCCCCCATCAGCGAGACTTGCGCGTCGCTAAGGGCGAACTCGCCCTTGATCGGCTCGACCAGCACGTTGACCACGATTCGGTCGATAAAGCCGACCGTGCTGATCGCCATCAGCACGACCAGCGCCAGCCACGGCGATGTGCGACGTGTTGTCATTCCTGTCCTCTCCCGTGCTCCCGAGGAGCTTCAGTCAGGACTGGTAATGCGCCGCGGTCTTCTCCGCCACCTGTTCCGCGGTCACGCCGGGAGCGAGCTCCACCAGCTGGAACGGGCTGTCGTGATCGGGCCGGCGGAAAACGCACAGATCGGTGACGATCATGTCGACCACGTTCTTGCCCGTCAGCGGCAGCTTGCATTCGCGGAGGAACTTGGGCGAGCCGTCCTTCGAGACATGCTCCATCACAACGATGATCTTCTTGACCCCGGCGACGAGGTCCATCGCCCCGCCCATGCCCTTGATCAGCTTGCCCGGGATCATCCAGTTGGCGATGTCGCCGGTCTCGGAGACTTCCATGGCGCCGAGCACGGTCAGGTCGATGTGCCCGCCGCGAATCATGGCGAAGCTTTGCGCGCTGTCGAAATAGGCGCTGTGCGGCAGCTCGCTGATGGTCTGCTTGCCGGCGTTGATCAGGTCGGGATCGACTTCGTCCGGGTATGGGAACGGGCCGATGCCGAGCATCCCGTTCTCGCTCTGCAGCGTGACCTGCATCCCCGCCGGGATATGGTTCGCCACCAGCGTGGGGATGCCGATGCCGAGGTTGACGTAGTAGCCGTCCTGCAGTTCCTGCGCCGCGCGGGCGGCCATCTGGTTCCGATCCCAGGCCATTATGCCGCCTCCCTCTCGCGCGTGGTCGTGAACTCGATCTTCTTCTCGTAGGGCGCGCCGACGATCATGCGCTGGACGTAGACCCCGGGCAGGTGGATGCAGTCGGGATCGAGCGATCCCGCGGGTACCACCTCCTCCACTTCCACGACGCAGACTTTGCCGCAGGTGGCGGCCGGCAGGTTGAAGTTGCGGGCGGTCTTGCGGAACACCAGGTTGCCTGTCTCGTCCGCCTTCCAGGCCTTCACGATGCTGAGATCGGCGAAGATGCCGCGCTCGAGGATATAGTCCTCGCCGCCGAACTCCTTCACTTCCTTGCCTTCGGCGACGAGAGTGCCGACGCCGGTCTTGGTGTAGAAGCCGGGGATCCCCGCCCCACCGGCGCGCATCCGTTCGGCCAAGGTGCCTTGGGGGCAGAACTCCACCTCGAGCTCTCCTGCGAGGTACTGGCGCTCGAACTCCTTGTTCTCGCCGACGTAAGAGCTGATCATCTTCCGCACCTGCTTCGTGCGCAGCAGCTTGCCGATGCCTTCGTTGTCGATCCCGGCGTTGTTGCTGGCGAAGGTCAGGTCCCTCACCCCACTCGCCTGGATCGCGCCCAACAGGCGCTCGGGAATGCCGCACAGGCCGAAGCCGCCGGCGGCGATCAGCATGCCGTCGAACAGCACTCCGTCGAGAGCGGCGGCGGCATCGGCGTAGAGCTTCTTCATCGGTCCTCCTTGGCCGCCGTGGCGGCCGCAATTGCGCTCTGCCGTTCTAGGAAGGGCAGCGCATGGCACAAGCCGCTTTTCGCTTATGCGAAAAACCCGAGCAGCCACAGACGTGCTGCAGCGCAGCATCGCAGGTGCATCATAGTCTCGGCAGATGCGAAGAATGCTACTGATTCGGCGCAATCGACTGCTTCAGACGCTAACTGTTGCGCATTTCGCAACAACTGGTGCCCTTTTCGCACTTGCGAACAGTGAGCACCTGCAGCATATGGAGCGGGCCTTTCAGGCATCCTCTCCCAAAACTTCCAAGCCCGGCCGGCAACGGCCGGGTTTTTTTTGCTCTGCGCGGGATACGCCGTGATCGCGCGGGCATTGTCCTTGGGAGGGCGGCACCGGGGTTTGCAATCGGCAGACCCCGTCCCTAGCTGTGCCGGACACATCAACACTCAGGGAGCAAGCGGACCTATGGCGGATGCGGATGCGGCGAAAGTCGAAAAGGGCACCGCGAGGCTGCAGGTAGCCGCTGCTCGCCAGGAGGAAAGCGGCCAGGGCGTGGCCCGGATGCCGCGTTCGGCCTTCCAGGCGCTCGGCATCACCGAGGGCGATTTCGTCGAGATCGAAGGCAAGCGCATCACTGCCGCAGTCGCCGTGCTCGGCTACCCCGAAGACGAAGCCCTCGCGGTCGTGCGGCTCGACGGGCTGCAGCGCGCCAACGCGGGGACATCCTCGGGCGAGCACGTGACGATCCGCCGCGCCGAGACCAAGGCCGCCACGCGCGTTGTCTTCGCCCCGGCTCAGCGCGAGATGCGCCTGCAGGGTCCGACCGAAGCGCTGAAGCGGGTGTTCTTCGAAAAGCCGCTGACCGCCGGCGACCTCGTCGCCACGCACGGGCAGCAGCCGGTGCAGAACGTGCCGCCGGAAGTGCGGCGCATGTTCAACGCGCCGGCCTATGCCCTTACGCAGATCCGCCTCCAGGTCGTGACTACGGTGCCCAAAGGCGTCGTCCACATCGACGAGAACACCGAAGTGGAGCTGCGCGCCGAGTTCGAGGAGCCGCGCGACGGCCGCGGCGTGATCAACTACGACGACGTCGGCGGGATGGAAGAGACCATCAAGGCGCTGCGCGAGATGGTCGAGCTGCCGCTCCGCTATCCCGAGCTGTTCACCCGCCTCGGCGTCGATCCGCCCAAAGGCGTGCTGCTGCACGGCCCGCCCGGCACCGGCAAGACCCGCCTGGCGCAGGCCGTGGCGAACGAGAGCGACGCCGAGTTCTTCACCATCAACGGCCCCGAGATCATGGGCTCCGCCTATGGCGAGAGCGAGAAGCGCCTGCGCGAGGTGTTCGAGCAGGCCGAGCGTGCCGCCCCGGCGATCGTCTTCATCGACGAGATCGATTCGATCGCGCCCAAGCGGGGGCAAGTTTCGGGCGAGGCCGAAAAGCGCCTCGTGGCGCAGCTGCTGACGCTGATGGACGGGCTGCAGGCGCGCTCCAACCTCGTGGTGATCGCCGCGACCAACCGGCCTGAGGCGATCGACGAAGCGCTCCGCCGGCCGGGCCGGTTCGACCGCGAGATTATCATCGGCGTGCCGGACGAGCAGGGCCGGCGCGAGATCCTCGGCATTCACACCCGCGGCATGCCGCTGGGCGAAGGCGTCGATCTCAACGAGCTGGCCCGCAGCACCCACGGCTTCGTCGGCGCCGACATCGCCGCGCTGGCGCGCGAGGCGGCGATCGAGGCCGTCCGCCGGATCATGCCGCGGCTCGATCTCGATGCGCGCACGATCCCGCCGGAGGTGCTCCAGGACCTGCAGGTCGAGAAATCCGACTTCCGCGAAGCGCTCAAGCGGGTGCAGCCCAGCGCCATGCGCGAAGTCATGGTCCAGGCGCCGACGGTCGGCTGGGCCGACATCGGCGGGGTCGACGAGGCCGAGAAGCTTCTGCGCGAAGGCGTGGAGCTGCCGCTCAAGAACCCGCAGGCGTTCGACCGGCTCGGCATCCGCCCGGCCAAGGGCTTCCTGCTCTACGGCCCGCCCGGCACCGGCAAGACGCTGCTCGCCAAGGCCGTCGCCAAGGAGGCCGAGGCGAACTTCATCTCGATGAAAAGCTCCGACCTGCTGTCCAAGTGGTACGGGGAAAGCGAGCAGCAGATCAGCCGCATGTTCGCCCGCGCCCGCCAGGTGGCGCCGTGCGTGATCTTCATCGACGAGATCGACAGCCTCGTGCCCGCGCGCGGCAGCAGCGGCAACGAGCCGCAAGTGACCGCGCGGGTGGTCAACACGATCCTGGCCGAGATGGACGGGATGGAGGAGCTGAACTCGATCGTCGTGATCGGCGCCACCAACCGCCCGGCGCTGGTCGATCCGGCGCTGCTCCGCCCCGGCCGCTTCGACGAGCTGGTCTATGTCGGACCGCCCGACCAGTCCGGGCGCGAGCTGATCCTGAAGATCCACACCCGCAAGATGCCGCTGGCGGCGGACGTCGATCTGGCGGCCCTCGCCGCCGAGACGCACCGCTACACCGGCGCGGATCTCGAGGACGTCGTCCGCCGTGCGGGCCTCGTCGCCATTCGCCGCTCGGCCGAGATGGCGGACACGGTCACCGCGGCCGATTTCGCCGAAGCCCTGACGGACAGCCGCCCTACGGTGACGGAAGAGATGGAAGCCGAATACGCCAAGATGAAGGGCGAACTGAAGCGACGGGCAATGGCGGTCAACCCGATCGGCTTCGTCCACGAAGGCATGGTGGAATCGACCCGCGAACGAAAGCACGAGTGAGGTCCCTTAGCCCCCTCCTCTTCAGAGGAGGGGGTTGGGGGTGGTGGAGGTGCTGCGCAACCTCGCCTCGGCCAACCCGATCCCCGGCTCGCCTGCCCGCCTCATACGGCTCCGGGCCGCTGCCGGCGTGGTGCGCTTCACATAGCTCCACAGGCCGCATTGCAGCCCGATGAGCATGAAGATGAACGGCTGATACCCAATGCCGACGAACAGGGCGCCGACCAGGTAGACGGCCTGCGCCTGCTGCAGGGCGGTTGCCAGGCCCCATTGCCAGCTGCTTTCGCCTGCCTCGCTCTTGCGGAAGCGCCAGCGCAGCCGTTCCATATGCCACAGGCCGAGCGCCTGCAGCCAGAACCACAGGACCAGGCCGGGCCAGCCCTGCTCGCCGAGCAGTTCGAAGTAGGAAGAGTGGTAGGCCCTGCCGCGGTCGGTCACTTCGGCGTAGACGACGCGCTGGTTCGGCGGTTCGCCCTCCAGCTTGCGGGTCTGGTAAGTGAAGCTGTTGCCGAGGTAGGCGTCGAACCCGCCGCCGAGCGGGTTGCGCTGGGCGTATTCGAGCGTCCACTTCCACACCTGCACGCGAGTCGAAGCAGATTCGTCGCCCTGGTGCTCGGTAATCGTGCTCATTCGTTCCACGAAGCTCTGCGGCAGGAAGGGAAGCGAGGCGAGCAGCGCCACGCCCGCCAGTCCGGCATAGACGAACCGGTACCTCACCGAACGCAGCATCAGCACGGCGAGAAACGCGGCGCAGACGAGGCCCGTGCGGGCGGCAGTGCCGACCGGGATCAGCAGGGCGGCGAAGACGAACCCAGCGGTGAAGGTCCACACGCGCCAATCGGGCTTGAAGACCGTCCCGTGCCGCGCGAGCCACAGCGCCAGCGGAATGGTGGCGATGGCCGCGGTCGACAGGATCGAGCCTTCGTAGAGCCCCGCGTTCTCGCGTACCAGCAGGCTCAGGGTGCCGTAGCCGCCGCCGCCGAGCGCGGTCTTGATCCCGCCGTTGATGACGATCGTGGCGATCGCCAGGACCATGATCAGCGCCGCCGCCTCCAGCCGCAGCCTGGTTCGCAGCGTCAGCGGCAGGAACATCGCGAAGAACAAGGCCTTCCACACCCAATCCCACTTGACCATCGCCTCGATCGGGTAGTCGGCGGACGCTGTGGTATAGCCGCAGTAAGCCAGCAGCAGGGCGATCAGGCCCTGGCGCAGGGTGAATCGGCTGCCTTCCTTATGGTCGAGCATCAGCCAGCCGGCGAACGCCAGAACGAAGGCGATCAGCGACAGCGGCAGGGCGGTGATCGGGCCCCAGCCGATCTTCTGCGGCGCGACGATGTCGATGTAGATATAGGCCAGCACCCAGATGAATGGGCGCTTCAGGCCGAGCGCGAGGAAAAAGCCGACAAAGGCGATCAGGACGAGGTCGATCATCGGTCCGTATCGTCCTCGGGAGCGGCGCCGCTGTCCGTCCCCTTGACCCAAGGCCGCCGCCGCGCCGGCGCGGTGCCGGCATCGCGATCGAGATCGTCCCGCCAGAGCAGGCGCCACAGCGCCAAGGCGATCAGCCCGCTTGTCAGCGCCAGGGTGAGATAATCGATCAAAGTCCGCTCCAGAGGCGCCGGTCCGCCCCTACTAGCCCGCTCCGGTTGACGGGCCGTTAAGCTTGTCGTGACACCAAGCCTGCATGACCCGGGTCCTCCACATTCTCGATCACTCGCTGCCGCTGCACAGCGGCTACACCTTCCGCACGCGCGCCATTCTCCGCGCGCAGCAGGCCGATGGGCTCGAGGTCCGGGCCGTCACCGGGCAACGGCACAGCGCAGACGGGCCGGAGGTCGAGACCATCGAGGACATGACCTTCCACCGTACGCCCGGTGCGGCGAGTGGCCCGGCGGGCTTGCGCGAATGGCGCGAGGTGAACGCCCTCGCCGAGGCAGTCGTCGCCACCGCGCGCGTCTGGCGGCCCGATGTGCTCCACGCCCACTCGCCGGCCTTGTGCGGCCTCGCCGGGCTCAAGGCGGCGCGGACCCTCGGGGTCCCGCTGGTCTACGAGATCCGCGCGTTCTGGGAGGACGCCGCCGTCGGCAACGGCGCCACGCACGAAGGCTCGCTTCGGTACCGGATCACGCGCGCGCTCGAAAACCGCGCCGTGGCCGGGGCGGACTCGGTGATGACGATCTGCCGGGGCTTGCGGGAGGATCTGATCGCCCGCGGCGTGCGTCCGGACAAGATCGGCGTGATGCCCAACGGCGTGGACCTGGGGCTGTTCGGCACCCCGCTCCCACGCGACGCGGCGCTGGCCGGCGAACTGGCGCTCGGCGATGGCCCGGTGATCGGGTTCATCGGCAGCTTCTACGACTACGAAGGCCTGGACGACCTGATCGCGGCGATGCCGCAGCTGATCGCGGAGCAGCCCGGCGCGCGCCTGCTTCTGGTCGGCGGCGGCCCGATGGAGCAGGCTCTGCGGGTGCAGGCCGAAGCCTCGCCGGCCGCTTTCGCCATCCACTTCGCCGGCCGCGTGCCGCACCACGAGGTGGAGCGGTACTATTCGCTGTGTTCGGTCATGGCCTACCCGCGCAAGCGCAGCCGCCTGACGGACCTGGTCACGCCGCTCAAGCCGCTCGAGGCGATGGCGCAAGGGCGGATCGTCGCCGCCTCGGATGTCGGGGGGCATCGGGAGCTGATCCGCGACGGGGTGACCGGGGCGTTGTTTCCGGCCGACGATCCGCCGGCCTGCGCCAGGGCCCTGGCCGCGCTGCTCTCGCAGGCGGAAGCATGGCCGCGGATACGCGCCGCGGCCCGCGCGCATGTCGCCGAACATCACGACTGGGCCCGCAACGTCCGCCGTTATCGGGACGTTTACGAAGGCTTGCTAGCCCCGGCGGCGGATGCCGGGGCCCGCACCGCCGCTCGATAGGGCAGCGGCGGGCCGGCGCAGCAGTGGAAGGCAGAAGTGGTAGAACCGGACTCTCCAGGACAAGCGGACAAGGCGCCGATCAGCACGCATCCGGCGTTCCCGGCCATCGTGGCGCTGTGGTTCGCCTGCCTGCTCGGACTCGGCAGCCTGGTGCTGCCGGCAGCCCTGGTCGATCGGCTTGTCGCGCTGACCGGCATCGCCGCTCTCGTGCCGGCGGCCGAACCGCCGCTCGGCTCCACCGCCCGTACCCTGATCGCCCTGGCGGCAGCCATGGCCGGCGCCGCGGCCGGCCTGCTGCTCGCGCGCCAGGTTGCGCGCTCGCAGGAGCCGGGCGCCAGAGTGCGCGCCACTGACCGCACCGAAGCCCGCGAATGCCGCCCGATCGCGGCGCACGCCGAATTGGGCGAGGAAGGCTTCGAATGGCTCGACTTCATCTCCGAGCACGGCTCCCCCATCATCGGCCAGTCGCACCGGAGCAGTCCCGAGATTGTCGTCACGCGGGCCGAAATGCGCAACGGCGAGAACTCGGCGCCGAGCGGTGAACGAGACCCGGACCTGGACGACTGGTGGCGAGCCGGGCCCGATCTGCCGCATGCCGATACGCAAGCGGACATCGCCGAGGATGAACCCGAGCCTCTCGGCGATCTCGGCGAACGTGCCGACGATCTTCGCCGACATGGCGACGACTCCGCCATGTTCGACACCCCGGTCCATTGGTTCTCCATTGCCGAGGGCGAGCGCGGCGAAGCTGCCCCTCGCCTGCCGCTCGACGCCAGCCCGCTCGAGGAGCTTGGGCTGGTGCAGCTCGCGGGACGGCTCGGCGCCGCAATAGAGAGGCGGCGAACGCTCGAGGCTTCCGGACCTGCACCGGCGCCCGGGCCCGCCCCCTTCCTATCGGCGGAGTTCGAAGCCGCCGAACCGGAGGACGCCGCCCGTGCGATCGCCAGCTTCTTCGGATCGCAGGACAAGCTCGCCAGCGACGCCGAGCCAGCGATGAAGAATCCCTTTAGCGGCCACGAGGAATTCGTGCGCCGCCCGGATCGGGAGACGGATAGCGACCATGTCGAGCCGGTCGTCAGCTTTCCGTTCGGAGCCCTGCCGGCGGCTCATGTGAGGCCGTCCGCGGCCCCTCGGAACCGCGAAACCGGCGCCGTCATTGCCCCCACGTGCCCCTCCGAAGAGGCCGGAATTCCGGCGAATTCCACGCATCCTTCCAGCGCACCGCCCAATCGCACGCGCAACGGGCAGGACTTGCGCGCAGCACTCGCCGCACTACAAAGAATCAGCGGCGCCGCCTGACTCCTGCAGTCGCCGATCGGCGCCTCGCGATAACCCCGGAGTGGCTGTTGGCGCCGCCGCGCGCGTTTACCCACGCTTGCAAAAGCACCTTCCTGTCGGCATTGGGAAAATTCGCGACATTTTCGTAAGCACCCCGACGGGGTGAGTCGCCTTTCGTTGCGGCCCTGCCGCTCCGCAAGGCCGCTTGCCTCGCCGGAAACAGGAACGAGTAAATTGACCGAGTACCCCGCGCCTCAAGGCCTCTACGATTCCCGCAATGAGCACGACTCCTGCGGTGTGGGTTTCGTCGCCCACATCAAGGGTGAGAAATCGCACGCGATCGTCAGCCAGGCGCTGGAGATTCTGGCCAATCTCGACCACCGCGGCGCCGTGGGCGCCGATCCGCTGCTGGGGGACGGTGCCGGCATCCTGATCCAGATGCCCGATCCGCTCTACCGCAAGTGGGCGGAAGGCGAAGGCCTGAGCCTGCCGCCGCTGGGCGAATACGCGGTCGCGATGTGCTTCATGCCGCAGAACGACGAAGCGCGGGAGTTCATCACCGGTCAGTTCGAGAAGTTCGTGGCCAAGGAAGGCCAGCGGCTGATCGGCTGGCGCGACGTGCCGACGACCAAGGACGGGCTCGGCAAGGCCGTGCTCGCCTCCATGCCGGTGATCCGCCAGTGCTTCATCGCCCGGGGCGAGAACTGCGCCGACCAGGACGCGTTCGAGCGCAAGCTGATCGTCATCCGCAAGCAGACGCAGAACCCGCTCGCCGCGCTCGCCGAAAAGCACGGCATGCCGGAGATCACCCAGCTCTACATGCCCAGCTTCTCCAGCCGCACGGTGGTCTACAAGGGCCTGCTGCTGGCGAACCAGGTCGGCAGCTTCTACGACGACCTGCGGAACCCGGACTGCACCAGCGCCCTCGGCCTCGTGCACCAGCGCTTCAGCACCAACACTTTCCCGAGCTGGAAGCTGGCGCACCCGTACCGCTTCATGGCCCACAACGGCGAGATCAACACCGTTCGCGGCAACGTGAACTGGATGAACGCCCGCCGCCGCACGATGGAATCGCCGCTGCTCGGCGCCGATCTCGACAAGCTCTGGCCGATCATCCCGCACGGACAGTCGGACACCGCCTGCCTCGACAACGCGCTCGAGCTGCTGCTGCTCGGCGGCTACTCGCTCGCCCATGCGATGATGATGCTGATCCCTGAAGCCTGGGCCAAGAACCCGCTGATGGATCCGGCGCGCCGCGCGTTCTACGAATACCATGCCGCGCTGATGGAGCCGTGGGACGGCCCCGCCGCCGTGGCCTTCACCGACGGTCGCCAGATCGGCGCCACGCTTGACCGCAACGGCCTGCGCCCGGCGCGCTTCAGCATCACCCGCGACGACATCGTCTGCCTCGCTTCCGAAAGCGGCGTGCTGCCGTTCGCCGAGGAGGACATCGTCCGCAAGTGGCGCCTGCAGCCGGGCCGCATGCTGCTGATCGATCTCGAGCAGGGCCGCATCATCGAGGACGAGGAGCTCAAGGCCCAGCTCGCGGGCGACGAGCCTTACGCCAAGTGGCTCGAGCAGGCGCAGTACAAGCTGCAGGATCTCGAGACGATCGAGACCGACCACGACGCCGTCCGGGCGACGGAAACCAGCTTGCTCGATCGCCAGCAGGCGTTCGGATACACCCAGGAAGACCTCTCGCGCTTCCTGGAGCCGATGGGCACCGCCGGCGACGATCCGATCGGCTCGATGGGCACGGACACGCCGCTGGCCGTGCTGTCGGATCGCAGCCGCCTGCTCTACGACTACTTCAAGCAGAACTTCGCCCAAGTCACCAACCCGCCGATCGACCCGATCCGCGAGGAACTGGTCATGAGCCTGCTGTCGATGATCGGCCCGCGCCCGAACCTGCTCGGCCATGAGGCCGGCACGCACAAGCGGCTCGAAGTCGACCAGCCGATCCTGACCAACCAGGACCTGGAGAAGATCCGCTCGGTCGAAGCCTCGCTCGATGGCGCCTTCCGCACCGAGACGGTCGACATCACCTGGGATGCCGCGACCGGGGCCGAAGGGCTCGAGCTGGCGCTCAAGGAGATGTGCTGGGCGGCCACGGAAGCGGTGCTGCAGGACAAGAACATCCTGATCCTGTCCGACCGCGCCCAGGGCCCCGACCGCATCCCGATGCCTGCGCTGCTCGCCACGGCGGCGGTGCACCATCACCTCGTCCGCCAGGGCCTGCGCATGCAGACCGGCCTGGTGGTCGAGACCGGCGAAGCCCGCGAAGTGCACCACTTCTGCGTTCTCGCGGGCTACGGCGCCGAAGCGATCAACCCCTACCTTGCGTTCGAGACGCTCGAGGACCTGCGGCGCGACAAGTTCCCGGAGATCGACGAGGCGACGGTTCGCAAGAACTACATCAAGGCCATCGGCAAGGGCATCATGAAGGTGATGTCCAAGATGGGCATCTCCACCTACCAGTCCTACTGCGGCGCGCAGATCTTCGACGCCGTGGGCATGTCGAGCGCGTTCGTCGACAAGTACTTCACCGGCACCGCCACGACTATCGAGGGCGTCGGCCTGCGGGAAGTCGCCGAAGAGGCGGTCCGCCGCCATGAGTGCGCCTATGGCGACAACCCGGTCTACGAGAACATGCTCGACGTCGGCGGCATGTACCAGTTGCGCCTGCGCGGCGAAGAGCATGCCTGGACGGCGACCACGGTCTCCAACCTGCAGCATGCGGTGCGCGGCAACAACTGGGCCAACTACGAAGAATACGCCAAGACGATCAACGAGCAGTCCGAACGCCTGCTGACGATCCGCGGGCTGATGGACCTGAAGAAGGCCGAGAAGCCGCTCGACATCTCCGAGGTCGAACCGGCCGAGGAGATCGTCAAGCGCTTCAGCACCGGGGCGATGAGCTTCGGCTCGATCAGCCGCGAGGCACACACCACGCTGGCGATCGCCATGAACCGCATCGGCGGCCGTTCCAACACCGGCGAAGGCGGTGAGGAAGCCGACCGCTTCCTGCCGCTGCCGAACGGCGATTCGATGCGCTCCGCAATCAAGCAGGTCGCATCGGGCCGCTTCGGGGTGACGACCGAGTACCTGGTCAACTCCGACGACATCCAGATCAAGATGGCCCAGGGCGCGAAGCCGGGCGAAGGCGGCCAGTTGCCTGGCCACAAGGTCGACAAGACGATTGGCCGAGTCCGCCACTCGACCCCGGGCGTCGGCCTGATTTCGCCCCCGCCGCACCACGACATCTACTCGATCGAGGATCTGGCGCAGCTGATCCACGACCTCAAAAACGTGAACCCAGTTGCGCGCGTTTCGGTCAAGCTGGTGTCCGAAGTGGGCGTCGGCACGGTCGCCGCGGGCGTTTCCAAGGCGCGCGCGGATCACGTGACGATCTCCGGCTACGAAGGCGGGACCGGCGCTTCGCCGCTGACCAGCCTGACCCATGCCGGCTCCCCCTGGGAGATCGGCCTGGCCGAGACGCAGCAGACGCTGATCCTCAACGACTTGCGCACGCGCATCGCCGTGCAGGTCGACGGCGGGCTGCGCACCGGGCGCGACGTCGCCATCGGCGCGCTGCTCGGCGCGGACGAGTTCGGCTTCGCCACCGCGCCGCTGATCGCCGCGGGCTGCATCATGATGCGCAAGTGCCACCTCAACACTTGCCCGGTCGGCGTGGCGACTCAGAACCCGGTGCTGCGCGCGCGCTTCACCGGCCAGCCCGAGCATGTGATCAACTACTTCTTCTTCGTGGCCGAAGAACTGCGCCAGATCATGGCCGAGATGGGCTTCCGCACCATCGAGGAGATGATCGGGCGGGTCGACCGCATCGACATGCGCCCGGCGATCACCCAGTGGAAGGCCAAGGGGGTCGACCTCAGCCGCATCCTTCACCAGGTGCCGCCGGCGGAAGGCCATGCGCTCTACAACACCGGCACGCAGGATCACGGCCTTGCCGCGGCGCTCGACAACGAGCTGATCGCCGCCGCGCGTCCGGCGATCGACAGCGGCGAGACGCTGGTGATCGAGCGCGAAGTCCGCAACGTCAACCGCACCGTGGGCGCGATGCTCTCGGGCGAAATCGCCAAGGCACACGGTCATGCCGGCCTCAAGCCCGAGCAGCTCCGGATCAACTTCACCGGGGTTGCCGGGCAGAGCTTCGGCGCGTGGCTGGCCCACGGCGTGACGCTGGACCTCACCGGCGATGCCAACGACTACGTCGGCAAGGGCCTGTCCGGCGGCCGCATCATCGTACGCCAGCCGCAGGGCGTCGGGCGCGAGGCGACCGACAACATCATCGTCGGCAACACCGTGCTCTACGGCGCGATCGCCGGCGAGGCGTTCCTCAACGGCGTGGCCGGGGAGCGGTTCGCGGTGCGCAACTCGGGCGCCGTGGCCGTCGTCGAAGGCACCGGCGATCACGGCTGCGAATACATGACCGGCGGCGTGGTCTGCGTGCTCGGCAAGACCGGGCGCAACTTCGCGGCCGGCATGTCGGGCGGCTTGGCTTATGTCTACGACGAGGACGGCACCTTCCGTAACTTGTGCAACTTAGCCCAGGTCGACCTGGAAGAGATCGATCCCGCTCCGGACGCCGAGGAAGGCACCGGCCGTCCCTCGCAGCGCCCGCGCAGTGTGGACGACATGGGCATGGGCGACATGCTCCGCCACGATGCCGAGCGCCTGCGCATCCTGGTCGAACGGCACAAGCTGCACACGGGCTCCGCCCGTGCGGCCGCGCTGCTCGACGACTGGGACAACGCATTGAAAAAGTTCATCAAAGTGATGCCGCGCGACTATGCTCGCGCGCTCCGGCAACTCGAAGCCGAACGCGAGGAAGCCGCCTCCGTCGCGGCCGAATAGGATTTACGAAGATGGGTAAGGAAACCGGCTTCCTCGAGCTGGATCGCGAGGACCGCAGCTACGAAGACCCGCAGGAGCGGATCAAGAACTACAAGGAGTTCGCGATCCCGCTGCCGGCGGAAAAGCTGAAGAACCAGGCGTCGCGCTGCATGAACTGCGGGATCCCGTACTGCCATAACGGCTGTCCGGTGAACAACATGATCCCCGACTGGAATCATCTGGTCTACGAGGACGACTGGCGCGAAGCGCTGGACAATCTCCATTCGACCAACAACTTCCCGGAATTTACCGGCCGCGTGTGCCCCGCGCCGTGCGAGGCCGCGTGCACGCTGAACATCGTGGACCAGCCGGTGACGATCAAGTCGATCGAGTGCGCGATCGCCGATCGCGGCTGGAAGGAAGGCTGGATCGTTCCGCGTCCGGCCCTGACGAAGACCGGCAAGCGCGTCGCCGTGGTCGGCTCCGGCCCCGCGGGCCTCGCCTGCGCCCAGCAGCTCGCCCGCGCCGGCCATTCGGTGACGGTGTTCGAGAAGAGCGACCGCCTCGGCGGCCTGCTCCGCTACGGCATCCCCGACTTCAAGATGGAAAAGCATCTGATCAACCGCCGCGCGGTGCAGATGGAAGCCGAAGGCGTGACCTTCCGGACCAGCACCGAAGTCGGCGTCGACATCTCGATCAAGTCGCTCAAGGAGAACTTCGACGCGATCGTCCTGGCCGGCGGCGCCGAGGATCCGCGCGGGCTCAACATTCCCGGCGCCGAACTGCCCGGCGTGCGCCTGGCGATGGAGTTCCTCACCCAGCAGAACAAGCGCAACGCCGGCGACAGCGAAGAGCGCGCCGCGCCGCGCGGCACGCTGACGGCGACCGGCAAGGACGTGATCGTGATCGGCGGCGGCGACACGGGTTCCGACTGCGTCGGCACCTCCAACCGCCAGGGCGCCAAAAGCGTGACTCAGATCGAGATCATGCCCAAGCCCCCCGAGAAGGAAAACAAGGCGCTGACCTGGCCGAACTGGCCGATGAAGCTGCGCACGTCTTCCAGCCACGAGGAAGGCGCCGAGCGCGACTGGGCAGTCCTGACCAAGGAAGTCGTCGGCGAAGACGGCAAGGTCACCGGCCTCCGCTGCGTGCGGATCGAATGGGTCGGCGGGCAGATGCAGGAGATCGAAGGCAGCGAGTTCGTGCTGCCGGCCGATCTGATCCTGCTGGCGATGGGCTTCGTCGGCCCGGTCAAGGCCGGCATGCTCGACCAGAGCGGCGTGAAGCTGACCGAGCGCGGCAATGTCGACGCGAACACCCTGGACTACCGCACGAGCGACGACATGATCTTCGCTTGCGGCGACATGCGCCGCGGCCAGAGCCTGATCGTATGGGCGATCCGCGAGGGGCGCCAGGCGGCGCGCGCGGTCGACGAGGCGCTGATGGGGGTAACCGAACTGCCGCGCTGAGGCTCAGTCCAGCGCGGCGTAAGCCCGGTCCAGAAGCTCCAGCAGAAGAGCATGATCGCGCGGGCCCAGCGCTTCGCGGATCTTCGTTTCTGTTGGCGAGACTTTGGCGAACATCGCCTTCATCTCGGTCACGCCCGCGGGGGTGACCGTGAGATGGTTGCGCCGCCGGTCGGTCGGCGAGCGGACCCGCTCGGCAAAACCGCGCTTTTCCAGCTCGTCGACAATCCCCACAAGGGCCGACTTGTTGAGCCCGGCTGCGTCGGCCAGCGCGGTCTGCGTCGACCCCGGGTTGGCGGCGATCAGCGAGAGCACGGTGTGCGAGCCCGTCGGCAGTCCGCTGCCGTCGAGCGCGGCGATCGAGCGGGCGACCATCACATTGTGCAGCAGCCGCAGCCGCGGCCCTACCGAGCCGGCGAGTTGCCCCCATTCGAGAGGCGTTTCCGCGGGCCGTTCCGCTCCTGTAGGCTTGATCATGTCCCTTGCTCGCACCGGACCGTAGCTTTTGCAACCGGTTGCGGCCGGCGAACAAGTGCTACCACTCGATGGCGCCGCGGCCGTTCGCGTCCAGGAACGCGTTCGCCTGGCTGAACGGCTTCGAACCGAAGAAGCCGCCGTAAGCGGACAGCGGGCTGGGGTGCGGTGAAGCCAGCACCAGGTGCGTCCCATTGTTCGCCAGTTCGGGCACCCGGAGCGCCTTCTTGCGCGCGTGATTGCCCCACAGGATGAACACGCTCGGTTCCGCCCGCGCGGCGGCCGCGGCAACCGCCGCGTCCGTGATCGCGTCCCACCCGCACTTGGCGTGGCTTCCGGCCTTCCCGGCCTCCACGGTGAGCGAGGCGTTGAGCAGCAGCACCCCCTGCCTGGCCCAATGCTCGAGATTGCCGTGCGCGCGGCGGGGCACGCCCAGGTCGCTCTCCAGCTCCTTGTAGATGTTCACCAGCGAAGGCGGGATACGCACCCCCTCCGGCACCGAGAAGGCCAGCCCGTGCGCCTGGCCAGGCCCGTGATAGGGGTCCTGCCCCAGGATCACGACCTTCACCGCATCGAGCGGGGTCAGCTCGAACGCCCGGAGCCGATGCTCGCGCGGCGGGTAGATCATCCGCCCTTCGCCTTCCTCCGTGCGCAACCACTCGTCCAGGCGGGCGCACTCGGGCAGCGCCAGCACCGGACCAAGCGCGACGCGCCAGCTTTCGGGGACTGCTTCCAGCATGCACCGCGCCATACACCGCCGCGGGCGGCAGCTCCACGCAGGCTTTCCCTCTTTCCCCAATGTCACTAAGGCCCGTGGCCATGGCCGTACATTTTCATGAAGAAGACTTGCCCGCAGGCGTGCTCGCCCCGGGTCCGATCGCCGTCGATACCGAAACGATGGGTCTCGTCACCCCGCGCGACCGCCTTTGCGTGGTGCAGGTCAGCGACGGCGGGGGCGACGAGCACCTCGTGCGCTTCCGCGTCGGCAGTTCCTACCACGCGCCGAACCTCAAGGCGGTCCTGGCCGATCCCGCCCGGCTGAAGCTCTACCATTTCGCCCGGTTCGACTTGGCCGCGATCGAATACTACCTCGGGGTCGTCGGAGCGCCGGTGTTCTGCACCAAGATCGCCAGCAAGCTGACGCGCACCTACACCGACCGCCACGGCCTCAAGAACCTGCTCAACGAGCTGCTGAACGAAGACATATCCAAGCAGCAGCAGTCGAGCGATTGGGGCGCGCCCGAGCTGACCGACGCGCAGCGGGACTATGCCGCTTCCGACGTGCGCTATCTCCACCGCCTTCACCAGGTCTTCGTCGAACGGCTCCGCCGCGAAGGCCGCCAGGAACTTGCCCAGGCCTGCTTCGATTTCCTTCCTGCACGCGCGCGGCTGGACATCGCCGGCTGGGCCGACCGCGATATCTTCAGCCACGACTAAGGTACGATCCGCCAAAGAGTCCGAATGACCGTCCAAGCCGACCAGATTCGCGACCGCCGCCGCGCCTTCGCCGCGCCCGGCGGGTCGCTCGACCGGATGGTCCGCTGGCTGGCGGTGGGGCTGCCTGCCGCCGTGGGCGTGATCGCCGCGCTGATGATCGTCACGCCGCTATCCCCGCGCGGCGAAGTCAGCTTCCTGCTCGACCGCAACAAAGTCTCGGTCGCAGAGGACCGCCTGCGCGTGGACAACGCCGTCTATCGCGGGGCCGACGCCAAGGGCCGCCCGTTCTCGGTCTCCGCCGGGGAAGCGGTCCAACGCACGGTGACGGAACCGGTCGTGCGCATGCGCGACCTGATCGCCCGCATTCTTCTTTCGGAAGGCCCAGCGGTGCTGACCGCCGACGTCGGGCGCTACAACTACAACACCGAGCGGGTCGTGGTGGACAGCCAGGTGCGGCTGACCGCCGCCGACGGATACCGGATGACCGCCAGCGGCGTGGCCGTGGACCTGAAGGACAAGGCCCTGGTCGGCAGCGGCGGGGTCGAGGGCGCTATCCCGGCGGGCACGTTCTCGGCCAACTCGCTCCGCGCCGATCTCGACGCCCGTACGGTCACGCTGGACGGCAACGCCCGCCTGCGCATGACCCCCGGCAAGCTGCAGATGCCGCGATGACTGCCGAGACAGCTTCCCCCGCCCGCCGCAAGCGGCTAGTCACCCCTGCGATGCGTAGCCGATCCTCCTTGTCCCGTCTTGCCCTCCGCGGGCTCGCCGCCGGCGCCATCGCCGGAACGATCGGCGCGCTGGCGCTCGGCTCGCAAGCCGGCGCGCAAGGGATCGCCGGGTTCAATTCCAACCAGCCGGTCAACTACGCGGCGGACCGGATCGAGCTGCAGGACCGGCAGAACCGCGTCGTGCTCTCGGGTGACGTGGTCATCGACCAGGGCGACATGCGGCTGACGGCCGGACGCACCACGGTCGCTTATACCGACACGGGCAGCCTGAGCATCCAGCGGATCGACGCCACCGGCGGCGTCACCGTCGTCCGCGGTGCCGAGCGGGCGAGCGGCTCCGCAGCCGTCTACGACTTCAACCGGCGGGTGATCATCCTGTCCGGCGGCGTCGCCCTGCGCCGGGGCAGCGACACGCTGAACGGCGGGCGCCTGGTGATGGACCTCAACAGCGGCGTCTCCAGCGTCGACGGCCGCGGCGGCACTGCGCCGGGCGGCACCAGCGGCCGCGTCAGCGGCAGCTTCTCGGTCCCGGATCGGGACTGATCCTCCCCCTCCGGGGAAGGATTGGATTGCTTGAACGCTCAGCCAAAATCCTCCCCGGGACGGGGAGCTGGCAGCACGCAGGGCTGACGGAGGGGGGCCGCGGCCTGGACCAGCCGTTCGTCCAGGCCACGCGCCCCCTCCACCACCCGCTTCGCGGGCGGTCCCCCTCCCCGTCCCGGGGAGGATTTGAAGAGGCGCTCAGAAAGATCCTCCCCCTCTGGGGGAGGTGGCATCGCGTAGCGATGACGGAGGGGGAGTGGCCTGGCTCACCGGTTCGTCCAGGCCAAGCCCCCTCCGTCACCGGCTTTTGGCCGGCGCCACCTCCCCCAGAGGGGGAGGATTTAGTCACTCCGAATCCTCCCCTTGCTGGAGATGATTTATTCTAGCGCATCAGCAGCCCGGGCGCGCTGAGCGAAGCCGTTCGCCCGTTAGTGACTCGCCAACCTGCCTCTGCTAGAGAGCCGTCCATGGCTACGAAGCTCACCGCGACGACTACCACCACCCCGGTGCTCCGGGGGCGGTCGGCCGCGCGTTGACGCTGGCCGCCGCCGCCCGGTTTCGGGTGGCGCGGCTTCCTCCCGAAACCGGTTCCCCTTCCAAGCCGCCCCTTCCGGCGGGCCGCGCCTTGTGCCAAGGCCCCGCCGAACAGATGTGACGGACCGACGATGACCGAATTGCTCAAGATCAGCCTGCCCGATGGTTCCGTGCGCGAGATGCCCGCGGGATCGACCCCGGCGGATGTGGCCGCGGCGATCGGCCCGGGGCTCGCCAAGGCGGCGCTCGCCGCGCGGGTCGACGGCGAAGTGCGCGACATCATGCGCCCGTTCGAAGGCGATGCCGAGCTCGCGCTGATCACCGCGCGAGACGAAGCCGACGCGCTCGAGCTGGTCCGCCACGACTATGCCCACGTGCTGGCCGAAGCGGTCCAGATGCTCTGGCCGGACACGCAGATCACCTTCGGTCCGGCGACCGAGGACGGGTTCTACTACGACTTCGCCCCCGGCGCCCGCGGTCCCTTCACCGAGGAGGACCTGCCGGTCATCGAGGCGAAGATGCGCGAGATCATCGCCGCCGACAAACCGCTCCGCCGCGAGGAGTGGGACCGCGACCGGCTGATCGCCTGGTTCAAGGAACGGGGCGAGACGTTCAAGGCCGAGTGGGCTGCCGAGCTTCCAGGCGACGAGCCGCTGACGGTCTACCATTCCGGCGAAGGCTGGCTTGACCTCTGCCGCGGCCCGCATCTGGCCAGCACCGGCAAGCTCGATCCGCAAGCGTTCAAGCTGACCCGCGTGTCCGGCGCCTATTGGCGCGGCGACCAGAAGAACGCAATGCTCAGCCGCATCTACGGAACCGGTTGGCTCAACAAGAAGCAGCTCAGCGAGCACCTCGTCCGCCTGGAAGAGGCCGCCAAGCGCGACCACCGCAAGCTGGGCCGCGAGATGGATCTGTTCCACCTGCAGGACGTGGCGCACGGCTCGGTCTTCTGGCACCCCAAGGGCTATGTGATCTGGCGCGAGCTGGAGGCCTACATGCGCCGGGCGATTGACGCCGCCGGCTATCGCGAGATCAAGACGCCGCAAGTGATGGACGCGCGCCAGTGGGAGCAGTCCGGGCACTGGGGCAAGTACCGCGAGAACATGTTCGTCATTCCCGACGA
Source organism: Croceibacterium soli (assembly GCF_009828065.1). GTDB lineage: Bacteria > Pseudomonadota > Alphaproteobacteria > Sphingomonadales > Sphingomonadaceae > Croceibacterium_B > Croceibacterium_B soli. The sequence continues at coordinate 349,387 of NZ_WTYK01000001.1, read as the reverse complement.
AGTGCCGAACACCGAGGATGAAGGCCCGCTGGTCTCCGACGGCGCCGAGTGGATGGCGCTCAAGCCGATGAACTGCCCGGCGCACGTGCTGGTGTTCAAGCACGGCATCAAGTCCTACCGCGACCTGCCGCTGCGGCTTTACGAGAACGGCTGCTGCCACCGCAACGAGCCGCACGGCGCGCTCCACGGCCTGATGCGCGTGCGCCAGTTCACGCAGGACGATGCGCACATCTTCTGCCGCGAGGACCAGATCGTCGCCGAAGTGCGCGCGTTCTGCGAACTGGCAGACCGGATCTACGGCGATTTCGGCTTCACCTACTCGATCAAGCTCGCGCTGCGGCCGGAGAAGCGCTTCGGCACCGACGCGCAGTGGGACCAGGCCGAGGCGGAGCTGCGCGCCGCCGTCATCGAAGCGGGCCTCGCCACGGAGGAGTACGGCTGGGAGGAGCTTCCCGGCGAAGGCGCGTTCTACGCCCCCAAGCTCGAATGGCATCTCACCGACGCGATCGGCCGCACCTGGCAGGTCGGCACGATCCAGTCGGACCGCGTGCTGCCCGAGCGGCTCGACGCGAGCTATGTCGGCGAAGACGGCGAACGCCACCGCCCGCTGATGCTCCACCGGGCGATCTTCGGCTCCTATGAGCGCTTCATCGGCATCCTGATCGAGCACTTCGCCGGCAAGCTGCCGGTGTGGCTGGCGCCGGTGCAGGCGGTGGTCGCGACGATCGTGTCCGACGCCGACGACTATGCCAACGAGGCGCTGGCGAAGCTGCGCGCGGCCGGCATTCGCGCCGAGGCGGACCTGCGGAACGAGAAGATCAACTACAAGGTTCGCGAGCACTCGGTGGCGAAAGTCCCGCACCTGCTGGTGGTCGGCAAGCGCGAGGCCGAGGAAGGCACCGTCGCCATCCGCACCCTGGGCGAGCAGCAACAGAAGTTCGTCTCGCTGGACGAGGCGATCGCTTTCCTGAAGGTGGAGGCGACGCCGCCGGATCAGCGGTAGCGGACTGATCCCCAATCCTCCCCCTCCGGCGAGGATTTGTCGCGGATTAGAAAGGAAGCGCCTGCCCGGCGGCGATCAGGACCAGCGCGAAGGCCGTGACGATCGCCACACGCGCGGCTTCCGTCAGGCGGCCGGTCAGTTGCCGGGATCTGGCGGGAATGCGCGTCATGCGGCCATTCTCCGCCCGAAGGGCTAACGAAACCCTAACGCGGCGCTTTCGGCACGTGCTGGCTGGCGCAGTGGAAGCTGCCGCCGCCCGACAGCACCGCATCGGCAGGCACGCCCACCACGGCCCGGCCGGGGAACAGGTCCCCGATGGCGGCAACCCCGTCGGCGTCGTGTATCGTGCCGTAAGTCGGCACCACGACCACGTCGTTGCAGATCGTGAAGTTCATGTAGCTCGCCGGCTCCACCAGGTCGGCCGCCTCGATACGCCCGGGCGAAGGCACGTCGCGCACCGACACGCCGAAGTCGCGCGCGCGGGCGCGGGCGTCCTCGTAGATCGCGGCGTTGGGGTCGTCGGGGCCGGTCGCCAGCGGGATCGCCAGCTCGCCCGGGCCGACGAACCGCGCCAGGTTGTCCACGTGCCCGTCGGTGTGATCGCAAGCGAGGCCTTCGCCGAGCCACAGGATCCGCTCGAACCCGAGCTCGCTCCGCAGCCGCGCTTCGATATCCGCTTTCGAGAGATCGGGGTTGCGGTTCGGATTGAGCAGGCACTGCTCTGTGGTGACCACCAAGCCCGTGCCGTCGCTGTCGATCGCGCCGCCCTCCAGCACCCAGTCCGACTGCTCGACCGGCAGCCCACCGGCCGCAGCGAGGGACCGGCCGACTTCCTGGTCGCCTTCCATGTCGTCGTACTTGCCGCCCCAGCCGTTGAAACGGAACTGGCGAGCGAAGCGCCGGCCGGCTTGGTCGAACAGCGCCAGCGGCCCCGTGTCGCGCAGCCAGATATCGCCGTAAGGGTGCCGCTCGATCACCACAGACCCGGTCACCAGCTGCCGCGCACGCATCTCGTTGGCGGCGTCGTGCACCACCAGCCGCACCTGCTGGCCGGTTTCGGCGACAGCATTGGCGTAAGCGGCAATCTGCTCCTGCGCGGGAAGGGTGAACTCCTCCCACAAGTCGGCGCGGTGTGGGAAGCCGATCCAGATCCATTCCTGCTCCGCGAATTCGGCGGGCATCGGCAGCGGGGTGTTCATCGGTTCAGCATCCTCCAGGCGCGGCGCAGCGTTCGTCGCGGATGCGGCGGAACTCGTCACCCGGCAGCCAGTTCGGCCAGTCATCGGTCTCGGCCATCTCGCGGCCGAGCAGGTAGAACAGCTCGAGGTCTTCCGCGACCCCGCGCCAGTCCCAGTTCGGATCGTATTCGTCGTCCGGCCCGTGGTACATCTCGTCGCGGTACATCGCCGCCCAGGCCGCGCCGGCTTCGCGGCCCCCTTCGACCAGGTCCTCCCCGCTGTCGAGATAGAACATCGGCACCCCGCGCTTGGCGAAGCTGAAATGGTCGGAGCGGTAGTAGTAGCCGGCCTGCGGCGCCGGGTCTGGCGTGGCGGTGCGGCCAACCCGCGCGAGCGCGCGATCGAGGTATGCGTCGAGCTCGCTCTTGCCGCCGCCGATCACGGTCACGTCGCGCGCCGGGCCGGCGAGGGAGAGGGCGTCCATGTTGAGCCCGCCGACCGTCTGCTCCAGCGGGAAGACCGGGTTGGCGCCGTAATACTCAGAGCCGAGGAGCCCCGACTCCTCCGCCGTCACGGCGAGGAACACCAGCGAGCGTGCCGTCGGGCCTGCCCGCCTATGCGCGTCGGCCAGGGCGACGAGCGCGGCGGTGCCGGTGGCGTTGTCGATCGCGCCGTTGCAGATGTCGTCACCTTCGGCATTCGGCGTGCAGCGGCCGAGGTGATCCCAGTGCGCGGTGTGCAGCACGTATTCGCCGGGCCGCTCGCTGCCCGGCAGCACGCCGATGACGTTCTTCGAAGCGAACTTGCGGATATCGTTATCGAAACTGGTCGAGACCTTGAGCCCGAGGGGGACCGGCTTGAAGCCCTTCCGCTCCGCCGCCGCCGAAAGCGCGGCAAGGTCCTGCCCGGCCGCCGCGACGATCTGTTCGGCCGCCGCCTTCTGCACCCAGCCGTTGACCAGCGTCTGGTCGGCCCCGCCGTTCGGCCGCTGGGCATAGGCCTGGGGGCCCGTCCAGGAGCTTTCGACGACGTTCCAGCCGTAGGAGGCGGGGAAGCTGTCGTGCACGATCAGCGCGCCTGCGGCGCCCTGGCGGGCGGCCTCCTCATACTTGTAGGTCCAGCGCCCGTAGTAGGTCATCGCCCGGCCGTTGAACGGACCGTCGAGACCTTCGCTGCGATAGTCGGGATCGTTGACGAGGATGACGGCGGTTTTGCCGCGCATGTCGATCCCTTCGTAGTCGTTCCAGCCTTTCTCCGGCGCGACGATGCCGTAGCCCACGAAGACCAGCTCGCTGTCCTTCAGTTCGGTCCGCGGCTGTTCGCGGTAGGTCACGCCGACCCAGTCGCTGCTCGGCTGCAAGGCCAGCGGCGCGGCGGCGTTGGGTATGGAGACGGTCAGCGGGGCGAGGTTCTTGCCGGTGATCTCGACCAGCGGCACGTCCTGGAACCAGCTACCGTTGTTGCCCGGCTGCAGCCCGGCTTCGGCGAATTTCTCCACCAGGTAGGCGAGGGTCTTCTCCTCGCCGGGCGTGCCGGGCTCGCGGCCCTCGAACGCATCGGAGGAGAGGGTGCGGGTCATCTCCTTCAGCGATTCGACCGAGATCGGCGGCACGGCGGCCGGTCCGGCAGTAGGCGCGGGTACGGTGGTGCAGGAGGCGAGCGCGAGAGCGGCAAGCGGGCCGCAGGCATATCGGAGCATGGAAATTCCTTTCCGGGCGCGAACCCTGATCATGCACCCTCCCTGCCAAAGCCGCCGCCGCGCCACAAGCGCCCTTGCCCTCGCGCGCTCGCCCATGCAGGTGAGCGTGCGATGGCCGATCCCACTGCAGCCGACTGGAAAGGCGCGCTCGCGCGGGCGAGAGCCCATTCGCCGTTCCTGACGATGGGGCTCGACCGGCAGCCGGAGCTGGAGCGGCTGCTGGGCGAAGGGCGCGGCGAGGAAGCGCTGGCCCATGCCCGCTCGCTGAGCACGGAAAGCGATGACGTCGGCTTGGCGCTGCGCCGCGAGCGGTGGGCGCTGGCCGTGTCGCTGGCCGTTGGCGACCTTGCCGGCGCCTTCCCGCTGACGCGCGTGATGGGGGAACTGAGCGCCTTCGCCGACCGTGCTCTCGACGCGGCCATTGCCGGGGCGATCCGTGGCCGCGTGCCGGAGGCGGAACCGGCGGGGTTCACCGCGCTGGCGCTGGGCAAGCACGGCGCGGGCGAGCTCAACTACAGCTCCGACATCGATCCGATCCTGCTCTACGATCCGGAAGCCCTGCCGCGGCGGGAGCGGGACGAGCCCGCCGAAGCCGCGCAGCGCTATGCGCGCAAGATCCTGGAGCTGCTGAGCCAGCAGACCGGCGAGGGCTACGTGTTCAGGGTCGACCTGCGCCTGCGCCCCGCTTCGGAAGTCAGCCCGCTGGCGATCTCCTTCGACGGCGCGCTGTCGCACTACGAAAGCTCCGCCATCGCCTGGGAACGGGCCGCCTTCATCCGCGCCCGCGCAGCGAGCGGCGATGTCGCCGCAGGCGAGGCGTTCCTGCAGGCGATCACGCCGTTCGTCTGGCGTCGGAGCCTGGACTTCACCGCGATCGAGGAAATTCGCCGCCTTACCCGCCGCATCCGCGATCACCACGCCGGTCCGCGCGAGCCCGGCCCAGGGTTCGACGTGAAGCGCGGGCGCGGCGGGATCCGCGAGATCGAGTTCTTCGCCCAGACGCACCAGCTGATCCACGGCGGCCGCAACCCGGCGCTGCGGCTGCGCGGGACCCGCGCCGCGCTTGACGCCCTGGCCGCCGCCGGGATCGTGCCCAAAGCAGACGCGACGCTGCTGGGCGAGCGTTACGACCGGCTGCGGACGATCGAGCACAGGCTGCAGATGGTCAGCGACCGCCAGACCCATTCGCTGCCCACGGACGTCGCCGCCATCGACAACGTGGCCCGGCTCGATGGCCTGCCCGACGGCGCGGCTCTGATCGGCGAACTGCGCACGATCACCGGCGAAGTTGCCGCGCTCTACGACGGATTGCTCGACCGGCCGGAAGAGCGCGCCGCCTCGCGCCCGGCTGCTCCCGACAGCGGCGTGATCGCCATGGTCGAAGCGCGTATCGACAAGTGGCGCGAGACGCTGCGGACCTTGCGCGGCAGCGAAGCACGGGCCGCCCTCGCCGCCGTGCGCCCCGCGCTTGTCGAAGCCCTTGCCGCCGCGCCGGAGCCGGAACGCGCGCTGACCAGGCTAGAGACGGTGCTGGAGAGGGTCCCGACGGCGATCAACCTGTTCCGCCTGTTCGAGGCGCGGCCCGGGCTGCTCGACCAGGTCTTGCGCGTGGTCACCCTGGCCAAGCCGCTGGCCGACGACCTCGGCCGCCATCCCGAGCTGCTCGACGCGCTGATCGACGCCCGCGCGCTCGACCTGCCGGGACCGGTTGAGAGCATCGCCGAACGCATGCGCCAGCGCGCGCCGGACTACGAGCGGCGGCTCGACCGCATCCGCGAGGTGGTCGGCGAGGAGCGCTTCTCGCTGGGCGTGCAGCTGGTCGAAGCGCGGCACGACCCGATCGAGATCGCCGCCGGGCTCTCCCGCGTCGCCGAAGCGGCGCTGGAGGCTGGAGCGGAGGCCGCGGCCGGGGAGTTCGAGAACGTCCATGGGCGGATCCCCGGCGGGGACCTGCTCGTGCTTGGCCTCGGCCGGCTCGGCGGGGGCGCGCTGACCCATGCCTCGGACCTCGACGTGATCTACCTCTTCAGCGGAGAGATCGGCGTCGAGTCCGAAGGCGCGCGCCCGCTCACCGCATCGCTCTACTTCAACCGCCTGGCGCAGCGGGTCACAGGCGCGCTCAGTGTGGCGACGGCCGCGGGGGCGCTGTACGAAATTGACACCCGCCTGCGCCCGCAAGGGGCGCAAGGGCCGCTCGCCGTCAGCCTCGACAGCTTCGCCCGCTACCAGCGTGAGGACGCCTGGACCTGGGAGCACATGGCGCTGACCAGGGCCCGCCCTCTGGTCGGCCCCGAAGGCGCGCGCAGGGAGCTGCAGGCCATCATCGACACCGTGCTGCGGCAGGAGCGCGATCCCGCGAAGCTGCGCGCCGACGTGCTCAAGATGCGCGGGGAGATCGCCGCCAACAAAAACCCGGCGGGCCCTCTAGACGCCAAGCTGCAGCGCGGCGGGCTGGTCGATTGCGAGTTCATCGTCCACTACCTGCAACTCCGCGAGCGGATCGCCCTTTCACCGGATTTGGCCCCGGCGATAGAGGAGCTCATGGCGACCGGGTTGCTGCCGCCCGAGTTCCGCGCGCACTACGACCTGCTGAGCCGCCTGCTGGTGGCCGTGCGGCTGCTCGCTCCCGACTGCCAGCCGCCGCCGGAAGCCGCGCGGAGGGTTCTCGCCGCCGCCTGCCGGACGGAGGATTTCGCCGGGCTCTTGCATGCCATCGATGCTGCGCGCCATGCGGTCATCCGTACATGGGCCGAGACGTTCGGCGAAACCCTGGAGGAACCACGATGACCGACCGCCCCGACGTAGGGGATGCCCTGCCCGACATCGCCCTGGAGATGCCCGAAGGCGGCAGCGTAAAGCCGTCGGACTTCCGCGGCCGCAAGCTGGTGCTGTTCTTTTACCCGAAGGACGACACCCCCGGCTGCACGACCGAGAACAAGGATTTCTCCGCGCTCGCAGGCGAGTTCGAGAAGGCCGGCACGGCGCTGCTGGGCGTGAGTAAGGATCCGCCGAAGAAGCACTTGAAGTTCGCTGCGAAGCACGAGCTGACGGCGCCGCTGGCATCCGATCCCGAAGCGGACGGACTGGCCGATGCGCTCGGCATCTGGGTGGAAAAGAGCATGTATGGCCGCACTTACATGGGGATGGAGCGTACAACCTACTTGCTTGACGCCGATGGGACGATCTCCCGAATCTGGCGCAAGGTAAAAGTGAAGGGGCACGCCGAAGAAGTCCTGGCGGCGGCCAGGGCGCTCTGATGCAGACTGCCGCTCAGGCGATCCGGGAGGCCCTGCTGACGGGAGATGCGCGCGCCAAGGTCATGGCCGCGCGGCGCATCGCGCGCGACTGGCGGCTTGGCCGGCTGGCACCCGTGTTCGACATTGCGATGCCCGAACAGCCGCGCTGGCCGGAAGGGCTGGAGCTGCTGCCGCCGAACCGAATGCCCAAGCGCGGCAAGGGCGGCTCGCTGAAGAACAGCATCGCGCTGTGGCACTCCCTGGCGCACATCGAGTTCGTGGCGATAGATCTCGCGCTCGACATGGCGGGGCGCTTCGGCGGCACGATGGGCCCGGAGTTCATCGGCGATTTCCTTGCCGTCGCCGCCGACGAGGCGATGCATTTCGCGGTCGTGGAACGGAAGCTGGCGTCGATGGGCGCCCGCTACGGCTCGCTGCCCGTCCACGCCGGGCTGTGGGAAGCCGCGCACGAGACGCGGCATGACGTCGCGGCCCGCCTGGCCGTGGTGCCGATGGTGCTGGAGGCGCGGGGACTCGACGTCACGCCGGCCATGCTGGAGCGAATCCGGGCCTCTGGCGACCATGGCGGAACGGCCATTCTCCAGCGAATCCTTGACGACGAGATTCGCCATGTCGCGGTCGGCGCAAAACACTTCCGCGAAGCGAGCCTCATGCGCGACGAACCGCCGCGCAAATTGTGGCAAACGCTGGTGAAACTGCATTTTCGCGGGGCGCTGAAGCCACCGTTCAACGACTCGGCGCGTCTCGCAGCCGGTCTGCCGCGCGATTGGTACGCGGCTGTTGCGTAATTAACTTCTTCCCGGATACCCCACAATCAACGAGACGGGCGGGGGGTTCCGACCTTTCTCAAAAAATCCGGAGCTTAGGCTCCTTCGCGGTTCGCCGGCGCAGTCGGCAGGCCAGTCGAAACACGGACGGGAATTCAGGTCGCATGATTTTCAAACAGGCTCTTCGCGCTGTCGCAGGTCTCGCCATCGCCGCCGTTGCGATGGCCGCCACCCCGGCAATGGCGAACGAGACCGCCACCACCACGCAGATCTCCGGCGCCCTCAAGGGTGAAGCTGCCGGCCCGCTGGTGGAAGGCGATAAGGAGTTCAGCCAGCTGTTCGCCAACTGGAAGCAGCTCGAAGGCGGTGTCGGCGGCGTGGCCGCGGCGCGCCCGGCCGTTTCGGTGCCCGCAGGGATGCCGGTCGGCGGCGTCCGCCTGACCAGCGACTACGGCATGCGCACCCATCCGGTGCTCGGCGGCCGCCGCTCGCACAACGGCGTCGACCTGGCCGGCCCGACCGGCACGCCGGTCTATGCCACCGCCGACGGCGTGGTCGGCAAGGCCGAGTATTTCGGCAGCTACGGCAACTACATCCAGATCGAGCATGGCGGCCAGCTGGAAACCCGCTACGCCCATCTTTCGGGCTACACGGTTTCCGCCGGCCAGAAGGTTCGCAAGGGCGACCTGATCGGCTATATCGGCAGCACCGGCCGTTCGACCGGCCCGCACCTGCACTACGAAGTCCGCATCGCCGGTGACTCGGTCGATCCGCGGCCCTACATGATGGCCGATGCCGGCAACCTGGTTGCAGGCCACGGCGGCCAGGGCGGCCCCGAAGACTAAGAGATTTGCTTGGACGGCAATAAAAAGGCGGCAGGTCATCCTGCCGCCTTTTTCGTTTCTGGGCTCGCAACCTGATCCTCCCCCTTTGGGGGAGGTGGCAGCGCGAAGCGCTGACGGAGGGGGCCTGGCCTGGCTCTACCGTTCTACCAGGCCAAAGGCCCCCTCCACCACGCGCTTCGCGCGCGGTCCCCCTCCCCCAGAGGGGGAGGATTTTCTTGCTAGCCTCCAGCCAGCAGGCGCTCCGCGATGGCGCGGATTTCGCGGCCCATGTCCTCCCGCTCCAGCGCCAGCGCAAGGGTCGCCTCGACGAACCCGGTCTTGCTGCCGCAGTCGTAGCGGCGCCCGGCGAAAGTCACCGCGTGGAACGGCTGCTGGCCGATCATCCGGGCCATCGCGTCGGTGAGCTGGATCTCGCCGCCGGCGCCTTTTCCCTGCCCTTCGAGCGTGCGCATCACTTCCGGCTGCAGGATGTAGCGGCCGGAGACGATCTTGTTCGAAGGGGCCTCCTCGACCGGCGGCTTCTCGACCAGACCGAGGACTTCGGTCAGCGCGCCGTTCTCCGCGCCCGGGGTGATCACGCCGTAGCTGGAGACTTCCTCGCGCGGGACTTCGAGCACGCTGATCAGGTTGCCGCCGACTTCGTGGTAGGCTGCGACCATCTGCGCCATGCAGCCCGGGGAGCCGACCATCAGCTCGTCCGGCAGCATGATCGCGAACGGTTCGTCGCCGACGATCGCCCGCGCGCACCAGATCGCATGGCCCAGGCCCAGCGGCACCTGCTGGCGCACGGTGATCATGTCGCCGGGCGTGAAGCGGGTCGATTCCAGCACATCGAGGCTCTTGCCCCGCTCGGCCATCGTCGTTTCGAGCTCGTAGGCAATGTCGAAGTGCTCGACGATGGCGGTCTTGCCGCGCCCGGTGACGAAGATCATCTGCTCGATCCCGGCCTCGCGCGCTTCGTCGACCGCGTACTGGATCAGCGGCCGGTCCACGATCGGCAGCAACTCCTTCGGGATCGCCTTAGTTGCCGGGAGGAAGCGCGTGCCCAGCCCGGCGACGGGGAACACGGCTTTGCGGATCGGTTTGCGGCTGCTCATCCACCGGCGATAGGATCCCGCGCGGCGCTCCGTCAACAATTCGCGCGGCCCACAACGCGCGTCGCTTCGGCGCATCCTGCCGGACCCATCACCGCCACCGCGCGTTGGGGCGGCGAAGAAGGAGAACTTGCATGGCACTGCTCAAGATGGCCGCGCTCGGAGCGCTGGGATACGCCGGTTACAAGTATTTCGAGAAGCACAAGGGCGGACACCGCGCTGCTTTCGCCGATGGCCAGGGGGCCGACGACAATTTCGCGCAAGTGCGGGACGCCGGGCCGAAAGCGATGGCCGACAAGCCGGTGCGTGACTGGTCCAAGGCCGACGAAGCCAGCGACGAGAGCTTCCCCGCGTCCGATCCGCCCTCGACTTACTGAGCCGCGCCGCGATCCGCCTGCCGCGCGGCGAGCCACAGGCGGATCGCCCCGGCCAGGCCGGGCGGCGTCTGCACGCGGATACGCTCCTCGTCGATCCGCGCGACGAGCGCGTTGATCGGCAGCGCCTCCTGCTCGGCGGCCTGGCGCAGCAGGTCCCAGAACAGCGGCTCCAGGCTGATCGAGGTCTTGTGGCCGGCGATCTCCACCGAGCGCTTGACCGGCGGGTGGTAGGGCACTTCGCTCATCAGGCGGAGCGGTCCGGGCCGAGCATCGCCTCCGGCCGCACGATCCTGTCGTAGTCCTCGGCGCTCACCGCACCGCTCGCAACCGCGGCCTCCCGCAGGGTGATCCCCTTCTCGTGCGCCGACTTGGCGATGGAGGCCGCCTTGTCGTAGCCGATCGTCGGGGCCAGCGCGGTGACCAGCATCAGCGAGCGCTCGACGCCGGCGGCGATGTTGTCCTCGCGCGGCTTCAGCCCCTCGAGCAGGTTTTCCGTGAAGCTGGCTGTGGCGTCCGCCAGCAGGCGGACCGACTGCAGGAAGGCGTTGGCCATGACCGGCCGATAAGTATTGAGCTCGAACTGTCCCTGGCTGCCGGCGAACTGGATCGCCGCCTGGTTGCCGAACACCTGGGCGCAGACCTGGGTCAGCGCCTCGCACTGGGTGGGATTGACCTTGCCGGGCATGATCGAGGAGCCGGGCTCGTTCTCCGGCAGGGCCAGCTCGCCAAGGCCGGAGCGGGGGCCGGAGCCGAGCAAGCGAATATCGCCCGCGATCTTGTGCAGCGCCGCCGCCAGCGTTGCCAGCGCCCCGTGGGCGAACAGCAGCGCGTCCTGCGCGGCGAGGGCCTCGAACTTGTTCGGCGCGGTGACGAACGGCAGGCTGGTGGCCTGGGCGATCTCGCGAGCGACGCCTTCGGCGAAGCCTTTCGGTGCGTTAAGCCCGGTCCCTACGGCGGTGCCGCCCTGCGCCAGTTCGTAGAGGCCCGGCAGCGTGAGTTCGATCCGCTCGATCCCCGCCTCGACCTGCCGCGCATAGCCGGAGAATTCCTGCCCCAGGGTGAGCGGCGTGGCGTCCTGCGTGTGCGTACGGCCGATCTTGACGATGTGGTCCCACGCGGCGCTTTTCGCCGCCAGGTCCCCGTGCATAGCCCGCAGCGCCGGCAGCAGCCTGCCGGCGATCTCGCGCGCCGCGGCGATGTGCATCGCGCTGGGGAAGGTGTCGTTCGAGGACTGGCTCATGTTGACGTGATCGTTCGGATGGACCGGGCTCTTGGCGCCCAGTTCACCGCCGAGCGCCAGGTTGGCCCGGTTGGCGATCACTTCGTTGGCGTTCATGTTGCTCTGCGTGCCCGATCCGGTCTGCCAGACGACCAGCGGGAACTCCTCGTCCAGCTTGCCCTCCGCGACTTCGGCCGCGGCAGCCTCGATGGCTTCGGCCAGCCTGGGCTCGAGCAGGCCGAGCGCACGGTTGGTCCGCGCCGCCGCGCCCTTGATCAGGCCCAGCGCATGGACCAGCGGCAGCGGCATCCGCTCCCCGCCGATGCGGAAGTTCTCGCGGCTGCGCTGGGTCTGCGCGCCCCACAGGCGGTCTGCCGGGACGGCGATCTCGCCCATGCTGTCGGTTTCGATGCGGCTCTGGGTCATCCGCGCAATATGGCGACGGTGAGCCGGTGGGGAAGCGATTTAATGGCGCGGTCGCGCTTGGCCGCTCCGGTGGTGCCTGAGATTCTCACGCAAAGGCGCAAAGGCGCGAAGAGTAAGGCCAGCTAACGTGGTTGTCTGACTCACACGAAGGCACGAAGACACGAAGGTGTTGCGCCCGCGCAGCAGGCGACTGCCCATTCCCGTCTGAAGCAGAAGGCGGCTCCGCCGCAGCACCTTTGCGCCTTCGCGTGATTGAATAATCCTCCCCCTCTGGGGGAGGGGGACCGCCGCCGAAGGCGGTGGTGGTGGGGGCTTGGCCTGGAAGAACGGTAGAGCCAGGCCAAGCCCCCACCGTCAGCGCTTCGCGCTGCCACCTCCCCCAGAGGGGGAGGATTTGGGTGGGCCTCGCCGCCCTTCAGTACATGTGCTGGCCGCCGTTGATGCTCATGGTGGAGCCGGTGACGAAGCCAGCTTCTTCCGAGGCGAGGAAGGCGACGCCGCGGGCGATTTCGTCGGCATGGCCGAGGCGGCCGACCGGGATGCGGGCGACGATCTTCTCCAGCACGTTCTCCGGCACGGCGGCCACCATGTCGGTGTCGATGTAGCCCGGGGCGATGGCGTTGACGGTGATGCCGAAGCGGGCGCCTTCCTGCGCCAGGGCCTTGGTGAAGCCGTGGATGCCGCTCTTGGCCGCGGCGTAGTTGACCTGTCCGTACTGGCCGGCCTGCCCATTGATCGAGCCGATGTTGACGATCCGGCCCCAGCCGCGCTCCTTCATGCCCGGGAACACGGCCTTGGCCATGTTGAAGCAGCCGCCGAGGTTGATCCGCATCACGTCGTACCAATCGTCGAAAGTCATCTTCAGCAACGTGCCGTCGCGGGTTATGCCGGCATTGTTGACCAACACTTCGATCGGGCCGACCTCACGCTCCACCTGCCGGCAGCCTTCGAGAGTGGCTTCATGATCGCCGACGTCCCACTTGTAGGCGGGCATCCCCGTCTCCTCGGAGAAGGCGCGCGCCTTCTCCTCGTTGCCGGCATAGTTCGCCACGACCGTCAGGCCCTGGTCCTTGAGCGTTTCGCAAATGGCGCGGCCAATGCCGCGGGTGCCCCCGGTAACGATCGCAACGCGAGACATGAATCGCAATTCCTTTCAGATGCCCTCTCCGTTCCTGCGATTAAGGCGCGGGGGCGAACGGCGCAAAGAAAAACCCCGCCGGAGCGGGGTCTTCGAAACAATTCGCAGCTATCGGGTCAGAAGCGGAACTGGGTTCCAACGTAGACGGCCTGGCTGTCCAGTTCCGGATCGGCCAGCGGGGCGATCCTGTCCCGCTCTTGCGAGTAGCGCACGCCGGCGGTGACATCGAGATTGCGGGTCAGGCGATAGCTGCCGGCCACATCGAGCGTCTGGTCGCCCAGCGCATCGTGGGTGCGCGGCGCGCTGCCCGCCTTGTCTTCCTGATCGAGAGCGATGCGCGCTCCAAACCGGCTCGGCTCTTCCTTCACGCCGGCGCTGGGCTTGTAGCTGGAAAGATCCGGGATCGCCGCGTCGGACAACTTCTTGGACAGTTCGCTCGGCTGAGCGAAGCTCTGGTAGCCGCGGGACAGGCCGAGGTTGTAGCGCACGGGTGCAAGGCGGACGACGCTGCCCAGCGCCATCTGTTCGCGCGCCGCGGCGATGGCCGAGCGGACCGAGATCGCCTTGGCCGAACCTTCGTCCACCCGCACCGCCACTGTGACCGAACGCGATCCGCGCTCCGCCACGCCGGCAGGCGTAAAGCGCATCAGCTTCTTGGAGCCGGTCGCCCGCTCGGCCACGAACTTGGCGAGCTTGGGATCGACCGAAGCCGGGGTGAATGCAAATCCGGACAGGCCCGGCCGCTCCTCGTTGCCCAGGGCGTCGATCGCGAAGCTGGCGGTGGGCACGCCCGCGAAGACAAGCGCCGCAGCCGCCACCGACGCGGTCAGGCCGCCCCGTTTGCTGCTGATCCGCCCGTACAACATGTCGCGAAGCCCTCTCCTGGTTCCCCCGTCCAACTGACGCTTGCGGCACTTAACGGTTCCTGACCGTCAGAGAATCGCCTCGCGCCCGTGGACTGGATTGCATGATAGGCACTGCCGGACTTGCGGCCTAGCTTTGAATCGCCGCCAGGCGGCTGTTTTCACACAGTGTTGCAAGTCTCACACAGAATCGCCGCCGGTTAAGCCCGGGTTCACGGTCCGGGCGGCCATTCGGACGCTCAGCCGGCTTGCCGCCACGCCACTTGTCGCTCGCGGCTGGAAGGCTATAGAGGCGATCACGGGCGTGCCCAGCCCCCACAGCATGACAGGATCGAGAATGGCATTTCCGACTACCCGCGCCGCAGCTTCCCGCATCCCGGCCGCGCGCAGCATCGCTCGTGCGGCGCTCGTCGGCGGACTCGGCCTGGCGCTCGTGGCCTGCGGCGGACGGGAACGGCCCCAGGCCGATGTCGCTGCCGCGAACGTGACCGCGATCGGCGTCAATTCCTACCTCTGGCGCGCCACGCTGGAAACCCTGTCGTTCATGCCGCTGACCCAGGCGGACAGCGCGGGCGGCGTGATCGTCACCGACTGGTATGCGAACCCGTCCAATCCGGGAGAGCGGGTCAAAGTGACCGTCTCGATCCTCGACCAGGACCTGCGCGCCGATGCGCTGCGCGTCGCGGCGAGCCGCGAAGTGCAGCAGGGCGGCGCCTGGGTCGCCGCGCCGGTGCAGGCCGCGACCGTGCAGAAGCTCGAAGACATCATCCTGACCAAGGCGCGCGACCTGCGGCGTACCGACATCGGCTGAGGGGCCGACAATGAGCGATAGCCGTTTCGACGCCCGGTTCGACCCCGGGCAGGCCGACGGGCGCTGGCAGCGCGCGTGGGACGACGCGCAGACCTTCCGCGCCGACGATTCCAGCACCAAGCCGCGCAGCTATGTCCTGGAGATGTTCCCTTATCCATCGGGGCGCATCCACATCGGCCACGTGCGCAACTACACGATGGGCGACGTGCTGGCCCGCTACAAGCGGATGACCGGCCACGAAGTGCTCCACCCGATGGGGTGGGACGCCTTCGGCATGCCGGCCGAGAATGCGGCGATGGAGAAGAAGGTCCACCCCGGGGCGTGGACCTACCAGAACATCGCCAACATGAAGGCGCAGCTCAAGCGCCTCGGCTTCGCGCTCGACTGGAGCCGCGAACTGGCGACTTGCGATCCTGACTACTACGGGCACGAGCAGGCCCTGTTCGTCGACCTGTTCGAAGCCGGCCTGGTCTACCGCAAAGAAAGCGCGGTCAACTGGGACCCGGTCGACCAGACCGTGCTGGCCAATGAACAAGTGATCGACGGCAAGGGCTGGCGCTCCGGCGCGCCGGTCGAGAAGCGCAAGCTGAGCCAGTGGTTCCTCAAGATCACCGACTTCGCCGACGAGCTGCTCGAAGGTCTCGGCACGCTGGAGGAATGGCCCGACAAAGTCCGGCTGATGCAGGAGAACTGGATCGGCAAAAGCTCCGGCTTGCAGTTCTCCTTCAAGCTGTCCGACGGCGGCTCGCTGGAGGTCTATTCCACGCGGCCGGACACGATCTTCGGCGCCAGCTTCGTCGCGGTGGCACCCGACCACCCGGTCGCGCAGGCCGCTGCCGCGAACAATCCGGAGGCGGAAGCCTTCATCGAGCAGTGCAAGCGCGGGGGCACGACGGCGGCCGAACTCGAGACGGCGGAGAAGCTCGGCTTCGATACCGGGATCACGGCGACGCATCCGTTCAGCGGGGCGGAGCTACCGGTCTACATCGCCAACTTCGTGCTGATGGAATACGGCACCGGGGCGGTCATGGCCGTGCCCGGCCACGACCAGCGCGACTTCGAATTCGCCACCAAATACGGCCTGCCGATCGTCCGCGTGGTCGCGGCGAATGCTGCCGAGGCCGATGCTCCGCTGAGCGAAGCCGAGGCGGGCGACGGGATCCTGGTCAACTCCGACTTTCTCGACGGCATGAGCGTCGAGGAGGCCAAGCGCGCCGTGATCGGCCGGGCCGAGAGCGAAGGCTGGGGCCAAGGCAAGACCGTCTGGCGCCTGCGCGACTGGGGCGTTTCGCGCCAGCGTTACTGGGGCACGCCGATCCCGTTCATTCATTGCTCCGCCTGCGGCGTGGTGCCGGTGCCGAAGGACCAGCTCCCGGTCGTGTTGCCGGAAGATGTGGACCTCTCGGTCCCCGGCAACCCGCTGGTGCGCCATCCGACCTGGAAGCATGTCGACTGCCCGCAATGCGGCGGGAAGGCGGAGCGGGAGACCGACACGCTCGACACTTTCGTCGACAGCTCGTGGTACTTCCTGCGCTTTGCCAGTCAGCCGGCCGACCGCCCGTTCGATCCGGCGGAGGTCGCCCGCTGGCTGCCGGTGAACCAGTATATCGGCGGGGTCGAGCACGCGATCCTGCACTTGCTCTACGCCCGCTTCTGGACCCGCGCGCTGGCGCGGACAGGCAAGCTGGAAGTCCGGGAACCGTTCGCCAGCCTGTTCACCCAGGGCATGGTGACGCACGAGACCTATTTCCGCGAGATCGACGGACGCGAGGTCTTCTACAGCCCCGCCGAAATCGAGCGGACGAGCGCGGGCGCGACTCTCACGGAAGATGGCCAGCCGGTCGAGATCGGCCGGGTCATCAAGATGTCCAAGTCGAAGAAGAACACGGTCGACCCGGACGAAATCGTCGCCCGCTATGGCGCAGACGCGGTGCGCTGGTTCATGCTTTCGGACAGCCCGCCCGAGCGCGACCTGCCATGGTCCGAAGCGGGGATCGAAGGCTGCTGGCGCTTCGTCCAGCGCCTGTGGCGCCTGTTCGGCCAGTACGACGGCGGCGCCCAAGGCGAGGACAAGGCGCTCGCCCGCAAGACGCACCAGGCCATCGCCGCGGTGGGCGAGGACATCGAGGCACTGTCCTTCAACAAGGCCGTGGCGCGGATCTACGAACTGACCGCAGCGGCCGAGAAGGCGGCGCCTTCGGCGGACCGCAGCGCGGCGATCCGCACGATCCTGCTGCTCGCCTCGCCGATGATGCCGCACCTGGCGGAAGAAGGCTGGGCCGCCATCGGGCAGCAGGGGCTGGTCGCCGACGCGCCCTGGCCGGAAGCCGATCCTGCGCTGCTGGTGGAGGACGAAGTGACCATCGCCGTGCAGCACAAGGGCAAGCTGCGCGACACGCTGACCGCACCCAAGGGCGCCTCGAAGGAAGCGCTCGAGGCGCTTGCGCTGGCCAGCGAGAAGGTCCAGCGTTCGCTTGACGGAGCGGACATTCGCAAGGTGATCGTCGTGCCCGACCGACTGGTGAATATCGTAACATGACGCGCCTCGCGCTCTCGCTGCTGGCGCTGCTGACGCTGTCCGCCTGCGGGCTCCAGCCGATGTACGCCGGCGGCGGCAGCGGCGCGGTGGCGCAAGGGCTGGCGGCGGTCGAGGTTCCGCCGATAGAGGGCCGCGCGGGCTGGCTGATGCGCAACGCGCTGCGCGACCGGCTGGCCCAGTCCGGCGGCAGCGCGCCGGCGCGCTATCGGCTCGACGTCTTGCTCGACGACAAGCTCGAAGGCCTGGGCCTGCTGACCGACGACACCGTCGGCCGCGAACGCCGCACGCTGCGGGCGCGTTACCAGCTGGTCGACCTTGCCAGCGGCGAGATCCTGCTCGACGCCACGTCCGGCTCCGACGCCGGCATCGACGTGGTCTCGAGCGAATACGCGACCATCGCCGCCGAGGAGACGGCGCTGGAGAACCTGGCCAGGGATGTCGCCGACCGGATCGTCTCCCGGCTCGCGCTGACGCTTCGCGGGCAGCCGTGAAGGCCACGCAGCGGGACTTCCGCCAGAGCGCCCCGCGCGCCGCCCGCGACTGCCGCGTGTTCTTCTTCTGCGGCCCGGACGAAGCCGGCTGCTCCGCCGCCGCCGCCACGATCGTCGGCCTGCTGCCCGATCCGGGCGAGCGGGTCGAGCTTTCCGGGGGCGAGCTGCGCTCCGACCCCGTCCGGCTCGGGGACGAGGCCCGTTCCAGCTCGCTGTTCGGGGACGCCCGGCACATCTATGTCCGCGCCTCGGGCGACGACGCGCACGATGCGGTCAAGACGCTGCTCGACACGATCGACTCCGGAGAAGGCCAGGGCGCCTGCCCGGTCCTGATCGTCGCCTCCTCGGCGACCGACAAGGCGCGCACGGCCAAGCTGCTGGAAAAGCGCGGCGATGCGCTGGTGGCGATGTTCTATCCGCCCGACGTTCGCGACCTGACCGCCGAAGTGCGCCGTCTGGCCGATGCGGCGGGCCTGCGCATGCCGGCCGACATGCACGAGCGGATCGCACGCGGCTCCGGCCTCGACCTGCGGCTGGCGCGCTCGGAGGTCGAGAAGCTCGCGCTCTACTGCGACGCTTCGCCGCAGTCGCCGGTCACGGTGGATGCCGACGCGCTCGACCAGATCGGCGCCGCGACCGAGGAGGAAGGCTTCATGCCGCTGGTCAATGCGGTGCTCTCCGGTGACGCGGCCAAAGTGCCAGGAGAGCTGCGGCGGATGCGCGAGCTTTCGCTCAACCCCGTCGGCCTGCTGCTGGCATTCGAGCGGCGCGCGGCGCAACTGGCGCAGCTGGCGGCGCGGCTCGGCCCGCGCGGGGACGTGGGCGGTTTCGTCGAAGCGGAGCGCAAAGCGCACCGGGTGTTCTGGCGCGACGCCGGCGATCTCAAGGTCCAGCTCGCCCACTGGCGCGGACGCCGGCTCGACCGGCTTGTCCGCCGTCTGGCCGAGACCCACCGCAACCTGCTGTCGAACAGCCAGGCGGCGGAGACGCTGCTGGCCCAGGAACTCGCCCAGATCGCCCGTAACGCCATCGGCTCCCGGGCCAGCCGCTGAGCAGATCGCGAGCCTTGCCGCCAAGAGCGCGAAAGGCCATGTGGGCGCGGTGATCGAAACCGGGTTTCACACGCTCTCCGACGGCCGCAGGATCGCTTTCCGCGGCATCGGCGGCGCGGGTCCGGCGGTGGTGTTTCTGCCCGGATACAAGTCCGACATGTCCGGCAGCAAGGCCGCCGCTCTGATCGAATGGGCCGCCGCGAATGGCCGTTCGTGCCTGCTGTTCGACTATTCCGGCTGCGGCGAGAGCCCCGGCGACTTCGCCGATGGCACCCTGAGCCGCTGGCGCGAGGAGGCCGTCGCGCTGATCGGAGCGCTCACCACCGGCCCCGTCGTACTGGTCGGCTCCTCGATGGGCGGCTGGCTGATGCTGCTCGTCGCGCGCGAACTGGGCGCGCGGGTCGCGGGCCTCGTGGGCATCGCGGCGGCTCCGGACTTCACTGATTGGGGCTACGACGAAGGCCAGAAGGCACGGCTTGCCGGGGGCGAGACGCTGCTGCTGGACAGTGCTTACGGCCCGGAGCCGACCCCGGTGCACCCGGGCTTCTGGGCGGACGGGCAGGCGCTGCGCCAGCTCGGCGAGGCGATCCCCATCGACTGCCCGGTGCGGCTGCTGCACGGGCAGGAGGATGGCGACGTGCCGGCGGAGATCTCGCTGCGGCTAGCGGAGGCCCTGCGTTCGCAGGACGTGCAGGTCACGCTGGTCAAAGGCGGGGATCACCGGCTTTCGCGCGAGCAGGAGATCGCATTGCTTCTGCGAACGGTCGAATCCCTGTGCGGCGCTTCGTGACCATCGCCCCCGCATCGCTTCGGCCGACGGGGACTGAGCGCGTCATCCCCCTTGTTCCCGCGGCCCGAAAGGTGCAGGCGCGCGAAAAGGTGTCGTTTCAACTGTAACGAAAGGGCAGGCGAGAATGGCGGCAGAGATGGCGGACGAAGAGACGGGGACGAAGCTCTCGAGGTCCGACAAGGCGCTGGCCCGGCAATTGCGCGAGCGGATGGCGGATTCGCTCCTGCCCGGCGAGACCCCGCTGCCCGAAGATCACCTGACCGAGGCGGCTGAATTCCTGCTCGAGGCCGCGCTCGTGCGGAAGGACGGCGAGCCGGCCATCCTGATGCGCACGGCCTCTGCGGGCCGGCGCTTCATGCGCATCGCGGTGGTGAACACCGACATGCCGTTCCTGGTCGATTCGGTCGCCGCGGCGATCGCCGAGCATGGACTCGCCATCGACGTGATGGTCCACCCGATCGTGCCGGTCCGCCGCGATTCCGGCGGCAAGCTTTCGGCCCTGCCCCAAGACGGCGATGGCGAGGCCAGGTGCGAGTCGATGATCTACATCGAGACCGCGCGGGCCGATGCCAAGGAGCGGCGCGCGCTGGAGAAGGCGCTATCCGTGACGCTCCGCGACGTGCGCGCGGCGGTGACCGACTGGCCGAAGATGGTCGAGCTGATGAATGCCGACGCCGAGGGGCTGGCAGATGACGAAGGCGCGGCGCTGCTGCGCTGGCTGGCAGGCGACATGCTGACCCTTCTCGGCCACGTCACCCGCAGGCGCGACGGCAGCCGCGCCAGGACCCTCGGCATCTGCCGCAAGAGCAATCGCGACCTGCTGGCCGAGGACAGCTATCAGCGCGCCTTCGCCTGGTTCGACCGTAAGAGCGACGACGACGGCAGAGGCCGGGCGCCGCTGATCATCAAGGCCAATCGCCAGTCCCGGGTCCATCGGCGGGTGCCGCTGGACCTGTTCATCGTGCCGGTCATGGAGAACGGCGGGGTCGAGGCGCTCTCGATCCATGCCGGGATCTGGACCAGCGCGGCGTTCGCGACCCCGCCCGACGAGGTCCCGGTGCTCCGCCGGCAATTGGCCGCGGCGATGGAGCGCTTCGATTTCGCGCCCGGCAGCCACGACGCCAAGTCGCTGGTCCACGCGCTGACGACCCTGCCGCACGACCTGGTGATCGGGTTCTCGGACGAAGACCTCGCCCGAGTCACGACGGCGGTCATCGCCCTCAGCGACCGCCCGCGCCCACGTGCCGAGCTCGTCGCCGCTCCGCTCGGCCGGCACTTGTTCGCCTTCGTCTGGCTGCCGCGTGACCTGCTCTCCACGACCGTGCGCCTGCAGATCCAGGCGCTGCTCGAGGAGGAGACCCAAGCCGACACGCTCGACTGGAGCCTGATGGTCGAAGGCGGCAACCTGGCGCTGCTGCGCTACGTGCTTGACTTCCGCCAGCACGAGAACACGCCCGATGCGGCGGCGATCGACCGGCGCCTGCAGCACATGCTGCGCGGCTGGAGCGAAGCCGTGGAAAGCGAACTGGCCGCGAGCGAAGAGCCGGGGCGCGCCGCCGCGCTCTCCGCCCGCTATGCCGAAGCGTTCCCGCAAGGCTACCGCACGGCCTACGGCGCGGCCGAGGCGGCCCGCGACATCGGCCGCCTGCACCGCCTGTCCATGGGCGGCCCCGCCCACCCGCTCGGCCGCGACGCGCGGCTCTACCGGAAGGACGGCGATGCCGCCGGGCAGTTGCGGCTGAAGATCTACCAGCGCGGGGGATCGATGCCGCTGTCCGACGCCGTTCCGGCGCTGGAGAACTTCGGCTTCCGGGTGCTCGCCGAAGTGCCGACCGAGCTGGCCGGGGAGGACCGGGCGACGATCCACGATTTCGAGCTTGCCCTGCACCGCAGCGACGATTCCACCGCCGTGCTTGAGCGCGCCGCGGCGGTCGAGGCGGCGATCGCGGAAGTTCTCAACGGGCTGGCCGAGGACGACGTGTTCAACCGCCTGGTGATCGGCACCGGCCTTGCCGCGGGCGAGGCCAACTGGCTGCGCGCGTTCTACCGCTATCTGCGCCAGGGCGGCATGGCCTTCACCATCTACACCGTGGTCGATGCCCTGCGCGCTGCCCCCGCCGTAACCCGCGCCCTGACCCAGCTTCTGCGCGTGCAGCACGATCCGGAGTTCTCCGGCGACCGGGAGAAAGCCCGCGCCGAAGCGGACGAGGCGATCCGCACCGGGTTGCTGCAAGTCGCCGCGATCAACGACGACCGCCTGCTGCGGCTCTACTGGGCAACCATCGGCGCGATCCTGCGGACCAATGCTTTCGCGCCGGCCGCGCGCGAGGCGCTCGCCTTCAAGTTCGACTCCGCCCTCGTGCCCAACCTGCCCAAGCCGGTGCCGTGGCGGGAGATCTTCGTCTATTCTCGCCGGGTCGAGGGCATACACTTGCGCGCCGGCCCGGTCGCCCGCGGCGGCATCCGCTGGTCGGACCGGCGCGACGACTTCCGCACCGAGATCCTCGGCCTGATGAAGGCCCAGCGGGTCAAGAACGCGGTGATCGTGCCGACCGGCGCAAAGGGCGGCTTCTATCCCAAGCAGTTGCCCGATCCGCACGAGAACCGCGACGCCTGGTTCGCCGAGGGCAGGGCGAGCTACGAAGTGTTCATCCGCAGCCTGCTGTCGTTGACCGACAACATCGTGGACGACCGGGTGGTCCATCCCGAGTGCGTGGTGGTGCATGACGGGGCCGACCCGTACTTCGTGGTCGCCGCCGACAAGGGCACGGCGAGTTTCTCCGACGTGGCCAATGCCCTGGCCTTGTCGCGCGATTTCTGGCTCGGCGACGCTTTCGCCAGCGGCGGGTCCAACGGTTACGACCACAAGGCGATGGGCATCACCGCGCGCGGCGCCTGGCTTTCGGTCCAGCGGCACTTCCTGGAGATGGGGATCGACGTCCAGAAGGATACCGTGCGCGTCGCCGGCTGCGGCGACATGTCGGGCGACGTGTTCGGCAACGGCATGCTGCTGTCCAAGGCGATCCGGCTGGTGGCCGCGTTCGATCACCGGCACATCTTCATCGATCCCGATCCCGACCCGGCGGCGAGCTGGAAGGAGCGCAAGCGGCTGTTCGGCCTGCCGCGATCGAGCTGGGCCGACTACAACGAGAAGCTGATCAGCAAGGGCGGCGGCGTCTTCCCGCGCACCATGAAGCGGATCGAAATCTCCAAGGAGGCCGCCGAAGCGCTCGGCACCGAGACTCGCGAGTTCGATCCGGAAAGCCTGATCAACGCGATCCTCAAGAGCCCGGTGGACCTGTTCTGGTTCGGCGGCATCGGCACGTATGTGCGTGCCAGCACGGAAAACGATGTTCAGGTCGGCGATCCGGTCAACGATGCGCTGCGCGTCACGGGCGAGGAAATGCGTGCGAAGGTGATCGGCGAAGGCGCCAATCTCGGCGTGACCCAGGCTGGGCGGATCGAGTTCGCCCTCTACGGCGGGCGGATCAACACCGACTTCATCGACAATTCCGCCGGCGTCGATTGCTCGGACAACGAAGTCAACATCAAGATCGCGCTGGAAGCCGCGCAGCGGACCGGCAAGCTCACCGGAGACCGGCGCAATGCCCTGCTGGTGGAGATGACCGACGACGTCGCCGAGCTGGTGCTGGAGGACAACCGGCTGCAGGCGCTTGCCCTCTCGATCGCGCAGATCGGCGGCGCTACGGCGGTCGCCTCGCAGGTTCGCCTGATCGAGACGCTGGAGGCCACCGGAGAGCTCGACCGGCGGACCGAAGGCCTGGCCGACAGCGAAGTCCTGGCGCGCCGCGCGGCAGAGGGCAAGGGACTGACCCGGCCCGAGCTGGCAGTGCTGCTGTCCAACGCCAAGCTGGCCTTGCAGGATGCCATGGAGGCGAGCGGGCTGGAGCGCGATCCGGCGTTCGAGCCGCTGCTGCTCGGCGATTTCCCCGAAGCGATGCGCCGCGGCTTCGCCAAGCGCATTCTCGACCACCCGCTGCGCAAGGAACTCGTCGCCACGGTCGTCGCCAACGGGATCGTCAACCGCATGGGCATGGTCCATCCGTTCGAGTTGGCCGAGGAGGAAGGGGCGAGCCTGGACCAGGTCTGCTCGGCCTTCGTTTCCGCCAGCGCCCTGCTCGGCCTGGAGGACATCTGGGCAGCGCTCGACGGCACGAAAATGCCCGAGCACGCACGCCTGCTGCTGTTCGACCAGACCGCGCTGGCGCTGCGCAGCCACATGGCCGACCTGCTGCGCGCCGGCGGGTGCCTCGTCCCGCCCTCGCAGCTCATCGCCGAGCTCTCGCCGGGCGTCGCAGAGCTCGGCAAGAACGTCGAGAACCTGCTCGAAGAGGAAGCGCGCAGCCATGCGCGGCGGATCGCCGTCGAGCTGACCGAAGCCGGCGCCCCGGAAAGGACCGCGCAGATGGTCGCACGGCTGTTCGCGATGGACGGCGCGATCGGTATCGCCCGGCTCGCCCGGGACAGCGGCATCGCGCCCGTGACGGTGGCGCGCGCGTTCGTCGATCTCGGCGCCCGCATGGGGCTGGACTGGGCACAGTCGAAGGCGGCGGTGATGAACCCGTCGGACCCGTGGGAGCGCCTGCTGGTCGCCGGTCTGGCGCGGGACTTCCAGCAGATGCGGTTCAACTTCCTGCGTTCGCTGTCGCGGCGCAAACCGGCGCAGGAGGATCTGCCGGGGGTGATCGACGGCTGGACGGACGGCAATGCGGCTGCGATCCGCCAGTTCCGCGGCCTCGTCGCCAGGGCGCAGGAGGCCACGCCGGTGACCCCGGCGATCCTCGCGCAAATCGCCAGCCAGGCACGCAACGTGCTGCAGCGGTAGGGCGGAGGAGCGGCACCGAACCTCGATCATGCCTTGACCTTGCGCGGGATTTCGCCAAGCGCGGCAGGATGACGCAAGCCGATCTCGTGATCGTCGGCACCGGCCACGGCGGTGCGCAGGCGGCCATCGCCCTCCGGCAGCACGGATACACGGGCTCGATCCTGATGGTCGGCCGGGATGCCGAGCCGCCGTACGAGCGCCCGCCGCTGTCGAAGGAGTATCTCTCCGGCGAGAAACCGTTCGAGCGCATGCTGATCCGCCCGGAACAGTTCTGGGCCGACAAGGACATCGGCCTCCGGCTCGGCAGCGCAGTCACGAAAGTCGATCCCGCGGCCAAGGAACTCGCGATCGCGGGCGGCGAGACCATCGGGTACGAGACCCTGATCTGGGCCGCCGGCGGCGATCCCCGGCGGCTCTCGTGCCCCGGCGCGGACCTCGGCGGCATCCATGCGGTGCGCGACAAGGCGGACGTGGACCGCCTGCGGGCCGAGCTCGAAGCCGGCGACACCCGCGTGGTGGTGATCGGCGGCGGCTACATCGGGCTGGAAGCGGCCGCCGTGCTGCGAAAGCACGGCTGCTCGGTGACCCTGCTGGAAGCGCAGGAGCGGGTGCTGTCCCGCGTCGCCGGAGAGGACCTGTCGCGGTTCTACGAGGAAGAGCATCGGCGCCAGGGCGTCGACTTGCGCCTGGAAGCCGAAGTGGCGAGCCTGGAGGGCGACGGCGACCGCGTGACCGGCGTCACCCTGACCAGCGGCGAAACGATCGACTGCGACATGGTCGTCGTCGGCATCGGCATCGTGCCCGCCGTCGGCCCGCTGATCGCCGCCGGTGCGGCCGGCGCGAACGGGCTGGACGTCGACCAGTACTGCCGCACCAGCCTGCCGGACATCTACGCGATCGGCGACTGCGCCGCCCACGCCAACCGCTATGCCGGCGGCGCGGTGATCCGCCTCGAAAGCGTGCAGAACGCGCACGATATGGCGTCGACCGCGGCCAAGGCGATCTGCGGCGACAAAGTGCCGTACGACGCGCTGCCGTGGTTCTGGTCCAACCAGTACGACTTGCGGCTGCAGACCGCCGGCCTCAGCTTCGGCTACGACTCCACAGTCCTGCGCGGCGACCCCGCCGAGCGGAGTTTCTCGGTGATCTACTTGCGCGAAGGCCGCGTGATCGCGCTCGACTGCGTCAACCGGACCAAGGACTACGCGCAAGGCCGCAAGCTGGTGGAGATGCGGGCGAGCGTCGACCCCGTTCTGCTGCATAATACGGAGGTACAGCTCAAGGAGCTGCTCTAAGCGGCTGCGTTGCTGTTTTGATGCGCTCGCAGAGGCGCGGAGGCGCAGAGAAGGTTTTCTCACGCAAAGGCGCAAAGGCGCGAAGGATCCTGCGGCGAAGCCGATCCTATCTCGGCGCCTGATCAACATTCAAAGTGCGAGGGCCCTGCGGGCGCATACCCTCTTCGCGCCTTTGCGCCTTCGTGCCTTTGCGTGAATAAACTCTGCGCCTCTGCGAGCGCTTTGGATTGCTCCGAGGTTTGGCTCACACGAAGGCACGAAGACCCGAAGGGCTGCATCTTCGTGGCTTCGCGTCTTGGTGTGATATTCTATCGCCCCTCCTCTTCAGAGGAGGGGCTGCGAGACTTGGTGAGCCGCAGGCGAACCTAGTCGCAGCGGGGTGGTGATGAGGTTGGCACGACGCTGCACTGCGCCTCCACCACCCCCAACCCCCTCCTCTGAAGAGGAGGGGGCTAGACTAGCCGATCGAGCGCCCAGCGGGCGGCTTCGGCGACGACTGGGTCGGGATCGTTGCTGAGTGCCTGCACCGGGCCGACAAGCGCCGCATCGCCGCTGTTGCCGGCGGCGATCAGGCAATTGCGCACGAAGCGGTCGCGGCCGATGCGCTTGATCGGGGAGCCGGAGAACTTCTGCCGGAAGGCCGCGTCGTCGAGCGAAATCAGGTCCGCTAGGTCCGGCGCAACCAGCTCTTCGCGCGGAAGGAAGGCGCGGTGGCGCGCGGCGCTGTCGGCGAACTTGTTCCACGGGCACACGGCCAGGCAGTCGTCGCAGCCGTAGATGCGGTTGCCGATCGCCTCGCGGAACTCCTCCGGGATCGGGCCCTTGTGCTCGATCGTGAGGTAGGAAATGCAGCGCCGCGCATCGAGCCGGAACGGCGCCGGGAAGGCGTCCGTCGGGCAGGCATCCTGGCAGGCGCGGCACGATCCGCAGCGCTCGCCATGCGGCGCATCGGGCTGGAAGGGCAGCGTGGTGTAGATCGCGCCGAGGAACAGCCAACTGCCATGCTCGCGGCTGACCAGGTTGGTGTGCTTGCCTTGCCAGCCAATCCCGGCCGCCTGCCCAAGCGGCTTCTCCATCACCGGCGCGGTGTCGACGAAGACCTTGAGCTGGGCTTCCGGCGCCTGCTCCACCAGCCAGCGGGCGAGCGCCTTGAGCGCCTTCTTGACCGTGTCGTGATAGTCCCGCCCCTGGGCATAGACGGAGATCCGCGCCTTCTCGGGATGCCCTTCAAGCGCCAGCGGATCGTGGTCCGGCGCGTAACTCATGCCCAGCGCGATGACGCTGCGTGCCCCCGGCCACATGCTCTGCGGCCCCTGGCGCACGTCGGCGCGGGCTTCCATCCACTCCATCTCGCCGTGGTGACCCGCGGCAAGCCACTCCTTCAGCCGCTGGCCCTGGAGCGGATTGTCCGCCGCCGGGGCGAAGCCGACGGCGGCGAATCCGAGCTCCCGCGCCTTGTCGGCAAGGCGCGCCTTGAGTTCGTGGATGTCCGCCGCGTCTGCCAAGATGGCGCTTGCTCCTGTTTGTCCGCGCCGTGTACCCCGCGCATGATGAACGCAGCGCTAGGCCAAGCTCCCTACAGCCGCAACGACAGCCGTGCGCCGGAGGGTCCGCTGGCGATCGAGGCGCGCGGCCTGGTCAAGCGGTTCGACGGGACGCTGGCGGTGGACGGGGTCGACCTGGCGGTGCCGGAAGGGGCGATCTACGGCATTCTCGGCCCCAACGGCGCCGGCAAGACCACCGCGCTGCGCATGATCCTGGGGATCATCGAGCCCGATTCCGGCACCCGCCGCGTGCTCGGGCACGAACGACCGCAGGATATCGCCCGGCTGATCGGCTACTTGCCCGAGGAGCGCGGACTCTACCCGTCGATGAAGGCTTACGAGGCGATCGCGTTCATGGGCGCGCTGCGCGGGCTGCCCCTGAAGGTCGGGCGGGAGCGCGGCCGCGAGCTGCTGGAACGCCACGGCCTCGGCCATGCGGCGGAGCGGCAGGTGCGCCAGCTCTCCAAAGGCATGGCGCAGACCGTGCAGCTGCTCGGCACGCTGGTGCACGAACCGAAGCTGGTGGTGCTGGACGAGCCGTTCTCGGGCCTCGACGCGATCAACCAGGGCAAGCTGGAGCGGCTGATCCGTTCGCTTGCGGACAAGGGCACGACGGTGATCTTCTCGACCCATGTGATCGCCCATGCCGAACGCCTGTGCGAAGGCGTGGCCATCATCGCCGGGGGCAAAGTGCCATATGCCGGGTCGGTCGACGCCGCGCGCGACCGCATCCCCGCGCAAGTGCGGCTGGAGACGCGGCATGCCGACGGACCCTGGCAAGCCGCGCTGCCGCCCGGATCGCGTGCCGAGGGCAACTTCTGGAGCTTCCCCTTGCCGGAGAGCGGGGTCGAACCGCTGCTGCGGGCGCTGATCGAAGGCGACGCGGGCATCCTGTCCCTGTCGATCGAGCGCGCGGGGCTGCACGACGCCTTCGTGGCCATCGCCGGCGAAGCGGCGGCCCGGGCCCTGGCCGAGGAAACACCCGCCGAGGCGCGGACATGAGCGAGCCTACGCCCAAGTCCCGCCTCTCGTTGCTGCAGGCCGCCTTCGTGGTGGCGCGGCGCGATTTCACCGCGGTCCTGTTCAGCCGGGTGTTCTTCTTCTTCCTGCTGGGGCCGCTGTTTCCGCTGCTGGTCGGCGCACTGGCCGGCGGCGTCGGCAGCGTGATCGACAAGAGTTCGGGCGAGCCGGAAATCGGCATTGCCATGAGTGCGGCGGATGTCGACGCGATGATCGCCGCCCACGGCGCGCTCAAGCCAGTACTGGGCGGCGGCCTGCCGCAACTGCGCGTGCTCGAGCGACTGAAGCCCGGCGAGACTTACGACGCCCGTGCAGCGCTTACGGGCAGCGAAGGCAATGTCGCCGGGGTGATCACCGGCACCCCCGAACGGCCGACGCTGACCGCTCCGGCGGGGCGCATCGGATGGCTCAGGGGCGATGTCGCCCTGCTGGCGGCGACGGCGCTCGGCAACGCGCCGGCGGTGTTCCCCGAAGTCGCCACCGCCGAAGTCGCGACCAGCGGCGCCAGCGAGAAGCGAGCCCGCCTCGCGACCGCCCAGGCCGGGCAACTGCTGCTGTTCCTGCTGATCATGCTGCTCGCCGGGATGGTGCTGTCCAACCTGGTGGAGGAGAAAGCCAACAAGGTGATCGAGATCCTGGCCGCGGCGATCCCCATGGATGCCGTGTTCCTGGGCAAGCTGTTCGCGATGCTCGGGGTCTCGCTGGTCGGGATCACCGTCTGGGCCTCGGTCATCGGCGGAGTGTTCGCGCTGTCGGGCAGCCTGCTGGGGGGCTTTGCCGACCCGTCGAGCCTGCCTGACCCCGGCGTCGGCTGGCCCGCGTTCCTGGCGCTGGCGGTCGCCTATTTCGCGATGGGCTACCTTCTGCTCGGCTCGCTCTTCCTGGCCATCGGCTCGCTCGCGACCACCGTGCGCGAGGTGCAGACGCTGTCGATGCCGGTCACCATGGCGCAAGTGCTGCTGTTCTTCTTCGCCAGCTACGCCATGGCGCAGCCCGGAGAGCCGGTCGAGCTTGCCGCAATCGCCTTCCCGCTGAGCTCGCCGTTCGCCATGCTCGCCAGGGCGGCGCAGGACGAGGCGGTGCTGCCCCATCTCGCCGCACTCGCCTGGCAGGCACTATGGGTGGGAATCGCCGTGCGCACCGGCGCCGGGCTGTTCCGCCGCAGGGTGATGAAGTCCGGACCCCAGAAGGCGCGGCGCAAGGGACTGACGGCGCTGTTCAGGAACGGTTCGGCGCGCAGGGCATAGGATCAGGTGTCATGAAGGAACTTCACGCGATATCCGTTGCCGACCGGCGCACCGCGCTCAGCTGGATGGGCGCCGGCGCCGCTGCCTCGTTCCTCGCCGCCTGCGGCAGTTCCGCGGCCGAGGCGAAGACGTTCAAGGTCACCTACAGCGATGCCGAATGGCGCAAGCGGCTGACGCCGGCGCAGTACCGCATCTTGCGTGAGGAAGGTACGGAGCGGCCGTTCACCTCGCCGCTGGACAAGGAAAAGCGCAAGGGCACGTTCGTCTGCGCCGGCTGCGGCAACGCGCTGTTCTCCTCGGAAACGAAGTTCGACAGCCGCACCGGCTGGCCCAGCTTCTACCGCCCGCTTGCCGGCGCGGTCGGCACCTCGACCGACTTCAAGGTCGGCTATCCGCGCACCGAAGTGCACTGCGCCGACTGCGGCGGGCACCTGGGCCACGTGTTCAAGGACGGGCCCAAGCCCACCGGCCTGCGCTATTGCATGAACGGCGATGCGATGAAGTTCCGCCCCGCCTGAGCGGCGGGATGGGGCGAGACTAGCCGATGCCCTGCACTTCGGCCGCGATGCGGGCCAGGTCGGCGAACTGGAAGGTATCGTCGAAGATCAGCCCGTAGAGCTTGCCGTCGCGCCAGCGGACCTTCGTCACGATCTCCGGCAGGCTGTCGCTCGACAGGCGCAGGCGCTGGTCGATGGCCAGGTGGGCGTCACATTCGATCTGCGCACCCTGGAGCGAGATATTGCGGATCGTCGCCTCGTAGCGCCCGGTAAGGCCGGCCAGGCGTGCCGGCATTTCCAGGTTGAGCCGGATCGGGCGCTTGGGCCATTTGCCGTGGCCTTGCAGGAGGCGATGCAGGTCGACCTCCGCCGCGAACCGGAAGCCGGCGCGGCCTTCTTCCTTCCACACCGGCTCGATCGGCAGGCTCTCGCCGTTGGGCATCTCCAGGTCGAGCGCCGAGTCCGCCGGCAGCGGGTGGAACAGCCGCAGGCTGACGCCCGTGGTCGAAACGTCGCTCACCACGCACAGGAACTCGCCGCGGGCACAGCGGATCTTCGCGGTTCTGATCAGCGGGGTATAGCGGGTGGCGGAGCGCTGCTCGGCATCCTCCGTCGACAAGGGCCGGCCTAGCGAACTCAGGTCTTCCTCCGCAGACTGCGACATCGAGCACTTCCCATTCCGCGCGTCCGCACGCCGGCTTCCCCCGCCTGCTTTGCTCACTGAACCCTTGAGGAAGTCCTAACGGTGACCGGGGAATTTACCCTAACATCGGTCAGCCCCAGCCGCCATCCAGGAACCGGGCGGCGCACCCGGCCAGGAATGCGGCCCCGCGCGGCAGGACCGTCTCGTCCACCAGCATCCGGCTCGAATGGATGCCGCAGCACTGGCGCCAGTCGGCTCCCTCTTCGGCCACGCCCAGGAACGCCATCGCCCCGGGCACTTTCTCCAGCACGTAGGAGAAGTCCTCCGCGCCCATGATCGGCGCGGCCAGGTGCATGAATTCGCCGCCGGGCAGCGCCGTGGCGACCGCTTCGCACAGGGCCACCGCGCGCGGATCGTTGATCGTCGGCGGAAAGCCTTCGGTGATGGTCACCTCGGCGGTGCAATCGTGTGCCGCGGCGATGTTCACCGCCACTTGCCGGATCGCCTGCTGGACGTCCTGGCGCCTGGCGGGCGAGAGCGTCCGCATCGTGCCCCGGAGCACCGCCCGGTCGGGGATGATGTTGTGCGCGCTGCCGGCATCCATCTGCGAGATCGTCACCACGACCGCTTCCGCGGCGTCGAAACGGCGCGTGACCATCGCCTGCAGGGCCATGACGATCTCGCAGGCGACCGGCACCGGATCGCGCGTGTCGTGCGGCATCGAGGCATGGCCGCCCCGCCCGGTGACCGCGATGTCGATCATGTCGGCGGCGGCCAGCAAGGCTCCTGCGCGGCTGCCGATCGTGCCGTGCGGAGCGTTGGGCATGATGTGCAGCGCGAAGGCCGCGTCGGGCAGCGGATCGAGCAGCCCGTCCCGGAGCATGAAGCGGGCACCGTGGAAGCCTTCCTCGCCCGGCTGGAACATGAAGCGCACTTCGCCGGCAAGCTCGCCCGCGCGGGTCGCAAGGATGCGCGCGGCGCCGGCCAGCATCGCCGTGTGGGTATCGTGGCCGCAGGCATGCATTCGGCCGGGGATCGTCGATGCGAACGGCAGGCCCGTGTGCTCGGCCATCGGCAGCGCGTCCATGTCGCCGCGCAGCAGCACGCTGCGGCCCGGCTTGCCCGCGCCCAGCACGGCGACCGCGCCGGTGCAGGACGGGCCTTCCCGCCATTCGAGCGGCAGATCCGCCAGTTCGGCGCGCACTTTGGCGAGCGTCTTCGGCGTCTCCAGCCCCAGTTCGGGTTCGGCATGGATCGCGCGGCGGAGGGCGGTGATGCGGTCGGCTATGCCGCGCGCGTCGTTCAGCAGGGCTTCGGTCAGCATGGCCCGACGATAGCCGTGCCGGCCACGTCTATCCAGCCGCTGGATGGGATTGCTGTTCCAGCTTTCGCAGCGAGCGGAGCGCCAGCCAGGCGAACACGCAGTATGTCACCGCTCCGCCGATCGCGACCGCCAGCGCCACCTCGACGCCGGTTTCGTCGCCGCCGAACCAGGCTATCCCGGCCAGGATCGCGAGCAACCCGACGAAGCGGGCCGCCAGCGCCTGCCGCGCGCGGCCGGTCGAATGCAGGACCGGCTCGAACGCCACGCTGGCCAACTCGAAGCAGGCCGCGACCGTCAGCGGGATGAGGATGGCGTAACCGGCGCGGAAATCCTCGCCGCCGATCAGGCCCAGCAAGGGCCCACCGATCAGCGCCGCGACCACCACCACCACCGCCCCGCCGCCGGCGGCGATCAGCGACGTGTGCCGGATCAGCTTGCGGAACTCCCCCGGCTCGGCGGCGATCCTGGCGCGGTTGATCTCGGCATAGGCGGCGCGCATCAGCAGGGTCGAAAGCTTGCCCAGCCCCTGGCTGAGCTGGTGGGCCAGGCGGAACAGGCCGGCGGCGCGGGTGCCGACCAGATAACCGACCGCGAGCAGCGGGCCCTGCTTGGTCGCCGCCTCCACCGTGGAGCTGGCATACGTGATCAGGAAGAAGCGGACGATGCCGGGGTTGTCCTCCTTGGCTTTGCGCCAGTCCCGCAAGTGCCGCAGGCGCACCGCTTCGGGACACAGCCGGCGGGCCATCACCCAATAAAGCGCTGCTTCCAGCAAATCGATCAGGGCCCAGGCGATCAGGAAGCGGAACACGCTCGGGCCCGTCAGCCAGATTGCCACCGCCGCGATCAGGCGGCCGGCCGGCACCACCGCTTCGACATAGACCCCCATGTCGAAGCGATCGAGCGCGCGCACGATCCCGGTCGGCGCGGAAACCAGCGCGAACAGCATCGCGCAGGTAAACAGGAAGGCGCCGTCGCGGTACTCGAGGTTGAGGTCGAACGCGTCGTGGAAATGGAAGTAGGCCAGCCAGGCTATGCCGACGCCGATCAGCGCCCCGACCAGATCGAGCACGCCCGCGATCATGCCGAGGCGGCCGAACGCGGCCCAGTCCTTCGCGTGGACGTGCGCCGCGCCGTACCGCACCACCACGCGCCAGGTCTGGAACTCGGCCACCGCGATCAGTGCCTGGGCGGCGCCGAAGATCAGGGCGAAGTGGCCGAAGTCCTTCAGGCCCAGCGAACGCGCGAGAATGGCGAGGTAGACGAGGCTGCACACCGCGCCGAAGCCTTTGCCCCCCAGCAGCCAGGCGGTGTTGCCCAGCATGCGTTTGAGGAAGGAGCGCGATCCAAGCGCTTCGGGCGTGGGCATCGGCCGCATGTGAACGGCGCGCAAGGCGATTGCAAGCGCGAGAGACGCCTTGCACCGGGTGCGGCCATTCCCCGCCCGCCGCCAATCGGCTAGTACAGGGCTTGCGAGGGACATTCCGCCGATGAGCCGACCAGACATTGCCATCCTGCTCGACCACTTCGGTGCGGGCGGGGTCGAGCGCGTCGCTTGCCTGCTGGCGAACGGCCTGCAGCGCCGCGGCCTCTCGGTGGAGATAGTCGTGCTGCGCGACGAGGGGCCGATCCGCCCGCTGCTCGACCCGGAAGTCTCGGTTCATCCGCTTGGAACAGCCGGTAAGCGGGCACGCGGCACCCGCATGATCGCGGCGATCCCATCGGTCGCGCGGTACCTCCGCACGCACCAGCCGCGCCTGCTCCATTCCCCCGGCAACCACACGAACGTTGCCGCCGCGCTGGCGGCCATGCTCGCTCGGTTCGGCGGCCCTTTCGCGCCGAAGATCACGAATCCCTTGCTCAAGGCCGGGCTACCCGCCGGCAAGCGCCGTTTGCGCAAGTTCATGTACCGGCGGGCGCTCGCGCGGGCGGAGCGCATCCTGGTCCTGTCGCCGTCGGGCGTGGAGCGGATCGGCGCGTTCGGCGCGGAACTGCCGGACCGGGCGTGCTTCGTGCACAACCCTTACGTGAGCGATCGGATGCTCGCCAATGCCGCGCGGAGAGCGCCGGCGCATCCTCCGGTGATCCTGTGCGTCGGTCGTCTCTCGCGCCAGAAGAACCAGGCCCTGCTGCTGCGCGCGGCGGCCCGCTTGCGGCACCGCGACTGGACCGTCCGCCTGTGCGGCAACGGCCCGGATGAAGGGGAACTGCGGCGGCTGGCGGCGGAACTCGGCATTGCCGACCGGGTGGAGTTCGCGGGGTTCGTGGCCGATCCGGTGCCGGAGTACTTGTCCGCGGCGGTCATGGCGCTGTCTTCCCGCTGGGAAGACCTGCCGGGGACCGTGCTCGAGGCGATGGCCTGCGGATGCCCGGTGATCACGACCGCCAGCTCGCCGGCCCTGGCCGAGCTGATGCACCATGTGGGCGCGCTCCCGCCCGTGCCGCTCGGCGACGAGTCGGCATTCGCAGGCGCACTCGAACAGGCGCTCGACGGCCGGCTTCCGGAGGTTCCCAACGCGGCCGCGCTGCCCTATGGGATCGACGCCGCGTGCGACGAGCATGCGGCGATCTTCGCCCACTTGCTCCACCGGCACAGTTCTGGAAGCACCCCGCCCGATCATGATCGAACACGCCATTCTCCTCAGCGCCGGACAGGGCTCGCGCCTGCTGCCGCTCACCGCCGAACGGCCCAAGTGCCTGATTGAGTTCTCCGGCCGATCGCTGATCGGCTGGCAGATCGAGATGCTGGCCCGCTGCGGCGTCAAGCGCATCGACGTGGTCACCGGATTCATGACCGACATGGTCGACGAGCACCTGGCGGCGATAGACGATCCGCGAGTCGAGATCGTCACCCACTTCAACCCGTTCTACAAAGTGGCCGACAACCTCGGTTCGTGCTGGATCGTGCGCGAGCAGATGCAGGGCGATTTCCTGATCCTCAACGGCGACACGCTGGTCGGCCAGGACATCGTCGAGCGGGTCCAGCAAGGTTCGAAGTGGCCGATCGCCGTCACGGTCGACGTGAAGCCGCAGTACGACAGTGACGACATGAAGGTTCAGCGCGAAGGGGAGCGCCTGCGCCGCATCGGCAAGACTCTGGCCGAAGACGTCGCCAACGCGGAATCGATCGGCTTCCTGGCGTTTCGCGGCGAAGGCGCGGCGCTGTTCCGCGAAACCGTGCGTACGGCGATGCGGCGGCCGGAAGGCGTCCAGCACTGGTACCTGAAGGTGATCGACATGATCGCCGACAGCGCCAAAGTCGGAACCGTGTCGATTGCCGGCATGCGCTGGGCCGAGGTCGACTATCTCAACGACATCGAAGCCGCGAGCATGCTGACCGACGATTGGGCATCGCGCAGGCGCTGAGCGCCGCGGGCGTCAGCCGAAGAGGCCGGCCACTTCGTCGCGGATGGAGTCCCGCAGCGGCGCCTCGAGCGTCACGGCCTGGCCGAGCTGGGGCACGGCGGGCCAGCCGGCGTCGGGGAAATCCTGCCCGCCGAAGCTGCGTGTGCCTTCGTATCGCGGGATCACGTGGAAGTGGACGTGCGGGTCCACCATCATCAGCATCAGGTAATTGATCCTGGCATAGCCGGTGAACCGGCCGAGCGCCGCCTCGATCGCCGAAGTGACCTGCTTGAGCTCGGCGTGAGCCGCGGCCGGCAGGTCGCCGAAGGCGGTGGCGTTGCTGTTCGCGGCGAGCACGAGGCTGCCGAGCGTCGGCTGCGCCGGGCGCAGCAGCACGGTCCAGTGCTCGAAGGCTTTGACCAGCGTCGCCGGATAGCCGAACTTGCGCATGGTCTCGTTCATCTCAAGCCTCCGCCAGCCAGGACCGGATGGGCCCGCCCTGGCGCGCGAGCTGGAGCGCCTGGACGAGGCGCACCAGGTGCACCACGCAACTGACCACCGTCCATACGGCAACGGCAATGATTCCGATGTCCGGCCGGCCGAAGAGCAGTGACACGAACAGGATCACCATGTTCGGATTGCGCCGGGCCGTGATCAGGCGGAACCGGCTGTCGAACCGCTGCCAGACGTGGATGTGCATGCCGCCGAAGCGCCGCATGAACAGCCCCTCGA
This sequence comes from Croceibacterium soli, assembly GCF_009828065.1. Classification (GTDB taxonomy): domain Bacteria; phylum Pseudomonadota; class Alphaproteobacteria; order Sphingomonadales; family Sphingomonadaceae; genus Croceibacterium_B; species Croceibacterium_B soli. The sequence continues at coordinate 313,348 of NZ_WTYK01000001.1, read as the reverse complement.
TGAGCCGCTGGACGACATATCCGCCGATGATCGCGCCCTGCACCCACCAGAACATGGTGTCCGGCAAGGCCAGCCCCCAGTGGACCAAGCCCGTGGCCCAGAACCACCACCAGAACGGCGGATGCACCAGATCCATCCCGTGGTCGAACACGTTGCCCCACCAGCTGGAGGTGATCGTGCAGCGGGCCAGCTTGCCGTCCACCGTGTCGAGCACCATGAACACCAGCCCCAGCACCAGCCCGAGCCAGTAAGCGCCGGCGGCGAAGGCGAACGTGGCGGCGACGCAGAACGCGGCGCCGATCGCCGTCACCGTATTGGGAGTGACCCCCAGCCAGGCGGCCAGGCGCGTCAGCCACAGCGCCCATTCCGGCCAGAGATACTTGGTCAGGATGTCGGTCACGCCTTTGTAGGCGCCGAAGTAGCTCGCCCGTTCGATCTGCCGGACGGTGCCGGGGTGCAGTTCCATCAGGAACGGGCGCTCCCGCTTCCGCAGTTCCTTGTTCTCGATCTCCGCGCCGTCTTCGTAGGCGGTGAAGGCGAAGGCTTCCGCCTCGTCCGGGAGCCGGCCGTCGCGCATCGCGGTGCGCAGCAGCGCCGCCTGGTGCTCGCTGCACGCGTGGGCGAGAACCGGCACGCCGCCGAGCGTCACCACCAGCCCCGGCTGACCGGCAACGTGGCGCAGCCAGGCGGGATCGAATGCGTGATCGGCGTTGACCAGCACCACCGGTGCGCCCGTCCCGCCGAGACCGGCCTTGGCGGCGATTCGTCGCGTGCGTTCGGCGGTGTCGAGCCCCCACAGGCGCGTGGGATTGGCGCCGACGATTTCGACGGCAGGAGCGGAAGCGTTTATGGCCATGCGGGCGATGCGCTTAAGCGGGGTTGCGATCTTCTGCAACGGGCGAGGCGCCCGGCCGGGCCGCTCGCAGGCTGAGGACGGTTCTGCCCAGACCGTTGCCGTGGACCGGTGCAGGCCTTAGAGCGGGATCGAATGACCGGCGCCATCAAGACCTTCCACGAACTGCCGGAGGCGCGGCAAGGCTCCGTACCGTGGCGCCCACGGGGCGAAGGCCGGCCCGGCGAAGTGCCGCTGGTCGGCATGGTGCGCAATCCCCGCAGCCACCGCAACAAGGGCCGCGAGGCCGAAGATCCCGCGGCGGCGGAAGTGATCGTCGAGACCACCCACAAGCGCAAGGAGCTTGCCGGCGTCCTCGACCGTTTCGCCCGGCAGGGGATCGACTTCCTCGCCGTCGACGGCGGGGACGGGACCGTGCGCGACGTGCTCACCAGCGGGGCGGCGATCTTCGGCGACAATTGGCCGCCGCTGATCGTCCTGCCGAAGGGCAAGACGAACGCTCTGGCGGCCGATCTGGGCCTGCCGGGCGATTGGAACCTGGCGCACGCCATCGAACATGCCCGGGCCGGCAGCTTTGCCACGCGCCGCTCGCTGGTGGTGGCGGACGCTACCCACCCGGAGGCGCGGGTTCATGGGTTCCTGCTGGGCGCGGGCCTGTTCACCCGGGCCACCAGCCTGGGCCAGTCTGCCCACCGCCTCGGCGCGTTCAACGCGCTGGCCGTGGCGGTGACGGCGCTATGGACGCTCGGTCAGGCCGTTTTCGCCGGGCGGCGCAACATCTGGCGCCGGTCCACGCCGATGCGCCTGGCCGACGAACAGGGCCAGCCCATCGCCGGGGAGGAAACCGAGCGCTATCTCCTGCTGGCCTCGACGCTGGAGAACTTCCCGATGGGCATGAAGCCCTTCGGCAGCGCCCGCGAGGGGCTCAAGCTGGCCGTGCTCGACCGCGCACGCCGCAAGAGCCTGCTGCGCGTGCCGCTGATCGCCGTGGGCCGCACTCCGTCCGATCCCGAGAAACTCGGCTTCCATTGGCTTTCGCCTGGGAGCTTCCGCTTCGCGATCGAGGATCGCTTCATCCTCGACGGGGAGGCCTTCCCGCCCGGCGACTATTGGGTGTTCCAGGGCCCCGAACTCCGCCTCGTCGCACCGTGAGCGCGCCGCTCGAGCAGCGCATCGCGGCCATGCTGGCGCGCGAAGTCCATCCGGCCGTGGCCGCGCAGGCTCGTTTGCTGGGCGAGGAAGCCGGCGCCCTGGCGGTGCTGTTCTACGGCTCCAACTTGCGCACCGGCTCGCTCGAAGGCGTGCTGGACTACTACCTGCTCCTGCCGGGAACTCCGGAGAAAGGCATGTGGCCGCGCGTATCGTACCGCGAGTGGCAGGCGAACGGCGAAACGCTGCGGGCGAAGATCGCGACGATGACGCTGGCCAAGTTCGCCGAAGCCGCCGCCGGAGACACGCTCGACACGACGATCTGGGCGCGTTTCGTACAGCCGAGCGCACTGGTCTGGGCTCGCGACGAGGCCTCGCGCGGAGCCGTGAGCGAGGCGGTCGCCTCGGCGGCGCGTACCGCCGCGCGGCTCGCCGTGGCGCTCGGCCCGGAGAGAGGCCCTGCTGAGGAGTTCTGGCGGGCGCTGTTCCGCGCGACCTATCGGGCCGAGTTGCGAGTGGAGAAGGCGGGGCGCGAGAACGCGATCCTCGACGTGAACCGCGAGCATTTCGCCGGCCTGCTGCGCGCCGCGCTGGGTTCGGCGGGCGTGCCCTTCGGCGAAGACGGGGCGGCCCTGGCCCCGCGTATGCCGGCGGCGGAGCGGCGGCGGATCCTGGCTTGGTGGCGACGGCGTCGACGGGTCGGCAAGCTGCTCAACACCGCGCGCCTGGTCCGGGCGGCGGGCACTTTCGAGGGTGCGGCGCGCTACGCCGCGTGGAAAGTGGAGCGTCACACCGGCGTGCGCGTAGAACTGACGCCGTGGCGCGAGAAACACCCCGTGCTGGCCGCCCCGGGCGTGCTGTGGCGCGTCTGGCGCGAGCGCAAGGCGGCGCGATGAGCCTCACCGCGCTCGTGCTCGCCGGTTCGCGGCCCGAAGCAGCCGATCCGGTCGCGGACGCTGAAGGCGTGCCGCACAAGGCCCTGGCCACGGTCTCAGGCCAAACGCTGCTCGAGCGAGTCGTGCGGGCGCTTGAAGCAGCGGGTGCTGCGCGGATCGCCGTCTCTGCCAACCATCCGGCGGTAGAAGCCGAAGCGCGGCGGCTCGGCGCCATTCTCCTGCCCACCGCGCAAGGCCCGAGCGAAAGCGTCGCGCTAGCCTTCGAGCGGTTCGGCGCGCCGCTGCTGGTGACCACTGCCGACCATGCGCTGCTCGATGCGGCATGGCTTCGCAACATGATCGCCGGGACGCCGGCGAGGACCGATGTCTCGCTTATGCTCGCCCGCCGCGACCTGGTCGAGCGGGCCGCGCCCGGCACCCGCCGCACCTGGCTGAGCTTCGCCGACGGGCAGTGGTCCGGCTGCAACCTGTTCCTGCTGGCGACCCCCGGCGGGAGCCAGGCGATCGCCGCCTGGAAGCAGGTCGAGGCCGACCGCAAGCGGCCCTGGCGGATCGCGCGGCGGCTCGGGATCGGAACGCTGTGGAGCTACTGGCGCGGCAAGCTGACGCTGGCGGAGGCGATCGCCAGGCTGGGCGGCAACCTCGGCATAACCGCGGCGCTCGTGCCGGCGAGCGACGGACGCGCGGCCGTCGACGTCGATACGCCGGCAGACCTGGCGCTGGTGCGGAAGCTCGCCGGCCGCGAAGCCTAGAAGTACTTCATCGCGATCGAGATCGTCTTGACCCCGTTGCCGACTTCGAAGGCGGTCTTCTTGTAGCTCGGCTTGCCGAGGTTGAAGATGTTGATCGACGGGTTGTTCGACATGCCGCCGCCATCGCTGCGCAGATCGCTGTCGCCATTCCCGTTGACGTCGTGGCGCACGGCTATGCCGTAAGTGCCGGCCTGCGGCACCGGCATGCACACCGTGGCCGACCCGCCGCGGGCGGGCACTTCGATCCGGTTGATCCAGCGGCCTTTCTCCAGCCAGTCGGCGGCGGTGCCGCGATAGAGCTGGACGCGCAGTGTCCCCCGGGCCGGGGTGATGCCGCTGATGTTGACCTTGACCGCCGGGCCGGAGCCGGAACAGCGCGATAGATCGTTGCCGATCTTGTTGCGGTACTGTGCGTGTGCGGACGCGGTGAGCCCGGCTCCGGCCAGCGCGGCCAGGCCCAGAGCGGCCGCTGCGCTGCGAAAGGCGTTTCGATGGGTCATTCGTGGATGCTCCGTCTTTCTGCCAGCAGGCCTCCGGCGTTTGTACGCCCGTTGTTCGCTTCGAAGAAGGGGGCCCGCCTGTTGCGGCGCTTGTTATAAAATTGCGCTGAATGTCTAGTGAACCCTTCCGTAAGCCCCGGGTCAAGATCGGTCGGCGGGTGCGCGCCTGTCCCGCGCGCGGGCAGTGTGGAAAATCCCTGCGCGCGCGCTTGTCCGCCCCTGCACGGGGGCCTAGGGCAAAAGTGCTGCGATGCCCGAACCGCTCATCTCGCCCTCGATCCTCTCGGCCGACTTCGCCCGGCTCGGCGAAGAGGTGCGCGCGATCGACGCGGCGGGCGCCGACTGGATCCATATCGACGTGATGGATGGGCACTACGTGCCCAACCTGACGATCGGCCCGGCAGTGGTGAAGGCCTTGCGCCCGCACACGGCCAAGCCGTTCGACGTGCACCTGATGGTCAGCCCGGTGGACCAGTGGCTGGAGCAGTTCGCCGAAGCCGGGGCCGACATCATCACCGTGCATCCGGAGGCCGGACCGCACATCCACCGCACGATCCAGGCAATCAAGGCGCTCGGCAAGCAAGCCGGCGTCTCGCTCAACCCCGGAACGCCGGCCAAGATGCTCGACTACCTGATCGACGAGATCGACCTGGTGCTGGTGATGAGCGTCAATCCCGGGTTCGGCGGCCAGAGCTTCATCCCCAGCCAGCTCAAGAAGATCGAGGCCGTCCGCAAGATGATCGACAAGGCGGGCCGCGATATCCGGCTCGAAGTTGACGGCGGGATCAATGCCGAACAGGCACGGCAGTGCGTGGAAGCCGGGGCGGACGTGCTCGTGGCCGGATCGGCCACGTTCAGGGGCGGGCCGGCGGCCTATGCGGCGAACATCGCCGCGCTCAAGGCCCGGCCTGCGTGAGCGGCGCGGTCCTTCCTTCGCGGCTCGCGCTGGAGGGTACGCCGCACGAGGAAGACCACGGCAGCGCCATGGCGATCCCGCTCCGGCAGAACGCGGAGGAACCGCTGGCCTCCGGCTCTGCACGACCCGACGAGGACAAGTCCGCCGGCAAGCTGATCGAGCCGGGCCGGGCACTCGTGCTGAGCGACTTCTCGCCGCCGGAGACGACGGCGGGAGAGCGGCTGGTGCGGCTGGCCTACCGCCTCGGAGTGCCCGGGCCGGCGCTCGTCGCCCCGTTTCGCAGGCGCCCCTCGCCGCGGCTGCTCGCCACGGTCGAGAACCCCTTGCCGGGCGACCGGGTCGGCGGGACGGCGCTGCGTGCGGGGCACTTCCTGATCAACGGCGTCAAGGCGCCGATCGCGCAGATGGACTTCTCGCCGGTCGCGCGAATGACGCCGCCGTTCGAGCGGACGATCCATGCTTTCACCTGGTTGGCCGATCTCGACGCTTGCGCCCCGCGCCAGCAATGCACGCACACGGCCGAGCGCGTGCTCGCCGCCTGGCTGGAGGCCAACCCTCATCCCGGCAAAGGACCGGCCTGGAAGGTCGGGCATGCCGGGCAGCGCGTGCTGAGCTGGCTGGTCCATGCACCGCTGCTGCTGTCGGGCAGCGACAAGAGCTTGCGCAGCCGCACCCTGGCGGCGCTCGTCGAAACGGCCCGCTGGCTCGACCGCAATGTCGGTAAGGCGGAGGATCGCCTGGCCGAAGTCTCCGGCTGGTGCGCCATCGTCGCCGCTGGGCTGCTGCTGCCGGAAGGCAAGCCGCGCCGGCTGTTCGGCGAAGCAGGGCTGGTCCGCGCTCTGGGCGAGCTGGTCGGTGACGATGGCGGCGTGCTCTCGCGCAGCCCGATCGACCAGATGGACGCCATCGCGCTGCTGACCCAGCTCGGCGCCTGCTACCGCGCGCTCCGGCGTGAGCCCCCGCAGGCGATCGCGACGATGCAGCGCATGCTCGTCCCGCCGCTCCTCGGCCTCATCCATGCCGATGGCGCGCTCGGCAGCTGGCAGGGGTCCGGCGCGGTTTCGGGCGAGAAGCTTTCGGCGCTGATCAAGGCAAGCGGCGTGCGCGCCCGCCCGCTGCGGGACGCGCGGCAATGGGGCTACCAGCGCGTTTCCGCCGGCCGAGCGGTGCTCCAGTTCGACGCCGCCCCGCCGCCGCTGGCACGCCATTCCCGGCATGGCTGCGCCTCTACCCTGGCGTTCGAGTTTTCCCACGGGAACCAACGGATCGTCGTCAACTGCGGAGGGGCCGCTTCCGCCGGCGGGCAGGTGCCGCTGCGCATCGAGCAGGGCCTGCGCGCAACCGCGGCCCATTCGACGCTGGTGCTGGGCGACGCCAATTCGACCGCGGTGCTGATCAACGGCAAGCTCGGCAGCGGCGTGGGCGAGGTCGAGGTCGACCGGCGGCTGGTCGAAAGTGGCCAGGGCACCGCCACCCGCCTCGAAGCAAGCCACGACGGCTATGCCACGCGCTTCGGCCTGATCCACCGCCGCATCCTGGTCCTGCGCGACGACGGCAGCGAGTTGCGCGGCGAGGACTTGCTGGTCCCATCCGGGCGCAAGGGCAAGCGCGGCAAGATCCCCTGCGCGATCCGCTTCCATCTCGGGCCGCGCATCGATACCGCACTGACCGAGAACAAGCGTGGCGTGCACCTGTCGATGCCCGACGGCAGCTATTGGCAGTTCCTTTCCCTGTCCGGCGACGTCGGCATAGAGGAGAGCCTGTGGGTCGATGGCGACGGCAGGCCGCAACCGGTGCAGCAACTGGTGATCGAAGGCATGGAATCCCGCGGCGGGGGAAGCTTCTCCTGGCTGCTCAAGAAGATAGGCTGAATTCTACAATGAGCGATGTGACCATCAGGCGGGCGCTGCTGTCGGTGTCCGACAAGACCGGGCTGGCCGATCTGGGCGGCAAGCTGGCCAAGGCCGGCGTGGAGCTCGTCTCCACCGGCGGAACCGCGCGCGCGCTGCGCGAAGCCGGGCTGGACGTGCTCGACGTATCCGAGCTGACCGGCTTCCCGGAGATGATGGACGGCCGGGTCAAGACGTTGCACCCGCGGGTCCACGGCGGCCTGCTGGCGGTGCGTGACGATCCCGAGCACGCGGCCGCGATGGAAGCTCACGAGATCGGCGCGATCGACCTGGTCGTGGTCAACCTCTACCCGTTCGAGGACACGGTGATGCGCGGCGCGGAACGCGAGGAGATCATCGAGAACATCGACATCGGCGGCCCCAGCATGGTGCGCTCGGCGGCCAAGAACCACCGCTACGTCACCATCGTCACCGATCCGGCGGACTATGACGAGCTCTACGAGGAACTCGCGGCCCACAACGGCGGCACGACGGAAGCATTCCGCATCCGCATGGCGGCCAAGGCCTTTGCCCGCACCGCGGCGTACGATTCGGCGATCGCCAACTGGTTCGCCTTCGGGGACGCGTTCAGCAACCCGATCGGCGCCGAAGCGCTGAAGGCGACCCCATTCGCCGAGACTCTGCCGCTTGCGTTCCGTCGCTCGGACGTGCTCCGTTACGGCGAGAACCCGCACCAGAACGCGGCGATCTATGTACCCCAGGCAGTCGGAACGTCCGGTATCGCCCAGGCGGAGCAGGTCCAGGGCAAGGCGCTCAGCTACAACAACTACAACGACGCCGACGCCGCGCTCGAGCTCGCCGCCGAGTTCAGGGGCGGCGATCCGGCGGTGGTTATCGTCAAGCACGCCAATCCGTGCGGCGTGGCCCAAGCCGCCACGTTGCGCGAAGCGTGGGACGCGGCCCTTCAGTGCGACAGCGTGTCGGCCTTCGGTGGGATCGTGGCGCTCAACCGGCCGCTCGACGGGCCGACCGCGGAAGCGATCTGCGAGATCTTTACCGAGGTGGTGATCGCCCCCGGCGCGGACGAGGCCGCGCGGCAGGCGTTCGCCGCCAAGAAGAACCTCCGCCTGCTGCTGCTCGGCGACCTGCCCGATCCGCGCCGCGCTGGCTTCACGATGAAGACGATCGCCGGCGGGATGCTGCTGCAATCGCGCGATGCCGGGGCGATCGAACCGGCCGACCTGAAAGTCGTGACCAAGCGCAAGCCGACCGAGCAGGAACTGAAGGACTGCCTGTTTGCCTGGACCGTGGCCCGCCACGTGAAGTCGAACGCCATCGTCTACGCCAAGGACGGCGCCACCGCCGGAATCGGCGCCGGGCAGATGAACCGCCGCGACAGCGCGCGGATCGCAGCCATCAAGGCGCGCGAGGCGGCCGAGACGTATGGCTGGGCCCAGCCCCTGACGGTCGGCAGCGCCGTTGCCTCCGACGCGTTCTTCCCATTTGCGGACGGCCTGCTGGCCGCCGCCGAAGCCGGGGCTACGGCGGTGATCCAGCCCGGCGGCTCGATGCGCGACGAGGAGGTCATCGCCGCAGCGGACGCGGCCGGCCTGGCGATGGTGTTCACCGGAATGCGCCACTTCCGCCACTAAACCACCGCGGAAATCGCCCCTGCAATCTTCTCGTCTCATGCGCGGCGCGGTTCATCGTGGCTGACGCTTGGATGAACGGGCACTTCAACATATCGCAACCCGCCGCTCGCTAACCGGGAGCGTACAAACCGCCACGACCAGAAAGATCGTAACAATGGGCCTGTTCAAACCGGATCTCTACCGCGCCTTCTTCCTGGGCTTCGGGATCACCGCGCTGGCCCTGGGTGCGCAAATCGTCCCGCAGGTGTTATAACGGGTCCATGAGACTCAAACTCCTGCTCGCCGCCGCGGCACTGGCCGCAAGCGCCTGCCAGAGCCCGGCCATTGCCGCCGAAAGCATTTACCGGGCGCCCGCGGCGGAGCGCGTCGCCAAGGAAGGCCCCGGCCTGAAGACAGCGATCTTCGCCGGGGGCTGCTTCTGGGGCGTCGAGGCGGTGTTCAGCCACATGAAGGGCGTGAAGAGCGCCGTTGCCGGTTACCACGGCGGGACCAAGGGCCAGGCGAAGTACGATCTGGTCTCCTCCGGCATCACCGACCACGTCGAAGCGGTCAAAGTGGTCTACGACCCTGCCGTCGTGCGTTACGACCAGCTTCTGCGGGTGTTCTTCTCGGTGGTCGCAGACCCCACGCTCAAGAACCGCCAGGGTCCCGACGTGGGGCCGCAATACAATGCCGCGCTGATCCCCCTGTCCGCCGAGCAGCGCGCGGTCGCCAGCGCTTACCTTGCCAAGATGAAGGCGAGCGGCGTGTGGGACAGGCCGATCGTCACCGGGATCGAGGCCGCGAAGACTTTCTATCCGGCTGAAGCCTATCACCAGGATTTCGCGAAGAAGAACCCCAACCACGGCTACATCAAGCGCTGGGACGCGCCGAAGGTCGCCGGGCTGAAGAAGCTTTATCCCTCGCTCTACCGCGCCAGCTTCCAGACCGGCTGATTGCCGACGGGTCCCAAGATCCCTATATCGGCGCCATGGCGGCGCATCATCACCATCACGAACACTCGGGCCAGAAGCTCGTTTCCGAAGCCGAAAGCGTGCTCACCGCCGCCGGCGAGCAATGGACGCAGATGCGCGCCGACGTGTTCGAAGCCCTGGCCGACCAGGAGCGCCCCGCTTCGGCCTACGATGTCGCCGAGGAACTCGGCAGGCGGCGCGGCAAGCGGGTGGCGGCGAACAGCGTCTACCGCATCCTCGACCTGTTCGTGCGGACCAATCTTGCCAATCGGATCGAGAGCGCCAACGCCTATCTGGCGAACACTCATCCCGGCTGCCAGCACGACTGCATCTTCCTGATCTGCGACGATTGCGGCCAGGCGACTCACCTCGACGACGATGCCTTGACGAGCGCCCTGCGCGAGGCCGGACGCCGCAACGGGTTCGCCGACGTGCGCCCGGTGGTCGAGCTGCGCGGCCTGTGCAACGAGTGCGCCGGCTGAGCGGGCTGAGCCTGCTCACCAATTGCTCAGAACAACGTCACCCACCGTTCATCGACACACCAGCCTTGCAAGTGTAAGCCACTGACATGACGTCGCGCCCCCATACCCCGTTGCTCGATACGGTCGATATCCCCGCCGATCTGCGTAAGCTCCAGCCGGGCCAGCTGCGCCAGCTGTCCGACGAACTGCGCAAGGAGATGATCGACGCCGTCGGCAGCACCGGCGGCCATCTCGGGTCCGGCCTCGGCGTCGTCGAGCTGACGGTGGCGCTGCACTATGTCTTCGACACGCCGCGCGACCGCGTGGTGTGGGACGTCGGCCACCAAGCCTATCCGCACAAGATCATCACCGGCCGGCGCGACCGGATCCGCACGCTGCGCCAGGCCGGCGGCCTCAGCGGCTTCACCAAGCGGAGCGAGAGCGAGTACGATCCGTTCGGCGCGGCGCACTCCTCGACCTCGATCAGCGCCGCGCTCGGCTTCGCTGTGGCCAACAAGCTCCAGGGACAGCCGGGTAAGGCCATCGCGGTGATCGGCGACGGTGCGATGAGCGCCGGCATGGCCTACGAGGCGATGAACAACGCCGAACAGGCCGGCAACCGGCTGATCGTGATTCTCAACGACAACGACATGTCGATCGCCCCGCCGGTCGGCGGGCTTTCCGCCTATCTGGCGCGGATGGTCTCGAGCAGCGAGTACCTGGGCCTCAGGAACCTCGCCAGCCGCCTGACGCGCAAGTTCTCCCGCCGGGTGCATTTGAGCCTCGAGAAGGCTGAGGAGTTCACCCGCGGCATGGTCACCGGCGGGACGCTGTTCGAAGAGCTCGGCTTCTACTACGTCGGCCCGATCGACGGGCATAACCTGGACCACCTGATCCCGGTGCTGGAGAACGTGCGCGACAGCGAGCAGGGCCCGATCCTGGTCCACGTCGTCACCAAGAAGGGCAAAGGCTACGCCCCGGCCGAGAACAGCGCCGACAAGTACCACGGCGTGCAGACCTTCGACGTCATCACCGGCGAGCAGAAGAAGAGCGCCGGCGGACCGCCCGCGTACCAGAACGTGTTCGGCGACACCCTGGCGAAGCTCGCTGACACGGACGAGCGCATCTGCGCCATCACCGCCGCGATGCCGAGCGGCACCGGCGTCGACCGGTTCGCCAAGGCGCACCCCGACCGTGCGTTCGACGTCGGCATCGCGGAGCAGCATGGGGTGACGTTCGCCGCCGGCCTCGCGGCCCAGGGCATGCGGCCGTTCTGTGCGATCTATTCCACGTTCCTGCAGCGCGCGTTCGACCAGGTGGTGCACGATGTTGCGATCCAGAACCTGCCGGTCCGCTTCGCGATCGACCGCGCCGGGCTCGTCGGCGCCGACGGGGCGACCCACGCCGGCAGCTTCGACGTGACCTACCTCGCCACCCTGCCCAACTTCGTGGTCATGGCCGCGGCGGACGAAGCCGAGCTGGTTCACATGACCTACACCGCCGCCCTGCACGACGAAGGGCCGATCGCCTTCCGCTATCCGCGCGGGGCCGGAGTCGGCGTGCCGCTGCCTGAGGTTCCCGAGCGACTCGAGATCGGCAAGGGCCGCATCGTCCGCCAGGGCAACAAGGTGGCGATCCTCTCGCTCGGCACGCGCCTGGGCGAAGCCCTCAAGGCGGCTGACCAGCTCGAGGCGAAAGGCCTTTCGACCACGGTTGCCGACTTGCGCTTCGCCAAGCCGCTCGACAGCGAACTGATCCGCAAGCTGATGACCACGCACGAAGTGCTCGTGACGGTGGAGGAAGGCGCGATCGGCGGCCTCGGCGCGCACGTGCTCACGCTGGCGAGCGACGAAGGGCTGACCGACGGCGGGCTCAAGATCCGCACCATGCGCCTGCCGGATCTGTTCCAGGACCACGACGCACCCGAGAAGCAGTACGACGAGGCGCGCCTGAACGCCCCGCACATCGTGGACACTGTGCTGTCGGCGCTGCGGCACAACAGTGCAGGGGTCGAAGAGATCCGCGCTTAGCCGTCTTTTCGAAGCGCCCCATAATCCACCCCCTTTGGGGGGCGGTGGCAGCGCGAAGCGCGGACGGAGGGGGCTCGGCCTGGCTCAACCGGCCGTCCAGGCCAGCCCTCTCCACCGCCTTCGGCGGTTCCCCTCCCCCAGAGGGAGAGGATTTTCAAGGGCTCGTCTCGACCAGAGAAATCCTCCCCCGGAGGGGGAGGGGGACCGCCGCCGAAGGCGGTGGTGGAGGGGTGTCAACGCTAGCGGTGACACCCCTCCGTCAGCCCTACGGGCTGCCACCTCCCCTTGCAGGGGGAGATTTTTCAAATCGCATCAACTGCGCGGGCCCTTCGGCTTCGGCTTGAACTTCGCCTTGAACGGCTTGCCGGATCCGTCGCCGGACGGCCGCGGACGGCTGTTCGGCGCGCCCTTGCGGTGCGGTTTGACCGTGACTTTCGGTCCGCGTCCCGGCCCTGAGGACCTGCGGTTCTCCCGCGCCTGCTCGCGCGGGCCGCTGTCCGACTGCTCGATCGCGACAGTGTCTTCCGGATCTTCCGAAGCAGCCGTGCGCTCGACCGCCGCGTTGAACTTGGCGGCAAGAGTGCGGGGGATCTCCACGAAAGTCTCGTCGGCGCCGATGCGGATCGCGCCGATCTCGTTGCGGGTGATGTGGCCGCGGCGGCACAGCAGCGGCAGGATCCAGCGCGGATCGGCGTTCTGACGGCGGCCCACGCCGAGGCGGAACCACACCGTGTCCTCGAACCCGGGCCGCTGGCGCTGCTCCTTGTCGGCGGCGCGGGCTTCGGGCGTGTTGGGGATCAGCTCTTCCGGCTGCGGCATCGCCGCGCGGTGCACGTGGACCAGGGCCGCGGCGATGTCCTCGGCACTGCGCTCGCTCATCAGCTTCTGTGCCAGCGCGCGGTCTTCGTCGTCGAACTCGATCGGCTGGAGCAGAGCGGCGAGCAGCCGCTCGCGGTCCTGCGCACGGATCGTTTCCGGGGTCGGCGCGGCAATCCACTCCGCGTTGATCTTGGCGTCGCGGAGCATGCCCTCGACCCGCCGGCGGCGCGGATAAGGCACCACGAGAACGGCCGTGCCCTTCTTGCCCGCGCGGCCGGTGCGGCCAGAGCGGTGCTGCATAGTCTCGGCATCGCGCGGGATCTCGACGTGAACCACGAGGCTGACGCTCGGCAAGTCGATGCCGCGCGCGGCGACGTCGGTCGCCACGCACACCCGTGCACGGCGATCGCGCAGGGCCTGCAAGGCGCTGTTGCGTTCCGACTGGGAGTGTTCGCCCGACAATGCGACGACCGCGAAGCCGCGCTCGTGCAAAGTCGCGTGGAGGTGGCGGACGTTGTCGCGCGTGGCGCAGAACAGAATTGCGGTCTCCGCTTCGTGGAAGCGCAGCAGGTTGACCACCGCGTTTTCGACTTCGGACGGGGACACTGTCATCGCCTGGTAGGCGATGTCGCCATGGCCGCGATCCTGGCCGACGGTTTCGATGCGCAGCGCGTCGCGCTGGTAGCGCTTGGCCAGGCTGACGATCGGGCGCGGCATCGTGGCGGAGAACAGGAGGGTCCGGCGCGCTTCGCCGGTGGCGTCGAGGATTTCCTCGAGGTCCTCGCGGAAGCCCATGTCGAGCATCTCGTCGGCTTCGTCGAGCACGACGACCTTGAGGCCCGAGAGATCGAGCGCGCCGCGTTCGAGATGGTCGCGCAGGCGCCCGGGCGTGCCGACCACGATGTGCACGCCGCGTGCCAGGCTGCGGCGCTCCTTCGAAGGATCCATGCCGCCGACGCAGCTGACGATGCGCGCGCCGGCCTGGGCGTAGAGCCAGGTCAGTTCACGGCTGACCTGAAGGGCAAGCTCACGGGTCGGTGCGATCACCAGTGCCTGCGGCGAATCCGACGGTTCCAGCGTACCGGCTTCGCCCAGCAGATCCTGCGCCATGGCGAGGCCGAAGGCGACGGTCTTGCCCGATCCGGTCTGCGCCGAGACGATCAGGTCGCGGCCCACGGCCTCGGGCTCGAGCACGGCGGCCTGCACGGGCGTCGGCTCCGCGTAGCCGCGCTCGGCAAGGGCGGCGGTGAGGAACGGAGCGAGTGTTGAAAAGGACATAGGCTCGAATCGCAAAAGGGCCGCCGAAGCGGTGTGGGGACCGGGATCGATCACAGGGAGGCCTGCAGCAGCGCAGATGCGTCGAATCGACGAATCACCGCGACAGAAGGCCGCCCCTTAGACCCTTTTGCTCCGTTTGGCTTCACCCGATCGCAGAACCGGGTGCGCCACCGTCATCGCCGGCCGGGCTCGTCCCCCGGGCCCGGCGGGTTCGTGGCCGGGTGCATTCCTGCTTCCTGTGCCTCGAACCCAGCCTGCGACCGGCCCTCGAGGTCATCGTCAGGGTTCGCGTCGCGCAGCGTGTCGAGATGCATCCAGCGCTTCACGATCGGGCTGAACGCCAGGACCGCGACGGCGACGCCGATCGAGACCCAGCCGAACAGCTCGTAGATGTCCAGCAGGCCCTGCTTGCTCATCTCGCCGTCGTGACCACCGGTGGCTTCGCCGATCTTGCCGGCGACGAAGTTGCCGACCGCGGTCATGTAGAACCAGGCGCCCATGATCAGCGAGGCCATGAAGCTCGGCGCCAGCCGGTTCATCGCGGAAAGGCCGACGGGCGAGAGGCACAGCTCCGCGGTGGTGGCGAACAGGTAGTACATGAAGACCAGGAACACGGGCGTCATCGCGGCGATGCCGTAAGCTTCCGCGCCCCAGACGAGCACGAGGTTGGCGAGGCCCATCTGCGCGAGCGCCAGACCGAACTTCGCCGGAGCCGACGGTTCGAGCCCCCGCTTGGCCAGCATCTGCCACAGGCCGGCGAAAAGCGGCGCGAGCAGGATGATGTAGATCGGGTTGATTGACTGGAAGATGCCGGCGGGCACCCCGCCGCGCTCCACGAACCGATCGGTGAACAGGTTCATCGAGCCGCCGGCCTGCTCGAACAGGCCCCAGAACAGGGGATTGAGCGCGATCAGGAACAGGATTGCGAACATGCGCTCGCGCGGTTCCTTGGGCAGCTTGAAGCTCTCGTAGAGGACATAGAGCAGCAGCGCGACGCCGGAGACACCGACCAGGACACCCATGATGTTCTGGTACTGCACGAGCACCCACATGACGGCCACGGCGGCCAGGCCGATGCCGTAAAGGGTGAATTCCTTCGCCCGGGCGAGCGGGGCCGGAGCCTCGCCAGCACCCAGCAGGACCTTCTTCCCGAGCACGAAGACGATCAGGCCGGCGATCATGCCGATCCCGGCAAGCCCGAAGCCATAGCTCCAGCCGATCGTCTGGCCGAGGTATGCGACCAGGATCGTGCCGAGCGCGGCGCCCACGTTGATGCCCATGTAGAAGATCGTATAGGCCGCATCGCGGCGCAGGTCGGTGAGCCGGTAGAGCTGTCCGACCATCACCGAGATGTTGGCCTTGAGGAAGCCCGAGCCGACGATGATCAGGGCGAGCGCCAGCCAGAACACGTTGATCGTTGGGTCATCCTGCCCGCCGACGCCCTCCACCGCCATGAACCCGTGGCCGAGCGCCAGCAGGACGCCGCCGAACAGCACGGCGCGGCGCTGGCCCAGGTAGCGGTCGGCCAGATAGCCGCCGAGCACCGGGGTGATGTAGACCAGGCTGGTGTAGGCGCCGTAGATGAGGTTCGACTTGGCGTCGCTGAACAGCCAGTGCTGGGTCAGGTAGAAGATCAGGATGGCCCGCATGCCGTAGTAGGAGAAGCGCTCCCACATCTCGGCGAAAAACAGCATGTAGAGGCCCTTGGGGTGGCCCAGCGGCTCCGGCTTGCGCGATGCCGCGATCATACCGCCAGCGACCAGGAAGGCGCCGAGGACCACCACCGCGATGGCGGCGATCCAATCGCCTTCGTTCCACAGACCCATGTCTTTCATGCAGCGCTTCCCCGAGTTTGCCTGTATTCTTTTCGGTATAGCTTCCGCCGAGAGGCGAAACGGCCAAACTAGCGGCTAAATCGCTCTTGCCAAGCACGTTTCGTTTCAGGCGAAACCGCCGCCCTGCTTGACCCGCGCCGCTGTATTATGGCACTGCATCACCAATGGCCGACAACCGCCCCGTCTATCTGCGCCTGCGCGAACTGATCGCCGCCGCGATCATCGAGGGCCGCTATGCCGAAGGGGACATGCTGCCGTCGGTACGGGCGTTCGCGGCGGAGCAGGGCGCCAATCCGCTGACGGTGGCCAAGGCCTATCAGCAGTTCCAGGCGGACGGGCTCGTCCGCGTGCAGCGCGGAGTCGGCATGTTCGTGGCCGCCGGGGCTGCGGAGCGGCTGCGCGAAAGCGAACGGCAGCGCTTCGTACAGGAAGAGTGGCCCGGCATCCGCGCCCGGATGGATCTGCTGGGCCTGGCACCGGAAGACTTGCTCGACGAAGCGTGATCCTGTTCCGCCGGACGGGTCCGCCCGCCTAACATTTGTTCATCGAGTCGATTGCGCTGGCGCTCCGACTCTGGCAATCAGGCGCTTTCGGGTCGCCATTTCCGCCGCCGGTCCACAGGGGCCGTTACAAACACGCGCAGCCGCGATCGGCCTGCGCTTTTTGCGCAAGGCGGCCGGGGGAAGGGTACAGATGATTAGATCGGAGCTTCTGCAGGCCTTGGCGGCAGATAATTCGGACTTGCGTCCTGAAGAAATCGAACAGGTCGTAAGCATATTCTTCGACGAGATCGCCAAGCGGCTGGCGGAGGGCGGACGCGTGGAGCTGCGCGGCTTCGGCGCCTTCTCCACCCGTGAGCGGGAAGCCCGCACCGGCCGCAACCCCCGCACCGGCGAAGCCGTCGAAGTCCCGGCGAAGCGGGTGCCCTACTTCAAGCCGGGCAAGGAAATGCGCGAGCGCCTCAACACCGAGTGAGCCGTTGGCGCCCTGCGCCTGAAGCACTTGTCCTTGCCAGCGTTGGGGCCCCGCCATCAGTGGATCGACGGATCCTCCCCTGCAAAGGGGAGGGGGACCGCCCGCGAAGCGGGTGGTGGAGGGGTGTAACGGCCGGCCGATAAGGTGGCACCCCTCCGTCAGCCCTGCGGGCTGCCACCTCCCCTTGCAGGGAAGGATCTGGACCCGGAGAGCTCGCCGGCCCAGCCGGTCCCAACCCAAGTTCGCGAGAGAGGGCGCGAGCTCCGTGGAACCCGCACCCTCTCCGCCCGGCGCCTAGAAGCGCCGCTCGACGCTGAGCGACCAGGTGCGCGGCAGGCCCGGCACACCGGTCACGACACCCAGCGCGTTCGCCGTCGTGTCGCTCTTCGTCAGGAAGTAGTACTTGTCGAACACGTTCTGTACTTCCAGCGAGACCTTCCAGGCCTCGTCGCCGGTGAGGTAGCTCAGCCGGGCATTGCCCAGGAAGCGGTCCTCGACCAGGGCCCAGGAGGTGTTCTCGGCATTGGTATAGAGTTCGTCCTGGTACGATCCGTCGAACCGGGCGCTGACCGTGCCGGCTTCCATCTCGTAATCGTACTGGATCCCGAAGGAGTAGGTCAGTTCCGGCGTGTACGGCGTGATGCCGTCGGCCGGGATGATCGTTCCTTCCAGGAAGCCGTTTTCGGACGGGCTCGTGTACTCGAAGTCCAGGTAGGCGACGCTGCCGTCGATCGAGAGGCCATCGACCGGGAAGATCGTGGTTTCGAGCTCCAGGCCCTTCACGTCCGCCGAACCGATGTTCTCCGGCCGCAGGCACGGCGAGGGCAGGCTGGATTCGGGGCACACCAGCTTGCCGAGGATGATGTCGTCGTACTTGTTGAGGAAGGCTGCCCCGTTCACGCGGATGCGGCGATCGAGGAAGTCCGACTTGAAGCCCACTTCGTAGGTCGTCAGCGTCTCGGGGTTGAACGGCAGGGCCTGGTCGGCCACGAACGGCCGCGGGTTCACGCCGCCGCCCTTGAACCCGGTCGACAGCGAAGCGTAGGCGAGGAACGCGTCCGAGAAGCGGTAATCCGCCACGAAACGATAGTCCCAGCGGTCGCCCTTGAATTCGCCGTCGATCCCGAACAGGCCGGCGAGAATGCAGTTGGGCGAGCTGTCGAGCGAGCTCGGAACCGCGCCCGGAGGGCCGATGGGAGTCCCGTCGGGATTGAACCCGATGAAGCCGCCCGGGTTCGAGAAGCACAGCGCCGGATTGGGCAGCGTGCCGTCGGGATTGGACCGGTAGTAGGTGTAGACCTTCTTGTCCTTGGTGTAGCGGACGCCGGCGGTCAGACCCAGCGCCTCGGTCGGCCGCAGGGTGACCGTGCCGAAGACCGCCTTGGTCGTGCTGGGCGTCGTGTCCGGACCGTGAATGAAGTCGATCGTGTGGCCGACGTAGTTCAGGTCCACGCGGGCCGTGTATTCGCCGTCCTGGTCGAGGTAGTAACCGCCGACGGTGCCTTCCAGCAGGCCGTCCAGGGCATCGAAGTTCAGGCGCAGCTCCGAGCTCCAGGCCGAGTGGTTCAGCTGGTTGTCGAGCTGTGCGACCGGGATCGGGGTCGCGTCCTGATCCTGGCCCCACTTCGATTCATACGCGCGGTACGAGCCGATATAGACCAGCTGCATGTTCTCGCTGACGTCGAACGTCACGTTGCCGTGGATGCCGTAGCCTTCGAACTCGGTGATCGGCAGGGCGAAATAGGGCTTGAACGGCGCCTGCGGGTTCGGCTCCATGGCGTCCATGAAGTTCGAGTAGCTCACGAAGCGTGGATCGTACCCCATGCTGCGGAGGTTCGCCGTGTCGCAGCTGTAAGGGCCGGCCGGCACGAAGCGGCAATTCAGCCGGACCGGATTGCCGTCCGTCCCGCGCAGCCACGGGATCTGCTGGCCATTGGAGCCCACCGACACAGAGGGGTTGGTCGAGAACGGATCGAACAGTTCGGACGACACGCCGGGCGGGGTCGGCGCGCCGGCGGCAATCAGGACCGTCGGCACGGCTTCGGAGTCCTCGCGGGTGTAGTCGCCCGAGAGATTGATCTCGATCCGGTCGGACGCTTCCCAACGCAGCGCGACACGACCGGCGACTAGGCTTTCACCGCCCATCGATTCGTAATCCGGGTTGCCGCGGCCACGCGCGTTGTTGGCCGGCACGGTGTCGTTCGGGTGGGTCGTGGCGTAATCGAGCATGTCGACGTAGCCGTCACGGCTGCGGCTCATGCCGGAAATGCGGACGGCGAGGTCGTCGCTGATCCCGAAGTCGGCCATGCCGCGGATCTGGACCAGGTCGTAAGATCCATATTCGACCCGGAGCGCGCCCGAACCGTCACCCTGCGGCTTGGCGCTGAACAGCTTGATGGCGCCGCCGATCGAGTTCTTGCCCGCGAGCGTGCCTTGCGGGCCGCGCAGGATCTCGATCCGCTCGAGATCGATCAGCTCGAGCAGCGAGCTCGACAGTGTGGGAATGTAGACGTCGTCGATATAGACGCCGACACCCGGATCGAGCGCGTAGTTGAAGTCCACCTGCCCGACGCCGCGGATGAAGGCGATCAGGCCCGAGCCGCCGTTCTGCGGCTGCGGCCGCAGCGAAACGTTCGGCGCCTGCGCCGCAACTTGCGCGATGTCCGTCTGGCCGCGGGCTTCGAGCATCTCGGCATTGACCGCGGTGATCGCGATCGGCGTGTCCTGCAGGCGGGCTTCGCGGAATTCCGCGGTGACGACGATTTCGCCGACCCGCTGACCGCCCGATGCTTCCGCAGCCTGATCCTCGACCGTCCCGGTCGGCGGATCGGTTTGCTCCTGGGCGTATACGGGGCTTGTCAGCGCTGCCATCACGGCGAACGACGACACGACTCCGAGCTTCCTCTTGGTCATCAGCATCCTCCCTTTCGCGAGCCATCTTACGGGCCCGCTCGGTTGCACGTGCACAACATCCGGTCCCGGACTAGCCGGGACCAAGCATTGCGGAAATCTGCAGGGGTTTGCGCGGCTTTGCGCCGCTGCACCCTCTCCCAGGCACAGTGGTAACAAGTAGGGCAACCGGCGCAAGTTGGGCTGCGATTGGATCGTATCTTTGCCGGCTTGTTGTCGCAAAGAAGCAACACCGTAGTAGTCCCAGACTTTCGATTAGTTGCGCGGTTCAAGTATTGCCATCGTCGGCTGATGGCCCCACGCTGCGGCCTGTACGGCGGGGAGGACGCGAGCATATGACGGGCAACCAAGGCGGCGGCGCAGGCGCGCGGACCGGCGGATACGAGCTGAGGGTCCTGCTGCTGCTCGGGCTGGCATACGGGTTCGCCTATTTCGATCGCATGGCGATGACCTTCCTTTCGCCCCAGGTGCAGCGGGATCTGGCGCTGAGCAACGAAGAGGTCGGCTGGCTTGGGTCGGGACTGTCGGCCACCTGGGCGCTCGGCGCCTACTTCGTCGGCCGCTGGTCGGATTCGATCGGGCGCAGGAAGCCGTTCCTGCTCGGCGCGCTGGTGTTGTTCTCGTTCTGCTCGGTGCTTTCGGGGCTGTCGTGGAGCTTCGGCACGCTGCTGGCCACGCGCATCGTGATGGGCGCGGCGGAAGGTCCGTTCCTGCCGATCTGCCTGGCCATCCTGGTCGCCGCATCGGCGGAGAGCCGCCGCGGCCTGAACGCCGGGATCGTGCAGAACGCCTTCGGCTCGATCCTCGGCACGGCGCTCGCGCCCTTCGTGCTGATACGCATCGCCGAAGCGTTCGACTGGCGCGTGGCGTTCTTCGTCTCCGGAATACCCGGGCTGATCCTGGCGCTGCTGATCTGGCGCTTCATCCGCGAGCCGGAGCGGGTTCCGGCCGACGAGCGAGAAGCCGCGCCGTCGCTTACGCCCTGGGCCATGCTGCGAGAGCGCAACATCTGGGTCTGCTCGCTGATCAGCTGCTTCGCGGTCGGCACCGTGGTGATCGGATCGATCTTCATGCAGCTCTACATCGAAGGCCCGCTGGGCTACGATCCAGTGACGCGGGCCAACATCATGACCGCGGTCGGCTTCTGCCCGGCCCTGGGCGGGGTGCTGGTGACCTGGTTGTCGGACAAAGTCGGCCGCAAGGGGCCACTGATCGCCTTCGCCTTCCTGATGGCGCTCGCTCCGGCGGCGCTGCTGTGGTTCGACGGACCTGTGGTGGTGCTGACCGCGCTGATGTTCCTGAGCTGGATGGGCTTGGGCACGTTCCCGCTGTTCATGGGCGTGATCCCCGCAGAGACCCTCGGCCGCGCCCGGGCGGCGACCGCGATGGGCCTGGTGGTCGCCGTCGGCGAGCTGACCGGCGGGGTCTTCGGCCCGCCGATCGCCGGGCGGCTGGCGGACTGGTTCGGGCTGGCCGTACCGCTCTACGTGCAGATCGGGCTGGCACTGGCCGCCGGCGTGACCGCCTTCGGGGTAACCGAGACCAACCCGCGCATTCTCGCACGAAGGCAGGCTGCGGCTTTGCCGGCCTAGCGGCCCGGCTCGATCCGCCGTGCCCGGCTGAAGACGATCGCTGAGAGCACCGCCGGCACGGCCATCGCCGCGCAGACCGCAGCGACCGTCAGCCCCTGGTCGAGCAGCCACCCGCCGGCGATCGGCCCGCCGATCGAGCCCACCCGCCCGGCCGTGGTCGCGAAGCCAAGGCCGGTTGCGCGCAGTTGCGGCGGGAAGGCATAGGCGATCGTCAGCCAGTTCGCGGTGGCCGATCCGAACAGCGCGGCGCCGACCAGCGGACCGATCACCCAGAGCGCCTGTTCGTTGTCCACGAACTGCCCGAACAGCGCGATCAGGGCGGCCAGGCCCAGCATCGTGAACCACATCATCCGCTTCACGCCGATCACGCCGCACAGGTAGCCGGTGGTCATCCCGCCGACGATCCCGCCGACGCTGACCCACTGGAAGATCGCCGGGCCGGCGGTGTCCGATCCGGCCGCTTCGGAGACCAGCGGCGAGAACCAGTTGATGATGAAGTACCAGGCGAACATGTTCAGCGCGTGGGCCAGGAACAGCTTGAGCAGTTCCCGTACGTGGAACGGCAGCCGGATTTCCGAGAGAACCGTGTCGCGGGCCCCTTCCGGCTTGGGCGGAAGCGTCGTGATCTCCGGAATCTCCATCCGCCGCAGCATCCTGTTGGTGCGCGGGATCGCGTCCTTCGGCTGGCGCGAGAGCAGGTAGTCGAGCGATTCCGCCAGCCACAGGTAGGCGATCGGGAACAGCACCGCGGAAAGCGCCGCGCCAACCCAGAAGATGCCGCGCCAGCCGTAGCTGTCCAGCACCTGGACCGCGACCGCCGCGCCGATGATCGTGCCCACGGGATAGGCCGCCGCGACGGTGCTGGCGGCGAATTCGCGCCGCTTGAAGCTGGCGTATTCGAGCGCCAGCATGCCCGCGGTGCTGGTCATCCCGCCGATGCCGACGCCGGTCACCAGCCGCCCCGCCGCCATGCTGGCGAAGCCGCTGGAGACGGCGGAGATCGCCATGCCGACGCTCATGAACAGTAGACACGTGAGGATCGCCGGGCGGCGGCCCCACTGGTCGGCGACGGGCGAGACCGACAGCGCCCCCACCGCCATGCCGACGAGGTTCATCGACAGCAGCGTGCCGAGTTCCGCGTCCGACAGCCCCCATTCCCGCTTCAGCGCCGTGCCCGCCTGGGCCAGCGCGAGGATGTCGTACCCGTCGATCATGTTGATCAGCACGCAGAGGAAGATCACGAGATACTGCGGTAGGATCATCCGCCGCAGGCCGAGCACCTGCCGCGGATCGAGCGCGCCTGAGTTCATCCGTCCCTCTCCCTTGCCGCTCGACGGCGGCTTCGTGAGCAAGCTATGGTGTGGGCGGGACCCGGTCAAAGAATATCGGCGGGCCCGCGGACGGAGAGGACCGATGCAGGATCTGGAGAGCGGCACGCGCGACGTCGAGACGACGATGAAGTACGTCGTCCGCGGCGAGAAGGCGACGTTCCATCCCGGCGAGCGGGACAAGAGCTACTGGCCGGTCGACGAGCACCCGGTGACGATCCACGACGTGCGCCCGATCGCGCGCGACTTGTCGTTCGACCGCAACGGCTTCGTGCTGGTGGACGAGCCGACCGACGTGACCGAATTCACCGACCAGGACGCGCTCGCCCGCTATTGCCGGCAGACCGAAGCGCTGGTGCAGCGGCTGACCGGCGCCGCGAAAGTGGTCAGCTTCGGCCCCATGGTCCGCACCAACGCCACCGGATCCCACGGCCACAACCAGCCGGCGTACGGCGCGCACGTCGATTACGGCGCGCGCACAGTGGCCGATTTCACCCGCGACCTGCTGCCGGCCGAAGAGGCCGAACGGCGGCTGGCGGGGAGGCACATGCTGATCAACGTCTGGCGCCCCATCAAGGTGGTCGAGAGTGCCCCTTTCGCTGTCTGCGACGCGAGCACGGTCAGGCGCGAGGACCTGTTCGACAGCGAAGTCGTCGGCGGCCTCGGCGATTTCGGGCGGCGCTCCCTATGGGGCTTCAACCTGGCCTACGATCCCGGCCACCGCTGGTACTGGGTGCCCCGCATGCAGCCCTGGGAAGCGCTCGCCTTCAAGCTGTTCGACAGCGACCCAGGCGCTGTCCAGCACACCGCCCACAGCGCGTTCGAGGACCCCGCGACCCCGCCCAATGCCCCACCGCGGCAGAGCATCGAGGTGCGGACTATCGCTTATCTGGAGTGAGGCTTAGCGGGCCCTCATCCAAGCATCGCTAGCCAGCAAGCTGGCAAGCTCCGCTATCCTTCTCCCACGAGTGGGAGAAGGAGGATCGGGACGCGACCTTCTACCCTTCTGCTAGGGGATAGAGGGGCATCGCCGCTTGGTTCCTTCTCCCACTGGTGGGAGAAGGATACGGAGCCTTGGCCCCGCAGGGGCTTAGGCGAAGTTGGATGAGGGCCCCTTCGCCTCCGAGGGTCCGGACGTCTCCAGGCTCTTCACAAACATCAGCCGCTGCAGCCGCACGTCCGCATCCACAGCCATCGCCCGCAGTCCGCCGAGCGCCGTGTCGAGCTCCGCCTCGCCGCCGCAGGCGTGGAACACCAGGCGCTTGTTGGCGATCGCCTGCGGGCTGGTCTTCTCGACGAAGATCCTCCACCGGTCATCTGCCCAGCGGTCGAGCAGCGCCGGGTCGGCGCCTTCGAGCAGCACGGCGGCGAGCGTCGGCCAGAGCGCGAAAGCGTCGAACAGCCCGCCCGTCAGCCCAAGGCCGCCCGTCGGGTTGGTGACGTGGGCCGCATCGCCGACCAGCATGACGCGGCCCTTGCGGAAGGTCTCGGCGCAGCGCTGGTGCATCCGATATGGCGCCGCCCGGTCGAGCCTGTAGCCGCCTTCCGCCGGGAGCAGATGCTCGTAGGCATCCGGCACCCGTTCCAGGTACGTCTCCTCCGGCAACGCGGCGTTTTCCATGTAAGTGCAGCGCCACAGCCCGTCCCGCGAGATCTTCACGATCACCGCGCCCCACTGCTCGTCGATCACCATCGTCGTGAGGCCGTAACCCGCAGCGTCGAAGCCGTGATGGACGTTGGTGGCGACGAACCGCTCGGGCCAGGTGAACCCGTCGAAGGCCAGTCCGAGCGCCTTGCGCACCGTGCTGCCGGCGCCGTCCGCCCCGACGAGATAGCGGGTTTCGAGGATCTCCGCCCCGCCCGGCCCTTCGACCTCGGTCCGGACGCGATCCTCGTCCTGCGTCAGCCCCGTGAGCCTCGTGCCGAAGCGGATCTCGGCATTGCCCATGCTGGAGAGGCGGTCGCGGGCGATCTCCGCCAGCCGATCCTGCCCGAGGTGGATGTTGTACGGAAAGGCGGTCCGCCCATCGAGCACCGAGAGATCGTATTCGATCCGTTCCCCGGTCTTCCTGACCAGCCAGAGGTAATCGCGCTTGGAAAAGCCGATCCGCTCCGCCTCGTCGCGAATGCCGAGCCGCTCCAGCCCATCGAGCGTGGACCAGTGATAGACGGCGGCGCGCGGGCTATCGATCACCGCGTCCTCGGCCTCGATCAGCAGCACGTCGGCCCCGGCCTGGGCCAGGCCGAGCGCGGTGATGAAGCCGGTCGGCCCGCCGCCGACCACGATCGCGTCGTGCATTGCCGTCTCTCCCGGCGGCCAGCATGGCGCAATCGGCGGTCCCGCGCAAAGCCCCTTTCCCGCTGGCCTGCTCTCCCCTAGCACTAACGCTCGTTAGAGTCGCAAAGGCTCGGCGGAACACAGGGAGAGTGGATTGCCACAAGCCGAACTGAACGAGACGATCTCCGCCCGCGGCGGCGAATATCCGTTGCGCGGCCGGTTCGACGAACGGTTCCGCCCGGTCGTGGACGCCTTCGTCGAGAACTTCCGCCAGGAAGAGGAGCTGGGCGCCGGCGTCTCCGTGGTGCTCGACGGCGAAACCGTCGTCGACTTGTGGGGCGGCTGGGCCCGCGCCGACCGCAGCCTGGCTTGGGACGAGCACGCCACCGTCTGCATGATGAGCGTCGCCAAAGGCGTGACCGGCATTTGCTTCAATATGCTGATCGATCGCGGGCTGGTCGACCCGGACGAGCGGATCGCGCACTACTGGCCAGAGTTCGCGCAGAATGGGAAGCAGGACATCCGCGTGCGCATGGTGCTCGATCACACCGCCGCGATTCCGGTGCTGACCACGGACACGATGTACCCCGGCGGCTTCTTCGACTTCGATGCCTATATCCGCGCGCTGGAGGTGCAGGAGCCTCTGTGGGAGCCGGGCACCCGCGCCGCCTACCACGTCCACAACCAGGGCTTCCTGCTCGGCGAGATCATGCGCCGGGTGACCGGCACGACCGTTGGCCCGTTCCTGCGGGAGAACGTGGCCCGGCCGCTTACGGCCGAATACTACATCGGCGAGATGGACGAGAACCAGCAGGCGCACGTTGCCGAAGTCCTGCCCAACACCGGCGCGCGGCTGTTCGCGGCAAAGGACCAGTCCGTGCCGGAAAAGCCGGACACGCCCGAAGGCTGGCAGGACGGCGCGGTGCTGCGCAGCTTCGCTTTCCTGCAGAACCCGCGCGAGCCGTGGTACGACACGATGAACGCCCCCAAGTGGCGTGAGGCCGAGATCGCCAGCGGCTCCGGCCACGGCAATGCCCGCGGCGTCGCCCGCATCTACGGCGCGACAGTGGGCGAGGTGGACGGCGTGTCCCTGCTCTCGAAGGAACAGCTCGAGGCGATGATCACAGAGCAGCACAACCAGACCGAGCTGCTCCAGGAACGGCCATATCACCAGGCGATGGGCGTGCTGCTCAACACGCCGGAGGCCGTCTACATGGGGCCGAACATGCGCAGCTTCGGCCATCACGGCCTCGGCGGCTCGATCGGCTTCGGCGATCCCGATGCAAAACTCGGCTTCTCCTACTGCTGCAACCAGATGCACGCCGTCGGCACCAACGGCCCGCGCGCGCGCCGGCTGATCGACGCGGTTTATGAGGTTGTTGGGTGAGCTCTCCCGCTGCCGCCTCCTGCCCCTTTCCCTCGTCATCCCGGACTTGCTCCGGGATCCATTCCGCCATCCCGCGCCCACGGTGCATGCGGCGGAATGGATCCTGAAACGAGTTCAGGATGACGAAGCAAAACTAGAAAGAACGTAAGATGGACCAAGACCTCTACGACAAAGGCATGCAGATCCGCCGGGAGGTGCTCGGCGATGCTTATGTCGACCGTGCGCTGGCGAAATCCGGGCCGTTCAACGATCCGCTGCAGGAACTGGTCACGACCTACTGCTGGGGCTGGAACTGGGGCCGCGAGGGGCTGCCGCGGCGCGACCGGAGCCTGATCAACCTGGCGATGATCGCGGTGCTCAACCGTGGGCACGAGCTGAAGGCCCATGTCCGCGGCGCGCTCAACAACGGCCTTAGCCGGGAGGAAATCCGCGAGGTTCTGCTGCAGGTCGGCATCTACGGCGGCATTCCGGCGGCGGTCGACAGCTTCCGCCTGGCCAACGAGGCTTTCGCCGAGATCGACGCCGAAGGCGCGGAAGAGCTCGGCTGATGAAGGACGAGAAACGCCTGCGGATCGAGGCCGAGTGTGCCCGGCTGCCGCTGCTGTTCGCCAAATATGCCGACAACGGCGACCATGAGGCGCTGGCCGCGCTGTTCACGGAGGACTGCACGTTCGCGCGGCCGTTCCAGCCGGACTTCCCGTTCTTCGGGCGTGACAGGGTGCAGGCGATCTTCCGCGACCGGCCGCCGATCCTGGTGCGCCACATCGTCACCAACGTGCTGGTCGAGGTGATCTCCGAGATCGAGGCGCGCGGGACGAACTACCTGACGATGCTGTCGAGCCACGCCTCGACCGAGCCGCCGCAGGAAGCCGGCGGCATCTACGTCGGCGGGTTCGAGGATCATTACGTCAAGACCGGCGAAGGCTGGCAGTTCATGTCCCGCTATGGCCAGGTCGCCCTGCACCAGGGCGGGGCCATGCCGAACATTCCTGCCCCCAGCGACGAAGCGAGAGGATTGAAATGACGGTAACCGCGGCGAACGCCAACGAGCAGCTCGTGCTCGACTTCTTCGAGGTCCTCTCCTCTGGCGACCTCGAGCGCCTGCGCACGTTCTACCACGAGCATTCGGTGTGGGAGCCCAAGGTCAAGGACATCGCCGGAGCCGGCAAGCACGTCGGCATGGACATCATCGACAAGTTCCTCGCCCCGGTGCGCGGGATGTTCGAGCCGGGGGACCCCAAGGTCCACGTACAGAACATGTTCTCCGCCGGGCCGTTCGTCTGCGTGGAGTCCAACTCCACCGGCAAGACGATGGACGGGAAGGTCTACGACAACGACTACTGCTGGGTGTTCGAGGTCTCGAACGGCAAGATCGACGCCATGCGCGAGTACATGGACAGCCATTACACCGCCAAGCTGTTCGGGATGGACTGAGTGCGCTTCACAGGACAGCCGATCCTGATCTCCGGCGCCGGGCGAGGGCTTGGCGAGGGGATTGCGAAGCACCTCGCGTCCGAGGGGGCGATCGTCGGTGTGGCGGACATCGACGAGGCCTCCGCACAGGCCGTGGCGGCGGCCATCCGCGAGAGCCGCGGCCAGGCCCATGCATACGGCGCCGATCTCGGCCGGCGGCAGGCGTTCTTCGACGTGGCGGAGGCGTTCAGGCGCGACGCCGGGCCGCTGCGCGCGGTGATCAACAATGCCTCCGTACTGGTCTACGAACCGATCGAACAGGTCACCGAGGAAACGCTCGACCGAATGCTCTCGGCCGGGCTCAAGAGCGTGTTCTGGGGCGTGCAGGCGTTCCTAGCGCACCGCGACGAGAATGCGCCGGGCAACATCCTCAACTACAGCTCGCCGGTCGCCTATCGCGGGCGGCCGAACACCGGCGCGTACACCACGATCAAGGCGGGCATCGCCGGGCTGACGAAAGTCCTCGCCGGCGAGCTCGGCCCTCGCGGCGTGCGCGTCAACGCCATCGCCCCAGGCAGCGTGCCGACCCCGGCGACCGAAGGCTTCGTCACGCCGGAGCAGTACGCGGAACGGGCGAAGCAAATCCCGCTGCGGCGCAACGGGACCCCGGACGACGTGGCTAGGGCGGCGGCCTTCCTGCTGTCGGCCGAGGCGGCGTTCATCACCGGGGCCATGCTGGCCATCGACGGCGGCATCATCGCGGCGGGGTGAGGATAATGCATCTCTCCCCCTCGGTTACCGTCACCCTGAACTTGTTTCAGGGCCCATCGCGCAACTGGGATCTGCGGTTCCGGAGGCTGGATGGATCCCGGATCAAGTCCGGGATGACGATTGAGGGAGAGATAGGGGGATGAACGTCTGGCAAGAACGGATCGACCGCCTTCGCGAGGTGATCCTCGCCGACATCGCGCGGGGCGACTATTTCGGCGCGGTGCTGACCGTCGGGCGGAGCGGCAGAGTGGTGTTCGAGGAAGCGCTCGGCGCCGAGGACGCGGCCGGGGCGCGGCCGCTCCGGCTCGACAACGTGTTCTCGATCTTCTCGGTCACCAAGGCTTTCACCAACGTCCTGATCCTCAAGGCGATCGAGGAAGGCCGCTTTGCGCTGACCACCAAAGTGAAGGACGTGCTGCCGGAATTCACCGGCCAGCCGCGCGAGGACGCGACGTTCTACCACCTGCTCACCCACACGGCGGGCATGCCGGGCGTCTGGACCCCGAAGCCGGGGATGTACCTCGACCGGCTGGACGAGCTGTTCGAAGCTTCGATCGAGAATGTCCACGGCGAGGTGCCGCCCGGCACCCGCTGCGATTACTCACCGCTGGTCAATCACGTGCTGATGGGCACCGCGCTCGTGCGCACCGATCCGCATGGCCGGGACTACCGCACGCTGCTGCACGAGGACCTGTTCGCGCCGCTGCGGATGGACAGCACTTCCATGGGGCTGCGGCCGGACCTGAAAGACCGACACGTGAAGCCGGACATGCGCGGGACGGTGCCGATCCAGCACCTCAGCCGAAACATCCCCGGCGATCACGCGCTGTTCGAGGACCCCGAGGTCGAAGCCCCGCATGTCGGCTGCGCCTCCACCAGCGGCGACCTCTACCGCTTCGCCGAGATGCTCCGCCGCGGCGGGGAGCTCGACGGGGTGCGCATCCTCTCCCCCGCGACGCTGCAGCTGGCGCGGCAGGTGCACACCGGGGACATGCCGAACCAGCTCTACAAGCGCGTGGCCGAGAACGCCGGCTGGATCGTTCCGCCTGCGAACCAGGGGATCGGCTTCCAGGTACGCGGGACCGGGGTGTTCCACCACCTGTTCGGCACGCTCGCCAGCCCGGAGACCCACGGCAACTACGGCGCCGGCAGCACGATGTTCTGGGTCGATCCGGCGCGCGACGTCAGCTTCGCGCTGTGCAGCGCCGGGGTCATGACCCAGGCCGCCAATATCGAGCGCTGCCAGAAGCTCAGCGACCTCGCGCTGAGCGCGATGGTTTGAACAATTCCATTCCCTCCTCCCGTCATCCTGAACTTGTTTCAGGATCCATCGCGCCTCACCGCGCGGTCCGTGCGGGCGGAGAAATGGGCCCTGAAACAAGTTCAGGGTGACGAACAAGGGAGAGAATAGTGGCTGACGCGGACATCATCGCCATCGGCTCCGGCCACAACGGGCTCGTCGCCGCGGCCTATCTCGCGGTCGCGGGGAAGAAGGTGCTCGTGCTCGAGCGGAACGAGTGGTTCGGCGGCGGGGTCGTCACGCGCGAGCTGACCCGGCCCGGCTTCAAGCACGACCAGCATTCGATGAGCCACATCTTCATTCAGGGCAATCCGCTGCTGCTGAACGACGAGCTGGCGCTCAAGTCGAAGTACGGCCTGCGCTACCTGTTCCCCGAAGTGCCGATGATGAGCGTGTGGGAAGACGGCGCGACGCTGCCGCTCTACCGCGACGCCGCCAAGTCCGCCGAGGCGATCGCTAGGTTCAGCGCGAAGGACGCCGAGACCTTCCTCGAGATGTCTCGCCAGGCGGCGGAGTGGCTGCCGATGATCCAGGCCGGGCTCTATTCGCCGCCGATGCCGCTGGGCGCACAGACGGCGATGATGGACCAGAGCGCCGAAGGGCGCGAGATCTGGCGTACGACCCAGGTCAGCACCTTCGACCTGATGGAAGAGCTGTTCGAGCACGACAAGGTCAAGGCCCACTTCGGCCGCGTGGCGGGCGAGAACCTCGTCAGCCCGGACGAGAAGGCGACCGGGATCGGCGCATACGTGTTCCTCGGCTTCCTGGAGAAGTTCGGCTTCGGTGTGCCAGTCGGCGGCTCCGGCAGCCTGACGGCCGCGCTGATCGCCTGCATCGAGGATCACGGCGGCGCGGTGCGCAGCAACTGCCATGTTCGGGAAGTGGTGACCGACGGCACGCGCGCCACCGGCGTCGTGCTCGACAGCGGCGAGCGGCTGACCTGCAGCGACGGCGTGATCGGCGCGATCCACCCGCACGTTCTGCCCGACATGGTGCCCTCGCTTCCCGCCAGCGTCGCGAAGAACGCGCGCCGCACGCATATTACGGATGCCGCCTGCTTCACCGTCCACGCCGCGCTCGACGCGCCGCTGAAGTTCAAGGCCGGCGATCTCGCGGCGGTGATGTACGAGCTGATGCCGGCCGAATACCGCGACATGCGCCGCGCCTTCGACGAACTGCGCTACGGCAACTTCTCCCCCACGCCGCTGGTCGGCGTCGGCCAGCTGACCCAGCACGATCCCTCCCGCGCGCCGGAAGGCAAGGCGATCTTCCACGCCTGGGACTACGTGCCTTACGAGCGCACCGATGGCCGCAGCTGGGACGAGAGCAAGCGGGAGTTCGCCGACAAGATGATCGCGCGAATGGGCGACTTCATCGACGGCCTGCCCGAGACGATCCTCGACTATCACTGCGACAGCCCGGTCGACATGGAGCGCACCAGCCCCAGCTTCTACCGCGGCGACCTGCACGGCATCGCCACCACGACCTACCAGTCCGGATCGCACCGGCCGACGCCGGAGCTGGGCCAGTACCGCGTGCCGGGCGTGGAGCGGCTCTACCTCGTCGGCCCGTTCCAGCACCCCGGTGGCGGCGTCTTCGGCGCCGGCCGCGCCACCGCTATGGTCATGGCCGAGGACCTGGGAATCGAGTTCGACCGAATTGGAGTGTCGTGATGCCGTTTCGCCTCACTGACCCATCCGTGCCGGCGGAGAAATGGGCCCCGGAACAAGTCCGGGGTGACGAAAAGGGGGCCCTGTTGAACCCACCTTTCCATTCCATCGTCATCCTGAACTCGTTTCAGGATCCATCGAGCCGCACTGAGCCGTCGCCGCAGATGGAGCGCTGGGCCGCAAACCAAACCCCGCGTGACCAGGGGGAAGCGCGCTGATGAAGATCTACTCCGCCGACAAGAGCGAGCTGATGCAGGTCAGCAAAGTCGAACGCCAGGGCAGCGACCTGGTGCTCAAGGGCAAAGTGTTCGGCACGATGCCGATGAGCGCGACGCTGACGCCGGAGAATGCCCGGGCTTTCCTGAAACTGCTTACACCGCGAACCGCGCTGTTCCTGCTGACGCTGCCATTCCGCAAGGGAGCCAAGAAATGAAACGTCACGAAGACAAGACGATGCTGGTGACCGGCGCTGCCGGGGCGATCGGTTTCGCCACCAGCGCAATTCTCGCCCGCGAAGGGGCCAGGGTGATGCTGGTCGATATCGACGGCAGGAAGCTGGAGGAGCGGGTCCGCACCCTGCGCGACTCCGGCTTCGATGCGATCGGCCACGAGGCTGACTGCGCCGACGAAGCCCAGGTGATCGGCTATGCCGAGGCGGCGCTCGACAAGCTCGGCCATGTCGACGGCTTCTTCAACAACGCCGGGATCGAAGGCGAGCTCGCCCCGACGCACCTCTACAAGATCGAGGAATTCGACCGCGTGCTGCACGTCAACTTGCGCGGGATGTTCCTGGGCCTGCGCTACGTGCTGCCGGACATGGTCCGACGCGGGACCGGCGCGGTGGTCAACACCGCTTCGATCGGCTCCGAGCGCGGCCTTGCCGGGGCCTGCGCCTACAACGCCGCCAAGCACGGCGCGGTCGGGCTGACCCGCACCGCAGCGAGCGAAGTGGCGCAGAAGGGTGTGCGGGTAAACTGCGTGATGCCGGGCGTGATCGAGACCCCGCTGCTGGTCGGCATGCTCGAACAGATGTTCGACGACGTCGAAGCCGGCATGAAGAAGCTCGGCGAAGTGGCCACGCTCGACCGCGTCGGCCAGCCGGACGAAGTCGGCAACGTGGTCAGCTTCCTGCTTTCGGACGAGGCGAGCTACGTCAACGGCGCCAAGTGGGAGATCGACGGCGGCGCCCTCGCGACGATCCGTAACGACTTATAGGCGGCGCGCGGAACCGGGACCGCCGGATCCCGGTTATCCTCTCCGAAGAGAAGGAGACACCGCATGATCGGGAAGATTATCGGAGCCGTGGCCGGCGCACAGGCAGCGAAAGCCACCAGGGGCATGGACAGTACCACCGGGGCCGTGCTCGGCGCGCTGGCGGTTCCGCTGGCGCGGAGGATGAGGCTGCCGGCACTGCTGGCGCTAGCGGCCGGGGGTTATGCGTTCATGCGGCTCAGCGACCAAGGGGCGCAAGAGCGGCAAGGCTCGCAAGCAGACTGAGGCGGGGCTCTGCTCAGCCCGCGGTCTCCAGGCGGGTGAAGCGCACCGGCATCAGTTCGCGGACTTCGACTGTGCCGTTGCCCTGCTTCTCGGCGACGCTCAGCTGCTGCACCTCGCCGGCCCCGAGGGGAATGACCATTTTCCCGCGGACCTCCAGCTGGTCGAGCAGGTCGAACGGCACCTCGGCCGCGGCGGCGGTGATCAGGATGGCGTCGAACGGCGCGTGCTCCGCCCAGCCGCGCGTGCCGTCGCCGACGCGGATTTTCACGTCGTAGCCGAGAGCCTCGAACCGCGCCTGTGCGGCTTCGGAGAATTCCTCCACCACTTCTACGCTGAACACTTCGGCGCCCATCTCGGCCATGACCGCCGCCTGGTATCCGTAGCCGGTGCCGACCTCCAGCACGCGCATGCCCGGCGCCACGCCCAGCAGGTCCAGCATGAGCGCACCGATGAACGGCTGCGAGATGGTCTTATCAAAGCCGATCGGCAGCGGCGTGTCCTGATAGGCGACGGCGGCCAGCGCCTGGGGTACGAACAGGTGGCGCGGAACGTCCATCAGCGCCCGGCGCAGCTCGGGATCGAGCCGATCCCTGCCGATCTCGTCGGCCGCCAAGTCGAAATGCATGTCGACGATCTCGACCATGTGACGGCGCAGGATCGCCAGGTGATGCTCGGTCATCGGCTTCATGGTAGGACTCGCTCTCTCTTCTGGAGAGCGAACCCGCCGGAGCTTTGTTCCTGCGACCGCGGTGGAACTGAGCTCTTCCGCAAGGGTTGTGCAGCCGAAGAAGGAGATAACCATGATCGGCAAGATTATCGGCGCCATCGCAGGCGCCAAAGTGGCCCAGCACTCCCGCAATGTCGGCGGAACAGGCGGCGCGCTGCTCGGCGCGGCGGCCGTGCCGCTGATCCGGCGCATGAGCCTTCCGGCGATGCTCGTGCTCGGCGCGGGCGGCTACGCCTACAAGAAGTGGAGCGACCGACGCGAAGCCGAACAGGCTAAGCGCAAGAGCTTCGAGACGCCTCCCAAGGCGGCCAGCGCCGGAGCCTAACGCTCCGGGTCCAGCCCCGCCGCTTCCTCGACGACTTTCGCGATCGCGGTGAAATCGGCTTCCGGCCCTTCGCGCGCGAGAGTGCGTTCGAGGTAGTCCCGCACGATCTCGCCCAGCGGCAGCGGGACGCCGGCGGCAGCGGCTTCCTCCATCAGCAGGTTCGTGTCCTTGAGGCTGAGCGCCGCGGCGAAGCCGAAGTCGAACGTGCGCGGGAGGACGGACTTAGGCCACTTGTCGCGGGTGGCGGAGTTCACGCCGGTCGACTGGTTGAGCACTTCGATCATCCGCGCCGGGTCCAGGCCCGCCTTGATCCCGAAGGCCATGCCTTCCGCGGTGACCCCAATGGCCACGGCACCGAGCAGGTTGTTGACCAGCTTCATGGTCTGCCCGGCACCGGGCGTCGCGCCCATGTAGAACGGCTTGCCGAAGCGCTCCAGCAGCGGGCGCAGCAATTCGTATACGGGCTCCGGGCCGCCGACCATCAGTGACAGCGTGCCGTCGTGCGCACGGGCGATGCCGCCGGAAACCGGCGCGTCGAAGCTGGCGATGCCCTTGCCCGTGAGCGCCCCCGACAACTCGGCCGCCAGCTTGGGGCCGGAAGTCGAAAGGTCGCAGATCATGCGCGGGCTGCCGCCGGCGGTGATCCCGTCCGCTCCAAGTATCGCCTCACGCACGATTGCCGGGGTCGGCAGGCTGGTGAAGACGATGTCGCAGCTCTGGCCAAGCGACCCGGCCGAGCCGGCAGCTTCCGCGCCTTGTGCCACCAGAGCGGCGACCGCGGCACTGTCGATGTCGTGCACCAGCAGCCGCTCGCATTGCCCGATGAGGCGCGCGGCCATTCCCGCGCCCATTCGGCCGAGGCCCAGAAATCCCACTGTGGTCATTGCGTCTCCGAAATCGGCGTGTGTGGCGGCAGATCGACCCGCGCTATGTCGTTCTCGCAAGGGAAGCAGGCGAGCACCAGCGGATCGTGGCCGGGGATCAGGTGATCGAGCGAGCCGCCGGCCAGCGCAAGCGCCCGCTGCTGCGCCTCGCGGTATCCCGCCTCGTCGATGAAGATCGGGAAGGGCAGCTCGCGGGTGATGTTGGCGTAAAGGTGCGCCGCATCGCTGGCCAGCACCACCGGGCCGCGCGCGGTGTCGCAGACCACCACCTGCAGCCCGGCCGTGTGCCCGCCGCAAAGGCGCAGGTCGATCCCGGGAGCGAAGGCGGAGTCGCCATCGTGGAACACGACATGATCGGCGTAGAGCTTGCGCACGAGCTGGGCGATCGGCTCGCCGTCGAACGGCGCGCGGACCTCGCTGTTGCAGACATGCCGGCTGGTGGCGAACGCCAGCTCCGCATCCTGCACATGGAACCGCGCGTTGGGGAACACGCCCAGCGAGCCGGCGTGATCGTAATGCAGGTGCGTGAGGATCACGTGCTCGACCGAAAGGTTGTCGATCCCCGCGTCGCGCAGGCCCTCGATCACCGGGCGGGTAATCACCCGCCTCCGCGCAGCCGCCGCCTTCTCGCCGAACCCGGTGTCGACGATCACCGGCGGGTGGCCGTCGCGGTGGATCGCCCAGACGAAGTAGTCGAGCGGCATCGCCATGTCGTGATCGTCCACCGCCTGCGTGAAGTTGCTGGCGGCGGTCCGCTCGTGCCGCGCGTAGCGGATCGCGTCGATGCGGGTGACGGGTGCGGTCAAGCCACTACCTCTCCCGTTCGTGGTGAGCCTGTCGAACCATGAACGCCGCGCTGCCCTCGTCCTTCGACAAGCTCAGGACGAACGGATCTCCGGGCGACGCTCATGCCCGGCTCAAGCGAAGTTCAGTGTGACCGGCTGGCGCATCGGGCCGTGGCCGACGGTTGTCATCCACGGTTCGTACGGGCCGGCGAGCGCGAAGCTCTCGACCTCGCGCACGAGCGTGCCGAGCAGCGCCTGCGCCTCCATCTGCGCCAGCACCCGTCCGACGCAGCCGTGGACGCCGTAGCCCCAGCCGAGCGAATGCTTGGTGTCGCGATCGATGCGGTACTCCTCCGGTGCGTCCCAGAAGCGCGGGTCGCGGTTGGCGGCGGCGAACATCAGGCCGCAGCGGGTGCCGGCGGGCACCACCAGGCCGTCGATCTCCACGTCCACCGTGGCGATGCGCCCGGCCATGCGGCTGGGCGAGTCCCACCGCAGCGATTCGTCGAAGGCGTTGCGCAGCTTCTTCGGCTCGGCCCGCAGCGCGGCATACTCCCGCGGGAACAGCGCCCAGGCGCGGATCGCGTTGGCCATCGTCAGGTAGGTCGTGTCCGCCCCCGCGCTGAGCACGGTCTGCAGCAGCAGCTTGGCTTCGGCGAGCGTCACCTGCCCTCGGTCGGCCGCCCGGAAGAACTCGGCGCCGATGCCTTCCGGGTCCAGCGCATCGCGCTCGCAGGTCTGCTCCAGCCATGCGAGCACGGCGGAGTAATCGTGCTGCATGGCTTCGTCGAACAGCTCCCCCGGCGGGCCCATCGTGGCCCAGACCATCTGCGAGAAGCCGTGCATGTGGTGCCGGCCTTCCTGCGGCAGGCCGAGAATATCGGGCAGAACGCGGAAGATGTAGGCCTGGGTGATCTCGCCCACGGCATCGACGGTCTCGCCCTCGCGCTCGCGCAGTTCGGCGACGAACTCCCGGGCGGCCGCCTCGAAGATACCCTTCACCCGCTCCAGCGCGCGCGGACTGAGCGCGTCGGCGACGACCTTGCGCACTTGCGTATGCCGGGGCGGATCGTCGGTTAGGAGGATTTCCGGTCGCGGCGAGTTGGGATCGTGCCACGGGCGCGAGGCGCTGGAGAAGCTCTTCCAGTCGAGCAGCCCCTTCGTCACATGCTCGTGCCGCGCGATCATCACGGTGCCGTCGTGCAGGCGCACGGCGGGCGCGAACTCGCGCAGCGCGTCGTCCACCTCGCGCGCGTTGCGCACCGCATCGGGCGTGAAGATGTCGATCGGATAATCTGGGATCGTCTGGCTCACAGGCCGAGCCCCTTGAACCAGGTCTGCCCGTCATCGCCGGTGACGATGTGTCCCGCGGTGGGCTCGGCGAAGTGCGCGCCGATCACCAGCACGCCGCTGTCGGCGTATTTCTCGACGAAGCCGACGCGGGTCTGCCGGCCGGCTTCCTTGTCCATGTCGAACGTCGCGGTTCGCGCCGGCATCGCGCACTGCATCGGGTGGTGCATCAGGTCGCCGGTGATGACCGCATCCTGCCCGTTCGAGCTGATACGTACGTGGACGTGTCCCGGCGTGTGCCCGTGGCTCGGCTCGCAGTGGATGCCCCAATCCTCACCGCTCGCTATTTCGTGGCCGACGTCGATGAAGTCGGCCATGCCCGCCGCGACGATCGGATCGACGCACTCGATCATGTGGTTAGGGTTGTGGTGCCCGTCGTTCCGGATGTGCTTCCAGGCCTCGAACTCGGTCTCTCCGAACAGATAGCGGGCGTTGGGGAAAGTCGGCAGGTATTCGCCCGTCGCCGGATCCTTGTAGGTGTTCCAGCCGACATGGTCGAAGTGCAGGTGGGTACACATCACGGTGTCGACGTCTTCCCGGCTGATGCCGAGGCTCTCGAGATCCTGCAGGAAGCCTTCCGGCAAGTCGCAGAACACGTCGAACTCGCGGTCGCGGCCGGCTCCGATGCAGCTGTCTACCACGATCGTGCGCCCCGGTGCCTGCACCACGAAGCCCTGGAAGTTCATCCGCTGCCGGCCGTCCGGCGTGGCATAGTGCGGGTGCAGCCAGTCGAGCGCGAGGACTTCCTCCTCGGTCGCCTCCGGCATCGTCATGCGGATGTCGTCCTGGAAGTCCCAGATCTCGACGATACGGCTGACGGTGACGTCGCCGATCGTCCAGCTTTTAACGTGTTCCTTCGCCAATTCCCTCTCCCTCAGGCCGCTGCCCTCGCAGTCGGCTTATATCGTGCGACGCTTTCCGGCGGCAGCTCCGCGGCAGGCAGCGCTGGCTTGCCGAGGATGAAGTCCGCCGCCCGCTCCCCGATCATCACGCACGGCGCGTTGGTGTTGCCGCCGATCACGCTGGGCATGACCGAAGCGTCGGCGATCCGCAGACCTTCGATGCCGTTGAAGCGCAGCTGCGGATCGACGACGGCCTGCGCATCCGAACCCATCCGGCAGGTGCCGACCGGGTGGTGCACGGTGTAGCCGGTCTGGCGGATATACGCTTCCCACTGATCGTCGCTCTGCACTTCCGGGCCGGGAGCGACTTCGACGCCGCGGTACTCTGCGAAAGCCCTCGTCGCGAAAGCGCTGCGGGCGATCTTGAGCGCGCGGATCAGCGGTGCGATGTCCTCCGGCTGCTCCAACAGGCGCGGGTCGATCAGCGGCGCGGCCGCGGGATCGGCGCTGGCGAGGCGCACGGTGCCGCGGCTCTTGGGATAGAGCGCTACCGGGCTGATCGCGTAGCCGTGGCCGAGCGGGAACGGGATCTTCGGGTTCGTCAGCCGCTTGGCAGGCTGGAACACGAACTGCACGTCGGGCTTCTCCAGCGACGGATCGGTGCGCAGGAAAGCGACACTTTCGAACACGTTGCCGGCGAGCGGCCCGGTGCGCGTGGCTAGGTACTGCAGCAGGTGCAGCGCATCGCGCGGCAAGGCCCGCCAGGAGAGGCCGTAGCTGGTCGTATCCGCCGTCTCCATGTGGATCGGGCTGGCGACATGGTCGTGATAGTTGGCGCCGACGCCAGGCGCATCGCGGACCACCTCGATCCCGAGGTCCTTCAGGTGCGCCGCCGGGCCGATGCCGGACAGCATCAGGATCTGCGGCGTCTGCACCGCGCCCGCGGAAAGCACGATCTCGCGCCGGGCCCTGATCGTCCTGCCGTCGCTCAGCTCGACGCCGCAGGCGCGTCCGCCGTCCACCAGCACGCGTGCGACCTGGGCGCCGGTTTGCAGGTGGATGTTGC
Organism: Croceibacterium soli; assembly: GCF_009828065.1. GTDB lineage: Bacteria > Pseudomonadota > Alphaproteobacteria > Sphingomonadales > Sphingomonadaceae > Croceibacterium_B > Croceibacterium_B soli. The sequence goes on along the minus strand of NZ_WTYK01000001.1, from coordinate 274,304 downwards.
CCCGCGCCAGGGCCGGCCGGAGCATGGACTTCGCAGTGGTCTCCCGCCGCCCGTCGCGGATCAGCCCCTGGCGGCGGCCGTAGCCTTCGGAGTTTGCGCCGTTGAAGTCGGCGCAGGCGGGGAACTGCAGCTCGCCCAGCGCATCCATGAACGCGTAGTTGAGCCGGTTTGGGTTCGGCACCAGCTTTACGTTTATCGGCCCGCCTTTCCCGTGGAACACGCTCTCAGGGAAGTCCTCGTTGTTCTCGGTGCGGGTGAAGTAGGGCAGCACTTCGGCGTAGGACCAGCCGGTGCAGCCGGCATCGGACCAGTCGTCGTAGTCCGTGGGATGCCCGCGGAAATAGACCATGCCGTTGATCGCGCCCGAGCCGCCGACCACGCGACCGCGCGGCACCGGGATGCGCCGCCCGGCCATGCCCGGCTGCGGCACCGTCTCGAACCGCCAGTTGGTTTCCTCGCGCCCGATCGCGGCAGCGACGAAGCTCGGTATGTCGATGAACGGGTGCGTGTCGTGCCCGCCAGCCTCGATCACGCAGGTCGTGCGGTCCGCCGCCTCCCCCAGCCGCGCCGCCAGCGCCGCGCCGGCCGAGCCGCAACCCACCACGACGTAGTCGAATTCCGCTGCTTCCATTGATCTCTCCCGCGCACAGTGTGCGGGGGAGAGCTTAGCTTGGCAAGTATTCGCTGCGCCTGAGCGAAAGACGCTCAGCCGGGCCCGTCGTATTCGATCGCCTCGGCCGCGTTGCCGGAGAGGATGAACCCGATCGGGCGCTCGGCCTCTTCCGTCAGGTGTCCGATAAGGCCGGCGGTGCGGCACAGGAGGCCGATGCCTTTCAGCGCCGCGAGCGGAAAGCCGACATCGAGCATGATCGAAGGGATCGCGGCGTTGACGTTGATCGGCAGATCGCGGCCGATGGTCTCCGGCAGCACAGCCTTGAGCGCGCGCATCATCGCCACGTGCTCGCCCGAGACGCCGCGCTCGTCGGCCATTTCGAGCAGGCGGTTTGCTCGCGGATCGCCGCCGGCGTGCTGTGGATGGCCGAAGCCGGGTACCGCCTTGGTATGCTCGCGCCAGCGCTCGACGTTGCGCTTCGCGACGATTTCGATGGGGTCGCCGCTCGCGCGCAGGTCCGCCACGCACTCGGCGTAGAACCGTCCGGCGATTTCGGCGCTCCCCAGCACGACCGAGCCGCAGCCGAGCAGCCCGGCGGCGACGGCGCCCTGCAGCGCCTCCGGCGCAGCGGCGTAAGTCATCCGCGCGGCGACGACGCTCGGCACGAGCCCATGCTCGGCCAGTGCCACCAGCACGGCGTTGGTGAGATAGCTCTGATCCTCATTCGGCATCCGGCCGGTCACCAGCAGCCAGAAGTAGCTGGTGAAGTCGATGCGCCCCATCAGATCGTTCACCAGGTCGTGCCCGCGCACGGTGATGCTGTCCGCGTCCGAAGTGCAGATGGCGGTGTACGGCGCGTCCTGCTTGCCGATGCGCATGAATGTCTCTCCTTGCGGCCGCTATCGAGCGGCCGTTATGACCTGGTCAACACTTAACCCGTTCGTCCTGAGCCTGTCGAAGGACGAATTGGCGGAACCCGCGTGATCTCGTGCTTCGACAAGCTCGGCACGAACGGACTTGGAGAAGAAGCTGGTGGCAAAGCCGCTGCAAGGCATTCGCGTGCTCGACCTGGGCACTTTCATCACCGGGCCCGCGGCGGCGATGCTGCTGGCGGACCTTGGGGCGGAGGTGATCAAGGTCGAACAGCCGGGCACCGGCGATCCCTATCGCGCGTTCGACGGCGACCTCTATTCACCGCACTTCCAGACCTACAACCGCAACAAGAAGTCGGTCGAGCTCAACACCAAGGACCCGCAGGACCTCGCCATTTTCGACGAACTGGTGGCGAGTGCCGACGTGCTGATCCAGAACTTCCGCCCCGGCGTGGCCGAGCGCATGAATGTCGATGCCAAGCGGCTCCAGGCGCTGAACCCGCGCCTGGTCTATGCCGACATTTCCGGCTTCGGCAGTGACGGCCCGCACCGCGACCGCCCCGCGTTCGATACCGTGGCGCAGGCCGCCACGGGATACTTGCGCCTGCTGGTCAACCCGGAGCACCCGCGCGTGGTCGGCCCCGCGATCGGCGATGCGGTGACGGGGTTCTACGCCGCCTATGGCGTGCTGGCGGCGCTGTATGAGCGCGAGAAGACCGGCAAGGGCCGCCACGTGGAAACGTCGATGTTCGAGGCGATGAGCCACTTCAACCTCGACGACTTCACCCATTACCTCGCGGTCGACGAGATCATGGGGCCTTATTCGCGGCCCCACGTCTCCCAGAGCTACGTCTTCGAATGCGCTGACGGCGGGTGGATCGCCCTGCACATGTCGAGCCCGCCGAAGTTTTGGGAGAACCTCGCGCGGGCGATGGAAGTGCCGGACATGCTCGAACGGCCGGAGTTCGCCAGCCGCCCCGCCCGCATCGCCAACTACGAGAAGGTGATCGCCTTCTTGGCGCCGCGGTTCAAATCGCAGCCGCGCGCGCACTGGGAAGAGCGGCTCGCCGCGCTCGAAGTGCCGCATTCGCCGGTGCTCGATTCGAAGGAAGTGCTCGAAGGCCCGCTGGGGCAGCACCACGGCATTTTGGCGGAGGCGGACGGGCCGCGCGGCACGTTCCGCACGATCCGCACCCCGCTGCGCTTCGACGGGGAGATCGAGCGCGAGGTGACCGCTCCACCCGAGCTGGGCGCGGACAACGAGACGGTCCTGGGCCGCAAGTAGAGGCGATTTGCACCGCGCCGCGCGCGTGTTATCTTCCGCCCGAGGCGCCGATCGCAAGATACGGCGCGTGGGAGAGAGACGATGACCAAGCTGCCGAGCCGCCTGCACCACACCGCCTATGTGACCAAGGATCTCGAAGCCACCCGCGCCTTCTACGAAGACGTGATCGGCCTGCCGCTGAGCGCGACCTGGTGCGAGACCGATCACCTGTTCGGCAAGGACCGGACTTATTGCCACGTGTTCTTCGACCTTGCGGACGGGAGCAGCCTGGCCTTCTTCCAGTTCGCCGACCCGGAGGACCAGGCGGAGTTCGATCCGCCGCTTCCGCCTTCCCCGTTCCGCCACATCGCGCTGAACGTCGACCAGGAGACCCAGAGGGGCATCGAGCAGCGCATCGCCGCCGCCGGCATTGCGCCCCCGAACACGTTCGCTCTCGAGCACGGCTACTGCAGGTCGGTCTATGTCACCGACCCCAACGGCATGATCGTCGAGTTCTGCTGCGACGATCCGCGCGCCGCGATCGGTGCGGAGGAGCGCAAGGCCCGGGCCCATTCCGAGCTCAAGCGCTGGCTGGCGGGCGACCACACCACCAACAACACCTTCCGGCACGAAGAAGCCGCCTGACGCGGCGAGGGAAAACAGGCTGAACTGCGCTCGCGGATCCGGAGCCGACCCGCTCCGGCCGTGAGGGAGGCTGTTCCAGGCCATGCTTGCGCGCGCCGCCCCGACGCGCGACCGGCGCGCGGGCGTGCACGTCTCGAGCGCCGGATCCTGCTCGCCATCGCCGTTCCCAAGCAGGCGTTTCTGTGGCACTATGTTCCTAGAGACTTGAGCAATTTTCTCTGGGGAGAGGAATGATGCGCCGCTCGATTACCATGCTCGCCGCCGCCGCGTCGATCGCGCCGACGATCGCCCAGGCAAACGATTGCCCCGCCGGGATGTCCGACGAAGTCGAGGCAGCTCTGGGGGAGACGGTCGCCTGGCTGGAAGCCGGCCAGACCGTGCACACGCCGGCCGGGCTGACGATGCTGGACAAGCCGGTCAGTTACGTGATCGCCAAGCGTTCGGCCGAAGGCGAGCGGATCCAGCAACTCGATTACCGGTTCAACGGACTCATACGGCCTGCCGATCAGGAATATCCGTCAGATTTGCGCAAGGCGTTCGACAAGGCCTTCAATTCCTCCGTGTGCGGCAAGGACCGCGACCCGGTCTGCGCGATCACATTCAGCAACAAGGAAGGCGGCGGGCGCCTTTCCGGAGGCAAGCTGAGCGTCGGCGACTTGTGGATCCCGGACGATGCCCGCGGCCCGGCGCTGCAACTGGTCAAGGCCGACGAGAACCTCGGCAACGGCGATCCGGTCTTCCTGATCTGCCTCTACTGACACCGGCAAAGGCCGCCGCGCGAACGCCACTGGCGAGACGGGCGGCAAGCCGCTACGCAAGCCGCGGCGCGGGCGTGGCGGAATGGTAGACGCCGGGGACTTAAAATCCCCTGGGCTTTGCCCGTGTGGGTTCGAGTCCCACCGCCCGCACCACGCTGTCGTCGCCGGCCTCGAAGCCGATACCAGGCTGCGCCGCGCTCCTCGCCGACCCCGTGCCCTCGAGCAGGCCCGGTGGCGATGCAGCTACACTCATCGGTGAGTTTACTTGAACCGGCGCACGGCGCACGAGAATGCAGCTACCGCGAAAGGACGAACTCATGGCCGCAGACGCTGCCCTTACCCGAGCTCAGATCCTGCAGGCCGCCGACGACCTCTTCTATGCCGAGGGCCTGGCGAGCGTCAGTCTGGACCGGATCGCCGCCCGCGCCGGCGTGACGAAGAAGACCGTCTACTACCACTTCCGCTCCAAGGACGACCTGCTGGGTGAATACCTTCAGGCGCGGCGTGGCCCGGTGCTCGAGCGGTACCGGAACTGGGCCGGCACGACCGGCACCGTCGCCGAACGGATGCGGCGCATGTACCGCAAGCTGGCCGAGGCTTCGGCCGACCCGAACTGGCGCGGCTGTGGCTTCATCCGCGCCGCCTGCGAGCTCGCCCATCTTCCCGGTCATCCGGCGGCGGCGGTAGCGCGTCTGCACAAGGCCGAGTTCGAAACATGGCTGCGATCGATGCTCGAGGAAGAGGGCCGCAGCGACAGCGAGCCGCTCGCGCGGGCGCTCCTGATCATCCTGGACGGTGCGATCGTCGAGACGCTCATTCACCGGCGCCGCGACTATGCTCTCGCTGGCGGCGAAGCCGCGATCGCTCTCCTGCACGGCCCGGTGGAGAGGCAGCCGGCCGAGAAGGACGTGCGCACTCTCGCCGCCTGACGCAGGGCCGTCACTTCCGCCGGTTGCACCGGTCCAGCTCCTCCGCCGGCATCGCCCCGGCAGGCCCATCGAAGGACGTCACCCCTCCCATCATGCGGGCGAGGCGGTAGCAGGCTCTCTGACGCGTGGCCGGATCATCGCGGATGCGGGCGGTGCAGGCGTTGCCGGTGCACGTCCAGACTACGTCTTCCACCACGACGCGAGGACGCGCAGGATGCTTCGACCCGACGATCGCCGTAACCAAGACCTCGCGCTCCCGCGAAGCCGCAGCGGCCATACTTGCGCCTCCAGCCGGCAGGAGCAGAGAGGCGGCGAGCGCAACGAACTGGACAGTCTTCTTCATGCAGGAAGACTGCTCCGCAAGCGGGTGCCGCTCAATTCACTGTTCGGTGTATGACCTGGCAGCCCTGCCGAGCCATCATGCTCCGCGGCGCACCCGTACGACGGGTTCCGCTCAGGACACCATTACCTCTCGGCCCCGACTAGGCCTTCCCGGCAACCATCAGGCGTGCAGGCTCAAGCTCGCTTTCCGCCAGCGGCGAAACGCGGTTGCGCTGCAGTTCCGATCCGAACCATGTGAGCGTCGTGCGCAGCCCTTCGCGGAGCGGCGTGGTCGGTTTCCAGCCGAGCAGTTCATGCGCGAGGGTGATGTCCGGGCGCCGGCGGCGCGGATCGTCGGTCGGCAGCGGCCGGTGGCAGACCTCGATCGGGCGGCCGGCCATCTCCCTCAGCGTCTCCACCAGTTCGTTGATCGTCAGTTCCTGCGGGTTGCCGATGTTGATCGGCTGCGGTTCAGGCAGGTCGCTTTCCATCAGCCGCCAGAGGCCGCGGACCGTGTCGCCGACATAGCAGAAGCTGCGCGTCTGCGTTCCGTCGCCGTAGATCGTCAGCGGCTCGCCGGAGAGCGCCTGGCAGATCAGGTTGGAGATCACCCGACCGTCATCCAGCCGCATCTGCGGGCCGTACGTGTTGAAGATCCGCGCCACGCGCACGTCGACCCGGCTGGTCCGCAGGAAGTCGAACGTCAGCGCCTCGGCCGCCCGCTTGCCTTCGTCGTAGCAGGCCCGCGGCCCGGTGCAGCTGACGTTTCCGCGATAACTTTCCCGCTGCGGGTGCATCTCCGGATCGCCGTAGACCTCGCTGGTGGACGTCAGCAGGAAGCGGGCGCCGGACTGCTCCGCAAGGCGCAGCAGCCGGTCCGTGCCGAGCACGTTGGTTAGCATCGTGTGCTCGGGATCGGCCTGGTAGAGCTCCGGCGAAGCCGCGCAGGCAAGGTTGTAGATGCGCGTGAAGCGGCCCGCGTGGCGAAGGATCGATGCCGGCAGCGGATCGACGATATCCGCCTCCACGAACTCGAAGCCGCTCTCCCCTTCGAGCGACAGGATGTTCGCTTCCCGCGAAGTCTGCAGGTTGTCGAGGCAGACGACCTGCTCCCCGCGGTCGAGCAGGAAGCGGCAGAGGTGCGAGCCGATGAAGCCCGCGCCACCGGCGACGAGCGTCAGTTCCTTGTTCGTTTTCATGATGCCACTGCTCTCCTGCTCTGCATTTGCGACCTGCGCCGGGCTGCGCCCGCCATCAGATCGCCTTCGAATTGTTCGGCCCGCTTGCGGGCGCTGTGTCCGGCAAGCACCGCCTGCCGGGCGGCATTGCCGATCGCTTCCGCCGGCCCGGCCAGCGCGTCGATCACGTCCTGCGTGGTGTCGGCGAGGACGATCTCGCGCCCCGGTTCGAAGATCTCCTCGATGCCCGCCCAGCGGTCGGACACGATCGGCGTGCCGCACGCTCCCGCCTCGAACAGGCGCACGGACGGCGACCAGCCGGCGGCGATCATGTCCGCCCGCGTGACGTTCAGGGTGAAGCGGGAGGCGGCGTAGAATTCAGGATGATCGGCGGGCGGCAGGTGCTCGATCCGCTCGACGTTGGCCGGCCAGTCGATGCCGGCCGGATACTGCGGACCGGCCACGACGAAGCGCAGGTCCGGCCGGGCCCGCGCCGGCTCGATCAGCAGCTTTTCCAGCGTCGGCTGCCGGTCGTCGCTATAAGTGCCGAGATAGGACAAGTCCCAGCGCTTCGGCACGTCGAGCGGCCGATAGCGGTCGGTGTCGACCGAGCAGTAGAGCGGACGCGCGCACGGCGAGCCGAACTGGCGCTCCAGCCGATCGAGCGTCGGCCCGCCGGTGAACGAAAAGTAGATGTCGTAGCCGGGGATGAGTTCAGGGATCAGGTATTCGTCGTCGCCGCGCTCCAGCCGCGCCAGCGTGACCGGCGTATCGATGTCGTAGAAGCAGGTCGTGCCGCCGGCATGGCGCTGTACCCAGCGGCCGACCGCGACGCCTTCGGGAACGTAGGACCCGACCATGACCGCGTCGGCCCGCTCGATCTCCCCGCGCCAGCGCTCCAGCTCCGGCACGCTGTCGTAGTAGAGCAGCTCGCAGAAGTCGGGGTCCGGCAGGTCGCGGTGGTCGGCATACCAGGGCTTGTCCCGCTCGAGGAACAGGATCTCGTGGCCGCGCTCGGCGAAGGCGGACAGCAGCGCACGGAAGGTCGTGGCGTGGCCGTTGCCCCACGAGGAGGACAGGCTAAGGCCGAGCACGACGAGCTTCATGCCGCGACCTCCCGCAGGCGTGCCTTGGTCTCGCGCAGGGTCGCATCGACCTCGGCGGCACGGAGCTCGTAAGTGTGTTCCGCAAGGACCCGGCGCAGCGCCGCCTGCCCGATGGCCTCGGCACGTTCCGGCGTGAGCGCGGCGAGTTGCTCGGCGACGTCCTGCCCGTCGCGGGCGACCAGCACCTCCTGGCCAGGTTCGAGGAACATCTCGATCCCTTCCCAGGCGTCGGTGATCAGGCATGCGCCCGCGCCGGCAGCCTCGAAGACGCGCGTCGCCGGCGAGAACCCGACTTCGGCCATCGAATCCCGGGCCACGTTCAGCACCGCCAGCGGGGTGCAGTTGAAGGCATTGTGCTGCGCCGTGCCGACATGGCCGATCGGGCGCACGTTCTGCGGCATCGGCTTGTCGTGCCAGCCGTTGCCGCCGATCATGAAGCGCTTGTCCGGCAGCAGCTCGGCGGCGCGGAGGAAGAACTCCTCCACCCGCGCCTCCCGGTCGGGCAGGCGGTTGGCGAGGAAGCCGAGATCGCAGGCGAAGGCCGGGTCGGCGGCAACCGGATGGTGGGTCTCCGGATCGAGCGCGTTGTAGATCGGCACGCATTCGCGCGCGCCGAAGCCGCGATAGGCCTCCACCACCGGCGGACCGCCACCGTATGTGAACACGAGGTCGAGATCCGGCAGGGCGCGGCGCACCGGGTGCGACGGATCGGCGCGCATCTCGTCGAGCGTTGCCGCCGCATCGACGTCCCAGTAGATCGTCAGCGCGTCCGGGCGTGCTTCGCGGAGCACGCCTTCGAGCAGTTCGCGGTCGAACACGCCCACGCCGTTGGCCTTGACGACGACATCGGCACGCCCGGCTTCCGCCAGCACATCGTGCATCGCGCTCTCCGTGGCCGGATAGACGACCGAGCGCGCCCATGGCGGCGGGTCGATGTCGCGGTGTTGCTGCCGGTCGAAGGCGTCGGGTTCGTAGAAAGTGATCTCGTGCCCGCGCTCCGCCAGCGCGCGCAGGATGCCGCGATAGTAAGTGGCGGCGCCGTTCCAGTAGGACGACAGCAGGCTCGATCCGTAGAACGCAATCTTCACGCGATTTTCCTTGCCGGAATTGCGGGAGTCAGCTCCTCGACGATGGCGAGCAGCTCGTCGGCGCGGTGGGCGCAAGTGTGGCGGGCGCGGATCGTCTCGAGGCCATTGGCCGCCAGTTCCGCGCGCAGTTCCGGGTCGGCGGCGAGGGCGCGCAAGTGGCGCTCCATCTCGACGCCGTCTCGTCCCACGAGGTAGTCGGTCCCCGGCCGGAACAGGCCCTCGGCATCGTCCCACGGGGCGGAGACGAGCGGGATGCCGCAGGCGAGCGCCTCGAACACGCGGATCGTGGGAATGCCGGGCAGGATCGTCGCGTAGTAGCGGCGCGGGACGTGCACGGTCGCGAGGTGGCGCGCGAAAATTTCTGGCGCGCCTGCGTTGGGAGCCCAGCCGTTATAGCCGGCGCCGTATCGCTCCAGCGTCGCCAGCGCCTCTTCGGAATAGCGCACGCCGTAGATGTCGAGCGGCAGGCCGGCCGCCTTCGCCGGAGCCAGCAGGAAGCGTTCGAGCTCTTCGCTGCGCTCCCCGTCGCCCCAGTTGCCGATCCACACCAGCCCTTCGCGCGGGCCTTCCTGCGCGGGTGGGTGGAAGCGCCTGAGATCGGCCGCCTCGTGCCAGGTCCAGACCCGATCGGCCCAGCCACGCTGGCGGTAGACCTGGGACAGCGTCTCGCCGAACGCGAGCACGCCATCGTAACCGGAGAGGTCGAAGGCCTCCATCTCCTTCGGGGCGCTCACCGCGCGGTGATGGGTGTCGTGGAACAGGAGCTGGAAGGGTGCGCCGGCCTTGCGCAGGGCGCCGAGACGGGCGATCAGCGCCGGCTCGTTCCACTCGTGAACGATGACGAGGTCGGCGCCGTCCACCAGCTCCGCCAGATCGGCATCCGCGCCGAAGGTTTGGGAGGACAGCCGTGGGTATTTGGAGCGATAGGCGTCGAGGCCTCGCTCACCGTGATCCGCAAGCAAGTTCTCGAGGCTCCAGGCACCGGCAGGCTCGAACGCCGTGACCTCGTGGCCGCGGACGATCAGCTCGTCGAGCACGCCGCGCAAGAAGTGGGCGTTGCCGTGATTCCAGCACGAGGCGAGCGAGTGGGTGAAGTAGGCGATCCTCATGCCGCGGCCTCCGTCGGCTGCAGCACGCTGCGGTAGATCGCCGCCATGCCCCGCGCCGTGGCGCCGGGAGTAAAGCGGGAGGCGCGCTGTGCCGCTGCCTCGCCAAGCGCCCGGCGGCGCGGCGGATCGTCGACGATCGAGCCGATCGCCTCGGCGAAGCCCGCCGCGTCGCTCGGCGGGACGAAGATCGCCGCACCGTCCCACAGTTCACGGAACGTGGGAATGTCGGACAGGACCAAGGCACATCCGGCGGAAGCCGCCTCCAGCACTGCCAGCCCGAACGGCTCGAATGTCGCCGCGGAAACGAACACCGGGCGCAGCCCGAGCAGCGCGGGCAGCTCGTTGCCGTCGAGTTGCCCCAGCGCGCGCAGGTGCCGGGGCATGAACTCCTCCCCATGCGGGCCGCGCAGCGCGCCAGCGGCGAGGAACGGAATGTCGAGGCGCGCGGCAACATCGTCCAGCAGCCGCGCGCCTTTCACGTCGTCCCACAGCCGGCCGACGGTGAGAGCGCTGCGAAGGGTCACGCCTTCGGTCGCCGATGGCTCGGCCTCGGGTCGGCCGTTGTGGACCACGAGAGGGCACTCGGGCAGGCCGTAGACCCGCTGCACGATCCGCGCGTGGCTGGCGCTGGGTGCCACCACCGTTTCGGCGGCCAGCAGCCCGCTGCGCGTCATGTCGCGGTGCCAGTGGAAATCCGGCGCAAGCGGCTCCGCACGGGCGGCCTGCCACCAGGTGGCGACGCAGCCGTGCGATACCGCGATCACGGGAGCCGGGAACCGTGCGGCTCCGGCAAGCGCGGGGGAGTTGCAGTGCACGAGGTCGGCTCGCTCCTCGGCGGCGAGGGCGGCGATGGCTTCCGCGGCCCGGCTTACCGGCTCAGGGCCCGCGGAAAGCCAGTCGAGCGGCAGGCCGGTTTCGACAAGCCGCACGCCGGGGATTTCCTCTGCCCTGGCCCGCAGCGATGCGGATGGCGCCGGGCCGAGCACGGCAAGCGTCACCCGGTGCCCCGCGGCCGTTAGCCCGGCTGAGAGGTCCGTGGCATATTGCCAGACCCCGCCGACCGCATCGGCCGTCATCAGGATGTTGAGCCGGCCGCCGGCCATCATACGGCCGCCGCCCGGATCGGCTGCGTGGCCGCAGGCGAGGCTGCGAGGCCACGCTCCGCCGCCAGCCAGTCGAGCAGGTCGCGCACGCCTTGGCGCCACGGCTTGCGCGGAGCCAGGCCCAGCGCGGCATCGGCGGCGCGCGTGTCGGCGACGAACCAGCGCTGGTCCCCGGGGCGCCAATCGGCGAACGTGATCCGCGGCGCGCGGCCGAGGATGACGCCGACTTCCTCCAGCAGGTTCAGCAAGCTCACGGCGTTGGCCGGCCCGCCGCCCCAGTTGAACGCGCGGCCCGAGATGCTGTCGATCTGCGCAAGGGCGGCCAGATAGGCGTCGCAGGTGTCGGCCACGTCGCAGATGTCCCGCACCTGCTCGCCGTCGCCGAACAAGGTGATCGGCTCCCCCTGCAGGGCGCGGATCAGGAAGTGGGCGACCCAGCCCTGGTCCTCGGTGCCCTGCTGCCGCTGGCCGTAGATGCAGCTCATCCGGAATACCGCCGCGCGCATGCCGTAGCTGCGGGCGTAATCGAGCACGTACTGGTCGGCCGCGCCCTTGGAGCAGCCGTAAGGCGTGTGGAAGTCCAGCGGCTGGCGCTCCGACACGCCTCGCCGCGCCAGCTCTCCGTCCGCCGGAACATAGCCGTTCTGGCTGGAGCGCATGCCCACCTCGGCGAGATCGCCGTAGACCTTGTTGGTCGAGGCGAAGATCACCGGCGCGGACGGGCACTGCGCGCGCACGGCTTCGAGCACGTTGAACGTGCCGCCGATGTTGATCTCCAAGTCGTCGCGCGGATCGACCATGCTGGTCGTCACCGCCACCTGTGCGGCGAAGTGGAACACGGCATCCACGCCTCCGACGGCGTCGCTCACCCGGCCGGCGTCGCGCACATTGGCGATGACCGGCTCGATCAAGTCGCCATGGCGGCCGGTCAGCCATTCCAGGTTCGCTTCGACGCCCGGGCGGCTGAGCGCATCCAGCACCCGCACCCGGTGGCCCTGCGCCGCCAGGCGGTCTGCCAGGTTGGAGCCGACGAAGCCGGCCCCGCCGGTCACCAGGATCGTCTTGGGGCGGCCTTCGATCATGCGACCAGCCCGCGGGCTTCGAGCTCGCTGCGTGCATGGGTGACGCGGTCCTCGGCCGTCTGGCCGGAGACCCACTCGGCCAGTTCGGCGAGCCGTTCCGCGAAGTCCTCGCGCGCTTCGAAGCCGAGCGTCTCGCGCGCGAGGGTGGGGTCGCAGAAGCAGTGGCGGATGTCGCCCGTACGCGCCTTGCCGACGATCTCCGCCTCGATGCTGTTGCGCCCCATCGCCCGGGCGAGCTCCGCGGCCACTTCGCGGACCGAACGATCCTGGCCGGACCCGATGTTGAACGTGCCGCCCACGGCTTCGGGCTTGATCAGCGCGTCCGCGAACGCCCGCGCCACGTCGCGCACGTGCACGAAGTCGCGGCGCTGCTCCCCGTCTTCGAAGATCATCGGCGGCTGGCCGTTCATCAGGCGCGAGGCGAAGATCGCCAGCACGCCGGTGTAGGGATTGGACAGCGCCTGACCGGGACCATAGACGTTGAACAGGCGCAGGCAGACGCTCTCGATCCCGTAAGGCCGGCCCATGATATGGGTGATGCGCTCCTGGACATACTTGTTCAGCGCATAGATCGAAGAGAGGCTCGGCCGCTTCCATTCGGGCGTCGCGACCGGCACGAGCGGACGGCCTTCGTCGTCGACCGGGTCCCACTGGGCCTGGCCGTCGCGCAAGGTGCTGCGAGCTGCGTCCTCCACCATCGCACCATCCTCGGTGCGGTAGAGGCCTTCGCCATAGATGCTCATCGACGAAGCGGTGACCACCCGCCGCACGGGATTGTCGATCAGGCGCTCGAACAGCACGGCCGTGCCGACATCGTTGGTGGAGGTGTATCGCTCCACTTCGTACATTGACTGGCCGACGCCGACTTCGGCCGCCAGGTGCACGACGCTGTCCACGCCGCGCAGCGCTTCAGAGACCCGGTCGCCGTCGCGGGCGTCGGCGCGAATGAATTCGACTTCGGATGAAAGAGTGTCGGGCACCCCGGCATGCCCATGAACCTGCTCGATCAGGCTGTCGAGCACGCGAACTCGGTTGCCCCGGCGAAGTAGTTCATCGCAGACCGTTCTGCCAATAAATCCCGCTCCGCCTGTGACAAGGACTGTCTCCGTCATTAATTCCCCTGTGATTGCTAACGAGATGGCGGCCCGTGGACACTTGGATTACTGCGGCGAGGCCGAACGCCTGCGGATGTAACTTATGTTAGTGGAATCGTCTGGGTTGGTTCATTGCCGGAAATGCTTCTTCTTCCTCTAAGTTCCCGCAGCCCCCGTGTGTCCAAGAAGATATCGGAACATTTGTTGTTCCCATGCTTTGTAGAAGCTGCCCCGGTGCTCCGGCGGCGAACGCTGTGCAGCAACAGGGGACGACGATCATCGCAGCCGCCACGATCTTGCCGATCCGCAATGCCGCGGCCCCAGCCGGTCCGGCCATGAACCGCCGTATCGCTGGACGGGGCGAACGAACCAAGGCTTCGAACGAGGGGGCAACATGAGCGCCAGCCGCGCGACAGCGACAGACATCCGCCGGGACGAAGCGACCCACTTGCGCGCGCAAGTGGAAGCGCTCGGCCCGTGGTTCCAAAACATCGATCTCGGCCACGGGATCATGACCGCGCCCGAGCATTTCCTGGGCGATTACCCGAACTTCAAGTTCCGCCGCTTCGCCGATGCCCTGCCGGAGGACCTCACGGGCAAGTCGGTGCTCGACATCGGCTGCAACGCGGGCTTCTATTCCATCGAGATGAAGAAGCGCGGCGCGGAGCGCGTGCTCGGCATCGACAGCGACGACCGCTATCTCGATCAGGCGCGGCTCGCCTCCCGCACGCTCGGCTTTCCGGACATCGAGTACCGCAACCTTTCGGTCTACGACGTCGGCGCGCTCGGGGAGACATTCGACCTCGTGATCTTCATGGGGGTGCTCTACCACTTGCGCCACCCGCTGCTGGCGCTGGACCTGATCCGCGAGCATGTCGCGGGCGACACGATGCTGTTTCAGACGATGCAGCAGGGCACGGACGCGGTGCTGCAGGTCCCCGAGGATCACCCGTTCCACAAGCCGGGTACGACCCAGCCGCCCGACTACTTCGACAACCCGGCCTACCCCAAGATGCACTTCATCGAGCGCGAGTTCGCGCACGACTGGACAAACTGGTGGGCGCCTAACGCGGCCTGCAGCCAGGCGATGCTGCGCGCCGCCGGCTTCACCATCGAGGCCAATCCCGAACCCGAAGTCTATCTCTGCCGCGTCGCGCCCGTGCCTTACGGGAAGTATGGGCCAGCGGCCGTCTATCCAGCGAAAGGGGGTGCGGCGTGATCGAAGCCGCGATGATCTGGAACGAGCCGAACAACAAGTCTCACTGGAACCCGGAGCTTGACCCGGACTGGTCCATCTATGCCGACACCGTGATCCGCGCCGGGAGTGCGATCGCGGAAATGAACCCCGACGTGACCCGCGTGCTCGGCGGAATGTCGCCGATCGATGCGCACTGGGTGCAGCGGATGCGCGGGCACGGCGCGCTCGACCATGTCGACGTGGTAGCGGTGCATGGCTTCCCGCTCGACTGGAACCTGTGGCCGATCCACGCCTGGCCGGACAAGATCGCCGAGATCGAGGCGGTCGTTCCCGACAAGCCCATCTGGGCCACCGAAGTCGGCGTCGGCAGCTTCGGCGCGGAGGAAGTCCAGGTGTTCGGCATCGACAAGACCGCCGAGCTGCTGCTGGACCGCGTGCCGAACGTCTACTGGTATTCGCTGTTCGACCTGCCACAGGAATGGGGCGCCGAGACCCGCCACCGCGAGGCCGAGGGATCGAGTTACTACCGCCATTTCTACATGGGCCTGATCCGCGCCGACGGCACGCCCAAGCCGGCGCTCGAGCACTATGCCCGCTATGCCGACCGGATGGGCCTGATGCAGTGGTTCCATTTCGAGGATCCGCGGCTCGACGATGCGGTCCGCTGGATGAAGGACCTCGGGGTGAAGAAGCTGCGCACCGGCCTTTCCTGGGCCGACAGCTTCCGCCCCGGCGCGCTCGACTGGTTCGACCGGCAGATGGAAGCGCTCGCGGATCTGGAGGTGCTGGTCACCTTCTGCTTCACGCCCGAACATCTCGGGGTCGAGGCGCACCACACGAGCTGCGCGAAGGACCCGCAGGCGTTCGCCGATTTCTGCGCCTGGATGATCGACCGTTACGCTCCGGCGAGCCCCGTGAAGAAGGAAATCCGCGCATGAGCCTAGCGCAGGAAGGAGCCTGACATGCTGTCACCCAACCCCCACGGCATCAACGTGGCGCTGGTCGGCGTCGGCAACTGCGCCAGCTCGCTGGTCCAGGGCCTCGCGCATTACCGCAGCGGAGCCAACGACACGACCGGGCTGATGCATTACGACCTCGGCGGTTACGAACCGGGCGACATCCACGTCGTCGCCGCCTGGGACGTCGACAAGCGCAAAGTCGGGCGGGACGTGGCCGAGGCGATCTTCGCCAAGCCCAACTGCACCACGGTGTTCTGCGACAATGTGGAAAGCACCGGCGCCACAGTGCGCATGGGCCGGATCCTCGACGGCGTGGCCGAGCACATGGCCGCCTTCCCCGACGACCGCACCTTCCGCGTTGCCGACGAGCCCCAGCCGGACAAGGCCGACGTCGTCGCGGCACTGCGCGAATCCGAAACCGACGTGCTCATGAACTATCTGCCGGTGGGATCGCAGGAAGCGAGCGAGTTCTACGCCGAGTGCGCGCTCGAAGCCGGCGTGGCCTTCGTCAACAACATCCCGGTGTTCATCGCCAGCGATCCGCTGTGGGCCGATCGCTTCCGCAAGGCCGGCGTGCCGATCATCGGCGACGACATCAAGGCTCAGCTCGGCGCCACGATCGTCCACCGCGTGCTGACCGACTTGTTCCGCAAGCGCGGTGTGAAGCTGGACCGGACCTACCAGCTCAACACCGGCGGCAACACCGACTTCCTCAATATGCTCGAGCGGACGCGGCTCGCTTCCAAGAAAGTCTCCAAGACCGAAGCAGTGCAGTCGGTCGCGGCATCGCGGATCTGTGACGAGAACATCCATGTCGGTCCGTCCGACTATGTCGCCTGGCAGAACGACAACAAAGTCTGCTTCCTGCGCATGGAAGGGCAGTTGTTCGGCGGCGTGCCGATGAACCTGGAACTGCGCCTCTCGGTGGAGGACAGCCCGAACTCGGCCGGCGTGGCGATCGATATGATCCGCTGCGCCAAGCTGGCCCAGGACCGCGGGCTTGCCGGCCCGGTCAACCCGGCTGCGTCGTACTTCTGCAAACACCCTCCTGAGCAGATTCCCGACGACGCCGCATGGGCCGCGCTCGAAGACTTCATCGCTGCCGACTGAACGAGATGACAGAACAGATGAAAGCGGCCGTGATCACCGGCCCGCGCCAATTCGCCGTGCAGACCGTGGACCTGCCCGAGCCCGCCGAGGGCGAAGTGCGCGTGCGCCTGGAAGGCTGCGGCGTCTGCGCGTCGAACCTGACGCCTTGGGAAGGGCCGGAGTGGATGCAGTTCCCCACCCCGCCGGGTGATCTCGGCCACGAAGGCTGGGGCAAGATCGACGCGGTCGGCCCGGGTGTCGAAGGGCTGCAGCCCGGCGACCGGGTAGCCGCGCTGAGCTTCCGCTCCTACGCCGAAGCCGACATTGCCAAGGCATCGATGGTGGTGAAGCTGCCCCCGGAGCTGGACGGCCGGCCTTTTCCGGGCGAACCGCTGGGCTGCGCGTTCAACATCTTTCGCCGTAGCGACATTCGCGCCGGCCAGACGGTGGCGATCGTCGGCATCGGCTTTCTCGGGGCCGTGCTGACGAAGCTGGCCAGCGATGCCGGAGCGCGGGTCATCGCCATCTCCCGCCGGCCTGAATCGCTCGGCCTTGCCCGCCGCTACGGCGCGGCCGAGACGATCCCGATGGACGATCACTGGGCGATCATCGAGCGCGTGAAGGAGTTGACCGGCGAGGCGCTGTGCGAGCGGGTGATCGAGTGCGTCGGCAAGCAATGGCCGCTCGATCTCGCCTCCGAACTCGTCGGCTTCGGCGGCAAGCTGGTGGTCGCCGGCTACCACCAGGACGGGCCCCGCCAGGTGAACATGCAGGCCTGGAACTGGAAGGGGATCGACGTGATCAACGCGCATGAGCGCGATCCCGCGGTGCAGCTTCAGGGCGTGCGCGAGGCGGTGGAAGCCGTCGCGACCGGACGGCTCGACCCGGCGCCGCTTTACACCGGAACCTATACGTTGGATCAACTCAGCGAGGCGCTCGACGCCACGCGCGACAAGCCGGGCGGGTTCGTCAAGGCGCTGGTGACGTTCGCATGAGCAGGCCTCGCGTCGGATTCCTCGGCACCGGCTGGATCGGCCGCCACAGGATGCAGGCCATCGTGGCCGGCGGAGCGGTTGAGGCCGTCGCCGTATCCGATCCCGACCCGGACTGTGCGGCGCAGGCGGCGGACCTCGCGCCGGGCGCTGCGGTGCTGCCCTCGCTGGAAGGCCTGCTCGATCATGGCCTCGACGGCCTGGTGATCGCCACCCCGAGTGCGCTCCACGCCGAGCAGGCGATCGCCGCGCTGGACCGCGGCGTCGCCGTGTTCTGCCAGAAGCCGCTCGGCCGCAACGAGGCCGAGGCGCGCGGCGTGATCGAAGCCGCGCGGCAAGCCGACCGGCTGCTGGCTGTGGATTTGTCCTATCGCCGCACCGCCGTCGTCGAAGCGATCGCCGGCCCGATCCGCGGCGACGAGCTAGGTCAGATCTTCGCCGTCGACCTGGCGTTCCACAATGCCTACGGCCCGGACAAGCCGTGGTTCTATGACCGCACTCTGTCTGGTGGCGGCTGCGTCATCGACCTCGGCGTCCACCTCGTCGACCTGGCGCTTTGGCTGCTCGGCTTTCCGGAAGTCGAGCGGGTCCAGTCCCGCCTGTTCGCCGGTGGCCAGCCGCTATCCGCAGGCTCGAACGAAGTCGAGGACTACGCGCTCGCCACGCTGGACCTCGCCGGCGGCACGGCCGTGCGGCTGGCCTGTTCCTGGCACCTCCACGCCGGCCGCGATGCCGCCATCGAAGCGGACTTCCACGGGACCGCAGGCAGCGTGTCGATCCGCAATGTCGCCGGCAGCTTCTACGACTTCGAAGCCCATCGCCACCGCGGCACCTCTACCGAGCGCATCGCCGCCCCGCCCGACGACTGGGGCGGCCGCGCCGCCGCGGCCTGGGCCGAACGGCTGGCGCAGGACCGCTCGTTCGACGCGGAAGCCCTGCACCTGGCGCAAGTCTCCCGCGTGCTCGACCGCATCTACGAGGGCGGCTGAACCCCGCAATCAGAAGTTGCGGCGCAGCGACACCGACCACTCGCGCGGACGGCCCGGATTGCCGGTGACCACGCCGAAGCTGCCGATGTTCTCGGCCTTGCCGGTATAGTAGAACTCGTCGAACAGGTTCGTCACTGCCGCGCTCAGCGACCAGTCGCGGTCCGCGCTGTCGAACGTCAGGCGCGCGTTGACCAGGTGGTAGCCCTCGATCTCGTTGTAGGCATTGTTGATCGAGTTGTAGAAGAAGTCGGAACGGTATGACCAGTCGACCCGCGGGGTCACGGCCGCGCCTCCGGCCAACTCGGCCACATACTGCATGCCGGCCGAAGCCTGCCACTTGCTGATGAACGGCGCGATCATATCGAGCGTCACCATCGTCGCCGGATTGGTGATCTCGGTGTAGTCGAAATCCAGGTAACCGAGCGAACCGTCGATGGTGAAGCCGTCGACCGGCTCGACGAACGTCTCGACTTCGAAGCCGAAGATCTCGGCATCGCCGGCGTTCGACGGCACCGAGCAGGAGATCACCGTGCTTTCCGGGCACTGGTAGCGGACCAGCTGGATATCCTGGTACTTGTTCAGGAACACCGCGCCGTTCAAGCGGACGCGGCGGTCGAGCCAGTCGGACTTGAAGCCCGCCTCGTAAGTCGTGAGCGTCTCTGGGCCGAAGGTCTGCACCTGGTCTGCCGCCGACGGCCGCGGGTTGATGCCGCCGCCCTTGAAGCCGGTCGAGACCTGCGCATAGAGCATCAGGTCGCTGGTCGGCGCGTAGTTGACGCCCAGGCGGTAATCCACCCGATCGCCGCTGAAAGTCCCCTCCAGCCCATTGAGGCCGGCGACGAGGAAGTTTGGCGCGAAGAACATCGGGCTGGGCTCGGTGCCGTCGAGGTTCAGGCGCGAGTAGTGGTAGGTCTTCTTGTCGTCGGTGTAGCGCAGGCCGCCGATCAGGTTGAGTTGCTCGGTCAGGTGGACTTCGGCGTGGCCGAAAGCGGAGATGCTGCGATTGTCGACATTGTCGTCCTGGTAGAAGTCGAACAGCAGCGTGGGGATGTGGACGCGGCCGTAGATGCGGTCTTTGGCATCGTAGTAGAATCCGCCGACCGTCGCGTCGATCAGCCCGTCGGCGAACTGGCCGGACAGGCGCAGCTCCTGCGTGAACTGCTCGTGCCGGTAGGTGAAGTCCTGCAGCAGGATGGCCAGCGGCGAACCGTCGACATCGATGCCGCTGGAGCCGTCGGCCACGCGGTAGCCCGTGATCGAAGTGACGCTGAGGTCCGGAGTGAGCTCGTAATCGATCTTGCCGCTGACGCCCCAGCTTTTCGCCGTCGCCTTGGGCTCGACCGCGAAGCCACCGGGCTGGACTTGCGTCGGGATGCCGAACACGGTCGTGTAGTTTCCGCCGGTCCGATAGTCGGCGTAAGTCGTGTAGCTTTCCGGGCCGGTGATGAAGCGGCTGTCGAACGGCACGCCGCCGAACGGGTTCGCCGCATCGTAGCTGCGCACCGAAGGATTGGCGGCATAGAGCAGCTTGGTCGGCACGATCTGCGAATTGTCGGACGCGTAATCGGCGCGCAGGTTGATCTCCAGCGGCGTCTCGATCGGAGCATAGCGCAGCGCCAGCCGCACCGCCTGCAGGTCGCGCCCGCCTTCGGTGCCGAGCACGCAATCCTCGTCGCCCGCGCTCGTCATCGGGATGCCGGATCCGGGATTGACGCAGCCGTAGTCGAGCCGCTTCATGTACCCGTCGGACGTCTTCGAAACGCCGGATACGCGCGCGAAGAGCTCGTCGGTCAGAGAGAAGCCGGCGCTGGCGCGCAGGTCGAGCCGGTCGAAGCTGCCGTAATTCGCCTCCACGAAGCCGCCGCCGTTCGCGTCGGGTTCCTTCGTGTAGAGCTTGATCGCTCCGCCGACCGAGTTCTTGCCGGCGAGCGTACCCTGCGGGCCGCGCAGGACCTCGACGCGCTCCAGGTCGGTGAGGTCCATCACGGCACCGAAGGTCGTGCCATAGTAGATGTCGTCGATGTAGACGCCGACGCCCGGTTCGAGCGCAAAGCTCGCGTCGGCCTGGCCGATCCCGCGGATGAACGCGGCAATCGAGTTGCCCTGGAGGCCGCTGGCCGGCTCGAGAGCCACGTTGGGAGCGTAGTCACCGAGATCGGTGACGCTGGTCTGCCCGCGCGCTTCAAGCGTCTCCGCCGTAATCGCGGTGATGGCGATGGGGGTGTCCTGCAGGTTCTGCTCGCGAAACTGCGCGGTGACCACGATCTCGCCGCCGCCGGCGCTACCTGCGGTCGTTGCATCCTGAGCCAGCGCCGGGACGGTCGCCCCCAGTGCGGCCAGGCAAGCGCCCGTGACGTACAGCGACTGCCGAACGGCGCTCACGCGGATGCGCGTCATCTCCACCTCCCAAGCTATCTAACGATCGTTACGATCCAGCGCGCACGTAACCGTGAACCCTCGGTCCACGCAAGCGGGAATCCAAACGATGGTTGGGTTGATGAGCGCAGGGTTGGCGTATCCGATAGGGAAAGAACCGGTGTACTCGAACGGTTTGGTAGCGCGCTAGCTTTCGCCCGAGCCACTTACGCCGTCAGGGAGTGGCGGAGGAACCCTTAAGCGCTCATGGCGCTTCTTTCGTCGCGCCGATGATCAAACTCGGGGACCAGACATTGCAGCAGCCGAACTGCCTCATCTCGATCTCTAACCTGACGTAGAGCTTCAAGGTGCTCGCTCAAGTCGGGCCAGGGCAAGAAGGCCTCATGTGCCATGAGGATGCGCTCGTGCTTGGTTCGCTGCGGAGTGTTGCCGATCAGAAGTTCCTCGTACAGCTTCTCCCCAGGACGCAGCCCCACCTCAACGATCTCTACGTCGCCGTCCCGGTTGTGCTCATCACGTATTGTTAATCCGGAAAGCTCAATCATTGCCTTCGCGAGATCCGCAATGCGCACTGCGTCCCCCATCTCGAGCACGAAAACCTCGCCACCCCGGGCCAGCCCACCAGCTTGCAGAACGAGCTGCGCAGCTTCCGGAATGGTCATGAAGTAGCGTGTTACATCCCGATGCGTGAGGGTCACCGGCCCCCCATTCTCGATTTGGCGCCGGAACAACGGCACCACCGAGCCACTGGATCCCAGCACGTTTCCGAAGCGCACCATCGAATAGCGAGTCGCACTATTCCGAGCGGCAAAAGACTGCACGACTTGCTCGGCCGCGCGCTTGGTGGCGCCCATCACGTTTGTCGGGCGCACCGCCTTGTCGGTGCTGATTAGGATGAAGTCGCTAACGCCGGCAGCCTCCGCCGCCTGCGCGACTTCCTCGGTTCCGATGATATTGTTGCGGATCGCTTCTACGGGGTTCGCTTCGACCAAAGGCACGTGCTTGTAAGCCGCAGCATGATAGACCGTCGCCGGCTGCCACTTTTCGAAGATGAAGCGGAGCCGCTCCCGATCCGTCACCGAGCCCAGCGCGGGAATCACTTCCACCTGCGGATAACCGTACTCTTTGCACCTGTCCGCTATCTCACGATCGATCTGATAGAGCGCGAACTCAGAGACGTCGAACAGCACGAGACGCCGAACTCCGTTCGACAGGATCTGTCGACAAAGTTCGCTGCCGATCGATCCACCGGCCCCTGTGACAATCACGCTTTTGCCAACGATCGTTCGACCCAGCAGCAATGAATTCGGAGAAACGGGGTCGCGCCCGAGCAGATCTTCGATCTGGATTTCACGCAGGTCGCTGATCGAAACCTTACCATCCATTAGCTCTTGGATATTTGGAAGCGTTTGGACGTGAACATGAAAACGCCGAAGCTCGCTCACGATCTGGCTGCGGCGTCTGCGCGTAATTCGCGGCAGCGCCAGGAGGACAGTACGAATGTCCTGTTTGGCGATGACTTCAGCCAGGCGCGCGCTGTGGTAGACCGGAACACCCTCCAGCCGCTGCTGGTCAAGACGATCATCGTCGTCGACGAAAGCAACTGGCACTACGCTTGGGTCGACTCGAAGCGAGAGCAGAAGTTGCCGCCCCGAGCTGCCGGCACCGTAGATCAGCACCCGGTTTATGTTGATGATCGCTCGCTGACTGGCCACGAGATCCATGAGAACGTAGCGCGCCAGGATGCGGCTCGTAGCAGCGAGGCCGAAGAAAATCATGGGCTGCAGGATGGCAATCGTGCGGGGCGTGCCTTGCGCCCCCCAAAACAGGAAGACTGCCATCAGCGGAAGCGAATATATGGCAATTGCTTTAGCGAGTTGCAGGATCGTGCGAGATCCCGAAAATCGAAATATGGTTGAGTACGCGCCGGTGCCGTAGAATACCGGTACAAACAGCAGGACAGACACTGCCGAGAAAATTAGTGGCGGCCCAAGGGGAAAGTCCAGGGCCCCGACCCTGAGCGAGAACGCGATGAAAACCGAAGTCACACAGATTGCGGCATCGAGCCCGATGACCAGCATCCGCTTCTGGCTGCGTTCGATCTGCAACAGTTCGTTCAACGATCGTACGACCAGTGTCCCCAGCCGCTGTTTCATCTGCATCATCCCGCACCAAACTTTCGCTTAATTATCGGGCTTGTGGTTTTTCGCTGATGCGGCGCAGGACGGTCGCCAATCGCAAATCCGTTCGGGCGCATTCAGACGACAAGAAGCCGATTTGTTGAAGCATGCGCAACCCCGCTCCATGGCGATGAGCCCCAACGATCGAAGCAAAGACCGTAAGAAGCCGAGCCGGGAAGCTCCTGACATAAAAGGTACGTTACCTCACGACGTCAGGAACGGCGACGGGGCACATTCCCCTTCCTGCGATGGTGCTCACGCTCGTAGCGCCTCCGCATCTTGGGACGGAAATAGAGCGGCCAGGCCAGCGCAAGCCCTCCGAACAGGAACCCACCTCCCGCCACTGAGATCATGACTACAAGCGTATCCACAAGATCCTCACTGCAAGAATGGATGATTCACAACCAAGCAACACGCAGGACGCTTTCCGGATGATCGTAGCTGCGTGCACACTCCAGGACAGATCATCAGCGGCGGATTACCTCCACCACATCCGCATCGCCCGGTGGCGGGTTTCGGCTCGCGGCGCAAGCCCTCACCGCATCCTGGACCGCAGGGGGTAGTTGATCCCATGCTGCCCCCAAGACGACAAGCGCGCCTGGATCAGGTTCGTCAAGGACGATGCCGTTGTCGATCAGAAGATCGAACACCTGCTGGCAGCGGCGCTCGGATGTATCAGGCTGTATCTTCGGGAGCGCGTCCGTAGACGTTAGGCTGCCTTGGAATATCCCAGTCTGGCTGGCGGCGAACACTAGCACCAGGCATCCGACAAGCGGACGAAGCACCCGTGTGGAGCTGGGCCAGACCGCCATCAAGATGATCGGGATAAAGCCCGCAGCATACATGAGCAGTGCGATCAGCGTTGCCGATGCTGGTGACATTCTTGCAGCCTCATTTCGCCGCACCGAACTCGGGGGGCATGCTGATCCAACTCTCGCGCGCCGCTTTACACGGACGCCACGGCCCACCTATAGGGCCGCACCAGATTTGGCAAATGAGGGTCATGGCGGCGCAGCGCGAAAATCGTCCGTTCGAAACAGTCCGCTTCGGCATGCTGCTTGCGCTTCTGGGCGCTTGCTTCCTCTTCGGCGGTGCGTCTCGAAATGACGTCGCGAGCCTCTTGGTCCTGCAACCGCTAGCTGTGATATGCGCCGGCACCTTCCTGATGACGCCCGGCCCCATGCGATGGGCTGCGATCAAGGTTCCGATGCTGCTGCTCGGGGCGCTCGCCGCCACAATGATCATTCAACTCGTTCCCCTGCCGCCATCGATCTGGTCGAACCTCCCGGGTCACGGCTCATTCACGGAAATCGCGGGAATCGTCGGGATAGAGCAGCCGTGGCGACCGATCAGCCTTACTCCGGACCGGACGCTCGCCAGCCTTGTCGGGCTGGTGACGCCGTTTGCCGTCCTCGTCGGCCTCGCCTCCGTGCCGGTCGAAAACACCTGGAAGGTTCTTCCCCTGCTGATCGGCGCTACGGCGCTGAGCGCATTGCTCGCGCTTGCCCAGTTGGCGGGCGGTCAATCGAGCCCGCTCTACTTCTTCGATGTAACCAATCAGGGGTCAGCTGTCGGCTTCCTGGCCAACCGCAACCACCAGGCGGTCCTGATCGCCATTACCTGGCCGATGTTGGCGGTATGGGCCTCGGTTCCCACTGAACCGAAGCAAGCCGCGGTGAAGCGGTGGATCGCGGTAAGCCTCGCGGTTTTCTTCTTGCCCATGCTGATCGTGACGGGCTCACGTGCAGGCCTCATAGTGGGCACCTTTGGTCTTGTGTTTTCGCTACTGCTCTGGAAGCGGCTTCTGCCGAAGCGGTCGCTCGGACGCTGGAACCGGCTGCTCATTCCGGGTATTCTAGCCATTGCGCTATGCGTCATCGGCGCGACCATCGCGCTGTCGCGCGACGTCGCGGTGCAGCGCCTCACGGGTATCTCCTTCAGCGAAGAGTCGCGTCTTCAGTACCTGCCCACATTGCTCGACATGGCGCGAGATTTTTTCCCGGTGGGTGCCGGTTTCGGCAGCTTCGAAGCCTTGTTCCGTTTCTACGAACCTTTGGAACTGCTGCGCCCGCTCTATCTCAACCATGCCCATAATGATCTCGTCGAACTGGTGATCTCAGGCGGCCTGCCGGTCACGCTGGTGCTCGTGAGCTTGCTGCTGTGGGTAGGCATCCGCGCAATCACCGTGCTTCGCGCCAGCGAGGGAAGCCGTGCGCTTGCCTACGGCCGGCTTGGATTGCTGATTGTAATCAGCATGCTTGTGAGCAGCCTGGTGGACTATCCCTTGAGAACGCCTCTAATGTCCGCGATCTTTGCCGTCGCATGCGGCTGGCTTTCGGCTTATGATCCGGGCCAGCAGGGGCACCGCAGACAAGCCTCGAGAATGTAAGAGAACCAGCTTTACCGAACGGTCCATCCTCACTAGGAGGACACGCCGGATGACGGCAGGGCAAGGAAGCCGGGTGACGCGTGCTTAGAAAGAATACGACTTCTCATTTGCTGCTGCTGCCAATACTTGCCGTGAGCGGATGCTCCGGGCCGAAATTGATCGACACCGGAGAGGTTGCGATCGTCTCGACAGATGCCTTTGCACCGCCGACGGATGCGGATTTCGCCGCGGGCCTGAGGCCGCACCTGATCGGACCCGGCGATTCCCTGATCGTGGAGGTTTTCGGGCTGCCCGAACTCAGTCGCGAGGTGCGTGTAGATGCTTCGGGCGATATCGCGGTCCCGCTCGCCGGCACAATCCATGCGAACGGCAAATCGCCAGCCGAACTTGCGCTGCTCGTTGAGGAAAGACTTCGCTCGAACTACCTCCGTGAACCGCGCGTAACGATTGGGGTGTCGGAGACGGTCAGCCAGGTGCTGACCGTTGATGGCGCCGTTGACCAGCCCGGTGTCTACCCTGTCTTGGGTAACATGACATTGATGCGGGCCATCGCCCGCGCCTCAGGCACCGCGGACTTCGCTGAGACCAGTCACGTGGTGGTGTTTCGCACCGTTGAGGGCCAGCAGATGGCGGCACTATATGATTTGCGCGCAATTCGCCTGGGAGCTTACAAAGACCCGCCGGTCTATACGAATGATGTGGTTGTGGTCGGGGAATCTGCTGCGCGGAGGATCTTCCCGCAAGTAATACAAGCCTCCAGCTTGCTTATGGCTCCCCTGGTTGCGTTGATAAGAAACTGAACGCTTGCTGGATCCTTCGACATAATGAATAATCTCGCTTTCCAATCAGCCATTGCCGACGAGGCCTTCCCCCCAGACCGGGATGCGGGCGAATCGCGTCCGCCCAGCCAGCGGCCCTGGATCTTATACTATCTCGACATCGTCAGACGGCGAAAGTGGCTGCTCGTCGGCGCGGTGGTCATCGCCGTTATTATCGGCCTTGTCGTCACCCTTCTCATGACGCCTCAGTATACGGCATCGTCGACCCTTGAGATTCGCCGGGAAAGCGCCGGGTTTGTTGGCATCGAGGGAGCGGAGCCCGAGGCGGCCGGAGTCGACCAGGAGTTTTATCAGACCCAGTGGGGACTGCTTGAATCTCAATCGCTGGCGGAGCGGGTTGCCGCTCAGCTTCGTCTGCACGAAAATGCAGCCTTCTTCGAGATGTTCGGCAGTGACGAGCATGCCGCAAGCTTGCGCACCTCGCCGTCCGCGGCTGACGCCTCGCAGCGGCAGGAGCGCATCAAGGCCGCAGCTGATCTCTTGCTCGACAATGTTTCGATCGAGCCTGAGCGGCTCTCTCGCCTGGTTACCGTCAAGTTCACGAGCCCTAGCCCAGCCATGTCGATGCAGATCGTCAACGCATGGGGGAACGCTTACATCGAGACGTCGCTCGAACGACGGTTCGAGGCGACATCGTACGCACGAACATTCCTTGAGGAGCGTCTGAACCAACTTCGCGACCGGCTGCAAGACTCCGAGCGGGCGCTGGTAAGCTACGCCGGGAATCAGCGGATCATCAACATCCCTACGTCGACGACGACGGGGTCGGATTCGTTGGCCGCAACGGAGCGCCCCATAGTCGCTGAAGATCTCAGCGCACTCAATCGCGAACTCAACGAGGCGACGGGCGACCGCATTGCGGCTGAGTCACGGCTGCGTGAGTCACGGGGAGCATCACCAGAAGCGCTCAGCAACCCAGTCATCACACAACTGCGCACAAGGCGCGCATCGCTAGCCAGCGACTATGCGCAACTGACGTCTCAGTTTGAACCCGAATACCCCGCGGCGCGGGCTCTCGCAGATCAGATCGCTGAGACTGATCGCGCCATCGCGCGAGAGGAAGCGCGTGTGCGTGCATCCTCTGAAAATGCATTCGCTTCCGCCGTGGATCGCGAGCGCATGCTGCGCACCCGCGTCAACTCGCTCGAAGCCGATTTGCTCGATCTGCGTGGCCGTACCATCCAGTACAATATCTTCCAGCGCGAGGTGGACACAAACCGGCAGCTTTATGACGCGCTTCTGCAGCGCTACAAGGAAGTCGGAGTGGCGGGAGGCGTCGGCGTCAATAACATCTCAATCGTCGACCCTGCGAAGCTCCCTGAGAGGCCCTCGAGCCCCAATCTCGTTCTGAACATCCTTCTCTCGATCATAATCGGCGGGACCATCGGTGTGGCGCTCGCTATCGCCCTTGAAGTCATCGACGACACGATCTCCGATCCACGCGAACTGGGCTCACTGCTCGGGCTTCCACTGCTTGGCACTATTCCGAGCGCTGAAAGCGACGACCCGGCGGAAGAACTCAACGACCCGAAGACCCCGCTCGTGGAGGCATACCTTTCGACGCTTACGCGCCTGGCCTTCACAACTGAGCATGGGATTCCGCGCTCACTCGCGATCACGAGCACCAGGCCTGGCGAAGGGAAAAGCACGACAGCCTACGCACTGGCGCGGCAACTCTCACGCACGTCGGGTGGTGTGGTTCTTGTGGATGGCGATATGCGCTCCCCTTCGCTGCATCAGATGTTCGACTTGGCGAACGAACGTGGGCTCAGCCACTATCTTGCTGGCGATGACCACTTGGATTCGATGCTTCACGCGCGACCGGACGAGCCGACACTTCTGTTGGCCGGCCCTATGCCGCCCAACGCCGCCGAACTGCTCACGGGCGATCGTATGGCTCTGCTGTTGCGGGAACTTTCGAGCAGGTTCGAGTACGTCATCATCGATGCTCCGCCCGTCATGGGGCTCGCGGACACCCCGCTTATCGGCAGTAGGGTAGAGGGCGTCGTTTATGTGGTCGAGTCGCACGAGACCCGCACGTCCCTGGCGCAGATCGCAGTCGGCCGCTTACGCGATTCTCATTCGCGAGTCCTCGGGGGCCTTCTGACCAAGTTCCAGGCACAGAAAGCTCACTACGGCTATGGCTACGATTATGGCTATGGATACGGGGACGGCCGGCGAGCCGAGTCAGAAGCTGCTTAAGACGCAACATGCTTAAGCGAGCCACTCGAACGGGCAAGCGAAGGTTCGCAATCCGACGGGTTGGCTCGCTATTGACCGGCGCCTTCGCTACCGCCGTGGCGTTCGCGATAGTCTTACAGGTCTCCATCGCGGGTGAGTACCGAAGCACCCGTCCCACTTTGGCGCTGGCGGTGGCACCAGGCGATGCTGAAGCCCGCGCCAGGCTGGCTGCGACGCTGGCAAGGCAGACGCACGCTCCGGAAGCCCTTGAGCCAGCCATGGCCTTGGCCCATGATGCGCTACGCCGCAGCCCGCTTATCCCTGCTGCAGTCCGCGCGCTGGGCCTCGTCTATGGAGCCGATGGTTCGGATGAAGGCCAGGTAAGCGCTCTCACACATATGAAGCTTGCCGAACGACTGTCGCGTAGGGATCAGGCGACGCAGCTGTGGTTGGCTGAACACCATTTGCGTCGCGGTAACATACCGGAAGTGATCCGACAGTTCGACATCGCGCTACGGACATCGTTGCGCGGACAACGTGATCTGTTCCCGTTGCTGGCCGCCGCTGCATCCGACGAGCGGATCGCTGAGGCACTTGTCACGCGCATGCGCGCAAAGCCGCACTGGGCTTTCCCATTCGCAAGGCATCTGCTCAGAGCGCCGCTGCCGAACGAGCTTCTAGTGTCGCTGTATCAGCGCACCCTGGATCCCAAGATTCCTGCAGAGATGGAACTGATACAGTTCCTCATGCAACGGTTTGCATCGGCGGGTGAATATCGCTTGGTTCGCCAGCTCCACGACGACTTCGATCTCGGAGCGAACTCCAGCCGAGAGTTTGTCCGTAACGGAAGCTTCGAAGAGAGCACAAATATTCCACCGTTCGGCTGGGACCTTGCCCAGGAACCGGAACTCTGGGCGGCGTCTGAACGGCAGCCGGACGGCGGTAAAGCATTAGGTGTGTTCGCCGCTGCCGGCAGCGCCGGCGAGGCGGCCCGCCAGCTCGTCGAGCTCTCTCCGGGTAGCTACAGTCTGTCGGCCGACTTCAGCAGTGTCCCAACCGCTTCCAATCAGTACGTAGACCTGCAGGTCCGCTGCGCCGAGGCGAACGGACTCAAGCTGGTGACACTGACTCCTGCTTCCGGCACTGACATGCGCCGAGTGAGTGACCGGTTCACGGTGCCTCAAAGCTGCGCATTCCAGTGGCTGGTCGTCAATACCGTAGGTCCGGAAGCTGGGGCGACCGGATCCCGGTACATCGATGATGTGGTGATTGCTCGAGAATAGCCTCGTAAGCTAGCGGCAGGCTATGCGGTCCGTCGGCTCGTCAGAACCAATCGACCTCCTTCCACTCATCGGGGCAAGTTTCGAGAAGCGGGAGCAACCGTTGCGGAGAACCGACACCTGCCACACGTGCCAGAGGTCCACATCCCGAGAACGCGTGCGCAGCACACCGCCAGTTGGCTGACCTGGGCCAGAGGACCACCGCCGCTGAGGGGGGCGATACCAATGATGATGAACGAGCGGCGACCAAGCCCACCGATCTTGTTCAGGTGCCCTCTTCTACGGTGTGGTGCCCAACCAAAGAGGCTGTGAAGCGAGCCTACAGATGACTCAAGGCACAATGAACCGACGCACTGCAATGAGCCGCCTTGCCGCGGCCGCTGCCATGCTGAGCGTGGAAAGCAGCGCCGTCAGCTCCTGCCTATCGTGCACAGTCACTAGCCGAGCCGCACTGACGGCGCTCGATCCCACACGAACGAATGTTGCGTTCCTCAGTGAAGATGGACGCGATGGAGTGTTCGAGTTCCAGACCGGCGACTTTTCCGCCGCGATCGACCGGGATCCTCTCGGAGGCATCTACATCAAAGCGGACGATGTGGCGTCTACCGCCGGTGCATGGATCCGTCAGTTCACGGGTCCAGTAGCCGTCGATTGGTTCGGCGCAGGCAAGCCAGGGGCAGACGATACTGCCGCATGGAAGGGCGCGCTCGCGGCCAGCCATCACGTTACCGCTCGCAGGGGCGCAACTTATCACATCAAGGGAACTCTCGGCGCTCCTCTCGACGGAGCGACCATCGATCTCAACGGCAGTACGATCATTGCCGATTGGAAGGAGGCGAGCGGCCAATATGAAGCCGTCTTCTTTATTGATGGCCAGGACAATGTCACGATCCGGAACGGAAAGATCGAGTTCACAGGCCGGTTCAACTCCGGCGGAAGCTATGCCGGGTTGGTGTCTGGCATTCACGCTAACAATGCGGATAAACTCACTGTCGAAAGCATGGAGATAACCGGCTTCAATCGGTGCGGCATTGTTGTGGGGCTCCTGGTGAGCGGTCCGACTCCTAATTGTCAGAGCCCGAAGGTCATTAATTGTCATCTTCACCACAACCGGGTTGCTGGCGCCGTCTTCGGCTTCACGAGGAACGGGTTGGTCCAGGGGTGTGACCTGCGCTGGAACGGCCACGCTTCAGATCCTGGTACAGGTTACGGGTTCGCGGGCTGGTCCTCCGGGCTCCCGGTAAACACCTCGCTGATCGGCAACAACGCGAGCGACAACTATCGCAAGGGGCTAGACTTCCATAGCGGCCACGATGGGGTGGTTTCGGGGAATACCTGCGCCCGCAACGGCATCTTCGGCATCTTCGTCGAAGGCGTCAGTGGCACCTGGTCGATTACCGGCAACATCGTGAAAGATATGCTCTGGGATGGAAGGTTCCGAGACAGCACGATGTTCGGAATCGCGGTTGGGCACCTGACCGGCCAAGGGACGCGAGCCGCTCCTACGTCCTTCGTAATCTCGGGGAACACGATATCGAACTTCCGCCTGACGGATGGGAGCGCAGCTGCGCTGTATTTGATGGGCCGCGGCCTCAGCTATGGGAAGTTCATGATAGCCGACAATGTCTTCGACCTGGGCAAAGTGACTCACGTTGTGAACACCGCCAGCGGCCCATCTCGCAACTTCGGCAAATGGTACGACGTGGCGATCACTGGAAATGAGGTCACGTGCGAAGAATGCACCGGGATACCGTTCGTCATTCGTGGCAACACCAATCGTAAGAAGACATTTGCTAACAACCGGCTGGAGATACGGGCCGCGGGAGCTTCCGCGGGCGTGTTCGTCTACGAGAGCACTCTAGCGGACGGCCACACTCTGGTTGCTACCGGTAACGACCTATCGGTTCCCCCCGCGGCTTGGCGCGAGGCTCATGACCCCATTCGAGTCCGCCGTACAGCCCATGAGACCGTGAAGGGGAACTGGGTCAACGGGACATCCTGGCGAGACTGGGACGGCGCGGGCTTCATCAGCCGTGGTTCCCAGAAACCGGCTCTTCCAAGTTCCAGAAGGTAATTAGCTGCGACGGCTAACGTCAGACATGGGATGTGGGTCGACAGTACGCGGCGCGGGAATGCGTCTCACGCCTGCCAGTCGCGCGCCCGGCGCGATGTGATTATTGCGCTGGGACAGCAAACCCGGAACCCTGCGCCGCAACGGGGGATCGGCCGAATAGCACCTCTTCAAGCCGACCTGCCAGCATACCGTACTCGTGGCGCTCCATCACTGCTCTTCGGCCATTGCTTCCAAGCTGCTGACGCTTCTCCGGAGGCATCATCCGCAATTCCAGGATGGCCTCCGCCAGTGCATCGGGGCGCTCAGCCTCAACCGTCAATCCGGCATCATACTCGGCGACCGGATCGTAGGCTCCGGAATAGCTGTGAATGATGGGCCTGCCCGAATAGAGATAATCGAAAATCTTGTTCGCCGCGATACCGAAGCGATACAAGGGCGTCTCGTTCCATCCGATAAAGCAGGCACCGAACTCAGCGAGCAGTGACTGAACCATGCCAGCCGGAACAGGATCCAAGAAGGTCACGTTGTGCAGGCCCCGGGTTCGGACCTCAGCCTGCAATCGCGCCTTCTCCCGGCCGTCGCCGACCAGAACGAAGGCAATGTCGTCACGCTCACGAAGCCTTTCGGCCGCCGCCAGCAGGTTGTCGAGCGCGTTCGCCAACCCTAAGGTTCCAGCATAGCCGACGACAAACTTGCCTTTCGGAAGCTGCCCTTGAACTTCCGCCGGGAGCGAAACTGGGTTCGCCGCACCGCCGAGTGAGAACCCGTTGGGAATCCAGTGGAACTTGGTAGGGTCCATGCCTCGTGCGACCATGTGCGCCCCCGCACCGGGGAGGTTCGATACGACCGCATCAGCGCGCTTGTAGGCCCTGTCCTCAATGCTCTGCATCAGGCGAATGAGCGGATGAGCGGGTGAAATCCCGCCAAGCTCAACGAGCGTTAATGGCCAGATGTCGCGAACCTCCAGTGTCAGACGGGTGCCGAGCCGGCGCGCAAGGCGCTCGGCGCCCAAGGTGCCGATCAACGATGGCGACGAGTAGAAGATTGCGTCAGGGCGATCCGAGAGTTGGCGGGGCAAGTTCGCGATGCGCCACGCGAATAGAACCCAGTTGAGAAAGCGAAGCCGATCATGTGCATGGGCGTAACGCGGAGTTGGAATGCGAACGAAGTTGACGCCGTCCAGCCGTTCAATCGCAGGAGCGTTAGCGGATGCCTCCTGATCGCGCAGCAGATGATGCCACCTAGCAGCGATCATGTGCACTTGATGGCCGCGTTCGGCCAATTCACGCGCCAGGTGCCAGTGACGCCCACCCATGCCGGTCGCGGGGGTCGACGCGTATTGATTGATGATCCAGATTGAGCTCACTGATCGATCAATCTGGCGATGATCTTCCTTGCCGATGCGCCGTCGCCGTACGGCGCCACATCTGCGCCACGCGTCCCTCGCGCATTCAGGATCGTGGCTGCGATCTGCTCGCTGGTGTCCATTGGCGCGAGCCGATTCCAACCTGCAACCACCAGTTCGGTCCACTCGGTCTCCGTTCGCAACGTGACGCATGGGACGCGTTGGAAGAATGCCTCCTTCTGGACTCCCCCGGAATCCGTGGCGATGACCGCAGCGCCGCTCTCGAGCGCGATCATCTCCAGGTATCCCAGCGGATCCAGCACCGTCAGCTTGGTTGTGAGAGGCTCCAGTCCCTCTGCCGAAATGCGTGCTCGCGTGCGCGGGTGGAGCGGCAGGATAACGGGCAATTGCATTGCCACCTCGCTGAGTCCCTCGAGGATCTTCTTTAGCGCGCGGATATCGTCCGTGTTCTCCTGTCGGTGCACAGTCGCGAGCACGTAATCACCTGAGCACAAGCCCCGAGCGGCGGCCGACAGGTTACGCTCGGCGGCTAACTTTCCGAAGTGCAGCGCTGCGTCAAACATCACGTCCCCGGCCTGCACTATCCGCTCCGGGGGCAAACCTTCTCTCAGCAGATTGGCGGTGCCCTCGTCGGTCGGCGTGAATAGAAGGTCCGAGCAATGATCCGTCAGAACTCTATTGATCTCTTCGGGCATCATCCGGTTGAACGAGCGGAGCCCCGCTTCGATGTGGGCGACGGGAACACCGAGCTTTGCCGAGGCGAGCGCCCCCGCCACGGTGGAATTCGTATCGCCATAGACCAGCACCCAGTCCGGAGCCTCGGCCTTGATGATTCCTTCCAGCCCCTCCAGCATGCGTCCGGTCATCGCCCCGTGAGACAACCCCGCAATCCCGAGATGATGCGCGGGTGGAGGGATAGCCAGGTCTTCGAAGAACACGTCAGACATATTCGCATCATGGTGCTGACCGGTATGGACGAGGCACTCCGACACTCCGGGGTTTTTGGCGATTTGATGAGACACGACCGCCGCCTTGATGAACTGGGGCCTCGCTCCAACGACGGTAAGTATGCGTGTCACGGCTTCCTCGCTAACGTGTTGCCTAAAGGCCGGGATTCCATGTCTTGGTAGATCCCTATCATCCGACGGACGCTTTCACGCCACCCATAATGCCGGCAAACATGCGTGCGGCCGGCACTACCGAGCGTGCGCCGAAGTTCGGCATCGAGCACGAGGCGCTTCAGCGCGTCGGCGGCCGCTGGCGGGCACTCTCTCGGGACGACGAAACCGGTTTTGGCGTGCCTCACGACCTCGGGCAAACCGCCGGCGTCAGAGACTATGACCGGCAGTCCACTCGCACTCGCTTCCAACACCGCCACGCCGAAACTTTCGTGACGGCTGAGAGCAACATAGACGTCCAGCTTCGAGAGTTCCGCCGCCACCTTGGAGTGGGGTACTTTGGGGACGAAGTCCGTGACCCGCGCTATGCCTCTCTCCGCTGCGAGGGTGCTAAGGGACTCTCGTTCAGGGCCGTCTCCGACAATCCGCAGCCTAAGCCTATCGGCCACGGAAGGAGCCTCCTGCGCCAGCACCATCCTCAGGCGGACAAAGCTCTCGACGAGCAGGTCGATGCCGTAGACCGGCCTGAGCGTCTTGACCGTTCCGATGACAATCGGGGCATCGTCTGCAATCGTCGGTGGGCCGGCGGCAGGGGCAAAGAGTTCGAGATCGATCCCGAAGGGAGTGACTTCAACCTGGCCGATACCAGGAGTTAGGCGGCGCACCTGCTCGGCCATGGCTCTACTTGTGCTCGCCACCCGGTCGGCAGCAGCAAGATTCCCCTGCAGCCACCAACGGTGCAGCGGCGATCTGTTCGGGAACCGGTACACATCGCTTCCCCAGACCGAAAGCAGCAGGGGGCCGCAGCCGCCCAACCGGGCGGTGGTACCGTAGCCGGACGCATAATGCGCGTGCACAAGTGACGGAGCCTCTTGGCACCATATTCGCCTCAACGCGCTGCCGTTACGGAAATAGCCAAGCGAGCCTGAGAACGGCAGCTGATGAACGACAACCGAACCGTCAAGCGGCAGCACATCTCGATCCTGGGTGACAAGGACTATCTCCAAGCCGGCCTCGGCCAACCCGTTGACCCATCGTGCCGCGTGGATGCTGGCGCCATTCGCCAGCAGCAGGACTTTCATGGACTGACCTTCAGTTGAACCGCGGCAGCGCAGTGCGCCCGGCCATGGCTAAGCGCTCCACAGGTCGCCGGTGCGAACTTTTTGCAGAGTCGGCGATTTCGCTTTCTCC
Organism: Croceibacterium soli; assembly: GCF_009828065.1. GTDB lineage: Bacteria > Pseudomonadota > Alphaproteobacteria > Sphingomonadales > Sphingomonadaceae > Croceibacterium_B > Croceibacterium_B soli. The sequence goes on along the minus strand of NZ_WTYK01000001.1, from coordinate 238,921 downwards.
GCTGTCAAGCATGATCACAGAAAGACCGATGCCAACCAGCATCCACATAGGAAGCATATAGATCACGGTGGATGGCCCGATAGCCCCGATTATGAACCCGGCAAACCCGGCAAAGAGGGACTTGGCCAGATACCGGCGTTCGGGGCTCCGTGACGATTTGGCCACCTTCCATAGCTGCACCAGGAACCGTGCATACCAGGCCGCGAAAAGCAGCGCGAAGAGAACCCCACCTTCCACCAGCAGCTCGATCCAGAAGTTGTGCATGGAGGTAATTTCCCGCACCTGAAACAGAGACTTTTCTTGGATCACCCAACTCCCACCTGCCCCGACACCCAGGCCCCCTGAATCGTACAATGCATCGAGACCGTTCCGTATGAGCTGAGCGCGGGCACCTGTGGAACTGTCTACTAGCACTGCATCACCACGCAGGCTGGCCCAGAAGTCGCCGATCGCGCCGCCGAGGCCCTCGAGTTCCAAGATGCGCGTATTGGAGCTTCCACTCACGAGATCCAGCGTCCCGGCACCCACTATCGTCACCACCAATGACGCGGTCATCAAGCCACCGAAGCGCCCGGCGATGCCGCCCCAGACGAAAACACAGATCGTGAGGGTCAAACCACATGCAACAAGCACGGAGCGAGCGCCGCACATGTACACGATGTACAAGATGGCTGAAGTAGCCACGATGCGGACAAGCCACTTCTGATGAAGGGCGAAGAACGGCAACGCCAGCGCCAGGAATGCAGCAAGGTTGTTCGGATTGCTGAAGAAGCCGGTTGGTAGCGAAGCGATGTATTCCGATGCCCAGACACCGAATCCGGAGAGGTCTTCGGGTTCGCGGCCGAAATACGCGTAATATTGCGAATAGGGAGAGAAAGGCAGCCTAATGAGCCCCAAACCCTCGAGCGCGGAAAGGAATATCTCCACGGAGATCAGCAGGAAAACGAGTTTGAATGCTGCAGTAAGGCGAGACGGTGATCGACAAATCTGCGTCGTGTATAGCACAGTGAGGGTCGCGAGAACGACATACGCGCAATACTGAAGCGCATACATCTTGTCTTCTGCCCACAGGATCGATGCCGCGTACCAGCCAACAAAAACCACAAAGAACCCGACGTCCCAACGCAGTGCGGGTCGGACACCGCCTGTTGGGGAAGAAAACCCGGAGACAGCGGATCTTACCAGACGGGCTATAAGCACCAGGTGAAACACATATAAGACGGAGTATGACGCCGCTGTGCTCAAGATGCCAGAGACTAAGAACGCGCGGTCGGTGGTACTTATGCTATTTTTCAAGTAACATCTCCACGTCGCTCACTTCAGCATTCATACGATCCCGCCAAGTCCACAAGCGCTCACGAGCGACTGCTCGCACCCCCTTCCTTAGTTCATCAGCCCAAGCGGCGTCTCGTACAAGGCGGGCGATGTCACTGGCCGCGACCTGGGATATGTCTTGCGACGGATCATAGATGAGGCCGCTTTGCCCGTGGGTGATCCAGTCGCCCGTTGCACCATTTCTGAGTGTTACGATCAGCTTGCCCATTCGGATAGCTTCAAGGAGCGGGTTTCCGACGTTGCTCATATCATAGGTCGAGATGAACACATCCGCTGCATTCATGTAGTCATAGACGTCTGACTGGGGAACAGGACCAGTGAATATGACCTGGTCGGCGATGCCCAGATCACGCGAGAGCCGCTCAAGGCGTTCGTACTCGCTCCCTCCCCCCACGACCAGGTAGACGAACGCAACGCCGAGCCGCTTGAGCTCCTCAGCGATAGCGAGTCCCCGGTCCACTCTCTTCCAGCCGGCCAGGCGCGAGACCGATACAAGAACCAGTTCATCCGGCCCCACGCCAAGCCTTCTTCTAAACTCTTGAGTAGGTTGAAGTTCCTTCGGTTCGTCCGCTCCATTCACCCAGAACCTGAGGTTTGCAGCCCTCGAACCCACTCTCCTGAGTGCCTCGTTACCTTTTGTTCCGTCATCCGTCATGATCACCAGGTCGCAAGCGCTTCGAAGCGCCAGAATCTGGTCCAGGTTCACCAGTTGCCGAACTCGCTGTCGGCCTTCCAACATTTCGGTGACGCTGGTGCCTTGAAATCGGTGGACGACCAGGGCGCCACCGCTCGCACCAACCATCTTGAGTAACCTGGCAGCCAGAACGCCCTGCACCTCGTAGCCATAGATCACATCAGCGGCTTCGCGCCGCAAGGCCTGTGCGCCACGAAGAGCAAGTTGCAGGACGACAGCCAGACTGGCGATCTTGGTCCATACGTAGGAGAGCGCACGCCCGGCTTGAGTGTTTCGGAGCCTGGCGAGAGGCCACGCAAACCTCTCGACCCGGATCCCTGCCGGGTTGATCTCGGCCTCGTAGCCGTAGTTGCCCCGCGGGAGGTTGTCCCGAGCAACAATGTACCGCACCTCCCAGCCGGCATCTCTGAATGCTTCAGGCGTCTTCCGTATGACCTGGATAGACTTCTCTTTGAAGTCCAAAGCCGAGAGGAACAGTATCTTCTTACTCATTGGTTCTTGTCCGTTCAGCGTCCCAATCGCGGACGCTCTGTACATATACCTGACCGGGCGCACGACGTTTGACGCTTACGAGGTCAAAGCGTTTCACCACCATGCTACATCCGAGGAACCGGCGTCCTTTAGAAGGTATACCCAGTCCGGCTTGCGCAATAGGTCACGAAGATCGCGACTCAACGCCACGTCCTCGAAGAGAGTTGGCGCCTACCATAGCGAAACCCACCCGTTCTCAGGACCCAAATGCCGCGCGGCCATCTTGTAATCGAGAGGGAGTTAGTTCCGCGCATAGTTTGGTTCCGGCAAGCCGCTACCGGCCGGCTTCAGTCTTCGGCCACGTAAACCCGGTGATAGCGGTTGAGCGCAAATCGGCCCGCGCTGACAGCGCTATAGTGCTTGCGTAATTCCTGCACGATGGCGCTGTTTGAACAGGTAGGAGCAGACCCGACCTCCCAGAAGTGCGCATCGGCAAGCGCCTTCCTGCCGGGCAGATCGAAGGTCAGCGACCATGGCTTCGGGGGTACCTTGGGCAGCCGCAGCACACCCCCAAGGCCAAAAGTCTTCCGGTAATTTGGCAACGTAAGGAAGAGCCGACGTCCGAGCGACCGCAGCGTTGCGATATTGCGAGGCAACTCCTCCAGCGGCATGTGCTCAAGCACCTCGCAACATACTACCACGTCCACTCGCCTCGCGCCCATGAGTTGCGGCAGCTCCTGCAGAGGGGCGAGAAGATCCGGATTGAGCGAGGGATTGATATCGGCCGTCGTGACAGGGACGCCCGCCTTCTTGAAGAAATCGGACACCATGCCATTACCAATTCCGATCTCGAGAATCGACTTAGGGCGCATCTTGTGAATGCCATGTATCTGGTGCGATAATGAGAACAACTGGGTGAGCTCGAAGTAGGAATCGCCGAAATACTCGCTCCGCGGGACTGATTCTTCGCGGTCATAGCCTTGAAGAACTTTTCTTGTGGACATGAACTAAACTCCTAATGCGCCGAGAGGTGATGAACTTCGGACGCTTGGGCAATGGTGGGAGGCTTTGACCATATTTGATTACTGCGAGCGTTCGTCACCGCTCTCGGTCCCGGATTTTTGACTGGCGGCTGGCGACATTACAAGCAACTTCCTTACGGCCAGCCAGCACGCACAGAGCCAGTACAAGAGAGCGCACGCGACTATCACGTTCCTGCCGACTGGGGCCTCGATGGGGAGCGCGAAAGAGAAGGTGAGGCAAAGGCCATAGATTGCGACGGGATGAAAGATGGCTGCGATCACCTGGTGGATCGGCACACCGGCAGCCCTCGCAGTTACCACAGCGTAGGCAGCATATCCCGACGTGCTTGCGACAGAAAACCCGACCAATGCGCCCTCGGCCTCGCCTAGGGCCGCGCCGGCTAGGAGACCTGAGACGCGCAACACCACGAGGCCAAGTTGCAGCAACGAGTTCAGCTTCTGCGCTTCCAAGGCAATCAGGAGCACGGATAGAGGGGATGCGATGAATTGCCAGCCTGCCCAGGTTGCGGTCCAGGCGACCACAACGGCTGCCGGTGCCCATTCCGCTCCGAACGCAAGCGGCACGACATCGCGTGCCAGGACCGCCACGATCGCGAATGCAGGCAAGGACAACATGGCGAGCGCGCGAAGAAGTCTTACCGTGAGTAGGCCGACTTCCTGCTGGTGCTGCGCCTCTACCAAACGGCCCAAGAGCGGCGCCGATATCGCCTTCCCTACGAGCCCGAGCGGTGCCGAAAGAAAGCGAAAAGCTAACGCGTAATACCCTGCTAGCGTAGATGTGAAGATGGCTGCGAAGAGAAGAATGGGCGCCTGCGCGCCGGCGACGCTGAGCAACCCCGCCCATGTATCAAACAGCGGGAATTGCCGGTAGCGCTTGGCCGCCCATGCCAAGCGCCTTGGCCGAAGCCGCTGGCGGGCCCGGCGGTAGTCGCGCGCGAAATCTCTCGCAAGCCGGCGCACGCCCGCACTGACGCCTATGATCTGCCCGACGATTAGCCCCAAAGTGCCGAGACCCGCGAGCCCCATCGCAATTTGCGCCCCATTCCCGGCGAGGCCCTGCTGAACTCGGGTGATCGCGACAACCCCGAACTTTTGCCTTCGCACAAGCCAATAGCTGAGGATCTGGTACGCACCGGCTGCAAAGATGCCAACGGCGATCAAGCTGGCGAAACTCGTCGCACTGAGTCCCGTCTCAAAATCGAGCCACCGGCTCGCCACCAGCCACAAGACACCGGCAAGCGGCGCGACGATACTCAGGATGAGGAACGGCAGGACCACGAGCTGAAACGCAGCCATGTCAGTCCGAGCCAATGGGATGGCGAGCTCATATCGGAAAGTCGCCACGATCACCACCAGCCCCACGATGCCCGCGAAGACGGCCGCTGAGCCAAACTCGCCCGGCGAGTAGAAGCGGGTCAAGAACGGCAATGCGAGGAAGGTGATAAGCTGCCCCCCCGCCGTGGCTCCCGCCATGGTCGTGACGTTTCGAGCGAACTTCCCTCCCGGAATTCGGAAACGGGACATCCGCTTCACATGCTGCCAACTACCGCGAGGAGTGATGCTGCCACATAGTCAATCTCATCATCAGTGAGATAAGGATGCATCGGCAGACTGAGCACCGTTCGTGACAGCTCCTCGCTCACCGGCAGGGAGCCGATCCCCCCGCCGAACTGAACATAGGCCGGTTGAAGGTGCATCGGCTTCGGATAGTAGACGTTTGTGGGTACCCCGGCCTCTTTCAGACCTGCCTGGACGAAGTCACGGTTCTCCAACCTGACTGTGTACTGCGCCCACGCGTAACGGTCCTCGCCCGAGGGCATGTGCGGCGTGATGACCTTACCCTTCAGTCGCTCAGAGTAGCTGACCGCCACCCGATGACGCCTCTCCAGCTCGTCCGGAAAAATCGCAAGCTTTGGCTGGAGAATCGCAGCTTGCAAGGTGTCTAGCCGGCTGTTCACGCCAAGCCGGATCACGTCGTACTTGTCCTCGCCCTTTCCATGCAGGCAAATCGAACGAATCACACCGGCCAGATTGGCATCGTCCGTAAAGATCGCTCCGCCATCGCCGTAGCACCCGAGCGGCTTCACGGGAAAGAAGCTGGTGGTCGTGATGTCGGCGAGATTGGAGCCGACACGGCGCCCATCTTGGGTCGCGCCGAACCCCTGCGCTGCATCGGAAATCAGAGTCAGATCATGCTTGCTCGCCAATGCCCGCGCGCGAGCGTAATCTACAGGCTGGCCGAACAGATCGACCGTCATCAGCACTGCTGGACGCAAGCCACCTTCCGCTCGAACACGGGTGATCGCCGCATCGGCATCGTCGAAATCGATGTTGAACGTATCGGGATCTGAGTCGACGAATATCGGCCGAGCCCCCAACAGAAGGATGACTTCGGCGGTTGCGGTGTAGGTGAAGCTCGGCACGAATACCGCATTCCCCGGCCCGATGTTCAGTGCCATCAAGGCAAGCTGCAACGCATCAGTCCCATTGGCGCAGGAAACGCAGTGAGCGGCGCCCGCAAAGTCGGCCAGCAGACCCTCGAGTTCCGTGACCTCCGGTCCTTGGATGTAGCGGCCATGCGCGAGGACGCGCGCGATGCCTGCAGTCAGTTCAGCGCGAATCCGCTCCTGCTGCGCGGCCAGGTCTGAGAACAACACCAATTCTACACAGCCTCTCGAGTAATCTGTCCGCCCGACAGGCGATACCGCTCACCGGTGTGTTGACAGAGAGCTTCAGCCGTACCATCCAGCGGCAGATTGAGCCTTTCGCCAGAAGCACTCATCCATCCGACGTGCCTTGCCGGCACGCCGACCATAAGCGCGAAGTCAGGAACATCGGCGTTGACCACCGCGCCGGCACCGATGAAGGCGAACGCTCCGACGGTGACCCCGCAAACGATCGTGCAGTTGGCCCCCAGCGTCGCCCCCGTACGCACCAGGGTGTTTCGGAACTCGTCCTTACGATCCACAAGTGCGCGCGGGTTGTACACGTTGGTGAAAACCATCGAAGGACCACAGAAAACGCCGCTCTCAAGCGTCACGTTGTCGTACACCGAAACGTTGTTCTGGACTTTGCAGAGGTCGCCGATGATCGCGCGATTGCCCACGAACACGTTCTGACCGAGCGAAACGCCCCGCCCGATCCGAGCTCCGGCACAAATGTGCGCGAAATGCCACACGCGACTCTCTTCCCCGATTTCCGCCCCCTCATCGATGATGGCGCTCGGATGTGCGAAATAGCTCATAGGGATGCACGCGAAACGAACGGATGCCGCTCACCATGCTCGACCGCCGCCGCGTCGCGGATACGGCATACCGTCTCGATCGCGGTCCGGTTCTCCTCCAGCCCGAAGCCTCGGCCTGCGATAATTTCCTGATAGCTTACGGTGTGGAGGTCCGTGAACCCGCCGGAAAACTCAATCTCGCTCCCGTCGCAAGTGATAGAACGATAGGTCCGCTGCCCCGCTTCCCGAGCATCATGCGGAACGTCGTTCACGTCGATCGACAAGAACCACCGCACACGGGCGCGCGTGTACTCGAGGTATCCCGCCGCCTTCGTAGGCGCGTTCAGGTGAACCACATTTTCCTGTAGCTCACCAAACAGGAAATGGAGCATGTCGAAGAAGTGCACTCCGATGTTGGTGGCGATCCCACCTGACTGATCCGTGCGGGCCTTCCAGCTCCGCAAGTACCAGTCGCCGCGCGAAGTGATATAGGTAAGGGTTACGTCGTGCTTCGTGCTGTTCGCGCCGACTTGCTGGCGAAGCGCGATGATGCTGGGATGGAGTCGCAGCTGGAGGATCGTATTGACCCGCCGGCCGGTCTGAGCCTCTACTTCGGCGAGGCCATCGATATCTTCGTGATGAAGGACCAGGGGCTTCTCGCAAATGGCATCAGCGCCGGCACGGAGGGCAAAGCGCATGTGCGCATCATGCAGATAGTTGGGAGACGCAATCGATACGTAATCGATAGATCTGCCTGCCCGCCGCTCCACATCGACATGCGCATCGAATTGCTCAAATTCGGTGAAGAAGCGTGCGTCGGGGAAATGGCTGTCCAGGATGCCGACCGAGTCATTGACGTCCATGGCGACCACCAGCTCGTTGCCAGTCTCGCGGATCGCCTTCATGTGCCGGGGCGCGATGTATCCGGCCGCACCGGTCAGGGCAAAACGCATAGCATCAACGTCCTTCATTCAAGCGCGCACGACGGCAGGGTAGAAATCACGGAAAGCGCCGCGACTGTCGACAATCAGCCGAGCATTCTGGTGGATCATGGCGTAATCGAACTTCGTGTGATCGGTAGTCAAGACGACCGCGTCGTACCCTCGCAAGGTTTCCGGCGTAAGATCGACAGAAGACAGGTCGAACGTGTGCTCGCGCATCTTTGGAAATTTCGGGACATGCGGGTCCGAATAGCTGACGATGCCGCCACCGTCCCGGACGACTTCCATTAATTCGACGGACGGAGATTCCCGCATGTCATCCACGTTCTTCTTGTACGCGATTCCCAAGATCAGAATCTTGGAGCCCTTGAGTGCCTTGCCCTGATCGTTGAGCGCCGAGACCAGTTTGTCGAACACAAAGCGCGGCATGGCGCGATTGATTTCGCCCGCCAGTTCGATGAAGCGAGTGTTGACGCCGTACTCGCGGGCCTTCCACGTCAGGTAGAACGGATCGATAGGGATGCAATGCCCCCCAAGCCCAGGGCCAGGGTAATAGGCCGTAAAGCCGAACGGCTTGGTGGCAGCGGCATCGATCACCTCGAAGATGTCCACGCCCATCTTGTCTGCAACGATCTTCATCTCGTTGACCAGGCCGATGTTGACCGCGCGATGGATATTCTCCAGCAGCTTGGTCATTTCGGCTGCCTTGGTTGAGCTCACCGGCACTACATGGTCGATCGCAGGCGAATAGAGCGCGACGCCTGCCTCGAGACAGGCGGGCGTGTGCCCGCCAACCACCTTGGGGATGGAACTGGTGGTAAACTTCTCATTGCCGGGATCCTCGCGCTCCGGCGAGTACACCGCGAAGATCGTCTCCCCAACAACCAGGCCGCCAGCAGTGATCCGCGGCACCACCTCTTCGTCGGTGGTGCCCGGATAGGTTGTGCTTTCGAGTGAAACCACCTGGCCGCGCCGCAGATACGGTGCGATGGCGTCACAAGTGTTGATGACGAAGCTCAGGTCGGGTTCGCGATATTTGTTGAGCGGCGTCGGCACACACAGGATTACCGCATCCACTTCGCCGATCCGAGAGAAGTCGTCAGTCACCGACATCCCTGATTCGATAGCGGCCGCCACTTCCGTGTCGTCGACATGCTGGATGCTCGACCGACCACCATTTAGCTCGCTGACCTTCTGGCAATCGATGTCGAACCCGAGAACCGTGAACCCGACTTGCGAGAATCGAAGCGCAAGCGGCTGGCCGACATAGCCCATGCCGACGATACCGATTACCGCCTTCCGCGCAGCCAGGCGCGCTAGAAGTTCCTGGCAAGCTGCGCCATTTTCCATCCGTAAGAAGCTCCTTCAACACCCAACCGCCAAATCGATGCTCAAACCTGTAGACTGACGCCTCGACTGTCCCGCATTCCGGTCCTCGATCGGCTCAGGCCGGCGAGATTGATCGCCTCCCACTGGGCTCGCACCATCACTCAATCTGCTAGGCTCAGACGTTGCAAGCTCATCGGGGTTAGTGAAAAACTGATCGTGCGTGGGCGCTTAGTCGCTCTACGAAGCCTTCGCAATACCGTGGAGGCGAAGGTAAGTCAGACGGATTCGATAGGCCGGAATCCACCTGCGGCACGGCGGCAGCGCAGTCGCTGTGAGGACACTGGTGTTCAGCGATCGCGCTTGCCCAGCAGCTGGCTTCAGCGCAGACCGGAGCACGGACCTGTTGCCAGCGATGACAGCAGAACTTACCCTTGGGCGATGGCGATCAGGGCAGCCGGTCGTGGATCTGGTCCGTCGACCTTCTATAGGGCGGCTGGCGGTAGGCTCCCGCGGTTGCTGTCATTGGGAGCAAGAATGGAAATCGTAGAGATCACATCGGGCAACGTCGCTTCCTACTCCGCAGAAGTGGCGAAGATACATGCAGACGCGTATTCCGACGGGCACTTCACATCCACATTCGGCCTTAGGAAACTGGCCGAGTACAACCGCTTGCTCATTGAGAATTCCGACATTTCCCTTGTGGCGGTTGAAGGGAACCGGGTCCTTGGCTTCCTCATTTCAGGGGAAGCTGTCTCACGCGGAGTGAGCCAGTTCATCCGCTCCCATCGCGGATTTTTGGTGACGAGGTTGCTGGCTCACCCGTACTTTCTGCTGGACAAGATCCGGGCGAAACTGAAGTCGGCCTTCGCTCCACCGCCGACGCCTGTCGCCAAATATCGCCTGCTGTCCATTGCCTCGGCGCCTTCCGCGCAGAGTCGGGGGGTGGGCGCCAAACTGCTCGCCGCTCTCGAGGGACGGCTCCGGCAAAGAGGTATCGCAAACTACGGACTCTCGGTCCGCGCCGCGAACACTCGGGCCGTTACCTTTTACCAGTCGAATGGCTTCGTATGTGAAAAGGAAGACTCCGGCTCGCTCTATTTCAGGAAGTCACTGGGTTACTCGTCGTCGAACAATCGTGATAATCGTGCGGGCAATGAGCTTCAGATCCAATAACATGGATGCCTCTGCGACGTACCGTTCGTAAAGCCGGTATTTCTTCGGCATTATTTCATGCACGTATGCCTTTTCCGGATCGGCTGATCGCGCTAGGATTTCTCCTTCATTGCAGAACTCTATCGCGGCGAAGTCGGTTAGTCCGGGCCGCACGGACAACATCACTGCTTGCTGCTCCGGTGTATAGAGAGCCACATAACGCGGAACTTCCGGGCGGGGCCCGACCAGAGACATCTCGCCTTTGAGAACATTCAGGAGCTGTGGCAATTCATCGAGCTTCGTTCTTCGCAGGACATGTCCGACGCAGGTGATTCGCGGATCCGACCCAACGGTAATTTGCCTATGCTCGCCGGGTCCCGCGGCTCGCATCGTGCGGAGCTTGATCAGGCGGAAGCGGCGCCCATGAAGGCCGACCCGCTCCTGGAAGAAGAAGGAAGGTCCGGCACTTTCTAAGCGGATCACGATGGCGGTCGCGATCAGAAGAGGGCACAGGACGATCAGCCCAGCCAGGCTGACAGCGAAGTCGAACACCCGCTTGGAAGTCACGGGTCAGCCCAGCAGGTCGCGAATTACCGATACCACCTCATCGGCTTCGTCGATCCGCATGTCGGAAAAGATCGGTAGCGAGAGGCAGCGCCGAAAGTAGTCGGTAGCCACAGGGAATCGGTCGTCGCTCAGGCCATAACGTTCGCGCCAGTAGCTCATACGGTGCAATGGCGTGTAGTGGACAGAGTAACCGATCTGGGCCGCAGCAAGCGCAGCTTCGAGATCGGACCGTTTTGTCGGTGTATCCGCAGTCAAGCGTACCGGGTAGAGATGCCACGCATGCTTATCACCAGCCGGAGCTCCCGGCGGAAGTTCCAGCGGAAGGCTCGACAGCTTCTCATGATACCTGGCGGCGATCGCCGCCCGCCGCTCCCGCATTGCCTCTGCGCGAGCAAGTTGGCGCCGGCCAAGAGCAGCGGCGATATCGGGCAGATTGTATTTGAAGCCCGGGGCGATAATGTCGTAATTCCAGGTCGAGGAATCGCCCTGGAAGCGACGGAAAGCATCGCGATCGATGCCATGCAGCCTCATGACCCGACAGCGCTGAGCGACAGCTTCGTCGCTGGTCACGATCATGCCGCCTTCGCCCGTCGTGATTGTCTTGTTGGCGTAGAAGCTGAAAACCGTCGCGAAGCTTCCGTGCTTGCCTATGGCCGAGCCGGCGGCGGATGCAGGAAAGCTGTGAGCGGCGTCTTCGATGATCACAATATTGTACTCGGAGGCGATCGCCTGAAGTGCACCAATTTCCGCACCCAAGCCTCCGAAGTGAACGGGGAGGATCGCTTTAGTTCGATGCGTCAGGAGCCGCCTGACGCAGCCCGGGTCTATGCAAAGAGTGTCCGGCAGCACGTCGGCGAATACCACCTCCGCGCCAAGGTAACGCACAACCTCCGCGGTGGCCGTAAATGTCAGGTCTGGCACGATCACCTCGTCACCCGGACCTACCCCCGCCGCCTCAAGTGCCAGATGCATCCCGGACGTGTTCGAGTTGACGGCAATCGCGTGCACACCGCCCCCCAGTGCTTCGGCGAATTCGCGTTCGAGAGCTGCGCATTCGGCTCCGGATGTTAGCCAGCCCGACCGCAGCACACCGACGACCGCCTCGATCTCGGCTTCCTCCAGTTTCAACCGAAAATAAGGCACTGGCATTGGTAAGTTCTCCTCACTCGGGCGTGATCCGGGCCGTGAGCACCGTACGGCCCCATTGGCAGGCGCTGCTCGATCAAACGGTCCAAAGCAGCCGCCTTCTTGGCACGCGCGAAAATCCGCGCGTGCTGTCGTGCCGTCCGGTCTCATACATGCTGACATGTCGTAGGCTACTGCAACCACGCGGACCGTGCAGCTCTGGCATGCGCTCGATGAAGCCTCGTTCCTATCTCTCAGCGGTTTCTGCGGCCATTTCGCTAAGGAGAATACCAGCGCTCAGAGGACAGCTCTCCGTGCGATCAACGCGGTAGGTCCACGTACCGCCACGCTGTTCGTAACTGCATTCTCGCCCTGCGTTGCCAATTTTGCTTGCGACCAATCGCGCGGTCGGGGGAGCCTGGCGATTCATAGCCGCCGACGGCGGATAGGCGGAGCAGGCATCGCCCAACCCAACTACTCGGGTGCGAGTGGCGCTGCTAACCGGGTCAGCACGATACACGCACAAGCGCTGTAAGCCCTCCGTCCGCTCCAAAATCAGTTGCGCCTTCGCATCGGTAGCCATCGACAATGCTACGGCGGCAATGGCGATCAACGGGGCGGTTCTCATCGCATTCGACTACTCGTTGGTATCGCAGTTGTCACTTGTCGCTGCACACGGTCAAATACAGCCTCACACCTGAAAAGCTGGTGCACCCGACAGGATTCGAACCTGTGGCCTCTGCCTTCGGAGGGCAGCGCTCTATCCAGCTGAGCTACGGGTGCGGGCTGCGCAGGCGGTTAGCAACGCGCGCGCGCCGCGCCAAGCGTTATTCGGCGCGGGCGCGGCGGGGAAGGCTCAATCGCGCGAAGGAAGCTGCGACAGGACCGAGCCGTCGGGGCGCTTCACGGTGACGTTGAAGCCGCCCTTCCGCCCATCACGCAGCTTGTAGTAGGTCAGGTCCACCTTCTCGCCCGGAGCCAGCGAGCGCTTCGACCAACCGGCGCGCGAAAGGTGGTTTGGGCTCATCCCTTCGAACGCCCAGCGGTTGCCGGCCGTGTCGCGCACGTAGAGGAAGGTGTGCGGGTTGGTCCAGACCCACCGCTCGACGGTAACGCCCTTCAACTCGCTGGACGTTCCCCATTCGAACATCGCGGTCGAGTGATGGGCCAGCGCCGGGACGGCAAGGCCGGCCCCTCCCGCAAGCATCGCGCCGGCAGCAAGTGCAAGAATGGTCGATTTCTTCAGCATTCTTCTCTCCCCGGCCCAGTCGCAAATCGTGCGCCAAGGCCTTCTCGGCATATTTCCTGCAAACGCGGACACAATCAACCCGCTGCTTGACTTGGCGCGCGGCTGGACCGCAATCTCCGGGGCAGAAAAGACAAACAGGCGGAGGGATGGATGCAGGGTTGGGCAATCTGGGCGCGCGCCGCGGCGGGCGCTGCCGCACTGGCTATGAGCGGCGGAGCATCCGCGCAGGATGCCGCGATCCCGCGGGCGGACGGCTATGCCGAGATCGAGCGCTTGCCCGACTTCACCGGCGTGTGGAACCCCGACTGGTCGCTGCTGTTCGGGGACAGCGGGCGCCGGCCGACGGAACCGAAGCTGACCCCGCCCGCGCAGGACAAGTTCAACGCGTTCCGCGCCAAGCAGGCGGAGGAAGGGGTCGACCAGTCGAAGCAAGTCGAGTGCGTTCCGCCGGGAATGCCCGGGATCATGCGCCAGCCTTACCCGATCGAGTTCCTCTTCACGCCCGGCCGCGTGACGATCTTCGCCGAGACCTACAGCCAGGCGCGCCGCATCTACACCGACGGCCGGCCGCTGCCGAGCGATCCCGATCTGCTGTTCAACGGCTCGTCGGTGGCCCGCTGGGATGGCGACACGCTGCTGGTCGACACGGTCGGCTTCAGCCCGGTGACGGAGATCGCACCGGGCATCCCGCACAGCGACAAGATGACGATCCGCGAGCGCATCTGGCTCGACACGCCGGACATCCTGCGGATCGAAACGACGATCACCGATCCCGAAGTCCTCGCGGAGCCCCTGGTCCAGCAACTCGCCTTCCGCCGGCAGGCCGACTGGGAGATTCGCGAATATGTCTGCCAGGAGAACAACCGGCTTGTCTCCGCGGAAGGTGGGGCCAACGTCGACCTCGGCCTGGATGACGAAGACGATCCCTTCGGACCTCCTCCGGGGGAGTGAGCGGCTGACGGCCGATCGCTCGGCCCTTGACCAGGTTCACTGTCTGTTCCAACGGTGGGCATGACCGATTCTCCCGCTCTTGCCGAAGTCTTCGACCGCCGCGCCCAAGCCGTGGCCCGCGGCATCTGCCGTCTGTTCGCCCGCAATGAGATCTGGGCGCTGGCTGAAATGCCGCTGCGCAACGGTCGCCGCGCCGACCTGATGGGAGTCGATTCGAAAGGCCGGGTGGTGATCGTGGAGATCAAGACCGCGCGCAGCGACCTGCTCGGCGATTCGAAATGGCCGGACTATCTCGACTTCTGCGACCGCTTCTACTGGGGCTTGCCGCCGGAGCTCGACCGCGCTTGCCTCGACGGGCTCGACTTTCGGCCGGACTGCTGCGGGGTGATCGTGGCCGACGAGTACGATGCGGAGATCGTCCGCCCGGCGCCGAGCCACCCGCTCGCCGCGGCGCGACGCCGGGTGGAGGTCGAACGGCTGGCCCGAACGGCTCTGCGCCGCCTGGTCACCGCGGCCGATCCGGAGTGCAGCGGCTGGGGCCGCGCTGCCGGCTGAGACTTGCAATCGGCGGCTACACGGCGCTCCATGCCGCTGCCGAATCCGGGCAGCGCATTTAACGGTTAATTTACCACGGGCGGGCAGAGTTCTCCCGAATCTAGGAACCGGGGGCATTCTTGCCATGGACACGCTGAGAGGCACTTTCGACAGGCAGGAAGCACCGCTCGGCGACGAGACGGTAGAGGACGACGGCGGCCGCGAATCGCCGCCCGCGGCGATCGGGCAGGACGAGCGCCGCATGCAAGTGCGCGCCTACAATCACTGGGCGGGCTTGCTAGAAGGCCGCAATTTCCCCGCAATCGACGGCTTCGATCCCGACCAGCTGCCCGACTTCGGGCCCTACTCGGTGCTGCTCGACTTCACATCGGGCATCGACAATCCGGGCGTCCCCTACCTCGGCGCCAAGCTGGCCGTGGAATGCGACATCGGGAACGTCGACCTGCGGACCCTGGCCGACGTGCCCACGCGCTCGCTCCTGAGCCGCATTACCGACCATTACATGCAGATCCTGGCCAACCAGGCGCCAATCGGCTTCGAAGCGGAGTTCATCAACCAGCGCGGCACCACGATCCTCTATCGGGGCATCCTGCTGCCGTTCTCCAGCGACGACGAGACGATCGATTTCATCTTCGGCGTGATCAACTGGAAGGAACTGGCCGACCAGCACACGTCCGACGAGCTGCTGCTGCAGGTCGACCAGGCGCTGGAGCAAAAGCCGGAACCTGCACCGAAGCGGGGAGACGATCTCCCGATGACCGACTGGGCGGACGGCCCTGGTGCGGGCACCACGGAGCATCTCACGGTAGACCAAGCGGACGAGTACGACTTCGAAGAGGAGGAGGAAGCCGACGGCCTCCCGCGCCCTTCGTTCGGTTCGTTGATGTCCATCGGCAGGCGCGCCAAGCCGGCGAGCACTCCGGTCTTCGCCGAAGAGAGCGACGACGATGAGGCCCATGGCGGCGTGGGGTACGATCCCGTCGGCGCAATGCTCGATCTCGCCGGCTTCCGCGAAGCCTCTACCGAACCGGAGGCAACGGGCCCGGCACTGTCCGAGCTCGACCCGGCGGCAATGGAGCTGGGCGACTGGCTCGCCTCGGCGCGGGAACTGGCGGACGCCGCACTGACGTGCGAGGACCGTACCCGCAGCACGCTCTACGAAGCGATCGGCCGGGCCTACGATTTCTCGCTCGCCGCCGCCGAACGGCCGGAGGACTTCGCCGAGCTGCTGGCCGATGCCGGTCTTTCGGTGCAGGCGCGCGCGCCGATGACGCCGGTGGTGAAGCTGGTTTTCGGCGCGAACTACGACAAGACCCGCATCACCGAATACGCCGCGGCGCTGGCCCACGCCCGCCGGCTGGCGTTGCCGCAGGGCTCGCTCGGAGAGTTCCTGCGCAGCGCGCCGGGTGGGCTGAAGGGCGTGGTGAAGGCCGAACGCGCACTGCGGCGCGAGGAAAGCGGCAAGGCGGCAGGTCAGGCGCAGAACGCGCGCGAAGTCCTCGCCGCCAAGCTGCGCGAAATGCCGGCGATCGCCATCGACGAAGTCGAGCCTTACGGCAGCGAGTTCGCGCTCATGATGATCCGCCGCGATCAGGGCGGCGAGATCGCGATCCTGGGTGAGGTGCCGGAAGACCCCGCCCTGCTGGAAAGAGCCGCGAAGAAGCTGGCCAGCTAGGCCCGCCGATCCGCGATCACACTTGCTGGGCAAGCTGCCGCTCCCGGTGTAGCGAGGCGGCATGGAACGTCTGCTGCTTGGCCCGCCGGTGCGCATCCAACCCTATTTCGGTTATCGCAGCCGCCATCGGCTGGTGATCGGCGCCCGCGCGCTGCGCGCGACCAAGCCCGGCTTCGAGAAAGGCGGGCGCTGGCAGGCGACCCGCACGATGCTGACGCAGTTCGCCTCGCGGGAGGCGATGGACGTGCTGGTCACGCTGGAAGTCAGCGGGCCTGACGGACTGCTCCTACGCCACGAGCAACACACCGACGCCGAAGGCTACGTCCGCTTCGACCTTCCCCTCGACCCCGGATGGGACCTTCCGCCAGAGCCCGCTTGGGAAGTCGTCGCGCTGCGCTGGGCCAACCGGGAGGGGCCGCAGTGCGTCGAAGGCCATGTGCTCGCGCCCGGCAGCAACGCGCGCCTGGCGGTGATCTCCGACATCGACGACACGATCATCGAGACCGGCATCACCGGCGGGTTCCGCGCGATCGCCCGCAACTGGCGCCGCATCCTGGCCGAACTGCCCGAGGATCGCATCGCCGCTCCCGGAGCCGACGCGTTCTACGGCGCGCTGGGAGGCGGACAGCTCCTGCCTGCAGGGGAGCGCCGCCCCGGCATGCGCGTTCCGGCAACGCACCGGCCGTTCTTCTACGTCTCCTCCTCCCCCTGGAACCTGTTCTCCTATCTCGTGGCGTTCATGCGCAGCAAGAACCTGCCGCTCGGCCCGCTGATGCTGCGCGACTGGGGCTTCGACCGGGCGACCCTCGGCTCCTCAAGCCACGGCGCGCACAAGCTCGCCGCGATCGAAGAGGTCCTGACGATGTACCCGGACTTGCGCTTCGCGCTGATCGGCGACGACACCCAGGGCGACCTGCCGGCCTATGCGGAGGCCGTGCGTCACCATCGCGGCCGCGTGGCGGCGGTCTTCATCCGCACTTCCGCGGGGGAGCAGCTGCGGCCGGAGGAAGTCCATGCGCGGGCCGAGATCGAAGCGGCCGGCGTTCCGCTGTGGCTCGGCGAGAGCTACGCCGTCGGCGAGCAGTTTCTCCGCGCCATCGGCTTCACGCCCGGCGGAGAGACGGAACAGATCGTTCAGACCGTGGAGCAGGCGAAAGCATGATCCCTGCAGGACGCGGAGGCGGCGCAAGGCCTTCATCGGCGGTTCAGCCCCTGGCAGGCTACCAAGCAAGCCCATGCGCCTAATCGCCCGCCTGATCGCCTGCCTGGCAGCCGCCGCCTTCGTCGCGCAGCCCGCTTCTGCGCAAAGCATCCTGCGCGATGCGGAGACGGAGGCCCTGCTGCAGGACATGGTCGACCCGCTGGCGGAAGCCGCCGGCTTGCGCCGAGGGGCGGTCGAGGTGGTGCTGGTCAACGATCCCTCGCTCAACGCTTTCGTGGCCGGCGGGCAGCGAATCTACGTCCATTCGGGGCTGATCAATTCGGCCGACGATGCGAACCAGGTGCAGGGCGTTCTGGCGCACGAGCTGGGCCACATCACCGGCGGGCACATCATCCGCTATGGCGAGGGCATCGGGAAGGCGACCAACATCACCATCCTGTCGATGCTCGTAGGGGTCGCCGCGGCGCTCGCCGGTGCGGGCGATGCCGCCATGGGCGTGATGGCGATGGGCCAGCAGGCGGCGCTCGGCTCGTTCCTGTCCTTCACCCGGGCGCAGGAATCGAGCGCCGACGCGGCCGGCGCAAGCTATCTCGCCAAGGCCGGGATTTCCGGGAAAGGAAGCCTGGAGTTCTTCAAGAAACTGCAGAACCTGGAATTCCGCTACGGCTACAGCCAGGACGACGACGCGGCCTATGCCCGGACGCACCCGCTCTCCGGCGACCGGATCGCGACATTGCGCGAGGATTACGTGCGGGATCCCGCTTGGGACAAAGCGCCGGACCCGGATGTCGAGCGGCGTTTCCAGCGGATCAAGGGCAAGCTCTACGGCTACCTGGCCAAGCCGGAGGAGACCTTGCGCCGCTTCCCCGAGCACATGACCGGCGAACCTGCCCGCTACGCGCGCGCCTACGCCTACCACAAGCAGGCGAAGATCGCGGAAGCGCTGAAGGAGACCGACGCGCTGCTGGCAATCGATCCGCAGGACCCCTATTTCCTTGAGCTGAAAGGCCAGGTCCTGCTCGAATCCGGGCGCCCGGACGATGCGCTGGAACACTTGCGCACCGCCACCACCCTCACCGGCAACGACCCGCTGATCGCGGGCACCTTCGGCCACGCGCTGGTCGCGACCGAGGACAAGGCGCACCTCGAGGAAGCCGAGCAGGTGCTGCGCGCGGCTGTCGCCCGCGACCGGGAGAACCCGTTCGCCTGGTACCAGCTCGGCACCGTCTACGCCTCGAAGGGCGACATGCCCCGGGCCCGCCTCGCCAGCGCCGAACAGCAAATCATGAGCGGCCGGCCCGCGGAAGCGCTGCGCAGCGCCGAAGCGGCTGAAGCGGCCCTCCCGCGCGGTACGCCGGACTGGCTCCGCGCCCAGGACATCGCCATGCAGGCGCGCGCGCAGCTTGAACGCGAGAGAGACCGCAAGTAAGCCCTGTCCATGCGCTGGCTGATCACGATCGTGCTTGCCCTCGCCGGCGGTTTCGCCGGTGCTGCGGCGTGGGACTTTACCGGCCTCGGCGGCAGCGCGACGCGGGAATACATCCTGGCCAACCCCGAAGTCCTGCCCGAGGCGATGGAGCGGCTGCAAGCCCAGCAGCGCCTGGCGCGGCTAGAGCCGGTCAGGAACGAGCTGGAACGACCTTTCCCCGGCGCCGTCCTGGGCAACCCGCAAGGGAAGGTGACGCTGATCGAATTCAGCGACTATGCCTGCGGCTACTGCCGCCAGAGCGTCGCCGACGTGCAAAAGTTGATCGCCACCAACCCGGACTTGCGGGTGGTGATCCGCGAATACCCGATCCTCAGCCCGCAGAGCGCCGATGCTGCCCGCATGAGCCTGGCGGCGGCGCAGCAGGGTAAGTACGCCGCCTTCCACGAAGCCATGTTCCGCCTCGGCCCGCCGAGCGCCGAAACCATCGAACAGGCGGCGAAGGAAGCCGGGCTCGACCTGGCGGCGGCTGAGGCGACGATCGCCAGCGGAGCACTCGACTCCTTCCTGCAAACCAACATGGAACTGGCCAACCGCCTGGGCATCAGCGGCACGCCCGGCTGGGTCGTCGGCGACAGGATCATCGACGGGGCGGTCGGCAGCACGGCATTGGGCGAGGCGATCGAGGAGGCGCGGCGATCCTGAAGGCGCTCACTTCCCGGTTCCGGCGCCGGCCGGAAGAAGTCCCCAAGGGGAATACGGTCGCAACAGCGAGCATGGCGATGTTGCCGTTCCGCCCGACGCCTTTCTTCGCCGACAAGAACCGCGCTTTCTGGAACCTGCAGTTCATCGGCTGGGGCGGCTCCGCGCTGCTGCGGGCGATGACCAACATCGCCAACGGCAAGCCCGAGCAGATCGTGCTGACGGTGATCGCCACGATCACCGGCTTCTCGATCAGCCTGATCCTCTCGGTTGTCTACGGCCAGTTGATCAACCGGCGCCCCCTGGTCACCTGGGGCCTCAGCGCCCTGGCGCTGGCGATCGCGGTGGCGATTTCCGCGACGATCAACGGCTGGACCCTGACGCTGACCCGCTCGGCCAGCGAAGCGGGCCTGGCGCAGACGATCCTCAGCGTGTTCTACATGGACATGCCGCTGCTCGCCGCTTGGTCGGCGCTGTACTACGCCATCAACTACTACCTCCAGGTCGAGCAGCAGGCCGACCGGCTTGAGCGGCTGGAGGCGCAGGCGACCAGCGCCCAACTCGCCATGCTGCGCTACCAACTCAATCCGCACTTCCTGTTCAACACGCTGAATTCGATCAGCACGCTCGTGCTGCTGAAACAGACCGAACCGGCCAACGCCATGCTCACCCGCCTTTCGGGCTTCCTGCGGCACACCCTGGTGAGCCAGCCCGGCGGCAAAGTGACCGTGGCGCAGGAGGTGGAGACCCTGAAGCTCTACCTCGACATCGAACGGATGCGGTTCGAGGAGCGGCTGCGCACGGTGTTCAACATCGATCCGGCCGCCGCCGATGCGCTGATCCCTTCGTTCCTGCTCCAGCCGCTGGTCGAAAACGCGGTCAAGTACGCCGTCTCGCCGCAGGAGGAAGGGGCCCGGATCAGCCTTTCCGCGCAACTGGTCGGCCAGCGCCTTCGGCTGACCGTATCCGACACCGGCCCGGGATTGCAGGGAAAGGCGCAACGCGCGACATTGCCGGCAGCGATGATGGGGGCCGACAACACCGCTTCGACCGGCGTGGGGCTGGCCAACATCCGGGATCGGCTGGCTCAGGCTTACGGCGAGGATCATCTGTTCGACATCCGCACGCCGCCGGAAGGCGGCTTCACCGTCGTGATCGAAGTGCCGCAGGAGCGGCTGGCCGCTCCCGAGCCCGCGTCCGAAGCCGAGAAACCGTCCGCCCGCCCAACCGTTATCTCCGCGCCCGAACCGCGGCCCATGGGACTTGATGCATGAAAATCCGAACGATCATCGTCGATGACGAGAAGCTCGCCATTCAGGGTCTCCAACTGCGGCTCGACAAATTCCCCGATGTCGAGGTGATCGAGACTTGCGCCAATGGGCGCGAGGCGATCCGCAAGATCAAGACCGAGAAGCCCGACCTGGTGTTCCTGGACGTGCAGATGCCCGGCTTTGACGGGTTCTCCGTCGTCAAGGGCGTCATGGAGATCGATCCGCCGCTGTTCGTGTTCGTGACCGCTTACGAGGAGCACGCGATCCGCGCCTTCGAGGCCAATGCGATCAACTACCTGATGAAGCCGGTGGACGAGGACAAGCTGGCCGACACGCTCGACCGCGTGCGCACCCGCCTGGCCGAGAAGCGCTCCGCCGAGGAGGCCGAGAAGCTCAAGGACGTGCTCGCCGAAGTCGCGCCCGACGCGATGGAGAACATGCCGGGCGAGGAGGAAAGCACCGGCCGCTACGAGAAGCTGATCAACGTCAAGGACCGCGGACAGATCTTCCGCGTCGACGTCGACACGATCGAGCACATCGAGGCCGCCGGCGACTACATGTGCATCTACACCGGCGACAACTCGCTGATCCTGCGCGAGACGATGAAAGATCTCGAGCGCCGGCTCGACCCGCGCGTGTTCCAGCGCGTCCACCGCTCGACGATCGTCAACCTCGACCAGGTCCGCCAGGTCAAGCCGCATACCAACGGCGAATGCTTCCTGGTGCTCGATTCCGGCGCCGAGGTGAAAGTCAGCCGCTCCTACCGCGACGTGGTTGCGCGCTTCGTCCACTGATCCGTCGTCCCGGGCTTGACCCGGGACCGCTGGTCTTTAGGTCGAGCGCTCGGCCGCCAGCGATCCCGGCATACGCCGGGATGATGAGGAATATGACGGACTTCACCCTCTCCGCTTTCGATCTCAACCGCTTCGTCCGCGAGACGCTGGACGAGGATCTCGGCGTCGGGCTACCCGGCGGTGGGTACGACGTCACGGCGGAAAGCGTCATCCCGGCCGACGCGCGCTTTTCGGGCGTGATGGACAGCCGCGACGCGATCGTCGTCGCCGGCCTGCCCATCGCCGCCGCCTTCTTCGCGGCGCTCGACCCGGCGATGGAGATCGAGCTTCTGGTGCAGGAGGGCGAGCAGGTCTCCCCGGGCACCAACCTGATGCGGCTCTCCGGCAATGCCCGCGCCATGCTGACGGCGGAGCGCAGCGCGCTCAACACTGTGCAGCATCTGTCCGGGGTGGCGACGATGACGCGCGCCTACGTGCAGGCGATGGGCGAAGCGAACGCGGTGCTGCTCGACACCCGCAAGACGCTGCCCGGCCTGCGCCACCTGGAGAAGTACGCCACCCGTCTCGGCGGGGCGCAGAACCACCGCATGGGCCTCTGGGATGCAGCGATGATCAAGGACAACCACATCCTCGTCGCCGGTGGGGTCGCCGAAGCGGTGCGCCGGGCGCGCGACGCCGGGGTGGCGCGGATCATCTGCGAAGTCGATCGCCTCGAGCAGATCGAGCCGGCCCTGGCCGCCGGGGCCAGCCACCTGCTGCTCGACAACATGGCGCCCGAAACCTTGCGCGGGGCCGTGGCGCTGGTGGCCGGGCGCGTGCCGACGGAGGCTTCGGGCGGGGTTACGCTGCAGACCATCGGCGCCATCGCGGCCGCCGGCGTAGACTTCGTGTCGGTCGGGCGATTGACCCAGAGCGCACCGGCGGCCGATATCGGGCTCGATTTCACCCCAGCCTAGGGCGATTGCCAAGGCCGGAGCCTTGCGCCACAAACGCCGACACTCACAGGGGAGGAGGCCGCCATGCGCCCGCAATCGATCCGCCAGTTCGACTTGTTCTATCTCGCCGCGCTCGCGCTGTCCGCGCTCGCCTTCCTGCTCGGCTATGACGACATCGTCGCCAGCGTGGAGGCGGAATCCTCCGCCGCCGGGCTGCAGATGGGCGCGAACGTGGCCATCGGCAGCTTCGCCTTCGGGATGGTCCTCTACCTCCTGTTGTGGTTCCTGGTTTCCCGCCGGCGGGTGGGTATCGCCAGGTGGATCATCGTGCTGCTGTTCCTCGTCAATCTGACCGGATTGCGGGCGATCTTCACGGTCGGCCTCACCGTGCAGACCGCGATCTCGCTGCTCAGCCTCCTGCTGTCGGCGGTCGCGATCTACTACTTGTTCCGGCCGGAGACGAAGGCATGGCTCGACGAGCGGGCCGAGTCACCGGACACGAGCCTCGCAGATCCGGATTGAGGCTGCGCGCGGCCGCCGCTGCGCCGGCGCTGCTCCTGGCGCCACTGCCCGCCTACGCCCAGGCTTACCAGTGCCGCGTGCCCGAGGCTGCCCCTCCGGTGCCGCCTGTCACCCGCGGAGAGCCTGAACGCCGCGCGCCGCTGGCCGGCTATACGCTGGCGCTGAGCTGGTCGCCCGAGTTCTGCCGCTTCCGCGCGAACGCGCCGGAACATGTCCGGCAATGCTCTGGACGCAACGGACGCTTCGGCTTCATCGTCCACGGCCTGTGGCCCGAAGGCGAAGGCGGGCGCCGGATCCAGTGGTGCAATGCCCGGCAGCCGGCGCCGAACGATCTGCGGCCGAACCTCTGCCTCACCCCCTCGGCCCCACTTCTGGTTCACGAGTGGGCGAAGCACGGCAGCTGCATGGCCCAGCGGCCGGCGACCTACTTCAGGATCGAGCGGATCCTCTGGAACAGC
Organism: Croceibacterium soli; assembly: GCF_009828065.1. GTDB lineage: Bacteria > Pseudomonadota > Alphaproteobacteria > Sphingomonadales > Sphingomonadaceae > Croceibacterium_B > Croceibacterium_B soli. The sequence continues at coordinate 215,341 of NZ_WTYK01000001.1, read as the reverse complement.
CTGCGCTGGCCCGATTTCGACCGTCTCTCGCGCCGCCAGGGCCTCACCGCCGGCGCGATTCGGGCTGCGTTCGCGGAGGCAAACCCTTATTGGGAGCCGGAGCACGTCGGCCTCGTGCTCAACCCACGCGGCTGGCTGCAGGAAATGCGGCTTTGCTACGGCAAGGACTTCATGCCAGCCGATTGCGACCGCCGCCGCTACGGCCCGGCAGACGAGGCGCCGGTGAAGATCTGGCGCGGGCTCTAGCGCCGCGCCGCGAAGAAGCCCCGCAGCAGCGCGGCCGCCTCGCGCTCCCCGATCCCGCTATAGACCTCCGGCCGGTGCAGGCACTGGGCCTGCTCGAACACCCGCGCCCCGTGCTCGACCGCGCCGCCCTTGGGATCGGAGGCGCCGTAGTAGAGCCGGCCGATTCGCGCGTGGACGATCGCCCCGGCACACATGGCGCAGGGCTCCAGCGTGACCCACAGCTCGCAGTTCTCCAGCCGTTCGCTGCCCAGCACCGCCGCCGCGGCGCGAATCGCGAGGATCTCCGCATGGGCGGTCGGATCGGCGAGGCCGCGCGGGCGGTTGTGCCCCTCGCCGACGACCTCGCCGGCGCAGGTGACCACGGCGCCCACCGGCACCTCGCCCGCCGCCTCGGCATCGCGCGCCAGTTCGAGCGCGCGTTTCATCGGCGGGGGAAGCGGCCAGCTGGTCATGGGCTTGCGCTAGCCCCGGGCCGGAGCCGCGGCAATGGCGCCGGAATGCTTGACCACATGCCGATGCCCCGCTATGCGCGCCGCTTTCCCGGACACCATCCGATTTACGAGACGAGAGCAACCATGTCGCGCATTTGCGAATTGACCGGCAAGAGCCGCCAGGTCGGCCACAACGTGAGCCACGCCAACAACAAGACCAAGCGGGTCTTCCTGCCCAACCTGCAGAACGTGACTCTGATGAGCGAGAAGCTCGAGCAGAGCTTCAAGTTCCGCGTGTCGACCCACGGCCTGCGCTCGGTCGAGCACAACGGCGGCCTGGACAACTGGCTGCTCAAGACCGCCGACGACAAGCTCAGCGCCCGCGCGCTGAAGGTCAAGCGCGACCTCAAGAAGGCCGCCGCGGCCGCCTAAGCCTGGACACGTACCCGGTCCGCCCAAAGGCGGATCGGGACGTCCGATCCGGCGCCGTATGCGCGGCTCACGCCGCCTGAGGATCGCACGCGCCGACCCCCTCTACTACGCGCTGCCCGGCTGCTGACGCTGCCCGAGCGCAGGTAAGGCGCCGTACGCAGCCTTACGACTGACGAGCTATCGCGCTCTCGATTGCTCGCGTTGCGTGCAGAGCCCGTTCGGAGCCAACGCTCCGGGCTCCTGCTGCACCCTCATCGTCATAATCCCCGGCAGCCTGTATGCCGTTCCCGTCGCCGCTGAACACGTTCTGGCGCGTGGCTGCGCTCCAAGCATAGAGCGAACCGCAGCTAGGTAGATGCGGCCCTGCCCCTGCGCAGAGCCGCCAGCTAGCGGCTCAGCACTTCGCCACTTCGCCGCAGCGGCCGCCCGACCGTGAGTTGGATCTCCGCTCCTCCTGCAGCGCCCGCGCCTCGGCATCCCATTCGGATTTGGGGCGACATACCCGCACAGGGATGCGGCTTCCGATGACCATGGTGTCCTTGCAGCGGACCGGGTCGGGCTCCGCCTGTTGCTCTTGCGCTTCGCTGCGCTCCGCAGTGGCGGCATGCACGGGCGCCCATGTCGTCACGGCGGATGCCAGCAACGCGATCGACGCCAGGTGAAATCTACTCATGTCGCGTCCTCTGGAATGTGCGGCAGGCAAAAAGAAGGGGCGGCAGTATTTCTACTGCCGCCCCATTTGGTTTCAAGCGGAAACGCGCTCAGAAGTTGAGACGAACGCCGCCGTAGAAGCGACGGCCGAAGATGTCGTAGACATCCGCAGCGGTGTCCGAACCCGTAACGTTGAACGTCGTGCCCGAGAGGATGTTCGGAGCATCGTTGTCCAGCACGTTGTCGATACCAGCGTAGAACTCGACCTTCTCGGAGACGCGGTAGCTCGCCTGGGTGTCGAGGTAGAACTGCGCAGGAACGCCGACGCACTTCGGCTCGAGATCGAATGCGGCGCAGAACTGATCGTCTTCATACGACTTGCCGATGTACGTTCCGGTGAAGCTCATCCGGAAGTTGTCGAGCATATACGCAGCGTTGGCGGTGAAGCGATCCTTCGCCGTGCCGATCTCGCCCGCGGACGGGTCCACATCGGCACCCGCCACCGGCGTATAGTCGTTGGCGAAAACGTGCGTGTAGGCAACGCGCAGCGAGACTCGATCGTTGCCCATCAGACCAAGCGGCGAGTTCCAGTTGGCGGTCACGTCGAGACCGTCCGTCTCAAGCGTGGCGGCATTCACCGAGAGAGCATTGATCAGATCGATCGACCCTGAGCTGTTCACCGCGGTAGCGGTCGGACGGCGCGTGATCAGATCGCAGAACGTTGCATTGCCTTGGCTGTAGCACTGGTCGAGGGTGAACTGCCGCGGGAATGCGGCGATCACGTCCTCGATCTCGATGTTGTAGTAGTCGGCCGTCAGCGTCAGCCGCGGAACGAAGCGAGGCTGGATGACCGCGCCGACCGTCCAGGACGTAGCGGTCTCCTCGTTCAGATCCGGATTGCCGCCGTTGAAGCCGCTGATGCCCTGGATGTCCGCCTGGTTGAGGGTGAACACGCCGTTTGCTGCGATGTTCGCCGCCACGCCGGGGTCTGCCCGGCAGTTGTCGCCGATGGCACCACCGCCGCTCGCGCCGATTCCCTCGCAGGGATCCGTCAGGCCCGACGGGAACGTCTGCGACAGGCCGGAGAAGAGCTCGCTCACGTTGGGAGCCCGGACTGCGCGGGCGTAAGTGCCGCGCAAGCGGACATCACGCACCGGCATCCAGTTTCCGGTTACGTTCCAGCTCGTCACCACACCAACCGTCGAGTAGTCGGCGACTCGTACGGCGCCACCGACATCGAGCTGTTCGAAGAACGGACGATCGGCGAGGATCGGCACCCGGATTTCGGCGAAGGCCTCCTTGACGTCGAACTCGCCGCGCGTGTCGGGCAGCTTGTTGCCGGCGTTAAGACCGGCATTGGTCAGGGCGTCGTTGTCCTCGAACGACTCCTCGGCGCGATATTCTGTGCCAAAGGCGAAGCCGAGCGGTCCTGCAGGAAGCTCGATCAGATTACCGGAAACATTGGCCTGGATAACGTGCTGCTTGATACCGGTCTGGAAGGTACCCTGCGCAGTGATGTAGTCCACGGCAGCCTGCGAGATGCTTCCTTCGCCGAAGATGTTGGCCGGAGTGCATCCATTCGCACGAGCGTTCGAGTTGACGCAGACAGCCTCCGTCCTGTTGCCGTCGCCATCGACATCGTCGAAGTCCGGCTGAGCCGCGAGCGCATCGCGGAAGTTGACCACGTTCACCTGGCCCGAGGAGACCTGGTTCTCGGTAACCTGACCGTAGTTGTAGCTTGCGTCCCAGCGCAGGCCGCCATCGAGAAGGTCGCCCTTCAGGCCTACCACGAAGCGGTAGAAGTCACGCTCGGTGCTGCCCGAACGCGGACCGAATTCGGAAATGCGGCGAGCAAAGCCGATGTCGCGCAGCCCGTCACCGTTGGTGTCGGTCGCGGCCCCCACGATCGCGGCAGGCACGGTCGGGTTGACGACGATCTGCCTGGTGTCAGGGGTATCGGAATCACCATCCCAGTCACGGGTGACGTAGTTCTCGATATTGAACCCGCCATCGTCAGGGAACACGCCGTTGGCGCCGCCGGACTCGAGCGGGAACGGCTCGATCCTGCGCGAAGCGGAGGTCTTATTGAAGGTGCCCTCGAAGAAAGCATCCACGTTGTCGGCAATGCGATATTCGCCAGCTGCGGCAAAGAGATAGCGCTCGACCGGAACGGCCAGCGTGCGGAACGCCTGTCGATTGAAGCCGTTGGGCCCAACACCGGTTCCGATGTTAGGAACAGGCTGCGTTTCGTCCTGCGGTGTGTTCGGATTGTCCTGAGCAAGGCCCGGGCGGAAGCTCACACAGCTCGCGCCGTTGGTGTTGAAGCATGGTTGAAGCTGCCCGTTGGGACCGAAAGTGAACGTGTAGTCGCCACTCGAACGGAAGCGGTCCCCAACGATGAACCGGCCCTGGGGAGGGAAGCTCGAGAAGAACGGCTCGGTCGGCGTGCCCCAATCGGCAGGATCTCCAGTGAAGAGCATCGTGCTGAGGTCATCAACCTCAGTGTTTTTCCGCTGGTTCGCGTAGAGGCCGCTTTCGTTGGTGTACCCAAAGTGCACCATGATGTTGCCGTCACCCTCGGCGAAGTCGGTGCCTGCGGTCAGGTTCAGCTGGTAGCGCTGGTCATCGTCCTGGTCGCTGATGCCATACTGGGCGTTAGCCTCGATGCCCTGGAAATCGGTCTTGTAAATGAAGTTGACCACACCCGCGACGGCGTCCGAACCGTAGAGCGAGGAGGCGCCGCCGGTGAGGACGTCGATGCGCTCGATGAACTGGGTCGGGATGACGTTGAGATCGACGGTCGCGCTGCCAGGAAGGCTGGAGACCACACGCCGGCCGTTGATCAGCACCAGGGTGCGATCGGAACCAAGGTCACGAAGGTCGACGGTGGCGACGCCGGTGCCGGACGTGAGGAACGCAGAGTTGGTGCGGCTGAGAGCCGGCGTACCGAAAGCCGGGTTCTCCAGGAGAACTTCCTGGATGTTCGTTGCGCCGGCGTCGTCGATCACCTGGGCATCGACGATCTGCAGCGGGGCATCGGAAGTCGCGGTCGGCGAAGCGATGCGCGAACCGGTGACGATGATCGCTCCACCGCCGGGGACGGGAGCCTCGGCCGCCACGTCGGCTGCGCCGTCCTGAGCCATCGCTGGTGCAGCGATCGAGGCGATGCCGATCGCAAGCGGCGCAGCGCTGATACGCATAGCTGTGATGAGTGTCTTTTTCACGGTCCAGTCCCTTTTTCCCGAGGCCGCCGCCCGAACTGCGACGATGCCTGAAACACTCCCGCTCGGCGGCCGCTCGGCCTTAATTCGTACCCGGAACGTACGAACCCATGCGGGAAATGATGGGTGTCATTGGGGGAAAAGCGCTTGCCCGGTAAAGCGTTTGTACCGAGCGCGGCAGACATTGATTTTCATCTGTAACCAATTTGCCACACGGCTCGCGAAGCCGATCAAAGCCCTCCGTATGTCGACAAATGATATAGGAGAGTAAGGATGTTTCAGTCGAAACGTTCTGTGGGATGCAAAATTACAACACCATGAACTTCGAGAAAACTTTAGATGCGCTCTACTGCCAGTCACCCCATCGGACCGGTGAACAACAGCGGATCGAGACGCGCGCCGCGCCACATGAGGCTCCAGTGCAGGTGCGGCCCGGTCGCCCGGCCGGATGCCCCGATGTTGCCGATATGCTGGCCCTGGCGCACGACATCGCCTTCCCTCACCGCCAAGCGCGAACAATGCAGGAAGGCGCTGTTGAGCCCAGCGCCGTGGTCGATGATCAGCAGGTGCCCTTCCAGAGAGAATGGGGTCTCGGCCGCCAGCACCACGACTCCGTCGGCCGGGGCGACGAACGGCGCGCCGCTTCCGCCAGTGGCGATGTCGATCCCGGAGTGATAGCTGCCCGCCTCCCCGCCGCGATAGATGCGCTGCGAACCGAAGCGGCCGGAGATCCGCCCTTTCGCGGGCCAGATGAAGTCCTGCCGCCATCCGGCGATCGGGGACTCCACGCCCCGCGCCGCGGCAATGCGGTCCAGCTCCGGCCGGCGGATCCGCATGAACTCTTCGGTAGCCCCGCCCGGCCTCCGGGCGACGTTCACGCGCTCGATGTTCCACGCACGCGGAGCAATGGCGAGCGGGCTTTCGACGGTTCGCCCGTCGGCGAGTTGGGCCATGAGCACGGCCGAGGATCCGGCATCCCGATCGAAAGCAGCAAAGAAGCGCCCTTCGGCGTCGAGCACCAGCGGCTGCGAACCGAGGCGGGCCGAGACCGTGCCTGCCGGTGCCTGTCCGCGGATCCAGCCGCCCTGGGTCAGCTCACCGGAAAACACGAAGGTGGTCGGCCCGGCCGCCGGCAGCGCGGGGCGCGGGGAAGGGGACGGGATGGGCTGGACCACCACCTGATCCCCCTGGCCCACCGGCGGCCCGGCCGGAGGTGCAACGCAACTTGCGACAGCAAGCACGGCCGCGCCGGCCAAGAGGCCCGAAATGCCTGCCCGCAGACGCGTCATTCGCCGCCCGTCAGGCGCCTCGCCGCGATCTCGGGGCTGGCATAGGCTTCCTGCCGGTCGACCGACCAGTAGCGCAGTTCCTCAAGTGGAATAGGCTCGCCGGTGACGGCACAGAGCACAAAGTGGCCGGGCCTGATCACTCGAAAACCGTTCGGGCCATAAAGCAGCGTGGCGGCGTTCTCGCCGGAAGACATCAACATGGCCCGCTCCTACCAAGCGCTTCGGTCTAAAGCAATTTCGGCTGCTCCCCGGCAGGCTTGGGCGCGGCAGGGCGTTTCTTCGGCGCGCCGCCCGGCACCACGTCGAGCGTTCCGTCGGCGAACTCCAGGGTCAGCAGGGTTTGCTTCGCCGCCGAATCGCGCGTGGCGATCACCGGCTGCCCCGCCGCGCTGACGAGAGCGTAGCCGCGCGCCAGCGGCGCCTTGGGATCGAGCTGCCGCCGCACGCGCTCCAGCGCGTCCAGCCGCTCGCGCCGCTCCGCGATGCGGCGCAGCACGAGATCGGCGCTGAACCGCGTCGTGTCGAAGCGCTGCTTGGCCGCCTTCATGTTCGACTGCAGCAAGGGCGCAGAGAGCCTGTGGCGATCGTCCTGCAGCACCGTACGCGCGCGCACCGCCCGGTCGGCCAGACCGCGGCGCAAGCGCTCGGCCGCATCGTCGAGCTTCTGCGCCGCCTGCGCGACCAGCGTCTCCGGCCGGGGCATGCGCAGCAGCCGCCCTTCCAGCCGTTCGCGGCCGAGCGTCAGCGGGCGGTGAGTGCACTTGCGCATCCGCAAGCCGAATTCGTCGATCGCGGCGGACAGCTCCCGCAGGACCGGCACGGCGATCTCCGCCGCCGCTGTGGGCGTCGGCGCGCGGCGGTCGGCGGCGTGGTCCGCCAGCGTGGTGTCGGTCTCGTGGCCGACAGCGCTGATCACCGGGATCGGCGATCCGGCGATGGCCCGCACCACGACTTCCTCGTTGAAGCCCCACAAGTCCTCGATCGAGCCGCCGCCCCGGGCGACGATCAGCAGGTCCGGGCGAGGGATCGCGCCGCCGTGGGTGAGCTCGGCAAACCCGCGGAGCGCGGCAGCGACTTGCTCGGCCGAGCCCTGCCCCTGCACCAGCACCGGCCAGACCAGCACCCGGCTGGGGAAGCGGTCCGCCAGGCGGTGGAGGATGTCGCGGATCACCGCTCCCGTCGGCGAGGTGACGACGCCGATCACCAGCGGCAGGAACGGCAGCGGCCGCTTGCGCTCGGCGGCGAACAGCCCTTCGGCCTCGAGCCGCCGGCGGGTCTTCTCCAGCAGCGCCAGCAGGGCCCCTTCGCCGGCGATCTCCATCCGCTCGATGACGATCTGGTACTTCGAGCGGCCCGGATACGTCGTCAGCTTGCCGGTGGCGACGACCTCGATCCCGTCTTCCGGCACGAAGCCGAGCCGCTGGACGCCCGTGCGCCACATGACCCCGTCGATCACCGCCTTGTCGTCCTTCAGGCAGCAGTAGAGATGGCCCGAGGCGGCGCGCTTGACGCCGGACAGCTCCCCGCGCAGCTTCACATAGCCAAAGCGGTCCTCGACAGTACGCTTCAGCAGCTGGGAAATTTCGGTGATCGAGAGCGGGGCGGCGTTGTCCCCGGCGAGACCCTTGGCTACGAGCCCGGCATCGTTTGGATCATCGTCTTCGAAAGTAGGGCCGGACATGAATATCCTCTTGCTGGGATCGGGCGGGCGCGAGCATGCGCTGGCGTGGAAGCTGGCGCAATCCCGCTTCATCGCGGCCGAGGGCGGTACGCTCTACGCCAGCCCGGGCAATCCCGGCGTGGCGGCACATGCCGAGCTCGTGGAGCTGCAAGTGACCGATCATGCCGCCGTGGCCGCGTTCTGCGCCGCGAAACAGATCGGCTTCGTCGTAGTCGGGCCTGAGGCGCCGCTGGTCGACGGGCTGGCGGACTCCTTGCGTGGCAAGGGTATCGCGGTGTTCGGCCCGTCAAGGGCGGCGGCGCAGCTGGAAGGGAGCAAGGGCTTCACCAAGGACCTCTGCGAACGCGCCGGGATCCCGACCGCCGGCTATGTCCGCACGGCGTCGCTCGCAGACGCGCTGGCGGCGCTCGACCGGTTCGCCGCGCCCTACGTGCTCAAGGCGGACGGGCTGGCCGCCGGCAAGGGCGTCGTGATCGCCGAGAGCCGTCAGGAGGCGGAGGACGCGCTCGCCGACATGTTCGGCGGCGCGTTCGGGCAGGCCGGCGCGGAAGTGGTGATCGAGGAATTCATGGAGGGCGAGGAGGCCAGCTACTTCGCAATTACCGACGGCTCCACGATCGTACCGTTCGGCTGCGCGCAGGACCACAAGCGCGTGGGTGAGGGCGACACCGGTCCGAACACCGGCGGCATGGGCGCCTACAGCCCCGCGCCGGTGCTGACGCCCGAACTGCGGGGCGAGGCGCTGCAGCGGATCATCGCGCCGACCGTCCACACTATGGCGCAGGAAGGCATGCCCTATTCGGGCGTGCTCTATGCCGGGCTGATGCTGACGCGCGATGGCCCGAAGCTGGTCGAATACAACTGCCGCTTCGGTGATCCCGAGTGCCAGGTGCTGATGATGCGGCTGGAAAGCGACCTTGGCGAATACCTTTACGCCTGCGCCACCAACAGCCTCTCCTCGCTGCCCCCGCCCAAGTTCTCGCAGGGCACGGCGCTCACGGTCGTTATGGCGGCCAAGGGCTACCCGGACACGCCGGCGAAAGGCGGTGCGATCAAGGGGATTGCCGAGGCAGAGGCGACGGGTGCGAAAGTCTTCCATGCCGGAACGGCGCTGGACGGCAGCGGCACGCTCGTGGCCAGCGGCGGCCGCGTGCTCAACGTGACGGCACGCGCGCCCGCCGTGGCTGAAGCGCAGCAGGCCGCCTACCGCGCCGTCGACGCGATCGACTTCCCGACCGGCTTCTGCCGCCGCGACATCGGCTGGCGCGAAGTCGCCCGCGAGGCCAAACGGGCAGAAGGCTAGGGCCTTCGCTGGCGGCCGCTACGCGACCCGCTTCGGCGTGCCCCGCCCCGCCTCCCGTCATGCTGAACTTGTTTCAGCATCCATGCTTCCACAGCCGCGACAGTGCGGGCGGAGAAATGGACCCTGAACCAAGTTCAGGGTGACGGAGTAGGATCGGGCGAAGGTTCTGATCGGCAGCGGACACTAAACAACCGTTTCGGGCCCCACCTCCGTTCGTGGTGAGCTTGTCGAACCACGACTGGCACCGCGCTTCCCGCCCCTCGACAGGCTAAGGGCGAACGGCAGTACCTGTTAGCGGAGCCGCTTCTCCACCAGCGCCTTCAGGTCGGCCTCCGGGCGGGCGCCGAAGTGGGAGATGATCTCGGCGGCTGCGACAGCGCCGATCGTCAGCGACATTTCCAGGCTCTTGCCGCGCACATGGCCGAACAGGAACCCGGCGGCGAACAGGTCGCCGGCACCGGTCGTGTCGACCACTTCGCCGACCGGTTCGGCCGGCACTTCGGCGCGTTCCGATCCGCGCACGGCAACCGCGCCCTTCTCGCTGCGGGTGACCACCAGCACCGGCACTTGCGAGCCGAGCTGCGCGAGGCCCTCCTCGAAATCGTCCTTGCCGGTCATCGCTGCAAGTTCGCTCTCGTTGCAGAACAGGATGTCGAGCAGTCCTTCGGCGATCAGTGCGCGAAAATCGTCGCCATGGCGCGTGATCACGAACGGATCGGACAGCGTCAGCGCCACCTGCCGGCCGGCCTCGCGCGCGGCGGCGATCGCCCGGCGCATGGCCGCGCGCGGCTCTTCCGGATCCCACAGGTAGCCTTCGAGATAGAGGATCTTCGCCGCAGCGACGGCTTCGAGGTCAAGCGCCGATGGCGGAAGGAACTGGGTCGCCCCGAGATAGGTGTTCATCGTGCGCTGCCCATCCGGCGTGACGAAGATAAGGCAGCGCGCGGTCGGCGGCTCGCCCGGGCGCGCGGCGGTGGCGAAATGAACGCCGGCGGCGCGGATGTCGTGGGCGAAGACCTCGCCGAGCTGGTCCTCCGCCACCTGGCCGACGAAGGCGCACTTGGCGCCGAGCGCCGCCAGGCCGGCGATGGTGTTCGCCGCCGAACCGCCGGAAATCTCCCGCGCCGGGCCCATCGCCTCATAGAGCGTGGTCGCCTCCGCGTCGTCGATCAGCGTCATGCCGCCCTTCGCCATCGCGAACCGCTCGAGCAGCGAGTCATCGCAAGGAGCCATCACGTCCACGATGGCATTGCCGATGGCGAGTACGTCGAAGCGAGGTTCGGTCATCTGGGGGTCCTGTGCAGTTGCGCCGCGGCCTTAGCGGCGCTTGCCCGCGCGGCCAAGCGCGGGTTGCCGCGATTGACTTGGGTGGCCGCGGGCGGCACTCCACCCGGCGGATGACCAGCCTGCCGACATCGCTGCTGCGCGCCGCCGGGCAATTGACCGAACCGCCGGTGCTGCGGGTCATCGCCAAGAGCGTGGCGCTGACGCTGGCGATTTTCGTTACGCTGGGCATCGCCATGGGATTCGGGCTCGATGCGGCCTTCGATGCAGCCGGTTTCGGGAGAGATTACGGCCTCAGCGGGCTCCTGGCCGTGGTCCTGACCGTGATCGGCGCATGGCTGCTGTTCCGCATCGTCGCCTTGGCCGTGCTACAGTTCTTCGCCGACGAGATCGTCGAGGCGGTCGAAGGCAAATGCTATCCGGAAGCGGCCGCCGCCGCCCGCAAGCTGCCGCTGGCCGAGGAACTGAGCAACAGCCTGCGCGGTGCGCTGCGGGCGCTGGTCGCCAACCTCGCTGCCCTGCCCTTCGCGCTGATGCTGCTTTTCACGGGCATCGGCCCGGCGCTGCTGTTCTGGGCGGTCAACGCCTGGCTGCTCGGCCGCGAGCTGACCGATATGGTCTGGCTGCGCCACAGGCCGTCCGCATCCGCCAACCTCGCCCCCGTCGCCCCGGCCGAACGCTTCCTGCTCGGTGGGGCGATCGCGGCGCTTCTCGCCGTGCCGTTCGTGAACTTGCTGGCGCCGGTGCTCGGCGCGGCGGCGGCGACCCATCTCGTGCACCGCCGGTTAGGGACTGTCCATGCGACCTGAGTTATCGAAAGCCGCCGCCCTCCTGCTGCTGCCTCTGCTGGCCGCCTGCGCCGCCGTGCCGACGCCCGGCGGACCGGCCGCCCCGGCTCCGCAACAGCAGCCGCCTCGTTCCGGCATCCCGCCGACGACCCCCACACCTCCGCCGAGCGCCGTCTTCCGCGCACCGCAGATCATGCGCATGCCGGGGCTGGAGCGGGTCATCGAGCAGAATGCCGGTGCACTGATCCAGCAGTTCGGCACCCCGCGCCTCGACGTGCGCGAAGGCGACATGCGCAAGCTGCAGTTTTCGGGCCAGGCCTGCGTGCTCGACGTGTTCCTCTACCCGCTGCGCCCGGGCGCGGAGCCGGTGGCCACGTACGTCGACGCCCGCCGCCCCAGCGACGGGGCGGACGTGGACCGGGCCGCCTGCGTTGCGGCGTTGGCGAGGCGCTAGGGGGCGACTGTTGCGCCTGATCGTGGTTCGACAAGCTCACCACGAACGGAGATCGTTGGATGAAGGGGCCTGGTGGCCGCGCGCAGACCCGTCCCAACCATTCCCCGTTTGTCCTGAGCTTGTCGAAGGACGCTGGCGCGCCCTGTCAGCCAGTCCTCAGACCGTGAAGCTCTCGCCGCAGCCGCAGGCGCCTTTGGCGTTGGGGTTCTCGAACACGAAGCCGGCGGTAAAGTCGTCCTCGCGCCAATCCATCGTGCTGCCGATCAGGTAGAGCACGCTGGCCCCGTCGATGTAGAACGTGCCGCCGGGCGTCTCGATCTTCTCGTCGAACGCAGCTTCCTCGGTCACGTAGTCGACCGAATAGGCCAGGCCCGAGCAGCCCCGCCGGGGCGTGGAAAGCTTCACGCCGATCGCACCCTCAGGCGCGCTGGCCATCAGATCCGCAACGCGCTGCTCGGCCGCGGGCGTCAGCAGGACGGCGGCGGGGCGGGTGCGGGTTTTCGTGTCACTCATCAGCTCGTTTCCTTCTCCCGCCCGGTGCACGGGCGGAGATATGGGCCTGCTTACAACATGCCCAGTTCGAGGCGCGCTTCGTCGCTCATCTTGGCGGGGTCCCATGGCGGATCCCACACCAGGTTGACCTCGGCGCTGCGCACGCCGGGCACGGAGCTGGCGCGCAGCTCGACTTCGCCGGGCATCGATTCGGCGACCGGACAATGCGGGGTGGTCAGCGTCATCATGATCGTAACGTCGGCCTCGTCGCTGACCTCGACGCCGTAGATCAGCCCGAGATCGTAGATGTTGACCGGGATCTCCGGGTCGAAGATCTCCTTCAGCGCGCCGATAACGTTCTCGTAAAGCTCGCCGCCCGGTTCGCCGGCCGCAGCTTCGACCGGCTTCTGCGAGAGAAAGCCATCGAGATAGTCCTTCTTGCGCTCGAGCTTCTGGCTCGCGCTCTCCGCGGGCGCTGCGTCTTCCGCAGCGTCCTCGACGCGCGCGCGGGGCGGCGGGGCCACCGCATCCACTTCCTCCACTCTGAAGCGCTTGTCCGCTTCCTCGATCATCCGAAAATCCTCTTTGTCCGTTCGATCCCGCGCAAAAGCGCCGCGACATCGTCCTCGTCGCTGTACAATCCGAAGCTCGCCCGTGCCGTGGCGTCGACCCCAAGCCGGTCCATCAGGGGCTGCGCGCAGTGGTGCCCGGCGCGGATGGCGACGTCCTCCTCGTCCAATATGGTGCCGAGATCGTGCGGGTGAACCCCGCGGATCGCGAAACTGACGATCCCGGCGCTCTGGTCCGGGCCGAACAGCGTCACGTCGTTCATGCCCCGGAGCGCCTCGCGCAGCTGTGTCACCAGCCGTGCCTCATGGGCGTGAATGGCCTCGAGCCCGATCCCGGCGACATAGTCGCAAGCGGCGGCGAGCCCGATCGCCTCGACGATCGCCGGCGTTCCCGCCTCGAACCGCTGCGGCGCCGGGGCGTAGCTCGTCTTCTCGAAAGTCACCCGGTCGATCATGGCCCCGCCCCCCTGCCACGGGGGCATGGCGTCGAGGATCTCCTTGCGGGTCCAGAGCGCGCCGACGCCGGTCGGGCCGTAGAGCTTGTGTCCGGAGAAGGCGTAGAAGTCGCAGCCTAGCGCCGTCACATCGACCGGCAGCCGCGGCACGGCCTGGCAGCCGTCGAGCAAGAGCTTCGCCCCGACGGAGTGCGCCAATTCCGCCGCCCGCTTCACGTCGAGCACCGAGCCGAGCACGTTGGAGACGTGAGCGAAGGCCACCAGCTTGTGCTGCGGCGTCAGCATCCGCTCCGCCGCATCGAGGTCGATCAGGCCGTCCTCCGTGAGCGGACAAACGTCGATCTCTATGCCGGTGCGATCGCGCAGAAGCTGCCACGGCACGATGTTCGAGTGGTGCTCCAGCACCGAAAGCAGGATGCGGTCACCGGCCTGGAGATTGGCCGAGCCCCAGCTTTGCGCGACGAGATTGATCGCCTCGGTCGCACCGCGGGTGAAGACGATCTCGTCCTCCCGCCCGCCGATGAACGCCGCGACCCGCCGCCGCGCCGCTTCGTAGCCGAGCGTCATCTCGGCCGAGCGGGTGTAGACTCCGCGGTGGACGGTGGCGTAATCCTTGCCGATCGCCCGCGTCACCGCGTCGATCACCGCCTGCGGCTTCTGCGAAGTCGCCGCGGTGTCGAGGTAGTGCCACGGCGAGCCGTCGGCGTTCTGCAGGCCGGGGAAATCCTTCCTCAAATCCTCCCCGGGACGGGAAGGGGGACCAGCCGCAGGCTGGTGGAGGGGGTTCGCGGCAAGCGTGGCGCCAGGAGGCAAGCCCCCTCCACCACTCGCTTCGCGAGCGGTCCCCCTCCCCGTGCCGGGGAGGATCTGGTCAGCAGCATTCATACCGCGTCTCCGAGCACTTCGAGCGCAGCTTCGAGCAGCCGTTCCTGTTCGCCCTCATCCTCAAGCCCTGCGAATGCGTCGGCGATGAACGCCCGCACCAGCAGCTTGCGGGCGGCTTCCGGCGGAATCCCGCGCGCGGCCATGTAGTAGCCGGCCATCTCGTCCATCTGCCCGATGGCCGCGCCGTGGGCGCACTTCACATCGTCGGCGTAGATCTCCAGCTCCGGCTTGGCGTTTGTCGAAGCGCCGCGCTCCAGCAGCAGGCCTTTGAAGTCCTGCGCGGCGTCGGTCTTCTGCGCATCGCGGGCGACATCGATGCGGCCGAGGAAGTTGCCCGTCGCCGTGCCCCAGTGCACCGCGCGCACGACCTGGTTGCTGGTCGCCTCGGGCTCCGCATGCTCGAGCCGGGTGACGAACTCGCGCGTCGCCTCCCCCCCGCCAATGGTCACGCCGCCGAACTCGAAGTGCGCGCCTTTGGCCAGGCGCACGACGCACTCGACGCGCGTGTAGTCCGCGCCGGCGTTCACCGCGAACAGCTCGGCCCGGCCGCCTTCGCCGATGGTGATGCGCATGCGGTGCAAGCCCGGCTGAGAGCCGCCCACAACCGTGCACTCGCGCCATGTCGCGCCCGGCGCAACCTCGACGTCGCGCCACTCGCCGAAACTCTCCGGGGCAAGCGTCTCCAGCGCCGTAAAATCGGCGTAGCGCCATTCCTCGTCGCGCCAGGTGGGGAGGACTGCGTCGGTCACCGATACACCCCCCACGACAAAAACATCCCGTCACCCTGAACTTGTTTCAGGGTCCATCTCTCCGCGCGCACCGTCATCTCAGGCGGCACGATGGATCCCGAAACGAATTCGGGATGACGAGGGAGGGAGTTCGACACGGGCATCACGCCGCCACCGCCTCGTAGCCTTCGCTTTCGAGCTGGTGCGCCAGCTCGGGCCCGCCGGTCTTGACGATGCGGCCGGCAGCCAGGACGTGCACTTTGTCCGGCTTCACGTAGTCGAGCAGGCGCTGGTAGTGGGTGATCAGCAGCACGGCCTTGTCGGGCTTGCGCATGATCGCATTGATCCCTTCGCCGACGATCTTCAGCGCATCGATGTCGAGCCCGGAATCGGTCTCGTCGAGCACGGCGAACTGCGGATCGAGGATGCCCATCTGGACCATCTCGGCGCGCTTCTTCTCGCCGCCGGAGAAGCCGACGTTCACATTGCGCTTGAGCATGTCCATGTCCAACCTGAGCAGCCCGGCCTTCTCGCGCGCCAGCTTGAGGAAGTCGCCGCCCGAGAGCGGTTCCTGCCCCCGCGCCTTGCGCTGGGCGTTGAGCGCCTCGCGCAGGAACTGGACGTTCGACACGCCGGGAATCTCGACCGGGTACTGGAAGCCCAGGAACATGCCGGCCGCGGCGCGCTCGTGCGGCTCCATGGCGAGGAGATCCTGTCCGCCGAAGCTCACCGAGCCGCCGGTCACTTCGTAGCCGGGCCGTCCGCCGAGCACGTAGGCGAGGGTCGACTTACCGGCTCCGTTCGGGCCCATGATCGCGTGGATCTCGCCCGCGTTCACCGAAAGCGAAAGGCCGTTGAGGATCGGGGTGCCGCCGACGGAGGCGCGCAGGTTATCGATTTGCAGCATTGGAACCTTCTTGCATCTTGGGCTTCTCGAACGGCTTCTGCAGCTCGTCCTTCACCGCCTTGACGACGGTATCGATGTTCTCGAGCACGTCGGGCTCCGCGAAACGCAGGACCCGCACGCCGACTTCGCGCAGCTTGCGGTCGCTCAGCTCCGCGATCGTCGCGGCCGAGCCTTCGGTCTCTCCGACTTCGACGACGAGCCAGCGGGTCTTGCAGGCGAAGTCGACGATCGCGCTGCCCATCACGACCTCGCGGTTGAACGTGAAGCCGCACTGCTTGTCCTTCAGCCGTTCCCACAGCGCCTGCTGCGCCGGCGTCGGGTTGCGCCGCATGTCGCGCGCCCGCTCCTTCAGCGCCTCCGCCCGCGCGGGCGAGACCTTCCAGGCACGTGCACGGTCGGCCGCATCGCGCTCGTCCGCGCGGGCGGTGACGGCACCGAGCGACAGTTTCTTACGCTCGGTCATCAACCCACGCTCCCCTCGAGCGAAATGGCCAGCAGCTTCTGCGCCTCCACGGCGAACTCCATCGGCAATTGCTTCATCACTTCTTTCGCGAAGCCGTTGACGATCAGCGCCACCGCTTCTTCCTGTCCGAGCCCGCGCTGCATGGCGTAGAACAGCTGGTCGTCGCTGATCTTGCTGGTGGTCGCCTCGTGCTCGATCTGCGCGGTCGGGTTCTTGACCTCGATGTAGGGCACCGTGTGGGCCCCGCAGCGGTCGCCGAGCAGCAGGCTGTCGCACTGGGTGAAGTTGCGCACGTTGTCGGCATTGGCCGCGACGCGCACCAGTCCGCGATATGTGTTGTTCGACTTGCCGGCGCTGATACCCTTGGAGATGATCGTCGAGCGGCTGCCCTTGCCGTTGTGGATCATCTTGGTGCCGGTGTCGGCCTGTTGGTGGTTGTTGGTCACCGCAACCGAGTAGAACTCGCCGACCGAATCCTCGCCGTTGAGCACGCAGCTCGGGTACTTCCAGGTGACGGCGCTGCCGGTTTCGACCTGGGTCCAGCTGATCTTGCTGCGGGCGCCCTGGCAAAGACCGCGCTTGGTGACGAAGTTGTAGATCCCGCCCAGCCCTTCGGCATTGCCCGGGTACCAGTTCTGCACAGTCGAATACTTGATCTCGGCATCGTCCAGCGCGACCAGCTCGACCACGGCTGCGTGGAGCTGGTTTTCGTCGCGCATCGGCGCGGTGCAACCTTCGAGGTAGCTGACGTAGCTGCCCTTCTCAGCGATGATCAGCGTGCGTTCGAACTGGCCGGTGTTCTCCGCATTGATGCGGAAATAGGTGCTCAGCTCCATCGGGCAGCGCACCCCTTCCGGGATGTAGACGAACGTGCCGTCGGAGAAGACCGCGCTGTTGAGCGTGGCGAAGAAGTTGTCGCGCTGCGGCACCACGCGGCCGAGCCATTTCTTGACCAGCTCAGGGTATTCGCGGATCGCCTCGCTGATCGAAAGGAAGATGACGCCGGCCTTCTTCAACTCCTCGCGGAAGGTGGTCGCCACGCTGACCGAGTCGAACACCGCGTCGACCGCGACCTTGCGCGCGCCTTCGACGCCTGCGAGGACCTTCTGCTCCTCGATCGGAATGCCGAGCTTCTGGTAGACTTCGCGGATCTCGGGATCGAGTTCGTCGAGGCTCTTCAGCGTCGGCTTCTTCTTCGGCGCGGCATAGTAGAACGCGTCCTGGTAATCGATCTTCGGGTAGCCGACCTTCGCCCAGTTCGGCTCCTCCATCTCCAGCCACAGGCGGAAGGCCTTCAGTCGCCATTCGAGCATCCACTCCGGCTCGTTCTTCTTGGCGCTGATGAACCGCACGGTGTCCTCGTTCAGCCCCTTCGGGGCGAACTCGGTCTCGATCGTGCTCGACCAGCCGTGCTCGTAATCCGCGGCACGGGCGGCGGCCTCGCGAGCCTCGCGGTCCTGGATGTCTACTTCCTCGGTCATGCGGGTACTTTCATCTGTACAAGCTGCGTCAGCGGCACGTTGGCGAGCGCGCCACGCAGCGCCTCGTTCACCACGGCCCAGTGCGGCTGGACGTTGCAGGTGCCTTCCAGCGCGCAATCGTGGCGCCCATGCTGGACGCAGGAGGTCAGCGCAATCGGGCCTTCGACGGCTTCGACGATATCCGCCAGGGAGATCGCCGCCGCCGGCCGCGCGAGCTGGAGCCCGCCGCCGGCGCCGCGAGCGGAGCGCAGCAGGCCGGCCTTGCTGAGCATGCTGACGAGCTTCTGCACCGTCGGCGCCGGAAGGCCCGTCTCCACGGCCAGATCCGCCGCCGACACGCGCGCACCGCCGCAATGGCGCGCGGCGGCGCTCATCGTGACGACGGCGTAATCGGCCATGCTGGACAGGCGCATCTGCGCAAATTCCTAATCGGAGCGGATCGGTCCAATTCACCTAGGAAGTCACGCCAAGTCTTTCAACGGCAAACACTTTCCTGCGAGTCGTTCTCAAGAGAAGAGGGCTCAAGAGAAGCGGGGGAACCTCGCTGCGGGGCTCACGTTGCAGCTTGAGCCGCCGGGCGCCCACGACCCCGGAACCACCCGCGCAGGAACAGGAACCAGATCATGCTTGGATCACACCGCCACGTCACTCCCGGCAACGCCTTGCTCGCCGGTGGAGCAGGGCTTCTTCTCGGCCTTCTGGCCAATCCGATGCGCAAGCTGGCCGTGCAAGCCCCGACAATGCTCAAGAAAGTCTGGGACGAGGCGCTCGCGGCCGAGCACAAGGCGACTCTCGCCCTCATGGACCTGATCGAGAAGACCACCGAACAGGACACCGGCCGGCGGTCGATCTTGCTGGCGCAGCTCAAGCATGCGATCGGCAAGCACTCCTTCCAGGAGGAGAACACTGTCTACGCGATGATGCGGCAGCGCGAGCTGCTTGAGCCCGCCAAGGCGCTGAACGAGGATCATGCCGAGATAAAGCAGTTCCTGTTCGAACTGACGGAGATGCCGAAGAGCGATCCGCAGTGGATCGGAAAAGTTCGCGCGCTCCGCACCGAGCTGGAGGAGCATATGCGTCTCGAGGAAAACGATCACTTCCCGAGGCTGCGCCGCGCCTTAAGCGAGGAGGAGAACCAGCACCTTTCCGCCGCAATGAACAAGGAAGGGCTGAAGCTCGCCTGAGGCAAGGCGCGACTCAAAAAAGGGGCGGCCCCGACCAGCGGGACCGCCTCTGAAAGTCGAGAACTCGCCGCGTTTTCGCGCCGAGCCCTTCGGGTCGCAAGTTCGGCATTAAGCAAGCTAACCGAGTCGGGCTTGTAGAAACCCGACAGCTGCGCACGATTAGGGGCAGGATCGGTGGCACGGCAGGCGACCGTGCTGCAATCGACAGCCGCGCCGCGCGCTGCCATAGGCCGGGCATGTTCTACCGCCTGCTTCGCCCTGCCTTGTTCACCCTGGACGCCGAGCGCGCGCACGGGCTCGCCCTCGCCGCGCTGAAGGCGCGGCCGGCGGGAGCGCCGCCCAGGCCCGGGCCGCTGGCTGTCGAGGTGGCGGGGCTGGCTTTCCCCAATCCGGTCGGCATGGCGGCGGGGTTCGACAAGGACGGCGAAGTCCCGGACGCGTTGCTGGCGCAGGGCTTCGGCTTTGCGGAAGTCGGCTCGATCACTCCGCTGCCGCAAGCAGGCAATCCGCAGCCGCGCCTGTTCCGCCTGGCCGAGGATCGCGCCGTCATCAACCGCATGGGCTTCAACAACGCCGGGGCCGAAGCGGCGGCCAAGCTCCTGGCCGCGCGACGGGGCCGGGCCGGGATCGTCGGCATCAACGTCGGCGCGAACAAGGATTCGCCCGATCGGATCGCCGACTACGCCGCAATGACGCGGATCATGGCGCCGCTTGCGTCTTATCTGGCGGTGAACATCTCCAGCCCCAACACCCCCGGCCTTCGCGCCTTGCAGGACGAAGCCGCGCTCATCGACCTGCTCGATGCCGTCATGGAAGCGCGGAACGAGAAGGTGGGCGCGCGCCTGCCGGTGTTCCTCAAAGTCGCGCCGGATCTCACCCCCGGCGACGTCGATGCGATCGCCCGGATCGCGGTCGACAAGGGACTGGGCGCGCTGATCGTCTCCAACACAACGATATCGCGCCCGCCCCTGGCCTCACGCCACGCCGGAGAGGCGGGCGGCCTCTCGGGCGCGCCGCTGAAGGCGCTGGCGCTCGAACGCCTGCGGGATTTCCGCAAAGCCACCGGCGGCGCACTGCCCCTGGTCGGTGTCGGCGGGATCGCCACGGCGGAAGACGCCTGGGAACGGATCCGTGCGGGAGCCAGCCTGGTCCAGCTCTACAGCGCGATGGTCTATGAAGGCCCGGGTATCGCCCGGCGCATCGTCAAAGGCCTGGAACGACTGATGCGGCGCGACGGCTTCGCTTCGGTTGCCGAAGCGGTGGGAAGCGAATAGCAGACGGGCGATGCTGTTCCGCAAGATCGCCCTCGCCGCCGCGCCGCTCCTGCTGGGCGCCTGCGCCACACTTCCCGCTACGACCGTCGCCGCTCCGCAGAGTGGCAGCGCAGGCCTCGTCAGCGCCGCCGACCCGCGTGCGGCCGAAGCCGGCGCGGAAATGCTCCGCCGGGGCGGCAGCGCCACCGATGCCGCGATCGCCACGATGCTGGCGCTGACCGTGGTCGAACCGCAGAGCTCCGGCATCGGCGGCGGCGGGTTCTTCGTGCGCGGCACCCCCGATGGCGAGATCGCCACCCTCGACGGGCGCGAAACCGCGCCTGTCGGGGCCGATGGCGAGTGGTTCATCGGCCCCGACGGCAAGCCCCTGCCGTTCATGAACGCAGTGATCTCCGGCCTCAGCGTCGGCGTCCCAGGCAACATCCGCCTCGCAGAGGAAGCGCACCGCCGGTACGGCAAGCTCGAGTGGGCGGCGCTGTTCGAGCCCGCTACACGGCTCGCCCGCGACGGCTGGAGCCTGTCGGAGCGCAGCCGCGAGTTCCTGGTCCGGGCGAAGAACCGCGCAGCGCACCAAGCCGAAGGCCGGACCCTGTTCTACGGCGCGGACGGGGAGCCGCTGCCCGCAGGCACCGTGCTCCGCAATCCGCAGCTTGCCGAAACCCTCGGGCAACTCGCCACGCGCGGTCCGGACTGGTTCTACTCCGGCCCTAACGCGGCTGCGATCGCCGGCGAAGTCGCTGCCGAAACCCCGCGGCAAGGGGCCATGACGGTTGCCGATGTGACCGCCTATCAGGGCAAGGAGCGGCCCGAAGTCTGCGGCGACTACCGCCGCTACCGCATCTGCGGAATGGGCCCGCCCTCCTCCGGCGCGACGACCGTCTACGCGATCCTCAAGCAGCTCGAGCGTTTCGACCTTGGCGCCCTCGGCCCACGGTCGCCGACGTTCTGGCACCTGTTCGCCGAATCCCAGCGGCTCGCCTATGCCGACCGGGAGCGGTACCTGGCTGACAGCGATTTCGTCTCGGTTCCGGTCGCGGGCCTGACCGATCCGGATTACCTGGCGTCCCGCGGGGCGCTGATCTCGCCTGCCAGGACTTTGGCAACGGTCTCGGCCGGAACCCCGGCAGGGGTCGCCCTCGCGCCGCCGGACGGGGCCGAACCCACCGAAGCCGGCACCTCGCACTTCGTCGCCATCGACGGCGAAGGGAACGCGGTCAGCTACACCTCCACCATAGAGGGCTCTTTCGGCTCGGGCATCATGGTCGGCGGCTATTACCTCAACAACGAGCTGACCGACTTCAGCTTCGTGCCGGAAGTGGAGGGCCGCGTGGTCGCCAACCGGGTCGAGGGCGGCAAGCGGCCGCGCAGTTCGATGGCGCCGACCCTGGTCTACGATCCGCAAGGGCGGCTGTTCATGGCCGTGGGCGCGGCCGGCGGCGGGACCATCCCGGTCCAGGTCGCCCGCGCGCTGATCGGGGTAATCGATTTCCGCCTGCCGCTGGACGGCGCGCTGGCGCTGCCGGTGCTGTTCTCCCCGGGAGACACCGTCTCGATCGAGCAGGGCTCCGCGCTGGAAGCGATGATCCCCGAACTCCAGGCGCTCGGCCACGCGCAAGTCACTGCGCGGGAACTGCCGCTGAAGATCAACGCCGCCTTGCGCACGCCCTCCGGCTGGGTCGGCGCGGCCGATCCGCGCAGCGAGGGCGCCGCCGTCTCCGAGTGAGCTTGCCGCCACCCGCGCGGCACCCTAATCCTCCACCCACAAGGCCGGCAAAGCGGCCGTAGTGGAGGATGAGCGCCGCGTGCAGATCACGGACTTCGATGCCGCGCCCAATCTGGTCGCCCTGTTTCTCCAGCGTGCCGACGAGCTCGGCGAAAAGCCCTTCCTGACCGCCAAGCTCGGCGGCGAATGGCAATCGCTGAGTTGGCGCGAGGCCGCGCGGCAGGTCTGTCTGCTGGCCGAAGGACTGCGCAAGCTGGGCCTGCAGGACGGCGACCGCGTGGTGCTGGTGTCGGAGAACCGCCCGGAATGGGCCCTGGCCGATCTAGCGATCATGGCCGCCGGCTGCATCACCACCCCGGCCTACACCACCAACACCGAGCGCGACCACGCGCACATTCTGGAGAACTCCGGGGCACGCGCGGTGGTCGTGTCCGACGGAAAGCTGGCGAAGCCGCTGCTATCGGCGATGGTCCGCATCGGCCTGGCCGAACATGTCATCGGCATCGAAGCCCTCCGCACCGGCCAGGGCAACTTCCGCTGCCACTTGTGGTCGGACCTGCTGCAAGGCGATGCTGCGGCCGCCCGCGCCGCCGTCGACGCGCGCGTCTTGCGCATTGAGCGGCGCGATCCGGCCTGCATCATCTACACCAGCGGCACGAGCGGCGCCCCCCGCGGAGTCCTGCTCCACCACGGCGCCATCCTCCGGAACGTCGACGGCGCCGCGCGGGTGCTGGCCGGCGATTTCGGCTGGGGCGAGGAGCGTTTCCTCTCGTTCCTGCCGCTGTCGCACGCTCTCGAGCACACCGCAGGGCTGTTCCTGCCGATCGGGCTCGGCGCCGACATTTGGTTCGCCGAAGGGCTCGACAGGCTGAGCGCCAATATCGAGGAAGCACGGCCGACCTTCATGGTCGTCGTCCCGCGCCTGTTCGAGATGATGCGCGCCCGCATCCTCAAGCAGGTGGAAAGCCAGGGCAAGATCGCGAACTTCGTGCTCGATCAGGCGCTCTCGCTTGCTGAGCGCCGCGCGGCGGGCAAGGGCCGCCTGAGCGACTGGGCGGTCGAAAAGCTGCTCGACCTGACCTTGCGGCCGAAGATACGAAAGCGCTTCGGCGGGCGGATCAAGGCGCTCGTCTCCGGCGGCGCGCCGCTCAATCCGGAAGTCGGGGCATTCTTCGAAGCGATGGGCC
Source organism: Croceibacterium soli (assembly GCF_009828065.1). Lineage (GTDB taxonomy): Bacteria > Pseudomonadota > Alphaproteobacteria > Sphingomonadales > Sphingomonadaceae > Croceibacterium_B > Croceibacterium_B soli. Next base: position 192,213 of record NZ_WTYK01000001.1, on the reverse strand, counting down.
TGGTCATGCTCCAGGGCTACGGCCAGACCGAGGCCGCCCCGGTGGTCAGCGTCAACCGCCCGTCGGCCGGCGTGAACTTGTCGACCGTCGGCCCGCCGCTGCCGGGCGTCGAGGTAAGGATCGCGGACGACGGCGAGATCCTCGTGCGCGGCGAACTGGTCATGCTCGGCTATTGGCAGAACGAGGCGGAGACGGCGAAGACGATCGTCGATGGGTGGCTCCACACCGGCGACATCGGCCACTTCGACGATGCCGGGCGGATCGTCATCACCGACCGCAAGAAGGACATCATCGTCAACGACAAGGGCGACAACATCGCCCCGCAGAAGCTCGAAGGCATGCTGACCCTGCAGCCGGAAATCGCCCAAGCGATGGTCAGCGGCGACAAGCGGCCCTACATCGTCGCGCTGATCGTGCCCGATCCGGAATGGACCTGCGAATGGTCCCAGGCCAACGGCGAGAAGTTCGACCTGGCCGGCCTCCAGCAGCTCCCCGCCTACCGCAGCGCGGTGCGCACCGCTATCGACCGGGTGAACCAGGACCTCTCGGTCACCGAAAAGATCCGCCAGTTCGCCTTCGCCGACGAGGGCTTCACCATCGACAACGGCATGATGACCCCTAGCATGAAGATCCGCCGGGCCCCCATCCGCGACCGCTACGGCAAGCGCCTGGACGCCCTGTACAAGGGCTAGGCCGCCAAGCGTACGCGGAACAGGCCGAGTTCCCGCGAGAGATCGGCGAAGCAGCGGGCCAGCCGCTCTTCGAACTCCTCCGCCTCCTGACTGCTCAGCGTCCATCTCTCCGCTTCCGGGGAATTTCCGCGATAAGCGGTGAAGTCGAGGACCACGTACCAGTGCGACTTCTTGTTCAGGAGCGCCGTCGCCACGCCATATGCGAAGAATGTCCTGTGCGATTCGACGGCTTTCCACTGTATCAGGGCCGAACGCAGGGATTCGGCCTGCTTCGCAGTCCCTGCGCAGCCTTCCGTTAATGCGATGAGATCCGCCAGCCGTTGCCCACCGAGGTGTCGAAGCTTCACTGCATTCCCGTGGACTGCGGCCAGTTCGAGCGATCGACCCACCGCACTTTCGGCGCGCGCAAACAGACTGATGCAACGGCCTCGCCAGGCGTCGATCTGCGATGCCGCGATATCAAGAGGCCTTGGCGGCAATTCACCGGTCGCCAAGCTCAGGCCGCCTCTGCCTGCACCCGCTCGGGATAGAAGCACGGTTCGCGGTCGGACCAGGCGGGGGCGGGGGCGGCGGCTTCGCTGAGGCTTTGCAGCAGCGTCTTGCGGCGCATGGGAGGGATCTGCGGCAGGGCCGCGGCGGCGCAGAAGGCGGACGGCAGCCACGGCCGCGCGCGCGCGCCGAGCAGGCGTTCGTAGAGGAACCGGTAGGCGGAGAAGCTCTCGATCCGGTCGAGGGCAAGGTCCTGCGCGGTGATCCGCATCAGCGGGCCCATGAACGCTTCCAGCCCGCCCGATGCCGAATGGCCCGGAATGCTCTCCCGCAGCCGCCTGAGCTGGCGGTAGGCGAGATACTGCGCGCGGATGGCCGATGTGTCGCCCGGCTCCGCGCTCCAGGACTTGAAGGCGTCCCCGCGGCCGAGGGCGATGTCCAGGCTGCGCTCGATGAAGCGCTGCTCCCCCTCCGAGAAACTGGCGAACTCGCGCAGTTCGGCGATTGTCAGCGATGCAGTCCCGGTCCTGGCCATGAATGCCCCCGAATGGTGAGGAGAGCAGTGTGGGGGATTTTGGTTAGCGTTCGGTAAACGTGGCCGCGGTTTGCGAGCAGCGCGTCAGGCCCGTGACTGCACGAACTTTTGCACCTTCCTAGCTGCAAACATCGGCACGATGACCGACAAGGCTATGCCGGCTAGCGAACAGAGCCCGATCCAGATCGCCATCAGCGATCCGCCCGCCTGGTACATGCCGTAGATTACCGGTGCCGCGAGCACGAGGCCGCGCACTTCGTTGAGAACCAGCAGAACCACGCTGGTCTTCAGCAACAGCCCCAGCATTGTCGAGAACGTGCCAACCATACCCCCACTATGGCCAACGTTCGTTTACGTTCCGTTAGCTGCGACGAATCGGGTCCGAAATGGATGTTTCTTCGTCTGCTCGCGTGCGTGTGCGCCGATGGGGCTCGATCAGATCAGGCCCGCCAGTGGGCTGCTCGGATCGGCGTACTTGCGCGTGGCCATCCGGCCGGCGCGGTAAGCATCGCGGCCTGCCTCCACCGCCCGCTTCATCGCGCGGGCCATCAGGATCGGGTCCTTGGCCTCGGCAATGGCGGTGTTCATCAGCACGCCGTCACAGCCGAGTTCCATCGCCACGGCCGCGTCGCTGGCTGTGCCGACTCCGGCGTCGACCAGCACGGGGACGCTGGCGCCCTCCACGATCAGGCGAATGGTCACGCGGTTCTGGATGCCCAGGCCGGATCCGATCGGTGCGCCGAGCGGCATCACCGCCACTGCCCCCGCCTCTTCCAGCTGCTTCGCGGCGATCGGATCGTCGGTGCAGTAGACCATCGGCTTGAAGCCTTCGTTGGCCAGTACTTCGGTGGCCCGCAGGGTCTCCCGCATGTTCGGGTAGAGCGTGCGCGCTTCGCCGAGAACCTCCAGCTTGACGAGGTCCCAGCCGCCGGCTTCCCGCGCCAGGCGCAGCGTGCGGATCGCCTCGTCGGCCGTGAAGCAGCCGGCGGTGTTAGGCAGGTAGGTGACCTTCTTCGGATCGATATAGTCCATCAGCACCGGCTGGTTCGGATCGGACACGTTGACCCGGCGCACCGCGACGGTGACGATCTCCGCCCCGCTCGCCTCCACGGCGGCGGCGTTCTGGGCGAAGTCCTTGTACTTGCCGGTGCCGACGATCAGGCGCGAGCGGAACGTGCGGCCGGCCACTGTCCACGTGTCGGCCTCTACCGGCACATGATCGCCGCCGCCGACGAAGTGGACGATCTCCAGCACGTCGCCTTCGGCCAGCGCGACTTCGGCCAGGGTCGAGCGCGGCACGATCACCCCGTTGCGCTCCACCGCCACCTTCTCGGGCTTCAGCTCGAGCTCGCAGACGAGCGCGGCGATCGTGGCGGCGGCAGTCCGGCGGGGTTCGCCGTTGACGGTGAGAGTGCGTGTTTCGGACATGACCCGCGAGATAGCGGGTCTGGCCGCCCGTGCAAGCTAGGCGGCGCGCAAGTTGAGCAGGTGCCCGATCGCGACGAGGGAAACGCCGATCACGGTCAGCACGGCTTCCTCGAAGCCGTGATCGACCACCAGAGCACCGGTCATGAAGAGGAGCCCGGCTATTGCCACCACCAGCGGCGACCGCCGGCGGTGGCGCAAGGCGCCGAGGCCGATCGCCGCACCGGCGACCAGGACCGCCAGCAGCAGACCGACCCGGTGAATCATCGGGTCGAGCAGGAAGGTACCGCCAAGCCCGAGGCCGGCGACGATCACCAGCCCGGCGACGCAATGCACCAGGCACAGGCCGGACAGGATCATGCCAAGCCTATCGAAACGATCGCGAATCTGCAGCAGGAGCGAAGCCATGAGCGCCATGTATGTGACGATGTATCATCATGCAAGTGGACTCGGTCCAGAAAAGCCGTGGGCTTGCGATTCGCGGCGCTGCGGCGCAGAGGCTCACGCGATGAGCACAATGCGCGAGACGACGGAGGCAGGGCGGCTGCGGGGAACTCACCCGCTGGCAATCGCTAGCTGGCTTATAACCGTCGCCGTGCTCGTCGTGCTGATGGTCGTAGTCGGCGGGATCACCCGGCTGACCGAATCCGGGCTCTCGATCACCGAATGGAAGCCCGTCACCGGCGCCATCCCGCCGCTGACCGAAGCGCAGTGGCAGCGGGAGTTCGAAGCCTATCGGCAGATCGGCGAGTACCAACAGATCACCGGCCCGGCCGGGATGACGCTGGCCGATTACAAGTTCATCTACTTCTGGGAATGGCTGCACCGGCTGCTCGGCCGCGTGATCGGCCTGGCCTTCGCGCTGCCGCTCGCCTGGTTCTGGGTCCGCGGCGCGATCCCCAAGGGCTACAAGCTGCCGCTCGTGGGATTGCTGGCTCTGGGCGGGCTGCAGGGCGTGTTCGGCTGGTTCATGGTCCGCTCCGGGCTTTCGGGCGAAGTCACCGACGTCAGCCATTTCTGGCTTTCGATCCACCTGCTGACCGCGCTCCTGACCCTCGCCCTGCTGGTGTGGGTGGCGCTCGACATGATTGCGATGGCGCGTGAACCGGAAACCCGGTCCGCGCGCCTGACCGGCCTGGCCGCGCTGGCCGGCGCCGTGCTGTTCGTCCAGCTCCTGCTCGGCGCCTGGGTTGCCGGACTCGATGCCGGTCACGCCTCCGACACCTGGCCGCTGATGCAGGAACGCTTCGTGCCCGAGTACGATGGAGCTCGCGGGTTCTGGTGGGCCGCGACCCACGATCCGTTCCTGATCCACTTCCTCCACCGCTGGTGGGCCTGGTTCGCCGTGGCGGCACTCATCGTGCTGGCAAGGCAGGCGAAGAAGGCCAGGGAGCGGATGGCTTCGGTGGTCCTGCATAGCGCCTTCGGCGTGCAGATCCTGCTCGGCATCGCCACGGTCCTTTCGGGGATGGCGCTGTGGGTCGCCGTGCTCCACCAGCTCGGCGGCGCGCTGCTCGTCGCCGCGACGGCCTATGCCGCGCATGCCGTGGGCAAGCGCACATGAGTGCCGAAGGCCCGGCACTGATCTGGTGCCCGTTCGGCGGCGAGGACGATGCCGCCCGCATCGCCGGCCAGCTGCTCGACGAAGGACTCGTCGCCTGTGCCAATATCCTGCCGGGCATCCGCTCGCTTTACGTGTGGCAGGGGGAACGCGGCGATTCGCGCGAATGCGGCGCGCTGTTCAAGACCGACGCCGCGCTGCTCGAGAAAGCGATCGCCCGCCTGGCCGCGATCCACCCTTACGACACTCCCGCGGTGACCGGCTGGCGCGCCGACGCAGCGGCTCCTGCCACGGCAGCCTGGCTCGGGAGCCTCGTCTAGCCGCAGCGGGAATGCGCCGGGGGGTGACGGTATTATTTTACCTCCCCGCTGAACCGCAGAAACCTTGACTTCCGCAGCCTCAGGCGACAAACGGCGCCCATTCGCGGCAGCCGGTGCGACTCCGGCGCGCGCATGCTTTTCGTAAAACTAAGGATTTCCCAGCCATGAAGGCGCTCAGCAAGACGACCCGGTCGATCAAGCCGGCCGAGGTCGAGAAGAAATGGCACCTGATCGATGCCGAAGGACTGGTCGTAGGCCGTCTTGCGGTGATCGTAGCCAACCTCCTGCGCGGCAAGCACAAGCCGAGCTTCACCCCGCACGTCGATTGCGGCGACCATGTCGTCGTGATCAACGCCGACAAAGTGCACTTCACCGGCAATAAGCTGAAGGACAAGCACTACTACAAGCACACCGGTTACCCGGGTGGCATCAAGGACGTGACCGCCGGCAAAGTGCTGGAAGGCCGCTTCCCCGAGCGCGTGCTCGAGAAGGCTGTCGAGCGGATGGTCCCGCGCGGGCCGCTCGGCCGTGCGCAGATGCGTGCGCTGCACCTTTATGCCGGCACCGAGCACCCGCATGCCGGCACCCAGCCGCAGCCGCTCGACGTCGCTTCGATGAACCGCAAGAACAAGGTTGCCAAGTAATGGCTGACGAAAACAACACCGTCTCCGATCTCGCCGATCTGAAGAACCTTGGCGCCGGCGCTCCGGCTCCAGAGGCCGCTGCAGAAGGTGAAGCCTCGGCCGCTCCCGTCGTCCGCACCGGCCCCGCCGCCGTGCTGCGCGAGAAGGAAGTCGACTCGCTGGGCCGCGCTTACGCGACCGGCCGCCGCAAGGACGCGGTTGCCCGCGTCTGGCTCAAGCCCGGCACCGGCAAGATCGTCGTCAACGGCCGCGAACAGGAAGTCTACTTCGCCCGTCCGACGCTGCGCCTGGTCATCAACCAGCCGTTCCAGATCGCCGACCGCGAAGGCCAGTACGACGTCGTCTGCACCGTCAAGGGCGGCGGACTTTCGGGCCAGGCCGGTGCGGTGAAGCACGGCATCAGCCAGGCACTGTCGAAGTTCGAACCGGAACTGCGCACCACCGTGAAGGCCGCCGGCTTCCTCACCCGCGACCCGCGCGTCGTCGAGCGCAAGAAGTACGGCCGCGCCAAGGCCCGCAAGAGCTTCCAGTTCTCGAAGCGCTAAGCTTCGCGAGACCAGGACACGAGAAGGGCGGCGCCGCGAGGGGCCGCCCTTTCTTTATGCGCGCGTTCTGTCGGCCTGTTCGGCGAACAGCATCGCGCCGACGATGCAGCCGGCGAACAGCAGGCCTTCAAGGCCGCCTGTGACTGCCTGGCTCGTTGGGCCGAACCCGTCTTCGCCGAACCAACTGCCGATCCGGTCGAGGGACAGGCGCGAGCCGGGGAAGCTGTCCGCCAGCAGGGCCAGGCTTCCGCCCATCAGCCGGCCGCCGAGCAGCGGGATCGCTACCCCGGTGACGCCGCCCGCCAGGGCAGCGAAGGCTACCCCGCGGCGGACGGAGACCCGGCCACTCCTCGCCAGCCCGGCTCCGAACCCCACCGCTGCACCGAGCACAGCGCCTTCGGGAGCACCCGTGATCCCCGCGGGCGCGCTGCCGAGCAGAAGGTTGAACGCGTCGATCCCGAGGAGATTGACGACCGCCCCGACGACCAGCCCACCGAAAGCTCCGCCCGCAACGCTCCACTGCCACTGCCGCTTGGTGGCCAGGGTCGCTGCGCAGATCCCGAAGGCGACACCCGCCGCGCCGATCAGCGCGACGACAACCGTAACGCAGACCAGAACGATCAGCACCGAAGCCGCGCCCATGCCGGGCTGCGCCGTCTGGCTGGCCCCGGCGAAGCCGTAGAACAGCCCGCCCATGGCGCCGGCCAGCCCGCCGCCCAGAGTGCCGGCGACGCCCAGCGTGCGGACCTGCCGCCAACGCGGATCGGCGGGCGCTTCCCTTATCGCCGAAGCAGCGCTCTCGTCATCGGCCGCCCGGACTGCGGCGATGAAGCGGTAGCCGTGCTTGGGCACCGTTTCGATGAAGCGCGGTGCGGCCGCGTCGTCGCCGAGCTGCCGCCGCAGCGTGCGGATGCACTGCGTCAGCGCCTCGTCGGTCACAGGGATGCCGCGCCAGACTTGCTGCAGGAAGCGGTCCTTGGTGACCAGCTTGCCACGCTCGCCCACCAGCAGGGCGAGCGCGTCGAGGTAGCGGGCATTGATCTCCACCGGCGTTCCGCCCCGGCTGAGCTGGCGGTCGGCGGGATCGAGCACGAACCCATCGAAGGCCACGCGGCTCTTCGGGATATCCGTCATCGCTCCCCCCGCTCTCCGCTCAGTGGACCGGGGGGTCGACCCGCGGGACCTGGTGGACCGGAGCCACCGGCTCTTCCGGCGTGCGCGGCGGCATCGCGTCCTCGGGCACTTCGCTGATCTGCATGGCTTCGGTCGGAACGTCGTCGATGTTGCGCACGCAGACTTTCAGCGTCGTGCCGTCCCAGGTGAGCTCGTTGAAGCTCGGCGGAGTGGAACGGATCCGCTTCGACAAAGTCCCAGCGCCGATCATCCGCACCGGCCCATTGGACGTCTGCGCGACAATGTCGAAGGCATCGTGGACATGGCCGCTGAGCGTGGCGAGGATGTTGCGCTTGGCCAGTTCGGCGAGCGCCTTGTCGCCGCCCCGGGTCCAGGCCCTGCCGCGCGTGCCGGCCTCGACCAGCGGATGGTGGCAGGTCACCAGTGCCCGCGTGCCCGCCGGCAGTGCGTCGAGCGCCGCCAGCGTCCGTTGCAGCGCCTTGTCGGTCACCCAGCCGTGGGACCACGGCCAGCGCGGCTGCCAGCGGCGCACGGTCTTGAGCGGCACGACCGCCAGGCCGGGCAGATCGAGCTCCCGGTCGATCAGGTCGAGCATCCCGCGGAAGCGCTTGTAAGGCGTGGTGAACCGCTCGAGCAGGTTGAAGTAAGGCAAGTCGTGATTGCCGACTTCCACCGTCACCGGCACGTCGAGGTTCCTGATCCAGTGCGTCGCGGCGTCGAATTCGCGGTGTCGGGCGCGCATCGTCAGGTCGCCGGTGATCGCGACGGCGGCGGGTCGCTTCTCCGCGATTTCCTGCATGACCCAGTCGAGCGCGCGGTCGTCCTCCAGCCCGAAGTGGATGTCGGAAAGGTGGAACAGGAGCGTCTGGTCGGCCATCATTCGGTGGCTAGCAGGTCGACCTCGCACGGGACCAGCCGGAAAACCTCCGCCGCCGGCGATTCCACCTTTTCGCCATCCATCAGTATCCCGTACGATCCGCCGTCAGAGCTTTCGAGGGTCACCTGGCCGGCCGTGCCGAGATCGTCGTGCGGGCCGTCGCGGAACCGCCTCGCGAGCAGGGCCATCCCCTCCTTGAGGTAATCCCCGATCGTCTCCGCATAGTATCCGGACACCCGGATGCCCTCATCCTCAGGCGTAAGCATGACCAGAGGGTAGCCCTCTTCACGCCCGAGAGCCGGATCGCGGCAGACGATCCCCGCAGTCGCAAGCGTTTCCCCTATGGCGTTGGCCGCGCTTTCGGCAACGCCGAGCACATCGGACTCGCGCATCGCTTCGCGCACCTCGTACCAGCTCGTGCCTGGCCCAGCGAGGAGATCGACGTAAGCCGTGCCGCGGCCGCAGCGGATCACGCCGGGCCTGCGGCGGGCGGCCCTGCCCGCAGCTGCCATGTGGATCACTTCGTCGAACGTCCGCTCGCCATGCAGCCGGTGATAGAGCAGGTTCATCGTCCCGCCCGGAAGGACTAGGACCGCCCCGCCCCATCCGGCGAGGTTTCCGATCACGGCATTGGTCGTGCCGTCGCCGGCGAACACCGCAAGCAGCTCGATCCCGGCGGCGTCCAGAGCCGCGGCATCGGGCAGGTCTTCGGCGGGGAAGCCGACCATCCGCTCCACATGGAAGCCGGCATTGCCGCAGCACTGCTCGAGTTCTTCGCGGGCCTGCTCATCGTTGCTCCCGCTGGCGTCGTTCGCAACGAGCCAGATCCGCTTCGTTCGTTCCATGGCACCCAAGCGCTCGTGCGCCGGACCCGGTTCCCGGCTCAGATGCGCCGCGTCAGAATGAGCCAGGCGGCGAGCGCGTTGAAACCGGTGTACCCGAGGTATGCCAGGCTCCAGCCGGAATAGCCGTTGCCGACCAGCAGGAGCGCGCCGAGCAGCACGATGAACTCGGCCAGGAGGCTCGCCCTGCCGCCGAGGACAAGGCTCGGCATGCGACTCAGCAGCGGGTGCCGGCTTTCCAATACCGCTTTGTGCAGGGCGAAGTTTCCGATTCCGAGCAGGAATGTGAGCAGCAGCGCAGCCATTCCCGCTAGTCTGAGGCATCGCACATGAATTGCCAATTGCACTTCACCGGGTGTCGATGGCCGTTCGTCGGCGGCCGGAATCGTTCATCGGCCCGGCCCGATACCTTGTCGATCACGGCGCGCCCGCGCCGTCCGCCTGCGGTATTCCTTCTCTTGCGCCGCGGTTCGACCTCAGTCCCGACGAACCGCGGCGCACACAGGAGGATTTCGACATGACGATCCGTACCCTTACTCTCTCATCGGCGATCGCCGCCGCTCTGGTCTGCGGACCTGCGATCGCCGCCGACGATGCTCCGCGGTCGGTGGAAGTGCGCTACCACGACCTCGATCTTACCTCGGCTGCAGGCGCGAGCGAACTCGACCGGCGGCTCGACAAGGCCGCGAAATCGGTCTGCCAGATCGACCAGGTCGCCACCGGCACCCGCATCGCCTCCCGCGAGGCTCGTGCGTGCTACAAGGAAACCAAGGAACGGCTGGGCGACAATATCGCAGCCGCTGTCGCCAAGAAGGAGCGCGGCTGATCGCCGGCGCATTGGGTGGCCGGCCCTAGCGGCCGGCCATCGACTTCACCTTACGCAGATAGGTCCGGCCGATCCGCAGGGTCTCGCCGTTTTCGAGCTCGGCCGACCACACGCCGAGCCCTTCGTGCCGGAGCCCGCGGATGCAGTCGCGCCGCAGGATGGTGGACCGATGGATGCGGATGAACCGTTCGGGATCGAGCCTCGCCTCCAGCCCGGCGATGGTCTGCAACAGCAGGTAGCTGCGCGCCTCGCTGCCATTCTCTCCGACATGGAGCCGGACATAGTCGCGCTCGGCATCGATCCGCTCGACCAGCGATGCTTCGATGCGCAGCAGTTCCGACCGGTGCGGGACCCAGAACTCTTCCAGCCAGCGCCCCCCGCCGTCCTGGCTGGCGCCCCGCCGTGACAGGGCCCGCGCAACCGCCCGCTCTAGCCGTTCGACGGCAACGGGCTTGAGCACGTAGTCGACCGCTTCGAGGTCGAACGCCTCGACCGCGAAATCCTCGTAGGCAGTAACGAAGATCACCGCCGGAGGGCTCTCCAGCCGGGCAAGATCGCCGGCAACGGCCAGCCCGTCCCTGCCGGGCATGGTCATGTCGAGCAGCACGAGATCGGGCACGAGCTTGGCCGCGAGGCACAGGGCCGCCGCACCGTCGGACGCCGTGCCGATCACCGACAGCGCATCGATCTCCGCGCAGAGGACCTGCATCCGCTCGATCGCGAGCGGTTCGTCGTCGACGATCAGGGTCCGCAGTGGGGGCTTGAGCTCTTCCGTCACGCCGCATTCCTCGCCTGGCCCACCAATGGTATGCGAATGTGGGTCGCATAGCCATGGGCAGTCGGGCCGGAAACCACGTTGGCTTCGTCCCCGAAGCGCGCGGCAAGGCGTTCATGCACGTTGTTGAGGCCGATGCCGAAGCCGGGCTGATGATCGGCCTCCCGCCGGCCTCCTGCGCCGTCGTCGGCAACAGTCACCACCAGGCGCCCGTATTCCTCCCGCGCGGACAATGTGATCGTCACCTTGCGCGAGGCGGGGGCGACCGCGTGGCGGACCGAATTCTCCACCAGCGGCTGCAGGATCATCCCGGGGATTTGCGCATTGGCCAGGCTGTCGGGCAGATCGTACTCCGCCTGAAGCCGCTCGGGAAACCGCACCGTCTCGATATCGAGATAGAGCTTCTGCAGCGCGAACTCCTCGCGCAGGGGCACGTCCGCTGTCGGGTCGTTCGCCAGGCTGCGGCGATAGAACGTGGACAGCATCTGGATCATCCGCTCGGCGGCGGCGGTCTTGCCGGTCAGCACCAGCGCCGAAAGCGAGTTGAGCGTGTTGAACAGGAAGTGCGGATTGACCTGGTAGCGCAAGCTGCGCAGCTCGGCAGCCTTGGCCGCCCGCCGGAACTCTCCCTCGCGCCGTTCGGCAGCGCGGGCCTTCTCCCCCGTCAGCAGCGCGAGATAGAGGGCGCACCAGGCCAGCGACATGAAGTAGCGGCCGAAGGCGAGCTCGGCGATGCTTTCCCAGAACCGCGCATCTTCCGACTTCCTGTCTATCGGCACCATGACCGGACCGCCATCTTCGCGCGTCAGGTTGGGAACCGGCGCTTCGACCAGCAGATCGCCCGATTCCTCGATGCGGACCCGCAGCCCCTGTTGCTCGGCCATTTCCTTCCAGGCCCGCAGTTCCAGGTCCGCGAACACCAGCTGGTTGGCTTGTGCGAGCAGCACCGAGATCGGCAGCGACAGCAGCAAGGCGGCGGAGATCTTCGCCCACAGCGGCCGGGTGTCGAACAACCGCAGGACCAGCCACAGCCCCAGCATGATGACCGCGCTTGCGGCGCAGACCACGGCCCGGCGCCAGAGCATCTCATCCTCGAAGCCGAGGTCCAGCAGGAGCGACCGGATCGTGACCAGCAGGAAGTAACACAGCCACAGCCCGCCGATCGAGGCGAGCACCGTCGCAAAAGGCACTCGCGCGCTTGATGGCTCCTGGCGTTCGCTGTTCACTTTGCCGGCATAGCCCCTCATCCCGCCGCTTCGCCAGCGCCGATGTCGATCCCCGTCGGCGCTTGGTCGATTGCCGAGCCCGGCGTCAGAGCGGTTCGAGCAAGCGCTCGTCGGCGATGCGCGCCCGCCAATGGGCCGGAGCGATCGTATGGACGTTGCTGCCTTCACTATCGACGGCCACCGTCACCGGCATGTCCTGCACGGTGAACTCGTAGATCGCCTCCATCCCGAGATCCTCGAACGCGACGACTTTCGCCTGCTTGATCGCCCGCGCTACCAGATAGGCCGCTCCGCCGACAGCCATCAGGTAAGCCACTTTGTGCCGAGCGATTTCCTGTACCGCGCCTTGCCCGCGCTCGGCCTTGCCGATCATCGCCAGCAGGCCGAGGTCGAGCATCGTGCCGGTGAACTTGTCCATTCGCGTGGCGGTCGTCGGGCCCGCCGGGCCGACGACTTCGTCCATCACCGGATCGACCGGTCCGACGTAGTAGATCGCCCGCCCCTCGAAGCTGACCGGCAGCTCCTCGCCGCGGGCGAGCATGTCCTGGATGCGCTTGTGCGCGGCGTCGCGGCCGGTAAGCATAGCGCCGTTCAGCAGCAGCCGGTCGCCGGCCTTCCAGCTCTGCACTTCCTCCGCCGTCAGCGTATCGAGATCCACCCGCTTGGCCTGGGCGTCCGGCTTCCAGTGCACTTCGGGCCATTCGCTGAGCTTCGGCGGCTCGAGATAGGTGGGGCCCGTTCCCTCCAGGGTGAAATGCGCGTGGCGGGTGGCGGCGCAATTCGGGATCATCGCCACCGGCTTGCCCGCAGCATGGCAGGGCCAGTCGAGGATTTTGACGTCGAGCACCGTCGCGAGCCCGCCGAGGCCCTGCGCGCCGATGCCGAGCGCATTGACCTTGTCGAAAATCTCGATCCGCAGCGCCTCGATATCGCTCTGCGGCCCACGCGCCTTGAGCTGGGCCATGTCGATCGGCTCCATCAGGCTCTGCTTGGCGAGCTTGACGCAGTGCTCCGCCGTGCCGCCGATGCCGATCCCCAGCATGCCGGGGGGACACCAGCCGGCGCCCATCTGGGGGAGCATCTCCAGCACCCAGTCGACGATATTATCGCTGGGGTTCATCATCTTGAACTTGCTCTTGTTCTCGCTGCCGCCGCCCTTCGCGGCGACATCGACGGACACGGTCCTGCCGGGGACCATCTCTACCGACAGCACGCAAGGCGTGTTGTCGCGGGTGTTGCGGCGGGTGAAGGCGGGATCGGCGAGAACGGAGGCGCGCAGCGTGTTCTCCGGGTGGGTGTAGGCCCGTCGCACGCCGTCATCGACGACCTCCTGCAGGCTGCGGCGTGATTCCAGCCGGCAGTCCTGGCCCCACTTCACGAACACGTTGACGATGCCGGTGTCCTGGCAGATCGGCCTGTGCCCTTCGGCGCACATCCGGCTGTTGGTCAGGATCTGCGCGATCGCGTCTTTCGCCGCCGGCCCCTGCTCCGCCTCGTAGGCGGCGCCGAGCGCGCGGATGTAGTCCATCGGGTGGTAATAGGAGATGTACTGCAGGGCGTCGGCGACGCTCTCGATCAGATCTTCCTCGCGGATCGTCACCATGTCGCCCATCGGGCCAGCACTCCTTCTCGTCGAAACGGCAGCCCCATAGGCGCGTAGGGAGCTTACCGTCAAAGCGCTTACTTCATCCGAGGGGCTGCCGCCGCAGGACAGCGACCAGTTGCGACAATCCCGCCCATTGCCCGCACCGGTCTCAGGCCCTAAGGCTCGCCCGGTTTAACCGACAAGAGATTTGCACAAGTGACGATCGTGGAGGACCGGCCCGCAGCCGGATATGAGGCCGCCCGCAAGGCGATGATCGACAGCCAGCTGCGAACCAGCGGCGTCAACGATCATGGCGTGCTCGCCCGCATGGCCGCCGTGCCGCGGGAGGACTTCGTGCCAGCCGCCGCCAAGGGCTTCGCCTACATGGACCGGGCGATCTCGCTGGAGAACGGCCGCTATCTGGCGCCCCCGCTGGTGCAGGGCATGATGCTGCAGGAAGCCCGCCCGGAACGTTCGGACAAGGCGTTGCTGGTCGATGGTGGCAGCGGTTATCTTGCGGAGCTGCTGCGCCCGCTGGTCGGATCGCTCGAAGTGATCTCCCCCGAAGACGCGGCGGCGGCTGCAGGCGCGCAGGGCGATTTCTCGCTGCTGATCGTCGACGGCGCAATCGAGCAACTGCCCGACAGCCTCGTCAGCCGACTTGCAGACGATGGCCGCGTCGTCACCGGCTGGGTGCGCGACGGGATCACCCGCCTCGCCACCGGCCGCCTGGCGGCCGGCGAGGTGGCCCTGCTCCCGCTTGCTGAAATCGGCATCCCGGCTCTGCCCGAATTCGCCAAGCCCAAGGGCTGGAGCTTCTGATCATGCGCCTGACGGTCACGCGGATAGCCCTGCTTGCCGGCGCGTGCCTCAGCTTCACGGCGCCGGCTCATGCCGACACGCTGAAGGAAGCGCTGACCAAGGCTTACCACGACAACCCACGGCTCGAGGCCGCCCGAGCGACATTGCGGGCGACCGACGAGAACGTGGTGATCGAGCGTTCCGAGGCGCTGCCTTCGGCCAGCGCCACCGCGAGCTATACCGAATACCTCTACGACAGCAGCGACGCACCGGGCCAGGGCCGCCAGCTCGGCAGCCAACTCAGCCTGAGCATGCCGGTCTACTCCGGCGGCGCCACCCGCAATGCCATCCGCGCCGCGGAGACCCGTGTCGGCGCCGGCCGGGCGGAGCTGCGCGGCACCGAAAGCGCGCTGTTCACCCAGGTGGTCGCGGCCTACATGGACGTGATCCGCAACGAAGCGCTCGTCGGCCTGACCCAGAACAACGTCGACGTGCTGGCGGTGAACCTTGAGGCCACGAGCGACCGGTTCGAGATCGGCGATCTCACCCGCACCGACGTGGCCCAGTCCGAATCCCGCCTCGCGCTCGCTCGTGGCGACTTGCGCACCGCGCAGGCCAACCTGATCACGGCGCGGGAAAGCTACATCGCCCTCGTGGGTGATGCCCCCGACGACCTCCAGCCTCCGCCGCCGCTGCCCGGCCTGCCCGACTCGGTCGAAGGTGCGGTCGAAGTGGCGCTCGCCAGCAATCCCGACCTGATCGCGGCGCGGGAGCGCGCTGCCGCCGCCGGCTACGACATCCGCGTCGCCGGTGCGAGCAGGCTGCCGCAGGTCTCGGTCTTCGTCGGCGGCGATTACGCCAATGCGCTCGGATCCGTGCCGGACGAGCTGGCGGCCGTGCGGGACAATACCTCCAGCGGCGCCACCGCCGGCGTGCGGGCGACGATCCCGCTGTTCCAGGGCGGCCGGCCGGCCGCGTTCGAACGCCAGGCGCAGGCGCGCGCCTCGGCGGCGCTGGAAGAGGTCGTCGCCGCGGAGCGGGACGTGATCGCCGACGTTCGCTCGGCCTTCTCGAGCTGGCGGGCCGCCAACGCGATCATCGCTTCGACACAAAGTGCGGTCGACGCGGCGGAGCTGAGCCTCGAAGGCGTGCGGGCGGAGAACAGCGTCGGCAATCGCACGATCCTCGACATCCTCGACGCGCAGCAGGAGCTGCTGTCCGCTCAGGTGCAGCTGGTGACCGCCCGCCGCAACGCCTATGTCGCCGGGTTCAACCTGCTCGCGGCGATGGGCCGTGCCGAAGCGCGCGATCTCGGCCTGGGTGACGAAGGGCCGCTGTACGATCCCGTCGTGAACTACGATCGCGTGCGCGGCATCGTGTGGGACTGGGCGCGCGATCCCGATCCCGAAGTCCAATCCTCCCGCACCGTTGACATCCCCGCGCAGGACGCGGAAATTCCCGCCCAGCAGCTGGTAGGGCCCCGATGATGCGGCAGAATGGCGAACCCTCGGTCGAAGAGATCCTCGACTCGATCAAGAAGGTCATCGCGCGCGACAATCGCGAGATGGCGCAGCTTGAACGGCGGCGCCGTGAGTCGAACGGCAGCACGGCCGGAGCACAGCCGCTGACGGCTGCCGAGGACGAGACCGAGGAAGTGCTCGAGCTGACCGAAGCCGGCGAAATGGTCGATGACCAGGCGCGGGCCGACGGCCTGACCACCGAACGCACGGCCGGAGCGATGCGCGAATCGCTCGCGGCGCTGGCGATGATCGCCGAACCTGGCGCCCAGCCGCAGATCGTCCGTTCCGGCGAGACGTCGCTCGAAGGGCTGGTGCGGGAGATGCTGCGGCCGATGCTGGCGCAGTGGCTCGAAACCAATCTTCCCCCGATCGTCGATCGCCTGGTGCAGGCGGAAATCGCTCGCATCGCCGGCAAGAAGGGCTGAGCGGCTCATTAGCGATCCAGCGACAACAGCCGGGGAACTGGCGCAGGCCAGAGCCGCGCTGGACAAGATCGGCGGCGAAACGGTGGGCCGCCAGATCTTCCTGTGCGCGATGTCCGAAAAGCAGGAGTGCTGCAGTCGCGAGGAAGGCGAGCGCGCCTGGAAGTACCTCAAGAAGCGGCTGAAGCAGCTCGGCCTCGTCGGCAAGGGCGGGGTTCAGCGGACCAAGGCGGATTGCCTGCAGATCTGCGCGGCGGGGCCGATCGCGGTCGTGTGGCCGGACCGGGTCTGGTACCATTCCTGCACCGAGGAGGTGCTCGAACGGATCATCCAGGAACACCTCATCGGCGGGGTGCCGGTGGAGGAGTTTCGGCTACGGGGGCGGGAACTCTAATCTTTATCATCTTCGTGCATGTGATCGGAGACGGATTCGTCATGCCCGGTCCCGCTCGATAGGAAAACCAGCCCCATGAGGGCGGCCATCAGCAGCATCGCCAGGCCGATTCCGAGGGCGGTGGCGATGAAGAAGTGCACCGACACCATGCCGGTCTGGTTGTAGATCGCCGCCAGCGCCAGGACCACGACCGCGACCGTGAACAGGAACATCCCGCGCATCAGCCGCCGGTAGCGCGCCCAGGCGTGCGCGGCCTTCTGCGGATCGTCGAGCGGAGAACGTCGGGCCATGGGGCCCACATGGGCCTCCCCGGGCGTACTGGCAATTCCCCCAGCGCAGATTCGCTCTTCGCCGCGTGATGTGGCACAATGGCCGGGCAAAGGGAGAGCGCCATGGACATCGCCCAGTTGATTGCCACCCGAAATCCCGCCGACATCTACACGTGTCCAGCCGGGGCCACGGTACGCGAAGCCGTGCAGCTGCTGGCCGAAAAGCGGATCGGTGCGATGCCGGTCCTGCTCGGCGGCGAAGTGGCCGGGATCTTCTCCGAACGCGACGTGCTCTACAGCCTGGCCGACGAGGGTTCGCTGTGCCTCGACCGCCAGGTGGGCGACGTCATGACATCGCCGCCGGTGACGATCTCGCCCGGCACGACGGTGGACGAAGCCCTGGCGCTGATGACCCGCCGCCGGATCCGCCACCTGCCGGTTATGCAGCACGGCGCAATGATCGGCTTCATCTCGATCGGCGACCTGGTGAAAAGCCGGATCGACGAGGTCACCGCCGAAGCCGAGCAGATGCGCCAATATATCCAGATGGCTTGAGAGCACCGGCCCGGCACCCTACATCGGGCGCATGAGCACCAACCTTGCCCTCACCCCGGCCGCCGCCAAGCGGGTCGGCCGGATCGCCGAACGCCAGGGCAAGCCGCCGATCCTGCGCCTTTCCGTGGAAGGAGGGGGCTGTTCAGGGTTCCAGTACAAGTTCGATCTCGCGGACACGAGCGAGAGCGACGATTACGTGAGCGAGACCGACGGCGTGCGGCTGGTGGTCGATCCGGTCAGCCTGGACCTCGTCGCCGGCAGCACGATCGACTTCGTCGAATCGCTCGGCGGAGCGGCCTTCAAGGTCGAAAACCCCAACGCCGCGGCGGGATGCGGTTGCGGATCGAGCTTCGGCATCTAGACTGCCGCTCGTGCGGATCGCTTCCTTCAACATCAACGGCATCAAGGCGCGCCTGCCGCGCCTTCTGGAGTGGCTCGAGGAGACGCGCCCGGCGGTCGCCTGCCTGCAGGAGATCAAGTGCCAGGACGAAAGCTTCCCGGCGGAGGAGTTCGAGAAGATCGGCTACCGCGCCGCGTGGCACGGGCAGAAGGGCTTCAACGGCGTCGCCATCCTGGTCGATGGGGAAGACCCGCTGGAGGTCGTTCACGGCCTGCCGGGCGATCCGCTGGACGAACAGGCGCGATTCATCGAAGCGGACGTCCGCGGCGTGCGGGTGGTGAACCTCTACCTGCCGAACGGCAATCCGCAGCCCGGGCCGAAGTTCGACTACAAGCTCGCCTGGATGGAACGCCTGCGCATCCGGTTGTGCGAACTGCTGGAGCGCGAGCGGCCCACGGTGGTGGTCGGCGATTTTAATGTGATCCCGGAGGACCGCGACGTGTGGTCGGTTTCGGCGATGGCCAACGACGCCCTGATGCAGCCGGAATCGCGCGCGGCCTACGCCCGCATCCTGGGCGACGGCTGGACCGACGCGCTGGCGACGCTGAACCCGCGCGGCGGGGTGTGGACCTTCTGGGACTACCAGGCCGGCGCCTGGCAGCGCGACCACGGCTTCCGCATCGATCACCTGCTGCTGTCGCCGGAAACGGCCGACCGAATGGTCTCCGCCGGAGTCGACAAGGAATACCGCGGGCGCGAGAAAGCCAGCGATCATGCGCCGGTGTGGGTCGGCATCCGGGATTAGGGCCTCGGTGCCGAAGGATCAGCGGCGACGTCTATCCCTCATCGTCAATCCCGCGAAAGCGGGAACCTATGGCGGAGGTTGCCGCTGGCGCACGGATACTGGAGAATAGCAGCGTCGATGAGAGGCCCTTTGCGCCTCCGCGCCTCTGCGTGCGCAATCAATCAACCGGGCAGCGCCGCGATGCGGTGCAGGATATGCGCTCGCAGAGGCGCAAAGGCGCGGAGAATGTTGTCCTCATCGTCATCCTCGCGGGGGCGGGGACCCAGGCGCGATCTGGCGGTAGGTCCCTGCTTTCGCGGGGATGACGGGTGAAGGGTTTGTAGCTGGCGGCTTGGAGCCGCCCTCAGCGGTAGAAGACGTGGCGTTCGATGGTGGCGCGGGCGATCTTCTGGCGGGCCCAGCTGGGACGCACGCGGGTGGCGTGGAAGAACAGGGCGTCGTGCGCGGCGCTATCCCACAGTTCCTGGTGGGCGATGCGGGCGATCGCCTTGGCGCGGTGCCAGGCGGGCGAGCCGCTCTTCGCCTGGGGGATCCAGCCATTCTTCACGAACGAGAACTGCGCCGGCTGCTTGACCACGCCGCAGTAATCGTCGGGGAATGCGGAGGATTCGGCGCGATTGACGACCACGCGTCCGACGGCGAGCTGGCCGGCGAGGGGTTCGCCGCGCGCTTCGAAGTAGATCGCCTGGGCCAGGCACAGCATGTCGCCGGAAGGCTCCGCGCCGGTGTCCATCATGGCGACGAGATCGCGCAGGGAGGCAGCTTCGACGGAATCGTCGGTGTCTTCGACGGAGTCGTCGGCTTCTGGGGTAAGGGGCTGAACCACCTCATGGGCGACGAAGCGCGGCTCGTTCGCCGGAGCTGAAGGAGCGCTCGCCTGGGTGCCGGCGGGCACGCTCTGGGCGGTCAGGGGTTCGTTGGCCTGTGCGTAAGCACCGGATCCGTCGGTGGTGATAAAAGAAAACAGCAACGTGGCGGCCGCCGCGAAAATGGCGACCCGATGATTCCTGCGACTCATACTTACCCGGTTCAAGGCGGTTGACGCCCCGACGCAGGCTGGCGGTCACGGTTGTACGTTCGACAACCTGGGAAATTCCCCGTGATCCGTCCTGCAGCCTGCCGGCCGCCCCCCGACTGCGCGCTGATCCGGGCAACCGAAGTATTCGGTGCCGTTTGACCGCCTGCGCTGTTGGAAGATGCGGCCCCATACCCTGCGGGGCCGGGCAGTCAATCGATGGTTCCCGGCAAACCGATGAACCGTTCACCATTCGCGACGTCCAGCTCCACGACCCACAAATCGCGGTCCTGGCACGCCCTCCGCTGCAGGTAATCGGCAAATTCGGAGGGATTTTCAGGATCTTGTGCTTTGGATAGGGCCCACCCGCGGGTGCCATCGGCGCGGGGCATGCGCTCGTAGGCGCGGCAGGCTGTGCCGTTTTCGCAACACACGACGAGCAATGTGCCGGCGTCGCGTTCACCTTTCGCGATAACCATGCCGAAGCCCCCGGCGGTCTCCACCGCGCGCAGCAAACCGGTTACTTCCATATGCGCGGGAAGCCGGTCTTCCATCGCTCAGCGGCTTTCGGGGCGGTAGCCGGGCAGGCCGGACAGCGCGATGCGGGAGCGCATGAATGTGCCGGTGCCGCGGCCGATCTCGTCGCCTTCCTCATCCGTCAGGTGCGCTTCGGCGACGAAGACCCGCCGCCGCCCGCTGACCCAGCGCCCTTCCGCCACCACGCGGCCGGCACGGATCGGCTTGGTGAAGTGCAGGTTGAAAGCGGTCGTAAGCAGGAAGCGATCGGTGACCAGCGAATTCGCCGCGTAGAACGCGGCATCGTCGAGCATCTTGAAGTAGATCGTTCCGTGCGCCGCGCCCGCGGCGTGGTGGACCCGCTCGTCGACCGTGAAAGCGATCCTGGCGTGGCCTTCCTCGGGAATCGTCAGCCGGGAATCGAACTGGGCGTTGATCGGCGCCGAAGCATAGAGCGCTTCGAGCCCGCGGAAATGCAGCGCAGCCCCGGGAGCGGCCCCGTCAGGCCGCGTCGCGGTCGGCGGCATTGGCGATGAGCCCGTAAAGCGCTTCGACGTCCGGCGCTTCGCTGAGGGCATCGTGCACCCGCTCATCGCGCACCAGGCGCGAGATCGCGGCGAGGGCATGGAGATGGCCAACGCCGCTCTGCTCGGGCGAGACCAGGCCGAAAACGAGATCGACAGGCAAGCCGTCGGCCGCGGCGAACTCCACCGGGTCCTGCAGCTTGAGCAGGGCCGCCACGGGCCTGCGCAGGCCGTCGACCCGCGCGTGGGGGATGGCCACGCCGCGCCCGAAGCCGGTGCTGCCAAGATGTTCACGCTCCTGCAGCCGATCGAGCACGTCGCCGGCGTCCAGCCCATAGCTGTCGGCGAATCGCTGGGCCAGAAGCTCCAGGATCGAATCCTTCGACTTCGCCGAAACGATGCCGACGGCATCGGGCTCAAACAGGAAATGTGCGTTCATCGAGAGTTCCGTGGGTTCGCGCCTTCCGGGCGCGAAACGCGGAGGCCGGCGCGCGCCCGAGCCTCCGCAATGCTATGAGCCTGTGGGGCCTGGATAGCGGCCGAAACGCCGCCTTCAGGACGGCTCGACCCATCCGATCGAACCGTCATCGCGGCGGTAAACCATATTGTGCCGCCCGGTGCCAGCGTTTTTGAAGAACAGCGCGTTGGTGTGGCGCAAGTCCAGCATCATCACCGCATCGGAAACGCTCACTTCCGGCACGTCGATGCGAGTTTCGGCAATCACCGGCGGAGCATCCGCGGCTTCCTCAGCCTCCGGCTCCTCGGGCGCGAACACGGTATAGGCGGCGTCTTCCTCGCGGGCGGCATGGTTCGCCTGCTCGTGCCGGTCCTTCAGCCGGCGCTTGTAGCGTCGCAGCTGCTTCTCGATCTTGTCGGCCGCCTGATCAAAGGATTGGTGCGCATCCTGCGCCTGCCCGTGCGCCTTCAGCACCAGCCCGTTGTTCACGTGCATCACGATATCGCAGGCGAACGCGCTGGCGGGCGCCTTTCCGAAAGTGACCTGCGAGGACATCGCGCGGTTGAAATACTTTTCGACGATTCCGTCGAGGCGCTCGGCGGCGTGCTCCTGCAGCGCCGCGCCGGTGTCCATCTGATGGCCGGATACGCGAATTTCCATGTGTCGGGGATCTCCTGTCTTGTCGGTTACCGGTGGAGCCGCGACGGAAGTCAGGCGGCCCAGAGCGGTGAATCCAACGTTTCGACGAAGGCTTTGTGCCGGGCCAGCTCCTCTGCGCTGGCCGCGTGGAAGCGCGGCTGACGGAATTCGCGGCGGGCCGGGCTGAACCTGGCGACCTGGACCACCGTTTCGACGCGTTCGGCGACCAGGCCGAGACCGATCTGGCGGCCGCCGGTCAGCTCGACGTAGACTTGCGCCAGGAGCTCGGCATCGAGCAGCGCCCCGTGGCGGACCCGGTGGCTGCGGTCGATTCCGTAGCGCGAGCACAGCGCGTCGAGCGAATGCTTGGCGCCGGGATGGCGGCGGCGGGCGAGGGCCAGCGTGTCCACCATGCGATCCAGCGAGATGCACGGGTGGCCGCAGACATCGAGTTCGTAGTTGAGGAAGCCGAAATCGAACTGCGCGTTGTGCGCCACCAGGGGCGAATCGCCCATGAAGTCCAGCAGTTCGAGCACGCCTTCGCGGAAGCACGGCTTGTCGGCCAGGAAGCTGTCGCACAGGCCGTGGACCTGCTCCGCTTCCAGCGGCATCGGCCGTTCCGGATTGAAGTAGGCGTGGAAAGTGCGGCCGGTGGGCATTCGGTTGACCAGCTCGATGCAACCGATCTCGACCATCCGATCCCCGGTTCTGGGATCGAGCCCCGTGGTTTCGGTATCGAACACAATTTCCCGCATCGGCTGCAACTATCGGCCTCTCGCGCGCGGCTGGCAAGAGCCAGAAATCATGCCGAGGCAAGCTTCTCCACGAGCGCCGCGACTTCCGCCTCGGTCTCCGCCAGGGTGCCGCCGGTGCCGATCACGTAATCGGCCCGGGCGCGCTTTTCTGCGTCAGGCATCTGCAGGGCGAGGACTTCGGCGAGGCGCTGCGCGGTCATGCCCGGGCGGGCGAGGGCACGCTCGCGCTGGATGGGGGCAGGCGCGGAAACGACCGCGATGCGATCGACCTCGTCAGCGCCGCCTTTCTCGAACAGCAGGGGGATGTCGAGCACGACCAGCGGCGCATCTGCATGCGCGGCGAGGAAGTCGCGCCGGGCGGCGCGCACCGCCGGGTGGACGATGGCTTCGAGGCGGGCCAGGGCCGCGGGATCGCCGAAGACGCGGGCGCCAAGCGTCGCCCGGTCGACGCCGCCGGGGCCGGTCGTGCCGGGGAATGCGTGCTCGATCTGCTCGACCAGGGGGCCGCCGGGGCCCTGCATGCGGCGAACTTCGCGGTCGGCGTCGAACACAGGAACGCCGCGGCGCTCGAACATTGCTGCCACGGTCGACTTGCCCATGGCGATGGAGCCGGTCAGCCCGAGGACCAGCGGGCGGCTCATGCCGTCAGCAGGCGCCGGAGGCCGGTGTCGCCGTCTTTTCGCGGGGGAGGGCGGCCGAAGAAGCGTTCGAAGGCGGCGGCCGCCTGGCCGATCAGCATCGCGAGCCCGTCGATCGTGCGGAAGCCCTCGGCGCGCGCCTGCTGCAGGAGCTGGGTGTCGGGCGGGTGGGTGACGATGTCATACACGAGGCTGCCGGGCGGAGCGTGGCTGAAGTCGAACGGCAGCGGCGGCTGGCCGGCCATGCCGAGCGGGCTGGCGTTGACGATCAGGTCGAGGCACCCTTCGCGGTCGTCGAAGGCGAAGTCGGTCGGATCGGCGAAGTGGGCCAGATCGGCGGCGTGGTGCTCGCCTGCGGGGTCCAGCTCGTCGAGCAGGGCGCGGGCCTTGGCCGGGTCGCGCCCGGCGAGGACGATGACCATGTTCTCGCCCGCCAGTGCGGCGACGATCGCCCGCGCCGCGCCGCCGGTGCCGAGCACGCGGGCCATGCGGAACAGGTGCCGCCGGTCGAGCCAAGGCCTCAGCGGTTCGAGGAATCCAGGCGCGTCGGTGTTGTAGCCGGTGAGCGAACCGTCTTCCCTGCGCACGACGGTGTTCACGGCGCCGATCCGCACCGCCAAAGGGTCGAGCCGGTCGAGCAGGGGCATGACGGCGAGCTTGTGCGGCATGGTCACGTTGCAGCCGCGCCAGGCCTGGTCCTTGCGCCGGGTGGCGATGTAGTCGGGAAGATCCGCCGCGGTGACGTGGCAGGCTTCGTAGCGCGCATCGAGGCCGAGCTGGCCGATCCAGTAGCCGTGGATCGCCGGGGACTTCGACTGGGCGATCGGATCGCCGATCACTTCGGCATAGGCCTGTGGCGCCTCGCTCATGCCGGCAGCTCCCCGAGATCACGCAGGGCGCCGAGCACGGGGAGGAGCGGCATGCCGAGCACGGTGAAGTGATCGCCTTCGATTCGATCGAACAGCTGCACGCCGAGCGCCTCGATGCGGAACACGCCCACGCAGCCTGAGACCTCGGGCCACTCTGCGTCGAGGTAGGTGGCGATGAACTGCTCCGACAGGTCGCGCACCTGGAGTGACGCCAGGGCGGCATGGCGCCAGACGATAGCGCCATCCTTGGCGATTGCGGCGGCGGAATGAAGCTGCATTACCCGGCCGGAGAAGGCGCGCAAATGTCCGGCCGCTTCCTGGCGGCTGGCGGGCTTGTCGAAGCGCCGGTCGCCGACCACGACGAGCGAGTCGCTGCCGAGGACCGGCCTCTCCTCGTCGGGGATGGCGAGGGCCTTGGCTTCGGCGAGGGCGAGGGCGACCTGGTCCGGCTGCGCGCCGCCAAGGGAGGCTTCGAGCGCGCGCTCGTCGACGGCTGCGCGGCGGGCCTCGAACGCCACGCCGGCAGCGGCGAGCATCGCCTGGCGGGAGGCGCTCTTGGAGGCGAGGACGATCATATCGGCTTGATCCCGGCAATCGTGCCGTCCCCGTCGCGCTCACCCATCAGGCGGATGATCGCGGCGGCGGTTTCCTCGATCGAGCGGCGCGTGACGTCGATCACGGGCCAGCCGTTGTCGGCGAACATGCGCCGGGCGAAAGCCAGCTCGCGCTCGACTTTCTCTTCCTCGACATAGGCGGTCTCGGTCGTCTGGTTGAGCGAGAGCAGGCGGTTTCGGCGGATTTCGATCAGCCGCTTGGCCGCGGTGGTCAGGCCGACGACCAGCGGCCGGCGCAGCTCGAACAGGTTCTGCGGCGGCGGGCTCTCCACGACGACCGGGATGTTGGCGACTTTGTAGCCGCGGTTGGCGAGGTAGATGCTGGTCGGGGTCTTCGACGTGCGCGAGACGCCGGCGAGCACGATATCGGCTTCTTCCCAGTTCTCCCAGCCGATCCCGTCGTCATGGGCGATGGTGAACTGGATCGCGTCGACGCGGGCGAAATAGGCATCGTCCATCGCGTGCTGGCGTCCGGGCCGACCCTTCGCCTGCTGGCCGAGCCGGTCCTCGAGCGCAGCCGTCACGGCATCGATCGCCGGCACGTGTGGCAGGCCGAGCTTGCGGCAACGATCCTCCAGCATGTGCCGGATCTCCGCGTTGACGAGAGTATAGAGCACGAGCCCGGGGTTTGCCGCGAGTTCGCCGACGATCCGGTCGAGGTGCTGCTGGCTGCGCACCATCGGCCAGAAGTGGCGAATGACCTCGGCATCGTCGAACTGGGCGAGCGCCGCCTTGGCGATCATCTCCAGCGTTTCGCCGGTCGAGTCCGAAAGGAGGTGGAGATGGAGCCGGGTCATGTGGACAAGTGCCGGCATAAACCACGGGAGTGGCCTGCGGACAAGTTCGGCGGGGGATTCCGTGCCCGCTAAACCGGTTCGCCGCCCGCGCTTGCCGACAGGTGAGCATCGTTCTCGACAGGCTGGGGATAACGGGGAGAAGCATCGCTTGACGCGAGGCCTTGCGGATTCGCACCGCAGCCGGGCCTGTTCATCGCGGGAAAAATCGGGCACGGGGCCCCAATCCCCACAATCCACAGGACCAACAGAGTCCTGAATCCTATTAAAAATAATATAGTATTTGGATAGGACTCCTCGATGCCCGGTCTCCTTCTTGAAACCTTGCGCGGTAAATCCGGTTCCCGGCGCCCGGTCTGGCTGATGCGCCAGGCCGGCCGCTACCTGCCCGAGTACCGCGAACTGCGCGCCGCCAAGGGTGGGTTCCTGCAGCTGGTCTACGACAGCGAAGCGGCGGCCGAGATCACCGTGCAGCCGATCCGACGCTTCGGTTTCGATGGCGCGATCCTGTTTTCCGACATCCTCATCGTTCCCCATGCGATGGGGCAGGACCTCGCGTTTCTGGCCGGCGAAGGCCCGCGGCTCTCGCCCCGGCTCGTCGATACGACCCTGGGTGCCCTGGAAGCCGTGCCTGAGCGCCTCGAGCCGATCTACCGCACCGTGGCCCTGGTGCGGGAGACTCTCGGCCCTGAGACGACGCTGCTGGGCTTTGCCGGCAGTCCCTGGACGGTCGCGACCTACATGGTCGCCGGCGAGGGCAGCCGCGACCAGCATGTCACCCGGGCCCTGGCCTACCGCGATCCGGCTGCGTTCCAGGCGATCATCGACGCGATCGTGGCGGTCTCCATCGAGTACCTGAGCGGACAGATCGCCGCCGGGGCGGAAGCAGTGCAACTGTTCGACAGCTGGGCCGGCAGCCTGGCGCCCGACCAGTTCGAACGCTGGGTAATCGCGCCCAATTCCGCGATCGCCGACGGAGTGAAGGCGCGCCATCCGGGCGTGCCGGTGATCGGCTTCCCCAAGGGCGCCGGCGCCAAGCTGCCGGCATATGCCAGGGAGACCGGGGTCGATGCAGTCGGGCTGGACGAAACGGTCGATCCGGCCTGGGCCATGCGCGAGCTGCCGGCGGGCCTGCCGGTGCAGGGCAACTTCGATCCGCTGCTGCTGCTCGCCGGCGGCGAAGAGCTCGAGCGGCGGGCGCGGGCGATCCTGAGAGCGTTCGAGGGCCGGCCGCACGTGTTCAACCTGGGCCACGGGATCGACAAGGAAACGCCGATCGCCCATGTCGAGCGCCTGCTGGAGGTGGTTCGCGGAAACGCGTGACGGCAGCCGCGCCGGCCTCTACAGCGCTCCCCATGCAGGACGTGCTTTCGATCACATACTACTGGCTCAAGGCCGGCCATATCATCTTCGTGATTTTCTGGATGGCGGGGCTGTTCATGCTGCCGCGCTTCTTCGTCTACCACCAGGAAGCGGCCAAGGATTCGATCGAGGCGGCGGCATGGGTCGACCGCGAGCGCAAGCTGCTCAAGATCATCCTCCTGCCCTCCATCATCGCCGTCTGGGCCCTGGGCATTGCCTTGGCCGTGACGATCGGCGCCTGGGACCAGGGCTGGCTCCACGCCAAGCTGCTGCTGGTGCTGATCCTGTCGGGTTATCACGGCTACCTGAGCGCCTACGCCAAGAAGCTGGCTCGCGGCGAACGGCCGATCGAGGGCAAGAAATTGCGCATGCTCAACGAAGTGCCGGGCGTCGCCGTGGCGCTGATCGTGATCCTGGTGGTGATCAAGCCCTTCTGATTCCGGCCGACGCTTTGCGACGAGCGGTGCCGCCGCTCAGGCGATTGCGAATTGACGGCCTTTAGCGCGCGACCTATTTCGGCCGGACCGGCTGAGGCCGCCGTCCCGAGCGGCCGAGTCCAGCTTTCCCCAAGCCCATTGCGACTGCCGGCTCCTTCCCCGAATACTGGAACACAGCCATGCATCTGAAAGAACTAAAGAAAAGGACGCCGGCCGAGCTCGTCTCGATGGCCGAGGAGTACGAGATCGAAGGCGCTTCGACGATGCGCCGGCAGGATCTCATGTTCGCGATCCTCAAGGAAGTCGCCGAAGACGGCGAGGAAATCATCGGCCAGGGCACGATCGAAGTGCTGCAGGACGGCTTCGGCTTTCTGCGCAGCCCGGAGGCGAATTATCTCGCCGGCCCGGACGACATCTACGTTTCGCCGAACCAGGTCCGTAAGTCGGGCCTGCGCACCGGCGACACGGTCGAAGGCGAAATCCGCGCGCCCAAGGATGGCGAGCGCTATTTCGCGCTGACCAAGATCATCACCGTCAACTTCGACGATCCGGATGCGGTTCGTCACCGGACCAACTTCGACAACCTGACGCCGCTGTACCCCGACGAGCGGCTGAACCTCGACACCACCGATCCGACCGTCAAGGACAAGTCGGCGCGGGTGATCGACCTGATCTCGCCGCAGGGCAAAGGCCAGCGCGCGCTGATCGTGGCCCCGCCGCGCACCGGCAAGACGGTGCTGCTGCAGAACATCGCCAAGGCGATCACCGACAACCACCCCGAAGTGTTCCTGATCGTGCTGCTCGTGGACGAGCGGCCGGAGGAAGTCACCGACATGCAGCGTTCGGTGAAGGGCGAGGTGATCTCCTCGACTTTCGACGAGCCGGCCCAGCGCCACGTGCAAGTCGCCGAGATGGTGATCGAGAAGGCCAAGCGCCTGGTCGAGCACAAGAAGGACGTGGTGATCCTGCTGGACTCGATCACCCGCCTCGGTCGCGCCTACAACACCGTGGTGCCGAGCTCGGGCAAAGTCCTGACCGGCGGTGTCGACGCCAACGCCCTGCAGCGGCCGAAGCGGTTCTTCGGCGCCGCGCGCAACATCGAGGAAGGCGGCAGCCTCTCGATCATCGCCACCGCGCTGATCGACACCGGCAGCCGCATGGACGAGGTCATCTTCGAAGAGTTCAAGGGCACCGGTAACTCGGAAATCGTCCTCGACCGCAAGGTGGCCGACAAGCGCATCTTCCCGGCGCTGGACGTCGGCAAGTCCGGCACCCGCAAGGAAGAGCTGCTCGTTCCGAAGGAACAGCTCAGCAAGATGTGGGTCCTGCGCCGGATCCTGATGCAGATGGGCACCATCGATTCGATGGAGTTCCTGCTCGACAAGATGAAGGACTCGAAGACCAACGAGGACTTCTTCGCGACGATGAACCAGTAAGCGCCGTCGCCGAAGATGATTGCGGAGGGGTGTTCCGGCTAGCGGTTACACCCCTCCGTCGGCCCTGCGGGCTGCCACCTCCCCCCTTCGGCTGGCTGGCAAGCCAGCCGCTCAGGACAGGCTTACATGGGAGGATTGTTTTCCAGGAGTGAATGCCGCTGCGAGCGTCCGAGCGGTTGCATGGTATCTCTCATGCTCACACGAAGGCACGAAGACACGAAGGCGTCGCACTGGCGGCTGCCTGTCCATGTGCTGGCATGCGCTGCTCTCAGCGTGAGGCGGGATGGATCCTGAAACAAGTTCAGGATGACCGCAGTTTCTCGCCTGCCCATCCCTCATCGTCACCCTGAACTTGTTTCAGGGTCCATGTCTCAGCGCGCGCAGAAGTGGGGGTGTGCGAAAACATGAGACGCCAAGCCTCTTCCTGTCTTCGTGCCTTCGTGTGAGACACCAGGCCGCAGGCTTCCTTCGCGCCTTTGCGTGCCCGAATCTGCTCCTCATTCCGATGCTGGTGCACGACGATCTAACGCAGATGCTCGCCAAAGAATTCGGCTGTCCGCTGGTCAGCCAGTTGCGCCGCTTCCTCGTTGCGCCGCTGGCCGAACTCGGTGGCGAAGCCGTGGTCGAGACCTTCGTAGTCGTGGAGCGTGACACGCGGGTGATCGTCCAGTCCTTCGTGCATGGCTGCCTGGACTTCCGGCGGCACGAAATGGTCGGCGGTCGGGATGTGCAGCATCAGGGGCCGGGCGATGGCGTGCTTCTCGCGCAGGAGGTTGTCGACGCCGACCGCGTAATAGCCGACGCTGGCGTCGGCATCGGTGCGGGTCGCGGTCATGAACGCCAGGCGCCCGCCGAGGCAGTAGCCGACCGCGCCGACTTTCTCGCAGCCGAGTTTCTCACGCGCATGCCTGATGGTCGCCTCGATGTCGCGAACCCCCAGATCCTGGTCGAACTTGCCCATCAGCTCGAGAGCCTCGGCGAACTCCGCCTCGATATCGGGATCCAATTCGACGTTCGGCTGCACCCGCCAGAAGAGATCGGGGGCGAGGGCGAGGTAGCCATCCTCGGCCAGCCTGTCGCATTTCTGGCGGATTCCGCGGTTCACCCCGAAGATTTCCTGGATGACGACGATCGCGGCGGTGGCCTCGCCCGAGGGGCGGGCGCAGTAGCAATCGAAGCTTCCCTCGCCGTCGAGGGTGGAAATGGTGACCGTCTCGCTCATATAAGTTCCTCCCGCGTATGCCTTCGATCCATACGCTACGAACCGGCGCGCGTTCCGCAAGGGCCGGCGCTCTAACGCACAGGGCCCGACGATGAAGATCAATATCGAAATCGAGTGTTCGCCCGACGAGGCCCGGCGCTTCATGGGCCTGCCGGATGTCGAGAAAGCCAACGCGGTCTATGTCGACACGATCGCCAAGGCGATGAAGGGCGTGTCCAATGTCGAGCAACTCGATCAGTATGCCAAGCAACTGGCACCGATGGGGCAGCTCGGGTTGAAGATGTTCCAGACGTTCATGGAAAGCGCCGGCAAGGTGGGGACCCCGCCGCGCGACGACGACCCGCCGAAGCCGAGCGAGTAGGGCACGCCCGGACAGATGGATACGATCTTCGCACTCTCCAGCGGGGCTCCGCCCGCGGCCATCGCGGTCGTCCGCATCAGCGGCTCGCGAGCCGGCTCTGCGCTGGAGCGGCTGTGCGGCAGGTTGCCCCCACCCAGGAAGGCGCATCTGGCGAGGCTCAACGCAGCCGACGGCACTCTGCTGGACCAGGCGCTCGTGCTGTGGTTCCCAGGGCCGAAATCGGAGACCGGAGAGGATTGTGCGGAGCTCCAGCTCCACGGCGGCCGCGCGGTGGTCGAGGCGGTCTATGCCGAACTGGGGCGGATCGATGGCTTCCGCCTGGCTCAGCCGGGCGAGTTCACCCGCCGCGCTTTCGCCAACGGCAAGATCGACCTGCTGCAGGTGGAGGGACTGGCGGACCTGGTCTCGTCGGAGACCGAGCTGCAGCGGCGGGCGGCGCTCGGCACGGCCGGCGGAGCCCTGTCGCGCAAGGCAGAGGGCTGGCGCGAGGCGCTGCTGATCCTGTCCGCGCGGGTCGAAGCGGCATTGGACTTCGAGGACGAGGATGACGTCGAGCGGCTCGACGCGGGCTTCACCGCTGCTCTCGCTGGCGTGCGCGACGAGATTGCGGATGCCCTCGACGCGCCGCACGCTGAAACGCTTCGGGAGGGTTACCGGGTGGCGCTCGCCGGACCACCGAACGCGGGAAAGTCTACCCTTTTCAATGCCTTGGTTGAGAGTGAGGCGGCCATCACCGCGCCTCTTGCGGGGACCACGCGCGATGTTCTGGTGCGCCATGTTGCGATCGGCGGGGTGCCGTTCACTTTCGTGGACATGGCGGGCTTGCGCGATGAATCGGGCGACGTGGTCGAGACGATCGGCATCGCCCGTGCGCGGGAGGAAATCGCAGCGGCGGATTGTGTGCTGTGGCTCGGGCCAGAGGGCGAGGGACCGGACGGCGCCTGGGAAGTCGACGCGCAAGTTGACCGCGCCGATCATGCGCCCAAGGGCGAGGCCGACTTCCGCCTGTCCGCCGTGACCGGCGAGGGCATGGACGCGGTGAAGCGCGCGCTTGTGGAACGGGCGCGGTCGGCAATGCCGAAGCCGGGGCAGTCGGCTTTGAGTCGGCGGCAGCGCGAACTGATCGGCGCCGCGCTGGCGGCGCTCGACGAGGCAGACGCCGGCGGAGATCCGCTGCTGGTGGCGGAGCAGCTTCGTGCCGCGCGGCTGGCGTTCGACCGGTTGATCGGGCGCGCTGCTACGGAAGATATGCTCGGCGCCCTGTTCGGGCGGTTCTGCATCGGCAAGTGATGTTCCACGTGGAACACGCACGCAGCCTTTGACGATCGGGAGTGGGAGCCTTATCGGCGGCCCATGCGAGAGTTCGACGTCATCGTTGTCGGAGGCGGCCACGCCGGCTGCGAGGCGGCTGCCGTGGCTGCGCGCATGGGTGCGCGCACGGGGCTGGTGAGCTTCGACCTCTCGGCTATCGGTGCGATGAGCTGCAATCCCGCGATCGGCGGGCTGGGCAAAGGACACCTCGTGCGTGAGGTCGACGCATTCGACGGGCTCATCGGACGCGCCGCCGACGCGGGGGCGATCCACTACCGGATGCTCAACCGGTCGAAAGGCAGCGCGGTCTGGGGACCGCGCGTGCAGGCCGATCGGGCGCTGTTCAAGGCGTCGATCCAGCGCCAGCTTGCCGGCTACGATGGTCTGGAGCTCATCCAGGGCGAAGCCGCCGAGCTCGTGCTCGAAGGCGGCCGCGTAACTGGCCTTGGCCTGGCCGACGGATCGACGCTGCGCGCGCCGACCGTGATCCTGTGTACCGGCACCTTCCTCGGCGGGCGCTTGTTCCGCGGGGAAGAGCGCTTCGAGGGCGGCCGGATCGGCGAGAACTCGGCCCAGCGGCTGGCGCGGCAATTGCGTGAGGCGGATCTGCCGATGGCGCGGCTGAAGACCGGAACTCCGCCGCGGCTCGACGGGCGCACGATTGCCTGGGGGCGCCTGGCCGAACAACCGTCGGATCCGGATTTCTGGACGATGTCGCCGCTCACGCGCGCGCGGGCCAATCCGCAAGTGTTCTGCGCGATCACCCGCACAAACGCCCGCAGCCACGACATCATCCGCGCGAACCTCCACCGCTCGCCGCTCTTCACCGGGGCCATCGAAGCCGCCGGACCGCGCTACTGCCCGTCGATCGAGGACAAGATCCACCGCTTCGGTGACCGGGACGGTCACCAGGTTTTCTTGGAGCCTGAGGGCCTGGCAAGCCATCTGGTCTATCCCAACGGCATCAGCACTTCGCTGCCCGCGGACATACAGCTCGCGATGCTGCGAACGATGGAAGGGCTGGAGCGGGTCGAGATGGCGGTGCCCGGCTATGCCGTGGAGTACGACCACATCGACCCGCGCGCACTGACCGGCGGGCTCGAGCTCAAGGCCATCCCCGGCCTGTATTGCGCCGGGCAGATCAACGGCACGACCGGGTACGAAGAGGCCGCGGCGCAAGGCCTGATCGCCGGAATGCATGCGGCGGCGAAGTCCGTCGGCGGTGTTCCGCCAGCGATCGACCGGGCGAACTCCTACATGGCGGTGATGATCGATGATCTGACGCTGCATGGCGTAAGCGAACCGTATCGCATGCTCACCGCGCGGGCCGAGTACCGCCTACGGTTGCGGGCGAACAACGCAACGACCCGGCTGACGCCACTCGCGATCGCGGCCGGCTGCGTGGGGGCGGAGCGGCAGCGGTGGTTCGAAGAGCGTGAGGCGCAGCGGAGTGGTTGGGACCAGGCGCTAGCGGCGGAAGTTCCCGCCACCGAACTGTCGGACGCGGGTCTGCCGGTCCGCCGCGATGCGGGGCGTAAAGCGATAGGCGATTGGTTGCGGTTCGACCTTTCGCTGGAGGACCTCGGTGCCTGGCTTCCGGTGGATCTCGAGAGGGATGGTGAGCTCGCTTCCGAGATGGCCGAGGACGCGATCTACGCGCCTTACCTCGAACGCCAGGAGGCAGAACTGCGCGACATGAGGGCCAGCGCCAGCGTCCCGCTCGACCGAATGGACTATGCCGCCGTGCCGGGTCTTTCCAACGAGATGGTGGAACGGCTGGAGCGTGCGCGTCCCGCCACGCTGGCGGATGCGGGGCGTGTTCGCGGGATCACCCCGGCCGCATTGGCAACCATCCTTGTCCATGCTCGGCGAAAGGCTGAAGCGGCGTGATCCTCGAGAGCGAGGACGATGCGAGGGCCTTCTGCGCCGGCCTGACCGATGGCGCGGGCATGGAGCGGCTCGAACGGCTCGCCACGATGGTAGTCGAAGAGAACGCGCGGCAGAACCTGATCGCCAAGTCGAGCGAAGCCGCGATCTGGGTGCGGCACCTGGCCGACAGCGCCCAACTCCTGGCGCATGTTCCACGTGGAACGTCCCCCTGGCTCGATCTCGGAACGGGTGCCGGCTTCCCAGGGCTCGTGTCCGCTGCCATGCGCCCGGACATGGCGTGCATATTGGTGGAGTCGCGCAAGAAGCGAGTCGAATGGCTCCAGCGCGCCGCAGTAGCCCTGGGGCTCGCCAACTGCCGTGTCGAAGGCAAGCGGCTCGAACATGTGGAAAGCTTCGAAGCGGGCGCAATCTCCGCGCGCGCCTTCGCTCCGTTGCCGAAGCTCCTGGGATTATCCGCCCGGTTTTCCACACGGAGCACCTTGTGGCTGTTGCCGAAGGGGCGTTCGGCAGTGCAGGAACTGTCGGGCCTGTCCAAACGGTCGGGCGCGATGTTCCACGTGGAACAGTCAGTCACTGACGGGGAGGCCGGGATCGTGATCGGAACAGGGCGGCCAGACGTTTCATGATTTGCGTAGCGATCGCGAATCAGAAGGGCGGCGTGGGCAAGACCACGACCGCCATCAACATCGCCACTGCCATGGCCGCTGCGGGCTGGAAGACGCTGCTGCTCGACCTCGACCCGCAAGGCAATGCCTCAACGGGGCTGGGCCTGCCTTCGAGCATGCGCACGCACACGAGCTACGACCTGCTGGTAGAGGGCGCTTCGGTGGACGATTGCACGTTCCCGACTTCGATCCCCAATCTCGACGTGCTCCCCGCGACGGTCGATCTTAGCGGGGCGGAACTCGAGCTCGTGGGCGAAGAGGATCGGGCGGAGCGCCTGCGCGGGCGGCTCGCGGGGCATCGCGGCCATGACATCTGCTTCATCGACTGCCCGCCTTCGCTGGGCCTGCTGACGCTCAATGCGCTCACGGCTGCCGACACTCTGCTGGTGCCGTTGCAGTGCGAATTCTTCGCTCTTGAAGGTCTCAGCCAGCTTTTGCAGACCGTCGAGCGCGTGCAGGGCCGCTTCAATGCCGATCTCGGGATCATCGGCATCGTGCTGACGATGTTCGACCGCCGCAACCGACTGACCGACCAAGTTGCCGACGATGTGCGCGAATGTCTCGGCAAACTCGTGTTCGACGCCGTCATTCCGCGCAACGTTCGCTTGTCGGAAGCACCGAGTCACGGCCTGCCGGCGCTGGTCTACGACCACTCCTGCGCCGGCAGTCGCGCCTACATGGCGCTGGCCCGCGAACTGATCGGCCGCCTGCCGCAACAAAGGAAAGCCGCATGAGCGCTCAGGAAGACACCGCCGTTCGGAGCGGAGCGGCGCCACGCCGCAAGCTCGGCAGGGGCCTCGGCGCCCTGCTCGGCGAAGCGCGCCGCGAGGAACCGCTCGTCCGCGACAGCAGCGAACAAGCGAACGGCGCCGACGAGGCGGAAAGCGTGGCTGTAGAGTCCGCAAGCTCCGGGATGGCCACCCTGCCGGTCGGATCGATCGAACCGCACCCCGATCAGCCGCGGCGGCGGTTCGACGAGGATGCCCTGGCCGAACTCGCGCAGTCGATCGCGACGCGCGGCGTGATCCAGCCGATCATCGTCCGCCCGATGCCCGGCGGGCGCTACCAGCTGGTCGCCGGCGAGCGCCGCTGGCGCGCTGCCCAGAAGGCACAAGTCCATGAAATCCCTGCGCTAATTCGCGATCTCGACGAAGCCGACGTGATGGCTCTGGCGCTCATCGAAAATATTCAGCGCGAGGACCTGAACCCGGTCGAGGAAGCGCGTGCCTACCAGCGCCTGGCCGAGCAGCAGGAAATGACCCAGGCGGAGATCGCCAAGCTGGTCGAAAAGTCGCGCAGCCACGTGGCCAACCTGCAGCGCCTGCTGGCTTTGCCGGATACCGTGCTCGACCACGTCGAAGCGGGCCGGCTCGACATGGGCCATGCGCGGGCACTGGTCGGCCATGCCGACTCCGCGGCCCTGGCCGAGCGGGCGATCGCCGAAGGTCTTTCCGTCCGCGAGGTCGAGAAGCTTGCGCGCCGTGAGAAGCCCGGCGGGGCGGCCAAGCGCCAGGCCCGGCCGCCGCGCGATCCCGCCGAAGATGCCGACATCGCGGCGGTGCAGAACCATCTCGAGGAGTTCCTCGGCCTAAGCGTGCGCATCGCCACCGACGCCGATCCGCGCTCGGGCGCGGTGACGATCCGCTACCGCACGCTCGATCAGCTCGACCTGATCTGCCAGCGGCTCACCGGCGCTTCGATCTAGACGGCAGGCATACCCTCGCCTGCAAGGGCGGGAACGGCGCCTGCAGCGCCGGACCAAAGTCGCGCCGCGTGACTCTCGGCAGAGAGCCTACTTGGAGCGGGTGGTCTTTCCATCCGAGGTCGGGACGGCCTTCGACGCCTTGCGCGGGCTGCCGACGATCTTGCGACCGGCCATTTCGTCGTCGACCCATTCCTCGACCACGACTTCCTTCTCGCGGCGAAGGGGCTCGGAATAAACGTAGCGCGTCTTGATCTTCACCGGCACCATCATGACCGGGAAGCCGTATCCGGGATAGCCCGGTCCGTAGTGGAAGGCAGGGCCAGGGCCGCCATAAGGGAAGCCCATTGCGTAAGGTTCCGGATACAGTCCGCACTCGACGAGATCTTCGTCGTCAGGATAGTCGCCGTAGTACTCGCCGCCGCAGTCGCCGCGCCACTCCTCCCGATCTTCCTCCCAACGGCTGTCGTAGTCGAAGTCCGGATGGGCCGGCTCCTCTGGAAGCGGCGGCATCGGCGGCAAGTGGCCGCGATGGGCCGCGGCGGGAGCAGCGCCGGCCGCAAGGGCCACGGCGGTGAGAACGGCAACAGCCTGGCGTGTCATACGAATCTCCCGGGTCGCATCTCGCAAAGATGGCCCGGAATATTACGCCGCCGCCGGCGCGAAGCCAAAGGGCTTGCCGAAACTGTCCCGAAACGGACCGCTCAGATGCGCTCCGCAAGAAGCCGTGCAAGTGCCTCGATGCCGGCGCTGTCTTGGTCGTCGAACCGTGCGGCGAGCGGAGAGTCGAGGTCGATCACCGCGATCGCCGCGCCGCCGCGCAGCACCGGCACGACGAGCTCCGAACGGCTGTCCGCGTCGCAGGCGATGTGTCCCGGGAAGGCGTGAACGTCGGCCACGAGCTGTGTCTCCCCGCTCGCCGCCGCAGCTCCGCAAACGCCGCGACCGAACGGAATGCGGATGCAGGCGGGCTTGCCGCAGAACGGCCCGAGCACGAGTTCATCACCGATCGCGCGGTAGAACCCCGCCCAGTTGAGATCGGGCACGAGCTGCCAGACCAGCGCGGCCACGTTCGCCATATTGGCGACGGAGTCGCTCTCGCCCGCGGTCAGCGCATCGGCGGCGGCAAGAAGCTCGCGGTAGAATTCGCTCTTGGGTTGGGCGGCGTCGGCCTTGAAATCGTACATCGGCAGCGGGCTACGCCTGCTGCGCCATTGCCGCAAGGCCGCTGCTGGCATAATCAAGCGCCATGAGAATACTGAAGAAAATCGGCATCGCCCTGGTCGTTCTGATCCTTCTCCTGGCGGTCGCCGCCTGGTGGGTCCTGCGCGGCGATCCGGCCGAGCACTCGGTAGCGGAGGTCGCCGGGGACGACCCCGTACTGGCCGAGCCCGATCCGCAGACTATTCCGACGGTCGAAGTCGCCACGCCGATCGGTTGGGAGGCAAACGAAGCCCCGGCGGCGGCGGAGGGGCTGGCGGTAAACCGCTTCGCCGAAGGCCTGGTGCACCCGCGCATCGTCTACACGCTCCCCAACGGCGACGTCCTCGTGACGCTGACCAATGCGCCGGAGCGGCCGATCGCCGGCGGCTGGCTTACCAACCTGGTCGCCGGCTTCCTGTTCAGCAAAGCCGGCGCCGCTGTGCCGTCGCCGAACAAGCTCGTGCTGCTGCGCGACGCGGACGAGGACGGCCGCGCGGAGACGCAGGCCGTTCTGCGCGACGACCTGTCCTCGCCCGGGGGGATCGCCTGGACCGACGGCAATCTCTACGTGGCGAACCACGATGCGGTGCTTCGGTTCGATTATCAGCTCGGCCAGATGTCTCTGCCGGGCCGGCCGGAGAAAATCGCCGACGTACCGGGCGCGGGCAACCACTGGATGCGCAACCTGATCCTAAGCCCCGACAATACGAAGCTCTACGTTACCGTCGGATCGGCTTCCAACATCGGCGAGGCCGGCATGGAGATCGAAGAGCGGCGCGCGGCGATCCACGAGATCAATCTAGAGACCGGCCGGTCGCGCCAGTTCGCCGGCGGCCTGCGCAACCCGAACGGGCTGGACTGGAACCCGTGGAGCGGCGAGCTGTGGACCACGGTGAACGAGCGCGACATGCTCGGATCGGACCTCGTGCCCGATTACATGACCAACGTGCCGGTCGGCGCGCAGTACGGCTGGCCCTGGCTCTACTGGGGCGACATCGTCGACAAGCGGGTCGAGGCGCCGATGCCCAACTTCCTGACCGAGTACACCCGCCGGCCAGAATATGCCCTCGGCCCCCACGTCGCGGCGCTCGGGCTGGTGTTTACCAGCGAAGGCAGCCGGATGGGCGAGGCTTTCGGCCACGGCGCCTTCATCGCCCGCCACGGTTCGTGGAACCGCAAGCCGCCGTCGGGCTACGATGTGGTCTACGTCCGCTTCGACGACCGGGGGAACCCGGTGGGCAAGCCGGTGCCGGTGCTCAAGAGCTTCCTCGCCGGCGATGGGAAGACCCGCGGACGGCCCACCTGGGTTGCGTGGGACCGGACCGGGGCGTTGCTGGTCAGCGACGACACCGCCGGGATCATCTGGCGGGTCCATGCGCCGAACTCCGCCCCGGCGGCCGCGCAGGAGCGCAACTCCGGCGCGCGCCTGCCCGCCCGGCGCGAACTGCGGGGCGATCCTTCGCGAGCGTTCCAGAGTCCGCCGGCGGACCTGCAGCCCGGCGCGCTCTAAATCCGCGTGCCGGCGCGCCCGGCGAGCTCGACGATGTAGTGCCAGGCGACGCGGCCCGAGCGCGCGCCGCGCCGCTTGGCCCACTCCAGCGCATCGGCCTCTTCCCAACTCAGCCCGTGTGCTTCGGCATAGCCGCCCACGATCGCCAGGTATTCGTCCTGCGAGCAGGCATGGAAGCCGAGCGCGAGGCCGAAACGGTCGGCCAGCGCCAACCGGTCGTCGACCGCGTCGCGCGGGTTGATCGGGTCGTCCTGCTCCGACATCGTGCGCGGCAGGATCGCGCGCCGGTTTGACGTGACCGCCAGGCGCACGTTGGCCGGCCGCGCCTCGACCCCGCCTTCGAGCCAGCTGCGCAAGTGGCGCGGCCCGTCCATGTCGTCCTCCCCGAAGCCGAGATCGTCGATATAGACGAGGAAGTTGCGGCCCACGCCGGCGAGCTCGGCGAGCAGGACCGGCAGGCTGTGGAGAGCATCGGTCCCCGCCTGGATCAGCGCGAGCCGGGCCGAAGCATCGGCCTGGGCGTCACGAACGGCAGCGCGAACGAGGGCGGACTTGCCCATTCCCCTTGCGCCCCACAGCAGCATGTCGTGCGCCGCGCTGCCTGCAGCGAGGCGGGAGACGTTCTCGCGCACGGCCTGCTTCTGCCGGTCGATGCCCTTGAGCAGGGCCAGGGGCGGAGCCTCGATCCGCGCGATCGGGCGCGCGGCGTTGCCATTCCACACGTAGGCGGGATGGGTCAGCCAGTCAGTCGGCAGCGCGGACGGCGGCGCCAGGCGCTCGAGCGCGTCGGCGATCCGGCCGAGGAGTTCGTCTTGGTCACTCATCGTGCATGGCCTATAGCGCGCGGCGATGAGCGGCAAGGCAAGCGAAACGGTCAAGGCGGATGCGGATGGGATCGCCCGCGCGGCGGGAGTCCTGCGCGCGGGCGGACTGGTCGCGTTGCCGACCGAGACGGTCTATGGCCTCGCGGCACGGGCGGACAGTGCGGAGGCCATCGCGGCGATTTACCGCACCAAAGGCCGCCCCGATTTCAATCCGCTGATCGTCCATGTCGCCAGCTTTGCGGATGCGGAAACGCTCGCCCGTTTCGACGAGCGTGCGCGGAACTTGGCGGAGCGCTTCTGGCCGGGGCCGCTCACCCTGGTGCTGCCGGTGCGTGAAGAGGCTGCCGTTGCTGCCGCAGTGACTGCCGGGCTGCCGACGATCGCGCTGCGCATGCCCGCGCATCCGGTGATGCGAGCCGTGCTGGAGCAGGTCGGCCTGCCGCTCGCCGCGCCCTCGGCCAACCGCAGCGGCGGGGTCAGCCCGACGGCGGCAAGCCATGTCGGTGAATCGTTCGGCGGCGATGCGCCGATGATCCTGGACGGCGGCGCCTGCGAGCGCGGGCTGGAATCGACCATCGTTGCGCTGCGGGACGGCGGCTGGCAGCTCCTGCGGCCGGGCCCCGTCGACGAACGCGAAGTGGCGGCGA
This sequence comes from Croceibacterium soli, assembly GCF_009828065.1. Lineage (GTDB taxonomy): Bacteria > Pseudomonadota > Alphaproteobacteria > Sphingomonadales > Sphingomonadaceae > Croceibacterium_B > Croceibacterium_B soli. The sequence goes on along the minus strand of NZ_WTYK01000001.1, from coordinate 152,240 downwards.
TGCTGGGTGACGCCATGACGGTGGCCCCGGGCCGGATCGAAGCGCCGGGCCAGCTCGCCAGCCACTATTCGCCCGGCAAGCCGGTGCGGCTCGGCGCCACCGAAGCCCGCGAGGGCGAGTTCATGATCGGCTTCGGCGGGGTTCGGGGCGATTGCACGCTCTCCGAACGTGGCGACCTGGCGGAGGCGGCCGCACGGCTCTATGCCTGCCTGCACACTGCCGCGAGATCCCCACAGGGGCGGGTCGCCATCGCGCCGATACCGGGAACGGGCATGGGGGCGGCAATCAACGACCGCTTGCGCAGGGCGGCCGCTTAAGATCGGTTAGCGGGGCGGATCGGCGGGAACCGACGGAAGGGCCTGCTGGATGCGTGCGTAAGTCGCCCGAGCCTGCTCACAGGCGCGCTCGCTGCCGTTCTCGCAATCGCGCAGCTGCTTGTCGTATTCGCGCTGCAGCTTGCCGAGCTGCTCCTCGCGGCGGCGAATCTCCCGTCCGCGCGCCTCGTCGGCTTCGGATTGGCTCGTCGTGGCCAGGTCCACGCCCTTGCTGGCGATCCTGACCGGGGCCGTGGCCACGTCGAACGCCGTCTTGGCCAGGCATCCGCCGAGGGCCAGAGGGGCTACGAGAACGAGAAGCAGGGCAGGGCGCATGGGCGGATCCTTTCGCTCCCGGAATGCCCCTTGCCTGCCGAACGGTCAATGAACGGAGTGCCTGAAAGCGTACCGGATAAGCTGAACACATCTCCGTTCGTGGTGAGCTTGTCGAACCACGCGAGCGCTACGCCAGCGTCCTTCGACCGGGGTCAGGACCGGGGGATCGAAAATGCACGCGCAAAAAAGGCCGCCCGGTCGCCCGGACGGCCCTTTTTCGATCGCGTTCGGAGCGCCTCAGGCGTCTTCGGCGCTTTCGTAGTACTTCGGCGCGTGTTCGCGCAGCACGCCGAGGATCTTCTCCAGGGCGGCCGGCTCGTCGGTCTTCTCCATCGCGGCCAGTTCACGCGCGAGGCGGCTGGAAGCGGCCTCGAAGATCTGGCGTTCGGAATAGCTCTGCTCCGGCTGGTCTTCCGGGCGGAACAGGTCGCGGGTCACTTCGGCGATCGACACCAGGTCGCCGGAGTTGATCTTCGCTTCGTATTCCTGGGCGCGGCGCGACCACATGGTGCGCTTGACCTTGGGCTTGCCCTTCAGCGTTTCCATGGCTTCCTTCAGCGTCTTGTCGCTGGAAAGCTTGCGCATGCCGATGGATTCGACCTTGTTGACCGGAACGCGGAGAGTCATGCGCTCTTTCTCGAAGCGCAGGACGTAGAGCTCGAGCTGCATGCCGGCGATTTCTTCCTGCTGCAGCTCGATCACACGGCCGACGCCGTGCTTGGGATAAACGACATAATCTCCGACATCGAAGGCGGGCGCATTCGCAGCCATTGAATTTCCTTTCTCTCGGCAGGAACTTGTCTCATACGTCAGCAGCTTCGCGTCGCACGACCCGATCGGGCGACCCGTCCTGCTTTTTCGGTGACGTGAGGGGAGCTCCTGCTATGCCTATCGGCTGCCGGGCCAGTGGATAGGCGCGGCAGTTGTGCGACTGTGTAGCAGATTCGCAACAAATTTGCCAGCATTGTCTGATTCGCGCCGATTAGGTCCGACCCGGAGGATCGGCGTCAGGCCTTCGCCTGCACCCGCTGGCGGGCAACAGCGTTGATCTCCGCTCCCAGCAGCAGGACATAAGCGGCGAGGTAGATCCAGGTCAGCAGGACGATCACGGCGCTCAGCGATCCGTAAGTGGCGTCGTAGTTGCCGAAGTTCTCCACATAGAAACCAAAGCCGAACGTCAGCAAGAGCCACCCCAGGCCTGCGAAGGCGGAGCCCGGCGTGACCCATTGCCAGCGCGGCTCGGCTCCGTTCGGAGCATAGCGGTAGAGCACCCCCGCCGCCGCCATTCCGACCAGCAGCAGCCCCGCGTAGGTCCCCGCCTGATAGAGCGCCGCGGAGCCGCGCACTTCGGGGAACAGGGCCTCCAGCGCGGCGAACAGCACGACCGCGCCGATGACCAGCGCGCCCGCCAGGATCCCGCCGAACGTTAGGGCCAGGGCGAGCAGGGTCAGGCGCAGGAACCCGCGGTCGTCGGGCCGGGCATAGGCGATCCCGAGCGCGGTGATCACCGCCGCCGCGCCGTTGCGCGCGGCGAACAGGGCGAACGCCAGGGCCATGAGCAGCCCGAGACCCTTCTTGCCGTCCGAATCCGCCACGATTGACTCCAACTGCCCGCCGATGATCCCCGCCGCCGCGTCCGGCAGGATCGACGCCATGGCGGCAACGTGCCGGCCGACCGTCTCCATGTCGGCGACAAGCCCGTACGTCAGCACGGCCGAAAGCAGCAGCGGGACGATCGCCAGGAAAGCGTAGAACGCCACGCCGGCGGCGGCGAGGCCGAGGTTGTGCCCTCCCGCACGCTTGAACGCCTGGACGAGCACGTCTTTCCATTCGCGCGGCGCCAGGGCGAACAGAGTGGGGGAGGGGTGGTGGTGGTGCGCGGATCCGGTCACCAGCGCTCTACGCGCGGCGCGACGTTTCTATCCGGCTATCCTAAACGAAGTTGGACTAGCGGCGCCGTTCCTCTCACCGTTCCCGTTCCCATCCTCGTCATGCTGAACTTGGTTCAGCATCCATCCCTCGTGCTGCACCGGCTCCCGTGCACTGGCACGACCTCGACGCCGCGCTATTCCGCAACGCACGCTCTTGGCTGAGAGATGGGCCCTGAAACGAGTTCAGGGTGACGAGTGGGGAGGGAGCTGGCTGCATCCGCAGCCCGACCCCCCGCGGCTCAGTCGCCCGCGCCGGGCTCCGGCGTGAAGTACTTCTCGAACTTGCCCTCTTCACCCTTGTGCTCGTCGGCGTCGGCGGGTGGGTCTTTCTTCTCGGTGATGTTGGGCCACTCGGCGGAGTACTGGGTGTTGAGCTCCAGCCACTTCTCCAGCCCGCCTTCGGTGTCGGGGAGAATGGCTTCGGCCGGGCACTCGGGCTCGCAGACGCCGCAGTCGATGCACTCGGAGGGGTTGATGACGAGCATGTTCTCGCCCTCGTAGAAGCAATCCACCGGGCAGACCTCGACGCAGTCGGTGTACTTGCACTTGATGCAGGCGTCGGTGACGACGTAGGTCATGGCTGCGCGGATCCTTCTTCTGGCGCGGTTTCGCCGCCTGCTATGGCGATTGAAACTCCAGCGTCAAGCGGGCGGTAGCAGGCGCGTGCTTCCGTGGCCGAGCCGCGCCGCGCGGGCAAGGCCAGGATTTCGACCGGCAGCACGCGTGTCCGTAGCGGCAATGTCAGCACGTCACCAATGCCGATCGGCTGGTCCTGGCGGGTGACTCGCTGGCCGTTGCGCCGAATGTGGCCCTCGGCGATCCAGCGCTGCGCCGCGCCGCGCGTCTTCACGAAGCGCAGATGGCAGAGCAGGCGGTCGAGCCGCATTCAGCGAAGCAACCCGGCCAGCGCCGCGAAAGCGCTGCCTTCGCGCGGCGGTGGACCGCCTTCGCGGCGGGGCGCCTGGTCCTTGCGCGGCGCGCGCCAAGTCCACAGGACGGGAGCCGGCGGCCCGAACGCGCCTTGCGGCTGCGGCCTGGTGTGGCCCGGGCGGAAGCCGGCATCGCGCATCAGCCGGACGAAGCTGTCCGGAGTCAGCCCCATCGAAGTCGCCAGGGCCGGATCGAGCACGAAGCTCCGGCTGCCGCGGCCGCGCTGCTCGTGCGCGGCACGGAAGAGCTTCTCCGCCATGTCCACGCGGATCGCCTGGCTGCCCGCACGGCGATAGCCCGCCGGGATGTTCTTGGCGCCTTCGATCACCGCTTCCATCCCGGGGCGCAGGGGGCGGCGGTCCGCGCCGATCGCGCGCAGCAACGCACGCGGGCCCGGCTTGAGCAGGGCCGGCACGAACACGTCGAGCGAGCCGATCGTGACGCCAAGACGGCGCAGCAGCGGCCGCTTCTCCTTGGCGATAACGGCAAGGCCGGCGCCCTCCCGCGGCACCGTCCCGGCGCGGTCCGCCAGGGTCAGCAGCAGCGCGCGGACTTCCGAGCCTGCGGAGGGATCGAGCGCGGCTTCCTCGAGCTTGCGCAGCGGGGCAAGCGGCGCCAGCGCGTTCTCGAACCAGCGGTCGAGCGCCTCCGTCAGCCGCGCGCGCTGCGCCGGCGCCAGTGCGGCGAGTTCCCTCCCGAGAACCAGGCGCGGGCGCGCCGGCGACTTGCCGGGTTCGATGGTGGCTACGGTGTGCTGACCGCGCAGGACTTTCCCCGCTTCGATCCGCAAGTCGCCGAATTCGCTCGCCACGAGGCGCCGGGCCTTCTCGGCGAGCAGTTCCGGCAAGTGCCTTTCGGCGGCGGCGAGCATGAGCTTGCGGTCCTCGTTGCTGGCTTCCGCATCGACCACGAAGCGAAACCCTTCGAGGTGGCCGATGTGCTCGCCCTCCACCAGGACGCGGCCGTCCTCCTCCAGCGCAACGCGCAGCAATCCGGCGTCTTTCCCCATTGTCTTCATCAATACCGCGGTCCGGCGGTTGACGAAACGCTCGGTCAGCCGCTGGTGCAAGGCATCGGACAGGCGCGCTTCGGCCGCCCGCGCCCGCGCCGCCATCTCGTCACGCGCCAGGACCCAGTCAGGGCGCTGGCAGATGTAGGCCCAGCTCCGCACGGCCGCGATGCGGCCCTGCAGCGTGTCGATGTCCCCCTGGGTGCGGTCCAGCTCCGCGATCCGCGCGGCAACGTAATCGGCGCCCAAGTGCCCCTGGCGGAGGTCCTGCCACAGGCGGGCGACGAACCGGGCGTGCATGTCCGGCCCCTGCTGGCGGAAGTCGGGCAATTGGCACGCCTCCCACAGGCGCCGGACCATTCCCGGCGTCGTGACGTCACTGCCCAGGGCGTCGCCCTCGGCGAGCCGCTTGAGCACGGCCAGGTCGATCGCTTCGGGCGCGGGGAGCAGCTGCTCGACATCCGGTTTCGCTTCCAGGTCGGCGATTAGCGTGGCCAAGCTGTCGAAGCGCGGCTGTGCCTCCCGCCAGTAGAGTTGGGTCAGCGGCGCGAAGCGGTGCTCCTCGATCGCGTAGACCTCTTCCTCGGTGAACTCGGCGCTGCCGAAGATCTTGCCGCCGGTAAGCGTGCCGAAGGTGCCGTCCTGGTGATGGCGGCCGGCGCGGCCGGCGATCTGCGCCATCTCGGCCGGGTAGAGGCGCCGCTGGCGGCGGCCGTCGAACTTGCTGAGCGAGGCGAACGCGACATGGGTGACGTCGAGGTTTAGCCCCATGCCGATCGCGTCGGTGGCGACGATGTAGTCCACCTCGCCCGACTGGAACAGCTCGACCTGGCGGTTGCGCGTCTCGGGGCTGAGCCCGCCCATGACCACCGCCGCGCCGCCGCGGAAGCGGCGCAGCATCTCGGCCATCGCGTAGACATGCTCGACCGAGAAGGCGACCAGCGCCGAACGCGGCGGCAGGCGGCTGAGCTTGCTCGATCCGGCATGGCGCAGCGTGGAGAACCGCGGCCGGTCCTCGATCTGGGCGCGGGGCACTAGCGCGCGGACCATCGGCTCCAGCGTCGCGGCGCCGAGCAGCATCGTCTCTTCCCGCCCGCGGGCGTGGAGCAGGCGATCGGTGAAGATGTGGCCGCGTTCCGGATCGGCGGAAAGCTGCGCCTCGTCCAAGGCCACGAAAGCCTTGCCGCCGCCGTCGCGGGGCATGGCTTCGACCGTGCACAGCAGATAGCGCGCGCCGGGCGGCTCGACCCGCTCCTCGCCGGTGATCAGGGCAACGGAGGCGTCGCCCTTGAGCTTGCGCACCTTGTCGTAGACCTCGCGGGCCAGCAGGCGCAGCGGAAACCCGATAGCGCCGCTGGAATGCCCGCACAGGCGCTCGATCGCGAGGTGCGTCTTGCCGGTGTTGGTCGGGCCGAGCACGGCCCGCACCCGACTGTCGGTGTCGGAATGGCTCACTACATGGCTGAATGTGGAGGCTAATCTCCGCGCCCGCAAGTGCGGGCAACGCTTCGGCGCAAGATCGACTCGGCTGGTCCGCATTAGGCGGAAATTTACTTTATTCGGGCATCCCTTTGATTCACAAAGCAGCACGGGTCGTGCCGCGCCTGTCCGGGACCGACAGGCAATCGGCTGCGCAGGAGGGCGCACTTGTTCAAGGATCGTGACATCGATGGCGTGCCGCATGGCGCCCACGGCGGGGCCGTGGCGCTTTCGCACGCGCAGATCCTTGGCGAATCCACGCCTGCGCGGCTGGTGCGCGTCAAGTCCTTCGGCGAACGTTACGAGCAGTGGCGCCAGCGGGCTTCGGTGTCCCTGGCCCAGCTCGACCTTGCGCCGAACCTGGCGGCCGATATCGGCTCCCGCCGCTGGCTGCGCGGCACCGCCACGCTGCTCGGCCTGTCGGCCCTGGCACTTACCGCCTGGCCGGACTTCGCGCCGCTCGAAGCGGCTCCTGCAATGGCTCTCGACGGCAGCGCGCACGACGAGTTCCGCAGCCAGATGATCACGCCGCTCGCGTTCGGCGCCGACAGCGGCCGGCGCATGGGCGCGACGCGTGACGTCGTGGCGTTGCGGAACGCGCCCGAGCGCCCGCGGGTCGACCTCGTGGCGACGCTTTCGCCCGGTGACAGCTTCCAGCGCATGCTGGTGCGCACGGGCGTTGGCGATGCCGAAGCCTCGCGCATCGCGCAGATGGTCGCCGGAGCCATGCCGCTGGGCGAGATCGCCCCCGGCACGCAAGTCGACATCAGCCTCGGCCGCCGCCCCTCGCCGAACGTGCCGCGTCCGCTCGAGGCGCTGTCGTTCCGCGCCCGCTTCGACCTGCAGCTGGCGGTGGAACGCCGCGGCGGGCGGCTCGCGCTCGATCCGCGCCCGATCAAGGTCGACACCACGCCGCTGCGCGTGCAGGGGACGGTCGGCTCCAGCCTCTACCGCTCGGCCCGCGCGGCCGGCGCTCCGGCCAATGCCGTGCAGCAGTACTTGCGGGCGCTGGGCCAGGAAATCGATCTCGACAGCGCGATCGGCGCCGGCGACGAGTTCGACCTGATCGTCGAATACAAGCGCGCCGCCACCGGCGAGGTCGAGGCGGGCAAGTTGCTCTATGCCGGGCTGCTCCGCGGTGGGAAGCCGCGCAAGCAGCTGATGCGCTGGGGAAGCGACGGGCGGTTCTATGAAGCTTCCGGCGTCGGCGAATCGCGCCAGGGCCTGCTCGCCCCGGTGCCGGGGCGCGTCAGTTCGCGCTACGGCATGCGCCGCCATCCGATCCTCGGCTATCGCCGGATGCACAGTGGCCTCGATTTCAAGGCGGGCTCGGGCACGCCGATCCTTGCCGTGACCGACGGCACGGTCGAATTTGCCGGCCGGCGCGGCGGCCACGGGAATCATGTTCGGCTCGATCACGGAAACGGCCTCGACACGGGCTATTCGCACATGAGCCGCATCGCGGTGAGCCGCGGACAGCGCGTGCGCCGCGGCCAGGTGATCGGCTACGTGGGTTCGACCGGCCTCTCGACCGGACCGCACCTACACTACGAGATGTACCGCGGCGGCAGGGCCGTCGATCCCTCCAGCGTGCGCTTCGTCACGCGCGCGCTGCTGACCGGCAGCGAACTCTCCGCCTTCCGCAACCAGCTCGCCACTCTGCAGCGGGTCGAACCCGGCGCCGCGCTGGCGAGCCTCGCGCCTGATCCGGCGTTCTCGGAAGAGCCGGTGCGCGAAATCGACCGGATCGAGAGCAAGCAGAAGGTTTCCTGAGGGAGGCCACCCGCACCCAGCTCCGTTCGTGGTGAGCCTGTCGAACCACGGAGGCGCTGCGCCAGTGTCCTTCGACAGGCTCAGGAGGAACGGAGGTGGTGGCTCACATCTCCGTTCGTGGTGAGCTTGTCGAACCACGAGAGGCGGGACGCCAGCGTCCTTCGACAAGCTCAGGACGAACGGGGGTTGGGTGGCTCACAATCTCCGCCCGATTGCTCCCCGCAATAAATTGCGGCAGGAACCCTGCCGATGACAGCGTCCTACCCAGCCACTCGCATGCGCCGCACCCGGGCCACGGCCTGGAGCCGGGCGCTTCACCGCGAAAACGTGCTCACTCCGGCAGACCTGGTCTGGCCGCTGTTCGTGACCGGCGGGCAGGGCGTCGAGGAACCGGTCGCCTCCTTGCCCGGCGTGTCGCGCTGGTCGCTCGACGGCATCGCCGCCCGGGCCAAGGAGGCGGTTGCGCTGGGGATCCCGTGCATCGCGCTGTTCCCCAACACGGCCGCCGACCGCCGGAGCGACGACGGAAAGGAAGCGCTCAACGCCGACAACCTGATGTGCCGCGCGATCAAGGCGATCCGCGATGCCTGCGGCAACGACATCGGCGTGCTGACCGATGTCGCGCTCGATCCTTACACCAGCCACGGGCAGGACGGCCTGCTCGACCGTGACGGCTATGTCGTCAACGACGAGACGGTGGCGGTGCTGGTCGATCAGGCGGTCAACCAGGCGCAGGCCGGCGCTGACATCGTCGCTCCGTCGGACATGATGGACGGCCGGGTCAGGGCAATCCGCATGGCGTTGGAGATGGCCGGGCAGCACAACGTGCAGATCATGTCCTACGCCGCGAAATACGCCTCGGCGTTCTACGGGCCGTTCCGCGATGCGGTCGGCTCCGGCGGGCTGCTGAAGGGGGACAAGAAGAGCTACCAGATGGACCCCGCCAACGGCGACGAAGCGCTGCGTGAAGTCGCGCTAGACATCGCCGAGGGGGCCGACAGTGTGATGGTCAAGCCGGGCCTGCCCTATCTCGATGTCGTCCGCCGGGTGAAGGAGCGCTTCGACGTGCCGGTGTTCGCCTATCAGGTGAGCGGCGAGTACGCGATGATCGAAGCCGCCGCCGCGGCCGGCGCGGGCGACCGGGAGGCGCTGGTGATGGAAACGCTGATGGCGTTCAAGCGCGCGGGCTGCGCCGGCGTTCTCACCTATCACGCACCTCTGGCTGCGAGGCTTCTCGGTGCCTGAGTTCCGGCAGGAGACGGAGCGCCTCGTCTTGCGCGACTGGACCGAGGCGGACTGGCCGGAGTTCTTCCGCGTCACCAACACGCCGACGGTCATGCAATGGCTCGGCGGGGTGCTGGACGAAAGCGCCAGGGCGGCTCTGCGCAGCCGCGTCGAGACTTGCGCAGCGCTGCACGGCCACTGCTTCTGGCTCGTCGAGCGCAAGGCCGATGGCCGGCACCTGTCGGGCGAGCCGCTCGGCTTTTGCGGGCTCAAGCGTGCCGATGCCCCTGGCAGCAGCGTAACCGGCGAGTTCGAGATCGGCTGGCGCCTGCGGGAGGACGCGTGGGGCCGCGGCTACGCAAAGGAGGCGGCGCGCGCCGGCCTCGCGGCTGCGTTCGATCGCTTCGCCGCGACGCAAGTCGTGGCGCTGACGGTGATCGGCAACGAGCCGAGCTGGGGGCTGATGAAGCGGCTCGGCATGCGGCGGCGCGAGGAGCTGGATTATCCCGACAGCCGCTTCGAGCCGCCGCTGCGGGACACCATCGTCTACTCCCTGTCACGCGACGAGTGGAAACGATGAGCACCGCCGAACGCTTCCCCTGGGCGACGATCCTGCCGTTCGAGGGCAAAGTGCCGCGCATCCACGAAACCGCCTTCGTCGCGCCCGGCGCGCGCATTATCGGGGACGTGACGATCGGGCCGCAGGCGAGCGTGTGGTACAACTGCGTGCTGCGCGGCGACATTCACCGGATTGAGGTCGGCGCGCGCTCCAACGTGCAGGACGGGAGCGTCTTCCATGTCGAAGGCCCGCGCCCGGATACCGACGGCTGCCCGACGATCATCGGCGAGGATTGCGTGATCGGCCATATGGCGGTGGTCCACGGCTGCACGCTGGAGGACCGCGCGTTCGTGGGCATGGGTGCGGTGGCGATGGACGATTGCCGCATCGGCGAAGGCGCGATGCTCGCGGCCGGCGCGCTGCTCAGCCCGGGCAAGAAAATCCCTCCGCGGGAGATCTGGGTCGGCCGCCCGGCCAAGTTCCTGCGCACGCAGGACCCGGCGCAAGTCGAGAAGATCCGCTTCCAGACCGAACGCTACTGCCGGCTCGCCGAACGGCACATGGCGGAGCTGACCGCCGGGCAGATGCCGCGCGGCGCGACTTCCTAGACACTAGGAAAGCCGTCGTCCCGGACTTGATCCGGGACGCTGGCCGCTTGTTACCGCGCTCCGAAGTTTCGACCAGGAGGCCAGCGGTCCCGGATCGGGGTCCGGGACGACGATCAGTCGCGGATCAGCGCCTGTAGCGCTTCGATCCGATCCGCTTCCTCAGCCGGCTTGTCCCAGCGGATGCGGCTGATGCGGGGGAAGCGCATCGCCAGGCCCGACTTGTGGCGCTTGCTGGCGTGGACGGAATCGAACGCCACTTCGAACACCAGGCTCTTGTCGGTTTCCCGCACGGGCCCGAAGCGGTTCACCGTGTGGTTGCGGACGTAGCGGTCGAGCTGCTTGAGCTCCTCGTCGGTGAAGCCGAAGTAGGCCTTGCCGACCGGAAGCAGCTCCGCACCCTGCTCCGGATCGCCGTCCCAGCAACCGAACGTGTAGTCGGAGTAGAAGCTGGACCGCTTGCCGCTGCCGCGCTGGGCGTACATCAGCACGCAGTCGACCAGCAGCGGATCGCGCTTCCACTTGTACCACAGACCTGTCTTGCGCCCGGCGACGTAAGGGCTGTCGCGGCGCTTGAGCATCAGCCCTTCGATCGCCTCGTCGCGCGCGCCCATGCGGATCTCGGCGAGATGCTCGAAGTGATCGGCGTCGACGACCGCTGAGAGATCGAAGCGATCGGCCGGCAGGCGCGGCATCAGCGCTTCCAGGCGCGCGCGGCGTTCAGTCCAGGGCAGGGCGCGCAAGTCCTCGCCTTCGAGGATCAGCAGGTCGTAGAGCCGCACGAAAGCCGGGTAGTCGGCCAGCATCTTGCCCGACACGGTCTTGCGGCCAAGGCGTTGCTGCAGCGCGTTGAAGCTGGCCGCGCCGCCCGCTTCGCCGCCTTGGTGCGAGCCCTGGACCAGCAGCTCGCCGTCGAGCACCGCGGGAATGGTGAGTGCGCCGGCCATCTCCGGGAAGCTTCCGGAGATATCGTCGCCTGTGCGCGAGAATACCCGCGTCTCCCCTCCGGCATGGACGAGCTGAACACGGATCCCGTCCCACTTCCATTCGGCGACGTAGTCCTTCAGGTCGACGACCGTTTCGTCGAGCGGGTGGGCGAGCATGAAAGGGCGGAAGAGCGGCAGGTTCTCCGTGTCGGGCGGATCGGCGCCTTCGGCCGCCCAGGCGAACAACTCGGGATAAGGCGCGGCAAGCCCGTGCCAGTATTCCTCGACCTCCTCGACCGCCACGTCGAAGGCCTGGGCGAAGGCGGTCTTGGCCAGACGGGCCGAGACGCCGACCCGCATTCCACCGGTCGCCAGTTTGATCAGCGCGAACCGGCCGTCGGCATCGAGCCGGTCGAGCAGCCGCGGCAGTTCCGACAGGACCGACACCCGCGTCATCGCGCCGAGCCGCTCCACCGCCTCGCTGACCGACGGCGGTGCGCCGGTCTCGCCGATCAGCTCCGGCCAGAGCAGGCTGGCGGTCTCGGCCGTGTCGCCCACGAAGTCGCGGCTCAGCGCCCACAGCACGGGATCGACGCGTTCCATCATCAGGTTGCGAATCGTACTCGGCTTCACGGCCGCGAAGCTCAGCCCTTCGGTCAGCGCCGCCAGCGCCCAGCCGCGATCCGGATCGGGCGTTTGGCGGAGGTACTCGGCGATCAGGCGCAGCTTCTCGTTGCGGCTGCGGGTGTAGATCAGCGCATCGACGAGGGTGGCGAATTCTTCCATCAGTCGTCGTCCCGGACTTGATCCGGGACCGCTGGCCGCGAAGTCCGGACCAGGTGGCCAGCGATCCCGGCGTTCGCCGGGATGACGAGGCCTGCCTCAATCATCCTCGTCCTCGTACCCGACCAGTGCCAACGCCCGCGCGCGGCGCTGGTGGAGCTGGCACCAGCGTAGCAGCGCTTCCTCGCGCCCGTGGGTGATCCAGGTCTCCGCCGGATCGACTTCCGCGATCGTGCGGGTGAGCTCGCCCCAGTCGGCGTGGTCGGAGATCACCAGCGGCAGCTCGACATTGCGCTGGCGGGCGCGCTGGCGCACGCGCATCCAGCCGCTGGCCATCGCGGTGATCGGATCGGGCAGGCGCCGGCTCCAGCGGTCGTTGAGCGCGGCCGGCGGGCAGACCACCAGGCTGCCGCGCAAGTCGTCCTTGGTGTGGTCGGACACCAGCCGCAGCTCCCCTAGGCCCACGCCGAATTCCTCGTAAAGCCGGCACATCCGCTCCATCGCCCCGTGCAGGTAGATCGGATCGTGATGACCCGCCGCGCGCACTTCGGCGATCAGGCGTTGTGCCTTGCCCAGCGCATAGGCGCCAACGAGCACGCACCGATCGGGATGATCGCGCAGTGCCTTCAGTAGCTTGCCGACTTCCTGCTCCACCGGCGGGTGGCAGAATACCGGCAGGCCGAATGTGGCTTCGGTGATGAAGACGTCGCAAGGCGTGACTTCGAACGGGGGACAAGTGGGGTCGGGCCGGCGCTTGTAGTCGCCGGTGACGATCACCCGTTCCCCCGCATGCTCGAGCAGGATCTGCGCGGAGCCGAGCACGTGGCCGGCGGGGATGTAGGTCGCGTCTACTCCGCCGGGCAGGCTGATCGTTTCGCCGTACCCCACCGGCACCGCGCCTTCGCGGGTCTGGTAGCGCAAGTCCATGATCGCCAGCGTCGCCGGCGTGGCGATGGTCTTGCCATGTCCGCCGCGGGCGTGATCGGCATGGCCATGGGTGACGAGCGCCCGCTCCACGGCCTCCGAGGGATCGATCCAGCAGTCGGCCGGAACGACATGGATGCCGTGCGGTTCGGCCCTGATCCAGGAGAAGTTTGCAGCCATGCCTGGTGGAGAAAGGCGTTCGCCGCCGCCTCGTTCCACGTCAGGCCATGGCTGCTTTGCCCATCAAGGGCTCAGTCTTCGCTTTCGCCGTCGTTTTCCTCGACCGGCGGAACCGACTGCTTGTTCGCCGCCGGCACGTTCTTCGGCTTGCGCTTGGACGCCTTCGGCGCCGCGGGAGTCAGCTCGAAAGCCAGCTTGTCGTCCTTCAGGCTGACGTGGACTTCGCCGCCGGAGGAGAGCTTGCCGAACAGCAGCTCTTCGGCAAGCGGCTGCTTGACCTTCTCCTGGATCAGGCGGGACATCGGCCGTGCGCCCATGAGCTTGTCGTAGCCGCGCTTGGCCAGCCATTCGCGCGCATCCGAATCGAACTGGATGTGCACGTTCTGGTCGGCGAGCTGGAGCTCCAGCTGAAGGATGAACTTGTCGACCACGCGGCTGACGGTCTCGGTGCCGAGGTAGCCGAACGGCACGATCGCATCGAGGCGGTTGCGGAACTCGGGGGTGAACATCTTCTTCACCGCCTCCTCGCTCTCTTCCACCTTGGTGCTCGAACCGAAGCCGATGCCCTGCTTGGCGGCATCCGCCGCGCCGGCATTGGTGGTCATGATCAGCACGACGTTGCGGAAATCGACCGTCTTGCCGTGATGATCGGTCAGGCGGCCGTTATCCATCACCTGCAGCAGGATGTTGAACAGGTCGGGATGCGCCTTCTCGATCTCGTCCAGCAGCAGCACGCAGTGCGGATGCTGGTCGATGGCGTCGGTCAGCAGGCCGCCCTGGTCGTAACCGACATAGCCCGGAGGCGCGCCGATCAGGCGGGAGACGCTGTGCCGCTCCATGTATTCGGACATGTCGAAGCGCTGCAGTTCTATGCCCATGATCGAGGCGAGCTGGCGGGCGACTTCGGTCTTGCCGACACCGGTCGGCCCGGTGAACAGGAAGCTGCCGATCGGCTTGTCCGGTTCGCGCAGCCCAGCGCGGCTGAGCTTCATAGCCGTCGACAGCCGCTCGATCGCCTGGTCCTGGCCGAAAACGACGCGCTTCAGGTCCTTGCCCAGGTTCTCGAGCGCCTTTTTGTCGTCGCTCGAGACCGACTTCGGCGGGATCCGCGCCATCGTGGCGATGACGGCCTCGATCTCCTTGGAGGTGATCTTCTTCTTCCGCTTGGACGGCGGCACCAGCATCTGCATCGCGCCGACCTCGTCGATCACGTCGATCGCCTTGTCGGGCAGCTTGCGGTCGTTGATGTAGCGGCTGGACAGCTCGACCGCGGTCTTGATCGCGTCGGGCGTGTAGCTGACCTTGTGGTGCTCCTCGAACGCGCTGCGCAGGCCGCGGAGGATCTTGATCGTGTCCTCCACCGTCGGTTCGTTCACGTCGATCTTCTGGAACCGGCGCAGCAGGGCGCGGTCCTTCTCGAAGTGGTTGCGGAACTCTTTGTAGGTGGTCGACCCGATGCAGCGGATCGCGCCGCTGGAAAGCGCCGGCTTCAGCAGGTTGGAAGCGTCCATCGCCCCGCCGCTGGTTGCGCCGGCACCGATCACCGTGTGAATTTCATCAATGAAAAGAACGGCTTCCGGCATCTTCTCGAGCTCGGAGACGACCTGCTTCAGCCGTTCTTCGAAGTCGCCGCGATAGCGCGTACCGGCCAGCAGCGCGCCCATGTCGAGCGAGAAGATCACGGCGTCGGCCAGAACCTCGGGCACTTCGCCTTCGACGATCTTGCGGGCCAGGCCTTCGGCGATGGCCGTCTTGCCGACGCCCGGGTCGCCCACGTAGAGCGGGTTGTTCTTGCTGCGGCGGCAGAGGATCTGGATGGTCCGGTCCACTTCCGGCCCGCGGCCGATCAGCGGATCGACCTTTCCGTCCAGCGCCTTCTGGTTGAGGTTGACCGTGAACTGGTCGAGCGCGGAATCCTTCTTGCCCTTCTCGGACTTCTCCTCGCTCTTCTCAGTCGGAGTTTCGGCGCCATGCGGCGTGCGGGTGTCGGACTGCTTGCCGCCCTTGCCGATCCCGTGGCTGATGAAGCTGACCGCGTCGAGACGGCTCATGTCCTGCTGCTGCAGGAAGTAGACGGCATAGCTGTCACGCTCGGAGAACAGGGCCACCAGCACGTTCGCCCCGGTCACCGTGTCCTTGCCCGAGGACTGGACGTGGAGAATCGCCCGCTGGATCACCCGCTGGAAGCCGGCGGTCGGCTGCGGATCGGTTTCCTCGTCGGTCTTGAGCGACTGGTATTCCTGGTCGAGGTACTGGCGCACCACGTTGGCCAGTTCGTCCATGTCGACACCGCAAGCGGTCATCACCTCGGCCGCGTCGGGATCGTCCACCAGCGCCAGCAGGAGATGCTCGAGAGTCGCATATTCGTGCGCCCGGTCGGTTGCGTTCTGCAACGCTCCGTGGAGGGTTTTCTCGAGGCTTTGGGCGAAACTTGGCATGTCTATCTGTCCGTCTGACTGGGTATACGATCCGAAGGCTTTATGGTTCTGCCACATCGCGATGAATGGCGGCGTAACGTCCCTTGCCGGCAAGAACGATATGGTGCGCCCCGCCGCGAATGCGAGGGGCCGCGGGCCATCAGTCGCTCTCTCGCGGTCGGAAGAACGCATCGGCTGCCCGCCGATGCTCTGCGGTCCTGGCGTGGTGCGCCCGGACCCGCTCGATCTCGGCTTCAAGGATCGCGATCCGCTCGATCAGTTCGTCCTGGGAATAGGTGTCGAGACTTTCCTTCGCCAGCAGGCTGGCCGCATCGCCGCGTGCGCGGGGAAGGTCGTCTGGGTCCATGAGCGCAGAGCATCACCAGCGCCGCTTGCTGTCAATACGCCCAGTCATTAGGCCTGTGGACCGTGGCAAGGAAGCGACAGGGGGCCCAGGCTTGAAACTGCCCGATCGAATGACTGCGATTGCGATCGCCGAACCTGGCGGGCCGGAGGTTCTGCGGCCCGAGCAGATCGCCGTCCCGCGCCCCGGAGCAGGCCAGGTCCTGGTCAGGGTCGCCTTCGCCGGGGTGAACCGTCCCGACGTGCTCCAGCGCCTGGGACGCTACCCGCCGCCGGAGGGCGCGTCGCCGATTCCCGGGCTCGAGTTGTCGGGCGAAATCGTCGCGCTCGGCGAGGGCGTTCCGACAGATATGCTCGGCCGGAAGGTCTGCGCTCTGGTGACCGGCGGCGGCTATGCCGAATATTGCTTGGCCGACTGGCGCCACTGCCTGCCCGTGCCGCCCGGCCTCTCGCTGGCGGAGGCGGCGGCAATGCCGGAGACGCTGTTCACCGTGTGGCACAACGTGTTCGAACGCGGCTGGGCCAGCGAAGGCGAGACCTTGCTGGTCCACGGCGGCACCAGCGGCATCGGCACTATGGCGATCAAGCTGGGCAAGCTGTTCGGGCTGACAGTGATCGTCACTTGCGGGGACGATGCGAAATGCGCCGCCGCCCGCGCGCTCGGTGCCGACCACGCGATCAACTACCGCACGCTGGACTTCGTCGAAGAGGTCAAGGCGCTGACCGGCGGCAAAGGCGCCGATCTGGCGCTCGACATGGTCGCCGGCGACTATACCCAGCGCAATCTCGACTGCCTGGGCGCGGACGGCCGTCTGGTGACGATCGCCGTGCTCGGCGGGGCCAAGGCGACGATCAACATGGCCGGGCTGATGGTCCGGCGGCAGACGATCACCGGTTCGACCCTGCGCACCCGGCCCGACGGCTTTAAGGCCCTGCTGGCCCAGGAAATCGCCGAAACCGTCTGGCCTCTGGTGGAGGCGGGCAGGCTGCGCCCGGCGATGGATCGCACGTTCCCGCTGGCCGATGCGGCGGCGGCGCACGAACGAATGGAAGCGGGCGAGCATATCGGCAAGATCGTGCTTGAAACCGGTTTGGTCTGAGGGGGAAGCGAATGGAAAACCTGGTGCTGCACGAAGATCGCCGCAGCGGAAACTGCTACAAGATCCGCCTGACCGCGGCCCTGCTCGACCTGCCGCTGGAGCGCCGCGAGTACGACATCATGAAGGGCGAGACGCGGACGCCCGCGTTCCTCGCCGAGGTCAATTCCAACGGCCGCATCCCGGTTCTGCAGGTCGGGACGCGTTTCCTGCCGGAAAGCAACGCCGCCTGCTGGTATCTGGCCGAAGGCAGCGCCCTGATCCCGGAGGACCGGTTCCAGCGGGCCGACATGCTGCGGTGGATGTTCTTCGAACAGTACAACCACGAACCGAACATCGCCACGCTCCGCTTCTGGCTCGCCTTCGTCGGCGAAGCCAACCTCACGCCGCAGCAGCGCGGGCAGGTCCCCGCCAAGCGCCTGGCCGGGGACGATGCCCTGGCGGTGATGGACCGCCATCTCGCCGGCCGGACTGGTTCGTGGGCGACAGCTGCACGCTCGCCGACATCGCGCTCTACGCCTACACCCACGTGGCGGAGGCCGGCTGCTTCCGCCTGGGCGACTTTCCGCAGGTCTGCGCCTGGCTCGATCGGGTCGCCGGGCTGCCCCGCTACGTGCCGATGGACTGACCGCAAACCGTCACAACTTTCCCCGAACCGACGCGGAACTGTGAATCGCCTGTAACAAACCGCTGCCATTGCCGAACCCGAATGAAGCAACACGGGTCGTGCCCATGCTCCATGCTTACGAAGACATGCTGGTCGGCAACAATCGCGCCACTTCCGCCTTTCCGGGAGCCTTTTCCAGGCGCCGCTTCCGGGCGCCTCGCGCTGCCGAGCCTTCGCTCGACGGCCGGCGCCGCTTCCGCACGATCTGGATCAGCGACGTCCATCTCGGCACCAAGGGCTGCAACGCCGACCTGCTGATCGACTTCCTCGACAGCACCGACAGCGAAACGATGTACCTCGTCGGCGACATCATCGACGGCTGGCGCCTGCGGAAGAAAGTCTACTGGCCCGCGGCCCACAACGACATCGTCTGGCGCATCCTCAAGCGCGCGAAGCGCGGCACGCGGATCGTCTACGTGCCAGGCAACCACGACGAGATGGTGCGCCAGTTCGCCGGCATGAACTTCGGCGGGGTGGAGATCGAGCGGGCGGCGATTCACACCACTGCCGACGGGCGCCGCCTGCTGGTCATGCATGGGGACGAATTCGACGCGGTCATGCTGGCCCACCGCTGGCTCGCCGTCGTCGGCGATGCGGCTTACACGGTGCTGATGGGGCTCAACCGCTGGGTCAACGTGGTGCGCCGCCGCTTCGGGCTGCCGTACTATTCGCTCAGCAAGATGGCCAAGCACAAGGTCAAGAACGCGGTCGCGTTCATCTCCGCTTTCGAGGAGGTCGTCGCCAAGGCGGCGGCGGGGCGCGGAGTGGACGGGGTGGTCTGCGGCCACATCCACACGGCCGAAATCCGCGAGCTCCAGGGCATCGAGTACTACAACGACGGCGACTGGGTCGAAGGTTGCACCGCACTGGTCGAACATTTCGACGGACGCATGGAAATCCTCCACTGGCCGGAGGAGATCGCCCGGCGCGAGGCCGAGCGCGAGGCCGCCAGCGCAGCTCTCCGCCTGCCGGCGGCGGCGTGAGCGCCGCGATGCGGATCGCGCTCGTCACCGACGCCTGGGTCCCGCAAGTCAACGGCGTGGTCCGCACGCTGACGGCGATCACCGGTGAACTCGCCCGCCGCGGCCATACGGTTGCGGTGATCTCGCCGGAGCAGTTTCGCAACGTCGCCTGCCCGACTTACCCGGAAATTCGCCTCGCGGTGGTACGCTCTCGCGCGGTCGGCACCCGGATCGAGGATTTCGCACCCGACGCGGTCCATATCGCCACCGAAGGTCCCCTCGGCCGCGCCGCGCGCAGCCATTGCCTGAAGGCCGGGCGGGTCTTCACGACCGCCTTCCACACCCAATTCCCGGACTACCTGGCGCGGCGCACCGGCCTGCCGGCGGCCGTGTTCTGGCCCTACTTCCGCCGCTTCCACCGCGAATCCGCTGGAGTCATGGTCGCGACAGAGACCGTTCGCGCCCAGCTGCGGGCGCAGGGCCTGGAGAACTTGCGCAACTGGTCCCGCGGTGTCGACCTGACCCGCTTCCGGCCGGACATCGCACCGCCGGGCCAGTTCTTCCAGCTGCCCCGGCCAATCCAGCTTTACGTCGGGCGCGTGGCGCCGGAGAAGAATGTCGAGGCGTTCCTGGCCAACCGCCACCCCGGCACAAAAGTGGTCGTGGGAGACGGTCCGGATCTCGCAAGCCTGCAGTCGCGCTTCCCCGAAGCACGGTTCCTCGGACGCCTGTCGGGAGAGGCGCTCGCCGCCTGCTATGCCGGGGCCGACGTTTTCGCCTTCCCCAGCCGCACCGA
The DNA here is from genome assembly GCF_009828065.1 of Croceibacterium soli. Classification (GTDB taxonomy): domain Bacteria; phylum Pseudomonadota; class Alphaproteobacteria; order Sphingomonadales; family Sphingomonadaceae; genus Croceibacterium_B; species Croceibacterium_B soli. The sequence goes on along the minus strand of NZ_WTYK01000001.1, from coordinate 132,965 downwards.
CACCTTCGGGCTGGTCATGCTGGAAGCCCTGGCCTGCGGCACGCCGGTGGCCGCGTTCCCGGTGTCCGGTCCGCTCGACGTGCTGGACGGCAGCAGCGGGGCGATGGACGCCGATCTGGAGACCGCCATCGCGGCGGCCTTGCAGCTCGACCGTGGGGACTGCCTGGCGCGTGCGCGGGCATTCAGCTGGCAGGCCAGCACCGACCAGTTCCTGGCCGCGCTGGCTCCGTGCCGGGACTCGGCCCAAGCCCTTCCCAAAGCGGCCTGACTGCGGGAGGGCGAGTCTTCTTGCCGCGAGGGCGCCGATAGCTTACATGATCCGGCGAGCAGCCGTCCCGAGAGGGGCGGCTCATCTATTTTTGCCGGAGATAAAACGTGGCCCAGCCCACCCCCCTGATGCCGCACGCGACCGCCTCCTGGCTGGTCGACAACACCTCGCTCGGCTTCGAACAGATCGCCGAATTCTGCGGCCTGCACATCCTCGAGGTCCAGGCCATGGCCGACGATCTCGCCAGCTCCAAGTACACCGGGCGCGATCCGGTCCATTCGGGCGAGCTGACCCACGAGGAGATCGAGCGCGGACAGGCCGATCCGAGCTATCGCCTGAAGATGCAGCGCGCGCCGGTGGATGTCAGCCGCACCAAGGGCCCGCGCTACACCCCCGTGTCCAAGCGGCAGGACAAGCCGGACGGCATCGCCTGGATCATCCGCAACCATCCGGAGATTTCGGATGCGCAGATCGGCAAGCTGATCGGCACGACGCGCAACACGATTAACGCGATCCGCGAACGTTCGCACTGGAACATCCAGAACATCCAGCCGAAGGATCCGGTCACGCTCGGCCTCTGCTCGCAGCGTGAACTCGATGCCGCCGTGGCCAAGGCGGCCAAGCGCGTCACCGCAGTCGAAGGGGAGCCGGAAGTCGAAGTCGAAGCACCGACCGACCGCCGCGACGACCGCGAGAAGCTGATCGAGGAACTGCGGGCCGAGCGCGACGCGGCAAGCAAGGCCGCCGCCGAAGCTGCGCAGGAAGCCGAGGCCGCGGCCTGGCTCGAAGCCAAGCGCGCCGCCGAAGCGGGTGAAAAGAGCGCCTGACGCTTCCTGCATAAGTGCACGCAAAAGGGGCCGCTCTCGGGGAGGGAGCGGCCCCTTTCCGTTTGAGCGCCTCCGTCCCCGGTTCGCGGGCTTCTTCCCTCCCCCCGGATCTCGTCATGCTGAACTCGTTTCAGCATCCATTCCTCCGCCGGGGCCGGTGTGCCCGGACAGGCACGAGCGGTCGCCGCTCTCCCTATGAGCAAGCTCCGCCCCAGCGGCGAAATGGGCCCTGAAACGAGTTCAGGGTGACGAGGAGGGGGGGCTCAGGGTGAAGGAGGGTGGTATCTCAGAGTAGAGGAGGGACGGGTGCTCCTCCACACTCCCGTTCGTCCTGAGCTTGTCGGAAGCGAAGCTGGCCAAGGGCCAACGACGTTGGCGCGAGGTCCATGGTTCGACAAGGCTCACCACCGCGCCGGTCCTTCGAGACGCTCGGACTGCGTCCTCGCTCCTCAGGACGAACGGGGGTAAAGGTCTCGCGCAATTCCCGGTTGCGGGCTTCGTCCCTCCCCACCCAATCTCGTCATGCTGAACTCGTTTCAGCATCCATTCCTCCGCCGGGATCGGTGTTCCCGGACGGGTACGAGCGGTGGCGCCCTGCCCATGAGCAAGCTCCGCCCCAGCGGCGAAATGGGCCCTGAAACGAGTTCAGGGTGACGGGGATGGTGGACTCAGGGTGACGAGGAGGGTGGACTGAGAGCGAAGAGGGCGGGCGGGTGTCCCTCCACACTCCCGTTCGTCCTGAGGAGGGATCGAAGCCGCAGGCTGAGAGCCCGTCTCGAAGGACCGCTCAGCTAGCGAGGGTCAGCCGGGGCTCGTCTTCGGACTTCGGTTCTTCCGGGGACGCCGCAGAACCGCCGGCGTCGTGCGCGAACCGGCCGTCGACCGCCGCGCCCTGTTCGATCGTGAGGGCGTCGTAATGCACGTCTCCCTCGATCCTGGCGCTCTTCAGGATCACCAGCGAGCGCACGGTGATCGTGCCCTTCACCGCGCCGGCGAGGCGGGCGGTTTCGGCCACGATCGCGCCTTCGATGCGGCTGCTCTCGCCCTGCACCAGCGAGGCGCAGGCAATATCGCCCACGACCGTGCCGTCGACGTGGAGATCGGCGGCGGCGGAGATGTCGCCCGTGATCGTCACGTCCGTGCCGATCACCGAGAAGGTCGAGCCGTTGTTAGCCACGATCCGCGGCGTCCCGCTGGCCGGGCGCTGCTCGGGCTTCTTCGAGAACATGGGGAGCGGCCTCCAGGAATGGGCGCGGATTGACCGCGCGGTTGTTGATGCGCACTTCGAAGTGGAGGTGCGGCCCGGTCGAGCGGCCGGTGCTGCCGATCGCGCCGATGACGTCGCCGGCTTCGACCTTCTGCCCTGGCCGGGCTTTGAACTTCGACATATGCGCATAGCGGGTCGTCAGGCCGTTGCCATGGCTGATTTCGACCAGATTGCCGTAACCGGCCCGGCTGCCGACGAAGATCACCTTGCCGGCCGCAGCCGCATGGATCGGCGCGCCGGTCGGGCCGCGGAAGTCGAGACCGCTGTGCATCGCGGCCGAACCGTCGAACGGATCGTGGCGTACACCGAACCCGGAGGAGATCATCATTCGGTCGACCGGCATGACTTGCGGGATGCCTTCCAGGCCGCGCTCGAGCGCGTTCATCCGCGCGAGACTGCGGCCGAGCCGTCCGAAGCGCGGATCGACCGACCCGTCGCGGCTCGTGGAAAGCTTCTCCAGAGGACCACCTTGGCCGCGGGTGGCCGAGGCGAGGATCCCGCGCGGATCGAGGCCGAGCTGGCGCATCGCCGCTTCGGCACGGTCGGCCCGCCGGTCGGCGAACCGCGTGAGGCTTTCGACGAAGGCGAGCTGGCGCGCCTCCAGGCGGGCGAGCGCCGACGCCTCGGGGATCGCGGCGCTGACTTGGGCCGCCGTCTTGTCCGCGCCGCCGCTTTCGCCGGGCTTGTCCGCCACTGCCTCTTCCGACAGCACGTCGTCGGGCAGCATCGGCAGTACGCTCTCGATGAACTCCTGCCGGCGGACGAGATCGTCGGCCACCTGGTCGAGATCGTCGCGATAGGCGGCGACGCGGCTTTCGGCGCTGGCGACTTTGGCAGCGCGTTCGAGCAGCGCGGCGCTTTCCGCCTGGGTCTTGTACTGCAGGATGCTCATCGCCGCGATCGAGCCGCCCCAGGCGACCAGAATCGCCAGGGCGCCGCCGACGGCGAGCATCTGCATCTTCGAGGTGAGAGTTACGAAGCGGATTTGCCCGTGCGATCGCATGAAGAACTCGCGATCGGGAAACCAGCTCCGCAGGCGGTCACGCAGACCGCCGGCGCTTGGATTGTTCAATTGGACCCCACGTCCCGTTTTTTTGATCGCCGGCTCCCTACCAACTGACTCGGAAATAACAAAATTTAGTGGGGGCCCTGGTGGCCCAGTCGGGCCGGAATCGGGATGAACCGTTTCAAAGCGGGATGAATCGCGGGAACCACCCGCGTTGGCAGCGAATCGGTTGCCCGCCGCAGACGCGGACTGACACGCGCTGCTGGCGGTGCTAAGGGCGCTTCCCATGTCGACACAGCCTCAGCCCCCTATCGATCGCGAAACCCTGGCCGATTGCGAAACCCTGGTTGCCGATCTGGCACGCGCCGGCCGCGCCGCCCAGCGCGTGCTGGCGCGGATGGACGATGCCGCGAAGGCGCAGGCCCTGCGTTCGGCGGCCGCCGCCTTGCGCCGCAACGCTCCGGCCGTGCTGGCGGCGAATGCCCAGGACATCGCCGCAGGGGAAGCGCGCGGGCTTCCCCCGGCAATGCTCGACCGGCTCCGGCTCGACGATGGCCGGCTCGAAGGCATGGCCGCGGCGGTCGAAGCCGTTGCGGCGCTGCCCGATCCTGTGGGCGAGGTCATCTCGCGCAGCACAGTCCCGAGCGGGCTCGATCTTGCGCGCGTGCGGATTCCGATCGGGCTGATCGGGATCATCTACGAGAGCCGGCCCAATGTGACGGCGGATGCCGCGGCGCTGTGCGTTCGCGCGGGCAACGCCGTCCTGCTGCGCGGCGGCAGCGAGGCGGTCCGTTCCAATCGCGCGATCAATGCCGCGCTGACGGAAGGCCTGGCCGCCGCGGGCGTTCCGGCAGAAGCGGTCCAACTCATGCCGACGCAGGACCGCGAAGCCGTCGGCGCGATGCTTCGCGCGGCCGGCCTGATCGACATGATCGTGCCGCGCGGCGGGAAGGGTCTGGTGGAGCGGGTGCAGAACGATGCCCGCGTGCCCGTGCTCGCCCACCTCGACGGCATTTGCCACACTTACGTCCATTCCGCGGCGGAGCCGGAGATGGCCCGCAGCGTGGCGCTGAACGCCAAGATGCGCCGCACCGGCATCTGCGGGGCGATGGAGACGCTGCTCTTGGATGCCAACTTCCCGGCGCCGCACGCCATCGTCGACGCGCTGCTCGACGCCGGGTGCGAGTTGCGCGGGGACTTGCGCGCGCAGGCGATCGACCCGCGGATCGCACCGGCGAGCGCCAACGACTGGGATACCGAGTACCTCGACGCGGTGCTTTCGGTGGCGGTGGTCGACGGGCTCGATGCTGCGCTGGACCACATCGCGCGCCATTCCTCCGGCCACACCGATGCGATCCTCACCGCCGACGCGGCTGCTGCGGAACGCTTCCTGGCCGAAGTGGACAGCGCGATCGTGATGGTCAACGCCAGCACCCAGTTCGCGGATGGCGGTGAATTCGGACTCGGCGCGGAGATCGGCATCGCTACCGGGCGGCTTCATGCCCGCGGGCCGGTCGCGCTGGAAGGGCTGACGACATACAAGTGGCAGGTGCGCGGCACTGGGCAGGGGCGGCCCTGAACGCTTCGCCTGCCCGGCAGGACCCCGGCGACATCAAAGGAGCTTCCATGCGCTACAACCGCTTCGGCAACACCGGCCTCGTCGTATCCGAGCTCTGCCTCGGGGCGATGACTTTCGGGACCAAGCCCGGCGGGCGCTTCGGGCAGATCCACGGCCTCGACCAGAATGCTTCGACCGCGCTGGTGAAGCAGGCGGTCGACGCCGGCATCAACTTCATCGACACGGCGAACGTCTACACCACCGGGCAGAGCGAGGAGTTCGTCGGCGGGGCGCTGAAGGCGCTCGGGATCCGGCGCTCCGATATCGTCGTGGCGACCAAGGCGATGGGTGCCATGGGCGAAGGGCCGAACGATTCCGGCACCAGCCGCAAGCACCTGCTCGACCAGATGGACGCCAGCCTGGAGCGGCTGCAGCTCGACCATGTCGATCTCTACCAGATCCACGGCTGGGATCCCGTGACCCCGATGGAGGAGGCGCTCCGCGCGCTCGACGACATCGTCCGATCCGGCCGCGCGCGCTACGTCGGCGTGTCCAACTGGGCGGCATGGCAGATCGTCAAGGCGCTCGGCATCGCCGACCGCCGGGGCTGGGCGCCGTTCGTTTCGCTGCAGGCCTACTACACGGTCGCCGGACGCGATCTCGAACGCGAGCTTGCACCGATGCTGCTCAGCGAAGGGCTGGGGCTGATGGTCTGGTCGCCGCTCGCCGGCGGCTTGCTCAGCGGAAAGTACGATCTTTCCGCCGACAGTCCCGAAGGCGAGGGCCGACGTGCCAACTTTCACTTCCCACCTGTCGACATCGAAAGGGCCAGGCCGCTGGTCGATTCCATGCGCGGAATGGCGGAGCGGCGCGGCGTCTCGGTGGCGCAGATCGCGCTTTCCTGGCTGCTCCACCAGCAGGTGGTCTCGACCGTGATCGTCGGCGCCAAGCGCGCCGACCAGCTCGCCGACAACATCGCCGCCTGCGAGGTCGAGCTCGAAGCGGCGGAGATGGCCGAGCTCGACCGGCTGAGCGCCCTGCCGGGCGAATACCCCGGGTGGATGTTCGCGGCGCAGGGCGCCTACAGCGCCGGCAAGATATCCGAGCGTCGCCGGCCCAAGTGATTCGCCGCGGACAGTCCAGGGTTTCGCCGACCGGGCTCCTCGGCGGCAGCTTCAATCCCGCGCACGGCGCTCACCGAAAGATCACCCTCGCCGCGATCGAGGACCTGAACCTCGGCGAGGCCTGGTGGCTGGTATCACCCGGCAATCCGCTCAAGCCCAAGGCCGGTATGGCCCCGCTCGCGGCGCGCGTCCGGTCCGCGCGTGCAATGGCCCGCCGCGCGCCGATCCGCGTCACTGCGATCGAGCGCGAGCTGCGCACCCGCTACACGGTCGACACCTTGCGGGCGCTCAAGCGGCGCTTCCCGAAGCGTCGGTTCGTGTGGCTGATGGGGGCCGACAATCTCGCCCAGTTGCATCGCTGGAAGGACTGGCGGGGAATCGCCCGGGAGATGCCGATTGCGGTTATCGCCCGTCCGGGCTATGATCGCATTGCCCTCGCGAGCCCCGCGATGGCCTGGCTGCGGCGCTTCCGGTTGCTCGCGGCTTGCTTGAAAAACCGGGAAGAGTGGAGCGCCCCGGCGCTGATTGAATTGCGTTTCGATCCCGATCCGCGCTCGGCGACAGCGATGCGCCATGCGGATCCAGACTGGACCCGGCGCTTTGCCGGTCCGCCGCCCCGCGACGCGGTGACGCATTCGCTCATCCCCGACGACGCCGGTCCGGAAGCCGCATGAGGCCCGCCGAACCTGCGACCGCCATCCTTCCTACCAGGAGCTTAATCTGCTGCGATGATACCAGCGCAGACTGCGCCGGCAGACGCCGGCCATTCGAAGTCCGCCCAAATGGGTGAAACACCTCTTTCAACGCAGGCCGAGCCCGGCTCGCTCCATGCGCTGATCCTGGAAAGCCTGGAGGACGACCAGGCCCAGGAAATCGTCTCGATCCCCCTCGGTGGGAAATCGAGCATTGCCGATCACATGATCGTCGCATCCGGCCGCTCGACGCGGCAGGTCGCGGCGATGGCCGGCAAGCTGGCCGAGCGGCTCAAGCGCGGCGGCCACGGTGCTCCGCGCATCGAAGGGCTGCCGGCGGCCGACTGGGTGCTGATCGACGCCGGCGACGTGGTGGTTCACCTGTTCCGCCCGGAAGTCCGCAGCTTCTACAACCTCGAGAGGATGTGGGGCTTCGGCGAAGAAGGCGCGGCCGCGGCCGGCAGCGCCTGAACCGATGCGTGTCCCTGCGAAGGCAGGGACCGCAGCCGGTCTCCCGCCTTCGCGCGGCCTGGCAATGCTGTATAGCTGACCCATGCTCCTGCACGTGATCGCCCGCGGCAAGATCGGCCGTTCGCCGGAGGCCGAGCTCGTCGAACGCTACGCCAAGCGGATCGCCTGGCCCGTGAGGCTCACCGAATTGCCCGAAGTCGGTGGCCGCATCCCTGAACCGCAGACCCCTTTCCGCACCGTGCTGCTCGACGAGCGCGGCAAGCAGCTGGGCTCGGAGGCGTTCGCGCGGCAGATCGAAGCCTGGCGCGACGGCGGCATCCGCGAGACTCGCTTCGTGATCGGCGCCGCGGACGGCCACGGCGATGCCATGCGCGGCGAAGCGGACCTGCTGCTGGCGTTCGGCGCGGCGACTTGGCCGCATCTCCTGGCCCGCGCAATGCTGATGGAGCAGCTGTTCCGCGCGACCAGCATCCTTGCCGGCCATCCCTACCACCGGGCAGGATAGCGAGGGTGAAGCGCCTCTTCCTCCTGCTGCCTGCCTTGGCCCTCGTCAGCGCGAGCGCCGGCGCCGTGCGCGCGCCGCTCTACGACGATCCGGCCGCCACCCGCGAGGCGCTCCGCCGCGCGCTCGTCGAACGGCGCCAGGCCGAGCGGCGCAGCGTTCAGCTGGAAGCGGCGGCGGCGCAGGCCGTCGAAGCCGCCGAGAAGACCGCCCGCGAAGCCGCCGCGCTCGCCGCGCGGATCCAGCAAGCCGAAGCCGGTATTTCCGCCGCCGAAGCGCGCATCGCGCTGGTCGACCGGGAGCGGGCGAGTCTGCGCGAGGAGCTCGGCAGCCAGCAGGCGCCCGTGGTCCGGCTGACAGGGGCGCTGCAGCAGTTCTCGCGCCGGCCGGTCGCGCTGGCCGTGCTGCGGCCGGGCTCGATCAAGGAGATCGTCTACACCCGCGCCGTGCTGGCGAGTGCCGTACCGGAAGTGCGCCGGCGCACCGCGCACCTGCGAGCCCGGCTTGCCCGCAGCCGGCAGCTGCGCCGCGAAGCGGAAGCCGCAGCCGGCGTGCTCCGCGCCGAGGAAGACCGTCTTGCCGCCCGCCGGGCCGAACTGGCGCAGCTGGAGACCCGGCAGCGGCTCGCCTCGCGCGATGCTAGCGGCAGCGCCGCGCGAGAGGCCGAACGGGCGCTGGCCTTGGCGGAGGAGGCGCGCGACCTCGACGCGCTACTCGACGAACTGGACGACGCAGGCGCACTGCGCCGCCGCCTGGCCGCCCTCCCGGGGCCTGTGCTCCGCCCGGCCAGGCCGGAGGAAGCGCGCCTCGCCGCTTCGGCGCCGGAGGAGCCCGCTGGCGCGGCCGCGCGGCCGCCTTCGCCATACCTGCTCCCGGTCACCGGCCGCACCGTCCGCGGCTTCGGCGCCGCTTACTCCGGCGGGACGAGCGCGGGCATCGTGTTCGCCCCGCGCGGCGGAGCGCAAGTCGTCGCCCCCGCGGAGGGTCGGGTCGCATTCGCCGGGCCTTACCGCGGGTACGGCAGCATCGTGATCATCGAGCACGAGAACGGCTGGACCAGCCTGGTCACAGGTCTCGCGAACCTCGACGTCCGCGTGGGCGAGGCGCTCGTCGGCGGCGCGCCGCTGGGCAGCGCCGCTCAAAGACGGCCGGTCATTTCCCTGGAGCTGCGGCGGGGCGGAGAGCCGGTGAACCCGCTGGCATACGTCGGCTAAGCGGGCCCCTGAAGCCTCATCTGGCGTTAACGCAGCGCGCGCGATAGAATGGGCGCAACCCTCCCGAGGATTTGTTCGATGAAATTTGCCCCTCACCTGCGCGCCGCCGCCCTTCTCAGCGCGGTTGCCCTGCTGCCGGCCACCACCGCCGGCCTGGCCCAGGTCGAAAGCCGCGTCTCGCCGGAGTTCAGCAAGCTGTTCGCCACCTACCAGCGGATCAAGACCAGCTATGTCGAGGAAGTCAGCGACGAGGTGCTGATCCGCGGCGCGATCGATGGCATGCTCGCCGCGCTCGATCCGCATTCCGCTTATCTCGAAGGCGCCAGCTTCCAGCGGCTGACCACGATGATCGACGGCAAGTACCAGGGCCTCGGCATATCGGTGCAGATGGACGAGAGCACCGTGAAGGTCGTCTCCCCGTTCAAGGGCAGCCCGGCGGAGAAAGCAGGGATCAAGGCGGGCGACTTCATCACCCATATCGACGGCAAGCTGATCTACGGCCTGGAGCTGGACGAAGCGGTCGAGCAGATGCGCGGCGAAGCCGGCACAAGTGTCCGCCTGTCGATCATCCGCCCCGGGCGCGAGGAGCCGTTCGACGTGACCGTTACCCGCGGGGTGATCGAGCTCGAGCCGGTGACCCACGAGCTGAAGGACGGCAACATCGGCTACATCAGCGTCAACGAATTCAGCCGCGACGTCGGCAACGACGTCAACGCCTCGCTCAAGGCTTTGCGCACCGAAGCGGGCGGGCGGCTCGGCGGGCTGATCCTCGACTTGCGGCGGAACCCCGGCGGTTCGCTGGACGAGGCGGTGGCGCTGTCAGACTTGTTCCTGAGCAAGGGCCAGATCGTCTCCCAGCGCGGCCGCAGCCGGCGCGACACGATCTACTACGATGCCGAAAGCGTGTTCCGCGGCGACGTGGCCGAAGGCACTCCGATGATCGTGCTGATCGACGCCGGTTCGGCGTCCGCCAGCGAGATTGTCGCCGGCGCGTTGCAGGACCAGCGGCGCGCCGTCGTCATGGGCGAGCGCAGCTTCGGCAAGGGCAGCGTCCAGTCGCTGCTGCCGCTGACCCGCGAGAGCGCCCTCAAGCTCACCACGGCCCGCTACTACACCCCCTCCGGCCGCGCGGTGCAGGAAGGCGGGATCGAACCCGACATCCGCGTGCCTCAGCTGTCGGACCCCGACGCCGCCCTGCGCGCCAAGTACACTTATCGCGAGAGCGACCTGCGGCGCCACCTGGTCAACGAGGTCGACCTGGAGGACGAGGCGCTGGAAGTCGATACCAAGGAGGATCCGCGCTTCACCGCCACCGCGGAGGAACTCGAGAAACAGGGGATCGAGGATTTCCAGCTCCACTATGCGGTCCAGACGCTGCGCCGCACTGGCAGCGTGCTGACGGCCAAGCGTTGAAGAGCCGGATGAGGAGCGTTCCCGCGTGACGCCGGCAGAGAAGCTCGCCCAGCGCCTGGCGTTCGGCGTTCCCGCGGTCCTGCTCGCCGGGGCCTACGTATCGGAATACGGCTTCGACCTGTTTCCGTGCGAGATGTGCTGGTGGCAGCGCTATCCGCATTTTGCGGCGGTCGCTCTGGCATTGCTCTCCACCGTGGCGGCGCCCAAGCGGCTGTGGATCGCCCTGGCCGGCGTCGCGATCCTGATCTCGGGACTGATCGGCGGCTTCCACGCGGGCGTCGAATACGGCTGGTGGGAAGGGATCACCACTTGCGGCAGCGTCGCCCTGGGTGAGGGTGACCCGCTGGAGGCGATCATGAATGCACCGATCGTGCGCTGCGATCAGGTGCAGTGGAGCCTGGCCGGCGTGTCGCTGGCGGGGTGGAACTTCCTGATCTCGAGCATTTCCGCTATCACCATCTTCGTGCTTCTGGGAAAACGGCCGGCATGATCAGGGACCGCTCGACGATGATCCGCGTTGACCACGCCGGCGAATACGGCGCGACCCGCATCTACGCCGGGCAACTGGCGGTCATGGGCGATCGCGGCCCGCATTCGGCGGAGATCCGCGCGATGGCGGAGGAGGAGGCCGGGCACCTGGCCAAGTTCAACGCGCTCCTGGCGCGCCGCGGCACAAGGCCGACTGCGCTGCAGCCGATCTGGTCCGCGGCCGGTTATGCGCTCGGCGCCGCCACCGCGCTGATCGGCCCGGAAGCGGCGATGGCCTGCACGGCCGCGGTCGAGGAAGAGATCGACCGGCACTACAGCCGGCAGCTGGACGAGCTGGAGCGCGACGGTGACGATCCCGAGCTCGCCGCCATGATCGTCGAGTTCCGCGAGGACGAGCGCGCCCACCGCGATGCGGCGCTCGCCGCCGGTGCCGAGAACGCGCCGGCCTTTCCGCTGCTCTCGGCGGCGATCCGCTTCGGCTGCCGTGCGGCCATCCGCCTCTCGGAGAAGATCTGACGCGGAACCGGGCGGCCCGGCCGTGCGCTTCATAATGGGTTCACCGGGCGGGGCCTCAAATCGGCCTTGCCCGCACCGAAGGATAGACACGATGAAACGCCTGCTCGCCCTTCCGCTCGTCGCTCTCGGCCTGGCGTTGACCTCCTCGCCAGCTGCGGCGCAAGGCGCCGGCGAGGAGCGGGTCAACACGCTGATCATCTACGGCGACGACGAATGCCCGGTTTCCACCGGTGAGGAGATCACCGTCTGCGCGCGTCTCGACGAAGGCGAACGCTACCGCATCCCCGAATCCCTGCGTCAGAGCGAGGATCCGGCGAACGAATCTTGGGCCAGTCGCGTGAAGTCGTTCGAGGCCGTGGGCAATTTCGGTCCTCTCTCCTGCACACCGGTCGGCGCCGGCGGGGAACTGGGCTGCACCGCCCAGATGATCGAAGCCGCCTATGCCGAAAGGGCCGGCTCCAGCAACGTCCGCTTCGCCGAGCTGATCGCACAGGCCCGCGCCGAGCGCCTGTCCACGATCGACGAAGAAGCCGCGGCGACGCAGGCCCGCGTCGAGGAGCTCGAGCGCCAATACATGGAGCGCGTGCGCCGCGAAGAAGCCGGCGAGACCGCGCCGGCCCCCGCCGCAACTCAGGGGCAGTGACCGCGTAAGCGCGCGATTAACGAAGTCGGGGTAGGGCTCTGCGGATGAGCGAACCCCGGCGTATTCTCACCGTCTTCGGCACACGGCCCGAAGCGATCAAGCTGTTCCCGTTGCTTCATGCCCTGCAGGGCGACGCGCGGTTCGTCAGCCGGGTGTGCGTCAGCGCGCAGCACCGCGGGATGCTCGATCAGGTCCTCGCGATATCGGGCATCGTCCCGCATCATGATCTCGACCTGATGCAGCCGGACCAGACGCTCGACGGACTCACGGCGAACCTGCTCACCGGCCTCGGCCGCGTGATGGACGAGGAAACGCCGGACTGGGTGGTCGTCCAAGGCGATACGGCCACCGCGATGGCGGGCGCGCTAGCCGCTTATTACCGCAAGATCCCCGTCGCTCATGTCGAGGCAGGTCTACGTAGCGGCAACATCCACCATCCCTGGCCGGAAGAGGTCAACCGCAAGATCATCGGCACGATCGCCGCCCTCCATTGCGCGCCGACCGAGACGGCGGCGGCCGCCCTGCGGCGCGAGAATGTCGATCCGACTGCGGTCCACGTCACCGGCAACACCGTGATCGACGCGCTGCACTGGATCACCGCTCGCATCGCCGAGGAGCGGGAACTTGCAGCCGGCTTGGCGGAACTTGAGCAACGCTTCGCAGGTAAGCGCATTGTCGGCGTCACCAGCCATCGGCGGGAGAATTTCGGCGAGGGTATGCAGTCCATCGCTGCCGCCATTCGCCGCCTGGCCGCGCGCGATGACGTGGCGATCGTCTTTCCCGTTCACCTCAATCCGAACGTCCGGCAGGTGATGGACGCCGAGCTAGCTGGGCTTGATAACGTCGCGCTGATCGAGCCGCTCGACTACCCGCATTTCGCGCGCCTGCTCGATATCTGCACGCTGATGCTGACGGACAGCGGCGGCGTGCAGGAGGAAGCGCCCGCACTCGGCAAGCCGGTCCTCGTCATGCGCGAGACCACCGAGCGGCCCGAGGGCGTGGAGGCCGGCACGGCGAAGCTCGTCGGCACCGATGCGGACCGCATCGTCGCCGAGGCGGAGCGGCTGCTTGACGACGAAGCCGCCTACGCCGCGATGGCCCGCGCGCACAATCCTTTCGGCGACGGCAAGACCGCCGCGCGCATAATGGAACTGCTCGCCGGCTAAGCGAGATCAGGAAAGCCCGTGGTGGGTCTTGAACCAGTCCACGAAGCGCGGGAAGCCCTGCTCCACCGGAGTGGTCGGCGCGTACCCGAGGTCCTTCTGGATCGCGTCGATGTCCGCGTAGGTGCGCGGCACGTCACCCGCCTGCATCGGCTGCATGTCGATCAAGGCTTTGCGTCCGCAGGCCTCCTCGATGATGCCGATCACCTTCATTAGCGGCTCGGGGCGGTTGTTGCCGATGTTGTAGATCGCATGGGGCGCCACGCTGCCGCCCGGTTTCGCGGTGCCGTCATCTGCGGGCGGGTGGTCGAGGCTGGCGACGACTCCGTCGACGATGTCGTCGATGTACGTGAAATCGCGGCTCATCTCGCCGTTGTTGAACACAGGGATGGGCTCGCCGCGCAGGATCTTGCCGGTGAATATCCACGGCATCATGTCGGGCCGTCCCCACGGTCCATAGACCGTGAAGAACCGCAAGCCTGTGAGCGGAAGGCGGTAGAGGTGCGCGTAAGTCTCGCTCATCAGCTCGTCGGCCTTCTTGGTGGCGGCGTAGAGCGAGTAAGGATGATCCACCCGGTCATCGACCGAGAACGGCACTTTCGCATTCCCGCCGTAGACCGAACTGGAGCTGGCATAGACCATGTGCCGCGGTTCGTGGCGCCGGGCGAACTCCAGCATGTTGAGGTGGCCGACCAGGTTCGCCTGCGCGTAGGCATGCGGGTTCTCGATCGAGTAACGGACGCCCGGCTGTGCGCCGAGGTGGACGATACCATCGAACGCGCGGCCACGGAGGGCGCTCTCGAGCTCGTCCATACGGCTGAAGTCTGCCTCGCGGAACGCGAACCGCTCTGCACCGGGCGCCGCGCAGACCCGTGCAATCCGCGCCTCCTTCAAGGCGACAGGATAGTAGTCGTTGCAGTTGTCGATCCCAACGACCGAATCCCCACGCGCGAGCAGCCGTTCGGCCACGGCGGACCCGATGAAGCCTGCGGCGCCGGTCACCAGAATATGCATGTCGTTCCCCAGCGATGCGGTGCGCTGCCGCGCGTTTGCCCTGACAGCGTTACCAATATCTTCACTTCCCGGCACTTAGGCACGCGATCAACGGCAATCTATCGGAAAGACGTTCATGCGCGGCGAGAACCTGCCCTCTGTATCGGTCATCGGCCTCGGCTATATCGGGTTGCCCACGGCTGCCGTCATCGCCCGCACGGGGATGCGCGTGCTCGGGGTCGACGTCAGCGAGACGGTCGTGCAGACCATCAACCGCGGCGAAATCCACATCGAGGAAGTGGATCTCGACGGGCTGGTGCACGGCGTGGTCCAGCGGGGCCTGCTGCGGGCGGGGACCAAGATCGAGCCGGCCGATGTCTTCGTCATCGCGGTGCCGACGCCCTTTCACAAGGACGGGCGGCATACGCCCGATATCTCGTACGTGCTCGCCGCTGCCAGGAGCCTCGCGGAAGTGCTCAAGCCCGGCGACACGGTGATCCTGGAGTCGACCTCGCCGGTCGGTACGACCGAGCAGGTGCGCGATGCGATAGCCGCTGTACGCTCCGATCTGGCGCTCCCCGGCCGCTGCGACGGCACGCCGGACGTCGCTATCGCCTATTGCCCCGAGCGCGTCTTGCCGGGCCGCATCCTTGAGGAGCTGATCAACAACGACCGCTCGATCGGCGGCATCACCCCGCGTTGCGCGCGCAAGGCGCTATCGTTCTACAAGCGCTTCGTACGCGCCGAGTGCGTCACCACCGACGCGCGCTCGGCCGAGATGACCAAGCTGGTCGAGAACGCCTACCGCGACGTCAACATCGCCTTCGCCAACGAGCTCTCGATCGTCGCCGACAAAATGGGACTCGACGTGTGGGAGGTGATCCGCCTCGCCAACCGGCACCCGCGCGTGAACATCCTCTCGCCCGGCCCGGGCGTGGGCGGGCACTGCATCGCGGTCGATCCCTGGTTCATCGTCAACGGGGCACCGGACGAAACCCCGCTGATCCGCACCGCGCGCGGCGTCAACGACAGCAAGATCCACCACGTCATCGCCCGCGCAACGAAGCTCGTGGAAGCCCATCCGCAGGCAAAAGTCGCCTGCCTGGGCCTGGCCTTCAAGGCGAACATCGACGATTTCCGCGAAAGCCCGGCCCGTCTCGTGGCCGCTACGCTCGCTCGCAAGTTTGGCGAGCGCATCCACATCGTTGAGCCTTTCGCAGCCAAACTGCCGCGCGAGTTCGAAGGAACAGGAGCTCGGCAGATCGACGTAGATACGGCGATCGAGGATTGCAGGATCATGATCGTCCTGGTGGACCACGATGTCTTCAAGTCGGTTCCGCTCGCCGAGCGCGCCGCCAAGGTTGTCTACGACACTCGCGGGATCTGGCCGGATCAGCCGGTTGCCCCGGCGGACGTGCAGCCGCTGCGCATGGCCGGATAGATCGCGCCTGAGGAGCGGCGACGAATCTATCGAAAGGCCTGGATCTTGCCGCCGGGCGGTTGATGAGCTCGGCCTACGGTCGCCTCAAACCAGCGCGATATCCGGTGCGTCTTCCTGTTTCATGCCGACCACGTGGTACCCGGCGTCGACGTGGTGCACTTCGCCGGTCACGCCGCTGGCCAGGTCGCTCAGCATGTACAGGCCTGCTCCGCCGACATCGTCGATGGTGACGTTGCGCCGCAGAGGGGAGTTCAGCTCGTTCCACTTGAGGATGTAGCGGAAGTCGCCGATCCCGCTGGCGGCGAGGGTCTTGATCGGGCCGGCGCTGATCGCGTTGACGCGGATGTTCTCCGGGCCGAGGTCGTTGGCCAGGTACTTGACGCTGGTCTCCAGCGCGGCCTTGGCGACGCCCATCACGTTGTAGTGCGGGACGACCTTCTCGGCGCCGTAGTAGCTCAGCGTCAGGATCGATCCGCCGTTGGGCATCATCTCGCGGGCGCGCCGGGTCACGGCCACCAGCGAGTAGGCCGAGATGTTCATCGTCAGCAGGAAGTTTTCCAGGCTGGTGTCGACGTAATGCCCGCGCAGCTCGTTCTTGTCGGAGAAGCCGATCGCATGGACCACGAAGTCGATGGTGTCCCAGCGCTGCTTGAGCGTGGCGAAAGCATCGTCGAGCGCCGCCATGTCGGAGACGTCGCATTCGAAGGTGAAATCGGAACCCAGCTGTTCGGCCAGCGGCTTCACCCGCTTGCCGAGCGCTTCCCCCTGGTAGGAGAAGGCCAGCTCCGCGCCGTGCTCGCGCAGTTTCTGCGCGATGCCCCAGGCCAGCGACTTGTCGTTGGCCAACCCCATGATCAGCCCGCGCTTGCCGTCCATCAGACCGCTCATGCGCTATTCTCCTCCACTTTCTCGTTACCGGCCGGAAGCTTCCCGCCGACCCCCCGGCAGTCTTCCTCTTCCTCCGGGGTTTCGGCCAGGGCCGCGTTGAGTTCGGCGCCCATAACCATCCCTAGGCCGATCAGCCAGAAAAAGAACAGCACGATCATCATGCCGGCCAGCGAACCGTACGTCAGATCATAGCTGAACACCGTCCGCAGCAGCGGGGGCAGGAAGATCGTGACCATGATCCACCACAAGGTGACGAGCAGTGCGCCGGGCCATTTCGGGTAGCGCCGGTTGCGATAGGCATGCGGGGTCAAGGTGTAGAACAGCAGGTAGAGCGATCCGAACAGGCCGAATGCCGGCACCAGGCGAGACAGCGCCAGCGCGCTCAGCAGGTCGTTCAGGTCGGGGAAGTAGATTTCGATCACTTCCTGCGCGGCGCCGATCAGGACCTGCGCGATCAGGCTCAGGAGCAGCAGCACGACGGCGATGAGGATGATCCCGGTCGAGAACAGGCGGTACTTCCAGAAAGCGGCGGTCGGCTGGGTTCCATAGGCCCGGCGGAGCATGTCGCGGATCGTCTCGACCAGGCTGCCGACGGTCCACAGGCCCACCAGGCCTCCCGCCCACAGCAGCCAGCCGCTGCGCTGCTCGATCACGTTGCGCGCCACCGGCCCGATCACGTCGCCGACCACCGGGGGAAGGGCGTAGAGGACCGCATTGATCGAAGCCGCGCGCTCGCTCTCCTCGCCGATCAAGGAGAACATCGCCGCGCCGGTGATGAAGAAGGGGAAGATCGCCAGGACCGACATATAGGCCAGGTTGCCGGCGTGGATGAAGCCGTCGTTATAGGTGCCGACGAGCACCCGCTTGAAGATCTCGAAGAAGCGCGTGCCCGGCCCGACAGCGCGGCGTACTTGCCGCTGGAAGCCGGCTTTGTGCAGCAGAGCGGCCCGGCGCCGCGCCTCGGGAGAGAGGTCCTCGACCGGGGGGCCGTGCTTGTCCTGGTCGGGAATGAGCTGGGCGGTCATCGGCTCCGATACCTGTCAGGCGGTCTCGGGCCGTCGCGTCTCGCAGGCCTTGCGCGCCGGCGGGTCAAACGCCCAGCTTGGCGCGCACGTTCCGCGGATCGCGCCAGCCCTCCAGCTTGCCGGCGAGCTCGGACACGTCTTCGGGCAGGTCGATCTCGATGGTAACCAGCTGGTCGCCGCGCCCGCCGCCCTTCTTGCTGAAGCCCCGGCCTTTCAGCCGCAGGACTTTGCCGGAGCCGGAGCCGGGCGCGACCGTCAGCATCACCGGGCCTTCGACCGTCGGCACTTTCACTTTCGCTCCGCCGACCGCCTCGTCGAGCGTGATCGGCAGGTCGACCCGCACGTCGTCGCCGTCGCGGCGGAAGAAGGGGTGGGGCTCGATCGATATCGTCACCAGGGCGTCGCCATGGCCGCCAGGGCCGGGTTCGCCTTTGCCCTTGAGGCGCATCTGGGTGCCGTCCTCGACACCGGCGGGCAGCTTGAGGTCGATCGTCTTGCCGTCGGCCAGGGTGATCCGCTGCGGCTGGAGCGTCGCGGCGTCGGTGAACGGCACGCGCAGGCGGTACTGCACGTTGGCACCTGTTCGCGGCGGGGGCGGCCGGCGGCCGGCGGTGCGCGCGCCGCCCATTCCGCCGCGGTTGAACAGGCCTTCGAACAGATCGCCGAGGTCGACGCCGTCGGCACCGGCGAAGCCTTCGAAGTCCTGCGCCGAAAAACCGCCCTGCGCGCCTGGGCGCCCTTGCGGACCGCGGCCGAAGCCGCCGCCGCCCATGCCGAAGGGCATCGCCGGGTTGCCGTCGGCATCGATCTCGCCACGGTCGAACTGCGCCCGCTTGTCCTTGTCGGACAGCAGGTCGTAAGCGCGCGTGACTTCGGAGAAACGCTCCGATGCACGCGGGTTGTCCTTGTTCCTGTCAGGGTGGAGCTCCTTGGCGAGCTTGCGATAGGCGGACTTGATGTCCTTCTCGCTCGCATTGCGCGCCACGCCCAGGGTCGAGTACGGATCGGCCATGGTGTGTCAGCTAGGTAGTTCGCCGACGCTTAGCAAGAATGCAGGCGGGCGGCGGCCTTTTCTCCTGCGCGGGCAAGCGGTAGGGACATTTCGCATGAACATCGGCAGCTACAGCACGAGCCGCGACACCGCGCCGCTCTTATTAGGCACCGTACGTGGACGCTGAACAGGACGCTTTGCCGCACGGCGAGCCGCTGGCGCTGTTCGACCGCTGGTTCGCCGAGGCGGCGGAAGCGGAGCCGAACGATCCGAACGCGATGGCGCTCGCCACCGCCACGCCGGACGGCCGGCCGTCGGTCCGCATGGTGCTGCTGAAGGGCCACGGGGCCGGTGGTTTCGTGTTCTACACCAATGCCCAGAGCCGCAAGGGGCAGGAGATCGCCGCCAATCCCCATGCGGCGCTGCTGTTCCATTGGAAGAGCCTGCGCCGCCAGATCCGCATCGAAGGACCGCTGAGCGAGGTCAGCGCGGCCGATGCCGATGCCTACTTCCATTCACGGGCGCGCGTCTCGCAGCTCGGCTCGGCCGCTTCGGACCAGTCGCGGCCGCTGGATTCGCGCCGGACTTATGTGGAGCGGGTGGAGGAACTGGCTGTGCGTTACGAGGGGCAGCAAATCCCTCGGCCGCCGCACTGGACGGGCTTTCGTCTCCTGCCCGAAGCGATCGAGTTCTGGATCGACCGGCCGGGACGGCTGCATGAACGCCGCCGTTTCACCCGGGAGGGCGACGGTTGGGCCAGCACGCTGCTTTACCCGTGAGCCAGTCGCCCGAAGCCCGCGCCCGGCTGACGCGCAGCGCTGCCTATGCTTCGATCGCGATGGCGGTGTTCCTGACCGTGCTCAAGAGCTGGGCGGTCTGGCGGACCGGCTCGACGGCGATGCTAGGCAGCCTCGCCGATACCTTGCTGGACTTTGTCGCCAGCTTTGCGACTCTGATCGGCGTGTGGGTGGCGGCAATGCCGGCGGACGAGGACCACCGGTTCGGGCACGGCAAGGCTGAAGCGCTCGCGGCGATGTTTCAGGTCATCCTGATCGTCCTGTCGGCCGGCGGCATCGCGTTCCGCGCCGTCACCGGGCTGATCGAGGGCGGGCGCACCGAAGCGGCGGACCAGGGGATCGCCGTCTCGGTGCTGGCGATCCTCGGCACTTTGGCCCTGCTGGCTTGGCAGCGGCATGTTATCCGCAAGACCGGCTCGCTGGCGATCCGTACCGACAACGTGCACTACCAGTCGGACTTGCTGCTGAACCTCGCGGTCATCGTTGCCCTGGTGCTCGACCAGTACCTCGGGCTTTCGCGGGCGGATCCGCTGTTCGGGCTGGCCATAGCCGTCTGGCTGCTGTGGGGCGCTTGGCGCGCCTCGCGGGACGCGGTCGACAACCTGATGGACCGCGAATGGCCGGAGGAGAAGCGGCTGCGCTTCGTCGAGCTGGCTGCGCGGCACCCGGAGCTGAGCAAGCTGCACGATCTGCGCACGCGCACGTCGGGGGACCGGGACTTCGTGCAGTTCCACGTAGACTTGCCGGCGGCGATGAGCGTGGGGGAGGCCCACGACATCATCGAACGGGTCGAGCAGGACTTGTGCCGCGAGTTCCCGCGCATGGAACTGCTGATCCATATCGATCCCGAAGGCCATGTCGACCATCCGGGCAACCAGCTCGCCGAGGCCGACGAATTCGACAAGCTGGAGAAAAGCCATGACCGCTAGCAGCCTGCCGTACTGGCATGTCGATGCATTCGCCTCGCGCCCGTTCACGGGCAACCAGGCGGCCGTGATGCCGCTGGAGGCGTGGCTGCCGGACGAAGTCCTGCAGGCCATCGCCGAGGAGAACATGTTCGCGGAAACGGCTTACGTGGTGAAGGATGAGACTGGCGCGGCCGAATGGGAGTTGCGCTGGTTCACGCCGGAGATGGAAATCCGCCTGTGCGGCCATGCGACGCTGGCATCGGGCCATGTCCTGCTTGGCCGCGACGGCGGCGAGCGGGTGACCTTCCGCACCCGCAAGGCGGGCCTGCTGGAGGTGCGCCGCATGGCCGGCGGCGGGTACGAACTGGCGCTGCCGGCGATCGCCACCGAGCCGGGCGACTGGCCGGAAGCGGTCGCGCTGCTCGGCGCGCAGCCGCGCGAAGTCTGGCGCAACCCCGATGGTTACGGCATCTACCTGTTCGACAGCGAGGAGCAGGTCCGCGCCCTCGATCCCGACCTGCGCGGGCTCGGCGCGCTGGGCCACGACCAGTTCATCTGCACCGCGCCCGGCAGCCGCACCGACGTCGTCAGCCGCGTGTTCGTGCCCGGCGGCGGGGTGGACGAGGACAGCGTGACCGGCTCCGCCCACGCGGCGCTGACGCCGTTCTGGGCCGCCCGGCTCGGCCGCGCCGCTTTCACCGCGCACCAGGCCTCCCGCCGCGGCGGCGATGTCGCCTGCCGGCTGGAGGGCGACGTCGCCTGGCTCGGCGGCGACTGCGTCACGGTGGTGGAGGGGCGGTTCTACCTTCCGGGGTAAAGCGCGGCGATCTCCGCCAGCGCATCGACCAGCGCCTCCCGCTGCTCCTGGTCGGTCTTGCCGAGACGCACGATCGTCAGGCCCTGCGAAGGCGAGACGATCACGTATTGCCCCAGGTGGCCGACGGCCGCGAAGGCATCCGCCGGGCCTTCGTCGGCGAATAGCACGTCGCGGTCCGTCTCCGAATCGCGGTTGAGCCAGACCATCGCCCCGTAGTCCGGCGCGCGGGGGTTCGGGCGCAGCATGAACTCGATCCAGGCGCGGGGGACCAGCTGCGCGCCTTTCACCGATCCCTTGTGCCGCAGCATCTCGCCGAACTTCGCCCAGTCGCGGGCGTTGGCCCAGATCATGCTGCCGCCGGTCATCGTCCCGGCGGCATCGTATTCCGGGGTGAAGGAGGGCGCGCCGAGCGGCCCGGAGACCCGCGAGGCGAAGAACTCCGCCACTGCCCGCTGGCGCGCATCGGCTCCGCCGTGTGGAGCCAGCACGCGTGCGGCGATGTCCGCCAGGATCACGCCCGTGGGGGTCGAGTAGGCGAACACCGCGCCGGCTTCGTGCTCCAGCGGCTGCGCCTCCGCCCATGCCGCCATGTCGTCGCGCCCGTCGAGGAACAGCATGCGCACTTCGGGCGAGTCATAGACCGGCTCGGCCTTCTCTTCGTGCCGCAGGCCGGAGCGCATCTGCAGCAGTTGCCGCAGGGTGATCTCGCCGCGCGGGTCGCCGGCACGCTGCCAGGCAGGGATCGGCGGCGAATCGTCCAGCCGCAGCCGCCCTTCGGCCACGAGGGCGCCCATCATCACGGCAGTGACCGTCTTCGACATCGACCAGCCGAGGAAGCGGGTCTCCGGACCGTAGCCCTCACCATAGCGTTCCGCAGCCACTTCGCCCTTGTGCAGCACCAGCAGCGCGCGCGTTTCGCCGATGTCCTCCCGGCTGAACAGTGCATCCACGGCCCGGGCGAGCTTCTCGCGCTGCACGCCGGGAGCCTCTCTCACCGCTTCCAGCGCGCCGGGCGGGAGGGGCGGCTCCGGCGGCGGGCCCGCGTCGCCGCAGGCGGCTAGCAGAAGCACCGCCAGCAGAAGGGCTGGCAGCATGGCTGAGGCGAAGCTAGGGAAAGCGCGGCGCGGCATTGGCGCGCCTCCATCTCCCAGGCAGGACAGCATGGCAACCGCAAAGACAAGCTCGGCCCCGAGAGGTGCGCGCCGCCGCCCGACCTGGCTCAAGGTGGCGCTCGTGCTCCTGCTGGCAGGGGTGGTCCTCGCCTGGTTCTACCGCACGCCGATCCAGGGCTATGCCGGCACCGGAGCGGCTGTAGCCGCGCGCTCCGGCTGTTCCTGCCGCCATGTCGCCGGCCGGAGCCTGGAGGACTGCGAGAAGGACTTCGAGCCCGGTATGGAAGCGGTGTTCCTCAGCGAGGACGAAGAGGAGCGCAGCGTCACCGCTTATGTCCCGCTCGTCGCCAGCGAGACCGCCCGCTTCCGCGAGGGCTACGGCTGCGTGCTGGAGCCCTGGGACGGGTAGGGCTCGGTGTCCTCGATCCAGCCGCCGCCGACCACGCGGTCCCCGGCATAGATCACTGCCGCCTGCCCGGGCGCGACGCCGTACTCGGGCTCGGCGAAGCGGATGGTCGTGGCTGCCCCGCCTCCGAACGTCCCGTCCAGCACGACAGGCACGGGCTTGGCCAGGGAGCGGACTTTGGCCGTGAGCGGCTCGTCCGGCAGCGGACCGATGCGGTTGGTTTCGACGATCCGCGCCGACCCCACCGCCAGCATGCGCCGCGGACCGACCCGCACTTCCGCCGTCTGCGCATCGATGGCCACGACGTAGAGCGGCTCGGCCTGGCCGCCGATCTCCAGGCCGCGCCGCTGGCCGACGGTGTAATGGATCACTCCGCGGTGTTCGCCCAGAGCCTCGCCGGTCTCGGCATGGACGATGCGGCCCGGGCGAGCGCCTTCGGGGCGCACAGCCTTGACGATCCGCGCATAGTCGCCGTCGGGCACGAAGCAGATGTCCTGGCTGTCCGGCTTGGCGGCGACCGACAGGCCGAACTCGCCGGCGATGCGGCGCACGTCCTGCTTCGGCAGGCCGCCGAGCGGGAAGCGCAAGTAACCGAGCTGTTCCTCGGTCGTGCCGTAGAGGAAGTAGGACTGGTCGCGTGCCGGATCGAGCGCCCGGTGCAGCTCCGGGCCGGCGGGGCCGACGACGCGGCGGACGTAGTGCCCGGTGGCCAGGCAGTCGGCGCCCAACTCGCGCGCCATGCGCAGCAGGTCGGTGAACTTCGGGCCCATGTTGCAGCGGATGCAGGGGATCGGGGTGCGCCCGGCCAGGTAATCGTCGGCGAAGCGCTCGACCACTTCCTCGCGGAAGGCGCTTTCGTGGTCGAACACATAGTGCGCGAAGCCGAGCCGGTCGGCCACTCCGCGCGCGTCGCGGATGTCGTCGCCGGCGCAGCAGGCGCCCTTGCGCCCCGTGGCGGCGCCATAGTCGTACAGCTGCAGCGTGATGCCGATCACTTCGGCGCCGCTCTGGGCGGCGAGCGCGGCCACGACCGAGCTGTCGACGCCGCCCGACATGGCGACGACGATGCGGCACTCGGCGGCCGGGCGCGGCAGGTCGAACAGCGCGGCGGGGCGATCGAGAAGGGCGGCGTCGGGCATTTCGCGGCGCCCATACACCCTTGGCGCCATTACCGCAAAGGCTCCCTCCGCCGGGCTAAGCCTGTGTTTTACCGGATATTGACCATTCTTGCGGTAGGGCGATAGCCATGTTCCAGGGCAAGTTCACGACCGCTCAACCGCGCCCCGCGCGAGATCGCTCGACGGGCGGGCAGGATGGGCTGCGGCGGATCACCTGGCCCGAGCTGCTGGCGCAATTGAATGCCGCGCGCGAGCTGAGGTCGGCGATCGCCGGCGGCAGCGGGGGCCGCGCCGGGTCTGCCCACCACATCGCGGCGCTCGGAAAAAGTGAACGCGCCGTTAACCTTGATGATTCAGCAGATGGCAAACCGGGCGCCGCCATCACTCGCTGCCGAACGAACGGCGCCGCGCGAGACGGCCGGGAAAGTACATGATCGAGAACCAGAAAATCCGCCCTGCACAGGTGATCGGCCCGCTCGGCGAGCCGCTGACCGTTAACGATTTGCCTTCGCCCGAAACCAAGCGGTGGGTGGTGCGGCGCAAGGCGGAAGTGGTCGCCGCCGTGAATGGCGGCCTGCTGACGATCGACGAGGTTCTCGAGCGCTACAACCTCACGCTCGAGGAGTTCGCCTCCTGGCAGCGCGCCGTCGACCGTTCCGGCATGCAGGGCCTGCGCGTCACGCGCATCCAGCACTACCGCGATCTCTACGAACGCCAGCTGAAGTACTGAACCGCCTCCGCGGGCTCCGACCTCAAGCACACGGCCCCGGCGACCGGGACCGTGTGCTTTCGCACGACTCGCGCGAATCCGCGCCAGGGAACGCATTCCCCGCCGCTCGGTTGAAGGGGGGCGGCGCTAAAGTGCGGCGGATAACAGGAGGAGCGGAGTATGGGCTGGATTATCGCGATCATCGTCGGCGGCGTGGCTGGCTGGCTAGCGAGCTTGGTGATGAACCGGGACGCCTCGATGGGCATCCTGTGGAACATCATCGTCGGTATCATCGGGGCTCTTCTCGGCAACGCAGTGCTCGCCCCGCTGCTCGGTTTCGGCGGCAGCATTCAGACGTTCGACCTCGGCGCGTTCATCATCGCCGTCCTCGGTGCGATCATCCTGCTGGCGATCGTCAACCTCATTCAGCGTGGACGCGTGCGCTAAGGCGCTGATCTTCGCATGCAAATGAGAACGCGCGGCTCTCGCAGGTAGCGAGCGCCGCGCGTTTCTTTTCTACGACAATTTGTTACTCGCCGGATGCGGGGCGCTTTTGGTAGAAAGCGCAATTGCATGCCGGTGTGCTCCGTCTTATTGGGCCCGGGCATGACGTCGCCTCTTCTGTGCGGCGGCAGTTAACTGTGGTATGGCCCCGCCCCGCGAGGCTGCGGGATTCAAGACGCGCATGAACTACGAAACGACAGTCGACCTGAGCGGTACGCCCGACGCTCTGATGGAAGAAATCACCATCGATACCCGCCGCACCCGGCGGCGCCGGGTGATCGCGGCCGTCGTGATCGTGGTCGCGCTGCTCGTGATCGCCGCCTGGATGCTCTCCAGCGGCGGCACTGAGGAATCCGCGCTCGCCCCGGCCGAAGAAGCCACCATCCCCGCCGTCACAGTCGTCGCGCCCGGCCGCGGCACGATCGAAGGCGTAATCCACGCAACCGGTACGCTGGCTGCGCGGCACAGGATCGAAGTCGGCGTGGTCGGCGAAGGCGGGCGTGTCGTCTCCGTTCCGGTCGAAGCGGGCGACTGGGTCCGCCAGGGGCAGGTCCTGGCGGTGATCGACCGTTCGGTGCAGAACCAGCAGGCGCAGAGCGCCGCGGCGCAGATCCAGGTCGCCCGGGCCGACGCCAACCTGGCGCAGGCCAATCTCGACCGCGCGCTGCAGCTGGTCGAGCGCGGCTTCATCTCCAAGGCCGATGTCGACCGGCTGACCGCCACCCGCGACGCGGCCGTGGCCCGCGTGCGGGTGGCCGAAGCGCAGCACCGCGAACTTCTGGCGCGCAACGCCCGCCTGAACATCGTCGCCCCGGCGAGTGGCCTGATCCTTGAACGCAACGTCGAAGTCGGCCAGGTGATCGGCTCGGGTTCTCCGGCGCCGTTCACGATGGCCCAGGGCGGCGAGATGGAACTGCTGGCCCGGCTCAGCGAGGACGATCTCGCATCCGTTTCCGTCGGCTCCAGCGCCGTCGTCACCCCCGCCGGCAGCGAGAAGAGCTTCGTCGGCCAGATCTGGCAGGCGGCGCCGGTCATCGACCCCGAAGACCGCCAGGGCACCGCCCGCGTCGCTCTGGCTTACAATCCGGCGCTGCGGCCCGGCGGGTTCGCTTCGGCCGAGATCAACAGCGGCACGGTGGTCGCCCCGCGTCTTCCGGAAAGCGCCATCCTGTCCGATGCGAAGGGCAGCTTCGTCTATGTGGTGAACAAGGACAACCGGGTGGAGCGGCGCGCGGTACGGACCGGAATGGTCAGCGCCGAAGGGATCGCGGTCGTCGCCGGCCTGACCGGGCGTGAGCGGATCGTGATGCGCGCCGGCGGGTTCCTCAACCCGGGTGATCGCGTGAGGCCGGTCGTCGAAGGCAGGGGCCGCCAGGTCGCGGCACGGTAATGAGCCTGCGCAACATATCCGCGTGGTCGACACGCAACCCGATCGTTCCGATCGTCCTGTTCATCGGCCTGACGCTGGCCGGGCTGGTCTCGTTCAACCGGATGGACGTGAACGGCAGCCCGGATATCGATTTCCCCGCCGTCACGGTGGCGATCAGCCAGCCGGGCGCTTCGCCGACTGAGATCGAAACCCAGATCACCCAGAAGGTCGAGGCGGCGATCCGCTCGGTCAACGGGGTGGACGAGATCCAGTCGACTGCCAGCGAAGGCAACAGCAGCACGATGGTGCAGTTCGTGATCGGCACGGACTCGAACGACGCCGTCAACGAGGTCAAGAACGCCGTCGACCAGGTCCGCAGCGACCTGCCGGACGGCATTCTCGAGCCGCGGGTGAGCAAGATCGAGATCGGCGGCAACGGGCCGATGGGCTATTTCGCCGTCGCCGCCGACGACCTGACGATGGAGCAGCTCAGCTGGTTCATCGACGACACGATCTCGCGCAGGCTGCTGTCGATCCCCGGAATGGCGGGCGTCAGCCGCGCCGGCGGCGTGGACCGGGAGATCCGCGTGGTTCTCGATCCGGCCAAGATGCAGTCGCTCGGGGTCACCGCCAGCGCGGTCAACCAGGCGCTGCGCCAGGTCAACGTCGACGCCGCCGGCGGTTCGGCGGAGATCGCCGGCTCGCGCCAGTCGGTCCGCGTGCTCGGCAATGCCGACACGGCGCTCCAGCTCGCCAATACGCAGATCAGCCTGGGCGGCGGGCGCACGATCCGGCTCGACCAGATCGGCCGGGTCTACGACGGCTTCTCGGAGCAGACCTCCGTCGCCAAGATGAACGGCCGGCAGGTCGTCACTTTCGGCATCGAGCGCGCCAAGGGCTCTTCCGACGTCACCGTATATGACGCTGCCGTGGAGGAGCTGACCGCGATCGAGAAGGAAAATCCCGGGATCGACATCACGCAGCTCTACACCAGCGTGGAGTACACCAAGACCCAGTACGAAAGCTCGATCGCGGCGATGGTCGAAGGGGCGATCCTGGCCGTCATCGTGGTGTTCCTGTTCCTGCGGGACTGGCGGGCGACGATCATCGCCGCGCTGGCGATACCGCTCTCGGCGATCCCGACCTTCTGGTTCATGGACCTGCTGGGCTTCACGCTCAACGAGATGACCTTGCTGGCGCTGAGCCTGGTGGCGGGGGTGCTGGTCGACGATGCGATCGTGGAGATCGAGAACATCGTGCGCCACATGCGCATGGGCAAGAGCGCCTATCAGGCTTCGATCGACGCGGCCGACGAGATCGGCCTTGCGGTCGTGGCGACCACCTTCTCGATCGTCGCCGTGTTCCTGCCGGTCGGCCTCATGCCGGGCATCTCGGGGCAGTTCTTCAAGAACTTCGGCCTCACGGTCGTGGCCGCGGTGCTGATGAGCCTGGCCGTCGCGCGCCTGATCACGCCGATGGTCGCGGCCTACTTCCTGAAGGCCAAGGGCCATGCGTCGCACGGCGAAGGTTGGCTGATGGATCGCTACATGGCGCTCCTCAAGTGGACGCTGAACGAAGACAAGGTGGACGCCTACCGGGCGAAGCTCCAGCCGGCGCGCGGCCGGGCAGGCTATTACCTGATCGAGCTGCTGTTCTGGATCGTCGTGATCGCCGCCGCCATCGTCGCCTGGAACTTCGCCGGCGCCCTGCTGCCGGCCGATGCGATCCCCGGCTGGCTGCTGATGATCGTCAAGCTCGCGCTGGCTCTGGGTGCGGCCGTGCTCGGCGGCTTCCTCGTGCGTACTGTCGCCGGCATGATCGGCGGCGGGTTCGCCGCGTGGCACGCGTATTTCATGGGCCGGGTGCGCGGGCGCCTGCGCGATCACCGCTTCTGGATGTTCGGCGCCGGCATCGGCGCGCTGGCGATCACGCTGCTGATGTTCATGGTCCTGCCGCAGCAGTTCCAGCCGACCACCGACGAGGATACCAGCCAGGCCCGCATCGAGATGGCCCCTGGCACCACGATCGAGCAGACCGAAGCCGTGGCCGATCGGGTCACCGCGATCGTCGAAGCCCAGCCGGAAGTCGGCCGCGTGCTCGAACGGATCAACGAAGGCTCCGCCCGCCTGTTCATCGTGCTCAAGCCGGATCGCGAGATCCCCAGCTACGAGTTCGAGCGGCGGGTCATGCCCGAACTGCAGAAGATCCCGGACGCGCGCATCAGCTTCGCCTCGCGATCCGGCGGCGGCGGCACCGGCCGCGACATATCGGTGATGCTGACCGGTTCCGATCCCGTGCAGCTCGATCGCGCCGCGCAGGTCCTGGTGGAGCAGATGCGCACCGTTCCCGGCGCGGTTGCTCCGCGCATCGAGGCGGACTTGCAGCGGCCCGAGTTGCTGATCATTCCGCGGCTCGACTTGGCGGCGCAGCTCGGCGTCACGACGACTGCGCTCAGCCAGGCAATCCGCATCGCCACGCTCGGCGAGATCGACCAGAACGCGGCCAAGTTCTCGCTCAGCGATCGCCAGGTGCCGATCCGCGTCGTGCTCGCCAAAGTCTCGCGGCAGGATATCTCCACGCTCGAGAACCTGCCGGTGCCGACCGCCAGCGGCGGCTCCGTACCGCTCAAGCGGGTCGCGGAGATCCGCTTCGGCGCCGGCCCGACGCAAATCCAGCGCTTCAACCAGTCGCGTCGCATCTTTGTCGGCGCCGACCTCGCGCCCGGGCAGCTGAAGGGCCCGGTCCAGGAAGCGATCAACAAGCTGCCGATCATGCAGAACCTGCCGGCCGGCGTGTCCAACCGCCCAGTGGGCGACGAGCGCTGGCAGCAGGAACTGATCCAGAACTTCATCATCGCCGTGGTCAGCGGGATCATGCTGGTTTTCGCGGTGCTGGTGCTGCTGTACAAGCGCTTCGTCTCCCCGCTGGTGAACATGACCTCGCTGCTGCTGGCCCCGCTCGGCGGCTTGCTGGCGCTGGCGCTGCTCGGCCAACCGATCTCGATCTCGGTCTACATCGGCCTGCTCATGCTGCTCGGCATCGTGGCGAAGAACTCGATCCTGCTGATCGACTTCGCCATCGAGGAGATGGCCGCCGGCGTGCCGAAGAAGGCGGCGATTACCGACGCCGGCCACAAGCGCGCCCAGCCGATCTTGATGACCACCGTGGCCATGACCGCCGGCATGATCCCGACCGCGCTCTCGCTCTCCGGCGACGCCGCCTGGCGCGCGCCCATGGGCTATACGGTCATCGGCGGCCTGCTGCTTTCCACCCTGCTCACGCTGGTCATCGTGCCGGCGGGCTTCAGCCTGGCCGACGGGCTGGAGAAGCGTCTCGGCCCGTGGCTGCGCAAGCGGGTGCTGACTTACCGGCCGGAGGACGAAGCGCGCGGCGCTTCCACGGAGCCGCTTCCTGCCGAGTGATGGGCCGGTGCGCTTGACCGGGCCGGGAACAGGTCCGACGGCCCAGGGCTTCGTGCTTCCGGCCGAACGCGCCCGCAGCATGCGCCGCGCGGCCACCGGCCTGCTGGTGGCCATGGCGGCGCTGTTCGTGCTCGCCAGCAGCCAGGAGGGCACACACCCGGCCTGGGGGTACGTCCTGGCCTTCGCCGAAGCGGCGATGGTCGGCGGCCTGGCCGACTGGTTCGCCGTCACCGCGCTGTTCCGCCGCCCGCTCGGCCTGCCGATCCCGCACACCGCGATCATCCCCGAGAACAAGAACCGCATCGCCGATACGATGGCGCATTTCCTGCGTGCCAACTTCCTCACGCCCATCGTCGTCGCGCGCCGCATGCGGGCGATGAACCTAGCGCGCGCCGCCGGGGAGTTCCTCGCCCGGCCGGGCGGCGGCGAGGTCTCGCGCATGCGCGCGGGCGCCGGCGAGCTCCTGGCCGAAGTGCTCGAGTCGCTCGATCCGGAAAGGCTCGGCGGCCAGGTGAAGGCCGGCCTGGTCCACCAGCTCGAAAAGTTGGAGGTGGCCCCGCTCCTCGGCCAGATGCTGACCGCCGCGATCGCCGACAAGCGGCACCTGCCGCTGCTCGACGCGATGATCCGCTGGGCCGGGCTGACGCTGGAAGACAACGAGCAAATGGTGCGCGAGATGATCCACGCGCGCGCCAATGCCGTGCTTCGCTGGACCGGGCTGGACGAGCGGCTTGCCAGCTCGGTGATCGACGGTCTCTATCGCCTGCTGGCCGAAGTCCTGGTCGATCCGGAGCACCCGCTGCGCCGCAAGGTGCAGGAAGGGCTGGAAAGCCTCGCTCACGATCTGCAGCACGACGCGGCCATGCGCGCGAAAGTGGAAGGCATGAAGCGCGACCTGCTTGCCAACCCGGCGCTGGGCGACTGGTGGATCGGCGTTTGGGAACGCATGCGCCACGCCCTGATCGATGCCGCGCGCGAGCCTGGAGGCAAACTGGGCGGGCAGTTGACCGGAATGCTCGGCGAACTCGGCCAGGCCTTGCGCGACGATCCGGCGCTGCAGCGCCAGATCAACCGCTTCGCCCGCCGCACCGGGGTCGGGGTGGCGACCCGCTACGGCGGGCAGATCGTGCAGCTCGTGTCGGAAACGGTGCGCCGCTGGGACGCCCGCACCGTAACCGACCGGATCGAGGGCGCGGTCGGCCGCGATCTCCAGTTCATCCGCATCAACGGCACGCTCGTCGGCGGGCTCGTCGGCATCGCGATTCACGTCATATCGGGCCTGCTGTGAGCGAAGCGCCTTTCCTGGTCACGGAGCGGCTCGAGCTGTGGCTGCCGCGCCCCGGCGATCTGCAGCCGCTGTACGAAGTGGTCAGCCACCCGGTGACCGGACGGTTTCTCGGACCGACTGCGCAGCTGCACGAACAGGCGATCCGCTTTATGCGCAGCGCCGGCAGTTGGTTTCTCTACGGCTACGGCGCTTTCATGCTTCGGCTGCGCGGGCAGGAGGCCGTCATCGGCAACTGCGGGATCTTCCACACCTTCCGCGGTCTGGGCGAAGATTTCGACGACAATCCCGAAGCCGGCTGGATCCTGCGCCACGACCAGATCGGCAAGGGACTCGCGGGCGAGGCCATGCGTGCCACGCTCGAGTGGTTCGAGCGCGAGCACGGCCCGCGGCGGCTGGTCTGCATGATCGATCCGCAGAACGCACCATCACTGCACCTGGCCGAAAAGCTCGGCTTCGTCGCGATGCGCGACGCCGCCCTCCCCGACGGCGAGCGCGTGCGCCTGCTGGAGCGGATTCTGGGGTAGGGGCGATCCAATCCTCCCCTTTGAGGGGGGGGGGCCGCCGCCGAAGGCGGTGGTGGAGGGGTGTCAACGCTAGCGTTACACCCCTCCGTCAGCCCTGCGGGCTGCCACCTCCCCTTGCAGGGGAGGATTTGTGGGTCAGGCCGCCTGCTTCACTTCGGCGACGATCTTCTGTGCTGCGTCGCCGAGGTCCTCGGCAGGGATGATCGGCAGGCCGGAGTTGGCGAGGATGTCCTTGCCTTCCTGCACCTTGGTGCCTTCCAGGCGGACGACCAGCGGCACGTCCAGATCGACTTCGCGGGCTGCCGCGACGATGCCCTCGGCGATCGTGTCGCAGCGCATGATGCCGCCGAAGATGTTGACCAGGATGCCCTTCACGGCGGGGTCGGAGAGGATGATCTTGAAGGCCGCGGTCACCTTCTCGCGGTTCGCGCCGCCGCCGACGTCGAGGAAGTTGGCTGGGAACGCGCCGTTGAGCTTGATGATGTCCATCGTCGCCATGGCTAGGCCCGCGCCGTTGACCATGCAGCCGATGTCGCCGTCGAGCTTGATGTAGGCGAGGTCGTGCTTGCTGGCCTCGACCTCCATCGGGTCTTCCTCGGTCTCGTCGCGCATCGCTTCGACATCGGGGTGGCGGAACAGTGCGTTGGTGTCGAAGCTCATCTTGGTGTCGAGCACCAGCAGCCCGCCATCCTTGGTTTCGACCAGCGGGTTGATCTCCAGCATCGCGCAGTCGAGCGCCACGAAGGCCTCGTAGAGCTGCCTGGCGAGCTTCTGCGCCGCCTTGGCGAGATCGCCCTTCAGCTTGAGCGCGAACGCCACAGAGCGTCCGTGATGCGGCATGAAGCCGGTCGCCGGGTCGATGGTGATCGTGGTAATCTTCTCGGGCGTCTCGTGCGCGACATCCTCGATGCTCATGCCGCCTTCGGTGGAGACGATCATGGCGATGCGCCCGGTCGCCCGGTCGACCAGCAGCGCGAGGTAGTATTCCTCGGCGATGTCGACGCCGTCGGTTACGTAAAGGCGGTTGACCTGCTTGCCCGCGTCGCCGGTCTGGATGGTGACCAGCGTGTTGCCGAGCATCTCCTTGGCGTGATCCTGCACCGCGGCGGCCGAGTCGGCCAGCCGCACGCCGCCCTTGGCGTCCGCGCCGAGTTCCTTGAACTTGCCCTTGCCGCGCCCGCCGGCGTGGATCTGCGCCTTCACCACGTAGAGCGGCCCGGGAAGCTTCCCGGCGGCGGCCACGGCCTGTTCCACGCTCGTGGCGGGATGACCGGCCGGCACGCTGATGCCGAATTTCGCGAGCAGTTCCTTGGCCTGGTATTCGTGGATGTTCATTGGGACGCCTTCGTCTCGTGGGCGGGAATGTCTCGGGCGCGCATAAGCACACAGAGCGCCCCTTGCAATGTGTTCCGGGCGCGTCCACCTCGCGCGCGTGATCGATCGTCCGCGCCTGGAAGAAATCTGCCGCGAGGCAGCCGACATCGCCATGAGCCAGTGGCCCGGCGCCGGGCACGCGCTGGAAAGCTGGGAGAAGAAGCCCGGCAGCCCGGTCTGCGTCGCCGACCTGGAGGTGGACGCGTTCCTCAAGCGCGAACTCGCCGCCTTGCTGCCCTCCGCCGGCTGGCTCTCCGAAGAGACCGTCGACCATCCCGAGCGGCTGGACAAGGGACTCTGCTGGCTGGTCGATCCGATCGACGGGACGCGCGACTATATTGCGGGGCGGAAGGGCTGGGCGGTTTCGGTCGGGCTGGTCAGCGCCGGACGGCCGCTGATCGGCACTCTCGTCGCGCCGGCAAGGGGGGAGACCTGGAGCGCGACCGCCGGCCAAGGGGCCTGGCGCAACGGGGAGCGGCTCCAGGCGAGCAGGCGCGAGCAGCTTGCCGGGGCGCGGGTCCCGGCGGACATGCTGCCGCCGGAGGACCAGGACCTGGCTATGGTTGAGAAGCCGAACTCCATCGCCTTGCGCATCGCCATGGTCGCCGCGGGCGAGGCGGACCTCGTTGCGACCCTGCGCTGGGGCTTCGAATGGGATGTCGCCGCCGCTGCGCTGATCGCGCGCGAGGCCGGCGCCGCGGTGACCGACGCGTTCGGCAAGCCGCTGGACTACAACAAGCGCGATCCCCGCGCCTTCGGCCTGCTGGTCAGCGCCCCCGCGATCCACAAGGCGGCCGTGGAGCGGCTGGCGGACCGCGCCGCCAGGTACGTGGAACAAGGCAGGTAACCCGCCGGCCGGCGCACAAAAAAAGGGGCCGGCCCTTTCGGACCGGCCCCCTTCCGCTCGCTGTGAACGGATCGTCGCGATCAGTTGCGCGCGGCGGCGGCTTCTTCCTGCGAGATCGGCATGACCTTGATCTCCACGCGGCGATTCAGCGGCTCGTTGACGTTGTCGCCGGTCTGCACCCTCAGCTGCGTCTCGCCGAAGCCCTGCCAGCGGATGCGGCTGGAGGTGACGCCGCGGCTGACCAGGTAGTTCGTGACCGCGCGGGCGCGCTCTTCCGACAGGCGCTGGTTGCTCGCCGTAGAGCCGACCGTGTCCGTGTGGCCGTAGACGTCGATCAGGCTGTTGGGATAGCGGACCATGCTGTCGGCGACCTGGTTCAGCGTCGCCTGGAACGTCGGGCTGATCACGGTGCTGCCGGTGGCGAACGTCACGTCCGGCAGGTTGACGAGGAACGCGTCCTCACCCGGGATCTCGCTGACGTCCACGCCGGTGCCGGAGGTCGATTCCTTCAGCTCCTTGATCTGCTGGTCCATCTGGTAGCCGACCACGCCGCCGGCCACGCCGCCGATGCCGGCGCCCACGATCCGGGCAGTCTTGCCGCCGATGATGCCACCCAGCAGGTAGCCTGCGGCCGCGCCGCCCAGCCCGCCGATCGCGGTGCGGGAAATCTTCCGCTCGCCGGTATTGGGGTCGGTGACGCAGGCGGAAAGGCCGAGAAGCGAAACCGCTGCAAGGCCCGAAACGAAGTAGCGGGACATTTTCATGTTATGATTCATCCTCAGCAGTGAACAGGACGTCCGGATATGGGCGCAAAAGCACCTTCTGCCGAGTTACAACGTCTCAATACCCTCGACGTTCCGATGGCCCTTCGCCTGCCCCCTCCAATCTGCTAGCGCGCGATCAGACATGTCCCCATTCCCCTGGTTCGACCTCGCCATCCTTGCCGGCCTGATCCTGATCAACGGGGTCTTCTCGATGTCGGAACTGGCGATCGTTTCCGCCCGCACCGCGCAGTTGAAAATGGCGGCCGAACGCGGCAGCGGCGGCGCCAGGACCGCGCTGGCGCTGGCCGCGGATCCCGGCAAGTTCCTCTCCACTGTGCAGATCGGCATCACGCTGGTGGGCATCATCGCCGGCGCCTACTCGGGCGCGACTCTCGGCGGGCCGGTGGGCGAGCGGCTGGCCGCGCTTGGGGTGCCGGCCGAATCCGCCGATACGGCGGGGTTCGCCCTGGTCATCGCCTTGACGACGTACTTCAGCCTGGTGATCGGCGAACTGGTGCCGAAGCAGGTCGCCCTGCGCAAGGCGATCCCGATCGCCCTGGTCATGGCCCGGCCGATGGCCATCCTGGCGAAAGCAGCGGCGCCGCTCGTCTGGGTGCTCGACGCCTCCTCCAACGCGATCATGAGCGCCATCGGCGTGCGCCATCGCGGGGAGCACCGGCTCACCGCCGAGGAACTGCAGATGATCTTCGCCGAGGCCACCCGCTCCGGCGTGATCGAGGAAGGCGAACGGGCGATCCTGTCCGGCATCATGCGGCTGGCCGACCGCCCCGTGCGCGAACTGATGACCCCGCGTACGGAGATCGACTGGATCGACCAGGGCGCCAGCGACGCGGAAATCCGCGCCACGATCGAAGGCTCGCCCCATTCGCTGCTGCCCGTGGCGGACGGATCGGTCGACCGCGTCGTCGGCGTGGTCAAAGTGCGCGAAGTGCTCGCGCTGCTGCTCGCTGGCCGGCCGGTGCGGCTTGCCCGGCTGATGCGCAAGGCGGAGGTCGTGCCCGACCAGCTCGATGCGATGGACGCGCTCCGCATCTTGCAGAGCTCCGGCACCGGCATGGTCATGGTGCACGACGAATACGGCCACCTGGACGGCATCGTCACCCCGGCCGACGTGCTCTCGGCGATCGCCGGGACGTTCGCCAGCCACCAGGATCCGGGCGACGAGCCGGAACTGGTCGAGCGCGACGATGGGTCGCTGCTGATCGCCGGCGCCATGTCGGCCGACGCTTTCGCCGAGCGGCTCGGACTCGACCTGCCCGAGGCGCGCGAGTTCGCCACCGCCGCGGGCTACGTGCTGTTCATGCTGAAGAAGCTGCCGGTCGAAGGCGAAAGCTTCACCGACCAGGGCTGGCGCTTCGAAGTCGTCGACATGGACGGCCGCAAGATCGACAAGCTGCTGGTCAGCCAGCACTCCTAGATTTTTCCTCGCCGCTGTTCCCTTCGCTACGCTGCGGGGCGGCTGCGGGCGCGCGTTCGCGCTTGCGGGCTGCTGGTCGCAGCCCGAGCTATGCCAAGCCTCTGCTGTAGAGCGATGATCCGGTCCCCCACCAGTGTACCGCGAGGCCGAACGGCCGCCCGCAGCCTGACGCAGTCAGGCGGAGGGAATAGCAGCGAGGACGAGCGCCCGGATGGGCGCTCGCAAGATCAGGAAGGAATGCTGGCCGCGGCTGCCGGGCCGTCGCCTTCGGGCGCGGCCAGGATCGTTTGGGTGGTGGAACCCTTGTCGACCGTGTTGGTCGCCGGATCGCCGACCGACGAACGGATCCCGGGCGCCGCCGCGCCGGCGCGGTCGAGCGCGCTCGTCTCGACCGCACTGCGCGGGGCGGGTCCGCCGAACAGGGCCTGCAGCGCCTGC
Source organism: Croceibacterium soli (assembly GCF_009828065.1). Taxonomy (GTDB): domain Bacteria; phylum Pseudomonadota; class Alphaproteobacteria; order Sphingomonadales; family Sphingomonadaceae; genus Croceibacterium_B; species Croceibacterium_B soli. The sequence continues at coordinate 96,639 of NZ_WTYK01000001.1, read as the reverse complement.
TGGGCTGCGGTGCCCTCCGCCGGGCGCGGCGCGCCGGGAGCGGGGGGCACGATCTGGAATTCCGGCGGCACGACCAGTGGCGCCTGGCGCTGCACGGCGAACTCGTCCGGCCGCTCCCGATTGAGGATGCCGCCGCCGGTGCCGCACGAAGCGAGCATGGCGGCACCGGCGATCAGCAGGGTGCTAGAGGTAAGAATGCGCATCAATGGGTCTCCGCGGCTTTGTCCGCCTGGTGTTCCGGGGGCTGGCTCTGCGTATCGTCGGGTTTCTCGCGCATGAACAACGAGCGGGCAAGGATTATCAGCACCCCGATGGTGATTGCCGCGTCGGCGACGTTGAAGATCAGGAACGGACGGAACTCGCCGATGTGCAGGTCCGCGAAGTCGAGCACATAGCCGAAGCGCGCCCGGTCGAGGATATTGCCCGCCGCGCCGCCGAGCACCAGCGCCAGTGCCGCGATGTCGCCCAGCTTGCGCTCGCGCAGCATCCATACGGTCACCGCGAGCGCGATGCCGCAGGTCAGCGCCACCAGCGCCCAGCGCATCCCCGGCGAAGTGGCGCTGAACATGCCGAGCGACACGCCATAATTGTGCGTACGCGTGAAGTTGAAGAACGGCAGCAGTTCCATCGAATCGCCAAGCCGCATCGCCAGCGGCCCATCGACCAGCCACTTGGTGAACTGGTCCGCCGCCAGGATCAGCGCCGCGATGGCGAAGCCGATCGTGCGATTGCGCGCGCCCTGCGTCACGCCAGCGCGTCCATCTCGGCGACGACGGTGCTGCAGCGATCGCACAGCGCTCCATCCTCAGTCACTTCGGGCAGCAGGCGCCAGCAACGCCCGCACTTGTCGTCCCCCGACTTGCAGACCTCGATCTCCGGGCCGTCGCCGCGGGTCACCGCCCCGCTGATGAACAGCTCGGCGAGGTCCGCGTCGGAGAACCCTTCCGGCACGAGGCTGGCCGGCACGGTCACTTCGGCCTCGAGGCTGGAGCGCACGATCTTCTCACGCCGCAGCGGCTCGATCGCCTCGGTGACCTTCTCGCGCAGCGCGCGAAGCTGGTCCCAGAGGGCCACATCGGCTTGGGCGCCCGGCACCTCCGGCCACTCGAGTACGTGAACGCTGCCGCCATCGGGATAGCGGCTGGCCCAGACTTCCTCGGTGGTGAACACCAGGACCGGCGCGGCATAGCGCACCAGCGCATGAAACAGCGTGTCGAGCACCGTGCGGTAGGCGCGGCGGCCGGCATCGTCCGGCGCGTCGCAGTAGAGCGAATCCTTGCGGATATCGAAGAAGAACGCCGACAGGTCTTCGTTGCAGAACTCGGTCAGCGCGCGGACGTAGGTGTTGAAGTCGAAATCCGCGACCGCCGTGCGGAGGGTCGCATCGAACTGCCCCAGCAGAGCCAGGACATAGCGCTCCAGCTCCGGCATCTCGTCCACGCCGAGACGCTCCGCCTCGTCGAACCCGTCGAGCGCGCCGAGCAGGTAGCGGAAGGTGTTGCGCAGCTTACGATACTGGTCGGCGACTCCCTTGAGGATCTCGTCGCCGATCCGGTGATCTTCGGTGAAGTCGACAGTCAGCGCCCAGAGGCGGATGATGTCGGCCCCGTACTGCTCCATGACCTTGATGGGATCGACGGTGTTGCCGAGGCTCTTCGACATCTTCTTGCCGTCGCTGGCCATCGTAAAGCCGTGGGTCAGCACGGCGTCGTAAGGCGCGCGGCCGCGCGTGGCGCAGCTTTCCAGCAGCGAGGACTGGAACCAGCCGCGATGCTGGTCGGACCCTTCGAGATAGAGGTCGGCCGGCCACTTCAGGTCCGGCCAGCGCCCGCTTTCGAGCACGAAGGCGTGTGTCGAACCGGAATCGAACCACACGTCGAGGATGTCGACGACCCGCTCGTAAGCCTCGGCCTTGTACTTGTCGCCAAGCAGCGCCTGCGCGTTCTCGTCGCTCCAGGCGTCGACGCCTTCCTTGCGGACGGCTTCCACGATGCGGGTGTTGACCTCGGGATCGACCAGGTAATGGCCGCTCTCGCGGTCCACGAACAGCGTGATCGGCACGCCCCAGGCGCGCTGGCGCGAAAGCACCCAGTCCGGCCGCCCCTCGACCATCGAACCGATGCGGTTGCGGCCTTTCTCCGGCACGAAGCGCACGCGGTCGATCTCCGCCATGGCGATCTGCCGCAACGTATGGTTCTGGCCCTGCTCGGACCGGATCGCTTCCTCGGCATCGCAAAGGGGGATCTGCCGGTCGATCGGCCGATCCATCGGCACGAACCACTGCGGCGTGCAGCGGAAGATCACCTTGGCTTTGGAACGCCAGCTGTGTGGATAGCTGTGCCGATAATCGGTGGACGCGCTGAGGAGAGCGCCCGCCTCGCGCAGGTCCGAGCAGACCGGCCCGTCGGGCGCGTTGAACTTCGGGTTGATCACGCTCAGCGAGCGTGCGTCGGTGCGCGGCAGCCACGGCCAGTTGTCGCGGTAACGCCCGTCCGCCTCGACCACGAACTGCGGCAGCAGGCCGTTCGCGCGGCACAGCTCGAAGTCGTCCTCCCCGTGGTCCGGCGCCATGTGGACCAGGCCCGTGCCGCTGTCGGTGGTGACGAACGGGCCCGGGAGGAACGGGCGAGGGGCCGCGTAAAACTGAAGCGCGCGCTCCCACTCTTCGTCACCCGGGCACCCTTCGTCACTCCCACACCCTTCGTCACCCCGGCGAAGGCCGGGGTCCATCGCGCCGCCGGGACCGTCGCTCGAGGGGAGAGATGGATTCCGGCCTTCGCCGGAATGACGAAGATAGTTGTAGATCGGGTGGCGGGCGACGGTGCCGGCGAGTTCGCGCCCGTACCAGGTCGCAATCTCGCCTTCATCCTTCAACCAACGTTGGCTGACTTGGTCTCTCAGTTCGGCCGCGAGGAGATAGCTGCGGCCGTCCTCATGCTTGTAGAGGCCGTAGAGAACGTCCGGCCCATAAGCCAAAGCCTGGTTCACCGGGATCGTCCACGGCGTCGTCGTCCAGATTACCGCATGGGCCCCGACCAGCTCGGGGATCGGGCTTGCGACGATCTCGAACGCCACGTCGATCTGCGTCGAGACGATGTCCTCGTACTCGACTTCGGCTTCGGCCAGCGCGGTCTTTTCGACCGGGCTCCACATCACCGGCTTGGCGCCGCGATAAAGCTGGCCGCTGGTGGCGAACTTGAGCAGCTCGGCGACGATGGTCGCCTCGCTGTCGAACTGCATCGTCAGGTAGGGATTGTCCCAGTCCCCGTTGATGCCGAGGCGCTTCAGCTGCTCGCGCTGCACGTCGACCCATTGCTGGGCGTAGGCGCGGCATTCGGCGCGGAACTCCTTCGCCGGGACCTGGTCCTTGTCGAGCTTCTTCTTGCGGTACTGTTCCTCGACCTTCCACTCGATCGGCAGGCCGTGGCAGTCCCATCCGGGCACGTAAGGCGCGTCCTTGCCGAGCAGGGTCTGCGTGCGCACGACCATGTCCTTCAGCACGTGGTTCAGCGCGTGGCCGATGTGCATGTCGCCGTTGGCGTAAGGCGGGCCGTCATGCAGCACGAACGTCTCGCGCCCCTTCCGGGCAGCCCGCACTTGCTCGTAGATCCTCTCGGATTCCCAGCGCGCGAGAATGCCCGGCTCCTTCTGCGGAAGGCCGGCTTTCATCGGGAAATCGGTCTTCGGCAGGAAGACCGTCGGGCGATAGTCGCGCTGTTCGGGCATATCGTCAGCGCCGCTAGATCAATCTGGCCGTGTAGGAAAGTGTTTCAGCCTTCCAGCAGCCGCCGCGCCTCGTCGCAATCCTCGGCCATTTGCGCCTGCAGCGCGCGGAGCGACTCGAACTTCATCTCCGGGCGGAGGAAGTGGTGCAGAGCGACTTCCACGCTCTGCCCATAGAGATCGCCGGAGAAATCGAAGAAATAGGGCTCGAGCAGCTCCTTCGGCGGATCGAACATCGGGCGGATGCCGACGCTGGCGGCGCCCTTCAGCGCCTGCCCTGTCGCCACGATGCGCCCCGTGACGGCGTAGATGCCGAAGCGCGGCCGCAGGTAAGCGCCGAGCTCCATGTTGGCGGTGGGATAGCCGATCTCCCGCCCGCGCTTGTCGCCGTGGATGACCGGGCCGCGCATCGCGAACGGACGCGTCAGCAGGCGCGCCGCCTCCTCGCACTCGCCGGCCTTCAGCGAATCGCGGATGCGGCTGGAGGAGACCGGACGGCCGCCGTCCATCACCGGCCCCACCGCGCGCGCCGCGATCCCGGCCCGCGCGCCGGTCTCCCGCAGCACCTCGATATTGCCGCCGCGGCCCTTCCCGAAGGTGAAGTCCTGCCCGGTCACCACGCCCGCCGCGCCGATCCGCTCGCCGAGCAGGCGGGTGATGAAATCCTCAGCCGTGGTCTGCGCCAGCTCGTCGGCGAAGTGGAACACCAGCATCGCGTCCGCCCCGGCGGCGGCGAACAGCTCTTCGCGCTGCTCCAGCGTGGTCAGGCGGAACGGAGGAACGTGCGCGGCGAAATGGCGGACCGGGTGCGGATCGAACGTGGCGACGATCGCCGGGCGACCCTCGCTGCGCGCCCACTCGACCGCCTCGCGCACCACTGCCTGGTGGCCCAGGTGGAAGCCGTCGAAGTTGCCCAGCGCCAGGATCGCGCCGCGCAGCTCTTCGGGCACGGCCTCGCGGTGGTCGAGTCGCCTCAAGCGGCGGGCTCCCCGCGCCGCCGCAGCGTGACGAAGCTGTGCGCCGGCCATTTGCCGTCGGCCGGGCGGTGCTCGCGCGCGGTCTCGATCCAGTCGCTGCCCGGGTAGGTCATGATCACCTCGCCGCCGGTGTGCTCGTGGACTTCGGTCAGCTCGATGCGGGTGGCGAGCGGCAGGAACAGGTCGAAGATGTCGACCCCGCCGATCACCGAAATGTCGCCGTCGCCCGCCAGCGCGAGCGCCTCGTCGACCGAATGGGTGACTTCGGCGCCCTCGGCCGACCATTGGCGGTTGCGGGTCAGCACGATGTGCCGGCGCCCTGGGAGCAGGCCGGGCAGGCTGTCGAAAGTCTTGCGGCCCATGATCATCGGCGTGCCCTTGGTATGGGCGACGAACCGCTGCAGGTCCTCGCGGATGCGCCAGGGCACCTGGCCGTCCTTGGCGATCGTGCCGTCGTCGGCGCGGGCCACGACGAAGATGACTTCGCGACCGCTCATCGGCCCAGCCTCGTCACATGGCCCATCTTGCGTCCGTCCCGGGCCTCGGCCTTGCCGTAGAGGTGGAGGTGCGCGCCCGGTTCGGCGAGGATCTCTTCGGCCCGCTCGACATCGCTGCCGATCAGGTTCTCCATTTCGATTCGCGGGGCAATCGTCGCGGTGTCGCCCAGCGGCAGGCCGCAGATCGCGCGGATGTGGTTCTCGAACTGGCTCGTCTCCGCGCCCTCGATCGTCCAGTGTCCGGAGTTGTGCACCCGGGGCGCCATCTCGTTGAAAACGGGGCCGTCTTCGGTGGCGAAGAACTCGCAGGTCATGACGCCGACATAGTCGAGAGATCCGGCGATTTTGCCGGCAAGTTCGCGCGCTGCGGCGACATGTTCGGTCACCGTGTCGGGAGCGGGCAGGGTGGTCGTCGCCAGTATGCCGCCGCGATGCACGTTCTCGGGGCTGTCCCAGAAGCGAACCTCGCCATCGCGCCCCCGGACCAGCACGACAGAGAACTCGGCTTCGAAGCGGACCAGGCCTTCGTAGACCAGGTCGTCTGCCGGAAGCTCCAGCGCGTCGATCTCGTCCGGACCGGCGATGCGCCACTGGCCTTTGCCGTCGTAGCCTTCGCGGCGAGTCTTGAGGATGCCGGGCGTGCCGATTCGCTCGATAGCTGCGGCGAGATCCGCGGGCGAATCGACTTGCGCGAACGGGGCGGGGCGGCCGCCGTGCTGTTCGGCGAAGCACTTTTCCTTGAGCCGGTCCTGCGCCACTTCGAGCGCCCGGGCGGGCGGAGCGAGCTTGGCGGCCGGGATCGCCGCCAGCGGGCCGACCGGCACGTTTTCGAACTCGAGCGTGACCACGTCGCAGGCGGCGGCGAATGTGCCGAGTGCCTCACCGTCCGACCACGGCGCACGGGTGAAGCCCGCGCTCACTTCGGCCGCGACGCTTTCCTCTTCGGGGGCGTAGATGTGGCAGCGGTACCCGAGCTGCGCGGCGGCGATCGCCAGCATCCGCCCGAGCTGCCCGCCGCCGAGTATGCCGATCGTTGCGCCTGGTTTGATCAACGTCCTACTTCCCGTTCGCCCTGAGCTTGTCGGAGGGCGGTTTTCAGTTTCGGCGCTGCGCTAGAAGAAAAAGCGGTGCTTCGACAAGCTCAGCACGAACGGGTTTCTTTTCTGCGCGCGCTAACTATCCGTTGGCCTTTCCGCCACCGCTGCCGTCCGCTCCGCGCGCCAGGCCTGCAGGCGCTGCGACAACGGATCATCTGACAGCGCCAGGATCGATGCAGCGAGGATGCCGGCGTTGGTCGCCCCGGCCTCACCGATCGCGAGCGTCCCGGTCGGCACGCCGGCCGGCATCTGCACGATCGACAGCAGGCTATCGAGGCCCTTCAGCGCCTTCGACTTTACCGGCACGCCGAGCACCGGCAGGTGCGTCAGCGAAGCGAGCATGCCCGGCAGGTGCGCCGCGCCGCCGGCGCCGGCGATGATCACCTTGAAGCCCGCGTCCGCGGCGCCGCGGCCGAATTCGAACATCCGTTCCGGCGTGCGGTGGGCGGAGACGATCCGCGCCTCGAACTCCACGCCGAGCTCGCCGAGCACGTCGGCGGCACAGCGCATGGTCGGCCAGTCTGACTGGCTGCCCATGACGATTGCGACGGGTGCGGCCATCTCAGCGGTCCTTCAGGTAGTGACGCTCGCCCGGCGTCATGGCGTCGTCGAACTCGTAGACGATCGGCTCGCCGGTGGGGATCTCCAGGCCGGTGATCTCCTCGTCGGAGATGTTCGACAGGTGCTTGACCAGAGCGCGCAGCGAATTGCCGTGCGCCGAGATGATCACCGTCTCGCCGCTGGCAAGCACCGGCAGGATCTCGCTTTCCCAATAGGGCAGCACGCGCTCGATGGTCAGCTTGAGGCTTTCGGTGCGCGGGATGGCGATCCCGGCGTAGCGCGGGTCCTGGCCGAGGTCGAACTCGCTGGCGACCTCGAGCTCCGGCGGCGGCGTGTCGAAGCTGCGGCGCCAGACGTGCACTTGCTCCTCGCCGTGCCGCGCGGCCGTCTCGGCCTTGTTAAGCCCGGTCAGCCCGCCATAGTGACGCTCGTTCAGGCGCCAGTCCTTGGTCTCGGGGATCCACAGCCGGCCGCAGGCTTCGAGCGCCAGGTGCAGGGTCTTGATCGCGCGCAGCTGGAGGGACGTGAAGGCGCGGGTCGGCAGCAGGCCGTGCTTCGCCAGCAGCTCGCCGGCGGCAATCGCTTCGGCGACGCCCTTCTCGGTCAGGTCGACATCCCACCAGCCGGTGAAGCGGTTCTCCAGGTTCCACTGGCTCTGGCCGTGGCGGACGAGGATCAGGGTCGGCAAGAAGGCGCTCCTTAGCGGAATTCGGGAGCGCCACGCCCTAGCTTTTCGGCTCCTCTTTGGGAAGAGCGCCGTTCCCGGGCGATTCCAGCGCCCGCGCCTGGGCTTTGCGGCGGCGCAAGTTCTCCCGCAGCTTCGCGGCCAGCCGCTCCTCGCGGGTCATGGAGTCTTTCGCTTCGGGCATTGCGGAGTTTGCCTGCCGCAGGCTGCGGCGCTTGACAAGATTGCGCCGAAAGCTAAGGCGCCCCCGTCCCCTGATTGGCTGCTGTAGCTCAGTGGTAGAGCGCACCCTTGGTAAGGGTGAGGCCGGGAGTTCAATCCTCCCCAGCAGCACCATTCTCGGCCTGGTGCCCCAGCGGTACCGCTTCGGGCAAGGCCGACCCGATCAGCTCGGGACTTCGGCCCGCACGTCGGCCCAGTCGGGGTGCCGGCGGAAAGCGGCTTCGACATAGCTGCATTCGGGCTCGATCTTGAAACCCTGTTCGCGCGCGTCCGCGACGAGCGCCTCCACCAGGGCGGCGGCGATGCCTTTGCCGCGCGCCTCGTGCGGCACGTAAGTGTGGTTGGCATAGCGCGTGTCGCCGCGCGCGATCCAGGTCAGCTCCGCCGGCCGGGCGCTGCCTTCGACCGCGGCGCGATAGACCCCATGGGTGGTTGCATCCTCGCGGGTGATCGGAATCGCTTCGGGCATTGGGCAAGTCTCCTTCTTGCTTCGAATGAACGGCGCTGCCATCGCGTTCCGCATGCAGTTCCTGTCCGACAATGCGGCAAGCGTCCACCCGCGGGTCTGGGCGGCGATGCAAGAGGCCGATTCGCCCGATTCGCCTTACGATGGTGATTCGCTGTCGCGCCGGCTGGACGACGAGTTCTCCGGCCTGTTCGGGCGCGAAGTCGCAGTGCTGTGGGTCGCCACCGGCACGGCGGCGAACTGCCTGGCCCTGTCGGCTCTGGTTCCGCCGCACGGCGGCGTCATCTGTCACCGGGAAGCGCACATCGAGATGGACGAATGCGGCGCGCCCGGGTTCTACCTCCACGGCGCCAAGCTGCTGCTGGGTGACGGAGCGCACGCGAAGCTCGACCCCGCGGGCCTTGCCGCCGTTCTCGACGCGGTGCGGCCCGACGTCCACCAGGTCCAGCCGCACGCCGTCTCCATCACGCAGGCGAGCGAGTACGGCTGCTGCTACACGCCGGGCGAGCTGGCCAAGATCGACATGATCGCCGGGCCGCGCGGGCTGAAGCTGCACATGGACGGCGCCCGCTTCGCCAACGCGGTGGCCTATCTCAACCGGCCCGCCGCCGAAGTCGCCGGGCCGGTCGACGCGCTCAGCTTCGGCTTCGTCAAGAACGGGGCGATGAATGCGGAGGCGATCGTGTTCTTCGATCCGACGCTGGCCGACATGGTCCAGTTTCGCCGCAAGCGCGCCGGGCACCTGCAGAGCAAGGGCCGCTTCCTCGCCGCGCAGATCCTCGCCATGCTCGAACGCGACACCTGGCTGCACAACGCCGCCGCCGCGAACGCCGCGGCGCGGGCGATCGCCGAGGGCGCGGGCGAGCGCCTGCTTCATCCGGTGGAAGCCAATGAGGTGTTCCTGGCCTGCTCCGCCGCGGAGCGCGAGGCGCTGCGCGCGCAGGGCTTCGCGTTCTACGACTGGGGGCTGGACGCGGCGCGTTTCGTGGCCGCGTGGGACACCCGGGCGGACCATGCCGAAGCGCTGGGGAGGGCGATCGCAAGCCTGTGATCGGAACCGCGAAACCCCACGCGCTCCTGAGGCCGGGGATTGCCATCCCCTTCCTGCTGGTGGCGGTGATCTGGGGGTCCACCTGGCTGGTGATCAAGGACCAGCTCGCCGCCGCGCCGCCGAGCTGGTCGGTCACATATCGGTTCGGCATCGCCTGCGTCGGCATGTTCATCCTTGCCGCGGTGACTCACAAGCGCGGCTTCACCATGACCTTGGGCGGCCATGTCGTCGCCGTAGCCATCGGGCTGACCCAGTTCTTCCTCAACTTCAACTTCGTCTACCGGGCGGAGCTCTACCTGACCTCCGGCATCGTCGCCGTGCTGTTCGGGCTGCTGATGGTGCCGAATGCGATCTTTGGGCGGATCTTCCTGGGCGTGGCGATCACGCCCCGGTTCATTGCCGGCTCGCTGGTCGGCCTCGCCGGCATCGGGCTGCTCCTTCTGCATGAGGGCCGGGCCGCGCCGACATCGGCCCAGGTGGCCCTCGGGGTGACGCTGGCGGCGCTTGGCATCCTCTCCGCCTCCGCCTCCAACGTCCTCCAGGCGAGCAAGACCGCCCGCGGGCGCCCGCTGATGCTGCTGCTCGCCTGGGCCATGCTCTGGGGTACGCTGGCCGACGCGGTGTTCGCCTGGTTCGTCGCCGGCCCCCCGGTGTTCCCGGCGGACCTGCGCTACTGGGCGGGCGTGTCCTACCTCGCGATCGTCGGGTCGGTCGTCGCGTTCCCGCTCTACTTCGGGCTGATTCGCGAGCTCGGCCCCGGGCGCGCGGCCTACAACGGGGTCGTCGTGCCGGTGGTGGCGATGGCGCTCTCGACGGTGTTCGAGGACTATCGCTGGTCGGCGCTGGCCGCCGCGGGCGGCGTGCTGGCCTTGCTCGGCATGGTGCTGGCGCTCAGGGCCAAGAACGCCTGAACACGTCGCGCAGTCCGGCGCGATAGTCAGCGAAGCGCGGCTTCCAGTCGAGCACGCGCTTGGCCTTGCCGTTCGCGACCCGCCGGTTCTCCGCATAGAAGGCGCGCGCCTGCGGCGTGAGGCCCGCCTGCTCCAGCGGCAGCAGCGGGGGCGGAGCCGTGCCGAGCAGGCGGCAGGCCTCCTCGATCACCGCGTTTTGGCTGGCTGGGAGATCGTCGGCCAAGTTGTAGGCGCCCGGCGGCGCTTCGAGCCCGGCGATCACCCCGCGCGCCAGGTCCTCGACATGGACTCGGCTGAACACCTGGCCGGGGAGGTCGATCCGGTGGGCCTTGCCTTCAGCGATCCGCTCGAACGCGCTGCGGCCGGGTCCGTAGATGCCGGGCAGCCGGAACACCCGCGCGCCTCGGGCCAGCCACGCGGCGTCGCACTCGGCGCGGGCGCTCCGCCGGCCCGTGCCGACGGGCGCGCTTTCGTCGACCCACGCGCCGCCGGTGTCGCCATAGACCCCGCTCGAGGAGAGATAGCCAAGCCATCCGTGCCGCAGCGAATCGCCGTACCGCTCCAGCACCGGATCGGCTCCGCCGGCGGGCGGCACCGATGAAAGGACATGGCTCGCCCGGCCGAGCGCCGCGCGAATCGCCCCGTCGTCCTCGAACGGGAAGGCGCCTTCGCTGCCGCTGGCTTCGACCGTCCACCCGGCGCTCTCCAACGCGCGCTTGATCCACTTCGCAGAATAGCCGAGGCCGAATATGAACAGATGCGCCATGCGCGCGTTCTAGCCGCATAACGCTCAGCAGGAAGACCCCAGGCCTTATGGATATCGCCCGCACGCCATCGACCCCGGACGGCAACTTCGAGATGGCCGATGCCGCGACGGAGCCGAGGGAGCCGGCGCTGATCCGGCGCGAAGATTACCGCCCGTTCCCCTGGCTGGTACCGCAAGTCTCCCTCGCCTTCCGGCTCGGCCTGGAGAAGACGCGGGTCAAATCGGCGCTGACGGTGAACCGCAACGCCCGCGCCGATCACAGCTCCACGATCCGCCTCAACGGCGACGGCCTCACGCCGCTGGAGGTCACGGTGGACGGCGAGGCGATCAACAGCTGGTCGCTGGACGGCGGCGACCTGATGTTGACCCTGGCGGGCGACAGCCACCTGATCGAGATCGTCACCGAGATCGATCCCTCTGCCAATTCCCAGCTCATGGGCCTCTATGCCTCGGGCGGAATGCTCTGCACCCAGTGCGAGGCAGAGGGTTTCCGCCGCATCACCTTCTTCCCCGACCGGCCTGATGTCCTCTCGACCTACAAAGTGCGGATGGAAGGGCCGCGGGACGCCTTCCCGGTGCTGCTGTCGAACGGCAACTGCGTCGCCAGGGGAGAGGCGGACGACGGCACGCACTGGGCGGACTGGCACGATCCCTGGCCCAAGCCGTCCTACCTCTTCGCGCTCGTCGCCGGCGATCTGGTCGCAAACCGCGACACGTTCATCACAATGAGCGGGCGCAAGGTCGATCTGGCCATCTGGGTGCGGGAAGGGGATCTCGAACGCACCGCCCACGCGATGGATTCGCTCAAGAACAGCATGAAGTGGGACGAGGAGGCCTTCGGCCGCGAGTACGACCTCGACACCTTCAACATCGTCGCGGTCAGCGATTTCAACATGGGCGCCATGGAGAACAAGGGCCTCAACGTCTTCAACACGAAGTACGTGCTGGCCGACCGGGAAACCGCGACCGATGGCGACTACGACGCGATCGAAGGCGTGATCGGCCACGAATACTTCCACAACTGGTCCGGCAACCGGGTGACCTGCCGCGACTGGTTCCAGCTTTCGCTGAAGGAAGGCTTCACCGTGCTCCGCGACCAGCTGTTCAGCGCCGACATGGGCAGCGCGCCGGTCAAGCGGATCGAGGACGTGCGCATCCTGCGCTCCGCCCAGTTTCCGGAGGACTCCGGTCCGCTGGCGCACCCGATCCGGCCGGACAGCTACCGCGAGATCTCCAACTTCTACACCGCCACGGTCTACAACAAGGGCGCCGAAGTGATCCGCATGATGCGCACCCTGGCCGGGCCGGAGCGCTTCCGGGAGGGCACCGACCTCTATTTCGAACGCCACGACGGCGAGGCGGCGACGTGCGAGGATTTCGTCCGGGCGATCGAGGACGGCGCCGGGCTCGACCTCAAGCAGTTCCGCCGCTGGTACGAGCAGGCCGGCACGCCGAAGGTCTCGCTCCGCCTTGAGCACCAAGGCGACACGGCAACGCTGCACCTCGAGCAGACGGTTCCGCCGACGCCCGGACAGCCGGACAAGCAGCCGGTGCCGATTCCGCTCAGACTCGCACTGTTCGACAGGAAAACCGGCCGCCACGATGGCGAGCAGCTGGTTACGCTGACCGAAACCCGGCAAAGCTTCAGCTTCTCCGGCTTCAGCCAGCCGCCGGTGCTCTCGGTCAACCGCGGCTTCTCCGCCCCGGTCTCGATCGAGCGCGAGACCGCGCCGGAGGATCTCGTCTTCCTCGCCGCCAACGACGACGACGCATTCGCCCGATATGAGGCGATGCAGGACCTCGTCGTGGGTCACTTGCGCGGCCTGCTCAGCGGCTCCATCGGCAAAGCGGAGCGGGGCGAGGGGCGCGAGGCGATCGGCCGGGCCTTCGCAGCGGTGCTCGCGGACGACTCGCTCGACGACCTGATGCGCGGGGAGCTCCTGATCCTGCCGGGCGAAAGCTACCTGGCCGAACAGATGCTGATCGCCGACCCCGCTGCAATCCATGCCGAGCGGGAGAGCCTCAAGGCCTGGCTCGGCTCGACGCTCGAGGGCGAGTTCGCCGCGGTGCACGAGCGGGCCAGCGCGGTGGAGAGCGGCAACTCGCCCGAGGCCAAAGGCGCGCGCAAGGTCAAGACCCAGGCGCTGGTCTACCTCGCCGCCGGGGCGCCGGAACGTTCCGCCGCAATGGCCGCCGCGCAATACGATGCAGCCGACAACATGACCGATCGGCAGGGCGCGCTGATGGTGCTCACCGGGCTCGCCGGGCCCGAGCGGACGCACAAGCTGATCGATTTCTACAACCGGTTCCGCGGCAACGCGCTGGTGGTCGACAAGTGGTTCGCGCTGCAATCGAGTTCGCTCCACCCGCAAGTGCTGGAGCACGTGAAAGCGCTGGCCGAACATCCGGACTTCACCCTGAAGAACCCGAACCGGGTGCGCTCGCTCTACATGCCGTTCACCGGCACCGCGCGCGGCTTCCACGCGGAGAGCGGCGAGGGCTACCGCATGATCGCCGACCTGATCCTGGCGCTCGACCCGATCAACCCGCAGACCGCCGCGCGTTTCGTCTCGCCGCTCGGCCGCTGGCGGCGGATCGAGCCGGTGCGCGCGGCCCTGCTGCGGGCGGAGCTGGAGCGGATCGCCGCCGCGCCGGGCCTGTCGCGCGACACCCACGAGCAAGTGAGCCGCAGCCTTGGCTGAGGTCGCCGAGAAGGTGGAGGTCATCCGCAGCGATGCCTTGCGCGGGATCCCGCACGGGTTCCTCGGCCGCAGGGGCGGGGTCTCGCGTGGCCTCGTCGCCGGGCTCAACGTCGGCCTGGGCGCGGAGGACGAGGAGCAGGCAGTCGTGGAGAATCGCCGCCGGGCCGTCGATGCGGTCCTCCCCGGCGCCGCGCTGGCGACGGTCTACCAGGTCCATTCGGCCGATGCGGTGCCGGTGACCGCGCCCTGGCCGCAGGACGAGCGCCCGCGCGCCGATGCGATGGCAACCGACCGGCCAGGTATTCTGCTCGGCATCGTCACCGCCGACTGCGCCCCGGTGCTGTTCGCCGACCGCGAAGCCGGCGTGATCGGCGCGGCCCATGCCGGCTGGCGCGGCGCTCACGGTGGCATTCTCGAGGCGACCCTGGCGGAAATGGAAGCGCTCGGTGCCAGGCGTGAGCGCATCGCCGCCGCCATCGGCCCGGCGATCGCCCAGGCGAGCTACGAGGTCGCCCAGGGCTTCAGGGACCAGTTCGAGCCTGCGGACGATCGCTTTTTCGCACCCGGGCGCCCCGGCCGCTGGCAATTCGACCTCGAAGGCTATGCCGCAGCCCGGCTCGAAAGCGCAGGCGTGGGCCATGTCGACCGGCTCGGGCTCGACACATATGCCGCCGAGGAGCGATTCTTTTCCTTCCGCCGTGCGACGCACCGGGGCGAGCCGACCTATGGCCGCCAATTTTCGCTGATCGGACTGCCGGCGGACCCCGCGCAGTAGGGCGATAACCACACCGGTCACAATGCTGCCAAAATGCCTGTTGGCATGGCGGGTCGCCTCGTCTATCAGCCGCGCCAAGTCGCGCCCGGGGGGCTCCTTCGGCGTTGCGACCGACCAGATTTCCGGCCCCGTCAATCACCTAGAGCGGGGCTGCAGGCTAAGGCAGGGACATGGCGACAAGCACCGGCACCGCGGACACCGAGACGCTGGCCACCCAAGACGGCGTGCGCCGCAGGGACTTCATCAATATTGCGGCGGTCAGCGCGGCCGGCGTCGGCGGTCTCGCCACGCTCGTGCCGCTGATCAGCCAGATGGCGCCGTCGAAGGACGTGCTCGCCGAAAGCACGACCGAGCTCGACATCTCGGCGATCGAGCCGGGCCAGGCCGTCAAGGCCGTGTTCCGCAAGCAGCCGGTCTTCGTGCGCAACCTGACCCCGCAGGAAATTGCCGCCGCCGACGCGGTCCCCGTCTCCAGCCTGCGCGACCCGCAGTCGCTGGAGGAGCGGACCAAGGAGGGACGCAGCAACATCCTCGTCACCATGGGCGTGTGCACCCACCTCGGCTGCGTGCCGCTGGGCGCCGCCGAGGGCGAGAACAAGGGCGAGTTCGGGGGCTACTTCTGCCCCTGCCACGGTTCGCACTACGACACTGCCGGCCGCATCCGTAAGGGTCCTGCGCCCACCAACCTGCTGGTGCCGGAATACGAATTCACCTCCGACACCACCATCCTGATCGGCTGAGGCGAGAGATACCGAGATGAGCTTCCCCTGGGCCAAGCATTACGAACCGAAGGCGCCGGTCATGCGCTGGATAGACGAGAAGCTGCCGCTTCCGCGCCTCGTCTATAACGCGGTCGGCGCCGGCTATCCGGTGCCGCGCAACCTCAACTACATGTGGAATTTCGGCGTCCTCGCCGGGTTCGCGCTGGTGCTGCAAATCGTCACCGGGGTCATCCTGGCGATGCATTACGCGCCCAACGCGACCGTTGCGTTCGATTCGGTCGAGCACATCATGCGCGACGTCAACTGGGGTTGGATGCTGCGCTACGCGCACGCCAACGGCGCCAGCTTCTTCTTCGTCGTGATCTACCTGCACATCTTCCGCGGCTTCTTCTACAGCTCGTACAAGGCCCCGCGCGAGATGGTCTGGCTGCTCGGCGTCGTGCTGTTCCTGCTTCTGATGGCGACCGCCTTCATGGGCTACGTGCTTCCCTGGGGCCAGATGAGCTTCTGGGGCGCCAAGGTCATTACCGGCCTGTTCAGCGCGATCCCGCTGATCGGCGAGCCGCTGCAGATCTGGCTGCTCGGCGGCTATGCGCCGGACAACGCCGCGCTCAACCGCTTCTTCAGCCTGCACTTCCTGCTGCCGTTCGTGATTGCCGGCGTGGTGATCCTGCACATCTGGGCGCTGCACATTCCGGGCTCCTCGAACCCGACCGGCGTCGAGGTGAAGAGCGAAAGCGACACCGTGCCGTTCCACCCGTACTACACGGCGAAGGACGGCTTCGGACTGGGCGTGTTCCTCATCATCTATGCCGCACTGACGTTCTTCCAGCCGAACGCGCTTGGCCATCCGGACAACTACATCCCGGCGAACCCGCTCTCGACCCCCGCGCACATCGTGCCTGAATGGTACTTCTGGCCGTTCTACGCGATCCTGCGCGCCTTCACCGCGGACCTGTTCTTCCTGCCGGCCAAGCTGCTCGGCGTGCTGGCGATGTTCGCGGCGATCCTGGTGTGGTTCTTCCTGCCCTGGCTCGACAAGTCGCCGGTCCGCTCCGGCCATTACCGGCCGCTGTTCCGCAAGTTCTTCTGGTTCGGGCTGATCCCGGCGATGGCCGTGCTGTTCTGGTGCGGCGGCGCGCCGGCCGAAGAGCCCTATGTCATGCTCAGCCAGATCGCGACCGCCTATTACTTCCTGCACTTCCTGGTGATCCTGCCGATCGTCTCCGCTTTCGAGCGGCCCGAGCCTCTGCCGTTCTCGATCACCGAGGCGGTCCTGGGTTCGGACAAGAAGGCAGTGCTCGGCGAAAACACGACGCCGGCCACGTAAGAACAGGTTTAGGGGAAAGACACGTATCATGGTCCGTCTTATCGGAATCCTCACCGGCCTGTTCTTCACCGTTGCGGTGCTGTGGGCCTTCGCCACCGGCGCCTACACGGCTGCGACCGAAGGGCTCGGCGAAAAGACCGCTGAAAGCGAGTTCCACGAGCATCCGCGCGAGGTGGCTTTCACCCACGACGGTGCGTTCGGTCACTTCGACCGCCAGCAGCTGCAGCGCGGGTACCAGGTCTACAAGGAAGTCTGCTCGGCCTGCCACTCGCTGCGCCTGGTCGCCTTCCGCAACCTGTCGGACCTCGGCTACACCGAAGCCGAGGTGAAGGCCGAGGCGGCAAGCTGGCAGGTGCCGGGCATCGACCCGAACACCGGCGAAGCGACCACCCGCCCGGGCACGGCGACCGACTATTTCCCGAAGCCTTTCGCCAACGACGTGGCGGCCGCTGCGGCCAACGGCAACGCTATCCCGCCGGATCTCTCGCTGATGGCGAAGGCGCGGCATGACGGGCCGGCCTACATCTACTCGCTGCTCGTGGGTTACACCGATCCGGCGACCCACAAGAACGAAGCCGGGCAGACGCTGGCGCAGACGTTCCCGGACTCGATGCCGGGGGCCGGCCTCTACTTCAACCCGTACTTCCCGAACCTCAACCTGGCGATGGCTCCGCCGCTGACCAGCGACGGTCAGGTGACGTATGCCGACGGGACCGAAGCCTCGATCGACCAGATGGCCAAGGACGTTTCCGCGTTCCTCGCCTGGTCGGCCGAGCCGACGCTCGAGAAGCGCAAGCAGACCGGCTGGCCGGTGATCGGCTTCCTCCTGTTCGCCACGATCCTGGCGTTCCTGGCCAAGAAGCAGATCTGGGCGGCAGTGACGCCGAAGCGCAAGGATTGATCGGCCGGCGCTCCCTCCGCGGGGGCCCGGTCCGGTGACCCCCGGAGAACTCAAGGCGCTGATCCGCACGGTGCCGGACTTTCCGGCACCGGGGATCGCGTTTCGCGACATCACCACCTTGATCGCCCACGGCCCCGGCTTTGCGGCGACGATCGACCACATGGCTGAGGCTGCGCGCTTGTCGGGCGCGGTCGCCGTCGCGGGGATCGAAGCCCGGGGCTTCCTGTTCGGTGCCGCCATCGCGGCGCGCCTCGGCCTCGGCTTCGTACCGCTGCGCAAGGCTGGCAAGCTGCCGGTGGCGACGCTCGGCATCGATTACGCGCTCGAATACGGCAGCGCCCGGCTCGAGCTCGACCCCACGCTTGTCGACCCCGGCGAACCCATCCTCCTGGTCGACGACCTCATCGCCACCGGCGGCACCGCGCTGGCCGGCGCTGAACTCCTCCGCCAGGCCGGCGCCCGCGTCGATCACGCGCTGTTCGTGATCGACCTGCCGGACCTGGGAGGCGCGGGCAAGCTGCGCGCCGCCGGCATCGCCCCCTGGGCGCTCTTCGACTTTGCGGGACACTGAACCGGCGGGCCGGGCCGCCTGCGGCCATGAGAGGTCGAAACGGCCCGACAGCGCTTGACGCCGCCCCGCCCTTGGTGGCAATCGGCGCTCCCGGAGCAAGCGGGTATAGCATAGTGGTAATGCGCCAGCCTTCCAAGCTGGTGAGGCGGGTTCGATTCCCGCTACCCGCTCCACCGTCCCGCTCCTGTCCTCCGGCACGCGCCCTTTGACTTTCGCATCGCATCCTATGTCGGATTCAGCGCAGCGCGCCGAAGCCGCTTCGGCGCGTGCCAAACAAATCTCGTCGGTTGGCAATCGGCGGCCGGTTGCTTATAACGCCGCAAGGTTCGATACTTTCACGGGACGACCCGTTTTTGTCACGTCTCGTGGGTTAAACGATGTTTTCATAATTGCGCGGCAAAGTGCGCTTGGATAATTTTTCCCTTGCTCCGGGAAACGGATAATGGTTGAGCGTTGAGGACGTGAAATGACGCTCAAGGGGGGCGGTGCTGGAATGGTGCCGTGCCGATTGCGCAGAGTTGATGAGCGCGGGCTTCCCGTGTTCTTCGGCTTCTAAAAAAAGGAAGGGCAACGAATGGTTATTCATAAATCGCTTCTCGGTCTCGCAGCTGCCGGGCTGGTGCTCGGCTCGACTGCCGCGGCCGCTGCTCCGGCTGGTGAAGCACGCGCTGCTTCGTCGGTTTCGGAAGCGGAAGGTCTGGCCGGTGTCGGCACCTTCGGTCTCCTGCTCGGCATCCTGATCGTTGCCGGCGTCCTCGGCATCGTTCTCTCGGACGACGACGACGACGTTGCCGTCAGCCCGTAAGCAATCGAACATCGATTGACGAAAACGGCGGGGCTTTCCCCGCCGTTTTTTTTGGGCTCCTGAGCCGCTCGTTCGCCGGCAAGTGCAAGGCGCACCGAACCTGCTGCGGCGCGCTCGGCGAATTCCGATTGACCGCGCGGTCGTTTCGGTGGAAACCACTCCTGCCCGCCGGGGTTCGCCCCGGCCGCGCCGCGGGAGAGTGTCCGGTCGCCAGCCGGACCGCCGAAGGAGCAACCGCCCCGGAATCTCTCAGGCACAACGGACCGCGGTTCGGCGCAGGGCACTCTGGAAAGCGGGCACCGCGCCTCGGCGTGGCGCTCCACCGAAGGTGTAAGCGCGGCTTCTCGGGCCGTGCCAGGCTCTCAGGTTTCCCGACAGAGGGGGCGATGGACAAAATGCCCAGCCGGGCATCGCCATCGCATGTCGGGAATGAACATGAGCGACGAAGCCGAAGTCGAAGCCGAAGTTCTCGAACAGCTGCCGCTCGACGCGTGGCACCGCGCGCGCGGTGCGCGAATGGTCGGCTTCGCCGGCTACGAGATGCCGATCCAGTACGAAGGCATCCTGGCGGAGCACGAATGGACGCGGCAGCACGCCGGCCTGTTCGACGTCAGCCACATGGGCCAGCTTATCGTCACGGGAGAAGGAGCGGCTGAGGCGCTCGAGGCGCTGCTGCCGGCGGATGTCTCGTCCCTCAAGCGGGGCCGCATCCGCTATTCGCTGCTGCTCGGCGAGGACGGCGGCATTCTCGACGACCTGATGGTGACCAACGTCACCAGGGAGGGGGGCGAGCCCGCCTTTTATCTCGTGGTCAACGGGGCGACCAAGTGGGACGACATCGGCCACTTGCGCGAACACCTGCCCGACGCGATCACACTGACATATCTCGAAGACCGGGCGCTCCTCGCGCTGCAGGGCCCTGAAGCGGCCGCGGTACTCGAGCGGGTCATGCCTGGTGTCACCGGCGAACTGGGCTTTATGCAGTCGACGGAATACGCCTTCGAGGGGGGGCACCTGGCGATCGCCCGCTCCGGCTACACCGGCGAGGACGGGTTCGAGATCTCGGTCGCCGCGGGCCAGGCGGAACGGCTTGCCGAGCGCCTCTGCGCGGAGGCGGAAGTGAAGCCGATCGGCCTCGGCGCGCGCGACTCGCTGCGGCTCGAAGCGGGGCTGCCGCTCTACGGACACGACCTGACGCCGGAGACCGACCCGGTCAGCGCCGGCCTCGAGTTCGCCATCAGCAAAGCGCGCCGGGCGCGAGGCGGCTTTCCTGGGGCGGAGCACATCCTGAAGCTGCTCGATGAAGGCGCACCGACGCGCCGCGTCGGGCTCGCTCTCGAAGGCCGCATGGCCGCGCGCGAGGGCGCCCCCGTCCATGCCGGCGACCGGCAGGTCGGCACGGTGACCTCCGGCGGCTTCTCGCCCACGCTCGGGCATCCGGTCGCCATGGCTTACGTCGACGCCGCCCACGCGTCCGAAGGCACCGCGCTGGAAGTCGAGGTCCGCGGCAAGCGCCTCCCGGCCCGCGTCGTGCCGATGCCGTTCGTACCCCACCGTTATCACCGCAAAGGAGCCGTCTGATGCCGCGTTACTTCACCGAAGAGCACGAATGGATCGAGGTCGACGGCGACACGGCCACGATCGGCATCACCGATTACGCGCAGGAGCAGCTCGGCGACATCGTCTTCGTCGAGGTCCCCGCCGCCGGCACCGCACTCGCCAAGGGCAAGGAAGCGGCCGTGGTCGAAAGCGTCAAGGCGGCGAGCGACGTCTTCGCCCCGGTCAGCGGCACAGTGATCGAGGGCAACGCTGCGCTCGAGGACGATCCGGCGCTGGTCAACACCGCGCCGGAGGCGGGCGGCTGGTTCTTCAGGCTGACCATCGCCGACCCGGGCGAGCTCGAAGGCCTGATGGACCAGGCCAAGTACAAGGACTTCGTGGCCGGGCTGTAACCGAAAGCCCCCTCCTCTTCAGAGGAGGGGGTTGGGGGTGGTGGCGACGCGAAGCGTCGCGCAGGCCGCAGGCACCACCCCGCTGCGACTAGGCTCACCTGCGGTTCGCCAAGTCTCGCTGCCCCTCTTCTGAAGAGGAGGGGGAAAGGAAAATCGAATGCGTTACCTCCCCCTGACCGACGCCGATCGCTCCGCGATGCTCGACGTTATCGGCGCCGAGTCGATTGACGCTCTCTTCGCCGACGTGCCCGAAGCCGCGCGCCTCTCCAGTCCCATCGAAGGCCTGCCGATGCACGCCGGCGAAATGGCCGTCGAACGGCACATGGCCAGGCTGGCGGCGCAGAACCTGTCTGCGGGGGAGGCGCCGTTCTTCCTCGGCGCCGGGGCCTATCGCCACCATATCCCGGCCAGCGTCGACCACCTGATCCAGCGCGGCGAGTTCCTCACCGCCTACACGCCCTACCAGCCGGAGATCGCCCAGGGCACGCTGCAGATGCTGTTCGAGTTCCAGACCCAGGTCGCGCGCCTGTTCGGCTGCGCGGTGGCGAACGCCTCAATGTACGACGGCTCGACCGCTTGCTGGGAAGCGATCGCGATGGCCGGGCGGGTGACGCGGCGCAGCAAGGCGCTGCTCTCCAGCGGCTTGCACCCGCATTATGCCTCCACCGCGCGGACGATGGCGCGGTTCACCGGCGATGCCATCGTGCATTCCCCGCCCAGGCTGGAGCCCGAAACCGACTTCGCCGCACTGGCGCAAGCGATCGACGGCGAAACAGGCTGCGTCGTCGTCCAGTACCCCGACATCCTCGGCCGCATCGGCGACATGACCGCGCTGGCCGAGGCATGCCACGCCGCCGGCGCTCTGCTGGTGGCGGTGGTGACCGAGCCGGTCTCCCTGGGCGCGCTCAGGTCGCCCGGCGAGATGGGCGCGGACATCGTGGTAGGCGAGGGCCAGGCGATCGGCGTGGGCCTGCAGTTCGGCGGCCCGTACCTCGGGCTGTTCGCGGTGCGCGATCCCAAGCACGTCCGGCAGATGCCCGGGCGCCTGTGCGGCGAGACCGTCGATGCGGAGGGCAAGCGCGGCTTCGTGCTCACGCTCTCGACCCGCGAGCAGCACATTCGCCGCGAGAAGGCGACGAGCAACATCTGCACCAACTCCGGGCTCTGCGCGCTGGCCTTCTCGATCCACATGACCCTGCTCGGCGAGAAGGGGCTGCGGGCGCTGGCGGCCGAGAACCACCGCCTCGCCTGCCTCGCCGCCGACCGGCTGGCCACGGTGCCGGGCGTGACGGTGCTCAACCACAGCTTCTTCAACGAATTCACCATCGTGCTGGAGCGCGACGCCCGCCAGGTGGTCCGCGAGCTCGCCGACCGCGGCGTGCTCGCCGGCGTCTCGCTCGGCCGGCTCTATCCCGACGGCGACCGCCGCGAGAACGGCCTCGTCGTCGCCGTCACCGAAACCGTCACCGCGGAGGACATCGAGACATATGCCTCTGCGCTCGAGGAGTGCCTGCGATGAACGCGCCGAACGCAAGCGGGTGGAAGCCCGGCACTCCCGAAGCGGCCCAGGGCGTGTCCGGCGTCGAGACCGTCACCGGCAACCGCGGGCTGATGCTAGAGGAACCCCTGATCTTCGAGATCGGCGGCGCGGACACCTGCGGCGTGGACTTGCCCACTCCCCCTCCCCTTCAGGGGAGGGGGCCGGGGGGTGGGGGCGGTGCCGACATTCCCCACCCCAACCCCTCCCCTGAAGGGGAGGGGCTTTTGGGCCGGCTCGGCGGCCTGCTCCGCACCGATCCCATCGGCCTCCCCGGGCTCTCCGAACCCGAAACGGTGCGCCACTACACCCGCCTGAGCCGCCAGAACTACGCGATCGACTGCGGCATCTTCCCGCTCGGCAGCTGCACGATGAAGCACAACCCGCGCCTCAACGAGAAAGTCGCCCGGCTCCCCGGCTTCGCCGATCTGCACCCGCTGCAGCCCGAAGCGACCGTGCAGGGTGCACTCGCTGTGATCGACCAGCTTGCGCACTGGCTGATCACCCTCACCGGCATGGACGCAGTGGCGATGAGCCCGAAGGCCGGCGCCCACGGCGAGCTGTGCGGCATCCTCTGCATCCGCGCGGCGCTGGAAGCGCGCGGAGACATGCGCGAGGTCGTGCTGGTGCCCGAGAGCGCCCACGGCACCAATCCCGCCACCGCCGCTTTCGCCGGCTACCGGGTCGAGAACATCCCCGCGACGCCGGAAGGCCGGGTCGATCTGGCCGCGCTCACCGCGCGCCTCGGGCCGGACGTGGCGGCGGTGATGATCACCAACCCCAACACTTGCGGCCTTTTCGAGCGCGAGATGAAGGCGATCTCGGACGCGGTCCATGCCGCCGGCGCGCTGGTCTACTGCGACGGCGCCAATTTCAACGCCATCGTCGGCCGTGTGCGCCCCGGCGATCTCGGCATCGATGCGATGCACATCAACCTGCACAAGACCTTCTCCACCCCGCACGGCGGAGGCGGCCCGGGCTCCGGGCCCGTGGTGCTGTCCGAAGCCCTCGCGCCGTTCGCGCCCCTGCCGTTCGTCCGCAAGATTGGCGATGCGTTCGAACTGATCGAGGAAGGGGACGGCAGCGAAGCCGCTCCGGACAGCTTCGGGCGCATGACCGCGTTCCACGGCCAGATGGGCATGTTCACCCGTGCGCTCGCCTATATCCTCAGCCACGGCGCGGACGGGCTCCGCCAGGTCTCCGGCGACGCCGTGCTGAACGCCAACTACATGCTGCGCAGCCTGGAAGACGTGCTCGACGCACCCTTCGCGGCAAGCGGGCCGTGCATGCACGAGGCGCTGTTCTCCGACCGGCACTTCGCCGAAGGGATCTCCACCCTCGACGTCGCCAAGGCGCTGATCGACGAGGGCTTCCACCCGATGACGATGTACTTCCCGCTCGTCGTCCACGGCGCCATGCTGGTCGAGCCCACCGAATGCGAAAGCAAGGCCAGCCTCGACCAGTTCATCGCCGCCCTCCGCTCCATCGCCGAACGCGCCCGCAGCGGCGACCAGAGCCTGCACCAGGCCCCCCAGCTCGCCCCCCGCCGGAGGCTCGACGAGACGCTGGCGGCACGGAAGCCGGTCCTGGCCTACGAGGATCCGTCGTCCCGGACTTGATCCGGGACCGCTGGCCTCCAGGTCCGGTCCGGGCGGCCAGCGATCCCGGCGTGCGCCGGGATGACGCCTGCGGCAAAGTCCAGCCAGGATGCGCCCGCAATCCGTCGTCCCGGACTCGATCCGGGACCGCTGGCCTCCAGGCTCGACCAGGCGGCCAGCGATCCCGGCGTGCGCCGGGATGACGATTAGAGCTTCGCCGTCAGCTCCGGCACGGCCTGGAACAGGTCGGCCACCAGGCCGATGTCGGCCACCTGGAAGATCGGCGCATCCTCGTCCTTGTTGATCGCGACGATGACCTTGGAGTCCTTCATGCCCGCGAGGTGCTGGATCGCGCCGGAGATGCCGACGGCGATGTAGACTTCCGGGGCGACGATCTTGCCGGTCTGGCCGACCTGGTAGTCGTTCGGCACATAACCCGCGTCGACCGCCGCGCGGCTGGCGCCGACCGCGGCGTTCAGCTTGTCCGCAAGCGGGATGATCAGCTGCTGGAAGGTCTCGCCGTCCTTGAGCGCGCGGCCGCCCGAGACGATCACCCGCGCGCTGGTCAGCTCCGGCCGCTCGCTCGCTTCGGCATCGAGCGAGACGAAGCTGGACAGCCCGGCATCGCCGGGGCCGGAGACCTCCTCGATGCTGCCCGAGCCGCCTTCGGCCGCTGCCTTGTCGAACGCGGTGCCGCGCACGGTGATAACCAGCTTGGGATCGGTGCTCTCGACCGTGGCGATGGCGTTGCCGGCGTAGATCGGCCGCTTGAACGTGCGCTCGCCCTCGACCGCGATGATCTCGGAGACCTGCATCACGTCGAGCAGCGCGGCGACGCGCGGCGCGATGTTCTTGCCGGTCGTGGTGGCGGGCGCGAGGAACGCGTCGTGATGCTCCATCAGCCCGGCCACGAGCGGGGCGACGTTCTCCGCCAGCTGGTGTTCGTAGGCCCCGTCGTCCGCTAGGTGGACTTTGCCCACTCCGGCAATCTTCGCCGCCGCGTCGGCCACCGCGCGGCAGCCTTTGCCGGCCACGAGCAGGTGCACCTCGCCCAGCTTCGCGGCGGCGGTGACGGTGGCGAGCGTCGCGTCCTTCACCACCGCGTTATCGTGTTCGACCAAAACGAGAGTCTTCATTTCAAACCTCAAATGTCCGTTCGTGCTGAGTTTGTCGAAGCACGATGTCGCAAGGGTTCCGCCAATCGCCCTTCGACAAGCTCAGGGCGAACGGGACCTGGTTCCGTGTCAGGCGACGCCGAGCGCCTTCAGCTTCTCGACCAGCTCGTCCACCGATCCGACCTTCTGCCCCGCCTGGCGCACCGGCGGCTCGCCGACGTGCGTCACCCTGAGCCGCGGCGTCGTGTCGACCCCGTAATCGGCCGGCGTCTTGTTCGCGAGCGGCTTGGACTTGGCCTTCATGATGTTCGGCAGCGAGGCATAGCGCGGCTCGTTCAGCCGCAAGTCGGCGGTCACCACCGCCGGCATCGCCAGCCTGACGGTCTCGAGCCCACCATCGACTTCGCGGGTGACCGAGACATGATCGCCCTCGATCTCCACTTTGCTGGCGAACGTGCCCTGCGGCCGCCCGAGCAGCGCGGCCAGCATCTGCCCGGTCTGGTTGCTGTCGTCGTCGATCGCCTGCTTGCCCATCAGCACCATGCCGGGCTGCTCTTCCTCGACCACGCCTTTGAGTATCTTGGCCACCGCCAGCGGCTCGACCTCGTCGTCGCACTGCACCAGGATCGCCCGGTCGGCGCCCATCGCCAGCGCCGTGCGCAGCGTCTCCTGCGCCTTCGCCGGGCCGATGCTCACCGCCACGATCTCGGTGGCCGCGCCCTTTTCCCGCAGGCGGATCGCCTCTTCCACGGCGATCTCGTCGAACGGGTTCATGCTCATCTTCACGTTCGCGAGGTCGACCCCGCTGCCGTCCGGCTTCACCCGCGGGCGCACGTTGTAATCGATCACCCGCTTCACGGGCACGAGGATCTTCATGACGGTTCCTTCGCTCAATCTATTCGAGTTCGAGGATCACCTGGTCGACCACCAGGCTGTCCCCTTCGGACGCGCGCAGTTCCTTGACCGTGCCGGCCTTTTCCGCGCGCAGAATGTTTTCCATCTTCATCGCCTCCACCGTCGCCAGCGGCTGGCCCGGCACGACCGCATCGCCCTGGCCGACATGGAGCGAGACCAGCAACCCCGGCATCGGGCAAATCAGGAACCGCGACAGGTCCGGCGGCACTTTCTCGATCATGTGCCGCGCCAGCGGCGCGATGTGCGCCGGCAGCACGAGCGCCCGGTGCGTGGCGCCATGGGTGGTGATCCGCCAACTCACCCCGTCGCGGCGGACGATCAGGCCCAGGTTCAGGCCGTTGCCGCTGGCAGTGGCGGTGCTGTCGCCCGGCCGCCAGTCGCAAGTGCCCTCGACGCGGTGCCCGTCCACCATGGCGTGCCCGTCGCCGAGCGTCACCGCATAGTCGCGCCCAGCCATCCTTACGGACCAGTCCGACCAGGAACCCGCCACGCCGTCGATCTTGCCGCTCGTCTGCGCCGCCCGCGCGCGGTGGCTGCATTCGATCCCCGCGGCGACCGCCGCCACGGTCCGCAGCAGCTCCTCGCTCGCGGCGGCGCCGGCGAAGCCCTCCGGCCATTCCTCGGCGATGAAGCCGGTCGTCAGCTCGCCGGCCAGGAACCGCGGATGCTGCATGATCGCGCTCAGGAAATCGACATTGTGCCCCAGCCCCTCGATCCGGAACCGGTCCAGCGCCTCGACCTGCAAGCCCGCGGCCTCGCTTCGGGTGGGCGCCCAGGTGATCAGCTTGGCGATCATCGGATCGTAGAACATGCTCACCTCGCCGCCCTCGGCCACGCCGTCGTCCACGCGGACATATCCCTCCCCCTCCCCTTCAGGGGAGAGGGCCAGGGGGTGGGGCTTGTCGGATGGCACAGGCCCCACCCCCATCCCCTCCCCTGAAGGGGAGGGGGGAAAAGGCGCCTGGTGGAACTGCGCTTCGGGCACCTCATACCGTACCAGCCTTCCAGTGCTCGGCAGGAACCCGCGGTACGGATCCTCGGCATAGACCCGGCTCTCGATCGCCCAGCCGTCGATCCCGATGTCCTCCTGCGTAAACGCCAGCTTCTCGCCGGCGGCCACGCGGATCATCTGCTCGACCAGGTCGATGCCGGTGATCGCCTCGGTCACCGGATGTTCCACCTGCAGCCGGGTGTTCATCTCCAGGAAGTAGAAGCTCTCCCCCGTCAGGTCGGCCCCGCTGACGATCAGCTCGACCGTGCCCGCCGAATGATACCCCACCGCCTGCGCCAGCGCGACGCACTGCTCGCCCATCCTGTGGCGCATTGCGGGCGTCACGAACGGCGAGGGCGCTTCCTCGATCACCTTCTGGTGCCGCCGCTGAATCGAGCACTCGCGCTCGTTCAGGTAAAGCACCGTGCCGTGCTTGTCCCCGAGCAGCTGGATCTCGATGTGGCGCGGATCCTCGATGAACTTCTCGATGAACACCCGGTCGTCGCCGAACGAGGCGAGGCCTTCGCGCCGGGTCGCGTCGAATCCTTCGCGCACGTCGGTATCGGAATACGCCAGCCGCATGCCTTTGCCCCCGCCTCCAGCCGATGCCTTGATCATGACGGGATAACCGATTTGGTTACAAATGTCAAGCGCTGATTCCGTATCGGAGATCTCTCCTTCGGAACCGGGCACGACGTTCACCCCGGCCGCGCGAGCCAGCCGCTTGCTCTCGATCTTGTCGCCCATCGCCGCGATCGCGCTGGCCGGCGGGCCGATGAAGGCGATCCCTTCCGCCTCCAGCGCCTCGACGAAGCTCGCCCGCTCGCTCAGGAACCCGTAGCCCGGATGAACCGCCTCGGCCCCGGTCTGCTTGCACGCGGCGATGATCTTCTCGGGCACGAGATAGCTCTCGCTCGCCGCCGCCGGCCCGATATGCACCGCCTCGTCCGCCAGCGCCACGAACGGGCTGCGCGCATCGGCATCCGAATAGACCGCCACCGTCGCGATCCCCATCCGCCGCGCCGTGCGGATCACCCGGCACGCGATCTCCCCGCGATTGGCGATGAGGATTTTTCTGAACACCCTAGCGCCCCCTTACCCCGTCACCCTGAACTCGTATGTGCAAGCACAGCTTCGCTTCCAGGGCCCATCGCGCAGCACGCACGGACCGCGCGGGTGGCGAGATGGATGCTGAAACGAGTTCAGCATGACGATGGTGGAACGGCGTCACTCGGCCGCCTCCCCAATCCCGTCACCCTGAACTCGTTTCAGGGCCCATTCCGCCTCATGCACGGACCGCCCGGGTCGCGGGATGGATGCTAAACCGAGTCCAGCATGACGGTGGTGGTTGGCGGAGGGGATCGTCACTCGGCCGCCTCCATCCTGGCGCAGGTCCGGCCCTGAGCCTGCCGCATCGGCTCCTCGCCCTGCAGCGCCGTCAGCCCCAGCTTTGCGAACAGCGCGGCATCCTCGCCGTCCCCCGCATTCGGCGCGGTCAGCAGCGTGTCGCCGGTGAAGATCGAATTCGCCCCGGCCATGAAGCACAGCGCCTGGGCCGCTTCGCTCATGCTCTCGCGCCCGGCGGAGAGGCGCACCATGCTCAGCGGCATGGTGATCCGCGCCGCCGCCACCGTGCGGACGAACTCGATGTCGTCGATCTTCGCCAGCGGCGTGTCGGCCAGCATGTCGCCCAGAACCGTGCCCTTGACCGGCACCAGCGCGTTGACCGGCACGCTCTCCGGATGCTGCGGCAGGGTCGCCAGCGTGTGGACGAAGCCGACGCGGTCCGCGCGCGTCTCGCCCATGCCGACGATCCCGCCGGAGCAGACGTTGATCCCCGCCGCGCGGACGTTGCCCAGCGTGTCGAGCCGGTCCTGGAAGCTGCGCGTGGTGATCACCCGGTCGTAGTACTCCGGGCTGCTGTCGATGTTGTGGTTGTAGTAATCGAGCCCCGCCTCGGCGAGCTGCTCCGCCTGCGCAGGCGTCAGCATGCCCAGCGCCATGCAGGTCTCCAGCCCCATCGCGCGCACGCCCTTCACGATCTCGACGATCGCCGGCATGTCGCGGTCCTTGGGGTTGCGCCACGCCGCGCCCATGCAGAACCGCTGGCTGCCGGCGTCCTTCGCCCGCGCCGCCGATTGCAGCACCGCGCGCACGTCCATCAGCTTGCTCGCCTCGACCCCGCTGTCCGCCTTCACGCTCTGCGAGCAGTAACCGCAATCCTCCGGGCAGCCGCCGGTCTTGATCGACAGCAGCGTGCAGAGCTGCACTTCGCCCGCCGCATGATGCGCGCGGTGGACCTCGGCCGCGCGGAACACCAGCTCGGTGAACGGCAGGTCGAACAGCGCGGCGATCTCCTCGCGCGTCCAGTCGGTCCTTACGCCCGCGCCTGCAGTCCGGCGCCCTTCGACAGGCTCAGGGCGAACGGGATTGGTGGTGACGCTCACTCCGCGGTATTCTCCATTTCCTCGCCCGGGGGCGGCATGTTGTGGCCGAGGAGGCGCAGCAGGTCGGCGGCGCTTTCCACGACGTTGGATCCCGGACCGTAGATGCCCTGAACGCCGGCCTGGCGCAGGAACTCGTAGTCTTGCGGAGGGATCACTCCGCCGGCGACGACCTTGATGTCCGCCCGGCCCGCTTCGCGCAAGTGCCGGATCAGTTCGGGGATCAGCGTCTTGTGCCCGGCGGCGAGGCTCGAGGCGCCGACAACGTCCACTCCCTCGGCCAGCGCCAGCTCACACGCCTCGCGCGGCGTCTGGAACAACGGGCCGGGCACGACGGCGAAGCCCATGTCGGCGAAGGCGCTCGCGATCACGTTGGCGCCGCGGTCGTGCCCGTCCTGGCCCATCTTGGCGATCATCACCTTCGGCTTTCGCCCCAGCCGCCGCTCGACCGCCTTCACCCCCTCGACCACCTGCCCGTAGCGCGCGTCTCCGGCATAAGCCCGCGCGTAGATCCCCTTCACCGGCCGCGGCACGGTGTCGTAACGCCCGAACGCCTCCTCCAGCGCAGCGGAGATTTCGCCGAGCGTGGCATTCTGCCGCGCGGCTTCGACGGAAAGGGCCAGCAAATTAGATCCTCCCCGGCACGGGGAGGGGGACCGCTCGCGCAGCGAGTGGTGGAGGGGGCCCGCCTCCTGGCGCAGCGCGTGCGGCGAGCCCCCTCCACCATCCCCGGAACAAGTCCGGGGCTGGTCCCCCTCCCCGTCCCGGGGAGGATTTTTGGCCGCCTCCGTCAGCGCCCGCAGCGCTGCCCGGCAAGCCGCCTCGTCCCGCCCGGCGCGCGCCTTGGCGATGCGGGCGATCTGCCCTTCGCGCACCCGGTGATTGTCGATGTCGAGCGTATCGATCGGCGAGTGCTCGTCCAGCACGTACTTGTTCACCCCGACCACCACGTCCTCGCCGCGGTCGACCCGCGTCTGCCTGGCCGCGGCCGCTTCCTCGATCAGGCGCTTGGGCATGCCACTGGCGACCGCCTCGGTCATTCCGCCGAGCGCGTCGACCTCCCCGATCAGCCGGCGTGCCTCTTCCGCGAGCTTCGCCGTCAGCGCCTCGACGTAGTACGAGCCTCCGAGCGGATCGACCACGTTGGTGATCCCGGTCTCCTCCTGCAGCACGAGCTGGGTGTTGCGGGCGATCCGGGCGGAGAAGTCGGTCGGCAGGGCCAGCGCCTCGTCGAGCGCATTGGTGTGCAGGCTCTGCGTCCCGCCGAGCACGGCCGCCAGCGCTTCAACCGTGGTGCGGATGACGTTGTTGTACGGATCCTGCTCCTGCAGGCTCACGCCGCTCGTCTGGCAGTGCGTGCGCAGCATCTTGCTGCGTTCGTCCTTCGCGCCGAGCCCTTCCATCACCTCGCACCACAGGGTGCGCGCTGCGCGCAGCTTGGCCACTTCCATGAAGAAGTTCATGCCGATGCCGAAGAAGAACGACAGGCGCGGGGCGAACTCGTCCAGCGCCAGCCCGGCGGCCATCGCCTGCTTCGCGTATTCCTTGCCGTCGGCGATGGTGAAGGCGAGTTCCTGCACCGCCGTCGCCCCGGCTTCGTGCATGTGATAGCCGCTGATCGAGATCGAGTTGAACCGAGGCATCTGCGCCGAGGTGTAAGCGATGATGTCCGAGACTATCCGCATGCTCGGCCCGGGCGGGTAGATGTAGGTGTTGCGGACCATGAACTCCTTGAGGATGTCGTTCTGGATGGTTCCGCTGAGCTGGTCCTGCCCCACCCCCTGCTTCTCCGCCGCGACGATGTAGAACGCCAGCACCGGCAGCACCGCGCCGTTCATCGTCATGCTGACGGACATCTCATCCAGCGGAATGCCGGAGAACAGGATCTCCATGTCCTCGACCGTGTCGATCGCAACGCCGGCCTTGCCGACGTCGCCGACCACGCGCGGATGGTCGGAGTCGTAACCCCGGTGGGTGGCCAGGTCGAAGGCGACCGACAGCCCTTTCTGCCCGGCGGCGAGGTTGCGGCGGTAGAAGGCGTTCGATTCTTCGGCAGTCGAGAAACCCGCATACTGCCGCACCGTCCACGGCCGCCCGGCATACATGCTCGCCTTCACCCCGCGCGTGAACGGCGCGAAGCCCGGCAAGCCGGGCCCGCCCTCCGGCACGTCCTCGGCGGTGTAGAGCGGCTCGATGCCGAACCCTTCGGGCACCTGCCACGTCAGGTCGCGGCCCCTGACCTCCTTGTCCGCCAGCGCGCGCCAGTCGGCTTTGTTGGGTTTGTTCGTCACGCCCGGACCCCACCAATTTCGTCACCCTGAACTCGTTCCAGGGGCCATTTTGCCTCCAGGCTCCGTCCGCGCGGGCGGAGGAATGGGTGCTGAAACAAGTTCAGCATGACGGAAGAGGGGGAGATCCGAAGCCGCATCAATGCCCGCCTTCCGGCGTCTCCATGATCTCCGTCAGCACCCCGCCCATGTCCTTGGGATGGACGAAGAAGATCGGCGTCCCATGCGCGCCGATGCGGGTCGGGCCCAGGATGCGCTTGCCCTGGCCCTCGAACTCCGCCCGCGCCTCGGCGATGTCCGGCACTTCGAAGCACAAGTGGTGCTGGCCGCCGAGCGGATTCTTCCCAAGAAAGCCGCTGACCGGGCTGTCCTCACCCAGCGGAGCCAGCAGCTCCACCTGCGTGCCGCCGTTAGGCGTATCGACGAAGCACACCCGCACGCCCTGCTCGATCATGTCGAACGGCTCGCCGATCTCGGTCGCGCCCAGGCTGTCGCGGTAGAAGGCGCGCGCCGCCTCCATGTCCGGAACGGCGACGCCGATATGGTTGAGACGACCGAGCTTCACTGCTGCTGTCCTCCTGCCGGAATGGGTTTCCGACAATTACCCGCGGCCGCAACAAAATGCCAGCCACGTGTTCGAACCGATCAGTCCACGCTTTGCCGACCGGCGACCGGCATGTTGTCGATCAGCCGCGTTCCGCCGATCCGCGCCGCCACCAGCAGCCGCGCGGGCGTCGCGCCCAGAGCCTCGATCGGCTCGAGGCTCTCGGCATCCGCCAGTTCGGCATAATCGACGCTGGCGAAACCGCCGTCAATCAGCGCCCGGTGCAGCGCCAGCAACGCCGCAGAAACCTGATCCCCGCCCTCGATCCGCGCGACCGCCTCGCGCATCGCGCGGGGCAGCGCGGCGGCGCGCGCGCGATCGTCGGCCGAGAGGTACCGGTTGCGGCTGGAGAGGGCGAGCCCGTCCGCCTCCCGCACCGTGGCGATCCCGTGGATCGCCTCGGCGGCCGGCCGCGTCAGGTCCAGGTCGCGGGCCATGCGGCGGATCACCGCGAGCTGCTGCCAGTCCTTCTCTCCGAACACGGCGAGGTCCGGACGAACCTGGTTGAACAGCTTGAGCACGACCGTGGCGACCCCGTCGAAGTGCCCCGGCCGCGAAGCGCCGCACAGGCCTTCGCTCACGCCGCTGACCGAAACCGTGGTCGCGAAGCCCTGCGGATAAACTTCCTCCACCGGCGGCGCCCACAGCAGGTCGACCCCCTCCGCCTTCAGCAGCTGCGAGTCCTCGGCAAGCTGGCGCGGATAGGCGTCGAGATCCTCGTTCGGCCCGAACTGCGCCGGATTGACGAAGATCGACACGACCAGCGAAGCCGCCCGCGCCCTCGCTTCCCGCACCAGAGTGAGGTGCCCCTCGTGCAGCGCGCCCATCGTCGGCACGAGCGCCACGGCACCTCTCATTCGCAGAGTGTCCACAGCTTCCCGCAGGGCAGGGAGGTGGTTGACGGTTTGCACGGGCGCACCCCTTGGATAAGAGCAGCAGTCACGGGGCACTAGCGGCCCCGCGGCAACAGAGAAAGCCCGTCCGCACGTGTCCATGCCCGCACCGCATCGCATTGTCTTCGCCAACGAGAAGGGCGGCACCGGCAAGTCCACCACCGCGGTGCACGTGGCCATCGCGCTCGCCCATCGCGGCGCCCGCGTGGCGGCGATCGACCTCGATCACCGCCAGCGCACCCTGTACCGCTATCTCGAGAACCGCGCCGAGACGATGCGCCGCCGCGAGATCGACCTGCCGACCGCCCGCTTCGCCGTGTTCGACGGCGGAACCGAGGACGAGCTTGAGGCCGCCGTCCACAAGCTCACCACCGGCGCCGAGGATCTCGGCGGACCGTGCGACTTCGTGATCTTCGACACGCCCGGACGCGACGATCCGCTCGCCCGCCACGCCGCCACGCGCGCCGACACCCTCGTCACGCCGATGAACGATAGCTTCGTCGATTTCGACCTGATCGGCCAGGTCGACGCCGAAACCTTCAAGGTCCGGCGCCTGTCGTTCTACGCCGAACTGATCTTCGAAGCGCGCAAGACCCGCGCCCTGAAGGAACGGCGGGAGATGGACTGGGTCGTCGTCCGCAACCGCGTGCAGCATGTCGACGCCCGCAACCAGCGCCGCATCGATCAGGCGCTCGCCGAACTCAGCAAGCGGGTCGGCTTCCGGGTCGCCCAGGGCCTCAGCGAACGCGTGGTCTACCGCGAGCTGTTCCCTTCCGGCCTCACCCTGCTCGACAAGGGCCAGCTCGGCGAGCTCGGGACCAGCCATCTGGTCGCGCGCCAGGAACTGCGGGAGCTCGTCTCCAAGCTCAACCTGCCCGGCTTCGCGCCGCAGGCCAAAGCGGCCTGAGCGATGATGCGGCTGCTCATCCTGGCCGCGATCGCGATCATCGCCTGGAGGATGATCTTCGGGCGCTGGCCCTGGCAGGCGAAGCTTTCCGCCCGCCAGGAAGCCGCCGCCCGGGCCCGCAAGCTCCTCGGAGTCCAGCCCGGTGCACATCGTCCGGAAATAATCGAGGCCCACAAGCGTTTGGTCGCCATGGTCCACCCCGACCGGGGCGGAACCAGCGAGCAGGTGCACGAGGCCAACGCGGCGCGGGACCTGCTCCTTCACGAATTGCCCGATTCCAAGAAGGAGATCCGATGAGCCACAAGTTCCATCCCACGGTCCTGCGCGAATACGACATCCGCGGGATCATCGGCGAAACGCTGGGCGCGGAGGACGCGCGCGCGATCGGCCGGGGTTTCGCCACGCTGCTGCGGCAGGCCGGCGGGAAGAAAGTGGCGGTCGGTTACGACGGGCGTGTCAGTTCGCCGATGCTCGAGCATGCGCTGGTCGAAGGCCTGACCTCCAGTGGCTGCGACGTCGTGCGCGTGGGCATGGGCCCGACGCCGATGCTCTACTACGCCGAAGCCTCCGCCGATGACGTCGACGGCGGCATCCAGATCACCGGCAGCCACAACCCCGCCAATTACAACGGCTTCAAGATGGTATTCCAGGGCCGCCCGTTCTTCGGCGCCGACATCCAGGAGATCGGCCGGCTCGCGGCGGAAGGCGCCTGGAGCGACGGCACCGGCACTGTCGAGAAGCGCGAGGTGCTGGAGGCTTACGTCGAGCGTATGCTGGCCGGTCTCGAGGGGATCGACCGGGAGCGCCTCTCGTCCCTTCGCGTCGGCTGGGACGCCGGCAACGGTGCCGCCGGCCCCGCGCTGGAAATCCTGACCGCCCGCCTTCCGGGCGAGCACTTCTGCCTGTTTACCGAAGTCGACGGCAACTTCCCCAACCATCACCCCGATCCCACGATGCCGGAAAACCTCGAGGACTTGCGCAAGCTCGTCGCCGAGAAGAACCTCGACTTCGGCATCGCCTTCGATGGCGATGGGGACCGGATCGGCGCGATCGACGGGGAAGGGCGGATCATCTGGGGCGACCAGCTGCTGATGATCTACGCCGAAGACCTCCTGCGCGATCGCCCCGGCTCCACCATCATCGCCGACGTGAAGGCCAGCCGCGCGCTGTTCGAACGCGTCGCCGAGCTCGGCGGCGAGCCGCTGATGTGGAAGACCGGCCACAGCCTCATCAAGTCGAAGATGAAGGAAACCAAGGCGCCTCTCGCCGGAGAGATGAGCGGCCACGTGTTCTTCGCCGACACGTACTACGGCTATGACGATGCGCTCTACGCCGGCGTTCGGCTGATCGCCGCCGCGGCGCGGCTCGGCAAGTCGGTCACCGCGCTGCGCGGGGCGATGCCGGACGTGCTCAACACGCCCGAGATGCGCTTCCAAGTGGACGAGAGCCGCAAGTTCGCCGCGATCGACGAGGTGAAGCAGCGCCTCCAGGGCACCGACGCCGACGTGAACGACACCGACGGCGTGCGAGTCACCACCGCCGACGGCTGGTGGCTGCTGCGCGCCTCGAACACGCAGGACGTGCTGGTCGCCCGCGCCGAAAGCGACAGCGCGGAAGGGCTGGAGCGGCTCCTGCGCCAGATCGACGAGCAACTCGCCGCCTCCGGCCTCGAACGGGGCGCGCAAGCGGCGCACTGACAAGACAGGGGGCGCCGAAGCGCCCCCTGTTCATTCGTAACCTGCGCTCAGGCGAGCGATCCGGGCGTCTGCTCCCCTTCCGCCCGTGCGGAGTCGCCGCCGCGGTCCCATTCGGAGCGTTCCTGGACGCGCAGGTTGTTCTGCACGTGGCGGACGCCGGAAATGTCCTCCACGCAGTCTTCCGCGTGGCGCTTCTGCTGGCGGGTGGGGACGGTTCCGTCGAGGGTGATCTCGCCGTCCTTCACCGTCACTTGGATGTTGCGGGCATCGACCGCCCAGTCGTCCGTCAGGTGGTCGCAGGCGTCCTCCAGGATGCGCTGGTCGGAGCGGGTGTATCCGGAAGGCCCGCGGCCGGTGTGGTCCATCTCGCGGCGCTGGGCGGCCTCCTCGTCGCCGAACCAGCTGGCGATCTCGTCACCCGCGCGGTCGAGGAAGCCCCGCTCGTGCTCGCCGCGGTCGTAGTCGAGGCGCGCTCCTCCGCCATAGCCGCCGTAAGATCCGCCACGTCCGGAACCGCGGTACTCGCGGCTGGTCGGTGTATTGAAGTCCCGTCCCCCCTGGTCCTCGGAGGTGAAGCTGGAATACCCGCGCCCGGTGCCGGTGTCGTAGTAGGCCGGGCCGTAGTTGTACTCGCCGGTCGAGGAGTAGTCGGGCTCCCGGCGCGACGAGCCCTGGCCGCCTCCGCGGTTGCGCTCGCTGCGGTCCCAGGCGCTGCCGTATTCGGACTGGCTGCTGCGCCGGTACGGGTCGCTCATCTGCTGGCCGTAGCCTTCGTCGTCGTTCTGGTTCCAGCCGCGCTCGCCGGAGGAGAACTGCTCCTGTTGGCGCCAGCTGCGGTCGCCGTAGCTTTCCTGCTGACCTGGGCGGTTGCGATTTCTGGTGTAGCGATCGGGCATCACGAGTCTCCTGTGGATCTGCCTGGGTGTCCGATGCTCGCAGGCGACAGCGGGCCTGCGGCATCGCCCCGCACTGCGGGGTACGCTTCTCGAACGGGTGAGGGGGCGCAGAGGTTGCGCGGCCCGGCGCGCCAGCGCGGCGGCTCGGCGCTTGCCGGAGCCGGGGCCGCCTGCGACACCGCAGCAGAACCGATCCGCCCTTCCAATCGTTCGAAAGATCAGTGCCGCACCAGTCGCCCCTCTCCGATGCGCCGACCGCGCCCGAGATCCCGCCGGAAATCGCCCAGTGGTTCGCGGGGCGGGGCTGGCGCGTCCGGCGGCACCAGGCGGAGATGCTGGCGGCCAGCGATGCCGGCCGCCACGCCCTGCTCGTAGCCGATACGGGTGCCGGCAAGACTCTCGCCGGGTTCCTGCCGACCTTGGCCGACTTCACGCCCTCGCGGCTCGCAGGTGCTCCGCCGCCCGAGGGACTGCACACGCTCTATGTCTCGCCATTGAAAGCACTGGCGCACGACGTGCAGCGCAATCTCGTGGCGCCTGTCGAGGAGATGGGGCTCCCGCTCAGGGTAGAGACCCGCAGCGGCGATACGCCCTCGGACCGCAAGAAGCGGCAACGCAGCCGCCCGCCGCATGTCCTGCTGACGACGCCCGAATCGCTCTCGCTGCTGCTCAGCTACCCGGACAGCCTTGAGCTGTTCCAGGGCCTGAAGCGGGTGGTGATCGACGAGGTTCACGCGTTCGCAACGGGCAAGCGCGGCGATCTGCTGGCGCTGGCGCTCTCCCGCCTCCAGGCGATCGCCCCGGGCATGCAGCGCGCCGCGCTTTCCGCCACCGTCGCCGACCCCGAGGAGTTCCGCGCCTGGCTGGCGCCGTGGGGCGAGATCGATGCGGTCCGGCTGGTCGAAGGGGAGAAGGGCGCGCCGCCGGAGGTCGAGATCCTCCTGTCGGAGGAGGCGACCGTGCCCTGGGGCGGGCACGCGGCGATCTGGGCGATCCCGCAGCTCTACCGCGAGATCAAGCGCAACCGCACGACGCTGATCTTCACCAACACCCGCTTCCTGGCCGAATACATCTTCCAGGAACTGTGGGACGCGAACGAGGACACGCTGCCGATCGGCATCCACCACGGCTCGCTGAGCAAGGAGGCGCGGCGCAAGGTCGAAGGCGCAATGGCGCGCGGGGAACTGCGTGCGCTGGTCGCCACCGCCAGCCTCGACCTCGGAGTCGACTGGGGGGACATCGATTGCGTCGTGCAGATGGGCGCTCCGAAGGGCTCGAGCCGCCTGCTGCAGCGCATCGGCCGCGCCAATCACCGGCTCGACCAGGCGAGCCGCGCGATC
Source organism: Croceibacterium soli (assembly GCF_009828065.1). Taxonomy (GTDB): domain Bacteria; phylum Pseudomonadota; class Alphaproteobacteria; order Sphingomonadales; family Sphingomonadaceae; genus Croceibacterium_B; species Croceibacterium_B soli. The sequence continues at coordinate 58,700 of NZ_WTYK01000001.1, read as the reverse complement.
CTGGTGCCCGGCAACCGCTTCGAATTCCTCGAGGCGATGGCCGCGAAGGACGCGGTCGACCAGGGACACCGGGACGGGGAGGACTTCCGCCCCGGCGGGCTCGACGTGCTCGCCCAGCATGTCATGGCCTGCGCCTGCGCCGCCCCGTTCGACGAAGCGGCGCTCCTGGCGGAAGTCCGCTCCAGCCTGGCCTATGCCTGGCTCGACACGTCCGTGTGGAGCCGCGTCCTGCACTTCGTCGCCACCGGCGGCTACTCGCTGGAAGCCTACGACAAGTTCAAGCGAATCGTCCGCGACGACGACGGGGAGGGCGGCGGCACCTGGCGGCTGACCCATCCCGAGCACGCCCAGAGGCACCGGATGAACGCCGGCATCATCGTCGATTCGGAGATGATCGAGATCCGCTTCCGGAACGGCCGCGCGCTGGGAAAGGTGGAGGAACAGTTCGCCGCCTCGCTGAAGACAGGCGACACCTTCCGCTTCGCCGGAATGGACCTGGAGGTCGAAGCGCTCAAGGATCTCGAGCTGGTCGTCCGCGCCGCGAAGCGATCGGCCACGATCCCGAGCTACATGGGGCTGCGCCTGCCGCTCACCACGCATCTGGCCGATCGCGTGCGGCACATGCTCGTCGATCGGGCCGGCTGGGGGCGCCTTCCCGACGACGTGCGCGACTGGCTGGAAGTGCAGGACTGGCGCTCGCAGATGCCGGGGCCGGACAACCTGCTGGTGGAGACCTTCCCTCACGCGAGGCGGCACTACACGGTTTACTACACCTTCACCGGCTGGAACGCGAACCAGTCCCTCGGCATGCTGATCACCAAGCGCATGGAGCAGCGCGGGCTGCTGCCCGGCGGGTTCGTCGCCAACGACTATTCGCTGGCGGTCTGGGGCCTGAAGCCGGTGCTCGATCCGGCCCCGCTGCTTTCGCCCGACATCCTGACGCACGAGTTCATCGACTGGGTGACGGATTCGCACCTGCTTCGCCGTGCTTTCCGGGAGGTCGCGGTCATCGCCGGGCTGGTCGAGCGCCAGCATCCGGGGAAACGCAAGACCGGCAAGCAGGTCACCTTCTCGACCGACCTGATCTACGACGTGCTGCGCAAGTACGAGCCCGACCACGTGCTGATCGAGGCCGCCTGGGCCGATGCGCGCGCGCGAATGACCGACATCGGCCGGCTCGGCGACCTGCTCGACAGCGCGGCCGAGCGGCTGGTGCACGTGGAACTGGAGCGGGTCAGCCCGCTTGCCGTGCCGGTCATGGTGATGATCGGCCGTGAAAGCCTGCCGCAAGGCGCCGTCGACGACGAGCTGCTGCTGGAGGCGGAGGCCCTGGCCGGCGCCGCGATGCGGGTCGAGACGGGCGCGGAGGAGGAGGAGGAGGAGTGATCGCGTCGCCTCTTCAATCCTCCCCCTCTGGGGGAGGGGGACCGCCGAAGGCGGTGGAGGGGGCTGGCCCGGACGAAAGGGTCGAGCCAGACCATGCCAAAGGGGGAGGACTTTAGTTTGGCTTGAGCCGTTCGGCAGCACCCAACGCCGCCCCAGGACGGAGAGGTGGCGCCGGCCGCAAGGCCGGTGACGGAGGGCCCGCCTCCTACCCAGCGCGTGCGGCGGGCCCCCTCCACCATCCTCTGGATGGTCCCCCTCCCCGTGCCGGGGAGGATTGGGCAGGGCACAAAAAAAGGGGCGGATCGCTCCGCCCCTCTTTCTTGTTCGATGATCGCTTGGGCTAGCTGACGCCGCCGAAGGACCGGTACTTTTCGTTGCCGACGAAGCCGAACTTCGAAACGCCGGACGCCTTCACGATGTTCAGCACTTTGGCCGACAGGTCGTAGCTGGCGTTGGGCTCCGGCTCGAACTGCAGTTCCGGCTCGACCGGGAAGGTCAGCGTTTCCTGCAGGTTTGCGACCAGCTGGCTCTGGTTGATCGCGTTGTCGTTCCAGAGGATCTCGCCGGTGGCGGTGAGAACGACCTTGTTCTTGTCCGGCTGAACATCCGGGGTCGGCGCGTCGGAAGGCGTCGGCAGGTCGATATCGACCGAATGCGTAGCCACCGGGATCGTGATGATGAACATGATGAGGAGAACGAGCATGACGTCGATCAACGGCGTCGTGTTCATCTCCATCATCGGCGAACCATCGTCCCTGCCGCCTGACATTGCCATGAGTGGTTACTCCTGAATTCTTTCTCTTCCGTCCCGATCAGCCGTTGGGGTCGACCGGGTTGGAAATGAAGCCGACGGTCGGGTAACCGGCCGCCTGAACGTTGAAGATCGTGCCGGCCACGCAGCGCCACGGAGCATTCACGTCGCCGCGAATGTGGACCTGCGGGATGAGCTCGGGATTTTGCATGATCGCTTCGACCCCGCCTTCGCGCTGCACGATGTTGTCGAGCCGCTCGAACGCACGGTCGTAGAGTTCCTGCGAACCGACCGGGGTGATGTTGTTGAAGTATACCCGGCATTCGCCGCTGCGCGACGCGCCCTGATATCCCGGTTCGCCCGCGCTGCGGCCTGCGTCGTCCGTGGTGGTCACGGTGAGCAGCAGGTTCTCGACCTTGTCCTTCGATTCGGCCGACACGAACACCGGAATCTGCAGCCTCTCGATCGTCTGGATGGCAACCGGAACGGCGATCAGGAAGATGATCAAGAGCACCAGCATCACGTCCACGAGGGGCGTGGTGTTGATGTCTGACATCGGCGTCTCTTGGCCGCCGCCGCCCATCGAAATGGCCATGTTCTGCGTCCTATCTCAAAACTTCTGTTTCAGTTCGCGGGGCGGGCGGCCCGCATGCCGCAAGTGCCCGCCCCGTGAGCTTTGGCTCAGGCCTTGGAAGCCGTCGCCGGTGCAGTCTTCGCCGCGGTGGCGGCCTGCTGGGTCGAGGTCTTCGTGATGACGGTCGGCTTCACCGCACCGCGCGAGGTGATGTTCGCCAGGATGTCGGTCGAGAAGCCCGAGAGCAGCTCGCCGATGCGGCGGTTGCGCGACTGCAGCCAGTTGTAGGCGAGCACCGCCGGAACGGCGACGAGCAGACCGATGGCGGTCATGATCAGTGCTTCACCGACCGGGCCGGCGACCTTGTCGATCGAGGCCGAACCGGCGAGGCCGATGTTGATCAGCGCGCGGTAGATACCGATAACCGTTCCGAGCAGACCGATGAAGGGGGCGGTAGCACCCACCGAAGCGAGGAAGGGCAGGCCCGAAGCCAGGCGAGCGTTGATCGACGCTTCCGAGCGAGCGAGCGAACCGTGCATCCAGTCGTGCGCTTCGAGGTTGTCGGTCATCTTGTTGTGCTGGGCTTCGGCGGCGAGCGCGTCGTCCACCAGCTGGCGCCATGCGCTGTTCTTCTCGAGCTTGGTGGCGCCTTCGCTCAGCGTGTTGGCGCGCCAGAAGCTGGAACGGACCGCCTTGTACTGGCGGAAGATCTTGTTCTGCTCGAGCAGCTTGGTGATCAGGATGTAGAACGAGCCGACGGACATGATGACGAGGGTGCCGAAGATCGACCAGGCGATAACGCCGCCCTGTTCCATGGCTTCCATGAAGCCGAACTGGTTCTGCGGGGCCGCTTCACCACCGGCCGCGGCCAGAATTTCAATAAGCATGCGGGTAGTCCTCTCTAGAGAATTTCAACGTCTTCAGTTGAGCTGGTAGGTAATCCGGGTGGACCAGGAACCCGTGACCGGATTCCCGTCCCTGTCGAGGGCAGGATCGAAGCGCGCGTAGCGCTCCATGCCCGTGCAGGCTGCCTGGTCGAGCGAGCTGTCGCCGCTCGAGCTGGTTACCGAGCACGCGGATACACGGCCCTCGGCGTTCACGGTGACGCTAACGCCGACGGTTCCCTCGGTTCCTTCACGCAGGGCGCGGGAGGGATAGTTTTCTTGGATCCGTCGTGCCCAGCTGCTCTGGTTCTTCGGCGAGACTCCCCGGGCCTGCGAAGGTGCGGGCGGCGGCGGAGGAGCCGGAGGGGCAGGCGGAGCCGCCGGGGGCACGACGCGCGCGATCGGGGCGGGCGGCGGAATCACCGACTGCACCTGGATCGGGGGCGGCGCGACGCTGACGTTAATCGGCGGCGGCGGCGCGACCGGCGGCGGCGGCGCGGTGTCCGGCTCTGGGGGCGGCGGTTCCTCTTCAGGTTCCTCCGGCTCCGGTTCTTCGATATCCACCGTCGTTACGCGTTCCACCAGTTTTTTTGCTGCCGAGTAGGCAAGACCGGTGACCAGCACGTAGCCGATTGCTATGTGGATGAGTGCAACGATAATAATAGCGATAATCTTGTTACCGCTCATTTGTTGGTCAGCGTAGGCCATCCAGCCGCATCACTCCATTTTCAAAACGCCCAGGCTCACACCCAGCAAGCCGTTCGTATCCCAGCAGAATGTTCTATTCTGACAGGCACGATGCTTTTGTCCAGACCTGAGGCCCAGTGGGAGAAATCGGGGGGTGCCCCTCTCGCAACCACCAAGCCAGGACCCCATTTGTTGTAATTTTATGGTTCTGAAGCCCGTTTCGCGGAAGCCTTAGCGTCACCAGTGGGGCTGGGCAAACGCTTTATCGGTTAACGGCGGATTCATGGACAAAGTCCATCCAACGGGCCGATGGGAGCGAACTGCGCGGCCGCACGTTCCGCCGAGGAGATGACGATGAATTTGCACACCCGCCCCCGTCCGTCGATGTGGCTGCGCGCGCTCGCCCTTCCCGTGGCGCTTTCCGCCTGTGCAACCCCCGGGGAAGCACAAGTCGCGGCGCCGGCGGCTGCCGTGCAACCGCTGACATATGCCGATCTGGCCGGTCTCGCCGAACCGGCCGCGATCATTGCCCGGGTGACGGTAAAGGACCAGGCGAACGTCCCGCCGGAGCGGGCCCCCGGCCTGGCCCCCGGGCATGCGCGGCTTTATGTGGAAGCGCAGACGGAGCGGGTGCTCAAGGGACCGGCGGCGCTGGGCGAATCGCTGCGCTACCTGGTCGATCTTCCGCTCGACGCGAAGGGCAAGCCGCCCAAGCTGAAGAAGCAGTCGCTGCTGGTCTTCGCCAACCCCGTGCCGGGCCGGCCGAGCGAACTGCAGCTGATCGAGCCCGACGCACAGCTTTCCGTTGACGAGGCCACCGAAGCGCGGCTGCGCGGGGTGATCGCCGAACTGGTCGCCCCCGGCGCTCCGCCCCGGGTGACCGGCGTGCGCGACGTGCTCTCGGTGGCCGGCAACCTGTCCGGCGAATCGGAGACGCAGATGTTCGTGGATACCGTCAGCGGCAATCCGGTCGCGCTGACGGTGGTTCGCCGGCCCGGGATGGACCCGCAGTGGGGCGTTTCGTGGACCGAGATCGTCGACCAGGCGGCGCAGGCGCCCGCGCCCGGCACGCTCGAATGGTACCGGCTCGCCTGCTCCCTTCCGCCCGCCCTGCCGGCCAGTGCCTACCTCCAGGCCGATGCAGCCGGGCGCAGCCGGGCGGAGACCGACTACCGCTTCGTCCTCGAACAACTCGGCCCGTGCGAGCGGACGCGGGACTAGCCAAGCCGCAGCCTTCTCACTAACGCCCGCCCCGTTTCAGGCAGAGGGCATTTGGGAATGGCGGAACCGCTTCGTATCGCATTGGCCGGGCTCGGCACCGTCGGGGCCGGGCTCGTGCGCTTGTTCGAAACCAACGGCGCGCTCATCGAAAGCCGCGCCGGGCGCCCGGTGCGGATCGTCGCCGTCTCCGCGCGGGACCGGTCGAAGGACCGCGGAGTCGATCTGTCGCCCTACGTCTGGGAAGACGACATGACCGCGCTGGCGGAGCGCGAGGATGTCGATGTCGTGGTCGAACTGGTCGGCGGCGCCGACGGCCCCGCGCTGACCACCGCGCGCAACGCCCTGCGGGCCGGCAAGGCGCTGGTGACTGCCAACAAGGCGATGATCGCGCACCACGGCATGGAACTGGCCGAGCTCGCCGAAAGCCAGGGCATTGCGCTGAAGTTCGAGGCCGCGGTTGCCGGCGGCATTCCGGTGATCAAGGGGCTGCGCGAAGGCGCCGCGGCCAACCGGATCGAGCGGATCTACGGGATCCTCAACGGCACCTGCAATTACATCCTCTCCACGATGGAGCAGACCGGGCGCGACTTCGGCGAGGTTCTCGCGGAAGCCCAGGCGCTCGGCTATGCCGAAGCCGATCCGACCTTCGATGTCGAGGGCATCGACGCGGCGCACAAGCTGGCAATCCTGGCGGCGATCGCCTTCGGCGCGCGCATCGATTTCCCGGCCGTGGACATCGGCGGGATCGGCCGCGTCCGCGCCGCCGACATCGCCCAGGCCGAAGCGCTCGGCTACCGTATCCGCCTGCTCGGCATCGCCGACTGCGACGAGGGCGAGGGGCTGTTCCAGCGCGTCCAGCCCTGCCTCGTGCCGCACGGCCACCCGCTTGCCGCCGTGGACGGCCCGACGAACGCCGTCGTGGCCGAAGGCAACTTCTCCGGCCGCCTGCTGTTCCAGGGCGCCGGCGCCGGCGACGGACCGACCGCCAGTGCGGTCGCCGCCGACATCATCGACATCGCCCGCGGCGACATCGGCGCGCCGTTCTCCGTCCCCGCCGCCGCGCTGGCGGTCCGCGCGCCCGCCGACGCCGGGCACCGGACCAGCCGCACGTACCTGCGCTTCACGGTCACCGACCGCCCCGGCGTGCTGGCGGAGATCACCGCGGCGATGCGCGATGCGCAGGTTTCCATAGAGAGCCTGATCCAGCACGGCCGGCCCGAGGAGGGCGGCGAAGTGCTGGTCGCGATGGTCGCCCACGAAGGGCCGGAGGCGCGGATCGCGGAAGCCCTGCGCCTGCTCGAAGGCTCGCCCAGCCTCACCGAGCCGCCGCTGATCATGCGCCTGCTCTAGCACGCTCGACATCGCGAACGCCTTCGGCTTTAACCGCCGGCCAGGCATTTCGAGAGGTCCGAATCCCATATGAGCCAAAGCGCCGGTTCCGCCCGATCCATCTCCTCCAGCCACGTTCTCGATCGTGTGCTCGTGCTCGAACTGGTGCGGGTGACCGAAGCCGCCGCGGTGGCGGCTTCGAAGCTGATCGGGCGCGGCGACGAGAAGGCGGCCGACCACGCCGCGGTCGAGGCGATGCGCCAGGCGTTCGACGAACTGGCGATCGACGGCACCGTGGTGATCGGGGAGGGTGAGCGCGACGAGGCGCCGATGCTCTATATCGGGGAGAAGGTCGGCGGCGCGATCGGCACCGGGCCGCGGATCGACATTGCGCTCGATCCGCTCGAAGGCACGACGATCACCGCCAAGGGCGGCCCGAACGCGCTCGCGGTGCTCGCCGCCGCCGAGGAGGGCTGCCTGCTCAACGCGCCCGACGTCTACATGGAAAAGCTCGCCGTCGGCCCCGGCTATCCCGAAGGCGTGATCGACTTGCGCAAGAGCGCGACCGAGAACGTGCACGCGGTCGCCGCTGCGAAAGGTGTCGCTCCCGACCAGATCATCGTCTGCGTGCTCGATCGCCCGCGCCACGCGGATCTGATCGCCGAACTGCGCGCGATCGGCTGCGGCGTCGTGCTGATCGGTGACGGCGACGTCGCCGGGGTCATCGCCACGACCAATCCCGAAACCACGATCGACATGTACATGGGCTCCGGCGGCGCGCCCGAGGGCGTGCTCGCCGCTGCCGCGCTGCGCTGCGTCGGCGGGCAGTTCAACGGCAAGCTGCTGTTCCGCAACGACGACGAGCGGGGCCGCGCCCGCAGGTGGGGGATCGAGGACCTCGACCGGATCTACAAGCTGGAAGAACTCGCCAAGGGCGACTGCATCTTCGCCGCCACCGGCGTGACCGACGGTTCGCTGCTGCAAGGCGTGAAGTACAAGAAAGCCGGCTGCATGACCACGGAGAGCGTGGTGATGCGCGCCAGCTCCGGCACCGTGCGCTGGATCAAGGGCGAGCACCACCGCGGCTAGTTTCGGCGGCAGGCAGGGGGAAAAGCCCCCCGCTCCTGTTGCAAAGGCGGGCATCCGGGGTAGAGGCAGCCGAAGCGATTCCCCGCGCGGCGTTCAGCGGCATCAAGGAGCTCCCCGTCGATGAAGATCATGGCCGGCAATTCCAACCTGCCGCTTGCCCGGGCGATCTGCGGCTATCTCGAGATGCCGCTGACCGATGCGAGCGTGCGCCGCTTCGCCGACGAGGAGATCTTCGTCGAGATCCACGAGAACGTCCGCGGCGAGGACCTCTTCATCGTCCAGTCGACCAGCTATCCGGCGAACGACAACCTGATGGAGCTGCTGATCGCGATCGACGCGTGCAAGCGCGCCTCGGCCAAGCGGATCACCGCGGTGGTTCCCTATTTCGGCTATGCCCGGCAGGACCGCAAGCCCGGCCCACGCACGCCGATCTCGGCCAAGCTGGTCGCTAACCTGATCACCGAAGCGGGTGCCGACCGGGTGCTCTCGGTCGATCTCCACGCGGGGCAGATCCAGGGCTTCTTCGATATCCCGACCGACAACCTCTATGCCGCGCCGACGATGGCGGCCGACATCCAGGCGCGCCTCGGCGACAAGGACCTGATGGTCGTCTCTCCCGACGTGGGCGGCGTGGTCCGCGCCCGCTCGCTGGCCAAGCGGCTCGACAACGCGCCGCTGGCGATCGTCGACAAGCGGCGGGAGCGCCCCGGCGAATCCGAGGTGATGAACATCATCGGTGACGTGAAAGGCCGCAGCTGCATCCTGATCGACGACATCGTCGATTCGGGCGGCACGCTGTGCAACGCCGCGCAGGCGCTGATGGATGCCGGCGCGAAGAGCGTCGCCGCATACATCACGCACGGCGTGCTTTCGGGCGGCGCGGTGGCGCGGGTCGACAAGTCGGCGCTGACCGAGCTGGTGATCACCGATTCGATCCTGCCGACCGACGCGGCGAAGGATTCCACCCGCATCCGCATCCTGCCGATCGCCCCGCTGATCGGCGAGGCGGTCCGCCGGATCGCCGACGAAAGCTCGGTCAGCTCGCTGTTCGACTGATGCGCGCGGCGATCGCCCTCCCGCTGCTTGCCGGTCTCGCAGCTTGCGCTGATGCCGATTCGCGCATTGCCACGTACCAGCCGGCGCAAGGCTCGAACGAAGTGCTGCGCGGGCCGATCCAGGCGGCGCCAGGGCATGAGCTGGTGGTCGGCGACCTGGTCATGCCTGCGGGCAGCGAGATCCCGCGGCATTACCATCATGGGGATGAGTTCCTCTACGTGATCGGCGGATCGGCCGTGGTCTCCCGGCCCGGAGCGCCCGACCTGACGCTGCTGCCGGGGCAGGGGCTGCGAATCCCGCCCGGCACGGTCCACTGGGGCCGCGCGGGGCCGAACGGCGTACGTGCCGTCGCCTCGTGGGTCGCCGCCGATGGGCAGCCGCTGCGCGTGCCGGTGCCCGAATGAACCTCTCGGCCGAAATCGCCCTGGCCCACCGCCTGGCCGACGCCGCGCGCGCGGCGATCCGCCCGCACTTCCGCGAGCCGGTCGCCTCGGAGCGAAAGGGCGACGCGACCCCGGTGACCATCGCCGACCGCGAAGCCGAGCAGGCGATGCGCCGGATCCTCACCGCCGAAGTGCCGCAGGACGGGGTGCACGGCGAGGAGTTCGGCGTCAGCGAAGGCCGCTCGGGCCGGCAGTGGGTGCTCGATCCGATCGATGGCACTTGCGCCTTCCTGGCCGGGCGAGCGACGTTCGGCACACTGATCGCGCTGCTGGTGGACGGCTTCCCGGTGCTCGGCGTGGTCGACCAGGCGATCCAGGACGAACGCTGGCTCGGCGTGGCCGGGCAGCGCACGACGCTCAACGGCAAGCCGGTCTCGACCCGCCCCTGCCGCGAGCTGTCCGACGCCACGCTCGCCACCACCGGCCCGCAGTACTTCACGCAAGCCGAAGGCGACGTGTTCATGGCGCTCGCCGGCAAGACCGATCACAAGCGGATGATCATGGGCGGCGACTGCTACAACTATGCCCTGCTGGCGACCGGCTTCGTCGACGTGGTCTGCGAATCGGGGCTCAAGCTGCACGATTTTGCGGCGCTGGTGCCGGTGGTCGAAGGCGCCGGCGGCACGATGTGCGACTGGAACGGCGAGCCTCTCCACGCCGGATCCGACGGTCACGTGCTGGCGATCGGCGATCCGGCGCGGCTGGAGGACGTGCTGGAGGCGGTGGGCGGCCACTGACGCCTTGCCTTTCGCGCCCGTTGCCTCTAGGGGCGCGCTCTTCAACGACACGTAATTCATCTGCCGGTCTGGCCAAAAGGGCTGCCAGGGCTGGTTGGACGTGTCCCTGACAAGGAGACGAAAATGCCCAAGCTGAAGACCAAGAGCGGTGTGAAGAAGCGCTTCAAGATCACCGCCAACGGCAAGGTCAAGCATGGTGTCGCCGGCAAGCGCCACCGCCTGATCAGCCACAACGCGAAGTACATCCGCCAGAACCGCGGCACCACCGTGATCTCCGACGCCGATGCGCGGACGATCAAGAAGTGGGCCCCCTACGGCCTCGGCTGAGCCCGGTTTAGAGACAGGAGTATTTCGACATGTCACGTATCAAGCGCGGCGTAACCACACGCGCCAAGCACAAGCGGATCCTGGAACAGGCCAAGGGCTACCGGGGCCGCCGCAAGAACACCATCCGCGTCGCCCGCCAGGCGGTCGAGAAGGCAGGCCAGTACGCCTACCGTGACCGCAAGGTGAAGAAGCGGAACTTCCGCGCCCTGTGGATCCAGCGCATCAACGCTGCCGTCCGCGCGGAAGGCCTCACCTACTCGCAGTTCATCCACGGCACCAAGCTGGCCGGGATCGAGCTGGACCGGAAGGTCATGGCCGACCTGGCGATGAACGAGAGCGGCGCCTTCGCCGCGATCCTCAAGCAGGCCAAGGACGCGCTGCCGGCATAAGCCGCCGCTGCCGGAACACCGAGGGCGCGAACGGTCAGCCGTTCGCGCCCTTTTGTTTTTGCGAAGAAAAATGTGCATCGCGGTCCTCGCCATTGCCACAAAAGATGGTAAACAGGCGGTGCAGGGGCGCGGGGATGAACTGTCGATCGGTGCATCGCCCGCACACTTGGGGGCTAAGCGATGGACGCGACGATCGCGATCGATGTTCGCTATTACCGGCTTTCGGAGCCGCTCCAGCCCTATTTCACCGCCCTCTACGGTTTCGCGTTCGACTGCCCGCCCGATCGCGCGATCGAGGATCACCTGCATCCGGAATGGTCGCAGATGCGGTTCTTCAAGGGCGCTCCGCCGCATGCCTGCATCGGCCCCGGGCCGCTGCGCGAACAATGGCCGTTCGTAGCCAGCGGGCCGACCAGCCGCTCGATTCGCTTCGCCCTGCGCGCCGGCAAGGTCTGGGGGCTTGGCCTGAAACCGGCCGGTTGGGCGCGGTTCGCGAAAGGCCCGGCCCAGGCGATTGCGGACCAGACCGTCGACGGGTCGACGCACCCGGCCTTCACGCTGTTCGCGCCGATCCAGCGAATGGTGGAGCAGGAGGATACGGACCTCGACAGCATGGCCGTCAGGATCAACGATTATCTGATGGCTCAAGCCGACCGGCCGCCCGAGAACCGGCTCATCTCGGATTGCCACGAAGCGCTGAGCGATCCGGAGATCGCCAGCGTCTCGCAGCTGGGAGAGCGGCTCGGCCTCGGCGCGCGGTCGCTGGAACGGCTTTGCGGCCAGCATTTCGGCTTTCCGCCCAAGCTGCTGTTGCGCCGCCAGCGCTTCCTGCGCAGCCTCGCCGAATTCATGCTCAACTCGCGCCGCAGCTGGAGCGAGGCACTGGACGGGCAGTATCACGACCAGGCGCAGTTCGTGCGCGACTTCCGGGCGTTCATGGGCATGACGCCGAGCGAATATGCCGAGATGCCGCACCCGATCCTCGACCGGATCATCGCCCAGCGCATGGCGGACCAGGGCGCCGCGCCGCAGACCGACTTGCCGACGCTGCTGCGCTATACCGCGCGTCCGCCGCAGGCCGATTAGGGCTTGGGCCGCGGCGTCGCGCCCGCTAACAGGCGCGCCGATGGAAGACTACCGGACCCTTGAAGACCAGGCGCGCGAGCGGATCGCCGCAGCCGCCGACCTGAGCGCGCTCGAAGCGCTGCGCGTCGAGTATCTCGGCAAGCAGGGCAGCGTCTCGGCGCTGCTCAAGACTCTGGGCGCGATGGCGCCGGAGGAGCGGCAGGAGAAGGCGCCGGCGATCCAGGCGCTGCGCCAGTCCGTGTTCGATGCGCTCGCCGCGCGCAAGGCGGAGATGGAAGCGGCCGAGCTCGAGCAGCGGCTGGCCGCCGAGACCCTGGACCTTTCGCTGCCCGCGCCGGAAATGCCGAAAGGCTCGGTCCACCCTGTCAGCCAGGTGATGGACGAGCTGGCAGAGATTTTCGCCGACCTCGGCTTTGCGGTCGCGACCGGGCCGGAGATCGAGGACGACTGGCACAACTTCACCGCCCTCAACATGCCGGAAAGCCACCCAGCCCGGGCGATGCACGATACGTTCTATTTTCCCGATGCGGCGCCTGAGGGTGAGCCGGCCTCAAGCAGCGCAGCGGTAGGCCAGAAAAGGCGCATGCTGCTGCGCACGCACACCAGCCCCGTGCAAGTGCGCACGATGATGAGCCAGGGCGCGCCGGTGCGGATCATCGCGCCGGGCCGAGTCTATCGCTCCGATTCCGATGCGACGCACACGCCGATGTTCCACCAGATCGAAGGCCTGATGATCGATCGCGGCATTCATCTCGGCCACCTCAAGTGGACGCTGGAGACGTTCCTCAAGGCGTTCTTCGAGCGCGAGGACATCGTCCTGCGCCTGCGCCCGAGCTACTTCCCGTTCACCGAGCCTTCGGTGGAGGTCGATGTCGGCTTCGCGATCGAGAACGGCCGGCGTGTCCTTGGCGGCTCGGGCGACGAGCCGGGCCACGGCTGGATGGAGCTGCTCGGCAGCGGCATGGTCAACCGGCGGGTGATCGAGTTCTCCGGTCTCGATCCCGACGAATGGCAGGGCTTCGCCTTCGGGGTCGGCGTCGACCGCCTGGCGATGCTCAAGTACGGGATGGACGACTTGCGGGCTTTCTTCGACGGCGACGTGCGCTGGCTGCGGCACTACGGCTTCTCGCCGTTCGACCAGCCGACGCTTTCCGCCGGGGTGGGAGCGCGCGCATGAAGTTCTCGCTCGGATGGCTGAAGTACTTCCTCGAGACCGAGGCTTCCGCCGCGGAGATCGCCGGCGCGCTCAACCGCATCGGCATCGAGGTGGAGGGGATCGAGGATCCGGCCGACAAGCTGGTCGGCTTCCGCGTGGCCGAAGTGCTCACGGCCCGGCCGCACCCGGATGCCGACAAGCTGCAGGTCCTGACCGTGAACACGGGCGAGGGTGAGCCGCTGCAGGTCGTCTGCGGTGCGCCGAACGCGCGCGCCGGGATGAAGGGCGTGCTCGGCCTGGCGGGCGCGATCGTCCCCGCAAACGGCATGGAGCTGCGCAAGAGCGCGATCCGCGGCGTCGAATCCAACGGCATGATGTGCTCGGTTCGCGAGCTGCAGCTCGGCGACGAGCACGAGGGGATCATCGAGCTGCCGGCGGACGCACCGGTCGGCACGAGCTTCGCCGAGTACCACGGCGCCAGCCCGGTGTTCGACGTGGCGATCACGCCCAACCGGCCCGACTGCATGGGCGTCATGGGCATCGCCCGGGACCTTGCAGCCGCAGGCATGGGCACGTTCAAGCCGTTCTCCGTCGAACCGGTCGCCGGCACGTTCGCCTGTCCGATCGAGATCCGCACCGACGATCCCGAAGGCTGCCCGGCGTTCTACGGCCGGGTGATCCGCGGCGTGAAGAACGGCGCCTCGCCCGAATGGATGCAGCAGCGGCTGATCGCGGCGGGCCAGCGGCCGATCTCGGCACTGGTCGACATGACCAACTACCTGATGCTGGCCTTCGGCCGGCCCGCGCATGCCTACGACCTGGCGAAGCTCAGCGGCGCTCTGGTTGCGCGGCGGGCGAAGGACGGCGAGCAGGTCCTCGCGCTCAACGAGAAGACCTACACGCTCGACGCCGAAATGACCGTGATCGCCGACGACAGCGGCGTGCACGATATCGCCGGGATCATGGGCGGCGAGCACTCCGGCGTGTCCGAGAGCACGACCGATGTCCTGCTCGAGATCGCGTACTTCGACCCTGAGCGGATCGGCCAGACCGGCCGCCGCCTCGGCCTCGCCAGCGATGCCCGCACCCGCTTCGAGCGCGGCGTCGATCCGGCGTTCCTGGACGAGGGACTCGAGATCCTCACCGCGCTGATCCTCAAGATCTGCGGCGGCGAGGCTTCGGAAGTGGTTCGCGCCGGTTCGCCGCCGTGCGAGGCTAAGACGATCGCCTACGATCCCGGCTTGGCCGAGCGCCTGGGCGGCATCGCGATCTCGGAAGAGGAGCAGCGCCGCACGCTCGAGATGCTCGAGTTCGAGGTCTCCGGCGACTGGCGGGTCACCGCGCCGCTGCGCCGCCACGACATCGAAGGCCCGGCCGACATCGTCGAGGAGGTGGTCCGCATCCACGGGCTCGATTCGATCGAGAGCGTCGCCCTGCCCCGCGCCGACGGCGTGGCCCGCCCGACCGCCACGGCCGAGCAAGCGCGCGAGCGCCGCGTGCGCCGCGCAGCCGCAGCGCGCGGCCTGAACGAGGCGGTCACCTGGTCGTTCATCCCCGAAGCCGAGGCCGCGCACTTCGCGAACGGCGATCTGTGGAAGCTCGAAAACCCGATCAGCGAAGACATGAAGGCCATGCGCCCCTCGCTGCTGCCGGGCCTGCTCTCCGCCGCCAAGCGCAACGCGGATCGCGGCGCGGAAGGCGTGCGCCTGTTCGAAGTCGGCCGCCGGTACTTGCGCGGGCAAGACGGACGCAGCGACGAACGTCCGACAGTGGCCGTGCTGCTCGCAGGCGAGAAGACCCCGCGCGGCTGGGCGACCGGCAAGGCAGCGGCGTTCGACGCGTTCGACGCCAAGGCCGAAGCGCTGGCGCTGCTCGAAGCGGCCGGCGCGCCCGTGGCTAACCTGCAAGTCGCCGGAGAGGCTGGGGAGCAGTTCCACCCCGGCCAGTCCGCAACCCTCCGGCTTGGCCCGAAGAACATCCTGGCCCGGTTCGGCGCGCTGCATCCGCGTACCCTCGAAGCTTTCGACATCGACGGTCCCGTGATGGCGGTGGAAGTGTTCCTGGACGCCATTCCGGCGAGGAAAGGCGGCGGCGCGTTCGCCCGCCCGGCCTACAGCCCGCCTGCGCTGCAGTCGGTCCTGCGCGACTTCGCGTTCCTGGTCGATGCTGCCCTGCCGGCAGGCGATCTGCTGCGCGCGGTACGCGGCGCCGACAAGGCCAACATCGCCGATGCGCGGATTTTCGACGATTTCCGCGGGCAGGGCGTGCCCGAGGGACGCAAGTCGCTGGCGATCGAGGTCACGCTCCAGCCGGGCGAGAAGAGCTATACCGACGCGGAGCTGAAGGCGATTTCCGATCGCATCGTCGCCGCCGCCGGCAAGCTCGGCGCGGAGCTCAGGGGCTGAGATGATCGAGCGGTTCCTCCACGGCCTCAGCGAGAAGATGGAGGACCCCGACGACTGCTCCTACATGACGGTCGTCATCCCGGGCGACATCGATCCGCTCCAGCGCCACTACCGTTTCAGCGTCTATGTCGATGCCGAGCTGCGGCTGGCGGGGCTGGGGTGCAGCATGGGCGGCGGCACGCTGTTCTACGACACCGGCGACGAGGACGACGCAGGTAGTGCCGAGGAGGAGGAGATCGCCTTCTGCGTGCTCGATGTCGACGCGACGGACATCGACCGCGCACGGGCGCTGCTGCGGACGCACCTGCCGGAGCTCGGCGCGCCGGCGGGCACGCTGGTGCAGTGGGAAGATCGCGAGGACCGCTACGACGGCGCCCGCTGGCACCTCGCCGAGCCGCGCAGCATCGACGACATCTAGCTAGGGCAGTCCAGCCGTACGCCTAGCGCTTGCGGGAGCGCCCACCCGTGGGCATATGCGCGCCTGCAAGATTGCTCTCCCGACAACCCTATCCGCCAATCCTCCCGCAACCGGGACGGGCACGAGGCCACCATGACGTCCAACCGCCGCACTTTCGCGATCATCTCGCACCCCGACGCCGGCAAGACCACGCTGACCGAGAAGCTGCTGCTGCAGGGCGGCGCGATCCATCTCGCCGGCGAGGTCAAGGCGCGGGGACAGGCGCGGCGCGCGCGGTCCGACTGGATGAAGATCGAGCAGCAGCGCGGCATCTCGGTAACCAGCTCCGTGATGACCTTCGAGCGCGACGGCGTGACCTTCAACCTGCTCGATACCCCGGGCCACGAAGACTTTTCGGAAGACACCTACCGCACTCTGACCGCGGTCGATTCGGCGATCATGGTGATCGACGCCGCCAAGGGCATCGAGCCGCAGACTCGCAAGCTGTTCGAGGTCTGCCGCCTGCGCTCCGTGCCGATCATCACCTTCGTCAACAAAGTCGACCGGGAAGGGCGCCCGGTGTTCGAGCTGCTCGACGAAGTGGCCGACATGCTTGCGCTCGACGTCAGCCCGCAGGGCTATCCCGTCGGCATGGGCGGCATGTTCCAGGGCGTGCTCGATTTCGCCACCGGGTCGGTCAGCCGGCCGGAGGGACCGAGCAAGGAGTTCCTCGGCCGCCGCGACGAGAACGCCGAACTGCCGGAAGACCTCGCCGAGGAAATCGAGCTGGCCCGCGCAGGCTATCCCGAATTCGACATCGAGGCCTACCGCAACGGCGACCTCACCCCGGTCTATTTCGGCTCCGCGCTGAAGAACTTCGGCGTCAGCGAGCTGATCGATGCGATCGCCAGGTTCGCTCCACCGCCACGCCCGCAGCCAAGCGACGAGGGGCCGATCAGCCCGGAGCGCGACGAAGTGACCGGCTTCATCTTCAAGGTCCAGGCGAACATGGACCCGCAGCACCGCGACCGGATCGCCTTCATGCGAATGGTCTCCGGCACCTTCAAGCGCGGTATGAAGCTGACGCCGAGCGGCTCCGGCAAGCCGATCGCCGTACATTCACCGATCCTGTTCTTCGCCCAGGACCGCGAGATCGCCGACACTGCCGAGGCGGGCGACATCATCGGCATCCCGAACCACGGCACCCTGCGCGTCGGCGACACGCTGAGCGAGAAGAACGCCGTGCGCTTCACCGGCCTGCCGAACTTCGCGCCGGAAATCCTTCGCCGCGTCCAGCTCAAGGACCCGACCAAGACCAAGCAGCTCAGGAAGGCGCTCGACGATCTTTCCGAGGAAGGCGTGATCCAGGTCTTCTATCCGGAGTTCGGCGCGCAGTGGATCGTCGGCGTCGTCGGCCAGCTCCAGCTCGAAGTGCTCGTCTCGCGCCTCTCGGCCGAATACAAAGTGGAAGCCGGGCTGGAGGCATCGCCCTTCGCCACGGCGCGCTGGCTCAAGGGCCCGCAAGCGGCGCTCGACAGCTTCGCCGAGTTCAACCGCGCCAACCTCGCGCGCGACCGCGACGGCGACATGGTGTTCATGGCCAAAAGCCCGTGGGACGTTGGTTACCAGCAGGAAAAGAACCCGGAGCTGACCTTCTCCGCCATCAAGGAACGTTGACCGCGTCGTCCCGGACCCGATCCGGGACCGCTGCCAGTAAGGTCCGGCCCGGGCGGCCAGCGATCCCGGGGCAAGCCCGGGATGACGAAGTTGTTGTCTCGGATCGGCCGCCGCTCTAGCGCCGGCTTATGGCCGATTTCTTCGACGAGCTGACCGAACAACACGCGGCAATGATCGCGCAGCAGCCGGTGTTCTTTGTGGCGACCGCGGCCGAAGGCGCGCGGATCAACCTCAGCCCCAAAGGCTACGACGCCTTCCGCATCCTCTCGCCGAAGCGCGTCGCCTATCTCGACCTCGGCGGCTCGGGCAACGAGACCAACGCCCATCTTCTCGCCGACGGGCGGATCACGCCGATGTTCTGCAACTTCCAGCAGCCGGCGCTGATCCTGCGGATCTACGGCAAGGGCCGCCCGGTCGTGCCGTGGGACAGGGATTGGGACGATCTCGCTGCGCATTTCACGCTGCTGCCCGGCACCCGCCAGATCTTCGACATCGAGGTCGAGAGCGTGCAGACGAGCTGCGGCTGGGGCGTGCCGCTGATGACTCTGGAGAAAGAACGCACCACGCTGGTCAAGTACCACGCCAAGGCCGATCCCGTCGTATGGGCCGGCAAGTTCAAGACCCGGCGCACGAGCATCGACGGCCTGCCGGCGAAAACCACGGATCGCTACATCGCCGGGGATCCCGGAACCGTTCCGTCAGATTGAGCACTTCCTTAGCCACCGTGCAGCTCACTTTCGCCAGCTACAACATCCACAAGGCCGTGGGGCTCGACCGCAAGCGCGATCCCGAGCGGATCCTCTCGGTCATCCGCGAACTCGGCGCGGACATCGTCGCGCTGCAGGAAGTCGACCGCCGCTTCGGCAGCCGCGAATCCGTCCTGCCGCGCCAGTCGGTGGAAGAGCATGGCTGGCATATCGCCCCGCTGCGCAGCCGCCCCGCCAGCATCGGCTGGCACGGCAACGCCATCCTGGTGCGCGACGGGATCGAGATCGCCGGCGCCGAACCGGTCGACCTGCCGCGGCTGGAGCCGCGCGGCGCCGTCTGCGCTCATTTACGCATCGACGGGCGGCCGCTCCATGTCGTTGGCATGCACCTCGATCTCTCGGGCCTGCGCCGGCTGCACCAGATCGAGGCCGTGCGCGCCCACTTGCACGACCGCGAACCCGCCGTGCTCCTCGGCGACTTCAACGAATGGTCCCCTCGCTCCCGCTGCTTCCGGGCCTTCGGGGACGGGTGGACCGTGCTCGCCCCGGGGCGCAGCTTCCCCAGCAACCGCCCGCTTGCCCAGCTCGACCGCATCGTCCACTCGCCCGGCTGGAGCTGCGACGATGCACGCGTGCACCATAGCGCGCTCGCCGCGATCGCGTCCGATCACCTGCCTGTCACAGCGAAGCTGGCCCTGACTGCCTAACTTTTAGGCAGTCTGCCCGTTCGACGGGCGAGCGCCATCGCAGCCGGGTACCGCGCTTTCGTGCAACCCGCTGAAATGTAGTGTTCCTGCCGATCTGGCACAGCAGTTGCATTGCGAACTCCGGCCGGAACCGAACCGGTAAGCAATAGGGACTCGTGATGAAATTCATCATCGCCATCATCAAGCCGTTCAAGCTCGACGAAGTCCGCGAGGCGCTCAGCGCCATCGGCGTCGCCGGGATGACGGTCTCCGAGGTCAAGGGCTTCGGCCGCCAGAAGGGGCAGACGGAAATCTACCGCGGGGCGGAGTATTCCACCAACATGCTGCCCAAGGTGAAGCTGGAGATCGCCGCCAGCGACGCGCTCGCGCCGCAAGTGGTCGAAACCATCCAGCAGTCCGCCAGCACCGACAGCATCGGCGACGGGAAGATCTTCGTGCTCGACCTCGCGTCGACCACGCGCATCCGCACCGGCGAGACCGGCGACACCGCGCTTTGAGCGACATGAGGGGTAACAACATGATCCGCAAACTTTTCTGCGGCGGCATGGCGCTCGGTGCGTCGATCTTCGCCGCCACCGCCGCTTACGCGCAAGAGGCTGCCGAAGCGGCCGCCGCCGTTCCCAATCCCGGCAACAACGCCTGGATGATGACTTCGACCCTGCTCGTCCTGCTGATGATCCTGCCGGGCCTGGCGCTGTTCTATGGCGGCCTCACCCGCTCGAAGAACATGCTCTCTATGATGACCCAGATCGGCGCCACGGCCGCGCTGGCGATGGTCATCTGGATCCTGTGGGGCTTCTCCACGGCCTTCGGGCCCGAGGGCAACGCCTTCTTCGCCTGGGGCAACGCCTTCCTGCTGAACAGCTCGCCCGAAACCACGGCGGCGACGTTCTCCGACGAGGTGATCAGCGAGTACGTGTTCATCGCCTTCCAGATGACCTTCGCCGCGATCACCGCCGCTCTGGTGCTGGGCGCCACGGCGGAGCGGATGAAGTTCTCCGCCACGATGCTGTTCATGACGATCTGGCTGACGATCGTCTATTTCCCGATCGCGCACATGGTCTGGGCCGGGGGCGGCCTGCTGTTCGAAATGGGCGCGCTCGATTTCGCCGGCGGCACCGTGGTGCACATCAATGCCGGCGTGACCGGTCTGATCCTCGCGCTGCTGCTCGGCAAGCGCCGCGGCTATCCGGCGGAGCCGATGCCGCCGCACTCGCTGACGCTGACCATGGTCGGCACCGGCCTGCTGTGGGTCGGCTGGTTCGGCTTCAACGCCGGCTCCGAGCTGGAGGCCGACGGCATTGCCGGCCTGGCGATGATCAACACTTTCGTCGCCACTGCCGGCGCGGCGCTCACCTGGATGCTCGTCGAGAAACTGATGGGCCACAAGCCTTCCGCTCTCGGCTGGTGCTCGGGCGTGATCGCCGGCCTCGTTGCGGTCACTCCGGCGGCTGGCAACGCCGGCCCGATGGGCGCACTGGTGCTCGGCGCCATCGCTTCCGTGGTCGCCTACTTCGCGGTCGCCAAGCTCAAGCCGGCGCTCGGCTACGACGACTCCCTCGACGCCTTCGGCATCCACGGGGTCGCCGGCATCGTCGGCGCCATCGGCACCGGGGTGGTCTACTCTCCGGCTCTCGGTGGTCCGGGCGATCCGGCCGAATATGCGATGGGCGCGCAAGTCACCACGCAGATCATCGCCGTGCTCGTGGCCGTTGCCTGGGCCACTATCGGAACCCTGATCGCCGCGTTCATCGTCAAGCTGCTCACCGGCCTGCGGGTCTCCCACGAGGCGGAAGTCGAAGGTCTCGACATCGCCGAACACGGGGAGCGTGCCTACAACTGATGCCAGTTCGGCGGGGCCGGAACTCCTCCTCCTCCTCCCCGGTCCCGCCACCCGACGTTCCTCCTGCGAACGTAACTCGAAGGGCCGGAGCAAGTGCTCCGGCCCCTTTTTTCGTCTACCGTATGACGGGCGGAGCGGCGGGCATGAAATGAACGCCGCTACACTTGTGCCTTGTGCGACAGCGCTGGTCGGCTAAAGATGGCACGGCCGAAAAGCCGTGATATTTCGGCAACAGTCTTGCGTGAACTGCCCCTTTCGGCGCGCCACAGGTCCGATTTTGCTCGTCTTGAGGAACAATTCACTCTTGGCTGAATATTGGTTTCGGAACACAAGGCTGTCTCCACAGGGGCAGGGCGCCGCAGGGTCGCGGCATTCGGCAACTTGAAGTTTAGATTTTTACAAGACCGTTGCGAACAACGTACGGCTTTTGAAGGAGGTCCCATGCGAAAAATTATCCTAGGAATGGCGGTAGCGGCTACGGCTTTGACCAGCCCTGCCCTGGCGCGCGATGGCTACGGCTATTTCGGTGCTGACATCGGCCTCGTCGACGTCAAAGATCACGACGTTTACGTGAACGGCTTCGATAACGGTTTCGAGGTCGAGGAAAAGCAAGGGTTCGAACTGGGCGCCTTCCTTGGCTACGACTGGGGCATGCTCCGGACGGAAGCCGAAGTGGCCTACAAGGAATTCGATCCGGACAACGTAACGGCCGGTTCCTTCGGCGTGCCGGTGTTCGACGCCACGAACCCGACCCCCGGAACCTGGGACCTCGGCGGTGAATCCCGCCTGACGACCGCGATGGCCAATGCTCTGTTGGACTTCGGCGGCAACGATGGCGTCGGCTTCTCTGCCGGCGTGGGTGCCGGTCGCGCCTGGCTCGACAGCCACTTCACGACTGCGCCTTACCAGACCTATCTCAACGACAGCGACAGCGCATGGGCCTACCAGGCCATTGCGCAGGTGCGCGTTCCGGTTACCGAAGGTGCGGAACTCGGTCTGAAGTACAAGTACCTCAACACCCACGAGTTCGACATGGTCGACCAGATTGGTCGCTCCTATCAGACCGAACTGGCGACGCACTCGTTCCTGTTCAGCCTGATCGCCAACTTCGGTGGTCCTGCTGCGGTCGTGGCTCCCCCGCCGCCCCCGCCGCCGCCGCCCCCGCCGCCGCCTCCTCCGCCCCCGCCGCCGCCGCCTGCCGCGGTCTGCAACAAGGGCCCGTACATCGTGTTCTTCGACTGGGATAAGTCGAACATCACGCCTGAGGCTGCGACCATCCTCGACAGCGCCGTCACGGCTTATGCGAACTGCAACAGCGTGCCGATCATGCTGGCGGGTCACACCGACCGTTCGGGTTCGACCCAGTACAACATGGGCCTGGCCGAGCGTCGCAACGCCAGCGTCCGTCAGTACCTCACCGGCCGGGGCATCCCGAGCGGTGCGATCACCGGCCAGGCGTTCGGCGAGTCCATGCCGCGTGTCCCGACCGCGGACGGCGTGCGCGAACTGCAGAACCGCCGCGTGGAAATCACTTACGGTCCCGGCTCGGGCATGTAAGCGGCTTCTACAAAGCCAAGCGAAACGGGGCCGGGGGAGAAATCCTCCGGCCCTTTTTCTTTGCCCGGCGCATGTTGCTTAGGGGGCACTTCGGGCAGGCCGTGGAGGATTTGCGCTCGCAGAGGCGCAGAGGCGCAGAGCAGATGATTTTCACGCAAAGGCGCGAAGGCGCGAAGATCCCGCGGCGAAGCCGCTATCCGAACACTCGATGGATGCTCCAGAGCGCAGCGCCCAAAGCCGCTCCTTCTTTTCGGCTTCGCGTGACGAAAAACCCTCCGCGCCTCTGCGCCTCTGCGAGCGCATCAAAAAGACAGATCTCACACGAAGCCACGAAGCCACGAAGGTGAGTCTCCTTGTGTCTTCGTGTATTCCTGTCTTCGTGTGAGCCACACGTCCTTCGAGACGCTCGGAATGCGTCCTCGCTCCTCAGGATGAACGGGGTTGGGGGGTGGCTGCAGTCTGCTCGTAGCATTCGGGCGACCAAAACCGGATCACCCCCAAACCGTTCGTCCTGAGGAGGGATCGAAGCTGCAGGCTGAGAGCCCGTCTCGAAGGACGCCCGCGCGCCCGAGTTGCCGGGCCTCTGCCCCCGTGCTCCGGTCGGGAGCGGATCAGCGCGATGCTTGCGCGGAAAGCCGGTCGATCGCCCCGCGAATCGGCGAGACGTCGTATCCCGCGTCGGCCGCGGCGTCGGCGATCCCCTGCGGATCGCTGCCCGCAGCCGCTTGCGCCAGCGCCCAGAGGAGCGTCGACCGCGTTCCGGAGCGGCAATAGGCCAGCACTTTGCCGTCGGCGTTCGCCAGCGCGTCGGCCATCGCGCGCACCTGTCCCTCGTCGAAGCCGCCGGGGCTCACCGGGATCGCGACATAATCGATGCCGGCCGCGCGCGCCGCCGCCTCTATCTCGCTGCCCGGGGGCTGGTCGGGCGCTTCGCCGTCGGGGCGGTTGTTGATGATCAGCCGAACGCCCTCTGCGTGCGCCAGCTCGACATCGGCAGTGGTGATCTGCGCGCTGGCAAGCACGCTGCCGGAAAGCTCGTGGAAACGGCTCATCCTTGTGCCTCGGCCTTCTTTTGCGCGCGCTGGCGGCGCTTGACCATGTTGAGCATCTCGACGCCCACGGAGAAGCCCATCGCGACGTAGATATAGCCCTTCGGCACATGGAAGCCGAATCCGTCGGCGATCAGCACCAGTCCGATCATCACCAGGAAGGCCAGCGCCAGCATCACCAGGGTCGGGTTCCGTTCGATGAACTTGGCCAGCGGGTCGGCGGCAACCATCATGATCCCTACGGTGATGATCACCGCGGCGACCATGATCGGCACGTGGTCGGTCATGCCGACGGCTGTGAGGATCGAATCGACCGAGAACACCATGTCGAGCAGGATGATCTGCACGATCGCGCTGCCGAAGGTCAGGCTCACTACGCTCTGCGTCTTGTCGAGCAGCTCGCCGGAATCCTCTTCGGGGCTCATGTTGTGGTGGATCTCCTTGGTCGCCTTCCACAGCAGGAAAAGCCCGCCGGCCAGCAGGATCAGGTCGCGCCCGGAGAAGGCGGTCTCGAACGTGGGCTCGCCATGCGGGCCCGGCGCGCCGGCGATCCCGAGGTCGAACAGCGGGACCTGCAGGGTCACGATCCAGCCGATCACCATCAGCAGCATGATTCGCATGATCAGCGCCAGGATCAGCCCGATTCGCCGGGCCTTCTGCTGCTGGTGCACCGGCAGCTTGCTCGACAGGATGGCGATGAAGATCAGGTTGTCGATGCCGAGCACGACCTCCAGGATCACCAGGGTAACGAGCGCGAGCCAGGCTGCGGGATCGGAGAGCAGGGAGAGGATGTCCATGGCCGGGCTTCTGCCCAAGCGCCGGGGCGGAGGCAAGCGTTCAGCAGCGCCTCTGAGGGCCTCAGTTAAATTGTTCGCACTCCCCGCGCATCTACGCTATGAGTCGCAGGCGACTGTGTGGGGGGATCGCCTCTGCAAGCCGTCCGGGGGGCGATTTCGTCCACGCCGCCGGGTGAAGGATAGGGCGAAACGAAGGTACGTTCGTTAGATGGGTTACGATAGAGGTCGTCGCGGCCGGGGACGCGACAAGCGGGACGGTTTCGGAGAAGAAACTTTCGATCCGTTCGTAGAGGGTGGTGCGCCCAGTGGCGGTGGAGACCGCTGGGGCGGCGGCGGTGACCGATTCTCGGGCGGCGGCGGTGGCTCTCGCGGCGGCGGCTTCGGCGGCCCGCGCAGCGACAGTGGCGGCTTCGGTGGCCCACGCGGCCCGCGGCCTGGTGGCCCCGGTGGCGGTGGCGGCGGCATGCCCGCCCAAGTCGTCGGCACGGGCCAGGGCAAGGTGAAGTTCTTCAACGTCCAGAAGGGCTTTGGCTTCATCCAGCAGGATTCGGGCGGTGAGGACGTGTTCGTCCACATCAGCCAGGTCGAGCGCGCCGGTCTCGAAGGCCTGGCCGAAGGCCAGGAACTCCAGTTCAACCTGGTCGATCGCGGCGGGAAGGTCTCCGCGGCCGACCTGCAGGTCGTCGGCGACGTGATCGCCGTGGAGCAGAAGGCTCCGCAGCGGGAACTGACCGGCGAAAAGGCCAGCGGCACGGTCAAGTTCTTCAACGCCATGAAGGGCTTCGGCTTCATCACGCGCGATGACGGCAAGGAAGATGCCTTCGTCCACATCAGCGCCGTCGAACGCTCCGGCCTGCCCGGCATCAACGAAGGCGATCGCTTCGAATTCGACCTCGAAGTCGACCGACGAGGGAAGTACTCGGCGGTCAACCTTGTGCCCGTTCAGGGCTGACACGCCTGCGCAGCGCCCGGTTGTTCGACCGGGGCTGACTAGTCCATAAACGGACGCAAATGGCGGCCTTCACGGCCGCCATTTGTCGTTCCGTCAGGTGTCGTTTTTCTGATCCAAGGAACTCCCAAGATGTCGATCACTCCGCTGATGCCCGTGTACCCCCGGAGCGGCGTGCGGCCCGTTCGCGGCGAGCACTGCCACCTGATCGACGAGGACGGCACACGCTATCTCGATTTCGCGGCGGGTATCGCGGTCAACATCCTCGGCCATTCGCATCCCGGTCTGATCGGCGCCATCCAGCGGCAGGCGGAGACGCTGATGCACGTCTCCAACCTCTACGGCAGCCCGCAGGGGGAGGCGCTGGCCGCGCGGCTGGTCGACCTGACCTTCGCCGACACCGTGTTCTTCACCAACTCCGGCGCCGAAGCGGTCGAATGCGCGATCAAGACCGCGCGCGCTTATCACCAGTCCGCCGGCAACGACGACAAGTTCGAGCTGATTACTTTCGCCAACGCCTTCCACGGGCGCACGATGGCTACGATCAGCGCCTCCAACCAGGAGAAGATGCACAAAGGCTTCGCGCCGCTCCTGCCCGGCTTCAGGTACGTCGAGTTCGGCGATCTCGAGGGCGTCAAGGCGGCGATGGGCCCGAACACGGCCGGGTTCCTGATCGAGCCGATCCAGGGCGAAGGCGGCATCCGCACCGGCACCGACGAGTTCATCACGGGCCTGCGCCAGCTCGCCGACGAGAACGACCTGATGCTGGTGTTCGACGAAGTGCAGACCGGCGTCGCGCGGACCGGCACTCTTTATGCTTACGAACAATACGGGATCGAGCCGGACATTCTCGCCACAGCCAAGGGCATCGGCGGCGGCTTCCCGCTCGGCGCCTGCCTCGCCACCGAGAAGGCGGCGCGCGGCATGACCTTCGGCACCCACGGCTCGACCTATGGCGGCAACCCGCTCGCGATGGCCGCCGGCATGGCCGTGCTCGACGCCGTGGCCAACGACGAGTTCCTCGCCGAAGTGCGCGAGAAGGGGGAGCGGATCCGCACCCGGCTGGAGCAGTTCATCGGCAACTATCCCGAACTGTTCGAAGGCGTGCGCGGCAAGGGCCTGATGCTCGGCCTGCGGATGAAGGTGGAGCCGAGGCCGTTCATGCAGCACTTGCGCGACAGCCACCAGCTGCTGACCGTCGCCGCCGGCGACCAGACGCTGCGCATCCTGCCGCCGCTCGTGATCGGCGACGCCGAGATCGACGAGTTCTTCGACAAGCTTTCGGCCGGCGCGGCCGATTACCGGCACCCGGAGTCGTGACGATGGCCTTGCGGCACTTCCTCGAGCTGTCCGATGCCGGCGGCGATGCCATAGCGGCGATGTTGAACGACGCGATCGACCGCAAGGCGGCGCGCACCGGTTGGCCCAGGGGCAAGGCGGACGCCGACGCCCCGCTCGCCGGCCACGTCCTGGCGATGATCTTCGAAAAGAACTCCACCCGCACCCGGGTGAGCTTCGACATCGCCGTGCGCCAGCTCGGCGGCGTTCCGCTGGTGCTCGACTCCGCCACGACCCAGCTCGGGCGCGGGGAAAGCATCGCCGACACCGCGCGCGTTCTCAGCCGCATGGCCGACGCGATCATGATCCGCACCGACGACCACGCGAAGATCGAGGAAATGGCGCGCCACGCCACGGTCCCGGTGATCAACGGCCTGACCGATCGCTCCCACCCCTGCCAGATCGTCGCCGATCTGCTGACGGTGATCGAGCACGGCAAGGCGCTGCCCGGGCTCGAGGTGGCCTGGCTCGGCGACGGCAACAACGTGCTTCATTCGATCCTCGAAGCCGCCGCACTGATGAAGTTCAACGTCCGCGTCGGTACCCCTCAGGGTTACGAGCCGGACAGCGAGTTCGTCGAGCTGGCGCGCCGCGCCGGGGTGCAGGTCACGCTGACGGGCGATGCGGCGGAAGCCGTCGCCGGGGCGGACATCGTCGTCACCGATACTTGGATCTCGATGGGCCAGGATCACGCGCACGAAAAGCTCGCAGCGATGGAGCCGTTCCAGGTCAACGACGCTCTCATGGCAGGGGCCAAGGCCGATGCCCGCTTCCTGCACTGCCTGCCGGCGCATGTGGGGGAGGAGGTCAGCCAGAGCGTGTTCGAAGGGCCGCAGTCGGTGGTCTTCGACGAAGCCGAAAACCGCATCCACGCGCAGAAGTCGATTCTGCTCTGGTGCTTCGGCAAGCTCTAACGGCACCTTCAATCCCGGGGCAACGGGCCCATATGGGCGGGCAATGACCAAGGAAATCGACAGCGGAGCCGAAACCGGCTTCGACCGCCTGCTGCAGTTCACCCTGCCCGATCGCAACGCTCGCGGCCGCGTCGTGCGGCTCGGCCCCGTGCTGGACGAGATCCTCGGCGCGCACGACTATCCGCCCGCGCTCAAGCACTTGCTGGGCGAGGCGCTGGTGCTCACCGCGCTGATGGGCTCGCTGCTGAAGGACGAAGGCAGTCAGCTCACGATGCAGGCGCAGTCGGAAGACGGTATCGTCAGCCTGCTGGTCTGCGACTTCCGCGCCGGCGAGCTGCGCGGCTACGCCCGTCACGACAGCGAACGTTTCGCCGGGCTCGGCGCCAACCCCTCGCTCGAAGTGCTGTTCGGCGGCGGCTACCTGGCGATCACGTTCGATCTCGCGGTGACCGGAGAGCGCTACCAGGGCATCGTGCCGCTGGAAGGTGCGTCACTGTCCGAAGCCGTCGAGCGCTACTTCGCGCAAAGCGAGCAGGTGCCGACGCTCATCCGCAGCGGCATCAGGGCAGCGCACGGCGGCTGCGTTGCCGGCGGGCTGCTGGTCCAGCACTTGCCGGATGGCGAGGAAGGCCGCGAACGGCTCCACGCGCAGATGGACCACCCGGAGTGGGAGCATGTCGCCGCACTCGCGGGCAGCACCCGCCATGACGAGCTTGTCGATCCCGAGCTGAGCCTCGAAGCGCTCGTCTGGCGGCTGTTCCACGAAGAGCGCGAGGTGCGCGTGCTGCCGGGCGCTGCGCTCGCCCGCGGCTGCCGCTGTTCCGTCGGCCATTTCGAGGAAGTGCTCGCCCGCTTCCCGAAGGACGACCGCAGGGAAATGCGCGACGACACCGGCGTGATCCGCGTCGACTGCGCCTTCTGCTCGCGCGAGTTCCTGATCGAGGATTGAGCCCAGCCCGCGTGTGGGGCTTGCGGCGGATGCCCGCGCGGCTTAGCCCCTGCGCATGGCCGAGCAATCGACGACAGCGGGGAATGGGCGCAGCGCAGTCGTGCTGCTTTCGGGCGGTCTCGATTCGATGGTCAGCGCCGCCCTGGCGCGGGAAGCAGGCTTTGCGGTCCATGCGCTGACGATCGACTACAACCAGCGCCACCGGCGGGAACTGCAGTCCGCCGATCTCATCGCCGAAAAGCTCGGCGCGGCGCGGCACATCGTCCTCCCGCTCGATCTCAGCCGCTTCGGCGGCTCCGCGCTCACCGCCGACATCGCGGTTCCGAAGGGCGGGGTAGGGGGCGACATCCCGATCACTTACGTGCCCGCGCGCAACCTGATCTTCCTGTCGCTGACCGTTGGCTTCGCCGAAGCATCCGGCGCGTCCGACATCTTCATCGGCGTCAACGCGCTCGATTATTCCGGCTACCCCGATTGCCGGCCCGAATTCATCGCCAGCTTTCAGGAAACGGCCCGGCTCGCGACCAAGGCCGGCGTCGAAGGCACGCCCTTCACGATCCACGCCCCGCTGCAGCACATGGGCAAGGCAGACATCGCCCGTGAAGCCGCGCGGCTCGGGCTCGATCCGGCGTGGAGCTGGTCCTGCTACGATCCAACGGACGACGACCTCGCCTGCGGCCTCTGCGACAGCTGCCGCCTGCGCCTGAAGGGCTTCGCCGATGCCGGCCTGGAAGACACTCTCGCTTACGCAGCACGGCCCGACGAACAGCCCTGATGGCGCAAGGCGAAGCTTCCGATCAGGTCCGCGCCCCGGCCTATAGCTGGTACGCCCTCGGCGTCCTCTCGATCGTCTACCTGCTCAACTTCGTCGACCGGCAGATCCTCTCGATCCTGGCCAACGACATCAAGGCGGACCTCGGGCTCGACGACGCCCAGCTCGGCTTCCTCTACGGCACCGCCTTCGCGATCTTCTACGCCCTGTTCGGCATCCCGCTCGGCCGCCTGGCCGACACCTGGAACCGCACCCGCCTGCTCGCCATCGGCCTGGCGCTGTGGTCCGGCATGACCGCGCTCAGCGGCTTCGCGAAGAGCGGTACGACGCTGGCCGTCGCCCGCATCGGGGTCGGGGTGGGGGAGGCGACTTCGGCCCCCTGTTCCTATTCGCTGATCTCGGACTGGTTTCCGCCCCGGATGCGCGGAACCGCGCTGGGGATTTACTCGGCCGGGCTGTTCGTCGGCAGCGGGGTATCGCTGGTGATCGGCGGCGCCATCGTCGAAGCCTGGAACGCAGCCTACCCGCAGGACGCGCCGCTCGGCCTCGCCGGCTGGCAGGCCGCCTTCCTCGCTGTCGGTCTGCCCGGCATAGCCATGGCCTTCTGGGTCGCCTCGCTGCGGGAGCCCGCACGCGGCGTACTCGACGGCATCCCCACTCCGCCTGCCGAGCGCCCGTTCGCCGAATTCTTCGCCCAGCTCGGTCAACTGATCCCGCCGTTCACCCTGGTGACCTCTGCGCGGCGCGGGCGGGGCGCCCTTGCGGCGAACCTCGCCGCTGCCGCCGTCATCGCGCTCGCCGCCTGGGCTCTGTCCCGGCTGACCGGAAACCGCGAACAGTTCTGGTTCCTCGCGGTGGGCTTCTACGCGGTGTTCAGCTGGGCCAGCGGACTCAGGACCCGCGACCGGGCGACCTTCTCGATGACCTGGCGCTCGACGGCGTTCATGGCCGTTGTCCTCGCCTACGGGATGATCTGCTTCGTCGGCTATTCCGTCAGCTACTGGGCGGCGCCTTATGCCGAACGGACTTTCGCCCTCGGCAAGGCCGAGCTCGGCCTGCTGATCGGCGCGCCCAACGCGGTCGGCGGCTTCCTCGGGGTGATCCTCGGCGGCCGCCTGGCCGACTTCCTCCACGAACGCCACCACGGCGGCCGGGCGCTGGTGCTGGTCATTGCGCTGCTCGGCGCGGTCCCGGCGATCCTGGTCGGCTACCTGGCGGAGAGCATGACCGTGTTCCTGGTCTGCAACTTCCTGGTCCAGCTCGCCACGTCCTCGGCGCTCGGCGCGGCGGCCGCCGCCAGCCAGTCGCTGGTCCTCCCGCGCATGCGCGGCGTGGCCACGGCTATCTTCTTCCTCGGCACGACCCTGCTTGGCCTCGCGCTCGGCCCGTTCACCGCCGGCTTCGTCTCCGAAGCGACGGGGAACTTGGCCTACGGGGTCATCGCGACCCTGGCGGTCGTCCCGATCGGGCTCGCCGCCATCGCCGTCGCCGTGCGCCTCATGCCGGGGAAGCTGGCCGAACTGAAAGCGCTCAGCTCCGCGTGAGCACCCCGCACGCGATGCGCTTGCCGGAATTGCCCGAAGGATCGGTCCGGTTGTCGTCGGCGCTCTCGTGAACCACGATCGCGGTCCCGTCGGTGTCGAAGATCGCCGCCAGCGCTTCCGCGCGGGGCAGGGCCAGCGTGGCGCTCACGGTGCCCGCGCCGTTCGCCCCGATGGTCACGTTCGGCAAGTCGCCGAGGTGCGCCCCTTGCGGGTTCGCGGCGCCATGTTGCCGCCCGCCCGGATTGAGATGCCCGCCGGCGGACTCGAAGCCCGGCGCATCGCACTTTCCGGTCGTGTGCAGGTGAATGCCGTGCGTGCCCGGGGTCAGGCCCGCGAGTCCCACGGAAATGCTCAGGCTCGTCCCGCTCGCCAGCAATTGCGCCGTGCCCGCCGGCACGCCGGTGCTCGCGCGGAGCGTCGCCGATCCGGCGCGCTCGGTCGGTAGCTGCTCCAGCGTCTGGCAGCCCGCCAGCGCGAGGCTGAAAAGTCCCAGGGCGGCGATGCGGACGTTCGGCATTGGCTTGCTCCTTGGTTTGTCGTCAGCCCAACGAAACAGCAAAGCGATCGGTCCCGCAAGTCAGCTTGGCGGCAGAACGCCCGCATCCTGCAGCGCCGAGATCAGCTCCGCGATCGCCGCCCGCGCTTCGGCGTCGGTCACGACACCGCCGC
The DNA here is from genome assembly GCF_009828065.1 of Croceibacterium soli. Classification (GTDB taxonomy): domain Bacteria; phylum Pseudomonadota; class Alphaproteobacteria; order Sphingomonadales; family Sphingomonadaceae; genus Croceibacterium_B; species Croceibacterium_B soli. The sequence continues at coordinate 27,311 of NZ_WTYK01000001.1, read as the reverse complement.
TCGGAGCGGCAGGGGCGGCAGGGCGCTGCCACCCGCCCCGATAGAGCAGCACCTGCCCGGTCGCCCGGTCGAACAGCCGCATCCCGTCCAGCGGCTCTACGAACAACCAGTTCCCGCTCTGCCGCGCGGCGATCCTGCCGTCCTCGCCGGCCCAATCTCCGGTCGCACCGCTCCCCACGATCCATGTCTCGCCGTCCGCCGGTTCCGCCGGAGGCGCGGTGGCCTCGCCCTCGCAAGCCGCATGGAGCAGGGCGTCGCACAGCGCGTGCGCCTCGTTGACGCTGAACTCCTTCTGCGCCTGCCCCGCGAACAGCAGGGGCAGCGAGAAGCGCGGCGTGGCGGAAGGGAAGCTGATCGGATCGGTCATTGTTCGGTCCTCCTCGGTGTCATGCGATGATCGCCAGCAGCAGCGGCGGCGAAAGCGCGGCGGTGCCGACCTGGCGGACCCACAGCGGCTGCCCGGCATGGGCCGCGCGGATCGAAGCCCACGCCGCCGCCCCGATCTCCAGCCGAGGCACGGCCGGCTCCCAGCGCAGCACCGGCGCATCGCTGGCGCCAATCCCTACGAGATAGGCCTCGGCCTGCTCGTTCAGCGGAACCTCGACGCCGTCCTGCCACAGCCACGCCCCGCGCGCCCGGCGCCGCCAGGTCAGCAAGAGGCCCCCGTCGGCCTGTGCCGCGGCCTTCCCATGCACCGGAGCCAGCGGGCGCCGGGTCGAGCCGGCATGCTCCAGCGGCGCGGTTACCGGCTCCGGATCGGCCAGGCCGATCGCGGCGATAGCGGCCGCGCCCTCGCTCAGCTTCGCCGGATCGAGCGCGACCGGCCTATCGTCCAGCAGCACGAAGCCGCTGCCCGGCGCATGCCCCTGCAGCGCGATCGGCTCCGTGCCGCCCCGTCCGCGCAGCAGCCCGCTCAGCCGCCAGCGCGCCCCGGTGACCCGCTCGGCCCCCGCGAACTGCAGCACCTCTCCTCCGACGAGCGCCCTGTTCGCGCCGCCGGCAATCTCCGCCAGCGTGGCTGGGTCGAGCACGAAGTCGGCCGATGCGAGATCGACTTCCAGTTCCGCCCGCCAGTCGAACAGCAGCCCGGCCGAAGAGGGCAGTCCCGTCACCGTCTCGCCGACAACGCTGCGCTGCTGCCCGCTCGGCCCGAGCGGCAGGAGCTGCGCGCCCTGCTGGACATAGAGCGCCGCGCCCCGCCAGCCCCGCGAGGCGGAGGACACCGCCGCGAAAGCCTGCGCAGTCACGCCAGTTCCGGAGCCGTCCCACGGCAACTCGTAAGCGGCCAGCACCGTCGGCGTAGCCAGGTCGTCGGCCGCCGGAAGCGCCTCGCCGGGATCGGCCGCCGGCTGCCGTGCCGGCCCGCGCGGCAAGCGCCGCAGTTCCAGCTCGATTCCCTGCTCGCGCCATTCCCAGCTCTCGATCAGCCAGTTGCCGGTTCGGCCGGGAACCCGCACCACCGCGCCCGGCGCCAGCTCAGGATCGAGCTCCGCCGTGCGCCACGCTACGGTCTCACGCGACCACGCAGCCCGCGCCGCCGCCGCATTCGCCAGCGCCCGCGCATCGGCGGCGGCCAGCGCGCCGGGAAACTCGATCGCCCGGCTCCGCCCCGGCCGCGCCCGCCCGTCGGCCCGCTGCAGCCCCGGCTGGTAATCCCGCGCGACGTCGTAATAGCGCAGGCCGTCGGGGACCTCCGCCGCGTCGGCATGGCGCCGCCAGCTCTCCCCGCTCGCCGTCCCGAAGCTCTCGCCGTCCGCCGCCGCCGTCGCCTCGGGCAGGACCGGCACCGACCCCGGCACCCGGTCCGCCGCCCTGACCGAAAGGCTCGCACCCCCCGCGTCGCAGGCGAGTGGATAAAGCTCGCCGATCGCCGACAGCGTCAGCGACAGTGGCCCGCCTTCGTCGCTGAACCCCTGAAGCCCGGTGAGCGGGCGGTCGAGCTCGACCGGCTCGCCGAGCGGCTCGAGCACCGCCCCGATCGTCACCGGCTCCTCGTCGGCGATAATCTCGAACGTCAGCGTCGGAATGCGATTGCCGAAGTCCGCCAGCTCGAGCGATTCGAACACGCAATAGGCAAGCCCGCGAAAGGCCGGGCAGCCGGGCTCGGCGGAGGCGATCAACGGGTCCGGCTCCTGGTCCCCGTGGCCGCGATAAACCCGCAGCGTCCCGCCGGTCTTGAGGTCCCCGGCCGCGCCGCGCAGCAGGTTGCCGTCGGCCCAGATGCGGCCCACCCGCACGATCGGCCGGCTCGACAGGGCCACCGCGAACGACACCGAATAGCTGTAGCTGCTCGTCGAGGGCCGCCCTTTGCCCCCGCCGCTTTCCTCCCTGCGCTCGACCAGGTCCGTCGCCCAGACGATCGTCCCCGGCGCACGCACACGCCCATGATGGCGCGGAATGGCCGAGCCGTAGCTCGAGCTGCTGACCCCCAGCTCCTTCAGCCGCGGCCCCTCGCGCCCCCCGCCGCCGAGGACCGCGTGATCGATCCTGTTGCCGATCAGCGACCCCAGCGCGCCGCCGAGCGGCCCGCCGATCGCCGTCCCGATCGCGGTAAACACCAGTGTCGCCATGATGAGGCTCCCAAGACAGATATCCCAACCGCACCACCCCGTTCGTGGTGAGCCTGTCGAACCACGCTCCCGTCCTTCGACAAGCTCAGGACGAACGGTGATGCGGGGCGAACACTCCCGCGAAAGGCGATGCGGGGCAAACCCCACCGTTCGTGGTGAGCCTGACGAACCACGCACGCGCCCCGCTCCCGTCCTTCGACAAGCTCAGGACGAACGGTGGCAAAGGGCCAAACACGCCCGCGAACGGTGATCTGGGGCAAGCACCCTTTCCCGTTCGTGGTGAGCTTGTTCCCGTTCGTGGTGAGCTTGTTCCCGTTCGTGGTGAGCTTGTTCCCGTTCGTGGTGAGCTTGTCGAACCACGAGAAGCGCGGCCTTTCAAAGGCTCACCCCGCAGGGATCACCGCCGACGAAGTCACTCCAAACGCCAGTGGCGCTCGATGGGCCAGGGGCAGGGCGGGGGAGTGGCCACGACCCGGCCGAGCCCCGCATGGGCATGGATCAGCTTGCACCCCGTGCCGACGACCAGAAGATGCACCTGCCCCGGTCCGGCGCGAACCAGCAGGAGATCCCCCGCCTCCGCCGCTCCGCCAGCTTCCAAAAACCCCGCCAACACCGCACTGCCCAGCTGCGCGCCGAAGTCCCGCTGCCGCATCGAATAGGCCGGCACCGCCGGCACGGTCCGCCCCGCTGCCCGCAGCGCCGCCGCGACCAGCCCGACGCAGTCGAGCCCCGTCGCCGCATCGCGCCCGCGAAACCGGAACGGCGTTCCCACCAAGCCCTCCGCCGCCGCCGCGAAAGCCCGCGCTGCCTCGCTCATCGGCCGGTCGGGTAGCGGGTGAGAATGTCGGCGTCGTGCTGCCACAACAGCGGCAACGCGCCTCCCTCCGCCAGCGCCCGCGCGAACGCCCCCGGCCGGATCCTGTCGCCCGCGCCGTCCGCCACCCCGAACAGCGCCGCATATCCCGCGATGCGCAAGCTCCCCCCTTTCCGTTCGTGGTGAGCCTGTCGAACCACGACCGGCGCACCATCTCCTCCTTCGCCAGGCTCAGGACGAACGGACCTCAAAGCGCTCACTTCAGCAGCTCCGGCAGGTTTAGCCGCACGGCGATGCCGATTAGCAGCAGCGCGAACACCCCGCGCACCGTCCAGCCGACCGCCGCCTTCCACGCGCTCGCCTTGGCCGCGCGCCAGGCGCCGAGCAGCTCGCGCAGTTCGCCGAGGTCCTCCGGCGCGCCGTCGTCGGCCAGGCCGAGCCGGCTCAGCACCCGCTCGGCGCCGAGCTCGCTCGCCTCCTCGACGATCGCCCGCAGCGTCAGCAGCTCGCTGCCCTCGACCGCCGCCTGGGCGAGCAGCCCCGCCAGCATGTCGCTCCGGTTCATCGCCCGCCTCCCGCCGCCAGCCCGAGCATCGCCCGCTTCTCGTGCCCCTCGAGGAAATCCGCCGCCGAGACTTGCGCCCACAGTCGCTCGCGGTCTTCCGCCAGCGCCGGCACCCGGTCGAGGTCGACGGCGAGCTCGAGCCCCGGGAACCACGGCCGCAGCCCTTCGGCCAGGCCGGAGAGGATCTTCCCCGCCAGCGGCAGCAGCGTCAGCCGCCACAGCGCCCGGTTGGCCTCGCGGTAGTTCGAATAGGTATTGTCGCCCGGCAGCCCGAGCAGCATCGGCGGCACGCCGAAGGCCAGCGCAATGTCCCGCGCCGCCGCCGCCTTCAGCTCGGCGAAGTCCATGTCCGCCGGCGAAAGCGACAGGCTCTGCCATTTGAGCCCGCCCTCCAGCACCATCGGCCGCCCGGCATTGGCCCCGCCGGCATAGGCCTGCGCCAGCTCCGCCTGCAGCCGCTCGAACTGATCGGCGGTCATCCCGCCGCCGTCCCCGCCGTCGAACACCAGCGCGCCCGAAGGCCGCGCCGCGTTCTCCAGCAAGGACCGGTTCCACGCGCTCGCCGCGTTGTGGATCGCCACCGCCTGCTCCGCCGCCGCCAGGCACCCAGCGCCGTAATGGTCGTCCGCCGGATGCAGCCCTTTCAGGTGGATCAGCCCCGGCCAGCCGTCCTCGTCCTCCACCGGGATGGAAAGCTTGCGGTCGCCCACTTTGTACTCGTAAGCCGCCGGCCACCCGTCACCGTCCGGCACCACCGAGACCCGCTCCGGCCGCAGCGCGAACAGCTCCGCCGGTCCTGAGCTTGTCGAAGGGCCCGCGCCGTCGCGGGCGATCTGCACGAAGGCATTACCGTGCAGCAGCAGGTGCGCGGCCAGCGTCTCCAGCAGCGACTGCCCAGCGCTGGTCGCCCCGACCAGCCTCCGCACCCGTTCCCCGCAGTCGCACAGCGGCGCGCCGCCGATCCCCTCGGCCACGATCCGCACCGCCCGCTGCGCCACCGGGTTCGCCAGGAACGCATGCCGCACCGCACTGCGATAATCGAACGGCGCCCGCCCCCCGCCGCGCTCGAAAGCCCAGCTCCACGGAGAAACAAACCGCGCCAACGGCACCCGCGCCCCGCCCTTGAAGGCGGCCCGCAGCGTCGAGAGGAAAGACATCGTAATTTCCTTCATGCAAAGAAAATCCTCCCTGGGACGGGGAGGGGGACCATCCGCAGGATGGTGGAGGGGGCCCGCCGCCAGCGCAGCGCCAGCCGAAAACCCCCTCCGTCAGCCCTCCGGGCTGCCACCTCCCCTTCCAGGGGAGGATCCGATCTCACGCCCAAAGCCCCCTCCTCTTCAGAGGAGGGGGTTGGGGGTGGTGGAGGCACGCGCAACGTCAAAACCGCCAAACCCGCGGCGCCCGCCGCTGGCCCAGCATCAGCTCGCTCATCGCCCAGACCAGCGCATCCGCCCGGTCCGGCGAGCGCCCCGGTCCTTCGTACCCGCCGCCGGCCATCAGCCCGCAAAGCTGGTCCTCCAGCTCCGGGAACTGCCCGCAGTGCCGCACCTTGCCAGCCTCGTACAAAGCCGCGACCGGCTCCGCCCGCGCCGCTTTGCCGCGGCTGGCGTGGACCAGCTTCACCGGCAGGGCGATATCCGCGGCGCGCAGAACGCTGCGGACCATCTCGCCGCCCTGATTGGCCTCGGCGACGACGCGGTCGGCCCCCCACGCCCGCGCCGCCGCGGCGGCCGCGCGGGCCCAGCGCTCCGGCGTCGGCTTCCGCACCGAAGCATCGGCCAGCACCCGCCCAATCCCGTCCGCACCCAGTGCGCAGACCACGATCCCGCAGGCATCGCCCTCCGCCGAAGCCGGCGGATCGACCCCGACGACCACCCGCACCGCATCGGCCCGCGCGCTCTCCTCACGGCAGTCCTCCAGCAGCGCCCGGCTCCACAGCGCGCCCTCGATCTCCTCGATCAGCTCGCCGCCCAGTTCCTGCCGCGCGAGCAGGGAGCGGCCGAACTCGACGCTCACCGCCCGGCGGAAGCCCGCCGGCAAGTGCCCGTTGTCGACCGTGCGCCCGCGCGTCACCGCCAGCGCCTCGCCGGCCAGCAGCCGCCGCAACAGCGGCACCGGGCGAGGGGTCGTAGTGGCGACGATCCGCTGGTCCGCGCCCAGCCGCAGGCCGAGCAGCAGGTTGTCCCACGCCCGCAAGGCCCGTCGGTGGGCGCCGCTCCATTTGCCGATCTCGTCGCACCAGGCGTGGCTGTGCTGCGGCCCGCGCAGCGTCTCCGGCTCGTTCGCGCCATAGAGCAGGGCCTGTGCCCCGTTGGCGAAGCGCACCCGCCGCAGGCTCGGCTCGAATGCGGGCCGGCGGTGCGGCGGGCAGCAGGCGAGCAGCCCGCTTTCGCCTTCCACCATCACGCTGCGCGCCTCCTGCAGTGACGCCGCGACCAGGGCGATCCGCGCTTCGGGATCCTCATCGGCCACCGCCCGGACCCATTCGGCGCCCGCGCGCGTCTTGCCGAACCCGCGCCCGGCCATGACCAGCCAGGTGCGCCACTCGCCCGGCGGCGGCAGCTGCCCGGCATGGGCCGTGGTCGAGAAAGTATAGTCGTACTCGTCCCTCTCCGCCTGCTTCAGTCCGCGGACATGCGCGCCGATCTCGCTGCGGCTGGCCCGCCTGAGCCAGTCGCCCGGCTCCTTCCTTTTACTCGCCATGGCTGCCGCGGCCCTCCGCTTCCGCCTCCAGCTGCTCCGCTTCCTGGCGGGCGAGCACCCGCGCCTTGAGCGCGGCCACCTTGCGCTCGATCGAGGCGCGCACCTCTGCCGCCGTCACGTTCGCCCGCCCGGCACGCTCCTTCTCCACCGCCTCGCGGTGCACGCTCAGCAGGCGAAAGGCCGTCGCGTTATCGAACGTCCGCACCCCGGTCCGGGCGCTCGCCGCGCGCTTGATCTCGCCTTCGCGCAGGCGGCCGAGCAGCTCCATCTCGAGATTGTCGTAACCTTCGCACAGCGCCGACTGCCAGCGCCGGCGGAACTCCCCGCTCTTGCGCCGCGCGTCGTACACGGTCGACGTCGCCACTCCCGCCGCCTTCGCGGCACGCGCCACATTGGACGTCTCCGCCAGCGCCGCCAGGAACCGCCGCTGCCAATCACGCGCGCCGGTGCCGGCCTTCTTCCTCGGCTCGCTCATCGGACAACTCCATTCTGCTGGGAAGCGACGGCACCAACGGAAAAGGCGGCCCCTCAGGACCGCCCTCTTCGAATCACACCATCGCGATGTTCCTCTTCCCTAACCGAACAACGTCACGATGTCAAGAGAAAAGTACCAGATAGGTTCCCACTCCTCCTCCTCTTCAGAGGAGGGGGCCGGGGGGTGGTGGAGGCACAGAACCAAACTCGCGCGTAGTGGATCGATCCTCCCCGGGACGGGGAGGGGGACCATCCGCAGGATGGTGGAGGGGGCCCGCCACACGCGCAGCGCCTGCCGAGAACCCCCTCCGTCAGCCCTTCGGGCTGCCACCTCCCCGTACCGGGGAGGATTGGATCTCACGCAAAGGCGCGAAGAAGAATGCCGAAGCGGCTCGTCATCCCCAAAAGCCAGGACCACTATCGCCACGCGCTTGCCCCAAATCCCCCGCTCGCCTAGTGCGCCGCGAACCGCGACCGGGGGACCGCAATGCTGCGCACGCTCTACAACTGGACCCTTCAGAAAGCCGCGCACCCCCACGCGCAGTGGTGGCTGGCGCTGATCAGCTTCATCGAATCGAGCTTCTTCCCGATCCCCCCGCACCCGCTGCTCGGCCTGATGTGCCTGGCGGAACCGAAGAAGGCGATCCGCTTCGCCGTCATCTGCACCGCCGCCTCCGTCCTCGGCGGCCTGTTCGGCTACGCCATCGGATACTTCCTCTACGAAGCCGTCGGCGAATCGCTGCTCGCCTTCCTCGGCCTGACAGAGGCGTTCCCCAAGGCCGCCTGCTACTTGCGCGAATACGACGTCGAGGTGATCCTCATCGCCGGCGCCACCCCCGTGCCGTTCAAGCTGCTGACGATCACCGCCGGTTTCATCGAAATGGCCCTGGTCCCCTTCATCCTCGCCAGCATCGCCGGGCGCGGGCTGATCTTCATGACCGTCGGCGTGCTGTTCCGCCTGTTCGGCGCCCCGATCAAGCGCTTCATCGACAAGTACCTCGGCCCCCTCACCGCCCTGTTCGTGGTCCTCGTCGTCGGCGGCTTCCTCGCCGTCACCCAGATGGACCGCGGCAGCAGCCAGGAAGCCGCCGACAAGTGCGAGTCCGCGACGATGGCAACGATCGCCTGAGCCGCCGGCCCTCATCCAAGCTCCGCTAGCTCGCTACGCTCGCAAGCTCCGCTATCCTTCTCCCACCAGTGGGAGAAGGAAGACCCCCGCGACCGACCGCCCTTCTTCTCCCACTCGTGGGAGAAGGATACGAAGCCTTAGCCCCGCAGGGGCTTAGGCGAAGTTGGATGAGGGCCCGCAGACGAGGGCCCGCGGCACACACCCACCACCACATTTCGACAATCATCGAAATAACCCTTGACTCCACCCCCAAACATTTCGATAACTCTCGAAATGAAGTCAGCCGAAGCCATCCTCGCACTGTCCGCTCTCGCCCAGGAGCATCGCCTCGCCCTGTTCCGCCTGCTGATCCAGGCGGGGCCGGAAGGGATGCCGGCGGGGCGTATTGCCGAGGCACTCGGCGTGCCCAACTCCTCGTTGTCCCACCACCTCGCCCAGCTCGCCGAGTCGGGCCTGGTGCGGCAGCGGCGGGAAGGGCGCAGCCTGATCTACTCCGCGGACTATGCGGCGATGGACCGGCTGGTCGGCTTCCTGATGGAGAACTGCTGTGCCGGCGCCGCGTGCGACGCCCCCACGGCCAATGGCAAGGAGAACGAACGATGAAGCGTCTGCATGTCCATGTCGGGGTGAACGACCTCGACGCCTCGATCCGGTTCTATTCCACCCTGTTCGCCGCGCAGCCGACCGTCACCAAGACCGACTACGCCAAGTGGATGCTGGAGGATCCGCGGGTCAACTTCGCCATCTCCTCCGGCGACCACGCGGCCAAGGGCATCGAGCACCTCGGCATCCAGGTCGAAAGCGCCGAAGAGCTGGCCGAAGTCTACGGACGCCTCAAGGCCGCCGACCGCCCGGTGCTGGAGGAAGGCGCGACCACCTGCTGCTACGCCAAGTCCGCCAAAAGCTGGATCGCCGATCCGCAGGGCGTCGTGTGGGAAACCTTCCACACCACCGGCGAAGCGGTCGATTACGGGCAGGGCCCTGGCCTCGATCACCTCGTGTCGGAGACCGCCGCCAACGCCTGCTGCGCGCCGAGCCTGGCCCCCGCGCCGGTAAGCTGCTGCGGGTAACGGCGATGACCGGCCAGCCGCGCACCGTCCTGTTCCTCTGCACGGGCAACTCGGCGCGCTCGATCCTCGCGGAAGCGCTCCTCAACCACATGGGCGGGGGCCGCTTCCGCGCGGTCTCCGCCGGCAGCCAGCCGAAGGGCCAGCCACACCCGATGGCGCTCGAAGTCCTGCGCGCCGCCGGCCTGCCGGCGGAGGGCTTCCGCTCGAAAAGCTGGCACGAGTTCGCCGGCCCCGATGCCGAACCGATCGACCTGATCGTCACCGTCTGCGACAACGCCGCGGGGGAGAGCTGCCCGGTCTGGCCCGGCCGCCCCATCGCCGCGCACTGGGGCATCGAGGATCCGGCGGCGGTCGAAGGGGAGGGCCAGCGCGCCGCCTTCGAACGCGCCCTCGGCTACCTCCACAACCGCATCTCCCTCCTCCTCGCCCTCCCGGACGAAGGCATCGACGCCCTGGCCCTCAAGGCAATCGGCCAGTCCGAAGGCGCCAGCGAGGCGGCGCGGGCGTGATCGCTTCCTCGCAGCGACGAACCAGGAAACCCGAATGACCAACCCAACCTCCGTTCGTGCTGAGCCCGTCGAAGCACCAGCCAAAGCCCGCCCCGCCATGTCGCTCTTCGAGCGCTACCTCTCCCTTTGGGTCGCGCTGTGCATCGTCGCCGGCATCGCGCTCGGCGCCGCCGTGCCCGGTGTGTTCGAGACGATCGCGGCGGCGGAAGTTGCCAACGTCAACCTGCCGGTCGCGGTGCTCATCTGGCTGATGATCATTCCGATGCTGCTGAAGATCGATTTCGCCGCGATGGGCCGGGTGCGCCAGCACGCCCGCGGGGTCGGGGTCACGCTGTTCATCAACTGGGCGGTGAAGCCGTTCTCGATGGCGCTGCTCGCCGCGATCTTCATCGGCTGGCTGTTCCGCCCGCTGCTGCCGGAAGCGCAGATCGAAAGCTACATCGCCGGGCTGATCCTGCTCGCCGCCGCGCCCTGCACGGCGATGGTCTTCGTCTGGTCGAACCTTTGCGATGGGGAGCCGAACTACACCCTCTCGCAAGTCGCGCTCAACGATCTGATCATGGTCTTCGCCTTCGCGCCGCTCGTCGCCCTGCTGCTCGGCGTCGCCTCGATCGTCGTGCCGTGGGAGACACTGCTGCTCTCGGTCGCGCTCTACATCGTCGTGCCCGTGATCGTCGCCCAGGCGATCCGCCGCCAGGTCCTCGCTTCGGGAGGCGAACCGGCCCTGCAGCGCCTGCTGGCCGCTCTCGGCCCGGTCTCCCTCGTCGCGCTGCTGACCACCCTGGTCCTGCTGTTCGCCTTCCAGGGCGAGCAGATCCTCGCCCAGCCGCTGGTCATTCTCCTCCTCGCGGTTCCGATCCTGATCCAGGTCTATTTCAACGCGGGGCTGGCCTACTGGCTGTCGAAGAAGTTCGGCGTCGCCTGGTGCGTCGCCGCTCCCGCTGCGCTGATCGGCGCCTCGAACTTCTTCGAGCTCGCCGTCGCCGCCGCGATCTCGCTGTTCGGCCTCAACTCCGGCGCGGCTCTCGCCACGGTCGTCGGCGTGCTGGTGGAAGTCCCGGTCATGCTCTCGGTCGTCGCCCTCGTGAAGCGCACCCGCGGCTGGTACGAAGCGCCCGCCGCGGCCTGAGCCCTGCGGGAACCCGGCCCACGCCGAAACCGTTGTTCCATCGCCTGTTCTTCACCAGTGGAGGCAAGACGCGAATGGAAGCAAAGGGTGCCGATCCGGACTTCGTCCGCCAATTGGACGGCTACGGCCTCACGACGGTCCAGATCCATTACTACATGCCGGATCATCCCAGCCTGCTGCAGCTCTTCGTCATGCAGCAATACGATGTCGCCCCGCAGTTCCCGGAGCTGGACCGCTTCCTCTACTACTGGCGCCACGAGATCGAAGCCGTCCTCCACTCCGTCCGCATCGCCCACAAACACCTCCTCGGCCCCACCGAATGGCGCGCCGTGGATGGAATTATCACTATCAATTGAAGCGGCGTTCGCCGGTCAGATAATCCCGACAGCCTTGCCGGCGCGTTCGAACATGCCGAGGATCGTCTCGACTTCCTCGGCCGTATGCTCGGCGCAGAGCGAGCAGCGCAGCAGGGTCATGTTGGCGGGAGTTGCCGGGGGGCGGGCCAGGTTGACGTAGAGCCCTTCCTTCAGCAGCGCTTCCCACATCGCCGCGCCGCGCTCGAGATCGGGCATGATCACCGCCACGATCGCGCTTTGCGGTTCCTCGGTGCCGAGCTGGAAGCCGAGGGCCTTCAGTCCGCCGTGCAGCCGCTTCGAGTTCTCCCACAGGTGCGCCCGCTTCTCAGTGCCCTGCATCAGCTTGCGGATGCTGGTCGCGGCCGTGGCGACGACGCTGGGCGGGAGGCTGGCGGTGAACACGTACGGCCGGCAGACCAGCCGCAGGATCTCGAACTTGGGGTGGTTGGAAACGCAGAAACCGCCCACCGTGCCGACGCTCTTGGAAAACGTGCCGATGATGAAATCGACGTCGTCGATCACGCCCTGCTCTTCGGCCACGCCGCGCCCGTTGGGGCCGATGAAGCCCATCGAGTGCGCTTCGTCCACCAGCACCATCGCGCCGTGCTTCTTGCAGACGGCGATCATGTCCTTGAGCGGCGCCACGTCGCCGAGCATCGAGTAGACGCCCTCCAGCACCACCAGCTTACCGGCGCCTTCCGGGATCCGCCCGAGCCGCTTGTCGAGCGAGTCGATGTCGTTGTGCCGGAAGGCCACGATCTCGGCGTTGCCGAGGGCGCAGCCGTCATAGATCGAAGCATGGCTGTCGATGTCGAGCACGACGTAATCGCCCTTGCCGGCGACCGTCGAGATGATCCCGAGGTTGGCCTGGTACCCGGTCGAGAAGACCATCGCGTGGTCCATGTCGTAGAATTCGCGCAGCGCCTGCTCGCAGTCGCGGTGCCCGCCGTAAGTCCCGTTGAGCACGCGGCTGCCGGTCGTGCCGCTGCCGAAATCGTCGAGCGCCTGCTTGCCCGCCGCGATCACGTCGGGGTCGAAGGTCATGCCCATGTAGTTGTAGGTGCCGAGCAGGATCGTGTCCCGCCCGTTGCACACCGCGCGGGTGGGGGAGAGGACTTTCTCCATCACCAGGCTGAACGGATCCTCGACTCCGTTCGCCAACAGGGCTTCCCGCTGCTGGATCAGCGAATCGAACTTGCTGAACAGGTCGGTGGCGTTGCCTTCCGCCTGGACGGGCGCATCGGGCTGGCTGATGCCTTCGCTCATCGCTCGCTCAATCGTTCTGCAGCCGGCACACGGCGTCGACCAGCTGCCCGTACGTCTCGATCTCGGCCTGCTGGTTCATCGAGATGATGATGTCGAACTCGTCCTCGATCGCCGCGACGAAATCCATCACAGTCAGGCTGTCGAACTCGAGATCGCCGGCGAAGCTGGTGCCGTCGCCGATATCGACGCCCTTCTTGTTGGAGGGTTCGATCAGCGTGCGGATGCGTTCGTCGACGTCGGTTCGGTCCATGCGGCACTCCCTAGGATCGGATCGCATGGCTGGCAATGCCCGCGATCGTCCGCCGGGGCGGGGCCGGTCAGGCGTGGAGGGGGATCGGCTCGTGGCCGTTGGAGCGGGCGAGCAGGCCGTTGACCGCGTTCATGAACGGAATGATCGAAACCGGCTTGGAGAGGTAGCCTTCGGCGCCGACGTCGCGGATCCGCTGCTCGTCGCCTTTGCCGGCATAGGCGGTCACCGCCAGCACCGGCACGTTGCGCAAGTCCTTGTCGCGCTTCAGCCCGGCGATCAGGTCGAGCCCGGAGATGTCCTGCAGCTGGATGTCCATGATCACCAGGTTGGGGACAAACGCCTTGGCCCGCTCGATAGCCACCGCGCCATCGGCTACCGGTTCGACGTCGAAACCGCTCGCCTGCAACACGTCGCAGAAAAGCTTCCGGTTCAGATCGTTGTCCTCGACAACGAGGATTCGTTTCGCCATTTCGCCCCCGATTCCTTCCGTCCCCACGGAGGTATGGATATCTACGTAGCGGGTTTGTGGATAACTGACAATTCTTACAGGTAATCAATTCGAAGCGCCCGATGCGGCCGGGCTTTCGCTCAGCGCCCTCGCCTGGGTTCTGGCAGACGAACGGCGCGCCCATCGGTTCCTCGATCTCACCGGCCTGACGCCGGAGCAGATGCGCGCGCGGATCGAGTCGCCCGAACTGCAGCTCTCGGTCCTCGAATTCCTCTGCGCCCACGAGCCGGACCTGCTGGCGGCCGCCGAATCGCTGGGCGTCCAGCCGGGCGCGATTGCCGCCGCGCGCGAGAAGCTAGCGCGATGAACCGCCCGCTGGTCGTCACCGATTGCGACGAAGTGCTGCTGCACATGGTGCGGCATTTCCGCGACTGGCTGGGCGCCGAGCACGGCATCGACTTCGCTCTCGAAGGCGATCCGTTCGTCCAGTCCATGCGCCGCCGCGGGGGCGAACCCCCGCTGGAGGAGGCGGAAGTCTGGGACCTGCTGACGCGGTTCTTCGATACAGAGATGGCCCGGCAGACCGAGATCGAAGGCGCGGCCGCGGCGATGGCCGAACTGCAGCGCGAAGCCGACGTGGTCGTGCTGACCAACTTGCGCGACCATTACGGCGAAAGCCGGCTGCGGCAGCTGCGCGAGCACGGGATCGAGGCGCGGGTCTTCACCAACCAGGGCCCCAAGGGGGAGGCGTTGCGGCGAATCGTCGCGGAGTTCGCCCCGGCGCGCGCGGTGTTCATCGACGATCTCGCGGTCCATCACGCCAGCGCGGCCGAAGTGCTGCCGGACATTTCGCGGCTGCACTTCTGCGGCGAACCGGCGATCGCCCCGCACGTGCCCTGCGCGCTGGTGGCCGGGCATGCCCACGCCCGCATCGACACCTGGCGCGAGGCTCTGCCCTGGCTTCTCGACACCCTGCATGGAGACCGCTGATGAGCATAGAATCCCGTCTCGCCGAACTCGGCATCGTGCTGCCCGAACCCGCGGCGCCGGTGGCCAGCTATGTCCCGGTGGTCGTGACCGGCAACCTCGCCCACGTTTCCGGCCAGTTGCCGTTCCTCGACGGAACCCTGGTGACCGGCCGGCTCGGTGAGGACGTGGAGCTCGATCTCGGCATCCGCGCCGCGCGCGCCTGCGGGCTGATGATCCTGGCCCAGCTCAAGGCCGCCCTCGGCTCGCTCGACCGGGTCGAACGGATCGTCAAGCTCGGCGCTTTCGTCAGCTCGACCGCCGGCTTCACCGACCAGCCCAAAGTCGCCAACGGCGCCTCCGACCTCATGGCCGAAGTGTTCGGCGACGCCGGCCGCCATGCCCGCAGCGCCGTCGGCGTCCCGGTCCTCCCGCTCGGCGCCGCAGTCGAGGTGGACGCGGTCGTTGCGCTCAGCAGCGCCTCCCTTTGAAAAAATCCTCCCCGGGACGGGGAGGTGGCGCCGGCCGCAGGCCGGTGACGGAGGGGGCCCGCCTCCTGGTGCAGCGCGTGCGGCGGGCCCCCTCCACCGCGCTTCGCGCGGTCCCCCTCCCCGTGCCGGGGAGGAGTAGGGTTTGCTCTTGCGCCCGCTTGACGCCTTGCTCGCTCCCGCGCCCGATCCGGCGCGGGTCGCCTGGCTGAAGGGCCGGGTGTTCGCTCATCGCGGCCTGCACGGCGGCGATGTGCCCGAGAACTCGCTCTCCGCCGTCTGGGCCGCGATCGCCCGGGGCCTGGGCATCGAGTGCGACGTCCAGCAAAGCGGCGACGGGCGCGCGGTCGTGTTCCACGACTGGTCGCTTGAACGCCTGACCGCCACTAGCGGACCCGTCGATGGCCGCAGCTCTGCACAACTGAGCCAGATCCGCATCGGCGATTGCAACGACCGCATCCCGCCTTTGCGCATCCTGCTCGAAGTCGTGGGCGGGCAAGTGCCGCTGTTGATCGAGCTCAAGACCCGCAGCGACTATCGCGTCGATACGCTGTGCGAGGCCGTGCGGCACGAGCTCGAAGGCTATCCGGGCGAAGTGGCGGTCATGGGCTTCGATCCGCGAGTCGGCGCCTGGTTCCACCGGTACGCGCCGTCGGTGATCCGCGGGCTGGTGGTGAGCGAGGCGGGCTCCCGCACCCTGTCCGGCACGATCAGGCGGCACGCGGGCGTGTGGCACGCGCGGCCCGATTTCCTCGCCTACGACGTGCGTGACTTGCCGAGCCGCTTTGCCGCCGCCCAGCGCCGGCGCGGCCTGCCGGTGCTCACCTGGACGGTTCGCGACGCGGCGCTGCGCCGGCGGGCGGCGCAGCACGCCGATTCTCCGATCGCCGAAGCGGAAGGTATCGCCGAATCCGGCCCGAGCGCTTAGGTGAGGGGCAATGGCTGACAGCGATCTCATAGCCCGCGTCGCGCCCGCCGTCGGCGCGGTCCCGGCCGAAGCGTGGGACCGGCTGGCGGGGCCGGGCAACCCCTTCATGAGCCACGCCTTCCTCACTGCGCTGGAGGATTCGGGCAGCGTCGGCCCCGGCACCGGATGGAGCCCGGCCCCGCTGGTGATCGAAGACGGCTGCGGATCGCTGCTGGCGGCGGCGCCGGCTTACCTGAAGGGGCACAGCCAGGGCGAATACGTGTTCGACCACGCCTGGGCCGATGCCTGGGAGCGGGCCGGCGGCCGCTACTACCCCAAGCTGCAGATCGCCGCGCCGTTCACCCCCGCGACCGGCCCGCGGCTTCTGCTGGCGGACGAAGGCTATGCCGCGCCGCTGCTGCGCGCCGCCGAAAGCCTCTGCCACCAAAACGGCCTGTCGTCCGCGCATGCGACCTTTGTCGAGCCGGCCCAGCGCGCGCTGTTCGAACGCGCCGGCTGGCTCCTGCGCAACGACATCCAGTTCCACTGGGAGAACCGCGGCTACGGCAGCTTCGAGGATTTCCTCGGCGTCCTGGCCTCACGCAAGCGCAAGGCGATCCGCAAGGAACGGGCCGAAGCGCAGCAGGGCGTGGAGATCCGCCGCCTGTCCGGCGCCGACATCCGCAGCGAGCATTGGGACGCCTTCTGGGTCTTCTACCAGGACACCGGCGCGCGCAAATGGGGCCACCCCTACCTGACCCGCGAGGCTTTCGACCTGTTCGGGGAGCGAATGGCCGACCGGCTCCTGCTCGTGCTCGCCTACGCCGATGGTAAGCCCATCGCCGGCGCGCTCAACTTCATCGGCGGGGAAGCGCTCTACGGCCGCTACTGGGGCTGCACCCGCGACAAGCCGTTCCTCCATTTCGAGCTGTGCTACTACCAGGCCATCGACACGGCGATCGAGCGCGGCCTCTCCCGGGTCGAGGCGGGCGCCCAGGGCGGCCACAAGCTCGCCCGCGGCTACGAACCGGTGCGGACCTGGTCGGCCCACTGGATCGCCGACCCCGGCTTCCGCGAAGCCGTTGCCGATTTCCTCGAGCGCGAACGCGAAGGCGTGGCGCAAGAAAGCCTCTTCCTCGGCCAGCGCACCCCTTTCAGGAAGGGCTGACGGCCGGCCCGCCGGTCGCAGGCATCCACGATCTCGATGGACTTGTCGCGATCGCCGACCAGGCGTATCCTCAGCAGCATAGGCTTGGCCCGCGCCTCCTCCCTCCCAACGGGGAAGTATCGCACATACGGGGCAGGACATCACAACCATCTGTTCGAGCATTCGCATAAGGGGGGACTGCGTGTTGCGCTCGGAATGGAGGTTACGATGAAGCTTTCTGCACCGATCTACCAACTCAAGCGCAAAGCCAAACTCCTTGCGCGAAACGAGAAACTGCCCCTGCACGAGGCACTGGACCGCATCGCGCGGGAGGAAGGCTTCGCCCGATGGAGCCTGCTCTCATCCCGCTCGGTCCCGGACACGCCAGAACGCGCCGTCCTGTCACGGCTTTCCGGCGGAGACCTGCTGTTGCTGGGCGCTCGCCCTGGCCACGGCAAGACCATGCTCGGACTGAGGATCCTGCTCGATGCGGCGCTCGAGGGCAGAAGAGCGGTCTTCTTCACCTTGGAATGGACCGAGTGCGAGACGCGGTCGCGTATCCGGTCGCTCGGGGATCATGCTGACGCGCTTGGTGACAAGCTGGAGATCGTCACATCGGAGGAGATCAGCGCCGACGTCATCGTCGAGCACCTTTCCGGCTCACCTCCCGGGACAGTCGCCGTGGTAGACTACCTGCAAATACTCGATCAGCAGAGGAGCAAGCCCTCGCTCGCGGCCCAGATGGAGCGCCTCCGCCAATCCGCCCGCGCTAATGGAATCATCCTGTGTTTCATTTCGCAGGTCGACCGCGCTGTCGATCTGAAACCCGGCTCGGTGCCGGGGATGGGAGACATTCGTCTGCCGAACCCCATCGAAACAGGCATCTTTTCGAAAGCCTGCTTCTTGCACCAAGGGACAGTGCGGTTTCACGATCTGGCGTGAACCGACCGCCTGCCGGGATGCGTTCGCAGCCTCTCGGCAGGCGCCCTGACCGCGGTTCGTCTCGAACCTCAGGCCGCGCGCCGCGCCCCGGTGCAGAGCCATTCGCGGGCGCGGCGCTGGGCTTCGGCGATTTCGCGGGCGGTCATCTCGTCGGAAAGGTCCGCCCGGCACAAGGCCGCCTCCTCGTGCCCTTTCGAAGCGGCGAGGTTGAACCACTTGTGGGCCTCGATCAGGTCGCAGGCGACGCCGTGGCTGCCGGTCGAGAAAGCGACGCCGAGATCGTGGTACGCGCCCACGTCGCCGGCGGCGGCGGCGGCCAGGCACTTCGCGATCAGCGTGTCGGCCGCACCCGCGCGCTTGCTTCGTCCGCTGTGGAAATTCGCAATGTTGGTCGAACCCATCATCCGTCTCCCGAAGTTCCGGCGGCATTTGGCGGCCGGCTCCATTGGGCAAGTTTCCGCCCGCGCGCTCTACAAATGGTTAACGCGCCTGGCGTAACTTTAACCATGACCGGGCGCGTTCCTTGGCTCGGTTCGACAGGACTCCAGCAATTTGCCCCCAGCCAAAGCGCCATTGCCGCTTGTGCCGATACGGTGGTGCCCTTATAGGCGCGCCCTGTG
Organism: Croceibacterium soli; assembly: GCF_009828065.1. Lineage (GTDB taxonomy): Bacteria > Pseudomonadota > Alphaproteobacteria > Sphingomonadales > Sphingomonadaceae > Croceibacterium_B > Croceibacterium_B soli. Next base: position 8,958 of record NZ_WTYK01000001.1, on the reverse strand, counting down.
GGCCGCACAGCGGTGCGGAAACGGGGCTGAATTCAGCACGGTATTCGGCGCCGGGTGGGTTTGGATCATGATGCGGAGTAGCTGGGATGGCGTCTGTCTTGGGTGACGACATCGACATTCTCGCAAAAGCGAGGCGCGCGCTGCCCGCCGATTACACGCCCAGCGAAGACGAGGAATATATGGGTGAGCAGCAGCTCAACTATTTCCGCGTCCTGCTGCTCGAATGGAAGAAATCCATTCTCTCCGCCTCCGAAACCACGCTGCAGTCGCTGCAGGACGGCCCCATTCGGGAGCCGGACCTCAACGATCGCGCGTCGAGCGAGACCGACTGGGGCATCGAGCTGCGCACCCGCGACCGGCAGCGCAAGCTGATCGCCAAGATCGACGCCGCCCTGCGCCGCATCGACGAAGGCGAATACGGCTGGTGCGAAGTCTCGGGCGAGCCGATCGGCATCAATCGCCTGATCGCCCGGCCGATCGCCACGATGACCGTGGAAGCGCAGCAGGCGCACGAGCGGCGCGAGAAGATTTCCCGCGAGGACTGATCGGTTTTTCGCGGATGTTTGCGGCGAAAAGCCCATGCTCCTTAACGGAAAGATAACCACGCGGGGCCGATAAAGCCGCATGATTTCACGCGCCTGCGGTTGTCCCGCTTGGCGCGTGAGGGACGGCTGGAGTGAGCGACCGGATGAGCAACGTCGAAACCCGCCAGGTCGAACGCGACAGCCTGCTGCTGATGGCACAGGTGCGCGTCGAAGGCGGCGAAACCGATTACCGTGTGAAAGTGCGCAACCTTTCGGCCGGCGGCATGATGGCCGAAGGCGAGGCGCCCGTTTCGCGCGGCTCGGTCGTCTCGGTCGAGCTGCGCAACATCGGCTGGGTCGATGGGTCCGTGGCGTGGAAGCAGGGCGACCGCTTCGGCATCGCCTTCGTCGATGAAATCGATCCGAAGCAGGCTCGCACGCCGGTCTCGACCGGCGCTCCCGACCTTTCCGCGCCGCGCTTCACCCGCCCGCCTCTGCGCCAGCCGAAGGCCCCGGTCAGGTTGCGCAATATCTGACCTTTCCCCGCGCCCCGGGACCCCTTAGGGCATAGCCCATGAGCGGGCGGGCGCCCTTCCTGATCCTTTTCTGCAGTGCGCTGCTGGCGCTGGCCGGCTGTGGCCGCGATGCGGACGGGCCGCTGAACGTCGCCATCATCGGCACCCCGGAATCGGTCATGGCCGACGGGCTGCGCCTGTCGGAAGGCGCGCAGACCGTGCGCGGCGCCGTCGCGTCGGGCCTCGTGGCGCTCGATGCGCAGGGGGAGATCAAGCCCGCGCTGGCCGACCGCTGGATCGTCACCGACGACGGCCGGAGCTACATCTTCCGCTTGCGCGAAGGCACCTGGCCGGGCGGCGCCGAGCTCAGCGGCGAAAGCGCGCGCGACGCCTTGCGGCGCGCGATCCGGCAGCTGCGCGGCACCTCGCTCGGGCTCGATCTGGCCCCGGTCGACGAGATCCGCGCCATGGCCGGGCGGGTCGTCGAGATTCGCCTGAGCACTGCGATGCCGGATTTCCTGCGCCTGCTCGCGCAGCCGGAACTGGCCTTGTCGCATGGCGGCTTCCCTTCCGGCCCGATGAACCTGCAAGCGATCGGCGAGGGCGCGGAGCCCGGCGCCGCCGCCGCCCAGCTGACCCTCCGGCCGCCCGAGATGCGCGGCCTCCCGCAGGAGGAAGGCTGGCAGGAGCATGTCCGTCCGGTCCGGCTCCGTGCGCTCGATGCGCAGGGGGCCCTCGACGCGTTCGCCGAAGGCGAAGTCGACGTCGTCCTCGGCGGCTCGGTGGGCTCGTGGCCGCTGGCCGATCCCGGGCCGCTGTCGCGCGGGACGCTGCGGATCGATCCCGCGGTCGGCCTGTTCGGCCTGCAGGTGCGGCGCGCCGGCGGCTTCCTCGCGCGCACCGAGAACCGCGAGGCGCTGGCGATGGCGATCGACCGCGCGGCGCTGCTCGCCCCGTTCAACATCGGCGGCTGGACGCCGACCAACCGCATCGTTCCCGCCGCGATAGCCGGGGAAGGCGCCGCCGAGCGCTGGGCCGGGATCGAGCTGGAGCGGCTGCGCGGCGAAGCTCGCAACCGCGTGGCCATCTGGCGCACGACCCTGGGGCAGGGGGAGGGGCCGAGGCTGACCGTGGCACTGGCCGACGAGCCGGGGCTGGCGATGCTGTTCAACGAACTGGCCGGCCAGCTGGCCACCGTCGGAATCGCGCTCGATGGGGTTGGGGCGGACCAGCCGGCGGACCTCGAACTGATCGACCGCGTCGCCCGCTATGCCGAGCCGCGCTGGTTCCTCAACCAGTTCAACTGTGCGCTCCGCCGCGGCATGTGCTCGTCCGATGCCGACGCCGAAGTGCGGCAGGCGCTCTCCACGGCCGACCCGCAGGCGCGCATGGACGCGATCGCCCGGGCGGAGGCGATGCTGACCGCCGACAACATCTACATCCCGCTGGCCGCGCCCCTGCGCTGGTCGATGGTGCGCGGCACCGTGGAAGGCTACGCGGCCAATCCCTGGGCCTACCATCCCTTGCCCGAATTGGCCGTGATCCCCAGATGAATCGGCGAGAGGAGCCGTCTGCGATGGACCAATTCGACGAGCCGCCCCGCCGTCCGCAGCCGATGGGCGCGAGCCTGCCGATCGGCAACGATCCCACGGAAATCCGCCAGCGGATCGAGACGCTGGAGATGCTGCTGGAGCGCAGCTTCGTCATACCTGGCATCAACCGCCCGGTCGGGCTCGACTCGATCGCCGGCCTGATCCCGATCGTCGGCGACATCGTCACCGCGGCAATGGGCGCTTACATCGTCTGGGAGGCGAACAACCTCGGCATACCCAAGTGGAAGCTCTGGCGCATGGCCGGCAACATCGCCTTCGACACCGCCGTCGGCGCGATCCCGGTGGCGGGCGACCTGTTCGACTTCATGTTCCGCTCGAACAGCCGCAACCTGAAGATCATCAAGCGCCACCTCGACAAACACCACCCGGCGACGAAGGTGATCGAGGGGTAGGCGTTCGTACTTCGGTTTTCTCACACGAAGGCACGAAGACACGAAGGTGTAGCGCCAGCGGCGAAGCCGCCCTGCGGCGGCAACGCTGCTCCAAGAAGCGACGTGGACTTTGCATGCGGCTTCGCCGCAGGCACGCCCTCTTCGTGTCTTCGTGCCTTCGTGTGAGACTATCCTGCTAACGGTGCGAGCATGGCTGGCGGCACAAGCGGCAGTTCCAATTCCCGCCGCCCGCGTCCATAGCCCGCGCATGGCCAAGGACGTCACCTACTCCTCCTACCTCGACCTCGATCGCATCCTCGCAGCGCAGCACCCGGTCTCGGGCGCGCACGACGAGATGCTGTTCATCGTCGTCCACCAGGCCAGCGAACTGTGGCTCAAGCTGTGTCTGCACGAGCTGACCGCCGCCCGCTCCCTGATCGCGGCGGACGACCTTCGGCCGGCGTTCAAGATGCTCGCCCGCGTGGCCCGCGCGCAAGGGCAGCTGATCACGAGCTGGGACGTGCTCAGCACGATGACCCCGCATGACTATTCGCAAGTCCGCCCCCACCTCGGCGGGTCGAGCGGCTTCCAGTCGGCCCAGTACCGGCTGATGGAGTTCATGCTCGGCGGCCGCGACCCGGACATGGTGACGATGCATGAGGCGGTGCCCGAAGTGGCGCAGGCGCTCCGCGCCGAACTGGACCGGCCGAGCCTCTACGACGAGACCCTCCGCCTGCTCGCCCGGCGCGGGTTCGCCATTCCGCCCGCCGTGCTCGAGCGCGGGCTAGAGCGGCCGCACGATTCCCACCCGGAGATCGTCGAAGCGTGGGCGCAGGTCTATCGCTCGCCGGAGGAGTACTGGGACCTCTACGAACTGGCCGAGAAGCTGGTCGATCTCGAATACCACTTCCAGCGCTGGCGCTTCGGCCATCTCAAGACGGTCGAACGCATCATCGGCTTCAAGCGCGGCACCGGCGGCACCGCCGGCGTGCCCTACCTCGAATCCGTGCTGAAAAAGGGTTTCTTCCCGGAACTGCTCTCCGTGCGGACGGCGATCTGATTGTGCGCGTAGGCAGAGCTCCCCGAGAACCGTTCGGACCTGCCCCAACCCCAATTCCGTTCGCCCTGCGGCCAACCCCAAATCCGTTTGTCCTAACCCCCTCCTCAAATCCGTTCGTCCTAACCCCCTCCTCAAATCCGTTCGTCCTGAGCTTGTCGAAGGACCGCTTTCCCTTGGGCGCGGCGCTAGAAAGGAAGAACGGCCCCCTTCGGCTGGCTGGCGAAGCCAGCCGCTCAGGACAGGCTTCGACAAGCCCAGGGCGAACGGGGTGGGGGGTGAGCGCTCTTCCGCAAGGAGTGAGGTCTCTCCCAAATCGCTCTTACGAAGGGAGAGCGCTTGATGTCTAACCTCCCCGAAGCCCGCGCGCTCGATGCCGCCGATCCGCTGCGCAGTTGGCGCGGGCTGTTCGCGCTGCCGCCGGGCGTGGTCTACCTCGACGGCAACTCGCTCGGCGCGCTACCCCTCGGCACGGCATCGCGGCTGGGGGAGGTCATGCGCCGCGAATGGGGCGAAGGGCTGATCCGCAGCTGGAACACGGCGGACTGGATCTCGCTGCCGCGCCGGGTCGGCGCGATGATCGCCCCGCTGGTCGGCGCCGCGCCGCACGAGGTGATCGCCTGCGATTCGACCTCTGTGAACCTGTTCAAGCTGATCGCCGCCGCTCTGGCGATGAGGCCCGGCCGGAAAGTGGTGTTGTCGGAGCCGGGCAACTTCCCGACCGATCTCTACATGATCGCCGGGCTGGAGGCGCAAGGCCTCGCCGAACGGCGGCTCGCGCCGCGTGCAGAGCTGGTGGCGGCGCTCGACGAAGACGTCGCCCTGCTCCTGCTCACCCACGTCCACTACAAGACCGGCGCGATGCACGACATGGCCCGGCTGACCCGCGCCGCGCACGATGCCGGCGCCCTGGTCTTGTGGGACTTGTCGCACAGCGCCGGGGCGGTGCCGGTGGACCTGACCGGCTGCGAGGCCGATCTCGCAGTCGGCTGCGGCTACAAGTACCTCAACGGCGGTCCGGGGGCTCCGGCCTTCGCTTTCGTGGCGGAGCGGCACCACGAAGCGCTGCAGCAGCCCCTGACCGGCTGGATGGGCCACGCCGCGCCGTTCGCCTTCACCGACGACTATGCCCCGGCCAGCGGGATCGACCGCCTGCTCACCGGCACCCCGCCGATCCTCGCTCTCGCCGCGCTGGAGGAAGGCGTGAAGCTGATCGCCGGCATCGGCATGGAGCGGCTGACGACGAAGTCCCGCGCCCTTTCCGAATTCCTCCGCGCCGCCATCGCCGAGACAGCACCCGGCCTCCCCTGCATCAGCCCGGAGGATCCCACGGCACGCGGCAGCCAGCTCTCCTTCCGCCATCCCGAGGCTTACGCGATCTGCCAGGCCCTGATCGCCCGCGGCGTGATCGGCGACTTCCGCGATCCCGACATCCTCCGCCTCGGCCTCGCGCCGGCCTATACCCGCTTCGAAGACTGCTGGAACGCCGCCCAGGCCCTCGGCGAGGTGCTGGAGAGCGGCGAGTGGGAGCGGCCGGAGTACCGCCAGCGGGCGGCGGTGACTTGATCGGCTGCCTTTTTAAGCCCGTTGTCCATCCCCTTCATCCGTTCGTCCTGAGCTCGTCGAAGGACCGCTTTTTCTTCCAGCGCGGCGCTAAAAGTAAAAACCGCCCTTCGACAAGCTCAGGGCGAACGGGGGTGGGATGGGCGCTTTCCCTCTTCCCTTCTCCACCAGGGGAGAGAGCCTTTATGCCGTCGTGTGAGATCGAACCTTAAGCCTCCAGCTCGATGTCCCAGTAAAGCCAGTCGCGCCAGGTTTCGTGGAGGTAGTTCGGCGGGAAGCTCTTGCCGCGTTGCTGCAGTTGCCAGTTGGTCGGGCGGATCGGCTTGACCAGCGGGTGCATCTGCGCCTGCTTCGGCGTGCGGCCGCCTTTGCGCATGTTGCACGGGGCGCAGGCGGTGAGGATGTTCTCCCAGGTCGTGCGCCCGCCGAGCCGGCGCGGGACGACGTGGTCGAATGTCAGCTGCTGCTCGCAGCCGCAGTACTGGCAGGCGAAGCGGTCGCGCAGGAACACGTTGAACCGGGTAAACGCCGGGAACTCGCTCGGCCGGACATATTGCCGCAGCGCGATCACGCTCGGGATCTGCATGTCGAGACTGGGCGAGTGGACCAGCCGGTCGTAGCTGGCGACGATGTCCACCCGCTCCAGGAACACCGCCTTGATCGCGGTCTGCCACGGCCAGAGGCTCAGCGGATAATAGGACAGCGGGGTGAAATCGGCGTTGAGCACCAGCGCCGGGCAGCTCTCCAGCCGCCGGGTGGGGTCCTCCATGGCGCTGCGGAAATGCGCGGCGCGCTCGATCAGTTCGGCCTTGAACACGCTTCGCGTTCTCCTTGGCTGTACCGAGGGGAGCATTTGCAATCGAAAGCGTCAAGCCTGTGACAATTCCCGAATCCACAGGAACTTGCTTGCTCCGAGCCCACGGTCCGGCCGTGCCAGGCCTTATCATAGCACATTATGACAGGGGTTTCGCCGCCTGGCCCTTCGACAGGCTTGCGGCGAGCGGGTAGGGCAGCGGCATGACCGTCACCCGCTTCGCTCCGAGCCCGAACGGCCCGTTGCACCTCGGTCATGCATACTCCGCCATTGCCGCGCACGACCTGGCGAAAGCGCGCGGCGGGCGGTTCCTGCTGCGGATCGAGGACATCGACGGCGCCCGCTCGCGTTCCGAGCTGGCGGAGGCGTTCCGCGCCGACCTCGAATGGCTCGGGCTCGAATGGGAGGAAGTCCCGGCGCAGTCCACTAGGCTCGCGGCCTATGCGGCGGCGGCGGAGCGTCTGCGAGCCGAAGGCCTGCTCTACCCCTGCCGCTGCACCCGCGCTGAAATCGCCGAGGCGGCCCGCGAAATGGGCCCGGACGGGCCGGTCTATCCCGGCACCTGCCGCGATGCGGCATTCGATCCGCAGGATCCGGCCGCCTGGCGGCTCGACGTGGCCGAAGCCCTCCGGCGTACTGGGACGCTCGCCTGGTTCGACGAGCGCGCCGGCGAGCAGCAGGCGCGGCCGGAGCTCGGCGGGGACGTGGTCCTCGTCCGCAAGGATGCCGAGACGCCGGCGAGCTATCACCTGGCGGTGACCATCGACGATGCCGCCGACGGGGTCACGCTGGTGACCCGGGGAATGGACCTGTTCCCGGCGACCCATGTCCACCGGCTGCTGCAGGCGCTGCTCGGCCTGCCGGTGCCCGCCTGGCACCATCATCCGCTGCTGCTGGACGAGACCGGGCAGAAGCTCGCCAAGCGGCGTGGCTCGCCGTCGCTGGCGGATCGCAGGCTGGCCGGGGAGGACGGGCGCACGCTGGCGAATTCGCTGCGCCAGGGGCGCCTCCCTTCTGGCATTACGCTGGGCGAAGGCCTAGATACTCCGGCATGAACACGGTTCTCGTCATAGCCATCGTGCTGCTCGCGATCATGGTCGTCGTCTCGCTTGTCCGCGGGATCATCGCCTTCCTGCAATCGACCAAGCTCGACCTCGAAAGCGGCGACGAGCGGATGAAGGACATGCAGCTGCGGCAGAACAAGGCGATGTTCTCGCGGATCAAGTACCAGGCACTGGCGATCGTCGTCGTCGCCGTCCTGCTGATGATCAACCGCTGACATCGTCGTCCCGGGCTTGACCCGGGACCGCTGGCCTCTAGGTCGTGATCTGGCCGCCAGCGATCCCGGCATTCGCCGGGATGACGGAGGGAAGCATTGGTCAGGCTCAACAAGATCTACACCCGCACGGGGGACGACGGCACCACCGGCCTCGTCGACGGCTCGCGCGTGCCAAAGCATGCCGCGCGGATGGAGGCGATCGGCGCGGTCGACGAAGCCAACTCCGCGCTCGGGCTTGCGGTGCTTGCGCTGGACGGGGAGAACGCGGCGGACTTGCGCCGGCTGCAGAACGACCTGTTCGACCTAGGCGCCGATCTCGCCACTCCCCTAGGAGACATGGGGGGTGAGGACTTCGCACCGTCCGAGATGGTCCTGCGGATCGTCCCCGCTCAGGCCGAGTGGCTGGAAGGGCGCATCGATGCGCTCAACGACAGCCTCGAGCCGCTGCGCAGCTTCATCCTCCCCGGCGGCAGCGAAGCCGCGGCAAGGGTGCATATCGCGCGGGCATCGGTCCGCCGCGCCGAACGCGCGATGACGGCGCTCGCCGAAAGCCAGCCGGTCAACCCCGCGGCGCTCGCCTTCGTGAACCGACTGTCGGACTATCTCTTCGTCCTGGCGCGGGCGGTGAATGCCGGCGGCGCGGGCGATGTGCTGTGGCAGCCGGGGGCCAACCGGTAGCGGGAACGCGCGGCTGGGGCCGAGGGTTGATCCGGCAGAAGGAGATCCAGCCGTGACCGATCGTAAGCCCGTCAAAGACCAGGAAGAGCGCATGGCCGACCTGGCGCCCGAATTGCACAACGACGAGCAGGACGATCACTTGTCCCAGGCGCAGGAAGTCGCCGGGGAGGCCCGCACCCGCGCGGGCGAGGGCAGCCCGCTCGACAGCGTGAAAGTCAATCGCGGGATCGACGACAACTCGGCCCAGGATCTCGTCGACCGAATGCGCGACATGGAGCAGTCCGGCCGCATCGACATGGGCGCCTATCTTGGCGAGCCCAACATGGACGACAACGAGGACAAGTACGGCGAGGACAACAAGCTCGACGACCTGCCCGGCGACGGCACGACCGAAAGCAACGATCCCACGGCCGGCGAGAACGAGGAAGAAGACGACGAATTGGCCGACCTGGACGACGGATACGAGGAAGAGTCCTAAAATCCTCCCCCTCTGGGGGAGGGGGACCGCCGCCGAAGGCGGTGGTGGAGGGGGCTTGGCCTGGAC
>NZ_WTYK01000015.1 GCF_009828065.1 Croceibacterium soli | reverse complement strand
CCCCCCCCCCCCCCCCCCCCCCCCCCCCCCCCCCCCCCCCCCCCCCCCCCCCCCCCCCCCCCCCCCCCCCCCCCCCCGCCGCGCGCCCCCCCCCCCCCCCCCCCCCCCGGGGGGGGGGGGGGCCCCCCCCCGGGGGGGGGGGGGGGGGGGCCCCTGGCCTGGACGAACGGTAGCACCAGGCGATGCCCCCTCCGTCAGCGCTTCGCGCTGCCACCTCCCCCAGAGGGGGAGGACCTGGCGCCTAAACCGCCTGCGCCGCTGCCCAGGCGCTGGCCCAGGCCCATTGGAAGTTGTAGCCGCCGAGCCAGCCGGTGACGTCGACCGCCTCGCCAATCACGTAGAGACCTGGCACGCGCTTGGCTTCCATGGTCTTGGAAGACAGTTCCGCCGTGCTTACCCCGCCGATCGTCACTTCCGCCTTGGCGAAGCCTTCGGTCCCGTTGGGCAGGAAAGTCCAGGCGGCCAGCCGCTCCTCCGCCGCGCGCAGCATGGCATCGGTGGCGTTCGCCAGCGGACCCTCCAGCGCCAGCCGCTCGGCCAGGGTGTCGGCCAGGCGATCGGGGAGGGCGGCGCGCAACAGACTGCGGAGGGTCGCGCGGGGGCTCTCCCGCTTCGCAGCGATCAGCCAGCCTTCACCGGCCTGCGGCAGGAAGTCGATCGCCACCGGAGCGCCAGAGCGCCAGTAGGACGAGACCTGCAGTATGGCCGGGCCGGACAGCCCGCGGTGCGTGAACAGCGCCGCCTCCCGGAACGCCGCCTTGCCGCAGCTTGCCACGACGTCTGTCGCGACGCCGGAGAGGTCGCGGAACAAGGCGTCGTCGCCGCTGAGGGTCAGCGGCACGAGCGCCGGGCGCGGCTCGACCACTTTGAGGCCGAACTGGCGCGCGAGATCGTAGGCGAAGCCGCTCGCCCCCATCTTCGAAATGGACGGACCGCCGGTGGCGACCACGAGCGCCTGCGCCTCGGCGACCTGCCGATCCGTCGTCACGGTGAACCGGCCGTCGCCGTGCGCGACCTGCCGGACCGTTTCGCCGCAGGTCACCACGACCTCGCCCCTGGCGCATTCGGCCAGAAGCAGCTCGACGATCTGACGCGCCGAACCGTCGCAGAAAAGCTGGCCCAGCGTCTTCTCGTGCCAGGCGATGCCGTGGCTTTCGACCAGCGCGAGGAAGTCCTGCGGCGTGTAGCGGCTGAGTGCGGACTTGGCGAAGTGCGGATTGGCTGAAAGAAAGCGATCGGGCGCGGTGTGGATATTGGTGAAGTTGCACCGGCCGCCACCGGAGATGAGGATCTTCTTCCCCGGTTTCTCGGCATGGTCGATCACCAGCACCTTGCGGCCGCGCTTGCCGGCTTCGGCGGCGCACATCAGCCCAGCCGCACCCGCGCCGAGGACGATCACGTCGTAAGTGGAATTCATGTGTGGCGCGGTCCCGGCAGCATGGCCGAGCCCTCTAGCAGGTCCTCGATCCGTTGCGAGTGACTCCGACGGATCGGAAGCCCCGCTAGGCCGGCCGCGTTTTCAGCAGCATGGCGCCGAAGCCCACGAAGATCGCACCCGTCACCCGGTTGAAGGCTCGCTTGAGCCCCGGCTTGCGCAACTGGCGCGAGAGGGAGCCCCCCGCCAGTCCGTAGACCAGATACCAGAACATCTCGATCACCGCGAAAGTCAGGACCAGGATGGCGAACTGCAGCGCCTGCGGCTTCCCGGCATCTACGAACTGCGGGAGGAACGCGGCCGCGAACAGCAGCAGCTTGGGATTGCTGGCGCTGATCATGAAGCCGCGGCGGAACAGGCTCGCGGGCGTTTGCGTGGCCCGCAGCGTGTCCTCGCCCACGTCCAGCGGTGCGACATCGGCGCGCCAAGCCTGCACGCCCAGGTACAGCAGGTAGGCGGCGCCGAGATAGCGCAGCACTTCGAACGCCCCGGGCAGTGCCATCAGCAGCGCGGCCAGCCCGCCCGCCGAGGCGCTCAGCACGAGGACCAGGGCGGCGAGGCAGCCGGCCATGGCTGCGATGCTCCGGCGCAGGCCGAATTCGACGCTGCGGCTGAGGATGTGCAGCATGTTCGGGCCAGGCGTGCCCGACAGCACGAAGACTGCCGCGAAGAACAGCCACCAAGTTTCGATGCTCATAGCCCAATCCTACCGGGGTAAGCCGGTCATATGGCTGCGAGCCAAGCGCGACGCAATCGCGTGCGGGCGGTGTCGACCGAGATCACTCGGCCGGCACGGCCTCACTCGTTTGCGCCCCCGCGACCGCCGCATCGTCGCTCAGGTGCGCGCCTTGCTGGCGCAGCAACTGGCGCACTTCGCCCACGTCGACCGCGCGCGGCTGCACGCCGCGGTTGGCCGCGACCGCCGCGGCGGCGCCGGCGG
>NZ_WTYK01000014.1 GCF_009828065.1 Croceibacterium soli | reverse complement strand
GGCCCGTCATCCGCGAAGGCCCGTCATCCGCGAAGGCCCGTCATCCGCGAAGGCCCGTCATCCGCGAAGGCCCGTCATCCGCGAAGGCCCGTCATCCGCGAAAACCCGCCATCCTGCGAAAACCCGTCATCCTGAACTTGTTTCAGGATCCATCCCGCCGACCGCGCGGAGCAGGCGGTGTGGCAAGCCGCAGCCGCAGCGCTCAGCCGCGGGGGCTCGCAGACTTCTCCAGCCGCAGGCAGTCGAGGATCTTGGCGCCGGCCAGGAACACCGCGCCGGTGCAGGCCAGGAACAGCAGGTAGCCGCCCCATCCCGGGTACTGTTCCAGATAGTGGGTGCCGCGCGTCGTCGCCCCGAGCGCCAGGGCGTAGATGATCAGGTACGCTTCCCAGCGCGACTTGATCACGAACAGACGGGCGACTTTCCTGAGCATTCCCGATCCTTAACGCCGTGGGCGGCAACAGTCGTTCTGCAGGCGGATTATGCGATCCTGCGCAGTTAACGAACCACGGAGTTTTCGGTGCCCCGGCAAGGGACGGGTCAGGCGAGTTCGGCCAGATCCAGCAGATCGAGCAGCGCCATCCGCGCCCCCCGCACGGTCTCCGCCAGCGCCTCGCTGCCGAGGTCGGCGGGGTCGATCTGTTCGGGCCAATGGCGCGCTATCGTGGCCTCGATGCGTTCCGCCTTCGCGTCGCTCAGCAGGAACCGCGGATCGACGTGGGCCGGGTCCGCTACCACCCGCAGCCGCAGGCAGGCAGGGCCGCCGCCGTTGGCCATCGACTGGCGGACATCGACCGGGATGACCCGCCGAATGGGTCCGTTGCCGGCCAGCATCCGCTCGCACCAGGCCCATACCGGCGCGCTCTCCCGGCACTCTTCGGGTACGACGAGCGCCATCGCCCCGTCGGGCAGCGTCACAAGCTGGGCGTTGAACAGGTAAGTGCGGATCGCTTCGGCGAGACTCACGTCGGCGGACGCCACTTCGACCACCTCGACTCCGGGAAAAGCCGCGCGGATGGCTCCATACGCAGCCTCCCGGTCCGCGAAGGCGCGTTCGTGCGCGAACAGCACCCGTTCGTTGGCGACGGCGACGACGTCGTTGTGGAACGCTCCGGCCTCGATGGCTTCGGGGCTCTGTTCGATGAACAGCGCGCGCGCCGGATCGAGGCCGTGGCGGCGGGCGACGGCTCGGCTTGCCTGCTCGTGCTGGCGCGCGGGGAAGCGACCGCCGCTGCGGCCGTAGACGAAGATCTCGAGCCCCCGCTCGCCGTGATCCGAGGTGAGCCGCATGTGGTTCGCCGCGCCCTCGTCGCCGAAGCAGGCGGGCACCGGGCCGTGCACCGCGAACCGCTGCTCGTCGGCGAAAGCGAGGCGGAGCTGGCGCAGCGTGTCGGGCCACTCGTGAGACCGGTGGGGCATAGTCACGAGGTTGGCCACGGTGAGATGGCAGCGCCCGTCCGCGACGTCCGGCGAGGGGCTGACGGTGGCGGCGTTGGCGGTCCACATCGCGCTGGCCGACCACGCGCCGGCCACGAGCCCCCGATCGATGGTCCCATCCGCCGCCAGTGCCTCCAGCCATCCGGCATTCGGGCGCGGCAGCGGCACGAAGAAGCCCTGAGCCAGCCCCAGCGCCATGTTCGCGCGCATCTTCTCCAGCCCCTGCAGCGCGGCGGCCCGGGGGTGGGACACTTCGCCGGCATGGGCTGTCGCCGCCAGGTTGCCGAGGCTGAGACCGGCATAGTTGTGCGACGGGCCGACGATCCCGTCGAAGTTGATTTCCCGGAGGGTCATTGGGCTGCTCTCAGCGGAAAATTGTAAAATCCTCCCCGGGACGGGGAGGTGGCAGCCCGCAGGGCTGACGGAGGGGGCCCTTGGCCTGGCTCAGCCGTTTGTCCAGGCCAAGGGCCCCCTCCACCACGCGCTTCGCGCGCGGTCCCCCTCCCCGTGCCGGGGAGGACTTTACGAGCAATCTTCACCGCGCCACGCTCCAGACCTCGTCGCCTTCGCGCACGCGCAGCAGCTGCGCGGCTTCGGGGTCGATCGCAACGCCGCCTTCGGTGAACGCGCGAATGCCGCAGCAGCAGCGGAAGCCGGCCAGCCTGCCGGTGGCGATGAGCGCCTTTTCTCCGTTGGCGAGGTCGCAGTCGGTCACCGGCTTGCGGGCCGCGTTGCGGACGCTGGCGACCGCGTCGGTGCGCCCGGTCATCGTCGGGCCGCCGTCGAAGATGTCGACGTAGCCTTCGTAAGAGAAGCCTTCGTGCTCCAGCATGCGCATTGCCGCGCGGCCGGACGGGTGGGGCAGGCCGATGACCTTGCGCGCTTCTTCGGGCAGCATGGCGATGTAGACCGGGTGCTTGGGCATCAGGTCGGCGATGAACTGGTTGCCGTGGATGGCGTTGAACTCGTCGGCCTCCTGGAAGGTCATGCCGAAGAACTTGCCGCCGATCGCGTCCCAGAACGGCGAACCGCCGCGCTCGTCGATGATCCCGCGCAGCTCGGCCAGGATGCGGTCGCTGAACCGCGCGCGGTGGCTGGCGATGAACAGGTAGCGGCTGCGGGCGAGCAGCAGGCCGAGCCCGCCCGCGCGTTCCGAAGGATGCAGGAACAGGCCGCCGACTTCGCTCGAGCCTTCGAGATCGGTCACCAGGCTGAGCATCTCGGCGCGGACCGTGCGCTCGAGTTCCCGCGAATGCTGGGTGAGCGTGGTCAGGCGGTAGGAGTAGAACGGCCAGCTTTGCCCGACATGGGTGAAAAGCTGGGCGGTCCCGCGCACTTCCCCGGTTTCAGTGTTCTCCAGCACGACGACGAACAGGTCGTCCATCCTCTCCTCGCTCTCGCGGGTGAAGGCTTCGGCGGATCGCTTGAGCTTGCCGCGCAGGGCGTTGCGGTCGGGCGGCAGGTTGGTGAAGCCGCCGCCGGTCAGCTTGGCCATTTCGTACAGCGCCTGCATGTCGCCAGCGGTGGCGGCGCGGATCACGTGAGTCATAGCGGCGCCCCTATCGCGAGCCGGTGGAGCACGATGGCGGAAAGCGCCGCGCGCTCCGACAAAGAGGAGGCGATCATGAACTCGCCCGGCGAATGGATTGCCCCGCCGCGCACGCCCATCGTGTCGACCACCGGCACGCCGCAAGCGGCGATGTTGTTGCCGTCGCACACGCCGCCGCTGGGCTGCCAGCCGATCTCCCGGCCGAGTGCGGCCGAGGTCTCCGCGACGAGGTCGAACAGCTTCTGCGCGCGGGCGTCGACCGGCTTGGGCGGGCGGGTAACGCCGCCGTGGACGCGGACCCCGACTTCGTGCTCGGCCTCGATGGCGCGGACCAGCCCGGCGAGATCGCGTTCGAAGGCGCCCGCGGCCTCGGTCGACTGCGGGCGGATGTTGAAGCGCAGCACCGCGTGATCAGGCACGACGTTGTTGGCCGCGCCGCCTTCGATCCTGGCCGGGTTCACGCTGAGATCGCCGTGCTCCATCGCCTTGAGAGCCACCGCCAGCGCAGCCGCGGCGACGATGGCGTTGCGCCCTTCCTGCGGGTTGCGGCCCGCATGGGCCGAGCGGCCGGTGACGATCAGGCTGTAGTTGCCGCTGCCGCCGCGCGAGTGCGCAAGCGTTCCGTCGGGCAGGGCGGAAGGCTCGTAGGTCAGCGCCGCCGCCTTGCCGCGGGCCAGCTCCGCGATCAGGGGAGCGGAGGAGAGCGAGCCGGTTTCCTCGTCGGAATTGATCAGGACGTCGTACCCGACCGTACGGGCGGCCGGGCTGCTCTCGAAAGCCGTGAGTGCATGCAGGATCACCGCGATGCCGCCCTTCATGTCGGCGGCGCCGGGTGCGTTGAACCGGTCCGCATCGATCCAGGAGCCGGCTTGGAACGGGTGGTCCGCGGAGTAGACCGTGTCCATGTGGCCGGTGAGCAGGAAGCGCCACTCCGCCTCCGGGCGGACGCTGAGCACCAGGTGCCGGCCGTGCCGGCGCTCCACCTCGCGCCCCGCCGCGTCGATTGCCGTGACCGGCGCCGGTTCGTGCAGAGTGACTTCACCGGGCAGCGCGGTGAAGGCGTCGGCCAGTTCGCCGGCCTGGCGGGCCAGGCCCGATAGGTTGCCAGTGCCGCTGTTGATCGCGCTCCAGCGTTCGACCTGGGTGAGCATCGCCCCCTGGTCCACGCCGCCCCCCAGCGCACGCTCTTCGGTCGAAAGCTGTTTCATCCGCAACCAGCTTAGCGAGGGGCCGCGAACTGTCCATCCCCGTTGATCGGATCGTCCAGAGCTTGGCTGGCAGGCCGCGCGCCCGTGGTTCGACAAGCTCACCACGAACGGGGTTGGGTAAGCTCCTCACCGAGCCTCCGTTCGTCCTGAGCCTGTCGAAGGACGCGAGGACGCGCTCCTCGTGGTTCGACAAGCTCACCACGAACGGGATTTG
>NZ_WTYK01000013.1 GCF_009828065.1 Croceibacterium soli | reverse complement strand
GTCACAAAACCTCGTCATCCTGAACTTGGTTCAGGATCCATCGCGCCCCACGCGAAGTGCTTGCGGGGGCGAGGGTGATTGCCGCGGGCCCCCTCCACCACTCGCTTCGCGAGCGGTCCCCCTCCCCGTCCCGGGGAGGATTTTGGGATGGGTCGCTGCGTGCGGCGTACCAGCAGACGTCTGTGCCCGTGGCCATGGACCCTGAAACGAGTTCAGGGTGACGATGAAGGTTAGGAGTGAGAATAAAGGTGGGGGCAGCCGGGAGCAGCTCTTCAATTAACATCGTCATCCTGAACTTGTTTCAGGATCCATCGCGCCGCACGCGCAGAGCTTGCGGTGGCGGGGGCGATCGCCGCGGGCCCCCTCCACCACTCGCTGCGCGAGCGGTCCCCCTCCCCGTCCCGGGGAGGATTTTAGTAGCCCAGCTTGAGATCCACTTGGGCTTCGAGGGGTTTGCCGGTGGTGAAGGCTTGGCAGTTGCGGGCGAAGCGTTCGGCGGCGCGGCGGAGGCTTGGGTCGGTGGGGATGCCGGAGAGGTGCATGGTGATATGGGCGTTGTCGAGCGACCAGAGTGGGTGGCCGGGGGGCAGGGGCTCCGGATCGGTCACGTCGAGCACCGCGGCGGCGATGCGGTTTTCGCGCAAGGCTTCGACCAAGGCTGCCTGGTCGATCACGTCGGCGCGGGCGTAGTTCACCAGGACGGCATCGGGTTTCATCGCCGCCAGCTCGGCGGCGCCGATCAGGCCGCGGGTCTCCGCCGTGCCGGGCAGCGCGAGGACGATCCAGTCGAACTCGCGGAGGCGGGCCTGCCATTCGCCGGGGCCGAGCGCGCCCTCGCCCGCGCGGCGGCGGACGGTGACGGTCTCCACGGAAAAGCCCTGCAACATCCGATCGATCGCCCGGCCGATGGCCCCCTGCCCCAGGATCAGCGCCTTGCTGCCCGCAAGCTCGCGGGTGCCGGGCGGACGGTCCAGCCATTCGCCGCGGTCCTGCGCGCGGACCACGGCTGGATAGTCCTTGGCCACCGCCAGCATGGTCATGACGGCGAACTCGGCCACGGCGGTGGCGGTCAGACCGGTGCCGCAAGTCAGCGCAACGCCGCGCCGCTCCAGCTCCGCCAGCGGCAGCCAGTCGACGCCGGTGTAGGCGGTGTTGAGCCAGCGCAGGTTCCCGGCGCTTGCTACGGCGGCGAGCACGGGCGGCTTCGTGTGAAGGTCGAACCAGCCGATCTCGGCCCGCGGTGCGAGCGCCTGCAGTTCCTCGGGCGAGGACCACCAGAGCGGTTCGATCCCTTGCGGCATGAGCGGCTCCACGAGAGAGCGCATGCGTGCCGGGAGGACGGCGAGGGTCAGAGCTTCCACTCCCAGCCGAGCGGGTCGCCGTCCATGGCTTCGACGCCCTGGGCGGCGAGTTCGTCGCGGATGGCGTCGGAGGTGCCGAAGTCCTTCTCGGCGCGGGCGGCCTTGCGGCGAGCGAGCGCGTCCTCGATCTCGGCTTCGGCGATCCGGGCGTGCTTCGGCCGGAGGCGGAGGTCGGCACGGGTGAGGCGGAGGAGATCGAGCCCGAGGACTCCGTCCATCGCGGCGACCGCCAGGAGCTTTTCGCGCGGATCGACTTTCTTGAGCGCGAGGACATCCTCGACGACGGTCAAAGCGATGGCGGTGTTGAGATCGTCGGCGATGGCTGCGTCGAATTTCTCGAGCAGGGGCCTGACCTTCTCCCCGACGTCACCCTGAACCTGGTTCAGGGTCCATCCCTCCTCCGGCGAGGGCGGTGCGGGTGGCGCGATGGATGCCGAAACGAGTTCGGCATGACGAGCTTTGAGCCCCTGCACAACGATGACCATGCGCTTGAGGCGGGTGAGCGCGGCGCCCAGGCCGTCCCAGCTGAACTCCAGCTCGCTGCGGTAGTGCGCCTGGAGGCACATCATGCGGTAGGCGAGCGGGTGGTAGCCTTTGTCGATCAGGAGCTGCAGGCGGAGGAACTCGCCCGCGCTCTTGCTCATCTTACCGCTGCGATCGACCAGGAAGTTGTTGTGCATCCACACACGGGCGCCGCTGTTGGCGGGCTCGCCGAGGCCGCCCGCGCAGCAGAACGCCTGGTTTTGGGCGATCTCGTTCGGGTGGTGGATCTCGCGGTGGTCGATGCCGCCGGTGTGGATGTCGAACGGGAAGCCGAGGAGCTTGCCGCTCATCACCGAGCATTCGAGGTGCCAGCCGGGCGCGCCGCGGCCCCAGGGCGAATCCCATTCCATCTGGCGCTTCTCGCCGGGCGGAGTCTTGCGCCAGATTGCGAAATCGGCGGCGTTGCGCTTGCCTTCGACGGCTTCGATCCGGCCCTCCCCGTCTTCGGTCACCGCGCGGGCGAGGCGACCATAGTCGGCGACGGTCGAGACATCGAAGTAGAGACCGTTGTCGAGTTCGTAGCAATGTCGCGGGGCGATCTGCACGGCGAATTCGATCATCTGGTCGATATAGTCGGTGGCGATCGACCAGTGCGCGGGCTGGCGGATGTTCAGCGCCTTCACGTCAGACCAGTAAGCCTCGGTATAGTGCCGGGCGATGTCCCAGATCGACTGGGCCTTCTCGGCGGCGGCTTTCTCCAGCTTGTCCTCGCCCGCGTCGGCGTCGTCGGTCAGGTGGCCGACGTCGGTGATGTTGATGACGTGGGTGAGCTTGTAGCCCTTCCAGCTCAGCGTGCGCCCGAGGATGTCGGCGAAGACATAGGCGCGCATGTTGCCGATGTGCGGGTAGTTGTAGACCGTAGGCCCGCAGGTATAGACACGCGCCTCGCCCTCATGGATCGGCCGGAAAGGTTCGACCTGGCGGGTCAGCGAGTTGAACAGGCGCAAGGTTGCGGTCATGGTGAGGCGCACTTACGCGGGAGGCAGGCGAGGTCAAGGCGCGGCAGCGTAACGGTGCGCGCGGGATATTAGGTCAACGGGCAAAGTGGTGCTAGGCGTTCCGGCGATGGCATTGAAGCGCAACAACGTACAGATCACCGGGAGCGGGCCGCGCTCGATGATGTTCGCCCATGGCTTCGGCTGCGACCAGACGATGTGGAAGGATGTGGCTCACGCGTTCGAGGACGATTTCCGCGTCATCCTGTTCGACCATGTCGGCGCCGGGCTGTCGGACCTCACTGCATACGATTCCAAAAAGTACTCGCGCCTCGACGGCTATGCCGAGGATGTCGTCGAGATCGGCCGCGCGCTGGAGCTGAAAGATGCGGTGTTCGTCGGCCATTCGGTCAGCGCGATGATCGGCGCGCTCGCCAGCATCCGCGCGCCGGAGATGTTCTCGGAGCTGATCATGGTCGGCCCTTCCCCGCGCTATATCGACGACGGGGACTATACCGGCGGCTTCTCCCACGAGCAGGTCGAGGAGCTGCTGGAATTCCTGGCCGAGAACCATCTCGGGTGGTCGGCGGCGATGGCCCCGGCGATCATGGGCAACGACGACCGGCCCGAGCTGGGCGAGCGGCTGACCAACAGCTTCTGCAGCACGGATCCGGATATCGCCCGCGAATTCGCCGGCGTGACGTTCTTCTCCGACAACCGGGCCGACCTGCCGTCCATCCCCGCGCGGACGCTGGTCCTGCAGTGCAGGCAGGACATCATCGCGCCGGAATGCGTCGGCGAGTATGTCGCCGCCAAAGTGCCGAACAGCGAATACGTGCTGCTGGAGGCAAGCGGACACTGCCCCAACCTGAGCGCCCCGGAGCAAGTCACGGCGGCGATACGCGCTTTTGTCTGAGGCCGTTCCAACAGAAGACCTGGCGGACCTGTACGACAATGCGCCGTGCGGCTATCTGTCGCTCTCGCCCGATGGGCGCATCGTCAAGATCAACCGTACGCTGGCCGACTGGCTCGGGAGGCGGGGCGACGAACTGCTCGGCCGCTCGATCCACCAGATCCTGAGCTTCGGCGGCAAGATCGCCTTCGAGACGCATCTGGCGCCGCTGCTGCGGCTGCAGGGCCATGTCCACGAGATCGCGCTCGACCTGGTCGATGCGGCGAACGAGAAGATCCCGGTGATCGCCAACGCCGCGGAACGGCGCGGCGCGGACGGCGAGCACCTGTTCTCCCGCCTGACGGTGTTCAAGGCGGTCGACCGGCGGAGCTTCGAGCGCAGCCTGATCGAAGCGCGCATCAAGGCCGAAGCCGAAGCGAAAAGCGAGCGCACCGCGCTGGAGCTGCGCGACCAGTTCATGGCCGTGCTGGGGCACGATCTACGCAACCCGCTGGCGGCGATTCGCTCCGGCCTTCGCCTGCTGGGCAAGGGCGAAGGCCGCACGGCGCGGGAAGAGGCGATCATCGGGGAGATGAACCGCAGCGTGGATCGCGCGAACCGCCTGATCGACGATGTGCTCGATTTCGCCCGTGGCAAGCTCGGCAGCGGGATCCCGCTCGCTCGCGACCGCGACAAGCCGCTCGCGCCGATCCTCGAGCAGGTGCTGGTCGAAATGCGGGCGATCGATCCCGACCGGGAGTTCCGCGCCCGGATCGAGATCGCCCACCCGGTCGACTGCGATCCGGACCGGATCGGCCAGATGGCTTCGAACCTGCTGGCGAACGCCGCCACGCACGGGTCGCCGGACCAGCCGATCATCCTGGAAGCGACCACGACCGACGAGGCGTTTCGCCTCTCGATCGCCAACGGCGGCGAGGCGATCCCCGAGAACGTGCGCGAGCACCTGTTCCAGCCGTTCTTCCGCGGCCAGGCCAGGGAGAGCAAGCAGGGCCTCGGCCTGGGCCTGTTCATCGTCAAGGAGATCGCCAAGGCGCACGGCGGTACGATGGAGGTCACTTCGACGGACGAGGAGACGCGCTTCACCTTCACAATGCCGCGCGAGGCGAAGGGCTAACCCAATCCTCCCCCTCTGGGGGAGGGGGACCGCCGAAGGCGGTGGAGGGGGCTGGCCTGGACGATCGGTTGAGCCAGGCC
>NZ_WTYK01000012.1:2500-5681 GCF_009828065.1 Croceibacterium soli | reverse complement strand
ACCGGTTCTCGCCGCTTCGGTCGCCAACATAAACGGACGGTAGGTCCCCCGGGTATAAGCGGGGAGGCACGACTGTCCGCCTCTTATGTTGGTTGGTTCTTTGACATTGTCGGTTTTTGATGAAGGGACATGTGGGCGACGGCGCCCGGTCCGGGGACCTCAAGGCTCCGGATACCGGTTTAAGCTAAGTCGATACTCACATTGTCTCTCGTATCCATTACGTTTGACAGTGCAGGTAATCGGCTCCTTGCAGTTCGGTTATTCTGGGATGGCGATCTTCGGGTCGTGCCTGGTTTAATCGTGACTCAAACTTGAGAGTTTGATCCTGGCTCAGAACGAACGCTGGCGGCATGCCTAACACATGCAAGTCGAACGAGACCTTCGGGTCTAGTGGCGCACGGGTGCGTAACGCGTGGGAACCTGCCTTTAGGTTCGGAATAACTCCCCGAAAGGGGTGCTAATACCGAATAATGTCTTCGGACCAAAGATTTATCGCCTTTAGATGGGCCCGCGTTGGATTAGCTAGTTGGTGGGGTAAAGGCCTACCAAGGCGACGATCCATAGCTGGTCTGAGAGGATGATCAGCCACACTGGGACTGAGACACGGCCCAGACTCCTACGGGAGGCAGCAGTGGGGAATATTGGACAATGGGCGAAAGCCTGATCCAGCAATGCCGCGTGAGTGATGAAGGCCTTAGGGTTGTAAAGCTCTTTTACCAGGGATGATAATGACAGTACCTGGAGAATAAGCTCCGGCTAACTCCGTGCCAGCAGCCGCGGTAATACGGAGGGAGCTAGCGTTGTTCGGAATTACTGGGCGTAAAGCGCACGTAGGCGGCTTTTCAAGTCAGGGGTGAAATCCCGGGGCTCAACCCCGGAACTGCCTCTGAAACTGGATGGCTAGAATCTTGGAGAGGCGAGTGGAATTCCGAGTGTAGAGGTGAAATTCGTAGATATTCGGAAGAACACCAGTGGCGAAGGCGACTCGCTGGACAAGTATTGACGCTGAGGTGCGAAAGCGTGGGGAGCAAACAGGATTAGATACCCTGGTAGTCCACGCCGTAAACGATGATAACTAGCTGTCCGGGCTCATAGAGCTTGGGTGGCGCAGCTAACGCATTAAGTTATCCGCCTGGGGAGTACGGTCGCAAGATTAAAACTCAAAGGAATTGACGGGGGCCTGCACAAGCGGTGGAGCATGTGGTTTAATTCGAAGCAACGCGCAGAACCTTACCAGCTTTTGACATCCCGGTCGCGGGGAGAGGAGACTCTCTCCTTCAGTTCGGCTGGACCGGTGACAGGTGCTGCATGGCTGTCGTCAGCTCGTGTCGTGAGATGTTGGGTTAAGTCCCGCAACGAGCGCAACCCTCGTCCTTAGTTGCCATCATTCAGTTGGGAACTCTAAGGAAACCGCCGGTGATAAGCCGGAGGAAGGTGGGGATGACGTCAAGTCCTCATGGCCCTTACAAGCTGGGCTACACACGTGCTACAATGGCGATGACAGTGAGCAGCGATCCCGCAAGGGCTAGCTAATCTCAAAAAGTCGTCTCAGTTCGGATTGTCCTCTGCAACTCGAGGGCATGAAGGCGGAATCGCTAGTAATCGCGGATCAGCATGCCGCGGTGAATACGTTCCCAGGCCTTGTACACACCGCCCGTCACACCATGGGAGTTGGTTTCACCCGAAGGCGCTGCGCTAACCCGCAAGGGAGGCAGGCGACCACGGTGGGATCAGCGACTGGGGTGAAGTCGTAACAAGGTAGCCGTAGGGGAACCTGCGGCTGGATCACCTCCTTTCTAAGGATTTTCTCGAAAGCGCCGGGTCTCGCATCCGGAAGAGCTTCGCGAAATCTTGAGAACATGCCGTCGTCCTCATGTCCCTTCATCACTGGAGAGCAGCGCATCAGCGCTGTTTAGCCTGAGCTGGCTCACGCCGCCTGCGGCCTTTTGGCCAGCGTCGTTGTGGGGGCCGGTAGCTCAGGTGGTTAGAGCGCACGCCTGATAAGCGTGAGGTCGTAGGTTCAACTCCTACTCGGCCCACCATATCCGCAGCGTTGGAGACGATTTAGCGTAAGCTGGATCGCACCAATGCAAGGACGGCAGCCATGGTAGGGGGCCTTAGCTCAGCTGGGAGAGCACCTGCTTTGCAAGCAGGGGGTCATCGGTTCGATCCCGATAGGCTCCACCAGGTTCAATACTCCAGGGATGAAGAAACACGAAATCCGACCCAAAGCGATTTGGGCTCGGCTAGCGAGAGATCTGCTCTCGCGTCTTTGACATTGTGAATGGGTTTTTAATCGATGCCGTGGCGCATGGCGCCCGATCTTTACGATCGGCGCGGTGCGGCACTTACAGATGTAATATCTGGCTGAGATTATCTTCCGCACCTATTACAGCGCGGGCTTTATGCAGGCCTGTCGTTGATGGTGTGGATTCTCAAGCGTGAGGTAAGAGCATTTGGTGGATGCCTTGGCATGTACAGGCGAAGAAGGACGTGGCACGCTGCGATAAGCGTCGGGGAGTTGTGAGCAAACTTTGATCCGGCGATTTCCGAATGGGGAAACCCACCTTCACCATTTCTCTCGTTCTGTGAGCGATCACAGGGTGAGTGAGGTGGATAAGGTATCACCGAAGTGAATATATAGCTTTGGTGAAGCGAACCCGGGGAACTGAAACATCTCAGTACCTGGAGGAAAAGACATCAACCGAGATTCCGTTAGTAGTGGCGAGCGAACGCGGACCAGGCCAGTGCCTTCATTTCAACTAGCAGAACACTTTGGAAAGAGTGGCCATAGCGGGTGACAGCCCCGTATGCAAAAGTGATGATGAAGGACTCGAGTAGGGCGGGACACGTGAAATCCTGTCTGAACATGGGGGGACCACCCTCCAAGCCTAAATACTCGTACATGACCGATAGCGAACTAGTACCGTGAGGGAAAGGTGAAAAGCACCCCGATTAGGGGAGTGAAATAGTACCTGAAACCGAATGCTTACAATCAGTTGGAGCCCCTTTGGGGGGTGACAGCGTACCTCTTGCATAATGGGTCAGTGACTTAATCTAACATGCGAGCTTAAGCCGTTAGGTGTAGGCGTAGCGAAAGCGAGTCTGAATAGGGCGACTGAGTATGTTGGATTAGACCCGAAACCCGGCGATCTAGGCATGACCAGGTTGAAGGTGCGGT
>NZ_WTYK01000011.1 GCF_009828065.1 Croceibacterium soli | reverse complement strand
CGTCACCCTGAACTTGTTTCAGGGCCCATCCCTCCACCCGCACGGACCTGCGCCAAGAGGCACCATGGATGCTGAAACGAGTTCAGCATGACGGGGAAATAGGCCAGCCGCAACCTTTGCTAACCCCGCCTCCACCCTCTCTCGTCACCCTGAACTCGTTTCAGGGCCCATTCCTCCACCCGCGCGAACCTGCGCCTGGAGGCACGATGGATGCTGAAACGAGTTCAGCTTGACGGGGGAGGGGGCGAACCGTCGCCTAGGCAAACACCTCGTCGAACAACGCGTGCATGGCGGCCCAGCTCTGCCTGTCGGCGCTGGCGTCGTAGACGGTGGCGGGATTGTCGGTCGGGGCGGGGTTGGTGAAGCCGTGCCGGACGCCGCTGTAGGAATGGAAGTGCCAGTCGGCCCCGGCGCGGTCCATCTCCTCCCAGAAGGCGATGACCTGGCTGCGCGGCACCATTGGATCGGCATCGCCGTGGCAGACCAGGATGCGGGCGGTGACGTTGCCCGGCTCGGCGGGCAGGTCGGTGCCGAGCAGCCCGTGGAAGCTGACCACGGCCTCGAACGGAGCACCGTCGCGCGCGAGCTCGAGCGCCGCCTGTCCGCCCATGCAGAAGCCGATCGCCGCGAGCGGCAGTCCCTGCGCCTCCGGCAAGGACGCCAGCGCCCGGAGAGCAGCGCGCAAGCGGCGGCGGTAGGCGAGCGGGTCCGGGCGGATCTCGGCCGCACGGGCGCGGGCTTCGTCGAAGCTCGCCGGCTGCTTGCCGTAGAAGTCCGCGATCAGCGCGAGGTACCCCGCTTCAGCAAGCGAGCTCGCCTTGTTCTCGACGGCCGCGGTGGGATTCATGATCGTCGGGAACACGAGCACCGCCGCCCGCGGAGCGCCCGCTGGGCGCGCAACCTGCGCCCTCAGCAGGACCTCGTTGTCGTAGTAGTCGAGCGATTCCAGCGTCATTCCGCACCCTCTGAAACATGATCACCGGGCAATCCAGGCCAGGTCCGCCCCCAGCACCGTTCGTGGTAAGCTTGTCGAACCACGCTGGCACTGCGCTCCCGTGCTTCGACAGGCTCAGGACGAACCGGGCGGGGGAAGGTCCCACTCCGTTCGCGGTGAGGCTTATTCCGTCGGCAGGAAGTCCGGCACCGAGAGGTAGCGTTCGCCGGTGTCGTAGTTGAAGCCGAGCACGCGGGTGCCGGAGCCGAGCTCGCCGAGCTTCTGCTGGATCGCTGCCAGCGTCGCGCCGCTGGAGATGCCGACCAGGATACCTTCCTCGCGCGCGCAGCGGCGGGCCATCTCGCGCGCATCCTCGGGATCGACCTGGATCGCGCCGTCGATCGACTGCGTGTGGAGGTTGGTGGGGATGAAACCGGCGCCGATTCCCTGGATCGGGTGCGGGCCGGGCTGGCCGCCGGAGATGACCGGCGAAAGCGTCGGCTCGACGGCATAGGCCTTCAGTTCCAGCCATTGCTTCTTCAGCACTTCGGCGCAGGCGGTGATGTGGCCGCCCGTGCCTACGCCGGTGATCAGCACGGCCGGCGGCGCGTCGGCGAAGTCCGCCAGGATCTCTTGCGCCGTGGTGCGGGCGTGGATCTCGACATTGGCGGGGTTGTCGAACTGCTGCGGCATCCAGGCGCCCTGGGTCTGCTGGACCAGTTCGGCTGCGCGTTCGAGCGCGCCCTTCATGCCTTTCTCTTTCGGCGTCAGGTCGAACGTGGCGCCATAGGCCAGCATCAGCCGGCGGCGCTCGACCGACATCGATTCGGGCATCACCAGCACCAGCTTGTAGCCCTTCACGGCGGCGACCATCGCCAAGCCGATGCCGGTGTTGCCGCTGGTCGGCTCGATGATCGTGCCGCCGGGCTGCAGGCTGCCGTCACGCTCCGCCGCCTCGACCATGGCGAGGGCGATGCGGTCCTTGATCGACCCGCCGGGATTGCTCCGCTCGCTCTTCACCCAGACTTCGTGGTCGGGGAACATGCGGGCCAGGCGGATGTGCGGCGTGTTGCCGATGGTGGCGAGAACGTTTTCGGCCTTCATGATGCGGGCTCCTTGGCGGTGTTTTCGTGCGGCTTCTCGTCGTGCAGGTACTTGGGGGCGAAAGTCCTCGCCCGGCGCAACTCGGGAAAGATCCAGGCCCAGAGTGCGGTAACCAATATCGCACCCGCGCCGCCTACTGCAACCGCGGCTGTCGCGCCCATCACCGCGGCGAACATCCCGGCGCGCAGTTCGCCGAGTTCGTTCGAGGCGGAGATGGCCAGGCCGGAGATCGCCGACACCCGGCCCCGCTTGTTATCCGGCGTGTTGAGCTGGACGAGACTGGTGCGGACGAACACCGAGATCATGTCCGCCGCGCCCAGCACGGCCAGAAGCGCGAGCGAGAGGAGGAAATCGCGCGACAGGGCGAACGCGAGCGTGGCCGCGCCGAACACGACCACGGCCCAGAGCATCTTCTCGCCCACGTTCTGCTCGAACGGGCGCCAGGCCA
The DNA here is from genome assembly GCF_009828065.1 of Croceibacterium soli. Lineage (GTDB taxonomy): Bacteria > Pseudomonadota > Alphaproteobacteria > Sphingomonadales > Sphingomonadaceae > Croceibacterium_B > Croceibacterium_B soli. The sequence goes on along the minus strand of NZ_WTYK01000011.1, from coordinate 55,101 downwards.
GCCAAATGGCTACCAAGGCGGCGCCGGCGGCCGGGGCGCCGCGCATCAGCCCGAGTCCTTCGGGTCCGACCTGCAGGATGTCGCGGGCGAACACCGGCAGCATCGCGGTCGCCCCGCCGAGCAGAACGGCGAAAAGGTCCAGCGTGATGCAGCCGAGCAGGAAGCGCTCGCGGGTGACGAACTGGAAGCCTTCGATCATCTGGCGCAGCGGATGGACCGCCGGCCCTTCGTGCTTCGCGCGGATCGGCGGGATCGTGGCGATCAGCAGGCCGGAACCGATCAGCAGGGCCGCCGAAAGGAAGTAAGGCGCCGAGGGCGACCAGGCGAACAGCAGCCCGCCCGCGGCCGGCCCGATCACCGTGCCCACTTGCCAGGCGATCGAGCTGAGCGCGATGGCTTTCGGCAGCAGGCTGGGCGGGACGATGTTGGGCGCGATGGCCGACAACGCCGGGCCGTTGAACACGCGGGCCGCGCCATGTCCGGCAGCAAGGGCGAACAACAGCGGCAGGGTCAGCGCGTCGGCCCAGGTGGCGAACGCCAGGGCCAGCGCGACCGCCGCGTCGATGGTGTTGGCGAACAGCACCACCATGCGCCGGTCGAAGCGGTCTGCGGCGACGCCCGCGAGCGGGGTCAGCAGGAACAGGGGGATGAACTGGGCCGCGCCGAGCAGGCCGAGCATGAACGCCGCGTCGCGCCGGCCCATGCCGTAATCGGCGCGGGCTACGTCGTAGACCTGGTAACCGATCAGCACCACCATCGAGAGGGTGGAGAACACAGCGAGGAAGCGCGCCATCCAGAAGCGCCGGTAGGCGGCGATCTGGAGGGGCGAAGTGGGCTCTATCACGCCCCGGCAAATGGCAGGCGCGGCGGGTGCTGCCAACCAGATAAATCTTCACGCGGAGACACGGAGATTTTGGGGTTCGCGCACGCCGCAGCACCACCCCGCTGCGACTAGGTTCGCCTTCGGCTCACCAAGTCTCGCTGCCCCTCCTCTGAAGAGGAGGGGTGATGGCGGGCCAAAAGCCCCCTCCTCTTCAGAGGAGGGGGTTGGGGGTGGTGGAGGCAGCGCGCTGCCCTCAACCCCGGCCGCGCAGACGGGGGTTGGGCTGGAGCGCTTCGATCATGGAGTCGAAATCGTCGAGCCGGATGATGCGCTCGAACTGGAAGCCGGCCCGCTCGTCGGCGATCCAGATGCAGTAGGCTTCGATCCGGCCGATCACCGGCAGGCGCACGACCACGCGGTCGCCGCGGGCGAGCTCCGGCGCAGCGTCGATCATGAAGCCGTGCGCGGAAATGTTGGCGAGGTGCATGGGCAAGTCGCCGCGCGTGCGGTGTTCGCCGATGACCGGGTAGTCGACCGGATGCCGCGTCGCCCGGCGCTGATCGGTGACGGAAAGCTGCGCTCCGCTCATACTGTCCAAGTCCCCGCGTTGGTGCTGAATTGCGAGGAGCTTGTGACACCAAATGCTGGAGAAAGAGTAAAGGCGCGGGCCTCAGGCGGCACGCAAAATCCCGTGGCGCTTGCGGCCAAGGCTGAGCTTGCGCTCCTCCCCCGCCACGAGCTGGATCAGGTGTCCCGGATCGGTCTGCGGCACGTCGTCGATCCGCACCGCGCCTTCGGCGATCTTGCGCTTGGCTTCGCCGTTGGACGCCGTGAAGCCGATCTCCGTGCATGCCGCGCCCAGGCGAATGCCCTCCGCCGGAACCAGGAGCACGGGAAGCTCCTCGCCAAGCCCGCCGCCGGCGAACGTCTGCGCGGCAGTGGATTCGGCGGCACGGGCCGCTTCCTCGCCGCGGACCAGCCTGGTCACTTCGTTCGCCAGGACGATCTTCGCCTCGTTGATCTCGCTGCCCTGGAGCGCCTCCAGCCGGGCGATCTCGTCCAGCGGAAGGTCGGTGAACAGGCGCATGAACCGGCCCACGTCGCGGTCGTCGACATTGCGCCAGTACTGCCAGAAGTCCCACGCCGGCAGTATGTCCTCGTTCAGCCACACCGCGCCGGCGACGGTCTTGCCCATCTTGGTGCCGTCGGCGGTGGTCAGCAGCGGGGTGGTTACGCCGAACACCTCGGCGCCGTCCATCCGCCTGGCCAGCTCGACGCCGTTGACGATGTTGCCCCACTGGTCCGATCCGCCCATCTGCAAGCGGCAGGCATAGCGCTGCGACAGCTCGCGGAAGTCGTAGGCCTGCAGGATCATGTAGTTGAACTCGAGGAACGAGAGCGACTGCTCCCGGTCCAGCCGCTGCTTCACCGAATCGAAGCTGAGCATGCGGTTGACCGAAAAATGCTGTCCCACCTCGCGCAGAAAGGGGATGTACTCGAGCCGGTCGAGCCATTCGGCATTATCGAGCATGATTGCATCGGTCGGACCATCGCCGAACGTCAGGAAACGGTCGAATACCTTCCGAATAGAGGCGACATTCTCGGCGATGGTCTCGACCGTCAGCAAACGGCGCGCCTCGTCCTTGAAGCTCGGATCGCCGATTTTCCCGGTGCCGCCGCCCATCAGCACGATCGGCTTGTGGCCGGCCTGCTGCAGCCGGCGCAGGAGCATGATCTGCACAAGCCCGCCGACATGCAGCGATGGCGCGGTGGGATCGAAGCCGATATAGCCAGGAATCACTTGGCTTTGCGCCAGCGCGTCGAGCGCCGACGCGTCGGTCATTTGATGAATATAGCCCCGCTCGTCGAGCAGGCGCAGGAGATCGGACTGGTACTGGCTCATGGCGCTCTCTTGTTGTGGCGGGGCGCCTAGCACGAGGGTCCTTCCTTGCAAACGTTCGAACTGAAGCCCCACCCGAGCTTCCAGCCGGCGCGGGTACGCTCCATCAGCGTGCGCTGGATGGAACTGCCCGACAAGCGGCTGATGCTGCGCTACCGGCTGGACGGCTGCGAGCAGCTGGTCGTGCCTGCCTACCGCGGCAGGGGGCGGGGCGAAGACTTGTGGAAGACCACCTGCTTCGAACTGTTCCTGTATGACGGCGAGGGGCGCTACCGCGAATACAACTTCTCCCCCAGCGGGCAGTGGGCGGCCTATGGCTTCTCGGGATATCGCAACGTCGATGCGAACCTCGATCCGAGCCAGACACCGGAGATCGCGCACGAGAGCGGCAATACCGTGTTCGTGCAGACGGTGTTCCTCCACCAGCGCGAGCTCGAAGGAGCCCAGAGCGCCGCGCTGGCGGCCGTGATCGAGGAGACCGAGGACCGCCCGTCCTACTGGGCGCTGGAGCATCCGGGCCTCAAGCCCGATTTCCACGATCCGGCTTGCTTCCGCATACCGCTTGCCTCAGCGGGCGAACGGTGAAACGGGAACGGCCATGAAATTCGGAATAGACCGCCTGCTGGCAGAGCCGGAACTGAGGAAGGAATTCGAGGGCAAGCGCGTGTCGCTGGTCGCCCATCCGGCCTCAGTCACCCTGGACCTCACCCATTCGCTCGACGCGCTGATCGCCGCCGGCATAAACGTGACCAGCGCCTTCGGCCCGCAGCACGGGCTGAAGGGCGACAAGCAGGACAACATGGTCGAAACCGCGGACGAGACGGATCCGCGCTACGGCATCCCGGTGTTCAGCCTCTACGGCGAGGTCCGGCGCCCCACCGCCGCGATGATGGACACCGCCGATGTGTTCCTGTTCGACCTGCAGGACCTCGGCTGCCGGATCTACACGTTCGTCACCACGCTGCTCTACCTGCTGCAGGCGGCGGACGAGCACGGCAAGAGCGTGTGGGTGCTCGACCGGCCCAATCCAGCGGGCCGGCCGGTGGAAGGCACGCTGCTCCTGCCGGGGCAGGAGAGCTTCGTCGGCGCCGGCCCGATGCCCATGCGGCACGGGCTGACGATGGGCGAGATGGGCCAGTGGTTCGTCCGGCACTTCGGCCTGGATGTCGATTACCGGGTTGTCGAGATGCACGACTGGCTGCCGGAAGCGGGCCCCGGCTTCGGCTGGCCCGAGAGCCGCATCTGGATCAATCCCAGCCCCAATGCCGCGAACCTCAACATGGCCCGCGCCTATGCCGGCACCGTCATGATCGAAGGCGCGACCCTGAGCGAGGGGCGGGGCACTACTCGGCCGCTGGAAGTGCTGTTCGGAGCGCCCGATATCGACGCCCGCGCCGTGCAAGCGGAGATGGACCGCCTCGCGCCGGCCTGGCTCGGCGGCTGCGCCTTGCGCGAATGCTGGTTCATGCCGACCTTCCACAAGCACGCAGGGACACTGTGCAACGCCTTGATGATTCACGCTGAAGGTCCGTTCTACCAGCACGAGGCCTTCCGCCCCTGGCGGCTCCAGGCGCTGGCCTTCAAGGCGATCCGCAGGCTCTACCCGGACTATGAAATCTGGCGCGACTTCCCTTACGAATACGAGTTCGAACGCCTCGCCATCGACGTGATCAATGGCGGCCCGGGCTTGCGCCAGTGGGTCGACGATCCCGCCGCCGAGCCGGACGACCTGGAATCCCTGGCTGCGCCGCACGAAATGCGCTGGCAAGAGGAAGTGGCGGACCTGCTGCTTTACTGAAGCCGAGGGTCAGCGTGCCGGCATCCGCCGCGCCGGACCATCCTGGAACGGGGGCAGGGGGCGGATGTCGCCCGCGTCGTGGCGCATCACCAGGACTGCACAGCCATCGATCCGCTTGTCGACCGCAGCGATCAGCAGCGGCTCTTCCGGGGAGGCGCTATCGCGCCGAAGCTGCGGCAGACCGCGCTCCTGGCGAACGCGTTCGATCCGGCCGCGACAGTTCTCCGTCGGCTCCCGCTCCTCCGCGCCAGGGGGCGGGGCGCCCTGTTCGGGTGAGGTGGCGGCCGTGGCGAGCGGCGCAAGCAGCGCGAGAACCAGACGCATGGGATCTCTCCTTGCCTGGCGGATGATATCACGCGGAGCACGCCAGTCCAACTCTGCCCAAGCGCATTCACGCTTGCTCTCGCGCCCCGGCGCTCCCTAGTTTCGAGGCAAGTCTTTGGGAGAGAACAATGCTCACGCTCTACAGCTTCGGACCCGGCGCCAATTCGCTGAAGCCCTTGCTCACACTGTACGAGAAAGGGCTGGCGTTCGAGCACAGGCGGCTCGAACCGGCCAAGTTCGAACATCACTCGCACTGGTTCAAGGCGATCAACCCGCGTGGGCAGGTGCCGGCACTGGACGACGGCGGCAGGATCGTCACCGAATCCACCGTGATCTGCGAATATCTCGAAGATGCACACCCGACCGCGCTCAGCCTACGGCCGGATGACCCGTGGGAGCGCGCAGAGATGCGCGTGTGGACCAAATGGGTCGACGAGTACTTCTGCTGGTGTGTCTCCACCGTCGGCTGGCACCGCCACATCGGCAACATGGTCAAGCACCTCTCCGACGCCGAGTTCGAAGAGAAGCTGAAGGCGATCCCGATCCCCGAGCAGCAGGTGAAGTGGCGGCGCGCGCGGGAAGGCTTCCCGCAGGACATTCTCGACGAGGAGATGCGCAAGATCGGGGTATCCGTGCGCCGGCTCGACGAGCGCCTGGCTGACCGGGAATGGCTTGCCGGCGGGGCCTACTCGCTGGCCGACATCTGCAACTTCGCCATAGCCAACGGCATGGAGAAGGGCTTCCCGGAACTGGTGAACGAAAGCGACACGCCGCACCTGCTGCGCTGGATCCAGCGGATCAACGATCGGCCCGCAGCCAAGGCCATGTTCGCCCAAGTCCCGCGTGAACGGTTCGAGCCGGCAAGGGCCGGTTGACCCCGGGGGGGCAGTGCCAGGGCCGGTTAAGGCTTCGCTTACCAACCCTTGTTATCACCGGCGCCACAATCAGGGTCGTTGGTGAGAGTCTCCATGAAGCATGAGATCGTCCAGGCGGAGCGCGCCGCCGGCATCAACGCAATCCCCCGCCATTGCGGGGAGGTGACCGTCGGCTGTTCCGACGTCGCCGGAATCGTCGAGGCAGTCGGCCATTCGTCCGAACGGCTCCGTGCCGAGCACGCCGAGCTGCGCGCCACCGTCGCCGCGCTCGAGGCGGAGCAGCGCCAGGTCACCGACGCATCCGACGAAGCGCGCATGCTGTCGCAGAAGGCCGTCGATCGGCTCGGACGCGGCACGGACCTGATCCGCTCCTCGCTCGGTCAGATCGGCGAGCTCGTGGCGCTGGTCGACACGCTGACTCAGCACGTCACCGGCTTCGCCGCGGCGATGGAGCAGGTCCGCCGGACCTCTCAGGATATCGGGCAGATCGCCGACACCACCAACATCCTGGCCTTCAACGCGATGATCGAGGCGCGCCGGGCAGGCGATGCCGGCAGGACGTTCGCGGTCGTCGCCGCCGAAGTGAAGAACTTGGCCAACGACACGCGCAAGGCGACCGAGGAAATCTCGCGCACGGTCGACGCACTGGGCGCGGAAGCCGAGCAGGTCGTCTCGCGGATCGAAGCCGGAGCGGAGGCGAGCGGGGAGGCGCGCGCCTCCATCGCCAGCATCGAGGAGACGATGCACGGAGTCATCTCACTGGTCGAGGAGGTCGATCGCCAAAACGCACTGATCGCCCGCACCACCGGCGGCGTAGGCGTCCATGTCGACCGGGTGCGCGGGGTACTCGCCGACTTCGACGCGGCGGCGGTCGAGAACGAAGGCAAGCTCGAAGTCGCCCACGCGCGCATGGGGCAACTGGAAATGACCGCCAACGTGATGTTCGACAACATCGTGAAAGCGGGCCTGTCACCGGCCGACAGCCTGATGGTCGAGCGTGCGCAGGCGGCTGCGAAGGAGATCGCCGGGCTCACCGAGACGGCGCTGGACAAGGGCGGGCTGACCGAAAGCGAGCTGTTCGACCGTGACTACCGCGAGATTCCGGGCAGCGATCCGAAGCGCTTCGCCACCCGGCTGATGCCCTGGGCCGATCGCAACTGGCGCCCCGTGCTCGACCGGATCGCCGCATCGGACAAGCAGATCATGGCCGCCATCTGCACGGACATGAATGGCCACCTGCCGGCGCACCTCTCGGAATTTTCCCGCGACCCGACCGGCGACAGAGTTCACGACACCGAGTTCTGCCGCAACGGGCGGATCATCCTCTCGGCCATCGACCGCAAGGCCAAGCAGAGCCAGGAGCCTTACATGATGGCGGTCTACCGCCAGGAAGGGGACGGGCGCAGCTACCGCGTAGTGCGCAGCGTCTATGTTCCGCTCACGATCGGCGGCCGCCGCTGGGGCGATCTGGAGCTTGCCTACAGCTTCGGCTGAGCGGCCGCTACGTTCTCCGGACAAGGAGATGCGCAGTTGGAAAAAGGGGCGACACTCTGTGATGGGGGTTGGGTTCTTCCGGGATGCAGATTGGCTGGGGCCTCGGCGGGCGCGTGGCTACTTATGGCTGCTGGCGCTGCTGAACCTTGCATCTATCGTGTTGCTCACCGGGACGTCTAATGGGGGCATCGATCGCCACGGCTTGCTGCTCGGTAGCGATTTCCTGAGCTTCTGGACGACCGGCGGAATGCTGCAGGTGCAGGAGAACATCTATGATCCTGCGGCACATTTCGCGGCGCAACAGGCCTTTTTCGTGCAAGAGGGAGCGCACACGGCCTTTTTCTACCCGCCACCGTTCCTGCTGATTTGCTATCTGCTGGGCTTCCTTCCCTATTTCCCGGCTCTGGCAGTCTGGTTGCTTGCGACTGGCGCGGTGTACTTTGCGACAGTGCGACTTTGGCTTCGGCGATCGGGCATTCGATGGTCCGCCTTGCTCATCCTTGCCGCTTTTCCGCCGGTCGTCATCACGGTGACCCATGGTCAGACGTCGTTCCTTGTCGCCGCCTTGCTCGGCCTTGGCGTTCTGCTGGCCAGGGCCCATCCCTTGCTGGCGGGCATCTGCTTCGGCCTGGCGACGATCAAGCCGCAGCTTGGGATCCTCATTCCGCTGGTTCTGCTGGTAACCGGCGAATGGCGTGTGATCGCGGCCGCGGCGGTCACGGCAGTACTGCTTGGCTTGGCCGCGACAGCCGCTTTCGACCCCGCGGTCTGGCTCGACTGGATAGCCGTCAGCGAAACGGCACAGGCGGCGATGACAGGGGGACTCATCGGCTTCGGGAAGATGCAAAGCCCGTTTGCCGCCGCCATGCTGCTCGGCGCTTCGCCTCAGTTCGCTTATACCGTCCAGGGGCTGGTCAGCCTCGCGGTCACCGGTGCGCTGTGCCGGGCGGCCTGGCGTAAGTCTTTCTCTCCGGCTTTGGGAGCGGCGATGCTTGCCGGAGCGCCGCTGGCGACACCGTTCGTGTTCGACTACGATCTGGTGCTCCTGGCCTTCCCTTTGATCTGGCTGACCGGATCGGGTTTTCGCCGATGGGAAAAACTGATCGCTGCCGGGGCGTTCATCGCTGCCGCTTTCGCCCGGCCTCTGGCCATGAGCTTCAGCATACCGATCATGCCGCTCGTGCTGGCAGCCTTCTTCATCGTGATCACGCGGCGAGCCCTGGACGAGAGCAACGACCGTAGTCCTGCACCGTCACCCAGAATTCGTTCCGGCGCCCGGTTGGATGCTGAACCGAGTTCGGCATGACGAGAGAAGAAGGAGCCCTGAGCCCTTCGTCCGATCTCTCCACAGTCGCGGAGGACCACTGCGGCCGCCGCTGGGGCGATCTGGAGCTTGCCTACAGCTTCGGCTGAACCGTCTCGGCGAAGGCGAAACTTCGCCGGTTCCGCTGCGTTGTCCGCTCGCAAGGAGATGCGCGATGGGCAAGAAGAGCGGCAAGATCGAAGTGCCGAAGAAGATCATGGGCTTCAAGCTGTCCAAGGGCACCCGCAAGGACATCAGGAAGCTGCTCAAGATGATCGGCAGCCCCGACAAGCGGCAGATGGCGATGACCGCCGCGGGCGGCCTGGTCGCTTACCTGACTGAGCGCTTTGCTGCTCACGAGCTGGAGAAGCACCACACGCCGCAGCAGGCGCACTAGGCCGTCAGCGCGTTGCAGGCGCGGGCGGCTGTCCGGGATAGCTCGAAAGGTCCGGATCGATCTTCGCCCAGGCCGGTTTCTCCGAAGTCCAGATCGCCATCTCGGGCGCGAGGCCGTGGGGCTCGTCGAGGAAACCCAGGCGGAAGGTCATGAACTGCGGCCGCGCCGAGCTTTGGGCGTAGACCGGCGTGCCGCAGGCCGAGCAGAACGATTGGGTCAGCGTATTGCCGCTTAGCGCGAGATAACTCCACCGGGCGACGTCTCCGGTGAGGGTGACATCCGCCGTTTGGAACATCGCGTTATGGGTCGGCCCGCCCGCCGCAGCCTTCTGGCACTGCCGGCACCAGCATTGGCGCGTCTGCACCGGGCCGTTCGCGAAGCTCGCGCTCACCGCGCCGCAATTGCACCGTCCCTGCATGTCGCGTCCCCTTCCCGTCAGGCGTCGATCAGATCGCGGTCCAGTTCACCGGCGCGGTTCTGGATGAAGTTGAAGCGGTGCTCCGGGTTACGGCCCATAAGCTGGTCGACCAGTTCCTTCACCGCATGCCGCTGCTCATGCTCCGGCGGCAAGGTGATGCGGATCAGGCTGCGGGTCTTCGGGTCCATCGTCGTTTCGCGAAGCTGCTGCGGGTTCATCTCGCCAAGGCCCTTGAAACGGCTGACCTCGACTTTCTTCCCCTTGAACACGGTCGCTTCCAGTTCCGCCCGGTGGGCGTCATCGCGGGCGTAGAGGCTCTCCTTGCCGGCGGTCAGGCGGTAGAGCGGGGGCTGGGCCAGGAATAAGTGCCCGCGCTTCACCAGCTCGGCCATCTCCTGGAAAAAGAACGTCATCAGCAGCGTTGCAATATGCGCGCCGTCGACGTCGGCGTCGGTCATGATGACGATGCGGTCGTAGCGCAAGTTGCCCGGGTCGCAGTCCTTGCGGATCCCACAGCCCAGCGCCAGGGTCAGGTCCGCGATCTCGCTGTTCGCGCGGATCTTGTCCGCCGTGGCGGAAGCGACGTTGAGTATCTTGCCGCGGATCGGCAGGATTGCCTGGGTCTTGCGATCACGCGCCTGCTTGGCGCTGCCGCCGGCGCTGTCCCCTTCGACGATGAACAGCTCGGTCTCGCCGCTGCCTTCGCCGGAGCAGTCGGTGAGCTTGCCCGGCAGGCGCAGCTTCTTGGCGTTCGTGGCGGTCTTGCGCTTGACCTCGCGCTCCGCCTTGCGGCGGAGCCGCTCGTCCATCCGCTCCATGACCGCGCCAAGCAGGGCCCGGCCGCGTTCCATGTTGTCGGACAGGAAGTGGTCGAAGTGGTCGCGCACGGCGTTCTCGACTAGGCGGGCGGCCTCGGGCGAAGTGAGGCGGTCCTTGGTCTGGCTCTGGAACTGCGGCTCGCGGATGAAGACCGAGAGCATGATCTCCGAGCCGGTGACGATGTCGTCGGCGGAGATGTCCTTGGCCTTCTTTTGCCCGGTGAGTTCGCCGAAGGCGCGAATGCCTTTGGTGAGCGCGGCGCGCATGCCCTGTTCGTGCGTGCCGCCATCGGGAGTGGGCACGGTGTTGCAGTACCAGGAATAGGCGCCGTCCGACCACAGCGGCCAGGCCACGGCCCATTCGACGCGGCCCTGATCATCGGGAAAATCCTGCCGCCCGGCGAAGAACTGGCTGGTCACGCACTCGCGCTCGGCCACCTGCTCCGCCAGATGGTCGGCAAGACCGCCGGGGAACTGGAACACCGCCTCTTGCGGCACATCCTCGCTGGCGAGCGCCGGTGCGCACTTCCAGCGGATCTCGACGCCGGCATAAAGGTAAGCCTTGGAGCGGGCGAGCTTGAACAGGCGCGCCGGCTTGAACTGGCGATCGCCGAAGATCTCCTCGTCCGGTGTGAAGGAGACGGTCGTGCCGCGCCGGTTGGGCGTGTCGCCGATCTTCTTCAACTTGCCGGTCGCAACGCCCTTGGAGAACTCCTGCGCGAAGACTTCCTTGTTCTTCGCCACCTCGACCCGGGTGTGGGATGACAGCGCATTGACCACCGATACGCCGACGCCGTGCAGGCCGCCGCTGGTGGCATAGGCCTTGCCGGAGAACTTGCCGCCCGAGTGGAGCGTGGTGAGGATGACCTCGAGGCTCGACTTGCCGGGGAATTTGGGATGCTCGTCCACCGGGATGCCGCGGCCGTTGTCGCTGATGGTCAGGCGGTTGCCTTCCTCCAGCGTCACTTCGATTCGGTTGGCGTGCCCGGCCACCGCTTCATCCATCGCGTTGTCGAGCACTTCGGCGGCGAGATGGTGCAGGGCCCGCTCGTCCGTGCCGCCGATGTACATGCCCGGGCGCCGCCGGACCGGCTCGAGCCCCTCCAGCACCTCGATCGAGGAAGCGTCGTAATCACCGCCGCCCTGCGGCAGCTTGTCGAACAGGTCTTCTGACATGGCCTCGGCTATAGGGCGCGGGTCCGAGCAGACTCAAGCGGAGGACGCGCGTTATCCGCCACGGCCCCATCCGCCCGCCTCAACCTCCGTTCGTCCTGAGCTTGTCGAAGGACCGCTTTTCTTCTGCGCCGCGCAGGAAGGAAGGACAGCCCTTCGACAAGCTCAGGGCGAACGGGAGGAGAGGGGGGAACGAACGTCCGGGCTGCTCAGAACCGCGCCGGCGCGGGGTCGACCACGGTGACGGTGCCGTTGCCCACCTGGCGCACTTCCATCGCCCGTTCGGCCATGCCGCCGCGCCGGAAGCGGAACGGACCGTCGAGGCCCAGGAAGCCGCCGTCGTCGAGCAGCTGCGCCGTCGGGAAGTTGCGTCCTGGCCGCCAGTCGCGGGCGACGCGGAGCGCCAGGAGCACGGCGTCGTACCCCAGCGTGGCGATGCGGTAAGGCTGCGCCCCGAAGCGCTTCTGGTAGCTGGTGACGAACTGGCGGTAGCGCGCGTCGGACACGGCCGAGAACCATGCGCCCCGCAGCGCGGCGGAGCGGGCGATCTCGTCCTCGCCGCTCCACAGCTCGGTGCCGAGGATCCGCGGCGAGGCGGAGCCTCCTTCCTTGATCTCGCCGGCAGCCATCGCGGAAAGCCGCGCGCCGTCGGCGATCAGGACGGTGTCGAAGCCGCCACGCGAACGGAGCCGCTCCGCCGCGCTGACGATGGAGGTGTTGCCCCGGTCATAGCGCTCGGTCCCGACGAGCACGCCGCCGCGCCCGCTGACGCGGCTGCGCAGCGCCGCTTCGGCGCGGCGGCCGTATTCCCCGTTGGGCACGATCGCGGCGAAACGGGTGGCCCCTTTGGATACCGCGTGGTCGACGCTGCGGGCGATCGATTGCTCGGGCATCACGCCCATCACGAACACGTCGTTCGCAGCGACCGAAGTGTCGTTCGAGAAGCTGATCAGGGGCACGTCCGCCGGGCGCGCCTGCGCCAGCACGGGCGCGACATCGCCGCCGAGCAGCGGGCCGAGGATCAGCTTGTTGCCGTCGCTCAGCGCACGTGCCGCGGCGGAGCCGGCGCCGGTCGCGGTATCGTATGTGGTGATGCGCAAGTTGCCGGCGTTGGTGTCGAGCAGGGCCATCGTCGTCGCGTTGGCGATCGACTGGCCGACGGCGCCGTTCGGGCCGGACAGCGGCACGAGCAGGGCCACCCGGTGACGCGCTTCGTCTTCCGGCAAGCCAGACTGGGTCGGTGTCGGAGTGGGAGCCGGAGGCGTCGCCGGGCCCTGGCGTCCGCCGGGAACCGCCTGACAGGCGGCGAGGCCCAGGCTGAGCGCCGCCACCCCGAATTGGCGTTTCCATTTGCCGAACATGCTTGCCGCTCCCGCTGCTGTTGGTTCACAAGCGCCCGGGTGAGCGAACTGCGCGACCCTGAACCCGAACCGTTGAATGCCGGTCTCTATATTGTCGCGACGCCGATTGGCAATCTCGCTGACATGACCGTGCGGGCAGCCGACGTGCTGAAGCGATGCGACGCGATCGCCTGCGAGGACACCCGCGTCACGGTCAAGCTGCTGCGTCACCTGGGCGTGAGCAAGCCCTTGTGGCGATACGACGATCATGCGTCGGCGGAAGACCGCACGCGGCTGCTGGAAGCGATGCGGACCAAGGCGGTGGCGCTCGTCAGCGACGCCGGCACGCCGCTGGTCTCCGATCCCGGTTACCGCCTGGTGCGGGAAGCCCGGGCGGCGGGCGTGCCGGTCACCAGCCTGCCGGGGCCGAGCGCTCCGGTGCTCGCCCTGACGCTGTCGGGCCTGCCGAACGACCGCTTCTTGTTCGCCGGCTTCCTGCCCTCCAAGGAAAAGGCGCGGGAGGAGACGCTGGAGGAACTGGCCGAGGTTCGCGCCACGCTGGTGTTCTTCGAAACCGCGCCGCGGCTGACCAAGGCGCTGGCGGCGATCCACAAGGTCCTGCCCGGCCGAGAGGTCGCCGTGGCGCGGGAACTGACCAAGCTCTACGAGGAATGTCGCACCGGCTCGCCGCAGGAGCTGATCGCCCACTACGAAGCTCATCCGCCGAGGGGTGAAATTGTCCTGCTGATCGGTCCTGCGCCGGAGAAGGCTGCCGATCCGGGCGACGCCGACCGGCTGCTGCTGGAAGCCCTGATGACGCAGAAAGCGTCCCATGCAGCGGCCAGCGTCGCGCGGGCCACGGGTCTCGACCGCAAGGCGCTTTACGCCCGGGCGATGGAGCTCAAGGCTTCGTGAACCGCGCCGCGGCCGAACGGCGCGGTCGGAAGGGCGAGGGCCTGGCCGCCCTGTGGCTGCGCCTCCAGGGCTGGCGCATCGTCGCGCGCCGGGTGAAGACCCCGCGCGGCGAGATCGACCTCGTCGCGCGGCGCGGCAGGACCGTGGCGTTCGTCGAGGTGAAGTGGCGCGCCACGGCCGCCCACCGCGATCTCTCGATCGACGACTACCGCCTGCGCCGCGTTGCCAGCGCCGCCGAGGCAGTGGCGCACCGGTTCGTGCGCGGCGGAGACAATCCGCGGATCGACGTGCTGCTCCTTGCGCCGGGCCGCTGGCCGCGCCACATCGTCAACGCCTGGCAGCCCTGAGTTCGGAGGCGAAGGTCGCGCCAGCGCCCTTCGACAAGCTCAGGGCGAACGGGTTAGGGTGGACGAGCGCCACCTTCGCCGTTCGTGGTGAGCCTGTCGAACCACGAGCCTGACGCAATCTTGGAGGGATCGAGTGAATCTACGCGTCGCAGTCCAGATGGACCCGATCGAAAGCATCAACATCACGGGCGACTCGAGCTTCGCGCTGATGCTGTCGGCGCAGGCGCGGGGGCACGAGCTGTTCCACTACGACGTCGGCAGCCTGACCCTGGACGAGAACGACCGCCTCACCGCCCTGGGGGCGCCGGTGCGGGTGAAGCCGGTGCAGGGCGAGCACTTCGAGAAGGGCGAAGCGCGCCGGATCGATCTCGGGCGAGAAATCGACGTCGTGCTGATGCGGCAAGATCCGCCGTTCGACATGGGCTACATCACTGCAACGCACCTGCTCGAGCGCATCCAGCACGAGACGCTGGTGGTCAACGATCCGGCCAGCGTGCGGGGCGCGCCGGAGAAGGTCTTCGTGCTCGACTTCCGCAAGTTCATGCCGCCGACGCTGGTCACCCGCAGCATCGCGGACGTGCGCGCGTTCATGGACCGACACGGCGCGGTCGTGGTCAAGCCGATCCACGGCAACGGCGGCAAGGCGATATTCCGCGTGCCGGAAACCGGCGACAACCTCTCGGCCCTGATCGAAATGTTCAACCAGACCTGGCCCGAGCCGCACATGGTCCAGCCGTTCCTCCCTGAAGTCGCCGAGGGCGACAAGCGTATCGTGCTGGTCGACGGTGAATATGCCGGCGCGATTAACCGCAAGCCGGGCAAGGGGGAGTTCCGTTCCAATCTGGCTCAGGGCGGTTTCGCGGAGGCGACCCAGCTCACCGCGCGCGAGGAGGAAATCTGCGCCGCGATGGGGCCGGAGCTGAAGAAGCGCGGGCTGATCTTCGTGGGCATCGACGTGATCGGCGGCAAGTGGCTGACCGAGATCAACGTCACCAGCCCAACCGGCATCGTGGCGATCGACAAGTTCAACGGGACCGACACGCCGGGGCGCATCTGGGATGCAATCGAGGCACGGCTTTGATCCCCTGTCTCGTCATCCCGGCGAAAGCCGGGATCGCTGGCCGCCAACTTCGACGCCAGATGCCGGCGATCCCGGATCAAGTCCGGGATGACGAGGTTCTTGCCGCATGCACGAACTGATCATCGAGACCATCGCGCGGGGCGGATACCTCGGGATCGCGCTGCTGATGGCGATCGAGAACATCTTCCCGCCGATTCCGTCCGAAGTGATCATGGGCATCGGCGGCGTGCTGGTCGCCCGCGGGACGATGGAGTTCTGGCCGCTGCTGGTGGCCGGCACGATCGGCTCCACCGCGGGCAACTACGTCTGGTTCTGGATCGGCGACCGCTGGAGCTATCGCCGGCTGGCGCCGTTCATCGCCCGCTGGGGTCGCTGGCTGACGCTCGACTGGGAGCATATCGAGCAGGCTAGCCGGTTCTTCCGCAGCCACGGCCAGTGGGTGGTGTTCTTCCTGCGCTTCTCCCCGTTCCTGCGCACGATCATCTCGCTACCCGCCGGGCTGGCCCACATGAGCGTGTGGCGTTTCCTGGTCTTCACGTTCGCGGGCAGTGCGATCTGGAACGTGCTGCTGATCCTGGGCGGCAAATGGTTGGCAACTTACCTCGATGAGTCCGAAGCCGTGATCGGCTGGATAATCCTCGGGCTCGTAGGGCTGGCGCTGGCGGGTTACATCTGGCGGCTGCTCACCTGGAAGCCGCGGGTCCGCGCAGGCGACTAGCCGCGCTCGTGCGGGTGCGCCTTGCGGTAAATATCGAGCAGTACGGCCGCATCGACTTTGGTGTAGATCTGCGTCGAGCCGAGGCTGGCATGGCCGAGCAGCTCCTGCAGGCTGCGCAAGTCCGCGCCCGCGCCGAGCAGGTGGGTGGCGAAGCTGTGCCGCAAGGCGTGCGGGGTCGCGGTGGCCGGCAGGCCAAGCCCGACGCGTGCGCGGGCCATGACCTTCTGCACCATTCCCTGTCCTAGCGGACCGCCCTTGGCGCCCCTAAACAGCAGGTCCTTGCCCGCCATCGGCCAGGGGCAGCGCCTTGCGTAATCGGCCACGGCTTCGCGCACCACGGGAAGCAGCGGCACGACGCGTTGCTTGCCGCCTTTGCCGGTGACGTTGAGCGTTTCGCCGAGGGGCAGGTCGGCGGCGGTGAGCGACAGCGCCTCGGCGATGCGCAGGCCGGCGCCGTACATCAGCAGCAGCACGGCGCGATCGCGGGCGCCGATCCATTCGTCGGCGGCGAGGGCGGCGACTTCGTCGGCGAGGTTCGCGGCGTCGTCAGGCGTTACCGGGCGCGGCAAGCCCTTCTTGATGCGCGGGCCGCGTAGGCGCGGGGCCGTGGCCTCGGCCTGTCCGACTTGCTCGCGGGCGAACGCGATGAAGCCTTTCAGCGCCGACAGCTCGCGCGCGGTCGAGACATTCCCGAGGCCGTCGGCGCGCCGTGCAGCGAGGTGCCCGCGCAAGGCCGCCGCATCGAGTTCGGCGATCTCGCGCCAGTCTTGCGCAGCGGTGCGCTCGATCAGCCGGCCCGCGGCGGCGCAATAGGCGCGGACGGTGTGGGGGGAGCGGCGGCGGGACTGCGCGAGATGGCCGTGCCATTGCTCGAGCAGGTCCGCCTTGCTCATGCCGCAACCAGATCCGCCGGAACGAGCTCGCCGAGCAGGGCGTCGAGCAGCGGCATGCCTTGCGGCGTGATGCCGACCAGGTCGCCCCTGCGCCAGGCGAGCCCGATGCTCTCGTAGAACGCCAGCTTGGGCGGGTGCACCAGAGCCTCCCGCCCGATCCCGAAGCGCTGCGACAAGCCTGTGAGATCGACGCCTTCGGCGAGGCGCAGCCCCATCAGCAGCGCCTCGCTGGCTTGCTCGGCCGTGCCGAGGCTTCGCTCTTCCTTGAGGCCGTTACCGGTATCAGCGACCGCATCCAGCCAGTTCTCCGGCTTCTTGTGCCGCAGCGTCGCCATACCGTCGCGCCGCCCGTGCGCGCCCGGTCCGATCCCCACGTAATCGCGATAGCGCCAGTAGGTCAGGTTGTGGCGGCTCTCCTCGCCCGGGCGGGCGTGGTTGCTGACTTCGTAGGCGGGCAGGCCGGCGGCTTCGGTCAGCTCGCGGGTGAGGGCGAACAGGTCGGCCGCCGGGTCATCGTCCAGCGGAACGAAGGCGCCTTGCCGCACCTCGGTGGCGAAGCGGGTGCCCGCCTCGATGGTCAACTGGTAGAGCGAAAGGTGCTCGGTGCCGAAGCCCAGCGCCCGGCGCAGTTCGCCTTCCCATTGCTCCAAGGTCTGACCGGGTCGGGCATAGATCAGGTCGAAGCTGACCCGGCGGAAAGCCGATTGCGCGGTGTCGAGCGCCGACAGCGCTTCCTGCCCATTGTGCAATCGCCCCAGGAACCGCAGGACCTCGTCATCGAGCGACTGTACGCCTAGCGAGACGCGGTTGACCCCGGCGCCGGCAAGCGCCGCGAAGTTCGCCGCCTCTACGGAGGAGGGATTGGCTTCCAGGGTGATCTCGATCCCCGGAGCGAAGCTCCACAGCCGTTCGGCCTCTTCCAACAGTGCGCCGACCAGCACGGGCGGCATTAGCGAGGGGGTTCCGCCACCGAAGAACACAGAATCGAGCGGCTCGCTGCCGGCAAGCTCCGCCTCATGCCGCATGTCCGCCAGCAGCATGTTGCGCCACAGCTCCACGTCGACGCCGTTCCGCACGTGCGAGTTGAAATCGCAATACGGGCATTTCGCCAGGCAGAAGGGCCAATGGATGTAGAGAGCGCGCGCCACGATGGCTCTTTCAGTCGGTGTTAGCGGGCGGAAGTCAAGGTCTTGCCTGAGCGGAGCACAGCGCGCGCCTCGCGTCCTTCGACAAGCTCAGGACGAACGGGGTGGGGGTGGCTACGCCGGAGGGGTGAACGAAATACCACATCCGTTCGTGGTGAGCTTGTCGAACCACGATGGCGCGCGCCTCTCGTCCTTCGACAGGCTCAGGACGAACGGGGTGGGGGTAGCTACGCCGGAGCGGTGAACGAAATACCACATCCGTTCGTGGTGAGCTTGTCGAACCACGATGGCGCGAACCTCGCGTCCTTCGACAGGCTCAGGACGAGCGGGGTGGGGGTGGCTACACCGGAGCGGTGAATGAAATCCCGCATCCGTTCGTGGTGAGCTTGTCGAACCACGACGGCGCGAACCTCGCGTCTTTCGATAGGGCAGGACGAACGGGGTGGGGGTGGCTACTCCGGAGCAGTGAATGAAATACCACATCCGTTCGTGGTGAGCTTGTCGAACCACGACGGCGCGAACCTCGCGTCCTTCGATAGGGCAGTACGAACGGAGCTGGGCGCGGGCGCCGCCTCGATTAGCCGAACTGGTCGGCGACCAGCTTGGCGAAAGCATCGGCGCGGTGGCTGATGCGGTGCTTTTCCTGCGGATCGATCTCGGCGAACGTCTCGCTACGGCCCGCGGGCACGAACACCGGATCGTAGCCGAAGCCCAGCGTTCCGCGTGGCGGCCAGGTGAGCATGCCGTCGGCGCGGCCTTCGTAGACCGCCGTCTCGCCATCCGGCCAGGCGAGGGCGAGCACGCACGAGAACCACGCATCGCGCGGCGTATCTGGCCCTTGGGCCTGCAGCATCCCTTCGACTTTGCCCATCGCCATGAACCAGTCGCGGCCGGGCTCGCCTTCGAACCACTGCCGCTCGGCCCAGTCGGCGGTGTAGACCCCCGGCCGGCCGCCGAGCGCCGCGACTGAGAGGCCGCTGTCGTCAGCCAGCGCGACCAGACCAGAAGCTTCGGCGGCGGCCCGCGCCTTGATCAACGCATTGTCCACGAACGTGCGGCCGGTCTCGGCCGGCTCGGGCAAGCCGAGCGATCCGGCCGAGATGCAGTCCAGCCCGTGCGGCGCCAGCAGGGCCGAGATTTCCTTCAGCTTGCCCGCGTTGTGCGTGGCAATGACCAGCTTCCCGGAACCGAGCCTACGCGTCATTCTTCCATCTCCGTTCGCCCGCGCCTGCGGACGCTACTTAACCGCCTCGTCTTGCGCGGCGAAGATCCGGTCGCAGCCGATGCGGGCGAGGCGCAGAAGGCGCAGCAGGCCTTCCTCGTCGTAAGTCGCGCCTTCCGCGGTGGCCTGGACCTCGGCGATCTTGCCGCCTTCGAGCAGCACGAAATTGGCATCGGCGTCGGCGCCCGAGTCCTCGATATAGTCGAGGTCCAGGACCGGGGTGCCCTGATAGATGCCGCAGGAGATCGCTCCGACTTTGCTTTCGATCGGGTCGACGGCGATCTTGCCGTCGGCCATCAGCTTGTTGACCGCCAGGCGCAGGGCGACCCAGGCGCCGGAGATCGCTGCGGTGCGCGTGCCGCCGTCGGCCTGGATCACGTCGCAGTCGAGCACGATCTGGCGCTCGCCGAGCTTCTCCATGTTTGTCACCGCGCGCAAGGAGCGGCCGATGAGCCGCTGGATTTCCTGCGTACGCCCGCTCTGCTTGCCCTTGGCGGCCTCGCGCTGGCCGCGGGTGTGGGTGGCGCGGGGGAGCATCGAGTACTCGGCCGTGACCCAGCCCTGGCCCTTGCCGCGAAGCCATGGCGGCACGCGCTCTTCGACGGTGGCGGTGACGAGGACGCGGGTGTCACCGAAGCTGACGAGGCAGGAGCCTTCGGCATGCTTGGTGAAGCCAGTCTGGATATCGATGACGCGCATTTCGTCAGGCGCGCGGCCGGATGGACGCATGGGTAGATCCTTGGTTTGGGGGCCGTTCGCCCGACCCTTGCGGTCGCGTGGCCGAACCGCCGTTGTTCGTTAAGGCCGCCGTAGAGGGAAAACCGCCGGTTCGGCAACGGCGAGCTTCGTTTCGGACACAGTTCGCGCGAACGGCGTTTGATTGCCGCCACGAAAAGAATAGATGAGCCGCATGTCCACGCCACCGGTGACCGAGTTGAACAACCGCGCACGGGAGATCTTCCGCCTGGTGGTGGAAGGCTATCTCACGAGCGGGCAACCGGTCGGCTCAAAAACCCTGGCCGGGGAGGGCGGGCTGGACCTTTCGCCGGCCTCGATTCGCTCGGTCCTGGCGGAGCTCGAATCGCTCGGCCTCCTGGCCGCGCCGCACACCAGCGCCGGCCGCATGCCGACCGAGACCGGCCTGCGGCTGTTCGTCGACGGGATGATGCAGGTGTCGGAGCCGACGGCGCAGGAGCGTGCGGCGATCGAACGGCGCCTGACCGAACCCGGCCCGATCGAGCAGGCGCTGGAGACGGTCAGCGCGCTTCTTTCGGACATATCCGGAGCCGCCGGAATGGTCATGGTGCCGCGCCGGGAGCCGCGGCTTGCGCAGATGAGCCTGATCCCGCTGTCCGCCCACCGCGCCCTGGCGGTGCTCGTGGGGCAGGACGGGCAGGTCGAGAACCGGGTTGTCGAGCTTGGTGCCACGATCGCCCCCGGCGGGCTGGAGCAGGCGAGCAATTTCATCACCGCGCACCTTGCCGGGCGGACCCTGGCAGAGGCCGCCCATGCCATGCGCGCCGAGATCATGGCCGGCCGTTCGCAGCTCGACGAGGCGAGCCGGGACTTGGTGGAGCGCGGGCTGGCGGTGTGGAGCGAGGACGCCACCAAGCGCCCGGTGCTGATCGTGCGTGGCCAAGCGAACCTGCTGGACGAAAGCACGCTCGGCGATATCGAGCGGGTCCGCTCGCTGATAGACGACCTGGAGAACAAGCAGTCGGTCGCCGAACTGCTCGATTCGGCGCGGGAAGCCGAAGCCATGCGCATCTTCATCGGCAGCGAGAACAGGCTGTTCGCGCTGTCGGGCTCCTCGGTCATCGCCGCGCCCTACCGCGACCGGGAAGGCCGGGTGGTCGGAGTGCTGGGGGTGATCGGCCCGACGCGGTTGAATTACGCGCGCGTCGTTCCCATGGTGGATTTCACAGCCCGTTCCCTGGGCAAGCTAATCGGATAGCAGGGTTCCATGATCAACGAAGACAAGTCGCGCGACGCCGCGGTCGAAGAAGAATTGAAGGGCGTGCCGGAGGACCTGATCGACGAGGAGTCGATGCCGGAGAACCAGGACTCCGCCGCCAGCGAAGAGATCGCCCGCCTGACCGAAGAGCTCGCCGCAGCGAAGCAGGACGTGCTCTACGCCAAGGCCGATGCGCAGAACGTGCGCCGCCGGGCCGACAAGGACGTGGCTGACGCGCGCACTTACGCCGTGACCGGCTTCGCCCGTGACGTGCTCTCGATCGCCGATAACCTGTCCCGCGCCATCGAGGCGATTCCGGAGGACCTGCGGGAGGACAGCAAGTTCAAGGGCCTCGTCGCCGGCATCCAGGCTACCCAGCGCGAGCTCGACAAGGTGTTCACGCAGCACGGCATCACGCGGATCGCCGCGGTCGGCCTGCCGCTCGATCCCAACCAGCACCAGGCCATGCTCGAAATGCCGACCGACGATGCCGAGCCGGGCACGATCGTGCAGGAGATGCAGGCAGGCTACATGATCCGCGAACGCCTGCTGCGGCCCGCGATGGTCGCGGTGGCGAAGAAGCCGGAGTAGGGGGCGGGTTCGTCGTTTGGGGTACGCTCGTGCCCATCCCCGGCGACCGGTCCAGGCGGCGAGATGGGTGCTGAAACGAGTTCAGCATGACGATGAGTGATATGACCCTCGTCACCCTGAACTTGGTTCAGGGTCCATCGGGCAGTGCGCGCAGAGGCCGCTGGTGGGCGAGACCGGGCCGCTTGTTGCCGGAGACCTTGGCGCGCGCCTCGCGTGGTTCGACAAGCTCACCACGAACGGGGTGAGAGTAGAAAGGGTGCGGGTAGAACGGGTGAGGGTAAAGAGCGGAGATACCGCCCAATCCCAATCCGTTCGTCCTGAGCCTGTCGAAGGACGCTGGCGCTGCCCCGTCACACGATCTGCGCGCGGTTCTCGTCGCGGTGTTTCTTCAGGTACTTCATGAAGGGCGTGCCGCCGGTGCCGACGTCGGGGTCGTTGCCTTTGATCGAGCCGGCCTGCTTGTTGATGTAGCTCGCCGCGTATTCGAGGTGGCGGGTGCGGAAGCGGGCGACCTGTTCGAGGCAGGCGTTGAAGGCGGCTTTCAGGCTGGATGAGCCGGAGCCGGTGACGAACGCGCGCAAGGTCGAGTGCGCTCCGAGATCTTCGATGAAGCGGCGGTGCGGTACGGGGCGGTAGTGGTGCAGTTCGTCGAGGAAGCGCTTCAGCGGATCGTCGCTGTGGCCGACGCCGAACAGCGCGTCCATTGCCGGGACGATCGAGCTCTGCGAGCCGGTCTGTCCGCGATAGGCCTGCGGCCGTCCTTCGAAGCGGTCGACACCTTCGTAGACGAGGCCTTCTCCGAGCGCCGGGTTGTTGGCCCAGCCGTGGATGTAGGGCCGCACGCGGTGGAAATAGATGTAGGGATCGCAGCGCTCCGGCATGCGGCCGAAGTGGCCGTAGATCCGCTCCCACGCCTGGTCCATTTCGACCAGCAGGCGTTCGGCCTCGGCGGCATCGCGCTGGCTGGAGGCCGCAACCAGTTTCACGGCGTTGTCGAGCAACACGCCGGCTTCGGCCTCGATGGCGACATGGACCAGCACGAACCAGTTCTCGTCCGCGCCGCCGAGGAAGTTCTGGAACATGGCGATGTTCGACAAATCGATCGGCCCGGCCTTGTCGAGCCGGTACCAGTTGTCGAGCACATAAGCGGAGTAGGGCAGCAGCGGCGCCTGGCCGAGCCGATCGGCAATGGCGACGATCGGGCGGGACAGATTGGCCGGCAGAAAGGCCGGCGGCTCCGGCTCTCCCCAGACATAGGCTTGCACCAGGAAGCTGTAGTGAACCATCGCGGTGCGGACTTCCTGCTCGGCCGCCTCGCGGGCCCACTCCTCGATCCCGGGATCGGCGAGCTGGCCGAGCCAGTGGCGGATGCGCCCGGTGGTGAGCAGGCCGGAAAGATTGCCCGCCGCCTGCTTCACTTCGTCGAACTGAGCGGGGAGGGCGACTGCGTCGATTTCGTAGGGCGAAAGGAAGCCGCGCTCGCGCGACATGCCGTAATCGGAAAGCTGCATTGGGCGGGACCCGTGGCCGGGCGCGGGTTGGGCCGCCCGGATGCAATGCAATTGGTATCAAGTGTAACCGATCAGCTCAAGCCTTGCGGAGCGAGGCGCCGGGGAAATCGACCAGCAGGTCATAATCGGCAGGATCGGCGGCGCCGGGCAGCCTGACCCCGTTGCGCAACAGGAACGCGTGGCGGACGATCTCCGCCTGCTGTTCGATGCCGTAGCGCTCCAGCCGCCAGCCGGGCTTGAGGCTGTAGTCGTAGCTGCAGAACGGATGGCGATGGAGCAGCAGGTACAAGTCGCCACGGGTCTGCGTCTGCCAGACATGGGTCATTTCGTGGATGAACAGACCCGCCCGAACGAGCGAGGCTTGCGAGAAGTCGTCGCAGTAATGCGAGGCGAGCGGATGGAAGTGGATGTGCCCGCGCGGGGCCATCGTCACCCGCCGCGGCTGGAACGGGAACCACTTGCGGCGGCGGATCGTGACTCTGGCGTAGTCGATCGCATCGCCGAACACGCTGCGGGCGAGGGCGATCTCGCCCCCGGTCAGCCGGCGCTCCCCACCGACGGGGCAGGTGGCGCCGGCTTGAGGTTCGGGCACCATTCCCCGGATTAGCGTTCGTCGCCCGCCGCGAGGATCTGCGCAGGGAAAGTCACTTTGTCGCCGCGGGCGAAGTGCAGGGTCACGTCGGCGGTCCCGCCGGCTGCGAGCGTCTCGTCGAGCTCCATCGCCATCACGTGCAGGTCGCCCGGCTTGAACTCCAGCTGGCCATTGGCCGGCACGTCGACCTGCATGACCTCGTTCATGCTCGCCTGGCCGTCCGCGGTGCTCATCTGGTGGATCATGGCGCTGCCGGCGCCTTCCAGGGAAGCGTTGCGGATCGTCACCGGGCTGTCGGAATCGTTGCTGACGCTGAAGTAGATCGCGCCGGGATTTCCCTTCACCGCCGGCAGCACGAGCCGCCCGTCGGCAACGGCAACGCCCGCGGGCGAATTCGTCGCGGCTTCCGCGGGAGCCTGCGCTTCCTCCCCGCAAGCAGACAGGCCAAGCGTGCCGACGGCCAGCGCGATGGCTGGAAAAAAGGCGATTTTCATATGATTTTCTCCCCTCCTGAGTGGCGGATTTTCTAGCCCGCCGCATCCCTTGTGCCAAGCGAAACCGCACCTATATCGCCCCCGTCAACAGAGCTGCCGACGCGCTTCGCCATGGACGGGGAGCCGACCGTGCGGCGTCCAAACGCAAAAGAGGAACTGGGGAAACCATGGCCAAAGTTATCGGTATCGACCTCGGCACCACCAACAGCTGCGTGGCTGTCATGGATGGGGGCAAGCCCAAGGTCGTCGAGAATTCCGAAGGCGCGCGTACCACGCCTTCGATCGTCGCGTTCACCAAAGACGGGGAGCGCCTGATCGGCCAGCCGGCCAAGCGCCAGGCGGTCACCAATCCGGACAACACGCTGTTCGCCATCAAGCGCCTGATCGGGCGCCGGTTCGACGATCCGATGACCAAGAAGGACATGGATCTCGTCCCCTATGACATCGTCAAGGGCAAGAACGGCGACGCTTGGGTCGAGGCCGGTGGCGAGGACTATTCGCCGAGCCAGGTTTCCGCCTTCATCCTGCAGAAGATGAAGGAAACCGCCGAGAGCTATCTGGGCGAGAGCGTGACCCAGGCGGTCATCACCGTTCCGGCGTACTTCAACGACGCGCAGCGCCAGGCGACCAAGGACGCCGGCCAGATCGCGGGCCTCGAAGTGCTGCGCATCATCAACGAGCCGACCGCGGCCGCGCTCGCCTATGGCCTCGACAAGGAAGACGGCAAGACGATCGCGGTCTACGACCTCGGCGGCGGCACGTTCGACATCTCGATCCTGGAGATCGGTGACGGCGTGTTCGAAGTGAAGTCGACCAACGGCGACACCTTCCTCGGCGGCGAGGACTTCGATCAGGCCATCGTCGAGTATCTCGCTGACCAGTTCGAGAAGAAAGAGAACATGGACCTGCGCAAGGACAAGCTTGCGCTGCAGCGGCTCAAGGAAGCGGCCGAGAAGGCCAAGATCGAGCTGTCCAGTTCGCAGAGCACCGAAGTAAACCTGCCCTTCATCACCGCGCGCATGGAAGGCGGCAGCTCCACCCCGCTGCACCTGGTCGAAACGCTGACCCGCTCGAAGCTCGAGCAGCTCGTCGGCGACCTGATCAAGCGTACGCTGGAGCCGTGCAAGAAGGCGCTGGCCGATGCCGGCATGGACAAGGGCGGCGTGGACGAGGTCGTTCTCGTCGGCGGGATGACCCGCATGCCCAAGGTCCGCGAAGTGGTCGAGGAGTTCTTCGGCAAAAAGCCGCACACCGGCGTCAACCCTGACGAAGTCGTCGCCATGGGTGCCGCGATCCAGGCCGGCGTGCTGCAGGGCGACGTCAAGGACGTGCTGCTGCTCGACGTGACCCCGCTGTCGCTCGGCATCGAGACGCTCGGCGGCGTGTTCACCCGCATGATTGATCGCAACACGACGATCCCGACCAAGAAGACGCAGGTCTACTCGACCGCCGAGGACAACCAGCAGGCGGTCACCATCCGCGTGTTCCAGGGCGAGCGCGAGATGGCGGCCGACAACAAGATGCTCGGCCAGTTCGACCTCGTCGGGATTCCTTCGGCCCCGCGCGGCGTGCCGCAGATCGAAGTCACGTTCGACATCGACGCCAACGGTATCGTCAACGTCAGCGCCCGCGACAAGGGCACCGGCAAGGAACAGCAGATCCGCATCCAGGCTTCGGGCGGCCTGTCCGACACCGACATCGACCAGATGGTCCGCGATGCCGAGAAGTTCGCCGAAGAGGACAAGAAGCGGCGTGAAGCCGCCGAGGTGAAGAACAACGCCGACAGCCTGGTCCACGCGACCGAGAAGCAGCTCGAAGAGCATGGCGGCAAGATCGACGCCGGTCTCAAGGGCGAGATCGAGACTGCGATCGCCGAAGCGAAGACCGCCATCGAAAGCGGCGATGTCGAGGCGATCAAGTCCAAGAGCCAGGCCTTGACCGAACTGGCGATGAAGCTGGGGCAGCAGATCTACCAGCAGGAACAGGCTTCGGCCGGTTCCGCGGAGAATGCCACCGACGGCGCGGCCGCCGGGTCGGAAGCCGGCGGCGAGGAAGTCGTCGACGCCGAGTTCTCCGAAGTCGACGAAGACAACAAGGGCTGATCGCCTTGTGGAAGCCTATGCCGTCACCGGTGCATTCCGCCCCGGTGGCGGCTAGGTTTGAGGGGCGGGGTCTCTGAATTATGTCTGCGACGGAAATCGATTATTACGAACTGCTCGGGGTCGACCGCACGGCGGACGACCGCACGATCAAGGCCGCCTATCGCAAGCTGGCGATGCAGCACCACCCGGATCGCAACGGGGGGTGCAAGGACAACGAGGCCAAGTTCAAGGCGATCAGCGCCGCCTACGACTGCCTGAAGGACCCGCAGAAGCGGGCCGCTTACGACCGCTACGGCCATGCGGCGTTCCAGAACGGCGGCGGCGCCGGGCAGGGCGCCGACTTCGCCGATCTCGGCGATATCTTCGAAACGATCTTCGGCAACTCCTTCGGGGGCGGCGGCGCGCGCCAGCGGGCCCGCCGCGGCGCGGACTTGCGCTATGACATGCAGATCGGTCTGGAGGACGCGTACGACGGCAAGCATGCCGAGATCCAGGTCGAAGTCTCCGTCGCCTGCGACCCCTGCCAGGGCAGCGGCGCCCAGCCCGGCACCGGCAAGCGCATGTGCGCGCTGTGCCGCGGCCACGGCAAAATCCGCGCGCAGCAGGGCTTCTTCGTTATCGAAAAGCCGTGCCACAACTGCGGCGGCCGGGGGGAAGTGCTCGAGCAGCCATGTCAGAACTGCCGCGGGGAAGGGCGCGTCGACCGTGTGCAGACGCTCGAAGTCGACATTCCGCCCGGTGTCGACACCGGCACGCGGATCCGTCTGTCGGGCAAAGGCGAAGCCGGCCCGATGGGCGCCCCTCCGGGGGACCTCTACATCTTCATCCACGTCCGCCCGCACGACGTGTTCGAGCGCGAGGGCACGACTCTGTTCACCCGTGTGCCGATCAGCTTCACCACCGCCGCCCTCGGCGGGACGATCGAGATCCCCGGTCTCGACGGGGAGCGCCACACGATCGACATCCCGCCCGGGATCCAGACGGGCAAGCAGCTCCGCAAGCGCGGCGCCGGCATGCCGGTGCTGCAAGGGCGCGGGCGCGGCGACCTCGTGACCGAGATCATGGTCGAGACCCCGACTAGACTGACGGCGCGGCAGAAGGAACTGCTGTGCGAGTTCCGCGAGACCGAGACGGGCGAGGAATGCCCGCAAAGCGCGGGTTTCCTGGCCAAGCTGAAGAACGTCTGGTCCGACCTGACCGAGTGAGCGGCGGCCCGCGCGCCGCCCTTGCGTTCTCTGTTCGTTCCGAATAAGCCTCGCTCATGTCAAAGACCAAGCGACGCTACGTCTGTCAGGCCTGCGGCGGGGTTTCGCACCGCTGGCAGGGCCAGTGCGGCGACTGTGCCGAGTGGAACACGCTGGTGGAGGATACGCCGGCTAGCGTCTTCTCGCTGAAGCACGATCTTTCCGCCGGCGGGCGGGCGATCGAGTTCGTCAAGCTCGACGCTCCGGGCGAGACGCTCCAGCGCCGCTCGACCGGACTGGCGGAGTTCGACCGCGCGCTCGGCGGAGGCCTGGTACCCGGCGCAGCGATCCTGATGGGCGGCGATCCGGGCATCGGCAAGTCCACGCTGCTGCTCCAGGCTTCGGCCAAGCTCGCGGCGGGCGGTGCGGACGTGGTCTATGTCAGCGGGGAGGAGGCGGCAGGTCAGGTCCGCCTGCGGGCGGAGCGGCTCGGCTATGCCAAGGCGCCGATCCGGCTCGCTTCGGCCACTTCCGTGCGCGACATCCTGACGACGCTGGGGCGGGGCGCTTCGCCGAGCCTGCTGGTGATCGATTCGATCCAGACGATGCATTCGGACACGATCGAGGGCGCTCCCGGCACGGTCAGCCAGGTGCGCGGCTGTGCGTTCGAGCTGATCCGCTACGCCAAGGAAAGCGGCTGCGCGCTGGTGCTGGTCGGCCACGTGACCAAGGACGGCAGTATCGCCGGGCCGCGCGTGCTGGAGCACATGGTCGACGTGGTGATGAGCTTCGAAGGGGAGCGCAGCCACCAGTATCGCATCCTTCGCGCGCTCAAGAACCGCTTCGGCGCCGTCGACGAGATCGGCGTGTTCGCGATGGCCGGGCAGGGGCTGGAGGAAGTGCCCAACCCCTCCTCGCTGTTCCTCACCGGGCGCGAGCATCCGGTGGCGGGCAGCGCGGTGTTCCCGGCGCTGGAAGGCACGCGGCCGGTGCTGGTCGAAGTCCAGGCGCTGATCGTGCGGCTGCAATCGGGCGCCACGCCGCGCCGGGCGGTCGTAGGGTGGGACAGCGGGCGCCTGGCGATGCTGCTGGCGGTGCTCGAATCCCGCTGCGGGCTCAACTTCTCCGCCGCCGAAGTCTATCTCAACGTTTCTGGGGGCTACCGCCTGACCGATCCGGCGGCGGACCTGGCTGTGGCGGCGGCGCTGATTTCCGCCCTGGCGGATAAGCCGCTGCCGCTGCGCAGCGCGTTCTTCGGCGAAGTCTCGCTGGCCGGCGAAGTCCGCCCGGTCGCCCACGCCGGGCTGCGCCTGCGCGAAACGGCCAAGCTGGGGTTCGAACAGGCCTGCGGGCCCGACGATATCGGCGATGTGCCGCGCGGCTTGCGCTACGGCGGAATGGACCGCCTGCCGAAGCTCGTTGACCGGATTATGGCGGGCGCATAGTTTACGGCGATGACGGGGTTCGACATTATCGTTCTGGTGATCGTGGGCGTCGCCGCGGTCGGGGGGTTCGCGCGCGGGTTCGTGCAGGAAGTGCTTTCGCTCGCCGCGTGGGTCCTGGCGATCGCCGCGATCCGTTTCCTGCACACCGATTTCACCGCGGCGCTCAACGAATACATCGGCACGCCTTCGGGCGCGGCCGTGCTCGCCTTCGCGCTGCTGCTGCTGATCCCCTACGGGATCGTGAAGCTGATCGCCGGACGGATCGGGAAGGCCTCGCGAAGCTCCGTAATCGGGCCGATCGACCGGGTGCTCGGCTTCGGGTTCGGTGCGGTGAAGGGCGTGATCGTCGTGGTCATCGCCTTCTCCCTTCTGGTGCTCGGGTACGACACGATCTGGGGTCCGGACGGGCGCCCGACCTGGATTCGCAATGCGCGGACTTATGCTTTCGTCAATGCCGGCTCCGAAGCGCTCGTCCAGCTGATCGAGATGCGCCGCGAACGGCTGCGCCAGGAAGAGGCGGTGACGCCGGCGGAGGCCTGAGTGGCTGCCGCCGAAAAGCTCTACACGCCCGAGTTGCTCGGCCTCGCGGTCGCTCTGGCCGAGTTTCCGCCGGACCCGGGCCTGCCGCTGCACGGCGAAGCCCGCTCCAAAAGCTGCGGCAGCACGCTGCGCGCGGACATCGCCACCGGCGCCGACGGGGGGATCGAGCGCCTCGGCCTGCAGGTCCGCGCCTGTGCCGTAGGCCAGGCGGCGGCGGCGATCTTTGCCCGCGCGGCGACTGGCCGCGACCTCGCGGCGATCGAGGCCACTCATGCCGCACTAGCGGCCTGGCTTACCGGCACTGGCGACATGCCGGACTGGCCAGGCTTGTCCGCCATCGCGGCCGCCCGGGACTTCCCCGGCCGCCACGGCGCGATGCTGCTTCCGTGGGCGGCCGCGCGCGAGGCCCTTTCCAGCGCCCACCCCTCCCGCTAATCCGCGCAGCAGGGGAGAGGACATAGAATCATGGCCACCGCAGCGCTTCCGGCAGCTCACCAGCAACCCAGCGACAAGGAGATCCGCCTCGTCATCGCCGCCTCTTCGGCCGGCACTGTGTTCGAGTGGTACGATTTCTTCATCTACGGCACGCTCGCCGCGCTGATCGGCCAGGCGTTCTTCCCCGCCGGCAACGAGACGCTGCAACTGCTGCTGGTTTGGGCCGGGTTCGCGGTCGGCTTCGGGTTCCGCCCGCTCGGCGCGATCCTGTTCGGCTATCTCGGCGACAAGCTCGGCCGCAAGTACACGTTTCTGATCACGGTGACCCTGATGGGCATTGCCACCGCTGGGGTCGGCCTCGTGCCGGACGCGGCGACGATCGGCCTCGTCGCACCGGCGATCGTGATCCTGTTCCGCATCCTCCAGGGCCTGGCGCTGGGCGGCGAATACGGCGGCGCGGCGATCTACGTGGCGGAGCATGCGCCGCCGGAGAAGCGCGGTTACTACACCAGCTATATCCAGGCGAGCGTGGTCGGCGGCTTTGTGCTGTCGATCGCCGTCGTGCTCCTGTGCCGCTGGGCGATCCCGCCGGAAGAGTTCGCCGACTGGGGCTGGCGCATCCCGTTCCTGCTCTCGCTGATCCTGCTGGCGATCTCGCTGTGGATGCGGCTCAAGCTGTCGGAAAGCCCGGTGTTCCGCGCGATGAAGGAAGCGGGCGAGACGGCGAAGAACCCGTTCACCGAAAGCTTCACTTACCCCGGCAACAAGAAGCGCATCTTCGTCGCCCTGTTCGGCGTCACCGGCATCCTGACGACGATCTGGTACACGGCGTTCTTCTCCGGCCTCTCCTTCCTGCGCGGGCCGATGCGGGTGGAGGAGCACACGGTCGAACTGATCCTGCTTGCGGCGGGCCTGATCGCGATGGGCTTCTACATCGTCGTCGGCAAATGGTCGGACAGGGTCGGGCGCAAGAAGCCGATCGTGATCGGCGCGCTGCTGACCCTGCTGCTGCTGTTCCCGGTGTTCTGGGGCATGGGCAGCCTGGCGAACCCGGGGCTCGCCCGCGCGGCGGAGGCCAACCCGGTCGTCGTCTCCGGGCCGGAATGCTCGACCGATCCGTTCGCCGAGCTGTTCGGCCGGCAGCAGAGCCGCTGCGGCCAGATCCTCGAAACGCTCACCGCCAGCGGCGTGCGCTACCAGGTGGTCGAAGGCGGCACGGTCGGCCTTACCGTGGGCGGAGCCGCAGTTCCGCTCGCCGAAGAGTGGTTCGCCGATGGCGAAGCGCGGCGGAATGGGCTGCAGCAGGCCCTCTCCGCCGCCGGCTTCGACTTCAGCCGCCAGTCGCCGCCGCTGGGCAACATCCTCGGCATTCTCGCCCTGCTGCTGGTCCTCGGCGGGTTGTCGGCGCTGACTTATGGGACGGTCGCCGCCTTGCTGTCGGAGATGTTCCCGCCGCGCATCCGCTACAGCTCGATGTCCATTCCCTATCACATCGGCGCCGGTTACCTCGGTGGCTTCCTGCCGCTGATCTCCGGGTTCATCGTGGCGCGGACCGGGGACGTCTATGCCGGCCTGTGGTACACCTGGGCCGTTGTCGCGTTCGGCGTGATCGTGGCGATCTGGGGCATTCCTTCGGGCCCGCCGCGCGATTTCGCCGATGAGATTTCCTGAACCGCCGCCGCCCTCGCTGCGGCTGCGTATCGATCGCGAGGCACTGGCGGGCAATTGGCGCGCGCTCGACCGGCTCTCGGGCACGGCCCGCGCGGGCGCGGCTGTGAAGGCGAATGCCTATGGCGTCGGCGTCGACAACGTCGTGCCCGTGCTGCGCGATGCCGGGTGCACCGCGTTCTTCATCGCCCACTGGAGCGAAGTCGGCGATCTCCTGGCCCATGTGCCGCCGGAACAGGTGAGGGTCCTCCACGGGCCCGTGTCTGCCGAGGACGCCGCCTACGCTCGCGTCACGGGGGTGCGGCCGGTGATCAACAGCCTGCACCAGGCGCGGCTCTGGCTCGATGCCGGGGGCGGGGCGTGCGACCTGATGGTGGACACCGGGATCAACCGCCTCGGCCTGCCTCCGGCGCAGGTCGGCAACCCGCTGATCGCCCGGCTGGAGATCGAAACGCTGATGTCGCACCTCGCCTCGGCGGATGAGGACAGCCCGCAGAACGCGCGGCAACTGGCGCTCTTCCGGCAACTTGCCCCGCAGGTCTCGGCCCGGCGGCTCAGCCTCGCCAACAGCGCCGGCGTCGGCCTCGGCACGGACTATGCCTTCGACATGACCCGGCCGGGGCTGGCGCTCTACGGCGGCGTTCCGCGGCCTGAGCTTGCCGAGACGATCCGACAGGTGGCACATCCGCAGGCTGCGGTGATCCAGATGCGCGACGTCTCCGCTGGCGACAGCGTCGGCTACAACGCCCGCTTCACCGCCGACCGGTCGATGCGCCTGGCGACCGTCTCGCTCGGCTATGCCGATGGCTATCTGCGCTGCTGGTCCGGGCGCGGCGCGTTGCGCTTCGGCGGAGCGGACCTTCCCCTGCTCGGGCTGGTCTCGATGGACATGGTCGTGGTCGATTGCAGCGCCGCGCCGGGCTTGCGCGAAGGCGACTGGCTCGATGTGCCCTACAGCCTTCCCGAAGCAGCCCGCCGCTGCGGCCTGTCTCAATACGAGCTGCTGACGATGCTCGGCCGCCGCTTCCGGCGCCCGGACTGAATCGGCATTTTGTTGCACCGCACTCGCTGCGAATGCTAAGGAAAATGCTGCGCAGCATGGAGAGCAGCATGGCGGACCCCACGAGCAACGGCGAAGAGCCGGTCATCGTCAAGAAGTACGCCAACCGGCGGCTCTACAACACGCGCTCCTCCAGCTACATCACGCTCGAGGATCTGGCGCGAATGACCCGCGAGGGGACCGACTTCAAGGTGCTCGACGCCAAGACCGGCAACGACATCACTCATTCGATCCTGACCCAGATCATCATGGAGGAAGAGGCGCATGGAGAGCACATGCTGCCGATCGGCTTCCTCCGCCAGCTGATCGCCATGTACGGCCACTCGATGCAGTCAATGATGCCGCAGTATCTCGAAGCCTCGATGGACAACTTCCAGGCCAACCAGCAGAAGCTGCAGGAAGCCTTCAAGGCAAGCCTCGGCCCGGATGCCTTCGCCCGCCTCGCCGAAACCAACATGGCGATGTTCAAGGCCGCCGCTGGGGCTTTCATCCCCAAGAACGCCGCCGCTCCTGCTCCGGAACCCAAAGCGGCGAACCGGACCCAGTCCGAGCTCGATGCCCTGCGCCAGCAGATGGCCGAAATGCAGAAGAAGCTGGACGAACTCGGGAAGTAGGGTTTCCAAGTCCTCCCCGGGACGGGGAGGGGGACCGCGCCCGTAGCGCGTGGTGGAGGAGGCCCTTGGCCTGGAGGAACGGTAAAGCCCGGCCGCGGTCCCCCTCCGTCAGCCCTGCGGGCTGCCACCTCTCCGTGCCGGGGAGGATTTGAAGCACAATCGTCTCTCGACTTCGCTCCGCACCAACGGCTAGTGGCGGGCCAAATCAGCTCTAGGTGAACACATGACCGCCATCCGCCATGCTTTGACCGTCAAGCGCGAGGACGACTTCGCGCAATGGTACCAGGAAGTCGTTTCCGCCGCCGATATGGCCGAGGAATCGGGCGTGCGCGGGTGCATGGTCATCAAGCCGTGGGGCTTCGGCATCTGGGAGCGGATGCAGGCGCTGATGGACCGGCGGATCAAGGCCGCCGGCGTGCAGAATGCCTACTTTCCGCTGTTCATCCCGCTGAGCAATTTCGTGCGCGAGGCGGAGCATGTCGAAGGCTTCGCCAAGGAAATGGCCGTGGTCACGCACCACCGCCTGATCGCCGACGGCAAAGGCGGGCTGATGCCCGACCCTGAGGCCCAGCTCGAAGAGCCGCTGATCGTCCGCCCGACCTCGGAAACGATCATTGGTGACGCGATGAGCCGCTGGATCCAGTCCTGGCGCGACCTGCCGCTGATGCTCAACCAGTGGGCCAACGTCGTCCGCTGGGAAATGCGCACGCGCATGTTCCTGCGCACCAGCGAGTTCCTCTGGCAGGAAGGCCATACCGCGCACGAGACGCGCGAGGACGCGATGGCCGAGACGCTGCGCGCGCTGGAGATGTACCGCGCTTTCGCCGAGGATGACGCCGCGATCCCGGTGATCGTCGGTGAGAAGCCGGCGAACGAGCGCTTCCCCGGCGCCGTCGCGACGTTCTCGATCGAGGCGATGATGCAGGACGGCAAGGCCCTGCAGGCCGGCACCAGCCACTATCTCGGCACCAGCTTCGCCGATGCCGCAAGCATTCGCTTCCAGGACCGCGAAGGCGGCCAGCAGCTCTGCCACACGACCAGCTGGGGCGTCTCGACCCGCATGGTCGGCGCGATGATCATGACCCACGGCGACGACGACGGCCTCCGCGTGCCGCCGGCGCTGGCGCCGTTCCAAGTCGTGATCCTGCCGATGCTGCGTGAGAACGAAGGCGACGCGGCGCTGCTCGCCTATTGCGACGAACTGCACGCGCAATTGCTCGCCCAGTCGGCCTTCGGCGAACCGCTGCGCGTGCTGCTCGACAAGAAGCCCGGCAAGGCAGCCGCGAAGCGCTGGGACTGGGTCCGCAAAGGCGCGCCGCTGATCGTCGAGGTCGGCCCGCGCGACATGGAGAACGGCAAAGTCGCCGTGCTGCGCCGCGACCGGCTGTGGAACGACGCCGCCAAGCCCGACTTCGCCTTCACGTTGCGCGACGAGTTCGCGGGCCAGGCCTCAGACTTGCTCGCCGACGTCCAGCAGGCGCTGTACAACGAGGCGCGCGAGCGGCGCGAGGCCAACATCGTCACCGGCATCGACAGCCTCGAAGCGCTCAAGGCCTTCTTCGCTGAAGACAAGCGCTACCCCGGCTGGGCCGAAGTCCAGTGGGCGCGTCCGGAGGGCGAAGGCCTCGACAAGGTCGTCGAGCAGCTCAAGGCGCTCAAGCTGACCTTCCGCAACGTCCCCCTCGACGCCGCTCCCGCCGACGGCACCTGCCTGTTCACCGGCCAGCCGGCTGTAGAGCGGATCTACGTGGCGAGGGCTTACTAAGAAAATCCTCCCCGGGACGGGGAGGGGGACCGCCCGCAGGGCGGTGGAGGGGGCCTGCCACAAGCGCCGCGCCAGGAGGCGGCCCCCCTCCGTCAGCCGCTTCGCGGCTGCCACCTCCCCGTCCCGGGGAGGATCTCCGGTGAGCTTACAATATCATCACACCCCATCCGCTTGCGGCGGGCGGTGTTCGCGCCCATATCCCCGTGATGCCCAATCGCAGCAAAGCGCACGGCCTGCCTTCGCGCGAACAGGTCCTCGAATTCATCCGCACCACCGACGGCCCTGCCGGCAAGCGCGAGATCGCGCGCGCCTTTGGCCTCAAGGGGCAGGAGAAGATCGGCCTCAAGAAGCTGCTCGGCGACATGGCCGAGGAAGGCCTGATCGACGGCAAGAAGTCCGCCTACCACCGCATGGGCGGCGTGCCGAAAGTCACCGTCCTGCGCGTGGTCGAGATCGACGACGGCCAACCGATCGCCATTCCCGATACCTGGCAGCCGGACGACGCCACGCCGCCGCCGCGCATCCGCATCGTCGAGAGCAAGAAGGGCGGCGCACTGAAGAAGGGCGACCGCGTGCTCGCCCGCACCGAGGAAGCGGGCAAAGGCTGGCGTGCGCACCCGATCAAGAAGCTCCCGGCCAGCGAACAGGCGATGCTCGGTGTGATCGAGGTCGACGCCGCAGGCCGCCACTGGCTCGCGCCGGTGGACAAGCGCATCCGCAGTTCCTCGCCGGTGTCGGACATCGGCGAGGCCGAGGTCGGCAACCTCGTGCTGGCCGAGCCGGCCGGCCGCTCGCAGCGCGCCGGGGTCAAGGTGATCGAAGTGCTCGGCGATCCGCTCGCCCCGCGGGCCTACAGCCTGATCGCGATCCACAAGTACGGCATTCCGCACGTCTTCCCCGAGGCCGCCCTCAGCGAAGCCGAACTTGCCGCCAAGCTGCCGCTGAGCGAGGACAAGCGCGAGGACCTGCGCCACCTGCCGATCGTCGCCATCGACCCGGTCGACGCCCGCGACCACGACGACGCGATCTGGGCGGAGCCGGACGGGGAGGGCGGCTTCCACGCTGTCGTCGCCATCGCCGACGTCAGCTTCTACGTCCGCCCGGGCAGCCAGGTGGACCGCGAGGCGCGCAAGCGCGGCAACTCGGTCTACTTCCCCGACCGCGTCGTGCCGATGCTGCCCGAAGTGCTCAGCGCCGACGTCTGCTCGCTCAAGTCCGGGCAGGACCGCGCGGCGATGGTCTGCCACATGGCCATCTCGCCCGAAGGCCAGCTCAAGTCCTTCCGCTTCACCCGCGCGCTGGTCCGCATCGCCGAAGTGATCGCCTACGAGGACGCGCAGGCCCGCGTCGACGGCGAAGGCGAGGAACCACAGCTCCGCAACCTCTGGGCCGCCTGGAAGCTGCTCTACGAGGCCCGCAACGCGCGCGACCCGCTCGAACTCGAGCTGCCTGAACGGCGCGTAGTGCTCGACGAGCACGGCAAGATCGCCGAAGTCGCCGTGCGCGAACGGATCGATGCGCACCGCGTGGTCGAGGACTTCATGATCGCCGCGAACGTCGCGGCGGCCAAGGCGCTCGAAAGCAAGGCCAGCCCGGTGGTCTATCGCGTGCACGAGCCGCCGACCCGCGAGAAGCTGGTCGCGCTGAAGGAGTATTTCGACAGCCTCGGCAAGAAGCTGGCGCTGGGGCAGGTGATCACGCCCGGCCTGTTCAACCGCATGATCAAGGACCTCGGCGACGATCCGGCGGAAAAGGCGCTGGTGATGGAAGCCGTGCTGCGCAGCCAGACGCAGGCTTATTACGGGCCGCAGAACGCCGGCCATTTCGGCCTGGCGCTGGGCAGCTACGCGCACTTCACCTCGCCGATCCGCCGTTATGCCGACGTTCTGGTCCACCGCGCGCTGGTCGACGCTTTCGGGCTCGAACAGCCGAAGCCGAAGGGCGACCTGCCGCCTGCTTCAGGCTTGTCCGATCAGGACCGCGCCGACCTCTCCAAGGTCACAGAGGCGATCAGCGTCACCGAGCGCCGCGCGATGGAAGCCGAACGCGACACCATCGACCGCTACGTCGCGGCCTGGCTCGCCTCGCGCGTTGGCGAGACGTTCGATACGCGGATCACCGGGGTGCAGAGCTTCGGGTTCTTCGCCACGATCGTTGGCCTCGGCGGCGACGGGCTGGTGCCGGTTTCCACCATCGGCTCCGACTACTATCGCTACGACGAAGGCGCGCGCGCCCTGGTCGGGGAGCGCAGCGGCGAACGCTACGCGGTCGGCGACATGCTCCAGCTGCGCCTGGCCGAAGCCAATCCGCTCACAGGCGCGCTCAAGTTCGAGCCGGTCGAAGGCGGCGGCGGCCGGATCGAAAAGCGCGGCGAGCGGCCGGACCTCGCCAAGAAAGGCCGGGCCAAGCACCCGCAAGGCCCGCGCGGCCGCCCCGGCAACATCCGCCACCAGGGCCGCGGCAAGAGGAAGTAAGCAATCCTCCCCGGGACGGGGAGGGGGACCGCACGAAGTGCGGTGGAGGGGGCCCGCCTCAAGCGCCGCGCCAGGAGGAGAACCCCCTCCATCAGCCGCCTGACGGCGTCTGCCACCTCCCCGTCCCGGGAGGACTTAGCAAAAATCCTCCCCGGGACGGGGAGGGGGACCGCACGAAGTGCGGTGGAGGGGGCCCGCCTCAAGCGCTGCGCGAGAAGGGGAGCCCCCTCCGTCAGCCGCCTGACGGCGTCTGCCACCTCCCCGTCCCGGGGAGGATCTAGCTCAACCTGTCGATCTGCTCGTCCGTCAGTGACCCAGGCACAATGAACAGCGGGCAGGGCAGGGTTCCGGCCCCGGCCGAGAAATGCGTCACCAGCGGTCCTGGCGCGCCCTCGGCGGCAGCGCCGAGCACCAGCGCCGCGACTTCCGTATGCTCTTCCAAGTATTCCTTGATGACCCCGTGGCCGTCGCCCACGCGCACGGCGATCTGCGGCATCTTGCCGCTTTCGGAGAACAGCGTCCCGGCGGCACTGTTCGCCAGCACTTCCGCCCGGTCGCGCGCTTCTTCCTCGATCGTCGCCTGCACCCCGCCGAAAGCGCTGAACTGCTGCCGCGGAACCAGGGCCAGGATGTGCACCGCCCCCCCGGTGTCGGCCGCCCGGCGCGCGGCGAAACGCAGCGCCAGGCGCGCTTCTTCCGTCTCGTCGATGATGACCAGATAGACGCGCATCGGTTCTCCCCCTGGGCGCCCGTATCCGATTAAACCGCCGCTCGTGCAAGAACCTTGGGAGCAAGACCTTGCCCAAGCCCCGCGAATTCGCCAGAGACGCCGCAGCAAATCCACCCTGACAGGACAAGCGCACGCACCATGCCCATCGCCATCAAGATGCCCGCCCTTTCGCCGACCATGGAGGAAGGCACGCTCGCCAGGTGGCTGGTGAAGGTGGGGGACAAGGTTTCCTCCGGCGACATCATGGCCGAAATCGAAACCGACAAGGCGACGATGGAGTTCGAAGCGGTCGACGAAGGCGTGATCGCCAGCATCGCGGTCGATGAAGGCACCGAGGGCGTGAAAGTCGGCACCGTCATCGCGACTCTGGCCGAAGAGGGCGAGGATCTGGACGAGGCGAAGGCGGCTGCAACCCCTGATCCCGTTCGTGCTGAGCCTGTCGGAAGCGAAGCTGGGGCGCAGGCCCAACCACCGCCCGCCACCAGCGCAGCACCCGAAGAAGAAAGCCGCCCTTCGACAAGCTCAGGGCGAACGGAAAAGGGAACAGCTCCCGCTCCTTCCGGCGATCGTGTAATCGCCTCTCCGCTCGCCAAGCGCATCGCAGCGGACAAGGGTATCGACCTTTCCACCGTCACGGGCAGCGGTCCGAACGGGCGGATCGTCAAGGCGGACGTCGAGAGCGCCGCGCCGACTTCCGTTCGTCCTGAGCCTGTCGAAGGACGCGCCGCTCCGGCCCCGGCTCCTGTCGCCGCGCAGGACTTCGGCATTCCGCACGAAGTCGAAAAGCTCTCCGGAATGCGCAAGACGATCGCGCGCCGCCTGACCGAATCCAAGCAGCAGATCCCGCACATCTACCTCACCGTGGACGTGCGGCTCGACGCGCTGCTGAAGCTGCGGGCGGAGATCAACGATGCGCTGGCGAGCCAGGGCGTGAAAGTCTCGGTCAACGACATGCTGATCAAGGCGCTTGCCAAGTCGCTGCTGGCGGTGCCGAGCTGCAACGTGCAGTTCGCCGGCGACACGCTGCTCAAGTTCAGCCGCGCCGATATCTCGGTCGCCGTCTCGATCGAAGGCGGCCTGATCACCCCGATCGTGGTCGACGCGGGCAGCAAGCCGATCTCGGCCATCGCCACCGAGATGAAGGACCTCGCCGCCCGCGCCCGCGAAGGCAAGCTGCAGCCGCAGGAATATCAGGGCGGCACGGCCAGCCTCAGCAACATGGGCATGTACGGCATCAAGCAGTTCGATGCGGTCATCAATCCGCCCCAGGCGATGATCCTGGCGATCGGCGCCGGAGAGAAGCGGCCGCACGTGATCGACGGCGCGCTCTCGGTCGCCACGATCATGAGCGCCACCGGCAGCTTCGACCACCGCGCCATCGACGGTGCCGACGGAGCCGCGTTGATGAAGGCGTTCAAGGAACTGTGCGAAAAGCCGCTGGGGCTCGTCGCCTGAGGTCATGACCGACTTGCGCGATCCCGCCATTCGCGTCGTTGCCATGCCGGCCGACGCCAATGCCTATGGCGACATCTTCGGAGGCTGGCTGCTGAGCCTGATGGACAACGCCGCCGGCCTCGTCGCCGCGCGCCGCTCCAAGGGCCGGGCCGTGACCGTCGCGCTCGACGGCATGGTCTTCCACCAGCCGGTCAAAGTCGGCGACGAAGTCACTGTTTACGCAGACATCGAACGCGTCGGCCGCACCAGCATGACCATCGCCGTCGAAGCCTGGCGCCGCGAACGCCACCGCGAAGAGCCGATCAAGGTCACCGAGGCGAAGTTCACTTTCGTCGCCGTGGATGAGGACGGACAGCCCCGGGCTGTGGACTCGAATGACTCCTGAGGCGCCGCACCCAATCCCCTATCCCCTTGCGGGAGAGGAAGGGGCCCGCGCCGAAGGCGTGGGAAGGAGAGGGGTCGGCCGCGCAGCGGCTGCTTGCGGCCCGCCCGGCGCAGCGGCGGCTTCGCCGCCGACCCCTCTCCCAACCCTCTCCCGCAAGGGGAGAGGGCCGAAAGACTTGCTCCCACTCGCGAAGCGCATGCGCCATGAACCGACGGACGCGGAGCGGAAGCTCTGGTCCATCCTCCGTGCGAAGCGGCTCGCAGGATGGAAGTTCAAGCGCCAGGAGCAGATCGACCGCTACATCGTGGATTTCGTTTGCTTCGGAGCGCGGCTGATCGTGGAAGCCGACGGCTCGCAGCACGCCGAAAACACGGCGGATGCACATCGCGACGCCTACTTGTCCGGCCAGGGATTTCGTGTCCTGCGCTTCTGGAACAACGAAATCCTGACCAACCCCGATGGGGTTGCGACCGCAATCCTGGCTGCGCTCACCGAGAGCGAAGACACAGCCGAGAACTCCTCCCCCCTTGCGGGGGAGGAAGGGGCCCGCGCCGAAGGCGTGGGAAGGAGAGGGGTCGGCCGCGCAGCGGCCGCCAGCCTCCCGCCCGGCGCAGCGGCGGCTTCGCCGCCGACCCCTCTCCCCGACCCTCTCCCGCAAGGGGAGAGGGAGGCTGTAGACGACAACTCCCGATCCTCCTCCCGTGCGGAGCTTGGAGAGGGGGCAGCGGAGTAGATCATGAGCAGTGCATATGACGTCATCGTTCTCGGATCGGGTCCCGGCGGCTATGTCGCCGCGATCCGTGCGGCCCAGTTGGGGCTGAAGACCGCGATCGTGGAGCGCGAGCTGCTCGGCGGGATCTGCCTCAACTGGGGCTGCATCCCGACGAAGGCCCTGCTGCGCTCGGCCGAGATCTTCCACTACATGCGGCACGCCGGCGACTACGGCCTCAAGGCCAAGGAGATAGAGGCCGATCTTGAAGCTGTCGTGAAGCGCAGCCGCGGCGTCGCCAAGCAGCTCAACCAGGGCGTCACGCACCTGATGAA
The DNA here is from genome assembly GCF_009828065.1 of Croceibacterium soli. Lineage (GTDB taxonomy): Bacteria > Pseudomonadota > Alphaproteobacteria > Sphingomonadales > Sphingomonadaceae > Croceibacterium_B > Croceibacterium_B soli. The sequence continues at coordinate 14,074 of NZ_WTYK01000011.1, read as the reverse complement.
GAAGAACAAGATCGCCGTGCACATGGGCGAGGGCAAGGTGACCGCCCCCGGCAAGCTGGAAGTGAAGGGTGAGAAGGGCACCGAAACCCTCGCTGCCAAGCACATCGTCGTTGCCGCCGGCGCGCGGGCGCGGGACCTGCCGTTCGCTCCGGCCGACGGCAAGCGCGTGTGGACCTATCGCCACGCGATGACTCCGGCGGAAATGCCGACCAGGCTGCTGGTCATCGGATCGGGCGCGATCGGGATCGAATTCGCCAGCTTCTACAACGACATGGGCGCGGAAGTTACCGTCGTCGAGATGCTCGACCGCATCGTTCCGGTCGAAGATGCCGACGTCTCCGCCTTCCTCGAGAAGTCGCTTACAAAGCAGGGCATTACGATCAAGACTGGCGCCGGGGTCGAGGAGCTGAAGGTTTCCGACAAGGGCATCTCGGCGAAGATCAAGGCGAAGGACGGCAAAGTCGAAAGCGGCGAGTTCAGCCACGTGATCGTCGCCATCGGCATCGTGCCGAACACCGAGAGCATCGGCGTCGAGAAACTGGTGGAGCTCGATCGCGGGTTCATCCAGATCGATCCTTACGGCCGCACCAAGACCAAGGGCTTGTGGGCGATCGGCGATTGCACGCCCGGCCCGTGGCTGGCGCACAAGGCCAGCCATGAAGGCGTCACCACCGCCGAGGCGATCGCGCAGGAACTGGGCAACAAAGACGTCCACCCGCATCCGCTCGACCGCAACAACATCCCGGGCTGCACTTACTGCCACCCGCAAGTCGCCAGCGTCGGCCTGACCGAGGCAAAGGCGAAGGAAGCGGGTTACGAGGTCAAGGCCGGCACGTTCCCGTTCATCGGCAACGGCAAGGCCATCGCACTGGGCGAGGCGGAAGGCTTCGTGAAGACGGTGTTCGACGCGAAGACCGGCGAGCTGCTCGGCGCACACATGGTCGGCGCCGAGGTGACCGAGCTGATCCAGGGCTACACCGTCGGTAAGACGCTCGAGACCACCGAGGCGGAGCTGATGCAGACGGTCTTCCCGCATCCAACGCTCAGCGAGATGATGCACGAAAGCGTGCTCGCCGCCTATGGCCGCGCGCTGCATATCTGACCTGCGGTAAACCGTTCATCGTATTTGCTTTTTAGCGCCGGAACCGGGCGCCTCCCTGCCGTGTTGTGAAGGCAGGGAGCTTAGGCGATGGAATACGAGATCGAAGACGAGGACCGGCTGTTCGACCCGAGCACCAATCCTAGCCTCGCGCACCGCCACCTGCGATCCCCGCAGTCCCGGCCGGCGCGCACCGTCGGCTATGCCGACTCCCGCGAAGCCCGCCGCGTCCAGAAGGCTGTGCTGATCCCCGAAGAGGAACAGCAGCCCGCATAGGGCTCGGCCTTCGGTTGTACCCCAGCGGGGGGGGTGGCTCGCTCCGACCCAAGCACGATCATCTCGAAGCTTCGGATCCGCCAGCCGCATCACGCCGCGAGTGCGATTGCACGGGCTCTAGAGGCCAGCCGGATGTCCTTGCCGATGCGCTTCCTGCCATCGGTTCGCCGCACATTGCGCTCGCATTAACCATACTCACCAGGCTGCCGCGAAGCCGTTCATGTAGCAGCAAGGCCGATCTGAGGACGCAGCGTTCGCGTACCGGTGCAGGATCCGCCGGCGCGAATTTCTGGAGGGGCATTTCAGCTTCTGACAGCCGGATGCACCATCGCCAGGGGGCGGCCGCTAGGGCCGTGATGGACGGACGGCTGATAGAGTTTCGAGGAGTGAAGCAGTGAGCGTCGTTTTCAATCATTCAAAGGCCGTGTTCATGGTCGCTCTGCTGGCGGCAGCCGGCACGGCAGCACAAGCGCAGGATTCGTCCGAAGGACGGGTCCTGACCACGGTCTATGGCTCCGGCTCGACCCAGGTTGCGGCAGAGATGACCGAAGGCCCGGAGATCGAAGGTATCATCTCTGCACGCAACGGCGACCGCTTGCAGGTCACCGGCGCCGACGGCAGCAACACGGTCATCGCCGTGGACGGCAACACCAAGATCAAGTCGAGCGGCGGCTTCCTGGGCCTCGACCGTGACAAGCTTAGCGCGGCCTCGCTGCTCAACGGCCTCCCGGTCCGGGTGGAAACCATGCAGGGAAGCGGCGGCCTGGTCGCCAGCAAGATCGACCTGAAGAGCAAGGATCTCGCGACCGCGACGATGATCCGCAACGGCACCGAACAGCGCTTCACGGAGCACGGCACGGCGATCACCCAGAACGCTGCGGCGACGGAAGCTCTGCGCGGCCGCATGGGTGATATCGATCAGTACAATGTGAAGCACACGACAAACGTGAACTTCGACATCGACAAGGCGGTGCTCTCGGCACAGGCGAAGAACGAACTCTGCTCCACGGCCGCCACGGCCGAGGGCATGGACAACGCCCTGCTGCTCGTCGTCGGTTACACCGATTCCACCGGGGACCTGGAGTACAACCAGCAACTCAGCGAAAAGCGCGCCGGCCGCGTGGTCAACCATCTCCAGCAGGCCTGCGGGTGGAAGCCCTACCGCATGCTGACGCCCACCGGGATGGCCGAAGCCGATCCGCTCGCGAGCAACGACACCGCCGAAGGCAAAGCCCAGAACCGCCGCGTCGCGGTCAGCATTCTGGTCAGCAAGGGCCTCGACGGTATCTAGGATGCGCCGGGGTGGGCCACGCCCACCCCGGCACCGATACGGGACGATCTCTGAGCGCCGCATGGCGGACAGGGTGGGATTCGAACCCACGGTGGGCTTGCACCCACGGCGGTTTTCAAGACCGCTGCCTTAAACCACTCGGCCACCTGTCCGTGCGCCTCCGCTAGCTTCGTTTTGCGCGCTTGTCACTGATCTCCCTCGTGACTCTTTCCCGGCATTGTCATAGACAAAGTCAAAGACGTATTTCTCCAGGGAAGGGGTTCGCATGACGAAGTTCGCAGTCGCCAAGGCGGCAATCGCAACCATGGCAGCGGCAGGGGCGGTCATGGCCGCAGCGCCGGCCGCGGCGCAGGGTTGCACCCGCGAGACGCTGCAGGGGGTCGCCGACAGCTATGGCAAGGCCCAGGCCGAAGGATCGGTCTTCAACCTGCCGATCGGCGAGTGGCTCGATTACCGCGAGAACATGAAGATGTCCTCCAGCGCCAGCGGCGTGATCTCCCAGCCGATGGAGTTCGCCTGGAAGCTCGAGCTGCTCGACACCGGCAACTGCCGCGTGTTCGTGGAGGGCGTGGTGCTGGAGCCCAAGCCCTACGTTCTCGCGACGCAGCTCAACTTCGGCTACTTCGGCGTCGGCCAGATGAACACCGTCGTCACCGACGAGGGCGACTGGCTGTTCGATGCCGCCAAGACCTACGAGTACGCCCGCCGCGAGAACTGGGACACGATCCCGGAAGACCGCCGCAACACCCGCGAGGAGCTGCTCGCCGCCGCCAACGCCTACCTCGACCTGTTCAAGGACAAGTCGGTCCAGGTGCCGTGGGGCACGCCCTGCGCGCGCCTCGAAGGCGGGATCTACACCGGCAAGGGCACGCCGGAGGACACCTGCAACGTCGGCGTTCCCGAAGGCGTGGACCTGGCCGAGCGCGAGTACATCGTCGACGAGACCAAAGGCGCGGTCGCGGTCATGCTGCGCTTCGGCGGCCCTAAGGGCCGGCCCGACGCGCACACCTTCCGCATCGAGGACGGCAAGATCCGCTACGTCCACACGGTCACCAACTGCGGCGACGAGGTGAACTGCGGGTTCCCGCCGCTGGCGGAAATGCTCAAGAAAAACCCGGAGATGCAGCCCGTTCTTAAAAACTGACCGAGCGGGTCCCGGGGGGGACAGAGGGAGAGAGAACGATGACCAGAGGCAAGATCGCCGCCATCCTTGGCGGCGCGGCGATGCTCGCGGTGGCGAGCCCGGCTGCGGCGCAAGCGTCCTGCAGCCGGGAGATGCTGCAACAGATGGCCGACAAGTACGTCCAGGCGCAGGAAGAAGGGCTGCCGCTGCGCCTGCCGATGGGCAACTGGATGGTCTACCGCGAGAACTTCAAGCTCTCGACGATGTCGCAGGGCGTCATCTCCACCGCGCTGCCGATCTCCTGGCATCGCGCCCTGCTCGACACCGCGCAATGCCGCGTGTTCCTTGAAATGGTCTCCCACGAGGCCGAGACCCCGCGCGTGATCGCGGTCCAGTTCGGCGTTCGCGGCGACAGCGCCAACAACATCGACGCGATCGTCACCGATGCCGACGACTGGCTGTTCGATGCGGCAAAAACGTACGAATACGCCCGCCGCGAGGACTGGTCCGAGATCCCGCCCGCCAGGCGCAACACCCGCGAGGAGCTGATCGCCGCGGCCGATGCCTACCTCGACCTGTTCAGCGACAAGTCGGTTCAGGTCCCCTGGGGCACCCCGTGCGCCCGGCTGGAAGGCAGCGCCTACACCGCCAAGGGCACGCCGGAGGACAGCTGCAACGTCGGCGTGCCGGAGAACATCGCGATGAAGGACCGCAGCTACGTCGTCGACGAGACGATCGGCGCGGTCGCGGTCTTCCTCAAGATGGGGCCCAAGGAACGGCCGGACAGCCACCTGTTCCGCATCGAGGACGGCAAGCTGCGCTTCATCCACACCGTCACCGATTGCGGCGATGAAGTGAACTGCGGCTTCGGCCCGTTCAAGGAAATGCTCGCAAGAAACCCCGGCATCCATCCCGAAATCAAGGAATAAGGCGGCCCCCGACGAGTCCCGGCCCGCGGCAGCGCCCGCTCGTCGCACAACGGCGAGCGGGGGATTCCCACCGGGCCGCGAGCGTGCGATGGTCGCCCCATGCGATTCAGCCTGCGTCTCCTCACCCTCGCCGCCATCTCCAGCCTCGCCATCGGCAGTCCCGCGCCGGCGCAGGACATGCCGTTCCACACCTACCTGCAGCAGGTCGCGGCCAAGGCGCGCGCGCAGGGGGTCAGCGAAGGCGCGATCAACGCGGTAATCGGCGGGCTGCAGCCAAACAACCGCGTGCTGGAGCTCGACCGCGACAACGTCAGCTCCGGCGGCGCCAGCAGCGGCTTTCCGCCACTTGCGCCCTACATACGCACGCACAACAGCGACGCGCGCATCTCGGCCGGCCGGCGGGTCTACCGGCAAATCCTGCCGCTCGCGGCCGAGGTCCAGCGCCGGTATGGCGTTCCGCCGGAGATCATCCTGGCGATCTGGGGCCACGAAACCGCATACGGAGCGGTGAAGGGCGGCTTCGACCTGCCGCGCTCGCTGGCGACGCTGGCGTGGGAAGGCCGCCGGCGCAACCTGTTCGAAACCGAGCTGATCGGCACGATGAAGATGGTCGACCGCGGCGTGCCGCGCTCGCGCCTCGTCGGCAGCTGGGCCGGGGCCTTCGGCAACCCGCAGTTCCTGCCGAGCGTCTACCTCCGCCTTGCCGTCGATGGCGACGGCGACGGCCAGCGCGACATCTGGAACAGCGAGGCCGACACGCTCCATTCGATCGGCAACTACTTCCGCGACGCCGGCTGGCGGCCGGGGCAGCCCTGGGGCGTGCGCGCCTTTGTCCCCAACAGCGTCAACCGCGCGGCGATCGGGACCGCGCTGAACGCCCCGGTCTGCCCCCGCGTGCACGTGCGGCACAGTCGCTGGAAGACGGTCCGCGAATGGCGCGCGCTCGGCGTGACCCCGCAGGGGCCGATCGGCGATGACGTCATGGCTGCGCTGTTCGAACCGGACGGTCCTTCCGCGCCGGGCTATCTCTTAACCCAGAATTATAGGGTCATCCTCGAATACAACTGCTCGAACTACTACGCGATGAGTGTGGGGTTGCTTGCAGATGAGATTACCCGTTGAAACGTTCACCGGCCCCGCGCGCGGCTTAGCGCTGGCCCTGCTCCTGCCCGCCGTGCTGGCGGGCTGCGCCGCCGGCGGTTCCGCCGCGCTGGACGCCGGGCCGCTCGAACTGACCGGTCCGGCCGCCGATTACCCGGTCGTCGTCGGCGAGCCCTATCGCGTGGGCGATAGGCTCTACACTCCGCTGGACGCCTTCAACTATGACGAGACCGGCCTTGCCGCCGCCGACGGCGGACAGGGCGTCTCCGCCTCGCACCACACCCTGCCGCTGCCCAGCTACGCCGAAGTCACCTCGCTGGAGAGCGGACGCACGATCCTGGTCCGCGTCGAACGGCGCGGGCCGATGGACGGCCATGCCCTGATCGCGCTCGCCCCCGCGGCGCTCGAGCAGCTCGGCGCCGCCGCCGGGGCCCCGGTCCGCGTGCGCCGGGTCAATCCGCCGGAGGAAGACCGCGCCTTCCTGCGCGCCGGCCGCGCGGCCCCGCTGCGGATGGACACGCCCGAAGCGCTGCTCACCGTGCTCCGGCGCAAGCTCGCGCCGGGCGGTGGCGCTTTGCCCAGGCCGTCGGCAGCGCCCGCCGCGCTGGCGAAAGTCGAACTCCCGCCCAGCACCGCTGCCGCAATCCCGCCGGCGCCCGCCCCCGTCGTCAGCCCCGAACCAATCCGACGGGTCGATACTCCAAAGCCGCCCAAGCCGCCCGAAACCCCGCCGCCCGCCACCACGCCGAACGGGGCCTACGTCGTCCAGGCCGTGGCCCTCAGCTCGCGCGAACGGGCCCAGGCCGTCGCCGGCGTGATCGGCGGCACGGTCAGCCAGGCCGGCAAGCTCTACCGGGTCCGCACAGGGCCGTTCGCCACCCGCGCGCAGGCCCAAGCCTCGCTCGCAAAGGTGCGGGCCGCGGGTTATAGCCAGGCACGAATCTTCACGAACAGCTGATCGGGCGGCATCCTGCTGCCCTGGTGGCAGGAGCGGGCTTGAAACGGGTTATCGGTATCGTCGCATGTCTTGCGGTCCTGGCCACGGCCGGCGCAGCAGCGCCGCCCGCGGTCGATCGGGAGCAACGCGGCCGACCGGTAGCGCCGGTCGATCCGGAGATCCCGGTCGCGCTGCTGGTCGACCTCTCGACCGGGCAGACGCTGTTCGCCCGCGAGCCGGACCGGCGCTTCATCCCGGCCTCCGTCACCAAAGTCATGACGATTTACACCGCCTTCGACCTGGTCGGCCGCGGGAAGCTCGCCCTCGACCAGGAAATCGTGATCGACCAGCAGCTGGAGGATGAATGGGGCGGGGAGGGCTCGACTCTGTTCCTCGAAGCGGGGGACCGCGTGACCGTCGGCCAGCTTCTGCTCGGCATCAGCACCGTCTCCGCCAACGATGCCAGCATCGCCCTGGCTCGCGCCGCGGCAGGTTCGGTCGAAGGCTGGCTGGAGCTGATGAATCAGAACGCGCTCAAGCTGGGCATGCGGGACAGCCACTTCGGCACGCCCAATGGCTGGCCGGACGAAGGCCGCACGTACACCAGCGCCCGCGACCTCGCGCGCCTCGCCGAAGCGCTCACGATGCGCTTCCCGGCGCTCTACAAGCGCTATTTCGGCCACCGAGGCCTGACCTACAACGGCATCGCGCAGAACAACCACGATCCGCTCACCGGCGTCGTCGAAGGCGGCGACGGGATCAAGACCGGGTACACCCGCCAGGCCGGCTACACGTTCGTCGGCTCGGCCGCGCGCGACGGCCGGCGTCTCGCGCTGGTCATCGCCGCCGCACCCACCGCCAACATGCGCAACCAGTCGGCACGGCGGCTCGTGGAATGGGGCTTCACCAACTTCGGCAGCCGGCAACTGCTTCCCGCCGACACTTACGTCGGGGAGGCGATGGTGCAGGACGGTTCGCAAACCAGCGTGGCGCTGCATACCGAAGGCGCAGTCTTCGCCAATCTCCCGCGCGGCGGGGAGGCCGGCGCGGAGCTGAGCCTGCGCTATCGCGGACCGATCGAAGCTCCCATCGCAAAGGGTGCGCGCGTGGCCACCTTGCGCGTGGCGATCCCCGGGCAGGAGCCGCACGACGTTCCGCTGGTCGCCGCCGAGGACATCGGCGAGGCGAACGCCCTGCACCGCCTGCGCAACGGGCTGGCGGGGCTGTTCCGGTGACGGAGCCTGCGCATCGTGGCCGCTTCATCGCTTTCGAAGGCGGGGAGGGGGCGGGCAAGTCCACCCAGTCGCGCCTGCTCGCCGCGGAACTGCAGCGCCGGGGGCTGGAAGTCGTCATCACCCGCGAACCCGGCGGTACCGAGGGCGCGGAGGCGATCCGCGCGCTCGTGCTCGATCCGAACGGCCCCGGCTGGGGCTCCGAAGCAGAAGCTCTGCTGTTCGCCGCCGCGCGGGCCGACCACGTCGCCAGGCTGATCCGCCCGGCGCTGGAACGCGGCGCCTGGGTCGTGTGCGACCGCTATCTCGATTCGAGCCGCGCCTACCAGGGCGGAGGCGGGGGCGTGGACGACGCCGACCTGCTCGCGCTGCACCGGTTCGGCTCCGGCGGGCTGCTGCCTGACCTGACCCTGCTGATGGAAGTCCCCGACGCGGAACTCGCCACTCGTCTCGCCCGCCGCGACGGCGGGGAGAGCGACCGCATCGGCGGCCGGGAAGAGGCATTCCACCGCCGCGTGCGCGAGGCTTTCCGGCACATTGCCGATGCCGAGCCAAGCCGGTTCGCCCGGATTGACGGCTCCGGCACCGCACAGGAAACGCACGGCGCGATCCTCGCCGCGCTCGCTTCTCTGCTCGGGGATCCGCAATGATCTATGCCGGGCACGAGGAACCCTGGCGGCAATGGCGCGCCGCACTCGCGGGCGAGCGCATGCACCACGCCTGGCTGCTCTCCGGCCGCCGCGGGATCGGCAAGGCAGCCTTCGCTATGGAGGCGGCGCGCGAGCTCGTCGGAGGACCGGCCACCGGCAACCACGCCGACATCGTCGTGCTGAGCCACTTGCCGAAGGACGACAAGGAAGAGGCCAAGCGCGACGAAGGAAAGCCCTTCGAAACCAAGCGCAACATCTCCATCGCGCAGATCCGCGCGATGCAGCAGAAGCTGACCACCCGGCCCACCCTGGGCGATCGGCGCGCGGTGATCATCGATCCGGCCGACGATCTGGAGAGCAGCGCTTCGAACGCGCTCCTCAAGAGCCTGGAGGAGCCGCCGCAGGGCACATTCTTCCTGCTGGTGGCCCACCGCATCGGCCGGCTCCTGCCCACGATCCGCTCGCGTTGCCGCGTCCTGCGCTTCCCGCAGCTGGAGGACAAGCAGATCGACGCGATCCTTCGCCGGGAGGCTCCGCAAAGCGACGCCCAGCCCCGCGCCGCCGCCATCGCCGCCTCCGGCGGGTCGCCGGGCACGGCGCTCGATTTCCTCGGCCTCGGCCTGGGGGAACTTCACACGCTGATGGAGGAACTGGTCCGCGTCGGCGATCCGGACTTCACTCGCCGCGGCGCCCTGGCCGAAGCGATCGGCGCGCGGCCCGACCGCCAGCGCCAGCTTGCAGCGATCGATCTCGCCCGCTCGGTCGTCACCAACGCTATGCGCGATGTCGAGCGGCCGGCGATCCCGGCCCTGGCGGAGGCGCACGACGAATTGTGCCGCCTCGCCGCCCAGGCGCCGACCTACAATTTCGATCCCGGGCTGCTGGTCATGGAAATCGGCAGCTTGCTCGCCACGCTCGGCGATCCTAGGGGTCACCCCCATGGCTGAGCCTTATTATATCACCACCGCGATCCACTATCCCAACGGCAAGCCGCATATCGGCCATGCCTACGAGACCGTCGCCGCCGACGTCGCCGCGCGCTTCCAGCGCCTGCGCGGCCGCGAAGTGCGATTCCAGACCGGCACCGACGAGCACGGCCTGAAGATGGCCCAGAAGGCCCGCGACCTTGGGACAACGCCGCGCGAGTTGGCCGACGAGATGTCGGGGCATTTCCGCACCTTGTTCGATCGTCTGAACATCTCCTACGATCGCTTCTTCCGCACTACGGAAGAGGTTCACCACCGCGCCAGCCAGGCGATCTGGCGGGCGATGGAAGCGAACGGAGATCTCTACCTCGATCGCTACGAAGGCTGGTACTCGGTCCGCGACGAAGCTTATTACGACGAGAGCGAGCTGGTGAAGGGGGAAGGGGGCGAGAAGCTTTCCCCGCAGGGCACGCCGGTCGAATGGACGGTCGAGGAGAGCTGGTTCTTCCGCCTGTCGAAGTACCAGGAGCCGCTCCTGGCACTTTACCGCGACAACCCCGAATTCGTCCGCCCGGCGGGCAAGATGAACGAAGTGCGCAGCTTCGTTGAAGGCGGCCTGCGCGATCTCTCCGTCAGCCGGACCAGCTTCGACTGGGGCGTGAAAGTGCCCGGCGCCGACGATCACGTGATGTACGTCTGGGTCGATGCGCTGACCAACTACCTCACCGGGCTCGGCTACCCTGACGATACCGAGGAGTTCCGGACCTTCTGGCCGGCCAGCGTCCACCTGATCGGCAAGGACATCGTCCGGTTCCACGCGGTCTACTGGCCGGCTTTCCTGATGAGCGCCGGTATCGCGCTGCCGAAGGAAGTCTTCGCCCATGGATTCCTGCTCAATCGCGGGCAGAAGGAATCGAAGTCGCTCGGCAACGTCACCGATCCGCACGAGCTCGCCGACCGGTTCGGCGTCGATGCCTTGCGCTATTTCCTGCTGCGTGAGTTCACATTCGGGCAGGATGGCAGCTATTCGGCGGAAGCCATTGTAAACCGCGCGAATTCCGAACTGGCGAACAGCTTCGGCAATCTTGCCCAGCGGGTCCTCAGCTTCATCGCCAAGAACTGCGGCGGCGGCTTCACGCCCGAAGCGCCTGTCGCGGATGCGGACGCGGCGCTCACCGATCGCGTGCGGCAGGCCTGTGCCGTCGAGCTTCCGGCCGCCTTCGAGAAACTCGCATTCGCGCAAGGTCTCGAGGCCTGGATGCAGGCCGTGTTCGCCTGCAATGCCTATGTCGACGAGCAGGCCCCCTGGGCCCTGCGCAAGACCGATCCCCAGCGGATGGAGCGCGTCCTGGCGACGCTCTACGGCTGCATCCGCGATCTTGCGATTGCAGTTTCTCCCGTAATTCCAGATGCTTCAGCCAAAATCCTCGACGCGATGTGCATCGATGAGGGCGCCCGCAGCTTCGCCGCGCTGGCGGCCGGCGCTCCCTTCCAGGCGGTCCGTGTCGACAATCCCAAGCCCGTCTTCCCGCGCCTCGAAATGCCAGAGACCGAGCCGGCCTGATGCTCATCGATAGCCACTGTCATCTCGAATACGACGGTCTCGCCGAAGACCAGTCCGGCGTCCTGAACCGCGCACGGGCGGCGGGGGTAGGGGGCTTCCTCAACATCTCAACCCGCCAGACCGAATGGGCCCGCGTCGTCGCCACTGCCGAGCGCGAGCCGGACGTCTGGGCCAGCATCGGCATCCACCCGCACGAGGCGGACCAGCACGCCGATTTCGGCGAAGCGGCACTGCTCGAAGCCGCGCAGCACCCCAAAGTCATCGGCATTGGCGAAACCGGCCTCGACTACTACTACGACAAGTCCGACCGCCAAGTGCAGCAGGCTCTCTTCCGCACCCACATCCGCGCCGCGCGCCGAACACAACTTCCTATCATCATCCACACGCGCGAAGCTGAAGAAGATACCGCCTCGATCCTTGAAGATGAAATGAAGCAGGGCACGTTCCCCGCTCTGATCCACTGCTTCACCGCCTCCGCAGACTTCGGCCGCCGTGTCCTCGAGCTAGGCCTGTCGATTTCAATCTCCGGCATCGTCACCTTCAAGAACGCCAAGGACCTCCAGGCATTCGCCGCGGAGATCCCCGCAGACCGCATCCTGGTCGAAACCGACAGCCCATTCCTCGCACCTGTCCCGCATCGCGGAAAACCGTGCGAACCCGCCTTCGTCACCGACACCGCCGCCTTTGTTGCCGACTTACGCGGCGAATCTCCCGACACTCTCGCGGAAAACACCACCCGCAACTTCCGCTCACTGTTCACCAAGGCAGTATTGTGAAACTCCTCGTTCTCGGCTGCGGGACCTCGACCGGCGTTCCCCGCATCGGCAACGACTGGGGTGAGTGCGATCCGAACGAGCCGAAGAACCGCCGCTCGCGGGTCTCGATCATCGTCGAAAGCGCGGCCGGAGCGCGGATCCTGGTCGATACCTCGACCGACCTGCGGCACCAACTCCTGGCCAACAATATCGCCGCGGTGGACGCAGTCTTCTGGACCCACGATCATGCCGACCACTGCCACGGCATAGACGATCTGCGCCCGATGCGCTTCGGCCGTGCAGGGCCTCTGCCGGGGTTCGCATCGGAAGACACGCTCCGGCGGCTAAAGCAGCGCTTCGGCTATGTCTTCGCCGGCATGTACGGCTATCCGACGATCGTTCAGCTCGAGAGCCTCGAACGGGTCAAGATCGTCTCCGGGTTCTCCGTAGCCTCGTGCGAGATGCCGCACGGGCAGATGAACAGCACCGCCTTTCGCTTCGAAGCAGACGGCAAGTCCATCGGCTATGCCACTGACTTTAATACGATCACCGATGAAATGGTCGCGCTGTTCGAAGGCCTCGACATCCTCGTCACGGATTGCCTTCGCCGTGAGAGCCACCCAACGCACGCCAGCCTTGCCATGGCGCTGGAGTTCGGCGAGCGGACCGGAGCACGCACGACCGTGCTGACGCATCTCGACAAGAGCATGGACTACGCGACGCTTTCGGCCGAAATCCCGGACAACGTCCTGGTCGGCTACGACGGAATGCAGATCGATCTGCGATAGCTGCGATGTGGGTCTCGCTCGTCTCGCTGCTCGGTTTCCTGATCCTGGCCATCGCCGCGCTACGCGCTCACCGGCTCGATGCGCGCAGAGCGGTGGTTTATGTGCTCGCGTGGGGCGCGATCTTCCTTGCAGTGGCAGCTGCGTTCGGCGCGCTCGCATAAAGACGCCGCACCCTCACATTTTACATAATACATATTATCATCGCTGGTGACTTGTCTGGGTGCAAGGGCTCACCCTCTCCACGGCACGCCGGAATGGCAGAACTTTCCCAGGCACCCGAACACCGTCACGTGGCTAAGCGATCGGCTCGCTCGCTACCATGAACGCACGCTCGATATCCGCCATGGGAATGGCGTCGGCAGCGAATCCGAACGTTCCACACTCGAGGACTTCCTGCGCCGCCTGCACGAGAGCTCCATATGCGCGCCGCGCGAACGCACTGCCGACACTCACCCGAGCGACGCCCAGGTCGGACAGTTCCTCCAGGCTGAGATCGGAGCCGACCAGGCCCATAACCACATTCACCGGCCGATCGACAGCGCCGACCACGGCGCGTATCTGCTCGGCGGTGGCCAGGCCGGGAGCATAGAGAACGTCGGCGCCGGCGTCCTGGTAGGCCTGCAAGCGCCGTACCGTATCCTGCAGATCGGGTCGCCCATGCAGGAAATTCTCGGCCCGTGCGACCAGTTGAAATGGCACACCGGATCGGCGAACCGCCTCCGCCGCGGCCTGGATCTTCGCCCTCGCCCGCTCCAAGTCGTAGATCGGACCGCCCGTGGAATATGTCGCGTCCTCGATCGAAGCACCGGCGAGGCCGATAGCGATCGCCCGCTCAATGCACCGGGCCGCTGCCTCGGGCGTATGCCCAAAGCCGTTCTCCAGATCGGCGCTGACCGGAAGATGAGTGGCAGCTACGATGTCCGCCGCGTTCGCGAAGATCGCCTCCTCGCCAGGCGCGCCGTTCGGCTCTCCCCGCGAGAACGCGAGCCCCGCCCCCGACGTAGCCAGCGCTGGAAAGCCGGCTGCGGTCAGAAGCCGAGCTGACCCTCTGTCCCACGCATTACCGATGGCGAACGTAACGCCACTCTCATGAAGGGCCTTCAGCTGCAGGGCTTTGGCAAGCTGATCGTCGCGCATTCGATAGCTCCGGCAAAGCGCAGGATGAGCGTGAGCTCATCCGACAGCGACGTGGGCAATCACCTTTTCAGACCTAGGCGATCGATGTGCGACGTGTCGAGCACGCACCTCGTGGGCCTGATCCGCGCCAACGCGTTCAGCCCCGCGGCGTGAGCGGCGGGGTTGTTGTGTCTATTGTGGATGGTTTTTTGGTGGTTGCGGGGGTTGGATTTGAACCAACGACCTTCAGGTTATGAGCCTGACGAGCTACCGGACTGCTCCACCCC
>NZ_WTYK01000010.1 GCF_009828065.1 Croceibacterium soli | reverse complement strand
CCGCCGCGGCGGGCCCCGGGGAACCCCCCCCCCCCCCCCTGGGGGGGGGGCCCCCCCCCGGGGGGGGGGGGGGGGCCTGGCCTGGACGATCGGTTGAGCCAGGCCACGCCCCCTCCGTCATCGCTGCGCGATGCCACCTCCCCCAGAGGGGGAGGATTTTGGTTGAGGTTCAGATCCAAATCCTCCCCGGGACGGGGAGGGGGACCGCCGCCGAAGGCGGTGGTGGAGGGGGCCCGCCGCCAGCACCGCGCGTGTGGCCGGGCCCCCTCCACCATGCTGCGCATGGTCCCCCTCCCCGTCCCGGGGAGGATTTTCAGCGCCTCACTCCGCCTCGAACAAGCCTGCGAGCTGTTCGATGATCGTGCCGCCGAGCTGCTCGACATCCATGATCGTGACCGCGCGCTTGTAGTAGCGCGTCACGTCGTGGCCGATGCCGATGGCGACGAGCTGGACGGGGCTCTGCTTCTCGATCCACTCGATCACTTTGCGCAAGTGGGTTTCCAGATAGCCGGCGTTGTTCACGCTGAGGGTCGAATCGTCGACCGGCGCGCCGTCGGAGATGACCATCAGGATGCGGCGGTCTTCCGGGCGGGCGAGCAGGCGGTTGTGCGCCCAGAGCAGGGCCTCGCCGTCGATGTTCTCCTTCAGCAGGCCTTCGCGCATCATCAGGCCGAGGTTCTTGCGCGCGCGGCGCATCGGCTCGTCGGCCTTCTTGTAGATTATGTGGCGCAGATCGTTGAGCCGGCCGGGCTGCGCGGGCTTGCCGGACGCGAGCCACTTCTCGCGGCCCTGCCCGCCCTTCCAGGCGCGCGTGGTGAAACCGAGGATCTCGACCTTCACGCCGCAGCGCTCGAGCGTGCGGGCGAGGATGTCGGCGCTGATCGCGGCGATCGAGATCGGCCGCCCGCGCATCGAGCCGGAGTTGTCGATCAGCAGCGTGACGACGGTGTCCTTGAACTCCTGCTCGCGCTCGATCTTGTAGCTCAGCGAATGGCCGGGGCTGACGACCACGCGGGCGAGCCGCGCGGCATCGAGCAGGCCTTCTTCCTGGTCGAAGTCCCAGCTGCGGTTCTGCTGCGCCATCAGCCGCCGCTGCAGGCGGTTGGCGAGGCGCGTGACGACGCCCTGGAGGCCGGTGAGCTGGCTGTCGAGGTACGCGCGCAGGCGGTCGAGCTCCTCGAAGTCGCACAGCTCGGTGGCCTCGACGATCTCGTCGAACTCCTCGGTGTAGACTTTGTAGTCGAAGCTTTCGGGCAGCTCGGTCCAGGGCCGGTTCGGGCGGACCGGCATCATCGCCTCGTCGCCTTCGTCGCCGACTTCGCCTTCGGTCATCTCGTCTTCTTGCGGGAGCTGCTGCTCGCCCTCACCGTCCTCGTCGCCTTCGCCCTGTTCGGCGGTGGTCTGCTGCTGGCGCATCTCGTCGCCGGCATCGCCGTCGTCGTCCTCGCCGTCCTGCTCCTCGCCGCCTTCTTCCTCGTCGCCGGTCTCTTCCTCGTCGCCGAGGTCGTCGAACTCGTCGGTGGCGACGAGCTCGAGATGGCGCAGCATGTCGAGCGACAGCGACTGGAACGCCTTCTGGTCGTCGAGCGAGAGCGCCAGCCGCTCGAAATCGTCGCCTATGCGGGACTCGATCGATTCGCGGACCATCTCGACGCCGGCGCGGGCGGACTCGGGGATCGGCTGGCCGGTCAACGCTTCGCGCAGCATCAGCGAGAGCGCGGTCTGCAGAGGCACTTCGTCCTCCCCGCTGGCGCGAGAGATCGGATCGGAGCGGGTGCGGGAGTCGGTCGAAGCCGCGAGGTTCGCGCGCATTCCGGCGTAGTTGTTCTCGCCCAGCGCCTCGTAGCGCGCTTGCTCGATCGCGTCGTAGGCGGCGCGCGCGCCCGGCTCGGTCGGCATGCCGCGCTGGTGCAGCCGCTCGTCATGGTGGCGCAGCTTGAGCGCGAAGCTGTCGGCGAAGCCGCGCGCCTCCCGCGCCTGCTCCGCCGGCAGAGTGCGGCCGGGCATCGGCACGCGCATCGCCTTGCCCTGCATCGCCGGCGCATCCTGCGACCACGAGACTTCCGCCTCCGGCTCCCGCCCAACGGCGCGGGCGGCGCCGGTCAGCGCGAGCTTGAAGCGGTCGAGAGGCGATTCGTCGGCCATGGCTGGGCTATATGGATGGTGGAGCGAGCGTGTCACCCCCGAAGATCCGCGTCGTCCCGGCGAACGCCGGGACCGCTGGCCGCTTGGTCCTGCCCGATGCCAGCGGTCCCGGATCAAGTCCGGGACGACGTGTTTCAGTACGCGCCGGCGCTGCCGAAGACGCCGATCAGGACGGGGTCGTGGGTGGCGGCGGGGTCGGCGCGGATGGTGGCTTCTTCGCGGGCGATCTCGCCCCAGATGACGTTGTCGACCTCGGCGGCGAAGTTGCGGGTCATGGAGGAGACGTCGACGCCGGTGAGGCCGGAGAGGAGCTGCCCCATCAGCGGATCCTCGGCGATCCGGATCGCCTCGCCGATTTCCGGCAGCATGGCGACGATCAGGCGCTCGCCCATTTCCTGGCGCAGGAACGCGGAAGCGGCGGTCGGGCCGCCGCGGATCAGGTCCATGGCGTTGGCGAAGCCGATCGCGCGAACCGTGTCGGCGACGATCGGCGCGGCGCGGTAGGACGCGTCCACCGCGATGTCGGCGAATACGTCCTCGAGCCGCGACTTGAACAGCGGCGAGGTAAGGATGTTGCCGAGCACGTTCCCCCGGCGGCCCAGAAACTGGTCCATGCCGAGCTGGGCCACCTGCTGGTCCCAGAAACCGCCGGGCTGGGTCATGCGGACGAACGCCCGCTCGCTCGACATCACCAGGAGGCGGCGGATCGCCTCGGTAAAGCTGAAGCCCCCGCCATAGCTGGCACAGCCGGGCAGCGTCAGCGCCGTCGCGGCCACGAGCGAGCCGAGGATAAAGCGGCGGCGGTGAAGGACACGGGTTTCGACCATCTCAACAGCTCCAATGTGCGGCGCGCTTGCCGCGCGACCTTTGCGACGCCCATATAGGGCGGTCCCCATGAACCGCGCCCGACTGCTCATCTTCAACGCCGCACTCGGCCCGCTCGACTATCGCGTGCCGGACGGCATGGAGGTGGAGCCGGGCTCGGTCGTGGTCGCCCCGCTCGGACCCCGACAGATCGTCGGCATCGTGTGGGAATCGGAACGGCTGCCGACAAACCCGGTTCCGGACAGCAAGTTACGCCCGCTGCTGGGCGTGCTGCCGGTTCCGCCGCTGCGGGCCGAGCTGCGGCGGCTGATCGAATGGACGGCGGAATACTACTGCGCCTCGCTGGCGTCGGTCGCACGCATGGTGCTGGCGAGCGGCGGCGCGTTGCGCGGCCCGGCGACGATGACCGAATACCGCCTGACCGGCGGAATGCCGGAGCGGATGACCCCGCAGCGGCAGGCGGCGATCGAGGCGCTCGAAGGCGAGCAGGCGACGATCCGCGAACTGGCGAGCATCGCCGGGGTCTCCGAAGGCGTGCTGCGCGGGCTGGTCAACCAGGGCGTGCTGGAGCCGGTCGAGGTCGACTGCGACCGCCCCTATCCCAGCGCCCGCGCCGACTTCTCCGCGCCGGAGCTGAACCCGGACCAGCAGGAGGCCGCCGCGCAGTTCGTAGCCGCGGTAGAGGAAGGCCGTTTCGCCCCGTTCCTGCTCGACGGCGTCACCGGATCGGGCAAGACCGAAGTCTACTTCGAGGCGATGGGCGCGGCGATCGCCGCCGGGCGGCAAGTGCTGGTGCTGCTGCCGGAGATCGCGCTGACCGAGGCGTTCCTGAGGCGCTTCGAGGATCGGTTCGGTGCGGCGCCGGTCGTGTGGCATTCCTCGCTCAAGTCGACCGAGCGCCGCCGCGCCTGGCGGGCGATCGCCGCTGGTGGCGCACAAGTCGTGGTCGGCGCGCGTTCGGCGCTGTTCCTGCCTTATGCCAACCTCGGCCTGATCGTGGTCGACGAGGCGCACGAGATCAGCTTCAAGCAGGACGAAGGCGTGCGCTACAACGCCCGCGACGTGGCCGTGATGCGTGCCCGGTTCGAGCGCATCCCGGTGATCCTGGCCAGCGCCACCCCGGCCCTCGAAAGCCTGCAGATGGCGGAGAGCGGGGTCTACACGAAAGTCGACCTGGCGGACCGCTTCGGCGGGGCGCAACTGCCTTCGATCGACATCCTCAACCTGACGGAAGAGAAGCCGGAGCGTGGCCGATGGCTGGCGCCGCGCTTGGTGGCGGCGATGCGCGAGCGGCTGGAGCGCGGCGAGCAGTCGCTGCTGTTCCTCAACCGCCGCGGCTATGCCCCGCTGACGCTGTGCCGCAACTGCGGGTTCCGCTTCCAGTGCCCCAACTGCAGCGCCTGGCTGGTCGAGCACCGGCTCAGCCGCCGCCTCGCCTGCCACCACTGCGGGCACCAGACCGAGCCGCCGGCCCTGTGCCCGGAATGCGGCGAGCCCGAGTGTCTCGTGGCCTGCGGGCCGGGCGTGGAGCGGATCGCCGACGAAGTGGCCGAAGTGCTCCCCGAAGCGCGAGTGGCGGTGGCGACGAGCGACACGCTCAACTCGCCCGAGAAGGCGGCGGAGTTCGTGGCCAAGGCGGAGGAGCAGCTGATCGACGTGATCGTCGGCACGCAGCTTGTGACCAAGGGGTTCCACTTCCCGGAGCTGACGCTGGTCGGCGTGGTCGATGCCGATCTCGGCCTCGAGGGCGGCGACTTGCGCGCGGCGGAGCGGACGTATCAGCAGATCGCCCAGGTGTCGGGCCGTGCAGGTCGCGGGTCGAAGCCGGGCGAAGTGCTGATCCAGACGCGCCATCCCGAAGCGCCGGTGATCGCCGCCTTGGCTGCGGGAGACCGCGAGGCGTTCTACGAGGCCGAGACCGAGGGCCGCCGCCACGCCGGCGCGCCGCCGTTCGGCCGCTGGGCGGCGATTATCGTCTCGAGCGAGGACGAAGCCGAGGCGCGGGAAGCCGCCAACCGCATCGGCGCGACCCGCCCGCAGCTGGACGACGTGATGATCCTCGGCCCCGCCCCTGCCCCGATGGCCCTGCTGCGTGGCCGCTATCGCTACCGCCTGCTGCTCAACGCCCGGCGCAGCGCCGAAGTGCAGAAGGTGATCCGCGACTGGCTGGGCGCGCTGAGCTTCCCTCAGGGGGTGCGGGTGGCGGTGGACATCGATCCGTACAGCTTCGTGTGAGCGTTGCGCGCTTGGGGGGTCGCGCTTGCGTCCTTCGACAAGCTCAGGACGAACGGATCTTTGTCGAAGAGCCTTACATCTCCCGTTCGTGGTGAGCTTGTCGAACCACGGACGTCGCGCTGCCGTCTCAGGTAGGCTCAGGACGAACGGAGAGGGGTTTTTTGCCCCTTCCTGGAAAAACCATTTCCCGTTCGTGGTGAGCTTGTCGAACCACGGGCGTCGCGGTGCCGTCTCAGGTAGGCTCAGGACGAGCGGGGCTTCTCGCGTTCGAGCAGTTCGCGCTTGATGTCGAGGCCGTAGGCGTAGCCGCCGAGGGAGCCGTCGGAGCGGACGACGCGGTGGCAGGGGATCAGGACCGCTACGTGATTAGCGCCGTTGGCCGAGCCGGCGGCGCGGACTGCGCCAGGGCTGCCGACGGCGGCGGCGATTTCGGCGTAGGAGCGGGTCTCACCGGGGGGGATGCGGCGGAGTTCCTGCCAGACGCGTTCCTGGAAGGCGGTGCCGCGCACGTCGACCGGGATGCCCCGCCCGCTCGCCGGATCCTCGACGGCGGCGATCACGCGCTCCACCAGGGCGCTGAACTCCGCGCCGCCTTCGACCAGCTCGGCTTTCGGGAACAGGCGTTCCAATTCCTCGCGTCCGCGGCCGAAGGAGACGCGGCAGACGCCCTTCTCCGTCGCGGCGACGAGCATCGGGCCGAGGCTGGTGCTCACAACCGCCCAGTTGATGGTCACGCCTTCCCCGCCCCTCGCCCATGCCGACGGCGCCATGCCCAGCTTCCCTTCCATCGAATCGTAGAACCGCGAGGGCGCTTCGAAGCCCGCTTCGTAGATCGCCTCCGTCACCGAGGCGCCGCCGCTCAGGGCCTCGCGGGCGCGCTCCTCGCGCAAGGCGCGGGCATAGGCGGCGGGGGAAAGGCCGGTGGCGCGGGTGAACACCCGCTGGAAGTGGGTCGGGGAATAGCCGACGGCCTCGGCCAGCTCCGCCAGTTGGGGGCGGCCTTCACTCGACTTGATCTCGTCGATCGCGGCCAGGACCGCCGCCTCGTCCCGCGCGACTTCGTCCGGGCGGCAGCGCTTGCAGGGCCGCAGGCCGGCGGCGCGGGCGGCGGCGCCGTCGGCGAAGAAGCGCACGTTGCCGCGCGCGGGATGGCGCGCGGCGCAGGAGGGGCGGCAGTAGATGCCGGTCGTCAGCACGCCGGTGACGAAGCGCCCGTCGAACGAGCGGTCGCGCCGGGTGACGGCGGACCAGGCCTTGTCGGTGTCGATCATGTCCATGCTCCTATAGCGCCCGATGCAATCGGGGGGCCAGTCACTGCGGGGTAGCCCGCCCGGACCGCCCGCGCTTCCCGTCGCTTGCGTTCAAATCGCGGAGTGCCCTAGACGCTTGGCCGATGATCCGCCGCCTGGCCGCCCTGTTCGCATTCCTTGCGCTGCTTTCGCCGATCGCTGCGACGGCGGACCCGGCGGATATCGACGCGGCCGCACGCGGCGTGGTGCGCATCGTGATCGTCGAGCACGAGGGCGATTCCGTGATCGCGGTCTCGCACGGCACCGGCTTCGCCGTCTCGCCCGAGCGGATCGTGACCAATTCGCACGTGATCCAGCAGGCGCAGGACGATCCCAACCTGTTCATCGGCATCGTTCCGTCGGACGGGGAGGAGGCGGTCTATGGCCGGGTGGTCTCGGTCAGCCAACGGAACGACCTGGCACTGATCGCCACGACCAAGGCCATGAACCTGCCGCCGCTGACGATCTCCGGCAATCCGGAGACCAGCAGCGGCGTGGTGACGGCGGTGGGCTACCCGATGAACGTCGACCGGGCGCAGGGCCTGGGCATGGCCGATATCTTCCAGGCGACCCCGCCGGTGAAGGCGACCGGATCGCTGGCCGGACGGCGCCCGAGCCGCCAGTTCGACACCCTGCTGCACACCGCGCCGATCGCCCGCGGCAATTCCGGCGGGCCGCTGGTCGACGAGTGCGGACGGGTGATCGGCGTCAACAGTTTTGGCGCAGAGAGCGGCAGCGCGGAGGCCGAGTTCTACTTCGCGGTATCGAACCGCGAGCTGCTGCCGTTCCTGCGCGCCAACGGCGTCACTCCGCAGATCAACGCGATGCCGTGCCGCAGCCTGGCCGACGTCGACGCGGAAGAACGGCAACGCGCCCAGGCCGCGGCTTCCGCCGAGGAGGCGCGGGCGCGCGCCGAGGAGCAGGCGCTCGCGCGCCGCCGCGACGAAGCGCGGCGCGGAGTGGAGTTCGCGATCCTGGACGAGCGCGACAATGGGCTGGCGCTGGCCATGCTGCTGGTGGTGATCGCTCTCGGCGCCGGCGGCTTTGGGTGGCTGGCGCACGAGCAGGAGGAATCGCGCAAGGGGCGGATCGCCGCGGGCGTCGCGGTGGCGGCGCTGGTCGCCGCCGCCGCCGCCTGGTTCATGCGCCCGCCGTTCACCGAAGTCGAGGAGCGGCTGGCGGACATGCTGCGCGAGGAAATGGCGGCCGACGAGACCGGCGCCATGCCGACTCCCGCAGCGGCCGGGGCGCTCGTCTGCACGCTCGACCCGGCGCGCAGCCGCATCGTCGGCGCCGCCAGCGAGACCGTGCCGTTCGAGTGGAGCAGCGACGGCTGCGTCAACGGCCGCACGCAATACGGGCTGCAAGGCGGCGCCTGGAGCCGGGTGTTCGTCCCGGCCGACGAATCCCACGTATCCGTCAACCGCTTCGACCCCGCGACCGGCGAGTACCGCATGGAGCGCTATCTGCTCAGCCGCGAGGAACTGGCCCAGGTCCGCGACGCCCGCCGCGCCTACGAGCCGCCCGCCTGCTCCGCCGGAGAGGACGCCGCGCAAGAACTCGGCGCGCGCCAGGCCGCGATCCTGTCGCTCCTGCCGGACCAGCCGAACGAGCGGCTGGTCTACGGTTGCAAGGCGGCGGAGTAGCCGCCCGGTTTCTCCCCTTCCGTAATGCTGAACTCGTTTCAGCATCCATGTCTCCGCCGGGACCGGTGCGCGTGGACGGGCACCAGCGGCCCCGCCCTGCCCACGAGCAAGCTCCGCCCCAGCGGCGGAATGGGCCCTGAAACGAGTTCAGGGTGACGAGGAGGGAAAGAGGGTGACGCTCCCTTCTTTCAAGTTCAGGGTGACGAGGAGGGACAGCGGGCCGCTCCCTTCTTCACCTACTCCCCAATTCCCGTCATGCTGAACTCGTTTCAGCATCCATCGCTCCGCCGGGACCGGTGTCCTCGGACAGGGACGAGCGGCGCCGCCAAGCCCATGGGCG
This sequence comes from Croceibacterium soli, assembly GCF_009828065.1. Lineage (GTDB taxonomy): Bacteria > Pseudomonadota > Alphaproteobacteria > Sphingomonadales > Sphingomonadaceae > Croceibacterium_B > Croceibacterium_B soli. The sequence continues at coordinate 70,603 of NZ_WTYK01000010.1, read as the reverse complement.
AGCTCCGCCCCAGCGGCGGAATGGGCCCTGAAACGAGTTCAGGGTGACGAGGAGGGAAAGAGGGTGGCGCCCCCTTCATCACCTCCCTTCCCAATTTCGTCATGCTGAACTCGTTTCAGCATCCATCGCTCCGCCGGGACCGGGGTGCCCGGACAGGAACGGGCGGCCCCGCCCTACCCACGAGCAAGCTCCGCCCCAGCGGCGGAATGGGCCCTGAAACGAGTTCAGGGTGACGGGGGATGGGCTGGGTCGTGAGTGAAATCCACCCTAACCCACACCCCGGGAGAACCCTTAGCCGGAGTCGGGTTGCATAGTAGGAAAGCGGGTGATAGGGGCGCGCCAGCCTTGCGGGGGCCGCTTCTGCGTGCCCGTTACGGCAGGCAAATATTCTGTTCCTTCGGAGCCAAGAGGACCCCTTCGCGTGGAGATTTCCGCCGGTATCAAGGCCAGCCTGGCAGGGCGTTACGCCAGTGCCCTGTTCGATCTCGCCAGCGAGGCCGGGACCGTCACGGCGGTCGAATCCGATCTCGACAGGCTGCAGGCCGCGCTCGCCGAATCGGCCGAGCTGCGCGCGCTCATCCGCAACCCGGAAGTGAGCCGCGAGCAGATCGGCCGCGTGGTGGCCGGCATCGGCGCCCACCTGGGCATGGCCGAGCTGACCAAGAACTTCCTCGGCGTGCTGGCGGAAAACCGCCGCGTGGCCGAGCTGCCGGCGATGATTCGGGCGTTCCACGCGATCGCCGCCGCCCAGCGCGGCGAAGTCAGCGCCGAAGTCACCAGCGCCCACGCGCTCACCGACGAGCAGATCACCGCTCTCGAGCAGAAGCTCCGCGCCCGCGAGGGCCGCACCGTGCAGCTCAAGACCAGCGTCGACCCCGACCTTCTCGGCGGGCTCGTCGTCACCGTAGGCTCCAAGCGGATCGACGGATCGATCCGCACTCGTCTCAATTCGCTCGCCCAGGCCATGAAGGGCTGATGAAAGGCTAAGTAATGGAAATCCGCGCCGCAGAAATCTCCAAGGTCATCAAGGACCAGATCGCCAACTTCGGTACCGATGCGGAAGTCAGCGAAGTCGGCAGCGTGCTGTCGGTCGGTGACGGCATCGCCCGCATTCACGGTCTCGACAAGGTCCAGGCCGGCGAGATGGTGGAGTTCGCCAACGGCGTGCAGGGCATGGCCCTGAACCTCGAAGCCGACAACGTCGGCGTCGTGATCTTCGGCTCCGACGCCGAGATCAAGGAAGGCGACAGCGTCAAGCGCACCGGCACCATCGTGGACGTGCCCGTCGGCAAGGGCCTGCTCGGCCGCGTCGTCGACGCGCTCGGCAATCCGATCGACGGCAAGGGCCCGATCGTGGACGTGAACCGCATGCGCGTCGAAGTGAAGGCCCCGGGCATCATCCCGCGCAAGTCGGTGCACGAGCCCGTGCAGACCGGCCTCAAGGCCATCGACGCCCTCGTGCCCGTAGGCCGCGGCCAGCGCGAGCTGATCATCGGCGACCGCCAGACCGGCAAGTCCGCCGTGGCGATCGACACGTTCATCAACCAGAAGCAGGCCAACGCCGGCACCGACGAGAGCAAGAAGCTCTACTGCATCTACGTCGCAGTCGGCCAGAAGCGCTCGACCGTGGCGCAGCTCGTCCGCACGCTGGAAGAGAACGGCGCGATGGAATATTCCATCATCGTCGCCGCGACCGCTTCGGAGCCTGCTCCGCTGCAGTACCTCGCGCCCTACACCGGCTGCGCGATGGGCGAGTTCTTCCGCGACAACGGCATGCACGCCGTGATCGTGTATGACGACCTTTCCAAGCAGGCGGTGGCCTACCGCCAGATGTCGCTGCTGCTGCGCCGCCCGCCGGGCCGCGAAGCCTACCCGGGCGACGTGTTCTACCTGCACTCGCGCCTGCTCGAGCGTGCGGCGAAGATGAACGAAGCGAGCGGCGGCGGGTCGCTGACCGCCCTGCCGATCATCGAGACGCAGGCCGGCGACGTTTCGGCCTACATCCCGACGAACGTGATCTCGATCACCGACGGGCAGATCTTCCTGGAGACCAACTTGTTCTTCCAGGGCATCCGCCCGGCGATCAACGTCGGTCTTTCGGTCAGCCGCGTCGGCGGCGCCGCGCAGACCAAGGCGATGAAGAAGGTCTCCGGCTCGATCAAGCTGGAGCTGGCGCAGTACCGCGAAATGGCGGCCTTCGCCCAGTTCGGTTCGGACCTCGACGCTTCGACCCAGAAGCTGCTCAACCGCGGTGCGCGCCTGACCGAACTGCTCAAGCAGCCGCAGTTCAGCCCGATGCCGTTCGAAGAGCAGACCGTGTCGATCTTCGCCGGCACCAACGGCTATCTCGACACCGTTCCGGTGGAGCGCGTGACCGAGTATGAGTCGGCCATGCTGTCCTTCATGCGCTCGGACCATGCCGACGTCCTCACGCTGATCCGCGACAGCCGCGACTTCGGCGACGAGGCCAAGCAGAAGACCAAGGCGGCCCTGGACGCGTTCGCCAAGCAGTTCGCTTAAGGGGTAATCAACCTGAACCGTCGCCCTGAACCCGGTTCAGGGTCCATCTTTCCGGATGGCACTACGCGTGAGGCAAAATGGATGCTGGAGCCTGTCCAGCATGACGAACAAGGAATGAGTTAGGGCAGCAATGGCAAGCCTCAAGGAACTCAAAGGTCGGATCAACTCGGTCAAGTCGACCCAGAAGATCACCAAGGCCAAGCAGATGGTCGCCGCGGCGAAGCTGCGCAAGGCGCAGGCCGCGGCCGAAGCCGCGCGTCCTTATGCGGAGCGCCTGAGCACCGTGATGGGCAGCGTGGCCGGCAAGATCGCCGGGCAGGACAATGCCCCGCTGCTGCTGCGCGGCACCGGCGCCGACCAGCGCCACCTGCTGGTCGTGGCCAACAGCGACAAGGGCCTGGCTGGCGCGTTCAACTCGAACATCGTCCGCGCCGCGCTGAGCAAGGCCCGCGAGCTGCGCGAGCAGGGCAAGGACGTCGAGTTCTACCTGATCGGCCGCAAGGGCCGCGCGCCGATCCGCCGCGCGTTCCCCAGCAACATCGGCAAGATGTTCGACACGACCGACGTGCGCGAGCCCGGCTTCAACGAAGCCGAGCGCGTGGCCACCGAGCTGATGGAGATGTTCGAGGCGGGCAAGTTCGACGTCGCCCACTTGTTCTTCAGCCGGTTCAAGTCGGCCCTCGCCCAGATCCCGACCGAGCAGCAGATCATCCCCGTGCCTGCTCCCAAGGTCGCCGCGGCCAGCGATGCCGCGGTCGAGTACGAGCCGGACGAGGAGGAAATCCTCGCCGAGCTGCTGCCGCGTTATCTCAAGACGCAGATATTCGGCGCACTGCTGGAGAACCAGGCCAGCGAACAGGGCGCGTCCATGACCGCGATGGACAACGCGACCCGCAATGCCGGCGAGCTGATCAAGAAGCTCACCATCCAGTACAACCGCAGCCGCCAGGCCGCGATCACCACCGAACTCATCGAGATCATTGCCGGCGCGGAAGCGCTGTAAGCAGAAGTTATCGGAGCCGTAGTACCGTGAAGAAGATTGTCCTGATCACCGCCCTGCTCGCCCTCGCGGCCTGCGATTCGGAAGCCTCCGAGCCCGCACCGGTCGCCACCCCGGTTCCGGTCGCCGCGCCGACGCCGACCCTCCCGGCGCCGAACGAGGCCGTTTTCGCCGAAGCTTACGCCAAGGCTTGCCCCTCCGCCGAGCCGGTGAGCACTTCGCTGTGCCGTTCCAAGGGCTTCGGCCAGGAAGGCTTCGTCTGCGAATACGGCCTGGGCGACGACGAACACCGCCGGAACAAGACCGAGCTCGCTCCCGGTGACGGTGAGTGGGTCATCGATGCCGAGGCCGCCTGCGCTGCCAAGTGACGCGATCTAACTAGTCAGGAAATTCCAATGGCCACCGCACCCGTGCTCAACCAAACCACCAACGGCACCATCGCCCAGGTCATCGGCGCCGTCGTCGACGTGAGCTTCCCCGGCGAGCTGCCGGCGATTCTCACCGCGCTGGAGACCGACAACAACGGCAACCGCCTGGTGCTCGAAGTCGCCCAGCATCTTGGCGAGAACACCGTCCGCTGCATCGCTATGGACGGTACCGACGGCCTCACCCGGGGCCAGGAAGTCGTCAACACCGGCGCACAGATCTCCGTGCCGGTCGGCCCGAAGACGCTCGGCCGCATCCTCAACGTGATCGGCGAGCCGATCGACGAGCGCGGTCCGGTCAATGCCGACCGGCGCGCGCCGATCCACGCCGAGGCACCGGCCTTCGTCGACCAGTCAACCGAAAGCGCCATCCTCGTCACCGGCATCAAGGTCATCGACCTGCTCGCGCCTTATGCGCGCGGCGGCAAGATCGGCCTGTTCGGCGGCGCCGGTGTGGGCAAGACCGTGCTGATCCAGGAGTTGATCAACAACATCGCGAAAGGCCACGGCGGCGTTTCCGTGTTCGCCGGCGTGGGTGAGCGCACCCGCGAAGGCAACGACCTCTACCACGAGTTCCTCGACGCCGGCGTCATCGCCAAGGACGCCGACGGCAACGCCACCAGCGAAGGCTCCAAGGTTGCTCTCGTGTTCGGCCAGATGAACGAGCCGCCGGGCGCCCGCGCCCGCGTCGCGCTCTCGGGCCTGACGATGGCCGAATACTTCCGCGACGAGGAAGGCCAGGACGTGCTGTTCTTCGTCGACAACATCTTCCGCTTCACCCAGGCGGGTTCGGAAGTGTCGGCGCTGCTCGGCCGCATTCCCTCGGCGGTGGGCTACCAGCCGACCCTGTCGACCGACATGGGCAACCTGCAGGAACGCATCACCTCGACCAACAAGGGCTCGATCACCTCGGTCCAGGCGATCTACGTGCCGGCCGACGACCTTACCGACCCGGCGCCTGCCACCTCGTTCGCCCACCTCGACGCGACGACCACGCTGAACCGCGCGATCTCCGAACTGGGCATCTACCCTGCGGTCGATCCGCTGGACTCGACCAGCCGCGTTCTCGAACCGCGGATCGTCGGCCAGGAGCACTACGAAACGGCTCGTAAGGTCCAGGAAACGCTGCAGAAGTACAAGAGCCTGCAGGACATCATCGCCATCCTGGGCATGGACGAGCTGTCGGAAGAGGACAAGATCACCGTGGCCCGTGCCCGGAAGATCCAGCGCTTCCTCAGCCAGCCGTTCCACGTGGCCGAAGTGTTCACCAACATCCCCGGCAAGTTCGTGCAGCTCGAAGACACCGTGAAGTCGTTCAAGGCGGTGGTCGACGGCGAGTACGACCACCTGCCGGAAGCGGCCTTCTACATGGTCGGCGGCATCGAAGAAGCCGTCGAGAAGGCCAAGAAGATGGCCGACGAGGCCTGAGCACCGTGAGCCCCTCCTCTTCGGAGGAGGGGTATCGGGTGGGCCACTTGCCCGCCCGCGAACACTGACCCACCCCCGACCCCTCCCGCAAGCGGGAGGGGGGAGAATGAGATGGCACTGCACTTCGAACTCGTGACCCCGGTGAAGCTGATCCGCTCCGAAGAGGTCCACATGGTGGTGGTCCCCGGCGCCGAGGGCGAGTTCGGCGTGCTGGAGGGCCACGCGCCCTTCATGTCCACCATCCGCGACGGCGCCGTCCAGGTCTACAAGACCGCCGGCTCCGCCCCCGAGACCATCGAAGTCCGCGGCGGCTTCGCCGAAGTCGGCGAGAACGGCCTCACCGTGCTGGCGGAGCACGTCGAAGGCTGAGAATACCCCTAATGCCCGTTCGTCCTGAGCTTGTCGAAGGACGTTCACCTCCAAATCCGTTATGCTGAACTCGTTTCAGCACCCATCGCTCCGCCGAGACCGGCGTGCTCGCACGGGCACGAACGGTCCCGTCGTGCCTGTGTGCAGCTTCCGCCCCAGCGGCGGAATGGGCCCTGAAACGAGTTCAGGGTGACGGGGATGGGTGTGTGGGACTCGCCTACCTGCCCTGACCCTGCCCCTGCCCTGCATCCGCCCCCCGTTCGTCCTGAGCTCGTCAAAGGACCTCCCCCTCCCCCACTTTCGTCATGCTGAACTCGTTTCAGCACCCATCGCTCCGCCGGGACCGGCGTGCTCGCACGGGCACGAACGGTCCCGTCGTGCCTGCGGGCGGCTCCCGCCCCAGCGGCGAAATGGGCCCTGAAACGAGTTCAGGGTGACGGGGATGGGTGTCTGGGACTCGCCTACCTGCCCTGCCCCTGCCCCGCATCCGCCCCCCGTTCGTCCTGAGCTCGTCGAAGGACCTCCCCCTCCCCCACTTTCGTCATGCTGAACTCGTTTCAGCACCCATCGCTCCGCCGGGGCCGGCGTGCTCGCACGGGCACGAGCGGGCCCGGCGTGCCTGCGGGCGGCTCCCGCTCCAGCGGCGCAATCGGACCTGAAACGAGTTCAGGGTGACGATGGTGGGGTGTGTCAGGGTTGCGAGGTTGGGTCACGAGGGGGGTGACGAGGATGGACTGACGCTTCCCTCCGTCTGTGGCCCCGCTATGCTGCCGGCATAACGACACCGGGGGATCGGAATGAGCGCGTTGCAGGCCTTGCGGAAGGTGCCGCTCGCGGCGTGGATCGTCGGCGGGCTTGCGATCGGCGTGATCGGCGGGCTGGCGCTGCCGGGGCCTGGGCGTGCCGAGTGGAGCGACGCGGTGGTCGCTGCGGCGGGGGTGATCGGCAAGCTGTGGCTGGCGGCGCTGCAGATGACGATCCTGCCGCTGGTGTTCGCGCTGCTTTCGACCACGTTCATCCGCTCGGCGGGGCTGGCCGAGGGTACCGGGATCGCGCGCCGGACGGTCCTGGTGATCGCGGCGCTGTACGTGCTCGGCATAGCGGTCGGCGTGGCTCTGGCGCCGGCGCTGCTGGCGCTCTGGCCGATCAGCCCCGAGATGGCCGAGGCCCTGCGCGGTACGGGCGGCGCTCCGGTCGAGGCGGCCCGCCTGCCGGTCGCCGATATGATCCTAGGCATGGTTCCGTCCAACATCGTCGCCGCCGCCGCGGGAGGATCGCTGTTGCCGGTGGTGTTCTTCGCGATCGTCTTCGGCGCGGCGCTGACCCGGATCGACGAGCACAAGCGCGCCCCAATGGCGGCGGTGCTGACCGGGTTGGCGGAGGCGATGTTCGTGCTCATCGGCTGGGTTCTCGCCCTCGCCCCGATCGGTGTCGCCGGGCTGATCCTCGTCACCGCGAACACCCACGGCACTGCCGTGCTGCTCGGCCTGGCGCATTATGTGCTGCTCTACATCGCGATCGTCCTCGCGCTGACCGCCTGCGCCTATGCGGTGGCGGTGCTGTTCGGCCGGGTACGGCTGGGCGCCTTCGCCAGGGCGGTGCTGCCGACGCAAGTGGTCGCTTTCGGAACGCAGAGCTCGCTCGCCTGCCTGCCGCTGATCCTACGATCGGCCACGAGGCTCGGCGTGCGCGAGCACTCCGCCGATATCTCGGTGCCGTTGGCGGTTTCGCTGCTGCGGGTCAGCTCCCCGGCCTCGAGCATCTTCTATGGGGCCTACGGCGCGATCGTGTACGGCCTGCCATACGGCATCGCGTTGCTGCTGGCTGCGGGCGTGCTCAAGACCCTGATCGAGGTCGGCTCGGTCGGCATCCCGGGCCAGGCGACGATGGTCGCGACCGCCGCGCCGGTGCTGGCGCTGTTCGGTATCCCGCTTGAGTTCTTAGCCCTTATCCTGGTGGTGGAGACCCTGCCGGACCTGTTCAAGACCGTCTGCAACGTCACGATGGATACTGCGGCGGCGGCCGTTGTCGATCGCGATCGGGAACCACTGGCCCGCTAGCAGCGCCGTAAGGGAGAAAATTAACCATCCTGCCTCCACAAGCGCGTTCGAAACTGCGCAAGGGTGGATGTTGGCTTCTGTAGGCACGATGGTTCGCAGCGGCCGCCGGCTGCATGCGATCCCGCGACTGGGGGACTGGCCGGCGTTTGCCGTGCTTGCGCTGGTCGTGCTCGCCACGCGCGCGCTCTGGTTCGGCGATCCGGTGGCCGACTTCGACGAGCAGCTCTATTCCTTCATCGGCTGGCGAATGACCCAGGGCGACCTGCCCTATGCCGACCTTTGGGACCGCAAGCCATTCGGCCTGTTCGCGATATACGCCCTCGCCCACTGGCTGTTCGGTCCAGAAGCGATCGCCTACCAGCTCGTCGCCGCCGCGTCGGCCTTCGCCGGGGCGATCCTGGTATTCGCGCTCTCGAGGCAACTGGTCGACCGGGTCTCCGCGACTTTCGCCGGGTCGCTGTACCTGATGCTCATGGCGCTTTACGGCAGCCAGTCGGGGCAGAGCGAGATCTTCCACACCCCGCTGATGCTGGGGATGCTGTGGCTGGTGCGCGACTGGCGGCGGCCCGACGCCGTCGGGCGAGCTGCTTTCGCCATGCTCCTCGGCGGAATTGCGCTGCAGGTGAAATACACCGTCCTGCCGCAATGCGCCTTCTTCGGCGCCTATGCCCTCTACGGCCAGTGGCGCAGCGGTGCCGGGTTGCCGAGGCTCGCCGGCCTGGCGGTTTCGTTTGCCGCCCTCGGCGTGCTGCCGACCGCGCTCGTCGGCGCGCTCTACGCTCTCTGGGGCCAGTTCGACGCCTTCTGGTTCGCCAACTTCGTCTCGTTCTTCGATCGCATCCCGGCCGGACGCTTCCACCGCGCACACCTCACCGGGCTGTACCCGCTCGCGGTGCCGGCGGCCCTGGGGCTCTACGCTGCGCTGCGCCTCAACCAGCCGCGCGACTGGCCGACGTACGGTCTCTTCGCAGGCTGGACGCTCTCCACGATCGGCACGGTGTTGCTGCCGGGAACCGTCTACATCTACTACTATGCCGCGCTGGCGCCGTGCGTAGTGCTTCTGGTGCTGCCGCTGATCGATCTCAGGATCCGGTTCGGGATCGTCGCGGCGATGCTGATGGTGATCGGCCCCGGCAGGCTTCTCGACCTTCCGGATCGTTATGCCTATTCGCAGACCGAACGGCGCGTCGCCGCCCGGCTGTCCGCGGCAATCGCGCCCCATGTCGACGCAAAACGGGATTGCCTCTACGTGTTCGATGGGCCGACTGCTCTTTACCGGACCACCGGCACATGCCTGCCGACCCGCTTCATCTACCCCGACCACCTCAACAACGCGCTCGAGAGCGGCTCGCTGGGAGTGAGCCAGACGGAGGAACTCGCCCGGATCCTCGCTACGCGCCCGGGGGTGATCGTCACCGCGGACGACCCGGTGACGATCCAACGGGAGGAGAGCCTGGCGTTGGTCACCGCAGCGGTGTGGGCCGACTACCGCCCCTTGATCACCGCGTCGCTGCACGACCGCGGCATCACCGCCTGGGTTCGCCGCGACCTCAGCCCGACTTGACTCAAAGCACCGGCTTGACCGGTTCCTTCATCCGGCCCGCGTACCACAAGTACAGCCCCGAGCCGATGATGATCGAGGCGCCGAGCAGCGAGGTGAGGTCGGGTCGGTCGCCGAAGAACGTCCAGCCGAGCACGACGGCCATGAGCAGCTGGCCGTACGTCATCGGCGCAACGGTCCCCGCCCCGGCTTTCACCGTGCCCATGAAGATCAGCCACTGGGCGAGCGTGGCGCTGAGGCCGATGAACACGCAGCGGGCAACGACGCTCCAGTGCGGCCATTGCAGCGTGAACCCCTCGACCCCGCTGAAGTGGCCGGCGACCGTCACCACCGCCAGGAAGATCATGGCCGTGACCGACATGTAGTACTGCATCGCCAGGATGCTGGCCCGGCCGGTCACCGCGCGGTTGGCGATGATCGTGACCGCCATGCCGGCCGCGCCCAGGAGCGGCAGCAGCGCGCCCCAGCCGGCGATCGCGAAGTTCGGCCGCAGGACAATGAACACCCCGCCGAACGCGACCAGCGTCGCGATCCAGGTCGAGAGCTTGGCCCGTTCCCCCAGCAGCGCCCAGGCGAGCAGGGCGGTGATCATCGGCTGGGTGAAGAAGATGCTCGTCGCTTCCGCCAAGGGCATGATCCACACCCCCAGGAACATGCCGACGGCCGAGAGACTGATGGCGACGCCGCGGACCCAGTGCAGCTTGTCACGCGGCAGGGCCAGCGCGGCCTTCCCTTCGTAGCGGGCGAGCAGGACCGCGAGCAGGATCGTGCCGGCGACGTAGCGGGTCGCGGCCATGGCCGGGGCCGGCCAGTCGCCCGCCATGCCTTTGATGATCGCATCGCCGATCGACAGCGTGCAGAAGCCGGCGAGAGCATAAAGCAGGCCGGCCCGGTCGGTGTTTTGCATTGAAGAAATGTGCTCCCGGCGGTGTCCGCGCCCCGCTTAAGGCGCGGCTGCGCGGCGGGCAATGGCGCGCTTGCGAGACGGGACGGCGCGTAGGGAGCGCAGCCCGCTCTTTAGACAAAATCAAGCTTTGCAATTTATTCACCAAGTTGGGCGAAGAGATCGGCGGGAGTGCGCAGAGGTGCGTGTCCATCCATGAGTTACCACTGGTGAGGACGGGAATGAGCGCTTTCGGACGCAAGAACGGTGTAGGCGGCATGGCTCCGGGCGCCCGCCCGAGCTTCGGCGTCGCCCGCCCGATGAAGGGCGGCCCCGCGATGCCGCCGAGCGAGCCGGTCCCCGCCCCGGGAGGCGATCAATTCCCGCCGCTGCCCGGCAGCAATGGCGGCGCGCCCGACAAGGGCGACGCGATGAGCCGCCTGTCGGACCGCGCCAACAGCGTCCACGAGCAGCTCGAGATCGGCGGCTTCGAAGCCAGCGTCCACAAGATCAAGGAGCAGGTGCTTCCCCGCCTGCTCGAGCGCGTCGATCCGGAAGCGGCCTCCACGCTGACCAAGGAAGAGCTGTCGGAGGAATTCCGGCCGATCATCATGGAAGTGCTGGCCGAGCTCAAGGTCACGCTCAACCGGCGCGAGCAGTTCGCGCTGGAGAAAGTGCTGATCGACGAGCTGCTGGGCTTCGGCCCGCTCGAAGAGCTGCTCGGCGATCCGGACGTGACCGACATCATGGTCAACGGCCCGGACCAGACTTACATCGAAAAGAAGGGCAAGCTGACCCTCGCGCCGATCCGCTTCCGCGACGAGCAGCATCTGTTCCAGATCGCCCAGCGCATCGTCAACCAGGTCGGCCGCCGCGTCGACCAGACCACGCCGCTGGCCGACGCTCGCCTCAAGGACGGCAGCCGCGTCAACGTGATCGTCCCGCCGCTCAGCTTGCGCGGCACGGCGATCTCGATCCGCAAGTTCTCCGAAAAGCCGATCACCATCGACATGCTGCGCGACTTCGGATCGATGAGCGACAAGATGGCGACATGCCTGAAGATCGCCGGCGCCAGCCGGATGAACGTCGTCATCTCCGGCGGTACCGGTTCGGGCAAGACGACCATGCTCAACGCCCTGTCGAAGATGATCGACCCGGGCGAGCGCGTGCTGACGATCGAGGATGCGGCCGAGCTGCGCCTGCAGCAGCCGCACTGGCTGCCGCTGGAAACCCGCCCGCCGAACCTGGAGGGCCAAGGCGCCATCACCATCGGCGACCTGGTCAAGAACGCGCTGCGTATGCGCCCGGACCGGATCATCCTGGGCGAAATCCGCGGCGCGGAATGCTTCGACCTGCTCGCGGCGATGAACACCGGCCACGACGGATCGATGTGTACGCTGCACGCCAACAGCCCGCGCGAGTGCCTCGGCCGCATGGAAAACATGATCCTGATGGGCGACATCAAGATCCCCAAGGAGGCGATCAGCCGCCAGATCGCGGAATCGGTCGACCTCATCGTCCAGGTCAAGCGCCTGCGCGACGGCTCCCGCCGCACGACCAACATCACCGAAGTGATCGGCATGGAAGGCGACGTGATCGTCACCCAGGAGCTGTTCAACTTCGAGTACCTGGACGAGAGCGACGACGGGAAGATCATCGGCGAGTTCCGCTCCTCCGGCCTGCGCCCCTACACACTCGAAAAAGCCCGCCAGTTCGGCTTCGACCAAGCCTACCTCGAAGCCTGCCTCTGACACCCCGCTCCTCCCCCTCTGGGGGAGGTGGCAGCGCGAAGCGCTGACGGAGGGGCGCGGCGTGGTGCTGGCGTTCGTCCAGGCCAAGCCCCCTCCACCACCGCCTTCGGCGGCGGTCCCCCTCCCCCAGAGGGGGAGGATTTTTGGGCGGAACCGAAACAGCTGAGATCCTCCCCTTGCAGGGGAGGATCTTCTAGCCGGCGACCCAGCCTTTTACTGCTACAGTGAGCAGGCTGACACCTACCACAGCCCCCATCAGGAAGATCGGGGTCCAGGGGACCCAGCCGACGGCGTCGATGCGCTTGCGGCGGAGGCGGCGGCGGTCGGCGACGAGTGCGATCAGCGCCAGCAGCAGCAGAAAGCCGCCCAGCAGGCCGACGAGCGTGGCGTCGCTGGCGAAACGGAAGAAATCGAGCAGCCCCTTCATCGGCGGCGATATGGAACCTGCCGGGCGCGGGGACAATCCTCACCCGCGCGACGACCGCGCTTGATCCCACGGGCCAGCCGCTTATGGCAGCGCCGTGGATGCGACCCCCGCCCGGCCCCGCCCGCTTCTCGCGCTGCTGATCCGCCTCGGGGCCATTGCCGCGCTGGCGACGATGGCGGCGCTGATCAAGCTGGCTTCCGAACGCGGAATCCACCTGCTGGAGATCCTGTTCTGGCGCCAGGCGATCACCATCCCGCTGCTGCTGGCCTATGTCTCCGCCACGGGTGGCCTGGCGATGCTCGCCACGAAGCGCCCGCGCACCCATGCGGTGCGGGCGACTTACGGCATGATCGGGATGGTCCTCAACTTCGGCGGGGTGATCCTGCTGCCTCTGGCCGAAGCGACAACGATGAATTTTACCGCGCCGATCTGGGCGGTGATCCTCTCGACCCTGCTGCTCAAGGAGAAAGTGGGCCTGTGGCGCTGGTCGGCGGTGCTGTTCGGGTTCGCAGGCGTGCTGCTGATCGCCCAGCCCGGGAGCGGCCACATCCCGCTCTACGGCGCGCTGGTGGCGATCGGCGGCGCATTCATGATCGCGCTGATTTCGATCCAGCTCGCCGACCTGGGCCGCACCGACAAGCCGCTGACGATCGTGTTCTGGTTCGCCGCCCTCAGCACTCCGGTAATGGCGCTGTCCCTCCCGTTCGTGTTCCAGCCGCACGATACCACCGGTTGGCTGCTCCTGCTGGCGATCGGCCTGGCCGGAACGGCCGGGCAACTGCTGCTCACCGCCGCGCTGCGCTTCGGCGCCGTCGCCAGCGTGATCGTGATGGACTATTCGGCGCTGGTCTGGGCGACGCTGTACGGCTGGCTGTTCTGGCAGGTCCTGCCGCCGTCGAGCACCTGGCTCGGCGCCCCGCTGATCATCGCCGCGGGCCTCGTGATCGCCTGGCGGGAGCACCGCTTGTCGCGGCCATCGCTGCGCGATGTGGCGCGGGTGGAAGGAACCTAACCCGGCAGCACGGGTTTCGTCCTTCGATCGTTCGTCAGGAACAGTCGAAAGGAACAAGATTATGGTTCGCAAACTTTTCCTCGCCCTCACCGTGAGCGCGTTCGCGCTGACCGCCGCCGCCTGCAACACCGTCAAGGGTGCCGGCGAAGACATTCAGTCTGTTGGTGAGGCCGGCGACGAGGCTATTTGACACCCGTTCCGTTAGGGAAGGGTGATTCGATGAAGAAACTGATCGTTGTAGTGCTGGCCGGCAGCCTCTGCTTCACCGCAGCGGCCTGCAATGCCGTCAAGGGCCTGGGCCGGGACATCGAGTCCGTCGGTCAGGCCGGCGACCGGGCCTTGTAACATCGCAGCCTTTCGAGGCTGGAAGCGCCCGCCGGACCGTTCCGGCGGGCGTTTTTATGCGGCGCCGTCGAAGCGGCGGGCGGCGCGCAGGATCGAATCGTTGTCGTGAACGAAAGTGCCGCGGGCTTTCTCCCGCGCGAACTGCAGGGCCGCGCGCGCCACGGAGCGCGCGTCGATCGAGCGGAGATGCCGCCGGCCGCCGCCGAGGAACAGATCGGTCAGCGGGCTGGCGAGGATCGCCAGGCGCTCGCCGCGCCGCCGGTCTTCGCCGCGCGGGCCGCGCAGCAGTCCCGGCCGCAGGATGTCGAGCCGGTGGAAGCCGAGCTGGCGCGCCGCCGCTTCGACTTCGCCCTTCACACGAAGGTAGAAAGCCCGGCTGGCGCGATCGGCGCCTACCGAGGAGACGAGCACGAAGTTGCGCGCACCCGCGCCGCGCGCCGCCCGCGCCACGCGCAGCACGAGTTCCTCGTCGACCGCGCGGAACGCCGCCTCGACCTCTCCGGCCTTGCGCCAGGTAGTGCCGAGGGCGCAGATCGCGGCATCGGGTGCGACCGCCGCGACGGAAGTCCCCCACTCCGCGGGCTCGGCGACGAGCATCTCCATCCGCGCGCCGGGCGGCAGCGGCGCTTCGCGGCGGGTCAGGGCGATCAGGCGCAAGTCCTCGCGCCCGACCCCCGCCTCCATCGTTCGCGTGCCGACGAGGCCGGTCGCGCCGACCAGCAGCACGCGTTTCGGCTCAGACATTCGAGAGTCCCTCGGGCAACGTTCCGAATATCTCGGCGTAGCGCTCGATGGCGTAGCGGTCCGTCATGCCGGCGATGAAGTCGGCCATATGGCGGCTGCGATCCGGCTCGCTGTCCGGCAGCGCTGCAAGCCATTGATCCGGCAGGCGCTTCGGGTCCTGCTGGTACGCCGCATAGAGCTGCGCGATCACCTCGCGCGCGCGGTCCGCGGTCCGCTTCTGCCGCTCATGATGATAGAGGTTGGCATACATGAAGCGCTTCAGGCTGCGCTCCTGCTCGGCCATCATCGGCGAGAATGCGGCGATCGGCCCGAGCGCGTTGCGGATTTCCTCGGCCGAACCGACGTCGGCGAGGTTCGCCCGGGTGGCTTCGATCACGTCGTTGACCATTAGCCCGATCTGGCCGCGCACCAGTTCGCGCAGCAGCGCCGCGCGCGAGGCGCCGTGAAAGCGGGTTTCGACCGCGCGCCATTGCTCGGCGACGAAGTCGAGCTCGAGCAGTTGCTCGAGGTCGAGATAGCCGGCCCGCAGCCCATCATCGATGTCGTGGTTGTCGTAGGCGATATCGTCGGCCAGCGCCGCGACCTGGGCCTCCAGCGAAGGCTGGGTGCCGAGCTCCAGCGGGAACGCCTCGTCCAGTTCCGCCAGCGCCCAGCCAGGCTTCGCCACGGGGCCGTTATGCTTCGCCAGGCCCTCCAGCACTTCCCAGCTCAGGTTGAGGCCCGGATAGCCGCAGTACGGGCTGTCGAGCCGCATCAGCGTGCGCAGGCAGTGGGCGTTGTGGTCGAACCCGCCGTGGGCCTCCAGCGCCGCGGAGAGCGCGTCCTCGCCCGGGTGGCCGAACGGCGGGTGGCCGATGTCGTGGGCGAGGCAGAGTGCTTCGGTGAGGTCCTCGTCCAGGCCGAGGGCGCGGGCGATCACGCGGCCGATCTGCGCCACTTCCAGGCTGTGGGTCAGGCGAACGCGGTAATGATCGCCATCGGGCGCGATGAAGACCTGGGTCTTGCCGGCCAGGCGGCGGAAGGCGATCGAATGGAGAATGCGGTCGCGGTCGCGCTGGAACTCGCTGCGCGGGCCGCGCGGCCCCACCCGATCCTCGGCGAACTCACGCCCGCGCGAGGCTTGCGGATCGGAAGCGTATGGGGCGCGGATCATCCCGGCGCGGGTTACGGGCGATGCGCCCGCTTGACAACGGGAACGGGTGGGGAACGCGGCGGCGTGGTACTGCGGACCGCGAGCGACGTTTGCGCTTCCACCCCCCCCAACCCCCTCCTCTAAAGAGGAGGGGGCTATACACATCTTCCCCCTCCTCTTCAGAGGAGGGGCGCGAGACTTGGTGAGCCGAAGGCGAACCTAGTCGCAGCGGGGTGGTGCTGCGGCAGGCGAAACGTTGCACGGCGCCGCCACCACCCCCGGCCCCTCCTCTGAAGAGGAGGGGAGAGAGTGGTTACTCGATCTCGCCCAGGATCCAGGCGGCGGCCTTGTCGGCATGGATGCGGGTGCTGTCGTAGATCGGCAGGACGTTGGCATCGACGTCGACGATCTGGTCGAGCTCGGTGCAGGCGAGCACGATGGCCTTGGCGCCTTCCTGTTCCTTCACGGTGATGATCGTCTTCAGCGCGCGTTCGGCGTCGCGGGTCGCCTTGCCGACCATGAGCTGCTCGTAGATGATCTCGTCGAGCGTCTCGACGTTCTTCATGTCCGGCGGCAGCAGGTCGACGCCGTGGGCGACGAGCCGGCGGCGGTAGAAGCTCTCCGTCATCACGTTGCGCGTGCCGATCAGCGCGGCGGTGTCGACCCCGTCGGCCGCCATGCGCTCGCCGACGCACTCGGCGATGTGGAAGATCGGCAAGGAGACGGACGCGGCCACTTTGTCGTAGACTTTGTGCATCGAGTTGGCGGCGATGATCAGCGCGCCCGCGCCGGCCGCTTCGAGCCGCTGGGCCGACTCCGACAGCACGGCCGCCGCGCGGTCCCATTCGTCCTGGTCCTGCAGGCGGTAGAGCAGCTGGAAATCGAGGCTCTCGATCAGCAGCGGAGCGCTCGACCGGCGGTCGGTCTTCGCCTGGATCGTGGTGTTGATGGCGGTGTAGTAAGTGCTGGTCGAAACCCAGCTCATGCCCCCGATAAGGCCCAGTTTACGCAATGATATGTTCCCTCGTGTGCGGCGACGCGGCCGCCCCTCATGCCTGTGGTTCGAACAATGCTGCAGCGCGAAAGGTTCCGCGCTGCCGGCGGCTCAATCGGCGAGCGCCTTGTTGATCTCCTCGACCATCTTCTTGGCGTCGGCCAGCAGCATCATCGTCTGGTCCATGTAGAACACGTCGTTGTCCACGCCGGAGTAGCCGACCCCGCCCATGCTGCGCTTGATGAACATCACCGTCTTGGCGCGGTCCACGTCGAACACCGGCATGCCGTAGATCGGGCTGGACTTGTCGGTCTTGGCGGCTGGGTTGACCACGTCGTTCGCACCGATGACGAACGCGACGTCAGCCTGTGCGAACTCGTGGTTGATGTCCTCCAGCTCGAAGACATCGTCATAAGGCACGTTCGCTTCGGCCAACAGCACGTTCATGTGCCCCGGCATGCGCCCGGCGACCGGATGGATGGCGTACTTGACGTTGACCCCGTGCTCCTTGAGCTGGTCTCCCATCTCGCGCAGAACGTGCTGCGCCTGGGCCACGGCCATGCCGTAACCGGGGATGATGATGACGTTCTCGGCTTCCTTGAGCAGGAATGCCGCATCCTCGGCGCTGCCGCGCTTCCATGGCCGGTCGACTTTGGCCGCATCCCCGCCGCCGCTCGAATCCGCGCCAAAGCCGCCGGCTATCACGCTGATGAAGCTGCGATTCATCGCCCGGCACATGATGTAGCTGAGGATCGCGCCGGAACTGCCGACCAGCGCCCCGGTGACGATCATCGCGGTGTTGTGCAGCGTGAAGCCCATCGCCGCCGCCGCCCAGCCGGAGTAGGAATTGAGCATCGACACGACGACCGGCATGTCCGCCCCGCCGATCGGGATGATCAGCAGGAAGCCGATCGCGAATGCCAGCGCGACGATGGCCCAAAAGGTCCAGCCCTCGCCCGGCCCGGCGTCACCGGAGAGCGCATAGAGAGCCGTCAGCACGACGATGGCAGCCAGGGTTCCGAGGTTGATCGCATGCCGCGCCGGCAGCAGGATCGGCTTGCCGCTCATGTTGCCGTTGAGCTTGGCGAAGGCGATCACCGATCCGGAGAAGGTGATCGCGCCGATCGCCGCGCCGAGCGCCATCTCGATCCGGCTGACCACCAGGATGTTGCCGTCGAGCCCGAGGATGGCGAACGCATCCGGGTTGAGGAACGCCGCCGCCGCGACCAGCACCGCGGCCAGGCCAACCAGCGAGTGGAACGCCGCGACGAGCTGCGGCATCGCCGTCATCGCGATGCGCCGGGCGATCACGAAGCCGATCGTGCCGCCGATGGCGATGGCGACGAGGATTTCGCCGAGCGTGGCAAGCTCGTGCGTGACCAGCGTCGTCACGACGGCGATCATCATGCCGGCCATGCCGAAGCGGTTGCCCGCGCGGCTCGTCGCCGGGGACGAAAGCCCGCGCAGCGCCAGAATGAACAGCACGCCCGCCACGAGATAGGCCGCCGCGACCCACGGGTTCACCGCATGCGCGGCATCGGCCGCGAGCGAGAGGTCGGCCGTGTCGACCGGCTGCATCGCCATCACTTGCCCTCACCTTTGGGAGCCGGCCGCTCCTTCTTCTTGTACATCGCCAGCATCCGCGCGGTGACCGCGAAGCCGCCGAAGATGTTCACGCTCGCCAGCACGACCCCGAGCAGCCCGAGCCACTTCGCCGCCGGCACCCCAGCCGCCGCAGCAGCGATCAGCGCGCCGACGATGATCACCGAACTGATCGCGTTGGTCACCGCCATCAGCGGCGTATGCAGCGCCGGCGTGACCGACCAGACGACATAGTAGCCCACGAAGCAGGCGAGCACGAAGATCGACAGAATGCTGATGAAGTCCATTAGCTGGTGGCTCCGGGATATCGGCCTCTAGGGGCGGGCGCGTCTGAGCGGCAGGGCGACGCATTGGAACTGGCCCTGAAAAATCCTCCCCCTCTGGGGGAGGTGGCAGCCGCGTCAGCGGCTGACGGTGGGGGCGCCTCGGCGCAATAGCGGACAATGGCTTCCGCCGCCGCGTCGACATCGCGCAACACCTCGGCCGCCGGGATTCGAAGCACGTCGATACCCTGCTGCCGCAGCCAGGCATCGCGTTTCGCGTCGCGATCGGGCCGAGAGCCCATGTCATGCGCGATGCCGTCGATCTCGATTGCGATGCGCTTGGACGCGCAGAAGAAGTCGATCACATAGTCGCCCAGCGGATGCTGGCTGCGGAACTTCATGCCCATCGGCTTGCCGCGGAGGCGGTTCCACAGGAGCACCTCGGGAAGGCTCATCTCCTGACGTAGCTTTTTCGCTCGCTCAATAGCTTCTGGCGAATGATCTTCCATTCAGGCCCCCTCCGTCAGCGCTTCGCGCTGCCACCTCCCCCAAAGGGGGAGGATTTTAGGCCCGCCCCCACCCTTCACCCCTTCAGCCGCTCGCTGACGACCTGACCGCCTCGCGTCAGCCGCACGGCGTCGCCGATTTCCTCGTCCAGGACCGGCCTGCCCTGCTCCGCATCCCAGAAGGCGGAGAGGAAGTTGTAGAGGTTGCGGGCGAACAGTGCGGAGGCGTCGGCGGCGAGGTGGGCGGCGGTGTTGGAGTAGCCGATGATCTTGACGCCGTGCCGCTCGACCACCTCATCGGGCGCGGAGCCTTCGACGTTGCCGCCGTGCGCCACGGCGAGGTCGAAGATCACGCTGCCGGGCTTCATCGTGGCGATCTGCCCGTCGGTGACAAGGCGCGGAGCAGCCCGGCCCGGGATCAGCGCGGTGGTGATGACGATGTCCTGCTTGGCGATATGGCTGGAGACCAGCTCGGCCTGGGCCTTTTGGTATTCCTCGCTCATCTCAGTGGCATAGCCGCCGCTGCCTTCGCCCTCGATCCCGGCGACTTCCTCGACGAACACCGGCTTCGCGCCGAGCGACTGGATCTGCTCCTTCGTGGCGCTGCGCACGTCGGTAGCCGAGACTTGCGCTCCGAGCCGCTTGGCTGTCGCGATCGCCTGGAGCCCGGCAACGCCCACGCCCATCACGAAGACCCGCGCGGCGGTGATCGTACCAGCGGCTGTCATCATCATAGGGAACGCGCGGCCATAGGCATTCGCGGCGGCGATCACCGCCTTGTAGCCGGCGAGGTTCGACTGGCTGGAGAGCACGTCCATCGACTGCGCACGGGTTATGCGCGGCATGAACTCCATCGCCAGCGCCTCGAAGCCCGCTGCGGCGTAGGCATCGACCCGCGCGCGGTTGCCGAACGGATCGAAGCCGGCCGCCACCAGGGCGCCTTTGCGGGCCGTCGCGAGCGCCGCCGGATCGGGCGCCTGCACGCCGAGCACGATGTCGGCATCCCTGACCACCGCCTCCGCCGGGCCGACCTCCGCGCCGGCTTCGCGATAGGCTTCGTCGGATACGCCGGCGCCTTCGCCCGCACCGGCTTCCACAGCCAGCACGCCACCCAGTGCGCTGAATTTCTTGACTGTTTCCGGGGTAGCGGCAACACGGTGCTCACCCGCGGCCCTTTCCTTCAGAACCGCGATCCGCATCCTTGCCCCTCCCCCCTTCGAGCGTTCAGGAGATCAGAAAGATCACGAAGAGGGCAATGATCGCAATCAGTGGGACCGACCACTTGAGCATGCTGATGAACCCGCCATAGGTCTTTTCCGCCGCCTTCATGTCGTTTGCCGAAGCCATTTTTCCGCCACTTCCTGTCTGATTGGTACCGTGCCGCAAGCTCTATCTCCCGCGGCCGGCGTTCTCAAGCCCCGAGCCTGTGGACGGACGCTTAATCGGCTCTTTACCGATCACCGTTAGTCCCGCCGCTGTGGAACATATCTCAACACCAGAAAGCAGGGAGCGAATGGCCGAGCAGGAACAGCGCAGTCTGATGCTGATCGACGACGAACCGGCACAAGGGCGGCTGATCACGGCGATCGTCTCCCGCGAGGGCTGGCGCGTACACGTGGTGAAGGATGCCGAGACGGCCATCGCAATGCTGGGCACCCGCGATGGAATGCAGCTCAACGCCATCATCCTCGACCAGTGGCTGCCGGGCGACGACGCCTGCGCGCTGATTGCCGAGCTCAAGAGCCGCCGCCCCGCCCTGCCCATCCTGATGCTCACCACCAGCGCCTCCCCCCTCCTCGCGGTCGAAGCCATGCGGGCCGGCGCGACGGATTACCTGGTCAAGCCCGTGGCACCTGACCGCCTGATGCAGGCGCTGCGCCACGCGACCACGCGCGAAGCGCCGAAGGACGAGCTCACCCCGCTGGCCGAGAAGATGAGCTCCAGCCTCGATTTCGATTCGATGATCGGCACGGCACCGCCGTTCCGCGCCGCCTTGGCGAAGGCCGCCAAGGCGGCCCGCGGCCATGGCGCGGTGCTGATCGAAGGACCGAGCGGCACCGGCAAGGAAATGCTCGTCCGCGCCATGCATGGCGCCTCCCCGCGCTCGAAGGCTCCCTTCCGGATCATCAACGTCCGCTCGGTGCCTTCCGCCTCTCTCGAATCGGTCCTGTTCGGCCATGAGAAAGACGCCTTCCCTGGCGCCTTCGACCGGCAGACCGGCGTGCTCGAAAGCTTCGACGGCGGGACCCTCGTGTTCGACGAAATCGACCGGCTCTCGCCCAAGCTGCAGGCCCGCCTTGCCGAAGCGCTCACCAAGCGCACGGTGCGGCCGATCGGCGCGCAGCACAGCTTCAAGATCGACTTGCGCGTCATCGCCACCAGCAACGCCCCGCTTGCCGAGCTCGCTGCCGCCGGAAAGTTCGACGAAGACCTGCTAAGGGCGCTTTCCGGCACGCGCATCGTCCTCCCGCCGCTGCGCGAACGGGCGAGCGACATCCCCTCGCTCGCGCGCCATTTCCTCGCCCGCATCGGCGAGCAACCGGGCCTGCGGGAACTCGGCATAACGGACGCGGCGCTCAAGCTCCTCGCCGCGTATCACTGGCCGGGCAACGTCCGCCAGTTGCAGGCCGTTCTGTTCCGTTCGGCCGTGTTCTGCGACGGCGACGCGCTGACCTGCGACGATTTCCCGCAACTGCGCGAGATGGTCGGCGGGGAGGAAGCCGAGGATACGGCAAGCCCGATGCAGGACGGCGTCGGCGTGCAGCTCTACACCGCCGACGGCAACTTGCGCCCGCTGGAGGAGATCGAGGCCGACGTAATCCGCCTGGCCATCGGCCACTACCGCGGACGCATGACCGAAGTCGCCCGCCGCCTCGGCATCGGCCGCTCGACCCTCTACCGCAAGCTCGGCGACCTCGGGATCGAGAACGCCGCCTGAGGGCGTTAAACCTAACGGGAGTCGACCTGTCTCTAGGCAAGCCGCCTTGCGGCCGTTAGCCCTGGGGCCATGACCGACTTTGCTGGAAACACCGCCCTCGTCACCGGCGCCGCCTCCGGGATCGGTGCGGCGGCGGTGCGCTGGCTCGCCCGCAACGGCGCAGTCCGGTTGATCCTGATCGATCGCGACGAGGGCGGACTCGATCGGCTCGCCGTCGAGTGCGCGGTTACACACTTCGTCGGCGACGTCGCCGACCCGGCACTCTGGGAGCGGGTGGAGGCGGAAGCCGGTCCGCTCGACTGCGCCGTGCTCAACGCCGGCGTTTCATCCGGCGGCCCGATTGCCGACCTGCCGTTCGAGGAATGGCGCCGCGTCCTGGCGGTCAATCTCGACGGCACGTTCCTGTCGCTGCGCACGGCGATGCGGCTGCTGCGGGATGGCGGCTCGGCCGTCCTGACCGCCTCCGTGTCCGGCCAAAAGGCGGAGCCCGGCACCGCCGCGTATGGCGCTTCAAAGGCCGGCGTGATCCAGCTCGCCAAAGTCGCGGCCAAAGAGGGCGCGGCGCGCGGCATTCGGGTCAACGCCATAGCGCCGGGCGGCGTCGACACGCCGATCTGGGACGACGTGCCGTTCTTCCAGGACCTCGTGGCGCAGCACGAAGGCGACCGCGACGCGGCGCTTGCGGCGATGGCCGGGATGGCCACCCCGCTTGGCCGCTACGCCTCGGCCGACGAGGTCGCCGCGCAGATCGGCTTCCTCCTGTCCGGCGCCGCGGCGACGATCACAGGGGCGGTGCTGGTGAGCGACGGGGGCTATTCGCTGTAAGGCGGAATGCAGCCGCCGCGCGGACCTTTCCTTTCGGGAAGGGGTTGAGACCCCGAACGAAAGGAGACTTCATCATGTTGCTCAAGCTCGCCGCACTCGGGGCCCTCGGCTATGCCGGGTACAAGTATCTCGAGAAGAACCAGGGCGGCTCCGCCATGCCGCGGCGGACCGAGGATGCACCCCGGCTGGCCGGGGGGCCGCTCAGCAGCGATGCCCGGCTCCAGCATACGCCTGACGCCCCGGCGATGTGATCAGTCCGCGGCGAGCCCGCTGAAATCCGTCAGCGCGGCATCCCGTAGGCCCCGCCAGACGTTGCGCGCCTGCACCGTGTCGTACACGTCGTGGACGCGCAGCATCTGGTAGCCGGCATCCATCCCGCGCTGCGCCAGCGCCACACTTCCGCCGAGGCGCCGGTGGGCCGGGGCCTCGTTGCTGAGCGCGCCGATCATCCGCTTGCGGCTGACGCCGAGCAACAGCGGCTGGCCAAGCGCATGGAACAGCGGCAGCGCGTTCAGCAGCGCGAGGTTGTCGGCCAGCGACTTGCCGAAGCCGAGCCCCGGATCGAGGATCACGTTCGCCCGCTTGATCCCGGCGGCGATCGCCCGGTCGCGCGCGGCGGCGAGCCAGTCGAAGACGTCGAACACCACGTTGTCGTAAGCCGCTCCGGCGTGCAGGTCCTCGCCCTCGCCCGGCGCATGCATCAGGATCACCGGCTTGCCGCTGGCGGCGGCGAATTCGAGGCTGCGGGGATCGTGCCGCAAGGCTGAGACATCGTTGATGATGTGCGCGCCGGCTGCCAGCGCGGCTTCCATCACCGCCGGACGGCGGGTGTCGACGCTGACCGCCGCGCCCATGGCGACACAGCGCTCCACCGCCGGAACGACGCGCTTGATCTCGTCGCCCTCCCACACCGCCGCGGCGCCGGGGCGGGTGCTCTCGCCGCCGATGTCGATGATCGCCGCTCCGGCCTCGTGCATCGCCGCGGCGTGGGAATGAGCCTCCTCCGGATCGTCGAGGAACTTGCCGCCGTCGGAGAAGCTGTCAGGCGTGACGTTGAGGATGCCCATCACCTGCGGCTGGTCCAGCC
Organism: Croceibacterium soli; assembly: GCF_009828065.1. Classification (GTDB taxonomy): domain Bacteria; phylum Pseudomonadota; class Alphaproteobacteria; order Sphingomonadales; family Sphingomonadaceae; genus Croceibacterium_B; species Croceibacterium_B soli. Next base: position 46,731 of record NZ_WTYK01000010.1, on the reverse strand, counting down.
GGATCGTGCGCTCGCCGAGCGAGAGTGGCGGGTGCGCCATGCGGAGGTTGCCCCACTGCGCTTCGGCCTCGGGCCCGAGCTCGCCCGGCAGGCCGGCGAGGACTTCGGCGATTGTTTCCGGCGTAGCGATCGCGCGTTCGGCTATCCGGCCGTCGCGGCGGATCACGATGGCGAATTCGCGGGCGTAGACCATTCCGCCGGCCAGTGGGATGGCATCTCCCTGGAACGCCTGGGGTGAGGGCGCGAACGTCAGCGGCTGGATGTAGATCTTGTCTGGCAAAGCAAGGGGCCCTCATCTGCGGCTACGTGGTTTGCGCCCGCAGCCCTCATCCAACTCCGACTAAGCCACTTCGTGGCTAAGTCTCCGTATCCTTCTCCCACCAGTGGGAGAAGAAGTAGTTGCGCCGCTTCCACCTTCCTCTTTAAACAATGGGCGCAAGATCAGTGGCGCCGCTCCTTCCCTCTCCCACCAATGGGCGCAAGATCAGTGGCGCCGCTCCGTTCCTTCTCCCGCCGATGGGCGCAAGATCAGTGGCGCCGTTCGATTCCTTCTCCCACTCGTGGGAGAAGGATAGCGCAGCTTACCCGCGAAGCGGGTTAGCGAAGCTTGGATGAGGGCCCGCCGCCGCCCTCGCCTCGCCTCAGTCCTCCACCGCCAGCAGATAAAGCTGCCGCAGCGCATCGAGCGGCTTCACCTCGCCCTCGTGCTCCAGGTGCCAGAAGGTCCAGCCGTTGCAGCTCGGCGCGCCTTGCAGGGTCTTGCCAACGTGGTGGATCGAGCCGGTCTCGGCCCCGCTTATGATCGAACCGTCGGCGCGGACCGAGGCGGTCCAGCGGCGCTGCCGGTCGAACAGCTCCGCGCCGGGGGCGAGCAGGCCCGCCTCGACCAGCGCGCCGAATGCGACCCGCGGCTGGCCCTTGCGGCTCTGCATCGTCTCGAGCGCGCTCTCGTCGAGCGGCAGTTCCTTCTCGATCCGCTTGAGCGCGACCTTGCGGTAGCCTTCCTCGCGCTCGCAGCCGATCCACTGGCGGCCGAGGCGCTTGGCGACCGCGCCGGTGGTGCCGGTGCCGAAGAACGGGTCGAGCACGACGTCGCCCTTCTCGGTGGTGGCCAGCAGCACGCGGTAGAGCAGCGCTTCGGGCTTCTGCGTCGGGTGGGCCTTGTGGCCGTTCTCCTTGAGCCGTTCCTGCCCGCCGCAGACCGGGATCACCCAGTCGCTGCGCATCTGCAGCTCGTCGTTGAGCGTCTTCATCGCGCGGTAGTTGAAGTGGTAGCGCGCCTTCTCCCCGGTGCTCGCCCACAGCAGGGTCTCGTGCGCGTTGGTGAAGCGGGTGCCGCGGAAGTTCGGCATCGGGTTGGTCTTGCGCCAGACGATGTCGTTGAGCAGCCAGAAGCCGAGATCCTGCAGGATCGCGCCGACGCGGTAGATGTTGTGGTAGCTGCCGATCACCCAAAGCGCCCCGTCGGGCTTGAGCACGCGGCGCGCCTCGGCCAGCCACTCGCGGGTGAACTTGTCATAGGCGGCGAAGCTGGCGAACTGGTCCCAGTGATCGGTCACGGCGTCGACATGGCTGCCGTCCGGGCGGTTGAGGTCGCCTCCGAGCTGCAAGTTGTAGGGCGGATCGGCGAACACCAGGTCGACGCTGGCGGTCGGCAGCGAACGCATCGCGGCTACGCAGTCGCCGGGCAGGATACGGCCTAGGGGCAGCTCGCGAGGTTCGTCCACCGCCGGCGCCGCCGCGGCGCGGATTTTCGTAAGCGTGCCCATGTCCGTCCCTTGTTCCCCTGAGTTGTCCACAGGGTGAGTCCAGCCGAGTCCGCCGTCAAGCGGCAAGTTCGCGGCAGGACCCGCTTAGCGGAACAAGGTTAAGGCGGAACGAAAGGAGCCTGCCACATCATCTTGAGTCCCCTCGCCTTTCAGGGACTCGATATCTGGTGGTGTGGCGCGAAAGACTCGTTCAGGCGGCGAAGAGATCGGCTTGCGCCACCGGAGCGAAGCTCTTGCGGTGGAGCGGGCTCGGCCCATGCCGGCGGAGCGCCTCAAGGTGGTCGGGCGTGCCGTAGCCTTTGTTGCGCTCCCACCCGTAATGCGGGTGCGCCTCATGGTATTCCCGCATCAATCGGTCGCGGTGCTCCTTGGCGATGATCGAGGCGGCCGAGATTGCCGGCTCCAGCGCGTCGCCGCCGACGATCGGGCGCGCCGGCCAGCGCCATTCCGGGCGGCGCCCGTGCGGGGTCAGGTTGCCGTCGACCAGCGCCTGCGTGCAGTCCACCCCGAGCGCCTCGCACAGGCGGTGCATCGCCAGGGTCATCGCCAGCATGGTCGCGCCGAAGATGTTGAGCCGGTCGATCTCCTCGACTTCGACCACGCCGATACCGAAGGCGCAGCGGCGGCGGATGCGTTCGTCCAGCAGGGCGCGCCTATCGGCGGTCAGCTTCTTGGAATCGTCGAGCCCCGACGGTCGCGGCTTGCAGAGCACCACGGCTGCTGCAACAACCGGCCCGGCCAGCGGCCCGCGGCCCGCCTCGTCCACACCGGCGACGAGCAGGTGCGGAGCCCAGCCGGCGCAGAATTCAGGTGATGGCGTTCCGGAGAGCATGTTCATGAGAATCTCGACCCTTGCCCTATCGCTTTCCGCATTGGTGACCGCAAGCTGCGGCAGCGCCCAATCCGGGGATAGCGCCGCGGAACCTGCACGCACCGGCGTCGCGGCGAGCGAGAGCGCCGGGCCGTTCGCGATTACCCCGCGCGGCACGTTCGAAGAGCCCTGGGGCATCATTTTCGCCCCGGGCACGGAGGTGCTGTTCATCACCGAAAAGGCCGGGACGATGAAGTTCGTCGACCTGCCGAGCGGACGGGTGGGTACGGTCAGCGGCCTGCCGGAAGTCGCCTATGGCGGCCAGGGCGGATTGGGCGACGTCGCGTTCCTCGAATCCGAGGCGTCGGCCACGCTCGACCGGCGGACGATCTACCTGACCTGGGCGGCCGCTGTCGGAGATGAGCGGCGCGCGGAGTTGGGTCGCGGAACCCTGGTCTGCGAGGAGGCCGACGCCTGCCGCATCGAAGGCCTGCAGGTGATCTGGCGCCAGCAGCCGGCCATCAAGAGCCCCGGCCACTTCTCGCACCGCATCGAGTTCTCGCCCGACGGCAAGTACCTGTTCCTCGGATCGGGCGAGCGCATGCAGGGCGATCCGGCGCAGGGCCTCGACAACAACCTCGGCAAAGTGCTGCGACTCAACCTCGACGGTACGCCGGCGGAGGGCAACCCGTTCGCCGACCGCGGCGGGGTGTCGCGCGAGATCTGGAGCTACGGCCACCGCAACGTCGCCGGCCTGCAGTTCGATCCTAACGGTCAGCTATGGGACCTCGAGCACGGCCCGCGCGGCGGCGACGAGCTCAACAGGGTAGAGCCGGGCAACAACTACGGCTGGCCGGTCCGGTCCAACGGCGACAACTACAACGGCGACCCGATCCCCGATCATTCGGCGGACGACGGCTTCGCCAAGTCGGCGATCGGCTGGACCCCGGTGATCGCGCCGGGCGACTTCATCTTCTACTCCGGCAAGCTGTGGCCGGAGTGGCGCGGCCACGCGCTGATCGCCGGCCTCGGCTCGCAGTCGCTCGTGCGCGTCAGCCTCAGCGGCGAGCAGGGCACCGAGGAAGGCCGCACCAAGTTCGGCAAGCGCCTGCGCGACATCGTCGAGGCGCCGGACGGCTCGGTCTACGTCGTGGAAGACGGCAAAGGCGGCCGCCTGCTGCAACTGACGCCGGCGGGCCGATAGCCCACAACGTCCCGCACCCCGTCACCCTGAACTCGTTTCAGAACCCATTTCACCGCCGCCGCGGAGCTCGCATAGGCGTGGCCACGCGGCCACCGAGCTCCGGCGCGCGTTGCGGGATGGATGCTGAAACGAGTTCAGCATGACGAAGCGGGGGTGCATCGCGCCACACCCTTCCTTCGTCACCCTGAACTTGTTTCAGGGCCCATTTCACCGCCGCCGCGGAGCTCGCATAGGCGTGCCCACCCGGCCACCGGGCTCCGGCGCGGGTTGCGGGAGGGATGCTGAAACGAGTTCAGCATGACAGGTTGGGGTGAGATGGACCGACGAAGGCGGAGCAATGACCGATTGCCACGCTGCCCGCCCGCCCTTATCGGCGCGCACCCATGGCTGAGCCGACTCGCACGCTGATCCCGCTCGAGAATGTCGAGAGCGCGATGATCGAACAGGTGCTCGACCGCGCCTTCGGTCCCGATCGCCACGGCCGAACCGCCTACAAGATCCGCGAAGGTACCGACTGGCTTCCGGCGCTCAGCTTCGCGGCGCTGGACGAGGACCAGATGCTCGCCGCAACGATCCAGGCCTGGCCGGTGGCGCTGACCGATCCGGCCGGGCGCGCGCACCCGATGATCATGGTCGGGCCCATTGCCGTGCTGCCGGAGAACCAGGACCAGGGCTATGGCCGCGCGCTGATTGCCGCACTCACTGCCGGGCTCGAGCCGCAGGCGCCGCTGCCGCAAGTGCTGATCGGCGACACCGCCTATTACGAGCGCTTCGGCTTCACCAATGCCTACACCGGCGGCTGGCGCTGCCCGGGCCCATGGGACCCGGCCCGCCTGATGGTCCGCTGCGCCAATCCCGCGGTCCTGCCGCGCGAAGGCATGCTGGGGCCTTGGCGGCCCTAGCGCGATCTGGCATCGCTCTTTCGGCGATGCCCTACGATCCGCTCCCCGACCTTGCAGGAATGTCGCTTGCGGAGATCGCCGCGGCGGTCGAGGCGCGCAAGCTGCCGCCGGTGGAGCAGTGGGCCCCCAGCGACACCGCCGACAGCCACATGCGCATCGCCGCCGACGGAACCTGGTTCCACGAAGGCCGCCCAATCGCGCGCCCGGCGATGGTCCGCGCTTTCGCTTCGCTACTGACGCGCGACCAGGACGGGCAGCACTGGCTGGTGACGCCCGAATGCAAGCAGTCGATCGCGGTGGAGGATGCCGCCTTCGTCGCGATCGAGATGAGCGCACAGGGCGATGCGCTGGCCTTCCGCCTGAACACCGACGAGCTGGTCCTGGCCGGCCCGGAACACCCGCTGCGCGCGGCCGGCGATCCCGACGTGCCGGCGCTCTACCTCGCCGTCCGCCGCGGCTGCGAGGCGCGGCTCAACCGGTCGACATATCTCCAGCTGATCGAGCACGCGCTGGCCGCAGGCGGCGACCTCTCCGTCGTCAGCCAGGGCGCCCGGTTCGCGTTGGAGCCGGCATGAGCGAGCTGTTCGACCGGTTGCAACGGCTGTTCCACGAAGGCCACGGCGTCGAGGTGCCGGACTTGCGCGACGATGCCCGCTTCGCCCCGCCCGAAGTCCGCCCCGCCGCCGTGCTGATCGCGGTGACCGACCGCGCCGAGCCTGGCGTGCTGCTCACTCACCGGCCCGAGACGATGCGCGCGCATCCCGGCCAGGTCGCCTTCCCCGGCGGCAAGATCGATCCCGGCGAGGACGCGGTCGAGGCCGCCTTGCGCGAGGCGCAGGAAGAGCTCGGCATCGACCCCGGCCACGTCCGCGTGATCGGCGCCAGCGACAGGTTCGTCACCGGATCGGGCTACGACGTGACTCCGGTGCTGGCCCTGATCCCGCCCGACCTGCCGATCGTGCCCGCTCCGCACGAAGTCTCCGCCTGGTTCGAAGCGCCGCTGCGCTACATCCTCGACAGCGCCAACCACGTGCAGAAGATCGGCGTGTTTCGCGGGTACGAGCGGCCATACCTGGAGATCGAGTGGCAGGGCCACCGCATCTGGGGCGTGACCGCCGCGATCATCCACAACCTCTCGCGCCGCCTTGCGTGGCAGGAGGTGGTGAATGGATAGCGCCCGCGCACACCTCTCATCCGTTCGCCCTGAGCTTGTCGAAGGGCAGTCTTTCCTTGCTAGCGCCGTGCCCAAAGGCAAAGCGGTCCTTCGACAGGCTCAGGACGAACGATGAGAAACATGACGAAGCTGCCCGAAGCCGAATGGACCCAGCGCGAGGACCTCGCGCGGCTGGCGGAAGCGCTCGGCGATGGCAATCTGCGCTGGGTGGGCGGCGCCGTGCGCGACACGCTGCTCGCGAAGCCAGTGCAGGATGTCGACGCCGCCACTCCGCTCGAACCCCAAGAAGTGATCGCCCGGCTCGACAAGGTGCGGATCCGCAATGTGCCGACCGGGATCGACCACGGCACCGTCACCGCCGTGCTCCCCGGCGGCAACGTCGAGATCACCACGCTGCGCAAGGATGTCTCGACCGACGGGCGCCGCGCGACAGTCGCCTTCTCCGACGACTGGAAGGAGGACGCGGCCCGGCGCGATTTCACGATCAACGCGCTTTACGCCGATCCCGCCACGCTCGAGCTGTACGACTTCTTCGGCGGGCTGGAGGATCTCAAGCACCGCCGCGTCCACTTCATCGGCGATCCGCGCGAGCGCATTCGCGAGGATCACTTGCGCATCCTGCGCTATTACCGGTTCCAGGCCCGCTTCGGCTGCGACCTAGACGACGAGGCCGAGGAAGCCTGCGCCGAACTGGCGCCGATGCTCAAGGGCCTGAGCCGGGAACGGGTCTGGTCGGAGCTGCAGATCCTGCTGGCGGTCAACGATCCGACTTCCACCGTCGTGCGCATGTTCAACAAGGGCGTGCTCGGAGTCATCCTGCCGGAGACCGGCGAGGACGAGATCATGGCGTTCGAGAACCTGGTCGAGTCCGAGTTCGAGGCCGAGGTACCCCCGTCCCCGCTGCGCCGGCTGGCCGCCCTGCTGCCGGCCGACCCTGACGCGGTAGCGCAGGCCGCCTCTCGCCTGCGGCTTTCGAGCGCGCACAAGAAGCGGCTGGTTACGGCCGCCGGGCGCAGCGGCGATCCCGGCGATCCGCACGCGCTCGCCTATCGTCTCGGCCGCGAACAGGCGATCGACCGGCTGCTGCTCGCCGGGCAGGACCCGGCCCCGCTGGCCGAGCGGGAGATCCCCGAGCTGCCGCTCAAGGGCGGCGAGATCGTCGCCCGCGGCGTGGCCGCCGGACCCGAGGTGGCCCGCATCCTGCGCGCGGTCGAGAACCGCTGGGTCGACGAGGGATTCCCGGGGCGTGAGCGGGTGGAAGCGATCCTCGACGAGGAATTGCGCAGCTCCGTCACCTCCTGAACGCGCAATTCAGCCGATCTTCAGCCAATATCGGGCATTTAGGGGTTGCCAAGCCGGCCCTCGGCTGGAAACCTGTCGCAGTTCGCCGCTTGGCGGGCTTTTTGCGGGCGCCGGCGGTTGTCGGTGTGAGCGCTCTTGGTCGCTGGCGAACTACGCCGGGCCGCTGCTCCTTCCGCACACACATCTGCCGGCCACTTGCGCGGACATGTCAGTGCGCCCGGCCCTACAAACCGAGAGGGGATAAATCTTGAACTTCACCAAAGCTCTTCTGGCTGCCGGCGCGCTGTCGCTGGCTTCCGCCTCCGGCGCCGCAATGGCGCAGGACGCTGCCGCAACCACCGAAGTGGCCGCCGGCCTGACCATCTACGGCCCTGAGGGCAACGAAGTCGGCACCATCGAGAGCGTTGCCGATGGCGTCGCCACGCTGGACACCGGCAAGCACAAGATCGGGCTTCCGCTCGACCGCTTCGGTGAGAATGCCGAAGGCCAGACGACGATCGCCGTCGGCCGCGACCAGCTCAACACCATGGTCGACGAGCAATTGGCGAAGGCCGCCGCGGAACTCGAAGCGGTGCTGGTCGCCGGCACGCCCGTCGTGGACGTCAACGGCACCGCGCTCGGTTCCGTCGGCGCCATCGAAGGCGAGGATGTGACCGTCGAGACCCAATGGGGCGCGTTCGCGCTGAAGAAGGAAAACTTCCTGCCGGGCCAGGGCAGCGTGACTGCGCAGGTGCAGGCCGACCAGGTCAAGACCGCGCTCGGCGCCAGCGCCGAGGCTTCCGCTTCGTAAGCTTGCGGGATCTAAGTGTTAAGGGGGCGTCCAGTGCGAGCTGGGCGCCCTTTTTTGTGGCGGCTTACTAAGATCCTCCCCCTCTGGGGGAGGGGGACCGCCGCCGAAGGCGGTGGTGGAGGGGGCTGGCCTGGAGGAACGGTAGAGCCAGGCCAAGCCCCCTCCGTCAGCGCTTCGCGCTGCCACCGCCCCCAAGGGGGGAGGATCTTGAAAGTACTAGAACTTGTTGTTCTTGGGGAAGCCCCTCGGCGGCAGGCGGCCGGCGGCGCCGCGGGCGACTTTCCATTCGCGCACGTCGTCCTCGGTGCGGGTGCGGCCGCTGTCGCCGCCCATTTGCCAGCTCAGACCTTCGTCGAGCTTGATGGTGATCGCGTCCGACAGGCCGCCGTCGCGGTAGCGCTGGAGGGTGACGCCCTGCCCGCGCGTCATCAGCGGCAGTTCCTCGAGGTTGAAGATCACCAGCTTGCGGTTGTCGCCGACGACCGCGATGTGGTCGTGCTCGGGCGCGATCGGACGGGCGACGGCGAGCTTCGCGCCGGGTTTGATGTTGACCACTTGGCGGCCCTTACGCGTCTCGGCGAGTAGCTCGTCGGTCACCGCGGCGAAGCCTTTGCCCGTCGTGGAAGCGAGCAGGAGCTGCGTACCGGGCTTGTGCACGATCACCGAGACGATCTGCGCCTCGGTATCGATGTCGAGCGTGTTGCGGATCGGCTCGCCGAAGCCGCGCGCGCCGGGCAGCTTGTCGGCGCCGAGGGTGAAGAAGCGCCCGTCGTCCGCCGCCAGCAGCAGCTTGTCGGTCGTCTGCGCGTGGATGACGAACGCCTGCTCGTCGCCTTCCTTGTACTTGAACTCGGTATCGAGCGGCATGTGCCCCTTCGCCGCGCGGATCCAGCCGCGCTGGGAGAGGATCACCGTCACCGGCTCCTTCTCGATCATCGCGTCCATGCTAAACTCGACCGTGGGCGCCGCCTCGGCGATGGTCGTGCGGCGGCGGCCGAGCGGAGTGTCCTCGGCGTAGTCCTTGCGCATCGCCGTCAGGTCGCGCTTCAGCCGGGTGCGCTGCCGAGCGGGGCTGTCGAGCAGCTTCTCCAGCTCGGCCCGCTCCTTCTCCAGCGTGTCCTTCTCCTGGCGGAGCTGCATCTCCTCGAGCCTGCGCAGGGAGCGCAGGCGCATGTTGAGGATCGCTTCGGCCTGGCGGTCGGTCAGGCCGAACTCGGCCATCATCACCGGCTTGGGCTCGTCCTCGGTGCGGATGATCTCGATCACCCGGTCAAGGTTGAGGAAGGCGACGATGTAGCCTTCGACCAGCTCCAGCCGGTCGGCGATCTTTTGCAGACGATGGCGGGTGCGGCGCTGCAGGATGTCGATCTGGTGCAGGACCCAGTGCTCGAGCAGCTCCTTCAGCCCCATGACCATCGGCGTGCGCGTGGCGTCGAGCACGTTGAGGTTGAGCCCGAAGCGGGTCTCGAGATCGGTCAGCTTGTAGATCGATTCCTTGAGCAGGTCGGGGTCGACGTTGCGGCTCTTGGGCACGAGCACGATGCGCACCTGCTCGTCGCTCTCGTCGCGCACGTCTTCGAGGATCGGCACCTTGCGGTCGGCAATCGCCTGGGCGATCTGCTCGATCAGCTTGCCTTTGGGCACCTGGTAAGGGATCTCGGAGATGACCAGTTGGTACTGCCCGCCGCCGAGCCGCTCGATGCCGGCCTCGCGGTCCTCTTCCCGTTCGGCTTCCGCAGCGTAGAAGCGGCCGCGCACGCGGAAGCTGCCGCGCCCGGTTTCGTAGGCGTGGCTGATCGCCGCGGCGGAATCGACGATCAGTCCGCCAGTGGCGAAGTCCGGCCCCTGGAACAGCTCCATCAGCCGGGAGTGCTCGACGCTGGGATTGTCGATCAGCTCCAGCGTCGCATCGATCACTTCGGCGACGTTGTGGCTCGGGATGCTCGTCGCCATGCCCACGGCGATGCCGCTGGCGCCGTTGGCGAGCAGGTTGGGGAACAGCCCCGGGAAGATCGTCGGCTCTTCTTCCTCGTTGTTGTAGGTCGGGACGAAATCGACGGTGCCTTCGTCGAGGCCTTCCATCAGCTGCATCGCGGTCTTGGTCAGCCGCGCTTCGGTGTAGCGCTCGGCCGCCGCGTTATCGCCGTCGATGTTGCCGAAGTTGCCCTGCCCGTCGACCAGCGGATAGCGCAGCGTGAACGGCTGCGCGAGCCGGACCATCGCGTCGTAAAGCGCCAGGTTGCCGTGCGGATGGTACTTGCCCATCACGTCGCCGACGATGCGCGAGCACTTCTTGTAGGCGCTGTCCGGCGTCAGCCGCAGCCCGCGCATGCCCCACAGGATCCGCCGGTGGACCGGCTTCAGCCCGTCCCGCAGGTCGGGCAGCGAACGGGCAGTGATCGTCGACAGGGCATAGACCAGGTAGCGCTCCGACAAGGCGCTATCGAACGGAGCGTCGACGATGGCGTCGAACGGGTCTTTCTCATGATCCACGGTGGTCACCATGCGGCTGCCCTAACATTGCCAAAGCGCGCGGGACAGCACCTCCGGAAGGGCTTTCCCCATCCGTAAAGCGCTTCCCGGCTCTCGAGCCGCGGTGACGTCAGGCTTACTTGGCGGCGAACTCGCCGGCCTTGGCGCCGTACTCTTCGGCGGCATGCGCACGCGCCGCGGCGGCGCTGGCGAAAGGCTGCTCGACGAGGCGCGCGGTGACCCACGGGTAGCCCTGGCTGTTGTACCGCGTCTCGCGGACGGTCAGGCGGACCTGGCCTTCTTCGTCCTTGGCGATGAGGAAGGGCTTGAGGCTGCTGCTGCTGGGCATGCGGTGGTCCTTTCGATGCGCTTCGTGCGCAGGTGGCCGCTCCCCCGCCGCGTGCGGGAGAGTGCTGGAAGTTTTGGCTTCAGATTGCGCCGGAGCGGCGCTCTCGCGAATGTGGCCACGCGGTCCGGGCCGCCGGGATGAATTTGCTCTGGAGGAAGCACCGCCTACGCCACGGGCGCCGAAACAACAAGGGCCGGTACGCCGATATCAGTGCTTCTGCATGTCCCGCGCCTCGGCGGGAATGCGCACCTCGAGCCCGTCGAGCTCCTCCGTCAGATCGATCTGACAGGAAAGGCGGCTGTTGCGCGTGACGCTGGCGGCGAGGTCGAGCATGTCCTCTTCCTCTTCGCTCGCCGGCCTGAGCCGGTCGAACCATTCCCCGGCGACGACGACGTGGCAGGTCGAGCAGGCCATCTGGCCTTCGCACGTTCCCTCGAGCGGCATTCCGGCGGCCTGGCCCAGCTCGAGCAAGCTGGTGCCGGGCGCGCCTTCGGCCTCGGTTGCGTTGCCGTCACGATCGATAAAGCGGACCCGAACCATCGTCACTCCTGCAGCGCCGCGGCCGCGTCGATGCGCGCCGAGGCTTCTTCCAGCTCGGCCATAGTGGTGTAGCGCCCGAAGCCCAGGCGGATCGAGCCGCGCGCCTGCGCCGGGGTGAGCCCGATTGCGGAAAGAATCCGGCTGGGCATCTTCGATTCGCTCGCGCAGGCTGAGCCGGCGGAGAAGCAGATGTCGCGCACGTCCGACATCAGCCGGGGCACGTCGATGCCCTCCCGGTGGATGTTGAGATTGCCTTTGTAGCGCTGCGTGGCGCTGCCGTTGAGCTGCCAGCCGGGCAGGAGATCGCGGGCGCGGTCGAACAGCGCGGCGACGTGAGCCCGGTCTTGCTCCATCCGCTCCAGCGCCAGCTTGGCTGCAGCGCCGAACCCGGCACAGAGTGCGGGGCTCAGGGTTCCCGAGCGCAGGCCGCGCTCCTGCCCGCCGCCGCTGACACTCGGCGTCAGCTCGATCCCCTCGCGCACCCACAGCGCGCCGATGCCCTTGGGCCCGTGGAACTTGTGCGCCGTTATGGCGATCATGTCGGCATCGGCGATCGGCATCTTGCCGGCCGCCTGCACCGCATCGCACACGAATAGCGCGCCCTTGGCTTTCGCTCGCCGGTACAGCTCCGCCACCGGCTGGACGGTGCCGATCTCGTTGTTGACCTGCATGACGGCGACGATGCCGGTGCTCTCCGGCCATTCGGCCAGGGGATCGACCAGCCCCTCGCCATCGACTGGGATGACGTGGGGTGAACCGGCCAGCGCCTCAGCCGTACGCAGGACGGCGGAATGCTCGATCGCGCTGACGGCGATCCCATGGCCACTGCGCCCCGGCTCGCAGCCGCGCATGGCGATGTTGAGCGCCTCGGTCGCGCCGCTGGTGAACGTGACGGTGCCACCCGGCGGGAACAGCGCCGCGACCTGCTCGCGCGCGATGTCGACCGCCGCGCCGGCCAGCCGGCCGAGCCTGTGCGAGCTGTGCGGGTTGCCGTATCCGTCCCCCTCCGGCCCGGCGAGCCAGCGCAGCATCGCCTCTTTCGCCTCGGGCGCGAGCGGCGTGGTCGCCTGGTAATCGAGATAGATCATGCGGTGCCCCTACTCCGTTCGCCCTGAGCCTCTCGAAGGGCGGCGAGTGCCGGACAAGGTGCTTCGACAAGCTCAGCACGAACGGTGGAGAGGGAGCGAATCATGCGGTGCCCCTACCCCGTTCGCCCTGAGCTTGTCGAAGGGCGGCGGGCGCCGAGCAAGGTGCTTCGACAAGCTCAGCACGAACGGCGGTGGGGAAACCGATCATGCGGCCCTTTCGGCGGCGTCGCGGGCCATGGCAATCCAGGCGTCGCAGAAGCGCTCGACCTCCGCCCGCAGGGTGTTCCAGCCGAAGCTCACGCGGATCGTGCGTGAGGCGGTCTCGGCGTCGAGGGCCATCGCCTCGAGCACGTGGCTGGTTCGCAGGCTGCCCGAGGAACAGGCGCTGCCCTGGCTCACGGCGATGCCGGCCATGTCGAAGCGCATCAATTGCGCGCTGCCGGAGAGGCGCGGCATGGCGATTGCGCGAATGTAGGGCGTCGGGTTGGAAAGGCGGTCGGACAGCCACTCTCCGCGGAGCGCGCGAACTTCGGCGGCGAAGCCCTCCAGCGGAGCCAACACTTCGTGGTCGAGGTAAGGGTCGCCGCCGGCCTCCAGGGCCGCCGCAAGGCCGAGCACTGCCGGCAGGCTTTCCGTGCCCCGGCGATAGCCGCGCTCCTGCCCGCCGACCGGGTGCAGCATGGCGAAATCCTTCACCAGCAGCGCGCCGATGCCGACCGGGCCGCCGAACTTGTGCGCTGAAATCACGATCATGTCGGCGTCAGGCAACGGGAACTTGCCGGCGCTCTGCGCGCAATCGGCCAGCAGCAGGCCCCCGGCGCCACGCACCGCGCTGCCGATCTCCGCCAGGTCCTGCCGATTGCCGGTTTCGGAGTTGATGGACTGGACCGCCACTAGCGGCTCGTCCGCCGCCGCGAGTTCCCGCTCCAGCACCGCCAGGTCCAGCGCTCCGTCGGGGCGCACCGGCAGCACCGTGGCGCCGGTCGCGGCCTTGAGCACCGCATCGTGTTCCACCGCGCTGACCAGCCGCTCCCCGGCCTTGGCCTGGCCAAGAGCAAGGGCCGCCGCCTCGCTGGCGCCGCTGGTGAAGATCACCTCCCCCTGCCAGCCGAGCGCCGCTTTTACCCGCGCCCGCGCATCCTCCAGCGCGGCCCTCGCCGCGCGGCCTTCGGCGTGCGGGCTCGACGGATTGGCCCAGAGATCGAAGCCGCGCCGCATCGCCTCGGCCGCTTCGGGGCGCAAGGGCGTGGTGGCGGCGTGATCGAGATAGACTCGGGTCATCGCGTGGGAATTGCGAAATGTTGCACGCGCACTATATAGCCGCCAACCTCGCACGCGCCAGCCGCGTGCAAACCCCTTGCCAGAGAGCACGCCAATGCCCGCCGTCATTTTCCCCGGCCCCGAAGGCCGCCTCGAAGGCCGGTTCGCCCCGCCGCCCCGCCCTCGCGCCCCGGTCGCGATGATCCTCCACCCGCATTCGCAGGGCGGGGGAACCATGAACGACCGCATCGTGCAGCGCCTTTACAAGACGTTCGTGGATCGCGGCTTCGCCGTGCTGCGCTTCAACTTCCGCGGCGTCGGCCGCAGCCAGGGCAGCTTCGACAACGGGATCGGCGAACTGTCCGACGCCGCCGCCGCGCTCGACTGGGTGCAGTCGATCCACCAGGAAGCGCAGACCACCTGGGTCGCCGGCGTCAGCTTCGGGGCGCTGATCGGCATGCAGCTGCTGATGCGCCGTCCCGAAGTCCGCGGGTTCATCTCGATCGCCCCGCCGGCCAACATGTACGATTTCTCGTTCCTCGCCCCCTGCCCCGCCTCGGGCATCTTCATCCAGGGCGCGGCGGACACGGTCGTGCAGCCGCAGGCGGTGACGAAGCTGGTGGAGAAGCTGCGCACGCAGAAGCACATCACGATTCACCACGAGGAAATCCCCCGGGCGAACCACTTCTTCGAAAACGAAACCGACGAACTGATGAAGTCGGTCGACAACTACCTCGACTTCCGCCTCGACCCGAGCTGCCCGATCCGCTGAGGTCCATGAGTCGTCCCGGGCTCGACCCCGGACCGCTGGCTTCCGCTGAAGTCGTCGTCCCGGGCTTGACCCGGGACCGCTGGCCGCCTGGAACTTCCCTGCTACGGCGCCGCGAAGACGCCAGCGGTCCCGGATCAAGTCCGGGACGACGTCTGCTGACAATGCCCTAGCAAGCACTCACTCCAGCGCGGCGGCATGCTCCATCGGGGCGGTGCCGCTCGCGTCCGGGATCGTCCAGATCGCCACGTTGATCAGCATGACACCGGCCAGCAGCAGCATCAGCCAGACCTGCTTGATCGCGCCCTGGCGCCGCCACAGCCAGAAAGCCCCGGCGATCAGGGCGAGCGCGGCCAGCATGACGATCGAGAGCACCGTTTCCATGGCGCGAGCCTAGAACGGACCGCGCCCGCGCGGAACCCCGCTTCGCGCCGCCGGTTGACCTTGGAAGCCAAGGAGGAACCGGCGCGATGGGTGTTTTCAGTTCGATCAGGGATGCGCTGCTGGGTCACGAGGCGGAACACGAGCCCCACCTGATCGACATCGAGAACCACCTCGACGCGATGCCCGGGGCGGACCATCTCTCCTGGCGCAGCTCGATCGTCGACCTGATGACCCTGATCGGCGTCGACTCCAGCCTCGAATCCCGCATCGCCCTGGCTCAGGAGCTGGGCTACCCCGGCCCGGCCGACGGATCGCAGGACATGGACAACTGGCTCCACCGGCGAACTCTGCAGGAACTCGGCAGCCAGGACCGGGACGAACCGGCCCACGTCAGCGGAGACCGCCCCGATTGACAGCATGGCAAGGGCGGCTAGACCTTGCTCATGATTTCATCCGCAACGATCACCCGCCGCCAGGCGCTCGCCGGCCTGGCCGCCGGTGTTTCCGCCTTCGCTCTCCCCGGTTGCGCCCGCACGCTCGCCGCCGGTCCCGGGTCGCTGGCGCCGCAGGCGCTGCTCGACGACATTGCCTGGAACCTGCTGGAACACTCGCCGGCCGGAGCGACTGCGCTGGGCCTGGATACCGGCGAGCGGGCGTATATGCGCAGGCAGCTCGGCGGCTCCTCCCAGGCGGCGGTCGATGCGCTGGAAGCGACGCTGCGGGCCGATCTCGCCCGCGCCCGCGCGGTGGATACCTCGAACCTCGATCCGACCACGCGCACCAGCTTCGAAGTGGTTGAAAGCGCCTATTCGACGTCTCTCGACGGCCTCGCCCTGCCCTATGGCGACGTCGCGGTCGGCGGCTGGCGCAACGCACCGTACGTCGTGATCCAGAACGTCGGCGCCTATCTCGACCTGCCGCGCTTCTTCGATTCGACTCATCCGGTGCGCGATGCCAGCGATGCCGAAGCCTACATTGCGCGCCTCGAACAGGTGCCGGCGGTCCTGGACGGCGAGCTCGAACGGATCCGCGCAGCCCGCGCGATCGGCGTCGTCCCGCCGGATTTCCTGCTCGACAAGGCCATCTCGCAGATGGAAGCGACCATCACGGACGCCCGATCGGGCGGATCGCTGGTGAGCTCGCTGGTGAAGAACGCGGCCGACGGGAAAGTCGCCGGCGATTGGGATGCGCGCGCGCGGCCGATCGTCACCGGCCCGATCGCCGCGGCTCTGGAGCGCCAGCTTGCCGAGTTGCGGGCCGAGCGGGCGGTGGCGGACAGCGATCCCGGCATGTGGTCCCAGCCCGGCGGCGAGGAATGGTACCGCTGGGCCCTGCGCGCCAGCACCACGACCACCCTGACGCCCGACGAAGTGCACGAACAGGGGCTGGAGGAGCTCGCCTCCCTACACGCGCGCATGGACCCGATCCTGCGCGACATCGGCTATGCCGAAGGCAGCGTCGGCGCCCGCATGACCGCCCTCAGCGAGGACCCGCGCTACAAGTTCGCGGAGGGCGATCCCGGCCGCGCCGAGATCATGGCCTTCATCCGCGAGCGGATCGACTGGATCACGGCGCAGATGCCGCGCGCCTTCAACACGCTGGTCGATCCCAATCTCGAAGTCCGCCGCCTGCCGCTAGCCGAAGAGCCTGGCGCGCCCGGCGCCTACGGCGGCGCGGGCAGCAAGGACGGATCGATCCCCGGGCGGATGTGGATCAACTTGCGCACCACCGACTTGCACCGGAAGTACGATCTCGCCGACCTCACCTACCACGAGACGATCCCCGGTCACGTCTGGGAAGGCGAATACTCGAACAAGCTGCCGCTGATCCGCTCGATCCTCGCGTTCAACGCCTTCTCCGAAGGCTGGGCGCTGTACGCGGAGCAGATCGCCGACGAACTCGGCGCCTACGAGGATTTCCAGGTCGGCCGGCTCGGCTATCTCCAGAGCCTCGCCTTCCGCGCCTGCCGGATGGTGGTCGACACCGGGCTGCACCACAAGCGGTGGAGCCGGGCGCAGTCGGTGAACTTCTTCGTCGAGCGCAACGGATCGAAGCGCGAGGAAGTCGAGAGCGAAGTCGACCGCTACTGCTCCTGGCCCGGCCAGGCCTGCGGCTACAAGGTCGGCCACTCCACCATCGTGCGCCAGCGCGACCGGGCGCAGCGCGAGCTCGGGCCGGCCTACGACTTCAAGGCATTCAACGACGCCGTGATCCTGGGCGGCAACGTGCCGATGGACGTGCTGGCCAAGAACGTCGACCGCTACATCGCCGGCGCGAAGGCCTGATCGGCCCAATCCTCCCCGGAACGGGGAGGGGGACCGCCGAAGGCGGTGGTGGGGGCTGGCCTGGACGAACGTTCGCACCAGGCCACGCCCCCACCGTCATCGCTACGCGATGCCACCTCCCCCAGAGGGGGAGGATTTTCTAGTCGACGTTTACGCCGCCTGGGGAGCCGCGTCGCGTACGCCCTGGTCGACGTGGGCTTCGAACTGGGCGAAGTTGTCGACGAACAGCTGGACCAGCTTCTGGGCGGTGCGGTCGTACTCTTCCTTGTCGCTCCAGGTCGCGCGCGGATCGAGGATCGCGCTGTCGACGCCTTCGACCGCCACCGGCACGTCGAAGCCGAAGTTCGGGTCCTTGCGGAACTCCGCATTGTTCAGCGAACCGTCGAGCGCGGCGTTCAGCAGCGCGCGGGTCGCCTTGATCGGCATGCGCTTGCCGACGCCGTACTTGCCGCCGGTCCAGCCGGTGTTGAGCAGCCAGCACTGCACCCCGCCCTTGGCGATCCGCTCCTTGAGCAGGTTGCCGTAGACGCTGGGGTGGCGCGGCATGAACGGCGCGCCGAAGCAGGTGCTGAAGGTCGCTTCAGGTTCGGTCACGCCGATCTCGGTGCCCGCGACCTTGGCGGTGTAGCCCGACAGGAAATGATACATCGCCTGGTCCGGCGTCAGCCGCGCGATCGGGGGCAGCACGCCGAAGGCGTCGGCCGTGAGCATGACGACGTTGGCCGGAACCGGGCCGAGGTTGTCGGCCGAGGTGTTGGGGATGAACTCGATCGGGTAGGCGCCGCGCGAATTCTCGGCCAGCGAGTTGTCGTCGAAGTCGAGCTCGCGCGTCTCGGGGTCCATCACGACGTTCTCGAGCACGGTGCCGAACATCTTCGTGGTGGCGTAGATTTCCGGCTCCGCTTCCGGCGAAAGGCGGATCATCTTGGCGTAGCAGCCGCCTTCGAAGTTGAACACGGCGGTGTCCGACCAGCCGTGCTCGTCGTCGCCGATCAGCGTGCGGGTGGCGTCTGCCGAAAGGGTCGTCTTGCCGGTGCCGGAAAGGCCGAAGAACACCGCGGTCTTGCCATCGGGGCCGATGTTGGCGCTGCAGTGCATCGGCATCACGCCGCGCGTCGGCAGCAGGTAGTTGAGGATGCCGAACACGCTCTTCTTCATCTCGCCGGCATACTTGGTGCCGCCGATCAGGATCAGCTTCTCGCTCAGGTTCACAGCAACGACCGTTTCGCTGCGCGTGCCGTGGCGCTCGGGATCAGCGCGGAAGCTCGGCAGGTCGATGATCGTGTACTCGGGCGCGAAGCCTTTCAGCTCCTCAGCCGTCGGGCGCACCAGCAGCGTGCGGATGAACATGTTGTGCCAGGCCAACTCGTTGATCACCCGCACGTTGACGCGATGCTCCGGCTGCGATCCGCCGAACAGGTCGGCGACATAGAGCCGGTCCTTGTCGGCCAGCGCGGCAAAGAAATCGGCTTTCAGCGCGGCGAAGTGCTCCGGCGTCATCGGCACGTTGACCTTGCCCCACCAGACGGTGCTTTCTGTCTCGGCATCGCGCACGATGAACTTGTCCTTGGCGCTGCGGCCGGTGTGCTTGCCGGTTTCGACGACGAGCGGGCCGTCCTTCGCCAGGCGCCCTTCGCCATTGATGATGGCTTGTTCGGCCAGCGCGGCGGTGCCCAGATTGGCCTTGATCTCGGCGTTGGTGTTAATGCCCAAATCGGCCAGTGAGCCTGAAAGCGAAGCGGTCAAGTAGCGTCTCCATATGCGACGGGAAACGGACCGCGCAGCGGCGGCGGCCTGCATAGCCCGCGCATAGTCGCCGAGCGGCGATACGTCAAATTGACTCCCCGACTTTCGGATTCGGCCATTCTTGCAACGATTTACCGCACCCCCGGCGGTCGCCGCGCGTTGCGCGTTGTTTCGTGGCCGCGAAAGCTGTTATTCCACCCCCGTGCAAGCTAACGCTCGACCCCATGGCCAGTGATCCCCCCTCGCCCGCTGCCGATCAGCCAGCCCCCGACAGCCGGCGCACGATCGCGCTGGTCGACGACGACCGTAACATCCTCACCACCCTGTCCATCGCGCTGCAGGCGGAGGGTTTCGCCACCCGCGTCTATTCCGATGGCGAGCAGGCGCTCAAGGCGCTGACCGAGAACCCGCCCGACCTGGCGGTGTTCGACATCAAGATGCCGCGGATGGACGGCATGGAGCTGCTGCGCCGGCTGCGCGAACGGTCGGAGCTGCCGGTGATCTTCCTGACCAGCAAGGACGAGGAGCAGGACGAAGCCGCCGGTCTGGCGATGGGCGCCGACGACTACATCGCCAAGCCTTTTAGCCAGCGCCTGCTGCTCGCGCGCATCCGCGCGATCCTGCGCCGCGCGGGCCCGGCGCAGCAATCGAGCGACGAGCCGCACGGAGGCGTCGACGGCGCGATGATCGAGCGCGGCCGCCTTGCGCTGGACCCCGCGCGGCACCGGGTGACCTGGGACGGCATGCCGGTCTCTCTTACCGTCACCGAATTCCTCATCCTTGAAGCGCTGGCGAGCCGGCCGGGCGTGATCAAGAGCCGCAACCAGCTGATGGACGCGGCCTATCCGGACGACGTGTTCGTGGACGATCGCACCGTGGACAGCCACATCAAGCGCCTGCGCCGCAAGTTCCGTTCGGTCGACCCGGAGTTCGGCGCGATCGAGACGCTCTACGGGGCCGGATACAGCTTCTCCGATGGCTGAGGACGACGCGGGCAGTCGCCGCGACTTCCGGCCCGATCCGCTGCGCTGGTCGAGCCGCTTCTCGCTCACCTCGCGCATCCTGGCGGTCAACATCCTGCCGCTGGCGCTGCTCGGCGGCGGCATCTTCTATCTCGATTCCTACCGCAAGCAGCTGCTCTCCGAACGCTACAAGCTGGCGCGGATCGAAGCGCAGATCACCGCCGAAGCGCTCGCCGGCGCGACACGCGAACGGCAGGAGGCCGTGCTCACGCAGATCGGCAAGGAGCAGAAGATGCGCCTGCGCATGTTCGATGCCGAAGGCAACCTGTGGGCCGACAGCTTCGCGCTGGACCAGCCCGCGTTCAAGTTCGACAAAGTCGGCGACGAGACCAGGTCCGAACGTTTCGCGCGCTGGCTCGACCGCGCGGTGAACACAATCGTCGGCGCCGATCCGATTCCCGATTACGTCGAGCCCGAAACGCCGAACTCCGACGCCTGGCCCGAACTGCGGCGCGCCCGCGAGGAAGGCCTCACCCAGATCCAGCTGCGCGACGCGCCCGACGGAACGCCGGTGATCAACGCCGCCGCGCCGGTCGGCCTGGTCGGCGCGACTCTGCTGACGACCCGCAACGCGGTCGACATCACCGAAAAGGTGCGCGAGGCGCGTACCACCCTCGGCATGGCCCTGGGCCTGGCGCTGCTCACCTCGATCCTGCTCTCGCTTTATCTGGCGCGGACGATCGTCACCCCGCTTCGCAGCCTGGCCCGCGCCGCGATCCGCGTGAGGCTGGGCCGGGAGCGCGAGGTCGAAGTGCCACGGCTGCCGGAGCGGCAGGACGAGATCGGCCTGCTCGCCCGCGCCGTGGCCGACATGACCGGCGCGCTGCGCCATCGGATCGACGCGGTGGAAAGCTTCGCCGCCGACGTCGCGCACGAGATCAAGAACCCGCTGGCGAGCTTGCGCAGTGCCGTCGATTCGCTCGGCAAAGTGGACGATCCGGAGCTGCGCAACCAGCTCATCCAGGTTGCCGCGCACGATGTCCGGCGGATCGACAGGCTGGTCAGCGAGATTTCCGAAGCCAGCCGCATCGATGCCGAGCTGAGCCGCGCCACTTTCGAATCGGTAGACATGGCCCGGCTGGTGGAGAACGTGGTCGACCGGCGCGAAGCCCGGGGGGAGAACGGCGACTGCCGGATCGACCTGCTGCGCGAAGGCAGCTCGACCCTGGTCCTCGGCGTGCCGCTGCGGCTCGAACGGGTGATCGAGAACCTGCTCAACAACGCCGTCTCGTTCTCGCCGCCGGGAGGCACGATCACCGTGTGCGTCGCGCGGCGCGGCGAGCATGTCGAAACCTCTGTGTGCGACGAGGGACCGGGCATTCCGGCCGAATCGCGCGAGAAGGTCTTCGCCCGGTTCCATTCGCTGCGGCCCGAGGCGGAGGACTTCGGCGACCACAGCGGGCTCGGCCTGGCGATCGGGCGGACGATCGCCGAAGCGCACGACGGGACGCTGACAGTGCATGACAACGGGAACGGCAGCACCGGCGCATGCCTCGTGCTGACCTTGCCAGCAGCATGACCACGCTGGCCAACATCAGCTGCGTCGCGATCGCCGGTCGCGGCGTCCTGATCGAGGGAGAGCCCGGCAGCGGCAAGTCCAGCCTGGCGCTCGCCCTTATCGACCGGGGCGCGGTGCTGGTGGGGGACGACGCGGTGACGCTGGAAAGCCGCGGTGGTCGGCTTTGGGCGCTCCCGCCGCCGAACATCGCCGGGCTGATCGAGATCCGCAACGTCGGCCTGGCCAGCCTTCCGACCTGCTCCGCTCCTCTCGCCATCGTGATCCGGTTCGATCCCGATGCCCCGCGCTATCTGGAGCAGGCTGAGCGCACCGAGGTTTGCGGCCATTCGCTCCCGCTGGTCGGGCTCTACCCCGAAAGCCCCTTGCTGCCGCTGCGGGCCGAGTTTGCCCTGAAACTGCACGGTCTGGACTGACCCCTTCACATTTGTTGGGGGAGCGCGCAGAGATCGCGCAATGTCCAGCGAATCCCTCCTCGAGCGCCAACGCATCCTGCTGGTCACCGGAATGCTCGGCGCCGGCAAGACCACCGCTCTGCACGAGCTGGAGGATCTCGGCTGGGAAGCGATCGACAACTTCCCGATCCGCCTGCTCCCGCGCCTGATCGGGCGCGAGGGGGAGCGTGACAGCGGAGCGCCGCCTTTGGCGATCGGCTTCGATTCGCGCACGCGCGGTTTCGCGCCGGGTGCGATCATCGAACGGGTGAAGCAGCTCGACGCGCGGCCCGACCTGGAGCTCTCGACGCTGTTCCTCGATTGCTCCGACGCGGAGCTGCGGCGGCGGTTCGACGAAACCCGCCGGCGCCATCACCTGGCGCACGACGTGCCGGTCGACGTCGGCATCTCGGCGGAACGAGACCTCGTGGCGCCGCTGCGCCGCTGGGCGGACGTGCTGATCGACACCACGCTGTTCAGCCCGAAGGAACTGCAGCAGGTCATCCGCCAGCACTTCGCCGGGGCTTCGCAGGAGCCGATGACCGTTACCGTGCTGAGCTTCGGTTTCGCCCGCGGGGTCCCGCCGGCCGCGGACCTGGTGTTCGACATGCGCTTCCTCGACAATCCGCACTGGGATCCGGAGCTGCGCGACTACAGCGGCCTGGACGAGCCGGTCGGCGCGCATATCCAGAAGGACGAAGGCTTCGCGGCGAGCTTCGAACGGATTCGCGACCTGCTGCTGGACCTGCTCCCGCGCTATGCCGCCCAGGGTAAGAGCTACGTCAACATCGCCTTCGGTTGTACAGGCGGCAGACATCGTTCTGTCTTTATTGCGGAACGGATGGCGGCAGCGCTCAGAGAGGCGGGCTTTTCGCCGACCGTGCTTCACCGCAATCTGAAGTCACGGACGGCCGAATTGATTGAGGGGTCGCATCGGCAATGAAATCGCGATATGGGCCGCGTCCTTGTCCGCGAAGACGGGTCGCGGGAAAGCGCTTCGAGAGTTATCTGACCGAATGATCGGAATGATCCTGGTGACCCACGGCCGGTTGGCCGAGGAATTCGTGCATGCGATGGAGCACGTCGTCGGCGAACAGCCCGACGTCGCGACCGTCTGCATTGGCCCCAACGACGACATGGAAGCGCGTCGGCGCGAGATCGCCAGCGCGATCAAGCGTGTCGATACCGGCTCCGGCGCGGTGCTGCTGACCGACCTGTTCGGCGGCACGCCGTCCAACCTGGCGATATCTCTGCTTAAGACCGGCAAGACCGAAGTTATCGCCGGGATCAACCTGCCGATGCTGATCCGCTTGGCGGGTGCCCGCAAGGAGATGGACTTGCGCTCGGCGGTTACCGCGGCGCGGGAAGCCGGGCGCAACTACATCACCGTCGCATCGGAATTTCTCGGACAAGACGCATAAGCGTGCCGGGAAGTCTGGGAGAGCAGGGCGTGGCTGCAGCGAGCCAGGTGGTAAAGATCGTCAACAAGCGCGGCTTGCACGCGCGGGCCAGCGCGCGCTTCGTCGGCGCGGCGGCGGCGATGGAGGGAACGACGGTGCGCGTCCGCAAGGACGGCAACTCGGCGCTTGGCAGTTCCATCCTCGGCCTGATGATGCTGGGCGCGGCCAAGGGCGACACGATCGAGATCGAAGCGGAAGGTGAGCAGGCCGAATCGCGGCTGGCGGAGCTGGTCGCGCTGGTGGTCAGCGGCTTCGGCGAGGATTGATCCTCCGTGCGCCGCACAATCACCGGCTTCTCCAACCCGACCGTCAAATCCCTCCGTGCGCTGCGCGACAAGAAGCACCGGCGGCGCGAGGGCAAGTTCCTGGCCGAAGGGCTGCGGCTGCTGACCGACGCGCGCGAGAGCGGGCGCCTGCCCGAAATGCTGGTGATGGCGGATGAGCGCGACGATCATCCGCTGCTGTCCGCGCTGATCGACGACGTCGAAGCCGCCGGCGGCGAGATCGTCGAGACCGCGCCGGACATCCTTTCCAAGATCACCGGCAAGGACAATCCGCAGGCGGTGATCGGCGTGTTTGAGGAGTTCGACACCGCCCTCGCCCAGATCGACCGCTCCGCTGCGCCGATCTGGCTGGTGGCGCAGGCGCTGCGCGATCCCGGAAACTTGGGGACGATGCTGCGCACCGGCGACGCCGTGGGCGCCGGCGGCCTAATCCTGATCGACGATTGCGCCGATCCGTTCTCCGCGGAGGCCGTCCGCGCGAGCATGGGCGCGGTGTTCACCCAGCGCATCGCCCAGGCGCCGTGGGACGCGTTCATCGCCTGGCTGCGCACCGGCGAGCAGGCACAGCTCGTCGCCGCCTCCCTGCGCGATGCCGTGCCCTATCGCGGCGCTGCCTACCGCGCACCGTGCTTCATCCTGGTCGGCAACGAGTCGCGCGGGTTGCCGGAGGAATACGAGGCGTCCTGCGACTTGCGCGTGACGATGCCGATGCGCGGGCGGGCCGACAGCCTCAACGCCGCAGTGGCCGCCGCTGTGCTGTCCTACGAAGTGCTCGCGACGCTCGAAAGCTAACGTCGTCCCGGGCCTGACCCCGGGACCGCTGGCCTCCTGGCCGGACCTGGCCGCCAGCGGTCCCGGATCAGGTCCGGGACGACGACCATCCCCACTTCAACGTCGCCCCACTACAACGCCATCCCCACCTCAACGTCGTCCCGGGCCTGACCAGGGACCGCTGGCCTCTTGGTAGGACTCGGCCGGCAGCAGTCCCGGATCAAGTCCGGGACGACGACCATCAGTCGCCGGCAACGAAGCTGACGATGCTCCATTTGCCGTTGCGGCTGGTTGCGGACAGGCGATAGTCGATCAGGCTGCGCAGCTTGTCGGTGGCGATGAAGCCCTGGCTGCCGTCTGTGGTCTTCACCTGCTGGTAAGGCGCCTCCGGCCGGAAGTTGCTGATCTCGACGACGCCCCACGATAACGCGCTCGCCGCGGCTCCGCCGTCCTCCGGCGCTTCGCGCAGCGGCACGTCTTCGCCGGTGACGATCATGCCCGCCATCGGGTCGACGCCGGGGATCGCCTGCTCGAAATACCACGGGATCGTGATCCCGCCCTGCTTGTTGGCCGCGCAGCCGAGCGCCAGCAGCTCGTCGAGCTCCTGCCACAGGTTCCACTCGCCGCTAGTCAGCCGCTTGCGCAGCTCGGCGCGGCCGGTTCCGCCGCCGAAGTCGAGCTTGATGTCCTCCGCCGCCAGCGCGACGAGCGCGTCCGCATCCCGCAGGCGAACCGCCTCGGCCAGGCTCTGGCGGAACGCATCGGCGCCTTCGAGATCGCCGCAGGTGTCGCGCGGGGCATAAGGTCCGTTGGCGAGCGGCTTCGGTTCGCTCTTCTTGGTCCCGACGAACTGCTCGGCCGATTCCACGAGTTCGTCCGCCGGCGCTTCCTGCCGCTCGCACGACTGCAGCAGCAGGACCAGCGGCAGGGCCGCAGCCAGGGACCAATCTCGTCTCGTCATGCGCGTGCGCTGGCCTCCTCCCGAGTGCCCTCAACCAGTCTCGCCGCTGCGGGTTCCTCTACATCGCTACCAGTATAGCGCGGGGCGCTTTCGACAAGGGGTACCTCCTCGATTTCCCGCCGGCCGATCTCAACCCCCTTCTCCGCCAGGCGCTTGCCGGAAGAGAGTACGTTACGCTCGAAGCTGCCGACGAACTTATTGTAGTTGTTCACGGCGGACTCCAGCCCGCCCCCGACCCGCTTGAGATGCTCGGCGGCGACGGCCAGCCGATCGTAGAGCTCGGCGCCCATGCGGCCGATCTCCTGCGCTTCCCGCGCGAGCCCGTCCTGCCGCCAGACTTGCGCCACGGTGCGGCAGATGGCGACGAGATTGGTCGGCGTCGCCAGCAGAACCCGCCGCTCGAAGGCGAAGTCCCACAGCGCCGGATCATGCTCCAGCGCAGCGGCGACGAAGTGCTCGCCCGGCACGAACATGATCACGTAATCCGGCGTATCCTCGAACTGGCTCTGGTAGCTCTTGGCGCTGAGCTGCTGGACGTGATTGCGCATCGACTTCGCATGCGCGTCGAGCGCCCTGGAGCGGGCTTCGTCGTTGTCGGCCTCGAAAGCCTGCTGGTAGGCGTTGAGCGAGACTTTGGCGTCGATCACCAGCTTCTTCTGCCCGGGCACGTTGATGATCGCGTCGGGGCGCAGGCGCCCTTCGTCGGTGTCGATCGACCGCTCCAGGTGGAAATCGGTGTGTTCCGACAGGCCGCACTGCTCGAGCACGTTCTGCAGCGCCCGCTCGCCCCAGCGGCCGCGAGCCTTCGGCGCATTGGTCAGCGAATTGCCGAGCCGCGCCGCTTCCATGCGGATCGCTTCCTGCCCCGCCCGCATGTTCTCGATCAGGCCGGTCAGCTGGCCGAACGAATCGACGCGCTTGGCTTCGAGCGCGGCGACCTGCTCCTCATAGCTCTTGAGCCGCTGGTTGACCGGCTCCAGCAGCGAACGGACCGCTTCCTTGTTCGCGCGTTCGGCATTGCCGAAGCGCTCGGCAGCGGTCTTGAGAAATTCCTCCTGCGCCTTCGACAGCACTTCGCCGCCGGCGGCCTTGAACTGCGCCAGCAAGTGCTCGCGCGCTTCGTTCAGCTGCTTGATCTGCTTGTCGAAGTTCTCCGCGTTGGCCTTGTGCGTGGCCAGTTCGATGCGTGCTTCCCCGAGTTCCGCTACCGCCTTGCGGAACGCCGCCTCGTGCTCCCGCGCCTCCCCGTCGCGCTGGCTGTGGCGGGCCTTCCAGTCGGCCACTGGTCGCGAGCCGAGGAACCACCCGAGGAACGCACCGAGAGCGAGAGCAAAGACGAAAAGGAAGACTGCAACGGGATCCATGGACTGAACGGCACCTCGAAAGCGGACGAAGCCGCAGGAACGAAGCGCGAACCTATCGGCGCACCGCCTGCCGCACAACCCCGGCTGGCGAACAGTCCACGGCCGCTCTAGACGCTGCTGCCAGAATCACCCTTGAGATTTGCCCCTGCAAAACTGTATGGCCTGCTTACAATTTCAGATTCGCGAAATTTTCGCGTAAGTGAAACTTCGCTCCCGAGCGCCAAGGAAGAGGACCGCCGATGCCCACCGATATCGAAATCGCCCGCCAGGCAACCCTGAAGCCGATCACCGCAGTCGCCGCCCAGGCCGGCGTGCCGGACGAGGCGCTGATCCCCTACGGCAAGTACAAGGCGAAGATCGACCGTGACGCGCTTCCCGAGGGCGGCAAGCAGGGCAAGCTGATCCTGGTCACCGCGATCAACCCGACCCCGGCCGGCGAAGGCAAGACCACCACCTCGGTCGGCCTGCACGATGCGCTCAACCTGATCGGCAAGAAGTCGCTGCTGTGCCTGCGCGAGCCGAGCCTCGGCCCGTGCTTCGGCGTCAAGGGCGGCGGCGCCGGCGGCGGCAAGAGCCAGGTCATGCCGATGGACGAGATCAACCTGCACTTCACGGGTGACTTCCACGCCATCACCAGCGCACACAACCTGCTGAGCGCGATGATCGACAACCACATCTACTGGGGCAACGCGCTGGAGCTGGATCTGCGCCGCGTCGTGTGGCGCCGCGTGCTCGACATGAACGACCGCGCCCTGCGCCAGATCGTCGGCCCGCTCGGCGGCGTATCCAACGGCTTCCCGCGCGAGACCGGCTTCGACATCACCGTCGCTTCCGAGATCATGGCGATCCTGTGCCTCGCGACCGACCTCGAGGACCTGCAGAAGCGCCTCGGCGACATCATCATCGGCTATCGCCGCGACAAGACGCCGGTGTTCTGCCGCGACGTGAAGGCCGACAGCGCGATGACCGTGCTGCTGAAGGACGCGATCCAGCCGAACCTGGTGCAGACGCTGGAGAACAACCCGGCGTTCCTCCACGGCGGCCCGTTCGCCAACATCGCCCACGGCTGCAACTCGGTGATCGCCACGACCACCGCGCTGAAGATGGCCGATTACGTCGTCACCGAAGCCGGCTTCGGCGCGGATTTGGGCGCCGAGAAGTTCATGGACATCAAGTGCCGCGCCGCCGGCCTGAAGCCCGACGCGATCGTTCTCGTCGCCACCGTCCGCGCGCTGAAGATGAACGGCGGCATCGCCAAGAAGGATCTCGGTGAGCC
Organism: Croceibacterium soli; assembly: GCF_009828065.1. Lineage (GTDB taxonomy): Bacteria > Pseudomonadota > Alphaproteobacteria > Sphingomonadales > Sphingomonadaceae > Croceibacterium_B > Croceibacterium_B soli. The sequence continues at coordinate 18,798 of NZ_WTYK01000010.1, read as the reverse complement.
CAACGTCGACGCCGTCCGCAAGGGCGCCGTCAACCTCGAGCGCCACATCGAGAACCTCAACAAGTTCGGCATCAACCCGACCGTGGCGATCAACCACTTCTTCCTCGACACCGACGAGGAAATCGCGGTGATCCAGGAGATGGCCAAGAAGTACGGCACCGACGCCGTGATCTGCAAGCACTGGGCCGATGGCGGTGCCGGTGCGGAAGAGCTCGCCCGCATCGTGGCCGAGAAGGCCGACAAGGGCGCGCCCGGCTTCAAGCAGCTCTATCCGTCGGAAATGCCGCTGGCGCAGAAGATCGAGACGATCGCCACCGAGATCTACCGCGCCGGCAGCGTGAGCATCTCCCCGGCGGTGCGCAACCAGCTGAAGCAGTGGGAAGAGATGGGTTACGGCCACTTCCCGGTCTGCATGGCCAAGACGCAGTACTCGTTCTCGACCGACCCAACCCAGCTCGGCGCGCCGGACGGGCACGAGATCGCCATCCGCGAAGTGCGTCTCTCCGCGGGCGCCGGCTTCGTCGTCGCCATCGCCGGCGACATCATGACCATGCCCGGCCTGCCGAAGGTGCCGAGCGCGGAAGGCATCTACCTCGACGAGAACGGCCAGATCGAAGGCCTGTTCTAAGCGCAACACTGTGCGGCCCCGGACTGGCTTCGGGGCCGCTGCCAATTCTATACTCCTTCCTTCGTCACCCTGAACTCGTTTCAGGGTCCATGGGGCCGCTGGGGCGGAGAGTGCTCATCGGCAATTGGGGGGCCGGCCGCGCCTGAGTGGGGCACCCCGGTCCTGTCGGAGCGATAGATGCTGAAACAAGTTCAGCATGACGAATTCCACGGTGAGCAGCCACTATCGTTGGTCACGACGACTCCTCGCCGTTGGTCCTGAGGAGGGATCGAAGCCAGGCTGAAATCCCGTTTCGGAAGGACCCGCCCTCGCGCGGCGCTGCCTACCCTGCCAGCAGCGCCTCGATCGCGGCGAGGAAGGGCTTGATGGAAACCGGCTTGGCCAGAAACCCGCTGGCTCCGGCTTGGCGTATCCTACGCTCCTCCCCCTTGCCCACGAACGCGGTTACGGCGAGGATCGGAATGGCTTTCAGTTCGGGATCGGCTTGCAGGATTTCGATCAGATCGAGGCCGGAGACATTGGGCAGCTGGATGTCCATGACGATCAGGTCGGGCGAGAACTTCCTTACCGCCTCGATGGCGAGGTCCCCGTCGGCGACCGTCTCCACCGCGTAGCCGCCGCTTTCCAGCACGGCGGAATAGAACATCCGGTTGAGAAGGTCGTCTTCCACGACGAGGATACGGCGGCCCATCGCTGCTGAACGCTCGTCAGGCGCTGGCGTGCCCGCGGCGCGGAATCATCGTTCCGCCGGCCCTCGCAGCGGCCGTCTGGAGAAACCCCGCGCGGACGCTCAGCCTTTTCCGCTGCTTTGCCAGGGCCATCGTCCGTTGATCTCCACTTCCAGGCTCATCGACAGGAACGTGCGGATTAGCACGATGAGCGCAAGCACCAGCACGTTTTCCAACGTCGGCACGACCGAGACGGTGCGGATGATGTCCGCCGCGACGAGGAGCTCCAGCCCGACCAGGATCGAACGGCCCAGGTTCTTGCGGAATTCGGACGACAGTTCGGACTTGCCTTCGGCGCCGTCGGCCCGGCGGGCCCCAACGCCGGCCAGGCCGAACTTGATAAGCGCCACAAGCGTTCCGACGACGATCGCTCCGATGCCGGCGAACTCGAATATCCGCGCCACCGCAATGGCGAACTGAAGCATTTGAGGGTCGGTCAACATGCCGGAGCAATGGGTCAGGCGCCACGCGGGTTCCACAAGAGGTGGAACCGGGGCCTCCACCAGCGGTTGGTTGATTATGTCCTTGAACCGCTTCTTTATTTCACCCCGGCTTTTCTCCTTCTCCCTCGCGATGTGCCTTGCCGCGCCGCTTCCGGCGCTGGCCGCAAGTCCTTCCGAGCCGTCTACGGTCCAGGCTCGCTTGGCGAAAAGCGCGGGCGGAGAGCTCCGGACGTTCTATGCCTATGCCAGCAGTCCGCTGTGGATCTCGCCGGACGGGTCGCTCGATCCGGCGGCGCGGGCCCTGCTCGAACTGGTGCAGACGGCGGAGTACGACGGGATCGCTCCAGCCGCCCTCGAGGCGGCGGAGCTTGCCGAGGCCATCCAGGCGGCCGAGGCACAGCGCACGCCGGAGGCGCTGGAGAGGGCCGAGCTTCTTCTCTCGCGCACGCTCGCCGCCTATGTCGCGGCGCTGCGCCGGCCGACGGATGCGGGCATGATCTACGAGCACGATGCGCTGCGGCCCGAACTTCCCAGCACTTACCTGACGCTCGACCAGGCCGCAAAGGCCCCTTCGTTGCAGGAATACGTCCGTGGAATGGCGTGGATGCACCCGCTCTACGCGCCGCTGCGGCGCACGCTGCTGACCGAGGGCGGCTCCGCCGCTGCCCGGCAACTGGCGATCCGCAATCTTGAGCGCATCCGCCAGATCCCCGCGCAGCCGAGGGAACGCCACGTCCTGGTGGACACGGCCAGCGCCCGCCTGTGGATGTACGAGGGCAACCGCCCCGTCGATTCGATGCGCGTGGTGGTCGGCAAGCCCGACAGCCAGACGCCGTCCATCTCGGGATGGATCCGCCATGCGATCGCCGATCCATACTGGAACGTGCCGTCCGACCTCGTCCGCAAGACCATCGCACCCGGGGTCCTCAGGGGCGGCGCGGCCTATCTCAAGGCACGCGGCTACGAAGTCCTGTCCGGCTGGGAGGAGGAGGCGGAGCTGCTCGATCCGAAGAGCGTCGACTGGCGCGCCGTGCAGCGAGGCGAACTGGACCTGCGCGTCCGTCAGCGCCCGGGGGCCTCGAACGCGATGGGCGAGATGAAGTTCGAATTCCCCAACCCGTTCGGCATTTACCTACACGACACGCCCGACAAGGACCTGCTGGCCAAAGAGGCGCGCTATTTCAGCAATGGCTGCATCCGCCTGGAAGACGCGGACAGGCTGGCCCGCTGGCTGCTCGGCGGTACCGCCGCCGAAGCATCGAGCGGCCCGGAACAGAAGATCGACCTCGCCCGCCCGGTTCCGATCTACGTCGCCTACCTGACCGCGCATGCCGACGGCGACAGGATCGCCCTCGGACCCGATCCTTACGGCCGTGATAAGCTCGGAGGCACCGCCCTCGCGGCACTCGCCGACTGAGCCGGTCTCGCTGCGAACACTCCGCTGTCATCCTGGACTCGTTCCAGAGCCCATTTGACTGCACACGCGCACGCCGCCTGCCATTCGGGCCCCGGCCTCGATCCTCCCCTCTGGCGGAGGTGGCAGCCGCGAAGCGGCTGACGGAGGGGGCGTCCACCATGCTTCGCGTGGTCCCCCTCCCCCAGAGGGGCAGGATTTTGAGGAACTGGCTGAGGCGCGCCGCCGGGGTGCCTGAACGCGTACGGCCCGGCGAACGGGCTACCTGGCGTGCAACCCCCGCTCCCCACTCACTGTGGCCGCCGCGCAACAGGTCTCCAACACTCGCAACACCGGCCGGAACCAAAGGCAGCGGATATGGTCTCATTTCCAGCCGATGGATCGTAATCGTGGCGGGAAAAACCCGCCGCACCCGGAGGCGCTATATCCGTACTCGGATCAAAAGGGAGCTTAACACAATGCGCAAGGCAGCAATCGGCCTGGCACTTGCAACAACGATCCTCGCCGCCACACCGGCGTTGGCTCGCGACGGCAGCATGTATGCAGGCATCGAAGGGGGGCTAGCTTTCGGCGATTCCCTAACCGTCGACTACGACGCAGATGGCGATGGCGACATCGAGGATGGCGAGCGCAACCTCGTCGACCTCGACACCAAGATGGGTTGGGATGTCGACGCGATCCTCGGCTATGACTTCGGCGGCTTCCGCCTCGAAGGCGAAGCAGCCTACAAGACGCTGGATATCGACGAAGTCGAGTCCGAACCGGGCTTCGACCTGAACCCGGGCACGCCCGCCATCGACACGGCTTTCCCGATCGATGGCGACGTGAACGTCAAGAGCCTCATGATCAACGCTCTGGCTGACTTCGCGCCGGACGGCGGCCTCCAGTTCTACGGCGGCGGCGGTGTCGGTTACGCATGGGTCGACCTGGAAGGTGAGATCGAAGGCCTCGCAGGTCCGTTCGTGGACGATTCGGACGGCAGCTGGGCCTGGCAGTTGATTGCCGGGATGCGCTTGCCGCTCAACACCAACACGGACATCGGCGTGAAGTACCGTTACTTCAACGTCGAGGACCTGAGCATGGTCAGCCCCGGCAACGACCGGTTCGACACCGATTTCAGCTCCCACTCGCTGCTCGCCAGCCTGATCTTCAACTTCGGCGCGGCTACGCCTCCGCCCCCGCCGCCGCCGCCCCCGCCGCCCCCGCCCCCGCCTCCGCCCCCGCCGCAGACGAAGACCTGCCCGGACGGCTCGGTTGTGGGCGTGATGCAGAACTGCCCGGTGCCCCCGGCACCGTACGTTCCGCCGACCGGCGAGCGCGGCTAAACACCTGCATCGCAGGACCTCTCGGGTGGCGCGGTTCAGGCCGCGCCACCCTTTTTCGTTTGGCGAGCGGCCAGTCAGGCCGCGGCGGAACCAACGCCCTGCTGAAGCGCTCCCAAACGGAACGGAAAGGAGCGGTTTGCATGTCGATTCAAAAGATGATCTCCGAGCACCCGTCGGTCGGCTCCGACTACAACGAGGCTCTGGGCGAGGCGGTCAAGCACGCGATGTACTGCGCCGCGATCTGCAACTCCTGCGCCGATGCCTGCAGCGCCGAAGAGATGGACATGCGCCGCTGCATCCGGCTGTGCCTCGACTGCTCCGACGTGTGCGAGGCGACATATCGGGTCGCCACCCGGCGAACCGACGAGAACCGCCAACTGATCCGCACGCTGCTGGCGACCTGCATCCACGCCTGCGAGATCTGCGAAGAAGAATGTGCCAAGCACGACACCGATCACTGCCGACGCTGTGCGCAGATGTGCCGCGAATGTGCCGACGATTGCCGCAGAGCTCTCGAGACTTTGAACGACGAAGTCCACGCCGACGGGCAGCGCAGCACCTTCGAGCACGGCGCGGCTTGAGCTAGACCCGAAGCAGCGTCAGGCGGACCCGGCGAGGCCGGGCTCCGCCGGGCGCGATCAGGCGGCCTTGCGGAGCTTCTCGAGCTTCTTCAGCGCCATGGAGCGCTTCAAGCGACTGAGGTGATCGATGAACAAGATGCCGTTCAGGTGGTCCATCTCGTGCTGGATGCAGACCGCCATCATGCCTTCCATGTCCTCTTCGTGCACCTGGCCTTCGAGGTCCTGCCAGCGGACGCGGCAGCGCACCGGGCGGTCCACGTCGGCATAGATGTCAGGCACCGAGAGGCAGCCTTCCTGGTAGGTCGACAGCTCTTCGGCCGGCGCAAGGATCTCGGGGTTCACGAACACGCGCGGATCGTTCTTGACCGGGCGGTGGTCGTGGCCGCAGCCATGATCGCCGCAATCTTCGGGCGAGGCATCCTCGTCCGGCTCCTGCAGGTCGATCACCAGAAGGCGGATCGGCTCGCCCACCTGGATCGCCGCCAGGCCGATGCCATGCGCGGCGTACATCGTCTCGAACATGTCGTCGACGAGCGCCTTCAGGCCATCGTCGAAAGTCTCGACGGGCTTGGATACGATCTTCAGCCGGGGATCCGGCACTTCAAGGATTTCACGGATTGCCATCGCGCGAATATAAGCATTTCCCGCCCGAACGACAAGTGAACGAGGACCAGGTCCTCCCCGGAACGGGGAGGTGGCAGACGCCGCAGGCGGCTGACGGAGGGGGTGCGCCTTCTCGCGTGGCGCTGCCGGTAAGCCCCCTCCACCGTGCTGCGCACGGTCCCCCTCCCCGTCCCGGGGAGGATTTTAGGACACCGGCCGCCTTGCCCGCAGCGCCTGCGCCAGGGTGCCTTCGTCGAGATAGTCGAGTTCGCCGCCGACGGGCAGGCCGTGGGCGAGCTGGGTGATCCGGACGGGAAACGCCTCGAGCCGCTCGGCGATGTAGTGGGCTGTGGTTTGGCCTTCGAGGGTGGCGTTCATGGCCAGGACGACCTCGTCGATGCCACCTTCGGCGACCCGCTCGATCAGCTTGCCGATCGAGAGATCCTCCGGCCGGATGCCTTCGAGCGCCGAAAGCCGCCCGCCGAGCACGTGGTAGCGGCCGGTAAACATACGCGCCCGGTCGAGCGCCCAGAGGTCGGCGACATCCTCGACCACGCAAAGCTGGCGCGGGTCGCGCTTGGGATCGGCGCAAATGCCGCAAGGGTCGCGCGTGTCGACGTTGCCGCAGATGGAGCACTCCACCAGCGTATCCTGCACCGCCGCCAGCGCCTGGACCAGTTGCACCAGCGCAGTCTCGCGCCGCTTTACCAGCCACAGAACTGCCCGGCGCGCCGAGCGCGGGCCGAGTCCGGGAAGCCGGGCCAGTGCGCTCGCCAGGGTCTCGATCTCTTGCGATGCCATGGCAGGCCCTTTATCGGCTCGGGGAGCGCTTGTCGCCCTTCGACAAGCTCAGGGCGAACGGACTGGTGTTGTCCCGTTCGTGGGCGAACGGACCGGTGTTATCCCGTTCGTGGTGAGCTTGTCGAACCACGAGTTGCGCGACGCCGCCAATAGAGCGAACGGAAGTGGGGCCAAATGCGCGTCGTGTTTATGGGTACGCCGGACTTTGCAGTCCCGACGCTGCACGCGCTGCACGAGGCGGGGCACGAGATCCCTGCCGTCTACACCCAGCCGCCTCGCCCGGCGGGACGCGGGAAGCAGGAACAGACATCGCCGGTGCATCGCGCGGCCGAAGCGCTCGGCATTCCCGTCTGCCATCCGAATACGCTGCGCAACCTGGACGCGCAGGCCGATTTCCTCGCCTTGCAGCCGGAGCTGGCCGTCGTCGTTGCTTACGGGCTGATCCTGCCGAAGGCGGTGCTGGATGGGCCGACCCGCGGCTGTCTCAACGTCCACGCGTCGCTGCTGCCGCGCTGGCGCGGCGCCGCGCCGATCCAGCGGTCCATCCTGGCCGGCGATAACGTGACCGGCGTCACCATCATGCGGATGGAGGAAGGGCTCGACACGGGTCCGATGCTGGCGACCGCGAAAGTGCCGGTGGACGAGAAGACCGCAGGTGAACTGCACGCGGAACTGGCTGAGATCGGCTCCCAGCTGCTGGTCGGGACTGTCGCACATTTGGACGAAATCAGGCCGGAACCGCAGCCGGATTTCGGCGCCACGTACGCCGCGAAGATCGACAAGGCCGAAGCGCGGATCGACTGGAGCAAGCCGGCCGAACTGATCGAGCGCGAAGTGCGCGCCTTCGCGCCCTTCCCCGGATCATGGTTCGAGCTGGACCGTGAACGGATCAAGGTGCTGCGGGCGCGCGTTGTCGGGGTCAACGGCGCCGAAGGCACGGTGCTGGACGACAAGCTGACGATCGCCTGCGGCAACGCGGCGATCCGCCCGCTGCTGATCCAGCGCGCGGGCAAGCCGGCGATGGAGGCTGAGGCCTTCCTGCGCGGCAAGCCGGTGCCGGCAGGGACGGTGCTGCGGACGGCCCCATGACCCGCTTCGCCCTCACTCTGGAGTTCGACGGCGGCCCGTTCATGGGCCTGCAGCGGCAGGACCACGGCCCCAGCGTGCAGCAGTGCGTCGAGGAGGCGGTCCAGGCGATTACCGGCGAGACGGTGACGATGCACTCGGCCGGGCGAACCGACAGCGGGGTGCACGCGCTCGCAATGCGCAGCCATGTCGACGTCGAGAAGGACATCGCGCCGTTCCGGCTGATGCAGGCACTCAACGCCGTGCTGCGGCCGAACCCCATCGCGGTGACCGCCTGCGAGGTGAAGCCCGGTGACTGGCATGCGCGCTTTTCCTGCGTCGGGCGGGCCTACGAATACCGCATCGTCAACCGCCGCGCGCCGCTGACGCTGGAGAAAGGCCGCGCCTGGCATATCGCCCGCCCGATCGATGCAGAGGCCATGCACAGGGCGGCGCAGGCGCTGGTCGGCTTCCATGACTTCACCACGTTCCGCTCCGCCCATTGTCAGGCCAGGGACCCGCTCAAGACGCTCGACCGGCTCGACGTCCGGCGGGAGGGCGACCGCGTGATCGTCGAGGCCGCTGCGCGCAGCTTCCTGCATCACCAGGTGCGCTCGATGGTGGGGACCCTGGCGTTGGTTGGACAGGGGCAGTGGCGCGAGGAACAGGTTGGCGAGGCGCTGGCGGCGCAGGACCGAGCGGCCCTCGGTCTCAACGCACCGAGTGAGGGGCTGTACTTCGTTCGGGCGGCCTATCCGGAAGAGTAGCGCCTAGTCCTTCGAGACCCTCGGACTGCGTCCTCGCTCCGCAGGACGAACGGGATGGGGGGACAACCGGTGAGAGCGAGACCCTCACCTTACCCGCTCGTCCTGAGGAGGGGTCGAGGCCAAAGGCCGCGAGCCCGTTTCGAAGGACCGATGCCATGGCAGAGGAGCTAGAGCTCCGGACGTGGCTGAGCCGGCGAGGGCGCTGTGGCGGTCGCTCGCGGCGTGGGCGAGGCACGCGCGCCTGGGTTTACCTGCAGGCCGCTCTCGTCCACGCGCAGATCGATCGGCACGCCTTCGATCTCGGTCGAGAACACGGCCTCCCCCTCGCCGATGCTCAGGCGCGAGCGCCCGTCGCCGAGCGGGATGTCGCTCAGGTCGGGCACGTCCTGCGGCTGGACCGGACCGCTGGGGTTGGGCGAAGGCGTGGGGCGCGAGGGACGCGGCACGACCATCTGGCCGAGGGCCTGGGTCATGAAGTCCCGCCAGATCCGCGCCGGCAGTCCGCCGCCGTGGACCCCGGCAAGCGGAGTGTTGTCGTCGTTGCCGATCCACACGCCGACGACCAGATCGCCGGCATAGCCGACGAACAGGGCGTCGCGGTTGTCCTGGCTGGTGCCGGTCTTGCCGAAGTTCGGCACGGACAGCATTGCCGCCCGCCCCGTGCCCCGGTTCACGGCGCGGCGGAGCATCTGCTGGATGTCCTCGTGAGCCCGGCCCGACAGGCTGTGGCGATCGTCGAACAGCCAGTCGAACCAGCCCGCTTCCGCCGCCGGGAAGGCGCGCGGCTTGACCGGGAACTGGTTCGCCGCGACCCCGGCATAAGCGGCGGTCAGCTCGATCAGGTTCATCGTCGAAGTGCCGAGAGCGAGGCTCGGGTCGCCCTCCGCCAGCGGAGATGTCACGCCGAGCTGGCGGGCCATTTCGATCACCGCGTCGTCGCCGACCTGCTGCAGCACGCGCACGGCAGCGACGTTGCTGGAGCGGGCGAAGGCATCCTGCAGGGTGATGCTCTCCGAGTAATTGCCGCCAGAATTCTTGGGGCGGTAGGACCCTGTCTTGAACGCAGTGTTCGGGATCAGGGTCTCAGGCGTCATCCCGGCTTCGAGCGCCGCAAGGTAGACGAACAGCTTGAAGGTCGATCCAGGCTGGCGCCGCGCCTGGGTGGCCCGATTGAAGGGCGATGCGGCGTAGTCCTTGCCGCCGATCATCGCCACGACCTCGCCGTTGGAGCGCATCGCCACGAGCGCCACTTGCGCCCCTCCCAGCGGAGCATTGCCGACTACGCGCCGGGCGATCCCCTGCAGCCGGGAATCGAGCGTGGTGCGCAGCGTCTGTCGCGAATAGCCGACATCGCTAAGCCTGCGCGCCTCGGGCAGCGCCCAGTCGGCGAAGTAGGTGCCGGTCGGCAGGTCGTTCCGCGGGCGGACGTCAAGCCGCGGCGTGGGCATCGCCCTCGCCTCCGCCGCGGTGATGTACCCTGCATCGGCCATGGCGCCGATCACCGTGCGCATGCGCTGCTCGGCCAGGTCGAAGTTGTTGGTCGGCGCATAGCGCGAAGGCGCCTGCAGCAGGCCGGCGAGCATCGCCGCCTGTTCCGGCTTCAGCCGCTCCGGATGGCGGTAGAAGTAGTGCAGCGAGGCGGCGCGCAGTCCGTAGGTGTTGTCGCCGAAATAGGCGTTCGACAGGTAGCGTTCGAGGATCTCGTCCTTGCTCAGCCAGGCCTCGAGCCAGAAGGCGATCAGCGCCTCGCGCGCCTTGCGGGTGAGGCTCTGCTTCGGGGTCAGGAACGTGAACTTGGCGAGCTGCTGAGTGATCGTGCTGCCGCCTTGCGTACGGCTGCTGGTCAGGTTGCCCCACAACGCGCGGGCGATGCCGAGCGGGTCGACACCCCAGTGACTGTAGAACCGCCGGTCCTCGATCGCGAGGAACGCCTGCACGACATGCGGCGGCAGCTTCTCGACCTGGACCGGCTCGTCCACGATCGCGCCGTTGCGGGCGATCGGCGTGCCGTCGGCGGCGAGCAGCGTGATCTGCGGCGGGGCGATCGGCTGCAGCGACTTGGAGAGCGGCGCGGTGAACGCGAGCCAGAGCGCCAGGAGGATGAGCAGCGCCAGAAACGCCGCCACGCCCCGGCTGAACCACCACCAGCGCGTGCGGGCCTTCTTCGGCTGTTCGCGGTCGGCTTCGAGGTAGCGGTCGACCTCGTCCAGGCGATCGGCCCAGGGATCGCCCGGCGGCTCCTGCAGCGCGTAATAGCCCGGATCCTCCGGACCGCCGCGCGCGGGCTTGCTGTTAGCGAAGGGACGCCAGGCAGCCATTCCGCTGTGTTATCCTAACAATACAGCGATTGCGAGCGGTTTCATCAGCGTGCGATGCGGAGGCAGGACGCGACGTTTCACGGTGCTTCCACCACCCCCGGCCCCTCCTCTGAAGAGGAGGGGGGAGGATTCGCGCTCAAGCTTTCGCGACCACACTCTCCGGCAGCTCCTCGCCGAACACGCGCTGGTAGTATTCCGCCACGAGCATCCGTTCCGCCTCGTCGCACTTGTTGAGGAAGGTCAGGCGGAAGGCGAAGCCGATGTCGCCGAAGATCTCGGTGTTCTGCGCCCAGGTCAGCACGGTGCGCGGGCTCATCACGGTCGAGATGTCGCCGTTGATGAAGCCTTGGCGCGAAAGATCGGCGACGCGGATCATGTCGGCGATCTTCTTCGGCTCGAGCGTGCTCTTGGCCTTGACGATCTGCAGCTCGGTTTCGGCCGGCAGGTAGTTGAGTGCGGTGACGATGTTCCAGCGGTCCATCTGGCCCTGGTTGATCGCCTGGGTGCCGTGATAGAGGCCGCTGGTGTCGCCGAGGCCGACCGTGTTGGCGGTGGCGAACAGGCGGAACCACGGGTTCGGGCGGATGACGCGGTTCTGGTCGAGCAGGGTCAGCTTGCCGGCCTGTTCCAGCACGCGCTGGATGACGAACATCACGTCCGGGCGGCCGGCGTCGTATTCGTCGAACACCAGAGCCACGGGATGCTGCAGCGCCCACGGCAGCAGGCCCTCGCGGAACTCGGTCACCTGCAGTCCGTCGCGCAGCACGATGGCGTCGCGGCCGATCAGGTCGATGCGGCTGATGTGGGCATCCAGGTTGATGCGGATACAGGGCCAGTTGAGGCGGGCGGCCACCTGTTCGATATGGGTCGACTTGCCGGTGCCGTGATAGCCCTGGATCATCACCCGGCGGTTGTGCGCAAAGCCGGCGAGGATCGCGAGCGTGGTGTCCGGATCGAAGACGTAGCCTTCGTCGAGATCGGGCACGCGGTCGTCGGCCTTGGAGAAGGCGGGGACTTTCCAGTCGATATCGACGCCAAACGTCTCGCGGACGTCGATTTCCTTGTCGGGCGCGGACATCGCCGTGCCTGAGTCGCCATGGGTGTTGGTCATCTCGTTCATCGCGTCGGCGTGCCTAGACGCGCGCGTTGGGTGCTGCAACCGGCAATGGCGGCGGCAGCGCAAGATGACTCGACGGTGCGCCAGGCGCTTCGTAGGCATTGCTGCCGTATCGAGAGCGAGGGCCCTGTGTCGTTGCGCAATCGCCTGATGAAGCTGTCGCCGTCCGACGCGCTGCGCCGGCGCCTGGTGCGCGAAGTTCGCGCCATGTTCAACGACATCGAGGCGGGCGAACGGCCGGTCCAGCCATCCGACGATGCGCTGTTCGAGCGGAACTCTCCGATCCGCATGGTCCATGCCGACGTGGTGGCGATGATGGTCGGCGGAATGCGCGGGCTGATGCTGCAGATGCTTCACCCGCACGCGCTGCAGGGCGTGCTCGACCACTCCGACTTCCGCGCCGACATGCACGGCCGGCTGCGGCGTACTGCGCGGTTCATCGCCGTCACGACTTACGGACATCGAGATGACGCCGAAGCGGCGATCGAGCGGGTCAACCGCATCCATGGGTCGGTCGAAGGCCGGCTGGCCGACGGCACGCCCTACTCCGCGCGGGATCCGCGGACGCTTGCCTGGGTCCACCTCGCGGAGGCGACCAGCTTCCTCGAAGCACACTTGCGCTATGTCCAGCCGGCGATGCCCCTGGCCGAACAGGACGCCTATTTCCGCCAGTCGGCGATCATCGCGCGCAAGCTGGGGGCCGACCCGGTGCCGGAAAGCCGCAGCGAGGCCGCCGAACTCGAACGGACGATGCAGCCGCACCTGCAAGGCAGCGAACAGGCCAAAGCCATCGCCAGGCTGATCCTGGAGCAACGGCCGCGCGGAGTGGGCGCGATACAGCCGCTCCTGGCCGCCGCGGCGGTCGACCTGCTGCCGCCTTATGCGCGAACGATGCTCGATCTGCGCTCCGGCGGCGCGGAGGCCCTGCCGGTCCGCGCGGCGACGTTCGGCATCGCCCGGACCCTGCGCTGGGCCTTCGGCCGCTGATCGCGCCGGCATTGGACGTGTCGCGATCGCGCTGTATCAATCGGCAAGACTTAGGGGAGGAGATGCACCATGAAGATTTACGGATTCCCGCTGTCGCCGTTCGTGCGCAAAGTGGCTGTCGCGGCCAGCGAGAAGGGGCTCGACTACGAATGGGAGCCAAGCAATCCCAGCCAGCCGACCGAAGAGTTCGCGCGGATCAGCCCGTTCAAGAAGATTCCGGCGCTTTCCGACGGCGATTTCTGCCTGGCCGACTCGACCGCGATTGTGACCTACCTCGATGCGCAGTATCCCGAGCCCCCGCTGCTGCCGGCGGAGCCGCGCTCGCGAGGCCGCTCGGTGTGGTTCGACGAAGTGATCGATACCGTGCTGATCCCCGCCGCCGCGCCGATCGTGCTCAACCGCTTCCTGCGGCCGAAGATCTTCGGCACCGAAGGCGACGAGACGGCTGCAGCGGCCGCCGAGGAGGCCGTGCTGCGCCCGCTCGACTATCTCGAAGGCGAACTGCGCGAGGACGGCTGGCTCGACGGCACCTTCTCGGTCGGCGACATCGGCCTCGCCTCGTCGATCAAGACGCTGAGCTACGCCGGCTGGACGCTCGACACGGCGCGCCATCCGAAGATCGCCGCATGGTTCGAACGCACCGCCGCACGCCCGGCCTGGCGCAAGGTGGCCGAAGAGGAAGCGACGGTACTCGCGTCACTCGGCGGCTAGGTCGACCTTCGGCGGAAGGCCGAACAGGGCGACGAAGCGCTCGGCGAGCGCCTGGTCGCCCGTCAGCCTGATCCCACCGTCGTGCAGCGCCGCTTCGATCGGCTGCTTGCCATAGAACACGCGCAGCAGGGGCAGCGGTTCGTCGGCTTCGAACCCGATCTCGCCCTCCCCCGGCTGCGCGCGGCGAACCGGCATCTGCCCGTCGCGCAGCTCAGCCAGGAAGCTCTCGCCGGACACGGTGAAGCCGACGGTCGTCTCCAAATGCCGCGCCGCTTCGCGATCGATCAACGTGCGCAGCGAAAGCATGAACGAGACCGGCGAGAGCGGGAGCTGCGGGTTGTGCTGCGGGGAGCGCGCGGCCCAGCGGCCGAGTTCCTGGATCGCCGGTTCCGCCAAGTAGCCCCACTCGGTGAGTTCATAGACCTGCGTAGCGGCGGGCGGCGCCAGCTTGCGTCTGATCAGCACCCCGGCCTGCTCCAGGCTCGCGAGCCGTTCGGTAAGCACTTTGGCCGAAATCCCGGGCAGGCTGGCGCGCAAGTCCGAAAACCGTCGTCCGCCCAGCATAAGCTCGCGGACGATCAGCATGGACCAGCGCTCCCCCACGAGTTCCATCGCGAAGGCCGTGCCGCATGCGTCCTGGTACCATTTTCCGTGATCTGACAGAGGCTTAGTTTCTTTTAGTAACTTCATGGTTGCCTTTAGTAACTTGATGGGCCACGAATCGCAAGTGACGAGTCGCAGAGGATGGAAGGAGAAAGCGATGCCCCGGATGATTTTCGTGAACTTGCCGGTGACGGACCTGCCCCGGTCGATGGCGTTCTATGAAGCCGTCGGCTTCACCAACAACCCCCAGTTCACCAACGAGCAGGCCGCTGCAATGATGTGGTCGGACGAGATCGTGGTCATGCTGCTGCGGCACGACTTCTGGAAAACCTTCACCAGCAAGACGATCCCCGACGCGCACGAGACGGCGCAAGTGCTGCTGTGCCTGAGCCAGGACAGCCAGGGCGATGTCGACGCGATCGTCGACAAGGCCGTGGCGGCCGGCGGCAAGGCCGATACGACGCCCAAGCAGGACATGGGCTTCATGTACGGCCGCAGCTTCGAGGATCCCGACGGCCACATTTGGGAGAACGTCTGGATGAACATGGGCGCCGTGCCCGAAGGCGAGACCGTGGCGGAGCAGGCACTGGCCTGAACGCCCATTCGGACCGGCGCGGCCGAGGGATCGGCCGTTCGGCTCCGTCCTACCAATTGCCAGCGAAAGGAATTGACGATGCCTGTCGATCCGAATGCTACCATCGAGATCACCTGCTTCGACTGGGTGCCGGATTTCGCCCGCGGCTTCGTGCGCGACTTGCGCCCGCGCTGGGCCTGCGAGGAACTGGGCCTGGCCTATCGCGAGCGGCCGATCAGCGCGATGCACCGGCCCGAATGGTTCTATGCCGAACAGCCGTTCGGCCAGGTGCCTGTAGTCCGCGACGGCGCCCTGCGCCTGTTCGAAAGCGGCGCGATCCTGGTGCACCTCGCCGAGCGGGAGGGCCGCCTGCTGCCGCAGTCCGGACAGGCCCGCGCCGACGTATTCGGCTGGCTGTTCGCCGCCTACAACAGCATTGAACCGGTCGCGATGGAGCAGGCCAGCGTGCTGATCTTCCATGCCGGGGAGGACTGGGCCGAAGCGCGCAAGCCGATCCTGTTCGAGACGATCGACAAGAAGCTTTCCCGCGTGACCGATGCACTGGGTGAGCGCGAATGGATCGCCGGCGACTTCTCCATCGCGGACATCGCGCTGGTCACCACGCTCCGCGAGTTCGACCGGAACGGCCAGCTGCGCAAGTTCCCGTCGCTCGCCGCCTATCTCGAGCGCGGCATGGAGCGGCCCGCGTTCGGCCGGGCCATCGAAGCCCAGCTCGAGGCCTTCAGCGAAGAACCACCCATAGCAGCCTGAGGAGAGTGACAATGACGTACATCCAAGGTTTCCTGCTGCCCGTCCCCAACGAGAAGAAGAACGGCTATTTCAAGATGGCCGCGGACGCCGCGCCGATGTTCACCGAGTTCGGCGCCGCCAGCATCGTCGAAGCCTGGGGCGACGACGTGCCCGACGGCAAGCAGACCGACATGAAGCGTGCGGTCGCTGCCGAGCCGGGCGAGAACGTCGTGTTCTCGTGGATCGAATACCCGGACAAGGCGACCTGCGACGAAGCGGGCAAGCGCATGGAATCCGATGAGCGAATGCAGATGCCGCCAGAGATGCCGTTCGACCCGAAGCGGATGGTCTATTCCGGGTTCGAGTGCATCATGGACGAAGGCGGCGGGCCGTTCGGCTATCTTGACGGCATGGTCGCCGCGGTCCCTTCCGCCAACCGCGACAAGTACGTCGAATTCTCCAAGGCTGCGTCCGAGGCGTTCCGCAGGCTGGGGGCTACCCGGCTGGTCGAGAGCTGGGGCGTCGACGTGATGGACGGCAAGGTCACCGACTTCAAACGCGCGGTGCAGGCGAAGGAGGACGAGACGGTCGTCTTCAGCTGGATCGAATGGCCGGACAAAGCCACGCGGGATGCCGGCATGGCCGGGATCATGGACGACCCGGTCATGCGCGAAATGGAGATGCCGTTCGACGGCGGGCGGATGATCTTCGGTGGCTTCCAGCCGCTGTTCGTCGAAGGCCGATGACCATGGCCACGAACAAAGCGCTGATCTGCCTGTGGTACGAGAAGGACGCGCTGGAAGCTGCGCGCTTCTACGCCGAGACTTTCCCCGACAGCTCGGTCGGCAAAGTCCATAACTCGCCGGCGGACAACCCGTCGGCAAAGGAAGGCGAACCGCTGACGGTCGACTTCACCGTGCTGGGCATTCCCTGCCTCGGCCTCAACGGCGGGCCGCACTTCAAGCAGAGCGAGGCGTTTTCCTTCCAGGTGATCACCGAGGACCAGGAAGAGACCGACCGCTACTGGAACGCGATCGTCGGCAATGGCGGCGAGGAAAGCATGTGCGGCTGGTGCAAGGACAAGTGGGGCGTCTCCTGGCAGATCACCCCGCGCCTCCTGGCCGAGGCGATGGGCGGCGAACCCGCGCGCGCCAAGCGAATCTTCGAGGCGATGATGACGATGAGGAAGATCGACATCGCTGCTCTGGAAGCGGCGGCGCAAGGCGAACCTGCCGAAGCGTGATCTTCTCCCCTCTCGCTTGCGGGAGGGGAAAGATCGAAGATCCCGCTTGCGGGAGGGGAAAGATCGAAGATCCCGCTCGCGGCATGAAGACATGCGGAGAGAATATCTAGTGATGCTGGCGCTCTACGGACACCCGTTCTCGTCCTACACCTGGAAAGCACTGATCCCGCTCTATGCCAACGGAACCGCGTTCGAGTTCCGCGCGCTGGGGCCGGACGACGGCTACAGCATGGACTTTCTTCGGCAGGTCCACCCCGCGGGCAAGTTCCCGGTGCTGGTGGACGGCGGGACAGTGGTGGTCGAGACCAGCTCGATCGTCGAGCATCTGGCACTTTACCACCCCGGCCCCGCTCCGCTGATCCCGGGCGACCCGGCCGAGGCGGCGACCGTGCGGATGCTCGACCGGGTGTTCGACAACTACGTGATGGGCAGCATGCAGCGGGTCATCGCGGCGCATTTCGCCGACCGCGACAATCCCGGAAAAGGCCTGCGCGACAGCCCCGATGCGGCGGAAGTGGCGGCCGGCCAGGCGCGGCTGCGCCAAGCCTATGCCTGGCTCGAGCGCTGGCTCGGCGAGAACGCCCTGCCCCCGCACGTTTCGCTGGTCACCTGCGCAGCCGCCCCGTCGCTGTTCTACGCCGACTGGGTCGAGCCGATCCCCGCCGACTGCCCGCGCCTCGCCGCCCTGCGTGCGGAGCTACTCGCCCTGCCCGCAGTCGTTCGCTGCGTGGACGACGCGCGGCCCTATCGCGCATTCTTTCCATACGGTGCCCCTGATCGGGATTGAAGGAGACCACCCCATGCATGAGCTTAGCGTAACCCGCTTCATCGACGCCCCGCCGGAGAAAGTCTGGGACGTCATGGTCAACCGGATGGAGGAATGGTGGTGCCCAAAGCCGTGGCGCGCCGAGTTCGACCGGCTGGAGCGGCGGCCCGGCGGAGTGTCGAACTGCACGATGTACGGGCCGGACGGCGAGGTCCATTCGCATCCGGGAACCGTGCTCGCCTGGGACGAAGGGCACCGGTTCGCCTCCACCGATGCGATCGTCGGCGACCTCGAACCTGCGGGGCCGTTCATGATCGGCATCTGGTCGATCGAACCCGAAGGCAGCGGAACGCGCTACACCGCCAGTGCCCGGCACTGGAAAGAGGAGGACAGCAAGCGGCACGAGGAAATGGGCTTCACCGAAGGCTGGGGCGCCTGCGCCGACCAGCTCAAGGCGCTTTGCGAAGCTGCTTGACTTGTAGGATTTGTTCTTGCAATGTTCCGCTTCTGGACGGAGGGCGATTCGATGGCCGAGTACACCTTCTTCTTCAATCCGATGTCGCGTGCGCAGATTGCCCGCTGGGCTCTGCACGAGGCGCACGCCGACTATCAACCGGTATTCGTGGACTGGGACAACAAGCCCCAGGCCCTGCTCGACGCGAACCCGCTGGGCAAGCTGCCGACCGTGATCCACCATCATGGCGGGCACGACCATGCGGTGAGCGAGGCCGCGGCCGTGTGCCACTACCTCGCGGAAATGTCCGCGCCCGAACTGCTCCCGCGGCAGGAGGAGAAGGCCGATTACTTCCGCTGGCTGTTCTTCGCCGCCGGACCGCTCGAAGCGGCGGTCACCGCCAAGGCCTTCGGCTTCGACAGCGGAGACGACCGCAAGAAGCAGATCACCGTCGGCTGGGGCAGCTATGACAAAGTTGTCGACGCGCTGGAAAGCTGGTTCGCCGGGCGCGACTACGTCTGCGGCAGCCGCTTCACGATGGCCGACGTCTATGTCGGCTCGCATGTCGACTGGGGCATGCAGTTCGGCACGATCCCGGCGCGCGACAGCCTCTCCGCTTATGCCGAACGCGTGCGGCAACGGGAGGCGTATCAGGCGGGCAAGGCGATCGACGGGGCGCTGATCGCCGAGATGCAGGCGGCGCAGCCGGCTTGAGGGACGACGCGCAGGTCGTGGTTCGACGGGCTCACCACGAACGGAGGGGCGGGAATGGGGAGGTGGCAGACTCCGTCAGGCGTCTGACGGAGGGGTCTGGCGGGCCTTACCCCTCCACCACGACACCTGCGGTGTCGCGGTCCCCCTCCCCATTCGGCTGCGCCGAACAGGGAGGATTTTCGATCACACGAAGCCACGAAGGGCCA